>NZ_CP159807.1:0-2122500 GCF_048087665.1 Candidatus Ponderosibacter sp. Uisw_141_02 | reverse complement strand
TATTTCAAAGCTAGGAAAATATTCGCAATTTATATTTTGGCCGCAAACTTCTTCTAAGGCAGCTCGGAGAAGCGATTTCGCGGCTGAAGTTGCCAGAAGCACATGCTGGTCTTGCGCCGTTGCAGCCAACGCGACTGGTGATACTGTAAAAATCCAGTTCATTTTTGGGTTTACTTCGCGACAAAAATCAATGCACCAATATAGATCATGAACAGTCTCTGTGTAACTACTGATGTTTAATGCATGTTTGCTAGGGTCAAATACTCCAATTTTTGTGCCAGGGCATATAGGAAAGGCCACATCGTGGTTTTGATCCGACCAATATTCAATTAAACCGAGAGTAAATATGAAACAACTAGCGCCTTCGAAGACTTTCCTAACGCAATTCAGGTGATATTCTCGGTCACATTCAAGGTCGTGCAAAGTCCCAAACCCTTGGGGTTGAATAAGTGGCCTTAACAAATCAAAGTAGCCCAAATCGGTCTTGGCAAACACAGTAGAGCGGCGCCTAACATTGAAGGCGAATTCAATCAACTGCCGAAACTGCTTCACTGTGTAAATATTGCCGTAACGAGCTGAAAAAACGTTATAATTTAGTTCTTCTAGTCGCTGCTTAGTCATGAAATATGGGGCCTTTTCCTCAATATAATGGTTCAGGCCAACTGCGTTCAAATGTGACGCTATGTGCTGTGCAAAACAAGACCCCGCTGTAGATATTTTATCGGATGTTGCAAGTTTGAACTTGGATTTTGATTTTAGGCAAAGCTCCTCCCAATCGAGTTCGGCAACACCAGTTTTCCAAAAATTTTCGGGAGGGTAAAAGCTATAAGGATGCATATTATTTATCTCATCAATTTGTTCCAAAATGGGCGTGAAGGCTTTTCATTAATGCAGCTCCAAATTTTTCATTGCCATGAATGGCACCATGTGCGTACTCCTTTTTAAGAACACCAATTTCTTTCAAAGATTCGGAGGGAGCGGCTAAACAATTAATGCCCAATTTCTTTAAATCGGCGGAGAGTATTTCTGATATCATTTGGTATAACTTTTGACGAATTTGTGTCGGCTTTAATCCATAATCTCTAATAAGATTGGCAAATTCATGTTGCTTAAGGAGATGACTGTCGCAGGGAAACGGTGGCGGCATGACATAAACGACTTCTCGTTTTGGATATTTGTTTTTGATCATAACAGAGGTAGCCAAAATCGGATTGGTCAGTGCTTTGATATACACAGCCAAGTCTATTGAATGCACAAATTGCCTACCCTTAGTGGCTGGTGACAAAATAGTGCTAAAGTCAAATTTTGGTGGATTATCGATCAAGCAAAATTCAGCAAATTCATTCCCACGAAGCATTACAACAATTGTGTCTTTTCCATCTTCAATCATTTCTACTAGCCTAAACATACCCTCATTCGCAGCTATTTTTTGGGACTTAAAATCGAGGATGGGGCGGCCGAGCAGACCCATGTTGCAGGCTATAAAATTATTAATTGAACCGTCGAATTCGAAAACACCTTTGTAAAAATCTTTGTTTTCCGTCCAAGCTTTACCGATTTGCTGACGTTCTTGACGGTTGCAGTATTGTGCCAAAATACTGGTAATGAGTTGTGAATTACCCACGAAGAAGAAATCTTTAGACACTAGACAACCCACCTTTAGCTCAATTGTTTAGCTTTTGTGGATTTCATATCAGCAAAGTTGATGCCAAAATAACCTTTCAGCTCATAAAAATTGAAACAGGAAAGTGCTCCCTTTTGGAGGGTCATGACTGACGCATTGCCTGTACCCACTAAATCTGTGATCGGCGTGCGATGTCGATAGCGTTGCAGAATCGATGGTAAGCGTTTACAATTTTTTTTTCAGCAAGACAGGCGTTTCGTGCCTGTGAATAGGGAATTAGCAGACTTTTGACAATATTTGGTCGACGCGAACGATTTGCTGAAATTCTTGGAAAGGTGTTCGACTCTTATGGCTTTAAGTACTATTCCGAAACCGTCGGTGACTGCCGATGCGCCGATACCCCACAACGAGGAACGCAGAGCGCAAGCTGTTATTAAAACGGGGCTTGTTGATGCACCAAATTCTGATCTATTTCAAATTTACTGTGATCTAGCACGAGATCTAACGGGGTTTGAGCAAGCGAAATTCAGTCTTTTTGACGGTGAGTCGCAATGTTCAATGGCTGGCTCAGGCGTCGATGAGAATTATGAAGTTGGCGCCCGGTCTGACAGGTCAAAATGGAACGTATGTTCCTATGTGTTGTTGGACGTTGAGCCTTTGATAATTGAAGATTTTTATAAAGACCCTGATTGGGCAGAACATCCATATATCAAATCGGGCGATGCGCCGCATGCCTATGCCGGGTTTCCAGTGGTTAACAAAGACAATTATGTTTTGGGCACTTTATGTCTTTTTAATACCGATCCAAAAAAATATCCGACTCACAAGAGGATCTGATTAAGCGCATAGCCAGAAACATTGCCCATTTGCTCGATTTACAAGTTGAGCAAAAGAGCCTGACAGCTGAGAAAATTATTAAAGCGGCAGATGTTTTGTCATCCGCAATGAAAAAAGCGAGCCTTGTTGATTTTAAAAACCTTCTTTTGCTTGAGGCAGGTCTGCCGATTGATGCTGTTGGGACCTCTCAATTACAGAGTGAGGGTTTTTGCGACATAAGTGAGGGTGTGAAGGTAACGTTAACCGCCAAAGGCAGGAAACTCATCCAGTCGATGGGCTTAACACCTAAACCGATGAAACGAATTAAGGTAACGGGAACTGATGCATCCGAGTTAATCGACAAAATTTTTGAGGAACTGGACTAGCCATGTACGCTAAGGTTTTTAATTTGAAATTTGTCGAGCCAACTGATGCGAAGGTCGCTTCATCATTTTTTGCAGAAAATCTGGCAAAACTCATCCGACCATGCAATATGCAGTCTATGAATATTTCTCTCGGTCGCTGCGGCAGCCTAACGATCACCGTAAAATTCGACAGCGGGTCTGATTTGAAGACCTTTGAGTCTCGGTCAAAAGCCGTATTTGATGATATAAGGAGCTCATTTAATTTTATTCAAACCAACTACGCTGGCGTTTACATCTATACCTTTGAAGCTGAAAATTCTGCTACTGAAATAACGTTGAACTAACTCGGTTAAACCCTGCCGTTCAGCAGCTGAAGATTTTACCGCGTTGTTGCTTGGGGTGGTTGTATGGCGACAGAGACAGCGTTATCGGGTAATTAAAAGGCAAGAGAGTTAAGATGAAAAGTCAGTTTGTTTTTCAACGTAATAGCCGAACAGACCTTCCTGTTGCCAGAGCTGGGGAAGGGTGTTTTCTTTTTGATCAAACTGGTAACGCCTATCTTGATGGCTCGGGTGGCGCGGCAGTATCTTGCCTAGGCCACTCTGATCTTCATGTGAAAAATGCCATTATTAAACAGGCTGAAAACATCGCTTATGCCCATACATCTTTTTTCACTAGTTCCCCAGCAGAAGACCTGGCGGCACGTTTGGCCGCATATGCGCCGGGGAATATCAATAGGGTTTATTTGGTATCAAGCGGGTCAGAGGCGATGGAAGCTGCCATTAAATTGGCCCGCCAATATTTTATTGAAACCGGTCAGTCCAACCGCAAGCATATCATTGCTCGAAAACAAAGTTATCATGGCAATACTCTTGGTGCTTTGGCAGCTGGGGGAAATCAATGGCGCCGCCGTCAGTTTGAACCTTTGCTGGTTGAAACAAGTCTTATCTCTCCTTGTTACGCATGGCGTTATCAGCGCGACCATGAAAGCGAAGAGGACTATGGCCTTCGGGTTGCCAATGAATTGGAAGATGAAATCTTACGGCTTGGCCCAGAGCAGGTTATGGCATTTTTGGCTGAACCTGTGGTTGGCGCAACTGCAGGCGCGCTTTGCCCTGTCCCGGGATATTTAGCCCGCATCAGAGAGATTTGTGATCAATATGGTGTCTTGCTCATTTTTGACGAAGTTATGTGTGGCATGGGACGGACAGGGGCACTGTTTGCCGGTGACGTTGATGGCGTCACCCCTGATATTGTGGCGATTGCCAAAGGCCTAGGGGCTGGCTACCAGCCTATTGGGGCGATGTTGTGCCAAGATTATATTCATGATTCTATTGAACACGGATCCGGGTTTTTCCAGCATGGTCATACCTATCTTGGTCATCCGATTGCAGCGGCGGCGGCGAATGCTGTTTTGGATCGGTTGGTGGTTGATGGCCTTGTTGATGACGTGGCGCAAAAAGGCGAATATTTAAAATTGCAGTTGAAGGCAAAGCTGGGACAACACCCCCATATCGGCAATATCAGAGGCCGAGGGTTGTTCATCGGCATTGAATTTGTCGCATCGCAGGATGATAAAACGCCCTTTGATCCTGCTTTGAATGTGGCAGGCAATTTGAAAAAGAATGCCTTTCAATCGGGGCTGGTATGTTATCCCGCGCAAGGAACGATTGATGGCAGAATAGGAGACCATGTTCTGCTGGCACCGCCGTTTATTGTCACCAATGATGAAATGGATATGCTGGTGGATCGGCTGGCTTTGGCGGTAGATATGACCATATGATTGGCAATCGGCGGCCCAACCTTTGCTACTGCAACCAATTCATTTATATGATTAAAGCTAATGGGCCGCCTCGGATTTGAGGCGGCTTTTTACATTGATAGACGTCTATTGCAACTTGATAAATTCGCGTAATGCTTAATACTGGTTTTATGAATAGTGGTCTTCATTCGGTTATTCAGGGTCTTTGCGAACTGCCAAAGCAGCTACGCTGGAGTTATCTTCCGCCCCTTATGGTTTATCTCGCCGCTGGTGTGTCTGGACTAACGGCGATTGTAGGTACTTTTTTTATCAAAGATTATTTGAATTTATCTGCTGCATTCTTGGCCAGCCTTGGATTTTGGGCGGGCTTGCCATGGGCGCTAAAAATGCCGCTTGGGCACCTGGTTGATTTGATTTGGAAATACAAGGCCTATCTCGTTGGCCTTGGTGCGGTGGTAATTGCCGCCAGCCTTTTGATAATGTTCGGGCTGATTGGTCACACCGAATTTATGGCAAGCATCATGCCTGTTGAAACATGGTTTGTAACCAGTGTTATTTTAGGGCCGGTTGGTTATGTTATTCAGGATGTTGTGGCCGATGCAATGACGGTTGAGGCAGTTCCTGAACAGGATGAAAATGGCGATGATATCGACCCTGACCAGCTAAAAATCATGCATACCACGATGCAAACCCTTGGCCGGTTTGCCATTATTGGCGGCACAGTTTTGGTTTCACTTGCCAATGTCATTTTGTTTAGCGATGTCGATCGCCTTGATACCGTTGCCCGGATTGATCTTTATGCGCGTATCTATCTTTATGCGTTGATCATTCCTGCAATCTCGATTGCTGGGGTCATTCTTGCACGCCTCCAGCACTCTTACCGCAAATCCCGTATACAAAAGCTATATCACACCCCCACAAGCCCGCATCAACTGCCTGAAATCAACTGGTCAATTCTGCTTGGCAGTTTGATCTTTGTGGTGTTTTCCCTGAGTGTCGGCACATCGGGCATCGGCTATGCACAGGAAATTGTCTTTGCTGGATCAGTTGGTATTATCTTGTTTTTAATGAAACGGCTAATGCGCTTTCTTCCGCCTGAAAAACGGCTAATGATTGTTGGAACAGCAATTATTATTTTTACCTTTCGGGCAATGCCAAGTCCGGGTCCGGGGCTTACATGGTTTGAAATTGACCAGCTTTTATTCAATGAACAATTCCTGTCCATTCTTTCGCTTATTGCATCAATTCTGACCCTTGTTGGCATTATCTTGTTGCGTCCGTTTATGGCGAATAATTCGATTGCGCGTATTGTTGTTATTTTATCCATTGCTGGTGCTGTGTTGTTTCTGCCAAGCATTGGTATGTATTATGGCTTGCATGAATGGACCGCTGCCTATAGTGGCGGGATTGTTGATGCGAAATTTATTGCGATTATCAATACCGCTGTCGAATCCCCACTTGGTCAGGTTTCGATGATACCTCTTTTGGCCTGGATTGCTCGGAATGCGCCAGTTCATATGAAGGCAACATTTTTTGCGGTTTTTGCGTCATTTACCAATCTGGCACTTTCGGCGAGCGCACTTGGCACCAAATATCTGAACGAGGCCTTTGTTGTCACACGCGAAGTAAAGGACAAGTTGAGTGATGTAACTGTCACCACGGCCGATTATTCCGAATTAGGGGTGTTACTCATCACCGTTCTACTCATAACCCTTGTGGTGCCTATTGGCATGGTTGTAATTATCCAGAATAGCCGTTTTAGAACAATTGATTAGGGTTTAATCGAAAAAATTATGGTCAAAATTTGTTATTAATTGCCCATATCCAATTTTTTTTAGATGCTGGTCAGAGTGATATTAGAACCTTAAAATTTCCCTTTAAATTTTGCGTTTTAACTTTTCGGCTATCTGTGCCTAAATTCATCAATCTTCTAAACCAGTGGAAAATGAGACGAAAAATGACCCATCAACGCATTCGGCCGTTCAATACCAAACAAACATATCCTGAACAGAATTTGGATAATGATTTATGTCAGGCTGTTGTTACCTGTGGTGGCAAAACAGTCTGGATCCGTGGTCAATGCCCACAAAATCTTGATGATGCAAAAAATATCGAAAGCTTAGACCCATCAATGCAAACCCATAAAGTGATGCAGAATATACGGCAATTAATTATCGAATCAGGTGGTGAGATGGAACATTTGGTTAAGCTCGTTGTCTATATTACAGATATCAGGCACCGTGAGGCAATTTATCGTACTATGGGTGATTATATCAAAGGGGTGCATCCAGTATGCACTGGCCTCGTTGTTCAGGCGCTTGCTCGTCCTGAATGGCGTGTTGAGATTGACGCTACCGCTGTTATTCCAGGCACAAATTAGATTATGACATTCTCAATCGTTGCAAGATGCACAAGAACTGACCAGCTTGGAATGGCTGTGTCATCATCATCACCAGCTGTGGCGGCGCGCTGCGCCCATGCAAAAGCCGGCGTTGGAGTGGTTGCCAGCCAGAACATCACTGACCCCCGTCTAGGGCCAAAAACTTTGCTTGCGATGGCTCAAGGACATAGCGCCCCTGAAGCGGTAAAAATGATTATTAACGCCGCTAAAAATGCTGATTTTCGGCAGTTGCTGGCGGTTGATGCAAGAGGCAATGCGGCCATTTATTCAGGATCAAAATCGCTTGGCACCCATGCTGATTTTGCCTCCCAAAATGCCGCTGCGGCTGGCAATTTATTGGCTAATCCAAACATCCCAGAAGCGATGGTCACAGCATTTCATCAGGGTACTGGTCATTTAGGCGACCGTTTAATTGATGCAATGCGCGCTGCATTGGCTCTTGGTGGCGAGGCTGGAGAACTGCATTCCGCAGGCTTGCTATTGGTTAGTGAACAGGAATGGCCGATGGCTGATTTGCGATGCGATTGGACCGAAGATTGCCCTATCGAGGCAGTTGCGGCGGCATGGCATATTTACAAGCCTCAGATGGATGACTACATCGTTCGCGCTCTTGATCCTGCCAGAGCCCCTCAGTACTGGGTTCCTGGTGATGAGTAGGCAACCATTGTGTGGCACCGGTCATGATCTGTATTTTTTGATATGGGCTGCCAAATATCTGGCATCCTCCCAAACCCCCCAGATAAATGATGATCCGCGCATTGATAACCATGGCAAGCCTATGAAATAAATGCCATTTATGGCGGCAACCCCTTTTTTGTGAAATGGCTTTTTTTGATTATCAAACACATCAGCCTTTAGCCAGCTGAAGTCCTGCTTATAACCGGTTGCCCATAAGACTGTCTTAATCCCTGCATCTTCAAGATGTAGCTGCCGGGTTGGGCTTGTTAGGCAAGCAGGATCAGGCATGATGAGTTTTGCATCCTCTTCAGCCGGAAAATTGAGATTATTTACTTTGATATATTCATCCGCTTCTGCCAACAGTCCCAGATAATTTACATCACCGTCGGCAATATTTTTTGCCAGATCATCAGCGATGGTGATGACCCCATTTGCATATGTTTTCGTCATCCCTAAAAGCTTCATTCCTCGGTGCGCAAATTTTCGAAAATCTACAGTCTTACCACCATAAGCTCCGGAAACAGCAATTGTTACATGTTCTTTGCCAATGGGCGGCGTTTGCATTTGCCACTTTCCTAATGTTCCAAGCCACCAAACAAAATCTTTGCCGCGATAGGCCCTGGGTGGCCTCTCATGTGGGCCAATTGACAGATAGACCTCCCGGCCAGCTCGTAGCAATTCATCAGCAATCTGTGAGCCCGATGACCCAGCCCCCACTACCAATACAGCGCCATTATCAAGTTGCCCAGGATTGCGATAATTAAAGGAATGAATTTGTGATACGCGATCATCGGCAATGATAGAGGGAATAATGGGAGTTTGAAATGGCCCGGTTGCCGCCACGATATTTCGTGCCTTAATCGAACCCTTGCTAGTTTTAACCAGAAAGCCATCATTTGCCGATGGGGTAACGTTTGTGACCTCTACCCCACAATGTATGGGGGCATTTATTTGCTTGGCAAAAGTTTCAAAATAGCTGGCAACCGCATTTTTGTTTGGAAAGGAGTCTGGGTGCCAATTATCAAAACGCTTGTCTGGAAACCGATCATGCCAAGCTGGCCCATTCATAACAAGGCTATCCCACCGCGCGGTTTGCCACCGCTCAGCAATGCGATCTTTTTCGATTATAAGATGTTTGACACCACACTTTTGTAAATGAGCACTCATCGCAAGGCCGGCCTGACCTCCGCCCACAATCAATGTATTTGTTTTGTCTATTACCAAACCATTATCCAAAGCGCACTTTGTATCTCTTAGATCGATCTTACCAAGCCTTATATGTTTGATGATCGGTTTTATTTGGCAATTGTTGCGGGTATGCAGTAACTGCCCATCTAATCCAAAATCTTTTGTCTTTTTGGCTCTTTGTTAACGGCACAATTGATGTTCTGTATATCAGTTTTCACCCATTCACCGCTGCGCCAAACATATTCATATTCAACAACCTGCCCCAATGCGAGGCTTAATAAGCGCGATGTTTTTGCAATTGGTTGTCTGTCCATTGAAATATAGAATGTTTTCACGCACCATATATCATCGCCATTGATTGAAAGTTTGGCCACCATCTGGTCGGCGGCATTTGATTGGCAATATGGATGGTCAGTCGCGACATTATCATTAATATTTATAATTCTAACGTCGGCGCCAAACCATGATGTTTCAATAAAATAGCGGTGATCACCGCATGAAATATCATGGTTTCCCTCATTCGCCGCACTAGCTGGATAAACATTGATACCAACAGCTGTGATAAACGGCATAAGAAAAAAGGAACGTATCAATTAACCAGCCTTGTATTAAAATCATAAAATCGATGTTTGATAATCAGTATTTAACGCTGCACACATACAATAACCAAAACAATAACAAAAATTGATAAAGTTCAAGATGGTAGTCTTGAAATTTAAATCGTTGGGATTGACGGTCAACTGGAAAACCGATTTTTGTGCTCATAAAGTGCTGCCGAGACCTTGCAACCAAATACCTCTAATGATTACTGGCCCTTTCAAACCGGATCTCACTTTTCGGCAAAGGCACGCGCCCCTTCTAACTGATCTTCAGAATTGTACAACTTTTCAACGTTCGCAAATTGGCTTTTCGTGATTTTATTCAATGCATCATGGAATTTCATGTCTTCTGCATTGCGCACCACTTCTTTGATTGCTGCGTAAACAAGCGGCGGCAGTTGATATTGATAATCTATTTGTGCGTAATCAAAGTGGCATCAGTTTGGGGGCGCGTGCGCAAGGCATTGTTACCTCGGCCGTGCGACAGGCCTTGGCATAAATGCAAGATAACCTTGAAACGCGACTTTCTTTATCTTAGATTTCCGCGATTGTTGCCTGCTCACCCAAAACATTATCGCGTCGATTTCAAGCTGAATTAGGCTCGAGTCCAGGCCGTGTTTATCGGCATTTGCGCTTAGCCCATGCCCATCAATTACTAGAAAATACCCGGCTCAGCATATCTGACATTAGTTTGCGCACAGGTTACAACAGCCCTGCTGCTCTAAGCCGCGCCTTCAAGGCCAGATTTGGACGGGTGCCGCGCCTATTACGGCAATAGAGTTAAGTTAATATTTGTATCCTAGTGGCGCTGAATAAAAAGGTGCTGTTTTCAGTAGGCCGTTTCTTTTTTGTATTTTAGAGTTATTGATGGGTTCATTGCTGCCTTTAATTGAGGCTAAATGTTTCAGTCATGTGCTGGGGTTCCTAAACCTGGTAAAGTAGTTTTAACGAGGCAGGGTCAATACTGCGCAGATACCCTGCGCCCAATTTTCAAAACTAATGTTGCCACCATGTTGAGCTGCAATAGTTGAGGCTATGGCAAGCCCAATTCCATAGCCATCAACATTTTCTGCATTGGTGCCGCGGTCAAAAGGGCGCGTTAGATTACCCAGGTAATCTGGGGTGATTGAGTCTCCGTAATCCCTTATATGAATCTGTACAGCTTGTGAACTAGCCTGAATGGAAACATCAGCTTTTCTGCCGTATTTTAAGGCATTATCAATCAGGTTGGTTAACGCTCTTTGCAAAGAAATTGGCCTTACTTGAATAACAATTCCATGCTGTTTTGCAACCTTGTCGCTTAAAGGTTTGGGAGCGCTATTGAAGAGAATAGTCCGTGCAGCAATTTGTGGCAGATCTGGCTCAAGGTAGCGCACTGGTTGCCCCGCATCCTCATAATCTGCCACAATGGCCTCGATCAAGGAAATAAGCGAAATCCTGCGTAAATCTTCCATACGCATTTCAGATTGTGTGTAGCTCAAAACTGACTTGATCATCTGTGTCATTTGATCAATGTCGGCATGCATTTTTCTTTGCAAGTCTTTGTCAGTAATAAACTCAGTCCGCAGCCTTAGGCGGGTGGCTGGCGTTCCTAAATCATGGCTGACGCCTGAAAGGAAGGCGGCCCGCTTAGCCAACGATTCTTGCTCTGCTTTCTGATATTCGTTAATAACATTAATCAATGCCCGCAATTCATCTGGGCCAGCGAGGTCATAGCTTTCTGGGCTAAAGAATAGGCCGCGTCTGGCAAGTGTGGCGGCAAAATTGTGAAAGGTGCCGCTGGTGGCAATAATAATTGAAATTAGAGCGCCAAGGGACACCACAACCATTGCTAAAGCTGGCAATCTCAAATCCATGGGTGCGTTGGCGCACCCCCAGATTGACGGGCCATCCACGCGCCACCATGGCCCATCACTATATTGAACGAATAATGTGCTTTTTGAGCAATAGGTGGTCAACATTCGCAATAATGCAGCAAGTTTTCCACCTGCGGACGCGGGCTGCTTTTGCTGCAGCTTGGCTATGGGGTATTTTAGATCTGGCGACACAACTGCGATATTGATACGGTTTTTTACTTCGCCGTTCTGTGTGGCGGAGGCGAGTGACAATTGAGTGATCTGGTCGTTAGCGCTGACATTAGGTAGTTTTTCAAACAGCCTGGCGGCCGCCAATCTGGCATCGACTCCATTAAGTTGGGTAATGACGAGACCATCTGGTATCTTGGCACCATCTCGTAATGTATCGTGTAATGCCAATCCAGTGAGATAGGAATGTTCAAGGTGGCGATTCCAATTTGATACTGATTGCACCCAGACTGCTGTCGCTGTAGCCCCAATGACCATGGCGCTGAGTACCAATAATATGGTCTGCGATTTAAGGCTGGATAGAAAATGCATTAACCATCCTCGTGGGACACGTCGACTGCGAATACATATCCCACGCCACGTTCGGTGCGTAAAAGTTCGGGGGTTTTAGGATTAGCTTCAATTTTACTACGTAATCGTCCAACTAGTACATCCAATGCTCGCCCTGACGTGTCAGAAATGGAATGTCCTTCTTGCGTAACATCCATTGCTGCAATGATCTCGTCACGTGTCAGGGCAATATGTGGGTTGGCCAGCAACACTTTCAACAAGCGCTTTTCACGCTGGGACAATGCTACCTGCACGCCATTTGGCGCATAGACTTCGTCTCTCTTCCCATCAAACTTCCATCCGTTAAAAGAAAATACGGTAGTATTGCGGCGATAGTTCAGTGATGAAGAACGGCGGCCGCGGCGTAACACAGCTCGAACGCGCGCTAACAACAAGTCGAGATTAAATGGTTTGGTAATATAGTCGTCTGCGCCCACTTCATATCCTGTCATGCGTTGGTGATCGGCTGAGAGTGCGGATACAAAAATGATGGGAACGGTCTCTTTGGCACGTAATTTACGACATAACTCAATGCCATTTTCTTCACCCAGCATCACATCTAGCAAAATTAAGTCGATACGTTGATTGAGAATATGTGACTCTATTTCGGCGCCGGTAGCAGCAGTGCAAACCATAAATCCTTGGCGTGCTAGAAACTGAGCCAGCATCTGGCTCAATTCTCGATCATCATCAACAACCAATATTCTTGGGATAGCCATTACGCCCCTCCAAAAAACGTCACGCACTGCAGATAATCACCTTAGTAACTTTTGGTAACAAAACCCATGGTTAGGTAACAATATGTAATAGATACCTGCGAAAACTTGAAGGATGGGGCAGGTGCTTCCGAATTGTAATTGAAACTTGGGCACATTGGCCAAAGGTTTAATAACAAAATTTGTAGTGAGGAGGAATAAAATGAAATTCAAGACATTGTTTGCAGCATCTGTTGCATTTGCTGTGGCCGGCACATCACTGGCCCATGCAGAACCTCAAGCCGAAGTATTGCATTGGTGGACATCTGGCGGTGAAGCCAGATCAGTTGCTGTGTTACAGAAAGAATTTGCGTCACGCGGTGGTAAGTGGACTGACATGCCTGTTGCTGGAGGTGGCGGTGATGCCGCTATGACTGCACTGCGTGCTCGTGTGTTGGCTGGTAATGCTCCAACAGCAGTTCAGCTTAAAGGCCCAGCTATTCAGGAATGGTATGAAGAAGGCGTATTAGCTAACATCTCCAGCGTTGCCAAAGCGCAGGGTTGGGCTGATGTTTTGCCAGCCTCAATTGCCGGCCACATGAAATGTGAGGGTAAATGGTGTGCGGCCCCAGTAAATGTTCACCGTATTGATTGGATTTGGGCAAATGCAGCCGTTCTTGCTAAAAATGGTATCTCAATGCCAACTTCATGGGACGAGTTCAACGCTGCGGCAGCAAAGCTGCAAGCAGCTGGTATCACTCCTTTGGCCCATGGTGGACAAGCATGGCAAGACGCTACTGTATTTGAGGCCGTGGCCTTAGGCATTGGTGGCCCTAAGTTTTTCCAAAAAGCATTTGTTGAGCTAGATCAGGCGACTTTGAAGTCTAACACAATGGTAAAGGTGTTTGACCAGATGCGTATTATGCGTGGTTTTGTTGACAATAACTTCTCAGGCCGTGACTGGAACTTGGCAACAGCTATGGTCATGAATGGTGAAGCCGCCTTCCAGATTATGGGTGACTGGGCGAAGGGTGAATTCCTGGCTGCTGGCAAGCGCCCTGGTATTGATTTTTTATGCGCGTCAACTCCAGGCGATGGCTTCCTGTATAATGTGGATAGTTTTGCCATGTTTGCCGTTGACGGATCAGACAAGACAGATGGTCAGTTGTTGTTGGCTGAACTAATTGTTGGCAAGAACTTCCAAAAAGTGTTCAACATGAACAAGGGGTCAATCCCAGCACGCGTGGACGTGGCGCTGGATGATTTTGATCCATGTGCTCACACATCTGCACAGGATATGGCAACCAGTAATGCTGGCGGTTCATTGCTTCCGTCATATGCGCATGGTATGGCTCTGCGTGGCGCCCAAGCTGGAGCGATCACTGATGTTGTGACAGCCCATTTTAATTCAGACATGTCATCAGCTGATGCCGTTGAAATGTTGGCAACCGCAGTCACAAACAGCATGTAAAGTGCTGCCACCGCCCACCGTCTGATTTTAGATTGGTGGGCGGTTTGCCATTAACTGGAGATCTGGCAATGATGGAGTGGATGGAGAAACAGATGCCAAAGCTGGTGCTGGCACCGTCATTCGCTGCCAGCCTCATTTTTGTTTATGGGTTCATTGGTTGGACGGCTTGGGTGTCCTTAACTAAATCAAAGCTTTTACCGCGCTATGATATTGTTGGTCCCATCCAGTATCAACGGCTGTTTGACTCACCACGCTGGGACGTGGCCCTCTCAAATCTATTTGTGTTTGGCTTTTTGTTCATTGTTATTTCAATGTTGCTGGGACTTGTGTTGGCCATATTGCTGGATCAGAAAATCCGCACAGAGGGTATAATCCGTACCATTTATCTATATCCAATGGCATTGTCCTTGATTGTTACCGGTACAGCGTGGAAATGGATTTTGAACCCTGGGTTAGGGTTTGAGGCTATGGTTCAGTCATGGGGATGGGACAGTTTCACCTTCGGGTGGTTGGTTGACCCTGATATGGCAATCTACACGGTTGTCATCGCTGGCGTTTGGCAGGCTTCAGGTTTTGTCATGGCATTGTTTTTAGCTGGGTTGCGATCTGTCGATCAGGAAATTATCAAGGCCGCGCAGGTTGATGGTATTCCCGCTTGGCGTATCTATTCTTCGATCATCCTTCCGTCTATGGCGGCAGTTTTTCTATCAGCTTTCATCGTGCTTGCACATTTGGCGATCAAGAGCTTTGACCTGGTGATTGCGTTAACGGGTGGTGGGCCCGGTTACGCAACAGATTTACCAGCGACCTACATGTATACGATGGCTTTTTCCCGGGGGGACATTGGCCAAGCGGCAAGCTCAGCAATGGTAATGATGATGGTCGTTTTTGCGATTGTTGTGCCATATCTTTATTCTGAATTGCGAGCGCGTAATGACTAATAGTTTAATAACAAACCCGCTGCGCAAGATGATGAAACGGTTGGTATTACGTTGGCTGCTTTATCTACTGCTTTGCACTTTTGCCCTCTATTACATGATGCCACTATTCGTAATGATCACCACCTCGCTTAAAAACCTTGAGGAAATACGTACAGGCTCGCTGATGTCATTACCGCGGGAGATTACCATGGCTGCTTGGTCAACCGCTTGGTCGAGCGCCTGTACCGGCATTCAATGTGAGGGGCTGAGGCCTTATTTTTGGAACTCGGTGTTGTTGGCGGTGCCAGCTGTATTAATCTCGACAATTATTGGCGCAATTAACGGGTATGTGGTAGCGCAATGGCGGTTTAAACTGTCAAATATCCTGTTTGCACTTATGTTATTTGGCTGTTTCATCCCCTTCCAAGTTGTATTGCTGCCAATGGCTCGTGTGCTTGGTATGACGGGTTTAGCGGGGTCCATTAGTGGTCTAATATTTGTGCACGTAATCTATGGCATAGGTTTCACCACTCTGTTTTTCCGCAACTATTATGTTACGATTTCAGCTGAGTTGGTGAAAGCTGCTAAGGTTGACGGCGCGTCATTTTGGCGTATCTTTTTCTCAATTTTTTTGCCGCTGTCGTTACCAATCATCGTGGTGACCGTGATTTGGCAATTCACTCAAATATGGAATGATTTCTTGTTTGGAGTGTCATTTTCACAAGCAGGAACGCAACCCATAACAGTGGCACTGAATAATATCGTGAATTCCACTACAGGGGTAAAGGAATATAACGTTGATATGGCAGCTGCAATTATTGCCGCTTTACCAACCTTGCTAGTTTATATCGTCGCCGGAAAATATTTTATCCGCGGTCTGACCGCAGGCTCAGTAAAAGGCTGATCTCATGTCCCCAATTCTTGAAATAAAAAATCTCAATAAGAATTATGGCCCAACAAATATTTTGAATGATGTGAACGCGTCCATTGAAGATGGTGAGTTCTTGGTTCTTGTCGGGCCATCTGGATGCGGAAAGTCAACATTGCTGAATTGTATTGCTGGTTTGGAACCCATTACGAGCGGTACAATTCGCATTAGCGGCCGGGATATGACCCATGTCAGTCCCAAGGATCGTGACATAGCTATGGTGTTTCAATCTTATGCACTTTATCCAACCATGAGTGTTGCCAAAAACATTACCTTTGGAATGAAGGTGCGAGGCGTTGAAAAGGCAGAGCAGGACGTTAAATTAGCTGAGGTCGCCCACCTCCTTCAGATTGAGACTCTGCTTGACCGGCGACCAGCTCAGCTATCGGGCGGGCAGCGCCAGCGTGTTGCCATGGGTCGGGCATTGGTTCGCAATCCAAAACTGTTCCTTTTTGATGAGCCATTGTCTAATCTTGATGCAAAATTGCGAGTTGAGATGCGTACCGAAATCAAAAAGCTGCACCAGAATCTGGGTGCATCTATGGTCTATGTCACGCATGACCAGATTGAGGCTATGACCTTGGCCACTAAGATCGTGGTGATGAAAGGTGGTATGGTGCAGCAAATTGGATCACCCGCGGAAATTTATATGCGTCCAGCTAATTTATTTGTGGCTGATTTTATGGGATCGCCTGCAATGAATTTGATCCCAGCACGAGTTACCATGAATTGTAAAGGTGCCAGCTTTACCATTACGCGTTCTGCCGCTCCTCCAATGGTCTTGCATGATGAGAATATAAAATCATTACCTGATAATGTGTTGCTGGGCTTGCGTCCTGAGGATATTGGTGATGCGTCTTTGCGTAAGGGCAGAAAGCTACAAATTTCGAATTGTCATGTGGATGTGGTGGAGCCAGCAGGTGCAGATACTTATGTATTGATGACGCTTGGCGGAGTTGAGGTTACTGCCCGCTTGCAGGCAGAAACCGCAGCCCAAAGGGGTGCAAATATGGAATTCACCTTCAACATGGCCAAGGCATCTTATTTTGATGCAAATACTGGGGAGCGGTTGAACTAGTGGCATTGCAAACAACAATATCGTCAGCTCTGGTTCCATATATTAAGCTGTGGGCGTTTCGGGATACTTATTTCATTGTATCCTTAGCGGCGAGCGAAGCCCCAGTGAACTAACGAAATGGTTATGTTTGTTGCGGATATTGGTGGAACAAATATTCGTTTTGCTCGCTTAACCGGATTGAGCAGCTCGTTGAGAGATATTACTTATCTCAAGTGTCGAGATTATACTCGCATAGAGGATGCGTTTCTGACCTTCAGGAAGAAGGTTGGCTATGATGGCCAACTAGATGCAGTGTCTATTGCAGTGGCTGCACCGGTCAAAGATGATCTTGTTGAATTCACCAACAACCATTGGACGTTTTCAAAATCTGCCTTGTTGGCGGAATTGGGCACAAAGCGGTTATTGGTGTTGAATGATTTTACTGCGCAAGCATTAGCCCAGTCTGACCCAACGGCTAATGGTAATCTGCCGGTTATTGCGGGGGT
Organism: Candidatus Ponderosibacter sp. Uisw_141_02; assembly: GCF_048087665.1. Lineage (NCBI taxonomy): Bacteria > Pseudomonadati > Pseudomonadota > Alphaproteobacteria > Puniceispirillales (SeqCode) > Puniceispirillaceae (SeqCode) > Candidatus Ponderosibacter > Candidatus Ponderosibacter sp. Uisw_141_02. The sequence continues at coordinate 2,105,076 of NZ_CP159807.1, read as the reverse complement.
GCCAACGCCTAATGCGCCGCTGCTTATAATTGGTCCCGGTACTGGATTAGGTGTGTCAGCATTGCTATCAACCTCAGTCGGAATGCAACCGCTTGAGGGAGAGGGTGGTCATGTAAGCTTTGCCCCAAGATCGGAAGCTGAACAGGCACTTTATGGTTTTATTAGGCGCGCGCAGGGCTATGTTTCAGCAGAACATATGGTTAGTGGCGGTGGGTTAGAGAATATCTATCGCTTTTTGATACGTGATAAACCTGATGAACCAGAGATGAGCGCGCCAAAAATTGGCGCAGCGGCTGTTGCTGAAGCTGGCCCATGCCGGGATGCAGCGGTGATGATGCTCAACATACTGGGGACAGTAATCGCGAATAATGTTCTGACAATTGGTGCCTGGGGTGGTGTAGTTCTGGCTGGTGGTATTGTTTCGCAACTGGCCCCACTCATTGATAAAAGCCAACTCGCCGCGCGTATTCAGAAGATTGGCAAGGAAAGCCATCTAACTACAAGCTTACCGGTTTGGCTGAGTGTAGATCCAAACGCCGGATTGCGGGGGGCGCAGGCGGGTCTGTCTAATGCATTACTGAAGGGAAGAGAGGTGCACGCCTAGCCGGTCAAAGATGCGGCTTCAGTTGCTAAGGCCTCTATAGCGGCAAAATCACCCGTATTGATCAGGTTTTGTGGCGCTACCCATGATCCTCCTACGCATTCCACATTTGGCAATGCCAGCCACTCCGGCGCAGAAATTGCTGAAATGCCTCCTGTTGGACAGATTTTTATGTGTGGTAGGGGGCTGGTCAATGATCTTATCAAGCTCGTGCCACCAGCTGCGCTAGCTGGAAAAAACTTCATTGCAGTGAATCCAGCTTCCAGCAAATGCATCATTTCGGAGACGGTGCTGGCGCCTGGCAGCAATGGCAGATCCGCCGCTTCACAACCGTCAATCACTGCTTGTGTGGTCCCAGGTGATACCGCGAAGTGTGCACCAGCTTCTTTGGCCGCGTGGGCGAGTTTAGCTGAGATTACAGTGCCGGCGCCAATGCACATATTTGGGCGAGCGTCCGCAATTGCTCTAATCGAATCCAAGGCGGCTGGCGTGCGCAGTGTTATCTCAATAGTTTTTAACCCACCTGCAAATAACGCATCAGCTAGTGCCACGCTATTTTTGGCTTCGTTGATCACGATGACTGGCATAACTGGCCCCATCGCTAAAATTTCGGTGATTGGTGTTGCTTGCATTGCCATTATTTTGTCTCCAAAAGAGTTATGCCCGCACCGGCCTCGGCAATGGCGGCGTGTTGGCGCATGCTAGTGAATAAAGTACGACCAAACCCTCTTTGCAGCGGCATACTTGGTAGGGCCATCGAAGTCCGGCTCGACAGATCAGCGGCTACCTCGAGGGTTCCTTTTACTGCGTTGAGCGTTATCATATCGCCATCCATGATTTTGCCGATTGGGCCATTATCAACCGCCTCTGGGCATACATGAATGGCTGCTGGAATTGATCCAGATGCCCCTGACATGCGACCGTCAGTAAGCAGTGCTATCTGGTAACCACCATCTTGCAAGTTGCTTAACAGTGGGGTGAGGCTATGCAATTCGGGCATACCGTTTGCCATTGGGCCTTGAGCTCGCAATACAATAACTACGTCTCGTTTTAGCGCGCCGCTTTCATAGGCGACTTTGACCTCGGCCTCGGTCGTGAATACCGCTGCAGGTGCAGTGATAACGTGATGTTTTGGCGCGACGGCCGATACTTTGATCACGGCTTTGCCAATATTGCCACTCAGTATTTTTAAACCACCATTTGCATTATGCGGATTGGCAACAGGGCGTAAAATGGCATCATCGCCGCTCTCAATTGGTGCGGAGCGCCAAATTAAACGGCCACTCTGTAAAAACGGCTCAGCTGCATGATCGTTGATATTGTTACCCGTAACGCTGGCTGCGGTGCTATCCATTAGGCCAGCATCAATCAATTGGCGCATAACATAGCCAATGCCACCAGCTGCGTGGAAATGGTTTACATCTGCGCTACCGTTTGGATAAACGCGCGCCAATAGAGGGGTCACCTCCGACAGGTCAGCAAAATCCTGCCATGTGATTTGAATGCCAGCAGCTGCAGCCATAGCCGGTAGATGGAGCGTGTGGTTGGTTGACCCGCCAGTGGCATGCAGACCTATAATGGCATTTACAAAGCTGCGTTCATCTAACATTTCGCCAATGCCTTTAGCGGCAGCGTCCTTTGCCAATGTGACCATCCGATTCGTTGCGGCTACGGTCAGGGCGTGACGCAAATCATCATGTGGATGGACAAAAGCAGCACCTGGCAAATGCAGCCCCATAATTTCCATTAACATCTGATTAGAATTGGCGGTGCCATAAAAGGTGCAGGTCCCGGGTCCGTGATAGGCGGCAACTTCCGACTTCAGCAAATCATTACGGCTGGCCTGACCACGGGCAAAGGCTTTGCGCATGGCAGCTTTTTCGACATTGGGAATGCCGGTTGCCATTGGTCCTGCTGGGGCGAAGATGACTGGCAGATGGCCAAATGCTAGCGCGCCCATCACCAAACCTGGCACGATCTTATCGCAGACACCAAGACAAATAGCAGCATCATAAACACCATGCGACAGACCCACAGCGGTGGCCATCGCAATTACATCGCGGCTCATCAGCGACAACTCCATGCCTGGGCGGCCTTGTGTAACGCCATCACACATCGCTGGCACACCACCCGCAACTTGAGCAGTTGCGCCGGCGGCGCGCGCGGCGGCGCGAATGATTTGAGGGTAGGCCTCATAGGGCTGATGTGCCGAAAGCATATCATTGTAGGCCGTGATTATACCTATGTTTGGCTTTAGCTCATCTGCCATGCCAAGCACATTGGCCTGGTCCAAACCCGCGCCAGCGGCCGCATGAGCCATGTTCGAGCAGGATATCTGCCGCCGGTTAGAGTCTGGTGATTGGCGCATCATCATTATTTCATCAAGATAGGCGATTCGACTGGCGGCACTGCGCCGGCGGATGCGTTCCTGAACCTCTGCTACGCGGTCATGCAACTTGGCCATGAGATCCTCTTCTTAATCCTTGTAAGCCGATTATTGGGTTACGATTTGGACTGATTTGACAGTTTGCGTAATTAAATGATGCACTGGCAACAAATGATCTGTTTGTGCCGCTCTAAGAATCTCTTGTTTGGCTGCACCCTTGACCAATAAAAACACCAAACGCGATTGTAAAATCATAGGTAAATTCATTGAAATACGCGGACACAGAGGGTCCCCCTCTGGCCCAGTCTGGATAATTGCGGGCGCGGTATCAACATTCATCGCCGCATCACCCACCATCGACGGAAATAGTGAAGCAAAATGTCCATCGGGCCCTATGCCTAACAACATCACATCAAAAGGCCGGTCCATTTTCGTCACAGGTCCGGCAATGGTTAGCGGCAAGAATTTTGCGGCGACCACAGGTCCACGTAATAATTGTGTTCGGATAAGTTTGCGGTTGCTGTCATTGTGATTGCCATGTACCTGACGATCATCGACAAGGGTGATGGTTACTCTCGCCCAATCAACATCGGTGCTATATTCGCCGTTGGCTAACGCCTTAAAAATAAAAGCTGGGCTGGACCCACCTGGCACTACAAAACTGGCGCTGCCTCGTTGAGCGATGCCAACAGCTAATGCGGCCGTTATTTGATTTACAACACTCATCGCCAATCCTGATCCGGGTCAATCCATTGACGCCCATCCATCTCTAAAAGCGTGTCATCAGGCCCCATTGATCCTGTTACATATCTTGCTGGTGCGATGTTTGCAGACATAGCTAATATTGGGTCAATAAAGTTCCAAGCGGCCATCACTTCGTCACCACGCATGAAAAGAGTCTGGTTGCCTCGCGCCGTATCCATCAACAGCCTCTCATATGCATCTGGCAATCGTTCTTCAAACGTCTCTTCAAAGCTCAGATTCAAATCAGATGGGGACAACCGCATACCGCCAGGGCCAGGTTGTTTTGAGGTCATGTGTAAACGCAAGCCCTCACTTGGCTGCAAGCGGATTACCAATCGGTTCGGATAGTCAGAAAGCTTATCACCACCACTTTTGGCAAAGATGTCATGGGCCAGGTTTTTGAAGGTGACTATAATCTCAGAAGCCTGCTGTTCTAGTTTTTTACCCGTACGAATATAGAAAGGGACGCCTGCCCACCGCCAATTGTCAATCGAAAGCCTCATTGCCACATAGGTCTCGGTGTTGGAAGCCTCGCCCAATTCCTCACGATAACCAACATATTGTCCCAATGCCAAGTCATCCAATGACAGGGGGCGTAGTGCTCGTAATACGCGCAATTTTTCGTCACGCACTTGATCAGCGGCAAAATAGGTTGGCGGTTCCATTGCTACCAAACACACCAATTGCAAAAGGTGGTTCTGAACCATGTCTCGGGTTGCGCCAAATCTGTCGTAATAGTCGGCGCGTTTGCCAACACCAATTGTCTCGGCCACGGTGATCTGGACATGATCAATGTGCTGATTGCTCCATAGGGACTCAAAAATCACATTGGCAAAGCGCAATACCATTAGGTTTTGCACTGTTTCTTTGCCCAGATAATGGTCAATCCGGTATATCTGACTCTCGTTAAATACTGCGGTCAGTTTTTCGTTTATCGTGCGCGATGATGAGCTGTCATTGCCCAATGGTTTTTCCACAACCAACCGAGCTTGTGGGCTTGCCAACCCAGCATTCTTCAACATCTGCACGGCGGAGCCGAAAAGGCTCGGCGCGATTGCCAGATAAAAGATAGTCGGACGATCAATGTTGGCTTTTTCCTTAATTTGAGTGACGAGGCTGCCTACACCATCGCCGTTGGCAACATCCATAATCACAATTTGGATTATTTTTAGAAACGCCTGCCAGCGCTCCTCTGTCGCGTAGCCGCTGGCAAATGCATCTTGACAGAATGGCCGCAGTGCCTCAGCGAAGTCCCTGATGTTGAACGCCCGTCGCGAAGTGGCAAAAAGCCGAAAATCATCTGTCAATTGGCCATCAAGATACCGCCAGAAAAAGGCCGGGAAAATCTTGCGAAAAGACAGATCGCCAGTTCCTCCAAAAATAACATAATCACTGGCCGGAAGTTTGGAAGCACTGGAGGGCGTCACCGACATTTAACAATCCTATTCTTTTTACGAACCCAATGCGGCGTAGACTTGAAGGAACGCACTTCTCTCGCGGCACGCGTTGTCTGAAAAGGGAAAGCTGAAGCCTAGCCTACTCAAACTACTAGAAAATGATAAGCACTACATTGCAATGGGTCTCGAAGGAGCCAAATTCAATAGTTTGAATTCTAATGTATCGCCCCTGAAATAACCAATACAATACCGCTGAATGAAGGGTAGCTTGTGAAAATTCTCTCCCGTTTTGTAACGGTTTGATACGTTCTCTACTATTTTACCCAAGCGCTTGTAGAAGGGTCTGGAGAAGATCCAGCCCTCGAGATTAAACGTTATGATTTAAAATGATTGGTTTAAGTTAACCTTAATGCTTTGGAGGCACGCCTTTTCTATATTTTTCACTTGGCGATTTGGTTATGAGTTGTTGGGCCGACTGAACCACCGGAACTGTGTAATTTTAAAATTGCCGAAACTGTTGACCCACGTTAAACCCGTTGCCTCATAAGAGGCTGGCAGGTGTCACATACAAAAGTTCGTCGTCCACTAATATCAAAACGTCTTATCTCACCTTCGCACTTCGGGCAGCTGGCTTTTCCAAAGATATTGAATTTTTCACCATATCGTTTTTTTGATAATTGCCCGTCAAATACCGTGATGATAGCATTCCGCTCAACACCAATAGCAAGCAAGGCGCAAGCGTCGTCCCAAATTCGATTAAAAGTCTGCCGGTCAATTGCTCTGCCGGGTGTTTCAGGGTGGATTGCCTGGCGCCATAAGATTTCTGAGCGATATATGTTACCAATTCCTGCCATAATAGATTGATCCATAATCAGGCGACCAATTGGTGCTTTGCTTCGTGATATCTTTTCAAAAGCAAAGTCAGGATTTGCATCGGGGCGTAAAACATCTGGTCCTATTCGACCAATAAGGGTCATCACACCTTTTTGATCCAAGACCTCGCAAATAGTTGGGCCAATTATGTCCACAAGATGTTTTTTGCCTATCAAGCGGATACGCACGGAGCTCTTTGGCTCTGCGAGTGGTAATTTTTGTTTTCGAATTCGGCCGAATAGTCCCAAATGTATGTGCAGTGTATATTCGTTATTAAACTTATAAAGAAGATGTTTACCAAATGCCTCAACAGCTGAACATATTTGCTCGTTGAGAAGTGAGGCGCCCTCGGAAAATTTCCCCTGTGGTGAAGAAACAATCAGTTTCTGGCGAGCGAGTATTCGGTGATGATCCCTCGCGGCTCTATGGATTGTGTGACCTTCAGGCAATTTTAATTCCTAATTTCAGAGTTTAGTCAAACGCCAAAAATATTTTCAAACTAAAGGCTTGATCATTGTACCAATGCCTCGTTCCACTCACGTAGAAACCTCTTTCTTTTTAGTCTGTCCAGATACACAAGAAGCCCGGTGTCTAGTCGAATGGGTTTAAAATTACTTTGATTTAATTTGCTTTGGCTTTTTGGTGATAACAATCCAGTTGTTTTGGTCATATGACTTTGTCCACGCTCGCTTAAAAGATAAGTAAGAAACTGCCTAGCTGCTTGTTTGTTTTTTGACTCTCGAGGTATCAAGGCGGAGCGTAATAAAATTAATGTGTAATCTTTTGGATAAACTACCTGCAAATTTCTTCTGGTTTTGGCATGTTGTTCGGCATAAGAACCAATCAGGTTGTATGCAAGTATACTTTTTCCACTCTCTAATTCATCAAGCATATTTCCAGAGCAGCACACTAACTTGGTTTTTATGCCCCCGAAAACTTCAGCCAGTCGCCAAAATGAATCTGATTGTCTGACATCCTGAGAGGCAAATAAAAAGCCCGCTCCAGATGTGTTAACGTCATATGTTATTACCTTTTCTCTGAAGAAATTGGGTTCGCTACGTATTAGAGTTATCAACTCTCTCCTGGTTTCTGGTACGTGTTTGCCAACAAAATCTTTTCGGGAAACCACCATCACTATCGGTTCAGCAGAAAAACCTACCAAACGGTCTTGCCATATACTCCAATCTGGAACATTGAGGTAATCTGGCAAGTCCAATGATGCTGCCAAACCGTCATTGGCCAATTTTATTTGAAGATCCATTGCTGAGGACATGACCAAATCAAAGTTTTTTTGAGATTTAGAAATAGATGCAGAAATATCAGTGGTTGAGGCTACGGTGTAACGGATCCTCTTTCAGGGAACTCAGCAACAAATCTCTGTAAAACCGGTTCAAAAATTTCTTTGTCTGTTGAAGACAGTATTTCAAGATGCACAGCCTGGTCCGATGGGCCATAGTCCGACACAGATTCGACCGTCAACCCAAACACAGGTGCTGCCCAGAAAACTATTACAATGGCAAAGTTAATGTAGCGCATACTAAATTCCCATCATATTGTCGTATTTTTAAATCTCCTTTTGAAGCGACTATGGCTTCACGGGCGATACTCAATCCTAATCCAGACCCGGCTATTTCGCGTGCATTCGAACCACGCTTAAACTTTTTAAAAAGATCGCTGATTTTTAATTTTTTACCGCCGTTGTATTCATTTTTAATTTCAATTTTATATTTGCCTCGTGAAGTTAGGCACTTAATGTCGATTTGCTTTTCAGCTGGTGAATATTTGATGGCATTATCGAGTAAATTACGAACGGCTGTTTCGAACAGGTTTCTATCAACCTTCATAGTTGTGGCAATATCAACAACAGACGCAAAGTTTATACTTACGTCTTTCAAACTTGCTGCTGGTTCAAATTGCTGTACGAGATTTGACATGCACTCGTTTAAAACAAGACTCACCTTTTCTGGACGCTCTGCACGATAGAGAACCATTGCATGGTCAAGTAGTTGTGTTGCCGATCTATTAGTTTGGTCAACTGAACGAATTATTTTCCTGAGATGATTTCGGTTCTCGGGTGTCTTTGATTTGCGTAACGCAAGCTCGCTCTCAGATCTAACGACTGCTAATGGTGTCCTGATGTGATGTGCAGCCTCAGCGATAAAGGTCTCAGTTTGCTGAAGAGTGTTTCTCAATTTGGTGATCAGGCCATTGAAAGATTTTAAGACTGGGATGATTTCCTCAGGCACTTCCTGGGTGATATCGCGAAGATCATTTGGACCACGCCGTTTAATCTTATTTGCGAATTGGTTTAATGGTTTTGTGATTAGATTCGCAGCAATTAACGCTAACAAAATGAGTGCAAGCAAGAAAATTACGATCAGTGGGATAAAGTTTTCCCTAATTTTCCTTAAGGTTGCTTCTTCAAAATTTTTTGTTTGGGCTATATGTATAGTTATGGTTTCTTTCTGACCAGAGATGTTTAGGGGGTAATTGGCAGCCGCAACCCTTACCGTCTTATTTCGATAAACAAACTCTCCAAAGGCTGGCTTCAGAAGGCTGCCAGGCTTTGATACGCTTGGTAGGTCTTCGTAACCTGTGATAGTTTCATCTCTTCTACTTATTTTATAGAAAACTCTGTCTTCACCTATTGCTCCAAGTAGAGAGAAAGTGTCATAGGGCAGGTCTAAGCTAAATTCCTTGTCCTCTGTGTAAAGCTTATCAACAATCGATGCTATGGCTGCTGACAAAAGGCGGTCTCGTGTTGCGCTAACGGTCTGAGAAACAACAGTATATATAAGTGCATAACTTGCAGCAGATATACCTAGTGCAACTGTGCCCAATAATAACATCAAGCGCTTTTTTATTGAAAACGTTGTTTTCAATTTTTTATGTATTTTGTTCTGTGAGGCGATAGCCAAGCCCCCTTACGGTTGTGATTTCTAACCCGCTACCGGAAAGCTTTTTTCTTATTCTAGCAATGTAAACTTCAATTGCATTCTCACTTATGTCCTCAGATATTGAAAAAAGCCTGTCTGTGAGCTGCTCTTTTGAAAACAATATTTTTGGCGAGCCAAAGAAAATTTCGAGAAGTCGAAGCTCGCGATTTCGCAATTGTTGTTGCTCGTCGCCAAATTCCAACATTGCGAGAAGTGGAAAAAGGTTAACTTTTCCAAAGGTTAGTTTGATTTGATTTTGACCATTTTGACGTCTCAGAACTGCGCGACACCTCGCTTCCAGTTCTGCAAACTCAAATGGCTTGACGATGTAATCATCCGCCCCAATGTCAAGCACATCTATTCGGTCCGAGATTTCGGATTTTGCAGTCATCACAATTATTGGAATGTTGTCATTTTTTTCGCGAACAGATCGTAATAAACTCCGACCGTCTCCGTCTGGCAACATGATATCTAAAAGAATTAAATCAAAATGTGAGACCGATAAAAAATCGTAAGCTGATGCCAGGTCGCCGGCACTGTCAGCACTGTGTCCCCCTATTACGAAGAAATCAATCAATGCTTCTGCCAGTTCCGCGGTATCCTCTATAATCAGTACTTTCATGTCACTTTTTTCATTTAGACGGTGTCAGGTTGTTGTCAGGTTAGTAGGTTTAGATCTCTTGGTAAAGCACCCCTTTGAATTGATATTGGTGGGTGTGAGACATTAAAGGGAGATAACAATGTCTAAAAGATTGTTTACACGACGCGCTTTTGCCGCTGCTGCTGTAGCGGCCTCTACTATTATGATATCAAGTTTCAGTTATGCAGGCGGCCATCAGAAAGTAGACTCAATTCATTTTCTGATTCCTGGTGGGGCCGGCGGTGGTTGGGATGGAACCGCAAGAGGGACTGGAGAAGCATTAACCAAATCTGGGCTGGTTGGGTCTGCAACATATGAAAACATGTCTGGCGGCGGTGGCGGCAAAGCTATTGGGTATTTGATTGAGAATGCCAAGAGCAATCATGGCACATTGATGGTCAATTCGACCCCAATTGTAATTCGTTCGCTCACAAAGGTGTTTCCACAAAACTTTCGGGATCTAACTTTGGTCGCTGGAACGATTGGAGATTATGCAGCCCTTGTTGTTCCATCGAACTCCAAAATTAAAAACATGAGTGATTTGGTTGCAGCGTACAAAGCTGACCCGAACGGCGTTGCTGTTGGAGGAGGTTCAGTTCCTGGTGGCATGGATCATTTGGTTGCGGCAATGGTGATGCAGGCTGCTGGAGCGAACCCAACTGATGTCAAATACGTGGCATACGATGCTGGTGGTAAAGCAATGGCAGGCTTGCTTTCTGGAGAGATTAAAGCTCTTTCTACCGGCTTTTCTGAAGCTGTGGCGATGGCAAAGGCAGGGGAGGTTAATATTATTGGCGTTACCTCAAACGACAGAGTGTCTGCTTATCCTAATGCTAAAACCATGAAGGAACAGGGCATAAACACTTCCTTTGTTAATTGGCGGGGGTTCTTTGCCGCTCCTGGTTTGCCAAAAGACAAACTAGCGGCTTATCAGGGCGCTATCGCAGCAATGTATAAAACCGCGGAGTGGGAGGCAGTACGTTCTCGAAACGGTTGGGAAAATATTCATAACTCTGGTGATCAGTTCAGAGCTTTCCTTGAGCAACAGGAAAAAGAAATCGAAGGTTTGATGAAGAAGCTGGGCTTCCTTTAAAAGCGTAACTTTTGAGTAATATGGGAAAAAACTTGTATCACTTTACTTACAGCCCACCCAGCCGATTGGTTGGGTGGGTTCAAATTAAGGTCTGGCGGTATGAATATTGAAAAAGCCATAGCTTTGTTTCTTGCACTGGTTCTAGCTGTTTACAGTTACACCGCGTTCTTTGAAATGGATTACCTTTTGCCGCCAATTCTTCAGAGAAATCCGGTTTGGCCCTCTACATTCCCTAAGATTCTTTCTGTGATGGGTTTAATTGCTTGTACGTTAGTTTTTCTAAATATTGAAAAATCAGAAAAGCAAGTTGGTGACGATTTAGATATTTCTAATTGGCGAGCCTACAAAATCATTCATGCCTTTTCGCTAATATTTGGCATGGTTGCCTACGCATTGGTATTGCGCCCTTTGGGTTTTATTGGTGCAACTTTTATTTTTCTGTTTGCCAGCAGTCTGCTTCTTGGTGAGAAGAGATACGTTTTGCTGGCTATTGTTTGCCTGATTTCTAGTCTTTCAATCTGGTATCTAGTTGATGATGTACTGGGGATTTATATGTCTCCATTGCCATCCTGGCTTTCTACACGATGAGGTCAAATAATGGTTGAAGGATTGCTTATTGGGCTTCAGACAGCGTTGTCGATCAAAAATTTTTTAATGGTTGTTGGAGGGTGTTTGATAGGGACATTCATAGGAATGCTGCCCGGCCTCGGACCTATGTCAATTATTGCGATAATGATACCAGTTGCAATTTCTATTGGCGATCCCTCAGCTGCGCTGATCTTATTGGCTGGCGTTTATTATGGCGCCATTTTTGGCGGCTCAACCTCTTCAATTTTAATCAACGCACCCGGGGTCGCGTCCACAGTCGCAACGAGTTTTGATGGTTACCCGCTTACTCGCGCCGGCAAGGCGGGGAAAGCGCTCACTGTAGCCGCCATAGCGTCTTTTGCAGGGGGAACAGTTGGCGCGATTCTGCTGCTCTTCTTTGCCCCTGCTCTAGCAAGCGTCGCACTTCTCTTTCATTCAGCAGAATATTTTGCATTGATGGTCTTGGGGCTTTCAGCAATTGCAGCTTTCGCAGGCTCTGGCCAAGTTACTAAGGCGCTACTGATGACAGTTATGGGTCTTATGTTGGCGACTGTTGGGGAGGGAGCACAGTTTAACTTACCAAGATTTACGATGGGCCTGATGGATTTGCAGTCGGGTATTGGTTTTATCACTCTAGCAATGGCTATGTTTGCTATCCCTGAGACACTTTTCTTGGTTTTAGATCCGTCTAGATCAGACAAGTCGGGTGAGGGCTCCTCTGAGATCAAAGACCTCAAAATAACTAAGGAAGAAGCGAAGCAAATTGCACCTGTTATTGCTCGACAATCCATTCAAGGGTTTCTGATAGGCGTCATGCCAGGTGCCGGTGCAACTATCGCATCTTTCTTGGGCTATGCTGTAGAACGGAACATTGCAAAGCCATCAGATAGGGATCTTTTTGGGAAGGGTTCAGTAAAAGGCCTCGCGGCTCCAGAGAGTGCCAATAATGCGGCTTGCACCGGATCATTTGTTCCACTCCTGACACTTGGAATACCTGGCTCCGGTACAACAGCGATATTGCTTGGAGCGCTGATTGCTCTCAATGTCTCACCAGGACCGAGATTAATGCAGGATCAGCCGGAGATTTTTTGGTCTGTGATAATATCAATGTATATAGGAAACGTGGTTTTGCTGATACTCAACCTTCCTCTGATACCGTATATTGCAAAAGTGCTGACCGTGCCTCGAACATTTTTGATTCCTTTTATCTTATTTTTTACTCTAATGGGTGCCTACATCGGGCAAAACAATCCAACAGAGTTGTTATTTCTTGTCGGGCTTGGAGTTCTGGCAACAATATTACGGCTTGCTTCGTTTCCTCTGGCTCCACTACTAATTGGTTTTATTCTCGGGCCGATGTTGGAAAACAATTTTTCACGGGCTTCACAGCTTTATGATGGCGTCTCTTTTGTTTGGGAAAGGCCGATGACAACAGCATTATTGGCGATCGCAATTTTGCTAATTGTCTTGCCCTCTTTGAAATCTAGGTTTGGCCGAAGTAAGTTTTTTGCTAAGAGTGCCAATGACTGAATGGCAAATCTTGGAGTGGATAGCGATTAATGAATTTTTTTTATTCAGCAATAATTGCAGCCATAACGCTTTTTTCGGTCCCTGTGCAAGCGCAGCAGGTCTCAGATGAAGTATTGCCTGAAGCAAAAACAGCCTTAGCAACAAAGTTTGAATTTCTCTCGCCAGAGGTGGCAGCTTCGCTTGCAGCGAAGGCCCGGGGTGAACCGATTTTGGCAAAAGATTGGATGGTTGCTGTAGCTAATCCTCATGCTGCAGTTGCAGGTGCTCGCGTTCTAAAAGAGGGGGGTACAGCAGCTGATGCAATGGTGGCGGTGCAGGCAGTCCTCGGTTTGGTTGAGCCACAGAGCTCTGGTATTGGTGGTGGGGCTTTCCTCGTATGGTTTGACGCTACCACCGGGAAACTAACAACATTAGATGGACGTGAAACCGCACCTATGGCTGCCACACCACGATTGTTTCAAAATGCAAATGGCGAGCGAATAAAATTTTGGGATGCGGTCGTTGGTGGTCGCTCAGTTGGAGTGCCAGGCACGCCCGCCTTGATGGAGGCTGCACATAAAAGATGGGGGCAAAAGGCGTGGAACAATTTATTTTTAGAAGCTATTGATTTGGCGGAAAGTGGCTTCGCGGTTTCTCCTCGGCTTGCTGCTTTGATTGCCGGCGACGCTGATCGATTGAGGCAGTTTTCTGATACAGAAGCTTATTTTTTTCAGGACGGCGAACCTCTGGTGGAGGGAACTTGGCTCACTAATGCGGAATATGCTGATGTTATGCACCGGATGGCCAATGAGGGCGCTCGTGTGATTTATTCAGGTGAAATCGCCAAAGCGATTGTAAATACCGTTCGAGGTGCAGAGAAAAATCCGGGTGTGATTAGCCTCACGGATCTGAGCACATACACGGTGAAGGAACGTCCTGCAGTTTGTGCTTCATTTCGGGGACATCAAGTCTGCGGTATGGGACCACCATCGTCTGGAGCTCTAACTGTCGGTCAAATTTTAGGTTTATTAGACCAGTTTCCAGCGGGTTCTAAGTACAATCCGCAAACCATGAGACTTATGGGTGATGCTTCGCGTCTAGCTTTTGCTGATCGAGAGCGCTATATGGCTGACAGCGACTTTGTGCCCATGCCGACCAAAGGACTTGTTTCAGATGATTATTTATCTGAGCGTGCGAAGCTACTAACTGGCTCAACTGCTTTGACTGAAGTCGCACCCGGTAATCCCGAATATTCGCATGCATCGCTGTGGGCGGATGATGTGAGTTTGGAATTGCCTTCAACATCGCACATTTCAATTGTAGACAGCTATGGAAATGCGTTGTCGATGACTACTACAATTGAAAATGGGTTTGGGTCCCGTTTGATGACCAACGGATTTTTGCTGAACAATGAGTTAACCGACTTCTCCTTTAGTTCCCACATCGACGGGGTGCCAATTGCTAATCGAGTTGAGCCAGGGAAGCGCCCTCGATCTTCAATGTCTCCAACAATTGTACTTAAAGATGGTCTGCCAACTTTAGTTATTGGTTCGCCAGGTGGGTCGCGAATAATCGGGTATGTGGCAGAAGCGATCGTCGCGCACATAGATTTGGGGATGAATGCACAAGCTACCGTATCTACACCTCATGCTATTAATCGTTTTGGAACCTTTGAACTTGAAAAGGGGACTTCGCTCGAAAACATGGTAGAGCCTATGGAGGCACTTGGTTACAAGGTCAAATTGCGTGCTTTAAATTCTGGTCTCCATGCAATTTCAATCACAAAAGATGGTCTTGCTGGGGGAGCCGATCCCAGACGCGAGGGTATAGCGTTGGGTCAATAACTGTTAGTAGGAAAATTCGGCCAACATTGCATTGCGCCGATCGCCCAATTTCAAGCATTATTGGCAAAACCTTTGCAATTTTTTTTGGGATGTTAAATTTGCAATCTTGTCTCAAAAAGCTCACAATATTTGGATCAAGGTGCCGTCTTGATCGTTTCTTTATATCAATAATATAATTGTTCTGGCCCGCACGGCCTTTGATATGTCTTGAAATGTCCTTTGATCATTAGGCGGGCATGTTTCGTCAAGGTTAAATTTATGTTTTTACGCATTCTACCGTTCCAAGCCAATAAGGTCTGATCCCAATGAAATGGCTTTTTTTGGCGCTTGGCTCAATGTTTGTTCAGCAAACCTTTGTCACCTTGGGTAAGGTTTTGCCCTCAGTGCTTGCGCCTGCGATCATTTCTGAGCTGCATATAGAGGCGTCATGGCTTGGTGTTTATGTTGGCATGATCGCTGCGGTTTCACTTTTGGTGCAGGCGGGTTGTGGAAGCATCATTGTGCGCTATGGCGCACTTCGGGTGAGCCAGCTAACACTTTTACTAACCGGTATTGGGTTGATTTTGGCGGCGCCAGGAATCATCGCTTTGATGGTTTTATCGGCAATTACCATTGGCGCATCGGCTGCTTCGACACCGGCAAGCTCACATCTTCTAAGCCGGTACGCCCCTGGTAAATATGCGCCGCTGGTTTTTTCAGCAAAGCAAACAGCGGTGCCGGTTGCCTTGTTGATTGCTGGATTGATTGGCCCGCTATTGACCGAGCTTTACGGCTGGCGTCACGCATTGGTGGTGATTGGCATTGGCTGTTTGCTTTTCCCTTTGATGCTGGAGTTCATGCGGCGTGAATTTGACAGTGATAAAGATGTGAATCGGCAATTTCACTTATCAGATTTCCGCGAAACCATCGGTTTTGTGATTGGTAAACCCGAACTAAGAGGGCTTGCGTTTGGTTCATTTGCCTTTGTCGGTTTGCAAACGACTTTTATCGCTTATTTTGTGATTTACCTGACCGAAATTGGTTTCAGCCTGATTGTGGCTGGAACGATCTTTTCGATTGCAACCGCTGTTGCCATTCCGGGCCGGATTTTCTGGGGGTGGTTAAGCAGCCGCTATATATCGCCACGGGCGATGCTTGGCTTTTTGGCGATTTTGATGTTTTTTGCTGTTTCCGGTGTCGCTTTGTTCAGCCCGATCTGGGCTGATTGGCAAGTGACACTTGTGGCGATTGCGGTCAGCGCTTCGGTGTTTTCATGGCATGGGGTGACGCTTGCCGAAGCGGCACGGCTTGCGCCAGTTTCGATGCGGGGCGCGGTCACTGGCGGGGTGTTATCCTTTGGGCAATGTGGTGGGCTTGTTCTGCCATTGTTTTATTCATTGGTTCTGGGCGTAACTGAAAGTTATAAGCTTGGCTTTTTCATTTGTGCCTTACCGGCACTTGTGGTCGGTGTGCTGTTACTTTATTCGACACGCCATCAGATGACAATTACGCGCCACCAACCAGAATAAACATAGCGACGCTCATCGGCATTGGCTGTTTTGATTTGTTTGGCGTTTGGCGTTATTGCGCGATCCATTGCTATGCTAGGCTATAGACATGGTTTCGCCGTTTGGTGAATATCACCCTTTTTTGAAACTTGTATGTGAAATATTTTGATGAATCACAAACCTGAAACAACATCCCCCCAAAGTCAGATGGGCGAAAAACCGGTCATTGGGACTGTTGTAAAGCTATGGCCCTATATCTGGCCGCATGACCGGCCGAGCCTCAAACGTCTGGTGTTTGTTGCGGTGCTGCTGCTGATTGCTGCCAAATTAGTCACAGCCACGGTGCCTTTCTTTTTCAAATATGTCACTGACAGCCTCGCTGGTAATGCGCTTGATTTACCTTTTTTGCCGTTGTTTTTGCTTACCCCCCTGATGCTCATTCTGGGGTTTGTTGCGGCGCGTATTCTAAGCATTGCCTTTAACCAGCTTCGCGATGCGTTATTTGCCCGTGTCAGCCAGCATGCCGTTCGCCAGCTTGCGCTTCAAGCCTTTAGCCATATGCACCAATTATCATTGCGGTTTCATTTGCAGCGGCGCACTGGTGGCCTGTCACGCGTGATCGAACGTGGCACCAAGGGCATTGAAAGCGTTGTTCGCTACACGGTTTTATCAACCTTGCCGGTGATTTTTGAATTTGCCCTTTATGCGGGGATTTTCTTTTATAATTTTGGCGCGGCCTATGTTTTGGTGATTGCGATCACCGTCATTAGCTATAGCGTCTTTACGGTGAAAACCAGCAATTGGCGAACCATTATTCGCCGTGAAATGAACCGATCCGATACCGAGGCGAATACGCGCGCGGTTGACTCACTACTGAATTATGAAACAGTCAAATATTTCACCAATGAAAAAATCGAATTGGCGCGGTTTGATCAAGCAATTGCACAATATGAAAAATCTGGAATCAAAACATCAACCTCGCTTGGCTGGCTGAATTTCGGACAAGCTGCAATTTTCTCGCTTGGCATGATGGCCTCAATGCTATTGTCGGCAAATGCGGTTGTTCGCGGTGAACAGACGATTGGTGATTTTGTCTTGATTCATCTGTTTTTGATCCAGCTGTCGCAGCCGCTTGCCTTTATTGGCGGCGTCTATCGTGAAATTCGGCAATCGCTCACCGATATTGAGGTTCTTTTTGGTTTACTGGAAACGCCTGCCGAGATTATTGATTCGCCGAATGCACGTGATTTAACCGTGCCGTCAGGGGTGATCCGGTTTGATAATGTGCATTTTCATTATGCGGATGACCGGCAAATTTTGCGAGGGATCAGCTTTGATGTGCCAGCTGGAAAAACCGTTGCCATTGTCGGGCAATCAGGGGCCGGCAAATCGACCATTTCGCGATTGCTATGCCGGTTTTATGATGTCACCGCCGGCAGCATTTCCATTGATGGGCAGGATATCCGATCGGTCAAGGCAACAAGCCTTCGCGCCGCCATTGGCGTGGTGCCGCAAGACACCGTTCTGTTTAATGATACGATTGGCTATAACATTCATTACGGGTGTTTGGATGCTGGCAAGAAAGCGGTTTGGAACGCGGCAGTGGGTGCCAAGATTGATGGTTTTATCCAGTCGCTGCCACGCGGGCTTGAAACTGAAGTTGGCGAACGCGGGTTGAAACTATCTGGCGGTGAAAAACAACGGGTTGCCATTGCAAGGGCGATTTTAAAAGCCCCACCAATTCTGATTTTGGACGAGGCCACTTCATCGCTTGATACAAAAACCGAACAGGATATCAATCAAGCATTGGACCTTGTTCTAAAAGATCGAACCGCTGTTATCATTGCGCATCGCCTGTCAACAATCGTAACGGCGGATGAAATTATTGTTTTGGACAAGGGGCAGATTGCCGAGCGCGGTACGCATCAGAATTTGTTGGCACAAAATGGTCTATATCAGAAAATGTGGAACCGCCAGCAAGCCTTTCAAGAGGTTGAACAGAAATTGAAAAGCCTTACTTAATGTTAAGATAAGTGATGTGGCATTTTGCTCGGCCTATCGGTGCGGGAACATGCGTCTGAGATCGCTCTGGAATTTCCGGCACTAATTTCCTATCATGGAACTGAATATAAAGCTCATCGGCGCTGAATGTTCATAAAAGTTTTTTAAATTATCCTTGGAATGAAGGAACATATCTATGCTGGTTGTAATCTCGCCTGCCAAAAAATTGAACATGCAACCATCCGAAGATGTCGTGCCAACCCAGCCTATTTTTGGTGATGAGGCCAATGAGCTGGCCGATATCATGCAAAATCTTAGTCTTGATAAGCTTCAATCCCTGATGGGGATTAGTGAAAATCTGGCCAAGCTGAATGCCGACCGATTTGCCCATTTCGGATCACAGGATAAAAAACCGGCGGCACTTGCCTTCGCTGGTGATACTTATTTGGGGCTGGAGGCGTCAAGCCTTGGGTCAGATGAAATGGCATGGGCGCAAAACCATTTGCGCGTGCTGTCGGGTCTCTATGGGGTGTTGCGGCCACTTGATGCGATCGAGCCTTACCGTCTGGAAATGGGAAGCCAGCTCGCCACAAAGCGCGGCAAATCGCTTTACCACTATTGGGGGACAAAAATTGCCGAGGCGCTTAGCGCGCAAGCGGCTGCCACCGGTTCTGATCTATTGCTGAATTGCGCGTCGAAAGAATATTTTGGCGCGGTTGATCTTGTCAGTCTTACCCTGCCTGTTGTGACTCCGGTCTTTTTGGAACAGAAAAATGGTAAAGCAAAAATCGTTAGCTTTTATGCCAAAAAAGCGCGAGGTGCGATGGCGCGTTTTGTTGTTCAAAATAGATTGAAAGCCAAAGATGATCTCAAGGAATTTGCTGCTGGTGGCTACTGCTATCAACCTGATCAATCGGATGCCAATCAACTGGTATTTATGCGCGACGCGGCAGCTTGATAGGCCGCGGACCTCTTGCATTACCATTAATGCTAATCGGTGGTTTGATGAGCCGGCTTCGGCGCTTGATCCAGAAATGATTTCTGAGGTTCTGGATACAATCGAGGCGCTTGCCGCCGATGGTATGACGATGGTTTGCGTCACGCATGAGATGGGGTTTGCCCGCAAAATTGCCGATCGAGTGATCTTTATGGATCAGGGTCAGATTATCGAGGAAAATGATCCAAAACAATTTTTCGAAGCTCCAGAAAATGCCCGAACCCAAAATTTTCTAAAGCAGGTTCTTGTGCATTAAAGTGGTTTCCCGTCTTTGGCTTTCTGGCCATCAGGCCAAGGCTAGATAAAGGAAATTAACCCCGCCACCAAACGCCATCAAATCGACCAAGATTTCATGTTTATGGTTGGTCATTTTCTTGAGTATTACTTTGCCAAGCATATTGCCTGGTATTGTTGCTGCACCACCAATCAGCCCAAGGATCAAAACCTCCTGCCCGATCAGGCCGATGCTGCCGAATGTGGCAGCGCGTGCAACATGGGTCAGCGCAGCAATCACCGCAAGCGTGGCAACAAAGCTGGTCCGCGATAATCCATAACCAAGCATAAAGGGAACAAGCAGCAGCCCCGGGCCAGTTGATGATCCGGCCAGAAATCCGAAAACGCCGCCAACCCCACTCAACATACCTCGCGATGTTTTGATTTCATATGATTTGGCGATGCGTCGAATAGGAATGGATGCCAGAACAACGCTTCCCAGCATCAAGGCAATCATCTTTGGTTCGAGTTGGGCATAAAAAATGCCGCCAAGCACAACCATAGGTACCGCTGGAATTGCAATGCGGCAAAATGCATCGCGATGAAAACTGGCACGATTGATCCAGGCGCGCGACACGCTGCCAAATAAAAGCATGATCGCCAAGACCGGCATGACCGAGGTGATGCCAATAATTGGCGTAAGGAAAACCGCTGGTAAAAGCCCGCCCGCAACACCGGTAATGCCCGTGATGCCTGCGGTAACAAAGGCAATCAGGCAAACCAGAAAAATATCCATTAGTTCCAAATCAAATACGCCTTAGATTAAAGATCGCGGCAAGAAAGCTGGCAGGATCGTTCAGTTCTACCGGCCAGAAGGAATAAAAGGCGTTTATGGCAAGTGCCGCAGGAATCATTGGATTTTGATCATTGCGGCATTTGCATTTGGTCAGGCAGCGGCAGGGGCACTTTCATCTTTGATTTGCGTTCGGTGCATAAGCCGGTCTTGGGCTGGATCAAGATCACCTCGCATATGAAGCGTATAACGATTATCCCAAATCACAATATCCTTTGGTTGCCATTGCTGTGCCCAATGATGCGGCCCATTTTCGATATGCTGCCAAATATCATCCAAAAGCTGGTCGCTTTCTTCATCCGATAGCCCGACAATCCATGCATTGGGGCGGCGTCCGATATAAAGCGATTCTTTGCCGGTGGCATGATGTTTGATCACCAGCGGGTGAACCGCACCCGGGCGGCTTTCATTGTCATAATTTTTATCAAACCCTGCCCGCAACTGTCCTGCTGAATTGCGCGTTGCATCATGCTTGCATGATCGGTCTTTGATTTTTTCACGCAAGGCATCAGGCAAAGTTTCATAGGCGCGATTGAGATTGTAAAAATGCGTATCACCGCCCGTGGCTGGGGTTGTCAGCCCGTACAGAATGCTGGCCTTAGGTGGTAACTCCTTATAGGTCATGTCCTGATGCCAAACCAATTCCGAATTGCCAAGCCCGCCAATCGGAACACCGCCTTGGACAATATTCGAAACCACCGCAATTTCTTCGCGTGTTGGATGGTAGCTTCCGTTAACTGGCCGTGTTGGCGCCTTGTCAAGGCCGCCAAAATAGCGTGAAAACCGCACAAATTGATCTTCGGTTAAGTCCTGATTGCGAAAGCGCAGAACCAGATGCTTGTCCCATGCGTCAAGCATGCGGTCAAAAACAGCACCATCAATTTCCTGCGTTAAATCCAGACCAACAATATCAGCGCCAAGCGCGGCGCCTGATGGGATCACGTCAAAACTGTCATTCGCGTTCATCGTTACCTCAGTTTAATTCATTCAAGAAAAAATAGATTAGGTGAAATAAATGATGAAAAAAAATGAAAAATAACCTTATAACTATGCAAAAACTACATAGGTAGACAAATGAAGCAACCTCCTTTTCGCTGGATCGAGACATTCCGTGTCATCGCCGGCGCTGGCAGCATGACCGATGCAGCTAAAATTCTTGGCGTTGACCAATCAGCGATGAGCCGTCATATCGCATCGCTTGAAAGCCAGCTTGGCATCAGCCTGTTTGATCGAAGCAAGCGCCGATTAAGATTAACTGCTGAAGGAAAATTGCTATTGGCCGAGGCGGATTCGGCAGCCGAAGCGCTGAATCGATTTGTGCGCAAGGCAAATCAAATTCGGCGGGTTTCAGACGGGCATCTGCGAGTCTTGACCTCGGCGACATTGGCGCGTGGCCTGATGCCAAAAGCATTGCGCATTTTCAAGGAAAAAGCGGCGTGTGTTTCGGTCAATATCGAAGTCGTCAGTCGTGGCGAATTAGAACGGCGCATCGAGGGTCAGCAATTTGACCTATGCGCGGTGGCATTGCCCTTTACCTATCCAAGCGAACATATGGTTCACATTGGCCGTTTTCCGGGTGTCTGCGTTCTGCATAAGTCGCATAAATTGGCCAAGCAGCAAAAGATAAGCCTGTCGGATCTTGCCGGTGAGGCCTTTGTTGGCTTGCCGCAAGGCACGATTGGCCGGATGCGAATTGACCAGCTTTTTGCAACAGCGGGAATTGATTATAAACCGCAATTTGAAACAACGGCTGTTGCAGTGAATGAATTCGTCGAAGACGGAATCGGCATTGCAATTGCTGATCCATTCACGGCAAAATCGAATAGTGGCGGTAATGTTGTTGTGCGACAATTGGAACCCACAATTCACTATGAGTTTGCTTTCATATTTCCCGCTGACCGGCCCCGAACAACCTTGGCATCGATGTTTATTGAGGCAGCCGAAGAGGGGTTGCGTCAGCAAAATCAAGATTATCACCAGTAGGGCAACCCTCATTTGCCAAATATTGTCAGCCCTGTCGTCTTTGTGATTGAAGCACGGCGAATTGCCATCCATACTAGGTTTATCGTTATAGTGCGAAATGGAGACTAACCGATGTCCTACCCAGAATTGAAAATGCTAATCGCAGGTGAATGGGTTTCTGGAAGTACGGGCAAAAGCGAGCCGGTTATTTGTCCGGCTGATGGCAGTGAAATCGGGCAGGTACCGCATGCCAGCCCAGTAGATCTTGATCGCGCCCTCGACAGCAGCCGTGATGGTTTCAATCACTGGCGGGCAATGACACCGCTTAGCCGGCAAGCCATTCTGGAAAAAGCGGCGCGTCTTCTCGAAGACCGGTTTGAGGTCAATAGCGCCAATCTGACGCGTGAAATGGGCAAGCCGCTTGCCGAGGCAAAAATTGAAATGCAGGTCGCGATTGATCTTTTGCGCTGGTATGGCGAAGAAGGCAAACGCATCTATGGGCGGATTATTCCATCACGCTTTCCGGGCATGCAGCATGAGGCGCGCAAAGTACCGGTTGGGCCAGCTCTGGCCTTTGTCGCCTGGAATTTTCCAGCAACAAATGTGATGCGCAAAGTTGCTGGTGCCTTGGCTGCGGGCTGTTCGATCACGATTAAACCAAGCGAAGAAACGCCAGCGACCGCGATTGCGATTGGGGCGGCTTTGGTTGATGCAGGCTTGCCAGCGGGTGTGCTGAATATTGTCTTTGGCGTGCCATCAGATGTATCCGAGCATCTTCTTGGATCGACAATCCCGCGCAAGCTTAGCTTTACCGGCAGTGTGCCTGTTGGCATTCATCTTCAGCAGCTTGCTGCCAAGAATATGATCCGCTGTACGATGGAGCTTGGCGGCCATTCGCCGGTGATGGTGTTTAAAGATGCCGATATCGACGCCGCGGCGCAGCTATGCGCGGTGGGGAAATTCCGCAATGCCGGTCAGGTCTGTATTTCACCAACCCGCTTTTTTGTTGATGCGGCGGTGCATGATGAATTTCTGGCGGCGTTCAAAAAACATGTCGAGGCGGTCAACCCGGGCAATGGGCTTGATGCTGGTGTCAGTATGGGCCCGCTTGTTGCCGAACGCCGGATCGACATCATGGACGGGTTTGTTGCCGACGCCGTGTCAAAAGGTGCCGAGCTATTGGTTGGCGGCGGCCGCATGCAAAGCCCGGGGTCATTCTATCAGCCAACGCTTCTTGGCAATGTTCCTGAAACTGCGCGCATCATGACCGAAGAGCCTTTTGGCCCGATCGCGCCAACGACAAGTTTCTATAGTCTTGATGAGGTGATTGAGCGTGCCAACAGCTTGCCATTCGGCCTTGCTGCCTATGCCTTTACGAACAGCCCAAAGACGGTACGAATTTTAAAATCGGAAATTGAAACCGGTATGCTAGCGGTCAATTCGCTTCATGTTCATTCGGTTGAAACGCCCTTTGGTGGATTGAAATTTAGTGGCTATGGCTATGAAGGCGGCATTGAAGGTTTGGACGCATTTCTGGCAACCAAATATTCAAGCGAAATCTATAATTAGAGTGATGCCCAAGCTGGATGATCATGGACGCCTTTATCAATTGGAATAAAGATTTCATTGGTAAAGCGGCAACATTAAAAGCGCGAAAAGATGGGCCGGATCAGCGGCTTGTCACAATGGTGATTGATGTTGATGCGATTGATGTCTCGAATGATGAAGCCATTTTGAAAGATGGACAGGCCGTTGGCTATGTATCATCTGGCGGCTATGCGCATCGGGTTGGCCAGTCAATGGCAATGGGCTATGTGAAATCCGCCTATGCTGGCGCGGGGACAAAATTACAGGTGGAAATTCTGGGGCTATTTTATGATGCCAAAATTCTAGGCGAAGCGGTTTATGATCCGAATGGCGCGCTTATGCGCGGCTAATTTATCCCCGCCTTTGATCCCATCTTTGTTCGCGTCTTGACGCCCGTCTTTGCGCCCGTCTTTGCATCGCGCGCTACCGCTAAAAATTTCTATAATTCATGTTTGTTTTGCATTTGTGTAAAGCCTCATTTTGGATTTACCATTCATTTATAGAATTGTGGTTTTCCACCATTTGATTGGGGTAGTCCTTTTGGGAAGAAACGAGTTGAACATGTTAAATGAAGAACAAATTTGGAAATTGGTGGATGCCAAAAGAGCTGAATTTATTGCGTTATCTGATCGGGTTTTTGAAACACCCGAAACGCTTTACAATGAATTTGCATCGGTTGCCGAACATGTGGCGGCGCTCAAAGCCGAGGGATTTACTGTTACCGAAGGCATTTGCGGCATGCCAACAGCGGTTATGGGCGAGGCTGGAACCGAAGGGCCGGTGATTGCCATTCTTGGTGAATTTGACGCACTTCCCCAGCTTAGTCAGGCACCGGGCGTTGCCGAACATAGCCCGATTGAAGTGGGCGGCAATGGGCATGGATGTGGCCATAATCTATTAGGGGCAGCGTCGCTTTTGGCGGCAACAGCGGTCAAGGACTGGCTTGCCGAAAACGGCATTGCGGCACGGGTGCGTTATTATGGTTGTCCCGCTGAAGAAGGCGGTGCGGCCAAAGCGTATATGGCGCGCGATGGATTGTTTGATGATGTTGATGCTGCGATTTCTTGGCACCCTTCCACCTTTAACGCTGTTCAGCATGGCCATTCACTTGCCAATTCGCGAATTGATTTCACCTTTCATGGCAAGGCGGCGCACGCGGCGGCGGCCCCGCATCTTGGCCGAAGTGCGCTTGATGCCTGCGAGCTGATGAATATCGGGGTGAATTATCTTCGTGAGCATATGCCCGACTCAGCGCGGGTGCATTATGCCTATCTTGATGCTGGCGGGGTTGCGCCAAATGTTGTTCAGGCAAAGGCAACGGTTCGCCAGCTTGTGCGGGCAGCTGATCTGCCAACCTTGCGCGACCTTGTTGCACGCGTTCGCAGCATTGCCGATGGCGCGGCCTTGATGACTGGAACCGAGGTTGAGGTGAAAGTCTATTCAGGGGTTTCTAATCTGGTTGGCAACCGCCCGATTGAAGAAATGATGCAGCGTGAATTTGACAAGCTTGGGCCGGTACCGTTTGACGCTGATGATTTGGGTTTTGCGAATGAAATTCGCCAGACTTTGACCAAGGATGATATCGCGGCCAGCTTTCAACGTGTCGGTCGGGAAACGCCGGCCGACCTACCGCTTTGCGATTTTGTTGCGCCACTTGACCGGACAAGCAATGGCGGGGAGGGGTCAACCGATGTTGGCGATGTGAGCTGGGTTGTGCCAACGGTTCAGGCGCGTGTTGCCACCTGCGCGGTTGGCACGCCATTTCATACATGGCAAACCGTTGCCCAAGGAAAGGCACCGGCGGCGCATAAGGGCATGATCCATGCAGCAAAAGTGATGGCGGCAACGGCCAGCGCCTTGATTCAATCGCCAGATACGCTTGAGGCGGCGCGCGCTGTTCATAATGACCGGCAGGCGAAAACGCCGTATCAATGCCCCATTCCAAAAGAGGTTAGCCCGCCAATCATTGCCAAGCCCGAAAAGGCGGCAAGGGCAATTGGCCAGTAAATAATAGACCGCGCCCGCCCCAAAAGGGCTGGCGTCTTTGCCTTTGCGCCGAAACGCCAGTTCTATTCGTAAATTTGGGCAGCCGGTTGGTTGATTGAGATTATGTTGACTGAGCCAATTTTGATTGGGCAAGCTGAACCCAGAAACTGGCACCGATTGGCAATAGATCATCGTTGAAATCAAAATGCGGGCTGTGCAGATTCTCGGATTGTAATCCCGCCCCAAGCCAGATGTAAGCGCCTGGTTTTTTCTCTAGCATAAAGGAAAAATCCTCGGCACCCATGACTGGTGTCATGCTGGTTTCCAGCCCATCCGCGCCAAGCATTTCAGTGATGATATCACGCGCAAATAACGCATCGCTCTCATGGTTCAAGGTTGGTGGATAGCCCGGGCGCAATTCCATTGAAACATCACATCCCAATGTTGCAGCGGCATTTTTTGCGGTGGCTTCAATTTCGGCGATCATCCGCAAGCGTGTGTCGGCATTCATCGTTCGCAAAGTGCCGCCAATACTTGCCGTTGCCGCAATCACATTAAACGCACTTCCGGCTTCAAGCTTGGTAAGCGAAATCACCGCCTGATCAAACGGGTCAAGCTGGCGCGAGATTAGGGTTTGCAGCGCCAGAATACACATGCCGGCCGTCTGCCACCGGATCTTTTGTCAAATGCGGCATGGCGGCATGACCGCCTTTGCCATCAATCGTCAGAACAAAAATATCAGCACCGGCCATAGCCGCGCCGCAATGGGCAACCGCACGACCAACCTCTAGCCCGGGCCAGTTATGCATGCCCCAAACTGAATCCATATGGAATTTTTCAAACAGACCATCTTTGATCATTGATCGGGCGCCAGCATTGCCGCCTTCTTCGGCGGGTTGGAAAATACAATAGATGGTGCCATGAAAATCCCGCGTTTTGGCAAGATGCCGTGCGGCTGCAAGAAGCATGGTCGTATGGCCATCATGACCACAAGCATGCATGCGGCCGGGGCGTTGTGAGGCATAGGCAAGGTTGGTTTCTTCAGACATAGGCAAGGCATCCATATCGGCGCGAAGGCCAATCGCTTTGCCGCTCTCAGGCTCGCCCAGATTGCCTTTAATCACCCCAACCAGGCCGGTACCGCCAAACCCGCGATGAACCTCAACACCAAAGCTTTCAAGCTTGGCTGCAACAAAGTCGGATGTGTCTTTTTCTTCATAGGCAATTTCCGGATTTTGATGAAGATGTTGTCGCCAAGAGGCTAACTCGTCATGCGCCGATACCAATGCTTTTACCAGTTGCATTTTAAGCTCCTAAATACGCTGTCCGTGGTCAGAAAATTATGTCATCCTTGCCGAAAGCGAATGCTGAAGACCAAACATGGCTCTTAATAATCATGGGCCGGTTGAAAATCCTAAATTAAACTCTACGCTGATTTTGATTGCAGTCAAACAGCAGATGGTGGTTTCAATGAAAGTCAGTCCAGCCACAGCGCAAACAGCGCGAATTGCCGCCGCTATTGACAAGCTTGCCAGCTTTACCGAAGCGGATCGTTCCTATACGCGGCTTGTTTTCAGCCCCGAATTTGACGCTGCGCGAGACTGGCTTACCGATGCTTTTGTGGCGGCTGGGCTTGTTTGTCATATCGATTCCGGGGGCAATTTGATTGGTGCCCGAACCGCTAATTTAGAACCGGTGGATGGAGACTTGGCCGGCCGGGCAAAAGTTTTGATCGGATCACATATTGATACAGTGCCTGCCGGTGGCCGGTTCGATGGCATTGCCGGTGTTATTGCCGCGCTTGAGGTGGTGCATTATCTTAATGAACATCAGATCGAACTGCCTTTTGATCTGGAAATTGTCGATTATCTTGGTGAAGAATTAAATGTCTGGGGCACATCTTGTCTTGGCAGCCGTCATATGGCGGGGCTTTTGACGCCTGAAATCTTGGGTCGGGTTGATGCTGATGGCCGCCAGCTTGCAAGTGAAATTATTCGTATTGGCGGCACCAATCTTGGCTGTGATACAGTGCGATCCGATGCTGATCAGATTCTGGCCTGTTTAGAGCTTCATATCGAACAGGCGAAACTTTTGGAAACACAAGGCCACGATATCGGAATTGTAACCGCGATTCCGGGGATTTACCGGTATGGTATTTCGGTAAAGGGCCAAGCTGGTCACAGCGGCACAACGCCGATGGATGATCGGCAGGATGCGCTTGTCGCGGCGGCCGATATCATTCAGGCGATAAATGGCTTGGCAAGCGATATCGCCCGCGATGAAAACCAGCATTTTGTGGCAACGATTGGCAAGATTGAGGTTTTTCCAAATGGAGCGGCAATTGTTCCTGGCCAGGTTGAAATGACGCTTGATATGCGGTCGGCAAGCGCCCGTGCGAAAAGCGCTTTTCTGGCGGCATTTGAAACCATTTGTCGTGATAGCGCGACACGGCGCCATTGCGCTGTTGATTTGACGCCACTTGCCGCCGCTGATATTGCGCCAATGGATAGCGGCCTGATGCAAAATCTTAGTGATGCGGCGGCGGTCAATGGGTTATCGGCGATAAAGCTGGCAAGCGGTGCCGGTCATGATACGGCGCATCTGTCACGTTTTGCACCGGCGGCCATCATCTTTATTCCGTGCCGTGACGGGCTAAGCCATTGTCCTGAGGAATTTACCAGCAATGAAGCCATCGCCAAAGGCGCATGGGTTCTGACAAGCTGTGTTCTGGCGCTTGCTGGAAAGCCGTTACAAGCGGTGGTTCAGCAATAGTAATTAGACTTCATCATTCAAATGACAGGCGGAAAAATGCGCTGGTGCAATTTCGCGTAATGCCGGTTTTTCGGCTTTGCAGCGCGCCGTTGCAAACTTACATCTTGGATGGAAATGGCAACCTGTTGGCGGTGATAGCGGTGATGGTATTTCCCCGCTAATCGGCTCATATTGACGTTTGCCAACCTCAAGCCGTGGTACCCCTGCAAGAAGAGCTTGAGTATAGGGATGGTTTGGTTGTTTGATAAAGGTTTCAATCGGCGCCGTTTCGACAATCCGTCCAAGATACATGACGATCACCCGATCTGAGATATGCTCGATCACGCCGATATCATGGCTGATAAAGAGATAGGTCAGATCAAATTTATCTTTCAAATCAACAAAAAGATTAATGATCTGCGCCTGAATCGATACATCAAGCGCGGCAATCGATTCATCACAAACCAGAAATTCAGGCGAAACGGCAAGCGCCCGTGCAATACCAACACGTTGCCGTTGCCCGCCAGAAAATTGATGTGGGTATCGTTCAAGCGTATCTGGATCAAGCCCGACCCGTTGCAGCATTTCAGTGGCAAAGGCGCGCTTTTCTGATGGAGGAATTAGTTTGTGATAAATCGGCGCTTCAGTGATAATATCGACTACCCGTTTTCGGGGATTCAATGAGGAGAACGGATCTTGAAAAATCATCTGTGTTCTGAGTGCGCTAGGTATTTCTTTATTACTAGCCTGGCTTGAGTCGAATTTAACAGATCCTGTTGAAGGGGGTAAAATTCCAGCAACCATACGCCCAAGTGTCGACTTTCCACAGCCTGACTCCCCCACTACGCCAACGATCTCGCCTTTGAAAATTGAAAAATTCACATCATCGACAGCGTGAACAACTTCCTCTTTGTAATTTTGTCCAATACGATTCAAACCTTTAGCTACAAGGTCCAACGACTTAATGAAATCTTTTGAGAGGTTTTGTACTTTTAAAATGGGCTCCATAACTATTGCCCCACTGGAATATTAAAGCAACGGACTTGTCTGCCATCTGCTACTTGTGTGATGTCTGGCTGCATATTGGAGCATTTTTCATTTGCGTAATTACAACGATTTTGGAAAGCACACCCCACTGGAAGGTTGAGCATTGAAGGCACCATACCGTCAATTTGTTGCAATGGTTTGCCACGTTGATTTTGGCTTGGTACGCTTCCCATCAAACCTTGAGTATAGGGATGTATTGGATTTGCAATTATGTCAGCAACAAAACCTTGTTCAACTATTTGACCAGCATACATAACGCACACGCGATCTGCGATGCCTGCGACAACAGCTAAGTCATGGGTAATCCATAGCAAAGCTGTCTGTGTTTCGCGACATAATTTTTGCATTTCACTGATGACCTGGCCCTGAATAGTAACATCTAGGGCTGTTGTTGGTTCGTCAGCAATAATCAAATCGGGTCGGTTTAACATCGCAATGGCAATCGAAACACGTTGACGCATGCCTCCAGAAAATTGGTGAGGGTAGGCGCGAAGCCTTTCATCTGGTGAAGAAATGCCGACAAGTCCAAGTGTGTCGCGTGATCGAATTCGCGCATCCTCGCGACTAATGCTACCATCATGAGCCTGAATAGCTTCTATCATCTGCGTTTCAATCCGCAGAACAGGGTTTAGCGTCATCATTGGGTCTTGGAAGATCATGGCAATCCGATTGCCACGAATATTCTGCATCTGATCATTTGAGAGGGCGCTCAAATCTTTTCCTTTGAAATTAATGTTCCCATCAATAATTTTTCCAGGTGGATCAACTAAACCCATCACAGAAAAACCAGTTATTGACTTCCCTGAACCGGACTCGCCAACAAGCCCAACAATTTCGCCTGCGGCGATTTCAAAGCTTACACCGTCTACAGCTTTTAAAATTCCTGCCTTGGTAAAAAAATGTGTTTGTAGATTATTAATCTTTAATATTGGTTCCAATGCTTGCCTCACTTTTGCAGGCGAGGGTTAAACATGTCGCGCAGTTGGTCCCCCACTAAATTAATTGAAACAATAGTAATCAACAATGCAATACCGGGGAAAATACTTATCCAAAAATCACCTGAATACATGTACTCAAAGCCGTTTCCAATTAGGAGTCCTAGAGATGGCTCTGTAATTGGAAGTCCAAGGCCGAGAAAACTCAGAGTTGCCTCGAGAGAAATAGCGTGTGCAGTTTGCAGCGTGCCAACAACAATCAGTGGAGCCATGCAATTGGGCGCGATATGGCTTAATATTATCCTCTTATCACCCAATGCAAGACATTTTGCAGCCTCAACGTATTCCTTGTTCTTTTCGACCAAGGCGCTGGCGCGTGCAGCTCGGGCGTAATAAGCCCACTGCACTAATATTAATGCGATGATTGTTTTCTCAACACCCTTTCCAAAAGCGGCTAGAATAATTAGCGCCATTAAAATCGATGGAAAGCTCAGCTGAATATCAACTATGCGCATCATAATTGTTTCAAACCTGCCGCCAAAATATGCAGCAGATAAGCCTACCGAGGCACCAAGAATAAGAGCAACTAGACCTGAAAGTGCACCAACTCCTAAACTTACTCGAAGGCCGTAAAAGATAGCGGATAGCATATCTCTGCCTGCCCCATCTGTTCCAAGTATATAAAAATTCCCTGAAAAATCCTCTGAACCCGGCGGCAGCCGGCTATTCATTATGTCTACGCTAGTCAAATCATAGGGGTTCGACGGTGAAACCCAAGGGGCAAATATAGCGATAAACAATATTATTAGAAAAACAAATAAAGCAATTACGGCGGTTGGGCTTTCGGAGAAATCTAACCAGAATTTTCTGAGACCTGCGGCGGGAAGGTCGTAGCTTTGTTTGTTTGCAGGCGCACTCATTAGCTAACCCCTCTTATTCTTACGCGTGGATCAAGAACTGAATACAGAATATCAACGATTAGATTCAGCATGACAAAAATCACCACGATGATCATGAGATAGGCCACAACGACTGGCCGATCTAGGTTGTAGATTGAGTCGATGATAAGCTTGCCCATTCCTGGCCATGCAAAAACTGTTTCCGTTACAGTTGAAAATGCTATTAGCGACCCAAACTCGAGACCTATTATCGTTATGACGGGGATCATTATATTTTTTAAAAGATGAATCCGAACCACTCGGGACTCGGCTAAACCCTTTGCGCGCGCAAATTTAATGTAGTCTTGAAGGATAACTTCACGAGTTCCAGCACGGGCTAGACGGATAACAGATGAAAGTTTGAACAAAGCTAAATTGAACGCAGGCAAAAATATATGGGAAAGCCCGTCAAGCGTAAAAATTGAACTTGTCACGCCAAGGTATGTTGCAACTTCTCCGCGCCCAGTTGATGGAAGCCAACCCAGGTTTACGGAGAAAAACATAATCAATATAATTCCAACCCAGAAAGTTGGCATTGAAAATCCTAATATGGATCCAGCCATTATCGTTTTGCTAACTTTACTGTTCGGTTTGAGCCCAGCATAAATTCCTAGCGGGATGCCAAAAACAACGGCCATTAGAAGTGAGACTAAAGCCAGTTCCATAGTTGCCGGCATGCGTTGAATTATCAATTTCAGCGCGGGCTCACCAAATATAAATGAACGTCCAAGGTCTCCTTGGAAGGCATTTACAACAAAATACCAATATTGCTCTGAAACAGGCCGGTCAAGGCCAAGATCGCGAATGACCCGATCAATTTCTGCTTGATCCGCCTCTGGGTTGATTAACATATCAACCGGATCGCCAACAAGATTTACGCCGACAAAGACGATTAATGACATAACGAGCAGCACAACAATGCTCTGAAGTGACCGTCGGAGAATGAAAGCTGTCATTACTTTAACCTTGAAAAAAAACTACGCCTCACATTGTATTGTTCTTCAGCACAATGTGAGGCATTCAATTTTTTGAATTTTACTTTAGCTACCAGAGAGGCCAGTTACTATGGTGCGCTCGTCAGTACGCGGCAAGTACTTATAACCAGCCTTTGCGGCCCAAGTATTAACTTGGTAGTGCATCGGGATGACACCGTAGTTCTCACCAACTGCCTTTTCAGTGGCTTTGGCGAGAAGTGCTCCGCGTGCATCAGCATCGACGGTTGCAAGGGCTTGTTTGACAAGTTTGTCAACTTCAGCATCGGAGTGACGGCCACGGTTAGCAGCACCTAAACCTTTTGACTTATCGTATGTGTGCAAAAGAGCTTTTAGCGGTGATGATGCCTCACCAGAACCAGCGCCCCACCCAAGCAGCATGAAGCTGAATTCAGGTGATTTGTTTGGTCCGCCGCGCGATGCACGCTTGAAATAAACAGCCTTGGGCATAGTTTCTACGCTCGCTTCAATACCGACATTATTCAACATTTGTGCAAGTGCTTCAGCAATTTTTGCATCATTAATGTATCTGTCATTTGGCCCGTGAATGGTCATTTTAAACCCATCAGGATAGCCCGCTTCGGCCATGAGCTTTTTAGCTGTTTCAGTATCGTATGGGTCTGGCTTCATATTTTCAGACACACCATGGAAACCAGCTGGCAAGAGCTGTCCAGCTTTTACGGCAATCCCTTCCATAACACGCGAAACGATTGCATCACGGTTAATTGACAAAGAAATTGCTTTACGAACCCTTACATCCATTAGCGGGTTTTTGATTGGGCTACCGTCTTTTGCGGTGATGTGCGGAGAGTTTTCCCTAAACTGGTCCATGTGTAGGTAGATAACGCGGTTTGATGGTCCGCTACTCAACTGAATATTCTTATCACTCTTTAAGCGAGCAACATCCAATGGCGGCACATTGTCAATAAAGTCAACATCTCCAGCTAGGAGAGCCGAGATACGTGCTGGCCCTGCCTTGATCGGCTTGAAAGTCACCTTTTCAAATGCGGCCTTAGTGCCATGATAAGCTTCGTTACGTTCTAGCACTATACGGTCCCCAGGCACCCACTCAATAAATTTGTATGGGCCAGTTCCGACTGTTGCTTTACCGCTATTGTAATCTTCAGTGCTTGCGTCTTTACCAGCCTTTGCAGAAATTATTTTAACAGTGCTGAGGTCATTTGGCATCAAAGGGTAGGGTTTCGCAGTGACAACGTGGATCGTGTGGCTGTCAATCTTTTTGAAGGTTTTACCCTTCAAGTAAGTTACGAAGCTTGAAGGTGAATTTGGTACATTTTGAGCTCGCTCAACGGTGAACATTACATCATCAGCGCTGAATGCACTGCCATCATGCCATTTTACGCCTTTACGAAGTTTGAACTCCCAGGTTGTGTCATTGATGGGTTTCCAAGAAACGGCAAGGTCAGCGTAGTGCTGCTGATTTTCATCACTTCCAACCAAGGTCCCAAAGATATGAGTTGCAAACCCGTTGTTTGGACCAAGGTTATGATAATGAGGATCGATAGAACTTGGTTCGGACTTTAAACCAACACGAAGTTCCGCAGCTTCAGAGACCACTGTGTCTTTCTCAGCTTTGTCAGGCTCATGAGTAAGCATAAATGCAACCCCGCCCAAGAGAACCGCGACCAGCGCCGCAATCAAACCTTTATTCATTTTGCATCTCCCATTTAGCAAATTTTTTAGAGCGCAATCATGCTCTTCCATAGAATACTCTGTTATAAGGCTACGAATTTGTCTACATATGAATCGCAATATCTATTTAAATTTGGATGTAAAATTTTACATGAACAAGTATCAACAGCTCATAGACTTCTTGCCGCCATTATCTAACTTTCGGAATCATACAAGTGGTACAATCACTTCATACCGAATCAATCAACCACAGATTGAAAACAATGGACGTCCTGCCTTAGTATTTCTGCATGGATTTAATGGCAGCAGCAAGAGTTGGGCTTGCCAATTTGCCCATTTTACCAGTCAGACGGTCATTGCCATTGATGCCCCCGGTTTTGGTGAGTCGCAATCTGTTGACGGCGGTATGGTTGCAATCGCGGATGGGGTTGCCGCACTGATTGCCAGCCTTGTCACCGGTAAAGTCGTTATTATTGGTCATTCAATGGGCGGTATGCTGGCGCAGGTTTTGGGCGCAACCCATCCAGACATATGCCAAGCGATCATTCTGTCCTGCACGCACAAAGGACGGGCGCAGCCGGTTGGCTCGCCGCTTGGGGCGGCGGTGCAGGAGCGAATCCAGCAGCGCGAAGTGATGGATGATGCGTCTTATGGCGCGCTTCGGGTTGGCAAGATGCTGTCGGGGAAGATTGATCCGCAAATCATGGCGTTTCTGGCGGCTGTCGCTGGTGAAATCCGCGTTGAGGGTATCCGTTGTGGCGGCTTTGCGATGCAATATCTCGATACAAGCCCATTTCTTGATAAAATCACCGCGCCAGTCGCCATTTTTACAGGCGGCGATGATGTGGTGGTAAAACCGGCTGCCGCCGCTGCGTTAAAAGTGGGTTTGCCGCAAGCGCATCATTGGTTGCTGGCAGATGTCGGTCATGCGCCCTATTGTGAAGATGCTGCCAGTTTCAACGCCGCTATCGAAGCGTTTCTTGATAAAGTTTTGGCAGGATAAAAGGCTCTTACGGTAATATAGATGAACGCTTTTACGTTACGGCCATTTGTCATTTATTTTTTGACAAACACATTGTCACTGCTTGGTACATGGATTCAAAAGGTGGGTCTTGGCTGGCTGACCTGGCAGATTACCGAGTCCACTTTCTGGACAAGTTTTGTGTCGATTGCCTTGATGGCACCGGTTGGCATCATCGGGCCATTTATTGCTGTTTATGCCGAAAGCTGGGATATGCGGCGCGCCTTTCTGCTTACAAAAATTCTGATGATGCTTATCAGTTTCGTGATCTTTGCCTTGCAATATTTTGACATGCATAATCTGCATAGTTTGATTGCAACATCGCTTGCCCTTGGCGTGCTTAGCGCCGTTCATCACCCAATCCGGCTGGTGTTTATCTCGATTGTGGTGCCGCGCCCCTATCTTGCCAGTGCCATTGGATTGAATTCAGTGTCATGGAATATGTCGCGCGTTGTTGGCCCGGGGCTGTCTGGCTTTGCTATTGTGCTTCTCGGCTTGGCAACGACATTCGGGATTGCGGTTATTCTCTATGCGCCGCTGATCGTGGCTTTGGCATTATTGCCGCTTGAACCGCGCGCTAAGGCAAAGCCGAATGCCGACCGGTTTTTTCAAAAAATGCGGGACGGCGGCAAGGTGGCTTTGCAAACCCCCCTTATTTTTACCGCTCTATGTATGGTGGCGTTGAACAGCTTTCTGGTTCGTGGTGTTTTGGAAATTCAGCCGGCGATCATTGGCCAGATTCTTGGCGGTGAAAGTCAGGCCTTGGCGACAGCTACGGCCGCTGCTGGTGTTGGCGCATTGTTGGCGTCAGGCTGGATCGGGCTTGGCAAATTGTCACCAGATTTTATCCAGCGTTGCCTGTGGCCAATGCTGGCCATTGGCATTATCGGAACGGCCTGTCTAAATCTAACAAGCATGATCATTCCGATGAGTTTGATTTTCGTCCTAACTGGCTTTACCGCCACGGTTGTCGGCATTGGCGCGCAAACATTGATCCAGCTAAAGGTAGAAGAAGATTACCGCGCCCGCGTTATGACCTGGTGGTCAAGCGTTTCCTTTGGCAGCCTGACCCTTGGCGGTATTCTGATTGGGTTTCTTGGTGATTTAACGCCAATTGAGGATGCCATTTTGATGGTGATGCTGCCCGGCCTTTTGCTGGCCATGCTGGTTCTTGTCAAATTGCCATTGGCGCGCTGGAAAGCCTAACCCGCCAAACAAGCAATTGCGCGTAAGTGGTGTTTTTGGCGTTGGCGTGACGGCTAACGCGCGTCGCCGCGTTCGATTTCAATTTCACCAATCATGACTTTTTCGAATTTCTCAAAGAAATTCTTGGACAGTTTTTTGGCCGTGCTGGTAATCAGGCGGCCACCAAGCTGGGCAATTTTGCCGCCGGTTTCCGCCTTTGCCTCATAACGCAGAATGGTGGTTTCGCCATCTTCGGTCAAAGTGACATCAGCGCCGCCCTTGGCAAAACCGGCAAGGCCGCCTTCGCCTTCGCCGGACAGGCTAAATCCATCCGGTGCCTTGGATTGATCAAGCATGACCGTGCCGTTGAATTTGGCTTTTACCGGCCCAATTTTCAAAGTGACCTTGGCCACAAGTTTGGTATCAGACTCGCGCTCAAGTGATTCGCATCCCGGAATACAGGCTTTGAGGATTGCGATATCATTCAACGCCGCATAGACCTCGGCGCGAGGGGCAGGGATCGTAATCTCGTCAGCGATTTCCATCATAAATATCCTTTGCGATGATCGACGTTGACACGCATTGTCACGCTAAGATATAGGCCGACTAAATGGCGACTTCAACAAAGAAACTGACAAACCACCCCTTGCGGACAGGTCTTTTGGCAAGCAAGGACAAAGCGGGACGGCCGGCACAATTCTTAAAATCATGTCATAGGCACCAAACCTGCGGCAAGCAGGCTCGGTGCGATTTTTGACAAACTAGATTAAGAATATTTAGCCAACAATATTGAAATCCGGCCCATAGGGATAGCCGGTGATATTGTCATTGCCATCATCATTGATGATCAAAATATCATGTTCACGATAGCCGCCAGCCCCAGCTTGCCCATGGGAAATGGTAAGCATCGGTTCCATCGATACAACCATCCCCGGTTCAAGAACCGTATCAACATCTTCACGCAGCTCAAGCCCCGCTTCACGGCCATAATAATGCGACAGAATGCCGAAGGAATGACCATAGCCGAAACTGCGATATTGAAGCAGATCACGGTCTTCCAGAAATGCGTTGATCTTATGCGTTACCTCGCTGCACCGCATCCCGGGCTTTAGCAGGCTGATGCCATATTCATGGGCGGCGATATTAGCTTGCCAGATGCCAAGGCTTGTTGGGTCAACTGAACCTGCAAACATGGTTCGTTCAAGCGCCGTATAATAGCCCGAAATCATTGGAAAGCTGTTGAGTGATAGAATATCGCCTTTTTGCAATTTCCGGCTGGTGACTGGATTATGCGCACCATCGGTGTTAAGCCCAGATTGAAACCAAACCCAGCTATCGCGATATTCGGCATCGGGAAAGGCCTCGGCAATGGCAAGTTCCATCGCGTCACGTCCGGCCATGGCAATATCAATTTCACGCTGCCCAAGCTTGACCGCATCACGAATTGCATAGCCGCCAATATCGGCAATACGCGCCCCTTCGCGGATCAAGGCCAACTCGGCTGGAGATTTATGCATACGTTGCTGCATAATTGCGGGTGATAAATCGGTCTGGCTTGCTGGCGACAGAAACGCCAGAAGCTTACCATGCTGGTCAAGGGTCAGGTGATCGCCTTCATAGCCAATCGCGCTGTTTTCGCCCGCAACCGATCGAATGGCGCGCCAGAAATTATCGCGTTGCCAGTCGGTATAGGTGATATTGTCACCAAAGGATCGCCGCCAAGGCTGTCCAGCGTCAATGCCTGCGGAAATGGTGACATTTTCGGTGGCGGTCACAACCAGCCCATAAGGGCGGCCAAAGGCGCAGTAAAGAAACCCCGAATAATAGGCGATTGAATGCATCGAGGTAAAAATCGCAGCTTTCACACCGGCAGCGGCCATGATGGCACGTAAACCGGCAAGCCGTGTTTCATATTCAATTGTGGAAAATTGGGCTGTTGCTTTTTCACCGTTATGCAAACGGTATGTGTCTGGTCGCAAAGTCATTTAGACCCTCCATTGACGAGTTCAAAAGAAGGTCCCGGCGTTCAGGACTTTTTCAAAAAAGGCGCAACCGTGAAAGCGCAAACGGTTGGAGCGACGCCATCGCTCATGCCTGTTCGGGAATGGTATCACGCGCGATCTCAAAAGAGGCAAGTGTTTTTTTCGATTGCGCATTTTCCCGCGATCACTGGCCGGATATGATGCTGCTGATTGACCCCAATAATATATTGTTTTGGACTGCGCAAAATTGTTGTATCAACGCTGATGATTTTGTGGAATTGCACCGCTGCGATGCGTTGTTTGGGAGAAAAATATGTCAACAATCGTGAATAGCTGGAATGAATGGGATCCTCTAAAACATGTGATTGTCGGGCGTGCCGATGATTGTCATATCCCGCCTGAAGAACCAGCTTTGGACGCGAAGGTTCCTGAAGATAGTGACATGCGTGGGCAATGGGGTCGCCGCCCGCAAGACAGCATTGATCGTGCCAATGAATTGCTCGATAATTTTGCCTCCATGCTGGCATCACGTGGCATTGAGGTTGACCGCCCAACGCCGATTGATTTCTCGCTTCCTGCCATCACCCCCGATTTCCAAACCGAAAGCCAGTTTGGCTGTATGCCGCCGCGCGATGTTTTGTTGACGGTTGGCAGTGAAATTCTCGAAGCGACCATGTCTTATCGTTGCCGGTGGTTTGAATATCTTTGTTATCGTCCCTTGATGCAGAAATATTGGAATGAAGACCCGAATTTCCGCCATGAGGCCGCGCCAAAACCACGCTTGACTGATTCTGATTATCATCCCGATTATTTGTCGGAAAAAATTGGCGTTGAAAAGCGCTTGCAATGGGCGGCTGAAAAATTCTTTGTCACGACCGAAGAAGAGCCATTATTTGATGCGGCCGATGTTTTGCGGTTTGGCAAAGACCTTGTTGTTCAGCATGGATTTACTACGAATCTAAAAGGCATTGAGTGGATCCGGCGGCATTTTCCAGATCACCGTGTTCATGCTGTCAATTTTCCTGGCGATCCTTATCCGATCCATATTGACGCAACATTCACCCCGCTTCGCCCGGGTTTGATTCTGAATAACCCACAACGCCGCCTGCCCGAAGAACAGCGCCGTATGTTCAATGACAATGGCTGGGAAATTGTTGATGCAGCCCAGCCAGCGCATAACGCGCCGCCTGCACTTTGCTATTCGTCAGTTTGGCTTAGCATGAATGTTCTGGTGCTTGATCCAAAGACGGTTTGTGTTGAAAAGTCAGAAGTCTATCAAGCCGAACAGATGGACAAGCTTGGCATGAATGTTATAGAGGTCGAATTGCGGGACGCCTATGCTTTTGGTGGCGGGTTGCATTGCTGTACGGCTGATGTTTATCGTGAAGGTGGTCTTGAGGATTATTTTCCAAAACTGGCCGGATAGGTGCTGCCAAGCAATTAACAGATCAGTAACTGCGTGCCCTTAGACAGAGGTGTCAAACAATGACAAAGCCGGTTTTCAGCAAACCATTCACACAGCAAGAAGCGATTCCCGAGGCGGGCATCGCGCGGGCTGTTGAAATCATGAAAACCGGCAGGCTTCACCGCTATAATCTATTGCCTGATGAAGCTGGCGAAGCCGCCGCTTTGGAAATAGAATATGCCAAATGGCAGGGGGCGGATTATTGCATCGCCTGTACATCGGGCGGCTATGCCATCCAATTGGGGTTGCGCGTTTGCGGCGTCAAACCTGGCGATAAAGTGCTTGCCAATGCCTATACATTGGCACCGGTGCCAGGGGCCATTCACAATGTTGGCGGCGTTCCGGTTCTGGTTGATATTGATGAATCCTATCATATTGATTGTGATGATCTTGATGCCAAGGCGGCGGCAAGTGGGGCAAAATATTTGCTGCTATCTTATATGCGGGGTCATATTCCCGATATGGACAAGCTGCTGGCGGTCTGTGCCAAATATGATCTCTGCCTGATCGAGGATTGCGCCCATACGATGGGGGCAAAATGGCGCGGTGTCCGGTCGGGGAATTTTGGCAAGGTGGCCGCCTTTTCAACGCAGACTTATAAACATATGAATTCGGGTGAAGGTGGATTTTTGACCACCAATGATGCCGAGCTTGCGGCGCGCGCCGTGGTCTCCTCCGGCTCATACATGCTTTATGGACGGCATGGCGCCATTCCGGCAGAAGATGTGTTTCAAAAAGTGCGGCTTCATGCGCCAAATTATTCAGGCCGTATGGACCATATGCGCGCCGCCATTCTGCGATCGCAATTGCCAGTTCTTGAAGATAATCTGGAACGCTGGAATCAGCTTTATGACCGGCTTCATGCAGCTTTTTCATCCATGGCAGGGGTGGTTATTCCAGCGCGCAAGCAAGAAGAGTTCTATGTTGGCTCATCAATCCAGTTTCGGGCTGAGGGGCTTGCCACCAAGGCTGTTCCACAATTTGTTGCGGCCTGCGCAAAACGCGGGGTTGAACTGAAATGGTTTGGTGATGATGAACCAAAGGCCTTTACCAGCCGTTATGATAGCTGGCGTTATATTGACGATATTCCGGTTCTGCCGACAACCTTGCGCGTTCTGGAAAAAACCCTCGATATGCGGGTACCGCTTACCTTTACAATTGATGATTGTGATATGATCGCCAGCATAATTGAGGATGAAATTCAGACTTTTTTACCAGCATAATCATGCGTTGAAAATATGAGCTGCAACCATTGTGGCAGTCCGTTTGTCGGCAGTGAACGGTTAATGATTATGCATTTGCCGCGGGCAATGCTCGTTGAATATTGGCAATGATATCGTTAAAATTTTAAATCTGACAGTAGGCCGATCATAGCTCAGAATTATGCCGACCTATCGTTGGTAATTTACCAACATTTTAAATGGGGAATTTGAATGAAAACCTATAAAATCGCGTCAATTCCGGGTGACGGAATTGGCGTTGAGGTGATTGATGCTGGGCTTCGTGTTTTAGAGGTTCTTGCTGAGCGCGATGGTGGTTTCAGACTTGATATCATCAGTTTTGACTGGGGCAGTGATCGCTATAAGCGTGAAGGGGCACTAATGCCTGCTGATGGCGCCAAAGATCTGCGCGATTTTGATGCGATTTTCTTTGGCGCGGTTGGCGCGCCTG
Source organism: Candidatus Ponderosibacter sp. Uisw_141_02 (assembly GCF_048087665.1). NCBI lineage: Bacteria > Pseudomonadati > Pseudomonadota > Alphaproteobacteria > Puniceispirillales (SeqCode) > Puniceispirillaceae (SeqCode) > Candidatus Ponderosibacter > Candidatus Ponderosibacter sp. Uisw_141_02. Next base: position 2,063,739 of record NZ_CP159807.1, on the reverse strand, counting down.
ATATTCCCGATCATTTAACCTTGTGGGGTTTGCGGTTGAATATCTGCCAGCCGCTCGATCAATACGCCAATGTGCGGCCAACACGCATTCTGCCCGGAATCAAAAGCCCGCTTGCCGACGTGACAGCAAAGGATCTTGATTGGGTGATTGTTCGCGAAAACTCTGAAGGTGAATATGCAGGTCAAGGTGGCCGTAGTCATCGTGGACAGCCGCATGAAATGGCAACGGATCTTGCTGTTTTTACCCGTGTTGGTGTGCAGCGCGTGATGCGCTATGCCTTTGAATTGGCGCGCTCGCGGCCGCGTAAATTACTGACCGTTGTAACCAAATCGAATGCCCAGCGTTATGGCATGGTTATGTGGGATGAAATTGCCGCTGAAGTGGCAGCCGAATTTCCTGATGTGACATGGGATAAAATTCTTGTTGATGCGATGACGGTTCGAATGACAATGAAGCCGGAAAGTCTCGATACAATCGTGGCAACCAATCTTCATGCCGATATTCTGTCTGATCTTGCGGCAGCACTTGCTGGCTCAATCGGCGTTGCGCCGACAGCCAATCTGAATCCGGAGCGTACCAGCCCGTCAATGTTTGAGCCGATTCACGGTTCAGCCTTTGATATTACAGGGAAAGGCATTGCCAACCCGGTTGCGACATTCTGGAGTGCATCAATGATGCTTGATCATATTGGCGAGACGGTTGCGGCGGAACGGCTGATGAAAGCCATCGAAGTGATCACGGCCAATCCTGATTTCCATACGCCCGATCTTGGTGGGATAGCCACAACGGATCAAGTGACCGCAGCGATCATTGATGTGATTCGCGCCCGCAATGATTAGGGCATCGTGGCCCACCTAGGATGACCGGACAAGAATATCGGGGGTTTACAGTCACGCGGCAATGGCATTGCTGAAGTGCCTTATTGTCAAAATAGCATGGTATCATGATGATGATTTTGCCATTCTGCTGCCGGTTTATGCTCTGGTGCCTAACAACCTTGACCAACCGATAAGGAAAAACATCATGACGCCAATAATCGAACTATTAAAAGCGCACCGGTCGATCCGGAAATTTAAGAATCGGCCAGTTGCAACTGATCTGTTGCATGAACTCATTCAGGCCGGTCAGGCCGCGGCGTCATCCAGTTTTTTACAAGCCGCAACAATCATTCGTATTAGTGATCCGACAAAACGCGCTACCTTGGCCGCCTTGGCCAATCATCAGCCCTATATTGAATCGGCGGCCGAGTTTTTGGTGTTTTGCGCCGATATGAATCGAGCGGCGCACTGTTGTGACTGGTATGATGCCACTGCCAATACCGGCTTTACCGAACAATTCATCATCGCAACGGTTGATGCATCACTTGTTGCGCAAAATATTGCGGTGGCGGCTGAGTCAGCTGGCCTTGGCATTTGCTATATTGGTGCCTTGCGCAATAATCCAGCCGAGGTGTCATCGCTTTTGGAACTGCCGCAAAACACCTATCCAGTTTTTGGTCTTTGCCTTGGCTGGCCCGATCAAGATCCGGAGGTTAAGCCGCGTCTACCACTTGAGATCGTGCTTCGTGAAAACAGTTATGGCGATGCCCTGAATCTTGATCAATTAGCGGGTTATGACGAAGCAATCCGCTATTATTATCAGACCCGCACCGGCAATAAGAAAAACCAAAGCTGGAGTGAACAAATGTCGGGTATGCTGAGCAAGGAGTCACGTCCGCACATGCTTGGATTTCTGAAAATGAAAGGTTTTTTGCAGAAATAATCAATATGCAGTTTTAAATTCATGCTATCTACACCCTTGCATATTTATGTCACTTTTGCTCGTATGAGTGAAACTATCGGTGTGGGGTGATTATGGACTATTTTTTTGGACGATTTTCTATAGTAACATATTCGGTGTTAGGTTCTGTCGCGCTGGCTGCACTTAGTTTAGCTGATAAGGTTTTTTTAATCCCTGCCGTCGTTCTTGGGGTTTTAGGGCTACTTGGAATTTCGGATTACACGCAGAGGAAACGAGCCGTCCTCGGGAATTATCCCTTAATCGGCAGGTTCAGATTCATTTTTGAGTCAATTCGTCCAGAGCTACGTCAGTACTTTTGGGAATCTGATACTGACGAACTTCCCTATTCGAGAAACCAACGCTCCATGGTTTACCAGCGAGCAAAGGGCATAATGGCTACCCGGCCATTTGGTTCTGATCAGAACATGTATGCTGAGAACTATAACTGGCTAAACCATTCATTGATACCATCACATATTGAATCTACGGATTTTCGGATTCGTGTTGGTGAAGGTGATAAGGCCTACGATGCGTCGGTGCTAAATATTTCGGGGACCAGCTTCGGTGCATTGTCGCCACCCGCTATTCAATCACTTTCAGCAGGTGCAAAGCTTGGTGGCTTTGCTCACAATACAGGGGAGGGATCTTTATCAAAATATCATGAAGCTGGCGGTGGTGATACAATTTGGCAAATTTCAACAGGCTATTTTGGTTGCCGAACAGAGGACGGTCAATTTGACCCAAAGAAATTTAAAGAAAAAGCTTTGCTGGATCAGGTGAAAATGGTTGAGATAAAGCTCAGTCAGGGCGCAAAACCCGGTCATGGCGGCATGCTAATGGCGCCAAAAGTAACGCCAGAAATTGCAGAGGCGAGAGGTGTGCCAGCCTACCAGGATGTAATTTCACCATCAAAACATAGCGAGTTCTCAACCCCAAATGAATTGTTGGCCTTTGCCGCAAAGCTACGCGATTTGTCGGGGGGCAAACCGGTTGGTATCAAATTGTGTATTGGCCATCCGTGGGAAATCATATCAATAGTTAAGGCAATGGTTGATGGTGGGGTAGTCATTGATTTTATTACTGTTGACGGCTCTGAGGGTGGAACTGGAGCTGCGCCAGTCGAATTTACAGATAATATTGGTTCACCCCTACGTGATGCAATTATTTTTGTTGATAATTGTCTCCGTGGAGCTGGTTTGCGTGATCGTGTAAAAATTGCGGCCTCGGCCAAAATTGTAAGCGCTTATGATATTGTTAGGCATTGCGCGCTTGGAGCTGACTGGTGCAACATGGCAAGGCCATTTATGTTTGCGGTTGGGTGTATTCAGGCTCGGGACTGTGCGTCGAGCCGGTGTCCAAGTGGAGTTGCAACAATGGATCCTAAGCGATACCGGGTTATTGATGTTGAAGACCGGGCAACGAGAGTATTCAATTTTCATAAAAATACAGTAGAGGCAGTCGCGGAAATGTTAGAATCAGCAGGTTTGGAGCATCCTAGTCAGTTGAATCGACGACATATTGTACGGAGAGTTTCAGCCAGCAAAATTTTACTTGCTGATCAAATTTACCCGCGGGTTGAAATCAACGCGTTAATTGATGGCAAGCCTGTTGATGATCCTCGCCTTGCATCTTATTGGCATAGGGTAAGCGGCGATAGTTTTCATCCACAAGAGTCGGCTCAATAACTATACGCGGTTACAGATCAAAGGTAAAAAGGTCGTTTGACGCTTCAGAGCTTCATGACTGTTGATTGCGGCCGTATTTTCTGGATGCGTTTCTTTACTTAATTATTGGCCGAGTTGCTTGCCTTAGTGGCGGACTCAATTCTTGAATGAAGCAAAATCAGAACCGGTTTTTACCGCGTCAAGGATCAGCTGGCTTGGCTGCCATATATGTTGGTCTTCGGCTGAAAAATCTTTTAATCCAGCCAGAATTGCGACCATGCCAAGCTGGTCGGCATAATGCATCAAACCCCCACGCCAGCGCGGAAAGCCGTAGCCAAGAATGCTTACCAGATCAATATCGCTGGCATTTTGAGCAACGGCTTCCTGTAAGATATTGGCGCCCTCATTGATCATGGCCAGCAACAGCCTTTTGACAATTTCATCATTAGAGAAATGCCGGCGGGTGATGCCAGCATGATCGGCTTCGGCAACAATCAAGGCATCGACCAAGGGATCGGTCGCAGCCTTGCCATCATTGGCATAGCTGTACCAGCCAAGGCCAGTTTTGCGGCCAAGCCGACCAGCCTCAACCATCTTGTCGGCAATGTGGACATAGGTTCGGTTTGGATCGCGGCTTGCATCTTGGCGACGCCGGTTGGCAAAGGCGATATCAAGGCCTGACATATCTTGTGCTTCATAAGGCCCCATTGCATAGCCAAAGCCGGTCATGGCCTCGTCGATTTGCGCAGATGTTGCGCCATGAAGCAGCAAAAGATCTGCCGCCTCGCGATAGCGCGCCAAAATCCGGTTGCCGATAAAGCCGTCACATAATCCCGCGACAACAGGAATTTTCCCAAGCTGTTTGGCAAGTCTAAATCCGCTGGCAAGCGCGGTTGGCGCGCTGGCATCGCCTCTGATGATTTCAAGCAATTTCATGATATGGGCCGGCACAAAAAAATGCAGCCCGACAAGCCGTGATGGATCATCAAGCGAAGCGGCAATCGCATTGATATCAAGATAGGAAGTGTTGCTTGCCAGAATGGCATTTGCCGGCATCACCTCTTGCAGCTTTTGAAATACGGTTATTTTGACAGCGATATCTTCAACCACGGCTTCGATGGCAATCTGCGCATTGGCGGCGCTGGTATAGTCGGTTGAAATGCTGTAGCGCGACCGCATCTCATCTGCCTTTTGCGCCGTGATCAGGCCGCGTTTCACCCCAGCCTCGATCAAGCTTTCGGCGCGGGCAGCCGCCTGCTTTGCTGTCGCGTCATTGGTTTCAATCGTGACCGTGGTGATGCCAGCGCGAACAAGCGCATGTGCAATTCCCGCCCCCATTGTACCGCCCCCAACAACAACCGCCTGATCAATGATCTTTGGCATATGATTGGTAAGCGCAGCGGGTGCTTTGGCACCGCGTTCAGCAAAGAAAACATGGCGCAATGCCTTTGCCTGTTCAGATTGCCGAAGCGTAAGAAAACAATCACGTTCGGCGGCTATACCATCGGTAAAATTGGTGTGGCTTGTTAGGGTAACCAATTCGGTTGCTTTGACCGGCGCAATTTGGCCTTTGGCGCGGCGGGCAAGGCCAGCATTGCTTTTGGCCAGCGCGGCTTCATCTATTCTCGGATTTGGCAACTGACCAACCGGCGTTGCCGCGGCGAGATGGGTAGACGCGACTGCCAAGGCGACCTGCATCGGATTGGCATCAACAAGATTGAGTAACCCGGCCGCAAGACCAGCCTTGGCAGAGATGGGTTTGCCGCTTGTGATCATTTCCAATGCGGCGGCAAAGCCGATCAGGCGCGGCAAACGCTGCGTGCCGCCAGCCCCGGGAACAATGCCAAGCAAAACTTCGGGAAGGCCAAGCTGTGCCTTCGGGCTGGCAATGCGATAGCGGCAAGCCAAGGCAAGTTCCAACCCGCCACCAAGGGCAGCTCCATTGATCACGGCAATCCAAGGTATGTCTGACGCTTCGATCATGGCTAGAACATCAGGCAAATGCGGGGCAATTGGCGACGCATCAAATTCACGCGCATCACCACCGGCGGCAAAGATTGTTTCGCTTCCCATCAGCAGAACACGTTCAAGACCGGTTGTGGCCTGAATTGCCAGCATCGCATCATGCAGTCCTCGGCGAACCGCCAGATTGATGGCATTGACAGGCGGGTTGGCAAGCTCGACAAAAAACACCTTGTCATCGCGGTCATCGCGCCAGAATTTTACTGTCATCTTGTCCCTTTCTGGCTGGTTGTGGTGCGGGTGATGGGTAACGCGTTTACAATTGGGGAATGCATAGCAAGGCCACGCTGTGACAATCATCCAAGTAACCGGCAAATGGCCTGCCAGAATGCTTGCGAAGACCGTGATTGATCATGCAAGATTATGCCGCTACGACAAAGAATTGTTTTCAATTTTTTATAAAAAAGGATCAGGTTATCATTTAGCCGCCATGCCTGAACCCGATCAGGAAACATCAAAGGATAAGCCACGATGAGCGATGTAATCATTGTCGAGAAAATGGATCAATGGATCAAAATTACCTTGAACCGGCCAGAACGATTGAATGCGTTGAATGTCGAAATGCATCTTGCGTTTCGCGCCGCCCTAGAGGCGGTTGGTGATGCGCGCGCGGTTTTGATTACCGGTGCAGGACGCGGCTTTTGCGCTGGCCAGGATCTTGGCGAACGCAATCCTGATAATGGTCATTGGCCGCCTGATCTTGGCCAGACTTTAAATGATTATTTTAACCCGCTGGTGCGGCTTATCACCAATTTGTCGATGCCGGTTATCTGTGCGGTAAACGGCGTTGCGGCGGGCGCTGGTGCCAATCTGGCCTTGGCATGTGATGTGGTTTTGGCGGCTGATACAGCGCGGTTTATTCAGGCATTTTCCAAAATTGGGCTTGTGCCTGATGCTGGTGGAAGCTGGATTTTGCCGCGGCGTCTTGGCATGGCGCGGGCGATGGGTTTGGCCTTGACCGGCGCGCCGCTGATGGCTTCCCAGGCGGCCGAATGGGGGCTGATCTGGAAAAGCTATGATGCCGCTAATCTGATGCCCGAAGCCCATGCGCTTGCCGCCGAATTTGCCGCTGGCCCGACCATGGCCTATGCCGGCACCAAAAGCTTGATGAAGCGTGCCGCCAATCATGATTTTGACGCGCATCTGGATGATGAGGCGGCAATGCAACAGGCGTGTGGCCGATCAGATGATTATGCCGAAGGGGTGCGGGCGTTTTTAGCCAAACGTCCAGCAGAATTTACCGGTAAATAAGCCATTATGGTGAATAACCAATGATGGGAAATAACCCTTGATCAGGCGGCTTCGATAATCATCGCAACGCCCTGTCCAACCCCAACGCACATAGTACAAAGCGCATAACGTCCGCCACGGCGGCGCAATTCATAGGCTGCGGTGAGAACCAGCCGCGCCCCCGACATGCCAAGCGGATGACCAATTGCAATGGCACCGCCATTCGGGTTGACATGGGCAGCATCATCGGCAACACCAAGCTCGCGAAGACAGGCGAGCCCCTGTGCGGCAAAGGCTTCGTTGATTTCGATCACATCCATATCATCAATGCGAAGTCCGGCCATCTCAAGCGCCTTTTGGGTTGCTGGCACGGGGCCAATGCCCATCACCCGTGGTGGCACACCGGCTGCGGCGATGGCCACAATCCGCGCCATTGGTGTCAATCCATGCGTGGCAAGACCATTTGCCGATGCCAGCAACAGCGCCGCCGCCCCATCATTGACGCCCGACGCATTGCCAGCGGTCACGGTCATGCCGTCACCATTAACCCCCTTGAGGGCGGCAAGCTGTTCGGGTTTGGTGCTTGGGCGGGGATGTTCGTCAGTATCAACCTTCACCGGATCACCACGGCGTTGCGGAATCATTACAGGGGTGATTTCATCGACAAATTTCACGGCGGCATGCGCGGCCGCCCAGCGTTGCTGTGACCGAAGCGCAAAAGCATCTTGGTCGGCGCGGCTGATATCATAATCATGCGCCACATGATCGGCTGTTTTAGGCATTGAATCAACGCCATAAGCCGCCTTCATTGCCGGATTAACAAATCGCCAGCCAATTGTGGTGTCATAGATTTCGGCCTTGCGGCCAAACGCCGTTTCCGATTTTGGCAGAATAAAGGGCGCACGGCTCATGCTCTCCACCCCGCCAGCAATTGCCAGATGGTAATCACCGGCACGAATGCCGCGTGCCACATTGGCAACAGCATCCATGCCCGATGCACAAAGCCGGTTAATGGTGCTGGCCGGCACGGTGACAGGTAATCCGGCCAAAAGCGATGCCATACGGGCGACATTGCGATTGTCTTCACCAGCCTGATTGGCCGCGCCAAACACCACCTCGTCAATTGCGCCTTGGTCAAGGTCTGGATGGCGTGCAACAAGTGCCTTGATCACATGCGCTGCCAGATCATCTGGCCGTACCGATGATAACGCCCCGCCAAAGCGGCCAATGGGGGTTCTAACGGCATCACAGATAAAAGCGTCCATGTCAAAAATCCAATCTGGCATTCCGGCCGTTTCAGGGGTTAAACCCCGAGATAGCGTTCGGTCAATCCTTTGGTTGCAAGCAATGTTCTGGAATCACCGTTCCAAACAACCCGCCCCTTTTCCAGAATATAATGGTGATCGGCCAATCTGGCTATGGCTTTGACATTCTTGTCGATGATCAGGATTGATTGGCCCTCGGCCTTTAACGTGGCAAGACAATCCCAAATCTGCGTTCGGATGATGGGAGCCAGCCCTTCGGTGGCTTCATCGAGGATCAGTAATTTTGGATTGGTCATCAAAGCGCGGCCAATGGCCAGCATTTGCTGCTCGCCACCAGAAAGATGATTGCCTGCATGATCACGGCGTTCGGCAAGTCGCGGAAATAATTCGAAAACCCGCTCATAATGCCAATGCGAGCCGCCATCATCACGCGGTGGCCGGTAAAATGTTTTCAAATTTTCAGTGACATCGAGATTGGAAAAAATCTGCCGTCCTTCGGGAACAAGCCCGAGTCCCAAGCGGGCGATCTGAAATGGCAATTTGTTGGGCTGGTCATTGCCAAATCGCGAAATCCGCCCGGCGGTCAGGGGTAATTGCCCCATGATCGTGCGGATGGTTGTGGTTTTGCCCATGCCATTTCGTCCCATTAGCGAGACAACACGGCCTGCCGGAACCGACAGTGAGACGCCGAATAGTACCTGTCCTGCGCCATAGCCTGATTCAATGTCCTGAAGATGCAGCATCGATTAATCCTCATCTCCAAGATAGGCGGATTTCACCGCTTGATTTTGGCTGATTTCGGCAACAGTTCCAGCCGCAATGACGCTGCCTTCAACCAATACGGTTAACCGATCTGCAAGACGAAAAACCGCATCCATATCATGTTCGATCAGCAAAATAGCGACCCTACCGCGAAGTGCTTCGATAATTTCGGTCATGCGCTGGCCTTCATCTGGGCCAGCCCCCGCCATGGGTTCGTCAAGCAGTAACAAGCTTGGCGATGCGGCAAGTGCAAGCGCCAATTCCAGCATGCGCCGGTCGCCATGCGCCAAATCATCAACTGGCAGATGCGCACGATCTAATAGGCCAACCCGATCAAGAATGGCACTAGCACCCTTGATGAGATCTGGATCGGAAAAGGCAGGCCGCAAAAATCGAAAGTTTTGGCCAAGCCGCGCCGCTTCGGCAATTATGCCATTTTCCAGAACGGTAAAATCCATCAACACATTACTGATTTGGAACGACCGGCCAATGCCAGCCCGGATCCGTTCAGGCACTGACATGCGGGTTAGATCAAGACCATTTAAAAACACCTGACCCGAGTCGGGTTTTAACGCGCCGTAAATTTGTTGGATTAAAGTTGTTTTTCCAGCGCCATTCGGCCCGATCAGCGCATGAATTTCACCTGGCATCACGGTCAATGAAAGATTGTTGGTTGCGGTTAAGGCACCAAAGGATTTGTTCAGGCCGCGAAGCTCTAAAACCGGATCTGCCATTACTTCACCGCCATTTTACGCTTGCTAATACGGCCAAACCCAGCCTTGTCCAAAAGACCAATCAAGCCGCCACGTCCAAACAACACCACCATGATTAAAAGCGGGCCAAACAGGATCATCCAATTTTCCGCATAGGCTGGGGCTACCGCGCCAAGCGCAAGAGGTAAAAATTCTTCAAGAAGAAGAAAAACAATGGCGCCAAGAAGCGGGCCTGCCAAAGTGCCAAGCCCACCAAGAATGATGATAATCATTATTTCACCCGATCGTGTCCAATGCATGATGTCGGGTGACACATATTCCTGCCAGCTGGCAAATAGCGTTCCCGCCAGCCCGCAAATCACCGCCGAAATAACATAGCTGGTGATTTTGAAATGAAGCGGCACAAGCCCCATCGCCTCGACCCGTGATTCATTGCTTTTGATGGCGCGCAAGGTGACGCCAAAACGTGATCGAACAATGAACATCAGACCAAGCGCAACAAGCACCAAGGCAACCCAGATGAGAAAATACAGACGTAACGGTTCATAAAGATCGATCACCAAAAAATCGGCGCGGTCAATGCTCATACCGTCATCACCGCCAAATTGCTCAAGCGACACAAATAGGAAAAACAGCATTTGGGCAAAGGCAAGGGTGATCATGATAAAATAAATGCCGGTTGTGCGAAGCGCAAGATAGCCAATCACCAGCCCAAGCGCGCCGCAAACACCAATGCTAATAAACATATGAAATAAGCCATTTGTCATGCCGAAAAACTGGCTTATGCCAACACAATAGGCGCCAATGCCGATAAAGGCTGCATGGCCAAAAGATACCATCCCGCCATAGCCAAGAACAAGATTAAGCCCCATCGCCGCCATGCCAAGAAGCATGATCCGCATCGCCACGTCATTCCAAAATGGCAAATCGGCGAAATGTGTGAAAATCGGGAAAAGCGCAAATCCGGCAATCAGCATCCATAGCAACGCATTGTCACGAATACCGGCACGAACTAAATTGGTAAAATGAAATAAGCCTGTCATGCGATTATCCTTTTGCCGGAAATAGGCCGGTTGGCCGGAAAATCAGCACCACTGCCATCAAGATATAGACAAGCATTGAGGCCAGCGCAGGCCCTGCGCCATCGGCCGTTGCCTGTTCGAAAAACAGCCGCAAAATCGACGGCAGAAAAACCCGCCCAAGCGTATCGACAAGCCCAACGATGATTGCGGCGATAAAGGCACCACGAACCGACCCGATACCGCCAATGATAATCACCACCAAAGACAATATCAGCAAAGGCTCGCCCATGCCCGGCTGAACCGAGGTTAGTGGCCCAAGCATCATGCCAGCAACACCGGCAAGACACGCCCCTGTTGCAAAAATCAGCCGGAATAAAATCTTGATATTGATGCCAAGCGCGGCGGTCATTTCAGGGTTGTTGGCACCAGCACGAACCATTGCGCCAATGCGCGTTTTGGAAACGAATAGATGGATCGCTAAAGCGCAAATAAGGCCAACGGCAATCACTCCAAGCCGGTAGGCAGGATAAGGCGTTTCCGGCAGAATCTCGACAAAGCCTGATAGGGCTGGCGGCAGGTCGGAATAAAGCGCGGCGGGCCCAAAACCAACGCGAATGGCTTCATTGAAAAACAGAATAAGGCCAAAGGTTGCCAATACCTGTTCCATATGGTCACGTCGGTAAAGATGGCGAATGATCAGCAGTTCAAGAAGATAGCCGCTGGCAAATGTGATTGGAATTGCCAGCCCCAGCCCGATGAAGAAATTGCCGGTGGCTTGGGTGATGGCGGCGGCGGCATAGGCGCCGATCATGACCTGTGCGCCATGCGCCAGAAACACGAAATCCATGATGCCAAGAATTAGGGTCAGACCAGCCGCAACCAGAAACAGGGTCACGCCAGCTTGCAGGCCGTTAAAGGTCTGTTCAAGGATAAGGGTAAGAGTCATAAACCGTAACCAGTCGCATCATCTGCGCTTTATAGCAGGCAATTTCCGGCCAGCCAGCGGCAAGATTAGCCGCTGGCTGGATATTAAAGATTAGAATTTGCAGTTCACTGCATAGGCATCGCCATGATCTTTAAACACCGTGTTGACAATCTTTGTTGTCACAACACCGTCGGCATCTTTGACCACTTCACGAAGATAGACATTTTGAATCGGGAAATGATTTGTGTTCATTTTCAAAACACCACGGGTTGTCGGGATATTGCCCGCGGCGAGCACGGCGCGCATCTTGGCGGTTTCCTTGCTGCCCGATTTGGCGATTGCATGGTCAATGGCCAGAATCGTGTCATAGGCTTGGGCGGCATAAAATGATGGATAAACACCATATTTTGCTTTGTAATCGGCAACGAATTTCTTGTTAATCGCATTATCAAGATCGGGCGACCATGTCTGAGTACCAAGAATGCCAAGCGCCGAATCTTTCAACGCAGGTAATGACACGCCATCAACACTGAAAACGGTATAAAGCTTGCTGACTTTATCCATGCCGGCCTGTTTCCATTGTTTGACAAAATTGATGCCCATACCGCCCGGCTGGAAAATCATTGTTGTTTCCGGCTTGGCCGCGCGCAAGGCCGATAGTTCGGCTTGGAAATCTGACTGGCCAAGCTTGGTATAGACTTCACCAGCGATATCGCCTTTGTAATAGCGTTTCATGCCAGCAAGCATATCTTTGCCAGCTTGATAATTTGGCGCCATCAGATAGACTGATTTGATACCAGCATCCTGCATATATTTACCCATGCCAGCCGGCGTTTGGTCATTCTGCCACGACATCGAAAAGAAATTTTCGTGGCATTGATCACCGGCAATTGGGGATGGGCCAGCATTCGAGCTGATCAGCAATGTACCGCTTCGGGTGACTGGTTTATGGATTGCCATCAACAGGTTTGACCAGATCACGCCAGCCATAATATCGACCCGGTCGCTTTTCAGCAGACGATTGGCAAGCTGTTTGGCAACATCAGGCTTGCGCTGGTCATCAGCATAGATGATTTCGGCATCCATACCGCCAAGCTTGCCGCTTTTATGTTGCATCGCTAGCTCGACGCCATTTTGCATCTGCTTGCCGATGATGCCAGCGCCGCCAGACAGCGTGGTCATAAAGCCAACCTTTACCGTTTCGGCCATTGCCGGTGCCACTGTCATTGCCGCGGTTACAGCACAAATCGTAATAAGCTTTTTCATTCTGATCTCCCTCGAAATGCAATCTGGCCCATCGCTAGATTGATTCACGTCTTGTCTCAATATGTTTTGGCATGACTTTGATGTGATCATTGCTAAACTACATCATCATTGCCAATTCCGCGCCGTGACGCAATGCGCTTTTGGCGTTTGGCGAAACTTATTATTTGCGCCCGCCTGATATAAGAGGCCGTTTCAAATGACCATTGAAAATGACAGATGCCGTAATGGCAGTTTCATTGAAAACAGCATCGGCAAGCATCAGCCGGAAAAGACTCGCGTTATCAGCATCCACATGCCAATGGCACCGATCAGATAAGATGCCGGAATGGCGATCAATCGCCTATACCAAAGCGCATTGCCGGCCGCCACGCCAAACAGCAAAAAGGCGGGAACAAGAACGGCAAGCTGGCCAAGTTCAACCCCGATATTAAAGCTAATCAGGCTGATCATAAATTGATCATCGGCAAGGCCAATATCGCCAAGAACGCTGGCAAAACCGAGGCCGTGAAGAAGGCCAAACGCGAAAACCACCACAAGCCGCCCAGCAAGAAGCCGTTCGCTTCGCAGATTTTCAAAAGCCACATAAATGATTGAGGCGGCAATCAACGGTTCGACAAGATTCGGTGAAACAACAATATGGCCGGTGCTGGCAAGCATGAGCGTTGTCGTATGCGCCAGTGTGAATAAAGTCACCTGACCCAGAAGCGGCCGCCATCGTGCCGCATAGAAAAACAGCCCCAATACAAACAAAATATGATCAAGACCCTTTGGCACGATATGGACAAACCCGATTTTGGCATAATCCAGCATGATCGTTAAAACCGGCTGTGCGGTGACGCCTTGTCTTTTGATTGGCGCGCTGATCGCACCCGGTTCAACATAGGCGGTATAGAGATTTTCCGGCTTTTCGGTTTGGCTTTGTTGGCGAATGACCAATGGCCCAAGGGCGGCGTTCCAGCCAAAGCGAATGTTGGCTTCATTCGGCGCAAGCGGTGCGGAAATCTGTATTTTGCTGCTTCGGGGCAGAGTAACCGCCGGATTATCTTCGACCTGAATGGAATCAAGCTGGAAAGATAGCGGCCGGTCATCGGCAAGGCCGGTCAGGGCTTTTTCAAAATCGAGCCATTGATTGGTGAATTTTTGCGCCAGTTGATTGGCGGCAAGGGCGCGAAGCGCGTCATAATCTTTGCCTTGCGGCGCGTCATCGGTATCGCTTACAAGGCTGGCATCCAGACCGGCAAGAAATAATTCGGCATTCAGGTCAATCGTGATGGAAAGCCGGCCTGGCAAAGTCTTTTCATCGGCCGATGGCGACGCGCTGGTCATCGACAGATCAGCAACGGCTGGCCGGATTTCATGGGCAATTGCCGACATGGACATCGCCGACATGGAAATCACCGACATGGTCAAGGGGCTAATCACAAACAAGCAAACCGCAAGAACCAACCGGTATGTTAGGGCTTTACAATTTTTCACCAATGGTCTGAAGTCTGTGTGAGGCATAGCGTGCTTAACTTTACGGTGTTTTTGAGGGTGTCATGATTTTATCTGCTGCTGGGGCGGTCTTGATTGCGGCGGTGAAACGGGTCGTCAGAATAATCGGATATCTGCCAAAAGGGGTGGCGGTTTTTTGGCTGGTTTTTATCTCCCCTTTACCATCACAGGCGCATGAGTTTTGGATTGAACCATCGTCATTTCAGCCCGATCCAAATCAAAGCTTAACCGCAGATCTTTTAATTGGCACTGATTTTTTGGGCGCATCGGCAATTTATGTTCCCGACCAGATTGAAACATTCGCCTTGCTGGGAACTGGTGCCAAATCGCAATCTGAACGATATGAAATTACTGGCCGCTATGGTGATCGTCCGGCTGGGAAAATGCCGTCTGGATCGCCTGGGCTTCGTATCATTGTTCATCAGACAACCCCTATTCGCCTGACTTATAGTGATGCCAAAAAATTTGATGAATTTGCGCGCGAAAAAGGTTTTGATGATGCTCTTAACCAGCATCAAGGTCGTGGCTTACCACTTGATAAAATTACTGAACGTTATCAGCGCTATGCCAAAAGCCTGATTGCCGTTGGCGGGCCTGAAAAAATGGGCGCTGGACAGGATCGGCATCTTGGTTTGGCAATCGAGCTTGTTGCCGAGGCCAACCCCTATCAATGGCCGCCGCTTCAATCCATGCCGGTGCGCGTCTATGCCGATGGAGCGCCGCTTGCCAATGCGCAAATCACCGTTTTTACGCGGCATAATCCGCGCCATGTGGAAAAGGCAAAATACCAAACCGACAAGGACGGACGAAGTAACTTTTTACTATTGGCCGGACGGGACTATCTTGTCGATAGTGTGATTTTGCGGCCAATGGATGGGGCGATTGAATCGGGTGATGTCATGTGGGAATCGATTTGGGCATCATTGACCTTTCAGGTGCCAGCAAATCCAAAAATGTGACTAAACCCGAAAATGCACATAAACCAATAAAAGTGAGACAGAATCCATGACCCAGACCCATCCGATGATTGGCCGCAATCTGCGTATCGACTCAGACCGTTTATGGCAAAGCCTTACGGATATGGCAAAAATTGGCCCCGGTGTGGCTGGCGGCAATAACCGGCAGGCGCTAACCGATGATGATTCGACCGCGCGTCATTTGTTTCAATCATGGTGCGAGGCCGAAGGCTTGTCGCTTAATACTGATAAAATGGGCAATATGTTTGCCCGCCGCGAAGGCAGTGATGCCAGCTTGCCACCGGTGATGGTTGGCAGCCATCTTGATACTCAGCCAACAGGCGGAAAATATGATGGGCCGCTTGGCGTTCTGGCCGCGTTGGAAATTATTCGCAGCCTCAATGAAGCCGGACTTACAACGCGCCATCCGATTGAAATTGTCAATTGGACGAATGAAGAAGGCTGCCGTTTTGCCCCGCCAATGATGGCGTCGGGCGTGTTTGCTGGCGTGCATGATCTGGATTGGGCCTATGACCGCACCGATGCGGTGGGTGCGCGGTTTGGTGACGAGTTGGAACGGATTGGCTGGGTTGGTGATGCGGCGGTTGGCGGCCGGCCGGTTGCTGCCTTTTTCGAACTTCATATCGAACAAGGCCCCATTTTAGAGGATTCAAAAACCGATATCGGTGTTGTGACGCATGGTCAGGGATTAAACTGGATTCGCGTTACCCTAACCGGCAAAGAAGCCCATACCGGATCAACGCCAATGCCATCGCGGGTCAATGCAGGGCTTGGCATGGCAAAGATTACGGTGTTGGCGCATCAGATTGCATTGGCACATGCCCCCCATGCGGTTGGTGCAGTTGGCCATTGTGAAATTTTCCCCAACTCAACCAATATCATTCCTGGAAAGGCGATTTTTACGATTGATTTTCGCAGCCCTGATCCGGCGATCATCGCGGCGATGCATAATGAATTACGGACGGGTGCAAGCGCGATTGCCAAAACGCTTGGGCTTGGCATTGATTTTGAATTGGCGGGCGCGTTTGATCCGGTGGCGTTTGATCCGGCCTGTATTGACCGTGTTCGCGCAGCGGCAGACCGGCTTGGCTATTCGCATATGGATCTTGTTTCAGGTGCTGGACATGATGCTTTCTGGATTAGTCGGGTGGCCCCAACGGCAATGATCATGTGTCCTTGTGTTGATGGATTATCGCATAATGAAGCTGAAGAAATCAGTCAGGACTGGGCAGCAGCAAGTGCCAATGTTCTGTTTCATGCTGTTGTTGAAACCGCCGGTTTGGTCAGTGACGATTAGGCCAGTAACATCGCATGGGAATGAAAATGACAGATCAACAGGATAAAAATTCGGGCGTTGGCATCGTCGGAATCATCGGTCTTGGCAATGCGGGAAGCGCGATTGCGTCCGCCTTTGCCGCATCTGGTGAGGTTCACGGATATGATCAAAATGCCAGCCGGCGCGATGATGCGGCAGGAAAGGGCATTATCACACATGACCATCTTGGCGGGGTTGCATCACCGGCCGATGTGATCATTTTGTCATTGCCGCATCCCGACATTTCAATTGCGGTGACAACACAAATCATTGCACAGCCAATCCGGCCAAAGTTGCTGATTGAGACCAGTACGGTTACGCCGCAAACTGCGATTGATTGCGCTGCCTTGGCGGCCGCAAAAAATGTTGGGTTTGTTGATGCGGCCATTGCTGGCGGTGTGGCCAGCATGGCGGCCGGACAAATGACTTTTTTCATCGGCGGCGATGATGTGGCCAAAGCCATGGCAAGGCCGGTTCTGGAACCGGTGGCGGCGGGCATTTATGATCTTGGTAATCTTGGTGCGGGCATGGGTATTAAAGTTGTGAATAATGCGGTGATGCATGCGCTTATGGTAGTGCTGATTGAAGCTTTTGCCATGTCAAAAAAGCTTGGCGTTCCAAGCGACACGCTGATTTCGATCCTGAACCGCGAAGAAGGCATGCTTCGCCCGCTGGTTCACCGTGTTCAAGAGCGAATGAAATATGCCGATTTTGAGGGCGGTATGTCGGTCGCAAATGCGCGCAAGGATTCCTGTCTTGCATTGGCAACAGCCCAGCAGATGGGGGTGCCGCTTTTTGCCATTTCGGCATCACATACGCCTTATGAAATTGCCGAGGCCAATGGGCTTGGCGATGCTGATTATGCGGCTTTGTCACGCTTGTGGGAAGAATGGGCGCATGTCATTTTCAAAGAAGCTGACAAGCCCTAATATCAAATGGCTATGGTCAAATGACTATAGCCAGTCAGGCTGCATCGCCAATATTGGTGCATCACCATCGGCAATGGTGCGGGCAAGCGCAAACAGCTTTGGCAGATGATGCGTTATATAGATTTGCATTGTGGTGATTTTGACCGCCATGAAATCATCATTGCCAGTTGTGCCGGTTTCGCCATTGGCGATGGCATTTGATGCCGATGCGCCAGATCGTGCCATCAGCCAGCCACCGGTCAAGGTGCCAAGAAGCATTAGATAATTGCTTGCGGCTGCGGCTGGTCGGCGCGGTGAATTGGCACTGCCAATGATGCCGGCGGTGGCCGTGCGGGCGGTTTTATTGGCTTCGATAACTGATTTTGCCGCCGCCGAAATAGCGGCATCCGGATGAGTTTCCAATGCTGCCATATCTTGGTCAATTTCATCAAAAAGGCTGTTGACCGCCGCGCCATTGTCACGAATGGTTTTGCGGAAAACCAGATCATTGGCCTGAATTGCGGTTGTGCCTTCATAGATTGGCAGAATGCGGGCATCGCGATAATGCTGGGCGGCGCCGGTTTCTTCGATAAAGCCCATGCCACCATGAATCTGCAATGCATCCGAAGTGATTTGCTGGGCGCGTTCGGTCATCCAACCCTTGATCACGGGAATAAGCAAACCAACGCGGGCTTCAAGATCGGGCTTTTCAGCATCACTGGCATGACGCGCCTTATCCATCGCTGCCGCGCCAATCATCATCAGGGCGCGCATCGCTTCGATTTCGGCTTTCATTGTGCCAAGAAGCCGCAAAACATCGGGGTGATGAACAATGGCATCGCCTTTTTTACCGTCAAGCGGCACGCCTTGAACGCGATCACGAGCATAGCTTCTGGCTTGCTGATAGGCGCGTTCAGAAATGGCAAGCCCTTGCAGGCCAACCGCAAGGCGGGCGTGATTCATCATGCCAAACATGATGTCGATCCCCTGATTTTCCTGACCGACAAGATAGCCAATAGCACCATCGGTTTCACCATATTGCATAACCGCGGTTGGCGACCCCTTGATGCCCAGTTTTTTCTCAATCGACAAACAGCGAAGATCATTCGGCTTGGTGAAATTACCATCATCATCAGCAAGGAATTTTGGCACGATAAAGACCGAAATACCCTTGATGCCATGGGGTGCATCTGGCGTTCGTGCCAGCACCAGATGAATGATATTTTCGGCCATATCATGTTCGCCATAGGTGATATAGATTTTCTGGCCAGAAATCAGATAATGATCCCCATTGGGAACCGCGCGGCTTTTGATGCCAGCAAGGTCGGTGCCGGCTTGTGGCTCAGTCAAATTCATCGTTCCGGTCCAGCGGCCTTCGACCATTGGCGGGATAAAGATATTTTGCAATTCAGGACTTGCCGATTTTTGCAGGGCATAGATTTGCCCTTGCGTCAAAAGATGGCAAAGCGCAAAGGCCATGTTGGCCGATTGCCATAATTCATTCACCGCGGTGGTCAGCGTCATTGGCAAATTTTGCCCGCCAAAATCTTCGCCAGCTTCCATGGCTGTCCATCCGCCTTGCCCCATCGCAGCATAGGCATCACTAAAGCCATCAGGCGTGATGACTTGGCCATTATCTTGCCGTTTCGCCCCAGTCAAATCTCCGCTATGATTTAATGGCGCGATCACATCGCCGGCCAGCTTTCCAGCTTCTTCGAGAACCGCATCAGCAAGCTCTTGATTGACGTCATCATTGCCAATCAGCGCCATCAGCGCGTCAAAACCAATGACCCGGTCAAGGACGAACTGATAATCTTCGAGGGGCGCTTTATACATGGTTTGGGCTCCGTAGAATCTGGCTCAAAGTGAATGGTGACAGGCTTGGCAGAGACGCGTCAAGGTTTGGCATCGATGATAACGCTGATCCCCTGACCGCCGCCAATACACATTGTGGCCATGCCGTAACGTCCATTGATACGGTGCAATTCATGAACCAGCTTTGTCATGATGATTGCGCCGGTGGCACCAACCGGATGGCCAAGCGCGATCGCCCCGCCATTTGGATTGACGCGATCTGGATCAAGGCCAAGCTGGCGCGATACGGCACAGGCCTGCGCGGCAAAGGCTTCGTTGCTTTCAACAAGATCAAGGTCATCAATGGTCAAACCAGCGCGTTCAAGCGCCATTTTGCTTGCCGGTACTGGCCCCATGCCCATGATGCGGGGCGGTACGCCGCCAAACCCATAGGCAACAATACGCGCCATTGGGCTGGCTTTGTGCGTTTTTACCGCAGCATCATTGGCCAGAACCAACGATGCTGTACCATCATTGATTCCCGATGAATTACCAGCGGTGACAAGCCCGTCCTTGGCAAAGGCTGGGCGCAATCCGGCAAGGCTTTGGCTGGTCGTATCGGCGCGGATATATTCGTCTTTGTCAAAAGCCACAATCTTGCGGCGTTGGGTCAGCTCGATGGTGGTGATCTGGCTGGTAAAATATCCGGCCGCATCGGCATGCGCTGCGCGGCTTTGTGATTGGGCGGCAAAAGCGTCCATATCTTCACGGCTGATCTGATAGTCAGCGGCAATATTTTCAGCGGTTATGCCCATATGCCCAATCCCAAACGGATCATGCAGCGCACCAGTCATCATATCGACAACCACAGCATCACCCATCCGCGCGCCCCAGCGTTGCGCTGGCAGGATATAGGCACCACGGCTCATCACCTCGACACCGCCAGCAAGCGCGGCATCGCAATCGCCAAGCTGGATAAGCTGGGTTGCGCTCACAATCGCCTGAAGGCCACTTCCGCATAAGCGATTGACCTGAAAGGCAGGGGCTGTTTCGGCAAGGCCAGCGCCAATCGAAATACAGCGCGGCGAATACATATCGCGCGGCTCGGTATGGATGACATGACCATAAATCGCATGCTGAATAGCATCAGCGGGCACCCCAGATTTGGCAATCGCATCTTTGGCAACCGGAATGGCAAGATCAATCGGCGGCGTGTCTTTTAGGCTGCCACCATAACTGCCAATCGCCGATCTTTGCGCTGCCAAAATGAAAATATTTGTCATGGTGATCTCCCAATCCGGTCATTTAATCCGTCTTTATGATTTCGCCCAATTCAAGGGGCCGCCGCGAAACCCCGGAAACCCAATGCCAAAAATCATGCCTGCATCGGCGCTGTCAACCGAATCAACGACACCGTCATCAACCGCTTGCTGGCATTCATCAATCATCGGTGCCAGCATGGATTTGACAATGCCTGCCATGATGGTGGCATCTTGTGGCTGGCGAGGGCGAATGGCGCGATTGCCGTCCCAATCATAAAAGCCGCTTCCCGATTTTCGGCCAATTGTGCCTGCATCGCATTTTTCGGTAAGCAATGTTTTGGCGGCGGGGGCGATGCCAAGAACAACACCAACATCAAGACAAACATCAAGCCCGATCTGATCGGCAAGTTCGATTGGCCCCATTGGCATGCCGAAATCGACCAATGCTTCATCAATCAGATCGGCGTTTTCGCCAGTGGCAACCGCCTCAATTGCTTTGAAGATATAAGGAAGCAAGGCGCGATTGACCAAAAAGCCCGACGCCGATTTGCACCGGATTGGCATTTTGCCAATGCGTCCGGCAAACTGCATGCCGCGATTGACCTTATTCTGGTCGGAAAATTCGGACCAGATCACCTCGACAAGCGGCAAAACCGGCACCGGATTAAAGAAATGCAAACCAATCAAACGTTCAGGCGCTTTCAAGGCGGTGGCGATATCTTCCAATGGGATGGCAGATGTGTTGGTTGCCAGAATGGCATCGGGTTTGCTGGCCGCTTCCAAGGCTTGAAACACGGCCTGTTTGACTGCCAGCTTTTCAGCAACCGCTTCGATGATTAGATCGGCATCACCTGCGCCATTGCCATCTTTGTCAGCCCGAAGCCTGCTTTTTGCAGCGGCAATCTTATCGTCGGTTTTCAGCCGCCGTTCGAACAGTTTTGCGGCGCGGGCAATCGCACCATCAATTGCCGCTTCATTCATATCGGTCAAAGTGACATCAAGTCCGGCCATTGCGCCAACAGCGGCAATATCGCCGCCCATGACGCCAGCGCCAACAACATGCAAACGCTGGATACCACTATCGCCGCGTGCCGATTTACGAACAGCATCGGTAAGATAGAAAACACGGCGTAAATTCTTTGAAGCATCCCCAACCATCAATTCGGGGAAAATGCCCATTTCACCAGCCGACATGGCAGCCGAATCATGCCCAAAGGCAGCAACATGATCAACGATCGCGAAAGGTGCTGGCGTATGATCGGCACGGGCGCGTTTCAAATAGCTGTCGCGGGCTGCTGAAATGGCGCTGGCATCGGCCGTGGCTTCGCGCTGGCTTCGCGCCGGTTTTACGCCATTACAGGACAGCATCCATGCGCGCATCGCCACCGCCAGATCGTCAGCGCTATCGACCATTTCATCGGCAAGGCCACTTTCGATGGCATCTTTGCTGCCAACCGGCCGGCCGGTTAACATCATATCAAGAACGGCCTTGGTACCAATTCGGCCATAGGCACGGCCAGTGCCGCCATAGCCTGGCATAATGCCAAGATTGATCTCAGGAAAACCAAGTTTTGTTTTTGGTGAGGCGGTGACAAACAGCCGGTCAAACGCCAGCGAAATTTCCAGCCCGCCACCAACAGCAATGCCGTCAATGCCAACACAGCTTGGCACAGCAAGTGCCTCAATTCGGTTAAAAAGCCCATGCACCAATTCCATATGATTGGCTACATCTGCCGCTTTTTTCAAGGTTTCAAATTCATGGATGTCAGCGCCGTAAACAAACCCGCCGGGCTTGCCCGATAGCAGGGCCAGACCGGCCAGATTATCGGCGGCTTCCAACTCGTCGATCAGGATTGCCAGCTCGTCCATCACCGCATGGGTCAGGACATTAACAGATTTTCCATCGGCCTGAATCTGCAACCACGCGATGTGATCATCATCAATGTTTATCGACCAATGCGAAAGATCGTTTCGGCTATCTGAATTAAGCATGATTTCATCCACTTCTAACGTGACGCTGGTTTAATGTATAACCTTACAATTGCAAACGCCAGTGGTTGCCTGCAAAAAAGATCAAGGCGTATTGCGCTGTTGGTCATGCAGGCAAGCCGATTATGTTGATGGTTGCAATATGCTGTTGGTTGGGCTTCTAATTAGACTGTTCGGCTGATGGCAGTGATAAGAATATAAAACCCAAATAATTCAGCGCGAGATTGATTGAGGCAAAAGTGTGCAGTGTGATCTGCAAGGGAGTTAAGATGGAATGTTGCGGCCCGGGTTATGCTAGTCCCGAAGAGGCGATTAGAGCCCCAAGAGAATTGTTGCTTTACACGATTGCGATCTATACTGGCACGGGTATCCAAAAACCCGATTATCTTGCGACGGTTGATGTCGATCCAAATAGCCCGACTTTCAGCAAGGTTATTCACCGGCTTGATATGCCGAATATTGGCGACGAGCTGCATCATATGGGCTGGAATGCCTGTTCATCCTGTCATGATGATGCGGGCATGGCGCGTAAATATCTTCTGCTTCCTGGCGTGCGTTCAAATAATATCTATGTTGTTGATACCGCGACCGATCCCCTTGCGCCGCGCATCCACACCGTTATTGATGGCGCTGAAATCAAATCCAAGGCTGATCTATCTGGCCCGCATACGGTGCATTGTCTTGGGAGCGAAATCATCATTTCTTTTCTTGGCAATGCCAAGGGCGAGGCACCGGGCGGCTATCTTCATCTCAACAAGGATTTTGAAATTGTTGGTAGGTGGGAAAATTCAATGGGTGATATCAAATTTGGCTATGATTTTTGGTACCAGCCTCGCCATAATGTGATGGTTAGTTCGGAATGGGCAGCTCCCAATACCTTTATGCCCGGGTTTGATTTGGAAGAAGTTGGATATCTCAAATATGGGCGTGAGTTGCATTTTTGGGATTTTGAGAAGCGGGAACCGGTTGAGAGTTTCTATCTTGGCGAGGATGGGTTGATTCCTCTTGAGGTAAAGTTTCATCATAATCCTGACAGTTCGCACGGATTTTGCGGCGCAGCGCTCAGCTCGAATGTCATTCATTGGTGGAAAAATGATGATGGAAAATGGCAGTGGGAAAAAATTATCGATGTTGGAAATGAACCGCATCCGGATTGGCCTATCCCGATCCCGGGGGTTATGTCAGCAATTTTGATTTCGATGGATGATAAATATCTCTACCTAAATAACTGGCTGCATGGCGATATGCGGCAATATGATATCTCCGACCCCCATAATCCAAAATTGACTGGCCAGATTTGGATGGGTGGCTTGCTGGGAAAAGCCCCCATTGTGAATGGTGTCACGATGGCTGGTGGGCCGCAGATGTTCCAATTGTCGCTTGATGGAAAACGCCTTTATGTCACCACATCGCTGTTCAGCACATGGGACAATCAATTTTATCCTGAAATTAGGGAAAAGGGCGGCGTCATGGTGATGATTGACTGTGATCCTGAAAATGGTGGCATGTCCATTAATCCTGATTTTATTGTCGATTTTGGCAATGAACCAAACGGGCCAAGCCGGTGCCATGAAGCGCGTTATCCAGGTGGTGATTGTACAAGCGATATTTGGCTATGAAGACGATCACCATTGCCAATCGTGACAATGCAGCCTTTGCCGTTTCCGGCCGCAAACCGCTGCTTGACGAGCTAAGAGATCAGGGCGTTGATTTGCCTTATGGCTGTAAATATGGCGGCTGCATTACCTGTGCAGCCAAACTATTGGACGGTGATATTGATCAGCGCGCTCAAGTCGCGCTTAACAACCGGCAAATTAATGACGGCTATATTGTGTTGTGCGTAGCGCGGGCAAAAAGTGATTGCGTGATTGAGGTGGGTGTTGAAAGCCATGATAAACTTTATCGCAATCCATTTCTTGACCCATTGGCATCACACGAACTAAAAGCAGATATTGCGACCCCGACGGAAAAAGTTAAATGAATCATAACGAGCCCTATAGCGACGCCTATATTCAGGACATTCTGTCCTCGGTAAAAACAATTGCCATGGTCGGTGCCAGCCCTGACAAAACCAAATTCAGCTATGGTGTGTTGCGCGTTTTGCATGAAACTGGTTACGACATGATTCCCATTAACCCGCGGCCGGGCCTTGAAACAATACGGGGGCTGAAGGTTTACCCAAACCTTGCCGCGGTCGATCGGCCAGTGGATATGGTCGAAGTGTTTCGCAAGCCAGAAGATTTATATGATATTGCCAAGCAGGCCATCGATATTGGGGCAAAAGTGCTATGGGGACAAATCGGGGTTATTGATCATGATGCGGCGCGGCTTGCTGAAGAGGCTGGCCTTAAGGTCGTGATGGATCGCTGTCCAAAAATTGAATTGTTTCGCCCATTCTGGAAACCAAAGCTGCATCTTGGCATTTAGTAAAGCTGAATGATAAGCGCACCGGTTTTGGGTGAAGCGTGCCAGTCCCGCGCAGCAATCAGACAACAAGCCGCAATCAGACAACAAGTTTTAACCAGGCGACAGGATTCAATCAGGCAACAAGTGCCAATTTGGCATCAGGAACAATTCCAAGTGCCAAACAGACATCGCGCGTCAGATAAGGCCGGTTCAATGTGTAGAAATGAAACTGGTCAATGCCGTGATCCATCAGATCAGAACAAATATCGGTTGCGACAACAACCGACAGAATATCTTCAACCTCATTACGTTTGGCCATATTAAATTCGGCGTCAAGGCTTGCCGGAATGCTGGCCCCGCAGCGCATTGCAAAGCGTTTGACATTGTCCCAATTTTCAATTGGCAGAATGCCTGGGATGATTGGCACATGAATCCCCGCCTTGGCACAGCGATCACGAAATCGTAAAAAGACCTCACTAGCGAAAAAGAACTGGGTGATTGCCGAGGTGGCGCCAGCGTCAATTTTGCGCTTTAGCCAGTCAATATCGGCATTGGCATTGCTGGCTTCGGGGTGGGGTTCGGGATAAGCTCCAACATGAATGGTTTTGATATTGGTAGCGGCAAGGCCGGCAACAAGATCAACGGAATCGGCAAATCCTTGGGGATGCGGGCAGAAACCTGCGCTTCCCTTTGGCGCATCACCGCGAAGCGCGACAATCTGTTTGACCCCCGCATCAACATAGCTTTTTGCAATGGCTAATGTTTCAGCCTTGCTGGCATTGACGCAGGTCAGATGCGCGGCAACATCCAAGCCATAGCTTTTGCCAATGGCTTCGGTCATTTCTTTGGTAAGCTGGCGCGTTGTGCCACCCGCCCCATAGGTGACCGACACAAATTCGGGGTTAAGCGGTGCCAGAACATTCAATGACTCCCATAAATCAAAACTCGCCTGAAGCGATTTTGGCGGGAAAAATTCAAATGAAATTTTGGGGGGCTTGTGACCCATTGTTACATCCTCGAAACTGGCAAATGATCTGGACTTGTTCATTGACATCATTTGTGCCAGAAATATATTTGTGAAACAAATTCATAATAATCATAAACTTTATGAGAGATATTCATGAACATCGAGCTTCGTCATTTGCGAACCATCATGGCCATTCATGCCGCCGGATCGGTAGCGCAAGCGGCTGAACAGCTGCATATTACGCAATCAGCGCTATCGCATCAGATCAAGGCCATCCGCGACCAGCTTGGGGTCGATCTATTTGTCAAAAACACCAAACCGATGCGGCTATCGGCCGAAGGCTTGCGGTTTTTGCGCGCTGCCGAGCGTATTTTGCCCGAAATAGATTTGTTGAAAGCTGAATTTGATAATTTGCAAAATGGAAAGGCCGGCCGGTTGCATATCGCGATTGAATGTCATGCCTGTTTTGAATGGCTGTTTCCGGTTCTCAACCTGTTTCGTCAAGATTTTCCCGATGTTGATATTGATATTCGCCCGGGCTTGGCGTTTCGCGCGTTAAAAGCATTGGCCGATGAAGAGGTTGATGTTGTCATTTCGTCAGACCCTGAAGATATTCCCGGGGTCGAATTTCACCAGCTATTCCCCTATGCGCCAACATTCCTTGCGGCGAAAACCAACCGGCTTGCCGAAAAAGACTATGTTGACGCTGCTGATTTTGCCGATCAGACGCTGATCACCTATCCGGTTGAACGTACGCGGCTCGATATTTTCAGCCAGCTTTTGATTCCGGCCAAGATTGAACCGAAATTGATCCGGCAGGTTGAACTGACCGCGGTGATGCTAATGCTGGTGGGGGCAAATAGGGGGGTGGCGGTGCTTCCTGATTGGGTTATTCACTCGGCCGATATTGATGGCGGGCTTGTCACAAAGCCGGTCACCAAAAATGGCCTCACGCGCCAGCTTTATGCGGCGGTGCGGCGCGATGATCAAACAAAACCATTTATGAAGCGGTTTATCGCACTTGGAAAACAGGGCCAAGCGCATGCCAAAAAGCAGCCGCTTAGCCCCTGATATTTTGGTTTAAATGACCTGCCCCAAAATAAGTGGGTTAGGCAATTGGTCGGTTAGACAATTGGCGGCTTGGCGCATACCTGATCATAGGCATAGCGGGTTTTCAGCATGCCATCATATTCAAAGATATCCAGCATCGCCTCATAGCCAGCATCGGTAATATCAATATGGCGTGTCCAGACCCCCATTTTTTGATAGGTGCCAATGCAATCGGCAAGAACGGCCTCATCAATATTCGGGAATAATGGCTTTTCCGCGCGGGCAATTTCGGCCGCAGGCGTGTCATTCATATAATTGCGGGTTTTGATATAGGCACGGGTAAAGGCCTTGGCCTCATCGGTTTTCAGCCATTCTGGTTTGGCTGCAAGGCTGGAGAATCCGCAAGGGCCAATTGTCGGCCCAAGCGCGGTGACAACATGACCAACACCATCAGCCTCTAGCTGTTGTGGGGCTGGGCCTTGCTGGTGAATATATTGACCGGTTCCGGCGCGATATGCCTTGTCCATTTCGCTGCCATTGCCAGCATCGATAATCTTGATCTTATTGATATCAACCCCGCCTTTATAGCAGGCATATTTAAACATCGTCATTGGCTGGCCACCATGGTGAACCAAGACTTCAGCGCCTTCGAGCTTGTCCCAGCTAAATGCCGGATCGGCATCGCGGCCGGTCAGGAAAAACCCGTCCATCTCATTGATCTGTGCAAAATGAACACAAGCTGGCACACCGCCCTTATTCAAGGTGTTAAAGCCTTGGCTAAGGGTCGATTGCACAACATCGGCGGTACCGTTATCAAGCGCGGTAATAGCGGTTACGCCCGGTGCAGAGACTGTATATTCGAAATCCAGCCCTTCTTCTTTCAGAAAACCGCCAGTCATGGTTGAGATCAGCGGCGAATAAAAGGCCGAAAAAAGGGTAAATTCAATATTGATTTTACTCATGGAAAAATGCTCCGATGGTGGGTCAAACAGGATGGTGGCTTAAAGCGGCGCCAAAAATGGCGGTGGCGAATGGCCGTTTATTATTGGAAAGCCATGTTAGCCTCAAGCGCATGTCATAACCAAATGGAAAATCAAAGTGACCCAAAACAGCGTTCGTATTTTTGAGATGAGTCCGCGTGACGGGCTGCAAAATGAACCGCTTTCCATTCCCACTGCCGCCAAAGTCACCTTGATTAATCTTTTGTCGAAATGCGGTTTTGCCGATATCGAAGCGACTAGTTTTGTCAGCCCAAAATGGGTGCCGCAACTGGCGGATGGTGCGGCTGTAATGGTGGCTATCGACCGGCCGCCATCCGTGTCCTATGCTGCGCTTGTGCCAAATATGACTGGCTTTGATCACGCGCTTGCTGCAGGGGTTGATTCGATTGGCATCTTTGCCGCCGCATCGCAAAGCTTTAGCCAGAAAAACATCAATTGCTCAATTGCCGAAAGTCTGGATCGGTTTCAGCCGGTCATGGCGGCCGCGGCGGCGCACAAAATACCGGTTCGCGGCTATATCAGCATGGTTGTTCACTGTCCTGATGATGGCGATACTGACCCGCAGATTGTGGCTGATCTTGCTTCTAGAATGATGGATATGGGCTGCTATCAAATCTCGCTTGGTGATACGGTTGGTATGGCAAAACCGCCAGCGATCCAAAAGCTTCTTGATCAATGCGTTCATGCGGTTGGTGGCGCTTATCTTGCTGGCCATTATCATGATACGGGTGGGCAGGCGCTTGCCAATATTGCGGCTAGCCTGCCCTATGGGATTCGTTGTTTTGATGCGTCGGTTGGCGGGCTTGGTGGCTGCCCATATGCGCCCGGGGCTGCCGGAAATGTGGCAAGCGAGGCAGTGGCCGAAATGCTTTCCAAAGCAGGTTTTGCCACAGGCCTTGACCATGATGCCTTGGCGGTTGCGGCAAAATTCGCCAGTAGCCTTCGCCAGCCACCCGCTAATCGGCCAAGCACTAAAAGGCCAAGCAACAATCAGCCATCCAGCAAAAGGCAAACGCCTTAATCGGTTTTAGTGATCTATGAGGATATGACCATCATGCCCGATCTGCCCATTATTCAAACCCGTGATGCTAACGGCATTGATCATCTTTTTTTGAATCAGCCTGACCGTCATAATGCGTTATCGCCAGACATGATTGCCGCGCTTTACGCGGCCTTTATCAAACTTGGCGATGATCCGTCCTGCCGATTGGTATGTTTTCGGGCAACAAATGCCGCGGCAACCAGCTTTTGCGCTGGTGGTGATCTTGTCTGGATGCGCCAGCAGATTGACGCACCGCGATCACAGCGCATAGCTGAGGCGGCAAAATTGGCGCATTTGCTGAAGGTGATGGATCGGTTCCCGCGGCCACTGCTTGGCTGTGTTGATGGCAATGCGTTTGGTGGCGGCATTGGCATTATGGCAGTTTGTGATGAGGTGCTGGCATCGGATGATTTGCGTTTTTGCCTGACCGAAACACGCCTTGGATTAATCCCCGCCACAATCAGCCCTTATGTTGTTGCGCGCATTGGGGCACCAGCGGCACGGCAATTATTTATGTCGGCGCGGAGGTTTGATTCGGCAACGGCCAACCGAATTGGGCTGATCACAAAGCTGGTACCAGCCGCTGATTTCACCGCTGAAATTGACACCATGATCGCGCCCTATCTTGATGCGAGTCCCGCCGCGATGCAGGCGGCAAAAACCCTGGTCCGCAAGCTGCAACCCGCCATTGATGATGCCGTGATTGATATGACAATTACGGCGCTTGCCGATTGCTGGGATCACCCCGATGCGCGCGAAGGGGTTGATCCGTTTTTTGCGCGCCGCACGCCATCATGGAAATCAGATAGCATTGGTTGATTGATCAGGACGGGGCATCGGCGTGAAATTATGTGTCGCGAAAAAAATGTTGGGTTTTTGCAAAAAACCTTTCACTGTAATGGTTCTGTTTGTCTTCTGCCTTGCCCCGCCTGCTGTGCCATGCTCGCTGCCACGAAAAATCATCATTTAGGAGTTTCATAGCGATGGATTTTTCCTATTCGCCAACACAGCAATCAATCATTGATGCGATTGACGCGATCATGGCCAATTTTGATGATGATTATTGGTTGGCGGCTGATCGTGATGGGCGGTTTCCTGAAGAATTTTATGCGGCGATTGCGGCTGGTGGCTGGCTTGGGATTGCCATGCCCGAGGCCTATGGCGGGGCGGCTCTTGGCATTGCCGAGGCAGCCTTGATGATGCAGAAAATTGCCGAAACTGGCGGCGGCATGGCGGCCGCATCAGCCGTTCATATCAATATCTTTGGGCCGCATCCGATTGTTGTTTATGGCACTGAGGAACAGCGTTCGGCATGGCTGCCGCCATTGATCAAGGGCGAGGTGAAATGCTGTTTTGGGGTTACTGAACCGGATGCGGGGCTTGATACTGGCAATATCCGCACCCGCGCTGATAAGATTGATAGTGGCTATCTTGTATCAGGACAGAAAATCTGGACATCAACGGCGCAGGTGGCAAGCAAAATTCTGCTTTTGGCGCGAACCAGCCAGCCAGGCCAATCGGGACGCCGAACCGATGGGTTGACGTTGTTTTACACCGATCTTGACCGATCCCACATCGAGGTGCGCGAAATTGCCAAAATGGGGCGCGCCGCGGTTGATAGTAACCAGATTTTCATTGATGGGCTGATCGTGCCTGACGCGCATCGTATCGGTGAGGAGGGAAAGGGGTTTTCCTATCTTCTTGATAGCCTGAATCCCGAACGGATCTTGATTGCTGCCGAGGCGCTTGGCATTGGCAAAACCGCGCTTCGCCGCGCTGTTGAATATGCTGGTCAACGCATCGTGTTTGACCGGCCGATTGGCCAGAATCAATCAATCCAACACCCGCTTGCCGAAAATTGGGTCGAACTGGAAGCGGCAGGTTTGCTTATCGCCAAGGCAGCGCATCTTTATGATAGCGGCGTGCCGGCGGGCGGCATGGCCAATGCGGCGAAATATTTTGCTGCCGAAGCCGGATTCAAGGCGGCAACACAGGCGGTGATGACGCTTGGTGGCATGGGCTATGCCAAGGAGTATCACGTTGAACGTTTGCTTCGTGAATCGCTGATCCCGCGGCTTGCGCCAGTTAGTGCGCAGATGGTGCTAAATTATATTGCCGAGCGGGTGCTTGGTTTGCCAAAATCCTATTAACATGCTGGTGCCATATCTTGGCCAAAGAGCATAGGAGACAATGAAATGACAAATGCCAAACCAATCCTGGGTCAGCATGCGCTTGATGGCGTCAAGGTGATTGATTTGACCCGTGTTCTGGGAGGGCCTTATGCAACGCAGATTCTTGCCGATCATGGCGCTGATATCATCAAGATTGAATCGGCAGCCGGTGATGAGGTTCGCGGCTGGGGGCCGCCTTTTGCGCGTGAAATGGCGTCCTATTTCATCAATGTGAACCGGAACAAAAAATCGGTTGTGATCGACCTTGCCAGCGCGCCCGGGCGCGATCTTCTGCTACGGCTTCTTGAAGATGCCGATGTGCTGATTGATAATTTCAAAACCGGCACGCTGGAAAAA
Source organism: Candidatus Ponderosibacter sp. Uisw_141_02 (assembly GCF_048087665.1). Classification (NCBI taxonomy): domain Bacteria; kingdom Pseudomonadati; phylum Pseudomonadota; class Alphaproteobacteria; order Puniceispirillales (SeqCode); family Puniceispirillaceae (SeqCode); genus Candidatus Ponderosibacter; species Candidatus Ponderosibacter sp. Uisw_141_02. The sequence goes on along the minus strand of NZ_CP159807.1, from coordinate 2,032,358 downwards.
TGGGGCATTGGTTATGAGGCGGTTTTAAAACACCGGTTCCCACGGCTTGTGCATTGCCGGATTTCGGGCTTTGGTGAGGCTGGGCCGCTTGGTGGTGCGCCAGGATATGACGCTGTGGTTCAGGCGATGACCGGCATGATGTCGATTAACGGCATGGCCGAAAGCGGCTCGGTTCGCCTTGGTGCGCCAATCGTTGATATGGGGACCGGCCTTTATTGCGTGATTGGCATTTTGATGGCGCTTCACGAACGCCAGAGTTCCGGTCTTGGCCAATATATTGATATGACGCTTTATGACTCGGCACTGGCGCTAATGCATCCGCATAATGCCAATTATTTTCTGAGCAAGAAACCCGGAACCGCCACCGGCAATTCGCATCCGAATATTTCGCCCTATGATAAATATGCAACCGCGACAAATGACATTTTCATCGGCATTGGTAATAACCGCGCATTTCGGCGTTTCTGTGATGCGCTTGGTGAAAGTGAAATTGCCGATGATCCGCGCTTTACCGATAATGCCGATCGTGTTGTTAATCGCGCCGCATTGACCGATCTTTTGACAGCGGCATTGGCCAAGGTTGATGGCGCGTCATTTGCCGAAACTTTGTTAGCTGCCGGTGTGCCAGCTGGGCCAGTTCGTAATATCGAAGAAGCTTTATTGCATCCGCAAACGGCCGAACGTGAAATGGTGCTTGAAAAAGATGGCTATCAGGGGTTGGCATCACCGATCAAATTCAGCCGATCAAGCGATGTTGGTGTGGCGTGTTTACCGCCAATGCTTGGTGAACATACGCGTGAGGTGCTTGGTGCGGTGGGGCTTGATGACGCTGAAATTGACGGCTTGATTGCTGCCGGTACGGTTGTTCAGGCTGATGGCTAAATCGCCATTTCGGTAATTATGATTTATGACGGGTCAAAGGGGTTAGCAGGTGACAAAATCAAGGTCTGAAAATATGAATATGCCACGCATCGCCATTGTTGGCGCAGGCGCAATGGGGTCGGTCTATGCAGGGCTGTTTGCCGAAGCCGGATATCAAACATCGGTTGTTGATCTTTGGCAGGAACATATGACCGCCATCGGCAAAACGGGTCTTCATTTAGAAGGTGCGAGTGGTGACCGGGTGATCGGTGGCATTACCGCGGTTCATCAGGTTGCCGATCTTGGCCCGATTGATCTTTATGTGATTGCGACCAAGGCCAATGGCGTTGCTGGGGCTGCAGCGGAAATTGCCAAAGTCATGCAGCCGGATTCGCTGGTTTTGACAATCCAGAACGGGCTTGGCGCTGGAGAGAGGATTGCCCAATATATGCCAACCGATAATGTGTTGCTTGGCGTTGCTGAGGGTTTTGGTGCTTCAATCAAGGGGCCGGGTCATATTCATCATAATGCGATGCGGCAAATTCGGATTGGTGAAATGGATGGCGGCATGACAGATCGGCTGGTCTGGGTTGAATCGCTTTGGCAGGCTGCCGGTTTCAAAGCCGCCGCCTTTGCTGATATTCATCAACTTGTTTGGGAAAAATTCATCTGCAATGTGATGTGTAGCGCGCCATCGGTTGCGTTTGACTGCACGATTGGCGAGCTTTTCAATGATGAAGATAGGCGCATTGTTGCGCTTGGCTGTATGCTTGAAGCCTATGAAATTGGTCTGGCAAAAAAGATTGCCTTTTCCTTTGATGATGCGGTTGCCTATGGGGTTAAATTTGCAGCTGATATGCCCAATGCCAGCCCGTCAATGCGACTTGACCATCTTGCTCGCAAGCGATCCGAAATAGATGCCATTAATGGCATGGTGCCGGTGCTCGGGCGTGAAATGGGAATCAAGACACCCTATAATGACACATTAGTGGCGTTGGTGCGGGCGCGCGAAGCTAGCTTTGCCTAGCGGCAGGCCGCGGCCTTCGCCGGTCTTTATCGTTATACCGGCTAAAGTTTCATGGGTATGAATTTTGGTGCGGCCTGTCCATCAATTAACACATTCAAAACGGTTGGTCCTTGAAATGCGCTGGCGGTGCGAAGCGCGGCATCCAGATCATCATCGGGTCCCACATTTTGTCCTTGAGCGCCAAGCCCGATTGCGGCCGCAGCATAATCGGCCTTTTCATCAAGATCGCAGCCATAGACACGATCTGGTCCATAGGTGTCAATCTGGATTTGCACCTCAGCATTCCAGCGATAATCATTGCCAATGATTGCCGTGATATTGGCGTTTGTTCTGACCGCGGTATGGATTTCACCAAGATAGAAACCGGCGGTTCCATCGCCCATGACCAGAAAAATTTCGGCATCGGGGCAGGCAATGCTGGCGCCAATCGCATAGGCAATGCCGCCACCAATCGCGCCTGATGGCCCATTGATCATGCGGCGCGGGGCAATGCAGCCAGCCTGCACCCATTGACAGAATTCGCCGCCATCGGCGATGAGAATTGGTGATGCCGCCTGATTGATGGCAAATTGCAATTGCGCGGTAAGCGCGGCTGGATGGCGGCCTTGATCGCCTGCCTGCCATGCTAGGCGGCGGGTGATTGATGCGGTGACTGCAGCTGGCCAATCGGCATCACAAACGGTAATTTTCTGATCAGTAATCGCTGTGGCAAGCTGATTCATGCTGGCGGGAATATTGCCGGTACGCATAAGCGTGATTGGATGGTCGTCATGGGCTGGCATCGGCGCGGTTTGATCCTCGGTCAGGATCGAAATGATTGGCGTGCCTTTGGTAATGCGGCCGCGGGCATGAAGGCCGGTTGAATAATCGGCTAGCTTGCCAAGGTGAATAATCAGATCGGCCGATTTCAGCACCGTGGTTAAATCGCCATAAAAACTATCGGAAAGGCCGCGTGCTGATTCAAGACAGATAATCGGCAATCCTAATGCCGCCTCAAGTGCGACATTGGCGGCTGGCTGTCGGGTGCGATTTGCCTGTGGACCCGTTATGATAAGCGGATGTTTGGCCGCATCAATCGCCTTGATGACGGTTTCAAGATCGCTTTGGCGCATGGCACTAGCTGGTGGCAAGCTTAGGTTCTTGGCAGCGTCAAGGCCGGTTGTTTGCGATAATAGATCAAAGGCAAGTGCCAAATGTGTTGGGCCGGGCGTGCCGCCAAGCGCGGTTGCAATGCAATTATCGAGATCGGATAATATTGCCGCAGCATTTTCTGGCCGTGCCGAATATTTGGTGATTGGCGCGGTGATCGCGCATTGATCAAGTTCTTGAAAGCCGCCGCGTCCGTCCATGCCAAAACCGGCATCACCGCTGATAAGCAAGATCGGGGTTTCTGATCGCGCTGCCGAATAAAGTGCTGATACCGCGTTCAGCAATCCGGGCCCCGCTGTTACCAGTGCCACGCCAAGCTTGCCCGATAGCTGGGCATAGGCTTCGGCCATATAGACGGCGGCGCCTTCATGGCGGGTATGGATGATGCGGATATTCGCATCAATACACGCATCATAAAGCGGCATGATCTGATTGCCGGAAAGGCTGAAAATTACCTCAACCCCTTTATTGGCAAGCGTTTGAATAAGAGCAGAAGAAGCTGAAGACATTGCAGGACTCGATAAAACTGAAAAGGCCAATGCCAGTTACAGGACAAGGGTGAAGCAAATTTTGGCGCATTGGCGTGGCGCTATCAAGCGAAAAGCGTTTGGCCGATTAATTGTTGGCAAGGGGGTGAAAAAACTGCAAACCAAATCGCCCATTTCTTGCTATAGGTTTCGAATTACCTAATTTATGAGGCATGACATGATTGACCAGCAAAAAGGCATGAAGCGCGGCCTGACCCGATATGGCGATGAGGCATTTTCGCTTTATCTTCGCAAGGCCTTTATCAAGGCAATGGGCTATAGCGATGATGCGCTGGCGCGTCCGGTGATTGGCATTGCCAACACCTATTCCGATTATAATGCCTGCCATGCCAATGTGCCAAAGCTGGTCGAGGCGGTGAAACGCGGGGTCATGCTTGCCGGTGGCTTGCCAATGGAGTTTCCGACAATTTCATTGCATGAGGCCTTTGCCTTTCCAACAAGCATGTATTTTCGCAATCTGATGGCAATGGATACTGAAGAAATGATCGGCGCCCTGCCAATGGATGCTTGTGTGCTGATTGGCGGCTGCGACAAAACCGTGCCGGCCCAGCTGATGGCGGTGGCCAGTGCCGATGTGCCAGCCATTCAGCTTGTTACCGGTCCGATGTTGTCGGGAACCGTTGGTGATCAGCGCGTTGGCGCCTGCACCGATTGCCGCCGGTTCTGGGGTGATTATCGTGGTGGGCGCATCAATGACGCCGAAATTAATGAAATTGAAGGCAAGCTGGTGCCAACCGCGGGAACATGCGGGGTGATGGGAACGGCAAGCACGATGGCCTGCATGACCGAGGCACTTGGCATGATGTTGCCCGGGGGTGCAACAATTCCGGCGGTGGCGGCAGATCGGTTGCGCCATGCCGAAATGGTTGGCGCGCGGGCAATGGCTTTGGCGGCAGATCAAATACGCCCGTCACAGATTATGACGCCAAAATCATTTGAAAATGCCTTGCGGGTGTTGCTGGCAATTGGCGGATCAACCAATGGCATTATCCATCTGACCGCGATGGCAGGACGGCTTGGCATCGAGGTTGATTTACCGGCCTTTGATGCGCTTGGTGCTGATACGCCGGTGCTTGTTGATCTAAAGCCAAATGGCCAATTCTATATGGATGATCTGCACCGCGCCGGTGGCATGGCACCAATCCTGCGCGCGCTAAAGCCGCTTTTGCATCTTGATTGCGTGACGGTCACAGGCCGAACGCTTGGCGAAGAAATTGATGCGATGCCAGCGGCCTTTCCGCAAATGGTGGTTCGCAGTCTTGATGATCCGATTCACGCTGGTGGTGGTATTGCCTTTTTGCGCGGCAATCTGGCCGGGGATGGGGCAATTATCAAACAATCGGCCTGTTCATTTGATTTATTAACACATCAGGGGCCGGCACTGGTTTTTGATTCATTGGAAGATTTGGCGAATCGTATTGATATGGCTGATCTTGATGTCACCAAAGACAGTGTTTTGATCCTTCGAAATGCAGGGCCGAAAGGCGCGCCGGGCATGCCCGAGGCAGGTTATATTCCGATCCCGAAAAAGCTGGCAACAGCTGGGGTTAAGGATATGGTTCGGATATCGGATTGCCGGATGAGCGGTACCGCCTTTGGAACGATTGTTCTTCATGCCAGCCCCGAGGCCGCGATTGGGGGGCCATTGGCGCTGGTTGAAACGGGTGATCAAATCTGGCTTGATGTGCCAAATCGCAGGCTTGAACTGCTAGTGCCTGATGATGAAATTGAAAGCCGCCGCGCCACTTGGCAGCCGCCGGCAACGGTGAAGGCCGATCGCGGCTATAAAAAACTATATATGGATCAGGTCAATCAGGCAGGCGAAGGGGTTGATTTTGACTTTATGACCAAGCGCCCCTTTGCCGCAAAAACGCCAATTTCGTAACTGATTGGCGATGATGCCGTTAGCGTTTGGAAGCGGATCATAACTTTTTTTTCTACCTGTTTTTTACCATTTTTGGATGAAACGGCTTGTTTCTATTTATTCTGAATTATCTAAGCGGTCAAAAGACCTGAGATGAAATATTTGACAAGAATATGTGTAGACAAAATAGTATACAATAATGAATATTTAAAATACAATTTAGCTTAATGTGATTGCGGCTGTCCCGCGCGGGCGCGGGCGCTGGTTCTGGCGTTCAACAACAACCACCGGACGGAATGATGAAATCAATGGCTGCTTTTGAGCATCTTGCTGTTGCAAATGTTGCGTCTATCAATTTTTGAAGTGGCAGTGGCGTTGCGAATGCAGATAACCAATTTCGGGGCGACAAGCCAATTGAGTTGATGATCCATTCATCTTATGGTGTTGGCGCTTATGTGACCATGCAGATGACGTTGATCCGGACGCGCCGCGCGCGAAAAGCTGATATGTTTGCCAGCCCTGACAGCCTTCGCCGTGACTTATGTAAAATTTTGCCGATCTGATTGTGGAGACCATTATGACCGATTCATCAAACACCGAAAATAACGCCGGCCAGATTGGCACAAGAACCCCGCTTGCCAGCACCGCGCTAAAAGATTATCTGGTGCTTGATCTAACGCGTGTTCGTTCGGGGCCGACCTGTGTTCGCCAGCTGGCCGATTGGGGCGCTGATGTGATCAAGATTGAAACCCCGTCAGATGGCGCCGAGCTTGGTGGACCTCGTCAAGGACCGGATTTCCAGAATCTGCATCGCAATAAGCGCAGCTTGACCTTGAATCTGAAAAGCGAAGCGGGCATGAAAATTTTTCGTCAGCTTGCTGATAAGGCCGATGTGATTGTTGAAAATTTCCGCCCTGATGTAAAAACCCGTCTTGGTATCGATTATGAAACCTTGTCGAAAACCAACCCGCGTCTTGTCTATGCGTCAATTTCTGGATTTGGTCAGGATGGTCCCTATAGCGGCCGTCCGGGCTTTGATCAGATTGCGCAGGGCATGGGCGGCCTGATGTCGATCACCGGCGCACCGGACCAAGGCCCAATGCGGGTTGGTATCCCGATTGCTGATTTATGCGCTGGTCTATTCGCCGCGCAGGGTGTTTTCATTGCGCTTTTAGAGCGCGCCCATTCGGGTCAGGGACAGTGGGTTCAAACCTCGCTTTTGCAGGCGCAGATGTTCATGCTAGATTTTCAGGCCGCACGTTATCTTATGGATGGTGATATCGCCAAACAGGCTGGCAATAACCACCCAACCTCAATTCCGACGGGCGTTTTTGAAACCAGCAATGGCTATATGAATATCGCGGTTGCTGGCGAGGTGATTTGGGAAAGATTTGCCGCTGGGCTTGGCCGCGAAGATTGGATTACCAACCCCGATTACGCAACCAGCCCTGATCGGTCGAAAAACCGCGATGCGCTGAATGCCGAAATCAATGCGATTACGCGCGATAAAACAACCGCGGCATGGATTGATATTTTGAATGATGCAGGTGTACCGGCTGGTGAAATCAACAATATTGGTCAGGCGTTTGAGAATCCGCAGGTCAAACATCTTGGCTTGGCACAGCCGGTCAAAAGCCATGAGCGTGGCGAAACCCATCTTGTTGGGCAGCCAATCATGATGAGCCGGACACCAAGCCATATTGCCTCGCCGCCGCCACTTGCCGGCGGTCATGCTGATGATATTCTGGCAACACTTGGTTATAGTGCTGAAGACATTGCCGCGCTTCGCGACGCCAAGACAATCTAAACCAAAGATCTGAAAACCCAGCCCAATCTACAAGGCCGACCAATCAAAGGATATGCCGAACCATGACTGATAAAATCATTGTGAAACAATCAGGTGCCATCGCCCGAATCATTTTTAACCAGCCGGAAAAGCGCAATGCGGTGTCGCTGGAAATGTGGGAAGCGGTTGAAGTTGCGCTTGATAAATTTGCGGCTGATAAAGATGTGCGAGTGCTGATCCTGTCAGGTGCTGGCGGCAAGGCCTTTGTGTCGGGCGCTGATATTTCCAAATTTGAGAGCGAGCGTGCCAGTGCCGATGGTGTGGCGCGTTATAACGCCACCACCAAACGCGTCTATGACAAGGTCGAAGCATTCCCGAAACCAACGATTGCGCAGATTGACGGTTTTTGCGTCGGCGGCGGCATGGCGCTTGCCGTATGTTGCGATATTCGTATTTGCGGGCAGGGATCAAATTTTGCCATTCCGGCAGCGCGGCTTGGGCTTGGTTATGGGTTCCTTGGCATTAACCGGCTTGCCAATCTTGTTGGCCCTGCCTTTACCAAGGAAATCTTTTTCACCGCACGCCGGTTCGACGCAGAAGAAGCGCGGATCATGGGGCTGGTGAACCGGATTGTTGAAGATGGCGCAGTCGAAGCGGCAGCCGATGAAATGGCAACAACCATTACCGGAAATGCGCCTATGACCGTTGATGCGGTAAAATTCATCGCCAATCAGACACGCAAGGATGAAAGCCAGCGTGACCTGGCCACCTGCGAAGCAATGGTTCAGGCCTGTTTCGACAGTGCTGATTATATTGAAGGCCGCCGTGCCTTTATGGAAAAGCGTAAGCCGGTTTGGACAGGAAGCTGACGCGAAAAGTCCAAAATAGCGGGCTGTTTTGCCCAAGAAATTTGCCCAAGAAATTTAACTGAATATCGTCTCTTAGGGTTCTGTTTGGCACCGCGCATAAAAAACTGTCAAGCCCGATCGTGGGATTGACAGTTTTTTTATGGGCAAACCGGATGTTCCGGTTTGAGTTTGCTTAGAATTGCATCACCACGCCGCCATTGATCTGTAGCATTTGGCCATTCACAAAACCACCATTTTCCGAACAAAGATAGGCAACCATGCCGCCAATATCTTCGGCATTACCAAGCCGGCCTGATGGGTTGGCTTTTAAGAGTGCTGAAAATTTGGCATCCGTGGGAATATCGACATGATCTGCCGGAAATGTGCCGGGTGCGATGATATTCGCGGTGATGCCATTAGCGCCAAACTCAACCGCAAACGCCTTGGTCAATCCCCAAACCGCATGTTTGGCAACCGATACGGCCGATGCCCCCGGATAACCACGTTGGGCATTCATGCCGGAAAAGCTGATGATGCGTCCCCAGCCATTGGCAATCATGCCTGGCAGGATCAGGCGCGACAACCAGATTGCGGCATTCAAATCAACATCCATGACCTGTTGCCACTCATCTTCGCTAACCTCAAGAAATGGCCCATGCGGACGAATGGCGGCGTTATTGACAAGAACATCAATCCGGCCGAAATGGTCAATGCCTGCCTTAGCAACCGCTTCGGCTTCGGCCTTGATGCCGACATTGCCCATTGCCACAAGCGCGTCGACACCATGTTCGCGCACTTCGGCGGCAACGGCTTCGGCGGCGTCACGATTACGGCTGCCATTTACGATGATGTTAAATCCGGCTTGCGCCAGCTGGCTGGCGATGCCACGGCCGATATTCTGTCCTGATCCTGTGATCAGGGCGGTTTTTCTGTCACTATGCATTTTTTACCTCTGTGATAAATTCATTGAAACGATAACCGCCTGGAATGCGGGCCAGCAATCAAGATGGCTCAGAAATTGGCAAAGATGAAAATGACGCCAGAACTGACCGGTCTCAGATTAGGCATCTGACCCCCGAAATGCCAGCGCAAATTGGACGACGTGCGCCGTTTTGTGTTGCTAGAAATTGGTCGTTGATCTGGCTTGTGTCGCCTTTCAATTACATGGTCAATTGCATGGTCAAATACATGGTGTAAATGCAATGAATTCATAGTGAGATCAGCGTGGTGATTGAGCATATTCTCTATAGACAAACCGCCATCATGGTGCAATTCTTGAGGCTGATTTTGCGCTATTTTAGGCGTTTTTTGAGTTAAAATAAGTGAGTTTTAAACATGAAGATTTCCCCTTTTGGCGCGGAAATCGCGACTGATATTTTGGATGTTGATCCTGCCAAACCGTAAGGTTTTGCATCGCCGTGATGGCTTTGACCTAAATCTGCGCTGCATCATTCACCGGACCCCGCTGCAAGGCCGAAGCCCGATTGCGGCTAACATAATTTCAATTTTTCACAAGGCCGGTTCTGGTCTTGCTGATATCCAGTCTTTTTCTTTTTCATGACAGATCTTTAGGAGATTTTATTTTGTCAAATGAACGCAAGGTCGATCCGGCAGAGGTTCGCGATCACATTGACTCCATTCTAGGAAGCTATGAGCAAGTTTTTGAAAAATTCTTCCTGTCCAAATTTATGGGGCTTAATTTTGACTATCTGCCGCATGAGGCCGCCGATGCCGATAAGGATCACCTGCGTGTTACGTTTGAGGTCAATGAAATGCTGATGAATCCGCAAGGCTCGTTGCATGGCGGCATCATGGCGGCCGTCATGGATATCTCGATGGGGCATCTTTTGGGCAAAACAATTGGCATGGGCATCACCATTGAAATGAAAACCCAATATCTTCGCCCAGCGAAAAAGGGACTTGCCACGGTTGAAGGTCGTTTTATCAAAAAAGGCCGCACCTTATCCTTTATGGAAAGCCGGCTTTGGGGAAGTGACGGCAAGCTTGCTGCGGTTGCAACCGCCACTTGGAAAATGCCAAGCTAGTGAAAAATGTGACGCGCGGCGGTTTCATTGCGCGTCATGCAATAGCCGGATTTATCCGGCGGTTGGTAAAGACGGGATGTTCTGGTTAGACTGGTTAAATCGCATCTTTGCCGGTCTGGTTTGAATGCCGATATTGTTAAAGGTTTGATCATGTCCGATTCCGCTTTGCTGCCGCATATTCTTGATCTGGCGTCGGTTCCACGCCACAGCTTGCCACAAGATGCCCGCAAGATGGCGCAATTATCACTTTTTGACTGGATGGTGGTTAGTCTTGCCGGTGCGGATCAGCCATTGGCGCATATTATTCGTGATTTTGTGATGGCCGAAGGTGGGGTGTCACGCGCGGCAGTCACTGGCGCGGCAGGTCGTCTGCCAGCCCGCGCGGCTGCCCTTGCCAATGGCACGATTTCACATGCGCTGGATTATGATGATACGCATTTTGCCTATATCGGCCATCCATCGGTTGCGGTTTTTCCAGCGGCCTTGGCAGCGGCTGAGGATATGGGCGCATCGGCTGATGATGTTGTTGATGCGTTTTTGATTGGCGCTGAATCGGCCTGCCGGATTGGCATGGTGCTTGGGCGTGATCATTATGATGCTGGCTTTCATCAAACGGCAACATCGGGCGCATTTGGTGCCACCATTGCCGCCTCGCGCCTCTACCAGCTTGATCGGGCTGCCACCCGTGCGGCGTTGGGGCTTGTCAGCACGCGCGCCGCGGGACTGAAATCACAATTTGGCACGATGGGAAAACCATTCAATGCCGGTGCCGCCGCGGCAAATGGCATCGAGGCAGCCAGCCTTGCAAAACGCGGCTTTACTGCCAGCACCGATGCCTTTGCTGGCGCGCAAAGCTTTCTTGCCGCGCATCATGGTGCGGCTGGCGGCAGTGCCGCAATTGATGATTGGTCTTTTGACCAGTTCTTTTTTGCCGCGGTCAGTCACAAGCTTCATGCCTGTTGCCACGGAACCCATGCGATGATTGAAGCGTTACTTTTGCTATTGGCTGATGGTGCTGTTGCGGTTGATGATCTTGATGAAATAAAGGTTTATATCGCGCCCCGCTGGCAGAATGTTTGCGATATAAAGGCGCCTGAAACCGGCCTTGAAATTAAATTCAGCTATGTTTTCTTGGCGGCAATGGCGCTTCGGGGTGTCAATCTTGCGGCATATGGAAGCTATGATGATGGCCTGTGCCATGATGCTGATCTGATTGAACTTGCCAAGCGGGTAAAGGTCATTGGCGATGATCAGATTGCCGACAGCGCCGCGCGCGTTGATCTCAAACGAAAAGATGGTCAATCACGTTCCCAATCATTTGATTTGCTATCGCCGATTGATCCGGTGCTTCTTGGCATAAGATTGCTTGCCAAGGCCAAAGCGCTTATCGGTGATGATCGCGCCAATGATTTATGGGCGATGACAAATGCGCTTGAACAGGTCTCGGCATCTGATCTCGCCGCCAAATTACAAGGATAGCCGGTTGTCTTATAGAATTTCTGGCATGATGGCATGATCAAGCAAAGGAGTGAGTTTATGGATTTTTCCGAATGGATCGGCAATAGCGTGTCAAGCGATGACGTGATTACGGCGCGCATGGTTGATCATTTTCAACATACGCTTGGCGATCATTGTTTTACCGGCAATGAGGTGCCGCCCGGACTGCATTGGTGTTTGGCACCCGAAGCGGTTAGCCCGGAATTGCTTGGCCCTGATGGCCACCCAAAGCGCGGGGATTTTCTGCCTGAAATTCCCTATGCACGCCGGATGTGGGCAGGGGGCTGGCTGGAATTTCATGGTGATTTCAAGATTGGTGATCATGTCAAAAAGCAAAGCCGCATTGATGATATCAGCTTTAAATCAGGCAAAAGCGGCAATTTATGTTTTGTTGCGGTGACGCATGAATTTTCCGTTGGCGGCCAGTTGAAATTGCGCGAACGCCATGATGTTGTTTATCGTGAAGAAGTGACGGCCGCGCCGCCGCTTGACCCGATTACCGACAGCATGGCGGCGCATCGCTGGCAGGTTGATGCCAATAGCGTGATGCTGTTTCGCTATTCGGCGCTGACCTTTAATGGTCATCGCATTCATTATGATCTTCCCTATTCGACCAATGTCGAAGGGCATGGTGGTTTGTTGGTTCATGGCCCATTGCAGGCAACATTGATGCTGAATCTAGCCTGCAGCATTGGCGGAAAATTGCCAAAACATATGGCTTACCGCGGTGTTCGGCCATTGGTTTGTGGCGATCCGATCATGGTTGATGCGTCACCTGAAAATGATGAAGCTGGCCACGCCATGCTTGCGGCCTGTGTTCGCGGCGCTGATGGCAATATAACCATGAAAGCCACCGTTACCCCCGAGCCAATATTGTGAAAGACCGATCTATGGCCACACCAAAACCTCTATCCGTTCCGTTATTTGTGCCGGGGCATCGTCCTGAATTATTTGCAAAGGCCGGTGCCAGTGGTGCCGATGCGGTGATTCTCGATCTCGAAGATGCGGTTGCTGATGCTGATAAGCCGGCAGCGCATGCCGCGCTTATGTCGCGGCCTGATTTGCCGGTGCCATTGGTCGTGCGCTGCAACGGATTTGACTCGCGCTGGTTTGCCAAAGACATGGTGGCTTTGGCCAAGACCCCACCCCAGATGATTATGCTGCCAAAGGCAGAATCGGTTGATCATCTTGATGTGATTGCCAAACAGTTTGGCGCGGATATGCCAATCATCCCAATTGTCGAAAGCGCGCTTGGGCTGGCCGCAATCGAGGCCATGATGATGCATCCATCAGTGTTGCAATGCGCGTTTGGTCATCTGGATTTCTCGCTTGATATCGGGGCTGATCCGCAATGGGATTCGCTTCACTATGCGCGTGGTAGGATTGTTGTTGCATCGCGCCTCGGGCAAAAGGCATCGCCGCTTGATGGGGTCGCGGTGCGGTTTGATGATGCGAAAATTGTCGCTGGTGAGGCGCGCCGCGCGCGTGACATGGGCTTTGGTGGCAAGCTGTTAATTCACCCCAAACAGATTGCGCCGGCAAAGGCCGTGTTTCGGCCAAGTGATGCCGATTATGAATGGGCGCAGCGCGTCATGACCGCTGTTGCCAATAGCGCATCAGCGGTTCAGCTTGATGGGGCAATGGTTGATGTGCCGGTGATCAAACGCGCCGAGGCGATTATCCGTGATTATGAGGCGCTGGCGTCATGAAATACTGGCCAGATCATGGCGGCAAAACACTGAATTGGCAAAATACTGAATTGGCAGGAGAGTTAAATGGCGAATAGCCCAAATCGTGATCTTGACGGATTGCTGGTGATCAGTCTTGAACAGGCTGTTGCCGCGCCTTATGCCGCAAGCCGGCTTGCCGATGCTGGTGCGCGGGTGATCAAGGTGGAACGTCCCGAAGGTGATTTTGCCCGTGGCTATGACGCTGATGCGAAAGGGCATAGTTCGTATTTTGTATGGCTTAATCGTGGCAAGGAATCGGTCGCGCTTGATCTCAAACAGCCCGATGATCTGCAAATTTTCAAACAAATGCTGTCCAAGGCTGATGTGTTTATCCAGAATTTGATGCCCGGGGCGCTCGACCGTCTTGGCGTTTCGATGGCCGATTTGCGGCAGGCCGACCCGCGATTGATTACCTGCGATATCAGCGGTTATGGCGCGTCTGGCCCCTTTGCCCAGATGAAGGCCTATGATTTTCTGGTTCAGGCCGAAGTTGGGTTGGCGCAGATTACCGGCGCGCCTGAAGAGCCCGGCCGTGTTGGTGTTTCGATCTGTGATATTGCGGCGGGAATGACGGCGCATGCGGCGATTTTGCAGGCATTGGTGGCGCGCGCAAAAACTGGTGAAGGCCGCGCCATTGAAGTGTCGCTATTTCATGCGCTTGCCGATTGGATGAATGTTCCCTATCTGCAATATCATTATGGCGGGCGGGAAATTCGGCGCCCCGGACTGCATCATCCGACGATTGCGCCTTATGGTGCCTATCGTTGCGGCGATGACCGGATGCTGTTGATCTCAATCCAGAATGAGCGCGAATGGCTGCGGCTATGTAGTGATGTTCTTGACCAGCCCGATTTACCGCAAAATCCGAAATTTGACAGCAATGTCCACCGGGTTGAAAATCGCGCGTCGCTTGATGCCATTATGAATGGGGTTTTCAGCCAATATTCAATCGATGAAATTGCCGAAAAATTGCAGGCGGCGCAAATTGCCTTTGGTCGGTTGAATGATATGGATGTGTTTACGCAACATCCGCAAAACCGGTTTGTTTCAGTTCGCACCTCGGCTGGTGATGTACAGCTATTGTCACCCGGCGCGATTGTAAATGGCATCTTGCCAAGATTGGGTGATGTTCCCGACCTTGGCCAGCATAGCGCGGCTATCCGCGCCGAATTTTCCTAGATGATGCGCATGGATATTGGTCAAAGCTGCCTTTGAACCAGACTTGATTTCAGCCAGATTTGATTTCAGCCAGATTGGACTTAAGCCGAAAATTCGCCAATGCGAACCGCATCAAGAAATGCCGCCTCAGCAGCCTTGATCACGGTTAATTTGGGATTGCCGTCACGATAGGCAAGCCCAAGCTGGCGTGCCGGCGCTATGGCGCCAAGCGCAAGGCGTTTGACCGGTAGCGGGTTCATATTCCGAACACAGCGTTTAGGCACAATCGAGACGCCAAGATTGGCCATCACCATGCTTGAGATTGCTTCCAGCCCCTCAAGCTCCATCGAATCCTTGACCGTGATTTTGCGCTTTTGAAGCCAGCTTTCGACCATCTGTCCAAAAATGGCATTGCGGTCAAACCGGATAAAGGGGCGGGTGCGAAGCAGTTCAAGCGGATCGTCACTTTCGGTTTGCGGCGGTGCCAAAAGCTGCATTGGTTCGGCGGCAATATCAAAACAGGATAATCCCTGCGGCAAAAGGGCGGGGCGCGTGATGATCGCCGCATCAATCGTGCCGCGATCAAGCTGTTGCATTAATTGATATGACAGCCCGGGAAAAATCACCACATGCAAATCGGCATGACGCTGGCGCAATAAAGACAGGCCAAGCGGCACCAATCCGGTCAAAGTGGTTGGCACCGCGCCAAGCACCAATTCACCCTGAAAGCCCTGTTCGCCAATGACTGATGCCAGAATACCATCATAGTCACGGATGATATTGGCCGCTTTGCTTGCCATTGCCCGTCCGGTCGGGGTCAATTCGGGACGCCGGTTTTTCCGGTCGAAAAGCGCGACTCCCCATAATGATTCCAGTGCTTTCATCTGCTGGCTTACCGCCGCATGGGTGATGTGACAGGCAGCCGCGGCGGCGCTGAACGAGCCATGGGTTTGAATGGCAAGCAAGGTGCGAAGTTGGCGAAGGGACATATGCGTCTATCCAGCTTATGATAATCTCTGTTTTGCGGATTTTAATGTAAAACTTTCTTACATAATAAGTAAATATTATTTAGTTTCATTAAGAAAAAATGAAATTTATACTACGCTATAATTATGGAAATGGAGTGTTCTGGTGGCGAATGAAACGCAAACAATGACGCAAACAATGACCGTGTCGATCTGGCGTGAAAATGGCGATGATGGCCGTTTTGAAAAATATGAAGTGCCAGCGAGGGAAAACCAGACAGTGCTTGATGTTGTTGCCTATGTCCAACAGCATATCGACCCCACTTTATCTTACCGGTTTGCCTGCCGCGTTGGCATGTGCGGATCTTGTGCGATGATGGTCAATGGATCGCCGCGCTGGACGTGCCGAACACATGTCAGCAAGGTTGTTGCCAATGATCAGCTTGAGGTTGCGCCGCTTCGTAATTTGCCGGTGATTAAGGATTTGGCAACCGATATGGATCCGTTCTTTGAAAAATGGGTTGCGGCCGAAGCGGTGTTTCACCCAAGCAAGACACGCCATGACCCGATGGCAGCCATCACCCCTGATGATCCAATGCGCATCGCCGCCAGCGAGGCAATTGAATGTATCAATTGCGCGGTTTGTTATGCGGCTTGTGATGTGGTTGAATCCAACCCCGATTATTTCGGGCCAGCAGCGTTGAACCGGTCATGGTCTCTGGTGAATGACATCCGTGATGATGGGCAGGATGTGCGGCTTGCCGCTGTTGGGTCAAATGGCGGCTGTCATAATTGCCATTCCCAGCAAGGCTGTGTGCAATATTGCCCGAATGAATTGAACCCAACCTTGTCGATTGCCGGATTGAAGCGCGAAACGACAAAAGCTCTTTTCCGACGGAGCCGCTAGATGCTTGATCTACGTTTATATATGTTACAGCGTTTGACGGCGCTCGTCATGGCACCGCTCGTGATTGGGCATATTGCGGTGATGATCTATGCTGTTCAGGGCGGTTTGACAGTTGACGAAATTCTGGCGCGGACGCAAGGCTCGGTTGCGTGGTTTTTGTTTTATGGCAGCTTTGTTGTTGCCGTTTCGATTCATGGTGCCATCGGATTGCGGGTGATTAGTTTTGAATGGTTTGGCCTCAACGGGCGCGCCCTGCAGCTTTTTAGCTGGGCGGTTTTTGCGCTTTTGTTCGGACTAGGTGCAAAGGCTGTCTATGCTGTTACCTTTGCGGGAGTTGGGCTATGATCCGGCCGCATCGCACGCATCCATTATGGTTTGCTTTTTTGCTTCACCGCCTATCAGGGCTTGGGCTGGCGCTGTTTCTGCCAATTCATTTCTACATGCTGTCATTGGCGATTTCAGCACCGGCGCGCCTTGACGGGTTTTTGCGCTTTACCGATTTGACCATTGTGAAATTGGCCGAATATGGTTTGGTGTTTTTGCTGGCGGCGCATCTATTTGGTGGGCTTCGGCTAATGGCATTAGAATTTCTGCCATGGAGCCCACATCAGAAAACAATGGCGGCACTGGCGGTGGCGTTTGCCTTTCTGGTGTCGACGTTATTCTTTTTGAAAGCGATTTAATCCGATGAAACCAATCATTGAACGACATGATACTGATATTCTGATTTTGGGAACTGGCGGCGCTGGATTATTTGCCGCCCTTCACGCGCAAAAAGCGGCACCAGATCAAAAAGTCACCATTGCGGTAAAAGGGCTGATTGGAAAATCGGGCTGCACGCGCATGGTTCAAGGCGGCTATAATGTGGCACTGAATCCACAAGATTCGGTTGAGCGGCATTTTATGGATACGATCATTGGCGGCAAATGGCTTCCCGATCAGGATATGGCATGGAAGCTTGTGACCGAGGCGGTAACGCGAATCCATGAGCTGGAAAATGAAATTGGCTGTTTTTTCGATCGCAATCCCGACGGCACGCTTCATCAAAAAGCCTTTGCTGGTCAAACCTTTGACCGCACCGCGCATAAGGGCGATCTGACCGGCATTGAAATCATCAGCCGTTTGATGGAACAGGTGCTGTCACGGCCAATTGAAAAACTGCAGGAACATCGGGCAATCGGCCTGATTCCGTCGCGTGATGGCAGCGCGCTTGCGGGTGTTTTATTCATTGATATGCGCCGCGGCACCTTCCGGCTGGTTCGCGCAAAAACCGTTTTGATGGCGACTGGCGGCGGCCCGACAATGTATAAATATCACACCCCCTCGGGTGATAAGAGCATGGATGGTCTATCGATGGCTTTGCGCCGCGGGCTTGGGCTTCGCGATATGGAAATGGTGCAGTTTCATCCAACTGGCTTGATGGCGGGTGACGAAACCAAAATGACCGGAACGGTTCTTGAAGAGGGGCTTCGGGGTGCTGGCGGCCATTTGATAAATGGTAAAAATGAACGTTTCATGTTCAATTATGATGATGCTGGTGAACGCGCAACGCGCGATATCGTCAGCCGCGCCATTTATGAAGAAATGCGCCAAGGCCGCACATCGCCTTATGGCGGGGTTTATATTTCGATGGCGCATCTTGGGCCAGAAAATGTTGCCAAGAAATTTCAGGGCATGGTGAAACGCTGCGCTGATAGCGGCTTTGATCTTGCCGCTGGTCTTGTCGAGGTTGTGCCGACCGCGCATTATCTGATGGGCGGGGTTGTGGTTGATGTTGAAACCCGTACCAGCCTTGCCGGTCTTTATGTGGCCGGCGAAGATGCTGGCGGGGCGCATGGGTCAAACCGGCTTGGCGGCAATGGCGTTGCGAATTCTACCGTCTATGGCGGTATCGCTGGCGATGTGATGGCGGCCGATGCCCAGAAAATGGCCGCACTTCATGATCCGGATGAAACCATTCTTGACCAAGAATTGGAGCGCGCAATCATTCCATTTTCGGCCAAGCCAGGGAATGTTCAAGAACTTCGCGTCCGGCTGATGGATGCCATGTGGGACGATGTTGGAGTGATGCGCGATGCGGCTGGATTAAAGCGCGGCATTGAAAAGATTGCGTCTTTGAAAAGCGACATGGAAAATGTTGGCGTTTCGGGTGATAATCTGGCGTTTAATCTGTCATGGCATGATTGGCTAAGCCTGCAAAGCCTGATCGATACATCCGAAGTGATTGCCAAGGCTGGCCTGTCGCGCGAAAATTCACGCGGGGCGCATTTCCGCGAAGATTTCCCCGATGCTGGCTCGCTTGAAGATTCCTATTTCACCATTGCCACTTCGGTCGATAAAGGCATTGAGGTAAACCGCGAGGCTGTGAAATTCACCATTGTCAAACCGGGTGAATCATTGCTTGGGGCCGATGAGGCTGAGACGCTGGTGGAGGCTGCACAATGATCAATATTGAGCTGATTCAAAAAACCGCCGAAAGCCTGATGGCAAAAGCGGCGATTGAAATTCCGGATGATTATCTAACCGGTTTGCAAAAGGCGGCTAATGACGAAGATGGTGATCTGTCCAGCTTTGTTCTTGAGGCGATGCTCGAAAATTATATTGCTGCCAAGGAAGATCGCCGCGCCATGTGTGGTGATACTGGCTGTCCTAGGTGGTATGTGAAAATGGGCAATGAGGCGCAGATTGATGGCGGGCCAATCGCGCTTGAGGCGGCGTTGCGCCGTGCGACGGCAAATGCCACCAAATCAGTGCCGCTTCGCCCGAACCGCGTTCACCCCCTATGGCGAACCGACCATGACAATAATGTTGGCATTGGGGCACCGGAAATCGAATATGGTTTTGAACCTGATGGCAATTGGATTGACCTTGTCACAGTTCATAAAGGTGGTCTTTTTGGCACTGATTACCGGATGCTGTTTCCGAGTGACGGGATTGAAGGCATTAAACGATTTTATCTTGATTCGCTTGTCGCTTTTGGCAAGCGCGGCCTTGCCTGCCAGCCAGCGATTATTGGCATTGGTCTTGGTGGGTCGAAAGATAGCTGTATGGTTCTTGGAAAACGCGCTGCCTGTCTTCGCATGGTTGGCGATCGCAACCCCGATCCGAAAATTGCCGCGCTTGAAGATGAATTCAAAGAATTGGGAAATAATATTGGCATGGGCGCGATGGGATTTGTTGGCAAATCCATGGTGATTGATTGCAATATTGAAGTTGGCTATTGCCATACGGGTGGCATGCAGATGAGCGTTCATGCGTTTTGTTTGTCATCACGCCGTGCTGTGGCGCGGATTTATGATGATGGGCGCGTTGAATTCCGAACAGATCCAGCTTGGTTCACCGATTATCAGCGGCGGGAGACAGTCGAATGGTAAAAGACAATAAACCGCGCAAAATTCGTCTAAGCGCAAACCCAACGGCCGAAGCGCTTGCCAATCTTCGCATTGGTGATATTGTTTATCTTGATGGCACCGTCTATACGGCGCGCGAAGGTGTTTATAAACGCGTTCTTGAAGATGGCATTGCCATGCCAATGGATTTACCGGCCGATAGTGCTGCCAATTTTCACTGTTCGCCAGCCGCCACCCAGCATGATGATGGCAGCTTTGATCTTGGCGCGGTAACGGCAACGGCGTCGTTTCGCTTTTCCAAATGGATTGGCCCATGGCTGGCCGCATCAGGTGCCAAATTGATTATTGGCAAAGGCGGCATGAGTTTTAAGGATTACCGTGAACATTTCGTTCCGCATGGCGCAATTTATCTGACCACGGTTGGCTATGGCACGGGTGCGCTTTTGGGGCGTGGTGTCAAACAGGTTAGCAATCTTCATTGGAAAAAAGAACTTGGACTGGCTCAAGCCATGTGGGTTCTTGATGTTGAAAATTTTGGGCCTTTCATTGTCGAAAGTGATCTTGACGGTAACAGCCTGTTCGAACGTGAAAATGCCCGCATCTCAGCCTCGCTTGACAAGGTCTATGAGGGAACAAGGCCAGCGGTTCTGAAACGGTTTGGCGAAACTGATGACCGAAGCGATGAAATGATCTGATCACGCCGATATCAGGCTGAAAGGCAATAAAGGGACTTGGCCGTGACAGATCAAAAAATTCTGATAATTGGCAGTGGCTTTGCCGCCGCGGCAAATCTGATTCATCTTGTCGAGGCGGGCATTAAGCCGTCAAAAATCACAATTGTTGGGCCGGGCCAGCTTGGCAGGGGCAATGCCTATGGTTGTGATGATGATGATTTCCGGTTGAATGTGCGCGCCAATCTGATGTGGATATGGCCTGACCGGCGTGATGATTTCGGCAATTGGGCCAAAACCCATATCAAAGATGACAAAGATGCGATGCGCCGCAGCGGCATGTTTTACCGCCGCCGCGATTTTGGGCGCTATGTGGCAAGCCGTGTTGATGCCGTCTTGGCCGGTGCTAACGAGCACGATAATACCATCATCCATTATCCGCAAATCGTCACAAAGCTTGGCAGGATGGATCAAGGCGGCTGGCAGGCCGAATGTTCAGACGGGCGTTTGATCAAGGCTGATCTGGTGTTGTTGGCAACGGGTAATCCGCCGCCGCAATGGCCATGCCCAATTCATGGCGAAAAGGCGCAATTGCTCGAATTGGAAAATCGGCTTGTGCAAAATTCGTGGAATGGTCAATGGCTTGATCATTTGCCAGCGCAATCACGCCTTGCCATTATTGGCGGCGGGTTAACCGCGCTTGATGCCGTCATTGCCTTGGCACGGCGAGATCATCAGGGGTCGGTTTTCTTGCTGGCACCGCATGGCAGCTTGCCACCCGAACAGGCCGATTGGGTGAAACAGGCACCGCCAACATGGCCAGATGCGCCGCGCCCGTCAAAAATCTTGCGCCGGTTTCGAAGCTATCTTCCCGGTTTGCCACCCGAAGATCCCGTTTGGCAGCAGGCATTTGAAGAATTGCGCATTGATATCAACCAACAATGGCAGGCCTTAAGCGATCGTGACCGGCGGGGGCTGATGCGGCGGCTTGGCTGGCTATGGTCGCGCTATCGCTATCGGGCGGCACCGCAAACGATTGCCGCGGCAAACCGGTTACAGCAAACTGGCATTCTTGAAATCTGCCATGCCAGACTTGGTGCCATTCATCTGGAAATGGCTGGTGATGATGCGCCTTTGCGGCTGGAGTTGCATGATGCCAAAACCGGCGCACGCCACCTCGCTGTCGATCATGTGATTAATTGCACCGGTGTTGGGCATGACCCACTTTTTGCCAATCTTGTGGCAGATGGCATTGGCCAGCCCGATGCGTTTGGACAGGGGCTTCGGGTGAATCAGCAAAATGAAGTAATTGATCCCAAAGGTCAGGCGATTACAACGCTGTTACTGGTTGGCCCCGCAATGGCAAGCAGTCTTGGTGATGTTGTCGCGGCGAGTGAAATCTCACTCGCCAGCATGCGGGTGGCGGCACGGCTTGCTAGTTAGATTCGCTAGCTGATCAGCGATTTTGCCAGTCTGATTTTACCAGTCTGATTTTGCCAATCTAATCTTTTGGTGCGCCAAATCTTTTGAAACCATTTTAATCGGCGGCGGCAAAGGTCATGATGGTTGCATCGACGCTCAGGATATCGCCTTCGCCTGAAAACAGCTTTTCAATTTTGCAGCGTTTTTCGGCGATCAGCGCATTTTCCATTTTCATCGCTTCAACAATACATAGCGTTTGACCAGCCTCGACAATTTCGCCTTCGGCAACAAATAATTTAATCAGGCTTCCGGGCATGGGGCAAAGCAGCATATTGGATGTATCGGGCCGCTCAACCAGTTTCATGTGATGGGCAAGCGCGGCAATATGCGGCGCTCGGACATGCGCACAAAGGCTGATTCCCCGATAATATAGATGCCAGCGATCTTGCTGCCGCCATAATTCACATAAATATTCACTCGTTTCGCCATCTTCAGTCAGCACAACATGCAGGCGCGGATGGCTTGGGTCGCGGTCAAAAACCAGATGAATATTGGTTTCGACCTCTGGCGGTGCGGTGATGTTAAAGCTGCCATCATTTGCCCTGATGATGCCAATCTCAAGATCTTCATCTGCGTCATGCGCGCCGGTGTCGGCATTGGCAAATTGCACGATCTGGCGGTTTGAATTGTCATCATGGCGGGGATGTGTCGGGGCGGTTTCAAGACTGGCAAGCCGGTACATCTCGTCATATGCCGCCGCCGCCATGATCATGCCAAGATGGCGTTTGCGGGCAGGCGAAGCGGTGACGCCGCAAAACCCGTCTTGATATTCTTCATCAATGAAGGCGGTGGTGATGTTTCCGCTGATAAAACGGTCATGTTCCATCACGGCTGATAGAAACGGAATATTATGCCCGACTCCGCGCATGGTAAACGCATCAAGCGCGGTTTGCATGCGGCCAATAGCGGCGTTGCGGTCACACCCCCAGCTGCATAATTTGGCAATCATCGGATCATAATAGATTGAGATAACATCGCCTTCGCCAACGCCGGTATCATTGCGGGTGATCGTGCCATCATCATGCGTCTGTTCGGCAGGCGGGCGATACAGCGATAACCGGCCAATGGCTGGCATGAAATTACGATAGGGGTCTTCAGCATAAAGCCGGCTTTCCATCGCCCAGCCATGAATGCCGATATCGATTTGTTTGTGGCGAAGGGTTTTACCGGCGGCGATCAAGATCATTTCTTCAACAAGATCAAGGCCGGTGATCATTTCGGTTACTGGATGTTCGACCTGAAGACGGGTATTCATTTCCAGAAAATAGAAATTGCGATCACCATCAACGATAAATTCGACCGTACCGGCACTGTAATAGTCAACCGCCGCGGCAAGCCAAATCGCTTCGGTGCCCATTGCCTGACGGGTGGCATCATCCAAAAAAGGCGATGGTGCTTCTTCGATGATTTTCTGGTTGCGGCGCTGGATCGAACATTCGCGTTCGTTCAAATGGATGCAATTGCCGGATTTGTCGGCCAGAATTTGAATTTCGATATGGCGTGGGCTGGTGATGAATTTTTCGATAAACACGCGATCATCACCAAAGCTGGATGCAGCTTCGCGCATGGCGGTGGCGTAACCATCAGCCACTTCGCCAGATGAATGGGCAATCCGCATGCCTTTGCCACCGCCACCAGCGCTTGCCTTGATCATAACTGGATAGCCGATTTCATCGGCAATTTTGACCGCTTCTTCGGCGGTTGCGATCACCCCGATATGGCCGGGGACGGTGCTAACACCGGCAGCCTTTGCCAGTTTTTTGGATTCGATCTTGTCGCCCATTGCCGCAATGGCATTGGCTGGCGGCCCGATAAAGGCAATATCGGCTGTCTCAAGCGCAGCCGCAAAACCGGCTTGTTCAGACAGAAATCCATAGCCCGGATGCACCGCCTGTGCGCCGGTTTCGTGGCAGGCTGCGATAATCTTGTCGGCCTGAAGATAGCTGTCTTGTGCGGTCATGCCGCCAAGGGCGACGGCTTCATCGGCAAGCTGCACATGTTTGGCTGCCCGATCAGCATCGGAATAGACTGCAACAGTGGCAATGCCCATTTTGCGGGCCGTATGGATGATCCGGCAGGCGATTTCGCCACGATTGGCAATCAGGATTTTTTTAAACATGGCGAACTCTCTAAATGAATTGCGCGGCAACCAACCACAGGTTAAAGCGGAATATTGCCAAATTTCTTGGCAGGATTTTGTTGGCGTTTGCCGCGCAGCTTTTCAAAAGCCTGAATGATGCGAAACCGGCTGTTCTGCGGAATGATAACATCATCAACAAAACCACGCTCAGCCGCGATAAATGGATTGGCAAACCGCGTTTCATAATCAGCCGTACGCGCCGCAATTTTTTCAGCATCGCCAAGCTCGGACCGATAGAGAATTTCAACCGCACCCTTTGCCCCCATCACCGCAATTTCGGCGGTTGGCCATGCGTAATTTGCATCGCCGCGAAGATGTTTTGAACTCATCACATCATAGGCACCGCCATAGGCCTTGCGGGTGATCAGGGTCACTTTGGGAACGGTTGCTTCGGCATAGGCAAATAATAGCTTGGCACCATGTTTGATGATGCCGCCGTATTCCTGCGCGGTTCCAGGCATGAATCCCGGAACATCGACAAGCGTAAGAATGGGAATGTTAAACGCATCACAAAACCGGACAAATCGCGCCGCTTTGCGGCTGGAATCAATATCCAGACAACCGGCAAGAACCATCGGCTGATTGGCAACAACACCAACTGGCGATCCGTTCAGCCGGACAAAGCCGGTTAGGATATTTCTGGCAAAATCTTCCTGCAATTCAAAGAAATCACCATGATCGGCAAGGCTTGTCACAAGCTCGCGCATATCATAGGGCATATTTGCATTTTCGGGGATCAGGCTGTCGAGCGCTGGAGTGGTACGCGCTGGATTATCATCGCACGCCAATTGCGGTAAACCGGCAGCGTTATGCGATGGTAAAAACCCTACAAGACGGCGAATTTCGGCAAGCGCTTCAAGGTCATTGTCAAATGCGCCATCGGCAACCGAAGATATTGTTGTATGGGTTTCGGCACCGCCAAGCTGTTCGGCAGTCACCTCTTCACTGGTCACGGTTTTGACAACATCGGGGCCGGTAACAAACATATAGCTGCTGCCCCGAACCATGAAGGTGAAATCGGTCATTGCCGGCGAATAAACAGCACCGCCAGCACATGGCCCCATGATCACGGAAATCTGCGGCACAACGCCTGACGCAAGCGCATTTTGCAAAAATACATCAGCATAGCCACCAAGCGAATCAACACCTTCTTAAATCCGCGCCCCGCCACTGTCATTCAGCCCGATGACCGGCGCGCCATTCTGAATTGCCAATTTCAAAACCTTAACAATCTTGCTGGCATGGGCAGCTGAGAGCGAGCCGCCAAAAACGGTAAAATCTTGCGAAAATACATAAATGAGACGGCCATTGATGCGGCCTGATCCGGTAATCACACCATCACCGGCAATCGTATTGCCATCCATGCCGAAATCGCGGGTGCGATGCACGACGAACATATCAATTTCTTCAAACGATCCGGGGTCAAGCAGAACATCAATGCGCTCACGCGCGGTTAGCTTTCCGGCGGCGTGCTGGCGGTCAATGCGGGAAGTTCCGCCGCCAAGTCGCGCCTGTTCGCGGCGATCCTGCAATTCTTTGATAATGTCCTGACCTGTATGTTTCATGTTCTATCCAATCGTTGCGCCCTGCGGCCATCGCATCGGTGATGTGATGGCGGCCATTGATCACAATGGAGTATGACAATACAAAGCCAAAAGCCAAACGTCACCAGCTTATATTCTGATTTTCCACCAAGCGGCCGAACAAACAGGTCAGATTGATTGATTTTCGCCGGTAAAAGCGGCATTCTCGGCCGGTCTTTTGAGGAGCTGCTATGCTGCGATTTTCTGCCAATCTTGGGTTTTTATGGACTGAACTGCCCCTGCCGGCCGCCGTTATGGCCGCGGCAAAGGCCGGATTTGACGCGGTTGAATGTCATTGGCCTTTTGACGTGCCGCGATCCGAAATTCTGGCAGTATTAACAGCGACAAAATTGCCGATGCTGGGGCTGAATACGCGGCGCGGCAATGTCGATGCTGGCGATTTTGGCCTTGCCGCCTGCGTTGGGCGCGAAGATGAGGCACGGCGCTATATTGACGAGGCGGTTAATTATGCTGCCGCGATTGGCGCTGGGTCGGTTCATGTGATGGCGGGGCGAACCGATGGCGATGTTGCGGCTGAAACCGCCTATTGCGATGCGCTTGCCTATGCTGGTGCTGCTGCTGCGCGCCATGATATGATGGTTTTAATTGAACCGATCAATCAGCGTGATGTTGCCAATTATCATCTTTCAACGGTCGAAGCTGGCGTTGCCACGATCAAACAGGTTGGACTTGGCAATATCAAATTGATGTTTGATTGCTATCATATCCAGATCATGCAGGGCGATTTAATCCGCCGGATCGAGGCCAATCTGGATTTTATTGGCCATATCCAAATTGCAGCTGTACCTGACCGCGCCGAGCCAGATCATGGCGAACTTGCCTATAAGGATATTTTGCTGGCGCTTGATGCAGCTGGATACGACGGGTTTATCGGTGCCGAATACCGTCCGGCACAATCAACCGAGGCCGGACTTGGCTGGCTTGAAACGGCAAAAGGTTGGCAGAAATGACTCGGCTTATCGCTGATATTGGCGGCACATCGCTGCGGTTGGCGCATCAGAATGGTGATGATCCGGCGCTTTGCGACCCGGCCATTATGGCCTGTGCTGACTTTGCCACAGCCGAAGATGCATTTGCCGGTTATTGCGCCAAACATAGGCTTGATATCGATATGCTTTGTCTGGCGGTCGCCGGCCCGGTAAATGGCGGAAAGGTCGATATCACCAATAATCATTGGCAATTTGATGTCGGCAAGCTGGCGGCGGCGATAAATCTACGTGCCTATTTGCTGATCAATGATTTTACCGCGCAAGCAATGGCGCATCGTGATCTGTTGCAAAATAATAGATCAATGCCGGCAGACCGCCGGCAGATTTTGCGCGATGGAACGGCTGATCAAACCACGCCTTTGCTTGTAATTGGCCCTGGAACCGGTCTTGGTGTGGCGGCGTTGGTACCCGCCGGTGATGATATTCAGGTGATTGAGGGCGAGGGTGGTCATGTCAGCTATGCCCCGCGCAACCCTGCCGAATTTATGGTTCTGGCGCATCTGGCAAAAGAATTTGGCCATGTTTCGGCTGAACGGATTGTCAGCGGGCCCGGCCTTGAATCGATTTATCACTGCCAGACAGGTGATCATAAATCAGCGCCGGACATTGGAGCTTTGGCACTTGCGGGTGATGCGGCGGCTTTGTCGGCGGTTCGATTGATGCTGCAAAGCCTTGGCACAGTTGCAGCGAATGCGGCGCTCAGCCTTGGCGCGCGCGCTGGCGTGGTGATTGCTGGTGGTATTGCTGGTAAATTATCGGCGCTTCTTGGCGATAGTGGGCTTATTGACCGGTTTGACGATCATGGTCGCCGCCGGTCTTGTCTTCATGCATTGCCAATTTATCTATCGATTGATCCGCTTGCCGGATTGCGCGGTGCAGCGGCGGCATTTGATAATCGCTATCTGGCGCGGCGCACCACTTTGCTTTAATTCAGATCCATTACCGCAAATCGTCCAATCAGATTGCGTTGCTTTATGATGGCACGCTTGCCATGCCTGACCCAACGCCCTAGATTATATCTAACCTTCTTTTTACAGGAAGGTTAGGCTTGTCAAAAGAAGGTCTGGCCTTCTGGCGATCGGCGGCAATGGGATAAACCAAAACAGAGGCGATCATGTATAAAATCAGTGATGCGGCACGGCGCGCGGCTTTAACGGTGAAAACCGTTCGTTATTACGCCGATATCGGACTTGTAAAACCGGCAGGCCGATCGGCAGCCGGATACCGGCTTTATGCCGAATCAGACATTGCCAAGCTGGGATTTATTGGGCGGGCACGCCGCTACAGCTTTTCGATTGAGCAATGCCGTGATCTTCTAAGCCTTTATGAAGATGACCAGCGGCCAAGTGCCGAGGTAAAGCAAATCACTCTTGAGAAAATTGCTGAAATTGATCGCAAGCTTGGTGAATTGCAGGAATTGCGTGACGAATTAAGCCATTTAGCCGGAAACTGTCATGGTGATTCACGCCCTGATTGCCCGATTATTGGCAATCTTGCCAGCGGTTTGACGGTTCAATGATGGCACAATACAGCCAAGATAATATTTGAAGTTTGGCTTTTGTCATATTTCTATAACAATTCAGCAGCATGATATGGTCAGATGTCCGTCCACCAGAAATGTAACGAAATGAAAAGCAAAAAAACCGATCCGATCATTGACGGGTCAACCGAAGATGAGAGCTTTTTTAACCGCGAGCTAAGCTGGCTTGCGTTTAATGAGCGTGTTTTATCTTTGGCCGAGGATGACGATAAACCGCTTGGGGAACGCATTCGGTTTCTGGCCATTTCGGCAGATAATCTAAATGAATTTTTCATGGTGCGCGTTGCCGGTCTTCGCCAGCTTGTGGATCGCGGTTTCAAGCGTTTGCCAAAAGATGATGTTGATATTGATCAATTGCTGACGCAGATCATGGCGCGAAGTGCCAAATTGATGGCGCGCCAAAATCAGGTTTTGCCCGAATTGATTGGCTGTCTTCGCGATGAAAATATCCATGTTATGTCGGATATTCCCGATGATGAGCAAGATCGGCTTTGGCTTGAAGATTGGTTCATTGATAATGTTCTGCCATTAATCACCCCGACAACGCTTGACCCATCTCACCCGTTTCCGTTTTTCCATAATGACGGCAAGGGAATGATGCTGGAATTGACCAGCCCGGACAGCAAGCCGATGCAAAGTGTGATTTTGCTGCCGGCGAATTTGCCGCGTTTTGTCAAATTGCCCGGTGATGGGTTGCGGTTGCTTCTGGTCGAGGCGGTGATCCGTGCCAGCATTGTTAAAATCTATCCGCGCCATCAGTTTGTGTCGGCAGCGATGTTCAGCATTTTGCGTGACTCTGAAATCGAAATTGATGATGAAGCGAATGACCTGATTCATGAATTTGAAAATGCGCTTCGGGCGCGTCAACGTGGCAATGTGGTTTTATTGACCCTGTCAAAAGATGCGCCAAAACCAATCCGGCGTTTGCTGAAATCAGCAATGGGTATTGATGAAAATAACTTCTTTAATACCGATGGGCCAGTGGCGTTGAATAATTTTTCCGAATTGCTGCATTACATTCCCAAACATTTGCTGTTTCCGGCTTTTACGCCGCGCTTTCCCCAGCGAATCAGGGATTTCAATGGTGATTGCTTTGCCGCAATCCGCAATAAGGATATTATCGTTCATCATCCTTATGAAAGTTTTGAAGTGGTGGTGCGCTATCTCCAGCAGGCTGCAACTGATCCTGATGTTTTGGCAATTCGCCAGACACTGTATCGAACCACGTCAAATTCACCAATTGTAAAGGCGCTGATCCAAGCGGCCGAAAATGGCAAGACCGTTACGGCCGTGATTGAATTAAAGGCACGGTTTGACGAGCGCAATAATATTCAGCTAGCGCGGGCGCTTGGCCGTGCTGGTGTGCAGGTTGCCTATGGTCTGACTGATCTGAAAATTCATCTTAAAATGTCGCTTGTTGTAAGGCGTGAACATGGCAAGCTGGTATCTTATACGCATGTTGGCACTGGCAATTACCACCCGATCACCGCTGGCATCTACACGGATCTGTCCTATTTCACCTGTGACAAGGATGTGGGGCGCGACGCCTATGAAATTTTCAAATATCTGACAAGTCATGTGCAGCCAGATAAATTGAAACGCAGCTTTATTTCGCCGCATCAATCATTTCCCCAATTAAAACTTATGATTCGTGCCGAGATTGAAAATTGTAAAAATGGTCTTCCCTCGGGTATCTGGCTGAAATGCAATTCGCTTGTCGATCATCGCTTGATCGAATTGTTGTATGAGGCCTCGCAGGCAGGCGTGCCGATTGAAATTTTGGCGCGTGGCATTTGCTGTTTGCGACCGGGCGTGGCTGGCTTGTCTGAAACCATTACGGTTCGGTCAATCATTGGCCGGTTTCTCGAACATGGGCGGATTTATGTTTTTGCCAATGGTGGTGAATTTCTATCTGACAAAAACATCGTGATGATTTCTTCAGCCGATTTGATGCCGCGTAATCTGCGCCGCCGTGTTGAGTGTTTTATGCAGCTGGAAAATCCGACCATTCGCAAACAGGTGCTTCACCAAATTATGGTGGCGCTTCTTCGTGATGAAAAAAACGCTTGGTACTTGCAGCCTAATGGAAGTTATGTGCATCCTCAAACCGATGAGACAAGCTTCTCATGCCATGATTATTTCATGTCAAACCCCAGCCTGTCAGGGCTTGGCAGTTTGTCAGCCACGCAGGATAATGGTTAGGGAATTGGGATCGAAGCAATGAGCTCTTCTGCAAATCAATCACCCATGACTGTTGCCGAACGGCTGTCGCATATCGCCTATCAAGATGCTGTGCCACCAACCGCGCGCATTGCGGTGATTGATATTGGCTCAAACTCGGTTCGGCTGGTGATCTATGGCAAGAATGGTGCTTATCCGGCACCATTATTTGACGAGCGATCAAATTGCCGGCTTGGTGCGGGGCTTGATGAAACCGGCATGCTTGCCAGTGACCGTATTGCGGTTGCTCTTGAAACCTTGGCGCGGTTTGCCGCCATCATTCGTGCGATGAAGGTTGATAGCTGTTATCCGGTAGCAACCGCGGCGGTTCGACGGGCTGGCAATGGTGATGAATTTCGCCGTCCTGCCGAGATTATTCTTGGCCAGCCGATTCAGGTTTTGTCGCAACAAGAAGAAGCAACCCATGTGGCGCGTGGCCTGACCTTGAACGTGCCTGAGGCGAGTGGGTTGGTCGCCGATCTTGGCGGTGGCAGCATCGAAATTGTGGCACTGAAAAAAGGCGAGATTCGGCATTCGGTCAGTTTGAATTATGGCCATTTATCAAATGCCGATGAGGCCGAAATCATCGCAGCATTCACGCAAATTGGCTGGATCAAAAGCTTTGCCGCCAAGCAGCTATTCGGCGTTGGTGGTAGTTTTAGAGCGCTCGGATTGGCTTTTATCGGACGCGAGGATTATCCCCTGCCGGTGCTTCATGGTCTCAAGATCAGTAGCGAGATGGCGATGACGCTATGCGATGATTTTATCCAGCCCGACTCAGCGCTTGACGGTGTGCCGATGGCGCGGCAACGCACCATGCCGATGGCGGCAAAAATCATTCGGGCGCTGGTTGATATTGCGGCGGTGCGTCGGGTAGTTGTCAGCGGCACCAGCATTCGGGATGGTGTTGTTGCCATCAATGAGTTGAACGAAACCCAAAGAGCCGATTTTCTGGTGGCGATCAGTCAGGAAATTGCTGGAGCTGGCGGCCGGTTTGTTGGTGTGTCGGATGCGCTGAAACAGTTTTTGCAGCCCTTGACCATTGGCCGCAAACCCGGCTTTGCGCGGTTGCTTGATGTGGCCTGTAATCTTGCTGATATGTGTTGGCACGAACATAGCGATATGCGCGGTGATCTTGCCGCACGGCGGGTGCTTGGTCTGCCAGTGAATTGCATGACGCATAAGGAACGTATCTGGTTGGCGATGGTGCTGTATCACCGCTATGTTGGGCTAAAGCAGAACAAGCCGCATCCTGAAGAAATGGATAGCCTGCTTCGCGCGAAACGGCGTGGCGAGGCGTTGACCGTTGGGCTTGCCTTGCGCTTTGCGCTGATCTTCAGTGCCGGAACATGCGAATCTCTGAAAAATATCCGGCTTGAATGCCAACCAGATGTGATGCAGTTGCATATTGATCCATCGGTGCGTGGCCTGTTTGATTCGCATTGCCAACGCCGGTTCGTTGATTTTGCAGCATCGGCAAATTGCAGTACCGAAGTGATTTATGACTAGGTTTTTGTGGCTTGTCGATGACCCGTCCAATACCCCCGGCTCAACACCAAATGAGAAATGATCATGTCACAAGATAGCCATACGCAATCGCCTATCAGCCAGATTGGTGACATGCTTGATGATGGGTTGATCCTGACTAATCTTGATGGGGTTATCCGGTCGGCAAATCCGGCGGCGGTGCGCTGGTTTGGCGAAAATCTGACCGGACAGATGATCTTTGATGTGATCAATCACCCCAATATTGGTGACTTGTTTACCAAGGCAGCGGATGATGCTAAGCGGTGCGAAATGCGCTATGAGCCAACCAATATCATACAGCGCGAATTTCGAATGCGTCTGCAGCGGATTGGCGATCAATCGGTTGCGCTATTGTTTCTGGATATGACCCTGCAACGCAATCTGGAAAAGGTGCGGCGTGATTTCGTTGCCAATGTCAGCCATGAATTACGCTCGCCGCTCACCAGCCTTGCTGGGTTTGTTGAAACCATGCTGTCGGATGAAGTGCCCGATCCGGCGATGCGGATGCGGTTCTTGACGATCATGGATGAAGAAGCCAAACGCATGTCGCGGCTGATTGATGATCTATTGTCATTATCGCGCGTCGAGGTGGATGAACATATCATTCCCGACAATCGGGTGAATCTAGCTGAATTGCTGCATTCGGTCGGCGATAGCATGAGTGGTCGCGCGATGAAAAAGAATATGAATATCAAAATTACCCAGCCCGATGATGCACAATCGCAAGCCGCGCTGCCGGTGATTTTCGGCAAACATGATGAGATTACCGAAGTGTTTGTTAATCTTTTGGAAAATGCGATCAAATACGGGTTTGATGGCAGTGATATTACGCTTGCCATCACGATGGTGGCACCGCGTCATGTGCGTATTGACGTTACCAACTTTGGTGAGGGAATCGAAGAGCGCCATTTGCCACGCTTGACCGAACGTTTTTACCGTGTTGATAAAGCCCGATCACGCCAGATTGGCGGTACGGGTCTTGGGCTTGCCATTGTGAAACATATCGTCAACCGGCATCGCGGCAGCCTGTCAATCACCAGCACGCTTGGTGAAACAACAAAATTTTCGGTTGATTTGCCGCTGGCACCTGTGGTGACCCCGCAGTGATGATCCCGCAGTGATGATCCCGCAGTGATGATCTCCGTTTAACGCCCCGATCATGCTGCTAATCGGCACTAAATTTTCAAAAAAACCGACTTTGTCATAAAACTGTAACATCGCTGTCATTTAACTGTCGCACTTAGGCGCTAAATCTGAACGCGATCAGACGATATGGATCGTTTGACGGATTGTGTATATAGGAGAATGAGATGCGTTTCACCCCTTTGATTGCAGGCATGATTGCCAGCCTTGCCCTGTCAACCGCAGCGCAAGCAAGAGACCAGATTTCAATTGTCGGCTCGTCAACTGTCTATCCGTTTTCAACGATCGCTGCCGAAAAATTCGGTCAATCAAGCGGTTTTAAAACACCGGTTATCGAATCCACTGGGACTGGCGGCGGCATGAAGCTGTTCTGTAAAGGGATTGGTGTTGAATATCCCGATGTAACCAATGCATCGCGCGCAATCAAAAGCAAAGAAGCCAAGATGTGTGCTGACGCTGGTGTCGCTTTTCAAGAATTTATCGTTGGCAATGATGGAATCGCTTTTGCCAACAGCCTAAAGGGACAGCATTTTAAGATCTCGATTGCACATGTTGCCGCCGCATTGGCCGCTGAATTGCCATTTCAGGCCGATGGCGCATCAGATGCAACCCCGAACCAGCTAGAGACTTGGGCCGATGTTGATGCCTATACCGCCAAACGAATTGGCGGCGATCTTGCCGGTTTGCCAAATATTCCGGTTTCAATCATGGTTCCTCCGCCAACCTCAGGCACCCGTGATGCGATGGGCGAATTATTCATGAAACATGGCTGGAAAAAGCTTGGGCTTGACGGAAGCGGATATAAAAAGCTGCGCGAGGACGGTGCCGCCATTGAAGTTGGCGAAAATGATTCACTGATCATTGAAAAGCTTGTCGCTGACCAGAATATGTTTGGTGTCTTTGGCTATTCATTCTTTGATCAGAATCGCGACAAGGTGCAGGCCGCCCTTCTTGATGGTGTTGAGCTGAATTTTGAAAATGTTGCCTCATACAAATATCCGGCAGCTCGCCCGCTATTTTTCTATGTGAAAAAAGCACATGTTGGCGTGATTCCGGGTCTGAAAGAATTCATCAATGAATTTGTTTCGGAAAAAGCGATGGGACTTGATGGCTATCTGTTCCCAGCAGGTCTGGTGCCTCTATCAGAAGATGATTTTGCCAAGCAGGTTGCGGCGCGCGACGCGCTCTAGGCAAAGCCTAAAATAAAAACGGCATGCTACAAACGATGTTTCAGTTTGTGGCATGTCTTTTGTTTTGACCATTGGCATGCTAGGCAAAGATAGACGCTTGCCTGCCGTCAATGACCCAGGGTCTAGATGGTAATGCGGGCATTGTAAAATAGGGTAGGCGCCGGAATAGGCATGTTTGATTTTAGGTTATGTAGGGCAGTATGAGTGATTTTCTTTCACCAAAACTCGTGGTTTTTGCGGCGACAATTGCGGCCGCATTTCTGTCATTTTATCTGGCAACTGGACGTGTTCGCAAACAAGCTATTGCCAGCCAGACCAAATCGCACTCGCTAAATCAATATTACGGATTCTATGTATCTCTATGGGTTCTGGTGCCGGCAATTTTACTGGCGTTGATCTGGATGTTTGCCGCTGATCCGATGCTGACAAGCGCGGCCAAGGCGCGGATGGTTGCCGCCTATCCGAATCTGCCGGACTCGTTTTTGAATTTGAAAATGGCACAGCTTGTCAATATCGCTTCAGGCTATATCAAAGCACCTGACGCGGTGATGGCTGCGCAGGCCGAATTGCTTCGTGCCGCGCAGGCCTCGGCTGACCGCGCCCGTAGCCTGACTTTGGCGGCGGTGATGTGTGTCGGCTTTTTCTATGCCTTCCGGCGGGTGTCGCCCGAATTGCGCGCCCGCGTGCTGTGTGAGGCATTTTTACGCCGCTTATTCTTTTTATCGGCAGTTGTGGCAATTCTGACAACGATTGGCATCGTGGCGTCACTGCTGTTCGAGGCCGTTCGGTTTTTCCGCGAAATTTCGCTGTTTGATTTTTTCTTTGGCACGCATTGGTCGCCAATGACCGCGCTTCGCCCGGCTGACGCTGCGGCTGCAGACGAATTTGTGGCCGGATCAACAGGGTCATTTGGCATGGTTCCGGTGATGGCTGGCACCTTGCTGGTGGCGGTAATTGCGATGGCGGTGGCGGTGCCAATCGGGTTGTTTTCAGCCATCTATACATCTGAATTTGCCTCGCGGCGGGTGCGTAATATTGTCAAACCAACGCTTGAGGTTCTGGCCGGTGTGCCAACCGTTGTTTACGGGTTTTTTGCGGCGCTTACGGTGGCTCCTTTTTTCCGCGATCTTGGATTGTTTGTCGGGCTTGATGTGTCATCGCAAAGTGCGCTTGCCGCTGGCGGTGTGATGGGAATCATGATCATTCCGTTCATTTCCTCATTATCGGATGATGTGATTACGGCGGTGCCGCAATCATTGCGCGATGGTGCTTATGGGTTGGGAAGCACGCGAGGCGAAACCATCATAAGGGTTGTTTTGCCGGCCGCGTTCCCTGGCCTTGTCGGTGCCTTTTTATTGGCCATCAGCCGTGCGATCGGCGAAACCATGATTGTGGTCATGGCGGCAGGTGTTGCGGCAAATATGACGATAAACCCGCTAGAATCCGTGACCACTGTGACCGTTCAGATTGTCATGCTTTTGACTGGCGATAACGAATTTGACTCGGTGAAAACATTATCGGCCTTTGCGCTTGGCATGACCTTGTTTGTGATTACTTTGCTGCTGAATATTGCCGCGCTGACCGCGTCACGCAGGTTAGGACAACGTTATGAATAACCCTATCGAAATGATCCAGCCTGATGCCGAAACCCAAGCGCGATTTGAAAAAATTGCGCAAGGCTTGAAAAAACGTCATGCCGCATCACGGCGGCTGAAAACCTATGGCATTATGGCGATTGTGACGGCGATCAGCTTTCTTGCGATCCTGCTGACAACGATCATCAGCAATGGCTATACCGCAATCCAGCAGACCGAATTGCAGATTGCGCTGACCATTCCAGCCGAAAAACTGCAAAATGATAATGGTACAATTGATCCGGTGAAGGCGCGTAAATTTAACTGGAACGGCCTGATCAAAAAAGCGTTCCGCGCCGAATTTCCAGATGTGACAGCGATGCTTGACCAGCGTGCGCTTGTTGAGATTCTGTCGAAAAATGCAGGCTATGACCTTCGTCGCCAAATCGAGGCAAAGGGGTCTATCCCCATAGGCGAGACAAAGCTGTGGATCAAAACATCGGATGATGTCGATATGCTTATGAAGGGCCGGCTTGACCGCAACCTTCACGAATCCCAGCGCCGGTTATCCGATCAGCAAATTGGCTGGATTGATAATCTTGTTGCGGATGATCGTATCCGGCTTGTGTTTAATGATACATTTTTCACCGCGGCAGATTCGCGTGAGCCAGAAAGCGCTGGCGTCCTTGGTGCGACGGTTGGGTCGGCAATGGCATTATTCGTGACGGTGTTGCTGGCTTTGCCACTAGCTGTTATGGCGGCTGTCTATTTGGAATATTTTGCCCCGCCTGGCCGCGTGACCGATTTTATCGAAGTGAATATCAATAATCTGGCAGCGGTACCGTCAATCGTTTTTGGCCTTTTGGGGCTTGCGGTCTTTCTTGGGTTTTTTGGCATGCCGCGATCAGCCCCGCTGGTTGGCGGGATGGTGCTGGCGCTGATGACCTTGCCGACCATTATCATTGCCACACGCGCGTCAATTCGTGCGGTGCCAACCTCGATCCGTGATGCTGCGCTTGGGCTTGGGGCGTCACGCATGCAGGCCGCAATTGATCATGTTTTGCCGCTTGCCGCGCCGGGGATTTTAACCGGAACCATCATTGGCATCGCGCAGGCGCTTGGTGAAACCGCGCCGCTGATCATGATTGGCATGGTTGCTTTTATCGTTGATGTGCCAGCCACCCTAACCGATCCGGCAACGGCATTACCGGTACAGATTTACATCTGGTCAGATAGTGCCGAACGCGCTTTTTACGAACGGTCGTCACTGGCAATTATGGTGCTTTTGACCTTTTTGATTACAATGAATATTTCGGCGGTTCTGTTGCGCCGGAAATTTGAGAAGAAGTGGTAACAAATTCGATGGATCCAGTCGTGGATATGGCAAATGCCATCAAGATTCAGGCCAAAGATGTCAATGTGTTTTATGGTGAAAAACAAGCCTTGAACAATGTGTCGATTGATATTGAAGATCGGTCGGTAACGGCATTTATTGGCCCGTCAGGTTGCGGCAAATCAACCTTTCTGCGCTGTTTTAACCGCATGAATGATGTCATCCCTAGCTGCCGTGTTGAAGGGTCGATCATGATGGGTGATGTTGATGTGAACAGCCCACAAACCGATCCGGTTTTGCTTCGGGCGCGCATCGGGATGGTGTTTCAAAAACCGAACCCCTTTCCCAAAACAATTTTTGAAAATGTGGCCTATGGGCCGCGCATTCATGGGCTGGCACAAAGCAAAAGCGAGCTTGATGACATGGTTGAAGACAGCCTGAAAAAAGCCGGTCTTTGGGGTGAGGTTGCTGACCGGCTCGCCGATCAGGCAACCGGCCTCTCGGGTGGCCAGCAACAGCGGCTTTGCATTGCGCGTGCGATTGCGGTTGGGCCGGATGTTCTGTTGATGGATGAGCCTTGTTCGGCACTTGATCCGATTGCCACCTCGGTGATTGAGGAATTGATCAGTGAATTACAGCAGCGCTTTACCATTCTGATTGTCACCCATTCGATGCAGCAAGCGGCAAGGGTGTCGCAGAAAACCGCTTATTTCCATCTTGGAACGCTGGTTGAATATGGCGATACCAAAGACGTGTTTACCTTGCCGAAAAACGAACAGACCGAAGCCTATATCTCTGGTAAAATTGGTTAGGAAAAATTATGGATACACAAAAACATATCAGCTCGGCTTTTGATCAGGATTTGATGATCCTGAATGACGCATTGCAACAGCTTGGCGATTTGGCATGCCAACAGCTTGAAGGCGCCATCGAAGGGCTGGCAATGCAAAATCAAGCCAATCTTGATAAGGTTATTAAAGGCGATGCCGCGCTTGATGCGCTTGAGGCCGAAATCAATGAAAAGGCGATTGAGGTCATTGCAATCCGCTCGCCGCGTGCCAAGGATTTGCGCTATGTTTTGGTGGCGTTGAAAGTGGCAACGATTCTTGAGCGCATGGGTGATTATGCCCGCAATATCGCCAACCGCACCAAGGTGATTATGACCGCTGGCAATGAAAATATTCCGGGTGTGAATATTGGCCGTATGGGTCAGGTGACGCAAGAAATGGTGCGGGATGCAATGAAGTCCTATCAAAATCGCGATGCGGAAATGGCGCTTGCCGTTTGGCGCCGTGATATCGAGGTGGATCACATGCATACCGCATTCCATAAAGAGGTCTTGGCCTCGATGTCGCGCAACCCGAATATGGTTGGTACTGGCGCACATCTTTTGTTTATCGCCAAAAACATTGAACGGATTGGTGATTATGCGACCGGCATAGCCGAACAGGTGCATTTCCTTGTTGAAGGCGCAATGCCTGATGAAGACCGGCCAAAAGCCGATAAAACCAGCAAGGTCGTTGGAACCTGATTTTGAGATAGAGATTGATGCCGGTAAAAATCCTGATTGCCGATGATGAGCTGAACCAGCTGGAGCTTTTGTCCTATAATCTGGTGCAGGCCGGTTTCGACGTTGCGCAGGCGCATGATGGTCAGGCCGCGATGACAATGATTGAGGATTGGCACCCTGATTTGGTAGTTCTTGACTGGATGATGCCGCATATGTCGGGTATCGAACTTTGCCGGATATTGCGGTCACGCGCCGATACGAAATTACTGCCAATCATCATTCTCAGCGCCCGCGGTGAAGAAGGCGACCGCACGCTTGGGCTGGATACCGGGGCTGATGATTATATGTCGAAACCCTTTTCACCGCGCGAGCTGGTGTCGCGGGTCAAGGCGCTTTTACGGCGATCGCGCCCCGCCTTGATGAATGATGTTCTGGAATTCGAGGATTTACAGCTATTCCCAAGCCGGATGGAAGTGTTTCGTGGCGGCGTTCGGGTGGCGCTTGGGCCAAAGGAATATCAGCTTTTGTCGGTCTTGATTGAACGTCCCGGTCAGGTGTTTAGCCGATCCCAGCTTCTTGACATGGTTTGGGGGCATGGCGTTTATGTTGAAGAACGCACGGTTGACGTTCATTTAAGCCGGCTTCGCAAGGCGCTTGATCAGGCAGGTGATGCACCTTTGCCAAATCTGATCCGCACCGTGCGCGGCAGTGGCTATGCCCTTCAATCTGGATGATTGAAAATGCGGGGTGATTGCCAATCCTCGATAAAAACATTAGCAAGATCATCAGAATATTGTATCACCGGTCTAGACGGCGTGATGACAGGCCAACCAGAGATCAGCACCCGCCAGATTAGTATCGCCAGATCGGCAAATAACAAGGTTTGAAAATATGGCAAAGACAACAAAGCGCGGCGCATCACATCACTATAGCGACGCGCCAGCGCATTTCGTGCCGCTGGCGGTGATCATTGATGAATATGATGGCGTTCTTGACCAATATATCAGCGCGACTGGTGCGGGTGATGTTGTGGTGACAATGCCGGTTACGGTTGATGTGGCACGCGAAGGCAAACAGAAATTTTTTGTCGCGGTTGCGGTTACAACGGCATTTGATGACCCCGAAGCCTTGTCGGATGAAATTGAACGAACCGCCCCAAAGGGGCATCGGCCAGTGTTTGCATGGGTTCCGGCCAATCTTTTCGGCCGCGATGATTTTGGTATTTTTATTGATGAAGTGCCAATTGGCGAAGTGTTGAAAAACAGCCTTGTGAATGAAGTGATCGAACAGGCCGCGATTGAAGCAACTGTTGTTGCACTCAGCAAGTAACCAACAATTGGCCGTTGCGTAATAACCTGTCATCCTTGGGTCATGTGAAAGAGCGGATGAAAATGCCAACCATCTATATTGATGCAGATGCTTGTCCGGTAAAAGCCGAAGCCGAAGCGATTGCCAGTCGTCATCAGCTTCGTCTTGTGATTGTTGCAAATGGGGGCATTCGGCCATCGGCAAACCCGCTTGTCGAGCTGGTGATTGTCAGTGAAGGTGCCGATATGGCTGATAAATATATTGCTGATCAAGCGCATGAAGGCGATATCGTGATTACGGGGGATATTCCGCTTGCGGCCAAGGTGCTTGGCAATGGCGCGGCGGCAATCCGGCATAATGGCGATATCTTTACCAGTGCCAATATTGGTGGCCAGTTGGCAACCCGCGATTTGATGGCTGATATTCGGGCGGCTGATCCCTTTTTGGCGCAATCTGGTCGCAAAGGCGGCAATGCGGCTTTTTCAGCCAAAGACCGGTCGCGGTTTCGCAATGCGCTTGAGGCGGAAATTCGCAAAGCCCAATCTTTAGCCTTGCGGCGACCGTGATGATGGCGCGGCACCAACGCCTTGACAGCGTTTCGAGCAATAGCGCACCTGTTCCCAATCACGCGCCCATTTTTTGCGCCATTGAAATGGCCTGCCGCAGCTAGCGCATATTTTTTCTGGCAGATTGGCTTTTTTTAACATTTTTGTCATATTCACAGGCTATGCATCGTTGCGGTTCGCGGCAAGGCCTATCATGCTCACTCATGGTCATTAGAGCCCATCACGCTCATAAGGAAAAACAATGTCATCCATGCCGTTACATGTTTTATTTCTCTGCACGGGGAACTCGGCGCGGTCATTGATTGCCGAAGGCGTGCTGCGCGCGTTAGGTCATAATCAATTTCGTGCCTATTCGGCTGGCTCGCAGCCAACGGGAAAACCAAACCCCTATGCGCTTCTGATTCTTCAAGACCATGATATTGACGTTGATTTTGCCGCGTCGAAACGATGGGATGTCTTTGCCGGCGATGATGCGCCGAAGATGGATTTGATTGTCACGGTTTGCGATAATGCGGCTGGCGAGACCTGTCCTATTTGGCCGGGCCATCCGCAGGTGGCCCATTGGGGCGTTGCCGACCCTGCCGCCATTGATGGCAGTCATGAAAAGATTGTTTCGGCCTTTCAAACCACCTATGAAGAAATGAGCAGCAGGATTCGTGCCTTGATCGCCAGCAACCCCACGGCTGAAACAATTGGTGATCTGGCGCGGTCAATCGGCCAAAGTGAGGCAGGGCATAATGACCCGAAATGATCTTTCAAAACGGCTATTTGCTGAATGGTTTGGAACATTGGCCTTGGTGGCGACGGTTGTTGGTTCGGGAATCATGGCCGAAACCTTGGCAAATAATAATGTTGCGCTGGCGTTGCTTGGCAATACCATTGCAACTGGCGCCATTCTTGTGGTGCTAATAACCATGCTTGGGCCGGTATCTGGCGCGCATTTCAATCCGGCGGTTAGCGCTGCCTT
Organism: Candidatus Ponderosibacter sp. Uisw_141_02; assembly: GCF_048087665.1. Classification (NCBI taxonomy): domain Bacteria; kingdom Pseudomonadati; phylum Pseudomonadota; class Alphaproteobacteria; order Puniceispirillales (SeqCode); family Puniceispirillaceae (SeqCode); genus Candidatus Ponderosibacter; species Candidatus Ponderosibacter sp. Uisw_141_02. The sequence continues at coordinate 1,990,859 of NZ_CP159807.1, read as the reverse complement.
TGCCCTGAAAGGGGCCTTGTCAGGCAGGGTGGCACTCTTTTACATCACCTGTCAGGTTGCTGGTGGCGTTTGTGGCACCTTGTTGGCGCATTGGATGTTTGCCGCGCCAATCTTGCAGGACGCAACGAATTTGCGCAGCGGGATTCATCAATATGGATCTGAATGGGTTGCCACTTTTGGCCTGTTAATGGTGATTTTTGGCGGCATCAGGCACCGGCCGGATGCGGTGGCATGGATGGTTGGACTTTATATTACCGCCGCCTACTGGTTCACCGCCTCAACAAGCTTTGCCAATCCAGCCGTTACCATTGCGCGGTCATTGACCGACAGCTTTTCGGGCATCGCTGTAGGCGATATGCCGTTTTTTATTCTGGCGCAAATGCTGGCTGTTTGGCCTGCTTGCCGTCTTGCTGGCTGGTTATTTGCACCGCATGAGCAAAGCGATGGTAAAGCCGCTTCGTAAAATAATGCTTTCCATTCGGGCGCATTGGCTATAGGAATGCGGCGCGGATAGAAATCGCCAACCCAAGAGACATTATATGACCCAAGAGCTACGCAATATAGCCATCATTGCCCATGTTGATCATGGCAAAACAACGCTAATTGATTCGATCATGAAACAAAGCGGCATGTTCCGCGAAAACCAGCAGGTCGATGAACGGCTGATGGATTCAGGTGATCTTGAAAAAGAACGCGGCATCACCATTCTTGCCAAACCAACATCTGTTACTTGGAAAGATGTGCGTATCAATATTATTGATACGCCTGGCCACGCTGACTTTGGCGGAGAAGTCGAACGCGTTCTCAGTATGGCTGACGGGGTGATTTTGTTAACCGACGCTGCCGAAGGGCCAATGCCGCAGACAAAATTTGTTCTTGGCAAAGCTCTGGCGCAAGGGCTGCGCCCGATTGTGATTATCAACAAGATTGACCGAAGCGATGGCCGCCCTGAAGAGGTGGTCAATGAAGTGTTTGACCTGTTTGTTGCGCTTGATGCATCAGAAGAACAGCTTGATTTTCCAATTCTCTATGCATCGGGTCGCAGTGGTTGGTGTGTTCGTGAACTGGAAGATCCGCGTGACAATTTGCACCCACTTCTTGATGTTATTCTCGAGCATGTTCGTCCACCGCAAGTCGATCAGGACGCGCCTTTTGCGATGCTGGCAACTTTGCTTGATGCTGACCCCTATCTTGGCCGCTGCCTTGTTGGGCGGGTTGCGCAGGGCAGTGCTTCAGTCAATGACAGTGTTCGGGGTTTGAACCTTGATGGTAAGGTTATTGAAACAGGCCGTTTGACTAAGCTTCTTAAATTTGAAGGTGCATCCCGTATTCCTGTTGACAAGGTCCAAGCTGGAGACATCATCTGCATTGCTGGTTTGGCCAAAACATCTGTTGCAGATACGATTTGCTCACCTGAAGTGACCGCACCATTGCTGGCAACGCCAATTGATCCACCAACGATGTCAGTTACCATTATGGTAAATGACTCACCGTTAGCGGGTCGCGAAGGCAAAAAAGTGACATCAACTGTCATCCGTGAGAGGCTTTTGGCTGAAGCGGAAACCAATGTGGCGATCACATTTGCCGAAAGTGGCGGCAAGGACTCTTTTGAGATTGGTGGCCGCGGCGAATTGCAATTGGGTGTGTTGATCGAAACCATGCGCCGGGAAGGGTTTGAAATGACCGTCTCGCGGCCCAAGGTCTTATATCAAAAAGATGAGTCTGGCCAGAGGTTAGAGCCGATGGAAGAGGTGACGATTGATGTTGATGAGGAGTTCTCCAGTGGTGTTGTTGACAGTTTGAACCGCCGCAAGGGGGAGATGCTCGATATGCGGTCTGCTGGTGCCGGGAAAACCCGTCTTGTATTTCGCGCACCGTCGCGTGGTCTGATTGGCTATCAAAGTCGGTTTTTGACCCAGACACGAGGCACTGGTGTTTTAAACCGCATTTTTGACTCCTATGCGCCGCACAAAGGTCCTATAGAGAGCCGTCGCAATGGCGCGTTGATCTCGACTGACTCAGGGGTTGCTGTTGCCTATGCTTTGTTCAATCTTCAGGATCGCGGGCAAATGTTCGTGACGCCCCAGACACCGGTATATCAGGGCATGATTGTTGGTGAACACAACCGTGACAACGATCTTGAAATTAATGTCCTCAAAGGGAAACAGCTTACTAATGTTCGTTCATCTGGCACAGATGAGGCTGTCAAGCTTGTGCCGCCGCGTCGTATGTCTCTTGAACAGATGATGGCCTATATCAACGAAGATGAATTGCTTGAAGTCACGCCGCTGAATTTGCGGCTTCGCAAGATGTATCTTTGCCCGCATGAGCGCAAGCGGGCAGCGCGCGCCTAAAGGCTTTGCCCGACCATGATGGTTGACGGCGTGCCGCGTATTGGTACGCCGCGTCAACTGGCATAATGACAAGCCGCGAATTAGCCGATATGATTCCATCCCAATAAACTGGTGGCTTGTCTTAGCCAAGATTAGCCGCTTGTTGCTCTATTTTTTAAAAAAAACAGACCGAGGATAAGATGATGGCAGGTGACGGTTTCAAGCATGTTTATGACAAGGCTGCGATGGCTCGGTCGGTGGCACGGATGCTTCTTGAAATTGACGCGGTTCTGTTTCGTGCGGATGAGCCGTTTAAACTGACCTCTGGCATGATGAGCCCCGTCTATATTGATTGCCGAAAGATCATTTCTTTCCCGCGGATGCGGTCGGCCATGATGGATTATGGCGCAACGGTCATTTTAAATGATATCGGCTATGAATCACTTGATGCCTTGGCGGGCGGCGAGACAGCTGGTATTCCGTTTGCGGCATGGCTTGCCGAGCGAACTCATCTGCCGATGCAATATGTCCGCAAAAAGCCAAAAGGCTTTGGCCGTGATGCGCGGATCGAAGGCTATATTGCCGAAGGCCAGCGTATTTTGCTTGTCGAAGATCTGACAACCGATGGCGGCAGCAAGCTGAATTTTGTTGAGGCCATGCGCACCGCCGGTGCAGAGGTCGCGCATACATTCGTGATTTTCTATTACGATATTTTCAAAGATACACCCGCCCGCCTTGCCGAAGGTGGCATCAGCCTTCACTATCTGGCAACATGGTGGGATGTTCTTGCCGAATGCAAGGATTCAAAAAGATTTGATCCAAAAACATTGGCCGCTGTCGAAGATTTCCTGAATAATCCGCGTGAATGGTCAAAGGCACATGGCGGCGTCTAACTAATTTGATTTATCTTGCGCCTGTTTTGCATTTCCATTTGCAACCATGGTTAAATCAAGCCAATGCTTTGCTGAGATTTTTTGCTAGCAACCAAAAGTGATTGTGCAGAATAATCGGGCAAAACGGGCGGGAACCTTTTTCCCGCTGCAAGCATATTAGGTGCGGCCAATGGCGGATTTCGATTATATCATTATCGGTGCTGGATCGGCGGGATGCGTTCTTGCTAACCGCCTTAGCAGTAGCGGCAAATTCAAGGTGTTGCTGATCGAGGCTGGGCCGACCGATAACCGCTTTTGGGTCAAAACCCCGATTGGTTATGGCATGACCTTCCATGATGAAACGATCAATTGGGCTTATCATACGATTCCTGAAACCGGCCTTGGCAATCGCCAGCTATATTGGCCGCGTGGCAAAATTCTTGGCGGGTCAAGCTCGATCAATGCGCTTGTCTATCATCATGGCCAACCAGCCGATTATGATGATTGGGCGGCGGCAGGAAATCCGGGCTGGGACTATCATGCTATCAAACCGGTCTATGATGCGTTTGAAGATATTATCCGCGTCGATATTCAGCCCGCACGAATGGGCAAATTGACGGTTAGTGATGTTGCCGATGAATATCACCCGCTAAAATCATATTTCTTTGCAATGGCAAATGAGATGGGCTTGCAAAGCGAAGCTGCCTGCCAACTGAGTGGTGTGGGCATCTATCCCTATTTTATCACCACCCGTAAAGGCCAGCGTTGTTCATCATCACAAGCCTTTTTGACGCCAGCCCGTGGCCGCCCAAATTTAACCATTATGACCGACTCGATGGCAACGCGTATCGAAACTGCCGATGGGCGGGCTGTTGCGGTGCATGTGATGCAAAAGGGCAAGGCGATCCGTTTGGCGGCATCATGTGAAATCATCTTGTCGGCTGGCGCGGTAAATTCGCCGCAGATTCTGCAATTATCCGGCATTGGTCCGGGCGCGATCAGCCAACGCCATGGCATTGAAGCTGTTCTTGATCAGCCAAATGTAGGGCTGCATTTATCTGATCATCTTGGTATCAATTATTACCAAAAGGCGAACCAGCCAACGCTGAACGCCATTCTTGGCAGTTGGCCGCGGGTGGCACTTGCTGGATTACAATATCTTTTGCAGAGAAAAGGCCCGTTATCGCTTGGCGTTAACCAGCTTGGTGGGCTGCTTTGTGCGAAACCCAACGCGCCAAGACCCGATATGCAGATCTATATCAATCCCATCACCTATCGCCCCAACCCGCAAGGCGGGCGTCAGCCCATTTTGCCCGACCGTGAATCAGGCTTTGTTTTCAGCTTTAACGCATGTCGTCCCTTTAGTACTGGCCAGATTGAAATTACCAGCCCTGATTGGCGGCAACCGCCGCGCATTGATGGCAATTACCTGTCAGATCAGCGTGATGTGGATGATGTGGTGGCGATGGCGCGTTTGATTGGCAAGATGCAGGATAGCGCCACAATAAAGGGGCTGTTGGCAGCGCCGTGTGAAACCGGACTATCGGCCATGTCAGGTCAGGCCATCATTGATGATTTTCGGGACCGAAGCGGCACGGTTTTTCATCCTTGTGGCACTTGCCGGATGGGGCCAGATGCAGCGCATGCTGTTGTTGATCCATCATTGCGGGTACATGGCATTGACCGACTGCGCATTGCTGATGCTTCGGTGTTTCCGAATATCACCTCGGCCAATTTGAATGCGCCAACGATCATGCTGGCGTATAAGGCCGCCCAGCTAATCCTTGCGGCACAAACCGGCTGACAAGACCAAGATTATTGGCAAAACTTGTTTAACGCTGGTTATTAAGGGTTGTTGGATGATGGTTTGGCTCAGGCGGGTCACCTTGCGACAAAGGTAAAATACGCCTATATAAACCCCATTGATAACTCTCGCGGGTGCCGCGAAAAAAGCAAGGCTTTAACAATGAAATTAAAATCCTCTTACCTGTTGGCAGGCGCGGTCGCGCTGGCGGTTGCTGGCTGGATGCTGTCGGGTGATTTGTTTGGCAAGGCTGATGGCACCGCATTACAAGATTCGGCATCGGCCACGTCAACGATTACTGCGCCAACGGTAACCACCGAATCTGGATCACCAGAAAAGGGGTTATTGGTGTCGGCTGTAGAGGTCAAGAATCAACCAATCACCCGCATTATTCGGGCAAGCGGTGTCAGCAAGGCCAAATTTGAAATGACCGTTTCGGCAAAGGCTGATGGACAGATCATTTCGCTTGATGCGATTGAGGGCAATGATGTTGCCGCTGGCGATGTTTTGGTGCGGCTTGATACAGGCACGCTTGCCGAACAGATCAACGCTGCCAAGGCCAATCTTGAAGTTGCCAAACGCCGCCGCGAAGTGACCGAGCGTCTTGCCAAGGAAAATTTCAGTGCGCCGCTTGAGCAGGCCGAGCGTGCGGCAGCCTATGCCACGGCCAAGGTCAATCTTCGGAAACTTGAAGAACAATTGAGCGATACGGTGATTGTTGCGCCGGTCTCGGGTCTTCTTGAAACCTTGCATGTCGAAAAGGGCGAGCGCGTGCGTCGCGATACTGCTACCGCAACGATTCTTGGCCTTGATGTTTTATCGGTAGTTGTTGCGGTTCCGCAAAATGAAGTGAGCCGGATCAAAATTGCCAGCAAGGTGAAAGTGCAAATCGCGGGCAATGGATCGCGTCACGGAACCGTGTCAAAAATTGCGTCAAAGTCAAATCCAGCAACCCGTACATTTGATGTGACGATTGATCTGCCGAACCAAGACCGTAAATTACGCGCCGGAATGAGTGTCGAGGCAACAATTGATGCTGGCATTTTGCAGGCGTTTGCCATGTCACCAGCGCATTTATCAGTTGCTGAAAATAGCATTTTAACAGCCAAAATTGCCGTTGATGGCAAGGCGGTGGCATTGCCTGTCGAGGTTGTTCGGGCCGGGGCGGAAACTGTGTTTGTATCTGGTCTGCCGGATGGTGCCATTTTGCTAACAGTTGGTCAGGGCTTTGTCGAGGATGGCGGAGCGGTCAATTACAAGCTTGCGAGCGCATCATGAATCAAATCATCGAGGCGGCATTTTCACGCGCAGGCGCCGTTTTGGTGGCGATGGTGATGCTGTTTGCCGTTGGTGTTTCTTCTTATCTCAGCATCCCCAAAGAAGCCAAACCCGACATTGATATTCCCGTAGCCTATGTGTCGGTATCTTATGATGGCATTTCGCCTGAAGATGCTGAACGGCTTTTGGTCAAGCCGCTAGAAAAACAGCTTCGTTCGGTTGAAGGTCTAGATAAAATGACTTCGGTTTCAGCTGAAGGCTATGGGTCGGTATCGCTGGAATTTGCCGCTGGTGAGGATATTGACAAAGCCATTGCCGATGTTCGCAAGGCGGTTGATGACGCCAAACCTGATTTGCCGCCGGATGCTGATGAACCAAAAGTGGTCGAAGTTAGCCTGTCGCTATTTCCAGTTTTGACGGCTGCTCTTTACGGGCCGGTTCCTGAACGCGAAATGGTACAGGCGGCACGCCGTATTAAAGATCGGCTCGAATCCTTGCCGGGTATTTTGAAAGTCGATATTGGCGGTGACCGCAAAGAGGTTTTGGAAATTCTGGTCGATGCGGCAGCGATGGAAGCCTATGGGCTTGATCCGGCAGCGGTAACCCAGCTTGTTCGCAATAACAACCAGCTTGTGACCGCCGGTGCAATTGATGATGGCGGTGGACGTCTTGTGGTCAAAGTCCCGGGCATTTTGGAATCGGTTGATGATCTGATTAATATGCCGATCAAGGCAAAGAACGGAAACAGCATCCGGTTTGGTGATGTTGCCGTTGTGCGCCGGACATTCCAGCAGGCGCAAGGCTGGTCACGGGTCAATGGCGAAAAAGCCATTGTTCTTGATGTTCGCAAACGGGTGGGGTCAAACGTCATTGAAGTGGTTGAGGCGGCGCGTACGATCATTGATGCGGCTGCCCCGCAAATCAGCCCCGAAGTGAAAGTCAGCTATTTATTTGATGATTCAAAACAGGTTCGCAATCTGCTTCGCGACCTTGGAAATAATGTTGGCGCCGCGGTCATTATCGTGATGGTTGTTGTTCTTGCCACTTTGGGGCTTCGCAATGCAACCCTTGTTGGTCTTGCCATTCCCGGATCATTCTTTGTTGGCATCACGGCGCTAAATGCGCTTGGCATCACGATGAATATCGTTGTTTTGTTCTCTTTGATTCTTGTTGCCGGCATGCTTGTTGATGGGGTGATTGTCACCACCGAATATGCCGATCGACAAATCGCCATGGGGAAAAACCGGCGCGAGGCCTATAAGATTGGCGCGCAACGCATGGCATGGCCGATTATTTCGTCAACAATCACCACCTTGATGGTGTTTATGCCCCTATTATTCTGGCCAGGCATTGTTGGGCAATTTATGCAATATCTGCCAATGACGGTGATTGCGGTGTTGATTGCATCACTGCTGATGGCGCTGATTTTCATTCCGGTGCTTGGTGGTTTCATTGGAAAAAAGCGCATTGATTCAACTGCGATTTCAGCAACGGCACCGCGATTTTATCGGGCGATTTTGAAATTTGCCATCCACCGGCCAGCCATTGTGATGGTTAGTGTTGTTGGGTTTATGGTTGTGTCATTTTATGGCTATGCTTTGGCTGGTCTTGGTGTGTCTTTCTTTCCTGATATCGAGCCGGATCAAGCACAGGTACAAGTGCTGGCGCGCGGTGATTTGTCAGCCAAAGAACGCGACAAGCTGGTCAAAACCGCCGAAGACAGCATTTTGACGCAGCCCGGGATTCGTGATTTCTATGGCAAATCTTTCCGGTCGGGCGGGGCTGGTAATCAGGCACCGCGTGATTCAATTGGTACGATCCGTACCGTTTTCGCCGATTGGCAGGAGCGCGACAAGGCCGAGGTTCTAATTGACGAGATGCGGGCGCGTGTTACCGCGCTTGCTGGTGCCGATTATAATATCCAGAAACAGCAGCAAGGCCCGGGGTCATCCCAGCCAATCCGTATTGATATTGTCGGCATTTCACTTGATGAAATCGGCGCGGCGACAAGCGATATGATCGCCAGAATGAATGAAATTGGTGGTTTCATTGATGTAACGGACAGTCGTCCCTTGCCCGGAACCGAATGGTCACTTGTTACTGATCGCGACGCTGCCAGCCGTCATGGTGTTTCCATTTCCGGCCTTGGCATGATGATTAAAATGCTGACCCGCGGCATGCGCATTTCAGATTACAGGCCAGATGATTCAGAGGACGAATTGGATGTCGTCATGCGCTTTATGGGCGATCAGCGTAATCTTGACCGGTTAAAAGAATTGCGCGTGCCAACAATTGATGGGTCTTATGTGCCGCTTTCAGTATTTGCTAGCCTTGAACCACGAATCAAGGGCGGTGATATCGAACGCAAAGATGGCCAGCGTTACATGTATATTCAATCGAGCGTAAAAACCGGATTATTGCCTGCCGATATGATTGAAAAATTGCGCCAGTCCTTGGCGGAAAATCCGATCAAGAATGCGGTTGATGTCCAATTTGGTGGCGAGGGTGAAGATATTGCCGAAACGCAGAGTTTTCTTGGCAAGGCGTTTGGCATTTCACTGTTGTTGATGGTGATCGTGCTGATGGTTCAGTTCAATTCGGGCTGGCAGGCGATTGTCACAATGTCGGCAATCATCCTATCGACAGGCGGGGTGTTTTTGGGGCTGTGGATTAGTGGCCGCCCCTTTGGTATTGTTATGTCGGGGCTTGGCGTGATCGCGCTTGCTGGTATAGTAGTGAATAATAATATCGTGTTGATCGACACGTTTAACGAATATCGCAAACGCGGCTATTCCCCGTCTGAATCGGCGTTCCGGTCAGGGCTGGTTCGATTCCGGCCAGTTATTTTGACCGCGATTACGACCATTCTGGGTTTGATTCCGATGGTGTTTGAAATGACCATTATTTTGGTTGATCGGGAAATTCTGATTGGTGCGCCATCATCGCAATGGTGGACACAGCTATCAAGCACGATTGCTGGCGGCCTGACCTTTGCCACCATGCTTACTTTGGTGGCGACACCGGCAATGCTTGTTCTTGGCGCAAAACTGCCTGTTCTGCTTGACAATGGCGCGCGCTTTTTCCAGCGCCAGCCAAAATCGGTATAAATCGACCCTTAATGTGATTTAGCCGCGGATGATCGACTCGCTTGCGGCGGCAATCGCCAATAGCCGGCGGTCATGCTGGCGTGATCCGACAAGCGAAACACCGACAGGGCCAGTGCCTGCCGGATGGCAGGGAATGGTGATTGTTGGCCGGTCAAGATAGTTAGAGATGGCCGTATTGCGAAGGCATTTGGCATTTTGCGTGGTCTTGGCCTGAATATCACTTAGCGATGATAAGGCTGGTGGCAGTGCTGGTGATGTTGGCAGGATAAGCGCGTCATAACCTCGAACAGCCGTTTGCACAGCCGCCCATATCCGTTTGCGTGTTGCGAACATCTCAATATATTCACTTGCCAGAATATCTTTTCCGCCTTGAATGCGAAAGGCGATCAGCGGGTCATATTGGTCGCCCTTGCCAGCTTCAAGATTTGACTGATGAAGATGATAGGCCTCGGCAGCGACAATGCTTTTGGTGTTGTTGCTTGGGCGCAAGGCTTCGATTTCGGCAAGGGTGATATCGCTGATATCGGCGCCCGCAGCAGATAACCGGTCAATTGCCGCGGCAAAGCTGCTGGCGACATGCGGGTCAAGATCTTCAAACAGATATCCTTTAGGAAGGGCAAGCCGAAGCCCCTTCACCGCAAAAGCCGCCTCATCTTCGCCCAATCCGCCAGCCATTAAACTGTCTAAAATGGCGCAGCACGATACCGTATTTGCCATTGGCCCCGCCGCGTCAAAAGACCGTGATAGCGGAAAAATACCATCAGATGGCATGCGTGTTGTTGTTGGTTTCAGGCCAACAATACCGCAAAAGGCGGCTGGGGCGCGGGTCGATCCGCCAGTATCTGATCCAATCGTTGCTGGCGCCATACCATCGCTGATTGAAACGGCGCTTCCAGATGATGACCCACCCGCTACACGGCCTTTGGTGATGTCATTCGGATCGCGTTCAAACGGGCAACGCGCATCACCATAATGGGCATTGGTGCCAAGACCAGAAAAGGCAAATTCGGTCATATTGGTGCGGCCAATCACGATAAATCCGGCGGCCTTTAATCGGGCCAGAACGGTTGCGTCACTGTTTGCCGGGGTGGCATCTTGCAAAATCTTTGATCCGGCGCGGGTGACAATGCCCGCCTCATCAAACAGATCTTTGATCGACAGCGGAATCCCGGCAAAGGCCGGAAGGCTCCATCCCTGTTTGCGGGCATGATCAACGGCATCAGCCTCTTTGCGCGCGCGGTCGTGATAGACCTCGATAAAGCTGCGCTGGCCTTCGCCATTTGGGTCATCAATCGCGGCCAGACAATCTTCGACAAGGGCGCGGGCGCCTTGTGAACCGGTTTGAAGCTGGGCGGCAAGGTCTTTTATAGAATAGGTCATGGCAAGATATGGCTTTGCTGAAGGTGAAAATCACGCAATTTCTGATGCGGATGGGTTTTGTGAAACGCACTTGTGTTAGGTAAGTTTATTATGCCATCGTTTTGCGAGGCAAGATGTAAAATCAAAAAGGCCGATCGGGCCTGTAAAAGGGGAATCATTATGAAAACACGCGCCGCAGTTGCAGTGGCAGCAGGCCAGCCGCTGGAGATTATGGAAGTTGATCTTGATGGCCCGCGCCAAGGTGAAGTGCTTGTTGAAATCATGGCAACTGGCATTTGTCATACTGATGAATTCACCCTGTCAGGGGCTGATCCTGAAGGCATGTTTCCGGCCATTCTAGGCCATGAAGGGGCAGGGATTGTCCGCGAGATTGGCACTGGTGTAACCAGTGTTGCCGTTGGTGATCATGTGATCCCACTTTATACGCCTGAATGTCGCGAATGTGATTACTGTCTTCACCCGAAAACCAATCTTTGTCAGGCCATCCGCAGCACCCAAGGCCAAGGGGTGATGCCCGATGGTACCAGTCGCTTTTCGCTAAAGGGCAAACCGATCCTGCATTATATGGGAACATCGACCTTTTCAAATTTTACGGTTCTGCCGGAAATTGCACTTGCCAAGGTGAACAAGGCCGCGCCGTTTGACAAGATTTGCTATATCGGTTGCGGCGTTACAACCGGCCTTGGCGCGGTGATCAATACGGCCAAGGCTGAACTGGGCTGCGCTGCGGTGGTTTTTGGGCTTGGCGGTATCGGGCTGAATGTGATTCAAGGGCTTCGCATGATTGGCGCGCGGATGATCGTTGGCGTTGATATGAATGACAGCAAAAAAGCCTGGGGCGAAAAATTTGGCATGACGCATTTTGTCAATCCGTCAAAGATCAAAGGCGATCTTGTTGGCCATCTTGTCGAATTAACCGGTGGCGGTGCTGATTATTCATTTGAATGTATCGGCAATGTCGAGGTTATGCGTCAGGCGCTTGAATGTGCGCATAAAGGATGGGGTGAATCGATTATCATCGGCGTTGCGGGTGCGGGTCAGGAAATCAGCACCCGCCCGTTCCAGCTGGTGACTGGACGAAGCTGGCGTGGCACCGCCTTTGGAGGGGCGCGTGGCCGAACTGATGTGCCGAAAATTGTTGATTGGTATATGGATGGCAAGATCGATATTGACCCGATGATCACCCATACGCTGTCGCTTGATGAAATTAATAAGGGATTTGATCTGATGCATGCTGGCGAGTCAATTCGCTCGGTTGTGGTTTATTGATGGGCAAAGGCGCGGCCATTTGACTGCGGCCAAAAACGCCTTTGACTGGAAATTTGCGTTTTGGAACCTCGATGCCCATAAAGGCGGCGTGCATATCGAGACAATGGAGGCATGATGGTACCAGCATTTTCGAAGGCCGAATATGATGATCGGCTGCGCCGTGTTCGCCATGTGATGCGGGATCGTGGTCTTGACGCCATCATCATTGGTGACCCATCAAATATAAATTGGCTATGTGGTTATGACGCTTGGTCTTTTTATACGCCGCAAATGATGCTTGTCGATCTTGATCACGGCCCGTTCTGGATGGGGCGCGAAATGGATGCAGGGGCTGCCCGCTTTACCAGCTATCTAACGGCTGATCAAATCATCCCCTATCCCGAAACTTTGGTTCAACGTCCCGATACGCATCCGGCGGTATTTCTGGCCGATTGGATGACAAAGGCTGGTTTTGCCAATGCAAAAATTGGCTATGAAAGCGATGTTTATTATTTATCGCCGCGCGCGCTTGCTGGTTTGCAGGATGGGATGCCAAAAGCGGTTTGGGTTGATGCTGATTTGCTGGTCAATTGGGTTCGGCTTGTCAAAAGTGATGCCGAAATTGCCGTTATGCGCGAGGCGGCGCGCATTGCCGAAATCGCAATGCAAACCGCATGGGACGGGGCGCGCCCTGGTGTGCGGCAATGCGATCTGATGGCCGATGTGATGGCAGCACAAATTCGCGGCACCCCCGAATTTGGCGGCGGCCAGACCGCAATTCACCCGTTGATTTTGGCTGGCGAGGCGGCGTCAACCGCGCACCCACTTTGGAATGATAGCGTTCTTGAAGAGGGGCAGACCGTGGCATTTGAACTTGGTGGTTGCCGCAAACGCTATAATGTTGGGCTGGCGCGAACGGTGCATCTTGGCACGCCGTCGCAACAGCTTCAAGAAACCGCAAAGGCGGTTGAAGAGGGTATGCACGCGGTAATGGTGGCTTTGCGCGCAGATGTGTTTGCTGGTGATGTTCATGCGGCATGGCAAAATGTGCTTGATCGTTACGGGCTGGAAAAGAAAAGCCGCATTGGCTATTCGATTGGCGCTGCCTATGCCCCTGATTGGGGCGAACATACGCTTAGTTTCCGGCCAGATGAAAAAGTGCCGGTTCCCGAAAATGCCGTTGTTCACATCATTCTTGGCATGTGGATGGATGGCTGGGGCATGGAGCTTAGCGAGACCTTGCATGTGACCAAAACCGGCTGTGACAAGCTGGCTGATTTTCCACAGCATGTTCATCTGGTGCAGCGATGACTGACCGGCTTGCCGCTGCTGAGGCGCTTTTGGCCGATCTTGTTGGCTTTGCCTCAATCAGTGGCCAGCCAAATGGCGAAATTGTCAATTACATCAAAACCTATCTTGAATCCTATGGCGTCATTGTGCATCTGGATTCGCATGAAGATGGGCAAAGATTTAGTCTGTTTGCCAGCATTGGCCCGCAAATTGATGGTGGGATTTTATTGTCGGGTCATCTTGATGTCGTGCCAGCCAATCCGGTGGGCTGGTCGCGTGATCCATTTGTTTTGTACAAACAGGATGGGCGGCTTTACGGGCGCGGCGCGGTCGATATGAAAGGGTTTCTGGCGATTGCGCTTGCGATGGTGCCTGCTTTTCAAGAGGCGGCAAGCCAGCTTGCCAAACCTGTGCATCTTGCTTTTACCTTTGATGAAGAGGTTGGCAGTTTCGGTGCGGCGCAAATGCCGTCGTTGCTGGATAGGCTAGGCGTCAAACCGGCGATTGCCGTGATTGGTGAGCCAACCGGGATGAAACCATTTATTGGCCATAAAGGCGGGCTTGAACTGATTGCCGATATCCGCGGAACGGCGGGGCATGCCTCTGATCCGCGTGGTACGGTGAATACGCTTTATTACGCGGCGCGGCTGATTAGCCATCTTGAGGATAAGGCGCGATCATTGGCAAGCCAGCCGCGGCGTGACACGCCATTTGACCCGCCCTATACCACCATTTCGGTTGGTCATATCAAAGGCGGTGAAGCGCGAAACATCATTGCCGATCATTGCCGGTTTCTGTGGGAAATTCGCCCGCTTCCAGAAGATGATCCCTATGCCATTCTCGGCGAAATCCAGCAATTTGTTACCACAGAGCTGTTGCCGGAAATGCAGGCGATCCACGCGGATGCGGGCATTGATCTGATTGTCGAATCATGGTGTCCGGGCATGCAGGCGCGAGCTGGGTCACCGGCGGCCAATTTGGTGGCGCAGCTCTGGACAAATGAAACGCCCGATGTGGTGTCTTTTGGAACTGATGGCGGGCATTTTCAGGCGGCCGGGATTGAAACGATTGTGTTTGGGCCGGGCGGTATGGCGCAAATGCATCAGCCTGACGAATTTATCGAAGTGACGGCACTTGGCGATGGGCTGGGGTTTCTTGACCGGCTTTTAACGCATATGAAAGCGCCGCATTAACAGGAATCACCGATGCAATTTCGCCATATTCTGATCGCCCTGATCGTGCCGCTGACATGGGGCTTTGGCTTTACCTTTGCCAAGGCCGGGCTTGGGCATTTTTCGCCATTGCTGTTAATGGGTATGCGGTTTGTGCTGGCAGCAATCGTGCTGGCATGGTTTGTGCCCCTGCCACGCGGGCATTTCTGGACCTTGTGCTGGATTTCGTTTATCGCCGCGACCTTGCAATATGGGCTTACCTTTTCCGGTTTGGCGCTGATGGCGGCAACGCCAGCGGTGTTGCTGGTGCAAAGCGAGGTGATTTTTGGCGTGATCATCGCCGCCATTCTGCTTGGCGAGCGGCCAAGCCTTCGGCAAATTCTCGGCATTGTCATGGCGTCTTGCGGGGTTGTTGTTATTCTTGGTGCGCCCGCATTGGCGGGGCAATGGCTTGGCATCGGACTAGTGCTGTCGGGGGCGCTTGTTTGGGCATTTGGTCAGGTTCTGATCCGCCGCCTTGACGGGGCTTTGGGCGGGTTCCAGCTTACCGCATGGATTGGGGTTATGGCTGGTCCACAAATGCTGCTGGCATCCTGTCTGTTTGATGGCAATCCGCTACCCGCCATTCAGGCAGCGCCAATCGAAGCATGGCTTACGGTGATCTATCTTGGCGTGGTAATGACCGCGATTGGCTATTCGGCTTGGTATTATGTGTTGGCGCGTTATCCGGTGCCAATGGTGATGCCGGTCTTGCTTTTGCTGCCGGTTGCGGCAATTTTTGGTGCTGTGACGATGCTTGGCGAGGTGCCTGACCCGATGGTTCTTGCTGGGGGGATAGTGGTGATTTTTGGTGTTGGCGTGGTGGTGGTTGAGCCGGCCTATCTGCTGACATGGTGGCGCAAAAAAACGGGCTAGACCCTCATCAGGCCATGCCGGTTTTTAACTGCCAAACATTATCTGTTTGGATTTATATGCTTTGCCCTTATCAGGCGCCGGTAAAGGCCTGCAATCCAGTTTGTGCCCGTCCTAGAATAAGCGCATGGACGTCATGCGTGCCTTCATAGGTGTTGACCGTTTCCAGATTAATCATATGCCGCATGATGTGATATTCCTCGGCAATGCCATTGCCGCCATGCATGTCGCGCGATGTCCGCGCAATGGTGAGCGCCTTGCCACAATTATTGCGTTTGATCAGCGAAATATTTTCCGGTGCGCAGTTATTTTCGTCAAGCAAGCGGCCAACCCGAAGCGCGGCTTGCAATCCGAGGGTGATTTCGGTCTGCATATCGGCAAGCTTTAGCTGGATAAGCTGATTGGCGGCGAGAGGCCGGTTAAATTGTTTGCGATCAAGCGTATATTGACGCGCTGCGTGCCAGCAGAATTCAGACGCGCCCATCACGCCCCAAGCAATGCCATAGCGCGCTTTGTTCAGGCAGGAAAACGGCCCTTTTAATCCGCTAACATGCGGTAAAAGATTATCCTCAGACACAAAGGCATTATCCATCTGGATCGAGCCGGTAACCGACGCCCGAAGCGACAGCTTGCCCTCGATTTTGGGTGTGCTAAAGCCGCTGCCAGCCGTTTCACGCTCGACGATAAAGCCGCGGATCGCGCCATCAAGCTTGGCCCAAATAATGGCGATATCGGCATAGGGGGCGTTTGAAATCCAGGTTTTCGACCCTGACAAATGATAGCCGCCATCCGTTTTGACCGCCTTGGTTACCATGCCGCCCGGGTCTGATCCGAAATCAGGCTCGGTCAGGCCAAAACAGCCAATCATCTCGCCGGTTGCCAATTTTGGCAGGAATTTATGTTTTTGCGCGTCACTGCCAAAACTATAGATTGGGTGCATGACAAGTGATGATTGAACCGACATGGCCGAACGATAACCAGAATCCACCCGTTCAATCTCGCGAGCAGCAAGACCATAGGCAACATGATTAACGCCAGCGCCGCCAAATTCTTCGGGGATTGTCGAACCAAGAAGGCCAAGCACGCCCATATCTTTCAGCAAAGCTGGATCAAAAGCTTCATCGCGGAAATCGCCAATGACGCGTGGCATCAGAATGTCATCGGCAAATGCCTTGGCGGCATCGCGAACCATACGTTCTTCATCGCTAAGCTGTGCCTCAAGGAAAAAAGGATCGTCCCACTGAAATTGTGGCTTTGAAGAGGTCATGTTTCTGTCCTTGGAAGTCGGGGTTTGTCGTCGGAAAGGAGAGATAAACTTACCCTATTTCAAAAGGGTTTGTCATCGTCTTATCAGCTATATTTTGACGCAGGTGGAAAAAATATGGTCGGTTGGCGTCATCGGATGCTGGGCATGGGGCTGGTGAATAGCTTGTAATTTGATGTTATTGTCATTAGATAAACTTTGTAAAGCGCCAAATTTGCGCGAAATACCAGCATGAATTCACCATGATTGGGACTGGATAAAATGACTGATGATCTGATTATTGCCCCGTCGATTTTGGCCGCTGATTTCAGCCGGATTGGCGACGAAGTGAAAGCTGTTGATACGGCAGGTGCCGACTGGATTCACCTTGATGTCATGGATGGTCATTTTGTGCCAAACCTGACCTTTGGCCCGCCTTTGATCAAGGCTTTGCGGCCGCATAGTCAGAAATGTTTTGATACGCATCTGATGGTGTCAAACCCTGATGCGCTATTGGCCGAATATGCCGCTGCCGGATCGGATATCATTACCGTTCACGCCGAAGCTTGCCCGCATCTTGACCGCAGTCTTAGCCATATCCGCGAGCTTGGTTGTAAAGCTGGTGTTTCGGTGAATCCGCATACGCCGATTGATGGTTTGCAGCATGTTCTTGACCGGTTGGATCTTATCCTTGTGATGACGGTCAATCCCGGATTTGGGGGGCAAAGCTTTATCAATGCTATGATCGACAAGATTGCCGCCACCAAAGCGATGATTGGTCATCGTCCGATCACCATCGAGGTTGATGGCGGTGTCACGGCGGATAATGCTGGCAAGGTGGTGGCCGCAGGTGCGTGCGCGCTTGTTGCCGGTTCGGCCGTATTTAAAGGTGCATCCTATGCCGAAAATATCGCGGCAATTCGCGCTGCGGCTGGCTGATTTCGCATCGCCAATGATATTGCCGATGATATTGCTAATGATTAGCGGGCGTGATGCGGCGGCCTGAACAAGCTTGTCATCGCTTTCGACCATGGAGAATCCAAATGGGGTTATTAATTGACGGAAGCTGGTCAACGGCTTGGTATGATACCGAAAAGACCGATGGCAAATTTGTTCGTGAAGATGCTGGATTTCGCCATTGGATAACCGCAGACGGTGCCGCTGGGCCAACCGGTAAGGCTGGTTTTAAAGCCGAATCAGGACGCTATCATCTTTATGTGTCGCATGCTTGCCCTTGGGCACACCGGACGATGATTTTTCGTCATCTAAAGGCGCTTGATACGCATATTTCAGTTTCGGTTGTGCATCCGCTGATGTTGGATAATGGCTGGAGCTTTGTCACTGATGAATTTGCCACTGGCGACACACTCTATCAAAGTGATTTTCTTTATCAAATTTACCAGAAATCCAAGCCAGATGTGACGGGGCGGGTAACGGTGCCGGTTTTATGGGACAAGCAAACCGAACAGATTGTTTCGAATGAATCATCAGAAATTATTCGTATGTTCAATTCGGCATTTGATGCGATTACCGGCAATCGGCTGGATTTCTGGCCAGCGGCACGCCGCAATGCCATTGAGATGATCAATGATGATATTTACCAGCATATCAATAATGGCGTTTATCGCGCTGGATTTGCGACAAAGGCACTGGCTTATGATGAGACGGTAACGGATCTGTTTGACGCGCTTGACCGTATCGAGGTGCGTTTGGGTGAAAACCGTTATCTGCTAGGGGACGATATCACCGAAGCTGATTGGCGGCTTTTCACCACATTGGTTCGGTTTGACCCTGTTTATGTTGGCCATTTCAAATGCAATTTACGGCGTATTGCCGATTATCCGGCCTTGTCGGGCTATCTTCGCGAGCTATATCAAATGCCCGGGATCGCCGAAACGGTGGTGATGCCGCATATCAAAACACATTATTATGCAAGTCACCGCAATCTGAACCCAACAGGCATTGTGCCAAAAGGCCCCATTCTTAATTTTCTAACGCCGCATGGACGCCAGCGCTAGTCGCTTTGCGGCGCGGATGGTGATGTTTTTTTGCGGCGCGGGTCTATGCCAAGATGCGCCTCACCTCGTTCAGCGGCAAGTCGCATTTGTTTTTGCCGCTCGGCAAAACGCGCTGCGCGGTCAGGATCAAGGTCGGGTTTGCAATGCGGACAGCTAATGCCATTTTCAAAATCGGGATGCGCCAGATCATCGGCCGATAGCGGCATACGGCAAGCATGACACATATCATAGCTTCCGGGCTGTAAATCATGATCAACCGCCACGCGCCCGTCAAAAACGAAACATTCGCCTTGCCATTGGCTGTTGGCGGCGGGGACATCTTCAAGATATTTCAAAATGCCGCCCTTGAGATGATAGACCTCGTCAAAACCTATATCCTGCATCAGCGCGCTGGCTTTTTCGCAGCGAATGCCGCCAGTGCAATACATTGCAATTTTCTTGGGACGTCGGTCGGCAGGCTGATTGGCAAGCGAATGCGCCCATTCGGGAAATTCGCGAAAATTTGTTGTCATGGGATCGACGGCGCCAGCAAACATGCCAATCGCAGTTTCATAGCTATTGCGAGTATCAACAAGCAAAACATCGGGATCGGCAATCAGCCCGTTCCAATCTTTTGGGTCAACATAGGTGCCGGTGCGTTTGGCTGGATTAACCTCAGGACAGCCCATTGTCACAATTTCGCGCTTGGGACGCACTTTCATCCGCAGGAAGGGCTGATCAGGGCTAAATGAAAATTTAAGCGATAACTCATCAAACCGGCCATCAGCCTCTAACCAATTCAAAAATCGCGTCATGCCGTCCCGCGGTGCGGCAATCGTGCCGTTGATGCCTTCTTCAGCCAAAAGAATCGTGCCAAGGATCTGGTTTTTATCGCAAAGCTGCTGCAAGATCTGGCGCAACCCGTCGATATCGTCAAGCGAGACGAATTTATATAATGCCGCAACCACAAAGCCATCATTGGCGGTGCCGAGGCAGTCAAGCATCGCGTTCATTTCAGCGGTAAACGAAGTCATGGCGGCTCTTTAATGCAGTCATTTATGGGCTGTAAGGGCGCAAATTAACATTCTGCGGCGAACAAACCAACATCATTATTTTCATTGTTTTTTTGCCTTGGCCAATTTTTTTATTGAGGCAAACTCGAAACATGCTAGCGTTCCGGATGTATGTAGGGTGGTGTGCCAATCGCCATGTTTCAGTAACATCTTTACAAGGCAGATTTTTGCCATCGTTAAGGGAGATTAATATGAAGAAAACGACAAAAAATATTGTATCAGCCAGCGTTGCAGCAGTTATGATGGGGGGCGCAAGCCTTGCGCATGCAGCTGATAGCGTCAATGTTGCGTTTTTCCTGGAATGGGCAACACCAAACCAGATCGCCAAAGTCGACAAGGCTTATGACGACGCCATGGGTGTTGACGTCAAATGGACAAATTTTTCAACAGGCGTTCAAATGACCGAAGCCATGCTTGCTGGTGACATTGATATCGCCTATTCACAGGGCCTTGCCCCATTTGTGACCGCGATCCAGCAGGGCGCGCCAATCAAAATGGTGTCGGTTGCGGTGATTTATGAAGCAAATGATTGCTTTGTGAAAAACGGTCTTGGCATCAATTCGTCAAACGCATCTGAGCTTGAAGGCAGAACCGTTGCTGTGCCGTTGAACACAATGGCAGATTTTGCGTTCCGCAAATATATGCAGGTTCTCAATGTTGATACATCAACAATGAAGATTGTTGATCAGGCACCTGCTGATGGCGCGGTATCACTGGCCGAAGGCTCAGTTGATATGGCATGTATCTTTGGCGGTGACTCAGCTAAAAAAGCTGGCGAAGTCGGAGCCCCAATCATGTCATCACAGCAAAAGCGTGATGCCGGTATTGGCTCGTTTGACGTTGTGTCAGTGACTGAAAAATTCGCCACCGAAAATCCGGGCTTGTTGCGCACCTTCCTTGAGGTCACACATGAGGCAAACGCAAGCTGGACTGCAAGCGATGCGCAGTTGAAGAAAGTTGCTGCGGATGCCGGTATGGATGTTTCGACAACAAAGAACCAGATGTCTGGCTTTATCTTCCCAACAGCAGCCGAGCAGAAGGAACAATTCTTCGGTTCTGACGGTGTTGCGGTTGCGGCTGCCGAGTCACTTGGTTTAGTCTTTAAGAAAGCTGGTGCATGGAATGTTGATCAAAAGATCGGCAAAGTCATCACCGGCGAATATCTTGACTAAACGCGAATTTTGAAAACAGGAAAAACAAGGCTTTTGCGAGCCTTGTTTTTCTAATTTGATAAAGGGGGTCACGCTTGGCTGATCTCAAATGCACAGATTTATGCATGACCTTTGCAAACCAGCAAACTGGCGCCAAGGTTGAAGCTCTAAAAGACATTAATTTCACTTTAAAAAAGGGTGAGTTGCTAAGTGTTCTTGGCCCGTCTGGCTGTGGCAAAACGACATTGCTGAATATGGTTGCCGGTTTCATCACCCCAACCAGTGGCCAGATTGCTGTTGGCGACCGCGTGATTGATGGCCCGGGTGCCGATCGCGGTATGGTGTTCCAGCAGGGCGCGCTTTTTGAATGGCTGACCGTTGCCAAAAATGTTGATTTCGGGCTAAGGATGCAAGGGGTTAGCGAGGCCGAGTCGCGTGATCAGGTAGAAAAATGGCTGGCAACTGTCGGCTTGCAGGGGTTTGCCGATACGCCAACATATCAATTATCAGGTGGCATGCAGCAACGCGTGGCACTGGCGCGCTGTTTGGTGAATGATCCAGATGTGATTTTGATGGATGAACCGCTTGGCGCGCTTGATGCGCTGACACGCGAAAAAATGCAATCACTGGTTCTGGAATTATGGAAGAAAACTGGCAAGACCATCATCATTATCACGCATTCGGTTGAAGAGGCTTTATTGCTTGGCGAGCGTTTGTTTGTGATGGCACCGCGTCCAGGTCGAATTCACAAGGAATATCAGCTTCCCTTTGCGGAATGGGGGCTGAAACGCTCATTGCGCGATATTAAATTAGAGCCTGAATTTTCCACAGTTCGTGAAGAAATTCTAACCATGATCTGGAATATGGAAGAGGAGATTATGGGCGGTGCTTGATTGGCTTTCAGATAATCGCGCCTTGGTCGCGGCAGTCATCATCCTATGTTTGGTTGGCAGTTTTTTTGCCTCGATCTTTTATGGGTTAAAACAAACTCGGCTTCGCGAAAAGGATCAGGTTTTTGGTGATCCGGAACGAACCGTTGGTGGCTGGTTCTGGGCGGTTTGCGGTGTGTCAACATTGCTTCTTGTTTGGTTCTATTTTTCATGGGGCTCAGCGCGGGCATTTTTTCCGCAAGCGGCCAATGAATTATGTCAGGTTGCCAAACTGCATGAGGCGGTATCGCCGGTTACATCGTCGTTAGCAATTGAGTCACGCTATTCCAAATCTAAAACCTTGCTGGTGCGTAATTCACGCCAGCTTGATGAATTGCAGGCGCGGCTTCCGGTCAACGCCTTTTCGCCAGCCGATGCGGCGCGTGTGACGCTGGTCATGCAAAACACCCAGCAATTGATCAGCATGATGGCAACGCCAGATTTTGTTGATCAGAAAACGATTGCCGAAATTCAAGCCATCAAGGCTGGTTATGCCGCAATAACAAATGAATTGGCCAATCCAAAATTGGGCTGGACAGCACCAGCTGAGGCGTTGGCGCAGCCGTCATGGGGGATTACCGAGCCGGAAATTCCGATGCTTCCGGTTTCGGCAAAAGGCGCGATGTATGATGCGCTTGCCCGCGATGCCGCTGCCATATCAAAAGATTATTTGAAAATTCGCAATTTGGCTCCAGCAGCAAAAGCGCTGATTGCCGAAACAAAGGCAATGATTGCCGCGTTGAAAAAATCACCATCAATGGATGATGGCGATCCACAAATTGTCAAAGAACGCGCCGATTACATGAAAGCGGTTGATCGTATTTTTAAGCGGATTGACGATGGCAAGATTTTCCCGTCTGTTGTCATGGCCGAAATGCAGGTTGCTGTTCAGACGATGCTTGATCAGGCCGAACGGTCAAAGGGCAGTCTTGGTATTGTTGAAATGCTGTTTTTCCCGGCTGGCGATATTGTGAAATCACGCACGCAATGTACCGAGCAGGGGCCGGGGCGCTGGCTGCCAAAACCAACCGATGTTGTTGCCACGTTTTTTGCGCTTGCCAATCCTGATGTGGAAAATGGCGGCGGTTACAAAGGCACCACCTTATTATGGTGGAAATGGCTGCCGATTTCAGATGTTGTGTCCTTTGTGATTCCGGATGCGCTGATTGATCTTCTTCCCGGTGATTATGGCCGGTTAAATGATGAAGGGCGGTTCGAGCCGAATTATAAAGACTGGATGTTGGCGCTGGCGCAAGGCGATGTTTATCTTGGTGCGATTCCAATGCTGGACGGTCATATCTGGGACTCGCTTTTCCGCGTTCTGGTTGCGATGTTCTTTGGTGTTTTGCTTGGTGTGCCGCTTGGCATCTATATGGGGGTTTCGCGTTTTTGCAAATCTTTCTTTGACCCGATGATAGAGCTTTACCGGCCAGTGCCACCCTTGGCATGGGCGCCATTGATCCTGACCATTTTTGGCATTCAGGATGATGGTAAAATCTTCCTTTTGTTCATGGTTGCGTTTGCCATTATGGTGATTTCGGCACGAACCGGCGCATCAGGGGCGCAATTGTCAAAAATCAGGGCATCACATTCGCTTGGTGCCAGTGACCGGCAGATCTTGCGCTATGTGATTTTGCCAAATGCCTTACCTGAAATCATGACAGGTATCCGCATTTCGATTGGTGTTTGTTGGGGTACGCTTGTGGCGGCTGAAATGCTGGCTGGTACAACGGGTGTTGGCTTTATCGAAAATGTCGCGCGAACGGTTTCAGATTATGAATTGATCTGGGTCACGATTTTGATCATGGGCAGTTTAGGTTTGATTTTCGATCTGATGATGCGCTGGGTTATTGGGCGGCTTATCCCATGGCGCGGCAAAGGCTGATCGCGGCTTTCACTTGTAATGATTTAGCGATGTGGCAAAGGCCAGCTGGTGTCGCCTAGGCCGCCGCCCAGACCTCGGCAAGCCATGCGTTTAGCATTGGCGCACCACCAAGGCCAATAAGCGTGCTTCGCGCCGTTGCGCTCGTGCCGTCAAGCGCCATGATTTTGCTGCTTACCGCGGCTTTTTTGAAAATCACGCCAACCGCTTTTGATCTTTCGCGCGCATAGCCTGACAGGGCCGAATCAAGATCATCATCTGCCATCCAGCGCAAAAGGCTGGCCGCATCAACAAGGCTTTGTCCGGCACCTTGTGCCAGATTAGGCGGGATCGGATGGGCGGCATCGCCCGCCAGCACTGTTCGGCCACGTCGCCAGCAATCATGATAGGGATGCGCAGGAAGGGCTGTTTTGACCCATTTGATATCGGCATGGTCGCAAAGCTGGCCAAGAATGTCATTGCGCCCAAGATAGCGTTGCTGCCAATCATCACGAGCTTTGGCCGCATCCAGCGTTAGCACCATATTCACATCTTTGCCGCCATGTAGCGGGTAATGCACGAAATGTGCGCCCTGACCAAGCCATAGATTGCAAAAGGGTTGGGAAAAAATGCGTGACAAATTGGTGGTTTTGGCAACGGCGCGCATCGCAACGCGTCCTTTGTCGGGGGCGGTGTCCATGCCGCTATCCGTGCCATTGACATAATGGCGGCCAAAACCAGAAACGCCATCGGCGGCGATCAACGCATTGACAATATGCCGCCCACCATCATCGGTTAGCATATGCACCGCCTTGCCCTGATCGGGGCCGCGCTGAACCGCATGGGTGATATTGGCGGCGATATCGGTCATGCCGCTCAAGGCGCTGATTTCGGCTCTTAGAAGGCTGGCAAGATCGGCACGTGACAGGCTGGCATAGGGTGACGCGCTTAGATCAAGGCTGGCAAGGGTTGCCGCTGACCGCATATTGCGAACCGTAATTGCCTGTAAAGTAGTCGCCCGTGCGCGCGCCACATCGCCAAGCCCTAGTTGGTCAAGGGCGGCCCAGCCATTAGGGGCGATTTGCACCCCGCCTTGAAGCGTTGTTGCTGGCGTCTGGCCAGCAACAAGCAACAGTGGTTTTTGGTTGCGAAGAACGGCAAGTGCGGCCGCTAGGCCAGCGATGCCGCTGCCGCTTACCGCGATCATTAGACGCTGGCTTCTAGGGCTTCGTCCAAGGTTTTGCGGAATTTATCGACAATCTCGTCAATATGTTTGCGCTCGGCAACAAAGGCCGGTGCAACAATCGCATTATCGCCAGTCCATTTCACATGAAGCCCGTTCCAGAACATATCCTTTTGCATTTGCCCACCGCGCCGTCCAGGAACGCCGTCAGAATGAACCTCGACACCGGCCATCAGGCCAATACCGCGGATGTCGGCAACAAGCGGATGATCCTGAAGCGTCCAGACGGCATCAAGGAAATAATCCTCAAGCGCTGCTGAGCGTTCAAAAATGCCTTCGCTTTCATAGATTTTCTGGGTTGCAATGCCCGCAGCACAGGCTGCCGGATGCGCCGAATAGGTATAACCATGGAAAAATTCAATGGCATTTTCTGGTGCAGCATTGGTGATGGTGTCATAAATTTCATCGGTCACGGCAACGCCGCCCATTGGAATCGATCCATTGGTCAGTGCCTTGGCCATGGTGATGATATCGGGGCGCACATTGAATTTCTGGGTGGCAAATGGGGTTCCCATACGGCCAAACCCGGTGATGACCTCATCAAATACCAGCAACAATCCATGCTTGTCACAAATCTCGCGGATTTTTTCCAGATAGCCAACTGGCGGAACCAAAGTTCCGGTTGATCCGGCAACAGGCTCGATAAAGACTGCAGCCAGTGTTGAGCCACCAAGATTTTCGGCAATCCGCTCAAGATCCATCGCAAGTTCGGCACCGGTTTTTGGCTGGCCTTTGGCAAAGCGCTGATCTTCTTGCCATGTATGGCGAATCAGCGAGATATTCGGCAAAGTCAGGCCAAAGGTTTCGCGGTTGCGAACCATACCGGCAAGCGATACACCGCCCATATTTACGCCGTGATAGGCACGTTCGCGGCTGATCAACCGGTTCCGCTGGGCCTGGCCTGCGGCACGCTGATAGGCCAGAATGACCTTGATCGCGGTCTCGATTGATTCGGATCCCGAATTAGTGAAAAATACATGGTTAAACTGATCGGGAAGCAGCCGGCAAACACGCTCGGCAAGATCAAATGAGCCTGGATGGCCAAGCTGGAAATGCGGCGTATAGTCATTGGCCAGCATTTGCTGATAAACAGCTTCGGCAATTTCACGGCGGCCATGGCCAAGCGGTGTGCAGAACAAGGCCGATGATCCATCAATGATCTCGCCGCCCTTGTAATCCCACATATACATGCCTTCAGATTTCACAACGATACGCGGGTCTTTTTTGAAGTCGCGATTTGCCGAAAATGGCATCCAATGCGCTTCGAGTGAATTGACGTCATACGACATTTAGCTGCTCCTTCTAAAAGCTGCGTCTAGCGCGGCATAATCATTTGTCTGACGCAATAGCGGCAATAACGGCTATCGGCCTAAAAACCTTCTAACTCGGTGTATCACTTCTGGTGATAATTGAAACTGCAATTTATTCGGCAATGTGCAAAGACAGAAATATCCCAAAATGCCCTGCCGAATAAATCATAGTCTGACAAAAGCCATTATCGACAGCAAGCCTTGTCTATGGAGCCAGTTGCGGCATTGATTGGTACCAGTTATATTGGTCTCAGCGTCAAATCATGGTGCCCTTGCCAATAATATTGCCAATGATATTGCCGATGAAATGGGAGGGCATTGCGAAAACTGTCAGGATAGGTAACGTTTTAATGAATGAAAATCTAACCATTGCGTTGGATCCGTCATCAGGGATCAGCCTTCAGGCGCAAATAAGGCAATCAATTGTTGAATTGATTCTCAATCATTCGATTTTGCCGGGTGACAAATTACCATCAAGCCGGATGTTGTCGCAGCAACTCAAAGTATCACGCAATACTGTAATTTTCGCCTATCAGGCGCTTGTCGATACGGGCTATTTACAGCCGCGCGAACGGTCTGGTTATGTTGTCAGTGACGATGCGCCAACGACGCGGCTTGTTGATACGCCGGGTGCCCAGCAGCTTGACCATCAATTGGGTGATGATCAATTGGGCGATCATCTCAACCCTGCGAGACAAGATGATTCCGTGAATGGCAAAATTGATTGGAATACCAAGTTGGTGCAATCTTGCAGCTATATCCGGCCGGTGCAAAAGCCAGTCAATTGGCGTGAATATCGTTATCCGTTTGTCTATGGGCAGGTGGATGATGAATTATTTTCACATTCTGAATGGCGTGATTGCGCGCGTCAGGCCCTAGGCATGCGTAATTTCAGCACGATGGTTGGCGATTTTGGTCAGCATGATGATCCGATGTTGGTCAATTACATCTGTTCACGAAGCTTGCCACGGCGGGGGATTAAGGCACGACCCGAACAGATTTTGGTAACTTTAGGCGCGCAAAATGCGCTTTATCTTGTTGCCCAATTGCTTGTCGACGCATCCAAACATGTGGTGATTGAAAGCCCGTTTTATCCTGATTTGCGGGATATTTTATTACAGCGAACCCAATCAATCACGGCCTTGCCTGTCGATTCAGGCGGGTTGATTCTTGACGAAGAAGTGCTTCGCCATGCGGATTCGGTTTTTATTACCCCGTCACATCAATGTCCGACAACACATACGATGTCTCCATCGCGCCGGCGGCAATTGCTTGATATGGCGGCGCAGCATGATTTGTTGATTATCGAAGATGATTACGAATTTGAAATGAATTTTCTGGAATCGCCAACACCGGCGCTAAAGGCCCAAGATACGGATGGCCGCGTGATCTATGTTGGCAGCTTGTCAAAATCAGTTTTTCCGGGATTGCGGCTTGGCTATATGGTGGCACCTGAAGGGTTGATCCAGCAGGCGCGCGCGCTTCGCCATTTGATTTTACGGCACCCGCCCGGTCATGCCCAGCGCACGCTGGCCTATTTTATGGCGCTTGGCCATTATGACGCGCAAATTCGCCGTCTTCGCCGCCATCTGGCTGAACGGCGGCGGGTGTTGCAAACCGCAATTGACGCTGAAGGGCTGTTTTCGCATAGCGCCGCGCATTTTGGCGGGACCAGCTTTTGGGTCAGTGGCCCTGATTGGCTTGATTCTCGTATTTTGGCCGAGCGTGCCATGCAGGATGGCGTGTTGATCGAGGCTGGTGATGTGTTTTTCGATCGTGATACATCGCCGCTTAATTATTTCCGGCTTTCCTATTCGGCAATTTCGACAGACCGTATTCCTGAAGGCATCGCAAGGCTTGCGGCAAGCATGCGAAAATTGAAACCCTGATCAGTAAGCACCTGCGCCACTGCAATAGGGGTTGGCGAAACTGGTACCAGAAATAGCGTGATCTGGTTCCAATCGGCGCTTTAAGATCGGCGGCGAATATGGCATATAGAAATGGCTGGCAGGCATTGCGCTGTTCGTCCAGCACCGCTTGTCGAATCTTGATCTTGTAAAATCCAAAAAGACGATGTCGCTGGATAAAAATTTATGCCTGTTTTGCAGGTGGTTTAAATGGGAATTGAATGACAAACCACGCCGAAACTTCCGGCCCAACAGCTAGCCGTTTTCTGGCCACTGGCGATATGGCCTGTCCGCCGGAACTGCTGGAACTGGCCGCGTCACCTGCCCCAAAACCATTTGGATTTGTGCGCGCCATTGGCCAAGCAACATTGGAAACAGCACGCGCTGCCGCGGCGGCAAAATTGGCAGTGCCAATCCTTATTGGTGAAGTTGATATCATTAAACAAGATGCGGCTGCCATTGGCTGGGATCTTGGTGGTGTTGAAATCATACCGGCCGAAGGCGAAGACGGGGCAATTGCCGCGGCGATTGCGCTTTTTGGCGAAGGGCGGGTTGCCGGTCTTGCCAAGGGTCAGCTTCACACTGATGTGTTTATGGGCGGCATTGTAAAACGCGCCGCTGGCATCCGCACTGGCAAAAGGCTGGTGCATTTATTTGCCATGCTGCCGCCAGCAGGTGGCCGCCCCTTGCTGATTAGCGATGCTGCGGTCAATGTTGCCCCGGATATCGAAACCCGCGTCGAAGCGGCCTTGCATATGGCCGAAATTAGCCGCCGCCTAGGCCAGTCGCGGCCACGCATTGCCGTTTTATCGGCCACGGAATCGGTTTTGCCAGCGATGCCATCAAGCGGCGAGGCGGCCAAAATTGCGCTGCGGGCAAGTGCCATTGATGCCAAGGCTGATTTTGCAGGCCCATTATCATTTGATCTGGCGGTATCGCCAAAGGCGGTTGCCATCAAGGGTGTTGACGGACCCGTTGCTGGCATGGCCGATGGTCTTGTTGTGCCGGACATCGTGTCGGGCAATATCCTGTTTAAATCACTTGTCTGGTTTGGTGGCGGCCTTGCTGCCGGACTGGTTCTTGGTGGGACAATCCCGATTATTTTGACAAGCCGGTCTGATCCGCCCTCCGCGCGGTTAGCATCTTTGGCATTGGCGGCAATTGCCGGTCGCGACGACGACTAATTTTATGGAGCGAAAATATGAGTGTTGAACCAATTGTCGAGCGTTCGCCGAAAGTCGCGGATGAGGTCAAGAAAACCACATGCTATATGTGCGCATGTCGTTGCGGTATTAATGTTCATCTTCGTGATGGCAAAGTGCGCTATATCGAGGGCAACCGCGACCATCCGGTGAATAAGGGCGTTTTATGCGCCAAGGGGTCGGCTGGCATTATGCAGCATTATTCGCCGGCAAGATTGCGAAGCCCGCTTAAACGTGTTGGCCCGCGCGGCAGTGGCCAATTTGAAGAAATTAGCTGGGAAGAGGCGCTGACAACAGCGACTGGCTGGCTTGCCCCAATCCGCGAAACTGACCCGAAAAAACTGGCCTTTTTTACTGGCCGTGACCAATCACAAGCTCTGACCGGCTGGTGGGCGCAGCAGTTTGGCACGCCAAATTTTGCCGCGCATGGTGGCTTTTGTTCGGTCAATATGGCGGCTGGCGGAATCTATACAATCGGTGGCGCTTTCTGGGAATTTGGTTCGCCTGACTGGGACCTAACCGAAATGTTCGTGTTGTTCGGTGTTGCCGAGGATCATGATTCAAACCCCATCAAAATGGGTCTTGGTAAATTGAAAAACCGTGGCAAGCGGGTGGTGTCGGTCAATCCGGTGCAAACGGGCTATGCCGCGATTTCCGATGATTGGTATGGTGTCACGCCGGGAACTGACGGCTTGTTGATCCTGTCACTCATTCGCGAATTGATGCTGTCGGGCAATATCGATGTTGATTATCTGCGCCGCTATACCAATGCGCCATGGCTGGTTATCCGCAATCCGGGGGCAGCCGATGATGGATTGTTCCTTCGTGATGATGATGGCAAGCCGCAGATCCTCGATCGCAACAGTGGCAAGCCAGTTGCCAGCAATAGCCGCGGTGCTGCGGCGCAATTGCAAGGTGAGGTCAAGCTAGATAATGGCGCGGTTGCCGTACCATCATTCATGTTAATAGCCCAAGCCTATCTTGATGATGCCTATAATCCTGATGTGATTGCTGGCAAGGTTGGCATTCCTGCAGCGCGTATTCGCCAGCTTGCGGCTGATCTGGCCGAGGCCGCTTTTGCCAAGGAAATTGTGATTAACCAGCCTTGGACTGACTGGAAGGGCGAACATCATGAAACGATGATTGGCCGTCCGGTTTCAATGCATGCAATGCGTGGTATCTCGGCGCATTCAAACGGGTTTCAGACCTGCCGTGCGCTTCATGTGTTGCAGTTGATTCTGGGATCGGTTGAAGTGCCCGGCGGTTTCCGCTTTAAGCCGCCCTATCCAAAACCAGCCGAAGTTCACCCAAAACCGGCAGGTAGACCCGATCAGGTTACCCCGGGCAAGCCAATGGCTGGTGCGCCGCTTGGCTATGTTCTGGGGCCAGATGATTTGATCATTGGCAAAGATGGCGCGCCGCAGCGGATCGACAAGGCCTATAGCTGGGATGCACCAATGTCGGCACATGGCCTGATGCATATGGTGATTTCCAACGCCGTTGCCGGTGACCCTTATCCGGTGGATGTATTGTTCATGTATATGGCCAACATGGCGTGGAATTCATCAATGAATACGCGTGGTGTCATGGATATGCTAACCGCAAAAGATAACGAAAGTGGCGAATATAAGATTCCAAAAATCATCTATTCCGATGCTTATCAATCGGAAATGGTTGCCTATGCTGATCTGATCCTTCCCGACACAACCTATCTTGAACGGCATGATGCAATCTCGCTTCTTGATCGGCCGATCTGCGAGCCTGATGGTGTTGCCGATGCCATTCGCTGGCCGGTTTTGCCGCCTGATCGTGATGTGCGCGGATTCCAATCGGTGCTTCTTGATATTGGCGCGCGGCTTGGCCTGCCCGGTATGGTGAATGAAGATGGCAGCGCAAAATATGCCGATTATGGTGATTATATCGTCAATCATGAGCGCAAGCCGGGGATTGGTCCATTGGCCGGTTTCCGTGGCGAAAATGGCAAGGCTGAAGGGCGCGGATCACCCAATCCGGCGCAGCTTGATGCCTATATCGAAAATGGTGGTTTCTGGCATACTGAAATTCCTGATGCGGCGAAATATTATAAGATGGCAAATATGGCCTATCAGGATTTTGCCGTTGAAATGGGCTTTTTCGACAGCCCACAGCCATATGATTTCCAGATCTATTCCGAAGTGTTGCAGAAATTCCGTCTTGCTGCCGAAGGACATGGTGACGTTCAACCGCCCGAGCATTTGCGGGCGCGGGTCAAACAATGCTTTACGCCATTACCAAGCTGGTACCCGCCATTTGAAGGCAGTGCCATTGACGAGGATGAATTCCCGATTCATGCGCTGACCCAGAGGCCAATGGCAATGTATCATTCATGGGGATCGCAAAATCCATGGTTGCGGCAAATTCATGGTTATAACCCGATGTTTCTGTCGCAAACGCTTGCCAGCAAAGTTGGTGTTGGCGAAGGCGATTGGATTTGGGTGACATCGCATCATGGAAAAATTCGGGTTCCCGTGGCCATCATGGAAGGCGTCAACGAACATACGATCTGGACATGGAATGCGATTGGCAAACGCAAAGGTGCGTGGCAATTAGATGCTGATGCGCCTGAGGTCAAAAAGGGCTTTTTGCTGAATCATCTCATTCACGAATTGTTACCACCAAAAGGCGATGGCATGCGCTGGGCAAATTCGGATCCGATTACCGGACAGGCCGCTTGGTTTGATTTGCGCGTCAAAATCGAGGCTGCTGCTGCGGAAGAGCCTGCTGAGGTTGCCCCGCAATTTGATCAGATTGCATCACCGCCCGGCCTGACCAAACCCGAAGCAATGCTTCGTTATGGTCTTGAATGGACCAAATCGGCCACCAAACAATCAAAGAAAGGCCAGTGATATGACAAGTTTACCTGAACCATCGGCCATTAAGCTTGGCCTTGTCATCGACCTAGATATCTGTGTTGGCTGTCAGGCTTGTGTGGTGAATTGCAAAGAATGGAATACATCGGGCTATGGTGCGTCGCTGTCTGACTCGGATGCCTATGGCGCCAAGCCAAGTGGGGCATGGCTAAACCGCGTTCATGCTTTTGAGGCTGGCACAGGTGCCGATGCCAAGGTGGTGCATTTTCCAAAATCTTGCCTTCATTGCGAAGATGCGCCTTGTGTTACCGTCTGCCCGACAGGTGCCTCGTTCAAACGCAGTGAAGATGGCATTGTTCTGGTGAATGAAGATTGGTGCATTGGCTGCGGTCTTTGTGCATGGTCATGTCCTTATGGCGCGCGTGAAATGGATCCGGCCGAAGGGGTGATGAAAAAATGCACACTTTGCGTTGACCGGATTTATAACGAAAATCTGCCAAGCGAGGATCAGGTGCCAGCTTGTGTTCGCACTTGCCCAACCAATGCGCGTCACTATGGCGATCTTGGTGATCCAAATTCAGAAGTCAGCCTGCTTGTCGCTGCGCGTGGCGGGGTTGATTTGATGCCCGAACAAAACACCAAGCCGGTGAATAAATATCTACCACCACGGCCGCGTCGTGCGGCCAATGATACCCCGATGTCACTATTGGCAATGGCCGATGAGGCAACGCCGTCCGGTTTCTGGAAATGGGTCGATTCAACTTTGGAAAAGCTGGGGTAAGTAAGATGCGTCCTGCCTGGTCAATTATTTTCTTTACGTCGATTTCTGGTCTTGGCTTTGGCCTTGCTGCCTGGGTGGTTCTTGGGTTTATCGATCTTGTTCATCCGCAACAGATTTTTGGTGTTTGCGGTCTGGTAATGCTGCTTATCGGTGCGGGGCTGCTTAGCTCGACATTGCATCTTGGGCATCCTGAACGCGCTTGGCGTGCGCTTAGCCAGTGGCGTAGTAGCTGGCTGTCACGCGAAGGCGTGCTAGCGGTTCTGGCGATGCTGGCACTTGCGGGTTGGGGATGGCATGTTTTTGCCATCGGGACGCCGCCATTATGGGCGAATATCGCTTCGGCCTTGCTGATGGCGGTAACGGTCTATGCCACCTCGATGATTTACGCATCATTGAAAACTGTGGCGCGTTGGCATCACTCGTTGACGCCGATTTGCTATTTGATGTTTGCTGCGGCTGGTGGTCTTTTGGCGATATTATGGCTTCAAGCCTTTTTGGGTCAGGGGCAAAGTGACGCTTTTGAACTGGCGGTATTGCTGGCGCTCGCCTCAGCGTGGGGGGTCAAGCTTGTTTGGTGGCAGGTCGCTGGTGCCAATGGATCGGGAAGCACGCTGGCGTCGGCAACTGGTCTTGCTGGGCTTGGCGAGGTGCGAAGCATTATGCCGCCGCATACGTCAGAAAATTATCTTCAGCATGAAATGGGCTTTGTCATTGCGCGTAAACATGCCAACCGTTTGCGGCTAGTCGCCCTTGGCCTTGGTGGCATTTTGCCATGTCTTTTGGTGATTATGGATGGCGGTTCGGCGATGGGTGTTGGGCTGGCTTTGTTGCTTCATATGGCAGGCGTGTTTGTCGAACGCTGGCTGTTTTTTGCCGAAGCCAAACACACGGTCAGCATCTATTATGGCCATCAGCATTAAGCCGAATATCGGCAAGCCGTAACATCACGGCGATAACAGATATTAAAACCGGCCTTGGGCCGGTTTTTTTATGGCCATATGCTTATCCGCTGCCGGTGACTTTCTGCTTGTGCCTATCCGCTTGTGCCTTTCGACTAGCGCATGGCAAGTGGCAGCATCGCTTGCCCCCACAGGATTGGCTCTCATAAGATTGGCTCTCATAAGATTGAGCATCAGGGGTTTGTGGGGGCGTCATCATATGCCGGTGCTATGCCAAGCGGCAGATTGATGCGCGGTGATGTGCGGTGATGTGAGGCGGCTGGGTTTGGGGTGCTGTTGTGCCGAACCACAACCCCAAAGATCATCACTTCAAAAATCATTACCACCAAAACCCTTCGTTACGGGGGGCGGTGCCGTTGCCCTAATCCGCGTCAATGGCGCCCATAAAAAAACCGGCCCTGTTGCCAGAGCCGGTTTGATATTTAGTGATCTACGGCGATCACACCAGAAGCGGTGCAATCACAAGGCTAACAATAGCCATCACATTGATCAGGATGTTCATCGCAGGGCCTGAAGTGTCTTTCAGCGGGTCGCCGACTGTATCGCCAACAACGGCCGCTTTATGGACGTCAGAACCTTTGCCGCCAAGGTTGCCCTTTTCGACATATTTCTTTGCGTTGTCCCAAGCACCACCGGCATTGGCCATCATCAGCGCCATCATCACACAGCAAACCAATGCACCAGCAAGCGTGCCGCCAAGTGCCTTTGGTCCAAGACCAAAGCCGATAACAACAGGCGCTAACACAGCCATTGATCCCGGAAGGATCATTTTGCGCAGCGCAGCGCGGGTCGCAATGTCAACACAGCGTGCTGTATCTGGCTTGGCAGTTCCTTCGAGAAGACCCGGGATTTCTTTGAACTGACGGCGAACTTCGACAATCATGTCAAACGCTGCATCACCAACCGCAGTCATTGTCATCGCGCTGACAAGGAATGGGAAGATGCCGCCAATGAACATGCCGCAAAGCACCATCGGGTCATTGATCGCGAGAACAAAATCCGGATCACCATTGCTGATCTTGGCGATATAGGCACTGATCAGCGCCAGCGCGGCAAGCGCCGCAGCACTGATGGCAAAGCCTTTGCCAATCGCCGCAGTTGAGTTGCCAACTTCGTCAAGTGAGTCGGTGATTTCACGGGTTTCTTTACCCATATTTGCCATTTCGGCGATACCACCCGCATTATCGGCAACCGGGCCATAGGCATCAATCGCCATGGTGATACCAACGGTTGACAACATGCCAACCGCAGCAAGACCAACACCATACAGGCCAGCGGCCGCATTGGCGCAATAGATGATGGCAGCAATGGTCAGAGCCGGAATGGCAACCGACTGCATGCCTGTGGCCAAACCTGAAATCATCACTGTTGCTGGGCCAGTTTCACCGTCTTTCGCAATTTTACGAACTGGTGCACCGCCTGTGTAATATTCGGTAACGAGACCAACGACAATGCCGCCGATCGCACCAACCAGAACAGCGACCCAAATACCATTGGCACCGCCCATGGCTTGGATGAGGAAATAGGCACCGCCGATAAAGATAACGGCCGAACCGATTGTACCAAAGCGCAAGGCAACATCGGCACTTTTGTTGGAGAATAGCTTCACCGCAAAAATACCAGCAAGAGAACAAAGCAGGCCAAGTGACGCAAGCGCCAAAGGCATGAATTGAAGAACCGCCTGGTTACCACCTAGGCGGGCGATGTTTTCAAATGACATCGACGCGGCAAGCGCGATCGATGCAATCATTGCACCACAATAGGATTCAAAAATATCCGAGCCCATACCAGCGACGTCACCAACATTGTCACCAACATTGTCGGCGATAACCGCTGGGTTGCGAGGATCATCCTCAGGAATGCCTGCTTCAACTTTACCAACAAGGTCGGCACCCACATCGGCGCTTTTGGTAAATATACCACCACCAACACGGCTAAACAGGGCGACTGATGAGCCACCCATGGCAAAACCCTCGATGGCTTCAATGCCATGCACAGTGCCGCCCATGAAGAAGTAAAGTGTGCCAATGCCAAGGAGACCCATCGATGCCACGGTAAGACCCATGATTGAACCGCCAAAAAAGGCAATGTTCAGGGCAGCGGCTGCACCTTTTGTATTCGCGGCAACGGCGGTTCTGACATTTGCCTTGGTTGCTGAATACATACCAATGTAACCAGCTGTACCAGAACAAAGCGCGCCGAGCGTGAAGGAGATAGCCGTGTCAGCACCGAGGCTGGCATAAAGGGCGATAATACAGATAAGGCAGAAAATTGCCAAACGCTTGTATTCGCTGGCCATAAAGACCATTGCGCCGAGATGAATTTCATCGGCAATTTCTTTGACTCTGCCTTCGCCCGAGGGTGTTTTGAGAATATTGACGTAAATCAATAAGGCAGCGATCATACCGAGTGCACCAAAGGTGATCGGCAGAATTGCATTTGTAAGCATGAAAGGATCCTCTTGCTTGATAAAGATGTGCGCGATGCCCGGCATAAGCTGGGGCGGCGCGAAACCGCCGCGTTTATAACGGTAATGAAGCATAGTGTAAACCATAGAATATTCTTGGTTTGCCAAGCTTTTGGATTGCTGGTGAAAGCCGTTATTGGTTTGTGCATATTTGACCTACTATGACGATGCAATTTGTCTTGAATTTTGTCCTTTTACGGCGTCAAATGGCGAAAATTTGGAAAAGAGACAAGATGGGCGATTTTGACAGTGAAGCGTGGCTTGCGCGCAACCCGGAAATTGGCAATCTGCGTGCCGCGATTTTTGATCTGAATGGCGTTTTGCGGGGCAAGCGGCTGCCGTGCAACCAGCTGAAAAAAGCGGTCAATGGTGGGATTCGGATGCCGCTATCATCGGCCAATCTTGATATCTGGGGGCGTGATATCGCCAACAGTAAATGGGTTTTTGAAACCGGTGACTCAGATGGTGGCTGTTTCTGGACTGGACGCGGCCCATTGCCAATGCCCTGGACCGAACAAACAACGGCACTAGTGCCATTGAGCCTGATGGATAATGACGGCAAACCATTTGCCGGTGACGCCCGTAATGCGCTTGGTATGATCTTGGATCGGTTTGCCGTGCTTGATCTTCATCCGGTTGTTGGTTTTGAAATGGAATTCTATCTTGCCGATCCGCAAGGTGGAAACGACGGCCAACCCGATGCACCAGCGTCACCTTTAACCGGTGCCAAACCAATCCGTGATGGTGCCTTGGCCATTGATGAGGTCAATGACCATGACTCCCTGATCAATGAAATCTACGCTGCCTGTAAATTGCAGATGATCGAGGCTGATACAACGATCAGCGAGGCCGGTCTTGGTCAGTTTGAGATCAATCTTGTGCATTCGCGTGATGCGATGAAGGCGGCTGACGATGCAGCCTTTTTCAAACAGATTGCCAAAGGGGTCGCCCGCAAATACGGACTTGCTGCCAGCTTTATGGCCAAGCCCTATGCCGATCGCCCGGGCAATGGCATGCATCTTCATATCAGCCTGTTAGACGGCAAGGGCAAAAATGTTTTTGACGATGGCAGTGATGGTGGCAGCCCAATTCTTGGCCATGCGCTTGCCGGTGCCCTTGCTGGCCTTGCTGATTCCATGTTGATCTTTGCGCCGCATCAAAATTCTTATCGCCGTTTTGCAATCGAATCGCACGCACCAATGGCGGTTTGTTGGGGATATGAAAATCGCACGGCAGCGCTTCGTGTTCCGCTTGGCCCACCAAGCCAGCGCCGGGTCGAACATCGCGTTTCGGGCGCTGACGCTAACCCATATCTTGTGCTTGCCGCAATTTTAGGGGCGATTTTGACCGGTCTAGAGGATCAAAAGCCACCACCACCGCCGATTACGTCAAGTTCCTATGCGCTTGATCTGCCGACATTGCCGTCAAGCTGGGACGATGCGATTAACCATTTTACCAACAGCGCGGTCATTTCGCGGATTTTGCCTGAAACTTTGCGTGTTATGTTGATCGGTTGCAAAATACAGGAATTGCAGCGGTTTTCAGGTGACATTTCGCCATTTGAATATCACAGTTACCTCGATCAGGTGTGATTGATTTCACGATCATGGTGACAGATATTATAATGGTGGCAGCGAGTGGGTGCCCTTTTTTACGGTGAATAAATAAGGAAATCGTGATTTGTCCGAACCGCGCAAGCAAGACGGTATCGCGTCAAATCACCAACATGGAGGAGAAAATGAGAAATATCATATTGCTGGCGGTTGCCGGTGTTCTGTCTGCTGGAACTGCCCATGCCGATGGGAAATTGAATATTTATAACTGGTCGGATTATATTGCCGAGGACACGATTGCCAATTTCAAGGCTGAAACCGGCATTGACGTGACCTATGATGTTTATGATTCAAACGAAATTCTCGAAGCCAAAATGTCAGCTGGATCATCTGGCTATGACCTTGTTGTGCCAACCGCTGATTTTCTGGCGCGTGGACGCCAAGCCGGCGTTTATGCCGAAATGGATGTTAGCCGCATTCCAAACGCGAAAAACCAAAGCGCGCAGGTTCAAGGCCTCGCCAATAAACAGATGCAGGACGATAAATCAGGTCTTGTCTATATGTGGGGCACAACCGGCATC
Source organism: Candidatus Ponderosibacter sp. Uisw_141_02 (assembly GCF_048087665.1). Lineage (NCBI taxonomy): Bacteria > Pseudomonadati > Pseudomonadota > Alphaproteobacteria > Puniceispirillales (SeqCode) > Puniceispirillaceae (SeqCode) > Candidatus Ponderosibacter > Candidatus Ponderosibacter sp. Uisw_141_02. The sequence goes on along the minus strand of NZ_CP159807.1, from coordinate 1,952,357 downwards.
GCTTATAATGAAAAGAAAATTGCCGAACGCCTTGGTGACAATGCACCAACCGATAGCTGGTCATTGATTCTTGACCCAGCCAATGCGGCCAAGCTTGCCGATTGCGGCATTGCCATTCTTGATGCGCCAACCGATGTTCTGCCAAATGTCATTTCCTATTTGGGCAAGCCGGGTAATTCTACCGATCCCAAATTATTTGAGCAGGCTGGTGAGGTGCTGAACAAGGTGCGCCCGCACTTGCGCTATATCCATTCAAGCCAGTCAATCAATGATATGGCCAATGGTGATATTTGCGCTGCCATCATGTGGTCGGGTGATGCGTTTCAGGCTGCTGCCCGCGCCGAAGAAGCCAATAATGGTCACGTCATTAATTACTATATTCCGTCTGAAGGCACGAATATGTGGTTTGATGTGATGGCAATTCCTGCCGATGCAAAAAATGTCGATAATGCCTATCGCTTTATTGATTATATGATGCGGCCTGATGTGGCGGCAAATAATGTCAATTATGTGTGGTATGCAAGTGGAAACGAAGCTGCCAAGGCAAAGATTGACCCCGAAGTCCTGTCGCATCCGGGCATTTACCCAAGCAAGGAAACCCAGAAAAACCTGTTTGTCACGCCGGTCTATGATGCCGCGCTTGACCGGGCGGTTAACCGTGTTTGGTCACGCTTTAGCAGCGGTAATTAACACCCGCTGACCAAATTTTGCAAATTCCCTGCTCGCGTGAAACGGGGGCAGGGGGTGAGCCTGATCACCGCCGACTGAACACCGACTGGACAAATGGTTGGGGTAGGACATAAATGGCGCCTTTTATAAGATTAAAATCAATTTCCAAACATTTTGCCGATGTTGTGGCGGTTGATGATTTGTCGCTGGATATCGAAGAGGGCGAGCTGTTTTGTTTGCTTGGCGCATCGGGTTGCGGCAAAAGCACCTTGTTGCGGCTTTTGGCAGGCTTTGAATCGCCAACCAAAGGCGTGATTGAAATTGACGGCCAAGATATGGCAGGGGTTGCCCCCGCCGACCGGCCAGTGAATTTCATGTTTCAGAATTACGCGCTTTTTCCGCATATGAGTGTTGCCGATAATATTGGCTATGGTCTTCGCCGGGCTGGCATGCGTGGCACCGAACTTGCCGAACGTGTTGACTCGCTGTTGAAACTGGTAAGGCTGCATAAGCTTGGCGGGCGCAAACCCCATCAGCTTTCAGGTGGCCAGCGCCAGCGGGTTGCCTTGGCGCGTGCCTTGGCGCGGCGTCCAAAGCTGTTATTGCTTGATGAACCGCTTGCCGCATTAGATAAAAAACTGCGCGAAGACACCCAATTTGAATTGGTGGATATTCAAGAAAAGCTTGGCACCACCTTTATTGTTGTGACCCATGATCAAGAAGAAGCGATGACGCTGGCAGGCCGCATTGCCATTATGGATGCTGGCCAGCTGGTTCAGGTGGATGCGCCGCGCCGTTTATATGAACGTCCAAAAAGCAGTTTTGTTGCCGATTTTCTCGGCACGATCAGCTTTGTTGACGCGGTGGTTGCCAGCCGCGATCAAACCAGCATTACCATTGGCGGTGATCTGAACATCTGCGCTGCGTGTGATGATGATTTGCCGATTGGCGCGGCGGTCAAATTGGCAATTCGGCCAGAAAAGATTTATCTAAGCCGGACAAAAAGCGGCAATGTGAACGAGATCGAAGTCGTTGTAGAAGATCTTGCCTATCTTGGCTTTGCGACAAATTATCGGGTGAAGACAGCATCTGGCCAGATGTTTAAATTGCAGCAACAGCAAAGGCGCAGCCTTGATGCGCCGCTTAGCTGGGGCGAAACAGGTTATGTGCATTTCGACCCGCAAGATGTCATTGTTCTACAGGATTAATGATGGTTCGCGGCATGGGAAAATATCTTGTTAATCTGCCAGCGGTCACCGGCCGACGACTGGTGATTGCCCTGCCCTTGATTTGGCTTGCCGTGTTCTTTTTTCTGCCGCTTGTTGAAACCTTGCAAGTATCCTTTACGTCGCCGCGCCGCGGTATTCCGCCTTATGAACCTTTATGGGGCATTGGTGATGATGGGTTTTTTACCAATTTCACCACCGGTAATTATGCGCTTTTGCTGCAATATTGGTCCGATTATTTTGGGCCGGCTTTCAACAGTATAAAGCTGGCATTTTTCTCGACGCTTGTTTGTCTGCTATTTGCCTATCCGATGGCGTGGTGGATTGCGCGAAGCAATGAAAAATGGCGGACAATCTTGCTGGTGCTGGTGATGTTGCCGTTCTGGACGTCAAGCTTGCTGCGAATCTATGCCTTGATTGGGTTGCTGAATCCGAATGGATTTATCAATGCTGCCGGATTATGGCTTGGGCTGATTGATGCACCCATCCAGATGATGCAGACCGATTTTTCGATTTATATGGGAATGGTGCTAACGTATTTGCCATTGATGATTTTACCGCTTTATGCGGTGATGGTTCGGCTTGATGCTGATTTGCTTGATGCAGCGGCGGATCTTGGCGGATCGGGTATACAGATTTTTAGAACCATTATTCTGCCATTAACCTTGCCTGGCATTATTGCTGGCAGCCTTCTTGTTTTCATTCCGGCGGTTGGCGAATTTGTCATTCCGGCACTGCTTGGCGGGCCGGATCAATTGATGATGGGCAAAGTGTTATGGACTGAATTTTTCCGGAACCGCGACTGGCCGGTGGCATCGGCAATTACGATGCTGCTTTTGGCGATTTTGACCGTTCCGATTATCTATGCCCGCTATCAAGACGGGCGTGATGCGGTGGCTGAAACACCCAATCCAAAGCAGGCGGAGGCAGGCTGATGGGGCGGATGAACGGGCTGGTTCTATCGCTTGGCGCGCTGGGTTTTGGCATTTTATATCTGCCAATCATCATCATGATTATTTTCAGTTTCAATGCTGGCAAATTGGTTTCGGTTTGGTCGGGTGCGTCGCTAAAATGGTATGCAGGCTTGCTCGAGAGTGACCAGCTTTTATCGGCCTTTGGTACGTCATTGCTCATTGCGTTATGGGCGGCAACAATCGCCACGATTTTTGGCATCTGTATTGCGGTTGCCTTTGTCCGTTTTGGCAATTTCAGATCGCGTCTTGCGCTTAGCGCCATTGCCAGTGCGCCGTTGGTGATGCCGGAAATTGTCACTGGCTTGTCGATGCTGTTGCTGTTTATTTCAATGGAAAGCCTGTTTGGATGGCCGTCTGGACGCGGTGTCGATACGATTATCATTGCGCATGCCACCTTTGGAATGTGTTTTGCCGCAGTGGTGATTCAAGCGCGGCTTCGTGATTTTGACATGGCGATTGAAGAAGCCGCCGCCGATCTTGGCGCAACCCAGCCCTTTATCTTTTTATCAATCACATTGCCAGTGATTGCGCCAGCGGTTGTGGCAGCATGGTTGCTTGCCTTTACGCTTAGTTTTGATGATCTGGTGATTGCCAGCTTTGTCAGTGGTCCGGGAAGCTCTACCTTGCCGATTGTCATATTTTCCAAAGTCCGGCTTGGTGTGACGCCTGAAATTAACGCGCTTGCAACAGTGATGATTGTTGTTGTTGCCGTGGCGGTGATCGGTGCAAGCTGGGCGATACGCCGCCGGTTATCCGGCCGAGACCAAAACCAGTAATGTGCAAAGATGGTGGCGCAAAGATGTTGGTGCGGGGGTGTGGCCGCGTTCTATGTTGGTTTGCTGTTAGATGGGATAAGCAAAATCGGTGCGGTGCCGAATATGGGATGAAACAATGACAAAAGCTGTTGGTGATGCGGCATTCCGCATCAAACAAAATAAGGAAACATTGCGCGAAATGACCTATGGCGGTGCGCTAAGTTTTGCGCGTCGGCGTTATAGCCGTGATTTTGACGGTGTCGATGTTGTGGTTAGCGGCATTCCCTATGATAGTGCAGTGACCTATCGGTCGGGTTGCCGTCTAGGCCCACGCGCCATTCGCGCCGGCTCGGTTCAGCTTGCCGAATTGGCACATTTCCCGTTTGGCTTTAATCCGTTTGACCATTTATCGGTCATTGATTTTGGCGATTGTTTTCTTGATCCGCATCATCCCGATACGGTGTTTGACAGCATCACTGATCATGCTGATGCAATCATTGCGGCAGGGGCGAAAATGCTAAGCCTTGGCGGCGATCATGCCATTGCCTATCCTTTGCTAAAGGCTCATGCCAAAGCCTATGGGCCGATTGCGCTGGTTCAGTTTGACGCGCATTGCGATACCTGGCCTGATGATGGGGTCGGGTTTGATCATGGAACAATGTTTGCCCGCGCCGTTGCCGAAGGCATTATTGATGTCAGCAAATCAACACAAGTCGGGCTTCGCACCTATAATGACAGCGATCACGGCTTTGAGATTCTGACTAGCCCGTGGGTGCATCGCAATGGCATTGATGCGGCGATCGAGATTGTGCGTGAACGTGCTGGTGACGCGCCAGTATATTTGTCTTTTGATATTGATGGCCTTGATCCGGCTTTTGCGCCTGGCACCGGAACGCCGGTTGCTGGTGGTCTTGCCAGTTGGCAGGGGCTTGAATTTGTGCGCGGACTTGCGCCGCTTGATTTGATCGGCATGGATATTGTTGAGGTGGCACCCGCCTATGATCATGCCGAAATCACCGCCATTGCGGCGGCAAATATGGCATATGATTGGCTGGCCGTTCTGGCCAAGAAAAAGGGCGCGCCAACAAAGCCGGTTGGTCGTATCTAGCCGCCCCGCACCGGTTTATCTAGAGGCGAAGATAGTCGCGCATCTTGTACCAGCTCATCCCAAGCGCCAAGGCGGGGGTTCGCAAAAACCCGCCCGGAAATGGCAAATGGCGAAGCTTGCTTAGGATACTGAATAATCGTGATTGCCCCATGATATGGTTGGCAAGAATGGTACCGGCAAGACCGGTTAATGCAACACCATGACCGGAAAACCCCTGCACGAAAAACACCCCGTCACCGGCGGTTCCGAAATGCGGTATCCGATTTACCGTGATGCCGATACGGCCTGACCAGACCGTGGCGGTTTCGCTTTCGCCAAGTTCGGGAAAGACGTCGACCATGCGTTGTTTCAAATCGCGTTCAACATTGCCAAGATTGACATTTGTATAGCTGGCACGCCCGCCAAATATCATCCGGCCATCAGCATCAATCCGATAGTAATTCAACGCTGTATTGCAATCGGCAACTGCGGCGCGATGAGGCAGGATATGTGAAATCAGATTATCCGATAAGGGTGTTGTTGCCAGAACTGATGATGTCACGGGTGCTAACCGGCTGGTCATTTTCCTTGTGCCGATATTTTGCAGATAGGCATTGCCGCATAACAGAACGAATTTCGCCGTTATCTTTTGCCCATTGGCAAGCGATAATGTCTTGGTGCCAGTACCTTTATTGCGAATGCCTTTAGTGCTGGCACCATGTCTGGCTGTATCGGGTGTCGCATCAAGCGCGGTGACGCCAGCATGTTCGTAAATCCGCGCACCGGCGGCGCTGGCGGCGCGGGCCAGCCCATATAGATATTTCAGCGGCTGGATATGCCCGCTATTGGCGTCATGCAATGCGCCAACGTAGGCATTTGTGCCAATATGTCCGGCAAGCGAATCACGATTATCCAAAGCGCTTAAATGGTCATAGCCTTTGGCCTGCCATTCGTCACGCATGGCCAATAATTCCTGCATCTGCCGGTCATGAAGCGCCGCATGAAGATAACCAAACCGTAAATCACAATCGATTTTATGGCGTTGGACACGCTGGCGAAGCAGATCAACCGCGCGCATGCCTGCATCCCATATCAATTGCGCTTCATCGGCCGGTAATTGACGACTGATATGGTGAAAATCATTTGGCCAGCCCTGACAGACATGACCGCCATTGCGCCCCGAGCCACCGCTGCCGATGACATCAGCTTCAACAAGAACGACATCATGCCCGTTCTCGGCAAGGGTCAAGGCCGCCATCATGCCGGTAAAACCGCCGCCAATAATCGCAATTTCGCAATCAAGATTGCCGGTGGGTGCCGGAAATTTTGGTTTGTCGGCAATCTCGGCTGCATAGATGGAATTTAGGTCGGTCATGATCTCGATTATTGGTTCATTATCAGGCTATGCCTAACAGGTGTTTTCGTGTCAGATTGATTGCGCTTCTTCGATAACGATAGTAGTCTGTGATCGCAAATTGACGCAAGCATGGTCAATGATCTGATCATGATTTTGATAAAGGCGGATGAAATTCCCAGGCGCGTTTAATTTGCCGGTCATTACCATTCATGTAGTTACTTTAAGATGACCAAAACAGTAATGAAAACCCCGATTGTTCTAGTTTGGATGGACATATAATGCAGGATATGACAACCGATGATTGGCGCCAGCTTGATGCCGCACATCATATGGCACCTTTTACCGATTACCGCGAATTGCGCGCTGCCGGATCACGCATCATCACGCATGCCGATTGGCACTATATTTATGACAGTGATGGCAATCGCATTCTAGATGCGATGGCGGGTCTATGGTGTGTCAATGTTGGTTATGGGCGGAAGGAATTGGTTGATGCCGCCTCATCACAGATGGCGGCGCTGCCCTATTATAATAATTTTTTTAAAACCAGTAATCAGCCGGTGATTGCCCTGTCGAAACGGCTTGCCGATCTTACGCCTGATGGCCTGAATAACGTATTTTATGCCAATTCAGGATCTGAGGCCAATGACACCATCATTCGGATGGTGCGCCATTTCTGGGCACTTGAAGGCAAACCGCAAAAACAGACAATCATTGGCCGCACCTATGGCTATCACGGCAGCACCATCATGTCGGCCAGCATGGGCGGCATGACAGCAATGCATGAACAGGCGGCAACGGCACCTGACTTTGTGCATATCAAGCCGCCTTATGGGTTTTTATATCAGGGCAATCTCAGCACGGCAGATTTTGCTGCCTTGGCGGCAAGCTGGCTTGAGGATAAAATCAATGAAGTAGGGGCGGATCATATTGCCGCCTTTATCGCCGAGCCGATCCAAGGGGCTGGCGGTGTTATTGTGCCGCCCGAAGGCTATTTAAATCATGTCGAAGCGATTTGCCGCAAATATGATATTTTATTTATTGTTGATGAAGTGATTACCGGCTTTGGCCGCACCGGCCAATGGTTTGCCAGCCAGACCTTTGGCCTTTCGCCAGATATGATGACGCTTGCCAAGGGGCTGACCTCAGGCTACGTGCCAATGTCGGCGGTCATGATTGGCGACAGGGTGGCGACACGCCTGATTGATGATGGCGGCGAATTTTATCACGGCTTTACCTATTCAGGGCATCCGGTTGCGGCGGCCGTGGCCTTGGCCAACCTTGATCTGATTGCCCGCGATGGCCTTGTTGAAAAGATTCGCGATGATACCGGCCCCTATTTGGCCGCAGCCCTCGAACCGCTTGCAGCGCACCCGCTTGTTGGTGAGGTTCGCAGTTTTGGCCTGCTGGCAGCGATTGAGTTGGTCAAAGATAAAGCCGGTCCGGTTCTGTTTGATCCGGTTGGCGAAATCGGCGTGATCTGCCGTGATCATGCGATCAATCAGGGATTGATGGTGCGGGCGGTTCGCGATGCGATGATCATGTCACCGCCGCTTAGTTTTGAACCTTCGGATATTGATCACATGGTTACGATACTCGCAGCCGCGCTTGATCGCACCTTAGAGGATATCACGAAGCGATAGGCAAAACGCCAATCTGATTGCATGAAAGGAAATGACCATCGATGGAAGGAAAACAGATGGGATTCGATATGAAAGCATGGCTTGCTGAACAGAACATCACCGAAGTGGAATGTTTGGTCAGCGATATTTCGGGCATTGCTCGTGGCAAAATTCTACCGGTGACAAAATTCATTTCGGCGCAACAATCAGGCGGTTTGCGCTTGCCTGAATATGTGTTTGGCCAGTCGGTAACAGGCGAATATTATGATAGTGACGTGCTTGATGAAATTGGCCGTGACGTTATTTTGCGGCCAGATATTTCAACATGCAGGTTGGTGCCTTGGTATGACGAACCAACCGCGCAGATCATTCATGATGCGGTTCATCAAGATGGTGCTAATGTCACTTTTTCATCGCGGGCTGTGCTGAAATCGGTTCTTGCGCTTTTTGACGAGGCTGGTCTTGAGCCGGTGATTGCGCCTGAACTTGAATTTTTTCTGGTCAAGCAAAGTAGTGACGCCAATGCGCCCTTGATTACGCCGCCGGGCCGATCGGGTCGTGCCGAAAAGGCACGTCAGGCCTATGGGATTGATGCGGTCAATGAATTTGATCCTTTATTTGAAGAAATTTATGATCATTGCGATGTGCAGGGGCTGGATATTGATACGCTAAGCCATGAAGCTGGTGCCGCGCAGATGGAAATTAATTTCAATCATGGGCATGCGCTTGATCTTGCGGATCAGGCGTTTTTGTTTAAACGCACGGTGCGGCAGGCAGCGATCAACCATCACCTTCACGCCACCTTTATGGCAAAACCAATGCAGGAACAGCCGGGCAGTGCCATGCATGTTCATGTTTCGGTCAAATCAAAGGCAAGCGGCAAGAATATCTTTTCCAATGACGATGGCAGTGAAAGTGATGATTTCTATCATTCGATTGCCGGAATGCAGCGTTATCTGAGCGGTGCAATGGCATTGATGGCGCCTTATGTGAATTCCTATCGGCGGCGAACCGGTACCGAAGATTCCCCAGCCAATCTGGCGTGGGGCATGGATAACCGGACGGTGGGGTTGCGTATACCGCTTGGTGATCCGAAAAACCGGCGTATCGAAAACCGTATTCCGGGAGCCGATGCCAATCCTTATCTTGCGATTGCGGCAACCTTGGCGGCGGTCTGGCTTGGTTTGCAGGAAAAGCGCCGCCCAACGCGCCCGCGCAAGGTCAGTGGTGAAGATCTGGAAACATTGCCGCGTAACCTTGATGTTGCGCTTGATGCTTTGGAACGTGCCAAGCCGCTTCATAAGGTTCTTGGCGAAGATTTTGTCAAGCTGTTTGTCGAGGTGAAACGCGCCGAAGCCGATGCCTTTCTTGAGGTGATTAGCCCGTGGGAGCGTGAATATCTGCTGTTGAATGTCTAATGTTTCGGCGCGGCTGTTTGCGCTGTCTCGCAATCGGCACAAAGACCGGTGATTTCGATTACCTTATGCGCCGCCTGAAAACCGCGATCATTGCCAAGGCTTTGTAACCGGCTATCGATGCTGGTATCGGTGAATTCATGGGCGCGTTCGCATTGGGTGCAAAGCATGAAGATGCTAACTTCATTGCCGCCGCAATCATGCAATTGACAAGCGACAAACCCATTTACACTTTCAATCCGGTGAACCGCGCCGCGCTCGACCAATTTGGCAAGCGCCCGATAGACCTGAAGCGGTGCGCGGATGCCCTTATCGCGAAGCGCGTCAAGAATATTATAGGCGCTTAGTGGCCGATTAGCATCACATAGCAATTGATAAACAAGGGTTTCATTTTGGGTCATGGCCTGCCTCGTCATGATGGTTATGTGGGGCGGTGCTGTCATTTGCCGCCGACAGGCGGCGCGGAACGAATGTCAGGCCAAGCAGCAAAAGCGCCCCTGCCACAATAATCGATGGGCCTGATGGTGTGTCAAATTCGGCCGATCCGTAAAGACCGGCAATCACCCCAATCACGCCCAGAATGGACGCCAATACTGCCATCATTTCAGGGCTGGTAACAAGGCGGCGCGCGGCGGCAGCGGGAATGATCATCAATGCCGTGATCAGCAAAACACCAACAAGCTTGACGGCAATCGACACCACCAGCGCGATCAGGACCATGAACAGCCATTCGGTACGTTGCGGTGACAGGCCTTCGGCCTCGGCAATTTCCGGGCTTAACGTTGCTGCAACAAGGCGTCGCCATTGCCAGACAATAATCGCCAAAATTGCCCCGCCGCCAGCATAGATCACCAAAAGATCGGTTATATCAACAGCAAGGATATCACCAAATAAAAGCCCGTTCACATCAACATTGCGACCGCCAGTCACCGAAACCAGAACCAGCCCAAGCGCCAAGGTCGAATGCGCCAAAATGGCAAGAATTGTATCTGATGACAGGCTTGGTGTTCGCTTGGCAACAATTATGGCGATACAGATGGCAAGGGTGACAAACGGGACCGCAATCAATGATGACACCTCAGCCAAGATGGCCAAGGCAATGCCAAGAAGCGCCGCATGAGCCAATGTATCGCCAAAAAAGGCCATTTTGCGCCAGATGATCAAACAGCCAAGCGGCCCCACAATAACCGCCAGACCAATGCCGGCAAACAGCGCGCGGATAAAGAAATCATCAAACATGATCATGCCCATCGTGATTATGCTCATGCTTGTCAGGGTGGCAAGATTCGTTGATTGACCCATCGACACGCTGAACGGTGCCATCGGGAAGATGGATGTGATCATGATCATGCCGGTAAACCGCCAGCGCCGCCGTGTCAGGCGCGCCAAATAGGCGAAGATATTCAGGATTGCTGACCACCGAATCAGGGCTGCCACTGCAACAGATATGACCGTCTAGACAAAGCACCGTATCGGTGTCGGCCATGACGATATGAAGATCATGCGAAATCATCAAAACCCCGCAGCCGGTGGTGTCGCGAATTTGCCGGATCAAATTGTAAAGCATCGCCTCACTGGCAAAATCGACCCCTTGAACAGGCTCGTCCAGAACCAAAAGATTGGGATGGCGAACCATCGCGCGCGCCAAAAGAATGCGCTGAAACTCGCCGCCAGATAAATCCTGCACAAAGGCAGTTTCCAAATGCGGCGCGCCAACCGCCGCAAGTGCCTGTTTCTTTTCATCCGGCGAGACTTTGGCCGTTAAATCCAAAAGCCGTTCAACCCGCATTGGCAGTGCTGGGTCAATATGCAGCTTTTGCGGAACATAGCCGACACGCAAACCAGCTTGGCGTTGAACGCGTCCTTCATCGGCGCGGATCGTGCCAACAGTCAATTTTGCGGTGGTGCTTTTACCAGCGCCATTTGGGCCGATAATGGTGACAATTTCACCTTTGCGAATGCGCAGATCAATGCCCCGAACAAGCCAGCGATTGTCACGCCTGACGCCGGCATTTTCGAGATTGATCAAATCTGTTTTGTCGCTCGCCATAAAAGCCTTGCCTGATGATTGGGGTGGATGGCCCCATTTGGTGCCCAAGTTTGGGTTCCTCATTTTGGAATGTTATAATATAACATAGCTGTTGAAAAAAGGTAGAAAATGATAAGGCTGGCAAAAGCAGGTGATGATGTTTGTCGGGGCAGTGTAGATTTTGCGCAATGATGCTGGTATGAATTTTGCCATCTGTTTTCGATTGATCGGTTGGTAACCATCAAAATTTATGGGAATTTTTGTCATGACCCAAATGACCATCCGCCGTCCTGATGATTGGCATCTTCATCTTCGTGATGGGGCTATGCTTGGCGCGGTGATTGATGATACGGCGCGCCATTTTGCTCGCGCCATCATCATGCCAAATCTGGTGCCGCCAGTGGTAACAGGCGCCGAAGCGGCGGCCTATCGCGACAGGATCATGGCTTGTGTCAATCCGAGTCATGGCTTTACCCCACTCATGACGTTATATCTGACCGAAACAACCGATCCGGATGATGTTGCCGCGGTGGCCAAATCGGGCTTGATCAATGCGGTCAAGCTTTATCCGGCAGGGGCAACCACCAATTCAGCATCGGGCGTTCGTGATCTTGACAAGGTCATCGTCGTTCTGGAAAAAATGGCCGAAATCGGCCTGCCGCTTTGTGTTCATGGCGAAGTGACTGATCCACAAATTGATATTTTTGATCGTGAAGCGGTGTTTATCGAAACCGTTCTCGATCCTTTGCGGCGGCGTGTGCCTGATTTACGGGTTGTGCTGGAACATGTAACCACCAGTGATGGTGTTGATTATGTCCGTTCTGGCGGTGCCAATATTGCCGCCACAATCACAACGCATCATCTGTTTATCAATCGTAATCACATTCTGGCTGGTGGCATTCGCCCGCATTATTATTGCCTGCCAGTCGCCAAGCGTGAAAGCCACCGCCGCGCCCTGATTGCGGCGGCCATTTCCGATGATGGCAGCTTCTTTCTAGGCACTGACAGTGCGCCGCATCTGGACGCTGCCAAGCTGATGGCTTGCGGCTGTGCTGGCATCTATACCGCGCCAAACACCATGTCGTGTCTTGCGCATATTTTTGAAGCTGAAGACGCGCTTGATCAGCTTGAAGGTTTTACTTCACTGCATGGCCCAGGATTTTATCGCCTGCCGGTTAATGAAGACCGGATCACTTTGGTTAAACAGGATGCGCCGGTTATCTATCCGGAAAGCCGTGCGACGCCTGATGGGCCATTGACGATTTTTGATTGTGGCACGCCACTTTACTGGGCGGTTCAGGATGCTAAATAAACTGACCTGAATAAACTGGCCTGATGCGGGCTGACATTCTCAACCTTCCCCCTTCGCTTTGCGGGTGGGCTAGAGTTTGGTCTCGCGGGCGCCAGCATTTGGCCGAAGCGATTTTTTGGCGCGTGCCTCCCGCTGGGTGATATAGACGGTCGAGGCAAAAATAACTGCCCCACCAATCCATGTCCAAAGGCCCGGCCATTCGCTAAAGATCAGCCATGCCAAAATAACCGCAAATGGCAATTTGATGAATTCAAGCGGTTGCAAAGCGGTAATATCAACAAGCCGGTAAGCGCGGGTAAAACATAGATGCGCAATCGTTCCAGCAAGCGCCATCGCCCATAAATAGCCCCAACTTTCAAGGCTTGGCCATTGCCAAACACCAAGCGCCGGTATTAATGCCAACGGCGCTTGCATTGCAACCATCCATGTCACAATGGCTTCGGGTGTTTCGGTTGCGGTTAGTTTTTTTACGATCAGCGACGCCATTGCAATTGATAAGGCACTGACAAGCGCCATCATCGCGCCAACCGAAATTTCGGTAAAGCCTGGTTGCAAGATGATCAATGTTCCCAAAAACCCAACAGCGATAGCCGCGATCCGGCGCGCGCGAATGATTTCATCAAGAAATAACACTGCGCCAATGGTAACAAACAAAGGGCCGGTAAAACTAAGCGCCGTCATTTGCGCCAGCGGAATTAATGTAAGGGCGGTAAAGCCGCAAAACATGCCACCAAAATTAATCACCGCGCGCAGGAAAAACAGCTTTGGCTCCTGCATGCGGATGCTTGACCAGCCAACGCGCATGATTAGCGGCACTAACAAAACCACCGCCAGCGCATTGCGGAAAAAAACCACCTCGATCACGGGCAGATTGGCCGCAGATAGCCGGATGAAAATCCCCATGCAGGTAAACATGAACAGCGCAACAATCATCAAGATTGTGGCGCGCATTTGCGGCGGTAAATTTTGAAAGGTCAGAGACAAAGGCATAGGCAGCAACGACCAACATGATTGAGGATGGCAGCAAGCCTGTGTTAACCAAGATAGCCTCTTGCCAGATCACTGCCAGATTATTGTCAGCCTAGGCGCGAAACGAAATCAGCGTCAAAGGAAATCAGCGTCAAAGGAAATCATTTTAAATCGTTATTGATCGCTAGCCCGCCATTTTGGCGACGGCCCATTCGTCCAGTGCTTTGACATAGTCGGCATATTCATCCTTAACCGATGGATGGGCGCATAATGACGCTTGATAGGCCTTGATCGATGCCGGTAGGGTTAGGTCAAACTCAAGCAAGCCTTGCAAGCAATCAAGAATGGCAAAGCTTGGTGCAAAGCCGCAATCGGCAAGGCTAAGATCGGCTCCGGTCAAAAGCGGTGATGGCGTCTGGATCTCGGCAAGCTGGAGAAAGCGGCGCTCCAGAAGGGCGGCATTTTCGGCAATGAAATCAACATTGCGGTTCGTTGGGGCAACCTGCCCAAAATAGGCACGAAGCAGCGGTTCGATGCGGGTGTCGTGAAACCGTGACAAGGCGCGTGCCATTGCGCGTTCTTTGATAGCTTCAGGAAGCATTGCCGGTTCGGGTGCCAACTCGTTCACATATTCGGCAATCGCATCTGACTCGCCAAGGGTAAAACCATCATGCACCAGGGCTGGAATCGTGCCTGATGGCACAATCTTGCAATAGGCTGGACTGCCATAGCCATCGGGCGGGGCAAGGCTTGTCCATTCCAGCCCCTTATGGCGAAGCAAAATGCGGGTTTTGCAGCCATAGCTACTGATTGCAAGGTCATAAAGCACAAGCATGAAACGGCTCCGGCAAATTTGAAAAAAGGTGACGGTAAGGTTAAAAAAAAGAGGCATAACTGCCTCTCTTTTCATATTTGATATAATCGCAGGCTAATTGGCAAGCTGCCATTTACGACCAAGATCGGCAAAAAAGCCACGCTCGTTCTTCAGCGCAATCCATGTGTTCACATAATTGATCCAAACCTGATCGGCTTGCGGCAACAGCATGGCAATTGGGGTTGGTGCCTTTGGTGCTGAAACCGGAACAACCATCATTTCTGGATATTTCGCGACTAGCTTATAGGCCTCGACATTTGATGTGATATGCGCGTCGGCGCGGCCGGCAAGCACTTCTTGGAAATCGCGTGCAGGGGCTTCGACAATTTTATATTTCGCATTTGGGAAGAATTGCTTGACCTGTTTTTCTTGGGTTGTGCCAAGCGTCGCGGCAACGGTAACAGATGCCTTGTCAAGATCGGCCCAATCGGTGAATTTGTCTGAATTCTTCTTCAATGTCAGCGGCACGGTTGCCAATGAAAAATAGCTGTTTGAATAGCCAGCGGCTTTTGCGCGGCTTGGTGAAATCGAGGCAGAACCAGTCATGTGGTACTTGCCTGATGTAACACCGCTTACCAATGTTTTCCAATCAGTTGGCACAAACTCGACCTTTACCCCCAGATCCTTTGCAAGCTCGGTCATGACGTCAATATCATAGCCGGTATAGCTGTTTGTAGCTGTGTCTTTCATGGTCATTGGGTTCCAGTCGCCAGTCGTGCCAACCTTTAGCACGCCGTCAGACAGGATTTCATTCAGTACGCTTGCCGCATGAACGGGCGCCGTAACCGTACTAAACGCAAAAAGAGCGGTGATTGTTTTTAGAAGTCGCATTTAAAAGTCTCCTCGGACTCAAATTGGGGTAATTTTTCGATTAAAAATATTAGATGTAAAGATAGGACATCGTTCCGGTAATACAAGCGTTGGCTAGGATTTCTTGCGCTGAAACCGATTGGGGGCTAGCCGTTGATCGTGGAATCGGATAAACAGATACATGGATTTGAGCCGGCTTGGTGCTTGGGTCTCCCTGGTGGCGCATTTATGATCTGCCCTTGTGTATCGATGGAAATTTAGGTGACAGTCACGATGAACCCGCCAGCAACACAGCCCTTTATCAGAGTAAGGGATGTTTCAAAATATTTTGGCCAGTTCTGCGCGCTTGATGCGGTATCTCTCGATATCGAGCTGGGTCAAAAGCTGGTGATTTGCGGGCCATCTGGTTCGGGCAAATCAACCCTGATCCGCTGTATCAACCGGCTTGAGCGCCATGAGGCGGGCGAGATTCGGATTGACAATATTGTCGTTGATGACAGCTCCACTGGCCGCGCTGTTTTACGCAATAATGTTGGGATGGTGTTTCAGCAATTTAACCTTTTTCCGCATTTGACCATTTTGGAAAATCTGATGCTGGGGCCGGTTCGCGCCCGCAAGATCGCCGAGGCTGAGGCCCGTGATCTGGCAATGCATTATCTCGAGCGTGTGCGGATTCCCGAACAATTCAGTAAATATCCAGCACAATTATCGGGCGGCCAGCAGCAACGTGTGGCGATTGCGCGGGCGCTTTGCATGGCGCCAAAGATCATGCTTTTTGACGAACCAACATCGGCGCTTGATCCGGAAATGATTGCCGAGGTGCTGGATGTGATTGAAGAACTTGCCGATAGTGGCATGACAATGATTTGCGTCACCCATGAAATGGGCTTTGCGCGGCAGGTGGCTGATATGATGCTTTTCATGGATCATGGAAAGATTGTTGAGATGGGGCCGCCAAAAACATTTTTCACTGCGCCTGAGAGTGATCGTTGCAAATTGTTCCTTAGCCAGATTTTGCGGCATTAGGGGCGATCAGATCATGCAATTTATCCAGATCATGCAACTTATAATATCGAAATTCCGCGCCTTGATGCCATCATCTTTGATCCGTGTTTTGGGGCTTGCTGGCCTTGTCAGTCTTGGCGGCTGTTCGGGCAATTGGGGGTGGTATGTTGTCAATCCGGCAACCGAAACCGGTCGCCAGAATCTGGCGTTCCTGATTGATGGTCTCTATTACACGATTGGCCTGTCAGTCACGGCAATCTGTATTTCAATTTGCCTTGGGCTTTTGGTGGCCTTGCCAGCCCTATCAAACCGCCGCGCCCCAAAAGCGATTAACCGCATCTATGTTGAGCTTGTGCGCGCCATTCCCATTTTGGTGCTGATCTTGTGGGTTTATTATGGCCTGCCGCAAGTCGCCAGCGTGTCAATTTCGGTATTCTGGGCGGGGGTTCTGGCATTGGCCATTTCCGATAGCGCCTTTCAGGCAGAAATTTTCCGCGCGGGAATTCAGTCAATTGACCGGGGCCAATATGAGGCGTCACATTCGATTTCATTGAATTACCGCGATACCATGCGTTATGTGATCTTGCCGCAGGCAATCAAACGCATTTTGCCAGCCCTTGGAAACCAGCTTGTCTATATGTTGAAAATGTCGTCGCTGGTATCGGTGATCGGCATGCAGGAACTTACCCGCCGCGCGAATGAACTGGTCGTTACCGAATACCGGCCATTGGAAATCTACACGGTTCTGGTGCTTGAATATCTGGTGGTTATTCTGATTGTTTCGGCGGGTGTGCGCTGGCTTGAACGCCGCCTTGAGACGAACTGAAAAAGGATCATTGATACAGCGTGACTTCTCGGTTGTTTTTGCCGCGATTTTTGAGTTGAATAGGCGATGAGGTGGTAAGGTGACGGATTTATCCAAGAAACAAGATGCAGCGGATCTGTTGCAAATAGACAAGGATGCCCACGGCATTTTGCGCGTGACGCTGAATGATCCGGCGCGGCGCAATGCCCTGTCCGAGGCAATGCTTGACCGGCTTGGTGCCATTCTGGCTGATGCGGCAATTGATGCCAGCGTTCGGGTGATTGTTTTGGCGGCCAATGGCCCCGCTTTTTGTGCTGGCCACGATCTGAAAGAAATGAGCGCCGGCCGTGCCAATGCGGATCAGGGCGAGGCCTATTTCACCGATGTTTTGAAACGCTGTTCGGCGGTCATGCAGGCAATCTTGCAAAATCCCAAACCAGTGATTGCCGAAGTGGCGACAACGGCAACGGCGGCAGGGTGCCAGCTTGTGGCAAGCTGTGATCTTGCCTATGCCGCGCCATCAGCAAAGTTTAGCACGCCCGGTGTTCATATCGGTCTTTTCTGTTCGACACCGATGGTGGCACTTTCCCGTAATGTTGGGGCGAAACATGCCATGGAAATGCTGTTGACCGGCGAGATGGTGCCAGCGGCGCGCGCCGCTGAAATCGGGCTTGTCAATGCGGTGGTTGATGCTGCTGAACTAACCGATCATGTGACCGCTGTGGCGCATAAAATTGCCAGCAAGTCACCGGTAACATTGGCCATTGGCAAAAGCGCTTTCTACACACAGCGTGAATTATCAATTGCTGATGCTTATGAATATGCATCGCGGGTTATGGTCGAAAACATGCTTCACCGTGATGCGGTTGAGGGCATTGATGCCTTTATCGAAAAGCGCGAGCCGAAATGGTAGATGATAAGGCCGTTTGACGGTAAAACTGTCTGACGGCAAGGGGGCAGCAAAATGACAAATCCATATGATATCGGGCTTGACCAGAATTCAGCAAACCACCAGCCTCTGACGCCGCTGACTTTCCTCGAGCGTGCAGCGATGGTTTTTCCAAATCAGACGGCTGTTATTCATGGGTCTTTGCGGCGTAATTATGCGGCGCTTTATGCGCGATGCCGGCAATTGGCAAGCGTGCTTAAGGCGGCAGGGCTTGGGCGCGGCGATACGATTTCGGTCATGCTGTTAAATACACCAGCAATGATCGAAGCCCATTACGGCGTGCCGATGTCGGGTGCGGTTCTGCATTCGCTCAATACGCGGTTGGATGCGGCGACAATTGCATTTCAACTTGATCATGCCGAAACCAAAATTCTGATCGTTGATATCGCGCTTTTGCCGCGTGTCCGTGAAGCATTGGCGCTGGCCAAGGGCAACCCGCAATTGATCATTTATGATGATGCCGAATTTGACGGGCCAAGATCGGGCTATGACGAAACCGAATATGAAACATTTATCGCGTCAGGTAATGCCGATTTTGCGTGGAAAATGCCCGATAATGAATGGGATGCAATTACGATCAATTACACATCAGGCACAACGGGCGACCCAAAGGGCGTTGTCTATCATCACCGTGGTGCCTATTTGCTGGCGCAGGGAAATGCGCTGACCGCATCAATGAAAAAACAGGCAGTCTATCTTTGGACTTTGCCGATGTTCCATTGCAATGGCTGGTGTTTCCCTTGGACGATCTCGGCGATTTCGGGAACGCATGTCTGTCTTCGCGAGGTGCGCGCCGAAGATATCTGGAATGCAATTCTGGAACATCGGGTTAGCCATATGTGCGGCGCGCCAATTGTTATGTCGCTTGTTGTGGTTGGCAAACCGGCAAATGCCAAACTGGATTATGAGGTTGAATTTTTCACCGCTGCCGCCCCGCCACCCGAAGCCGTGCTTGCCGCCATGAAAGATGCCGGTTTTAACGTAACGCATCTCTATGGCTTGACCGAGACCTATGGGCCATCAGTGGTCAATGATTGGGATCCGGAATGGGATTTGTTGGATAATGTCAAACAGGCCACATTAAAGGCGCGTCAGGGGGTTCGCTATCTGGCGCTTGAAGGGCTTGATGTTGTCGATCCTGACAGCATGGTGCCGGTGCCGCGTGATGGCGCAACGATTGGCGAAGTTGTGATGCGTGGCAATGTTGTGATGAAAGGCTATTTTAAAAATGCGCCATCGACCGAACGCGCTTTTGCTGGTGGCTGGTTCCATTCGGGTGATTTGGGGGTTGTTCATCCCGATGGCTATGTTCAGTTAAAAGACAGGTCAAAAGATATCATCATATCTGGTGGCGAGAATATCTCGTCAATCGAGGTTGAGGATGTTCTGCATAAACACCCCGCCGTGGCCAATGTTGCCGTAGTTGCGATGCCGCATGAAAAATGGGGCGAGACGCCTTGTGCCTTTATCGAAATCATTGATGGCAAAAACGTCAGCCAGGACGAGCTGCGCGATTGGTGCCGCCAGAATCTTGCCGGCTTTAAAGTGCCAAGTGAATTTCGGTTTGAATCAATTCCCAAAACATCGACCGGAAAGATTCAAAAATATGCGCTTCGCCAACGCATTGCTACTGGCGGCGACCCCGAATAAGATTCGGTCGCGATTGTCATTGTGAAATAGCCAAGCCGATCATTCACTCATATGTCATGGCTGGTTGATTCCATAATGCCCTGATTGCGCATACCTTGTTTTTCGCCCCTGTGACGCCTATATCGCCTAGAATGACTCGAAGTATGTTTAACGGTAAGGTTGCGAGGCGGCGATGTCAGGTTCAGTTAGTATTCATTGGTTTCGTCAGGATCTAAGACTTTCCGACAATCCATCATTATCTGCGGCCGCGGCCAAGGGCGCGGTTCTTCCAGTTTATATTCTTGATGATGCCAATGCTGGTGATCATCGTATGGGCGGTGCCAGCCGCTGGTGGCTTCATCATTCCTTGACGGCGCTTAATCAGGCGCTTGACGGTAAATTGATTGTACTATCGGGCAATCCAGCCGAAATTCTGGCAAATCTGGCTGATGCTGTTGCGGCGGCAGGGCTGTCTTGGAACCGCGTTTACGAGCCATGGCGGATTACCCGCGATGCCGCCATCAAGGCGCAATTTACCGCGCAAGGCCTTGCGGTTGAAAGCCATAATGGGTCGCTTCTTTGGGAGCCTTGGGATGTGCTGAAAAATGATGGCACGCCTTATAAGGTCTTTACGCCCTATTACCGGCGCGGTTGTCTTGCCGCCACACCGCCACGCCGTCCGTTGCCAGTGCCGCCAAATCTGGTCATTGCCGAAGGTGATGGCTTTGCCAGTAGTCAAAGCGCAATTGACGCGCTTGGCCTTTTGCCAGAACGCGACTGGAAAGACGGGCTGGCGGCGATTTGGGATATTGGCGAGGCAGCAGCGCATGACCGGCTTTATGCCTTTCTTGATGATGGCCTTGACGGTTATAAGGATGGTCGTAATTTCCCAGCAAAACGCAATGTATCGCGGCTATCAGCCTATTTGCATTGGGGCGAGATTTCGCCAAATGCCGTATGGTATGCTGCCAAAGATCGCATGGATGCAGGCATTGGGCAGGATCGTGATTGCGATCATTTTCTGTCCGAACTTGGCTGGCGTGAATTTTCCCATTCGCTGCTTTATCATTTCCCCGAATTGCCGCGCAAAAATCTGCAGCCGCGCTTTGATGGCTTTAACTGGCGTGATGATCCGGCCTTGCTGAAAAGCTGGCAAAAGGGATTGACCGGCTATCCGGTTGTTGATGCTGGCATGCGTGAATTATGGCAAACCGGCTATATGCATAATCGGGTGCGGATGATTGTTGGGTCATTTCTGGTGAAAAATCTGCGGCTGCATTGGCATCATGGCGAGGCGTGGTTCTGGGATTGTCTGGTTGATGCTGATCTTGCCAATAATAGCGCAGGATGGCAGTGGATTGCCGGTTGCGGCGCCGATGCTGCGCCTTATTTCCGCATTTTCAACCCAATCACCCAAGGGGTGAAATTTGATCCTGACGGGCATTATATACGGCGTTATCTTCCCGAACTTGCCAATCTTCCCGATGCGTATCTTTGCAACCCATGGGAAGCGCCTGCCGAAGTTCTTGCCGGTGCTGGTGTCCGGCTTGGCGAGACCTATCCAAAGCCGATTGTTGATGTCAAAGCATCACGCGAGGCCGCCTTGGCTGCCTTTTCGGCATTGCGCGAAACAACATGAAAACGCTTCGGCTTGTTCTTGGTGATCAGTTAAGCCGTGATTTGCCAAGCCTGACAGATCTGGATCCGGTCAAGGATCTGGTGTTGATGGCCGAAGTGATGTCCGAGGTTACCTATGTCAAACATCATAAGCGGAAAATAGCCTATCTGTTTTCGGCGATGCGCCATTTTGCCAAATCGCTTGGCGATGACGGTATTGCGGTTCGCTATCGCCGGCTTGATGATGCGGATAATGCTGGCTCGCTTGCTGGCGAGGTTGCCGCTGCGATTGCCGCCTTTGGTCCCGATCAGATTGTGGTCACTGCACCGGGGGAATATCGGCTTGCCGATGAAATGGCGGGATGGCAGGCGCGGTTTGGCCTTGCTGTCGATATTCGTGCCGATTCAAGATTCCTTTGCAGCCTTGGTGATTTTGCCGAATGGGCTGAGGGGCGAAAATCGCTTCGCATGGAGTTTTTCTACCGTGATTTGCGGCGGCGTTATCAGGTGCTGATGGAAGGCGATGAGCCTATTGGCGGCAAATGGAATTATGATGCCGATAATCGCCAGCCGCCAAAGGCCGGATTGGCTGTGCCGCCGCCAAGCAGCTTTGCACCCGATGCGATCACAACCGAAGTTTTGGCTCTTGTCGAGATGCGTTGCGCCGATCATTTTGGGCAATTGGCTGGGTTTGATTTTGCCGTTAACCGCGATCAGGCCTTGCATGTTCTTGATCAATTTATTGCTGAACGTCTGCCCCTTTTCGGCACTTATCAAGATGCGATGATTGAGGGCGAACCATGGATGTATCACAGCCATATCGGTCTTTATCTGAATGCCGGATTATTATCGCCGATCGAAGTGATTAGGGCGGCCGAGGCAGCTTATCATCGCAACGATGCGCCGCTAAATGCGGTTGAAGGGTTTATCCGCCAGATTCTGGGTTGGCGCGAATTTGTCCGTGGGCTTTATTGGCTGAAAATGCCAGCTTATGCCGAGGCAAATTTTATGCAGGCAACGCGTCCGCTTCCCGATTTTTTCTGGACGGGCAATACCGACATGAATTGCCTCGCCCAATCAATCCAGCAAACCGATGCCCTGTCTTATGCGCATCATATCCAGCGTTTGATGGTTCTTGGTAATTTTGCGCTTCTTGCCGGCCTGTCGCCGCAGGCGGTGAATGAATGGTTTTTGGTTGTCTATGTTGATGCCTATGAATGGGTGGTGATGCCGAATGTGTCGGGAATGGCGCTTTTCGCTGATGGTGGCTATCTTGCCAGCAAACCCTATGCGGCTGGCGGTGCCTATATCAACCGGATGTCAAATTATTGCAAAAACTGCCGTTATAAGGTGACGGAAAAATCAGGCGAAGATGCATGTCCTTTTAATTATCTCTATTGGGATTTTTTGGATCGGCATCGTGAAAAGCTTGGCAATAATCCGCGGCTTGGCATGATCTATCGTACATTTGACAAAATGGCGCCGGAAAAACAGGCTGAAGTCAACGCCGATGCTGGCCGGTTTTTGGCGGGCCTTGATAAGGCCGGATAGGGGTAACAGCGCTTTGGCAGCACCCTAAACCGAATTTATCAGCAAGATCTGCATTAGTTTGCTAGGCTAGCGGCGAAATCAGATGAAGCGCGAAGGGGAGGTTGAAATGGCACGACAAAAACGAAGCATGGCTAGGTTGATATTTGGCAGTTTAATACGCCTGTTTCTCACCGCCGGATTATTGATTGGTGCTTTTGCCGCTTTATCGGCCTGTGCGCGAAAAAATGTAACGCATCTATCCGAACGCCGCCCCTCGCTTGTTCTTGAAGAATTTTTTGCCGGTGACACAATTGCCTTGGGTATTTTTGAAGACCGGTTTGGCAATTTGCGGCGTCAATTTCGGGTGAATCTGCAAGGCACAATCACTGGCAATCAGCTAGTGCTTGATGAAACCTTTTTGTATGAAGATGGCGAAAAAGCCTCGCGCGTCTGGGTGATTGATAATCTTGGCCGATCCGAAGATGGCAGTTTTCGCTATCAGGGGCGGGCGGATGATGTCGAAGGTCAGGCCGAAGGCCGCATTTCCGGCAATGGCCTGAATTGGCAATATGACGTGAGTCTTGAAATGGCTGGCAATAAAATGGATGTGCATTTTGACGATTGGATTTATCGGCAAAGCGAAGATATTGCGATAAACCGCGCCTATGTTAGCAAATTCGGAATTGAAATTGGGTCGGTCACGATTGTGTTTTTGCGGGGCAAAGCGGCGGCGGCGGTTGGCCCGCTAGATGTCGAACAATGGATTGCGCGGTAGGCGGGCTGAGGGGCTGATGGCATCCTATCCGCCGATGAAGCTGGTATCGTTCTTTTTGGAAATTTTGCCGCTTGCCGGATTCTTTCTGGGCTATGAATTTTTCGGGCTTTTTGCGGCGGCGGTTATTTCGGTCGGGCTTGGGGCGCTGGTGATGGGCGCAAATTGGTTGCAGACCCGACGACTTGCCAGATTCGCGTTATTTTCACTATTGATGTCAGGCGGAATGACGTTTGCCGCGTTGTTTTTTAACGCCGCTATTTTTATCAAAATTCAGCCAACGATTTTCAATGGTCTTTTTGCCATTGTTCTTCTTGGCGGGCTTTTTTTCAGGCGCGCAATGATGCGTGAATTTTTTGGCACGCAATTTCACCTGACGGCACCAACATGGTTTTTGTTGAGCCGAAGATGGGGTCTTTTCTTTTTATGTTTTGCCATTGCCAATGAATTGGTTTGGCGCAATGCCAGTGATGCCAATTGGGTGGCTTTTAAAACCTTTATCGCCGCGCCTGCCAGCGTTTTATTTATGATGGCGCAATTGCCGCTGACGCTTCGCGGCCGGATTGCCGATACCGCACCGGATGGCGATCAATAGGGAATTGACTTGCCATCATAGGCAAAGAATCCACCGCTATCTTCGGGTGGTAAATGATCGAGAACACCCCATAGATTGGCCGCGCTTTGCGCCGGAGTTTGCAATTGATCCTTGGCAAGATGACTGCGAAAGGGCTGGGATAAATTTGTATCAACAGTGCCCGGATGAAGCGTTGCAATCACCGCATCGGGGTTATAGCGGGCAAGCTCGATGGCAAGGGTGCGCATATATTGGTTCAATGCGGCCTTGCTGGCGCGATAGCTGTACCAGCCGCCAAGCCGGTTATCCGAAATAGACCCAACCCGCGCCGATATGCTGGCGGCGACAAGCGGATGGGCGCGGCGCAATTCAGGCCATAATGATTTGAAAAACAAGATTGGCCCCATTGCATTGATCTGATGAAGCTTCAGCATCGCCTCAGGGGTTAATGCGCCAAGCCGCTTTTCGGGTTGCAGATCACTATCATGAAGCAACCCAGCGGTGGTGATAATCCGGTCAAGATGGGGCGCCTTGGCAAGGATTGCATCGCCTGTGTTGGCAATGCTGTCAGGATCTAGAAAATCCATCGCAAACCAGTGAATATTGGGTGATGGTGGCAATTGCGCATAGCCCGTGCTTTGTTCGGGATTGCGGGCGGTAAGGTAAAGATCGGTTGCACCAACGGCGAGGGCATGATGGGCAAGAGCAAGTCCGATGCCGCGGCCTGCGCCTTGAATCGTGATATGCATTATTTGTCCCTTTGTTCATCTGTTCCGCGCCACCGACATAAGCTTCGCTATGCCGCATTTGCAATATTAGAGATAAGTTGTCATCCTGACAGACGCAACCATTCGTGATGAGATTGGATAAAAGATGTGTTTTCGCCGTTATTATCTGGCAGGGCTATCCAGCCTGATGGCCTGTCTGTTTTCCGTTGCCGCGCTTGCTGATAATTTGGTGCGGCCAGACCCGTCAATTGCGCCGGCCGAGGTGGTGGCAATCCAGCTTATGAGCCTTAAAAATAATGATCTTGTCGAAGCTGATTTTGGCATTCGCCAGACATGGAGTTTTGCGCATCCGCAAAACCGCAAGGTTACCGGCCCATATCCGCGTTTTGCCATGATGCTGAAAGGGCCGAGCTTTGATGTTTTGCTGAACCATAAATCGCACAGCATAAAAACCGGATCAAATACGGCGTCAGGCAAAACAAGTGATGGCGCGCTGTGGCAGCAATTTGACGTTCTGATGGAAACGCGCCGCGGTGACATTCTGTATTTTTCATGGGTTGTGCAAAAAGTCACCTCAGGCCAGTTCAAGGATTGCTGGATGACCGTTGCGGTTTCCCCGCCGCAACCGGCAGGCCAGTCTGGCTAGTGGCTTTTGACCTTGCGTTCGCGTTGCAGGGCAAACAGGCCTGAACTGACGATGATACTGCTGCCAATAATCAACATGGGGTCCAGTGAATCGGCAAAAACCAGAATGCCAATGCTGGAGGCAAAGACCAGTTGCAAATAGGCAAAGGGCTGGATTGTTGACGCCTTGGTTGCATCAAGGGCTTTGATCAGCAGATAATGCCCGCCGGTTCCGGTTAGGCATAATAAACCCATCCAACCCCAATCACTGCCAATTGGCGGCAACCAGAAAAAAGGACCAATACAAAGCATGGCAATGCCACCAGCCATTGCCGTCCAGAAAAAGCTGGTCTCGGCTGCGTCGCGGCGTGCGGCATAGCGGGTTAAAATGCCATAGACCGCCATCATGAAGGCCGCCAGAACCGGCAGAATACTGGCACTGCTAAACATTTCTGTTCCCGGTCTTAGGATCAACAGCACGCCGCAAAAGCCAACGCAAACCGCCAGCCAGCGCCGCCACCCAACCACTTCGCCAAGAACGGGCACTGAAAGCGCCATGACCATCAGCGGATAACTTGCAAAAACCGCATGAAAATTCACCAGCCCAACAGTGCTAAAACTCAAGATCGCAACGCATATCTGCGCCACAAGTAACAAGCCACGCCCAATCTGTAATGGCAATTGACCGCTGCTGGCCACTTGCCGGATACCGCCTTTTTGGCGACTGCTATAGGCCAGCACAAAACACATGAAAAACATATAGCGGATTGTTACAACGGTGATGACGTTATAATTTTCGGCAAGATATCGTGAAATGCCATCCTGAACCGCAAAGACGACCGTTGTCGCAATCATCAGCGCAATGCCTAAGCGCGGGTTGTCTTGCATCGGATTGGTTGGCCCTTATTTTCAAAATTGGTCGTCAAATATGATCATCATATATTCTTGGTGTTTTATGCAGAAATAGTCATCGCGTAAATCATTTGGAAATCGGCAAAACTGGCAAAGTGAGCATGTTTTGTTTTAGCTTATAGATATCGGCCATGTTTGACTTGAAAAAAGAAAGCAGCACCAGCGTATTTATCTGGACAGGCTATAGCCGCCAGTCAATTGGGATGATTACATGGCTGGCAAGATAGTCATTGGTTTTTGAAAATGGCTTGGAGTCCCAAAACCCATTATGTGCCGATAAGGGTGATGGGTGCGCTGATTCAATCACCAAATGGCGGTGCCGGTCAATCTGTTGGCCTTTTTGCTGCGCCTTGCGCCCCCAAAGCATAAAAACCAAATGATCCCGTTCGGCATTCAGGGCGGCAATGGCGGCATCGGTAAATATCTCCCACCCTTTACCAGCATGCGCTGCGGCCTTGCCATCTTCAACCGTCAAACAGCTATTTAGCAAAAGCACGCCTTGGTTTGCCCAAGCTTCAAGATTGCCATGACCCGGATGCGGCAGGCCAAGATCATTGGCCAGTTCTTTATAGATATTCTGCAAAGATGGGGGCGGGGCAATGCCGTGGCGTACAGAAAAGCTGAGGCCATGCGCCTGTCCTACCCCATGATAGGGGTCTTGGCCAAGGATAACGACCTTGACCTTATCGAAAGGTGTCATGTCAAAGGCGGCAAAGATTTCGCTGCCAGCCGGATATATATGTTTTCCAGCGGCTTTTTCAGCACGAAGAAACTGGCTTAACGCAGTCATATAATCGGCGGCAAATTCGCTCGCCAACCGATCTTTCCAACTTGATTCGATGTTAACCTCGCGCATGATATGCCCCTGCATGACAGGCAGTGCGCCATCATTGGCGGCAACATGGCTGTATCATATCGGGCTGGTGGCGGCGCCGCAATATGCCTATTCGGCAGCGGCGGAAAGGCTGCGCCGTGCCAAGGTTTGACAGATGGCATCAATCCGGTCATTAGCAGCGCGAAGGATAGCTTGCTTATCATTGGCAAGGCCGGTTGCATCAACAATATCAATATCGGTGCAGCCGATGAATTTCAGAATAAACTGCATGAACCCTGTGGCAAATTCATCGTCAGCGCCGGCAAGCGTGTGGTTTGATGTTACAATAACGATCGCGTGCTTATACCTCTTGGCGTCGCTTTTGCTGATTGCGGTGGCACCGTCAACATTGTCGCGGCATACCATGTCAACCCAAGCTTTCAGCGCGGCGGGGATGCTAAAATTATAAATTGGAACTGCAAACACCATAATGTCAGCGCGTTCAACCTCGGCTGTCAAGGCGTCCGACTGTGCGAGCAAGGCGCGTTCTTCGGCTGATCGCGCCGCAGCGCTGCCAAGACTAGCATCGCGCCAAGCGCTGTTCACATGACCAACGCCTGATTTCAGATCACGCCATACGATTTCAGAATCGGTAAGTTCTGCCCGAAGTTTGGACACGGCGACCTCAGCAAGATCGCGACCTACTGAGCCATGCTGACGCATGCTTGAATCAATGCGCAGGACCGATATTGTTTCAGCAACCATGTGATAACTTCCGTTATTTGAGGCTCGAGCGAGCGAGCCAAACCCCGAAGGGCGTAAAGCCATGAGAGGGGGGAGGTCTCTCATGGCTGTTAAACGTGGTATTCTTTCTCGCCTGACAAATAAAGGGGTAAAATCGAAAAATATATTTCTAATAAACAGAAAAATAAATTATATTGCTGGCATGAGCCAGATTGAAGAACTTCGTGCCTTTGTCCTGATTGTGGAAACAGGCAGCCTAACACAAGCCGCAGACCGGATGGGAATTGCCGTCTCGGCTGTTAGCCGTCGTCTGCGTGATCTTGAGCTTCGGCTTGGTACAGCCTTAATCCAGCGTTCGACAAGGCGGTTGTTTCTGAATGAAACTGGACAGGTGTTCTATCAGCGAGCGAAAACGGTTTTATCGACTCTCGAAGATGCTGAACAGGAAGTGCAAAATGCCGGCGGTGCGTTGAGTGGCGTTTTGCGGATTAGCGTTCCGTTGTCATTTGGGATTGCGCATATGTCGACAGCGATCGCGCAATTTATGCATGCGCATCCTGATATTCACATCGAAATGGATTTAAGCGATAAACGGGTCGATATGATTGCCGAGGGATTCGATGCGGCAATCCGTATTGGTAATTTGACCGATTCCAGCCTGATTGCCAAAAAGATTTCGTCGGTCAGTGTTTTGCCAGTCGCCGCACCAAGCCTGATTTCGCAATGGCCCCAGCTAAACCATCCCAATGATCTGGCCAAAATGCCAGCGCTTGTCTATGCAAATGACCGAAGCCCGCTTGATTGGCATTATGTTGGGGCGGATGGCAAGGCGGGCAGCCTGAATATCACCCCGCGCATGTCGGCCAATAATGGTGATGTTCTTCGCGACCTTGCCATTGCTGGCCTTGGCATGGTGTCATTGCCCAATTTTTTGCATTACGAAGCGATCAACAAAGGCCTTTTGCAGCCGCTGTTTCCGGATTATGACTGGAGCGGCTTTGATATTTTCGTGGTCTATCCAAAAACAACGATCTTGCCAAAGCGGACGCGTGTTTTTGTTGATTTCATATCTGGCCTCTATGGCAGGTCGCCTTATTGGGAAGAGATTGACCGGACGGC
Source organism: Candidatus Ponderosibacter sp. Uisw_141_02 (assembly GCF_048087665.1). Classification (NCBI taxonomy): domain Bacteria; kingdom Pseudomonadati; phylum Pseudomonadota; class Alphaproteobacteria; order Puniceispirillales (SeqCode); family Puniceispirillaceae (SeqCode); genus Candidatus Ponderosibacter; species Candidatus Ponderosibacter sp. Uisw_141_02. The sequence continues at coordinate 1,923,436 of NZ_CP159807.1, read as the reverse complement.
ACTTGCCGGTTGAGCTTTTTTTGCGATATCACGCTGCATATCATTGACAAATGACCGGCAGCAAGGCACCAGTCTGACCCATGCTAAAAATTCAAAATCTATCATTCTCTATTCAGGGAAAACCGCTGTTTGAAAACGCGTCTGCGGTCATCCCAACCGGCCATAAGGTGGGAATCGTTGGGCGTAACGGAACTGGTAAAACATCACTTTTCCGGATAATCCGTGGCGAATGGGCGCTTGACTCAGGCCAGATCGAAATTCCCCAGCAATTTCGCATCGGCGGTGTCGATCAAGAAGCCCCTGCAAGTGACATCAGCCTTGTTGATACGGTTTTGACCGCCGATCACGAGCGCGCCCAGCTTTTTGCCGAAGCTGAAACCGCAACCGATCCAAACCGGATTGCCGATATTTACACACGCCTTTCCGATATTGACGCCTATTCTGCCGAAGCGCGCGCCGCCTCAATTCTATCTGGGCTTGGCTTTGATACCGAAGCACAGGCGCGTCCTTGCCATGAATTTTCGGGTGGCTGGCGCATGCGGGTGGCGTTGGCGGCGGTGCTGTTTTCACAACCTGATTTGCTGCTTCTTGACGAGCCAACCAACTATCTAGATCTTGAAGGCGCGGTCTGGCTTGAGGCATTTTTGGCAAAATACAGACATACGGTTTTGGTGATTTCGCATGACCGGCAATTGCTGAACCGATCAGTGACCGGCATTTTGCACCTGACTGATCGCAAGCTTGGCTATTATACCGGCAGTTACGACCAGTTCGATACCGAACGTCGGATGAAGCTTGAACAGCAGCAATCAATGGCGCGTAAACAAGATGCCCAGCGACAGCATATCCAGTCATTTGTTGACCGGTTCCGTTACAAGGCGTCAAAGGCACGCCAAGCACAATCACGCCTCAAACAGCTTGAAAAAATGCAGCCGATCATGGCGCTGTCGGAACAGGCCGTTTCGCCTTTCCGCTTTCCAACCCCCGAAGAATTACCACCGCCTTTGCTGGTGCTTGAAGATGTGGCGGTTGGCTATGACCAAAAGCCGGTTTTGCGCAAATTGGATTTGCGCCTTGATGCCGATGACCGCATTGCGCTTCTTGGGGCAAATGGCGAGGGTAAATCAACCTTGTCAAAGCTGTTTGCCGGACGGTTGCAGCCCTTATCAGGATCGGTCAAGAAATCAGGGAAATTGCGAATTGGCTTTTTTGCCCAGCACCAGCTTGACGAGCTTGTTGCGGGGGAAAGCCCCTATCAGCATATGCAACGGTTGCGGCCAAAAGAACTGCCGACCAAATTACGCGCCCGGCTTGGCGGGGCTGGGTTTAATGCTGATATCGTCGATAATCCGGTTGAACGTCTATCAGGTGGACAAAAGGCACGTTTGCTAATGGCGATGGCGGCGATTGATGCCCCGCACATTCTGATTCTTGATGAGCCGACAAACCATTTGGATATTGAAAGCCGTGAAGCCCTTGTCCATGCGTTAAACGCCTATGAAGGAACGGTGATTCTGGTCAGTCATGATTCGCATCTTGTCGAAATGATCGCCGATCAATTATGGATTGTCCAAGATGGCAAAGTCGCCTCATTTGATGGCGATATGGCCGATTACCAGCGTCAATTGCTGGCGCGCCGTGGTGCTGATGGCGCCCGCAGCCAACGTGATGGTGACGACCAAGCCGCCGCATCAAATGATCAGGCACAAGGCGGGTCAGGTGAAAAACCAGGCGGCAAATCGCAATCACCCGGCCGGGTGCGCCGCCAGAACACAAGCCAGCTTCGCGCCAATGTCAAACAATCTGAAAAATTGATGACGACGCTTGCCGCTGAAAAAGACGGCATTGCCGCCAAAATGGCAAAGCCCGGTTTTTATGATAGCGACAATGCCGATGCAATTGCCCGATTATCTGGCCAGCTTGCCAAGCTTGAAAAATCATTAGCCGAAGCTGAACAGGCGTGGCTTGCGGCTGAGGAGTCACTTGCCGAAGCCGAGGCCAATGGCTAGCCATGCGGGTCTTGCAGTCATAAAACCGGTGATATCAATTACGGCGTTTAACATTTGGAATTTTGTTTGAATTCGTGTTTGATCATGCGGGTACAGTTACCTTTTGGTAAATCCACCAAACGCATCATTTCGGATGGGGCTGCGGCGATCATTCGCCAATGCCATGATGATCAAGGCCAAAATCGGGAATGAACAGCGTGTCTAATAGGGCATTGATTCTGATATGTGGAAAACACAAATGCCAATGATCGGCCATATTAGGCTTGGGCTGTTATGCGTGGCATGGATGGCGGCGCTGATACAGGTGACAACAGGCACCGATCTGATTGAGGTGGTTAATCTTGGTGTTATCGCCTTTATTGGCTTTGTGCTGTTAACTTTATCACGCCTTCGGCATGATTCGGTTTTGATCTTGCTATTGTTGGTGGTTGTTGGTTGGGCGCTTCTCGATCATTTTCCCGATGGCGATGAATGGGCCACTGGCGGCCGTTATGTTTTGATTTTTACTGCGCTTTTGCCAACCATGGCACTTGTGCGCGCGACCGCCTCAATGATGCCTTCGGTTCACCGAACGCAGGACGCGCTGGAGCAATTACCTGCTTCGGCCTCGTCCGGCGGGTTGCATCTCGCGGCCAATATTTTTGGCGGCATCATCAATACCGGCGCGCTGGCGATTTTGTCGGCAGCCATTCCCAAAGATGCTGATGACCAACGCCGCCAGCTTGCTGCTGAGGCCGCGCTTCGTGGGATGGTGACAGCGGCGGCTTGGTCGCCCTTTTTCGTGGCTTTCGCGATTGGACAGGGCTTTGTCGGCAAGGCCAATTCTTGGATTGCAATTGGCATTGGTGGGGTGACGGCTATTTTATTTGCAGCGATTTCACTACCGCTATTGAACCGGTCATTTTCGGGCGGGCAATTACGGCTTGCACTCATCTGCCTTAAACCTGTTTTGATGCGGCTTTTGCTGGTGCTTGGGGCGGTTCTTGGGTCGGCGTTGCTGTTTGATTTCACCGCTTTATCGGCGGTGGTTGTGGTGATGCCGGTGCTGGTATTGGTGCAATTCATCCGTTATCCGGCGCAGATCAAACCCATCATCGAAGATACGGCAGGCAGCATGCGCAATATCGCTGACGATATTTTGATCATCAGCATGGCCATGCTAATCGGTTATTTTGCAACACGAACGGGGGCCTTTACAGCTCTTGTGACCAGCCTTTATGACGGTGTTATCCCGGGTTGGTTTGCGCTGATCATGACGCCGCTTGGCATGATGCTGGCTTCGGTTTTCGGGGTTCATCCGGTGATTAGCAGCACGGCATTTCTGGCGGTGTTCAGCGGTGGTCATGCCGATGTGCATCCGGCATTGTTGATGCAGGCGCATTTGATTGGATGGGGCGCGGGAACGATGAGTTCGGTTGCGTCACTTTCGGTCATTACCAGTGCCAATCTGTTCCGGGTGCGATCGCGTGATCTGGTTCTTGGGTCGAATCTATGGACAGCTTTGGCCTATGCGCTTGTTGGTGGGGCGGCATTATGTGTTGTAAATATGGTGGTTTAGCCAATTATGGAGCGGTGGTTGTAAAACAGCACGAAACGGGGTTTGCGGAGCATTGGGGATGAAAAAGTCAATAATTGTGATTGGTGGCGGCATTGTCGGGGTTGCGGCGGCTTTACAGCTTCAGCTTGATGGGCATCAGGTGCGCTTGCTTGATCGGCAACAGCCGGGCCGCGAAACCTCATATGGCAATGCTGGTGTTTTGTCGGACTCATCGGTTGTCGTGTTGAATAATCCCGGGCTGATCAAGGACTTGCCAAAATTGCTTTTGAACCGGTCAAATGGGCTTCGTTACAATCCTTTTTTCGTGCTGCGGCGGCTTGGTTGGTTTGTGCGGTTTCTGGCGCATTGCCGTCCATCGCATGTCAAATATGCCGCGCTTGCTTTGCGGGCGTTGCTGCAACTTTCGCTAGGCCAGCATAAAAAATGGATCAAGGCCGCTGGTGTTGATCATCTGCTTCGTCATGGCGGTGGTTGGTTTAAGCTGTTCCGAACCGAAAAAGGCTTTGCCAGATATGCGGCTGAAATGGATATCATGCGCGAAGTTGGGGTCGCGTTTTCGGTCTTTGATCGTGAGCAGATTCGGCAAATTGAACCCGGGCTTGCGCCAATCTATCACAAGGGCGTGTTGATGGATGAAACCTGCGCGGTGTCCAGCCCCGCTGACCTGACTGATGCTTATCTTGCGTTATTCAAAGTGGCTGGCGGTGTTGTCGATTGCGTGACCGTAACCGGACTTGCGCGCGGCGATGATGGCTGGCAGGTACATGCTGATCAAGATTCATCATTTCATAGTGATGATGTTGTGCTAGCGGCAGGGGCATGGTCGGCCGAAATTGCTGGCTGGCTTGGCTATGACATTCCGATGGCGTGGGAACGTGGCTATCATTTGCATTTCAAAGCTGGCGATCAGCCAATGGTCAAAAGACCCGTTCTTGATGTTGAAGGTGGCTTTGTTGTCGCGCCAATGAGGCAGGGTTTGCGAGTGACATCAGGTGTTGAATTAACTGATCGTGACGCCCCGCCGGATTTTGGGCAAATCACTAGATCAGCGGCTATGGCGGGCGAGGCGGTAAAGCTTGGCAAGCAGATCGAGGGCACGCCATGGATGGGGCGGCGGCCAACCCTTGTTGATTCGCTGCCAATGATTGGTTCCGCGCCCCGCCATGAAGGGCTGTGGTTCAATTTCGGGCATCATCATATCGGCTTATCGATGGCACCCGGATCTGCATTGCTATTGGCAGCCTTGATCAAAAAGACGCCGCCGCCGATCGACTCGAAACCCTTTCGAGTGTCTCGATTCTCGATTTGAGCAGATAATTAGATGCCAACGGTTTCTGTTTTTTGGGCTCTGGCGGTAGGGTCGCTATTTAATCTAGGTGATTCTGATCGTAATTTGACCCAATTGGTTTTTGCTGTAGCAGTTCCCTGTTATTGCGCTGTGGTCGCCAAATTGTCTTTTAGGACTGAACATGCCGTGCTAGCAATAACGATTAGATGGTCATAACGGATAGGGAACAGCTTTATGACATCAGCTTTGCAGATGGTTCAAATGATCCGCGATGGCGAGACAACTTCGGCTGCGCTTGTCACTGCGGCGTTTGACCGAATTGCCAAAAACGATGATGCGTTAAAAGCTTGGATATGGCTTGATCGTGATGGGGCGCTGGCACAGGCGCGGGCAATGGATCAATTGCGGCAATCAGGTCGGGCGCTCGGCGCGCTTCATGGGGTGCCGATTGGTCTGAAAGACATTATCGATACTGCCGATATGCCAACTGAATCTGGCAGTGTTGCGCTTGCCGGTCGCCAGCCTGAATTTGATGCGGTGCTGGTGTCGCGCCTTAGAGAAGCAGGGGCGGTTATTCTCGGGAAAACCGCAACAACGCCTTTTGCCTTTATGGATCCGGCGGCAACTCGTAACCCGCACAATCTGGAATACAGCCCGGGCGGGTCATCGGCAGGATCGGCTGCAGCGGTGGCAGCAGGTCATATACCGGTTGCCATCGGCACGCAAACTAACGGTTCGGTTATCCGGCCAGCCTCTTTTTGTGGTGTTTATGGCTTTAAGCCATCGGCAGGCATGATCCCACGTACCGGTGTTTTACGCACCTCTGAAACGCTTGACCAGGTGGGTGTTTTTGCTCGCTATTATGAAGATGTTGCACTTGTTGGTGATGTGATTTCCGAATTTGATCCGGCTGATCCAGGTTCTTTTTGTCGCCCGCGTCCAAAATTGCTGAACGGTGTTTACAGCGAGCCGCCAGTCAGGCCAAATTTGGTTTGGTTCGAAATGCCCTATTTTGACACATTGTCCGATGACAGCCGCGACGGAATGATGGCGGTTCTTGATACGCTTGGCGGTCAAGTTCAACGGCTTGACGCTGGTGACTCATTCACTGGCCTTGTCGAGTCGCAGAATATTATCCATTATCATGAGATCGCGCGGAACCTTGCCGAGATTTGTGAGAATCACAATGACACGCTAAGCCCACAAGTGGCCAAGCTGTTGGCGCATGGGGCAACGATCAGTGATGAGGCCTATCAAGAGGCGATTGAGCTTCGGAATGAGGCGGTTTCCTATTTTACCTCACTCTTTAATGATTTTGACGCAATTATCACACCTTCCGCCTCGGGTGAAGCACCGCTATTCAGTGCGGGCAGCACGGGCAATCCGATTTTTTCTACTGTTTGGACATTGTGTGGGCTGCCTTGTTTGAACATACCGGTTCTCATGTCAGAAAATGAAATGCCAATCGGCGTACAGCTTGTTGGTGGCCCGGAAGAGGATGACAGACTATTGCGGACAGGAAGCTGGATGCTTGCGACATTGAACGCAGCCGAAGCCGACGCAGCAGAGTTGGATAAAACCAACGGAACAAAGCTATGATTAGTAAACGTACCAAAATGATCACAGCTGCCATTGGCCGGTTATGACAATGTATTCATGCTGCTGCATATTGGCAGTTCAACCGGCGCCACACGCGATGCGATGGGATTTCGGGCGCTTGATAATCTTGATGCGTTTTTTGCCGGAAACCAGCCGCGTGACCTGTTATAGGCTCCTGCCTTTGGCTGGTTAAACAGCCCTATCCATCTTGATCATCTTTTGCGTGACCATGACCCGCCTTTGCTGGGCATAAATTCGGCTGGCGTTTCGGTGATCTTCGTTTTAGGATTTTATGGTCTTTTTTGTTTTGCTTTTGTTTTGGCGATTGCGAAGCAGGCAAATACCATTTTTCTTTTTTGGTCTCTCGATGTAGAGCCAGCTTATCATCCAGTTTGAGGAGTCATTCCAATGCAGTTGCGTTCAAGCCCTTCATCGCCGTTCGGCCGTAAAGTCAAAATGGCAACCTATATCCTTGGCTTTGATGATCAGGTGACGCCGGTTCTAACCGATACGCTTGATCCCAATGACAGCATTTGCGAGGTCAATCCGCTTGGCAAGATTCCCGCGCTGGAAGATGATGGCACCACCTATTACGACAGCCGCGTGATCATGGAATATCTTGATGCCAAGGCAGGTGGCGGCAAAATCATTCCGGCAAGCGGTCCGGCGCGTTATGAGGTGCTGACCCATGCCGCATTGATGGATGGCATTCTGGATGCTGCCATTCTTGTGATCTATGAGCGCCGCATGCGCCCTGAAGATAAATATGTTGCATCAGTGGTGGAACGCCAGCGGGGCAAAATCATTCGTGGTCTTGAAGCGATCGCGGCGAAAAACCCAAGCTATAGCAATGGTGCGATGCCAGATATCGGTGAAATTGGCCTTGCTTGTGTTCTGGATTATCTTGATTTCCGCAAACAGGTCAATTGGCGTGATCATGCGCCGAATCTTGCGTCATGGCTTGCCGATTTTGCCGCGGCGGTTCCGGGCTATGAAGACAGCATGCCGCCAATGGATTAGACTGGCTAGGTTTGGTTGACACTGAAAAGGACACAATATGCGATTGCAAATCAGCCTTCCCCATGATGCTGCTGTGAAGATGGTGTCGGTTGCAATTGATGCCGCGCGCGCCGAAAACATGCTTCCGCTGACGGTTGTTGTGCTTGATGCGGCTGGCAAGATTGTCGCCAGCCAATCCGAAGACGGGTCAGGTCTGATGCGATTTGACATTGCGCGTGGAAAGGCATGGGGTGCACTTGGCATGGGCATGTCTAGCCGTTTGATCCGTGACCGGCTGGCAAGCCGCCCAAGCTTTCAGGCGGCGCTTGCAACGGTTGCTAATGGCAAATTTGTGCCAGTCCCCGGAGGCGTGCTGGTCATGGCCGAGGATGGAACGGTCATTGGCGCCGTTGGTGTGAGTGGTGATACATCCGAAAAAGACGAATATTGCGCGATCACTGCCATCATTGCCGCTGGTTTCCAAAGCGAGCCAGAAACCCCCGATGATCATTGGCGCGACTCGTCACTTTCAGGCGCGCCGGTAAAAGCTTGATGAGCCGGTCAATATTCAGGAATTTGTAAACCACTGGGTGCGAAGGATATGAACGCCAAGCACCAGCGCAACAAAGCCCGCCCCTGCCATCATGATGATTGTTGGCTGTTCGCCAACACCAAGCCATACCCAAAATGGACCAATCACCATTTCGAGAAGCATCAACAGGCTGACAATCGCCGCGCTGGTATAGCGTGGTGCCAAATTCAAGCAAGTAAAAGACACGGGAAGGATAATCAAACCCATCGTCAATATCGACCATAATGGCACATCGGTGATGCTGTTTAGATCACTTAAGATCAGCCCAACAATACCGCTGATCATCGCGCCGAGGGCGGCGGCTGGCAAAATACCAAGATCATTATATTTGCGTGCCATGGTAAAGGTGAGGGCAAGGCCAGCGGCGGTCAACACGCCAAAGATGCCACCAAGAAGAACCGACCCTTCAGGGCTGCCAATCGCATTGCCGCCATCCAGCACAACGACAACTACCCCACCCATTGCTGCGGTGATAGCCAACCAGCCAAGCCAGCCCTGACGCTCGCCAAGCATGAAATAAGATAAAATCGCTGCAAAGATGGGCATTGTTGCCACCGCCGTCAGAACCACGGTTGCCGATGTTTCAACAATGCCAAGGGTGAAAGTTGCTGAATTCATGCTAAAGGCGGTGATCACAAGCACCCCTTGCCAGCTGGCAAGACTGCGCCATTCGCGGCTGGCATTGCGCGTCAAAAGCAATCGCCACAACAGCAAAGACATCGCCCCCATTAAAATGCCGCGCCAGCCCATCAAGGCCCAGCGTTCAAGCCCCGAAAGGCGGATTACCAGAGTATCAGGGGTCAGCACTAAAACCCCGATAAGCGCCAGTAAAGTGCCAAAACGCTGTGGGCTGCGGGTAAGTAATTCCATAAAATAGCGCGGCATAAAACGACCCTAGAAATTTGTGATTTTTCCAATAAGACCATTATTGGGGTGCAGCGACAGTGCCGTGTGCAATAGTCGGTGTCAATCTGGACGTCAAGATTCGGCAATCGCCCCGCTTGCCTGAATGTGGTTTGTTTTTCTTGCCGTTATAACAGCAAAAATATAGGTAGATATTAACAAAGGTAAATCACGCAAACCTCTATTTAACCCCAATTCTGTGGAATCAGCCTTCATGTAAGATTAACATCATCAGCTGATGCGTCTCATATCATGCAATACGCACTAAATTGTATACGAAAAGCCCTTGCCAAAGGGTAGTAATGCTATTTTTGGGACCTTAAAAACCAAAACCCAAAAGTTTTTAGAAAATTTTTCTCTGAATGGAGTGTGGGCAGAGTTTTGTCATTGCTAAAATGAACACAAGAAATGTAGACTTCGAATTCAATTTTCTATCCACAACGAAAATCTAATTTAAGAGGTGACACAATGAAGAAACTTTCGTTTTTATCTGCGCTTTGCGGCGCAGCAATGGGTTTTGGTGCTGTTGCATCAGCCAATGCAGCGACCACACTTGAAGCAGTTAAAGCAAAAGGGTTTGTCCAGTGCGGGGTCTCACAGGGCCTTCCTGGTTTCTCGAATGCTGACGATAGCGGTAAGTGGACTGGTCTTGACGTTGATCTTTGCCGGGCAGTTGCAGCAGCTGTTTTTGGCGATGCTGAAAAGGTTAAGTACTCACCGCTATCTGCAAAACAGCGTTTCACAGCTCTAAGCTCTGGTGAAATTGACATTTTGTCGCGCAACACAACGTGGACGATGACACGTGACACGCAGCTCGGCTTAAACTTTGCTGGTGTGAATTACTACGATGGACAGGGCATGATGGTCCCGACCGGGCTTGGTGTTAAATCCGCAACTGAACTAGATGGGGCCAATATCTGTACAAATACTGGAACCACAACCGAGTTGAACATTACCGATTATTTCCGTGCGAATGGAATGTCCTTCAATCTAGTTGCCTTTGAAAAGGCAGACGAGGTTGTTGCTGCATATGATGCCGGCCGTTGTGACGTTTATACAACTGACCGTTCAGGCCTTGCAGCTCAGCGTGGCAAGTTAACTCAGCCAGATAGCCACGTTGTGCTCCCTGAAATCATTTCAAAAGAGCCTCTTGGCCCAGTTGTCCGTCAGGGCGATGATCAGTGGTTCAATATCGTCCGTTGGTCGCTGAACGCAATGATCAATGCTGAGGAGCTCGGGCTTTCGTCTTCAAACGTGAACAATAAAAAGTTTGAGGCAGACCTTGCTCCATCTATTGCTCGTTTGATCGGTAAAGAAGGTAAGTTTGGTGAAGAATTAGGCCTTTCTAATGATTGGGCTTACAATATCATCCTGAAGGTTGGCAATTATGGTGAGAGCTATGAAAAGCATGTCGGCCTAAATACGCCTTTGAAATTGGCCAGAGGTGTTAACTCACTCTGGAGCCAAGGTGGAATTCTTTATGCAGCGCCAATCCGTTAAGGTTTAGCTCTGGTCTAAAATTAGCTGTCCAGCTCACTATTGTTTTAATAGTGAGCTGGGCAGCATTTGTTTTTTTATTGAAAAAGTAGTTTTTTTATTGCGACTTATTGAAACTAAGGACGGGATTTATGTTTGGCAGGGATAGATCGCTGACAAGCCTATTGAATGACACTTTCGTTAGGGGGGTTTTGTTCCAAGCCCTTATGGCAATCGGCCTTTTGTTGTCCGTCAACTGGTTTGCGGACAACACCTTGAACAACCTAGCTAATCAGGGGAAAACGCTCGGTTTTGACTTCTTAACGAGGACTGCAGGATTCCAAATCTCCTCAACACTAGGTACATGGATGCTCGACTACAAAGTCGGTAAATCAACCTACATAGATGTTTATTTAATTGGAATTGTTAATACGTTTATTGTTGCGTTTCTTGGCATACTTGCGGCCACAGTCATCGGCTTTACAGTTGGTATTATGCGCCTTTCAGACAATCTAGTTTTTAGATGGTTTGCTACCTTTTACGTTGAAATCGTTCGTAACGTGCCATTGCTTCTACAATTGTTTTTTTGGTATTTTGCGGTGCTGCGCGCACTTCCAAGTAAACGTGACAAACTTGAGTTAGTAGAGGGCGTTGCTGGGATAAACATCACGGGCCTTTATCTGCCTGCCCCAATTATCAGCGATGGATTTGTTTACAGCCTTGTGGCACTTGTTGCGGCTGTTTTTTTTACTCTTTTGGTACGACGGTATGCGCTGAAACTGCAGGCAGAAACAGGTCAGACGCTTCCCGTATTCTGGATAGGGCTCAGTATTATTATTGTTCTTCCTGTTCTGGTGCATTATTTCAACGGTGGCCCATTAGGGTGGAGCTTGCCTGAATTCAAAGATACCGGCTCAAAATTGCGGCAGGGCTATCAATCTGGGGCAGGAATGGTGCTGGTGCCAGAAATGTTGGCCGTGTGGTTGGCTTTATCACTTTACACTGCAGCCTTCATTGCCGAAATTGTTCGAGCTGGCATCCTTGCTGTCAATCGTGGTCAGACTGAGGCTGCCTTTGCCCTCGGTGTTCGTCCAAATGTTACTTTGCGGCTCGTAGTTATCCCTCAGGCAATGCGGGTGATAATACCGCCCCTCACCTCGCAATATTTGAATTTAACAAAGAACTCTTCGTTAGCAGTTGCTATTGCATACCCTGAGTTGGTGTCAGTTTTTGCCGGTACGGCGTTAAATCAGGTTGGAAAAGAAGTAGAGATGATTTTCATGATGATGATGGTCTATTTGACATTCTCATTAATGACTGCGGCGTTCATGAACTGGTTCAACAGCCGTGTAAAATTGGTGGAGCGCTAGAATGGTCAGGAAATTACCCGGGACAGCGACCAAAAAAATAAAAGCAAAAAAGCCCATCCCTTCTGCTGTTGATGCTCAGGCAGGATATGTTCGTAGTGAAGATGCGCCACTGTTGCCGCCACCCCCGTCTGAGGTTGGGGTAACTGGTTGGCTTTATAAGAATATCTTTGCCAGCATGTCTGATTTTAGTTCCATTTCTGCTGCTTTAAAATCAGCTTTTATTGCTGTTTTGACGTTGCTTATTCTGTATTTTCTCGCAACTCAAACAATAGGGCTGCTGGATTTTGCAATATTTTCTGCCGTCTGGTCTGACCCGGAGGGATTGAAGAGACAAGCCTGTTGGACTGTTGAACAAGGTGGCGCTCTCCCTGCTGGGTGGCATGCTGCCTGTTGGCCATTTATTCAGGCTAAAGCCAAATTTATTTTTTATGGTGCTTACCCAACTGATGACCTGTGGCGAGTTAACATGACTTATGCCATCGGCGTGTTCTTGCTTGCTTGGGTGCTGATTGAGCGATTGCCCTACCGCAAAATGGTTGGGGCGCTTTTGTTAACTGTTTATCCAGTAATGGCGATAGTTTTGCTAACTGGCGGTGCCTTCACCATTTCTACCGGCACTATCGGTGGCGCCACGATCTTGGGTCTTGCTTTGATTTCGATCGGGCGTCTTGGTAAGGCGGGTTACATTACTGGGGCATTGGGTGACCTGTCTTTGGTTGCCGGCGTATGTGGGTGGGTTGTAATCGCTTTTGCTGTTGTCTTGGCAATATTCTCAATTGACTTCGATCTTGAGGCAATTGACACGCGTGACTGGGGTGGTTTGCTGATTACGCTTGTTGTTGCCATAACTGGCATTGTGGCGTCACTACCCCTAGGTATTTTGTTAGCGCTTGGACGGCGTTCTGAAATGCCAGTAGCAAGGTTCTTGTCGACAGTTTTTATCGAGTTCTGGCGCGGTGTGCCATTGATTACGGTGCTTTTCATGGCGTCGGTGATGTTACCATTATTCATGCCCGAAGGTGTGAATTTTGACATGTTATTGAGGGCGCTAATTGGCGTAACCCTTTTTTCGGCAGCTTACATGGCAGAAGTCGTCAGAGGCGGACTGCAGGCTATTGATAAGGGGCAGTATGAAGGGGCTGATGCCGTTGGTTTGTCTTATTGGCAGTCGATGCGGTTGATCATTTTGCCTCAAGCTTTAACGCATGTAATTCCGGGCATTGTAAATACATTTATAGGCCTGTTTAAAGACACAGCCCTTGTCAGTATTGTTGGGATTTTTGATCTTCTTGGCGCAGCGCAATCAACCCTTGCAGACGCAGCATGGTCGACGCCAGTTCAAGGCCTTACAGGGTACCTTGTCGTGGCAACCATTTTCTTTATCTTCTGTTTCGGTATGTCGCGTTACTCGATGTATATGGAACAAAAACTCAACCGCAGTCATAAGATCTAGGTTTAGAGGGTTAAAAAGGAGTCAGACATGACACAGCCGCAAAATGCTGTCACGCAAGCCGATGTTCATAATAAAGTTGTTTCAATGCGCAATGTGAATAAATGGTTTGGGCAGTTTCATGTTCTTCGTGATATCAACCTCAGCGTTGATAAAGGCGAGCGCATCGTTGTTTGTGGGCCATCAGGCTCGGGAAAATCAACCTTAATTCGTTGTTTGAACCGCCTTGAAAAGCATCAGGATGGCGATATTTCGGTTCATGGCATTGAACTGAATAATGATGTAAAGAATATTGATGAAATCCGCCGTGAGGTTGGCATGGTGTTTCAGCATTTTAATTTGTTTCCGCATCTGTCTATTCTGGAAAACTGCATGTTGGCGCCAATCTGGGTGCGCAAAACTCCGCGTGCTGAAGCCGAGGAAATTGCCATGCATTTCCTGACGCGGGTGAAAATTCCCGAGCAGGCCAGCAAATATCCAGGCCAGCTTTCAGGTGGCCAGCAACAGCGTGTGGCCATTGCCCGTGCTTTGTGCATGCAGCCGCAATTGATGCTCTTTGACGAGCCAACCTCGGCGCTTGATCCGGAAATGATCAAAGAGGTTCTGGATACGATGGTTGAGCTGGCCGATGATGGCATGACGATGATTTGCGTGACGCATGAAATGGGCTTTGCCCGCCGGGTGGCCAACCGTGTGATTTTCATGGATGAAGGCCAGATCGTCGAACAGAACGAGCCCGAAGCCTTTTTCAACAACCCACAATCTGACCGCACCAAGCTGTTTTTGAGCCAGATTCTCGGCCATTAAACCGGTTACAGATAGTTTGAGTCAAAAACCAGATCGGGCACGGCTTTGCTCTGGTTTTTTACATCTAGCCTGCTGACGACTTTAGAATGCTCTAAGTGATAACGCGGCGACGCCCCAATTGAGCAATGAATAATCCGGTCAGAATGACGGCCAGGGCTATCAGGAAATGACCCGGCAAGGCCTCATCAAGAACCAGCGCGCCAATGACCACCGCCCAGACCGGCACCTGATAATTGACCAACGATAAAAATGGCGGCCCCGCGCGCCGAACCAGAATGGTTAGCAAAATAGTGGCAATCGCTGTTGGAAATACTGCCAGATAGGCAAGGCTGGCAAAGGCAGTGCCAAAGGATGCATTTGGCACCCCTTCGATCAAAAGTGCGACAGGGATCAGGATAATGCCGCCAAGCGTCAATCCAGCTGCGGCAAAAGATAGCGCGCTGACCGGTGGGCAAAGCCGCGTGATGATGCTGCCAATAGCGTAACAGCTGCTGGCGGTGATACAGGCAAGCTGGGCGGTAAACATAAAAGGTGATGGCGCGGCGCTGGCCAAAATCTTATCGCCACCAATAAGCAGCACAACACCGGCAAAGCCAAACAGAAATCCAATGATTTTGATCCTACTCATCAGTTCGCCTGGAACCAGAAAATGACTCAGCGGCAAAACAAACAGCGGCACCACTGCCATGCTGATACCGGCAAAGCCAGAGGTGACAACCTGCTGACCCCATGATAGCAGGCAAAACGGGATGGCATTTGTGAATAGCGCCATGCCAAGGCAATGAAGCCAGACGCGCCGGTCGGTTGCTGTTTGAAACCGCGGCAAACCATCGCCATAGACAAGCGCGATCACAAGAAGGATTAGTGCCGCCGCTGATACGCGCCCCGCAGCAAGCGTTATGGGGCCAAATCCGGTAAGGGCAAGTTCAACACCAAGAAAGCTAGCCCCCCAGATAACGCCAAGCGTGATCAGGATTAGCCAGTTTATAATCATGCCAGAAGAAGGTGTGTTTGAAGTCATGAGTGCCAAGCTAGCGCTACCTAAAGTAAAAATCAAAGGGAATTACTGGGTTGAACCGGCGTGGTGAATGCCTGAGCAGTCGGGTCTTGATTATTCATGTAATCGGCTGCGAAAACCCCTTGCCAAAATCAGCCATAACGCCGCCGCTGAGGCGCGTCAAAGGTTGACAGTCTGGAGAGATTGACAGTCTGGCGCCATCACTGGCAATGTTAACTAGTCGAATGATCAAAGCTGTTTGTTGGTTTTCAAGCGGCTGGCAAAAGGGAAAATGGCACTCACCGCCAGATGATTTTTATGAAAATAAGGGTGAAAAAATGCGGCGTGTGATTATTGCCATTACGGGTGCATCCGGGGTTATTTACGGAATTCGGGCGTTGGAATTACTGCGCGCGGTTGATGATGTTGAAACCCATGCCATCATTACCCCATCGGCATTTCGCACCGCGCTTACCGAAGTCGATTACGAGCCTGATCAGATCAAGGCACTTGCCGATCATCTTTATAATCACAAGGATATTGGCGCGGCCATTTCATCAGGATCGTTTCATACCAATGGCATGCTTGTTGCGCCCTGTTCGATTAAAACGCTAAGCGCCATTGCCAATTGTTTTAATGAAGAGCTGACCGCGCGGGCAGCCGATGTTTGCCTTAAAGAGCGCCGCCGGGTTGTTCTGATGCTTCGCGAAACGCCGTTTCATTCAGGCCATATCAGATTGATGGATCAAGCCACCCAAAGCGGCGCCATCATCATGCCACCGGTTCCCGGATTTTATGCCCGGCCGCAAACATTGGATGATGTGGTGAATCAAAGCGTTGGGCGCGCGCTTGATCTTCTTGATATCCAATTGCCAACGGTCAAACGCTGGACCGGATCAGGCGTTGACTAAGGCTGAACGATTTCGGCTTTGTGATTTTTGATCTGGCATGCCGCTGTGGCAATAACGCAAATATGATCATGCTGAATCTGGGTAATCTTGGCCTTGCTGCTGGTCGCCGCGACGCGGGTTATGATGTCAATGATCGCTGGTAATATTGGCAAGTCATCACGCCGATCAATGGCGGCAAGCTGACTGACCCATGCCTGCATCATTTCAAGCTGGATTTTTTCGGCGGCCAATTCGGCTGCTTTGACCTTGCCCCGAAGATCTTCAGTCACCGCATTTGGTGCTGGGCTTGGGCCGGTTTTCAATTGGGTGCGAATGCGGCGAAGCGATTGCACAATATCGCTTTGCCACGGGCTGGCAAGATTGTGAAGCTGCGTCAAACCTTCATCTGATACCGCTTTGCCTTGAAGGCAGGCAAAAACCGCGCATAGCATCAAGGGAACATCAATCTGGCAGTGCTCTTGAAGGTCAAGACAAGCAGGGGCAACAGCATCACGCTGGTAGATTGTCACTGCAAATGACCAAAGTTTGTTTTCTGTCATCACTTGCCTATTTGGTTTTGCCATTGCGTCGAATATTGTTTGGCATGCTAGCGATACAGCGTGATGATTGCCCAGACAAGATATAGGGCGGCTAGCACGCTAATGATGATTTGGATTTTGCTAATGCGAACATCATCGCCAAGCCAGCTTTTTTTGCCGCGCTTATCAATTTGTTGTGGTGCTGGTGGCGGTGCGCCAGTTATGCGTGTTTTCAGCCGCATGAAAAGCGCATAAAGTGAAACGCCAAGAATGGCGAAAATAATCAGCTTGCCAAACATTGGCACCATCCTCAATTTAATCTGCGGCAGACGTCATGCCACGCATCGGGCGACAACGCCACCCCGTCTTTCTGATTTTATAGCATGGGCGAACGGCAATCTCTATCATGATATTGGGGCAGCGGCCATCAGGCGATAAAGCCGCTTTTAAAGGTGCGCCAAAACATCGCGGCTAACCCCTCTTCACATTTGGCAATTTCGCGCCTATCAAATCGGCACCTAGCTGGTACCAGCCAGACTCATTTTAAAACATTCAACAATAACTGGTTTTTGGGAGCATTGATGTTCGTCGAAAGGGCTAGTCCTTTTCGCGGAATTGTCATTTGCGCGTCAAAGGCCTTTGGAGAAAGTCATGTCAGTAACCACTGTCTATCAAACAACCTGCCGTTTTTGTGAATCAATCGAAGCCGGTATCATGCCTAGCTTTGCCTTTATTGCCGATTTTTTTGCTGTTGCACATGTTGCAACCAAAGCCTCGAATGTTGCCATGGCAGGCGATTATGAAGAAGCAAAGCGGATTATTGAAACCCTGTAAATTGATTGCTGATTTGCAAGGATAAGACCAAGCATCATTTTACATGATTGCGGCAATCTTGATCGGGGCGTAACGCGCTTTTGAAAAACCCGTACCCGCCAGATTTGACTGGTGCGGTTTTTTATGTTGAACCATCTTTAAAAAACCCAATTTTGAAAATCACTCGCTATGATATCTGGCTAAGTTTACCGATCAGTTTGTGAAAAGGGAAAAATGATGGATATCAATGTCACGTCAGATGATCTTGCGCTTTTGACCAAGTGGGATACCCCCACCATTTGCAACGCGCTTGAAGAAATCATTCCCAAGCGGCGCGGATATGGTTTTACCACCACGCATCTTTTCAGTCTTGATCCGGCACTGCCGCCAATTTGTGGGTTTGCCCGCACGGCAACCATTCGTGCCGCCGCGCCATCGCCCGAAACCAGCGAACAGATGGTGGCAAAACGCGCTGCCTATTATGAATATGTTGCGGCCGCGCCAGCACCGACCATTGTTGTTATTCAAGATATTGATCCCCAGCCCGGGGTTGGTGCCTTTTGGGGGGAGGTGCAAACTAATATCCATAAGGGGCTTGGTGTTTTGGGGGCTGTTACCAACGGGTCATTTCGTGATGTGCCGGATAGCGCCCGCGGGTTTAATCTGATTGGTGGCAAGGTTGGGCCAAGCCATGCGTTTGTGCATCTTGTCGATATTGATTGTCAGGTTACGGTTTTTGGGCTAACCGCCAAGACAAATGATATCATCCATGCTGACCAGCATGGCGCTGTCCTTATCCCGCCTGCTGCGGTCAAACAGATACCTGCCGTGGTGGATTTGATAAGCCGGCGCGAGAAGGTCATCCTTGAGGCGGCAAAATTGGCCGATTTCACAATTGCCAAATTAAAAACCGCAATGGGACAAATGAAGGACATTCATTAAGCCGCATTGGGCTAACAGACCTTCATTGGGGTAGAATGGCGACCATCATCAATCCGGCCGCAGGTAAAATTTTTCACCGGTTCGGTCAGATTTGCAATTGATGATTACAGTTGGAAATTATGTCTTTGGCGCGCAGTCTATTTGCCGCGTTCGGCAATACATTGGCGGCAACCCGTACTGCCACGAAGGTGAAGGCGGGGCTGCTGTTCAAACGGCCCGTGGCGGCGGCAGATGATGATGACTTTGGTTGTATGGTTGAAATAATCAACCTTCGAATAATCAAAGGTGCCACCGTGAATTTTTTGAAATTTACGGACAATGGACTCAGTATCATCGGGTTTTGATTTTGCCACCTGATTTTCCTTTTTGACAACGCCCCTATCACGGCGACGTTTTGGCTTGGCGTTGCGGCCTGTACCAAGTGATTTTGCCGCACAATCCACATTCTGGGGTTTTGACCGATGGGTTGAAAATCGGCAATGCGTAATGCGTGACACAAGTCTCACTATTGCTTAATTTTGCTCATTTCTCAATATCTAGGCTGAAAGATCGGTAAAACCGTTTCGTCAAATTGTGGTGGGTGCTTGCCACGTTTCGATTTATATATTTTACTCCATATATCAAATCTTAATTTTATAGGGTTTCGGTGATGAGAAAAATCAATTTGCGACCGCATATCGTGGGGCAGGTCAGGCTTTGGGCGTTGGCGCTTGCCATGATGTTTGGTGCCATTTCAAATGCTGCGGCACAAGCTGATCTTGCCGATCAAATTGCCAAAGCGGATCTTGGCTATGGTGAATATCTGGCAGGCGAATGTGCGGCCTGTCATCAAAAGTCAGGCAAGGGCATTCCGCAGATTAATGGTATCGAAGCCAAAACATTTGTGGCCATCATTAAGGCTTATCGCAGCAAAGAGCTAGATAACAAGGTTATGCAGATGATAGCTGGCAGGCTTGATGATGAACAAATCATATCGCTTGCGGCTTATTTTTCATCGCTGCCTGAATAATAATCACGCTGACGCACGCGTAGTGTCTGGTATCACATATAGCAGTGTTTGGTTGTATTTTAGTAATTAAAATGGTTTTCTCTATATAAGGGAAAGGGTGTGGCCAGTCTTATACTGCGCCGTGACCCCAAATTATAAATGATAAATCAACAGGGGAGGTTTTCATGACTTTGATTTCACGACGGGGCTTTGGCGGCTTGTTCGGGACATCGGCTCTTGGACTTGCAATGCCGTCACTGGCTTTTGGCGCGGTTCCAAAAGTTGTTGTAATTGGTGGTGGCGCCGGTGGTGCAACTGCAGCTCGTTATCTAGCAAAGGACTCCAAGGGCGCGCTTGATGTTACTTTGGTTGAAGCATCAAAGCGGTATTACACTTGTTTTTATTCAAATCTTTATATTGGAGGCTTCCGCAAATATGGGTCGATCGGTCATAATTATTATGGGTTGGCGGTAAATAATCGTATCAACGTTGTTCACGAGTGGGCCGCATCAGTGGACGGTGCTACGAAAACAGTCAACTTGGCGTCAGGAGGAAAATTGTCATACGACAAGCTTGTCCTTTCACCAGGGATAGCGTTGAAATATGATAGTATCGCGGGTTACTCGCCTCAGGCTCAAGGGCGTATGCCACATGGCTGGACATCTGGTACGCAAGCTCAGCAAATTCGCAATCAAGTTCTCACCATGAAAGAAGGTGGTACTTTTGTTATGGTGCCTCCGCCAAACCCGTATCGGTGTCCACCAGGACCTTATGAGCGCGCTTCGATGATTGCTCATCTATTGAAAGAACGCAATCCAACTGCGAAGATTATTGTTCTGGACCCTAAAGAAAAATTCTCAAAAATGGGACTTTTCATGGCTGGTTGGGAAAAGCATTATCCGGGAATGATCGAGTGGCTGGGCCCAGATGCTCATGGGGGTATCAAGTCGGTCAACCACGAAACCATGGAAATTGTTACTGATCTTGATACGTTTAAAGCTGATGCTGCATGCGTAGTGCCAGCACAGCGAGCAGGATCAATTGCAACGGCAGCAGGTGTTACTGACGGTGATTGGGCGCCAATCATTCCAGCAACAATGGCGTCAAAAGCTGATCCAAACATCCACGTGCTCGGTGATGCATCAGTCGCATCATCAATGCCAAAATCGGGATTTTCGGCAAATAGTCAGGCTAAGGTAGCCGCCAATGCAATCCGTGGCGAGTTGACGGGAAGCCGTGTTTACAACCCACGCTTTGCCAATACCTGTTGGAGCCTGATTGCGACAAATGATGGGATTAAGGTTGGTGCGAATTACAAAGCCGGATCAGAAAAGATTGATGTGGTTGATAAATTCGTATCGCAGAGTGACGAAAGTGCCGATCTTCGCAAAACCACTTATGAAGAATCGATTGGTTGGTACAATGGTATCACCAGCGATATGTTCTCATAAATCGCGCCTATTACCTTCGCGAGAAAGCCGGTCATTTGACCGGCTTTTTTCATATGAAGTGGCATGATGGCACGCTTCTTATGCATGATCTTGAAGAAGTCTAGTTGAATATCTAAATCGAGGGTAAGATAACTTATCTTTTTTGGAGAATAGATTATGCATAGGCTTTTCCTGGCGATTTTATTCAGTCTTTGCGCAAGTGCAGCGGCCGCATCCTACCAATCAACAAAATTGGTTTATACGGTTAGCTGGGGCAACATTCTGCTTGCCAAAAGCCAGCTTGATTACCAGTTTGGCAAAGATGATGCCCGCATTTCAGCAAGCGTTGACAGCGATGGCTTTATTGCCTTTTTCAGTGGTTTTCAAAGCCGCGCCAAAGCTGATTTGGTGTTAAAAGATGCCGGATGGACGCCTAAAACCCTGTTTATGGAAAGGATTTCTGGGCGTAAAAAAGTGCAAAGCCGTGTGGCGTGGGATGATGATTCCAATGTCAGCACTGAATCGCAGATGCCCGAACTGGATCTTGACGAAGTCTACCCCTTGACGGCGCAGATGCGGGTGAATGTGCTTGATCCCTATAGCGCCGTTCTTCGCCTTATTCGCCATATTGAGGCGACTGGTGATTGCACCGAAAGCTATGAAATTTATGATGGGCGGCGGCGCAACCGGCTGCATTTCAAAACGCTTGGCACCGCCGATTTAACTAAAAAACGGCCGGGTGAGTTTGCCGGAGACGCGCTGATTTGCAGTTTGAAATTTGAACCGATTGGCGGCCATCAAATCGATTCAAAATGGCGCTCAGGCGAAAAAGACGATGATGATGACCGGATCAAAATGTTTTTTGGCCGCCCGTTGCAGGGCCAGATCGTGCCTGTTCGTGTTGAGGTGGATAGCTGGATTGGAACGGTTGTTGGCAGGCTTGATCTACGTAAAATGACGGTTCAATAGCTGCCATTGCCCGCACGGCCAATTGTCAGTCGTCAAACAAACACAAAGCTGATCAAAATTGCGTTTATTTGACCGGCCCGCCAATCCATAACCCGCCACATAATGTCGGGTCGGAAAATAACGGGCCGGTTGTTTTGTGACTAGCTGGCAAGTGCCTTTTGCATAACATCGGACAGGCGTTTGGCAAAGTCGCGCGGATCAATGATGGCCTCACCTTCGGCAACAAGTGCGCTGTCTAAAATCAATTTGGCGAAATCATCCGACCCTTCAAATTCGCCCGCTTCCAGCTTGGCATTTAATGATTTAATCAATGGATGTTTGGCATTCACTTCCAGCACTTTTGGCATGCCTTTGAAATCAGGATTATGCATGCGCATCATGCGCTCCATCTGCTGATCCATGCCATTGTCATCGGCAACAAGGCGGGCAAGGCTGGTTTCCATATTTGCCGAGCTGCGGACATTGGCGACATTGCCCTCAAGAACATGCTTGATCTTGGCAACAAATTGATCGGACAAAATATCCTCTGGCTGATCATCTTTTGACGTGGCTTCGCCAACTTTGGAAATATCAACCTCGCCGCGGGTGATTGACTGGAAATTCTTGCCCGCAAATTGTTGGATATTGGACAGCCAGAAATCATCAATTGGATCGGTAAGCAGCAAAACGTCAATATTTTTGGCTTGAAAGGATTCAAGATGCGGGCTTAGCCGTGCCCGATCGGCATCATCGGAAGACAGGTAATAAATGACCTCCTGATTTTCGGCAAAATCGTCGATATAATCTTGAAGCGTGATCAGTTTGTCCGCCTTGGTTGATCGAAACAGGCAGATTTCAAGAAGCTTTTCGCTATTGGCCTGATCTTCATAAAGCCCTTCTTTTAGAACCTTGCCAAGCCCTTCCCAGAAGGTGGCATATTCGTCACGCCGCTTGTCCAATGCTTTTTTCAGCTCAGATAGAACCCGTTTGATAACAGCCTTGCTGATTTTGGTGACGGCCGGATTCTGCTGTAACATTTCACGGCTGACATTCAAATCAACATCGGGCGTGTCGATAATGCCGCGTAAGAACCGCATCCATTTTGGCACAAGCCCTTCATAATCATCGGTGATAAAAACGCGGTTAACATAAAGATGCAGCTTTGACTTGCGTTCCGGATCATATAGGTCGAACGGTGCTGATGACGGAATAAAAAGCAAATTGGTAAATTCGACCGCGCCTTCGGTTTTATTGTGAAGCGTGATGAAGGGCTTGTCGTAAGATGACGCCACTGCATTGTAAAATGACGTATATTCGTCTTCGGAAATATCTTTTGCCGGCCGCGTCCAAAGGGCGGCTGATGAATTTAGCTGTTCGGCGGCATCATCCTTGCCAATCCAGAAAATCGGCTGGGCAATATGATCTGAATATTTTTTGACAAGATGCGTGATGCGTTCTTGTTCTAGGTATTCTTTGGCTTCTTTGCGAAGGTGAAGAATAACGCTCGTTCCGGTTTCATCGCGGCTGGCATCGGTGATGGTAAAGCCGCCCTGACCATCGCTTGCCCATAGGCTGGCGGTTTTGGCACCATGCTTTTTTGACAAGACTTCAACTTGCTCGGCAACCATAAAGGCGGAATAAAATCCAACGCCGAATTGCCCGATAAGCTGGTCACTCACATCATTGGCATCTTTTGTGCTTTTCGCTGCTTCGATAAAGGCCTTGGTTCCCGAACTGGCAATGGTGCCAAGCGTTTCAACCATTTCATCTGATGACAGGCCAATGCCATTGTCTGACAGGGTGATGGTTTTGTCCTTTTTATTGACGGCAATGGTGATTTTGCCATCAAACGTGTCGGCGGCATTGCCAGCCGTCATAATGTCAAATTTGCGTTTATTGATCGCGTCTGAGGCATTCGAGATCAGCTCGCGAAGGAAGATTTCTTTTTGTGAATAAAGTGAATTGATCACGATGCTCAGAATTTTTCCGGTATCGGCTTCAAAATTGAATGTTTGAACAGTCATGCGTTGCTCCCATGGTAACACGATGCGTTCTGCATTTAAGTGTTTGGCGACTGATTTTCAAGGTAAAACAAACTAAAGACATCAGTATTTTAGATGATGGTCAATCGCTTTGCCCCCATTTGCTGTTATGGTGTTGGGGCATTTCCATGGCGGAAATCTATGCTAAGGTTTAGGTCAAAGCCAAAAGCCGCATCTGGCGGTATTGGACTATGCGTTTATTTAGGAAAAAATGATGAAACCTGCCTTGATCACCCATGAAATTTCAGCCCGCCATGACGTGCCAGCTGGCCATCCCGAACGGCCGGAAAGATATGCGGCCATTCTTGATCATATCGGTGATGATTATCAATCATGGCAGCGTGCCGCCGCGCCGCTTGCCGAACGATCCCAGCTTGAGCTGGTGCATAGTGAATCCTATCTCGATATGGTGTTTGACGTAACCGGTGATGCTGATGAGCCAGCGCCGCTTGATGCCGACACATGGGCCAGCAAGCGCGGCTATGAATGTGCATCGCGGGCGGTTGGCGGGGCGTGTCGTGCCGTTGATATGGTGATGGAAAATAAGGCCAGCACCGCCTTTAGCCTGATGCGCCCGCCGGGCCATCATGCCGAACCCGACAAGGCCATGGGGTTCTGTCTGTTTTCCAGCGCCGCAATCGCGGCGCGCCATGCCCAGCAGAAATGGGGGTTAAACCGCATCGCCGTCATTGATTTTGACGTTCATCACGGCAATGGCACGCAAGCCTGTTTTTGGAATGATGGCAGCCTGTTTTATGCATCATCGCATCAAATGCCACTTTTCCCGGGTACGGGTGCCTATGATGAAATCGGTGCCTATCAAAATATTTTCAATCTGCCATTGGCTTATGGCGCTGGCGGCAGCAGCATCCGGTCGGGCTGGCGTGATGATTTATTGCCTTCGGTTGTTGCGGCCAAACCTGACTTGATTATCATTTCGGCTGGTTTCGACGCGCATGAGGCCGACCCGCTTGGCGGGTTGCAGATGACAAGTGATGATTTTGGCATTTTAACAAATGATATTATTGATGCGGCCAATCAAGCGGCCGAACATAGCGGTGCGGTGCGGGTGGTTAGCTTGCTTGAGGGTGGTTATGATCTCAATGCGCTTGGGCAAAGCGTGTGCCAGCATATGAGTGCGCTCGAGGGCATTTAGCACAACCCAGCCTTCGGGCAGTCTATCACTTGGTTTGACATTGCTCTCTCCTTGTTCAACTCGGTCACATTAATCACGCTTTTTCAATTAATAGAGCCTGTTTTTGAAGCGCATCTTTCTTTTCACGCATTTCTCGTCGGATCACATAGAATGATGAAGCAAAAATAATACTGGCGCCGACCCATGTCCACAAATCAGACAACTCGTTAAACAGCATCCAGCCAAATAATACCGCAAAGGGTAATCGGGCATAATCAACACCTGCAACAAACGATGCATCGGCAAGTGAATAGGCTTTTGTCAAAGCAAAATGTCCGATAACTGCGAAGGGGCCTGTTGCCATCAGGATCAGCCAAACCTCCTGATTGGGCCATTCCCAAACGATGATTGCCGGAATGACCGCCATCGGCATCATGATTAGATGCGAGATAAAGACAATGATCAGCGGATTATCCTGTCGGGTTAGGTGCTTGATGATGAGTGCCGAGCATCCCATAGCTAGCGCCGATAGAATAGCGACCCAATGACCAAGGCTGATATCGACAATGCCCGGACGAATAATAATCAGTGCGCCAACAAAACCAGCAAAGATTGCTGCCCATCGCCGCATCCGTACAGTCTCACGAAGCACAAAGGCGGCTCCGATTGTGGTGAAAAGTGGGGCAAGAAAGCTAAGCGCCGTTTGCTCACCAATAGGGATAAGGGTCACCGCATAAAACCAAGTCCACATTGCTATCATGCCAGAGATTGACCGAACGATATAGGTTTTTAGCTGCCCCGTTGTGACCTTTTTAAACCCCAGATGCATTACCATTGGAAGCATAACCAGAAAGGCGAATAGCAGGCGACAAAATACCGTTTGAAAGGCGTTTACCTCATATTGCCCCAAAAGCCTTCCCAGTGCGGCAAGAATTGATAACGCACAGCAGGAAATCAGCATCCAGAAGACTGATTGTAGCGCTTTATCTTTGCTCAATAATCGCGTTAAAAGTGACGGCTTTTTGGGTTTGGGGTCAAAGGTCAAGATTAAATCCAATGGCGGGCATTATGTTGAATGCCATCTTTATGATGATGCCAGCTAGAGACTAGCCAGTTAATTTTGTCAGATCAGGAATTGGACGCATGGTTGCCGGATGCAAGGCAAGCACATCTTCGAGCGCTTTTGCCACTTCGATGACTAGTCGGTCACGACCGGGCGCGCTAAGAATCTGAATGCCAAACGGCATTTTCTGATCGTCAAGCCCGCATGGCAGAACAACACCGCTGGCAAGCGCCATCGTTGGCAGATAGGTGATGGCAAGCCAGCGCATATAGGTTGCCATTTTTTCATCATTAATTTCAGAAACTGACCATTGATCATGGGCAAATGGTGATGTTGATGTTGCTGGGCAGATTACAACATCTACTTCGTCAAAAAGATCTAGCCAGTTACGGGCAATTCGGCTTTGTTGCAAATGCGCCGTAGCCACATCTTCTAGATTATAGGCAAGGCCACGGTCAACATTATCAACAACATTCGGGCTTAATCTATCGCGGTGCTGGCGTACACGCTCGCCATGAGCGGCAACAAAATTAACCCCACGCAAAACTTCAAAAGAATTATCGCCATCGGTAAAGTCGGGGTTGCCATCAAGGGTAGCGGCAAAATGACCGCCAAAAACACCAACCCGTTCAGCAAAAATGGACCGATAGCTTTTTGACATAGGAGCGGCGCCGAGATCATGCGTGATCATCGCTTTGATGCTACTGAGATCAGCCGATTTTAAAGGTGCAAATAAATCCATATCAGGCACGGTTGAAAAGGGGTCATGCGCATCAACACCCATTTGCGCTTGGAGCAATAAATAGGCGTCATCAACAGTGCGGCCCATTGGCCCCAGAACCGAAAAGGGCAGAAGGCCAACAGGCCGCCCTTCTGCCGCGACAATTCCTGGTGATGGCCGGATGCCAACAACGCCACAAAAGCCTGCTGGAGTGCGAAGGCTGCCGCCATAATCAGAACCGCTAGCAAGTGGCATCATACCAGTGGCAAGTGCAACTGCTGAGCCGCCAGATGAGCCACCACAGGTTTTTTCGGGCGCAAAGGGGTTCCCGGTCGCGCCAAAGACAAGGTTGCGTGTGTTAGCGCCTGCGCCAAATTCTGGCGTGTTGGTTTTGCCAATAATGATGCCGCCCTCGGCGCGAATATTGGCAACTGATCCTTGATCCTTGTTCGGAATATGATCGGAATAGAGCTTTGAACCAAGTGTGGTCCGAATGCCATCTGTCGCCTCAAGATCCTTGATGCCAACGGGTAGCCCGTGAAGAAGGCCTAATTCCCCGCCATCAAGAACCGTTTTTTCGGCATGTAAAGCCTCTTTCCGAGCACGGTCAAATGCGCGGGTTACAACCGCATTAACAGCCCCATCAGTGGCTTCGATCCGCGTGATGCAACTCTCCAGCAGTTCGACTGGTGAGATGTCTTTGCGCCCAATTAACCGGCGGAGTTCGACAGCGGTTTTATCACACAGATCTGACATTCTATGGTCTCCTTCACGTTCAAAAAGGTCACGGCCAAGCTGGCCAATCAAGTAGGTTTTTTTGGTGTTTTGCCAGCGCCAAGATCCCACCATAAGCCAGTCATCAGCTGAAGTGCCGATTTGCTGATTGACTCCAGAATATGTTCATTTGGTGCATGTTGTGAACAGCCAGCATAGCTATGGGGCACCCATATGGTTGGTAGGCCAAGCAAATCAGCAAAGACATCATTCGGCAATGATCCGCCGAGATTTGGTAAGACTGAAATCTCTTCACCAGCGGTTTGCCCAAGCGATTCAATCGCCCATTTTGCCCATGGATGATCAGGGTCTAGTCGGGTGGCATACATAGGGTCCCGCTCACTGGTGATGGTGATATCGCCAAAGCCATGCTTGTCGAGATGCGTTCGCAGCAACGGCATGAGTTGGCTGACCTCGGTTCCGACAACATAGCGTAGATGGCCAAAAACAACCGCTTCGGGCGGAATGGCATTGGCGGGTGATTGCGGATTGCCAGTTTCAAAGGCGCGCACTTCAAACGTGTTGCTGGCAAAAACCCGCTCGGCGAGGGTCATATCAGGCTCGCCCCAATGTGGGTTAATCTCGGGTGCATTTTCGCCACCACCGACCTCAAGCTTTGCAATTGCCGCGCGAACCGAATTGGGGATATGAGTGTTGCGCCAGCCTTCAACAAGAATTTTGCCATTGCGGTCAATCATGCTAGCAAGCGCATGCGCCATCACCACACCCGGATTGGTTAGCAAACCACCCCAGTTACCAGAATGATGCCCGCCATCATGCGACTCAAGCCGCATGGTGAAATTAAACACCCCGCGTGACCCCATGAAAATGGTTGGTTTTTCTGGGTGAATTCGCGGGCCGTCCGATGCGATGAACACATCAGCTTTAAATAACTCCTTATTTGCAGCGCAGAAATCCTTCAAACCGGGTGAACCGCGTTCCTCGCCCATTTCGATCAGGATTGTAACGTTAAAACCAAGCTTGCCACGGGTTTGGAGGACGGTCTTCATGGCAGCGATATTGATTGTGTGTTGGCCCTTATTATCGGCGGTGCCGCGTCCATACCAGCGTTTGCCATCCTTGGTGATGCGCCATGGTGACATTTGCTTGTCCCATTGCGTGTCATAGCCGGCAACAACGTCACCATGACCATAGGTCATAACCGTTGGCAGATCATCGCCTTCGATACGCCGTGCAACCAGAAACGGGCCTGCATCAGCGCGTGGATTTGGAAAGATTTCACAGGTAAAGCCAAGATCTGCCAGGCAGGGAACAAGCTCATCATCAAGATAGGCCTGAAGCGCGGCCTCGCAACCGGCAAGATTGCTTTCGGTCTTAAAGGCGATGCGGCGGGCGAGTTCGGCTTCAAAGTCACCATTTTTGAAATACTCATCAATTTTGCTCAACGCTTGATCACGGCTCATTGTCACGCACTCCCCTTTTAACGGTCACATAACGTTATTTGCGTGCCTTTAGATTAAGGCTATCGCAACCGAAAAGTGAAGTTTATTCTCAGGTTGTAGTTTGTAAATAGCAAGGCTGTTTGACCTGCCTGAAATGAGGAGACGGTGCATGTTATCGCGCCTTTTATGTGTGATTATATCGCTGCTATTTATGGCTTTGGCGCGCGCGGATGCGGCATCAGGCATTGATCAGACTGAAGTGACAATCGGTGCCTTTGCCGAATTTGTTGCCACCACCGGATTTCGCACCAAGGCCGAGGAATCGGGCGGGATGGTTTATGAGGCGGGGTGGGTGGTTAAACCTGATTGGAACTGGCGTCAACCTTATGGGATTGCAAGCCCGCCAAATGAACCGGTGGTGCATATTACCTTTGATGAGGCAATGGCCTATTGCGACTGGCGTGGTCAAAGATTGCCAAATCGTGATGAATGGATCAGGGCTGGCTATACCGAGTTACGCGCTGATCCACCAGCATCGTTTCAGCGTGGCATGACCTATGAATTTCCAACCGGTAACCGCCCTGATGGTGCAAATTGTCTTGCCGAATGCGGAACTGATCTGCGGCCAATTGCTGGCAAGCGTGACTATAGCCGCTATCTTGATCGTGGTTTTGGTCATGCACCGGCAGGGCAAACAAAAGCGGGGGTCAATGGTCTGTTTGATATGGGGGCCAATGTCTGGGAATGGGCAGTGATGGGCAAAGGGTCATCTCAAGCAACAATGGGGGGGTCATGGTGGTATGGTGCCGATCAGATGCGATCAGATTATGGCGCCACCAAGCCGCGTGATATGGCGGTTGTCTATATCGGGTTCCGCTGCATCGCCAAATGACCAAAGACCAATAACCCAGAATCAAGTAACCCAGAATCAAGTAACCCATAGGCAAATGCCGCTTTGGCGTTTGGCCATTATTTGAAAATAGGTAAACGCCGTCACTGTTGTGTAGGAACTGAACAAAATTGGACGCTAGGCGGGCAGTTTGCTTGAAAAATCGCGATAGGTTGTGACGATAATTCATTTCTGCCCTTATCAAACGGGCGCGTTGCCTTTGGGAGAATTTGCCTATGTCTGATCTTGTTGATTTTGGTTTTGGAACACAAATCCGCAAATCTCCTTATTTCGACGCTACGGTGAAATGGGGTGCCAAGGCATTTTCGGTATATAATCATATGTATATTCCACGTGATTTTGGCGACCCTGAGCAAAATTTCTGGAATCTGGTCAATCATGCGATTTTATGTGATGTCGCAGTTGAACGTCAGGTTCAGGTCACTGGCCCCGATGCTGCAAAATTTGTTCAATATCTAACCCCGCGCGACCTCAGCAAAATGGCGGTTGGTCAATGTAAATATGCGCTTATCACCAATGCCGAAGGTGGTATTTTGAACGACCCAATCATTTTGCGGCTGGAAGAAAATAAATTCTGGATCTCGCTTGCTGATAGCGATGTTCTTTTCTGGGCGCAGGGTGTTGCGGTTCATGCTGGGTTTGATGTTCATATTTGTGAGCCTGATGCCTCGCCGGTTCAGCTTCAGGGGCCGCGATCAATGGATATCATGAAGGCGCTATTTGGCGAAGATATTGCCTATCTTAAATATTACTGGCTTCGCCATCTAACGCTTGATGGTATGGAACTTGTGGTGTCTCGAACCGGATGGTCAAGCGAGCTTGGTTATGAAATCTATCTTCAAGATGGCACGCGCGGTACCGAATTATGGGATCGGATCATGGCTGCTGGAAAAGAATTCGGCCTAAAGCCCGGTCACACATCGAGCATTCGACGGATCGAAGGCGGCATGCTGTCCTATCATGCTGATATGGATATCAATACCAACCCGTTCGAGTTGGGGCTTGACCGGCTGGTTGCGCTTGATGAAGCGCACGATTTTGTTGGCAAATCGGCGTTGCTGGCCATTCGTGAGAGGGGCGTGTCACGCAAACAGGCTGGATTGATCTTGCATGGGGCACCATTGACCGCGCCAAACACTACCTTCTGGCCAGTGATGAAAGACGGCAAAGCGATCGGCAAAGTAACGTCAGCTGTCTATTCGCCGCGGCTTGAGCAGAACATCGCGCTTGCCATGATCGATTATCAAGATTACGCGTTGGGTGCGCAATTTGATGTCGAGGCCGCGCAGGGTCTATGCAAAGCCGATCTGGTTGAAATGCCATTCTATGATCCAAAGAAAAATATCGCCAAAAGCTAGTGCCAGCCTCTATGATTATGCGTCACGGGCAAGGTTATGCCTTGCCAGTCGCAACCGGACGCAATCATGTCCAGACGTAATCATGGGATCTATTTACCGTAAGGCATAGAGGGCGAAATATGGGAAGAAAAATCAGACGTGTTGTCACCGGCCATGATGAAAATGGGGTGGCAACGGTGATCATGGATGCCGATGCTGACTGTATTTTACAGCGTCCCAATCGCCCTGGCGTGACCTTGACCAATTTATGGCAGAACACCAAAACCCCGGCGGCAATGGAACGGCATGACGATCCGGTGACCGGCCCGCTGATTCTGCATCCACCTAAAAATGGTTCGGTTTTTCGTATTGTCCAGTTTGATCCGGAAAATCCTGACGAGTTGGCCAAGCTTGATGGCAAAGCGGCATTTTCGGAAATGGGCGCTGGTGCGAATATTGTCGAAGGCGCGCGCCATCCTTTTATGCACCGCACTGACAGTCTGGATTATGCGGTGGTTTTGACCGGCGAAATTTACATGATGATGGATGAAGACGAATATCTGGTCAAAGCTGGTGATGTGATCATTCAGCAGGGCACTAACCATGCTTGGTCGAACCGTGGCACCGAACCTTGCCAGATTGCCTTTATCTTGATTGATGCCAAAAAGGACTAGCCAGTGACAAGGCCGGCTGTTTGCTTTGCCAGTCTAGTTGGGGCTGGTGATATTTTTCATCACGCCAAGAAACTGTGCCACTTCAGCGGTGCTGTTATAATGGCACATTGACACCCGAATGCAGCTATCAAGGCCAAGTGGATCAAGAACATTTCCGGAATAATGATCGGCTTTGCGAAGGTGGGTTCTGACCCCTTCGCTGTTCAGGCGGGCGACAACATCTTTTGAATCGATGCCATCAACATAAATTGAAACCAGCCCTTCACGCGCCGGATTGTCAACGCCGCCAATGATATGAACATGCGCCATTTCAGCAAGGCCGGGCAAATTGCCAGTGCCGTGGATCATGGCATCGGTTAGCACCTGTTCGTGATCATGGATGGCATTGCCAGCGGCTTCAAAACGGGTGCGTTGATAATCGCTGTCACAAACTTGACTGCCAAGCCATTCAATATAGTCAACAACATCAGACATGGTGGCATAGGCACCGGTATCGCGCGTGCCAAGTTCCCAATTTTCGGCTGGCCCACCAACAAGACTGTCATGCGGCAGCGCAGCCATACGCTCGGAAATCCATGCAAGGCCATAGCCATGCCGTGAAAACATTTTATAAGGCGAAATGACATAGCCATCGACATCATAGGCGCTGATATCAATCTGCCCATGGGCGGCATGCTGGATACCGTCAACAATGATAAAACAATCAGGGCTAACGGCGCGGATCGTTTTGGCAATGGCGGCTACATCCATACCCATGCCGGTGACGGGTGATGTGTGCAAAATCGTGGCAACGTGTGTGTCTTTTGAAATATGGCTTGCATAGGCATCAGCCGTGACAAGTCCTTTGGCATCATCATGCGTGATTAGAACATGTTCCTTGCCGCTAATTGGCGCCCAGCGCGCGCAGGCGCTTCTGGTTGCCGGATGTTCGATTGTCGAGCCAAGCACAACCCCGTCTTTTGCCGTGCCAAGACAGGCATTCATCACCAGTCGGAAAATCAGTTCAGTGCCGCTTTCGCCAACAAAAAACTGCCCCTTTGGCGCATTCATAAAAGCGCGCAAATCTTGTTTGGCCTTGTTGATGACGCGAACCAGCTCATGCGAGCCCGGATTGTCACGACCCTGATTATCGGGGATCGCCGCATATTTTGCCGATGTGTCAACGATCTTGCTAAGCGTCAGGGCACCGCCCGCATTTTCAAAGAAAACGCGTGGCCCTTGAACCGGACAGCGATCAATCTGGGCAAATTGGCCGCGAATATTTTCAAGAAGATCAGCAGAAATTTTGGTCATGACAGATTGCTTTCAAAACAGAAGATGAAACAGATTTAACCACAGAAAACCAGAAGGTAAAGGCGAATTTGATTGGGTGACTGGACAAGCTGACACAATCTTGGCGATGGCAATGCCAGATCAATTGAAAGTTTTTATGCGTTAGTGCTAATATCCGGCCATGCAGCCCAAAGTGATCATTGTCTGGTTCAAACGTGACCTTCGTGTGTTTGACCATGCGCCACTTGCCAATGCGGTGCATGACGCCGATTTCGTTTTGCCGCTTTTTGTTGTCGAGCCGGATTATTGGCGATTGCCAACATCATCAAGGCGGCATTGGTGTTTTGTGAATGACTGTCTTCACGAGCTGGATGCCAGCCTCGCAGCGCTTGGGCAGCGGTTGATTTTACGCATTGGCGAGATGACTGACGTGCTGGATGAGCTGTCGCGCCATGTGCAAATTCAGGCGATCTATGCGCATGAAGAAACCGGTGATGCGTGGACCTATGCGCGTGATCGAAAAGTGCATGCCTATTGCCAGCGGGCAGACATACCATTCCGGGAATCACCGGCAAATGGCGTTGTTCGACGGTTGAAAAACCGGAATGATTGGGCGGCGACGCGCCATCAGCGCATGCAGGCAAGCCGGATTCCACGACCTGCCAGCCTGCCAGCCTTGCCCTTGCTGCAAAGCGAACCGATCCCGCAAAAAGATAACCCGCTTTTTGGGGCGGCTCTTGACCAATTATCCGCAAGTGGAAAAACCGCTATCCAGCCGCATGTACAAACCGGCGGGCGTAAAGCGGCCATTGCCTTGCTTACTTCATTTCTGCAGGACCGAAGTCAATTCTATATCAAGAATCTTGCCTCGCCATCACAAGGGCCAGATACATCGATGCGATTATCGCCGCATCTGGCATGGGGAACAATGTCATCGCGTGAGGTTGAGGCCAGCATCCGCAATTACCTAGCTAATCCGGAAAATGATATCACGCCGGCCAAACGCCGTGGTTGCCGTGCGGTGATGTCGCGGTTGGCTTGGCGCTGCCATTTCATGCAAAAGCTTGAAGATCAGCCAGATATTGAATGGGCCGCGATGCACCCGCTTTATGAATCGGTTCGTGATGATACGGATCAAGATGCCGGTCGCAAAGCGGCCTATCTGGCCGCATGGAAAATGGGACAAACCGGCTATCCGATGATTGATGCCTGCATGCGTTCGCTAATTCATCAAGGCTGGATCACTTTTCGGATGCGGGCGATGCTGGTCAGTTTTGCCAGCTATCATCTATGGCTCGATTGGCGGTTAACCGCGCCCTATTTGGCGCAATTATTTACTGATTATGAAGCTGGCATTCATTACAGCCAGTTTCAGATGCAGTCGGGAGTGACCGGCATCAACACAATCCGGATCTATAATCCGGTCAAACAATCAATTGATCATGATCCTGATGGGCAATTTATCCGCCGATGGGTGCCTGAACTGGCGGATTTGCCTTCACAATGGATTCACCAACCGCAGGCCATGCCACCGGTTGAGGCCGCGGCGATTGGCTGGGTCATTGGACGTGATTATCCGTTGCCCATTGTCGAGAATGCGGCGGCCATGCGCGAGGCGCGTGACCGCATTTATGCCGTCCGGAAAAGCGATCAATTCAAGGCGATGGCGCGTGCGGTCTATCAAAAATTAGGAAGCCGCAAACCGGCGCCAAAAAGGCCACACCGTAAAATAAGTGATGCGCAACCCCGCCTGATTTAACCACCGCATTGATTAGATGATTATCGCCAGATAGGGGCGTCATCAATATGGTTTTGCGCCTCGTCAAGCATTTGAACAACAGCTCCGTCAAGTGCGCGCGCAAAGGCCATTGCTGCACGCGATAGCGGGCGGCGCTTTGGTGTGATAATCGAAAATTGATAGGTGATCTTTGGTGCGAATCGGCGAAAGGCAATGTTGTTGTTACTCGACCATAGGCGGCGTTGAAACCATGTGCTTGATGCGCTAAAGACGCCAAAGCCCGCACCTGAACCGATGATTTCATATTGGGCTGCTACATTTTGCATCTGGAACTTTGGATCGAAATCCACACCAGCGTTGTTGAAGGCTGCTTTGAGCTCCTTGGCAATATGATGTTCGGGCAAAAAGCTGGCGCACGGGCGACCTGCCAGGTCTGCTGGCTCGATCACTGATTTTGCCAAAAGTGGGTCCCCATTTGGTAAGGCGCAAATACAATCAACTTCAAAGCCTCGACAGTGGATTAAATCATTTTCCTTGCTGCGCTCGGCAAGCCCAACATCGAATTGTTGGGTTTCTAGGCTGGAGATAACTTCAGATGATCCTTGAACCGCAACTTGAAAATTGGCTTTTGGGTATTTTTTTGAAAATTTGGCGATAATGGCTGGCAGGAAATGGTCACCAAAAAGAGGCATCGAACTGACATTTATTTTTGTCGGTGTTGCCTCGCCACCTGATTTTAATAATTGTTTTAGATCGTCAACTTGCTCCAGAATTTCATTAGCCCTGTCGAGCAGAAAAAAAGTTTCAGGAACGGGAATTAAACGCCCCTTTTGACGCTCAAATAGCTGGCAATTCATGCTTCTTTCAAGCTCTTTGACGGTTGCGCTCAAGGCCGGTTGGGTGCGCCCTAATTGCCGCGCTGCGGCAGAAATTGAACCGGTCTTCATAATTTCGCGAATGACGGTCATTTGCCATAAACTAATCATTTAGTGCCTTTTGTTTTTTGCTTGATATCATACGATAGCCCATAAGAATTTTTTATGGAATTAGAATAATTTATAATTTGTCTTAATGGAAATTCTCGCTCTAAGGTAATATACGGTTTCATGCTAAATGATGCCGAATATTTGGCAAATGGGGGAATGCCTGATCTAGTTATGAACTATTTAGGTCAAGGCCCTTTCCTTTATTTGTTTGGCGAAGCGTTTGGCTAAAAAGCTTGCAAAGACATTTGGCCGCAACTGCTTCACTGATTGACGTAAACATAGTGGAGGAACCCATGAAATATTTAGGCAAACTATTTGCAACAGCTTTGGTTTCATTGCTTGCAATGGGCAATGTAGCCCAGGCGCAGGACATGACATTTTTTAGAATTGGTACTGGTGGAGCTGGTGGAACTTATTTTCCAATTGGCGGTTTGATTGCTAACGCGATCTCAAGCCCTCCAGGTGCCCGCTCGTGCGAAAAAGGTGGAACCTGTGGTGTGCCAGGACTGATTGCAATTGCGGTATCAACAAACGCGTCGGTATTCAATATGAATGCTGTCCAGGCAGGCAATCTTGAAGCTGGTCTTGCTGGTGGGCAAAGTGTTGCTCAAGGTTATGAGGGAACAGGAAAATTTAAAGGCGACAAGAAAGACAAAGTCCGGATCATCGCTAATCTTTATCCTGAAGATATGCACCTGGTCCTTCCAAAAGGAACGAAGATGAATAGCCTCAAGGATCTTGAAGGCAAGAGCGTTGGAGTCGCATCAGCTGGTTCTGGAACTCAAGTTTCTGTCAAAATGATTTTGAAGCATTATGGCATCTCAGTGAAAGAAAACGAATTGGGACTTAATCAAAGCGCCCAGAGGCTTGCTGATGGTCAGCTTGATGCATTTTTCTATGCTGGAGGCACACCGTTTGCTGCGTTGATCCAACTTGGATCACAAAAAGGATTTGAGCTTTATAATTTCTCAGCCTCGGAGCGGAAAGAAATCAATAAAATCATCCCTTATTATGTAGAGTCAAAAATCCCTGCCGGAACGTATGAGACAATCGGCTACGACGTTGCAACAGTTGCGGTCAATGGCCAACTTGTAACATCTATTGATCAGCCAACTGAGCTGATCTACGGCATTACAAAAGCATTGTGGAGCAAAAAAACACGTAGTTTGCTTGATAAAGGGCATTCTAAAGGTAAGGCAATCCAGTTAGAGACTGCGCTGAAAGGCGTTCTCATTCCAGTTCATCCTGGTGCTGAGAAGTTTTACAAAGAACAAGGTATGATGAAGTAAAAATCATATTGTTGAAGTTGCAGAGGCCCCTAGGAAGGGTGTTTCTGCAACTTTTTTTAATTTTTTTTATAAAAAATCTTTAAGGAAATTTTAATGGCTGAACTGGACATCAAGAAAGCGGAAGAGCTGGAGAAAAAATACGACTCTGGGCTGCAAACACGTGTCATTGGGCCATATTTGGTGAAGTTTACTTATTATTTTTCAATATTGTTTGCCGCTTATCATTATGTCACAGCGGGGATTGGAGTGCCCATTGATTACTGGCATATGGGCTCGCACATGGCTGGCGTCATGGTTCTGGTTTTTATTGGATTTCCTGCCTTTCGCGGTAAACAAGCGGGTCAATTGCGCCCCAATAGTTGGTGGATATACGGCAATGTGCCCATTTGGGACTGGCTCTTGATTGTTGCCGGTGTCGCAGCAGCATACTACGTGGGTGTAACATGGTATGAGATTGATTTTGAATTTTTAGGTGGCAGGTTTCAGCTTTCTGATCAAGTGATGCGTCAAGGAAATCCTGCTACAATTGACGTTGTTTTTGGCACAATTCTGATTGTGGTTTTGCTTGAAGCTGTGCGAAGGACACTCGGTATCATTGTGCCTATCATTATTGGTATGTTTATAGTCTATGCCGTATTCGGCATGTACATGCCGTTTCAAATTCTAAAACACCCGGGCGTTAATTGGGAACTTTTCATCAACAACATGTATTTCCCTGAGGAGGGTATCTTTGGAGTAACGCTGTGGATTGTTTCGACAGTTGTGTTTCATTTTGTGCTCTTTGGAATTCTTGCGCAAAGGATGGGGCTTGGACAGTTCTTTGTTGACGTTGCGACAGTTGCTGCAGGGCGCTACACAGGCGGTTTGGCAAAGGTTAGTGTGGTTTCTTCAGCTTTTTTTGGAACAATTTCGGGATCGTCGATCGCAAATACTGTTTCCACAGGCTCTTTGACAATTCCAAACATGAAGCGGATGGGATATCCGGGGCATCTTGCGGGTGGTGTTGAAGCTGCTTCTAGTGCGGGTGGCCAGATTACGCCGCCAATAATGGGTGCCGCTGCATTTGTGATGGCAGAATTCCTTGGTGTTCCATACACGACTATTATTTTGGCAGCGCTGGTTCCGGCTGCGATGCATTATATTGGCGTAATGTCGATTGTTCACTTCAAGGCTAAACGTCTCGGCTTGAAAGGTATGCCTGTTTCTGAAATTCCAAAATTATGGGATGTGGTTAGACGGGGGTGGCCAACTGCCATCCCTTTGGCTGTACTGATCTACGTTTTATTCAGTGGCTACTCACCTCACATGGCGGCGTTTTGGGGTATCACGACTGCCTTGGTGGTTGGCTTTATCAACCCAATGCATCGTATCGGTTTGAAAGACGTAATGGATGGCTGTGTAACTGGGGTGAAATATGCCCTTGCTGTTGGCGCTGTATGTTCAGCGATTGGTATTGTTGTTGGTGTAGTAAATACAACAGGCCTTGGTTTCAGACTTGGCTTCATGGTCGCAGAAGTGGCAGTGAACTTTGGCGAGGCAGCGTTGCCGCTAATAGCCTGGATCCCGCTGGCGGATTTTAGTCTGCAGGATCTAACACTGTTTATTTCACTCATTATGATAGCAATCACGTGCATCTTTATGGGTGCTGGATTGCCTACAACGGCGCTCTATATAATGTTGGCAACAGTAGCGCAGCCGGCCCTGGGGAACCTCGGTGTGCCACCACTAGCATCACATTTGTTTGTGCTTTACTACGGTGTTATTTCAGAAATTACACCACCAGTTTGTGCATCTGCTTATGCGGCGGCTGGCATTGCAGGCGCAAATCCGTTTAAAACAGGGCTATCAGCGTTCTCTTTGGGTATTGGCAAGCTGTTGGTGCCGATGGTGTTTGTGTACTCACCAGCCTTGCTAATAGTTCTTGATGATTATTTCACTTGGGCTGAGTTTATTCAAACCGCAACTACTTGTGCGCTCGGTGTATTCATGCTGTCTGCATCAGTCGCTGGGTATTTTCTGGTATTCATGAATGGCCCCAGCCGAGTGATGTTTGCGCTCGCAGGATTGCTTCTGGTGTCGCCTAGTACAACCGCAATGTTGTACGCGCTTTTGCTCGCATCCCCGGTGTTTGCTCATCAGATTTACGAACGTTATTTGAATAAAGGGCGCCCAAGAATGGAGCTTTGATGCATCCTGTTTCAAGCAGCACAAAAAAGGCTTATCAATGGGGTGATGGCGGTATCGGCTGGCCACTTGTCGATACCACTGGCTTGCTTGTGATTGAAGAAACGTTGGCACCTGGCTGCAGCGAAAAATATCATTATCACAACCAGGTAGAGCAATGTTTCTATATGCTAACGGGTCGCGCGGTGATGCAAATTGCTAATGGCCAGACTGTCGGGCTTGACGCAGGTATGGCCCTGCATATCCCATCCAAAACCCGTCATGCAATTGTTAATCAGACAGACGAAAAAATCCGCTTTCTGGTGATATCGGCGCCATCATCACGCGGTGATCGGCATGAAGTGGTACAGGACAAATGAGGCTGCCGGAAAGCAAGATTGATGTTGCTGTTATTGGGGCCGGCATTATTGGCGTTTGTACCGCGCTTGAACTTGCTGAACGCGGCATGAAGGTTACGATTTTTGATCCTGCGCCGGTATGTAGCAAAACCAGCTATGGCAATGCTGGTGTTATCTCGCCTTGGACTTGTGTCCCGCAATCGATGCCGGGCTTGTGGAAACAGGTTCCACGCTGGTTGATCGACCCCGAAGGACCTGTTTCGATCCGCCTTGGGCATCTACCAAGGTTAATGCCGTGGGTCTTGCGGTTCCTTGCTGCAGGACGGCCGGAACGGCTTGATCCAGTTGCCGATGGTCTTTTCCGTTTGAGCAGGGGTAGTGTTGCCGCCTATAAAAAGCGGCTTGCCGGAACCGGACAAGAACATCTTGTTCGCGACTCAATGTATGTTCATGTCTACCGAAATCCAAAAGCGGCGTCGCTTGACCATCTTGGATGGCAATTGCGCCAAGCGCGTCAGGTGCCAATCGAACTGATTGACAAGCACGCCTTGCAAGAAATCGAACCTCATATTGCCGATGATTTTGAGGCTGCCATTCTGATCAAACAGCAGGGGCGTGCAAGTGACCCTGCGGGGATTGGTATTGCGTTGGCGGAAAAGGCATTGGCAAAAGGCGCAAATCACATTCAAACAAAGGTTAATGAAATCCATCCCGATCAGGGTAGCGGTTGCCAGCTTGTCACTGATCAAGGTGTGTTTACGGCAAAAAAGATCGTGATGGCAGCAGGCGTTTGGTCATGTCAGTTGCTGGCGCGATTTGGCATTAAGCTACCGCTGGAGGCTGAGCGTGGTTATCACCTGGTGTTACGCAATCCGGGCATTACGATTAATCATTCGGTTATGGATGCTGACCAAAAATATGTTGCCAGCTTGATGCAGTCCGGTGTCAGGGTTGCTGGTACGGCTGAATTTGCTGGTCTTGAAGCTGCGCCAAATTATGCGCGCGCGCGGCGATTTGCCGATCAGGCCAAAAAGCTTTTCCCGCAGTTAAACTGCGCTGATCCAGATGAATGGATGGGGTCACGCCCCAGCTTTCCCGACAGCCTTCCCTGTCTTGGCGCGATCCCGGGTGTCAAGAATATCATCGCTGCTTTTGGACATTCGCATTATGGATTGGGCATGGCGCCAGGTACCAGCGAGATAATTGCCGATTATATCACTAAAAATATAGATCATGAAACGCTGTTACCCTATAGCATCATGCGGTTCCAATGACCGAAATCACAAAATCCAACTTTGATGCCATTATCGCTGGTGGCGGTTTGATTGGCCTTGCGATCGGTTACGGGTTGTCGCGCCGTGGCTTTTCAGTACTGTTGCTTGACGCTGAAGATACCGCCTTGCGGGCGGCGCGTGGTAATTTTGGGCTGGTCTGGGTGCAGGGCAAGGGTGCCTATTTTCCTCCCTATGCCGATTGGACAATGAGATCATCTGAACTATGGCCAAAGCTGGCTGGAGAATTGCTAGAAACTGGGGGCCCAGCATTAGGTCTTCATCAAGAAGGCGGTCTTAGCATATGCCTTAGCGAGGCCGAGATGCAGCAAAGATATGAAAAGCTGGATCATCTTCGCGCACATCAAAATGGTCGGTTTAAGTTTGAGATGCTTGATCGTACCGCGCTGAAAGAGATCATGCCCGGTATTGGCCCCAAAGTTGTTGGGGCGGCCTATTGTCCACATGATGGGCATGTAAATCCGCTTTATCTGATGCGGGCATTGCAAAACGGTCTGAACAGAAATGGTGGTGTTTGTCTTGCCAATGCCGCGGTTCGCAGCATTGATAAAATAGGAAATAGCATCCGCGTTGGTACAGCAAAAGGTGATTTTGAATGTCAAAGGATTGTCCTTGCGGCGGGGCTTGCCAATGCTGAGCTTGCCCCGATGGTTGGTCTGCAGCAATCGCTAAAGCCGCAAAAGGGGCAGATTATTGTGACTGAAAAGCTTGATCAGCAAATGGCATTGCCTAGTTTGCTTTTGCGGCAAACCGATGAAGGCGGGTTGATGATTGGCGACAGCCATGAGGATACCGGATTTGAAACCAGCGTTCGCCCCAATATTGTTAGCGGAATTGCCGATCGTGCGCTGGCGACCTTGCCAGCCTTGGCTGATGTTGGGGTTGTTCGAAGCTGGGCCGCGCTCCGAGTGATGTCAAAAGACGGCTATCCTATTTATGATCAATCTGAAGCCATGCCCGGTGCCTTTGCCATATCTTGCCATAGCGGTGTAACATTATCGGCAGCACATGCGTTTGATCTTGCGGGCTATATTGCCGAGGCCAGTTTAGGTCAAGAGCTTGATGGATTTTCCCAGAGGCGGTTCAATGTTTAAATCGACAATGCCGGAAAATGGTAGGATTGTTCATCTTCAGTTTGACGGTGAAGCGATAACCGCTTTTGATGGTGATAATCTTGCTGCAGCATTATTGCGTGCTGGCAAGGTTCAATTCCGCACTGCCGCAAAAAATGATCCGCGTGGCCCTTATTGCATGATGGGTGTTTGTTTTGAATGTCTTGTCGAAATTGATGGCAGGCCTAATCAGCAGGCATGCCAGATGACCGTTCACGATGGCATGATTATTCAGCGTCAAAATGCGCCTGACAGCGCTGGCAAGGCATCAGGATAGAAGATGGCAAATCAACATTTTCAGATTGTTATCATTGGCGCTGGCCCTGCAGGCATGGCGGCGGCCTTGACAACAACCAAGGCCGGTCTCGAGACGATTGTCATTGATGACCAGAAAGATAGCGGCGGTCAGGTTTACCGGAATTTGCAGGCCAATCAGGAAACATCACCTGCCTATCTTGGTCAAAGCTATTATGACGGCGCCAAGCTTGCCCAAAGCTTTGCCGATTGTGGTGCTGTTTATCGGCCCGATTGTACGGTTTGGCAAATTACTGATATGCATGAAGTAGCGCTTGTCTCGCGTGGAAAAGCCGAATTGATTACCGCCGATTACATCATCATTGCCACCGGTGCAATTGAGCGCCCAATGCCGGTTAAGGGCTGGACATTGCCTGGCGTGATGAGCGTTGGTGGGGCGCAAACTTTGTTAAAACAAGCAGCGCTTGGGGCTGATGATGCGGTATTTGTTGGGTCTGGCCCGCTTCTATATCTAACCGCATGGCAATATATCAAAGCGGGGCTTGTGGTTCGGGCTGTTATTGACATTACCGGTGGCAAACAATGGCGATCGGCGATTCCATACGCCCCTTTGGCATTACTGCAACCCGATATGCTGGTGATGGGGCGGAAATGGCTTAGTGATATCCGCCGTAACACCGAGGTAATCACCAAGGTAAGCGCGATTGAAATCATCGGCCAGTCGCAGGCTCAAGGCGTGTCTTGTACCATGTCATCAGGCGATAAAATTGATATCGACGCCAACCATATATTTTTGCATCAGGGCGTTGTGCCGAATGTTAATCTGACAATGGCAACCGGGCTCGCGCATCAATGGGATCATCAGGCGCATTGCTGGCGGCCGGTCATTGATGTCACGGGAAAATCGTCTGATGAGCAGATTTATATTGCTGGCGATGGCGGCGGTATTGGCGGTGCCAAGGCAGCCGCAATTGCTGGGCGATTGGCGGCAAGCGCGATTGTTGCCCGCTGTGGCAAGCCGCGTTTTCTAGCGCAGCTATATTATAAATTGCGGCATCTTCATTATCTGAGTATTCGCCCATTTCTTGACCGGCTCTATTTGCCATCTGCAGATTTCCGGTTGGCGCAGACTGACGAGACAATCATCTGTCGTTGCGAGGCGGTTAGCAAAGCCGGTGTCAATGCGGCTCTTGCTAGCGGTGCCAGCGGCCCAAACCAGCTAAAAGCCTTTTGCCGCGCGGGGATGGGGCGGTGTCAGGGGCGCGGTTGCGGCTTGGTCGTTCAGGAAATGATTGCGTACCATACTGGTCAATCAATGGCTGAAACCGGCTATTACCGGCTTCGTCCGCCGGTAAAGCCAATTACCCTTGCCGCGCTTGCCAGCCTCGAGGGACCATGGCCAGACTGACTGGAACGGCTGCGACGCGGCCTGTTGTCATTATTGGCGCGGGCATCCAAGGCTGTGCGGCAGCGTTTTTTTTGAGTCAGCGCGGCCAGCCTGTCATTGTTCTGGAAAAAGATCATGTCGGACGTCATGCGTCAGGGGTGAATGCTGGCGGGGTTCGCCGTCTTGGGCGTGATATCGCGGAAATCCCCCTATCAGTTGCGTCAATGGATTGGTGGAACCAGATTGATCAATTGCTTGACATCGATAGGGGGTTTCACCGGCAATTTTATGTCAAGGTTGCGCTTGATGATGCTGGGGCTGATCTTGCGTCTCGGCGTATACAACAATTACATAGTGCCGGATTCCAACATGAAACATGGGTTGATTGTGACCAACTGCTTTGCCGTATTCCGCATCTGACAAAATCGGTTCTTGGCGGCGTTCTGGTTGAGGGCGATGGATGGGCCTTGCCGTGGAAAATCACGCGCGCCTTTCATGATAAGGCGGCGGCACTTGGTGCCGAATTCCGAACCCCAGTGACGGTTACATCAATCGATAAATCGGGAGAACATTGGCAGGTGACAACCGATGCTGGCATGATCGAAACTGATATTGTGATCAATTGTGCTGGTGCTTGGGGGACACAAATTGCCAAAATGACCGGTGATGTTTTACCAATCGAGGCGTATGCGCCAATGCTTGTGATTACCGATCGCCAGCCGATGTTTCTGCAATCTGTTGTCGGGGTCATAGGTGGCACTTTGTCATTTAAACAGCTTGATAACGGGTCGATGGTTATTGGCGGTGGCAAGCGCGGTGTTGCAGATGCGGCGCGTAATTTAACGCAAATCATTCCGGCCGGATTGAGCAGTTTTGTGATGACTGCGGGGCGCGTCTTTCCGCATTTGCGCGATGTTGCCATTTTACGAGCATGGGCTGGAATCGAGGGTTATACAAAAGATAATTTGCCGATTATTGGCAATGGCAGCCAAGCAGGCATAATTCATGGTTTTGGGTTTTCAGCGCATGGTTTTCAGCTTGGCCCTGCAGTTGGTGAAGCTTTGGCAGATCTGGCGATGGCGCGGCAAACGCGGGTGAACCTGACGCCGTTTTCACCACACCGTTTCGTCGTATCGCCGGATCAAGCCGCCGGCCATTAGGCGTAAAAGAGG
Source organism: Candidatus Ponderosibacter sp. Uisw_141_02 (assembly GCF_048087665.1). NCBI lineage: Bacteria > Pseudomonadati > Pseudomonadota > Alphaproteobacteria > Puniceispirillales (SeqCode) > Puniceispirillaceae (SeqCode) > Candidatus Ponderosibacter > Candidatus Ponderosibacter sp. Uisw_141_02. The sequence continues at coordinate 1,878,754 of NZ_CP159807.1, read as the reverse complement.
CGTTATAATGCTTGGTGGAATAGACCTAGGTTATTTTGACGTTGTTTTGAATTTATCCTGAATCGCATAAAGCCCCATTGCCAGTGGCAGAAACCATGGATCGCCCGAATAAAACGGCATTGTGCGAAAGGGAACGCCCTGAAATACGCTTGCCTGAAACGCGCTTTCATCAAGATCAGCAAGCACCATATGCGCTGCCTTCTGACCTAGCCAGCGCGCCCAAACCGTTCCCGAACCGCAATAACCCGATGGGTAAATAACCCCATCATGAACCGCTAATTTTGGCAGCTGGTCAAACGGAAAGGCAACAAAACCGAACCAGTGATTTGTGATGGCGATATCGGCAAGCTCGGGAAAGATTGACGTCAATCCCTCGACCAGCCTTTTGCGCGCCTTGACCGGATTAGGGCTCATGCGGCGTCCTCCTAGCAAGATGCGTTTTCCATCGGATGAGGGCCGGTAATAATGTCCCAGCTGCAAGGCCTCGCCATACATATTTAATCCGGGCATCAAGCTTCGAACCATGTTTTCGCCAAGCTCTTCAGTGGCGATCATTTCGGAAATCACCGGAACGAGGCGGCGGCGCAGCCATGGCTGGCCGGCATCTGTATAGGCATTTGTCGCACTAATAACATGACCGGCACGAATGATGCCGCGGCTGGTCTCAATGCGAAATTCGGGGGTGGGTGATGATGTGTTTTGCTGGCTTACTGCAATCACTTTTGTCTGGGTTGCGATTTTGACCGAAGCTTGGCACGCAATCTGGCACATGCCAGCCAATAATTTCGCTGGATGGATGCCACCAATATCGTCGCGCATCATGCCGCCGCAATAGCGCGATGTATCAATATAATCAGGAAGGCTGGCGCGATCATAAACCGTTGCCTCAATATCAAGCAATTTGGTCAGCCTTTCAGCATCACGTTTCATGCTGTCAAGCGATTCTGGACGCAGGGCACCAACCAGACGTCCACATTGCTGTAGGTCGCAATCAACCTTTTCGTTGATGATGAATTGCGCTAGATCAGCTCGTGCCGCTTTGGCTTCTTGGTAAAAAGCTATGGCTTTTTCTGCCCCAAATCTTTTGGCCAGATCGTCAAAAGACAGCCGCAAATTGCCGCTGGTAATGCCGCCATTACGCGTCGAGGCACCCGACCCAATCTGATCGCGTTCAAGAACCACAACATCAAGCCCGGCGCGGGCAAGCGGGATGGCCGCGCCAAATCCAGTATAGCCGCCGCCAATGATCACCACATCAGCACGGTCTGGCCATTGCGCAATGTGGAAATCTTGCGGCGGTGCGGCCTTCCACCAATAGGGATCAGCAGAAATGCCGGTCATGAATGTTATCCTTTATCAAGACATGTCGTGGAGCGCGTTTCGCGAAGCTACTTATCAGAATTATGCTAGACCGAAATGTGGAAATGAAAAGCCTGCTTTTTCTGAGAATGTTATTCTTTATGATTTTCTATCGGATTATGCTTAGCTAATCTTCAAAAAAGCTGTGGCCGGTGGTGCTGTAACGCATTGCTGTCCATGTTTTGCCATTGCCAAACCGCCTGCTAGGACAAAGCATCATATCATCATGACGATTGAAATTCCCAAAACCAACCCGCCCGCCGCAAACAGCTTTGTGAATCTTCCTGTTGTTACCGATTGGCAAGATTTGCAAGCCGAGGCGGTGATCTTTGGCGTTCCGCATGGCAAGCCCTATCTTGCCGATCAATTTCCGAATGACCAATCGACCGCCCCCGCCGCCTTGCGTAAGGCAAGCCCGCGGATTCTGCTTGATGGTCAATCGCTTGATGCCGATTTTCAGCGCGCTGTCTGTTTGGATGATTTCACGATTGTCGATGGCGGCGATATTCCGCTTGAAGGGGGTGACGTTCAGCAGCATTACAACGCCGCCGAAAATGCCGTTCGCTTTGCTGTTCAACGCGGCATTATGCCGATAAGCATTGGCGGTGATGATGGTGTTACCAACCCGGTGATTAGGGGGCTTGATGGCTTGTCAGATGTCACCTTGATTCAAATTGATGCGCATTTGGATTGGCGCGATGAACGCTATGGCATTCATGATGGCTATTCCAGCCCAATGCGCCGCGCCGCCGAACAGGATCATATCACCGCCATTCACCAGATTGGCATCCGCTCATTTGGCAGCGCAAAACAGCCGGAAATAGATCTGGCGCGAAGATGGGGTGCCAAGATTCATCTGGCACAAGATATTTATCGTCATGGCATGGCACCAGTGATTGCGGCGCTGCCATCATCGGGCAGGTTTTTTGTGACATTGGATGTTGACGGGCTTGATCCATCGGTGATGCCCGGAACGGTTGCGCTCGCGCCAGGCGGGCTGATGTGGTGGCATATTATCGAACTGCTCGAGGCGTTGGCGGCAAAAGGACAGATTTTGGGGTTGAATCTGGTCGAACTGGCACCAAAAAATGATCTGAACCAGATTTCAATGATTGGCGCGGGCCGGTTGATTCTCAAGCTGATCATGCTTCAATTGATGCGGCACTAGCGGCATCACGGCAAAGCGCTTGGCTTTAGCACTTAGGGCTTGGCGTTTGGTACTTGGGCAAGATTTTATGTGGCTAGATCACTTTGTCACAACTTGCTGGCCGCATTGGCATTTTTGCCACTGCTATCCCAATCAGCTTGATTGGTCAGCTTTGCAGGTGCAGCCCGTGACCCGCCAATGCATTGCACGTTTGGCAGGGATAGCCAATCGGGTGCCGTGGCTTCGGTGATGCCGCCAGTCAGGCAAAAGCCAAGATATTAGCGAAAGTATTGGTGTAAGCATGTCTAAATAAAAGACCGTTGATTGAAAATTTAGAGTGCTAACTCATTAGAAGGCTGGGATTTAAAAAACCACGCGCCATTTTAGTCCTTTCTAAACACGCTGTAATGAGTTACTTCTTAAGGAAGCTAAGTGCGTTAATCCTTGTGACCGGTTGTATGAATTTTGAATTTTTGGTTCGGGTCTACGCCACATTCAATCTGGCTATAAAGTCCATTTAGCCAAAGATTTGTAAGTTGTTGAACCTACGCAAGCTAAGAACGCCCCTTATACGTCAATAGGGGGGCTGTCATGCCTAGCACAAACAGTGTCAAAGAATTTCCAAACACCGAATCTAAAAGCAATACCACTGCCCATCTTTTACTATTTTTGTTTGGTTGGTTAGGCGCTCATAGGCTTTACATCAATGAGAGAACCTCTGGTGTTTTAATGCTGGCTCTTTTCTTACTGTCAGTTTTAATGCTGTTTGCTAACCTTGGGGTCGCCGGCTTTGTTGTACTGTTTTTTTGGTGGGTTCTAGATATTTTTACCCTCCACCAACGATTACAAAAACAGAATGAAATCAATTCCTGAGCTGCGCAAAGCCCTTTGCTTTATCAAGGTAGCCCTAGCCTCTTATTGAGCAAAGTGGGACCTCGTGGATCAAAACTTTTACTGATAAAAGAAAGACAAATTTATGCAAAAAGGCAAAGTAAAGTGGCTTTGTTGTTCTTCGCTTCAAATTTTAGCTGGTCTGAGACTGAGTTCTGACGCTTCATTATAGAGCAAAAGAACTCTTTTTTATAGTGTTTGACTTGCTGTGAACTTTTTAAGTTTTGTTCCAACCAAGTTCTGTGCCGCACTTTTTGATTAAGTTGTTCGGTAATCTTGTGACGTGCACTCTGCGGCTTGAACTGTTGAGATGCTTTGTGGAGCATTTTTGAACCGGCCGAAATAGACCCGCAATGGCAATCTTCCGGCCTGTCTGATCACGATCAATAAACGGGTGATGATGCGGGCAGGCAGGCGCGTAACCGCTAAATTGATTTTACCGGGTTGGCCAATCGCCCGATTTTTTCAATCTCAACCTCAACAACATCACCACCCTGCATCCATAAGGGCGGTTTACGGCCATGCCCGACACCAGATGGCGTCCCCATAACCACTATATCGCCAGCATCGAGCGTCATCGCTTCGGTAATATAGACAAGCGTCTCGACGACCTTGAATATCATCATATCGGTGGTGCTTGACTGCACTGTTTGTCCGTTCAGACGGCATTCAATTTTTAACCCGTCTGCCGCTGGCGGCAATTCATCGGGGGTGACCAAAACCGGGCCAAAAGGGCCGGTCTGGTCAAAATTTTTGCCCATCGTCCATTGAATCGTATGGCGCTGATATTCACGAACCGACCCATCGTTGAAACAGCTATAGCCAGCAATCACATCAAGCGCATTATCAGCCGTGAGATGTTTGCATGTCTGCCCAATAATGACGGCCAGTTCGGCTTCATAATCCATGCTGTTTGACATGCGTGGCGCAAGGATCGGTTTGTTTGCCGGCACCAGTGATGTTGGGCTGCGCATGAAAATGGCCGGAAATGGCTGTTTTTCAAACGGGCCTTCGGCAATGTGATCCATATAGTTCAGCCCAAGGCAGAGAATTTTGCCAGGCGCGGCCACGGGCAGCTGCAGGTCCAACGCGCCGAGCTGATGATGAACGGCACCATCTGCGCGCGCCAGAATGGCCGCAATGTCGGCTAATTTTCCGGCTTTGACCACCGCCCCAAGATCAGTTGGCGCGGCGGCATCAATGCGCGAGAGATTGACAACACCCGCACCATTCAAGGCGCCAATGCGGGGCTGTTGCCCCTCGTTAAAAGCCAGTAAACGCATGGTGTCTCCAATTTATTTGTGCGCCGCTAAACCACCGTAACGACAAATGGGTCAAGCCCATCGACGCGGCATTCCATAACATCACCTTTGTGAATGGGGCCAACCCCGGCCGGTGTGCCTGACATGATCAGATCACCTGCGGCAATATCGTAAAAGCGTGACAGATAGGCAATTTGTTCCGGCACTTTCCAGATCATCTGGTTCAGATCGCCATTTTGACGGATCTCGCCATTCACCGACAGAGAAATGCCGCCAGCATCAAGATGGCCAGTTTCAGCGGCGGGTACCAATGGGCCGATGGGGGCTGAGCGTTCAAAGGCTTTGCCGATTTCCCATGGGCGTCCCATTTTTTTCATTTCACCCTGCAGGTCGCGGCGGGTCATATCCAGGCCAATGCCATAGCCAAACACATGCTGCATCGCGTCCGCTTCGCTGATATTGCTGCCGCCACTTTTCAGCGCCACAATCATTTCAACTTCAAAATGCACATCATTGGTTTGGGGCGGATAGGGAAAACTGCCGCTGCTATCAATATTATCGCCATTTTTCTGAAAAAAGAACGGCGGTTCTTTGTCGGGGTCATGCCCCATCTCAATGGCATGGTCGGCATAATTGCGCCCGATACAATAAATCCGGCGTACTGGGAAACGTGCATCTGTGCCGCGAATCGGCAGGCTCGGCTGTGACGGTTGAGGAATTACATAATCAGACATTTTTCACTTTCCTAATAAAACATCCCAATAAAACAAAATGGCGTCCGGCAGGCTATGCGGCCCGCCGTGACGCATAATAGGCGACACGCCGTTCAAGATGCGCAAGAAACTCGGCGATGATGAAAGCCAGGGTGAACAGAACAAGCAGGACTGCCCAGAAGTGCTTCATCAAGAAATTTGCCGAATAGAGCTCAAACAAGGCACCAAAGCCAACAATGGATATCAGCAATTGACCGATAATTACGCCTTTCACCGCGCGGATAAAGCCGATCCGCACACCGCCCAGAATTTCCGGTAAAGCCGCCCAGAAATATATCTTGAAAAAAGCATCAGAGGGGGATGCGCCAAATGAATGGGCCATCTCCACAAGCGACCGGTTGATTTGCAACACGCCGGCCCGCGCATTCAGCACAATAATCCAAATCGCAAACAAGGCTGTGGTGATGATAATCGCTTTCAGACCAAAACCAAACAGCACCATCAATACCGGAACCAGTGCGGTTAGCGGCGCGCTCAAAAACATATTGACCCAGGGCAACAGCATTTCATCAATGAGCCGGTTTTTGCCCATTAAAATGCCAACCGGTATGCCAATGATAATGGCTGATAGCGTCCCGACAAAAAACGCATAGCCGGTGTCTGCCAGCGCCTTAATAAAGACCTTGGTGGTGCTGATTTCGAGCAATGTTACAAAAATCGCACTTAATGGTGGCAAAAAGAATGTCACTTCAAGTTGCCCGACGATTTCCCAAAGGGCGCCCCATAACAACAGCGACGACATGCCTGGCAATCGATAACCGAACAAAATCATTTGCGTCCCCTTATAGTGAGATCGGGTAAGGTTTATTCGACATAGCTGCGCAACGATGCCCAGATATTGTCGACGATATCAAGATATTCCGGGTCGCGCCGGATGCCGTCGGCACTTTTATGCCGAAAGCCGGATGGTTTGATAATTTCCGACACACGGCTTGGCCGCGGCAGTAAAATGGCGATCTGGTCAGAGACATAGACCGCTTCTTCAATTGAATGGGTCACAAAAATAAAAGTTTTATTTTCGTTTTTGACCAGTGCCAGAAGATCTTCCTGAAATTTCCGGCGGGTTTGTTCATCAACCGCCGAAAACGGCTCGTCCATAAGCAGGACTTGCGAATCAACAGAAAGTGCGCGGGCCAGACCAACACGCTGTCGCATGCCGCCTGATAATTCATGCGGAAAACTCCGCTCAAATCCGGCAAGGCCAACATTGGCAATATATTTTTCGGCAACCGCCTCGCGTTCGGATTTGGCAACCCCGCGCAGTTCGAGGCCAAAGGCAACATTACGCATAACATCAGCCCAGGGCAGCAAGGCAAAATCCTGAAACACAAAAGCCCGATCCGGCCCGGGTCCTGAAACGGGTGTGCCATTGACCATGATCTCGCCGCTGGTGGCAGGCAGCAATCCGGCGATTATTTTCAATAATGTTGTCTTGCCACAACCCGACGGGCCAAGAAGTGAGGTCAATTGACCGCGCGGGAAATCAAGCGACATATTTTCAAGTGCCTGAACATCGCCATAGTTTTTATGCACATTCCTGACAGTGACGGCATTGTCGATTGTCGTATTTTCTGAGGTCATTGGTTGGTTTCCATATCAACAGATTATTCGGACACATAGCCCTTGTTATTGCCGCCAAACAGGAAGATTTCGATACGTTCAAGAACGTTCAAAAACAGCACGGCAAGCAAGATAATTGACATAATCGCAGCATACATTGTTGGGTAATCGGCGATTGAGCGGCTAAAGGTGATGATGTCGCCGACGCCGGTCGGTGTGATTTTCAATTCGGACAAAATTGCCCCGATAAAACCAGCCGAAATGCCAAGGCGCAAACCGGCAAAAATGACTGGTGATGAGGCTGGTAAAATAACTTTTAAAATAATATCACGGCGTGATCCAAGAAAGGCATGTCCCATTTCTTTGAGTGATGCCGGCGTATTGCGCACAGCGCCGCTGGTGTTCAGCACAATAACCGGCATCGCCATGATGCAGACAACAAAAACTTTTGAGGTCAGACCAATGCCATAGGCCATCACAAGAAGCGGGATCAGCGCCGCCAAAGGCGCGGTTTGCATCACCACAAAAATAGGTGAAATCAGCCAGTCAATTTTTTCGCTCAGCCCAATCCATAAGCCCAGACCGATGCCCAGAAAAGCCGAAATTGCAATGCCGACAACAAGCGGCTTCAAGGTTTCAGCGTAAGCGGTAAATAAGGTGCCTTCAACGACCAGAACCCAAAAAGCGGTCATTGACTCTAAAAATGTGGGAAAGGCAAAGCTCACTGGAATTCGGCCGGCAATTTCCCAGGAACCAAAGACAATGGTTGCTGATAAAATGGTCAGGAAAAGAGATCTATGTCGCATCATTTACCGTAGCCAGTCTGTGGCGTGCCATGGAATAGAAAATGTTTAAATCTGTAAAATAATGGTGGTGCCGACAGCATGAAAGATGGATCACGCTGTCGGCCTTGAAAGGTCGTGCCGGCTATTGCGCCGCGCGGTTCAGCGAATCCATATACCAGAAGTCACTGATATTGAGCGCTGCCGGATCACCGGTCAGCTGGCCCGCTTTTGAATACCAGTCCATATCCGCTTTGGCCGCGGTCATGCCGCCACCATTCGGGTCATAGAGACCGCCAGCAACCGCATCATTATAGAATTGGTCAAGCCCATCCAGCACCTCTTTCGGCAGCTGGCCAATTGGCCCATCAGGATCAGTCTGCTTGCTGATGATGGTCGGGTCTTTGTGCATGTCCCGGTAAACGCTCACCAGTGCTTTGACAAAAATATCGACGTCTTTCTGGTTGGCCTTGATCCAGTCCAGATTCGCAAACAGCGCTTCATCACTGGCATCAACCTCAAACATTGGCAACACGTTAAAATTATCACCATGTAGCTTGACCAGTTTGTTCTTGTTTGACAGGTCAACGATGGTGGCGTCGGTCTGTCCCGCAATCAATGCCGCAATACGGTTTGATGACCCGGGCACATAAGAGCGTTTGCCAAATTTCATATTCAGCCTGTCTTCAATCACGTTCGCAATCGATTCGGTGCCGCCGCCGCGCGAATGCAGCATGATTGGCTCGCCATTGAGATCTTCCAGCTTTGAATATTTCTTCGATGTAACCGGAAAAAATTTCAGCTTCGATAGCTGGTAAATGATCCGCACAGGCGCTTTCGATCTTTGCATGACCGAGTAGGGGGTGCCAAAACCAATATCCATCTGGCCGCTCAAAATCGCCTGAATAGCGAGCTCTTCATCGGAAAATGCTGTCCATTCATAGTCCAGCCCCATCGCTTTGGCCCGATCAAGCGCTACAAAAAAAGCGGCAAGCTCGTCAGATGGTGTTTCGGCAAGTGCAATTCTGACCTTGCCGGCATGTGCTGTGGTCATTGCTGATGCCATGAATAGCGCTGCCGAAACGAAAGTCAAAAATCCTTTGATAATTCGTGTCATTAGTTTCCTCCAATTTCACCTTATCCGGTGTTAAAATATCATACGAGAAATGGCCTTGCATGTGTCTGCATGATCCATTCCGGACAGCGACGATGAAACAGAATTCACGAACGGCGCCCCCACCCTATGTGATCAATTTTTGATCAATCAATAATTGATCACATAGTGTGTTGCATTGGTCAAGCCTAAAACTATAGTTTTTTAGAGAGCCTATGATGTATTGTTGTGGCATATGATTAATGGCTTCTGATTTGTTTTGGTGTGGGCTAAAACATATGGATGTGATCATTGCAGGATAGAAGGAAATGAACATGACGGTTGCTGATGGAGCGCTGACCCAATTGCGGGCCTGGCTGGCACAGAGCGATTTTTCGGAAGGTGGCCGGCTGCCGCCCGAGCGTGAACTGATTGAGATATTAGGCGTATCACGCGGCGAATTACGAAAGGCTCTGGCGGCCTTGGAAAATAATGGTGAGTTATGGCGGCATGTCGGCAAGGGCACCTTTATTGGCGCACGGCCGGTTGAAGAGCCATCAAGCATTGCGCTGGTTGCTGAAAAATCGAACCCTCTTGATGTCACGCGCGCGCGGATTTTGATCGAGCCGGTATTGTGCCGTGAAGCGGCGATTAATGCGACGGGTGTTCATATTGATGAATTGGCGCGCTGTTTGGCGGCGCAGCGCGAGGCCAAAACATGGCGGCAATATGAAAATGCTGATAACCGCTTTCACCGCATCATTGCCGAGGCGTCGGGGAATGTCGTGCTTTTGGCATTATTTGACCAGTTGAATGCCATCCGGCGTACCGTTGTTTGGGGACGGCTGCGTGACGAATCCGCATCACCGCCTCCAGATCACCACAGTTTTGACCAACATGATGATATCGCAACGGCAATCCGTGAGCGTGATCAGGATGCCGCGGCCAATGCCATGTGGCTGCATCTAAAACAGGTCGGCGATCGCCTGATCAACCATAATGCCGCACGACGCAACAGCGCGTAACTGTATCAGCCGGATATAACGGTGCTTATGGCACAGCTTTGCTATCTGTCGAATTGAAATATATATGAAAAATGGTGCACTCGACAGGATTCGAACCTGTGACCTCTGCCTTCGGAGGGCAGCGCTCTATCCAGCTGAGCTACGAGTGCATCTTTGGTATGGCACTGGTTCATGGGCGGGACGATTTACCCTGCCATTGCGCCAAATTCCGAATGGCTTTCTTCTATACTGACTTTGCGCCCCTGCCAAGGGGGTAATGCGGTATCTTTGCCAGCATCATGGTTTCGCCTGTGGCGGTTACGCCGATGACATATGCCAATCATATGCCACCAAACATAGCTTATATCAGCTTATTTTGTCAGGCTTAGAAACACATCTTCAAGGTCGGGTTCGGCGGTGCTGATATCGCTGACCTCAAATCCGGCAAGCCGCACTTTATGCAAAATATCAACCGCATTGCTTGTCGCTGGGTCAAAGCTGATCGACAGCCGGCCATCACGCCATTGCGCGCCAAGCGTGCTAAGCGCGTCGGACAGTGGCAACGGCGGCGCTGCCGTCAGGCTGAGATGAAGTGTTTTCTGGCCAGCCGAGGCCAATAGATCGGCCTTTGTTTTTGCCGCAATAATTTCGCCCTTATTGATAATGGCGATGCGGTCGCACAAGGCTTCGGCCTCTTCAAGATAATGCGTTGTCAGCACCACCGTTACGCCAGCTTGGTTAAGGCTTTTAATACTGTCCCATAACCGTTGGCGAAGCGCGACATCAACACCGGCGGTCGGTTCGTCCAAAACCAGAATTGGCGGGCGATGCACCATTGCCTTGCCAACCAAAAGCCGTCGGCGCATGCCGCCTGAAAGCCGCCGCGAATAGAAATCAGCCTGTTCGGTCAGGCCAACCATTTCCAAAATCTCATCCGTATGGCGTTCGGCCTTTGGCACACCAAACAGTCCCGCCATCATATCCAAGGTTTCGCGCGGGGTGAAAAAGGCGTCAATATTCAATTCTTGCGGCACAATGCCAATATTGGCGCGCGATTGCCGCGGATTGGCATCAATATCCGTTCCCCATATCGAAATGCTGCCGCTGGTTTTCACCGCTGTTCCAGCCATGATATTGATAAAGGTCGATTTGCCAGCACCATTCGGCCCCAAAAGCCCAAAAATACAGCCAATCGGCACTTCGATATCAATTGATTTCAAGGCATGATGCGCGCGTCCGCCAGCATAATAAATCTTGTTCACATTGCTGGCTTCGATCGCCAGCCCAGAATCGGGGCTGCAAGTAAAGCCGGCAGTCGGAACGACGGTATTTTGCGATGTCATATAGGCTGCCTTTTTGATGTGAAAGCCCAAAGGGGGCGCGCTCGAAAGATATAGGCTGTTGTGATGCGGGCGGCAAGGGGGGCAAAGAATCTTCGCCGGCCAGTGCCGGTTACAATTGCATCAATCGGAAAGCCGCTATAGGTTAGCAGGGACGGACCGCGCTATCCGATTGAGGCGCACCGCAAACAGATTTTGGCCGTAACACCATATGATGCGAATGAGGATATCATGACCCCGAACGAGGCTGGCACGAAGGCTGACCAATCAGCCGCTTCATCATCAAATGTAATTGTCACAAACCAGTCGCGGGTGGCCTGTAATGGTGGTGGTGGCCCGCTTGGCCACCCACAGGTATGGTTGACGCTTGGCACCGATGGCAAAGTGACGTGCCCTTATTGTTCTTGCGCATTTGTTGCGGCGGCCGAATAGCGATTTTGGCCAGATAATTTTTTCGGCCAAGTAACCGTTTTGGCCAAACAACAGTTTTGATACGGGCGCTATGGCGATTGAAATGCCATTTGTGGTGATGAAGGCGACCAATATCTTGGCCAGCTTTTTGGCCAGCTTTTTGAATTGTAGGGCGATATGAGTGAAAAAGGCAGACTGGTACTGGTTGACGGGTCGGGATATATTTTCCGTGCCTTTCACGCCCTGCCACCCATGACACGCCGCGATGGCACGCCGGTCAATGCGGTGTATGGCTTTACCGCCATGCTAATGAAGCTGATCGATGATCTGCAGCCCGATCATGTTGCCGTGGTGTTTGATGTTGCGCGCAAAACCTTTCGCTCGGATATCTATCCCGAATATAAGGCCAATCGGTCAGAACCGCCCGAAGATCTTGTGCCGCAATTTGCTCTGGTGCGTGCCGCAACCAAGGCGCTAAGCCTGCCCCTTCTCGAAGCGCCCGGATTTGAGGCGGATGATTTAATCGCAACCTACGCACGGCTTGGCGAAGATGCCGGGCTTGCAACGCTTATTGTGTCGTCAGACAAGGATTTGATGCAGTTGGTGCGCGGTGATGTCACCATGCTTGATCCGATGAAACAGCGCCGTATTGGGGCTGATGAAGTGTTCGAGCGGTTTGGTGTTGCGCCGGAAAAAGTAATTGATGTGCAGGCCTTGGCTGGTGATTCAACCGATAATGTGCCCGGGGTGCCGGGCATTGGTATCAAAACCGCGGCTGAATTGATTCAAACTTTTGGTGATCTTGATAATTTGCTGGCAAATGCGGCAACGATCAAACAGCCAAAACGCCGGGAAAATCTGATTAATTTTGCTGAACAGGCGCGAATTTCACGCCAGCTTGTGATGCTTCGTGATGATGCGCCAATGCCGCTTGAACTATCGGCATTATCGACACCGCAGCGCGACATGGATCTATTGACGGCTTTTCTGCAAGACCAGGAATTCAACCGCTTGCTTGTACGCATTGGTGCCGATGCTGGAAATGCCAATGGGAATGTGAATGGCAATGGTAATGGCGCAAAATTGGGCGGTGCCGTCCGGTCGATGGCATCCAGCCCGTCACCATCAGATAAAACCAATCCTGCGCCATCAACTGGTCATGCTGCCGCGCCTGACGCTATGATGGGGGCGAGCCAACCTGTTGATGTTGATTACCAGCTTATTACCGATGTTGATGGGCTTGCTGCCTTTCTGGTGGCGGCAAAAGCACAGGGTTTTCTGGCGGTCGATACGGAAACAACTGGCCTGAATGCGGCAGCGGCCGATTTGGTTGGCGTGTCGATGGCCTTGGCGCCTGGCAAGGCTTGCTATGTGCCGCTTCGTCATGGCGTGGTGGCAACGGAAACTGGGAACGCGCAGGGCGGGCTTGATTTTTCAGCCGAGGCACCGGTTGCCTACGAACAAATCGGCTTTGAAACGGCGATGGCTATGTTGCGGCCAATATTCGAAGATCCGGCCATTTTGAAAATTGGCCATAATCTGAAATACAATTCGCATATTCTGCTTTGGCCGCGTAATGGCGGGATAAAGCTGTCGCCAGTTGATGACACAATGTGTCTTTCCTATGTTCTGGATGGCGGGCGCGTTGGTGGCCATTCAATGGATTATCTCGCAAAACATTGGCTGGATTATGATACGATTAAATTTTCCGATGTGTGCGGCAAGGGGGCAAAGCAGGTTCCCTTTGGCACGCTTGCGCCCGAGGCGGCCTTGGATTACGCCGCTGAAGATGCTGATATCACGCTTCGGCTTTGGCAGTTATTCAAGCCGCGCCTTGGGGCTGAACAGGTTGCGTCAGTTTACGAGAGGCTGGAACGTCCGCTTATTCCAATCCTTGCCGAAATGGAAGCAAGCGGCATCACGGTTGACCGGACTATTCTGGCACGCATGTCGAATGATTTTGCCAAACGCATGGCCGTGTTTCAAATTGAGATTCACCAGCTTGCCGGTGAAGAATTCAATATTGCCTCACCAAAGCAGCTTGGTGAAATCCTGTTTGAAAAAATGGGGCTTGAGGGCGGTAAAAAAGCCAAAACAGGCGCTTTTTCCACCTCGGCAGATGTTTTGGAAGATCTTGCCGCTTCGGGTTTTGAAATTGCCGCCAAGGTTCTTGAATGGCGGCATTTGGCAAAATTGAAATCGACCTATGCTGATGCGCTTGTCGAGTCAATCCTTGCCACGACAGGGCGGGTTCATACCTCATTTTCGATGGTTGGTGCCAGTACTGGTCGCCTGTCATCATCTGATCCGAATGTGCAAAATATTCCAATCCGAACCGCCGAAGGTCGACAAATTCGCACCGCCTTTATCGCGGCAGATGGCCATAAACTGATCTCGGCTGACTATTCGCAGATCGAATTGCGGCTTGTCGCGCATGTGGCGCAGGAAACCACCATGATCGAGGCGTTTCGCGCTGGCATTGATATTCATGCGCGAACCGCATCCGAGGTATTTGGCGTGCCGCTTGAACAGATGGATAGCGAAACCAGACGCCGCGCAAAGGCCATTAATTTTGGCATTATTTACGGTATTTCGGCCTTTGGACTGGCGCGCCAGCTTGGCATTTCACGCGGCAAGGCGAGTGACTATATCACGGCCTATTTCAAAAATTTTCCGGGCATCAGGGATTATATGGAACGGATCAAGATTTCGGCGCGCGAGGATGGGTTTGTCGAAACACTATTCGGGCGGCGCATTCACATTTCGGGCTTTTCGGGTGGTAACCAGGCGATGCGCGGCTTTGCTGAACGCCAAGCGATCAATGCGCCGATTCAAGGCAGTGCTGCCGATATTATCAAACGGGCAATGATCCGCATTCCCGGAGCGTTAAAAGCGGCTGGGTTAAGCGCAACAATGCTTCTTCAAGTGCATGATGAATTGATCTTTGAAGCCCCCGAAGCCGAGGCTGAGGTCACAAAAGCGTTGATTACATCGGTTATGGAAAATGCGGCTGACCCTGTTTTGACATTAGCAGTGCCAATTGTGGCCGAGGCGGGGATCGCAGATAGCTGGGCCGACGCCCATTAAGGTTATGCTGGCCTGATTATGCCGATTTTCTGCCCTATATCGGCCTTGATTTGCCCGCAGGGTCAAAATCAATCGTGATGATCCGTTGGCGATGGACATGATTGGGCCAGTTTGGATTTTGGCAGTTCAGATTATGGCAGTTCAGATTTTGCCAGATCGGATTTTGTGGGAGTGGGAGACCAAAATGGCAGACCGTATTGCACTTGTTGATGATGATCAAAATATCCTGACATCTGTGTCCTTGACGCTCGAATCTGAGGGGTTTGAGGTTGATTGTTACCATGATGGTGAGGCGGCTTTGGTTGGGCTTGCCCGCAGGCCAGCCAATCTCGGTGTCTTCGACATCAAGATGCCCCGCATGGATGGCATGGAGCTTTTGCAAAAGGTACGAGGCCAGTCGCAAATGCCGGTGATTTTCCTGACCAGCAAAGATGATGAGCTTGACGAGGCGCTTGGGCTTGGCATGGGGGCAGATGATTATATCACCAAGCCATTTTCCCAGCGTTTGCTGCTTGCGCGTATCCGTGCCGTGTTACGGCGTGCCAGTGACGGGGTGATGAAAACATCTGGCCCGAATATCATCCGTCTTGGCGAATTATTGATGGATCCAGACCGGCATTTATGTAGCTGGCGCGGTACTGAAGTTAAATTAACCGTCACCGAATTTCTGATTTTGCAGGCGTTGGCGTCGCGCCCGGGCATGGTGAAAAACCGTGACCAACTTATGGACGCTGCCTATGGCGAGAGTATTTTTCTGGATGACCGCACGATTGACAGCCATATCAAACGGCTGCGCCGCAAATTACGCGCCCATGATTCCGACTTTGACCAGATCGAAACGCTTTATGGAATTGGCTATAAATATAAAACATCTTCATCATAAGGGTCGCGCCATACCGATGAAGGCTGCATAATGGCCTGATGATATTTATGTTGATGGTGGATTATAGTCAGGGAGCGGAATTATAGATACTTCGCGATGGCGTCGATTACTGGGCTGGATTCGAGGCAAGGGTGGATGGTTTGTGACGCCATTCCGCATGAGCCGTCTTACCGCGCGCATCATGGCGATTATGCTATTTCCGCTGGCGATTTTTCTTGTTGGCCTATTGTCGCTTGATCAATATCGAACAACTTTAATCCAGTCAGAATTTGTTGCGCTTGAGCGTCAGGGCTTTACCTTGGCGAGATCGCTTGCACTTGCCGAGGCTGAGCGTGACCGGCGTGTTGCCCGCCGCCAGCTATCACCAGAAACCATGACGCATCTTATCCCGCTTGTCGGGCTTGGCAGCTCGTTACGCGCGCGGGTGTTTCAGCCAAATGGATCGCTTCTTGCCGATACGGCGCGGCAAAGTGGCTTTCAGCCAAATGTCGATATTCGGCGGCATCGTGACAAAAGCTGGCGGCGGAAAATCCGCAATAATTTAAATGATATGGTGGCGGCAGCATCTGGCTGGTTCAGCCCCTTTGATGAATTGCCAGCATATGTCGAACGCCGCCGCCAGCGTGCCAGCCAATATGCCGAAGTCATTGCCGCCTTGTCGGGCGAGCCACGCCGTGCCTTGCGGATTGATCGTGATGGTAATTTGATGTTGTCGGTGGCGGTGCCGGTACAAGATGTGCGCCTTGTTCGCGGCGCCTTGATGGTTTCGATTGGTGGCGGCAAAATCGAACAGGAATTGGCCAATGTGAATATTGTGTTCTTGCAGCTATTTGTCGGGGTGTTATTGGTAACGCTTGGGCTTAGCCTTTATCTGGCGCGGTCTATCACCACGCCAATTTCGCGTCTGGCGGCAGCCGCCGATAAATTGCGGCAAAGCGCCGATATGTCCAGCCGCTTGCAGCGATTGCCGCATCGCAATGATGAAATTGGTCAATTATCAGATTCATTGATTGATCTGACCGATGAATTGCAAAAACGGATTCAGGCAACGGCGGCCTTTGCCGCCGATGTGGCGCATGAAATCAAAAATCCGCTTTCATCGTTGCGAAGCGCCACCGAAACCTTTAGCCGTGCAAAAACAGCGGCGCAAAAAAAGCAGTTGCTGAATGTCATCTTGCAGGATGTGCAGCGGCTTGATCGTTTGATTACCGATATTTCACAAGCAAGCCGTGTCGATACCGAGATTATCGGCCAAGATCGTGACCCGGTTGATTTTGCCGGTTTGATTGATAATTTTATTCAGATGCGATCGCAAACCCACAGCCAATATCAATTGCGATACGAGCATCCGCCTCTGCCAGTGATGGTGCGGATAAATGAAAGCCGCATGGTGCAGGTGATTGATAACGTGCTGAGCAACGCCATTTCCTTTAGCCCGAAGGGTAGCATGGTACAGTTTATTCTGACCGCTGATCCAATACGCAAACGCGCGGTTCTGGAAATTCTTGATGATGGACCAGGAATCCCTGATACCAAGTTGGAAACGGTGTTTGACCGGTTTTATACCGAACGGCCTAGTGGCGAGGGATTCGGCGAACATTCGGGTCTCGGCCTGTCGATTGCGCGGCAGATTGTCGATGCGCATAACGGGCAATTAACCGCCGAAAACCGGCCTGAAGGCGGGGCGTGTTTCCGACTTGTTTTGCTACTGGAAAGCTAAGGCTGTTTTTTCTTTTCTGCTATTGTAGACTGTTGTGATGTTGAGCCCAATTTCGTCAAAAAAGCTTGTTCTGGTGACTGGTGTGTCAGGTGCTGGACATTCAACGGCACTGAAAATTCTGGAAGATCACGGTTTTACCGCGGTTGATAATCTGCCTTTGGCGCTGGTTGACCCGCTGATCGCGCTTGAGGTTGAAACGGGTGGCCGGTCAATTGCCATTGGGCTTGATGTGCGTACCAGCGGTTTTGGGGCTGATGCGGTGGCGCGGCTTGTGAAAAATCTGGCAAAGCGCCTTGGCGATGGCTTTAAGATGGTTTTTATCAGTGCTGGCCATGCTGATTTGATGCGCCGCTATAATGCGACAAGACGCCAGCACCCGCTTGGCCATGATTACGATCTTGACGCTGCGGTGCGCGCCGATATGGCGCGCATGGTCGATGTCGAAGCGCTGGCCGATATTGTGATTGACAGTAGTGGTCTGGCACCAGCTGATTTGCGCGACGCGTTGCTTGACACTTTGGGGCTTGATAAGGCACCGCCAATGCCATTACATATCGTGTCATTTTCCTACCGATACGGCCTTCCTGAAACCGCCGATCAGGTTATTGATATGCGCTTTGCCAAAAACCCGCATTGGGATGATGGCTTGCGTGATCAAACCGGCCTTGATTCCAAAGTGGCGGAATTTCTGGCCAAAGACGAAATGGCAATCGCGGTTCTTGATCAGGTGAAATCGATGTTGGTGTTAATGTTAAGCCGGATGAACAATGATGGTCGAGCGCATTTAACACTGGCCTTTGGCTGTACGGGCGGCAAGCATCGTTCAGTATGGGCAGCAGCGCAGATCGCTAGCTGGATTGAGGCTGAGGGTCACCCCGTACGCCTCGAACATCGTGAATTGATCAAGGCATTGGCCTAACCAAACATCACTTTTATCGCAATCTAAATATGGTTTTTGACGCGATCATATCTATCGCTTTAAAAGAGCGTGTTAATTTGCTATGACGTGGCGAGATTATTACAGATATATAGATGGGATTGGAATATGGCGCAGGATTATGTGATTGCCGATATTGGACTTGCTGACTGGGGTCGCAAGGAATTATCGATTGCCGAGACCGAAATGCCCGGCCTGATGGCGCTTCGTGACGAGTTCGGTTCGGACAAGCCGCTGGCTGGCGCGCGCATTGCTGGCTGTCTTCATATGACGGTTCAAACGGCGGTTTTGATTGAAACGCTTGTTGCGCTTGGTGCCGATGTGCGTTGGTCGAGCTGCAATATCTTTTCAACACAAGATCATGCTGCCGCGGCAATTGCCAAATCAGGTGTTCCCGTCTTTGCAATCAAAGGCGAGACATTAGCCGAATATTGGGAATATGTTGATCGTACTTTTGATTGGCCGAATGAACAGACTGCCAATCTTATTCTTGATGATGGCGGTGATGCCACCATGTATATTCTTCTCGGTGCGCGTGCCGAAGCTGGCGAAGATGTGCTGGCAAAGCCTGAAACCGAAGAAGAAGAATATCTAAAAGCGCAATTGCACCGCCGTCTTGCCAGCAGTCCGGGCTGGTTCACCCGCCAACGTGATGCGCTCAAAGGGGTTTCTGAAGAGACCACCACTGGCGTTTTGCGGCTTTATCAGCTTGCTGAAATGGGCGGATTGCCTTTCCCAGCGATCAATGTGAATGACTCGGTTACCAAATCAAAATTTGACAATCTCTATGGCTGTCGCGAGTCACTGGTCGATGGCATTCGTCGCGCCACTGACGTGATGTTTGCTGGCAAGGTTGCGGTTGTTGCGGGCTACGGTGATGTTGGTAAAGGCTCGGCAGCGTCGCTTCGGCAAGGCGGTGCGCGGGTCATGGTAACTGAGGTCGATCCGATCTGTGCGTTGCAGGCCGCGATGGAAGGCTATGAAGTCGTGACAATGGAACAGGCAGCGCCGAAGGCTGATATCTTTGTGACCGCAACCGGTAATCGTCATGTTATCACCATCGACCATATGCGTGAAATGAAAGACCGTGCGATCGTCTGTAACATTGGCCATTTTGATAATGAAATCGATGTTGCGTCGCTGAACAATTACACTTGGTCCGAAGTAAAGCCGCAGGTTGATGAAATTGAATTTCCAAATGGCAAGCGGATGATCCTTCTTGCCAAGGGGCGTTTGGTTAATCTTGGATGCGGAACAGGACACCCGTCTTTCGTCATGTCGGCGTCATTTACCAATCAGGTGTTGGCGCAGATCGAGCTTTGGTCGTGTGGTGATCAATATGAAAACAAGGTCTATACCTTGCCGCGTCATCTCGATGAAAAAGTGGCAGCACTCCATCTTGCCAAGGTTGGCGCAAGCTTAAGCACGCTTCGCCCTGATCAAGCCGATTATATTGGCGTTGAACAGCAAGGGCCGTTCAAGAGCGAACAATATCGCTATTAATCAGCAATGCCAGTTCTGCAATTAGAATTACCCGATCTGCCAGCAACCGAAACGCTTGGTTCGTTGCTGGCTGACGGGCTGGCGGCTGGTGATGTGATTTCATTAAGTGGGCCTCTTGGTGCAGGAAAATCGGCATTGGCGCGGGCGATTATTCAGGCGGCAAATCCGGCTGAAACCGATGTGCCGAGCCCCACCTTCACGCTTGTTCAAACCTATGAGCTTGGCGATGGAACGCCACTTTGGCATCTTGATCTTTACCGGATTGAAAGCCCCGAAGATGCAATGCAGCTTGGGCTGGATGATGCGTTTATCGATGCGGTTTGTTTGATCGAATGGCCGGACCGACTAAAAAAGCTGCTGCCAAAGACCAATCTTTCAATCCATCTTTACATGGCCGATGCTGATGATGGCGGTGAGTCGTCTTCCAGCATCCGGTATGCCGATATCACCGCGCCGCCGCATTGGGCCGCCCGAATGGCGGCCATTATCGCCAAAACGGGCTAGGTTTTTCGCCTCTTCGCAAGGGCTTGCCGACATCAATCCTAGACCAGATTACCCGCTTTTGGTAAACGGGTCTCGCCTTTCGATGTTGTTGCTTTTATAGTTGGCACATGACAAGCCCTTCCGTTTACAGCATTGATGCCGGCATGCCGTTTGCCCGTGAATTGGCCGTGGGCATTGCAAAGCTGGCTGACAGCCCCGAAAGGCTGGCGCGCGGTCTTGTTCTATTGCCATCACGCCGTGCTGCTCGCGCTCTTCAAGCCGCTTTTCTGGATGGTGTTGAAGGTGTGCCGATGCTGTTGCCGCGCATGTTGCCTGTTGGCGATTTTGGCAATGATGATGATGGCCGGTTAAGCCCATTTCTAGGCGATGATGCTGGCAGTGACTTGCCGCCGCCAATCTCAAAGATAAGGCGGCAAATCTGCCTTGCCAAATTGCTTCGCCATTTTCCGCTTGGCGGTCAATATCCAACCCAGCCACAGGCGATGCGCCTTGCCGACTCGCTTGGGCAATTGCTTGACCAGCTTTACAATGCCGATGCCAGTGCCGAGCAGCTTCGTGATTTATTGCCTGATCAATTTTCGGCGCATTGGCAGGATATTCTGACCCTTCTTGGCATTTTGATTGAGCGCTGGCCGGATGTTCTGGCACAAGAAGGGCTTATTGACGTGGTTGACCGGCGCAACCGGCTGTTACGCCGCCGTGCCAAACAATGGCGCGACCAGCCACCTGATCAATTGATTGTAATTGCCGGATCGACCGGATCAATCGCGGCGACGCGTGAATTGATTGGCGTGGTGGCAAACCTTCCCGATGGTCATATTGTTTTACCCGGGCTTGATCGTCATGCTGGTGATCAATGGTCGGCGATCTGCGAGGATAGTGGCCATCCCCAGCATCAGCTTGCCCAGCTTTTGGCCTATCTTGAGATCACGCCTGATGCGGTCCAAGATTGGACAGGGTCAGCCGATCAGATACCGCCCGAATTGCCGGCAAGACGCGATTTGATGCGTGAGGTCTTTCGCCCTGCTGCAATCAGCGGCGGCTGGCAAAGGCTTGGCGATGCCAGCCCGATGATCAACCGAACCGCGCTTGCTGGTTTGAAAGTCATAACGGTGCGGGATCGGCGCGAAGAGGCCAATCTGATTGCCCTATCGCTTCGCGAGGCGTTGGAAAAACCCAATCAAACCGCGGCAATGATTACCCCTGATCGCCAGCTTGCCGAATTGGTTATTGCCGATTTGCGCCGGTGGGATATCGTCATTGAGGATTCGGCAGGCAAACGATTGTCGCTTTGCCCACCTGGCCGGTTCTTATCGCTTCTTTGTGATGCGGTCGATGCCAATTTTGCGCCGCTTCGCCTGCTGTCATTGTTAAAACATCCCTATTGTGCAGGCGGAATGAACCCGATTCAATTTCGTCATTTTGTCGATCAAATCGAATTGGCAGTATTGCGGGGCCCGCGTCCGGGTGATGGTTTGCCCGCGATTGCCGCGGCGCTTGATGATGCTGAGCTTTGTCATTTTTTCGAAACGCATGTCATTGCCAATTTAGCCGCGCTTATTGATTGCTGGCAGGTGCCTAACCCGACTTTGGCAACCCTGGCAGACGGGATTGCTGACGCTGCTGAAAGGCTATGCGCTACCGTGATGGACAGCAATGGTGCGGGTGCAGATCGCGGTGCAGGCGCAATCGAATTATGGAAAAATGCTGACGGCATGGCTGCAAGCGACCTGTTTCGCAGCCTTGCCGCTGATGGCCGAGATAGCGCGATTGATGCCGGTGATATGCCGCAGATTTTGCGCGAGCTTCTTGAAGATATAAATGTTCACCCCTTTGGCACACCGCATCCACGGCTTGCCATTCTTGGTGCGGTCGAGGCGCGAATGCATCCAGCACGCGCGGTTGACGCGCACCGATTAATTCTTGCTGGCTTTAATGAAGGCAATTGGCCGCCGCGTCCAGATGTCGACCCTTGGATGAATAGCGCGATGCGGGCAGCGGTTGGGTTGCCGCCGAAAAACTGGCGAAGCGGATTAAGCGCGCATGACGTCTATATGGCCATTTGCAGCAAAGACATCATTGTCACCCGCGCCGATAAAGAGGCGGGAACCCCAACGACAAAAAGCCGTTGGTTACAGCGCATGGAAGTTGTGGTGAATGCGCTTGGTCTGAATGACAATATTGATGATGGCGCGATTGAAAAAGCTTGGCTTGCGAAATTTGAACCAAAGACAATTCCCCAACCGGCGGTTCGGCCGTCACCTTGTCCGCCATTGGCAAGCCGCCCACGCCAGTTTTCGGCAACTGAAATTGATATCTGGATCACTGACCCCTATGCCATCTATGCCAAGAAAATTCTGCGGCTAAAACCACTTGACGATATTGACCGCAGTGCTGATGCGGCGCTTTGCGGTATTTTGTTTCATGATGCGCTTGCCGATTTCAGCAAGGCAAATGCCACAGGCCAATTGGGCGAAGACGCATTGCAACAATTGCTGGATTTCGGCAAAACCCATTTTGCCAGCCAGATTGGTCAGCCCTCAATCCGCTATTTCTGGTGGACAAGATTCGAGGCGATGGCCGCATGGTTTATCGAAAATGAACATCGTCGCCGTGATGATTTACAATCAATTTATGCTGAAATTAATGGGGTGATTTTTTTGCAGGCGGCGCAAGGGCCGGTAAGACTGACCGCGCGGGCGGATCGGCTGGAATATTACAAAGACGGGGAATGGACGATTGTCGATTACAAAACCGGCACGGTGCCAAGCGGAAGCTTGATCAAAAAAGGCGTTCGCAACCAATTGGCGGTTGAAGGGCTGATTGCCTTTGACGGCGGGTTTGAATCACTGCCGGCGGGCGAGATAAGATCATTGGAATATTGGCAGTTAAGTGGCAAAAAATCGGCACCTGGTGAAATTAAAATGCCGTTTGCCGATTTGTTTGACGCCGATGAAGTCAGGGATCGCCTTGAAAGGCTGGCCAATTATTTTGATCAGGCCAACACTCCCTATCCAAGCGAGCTAGACCCGATCAATGTTCCGCCATTTAAGCCCTATCAGCATTTAAGTCGAAGCCGTGAATGGCTTTATGGAGACAATGCCGATGAATGAGATGATAGCCCGCGCCAGTGCAGCCCAGGCCAAGGCTTCTGATCCGGCGGCTTCGGTATTTGTGTCGGCAAATGCGGGAACGGGTAAAACCAAATTGCTAACCGATCGCGTGCTGCGCTTGCTGTTATCCGGTGCGCCAGCCGATGGTATTTTATGCGTCACTTACACGCGTGCGGCGGCGGCTGAAATGCGTAACCGCATTTTCAAACGTCTTGCCGATTGGGCGACGATTCCGGCAAAGGCGCTGGGCGAAGATCTGGAAAATATGGGCATTGTCACGCCAAGTCAGGATATGCGCCGTCGGGCGCGAAGCCTATTTGCCGAAATTCTGGATAATGATGATGGGCCGCGTGTCGAGACTGTGCATTCTTTTTGCCAGTCAATTTTGCGGCGCTTTCCAATTGAGGCTGGTATTGCCCCGCATGTACAGCTTGCTGATGATGATGAACAAAGCCGGTTAAAGGCGATGGCACGCGCCAATATTCTATATCATCCAAGTCCGGAACTTGCCGCTTCGGTGTTGTTGATTGCCGAAGCCGTCAGCGAGGGACGCGCTGATGAAATTGTTAATTATTTTGTCAATCGGGCAGAGGGGCTTGAATCGCCTGACTGCCTTGCGCGGATCGAGTCGCATTTCCGTGATGATCTTGGCGTTGTTTCTGCTGCACATGAACGCGATGTGGTGATGGCAAGGCTGGATTCGATTCAGGACGAAAGGCTGCGGTCAATATCGGTGGCTTTGCAGGCATCTGGTTCCAAAACCCAAATTGATCGCGGCGCGAAAATGGATGTCTGGTTGGCGCAAACAGGCGATGGTAGGATCGAGAAATTGTCATTTCTGGTCGATGCACTATTTAGTGCTGGCAAGGCCCGCAAACAATTATCAAATGCCGATCTTCGCGAGACAGTGCCGCAAATTGACGCGATTCAAAAACAGGTCATTGAAATTATTAAACCGTTATTATTTGGTCAGGCAGCACAGATATGCCGTGATCGAACCATGGCGCTTTACCGGTTTGGCATCGCCTTTAATCAGGAATATAGCCGCCTGAAAACCCAACGCGGTTTGCTTGATTATAATGATCTGATTATCCGCACCAATAATCTGCTGGCGGCAAGCGAGGCGGCCCAATGGGTGGCATGGAAATTAGATAATGGTATCCAGCATCTATTGATTGATGAGGCGCAGGATACCAGTCCGGCACAGTGGAAATTGCTGCGGCGGCTGGTTGATGAATTCTTTGATGGCGAGGGGGCAAGCTTCTATATCGAATCGGGGGCAAAAAGCTTGCCGCGAACGATGTTTGCCGTTGGTGATTTCAAACAATCGATTTATTCCTTTCAGGGTGCAGACCCGCTGGTTATGAATCAGAATCGAAGCGAGCTGTCCAGCCGCGCCAAAGCCATTCAAGCCGATTTCCGCGATGTGCCTTTGTCGGTGTCGTTCCGGTCAGCAAGCCCTATTCTGGATCTGGTCAATAAAACCATTCCCGACCTTGGCGGGATTGATGATTTTACTATCCATGAAATGGCGCGAAGCGGGGCAGGTGGCTTTGTTGAATTATGGCCGGTGGTGAAAGGCAATGATGATTTTGGTGCTGAAATCATTGCTGCTACGCAATTAGCGCGGCGTGTCAAAAGCTGGATTGGCAATCGGCGTTTGCCATCGGGAAATCTTGTCGGGGCGGGTGACATTCTGATTCTGCTTCGCAAACGCGGCCGGTTTTTCGAATTGTTATTATCGGCATTGCAGATTGCCAATGTTCAGGTGGCTGGCGCTGATCGGATGCGGCTTGCTGAACAAATTGAAATTCAGGATCTTTTGGCGCTTGGTGATGTAATGCATCTTGCCGATGATGATCTGCAGCTTGCCGCCGTTTTGAAATCGCCTTTATTCGGGATGAACGAAGACCAGCTTTACGAGCTTGCCTATGATCGTGGCAAGGCCAGCTTGATGTCACGGTTGATGGCGCATCGCGGCGCTGATGGTGATTTGGGCAAGATGGCCGACCAATTGGCACGCTGGCAAAGCCGCGCTGAATATGAGTCGGTTTTTGGTTTTTTCAGCTTTGTTCTTGTCGATGGTGGCCGCCAGAAATTCCGCGACCGGCTTGGCCGTGCGGTTGATGAATCGCTCGATCACTTCTTGAATCTGGCGCAGAATTTTGCCCTTGGCGGCGGCGTGTCCTTGCTTGAGTTTCTGACAAGCATCCGCAGCAGTGGCGGCGAGGTGAAGCGCGACATGGACGCATCAGGTACGGATGAGGTACGGATCATGACAATCCATGGCGCAAAGGGGCTTGAAGCGCCAATCGTGATTCTGCCTGATATGCTGGCCAGCCGTGGAAAATCCGAACCGGTTTTGCCGGCGGCTGATGGGTCGGTTCATTACTGGTTGCCGCCATCTGATTTGGCGCGCCCTGCCTTTGTCGAACAGGCGCGTGAGGCGGCGGCCACGCTTCGCACCGAAGAAAGCAACCGTTTGCTATATGTTGCGATGACGCGCGCGCGTGATGGTTTGGTGATTGGCGGCTGGGAAAAACCGCATGGCGTCCGCCGCCTAGACGGCAGTGATTACGCGCTGTTAAGCAGGGTGATCAAAGCAACCGAAACCGCTATCGAACATGATGATGGCACGGTTTCAATCACCGCTGAACAAACTGCCACGATTGATAAAGATCAAGATAAAGAACCAAAGCTGCCACCGAAAAAACTGGTTGATGATACGGCTGATTGGTTGCTTCGTCCTGCCCCGATAGATGATAAATCAGGCCGCCCCATCCGGCCATCGCAACCGGGTCTTGATCATGACCCTCAATCGCTTGCCGCCAGCGCTGCAAAGCAGAATAGTCAAAACCGTCACATTGGTCTTGCCTATGGCAAGCTTGCACACCGGTTGCTCGAACAGCTTCCCTCAATTGATCCGTTATTGCGGCGTGATCGCGCTGTAAGGATTGCTGGCCAAAGCCGTGATGTGCCTGGCGCAATGGCAGCAGGCCTTATCGACAAGCTGTTGACGCTGATTGATCTGCCTGCATTTGCGCCGCTTTTTGGCAAGGATGCGTTGGTTGAGGTTCCGATTAACGGGCGCTTGAATGGCATTGGCATCGCTGGCCAGATTGACCGGCTGTTTGTCGATGACAAGCGCATTATTCTGGCTGATTTCAAAACGGGTCGGCCACGCGAAAATGCGATACCGCGAAACTATCTTCACCAAATGGCGCTTTATGACGGCCTTCTTCAGAAAATTTATCCCGGGCGAGACATTGATTGTTGGCTTGTCTGGATTGATACGCTTGAATATCAGCCGATTGATCGTGACGCTAGAAAGCAGGCACTGGCTGATATTTTTGCCGCTTATGACTCTTTGCGCTCGTCAAAATAGATAAATATTCCTGACGCCAAGCTTGACGCGGCAGCAGCCAAACCATAAATTTAAATCCGAGAGCGCAGCGGCACATACGCCGCAGATTTTTACGATGAAATGGAATCATAATGGCAACGTCAAAAACCACGGATAGCGATTTTACCGCAGATGTTCTGCAATCAGACAAACCTGTGTTGGTTGATTTCTGGGCTGAATGGTGTGGCCCATGCAAGGCGATTGGCCCTGCGCTTGAGGAAATCGCTGGTGAAAAGCTAGGCAGCCTGTCAATCGTCAAGCTGAATATCGACGAAAACCCACTAACGCCGCAGAAATATAATGTTCGCGGTATTCCAACATTGCTGATTTTCAAAAATGGCGAAGTCGTTGCTGAAAAAATGGGTGCCTTGCCAAAATCGCAGCTGGAAAGCTGGATTGATCAATCAGTCTAACGCCAATTTACAAAAAGATGATGTGAAACGCTGTCCTAGTCGGGCAGCGTTTTATTTTGCACAAGAACATGACCGGCAAGATATAGCGAGCCGCAAATAATAACCGGATAGGTGGGGTCTAGCTGGTCAAATGCCGTTATGATGCTTGTTGCGGCGGTGGCGTCCAGACCCTGTGCCAAGGCGGCAGCGGTCATGTCGGCGGCGCTTAGGCTGGCTGGTTGGTCATGGATGGCAAGACAGCGAACCGATCCGGCAAGGGGGGCAATTGGCGCCAGAAATTCAGCCGGATCACGCGTGTTTAGCGCGCCGCAAATAATATTCCATTTACCACCATCAATTTGACCAAGTGTTTTGGCCAAAGCCCGCGCCCCATGGGCATTATGCGCGCCATCAAGCCAGATTGGGCGATGTGGCCATAATTCTGCCAACAGGCCGTCATTTAATGGCTGCACGCGCCCGGGCCAAATAGCCGATTTAATGCCGCTGGCAAACGCATTTGCCGCTTGGGCCTGGCCGCATGATGGCAATCGGTTTTTTGCCGCAAGATCAAAAAGGCAAGCCGCTGCCAGCCCAGCATTATCAAGCTGATGCGCGCCGTGTAGCCCCGGTGCCGGAAGCAAGAAATCTTCGCCTGCACAAGATAGGTGAATGCCGCCATCATCGGTTTTGGCCAGATGGAAATCACGACCAGCGACCTGCAGTGACGCGCCGATATTTTCAGCATGCGCAATCAGAACATGCATGGCCTCAGCCTGTTGATCGGCGCAGTAACAGGCTGTTTGCGCCCGCATGATTCCAGCCTTTTGACTGGCAATCTGGCCTAAGTCAGTGCCAAGAAAATGCTCGTGATCTTGGGCAATCGGGGTGATGATTGTGGCAAGCGGCGTTGTTAATACATTGGTCGAGTCAAGCGCGCCACCAAGCCCAGTTTCCAAAAGCAATAAATCGGCTGGTACCCGCGAAAATGCCAGCATTGCGGCCGCCGTGGTGACTTCGAAAAAGGTCACGGCCATGTCGCCATTGGCGGTTTCGACGTCTTCCAGTAAATCGGCAAGCCCGCCATCGTCGATCAGCCGTCCGGCAAGCCGGATACGTTCATTAAACCGGCATAGATGCGGCGAGCTATAGACATGAACCTTAAGGCCGGCTTCTTCAGCCATCGCTCGTAGAAACGCAATTGTTGAGCCTTTGCCATTCGTGCCAGCAACATGGATTGTTGGCGGCAAATGATGATGCGGATTGCCAAGCTTTTCCAGCAAGGCAAAGCTGCGATCAAGCCCAAGATCAATTAATTTTGGATGTAGCCATGCCAGCCGGTCAAGCGCCGCTGCGGCGCGGTCGGCTGCGGCCATTGCTGCCGGTGATGACGATGGCATTAGGCGCGCTTTCTGCTGTCTTTCGATCTCATCATGAAATCCAGAAGCCTGCCAATATATTCAGGCTGTTCGGTGCGCGGCACAACGGCATCGACCATACCGTGATCCATCAGATATTCGGCTGTCTGGAAATCTTCAGGCAGTTTTTCACGGACCGTTTCTTCGATTACACGGCGACCGGCAAAACCAATAATGGCACCAGGCTCGGCAATCTGAATATCGCCAAGCATGGCAAATGAAGCCGTAACACCGCCGGTTGTCGGATGCGCCAATAAGACAAAATAGGGAAGGCCTGCATCACGAACCAGCTCAACAGCGGCGATGGTGCGTGGTAATTGCATAAGTGATAACACGCCTTCTTGCATACGTGCACCGCCGGTTGATGGCACGGTGATCAGCGCGCCCTTGCGGGCAACTGCTTCCTTTGCAGCGCGAACAATGCCATTGCCAACCATGCGTCCCATTGATCCGCCCATGAAACGGAAATCAAATGCGGCGATCACGCAAGAATATCCATTGATTTGCCCTGCTGCGACGGTAATCGCGTCATTTAAACCGGTTTTGTTGCGCGTGTCGCGAAGCCGGTCAGTATATTTTTTGCTATCGCGGAATTTCAAAGGATCATCTTCAATCGGCGAAAGCGAGATCACATCATATTTGCCACCGTCAAATAACATGGCAAAACGGTGTTCGGGCGGCAGTGGGGCATGATGACCGCATGTGGCGCAACAGTTAAATGCCTGTTCATATTCACGATGAAAAATCATCTGGCTACAGGCACTGCATTTGATCCACAGATTATCCGGCACATCATCGGCCTGAACCCATGCCTTGATTTTGGGAAGGACAGAATTTGTAATCCAATTCATTGCAATCTCCCTATGCGCGTATGGCGGAACTAAGCTCGCCGACAAATGCGGCAACTTTACGGACAATCGCCGCACGGTTTTCAGCCGCATCTGGGCTTGATGGCTTTGCCACGCCATCAGCAATGATATCAACAACGGCAGAGCCGACAACCGCGCCGTCACTGAAACGTGCTGATTCGGCAGCCTGTTCGGGGGTGCGGATGCCAAATCCGGTTACAATCGGAAGATCGGTTTGTTTGCGGATGCGCTGATAGGCATCGGAAATGCTGGTCGCCGCAGCGCTTGCCATGCCGGTAATGCCGGTAACCGAGACATAATAAACAAATCCGCTGGCCTGTGCCAAAATGGCTGGCAAACGTTGATCATGGCTTGTCGGGGTGATTAGCCGAACAACATTCAAACCAGCATCGCGTGCCGGAATGCAAAGTTCTGAATCTTCTTCTGGTGGCAAATCAACGATGATCAACCCATCAACACCAGCCGCCACTGAGTCGGCAATGAACCGGTCATTGCCATAGATATAGATCGGGTTGTAATAGCCCATCAGAACAAGCGGCATATCAGGGTGCCGTTGGCGAAAATTACGCGCAATTTCAAGTGTTGTGGTTAGGGTCATGCCGCTCTTTAACGCTCTAAGTGACGCTGCCTGAATGGCGGGGCCATCGGCCATTGGGTCGGAAAAAGGCATGCCAAGTTCGATAAAATCAACACCAGCGTCAACCAGCCCGTCAAGCAAGGCTTCGGTGGTGGTGGCGTCAGGATCGCCAGCGGTAATAAAAACGCCCAAGCTGCCGCGATTTTCGGCTTTGGCCTTTGCAAATGCGGTATCGATGCGACCTGCCATAATTATCTCTTTTCCAATCTAAATGGGCTTTGGCTTACATCCAGCCAAGTTTTTCAAGAACCGGAAGAACTGCGCCCAAATCCTTGTCGCCGCGGCCACACATGTTCAAAATGACAATATCATCAGAATCCATATCGCCAATGACGGTGCTAAGATAGGCCAGCGCATGTGATGGTTCGAGCGCCGGAATGATGCCTTCAAGACGCGCACAAAGCTGAAAAGCGACAAGCGCTTCTTCATCGGTGGCACTGACATAATTGACGCGGCCAATATCATGAAGCCATGAATGTTCAGGGCCGATCCCCGGATAATCCAGACCAGCCGAAATCGAATGGGCATCGGTAATTTGCCCATCATCATTTTGCAAAAGATAGGTTCGGTTGCCATGCAAGATGCCCGGTGTTCCGCCGGTAAGTGACGCAGCATGAAGGCCGCTGCCAAGACCTTTGCCTGCAGCTTCGACACCATAGATGGCCACATCCGTATCATCAAGAAACGGATAGAAAAGCCCAATCGCATTTGACCCGCCACCAATACAGGCGACAAGCGCATTTGGCAGGCGGCCTTCGGCTTCGAGAATTTGTTCGCGCGCCTCGGTGCCAATAACTGATTGGAAATCGCGCACCATTTGCGGATAGGGGTGTGGGCCTGCGGCGGTGCCGATAATGTAAAAATGCGTTTCGGCATTGGTAACCCAATAGCGAAGCGCCTCATTCATTGCGTCTTTAAGCGTTCCGGTACCTGATGTGACAGGGTGGATTTTGGCACCAAGAAGACGCATCCGGTCGACATTCGGCTTTTGCCGTTCAACATCTTCAGCGCCCATAAAGACTTCGCATTCCATATTGAAAAGCGCGCAGGCTGTTGCTGTGGCAACGCCATGCTGGCCAGCGCCGGTTTCGGCAATGATTTTGGTTTTGCCCATGCGTTTGGCAAGAAGTGCCTGACCCAAAACATTGTTGATCTTGTGCGCGCCAGTATGGTTCAGCTCATCACGTTTTAGATATAGCTTGGCACCACCAAAATGCGCGGTCATGCGCTCGGCAAAATAGAGGGGACTTGGGCGGCCAATATAATGCTTTTGGTAATAGTACATTTCACGGTGAAATGATTTATCGGCGCTGGCTTCTTTGTAGGCTTTTTCGACATTCAAAATCAGCGGCATCAGCGTTTCAGCGACAAAACGGCCACCATGAATGCCAAAGCGGCCAGCCTCATCGGGCTGGTTGCGGAATGTGTTAAGGTTTGTTTTGCTCATCAAAAGCCCTCATCCTGTAAAGTCGGTGAAATCGACGCGGCCGCCAGCATTGTTTTAGCCTAATTGGGTCGCCCGAATAAAGGCATGAATCTCTTCTGCGTCCTTTTTTCCGGGGTATGATTCAACACCCGATGACACATCCAGCGCCTTCGCCGCGCTAATCTTGATTGCATTTGCCACATTATGGCGGTCAAGCCCACCTGCCAGCATCCATGGTAACTGCCCGCGATAATTGGCAAGGATTGTCCAATCAAACTGATGGCCGGTACCGCCGGGCTGCGATCCGGCTTTGACCTTGGCGTCAAACAGCAACCAATCGGCAAGATTATCCCATTTGGCGCATTGATCAAGGTCGGCCGCTGTTTCAACGGCAATCGCCTTGATTACCGGTAAACCGGTGCGGGCTTTGATATCGTCAACATCCTGACAGGTTTCTTTGCCATGAAGCTGCAGCATATCTGGCCGCGCCGCCTCGATAATTGGCATAAGCTTTTCCCCAACGATATCAACGCTTAGCAAAACGCGTTCAGGCGCGTCAGAACCAAGAGAGTCGGCGCAATCTGCCAATGCTGCTAGGCCAGCTAGATCAAGATGGCGTGATGATCCAGGGTAATAGACCATGCCTGTCCAGCGCGCACCGGCATCGCGGCAAATGATATAATCATTAGCCGTTGATATGCCGCAGATTTTAACCTCGGGCGCCATGGGCAATCCTTATGCTTGATGGGTTTTCAATTCAGACTCGATAACGGAGTTCGGCGCTTGCTTAACCTCAGCCGCCGAGCGGTGGTCAATTGATTTGATGCGGCCGGTTCATTCTGCTGGCCATAATCCTGCTGGCCGTGTTCATGCTGGCCGTGTTCATGCTGGGTGGCCGGTTCGGCTGTCATTTTAACGGTTTTTGCCTGCAATTTATTGAAACGCCCCTCAAGACGCCACAGCTTTGCCCGAATCGCCAGCCACTGCCCCCAGAGTAAAATAGCACTCAGCAATCCGCCAATGATAAAGCTGGATAGAATCAACAGCCACACTGGCGCGGTTAGCACGCTGTCAAATGGCCAAAGATAAAGCGTGATAAGCGTTTTATTCGATGTGGCAAACACAATGGCAAACATAGCCAAGAACAAGGTAATGCTCAGCCATAAAAGGTGGCCTAATATTCGCATAATTTGATCCGTCTAGCGGTTTAACCGCTCACGCATGCCTTTGCCCATTTTGAAAAAAGGCACCTTCTTTTCAGATACTTCTACACTTGTTCCGGTTCTTGGATTGCGCCCAAGGCGGGCTTTGCGCTCGCGCACTGAAAAGGCACCAAACCCACGAAGCTCAACCCTGTCACCACGTTCAAGCGCACCGCCGATTTCATCAAGGATTGTTCCAACCAGCCGCTCAATATCACGGTGGTAAAGTGTTGGATTCCTAGCCGCTAATTTCGCGATAAGTTCTGACCGTGTCACAGAGTTCGCTCCCTTAATTCTTGTGTTCTAAAATTTTAGGTTAGGATGCCTGTTTGCAAATGGCGGGTCAACTTAGAATTGATCTCTAACGTTAATAAGAATGATAAAATTCATTAACATAGCCAAGCCAGCCATAAAAAACGCCAGCCGATGGATGCATCGGCTGGCGTGAAGATAGACAGGTTGGCGAGTGTGCCAGCCTTACTTTTCGTCGTTTGTGTCTTTCTTGGCAAGAGCCGCGCCAAGTATATCACCAAGGCTGGCGCCGCTGTCTGATGAGCCAAACTCGGCCATGGCCTGCTTTTCTTCGGCAGATTCGCGCGCCTTGATCGACAGTGACAATTTGCGGGTTTTCTTGTCAACACTGGTGACGACGGCATCAACTTTTTCACCAACAGCAAACCGGTCAGCGCGCTGTTCAGCACGATCACGGCTAAGGTCAGTCCGGCGGATAAAGCCAGTCATGTTCTCACCGATGGTAACGTCGATGCCGTTGTCTGTTACCGCGCTGACGGTACAGGTTACGACTTCGCCTTTGCGATAGGCATCAGCCTGACCAGCAAATGGATCGTCAGTTAGCTGTTTGATGCCAAGTGAGATACGCTCTTTATTGACGTCGATATCAAGGACTTTTGCCTTAACCATGTCGCCTTTGGTAAAGCCTTCAAGGGCTTCTTCGCCAGCGTTTTCCCAGCTGATATCTGACAGGTGAACAAGACCGTCAATATCGTCGTTCAGGCCAACAAACAGACCAAATTCGGTGATGTTCCGGATTTCGCCGTCGATCTCGGTGCCAACTGGATAGGTGGCGCTAAGGTCTTCCCAAGGATTGGTTGTGCATTGCTTGAGGCCAAGTGAAATACGGCGCTTTGACAGATCAACGTCAAGAACCATAACTTCGACTTGCTGACTGGTTGAAACGATTTTGCCAGGATGAACATTCTTCTTTGTCCAGCTCATCTCAGATACATGGACAAGACCTTCGACACCGGCTTCCAGCTCAATAAATGCGCCGTAATCGGTGATGTTGGTAACGCGGCCTTCCATTTTCGCCCCAATCGGGAATTTGCCTTCGACATTTTCCCATGGATCTGACAGAAGTTGCTTCATGCCAAGCGAGATACGCTGGGTTTCAGCATTAAAGCGAATGACCTGAACTTCAACAGTTTCACCAATTTGCAGTGCTTCAGATGGATGGCTGATGCGCTGCCATGCAATGTCGGTGACATGCAACAGGCCGTCAACACCACCAAGATCGACAAAGGCGCCGTAATCGGTGATGTTCTTGACCACACCTTGAAGAACCTGACCTTCTTGCAGATTAGAGACAAGCTCTGATCTTGCTTCGGCGCGTGATTCTTCCAGAACGGCGCGGCGTGAAACAACAATATTGCCACGACGACGGTCGATTTTCAGAATTTGGAATGGCTGTGGTGTTCCCATCAATGGGCCAAGATCGCGAACAGGGCGAATATCGACCTGACTTCCCGGCAAAAAGGCTGTTGCCCCTGACAGATCGACAGTGAAACCGCCTTTGACCTTGCCAAAGATAACGCCGGTAACGCGCTCTTGCTTTTCAAATGATGCTTCGAGAACGCCCCATGCTTCTTCGCGGCGGGCTTTATCGCGGCTTAATACGGCCTGACCATTACGGTCTTCCATACGCTCGACGTAAACCTCAATCTCATCGCCGATTGAAACATCGGCTTGTTGTCCGGGGGCGGCAAGTTCCTTTAGCGGAACGCGGCCTTCAGATTTCAAGCCAACATCAATGATGACAGCGTCACCTTCGATGCCGATAATAAAGCCGCGGACAACACTGCCCTCAACATGCGTGCCTTCACCAAAGCTTTCAGCTAAAAGATCGGCAAAGTTCTCAGTGGCAGCGTCGGCTGCCGAATTCGTTGTAGATGTCAAAAAAATCTCCGTTTTGTCGCTATTTTGATCGGGGGTGCAATACCCCCCTAAAAGGATCAAAATATATGTGCCTCAGCCGGCATGAGGGCCGCATTGAACGAACGATAACCGAATTATTTTGCCTTGTTTTGGCAATATAGCCTGGTTCCAAGCGGGTTTTTTGGCGACCAGTTTGTTTCGCCGGCAGTCAGTTAATCAAAAATATGAACCGGAAATGTTCGTATGGTCTCCGGTTCGGGCTCATTATTCTGATGGGCCGACACGATCAATATGTGACAGGGCTAGAGCTAGAACCGCCGCCGCATCCGTTTTGGATGTGTCGATGGTAATTGCGTCATCTGCGGCCTTTAATGGAGCCACTGATCTAGTCCGGTCCTGATCATCACGCGCCTTCATATCCGCCAGAACGTCGCGGAACATAACCGATTGTCCTGCCTGAAGCAACTCTTTGGTGCGGCGTTCGGCGCGAATATCAAGATCGGCATCAATGAAGAATTTTATATCGGCGTTGGGAAGCACGATCGTGCCAATGTCACGACCATCAAGAACCGCCCCTTTGCCCGATGGTGGTGCCGCGGCAAAGGATCGCTGAAGCGCCAGCAATTCAGCCCGGACGGGGCTAATGGCGGCCACAATTGATGCAAGGGCAGCCACTTTATCGGTGCGTATTTCAGCCGTTTGCGTTAGCGAAAGATCAAGTGTTAATGTAGCATTAACAGCCTGTTTTTCATCAATATTATTGCTATTTACGCTAGCGTTTAACAGGCTAAGGGCAACCGCACGATACAGCGCCCCCGTATCCAGATAATCATAGCCGAATTCGGCTGCCACCCGTTTGGCAAGCGTTCCTTTGCCGCTGGCAGCCGACCCATCAATGGCGATAATCATGTTGCGGTTCCGTCAATGATGCTGGCACCAAGCTGGTTCATGCCGCTGGCAAATCCGGGAAAGCTTGTTTCGATGGTGGCACAGCCGGTTACAGTGATTGGATGTTCGGCAACAAGGCCAAGCGTCAGAAATGACATGGCGATTCGGTGATCATGCTGCGCTGAAAGGGTTGCCCCGCCGGTTATGGTGCTGGTGGAAACGCGCATCGAATCATCATCATAATCAACGGTGACGCCGCAGGCGGCAAGGCCATCAGCCATTACCTTGATGCGGTCGGTTTCCTTGACGCGCAATTCGGCAACGCCAAGCATCTCGGTTGTGCCGTTTGCGGTTGCGGCGGCGACTGACAGAATTGGAAATTCATCAATCATCGAGGCCGCACGTTCGGCCGGAACGGTAATGCCTTTCAACTGACTATGCCGGATACGCAAATCAGCAACGGCCTCGCCGCCTTCAATCCGATCATTGCTTTTGACAATATCGCCGCCCATTTCGATAAGGGTTGTCAAAAGGCCGGTTCGAAGCGGGTTCATGCCAATACCAACAAGCGTGATATCGCTTTGCGGGGTAATCAGCGCCGCAACAATGGCAAACGCGGCAGAAGATGGATCGCTTGGCACGATGATATCGGCGGCGCGAAGTGTTGCCTCACCTGCAAGCGTAACATGATGCGCCCCATCGGCGTCGATATGCTGCTGAACCGATGCGCCAAAATGCCGAAGCATTGATTCGCTGTGATCGCGTGATGCTTGCGGTTCGGTGATATTTGTGGTGCCACGCGCGTTCAGCCCGGCAAGCAAGATCGCTGATTTGATTTGTGCTGAGGCCACTTTTGAGCGATGGCTCAACGCCATTAGATTTGTCGCCCCCTTGATGGTGACGGGCAGCAAGCCACCGTCACGGCAGGTGATTTCAGCTCCCATTTTGGCAAGCGGATCGGTAATCCTCGCCATTGGCCGCACGCTAAGCGAGGCATCGCCGCAGAATGTTGCCGTGATGTTCTGACCGGCAACAACCCCCATCAACAGGCGCGCACCCGTCCCCGAATTACCAAGATTAAGCGGTGTTATAGGCGAAATCATGCCATGCAATCCAACGCCGGTAATATGCCAAACGCCGCCGGCATCACGCTCGATGCCGGCACCAAGCGCCACAAGTGCGTCTTTTGTCGACATGACATCAGCGCCTTCAAGAAGGCCGCGAACCTTGGTTGGTCCAATCGCAAGGCTGCCGAAAATCAGTGAACGATGCGAGATGGATTTATCACCCGGAATGGGCATTGAGCCCACAAGCGGACCGGCTTTTCTCGAAACAAGTTGATCATGCGGATGAGGTGACATCAAAAGGCCTTTTACGATTTGCTGATAGGCAGTTTTGCCCCGTTAATTTCGGTAACGGCAGCTTGTAACATTTTTCTAGGGTGCTAAGCAATCAGCGCCATACAAATGCCGAATCCTTTTGATAGTAAGCCAGCGTGAAAATAAAATTTGGAAACCGGCAGAAAATTATTTTGACAGCTTGCAAAATTTGTTTCAAATCCCCTAAAGATGAATAGTCCTTATTTTTGACGGTTAAGTACAGGGGATTAAAAAGAATGGCAAAGGTTGAGCTTGGCTTGAAGCGTACCTGTCTATCATGTGATATGCGCTTTTATGATTTTAAACGTAGTCCCATTATTTGTCCGGGCTGCGGCACAGAATTTGATCCGGAAAATCTGTTAAAAGGCCGTAAAAGCCGGGCTGCGCCGAAAAGCGCGGCGAAGGCAGATGTGTCTGATGATGCTGATGATCTGGATGAAACAGAATTTGACGATGAAGACGTGAATGTTGCTGTCACTAAAGACGATGATGATGACGATGATATGGATTTTGACGAAGGTGATGTTGATGTTGATGATACGGACGGTCCGGGAATCATTCAGGACGATATCACTGATGGCGACGAATTATTGCCCAACCTAGATAATAAGGATGATCAGTAAGCATCTTGCCTGCTTGATGCTGGCAAATTTGATTGGTTTGGCGGCGGTGCCATAAAAAACCCGCCACCAGACAAAAATTTGCTTGCGCAGGGTGTCGCCCCTGCGATACACATCCCTCGCAGCATTTCTGCACTGCACGAATTGGAACTGAATTGGCGTTTTGGCGATGCCCCTTAGTTAGGGCATTGCAGGTCAGACACGGTAACAAGGGGCTATAGCTCAGCTGGGAGAGCGCTACAATGGCATTGTAGAGGTCAGCGGTTCGATCCCGCTTAGCTCCACCAATTTTTCTGTTTCCAGATAAAACATTATCCCAGCGCAGTGGTGAGCCCATACTGACAGAGCGCGCTCATGCTGTCATTGTTTCGTTCATCCCATCATGGCTTTGCCGGTACCATGATGGCCGCGCTTTGCATTTGCAGGGGCTATTGGCAAGCTTGATGCGGTTAGGCAGCGACGTCGCCGGCGTTTCCAAGGCATCTAAGAAGCTCAGTTGGCGTCTTGGCAGTGCGAAGCTGGTCGCAAGTGGCCACCTCGCGGAATGATCTTGCCACGCTGGCTAAGCATTTCAGATGATCGCTATCCGCATTTGGTGGCCCGATCACAAGACAAACAATATCGACAGGCTTGCGATCTTGCGCATCAAAATCAACTGGATCTGTCAAAACGGCGATGATACCAATGGTGCGCGTCAAATTGTGATGCACAGCATGGGGAATTGCATTGCCGCCGCCAATTGCGGTGCTGCCAAGACGCTCGCGGCGCATCACAATATCAAAAAGACTGCGCTGGCAAAGACCAGTGAGCTCAGCGGCGCGTTCAGCAAGCTGTTCAATAACCTGCTTTTTACTGCTGCCAGCGACGCCAAGCATAATCTGGTCGGCGGTAAGATAATCAATTATGGACATGAAAAGACCCGTAGAATGAATAAAGCCTGTGCAGCGCCTAGCCTCGAAACCGAAACCATGCATTGCCGAGGCGGCGCATGTATATGAGGTGGATGACGGGCTGTCAAGCCGTGAATCACGTGACTTAGATGCTAAAGCGCTCGCCAAGATAGACTTGCCGAACCCCGCTATGTTGAACCACCTCATCTGGCGTGCCTTCCATCAGCACGGTGCCGTCATGGATGATGTAGGCACGGTCAACAATATCAAGCGTTTCGCGAACATTATGGTCGGTAATCAAAACGCCGATACCATGTGTTTTCAAATGTGCAATCAAATCACGAATTTCGCCAAGTGCAATCGGGTCAATGCCGGCCAAAGGTTCATCAAGCAGAAGAAGTGTCGGGCGGGCAGCAAGGGCGCGCGCAATTTCGAGGCGGCGACGTTCACCGCCGGACAGGCTGACCGATGGTGT
This sequence comes from Candidatus Ponderosibacter sp. Uisw_141_02, assembly GCF_048087665.1. Lineage (NCBI taxonomy): Bacteria > Pseudomonadati > Pseudomonadota > Alphaproteobacteria > Puniceispirillales (SeqCode) > Puniceispirillaceae (SeqCode) > Candidatus Ponderosibacter > Candidatus Ponderosibacter sp. Uisw_141_02. The sequence goes on along the minus strand of NZ_CP159807.1, from coordinate 1,839,617 downwards.
GTTGCGAAGATGGGTGATGCCAAATTCGGCCATCAGATCATCAAGCGTGGCGTCGCGTTCGTCATCATGGTCTTCAAGTGTTTCGAGAACGGCGCGGATATTTTGTTCAACCGTCAAGCCGCGAAAAATGCTCGATTCCTGAGGCAGATATCCCATGCCAAGACGCGCGCGCTGGAAGATGGGCATGCTGGTGACATCGCGTCCATCAATAAAGACCTGCCCCTCATCGGCGGGCAATAATCCGGCAAGCATGTAAAAGGTTGTTGTTTTACCAGCGCCGTTTGGGCCAAGAAGGCCAACAGCCTCGCCACGTTGTAAGCCAAGCGACACATTGCGAACCACGCGCCGTTTGTTAAAGCTTTTGCCAACGCTTTTGGCTTGCAACCCTTGATTGCCTGGCACCAATACTGGCCGCGCCATGCCAAAATCTAATTCTATATTGTCAGACACCATCATGCCCTTTTTGATGCGGTGAAGCCTTTGCGGCCTGTCAGGGATATCTTTATCGACCAATTAATCAGGGCATGTCAACGAGTTAAGGGCAAAATAACGGTTTGATGTTCTGCCCACGGCAATGCCGCATCGGCTAAGCTGATTTATGGTGTTAAAATACCGGTCACGCGCTTACCCGTAGGGCCTGAAAGTATCTTGCTGATTTCCTTGTCAAAATCGACCTCGGCACGGGCGCCGCGCATGATGTTTTCTTTGTCGGTAATTTCGACATTACCATCAAGATTGGCCATCGAAGTGCTGGCAATATAATTCAGCTTGTCGGCGATTGCGACGGTGCCTTGGGCTGTGATGACCTTTGTGTTTTCATAAGCATCAATGGTTTTCAAAGTGCCATCGGCGCTGATATAGGCGATTAGCTTGTCACCAAAGACATTGCGGCCATCGCTGTTTTTGTAATGGGCTTTGCCAATTGCGGTGATTTTGCGATTATCGTTATCGGTTAAGTCATAGGTAATTGATTTGGTCGCTGTCATGGTGCCTTTGGGGCCGGTGACAGAAGTGTTTTTACCGGTCAGAACATAGAGGTTGCTGGTCAGATCATAATTAAGCTTGTCGCCTTTGGCGGTGTTTTCACCCTGAATATAGGTTACGGATCCAGTTGCGATCACTTGGGTGATGTCGCGCGCTTCGCCTTCGGTTGCGTAATTGGCGATAATATGGTTCGCGCTGATATTTGCTTGGCCCTGTTCGACATAGGCATCGCCCTTGGCGATATAGGTGCCGTCGGTTTGGTTCCATTCAAGCGAGTCATTCGCCTCGATTGTGATGGGAAGCGGTGCGGTCGCGCTGCCGGCGGTCTGTGCAAGTGCGGGGACGGTCAAAATCATACAACTCCCAAGGCCAAACACGATTTGGCGAAATATTTTGACGAAATAGCGATTAGATCGGTTCATGATGTGATCTGCTTTCTGTCCAGCTGGCCGGTTAAGTTACCCAAACGATCGGTCTATTAAAAATATCTAGCTTTTGGCCTTATTTGTTTTGGGTGTGACCACGGCCTTTGATGTGGGTGCGATGGCGTTGCTGTTTTTGATAATCATTTTGGCAGCCCCGCCAAAGATAATCCGCGCGCCATTGTCATAGACTTGCATGCTATCGGCATTGATGCGCCTGTCAATATCCTGAACCTGAACCGGAACATCACTATGCATCTCACCAGCTTTGAGATTGGCTTCAAGCGCTTCGGTATCAAGGCGAAGATTGCGATCAGGCTGGGTCACAACAACCGCGCCTGACATGGAAACAATATCGGTCTGTTTGTTGAAGATGCCTGACTTTGACTGCATGTTAACAAGCGAGCCATTGCGCATGATCAAAACGGCGGTTGGTTGATCCATGTCAACACGTCCCGACCCATCAGGGGCTTCATTGGCTTTGGCAGCCGTGATCTCATATGGTTTTCCGGCTGGTGTTAAACCGCGATAGCGTGCGCCGGTTAATTGAACTTCGCCACTTTCGGCGCGTTTCACCTTTTTGATTTCCAGCGATACACCCTTGCCATTGGCCAAAAGCCCAAGCCAGATTGCAACAGCAAGCGTCAGAACAGCGCCAACGCCAACAAGTAAAAGCGATAATGGATAGCGCCGCTCGCTGGTGGTCTGGGCGGTCTTGGCGCGTGGGGTAAAGCGGCTTTTTCGCACTGGATCTATGTCGGTCATCGGTGATGTCATTCCCTAAATGATTGCCAGCAGCGCCATCAGCTCAATGCGCCCCGATCTTGGCTGATTTTTGCTAGCAGGCTACAGCCTAGTGATGAAAAATATCCATCTCGGCAAAGCCATCCAGATCAAGCTGGGCACGGGTTAACAAAAAGTCAAAACAATGGGCGGCAATCTCGCTTCGGCCTTCGCGTTCCAGCATCATATCAAGGCGTTCACGAAGCTGGTGAAGATATAAAACATCACCGGCGGCATATTCGGCCTGTTGAGGCGTCAAGATCGCTGCGCCCCAATCCGATGATTGCTGCTGTTTTGAAATATCGATTTGCAATAATTCGCGGCAAAGATCTTTTAGCCCATGCCGGTCGGTGTAGGTGCGGATCAGTTTGGATGCGATTTTGGTGCAATAAACAGGGCCAGCAAGCGGGCCAATGCCTTGGCTAAGGCTGGCAATATCAAAACGTGCAAAGTGAAACAGCTTGGTGACCTGCGGATTGGCAAGAAGCGATGCCAGGTTCGGGCTTGGCATTTGCGGCTTGGCGATTTTGACAAGATGGGCGTCGCCATCACCGCCCGATAGCTGCACAAGGCATAGCCGGTCGCGATGCGGGTTAAGCCCCATTGTTTCGGTATCAATGGCAACCACATCACCAAGATCAATTTCGGCAGGAAGATCGTCCTGATGGATATGAATTGTCATCTATGCCTCATTTGTTTTGTCCTTGCAAAAGCCGGGTCTATTATATTCGCAAAGGATTGGCTTTTTGCCAAGGGCGCGCGCTTTGGTGCGAAAAGCCAGTAACGGCCGTGGGGCAATCAAAATGGCAATGGTGCCCAGGAGAAGACTCGAACTTCCACGACCTAATGGTCACTGGCACCTGAAGCCAGCGCGTCTACCAATTCCGCCACCTGGGCTTGCCATTGACCTTGCGGAAAACCGCGTCCTGTCTGACGCCGTGAGAATAGCCACAAACGATGGCGTGTCAAACCTTTTCAATGACCTAATGGCGAGAAAATGCGGCTTTCCTTGGCGGTGCCAAATGCCGGTAAAAATCTATTTTATAGGAAATTGGCATTGGTGGGATTGTAAAGCGGGGAGGCATGACCTAATTTGCAGTCAAAGAATGTGTGGTGGCGCGTCAAAACGTGGCTGTGCCGCCAGCAAATTGTCATCGCGCCGCGCCCTTTGGCCGGTCAAGCAAGGGTAGATCAATGATCAACACAGTTGCAGTAATTGGTGGATCGGGGTTTGTTGGACGGGCAACCGTGGGGCGGCTGGCACGCGCTGGTAAACAGGTCATTGTGTTATGCCGCAACAGCGAGCGAGCAAAATATCTGAAACCGATGGGTAATGTTGGGCAGATCACGCTTGTGGCCGGCAATGCGCTTGATGACGCGGTTTTGGAATCGGTCATTCGGCCTGCCGACGCGGTGGTCAATCTTGTTGGTATTCTTGCCGAAGGTGGCGGGCAGCGTTTTGACGCATTGCAGGCGGAACTGCCAGCGCGTATCGGTGCGCTTGCTGCCAAGCATGATGTTCAGTCACTTGTTCACGTATCGGCCATTGGTGCTGATCGTGAGTCGCCAAGCTATTATGCAAAAAGCAAAGCTGCTGGCGAAGCTGGATTGCACAAGGCCTTCGCATCAGCGGTGATTCTGCGCCCATCAATTGTGTTCGGCCCGCGCGACGATTTCTTTAACCGGTTTGCCGCAATGGCCATGATTGCGCCAGCATTGCCATTGCCTGGCGGCGGCAAAATGCGCATGCAGCCCGTTTATGTTGAAGATGTTGTCGGGGCGATTATGGCCGGTCTCGGCCTTGCTGGTGGCAAGCTCGCCAAATCACCCGAGGGCAAGATTTTCGAGCTTGGCGGCCCGGATATGTTTAGCTTTCGGCAATTGATGGAAATCACCTTGCTTAATATCAAGCGTCGCCGCCTGTTATTGCCGGTGCCATTTTTTGCATTATCATGCGGTGCTGCCGTTGCCGAGTTGCTGCCCAATGCGCCAATCACGCTTGATCAGGTGCGGTTGCTCAAAAATGACAATATCGTTGGCAAGAAAGCGCTGACGCTTGCTGATTTGGGCATTACGCCAACTTGTGTTGATGCGGTTTTGCCAACCTATCTTGAGCGCTATCGTCCAGGTGGGCTGTTCCGGTCTTAGCTAATGCTTGGGGCAACCCAGCCTTGCGCCAATGCCAGCAATAGCAATCCACCAAGCGCCAAACGGTAATAAACAAAAATACCAAAACCTGCGGTGGTGAACCAACGCATCATCCAGCGGATCGCAAGCCACGCAAGGCCAGCCGATAAAACCGCAACAACCACCGCATCCGCGCCAAGCGTGGCATCGCCGCTTTTGACAAGATCAAGCGTTTTGAGCAAGCCGGCACCGGCAATTGTTGGCAAGGAAAGTAACAGTGAAAATCGAGCTGCGGTGACGTGGTCATAGCCAAGAAATCGCGCCGCGCTCATGGTCACGCCTGACCGCGAGGCACCGGGGATTAAAGCGCAAATTTGCACGATGCCGATGATCAACGCATGCGGCAAGCCGATTTGACCAAGGTCGCGCCGTGAGGCTGGTACCTTATCGGCAAACCATAAAATGACTGCAAATACCAGATTGGCAATGGCAAGGCTGTAAACCATTTCAAGCCACTGCCAATTAGCATAATTGACGATATAACCGGCGATAATCACCGGAATGGTTGCCATAACAAGCATGATACCAAGCCGTGCATGATCTGGATCATTGCGCCCAAATCGCAGCATTGATACCGCAATGGCGATGATTTCTGCACGCAAATAAAAGGCAACCGCAATCAAAGTGCCGACATGCGCTGCCACATCAATCACCCGGCCCTGATAGGCGAAATCGGTGACGATTGGGATCAGCACCAAATGCCCCGATGATGATACGGGCAAAAATTCGGTCAAACCCTGAATGGCGGCAACAAGAATCAGCAGGCTTAGTGGCATTCGTAAGGCTCCTTGCAAAGACACTTTATTATCAGCGGCGCATTACTTAGAGACGAAGTAGTAACCGCGTAGTATCAAACCGGCCAAATGGGTGGCAGTGATCCCTGTTATCATAGGCGCAGAAGGTGATTATTGACCAGCATCAATGTAATTTGCCTTCACGCGCCTAATTAGTACCATTTCGGCCATAATAACGACAAGTTGCGACAGATTTGCTAGCACCATCTGAATCGCGCTTGCAATTATCATCAAAAAAAGGTAATGAATGTTGACTAATTAATGATGTAATCGGGGGTAGTGCCTAACTATTCGCCGATTGCATTCGGCGATTGCGCCAAAATTTCTGGGTGATGCCAGCATAGTCGAAACGTTGAAAATCGTCTGTTGCGCTTGGATTAGGTGTTGCGGCGTAGATGACAGACCGGCTTTGCGGACGATAAGTCACCAGAAAAGACCGAGACGAAAACAGCTTTGCTAGTTGAATAGGGGATGCGGGGCTTGAAACACCAGCATGAGCGATTGTGAAGCCATTGCTGAATTGGAAGGGAGTAGCAGATATGTCATCAAAGATGTTGAAGTTCGTATCGACTGACAAAGCCATGCCGGAAAAGCGCAAGGCCGAAAAGCGTGTCGCTGATTTTGATGAAATCTATGATGATTTCGATGCAGTTGAGGCTGAAACACAATCATCGCGCTGCTCGCAATGCGGGGTGCCGTTCTGTCAGGTGAATTGCCCGCTTCATAACAATATCCCTGATTGGTTGATGCTGACTGCCGAAGGCCGGATGCAGGAAGCCTATGAACTGTCATCACAGACCAATAATTTTCCGGAAATCTGTGGCCGTATTTGCCCGCAAGACCGGCTTTGCGAAGGCAGCTGCGTGATCGAAAAAGGGTTCGAATCGGTCACGATTGGCGCGGTTGAAAAACATATCACCGAAACTGCCTTTGCCGAGGGCTGGGTCAAGCCAGCCGCGCCGCGTGTTGAACGGGCGGAATCGATTGGTATTATTGGCGCCGGACCAGCCGGATTGGCCGCTGCCGAAATGCTTCGCCATCGCGGCTATCAGGTTCATATCTATGACCGCTATGACCGGATCGGCGGCTTGTTGATGTATGGCATCCCCGGGTTCAAGCTGGAAAAATCAATTGTCGAGCGTCGTGGTCAATTGCTGATTGATGGTGGGGTTCATTTCCATCTTGGTGTTGATATTGGTGGCGAGATCAGCTTTGCCGATATTCGGGCCAAGCATGATGCCATTCTGGTGGCGACGGGTGTTTATAAGGCACGCGACATCGCCGCGCCGGGAAGCGGGCTTGATGGCATCGTTCCGGCGCTTGAATATCTAACCGTGTCAAACCGCAAAAGCCTTGGTGATAATGTTGCGGCATTTGATTCGGGTGCGCTGAATGCCGAAGGCAAAGATGTTGTTGTGATTGGTGGCGGCGACACGGCGATGGATTGCGTTCGCACGGCAATTCGGCAAAAGGCCAAATCGGTCAGCTGTCTTTACCGCCGCGATCGGGCGAACATGCCCGGGTCACAGCGTGAAGTTCAAAATGCCGAAGAAGAAGGTGTTGTTTTCAAATGGCTGTCTGCGCCACAGGCGTTTCTTGGTGATGACAAGGTGCGCGCGGTTCAGGCGCAGCGCATTCACCTTGGCCAGCCAGATGCAACCGGCCGTCAAGTGCCAGAAGTGATTGACGGATCAGCGCATGAATTGCCCGCCGATATGGTGATCAAGGCGCTTGGTTTTGATCCAGAAGATTTGCCGACAATGTTTGGTCAGGACGGGCTGGAAGTCACCCGCTGGGGAACGCTGAAAATTGATTGGCGGACAATGATGACAAATCTGGATGGCGTGTTTGCGGCTGGCGATATTGTTCGCGGCGCGTCGCTTGTTGTTTGGGGTGTTCGTGACGGCCGTGACGCGGCCGAGGCGATTGATCAATGGATTATGGCCGCCGCTGATGCGCCGCGGGCCGCTGGTGCCGGTCGCTAGACCGCTGCATATACGGAGGGTGAAATGACAAAGAATTTTGATGAAGCCGCCTATCTTCAGCGCCGTGCTGCGAATGAAGCCAAATTAACCGAAGCGGGTGTCTATGGCCCGCAAATGGAACATGACGCTTGTGGTGTTGGTTTCGTGGCGGCACAAGATGGCAAGCCTAACCGCGCTGTTGTCGAATCAGCGATCGAGGCGTTGCAGGCAATCTGGCATCGTGGTGCGGTCGATGCTGATGGCATGACTGGCGATGGTGCCGGTATTCATATTGAAATTCCACGCGACTTTTTTATCGAACATATCGCGCGCACCGGCCATGATGATGATGGCGGCAGGTTGGCGGTTGGCATGGTGTTTTTGCCGCGTACCGATTTGGGCGCGCAGGAACGCTGCCGCTGTATTGTCGAGCAAGAAATTCTAGCTGTCGGACACAGCGTCTATGGTTGGCGACAGGTACCGGTAGATATCAAGGCGCTTGGCACAAAGGCAATTGCGACGCGTCCAGAAATTGAACAGATCATGTTTTCGATGCCGGTCGAAATGGATGCCGCCGAAGCTGAACGCCAGCTCTATCTGGTGCGCCGCCGGATCGAAAAAGCCGTTATCAAACATATGATCAATGATTTTTATCTTTGTTCACTATCCAGCCGGTCGATCATTTATAAAGGCATGTTCCTTGCCGAGCAGGTAACAGCTTTTTTCCCAGATTTGCTTGATCAGCGCTTTGTGTCGTCTTTTGCAATTTATCATCAGCGCTATTCGACCAACACCATGCCAACTTGGAAATTGGCGCAGCCATTCCGCGTTTTGGCGCATAATGGTGAAATCAACACCATTCGTGGCAATCAAAATTGGATGAGCTGTCATGAGGACCGCATGGAATCGACTTTGTTTGGCGATGCAATTGGGGATTTAAAGCCGGTTGTTGCCAATGGCAGTTCGGATTCGGCAGCGCTTGACGCGGTATTTGAATTGCTGCTTCACGGTGGGCGGCAATTGCCAATGGTGAAAACCATGATGATCCCCGAGGCCATTGATGTTGGCAGCGATCACCCGCGTGCCAAGCTGTATGCCTATTGCAATTCGGTTATGGAACCATGGGATGGTCCGGCGGCGATTGCGGCCTATGCTGGTGATTGGGTCGTTGCCGGTCTTGACCGTAACGGATTGCGCCCGCTTCGTTATGTGGTGACGCATGACGGGCTTGTTATTGCGGGTTCAGAAACCGGAATGGTTGTTGTTCCCGATACCAAAATTGCCGAACGTGGGCGGCTTGGACCGGGTCAGATGATCGGTATCAATCTTGCCGAAGGCCGTCTTTATAAAGATGGCGAGTTGAAAGACGCTTTGACCAAGAAATGCGACTGGAGCAAATGGATTGGCCGCGCCAAGCAGATGGATTCGCTATTGGCGAATTCAACTGGTAAAGCCAGCCAGCCTCTCACCAAGACCGAAACCCGTCGCCGTCAGATGATGGCTGGCTGGACAATGGAAGATATGGAACTGGTTTTGCAGCCAATGGCGCAAACCGGCAAAGAAGCCATTGGATCAATGGGTGATGATACGCCGCTTGCCGTTTTGTCAAACCGCTATCGTGGCCTGCATCATTTCTTCCGGCAGAATTTCTCGCAAGTGACCAACCCGCCAATCGACTCGCTTCGTGAACGTCACGTGATGACGCTGCGGACACGGCTTGGTAATCTTGGCAATATTCTGGATGAAGCGCCCGAGCAATGCGATCATCTGGTATTGAATTCACCTGTTTTAACGGTGCCAGAGTGGGATGCGCTATGCCGCTATGTTGGAAAAAAGGCGGCCGAAATTGATTGTAGTTTTGACAATGACGGGTCTGAGACTGCCTTTACCGATGCGCTAGAGCGAATTCAGGCCGAGGCCGAAGAAGCCGTTCGGTCAGGTTGTGAGCATGTGATGCTGACCGACCGAAATGTGTCGGAAAACCGGGTCCCAATGCCAATGATTTTGGCAACAGGCGCGGTTCACTCGCACCTTGTCAGGCAGCAATTGCGCACATTTACATCGGTCAATGTGGCTAGCGGTGAATGTCTTGACGTCCATCATTTTGCTGTTTTGATCGGGGTTGGTGCAACCACGGTAAACGCCTATGTTGCCGAAGCGGCGATTGCCGAGCGGCATGAGCGCGGCTTGCTTGTTGGCATGGAACTTCGTGATGCGGTTGGTAATTTCGTAAAGGCAGTCGAAGAAGGCTTGCTGAAAATCATGTCAAAAATGGGCATTTCAGTGATTGCCTCTTATCGTGGTGGTTATAATTTTGAGGCACTTGGCCTGTCACGGTCATTGGTTGCAGATTATTTCCCACCAATGTCGTCGCGTATTTCCGGTCTTGGTCTGAAAGGCATCGCAACGAGGGTTATTGAGATGCATAACAAGGCCTTTGCCAATGATGATGTGCATTTGCCGGTTGGTGGGTTTTTCCGCTATCGCAAATCTGGCGAACGTCATGCCTTTGACGGGCAATTGATCCATGCAATGCAACATGCTTGCGATACCGGATCTTTTGAAAGCTGGAAAAAATATTCATCGCTGGTCAATGATCAGGGGCCAATCAATCTTCGTGATTTGATGGCGTTCAAGGCGGCTGGTGAGGCAGTTGAGATTGACCGTGTCGAATCAATTACCAACATCCGTAAACGGTTGGTCTCACCGGGCATTTCGCTTGGCGCGCTAAGCCCCGAGGCGCATGAAACCCTGTCGATTGCGATGAATCGTATCGGAGCTAAATCGGATTCGGGCGAGGGTGGCGAAGATCCGGCGCGTTTCAAGCTTCGCGAAAATGGCGATAATCCGTCAAGCGCGATCAAGCAAATTGCATCGGGCCGGTTTGGTGTCACTGCCGAATATCTGAATAATTGTGAAGAGATCGAAATAAAGGTTGCGCAAGGCGCCAAGCCTGGCGAGGGCGGCCAATTGCCTGGAATCAAGGTTGATAGCCTGATCGCAAAATTGCGCCATTCAACCCCGGGTGTGACATTGATTTCACCGCCACCGCATCACGATATCTATTCAATCGAGGATTTGGCGCAGCTGATCTATGATCTAAAACAGATCAACCCAGATGCAAAGGTTTGCGTCAAGCTGGTGGCTTCGACCGGTATCGGCACAATTGCCGCCGGTGTTGCCAAGGCCAAGGCGGATTCGATTTTGGTTTCAGGCCATGGTGGCGGCACTGGTGCCAGCCCGCAATCATCAATCAAATATGCCGGTTTGCCGTGGGAAATGGGTCTATCTGAAGTGCATCAAGTGCTGTCGATGAATGACCTTCGCAACAAGGTTGTGCTGCGAACCGATGGTGGATTAAAAACAGGCCGCGATGTCGTGATGGCAGCGATGCTTGGCGCTGATGAATATGGCATTGGCACATCATCATTGATCGCAATGGGCTGTATCATGGTTCGGCAATGTCATTCCAACACCTGTCCGGTCGGCGTTTGCACGCAGCGAGATGATCTGCGGGCGAAATTTGAAGGCACGCCGGAAAAGGTGGTTCAGCTATTTACCCATCTAGCCGAGGAAGTTCGCGAAATTCTAGCGAGTCTTGGCTTTACCACATTGCAGCAAGTGATCGGCCGTACCGATTTGCTGACGCAGGTAAGCCGTGGTGATGCCGCGCTTGATGACCTTGATCTTAACCCCATTCTGGTTCGGGCTGACAGCAAAGATGAATTGGTCAGCAGCCGTGGCGGTGCCCGTACCGAAGTGCCGGACACGCTGGATGCGCAAATGGTTGTTGATGCCAAGCTTGCGCTTGAAAACGGATCCAAGATGCAATTGTCGTACAATGTTGAAAACACCCAGCGGGCCATTGGTACAAGGCTGTCGTCGCATATTGTGCGGCGGTTTGGCATGACCGGTCTTCGTGAAGGGCATATTCTTGTCCGGCTTCGTGGCTCGGCAGGCCAGTCTTTGGGTGCTTTTGCGACGCAAGGTCTTCGCCTTGATGTGATTGGTGATGCCAACGACTATGTTGGCAAAGGCTTATCAGGTGGCATGATTGTCGTTCGGCCATCAGTGGCAGTTGGGTTTGTTGCTAGTGCCAACACCATCATCGGCAATACGGTTCTTTATGGCGCGACTTCAGGCAAGATGTTTGCGGCGGGTCAGGCTGGCGAGCGCTTATGTGTTCGTAATTCGGGTGCAACGGCAGTTGTCGAAGGAAGCGGGTCGAACGCTTGTGAATATATGACTGGTGGCAATGTTGTGATCCTTGGCGAGGTTGGTGACAATTTCGGCGCTGGCATGACTGGCGGCATGGCCTTTATCTATGACGAGGCTGGTAATTTTGGATCACGGGTAAATCGGGAAAGCCTGCAGCTTTTCCGGATTGCGCATCCGCATTGGGAAAACAAGCTTCGTGATCTTGTTGCCGAACATGCACGCGAAACCGAAAGTGCCCTTGCCGCACGCATCTTGAACCAGTGGGAAAAGGCCTTGCAGAATTTCTGGCAGGTCGTTCCAACCGAAATCATTCCGGTTTTGGATGTGCCGCTTACGCTTGAGGATGATCTGTCCGAAACGGCGTAATCATTGATTTCAATGGCCATGCAAAAGCCAATTGTGTCTGTTGCTACTTTTCTATAAAGCATAATCATGTTCAAGATTACGCAGCAAACACAGGCAGATAGTCAGGTCATCGAAGCATTGATGACCGAGGCGTTTGGGCCAAATCGGTATGATCGGTCGGTCTGGGCGTTGCGCCCGGGGGCGCCGGTTGTCGCATTATGTCTTGTTGGCTATGACGATGATCAAGCCGTTGGATCATTGCGGTTCTGGGAAGTCATGTTGAATGATGAATCCATTTTGCTGCTTGGCCCGCTTGCGGTGCAGCCTCATGTTCGCGGCAAAGGCTTTGGCCGACAATTGGTTCAAGAGGGAATGCGGCTTGCACGGCTAGGGCAATGGCGGATTGTTCTAGTGTCAGGCGAGCCTGATTATTATCCGAAATTTGGATTTGTGCCTGCGGCTGGCTATGATCTTGACTGGCCCGGCTTTGTCGAGCCGGAACGGTTGCAATTTTGCGAGCTGGTGCCGGGTGCGTTGGCAAGCTTGCCGTCAAGCGGGCTTGTTGTTCGGGGTATTACGCCGCCAGCATAATATGTTACCAGTATAAAATGCTATGTGAACGACGGCCGATCTTGGCCGCAATTGATGGTAAGGGGTTTTCGGGTTCATGCGGGTTTTGCATCACTATCAATTGTCAGCATCGTCGCGTTTTATCCGGCTTGTGCTTGCCGAACGCGGTCTGATGGTTTTGCCAAAGCTGGAAATTCCGTGGCAGCGTAGCGAAGATTTCCTGACGCTTAATCCGGCGGGTGATGTACCAGTTTTGGTCACTGAAGATGGGCTTGCCATCAGTGGCGGAATGGTGATCGCTGAATTTATCGAAGAAACCGAAGATTCGAGCCAGCATAATTTGTTATGGGGTGAAGCACCAGCGCGTGCCGAAATTCGCCGTCTTGTGCATTGGTTTGAATATAAATTTAGCCGCGAAGTCGGAACACCGCTATTGTCTGAGCGCGTTATCAAACGGTTTTCTGGTGAAGGCACAACATCATCGGTGGTGATGCGGGCGGCGATGAGCAATCTGCAAATTCATCTTGATTATATTGACTGGCTGGCCGAACAGGGGAACTGGCTAACTGGCAGGCAAATATCGCTTGCCGATCTGGCCGCCGCTGCGCATTTGTCGGTTCTCGATTTCCTCGGTGATATTGATTGGAGCCGCCACCCCGAAGCCAAAAGCTGGTACGCCAAAATGAAATCACGCCCATCATTCCGCGATCTTCTTGCCGATCAGGTTGTTGGTTTGACCCCGCCAGACCATTATTGCGACCTCGATTTTTAGAGATTTAGCGCGGCTATTTCGGGTCAAGCTGATCAAGCAGCATCACCAAAACCGTTTCGAGAAGGCGTAATTGTGCTGGTTCGGAAAACCGGTGCGTTGCGCTTTTGTCGAAATGCAGAACAACATCATCAGATTGCAAGCAATCGGCAAGCCTTGTTGCGGTTTGCCATGGCACTTCGGCATCATTCATGCCCTGCAAAAGGCGAACCGGTGCAGTGATCGCCAAAGGCGCACGAAGCCGCAAATACTGGCGGCCATCTTCGATCAAATGATAGGGATAGATAACCGGATCATCGGCATAGGGATTTTCCATCACGATCTGGCCATCATTTTTCATCTTGTTGCGTTGATCATCATCAAGCGGTTGCCAGATCAAATCTTCGGTAAAATCGGGGGCGGCTGCAATGCCGATCAGCCCCGCAATCCGGTTGGGCCGTGCCAGCGCGACATTCAGCATGATCCAGCCCCCAAGTGAAGATCCAACAAGGATTTGAGGGCCCGTGGTTAGATCGTCAAGAACGGCAATCGCATCACGCGTCCAATCGGAAATATTGGTTTCCAGAAAGGCACCATCTGACTGGCCATGCCCGCTATAGTCAAACCGCAAAAAGGCACGTCCCTGTTGTTGTGCCCAGCTTTCAAGGAACAATGCCTTGCTGCCATCCATGTCCGAGCCATGTCCGCATAAAAAGATGATCCCGGGCGTTTTGCCGGCAAGTCTGTTATAGGCGATTTTGCCTGATTGGTTTATGCTGTGCCATGCAAGAGATTGCATTTTTTTCACTTTCATGATCTGGCATTTGCCGGTTTTCGTCTCATTACATCTTGACCAAACTAGCAAACGATAGCCATTTATAAGGCCAATGATAGTAGCACCAAAATCGAAATTGTTGAAACAACGCCAAGGCGACGCGCCAACGATTGTACAAATTCTGCCAGCGATGATTCGTGGCGGTGTTGAACGTGGCACGGTTGAAATGGCCGACGCAATTCAAAAACATGGTGGCCGCGCGATTGTTATTTCGCGCGGTGGGCCAATGGTGCGGCATCTCGATCGTCTTGGGGCGAAGCATTATCAGCTTGATGTTCATACCAAAAACCCGTTTCGTTGGCCGCAAGTTCGTCGCCGGTTAAAAGCAATTCTGAGCCGTGAAAATGCTGATCTTGTGCATGTTCGCTCGCGTGTGCCAGCGTGGATTGCGCTGCCAGCCGCAGCGGCGCTTGGCATTGCGACGGTAAGCACGGTTCATGGGCGGTTTATCGCCTTATCGGCATTAAAGCGGATGTATAATCGCAAATTGTTGAAAACCGATCATGTGATTGCAATTTCGAACTATGTGAAAGATTTGATCACCAGCCAATATGTCGATGTCAAAGAGCGCTTGACGGTGGTGCATCGCGGTGTCGATGTTGATTTATTCAACCCCGACAATGTGAATCAAACCCGAATTGTTAATTTTGTCGAAGGCTTGGCTATCCCTGAAGATGTGCCGGTGATTATGCTTCCGGCGCGCGCTACGATGTGGAAAGGGCACCGGATCTTATTGCAGGCTCTAGCCAAGATCAAAGACCGACCTTTCATCTGTTTGATGATTGGTGCTGGTGATGGCAAGCCTGCTTTCGTGTCTGAATTGGTGCGGTATGGCCAGCAATTGGGGCTTGAAGGTCGGTTTCGACTGACCCCGCTTGTTGATGATATGCCGGCAGCCTTGATGGTTGCCGATGTGGTTGTAATGCCGTCAATCACGCCAGAGCCGTTTGGCCGTGTTGCGCTCGAAGCACAGGCAATGGGTCGCCCCGTCGTGGCCTTTGATCATGGCGGGGCAACCGAATCCATTCGGCATGGTGAAACTGGCTGGCTGGCGGTTCCAGGTGATGCTGACAGCCTTGCGGTGGCATTGCAGACCGCGCTTGATCTAGGTTCACGCAAACGCAAAACGCTTGCCACTACGGCAAGGCAGCATATCGAAGCCAATTTTTCGACCGAGACCATGTGTCGGCAAACGATCAAAATCTATCGGCGGGTGCTGGATAGGGCGGCGGCGAACCGGAACACAAAATCATAAATTGATGATTTGGGAATGTTAATTTTGCGGCAGTGGTGCCGGTGATGCCATGCGCCTGCCTTGATGGCCAGAGAGGTGGCGTTCAATTTGGCTATAGATTTGCACGCTGAGCCACCAGTGTACTTGAGTTTCGGCAAGGGTGCGGCTATGGTCTGCCAAGTTTGTGGCGAAGCGGCTAACTAGCCGTTGGCTCCATCGATAGTAAGAGGTTTTTTACAATAATGCCAAATATCACGCTTCCAGATGGATCGCAGCGATCATATGACCAGCCGGTAACACCAGCAGCAATTGCTGCCGATATCGGGCCGGGTCTTGCCAAGGCTGCATTGCTTGCCGTTGTTGACGACGCTGAATGGGATTTGACCCGTCCAATCGAAAATGATGCGCGGCTGTCACTGGTCACGGCCAAAGACGAACAGGCGTTGGCTTTATTGCGCCATGATTGCGCGCATGTCATGGCCGAAGCGGTGTTGGAATTATTCCCCGAAACACAGGTCACGATCGGTCCGGCGATTGAAAATGGATTCTATTATGATTTCCATCGTGAAACGGCCTTTAGCGAAGATGATCTTGCCAGCATTGAAAAGCGGATGCATGAGATTGTTGACCGTGACGAGCCAATTATCCGCAATGTCTGGACGCGCGATGAAGCGGTGGCTTTCTATAAAAAGAATAACGAGCCTTTCAAAATAGAACTGGTCGAGGCGATCCCTGCCGATCAAACCGTCACTTTCTATCAGCAGGGTGATTTCATTGATCTTTGCCGCGGCCCACATTTGCCATCAACGGGCAAACTGGGTCATGCTTTCAAATTGATGAAAGTTGCCGGTGCCTATTGGCGCGGCGACTCAACCCGGCCGATGCTGCAACGGATTTACGGCACGGCATGGGTCACTGAAAAAGATTTGGCAGCCTATCTTCATATGCTGGAAGAGGCCGAGAAACGCGACCATCGCAAATTGGGGCGTCAGCTTGGCCTGTTTCATTTGCAAGAAGAAGCGGCTGGTTCGGTTTTCTGGCACGCCAAGGGGTGGGTGCTGTATCGTGAAATCGAAGCTTATGTTCGCCGCCGTCTTGATGCGGCTGGCTATAGCGAAGTGAAAACCCCGCAGCTTGTTGATCGCAGCCTGTGGGAGGCCTCTGGCCATTGGGAAAAATTCGGTGAGAATATGTTCACCGCCCAATCTGAAGATGAACGAACTTTGGCACTCAAACCGATGAATTGCCCATGCCATGTGCAGATTTTCCGGCAGGGCATCAAATCATACCGTGACTTGCCATTGCGGATGGCCGAATTTGGATCTTGCCATCGCAATGAGCCATCAGGTGCCTTGCATGGCATCATGCGGGTACGCGCTTTTACGCAGGATGATGCGCATATCTTTTGTACCGAAGACCAGATTACGGCTGAATCGGTGAAATTCTGTTCGCTGTTGCAATCAATCTATGCTGATTTTGGGTTTCATGATGTTCGGGTGAAATTTTCTGACCGGCCGGAAGTGCGCGCTGGTGATGATGCCACTTGGGATCGTGCCGAAGCGGCGCTGACCGATGCGACAAAGGCGGCAAAGCTGGATACGATTTTAAATCCGGGTGAGGGTGCTTTTTACGGGCCAAAGCTTGAATTTGTGCTTCGTGATGCGATTGGTCGTGATTGGCAATGCGGTACCTTGCAGGTTGATTTTGTGCTGCCTGACCGGTTGGACGCCGAATATGTTGGCGAAGATGGTAATCGCCATCGTCCGGTGATGTTGCATCGTGCTATTTTGGGATCAATGGAACGCTGGATTGGCATTTTGATTGAACAATATGCGGGTCGTATGCCAGCATGGTTGGCACCGGTGCAGATTGTGGTGGCGTCGATTACTGTTCAGGCCAATGATTATGCCCGCGAAGTTGCCGCCGCCGCTGCCGATCTTGGCTTGCGTGTCGAAACCGATCTTCGCAATGAAAAGATCAGCTATAAGGTGCGTGAACATAGCGTGATGAAGGTGCCCTTTATTTTGGCGGTTGGCGGACGCGAAGCCGAAGCCAGAACGGTTGCATTGCGCCGTCTTGGATCAAATGAGCAGCAGGTTATTGATATGGCCGAAGCGCTGGCGACATTGCAAAGCGAGAGTCTTGCCCCGGATATGGTTGCAAAGCCCTAGATAGACGCTGAAAAAACGCATAACGGACGGTTACCTGTTGGTTAAATCGAAAAAACTGGTATCAATCCGCTGTTTTTGGTAATGAAGAAGCTGTTTAGACCTTGGCGATACTGGTTTGAACAAATTTGAATCTTTTTGACCGCTATAGGAGAGTTAAATAGCACGTCCACATAGTAATACGCCGCCCGTTTTGGACGGCCCACGCGTGAATGGCGCCATCCGTGCGCCAAAAGTACGCTGCATTGATCCAGAAGGTGCCCAGCTTGGGGTTCTAGATACATCAGATGCAATACGTCAGGCCGAAGAATTCGGCCTTGATTTGGTTGAGGTGCAACCCAATGTTGACCCGCCAGTGTGCAAAATTCTTGATTACGGCAAATATAAATATGAAGCGCAGAAACGCGCCAATGAAGCGCGTAAGAAGCAAAAGATTATCGAGGTCAAAGAAATCAAGCTTCGTCCGAATATTGACGAGCATGATTATCAGGTCAAAATGCGCAGTGTGCAAAAATTCCTGAGTGGCGGCGATAAGGTGAAAGTAACGCTTCGTTTCCGTGGCCGTGAAATGGCACACCAGGATCTTGGTGCCATCGTTTTGACTCGGGTTCGCAACGAAACTGACGAATTTGCCAAGGTCGAGGCGATGCCAAAAATGGAAGGTCGCCAGATGATTATGGTTTTGGCACCAAAATAAGGCCAAAGCTAGACTATGACCCGCTGTTGAGACTTTGACGATCAATAGGATCAGGGCTTGATTCCGCAAGTCTTTCCCTATATAACCCGCTTATTTAGCGTTTAATATCGCGTCCGGGCCTGAAAAATCAGGGCATGCCCGGCCGGTTTATCGCTTTTCCGCCGAAATCCCTGGATTGAACGTGGAACAAGCTTCCTTTTAAGAAGAAAGAGGTCAAAATGCCCAAGATGAAGACCAAAAGCGGTGCGAAAAAGAGATTTCGCCTGACCGCAAATGGCAAGGTTCGCGGCTCCGCCGCCTTCCTAAGCCATAACCTACGTCGCCGTTCCCAGAAAATGAAACGTCAAGCTCGTGGCACCATGATCTTGTGCGATGCGGATGCGCGCATCGTTAAACGTTTCCTTCCATACGCTTAACGGAGGCTGGTAAATGGCACGCGTTAAAAGAGGTACCACGACTCACGCCCGGCACGCCAAGGTAATCAAGGCGGCTAAAGGCTATTACGGACGTCGTAAAAACACATTCAGAACCGCTACCCAAGCCGTTGATAAGGCACGTCAATATGCCTATCGTGACCGGCGTGTGCGGAAGCGGGAGTTCCGCGCTTTATGGATCCAGCGGATCAATGCCGCTGCACGCCTATATGGTGTAACCTATTCACAGATGATGGGTGGCCTGATCAAAGCCGGAATCGAAGTCGATCGCAAAATGCTTGCTGATCTGGCGGTGAATGAGCCACGCGCATTTGAGGCCCTGGTAGAGCGGTCAAAAGCGGCAAGCTAGGGATCTTCCCAAAATACGAGACGACAGACGAGCCGTTGTGTTGACCGGTGCCAGAAAAAATGATTGGTTTTGACCATGATTGATCTGGCCACTGCGATCACGGCGGCTCGTTTTTTTCAAGCCCACTTCTTTTTGAATCATATGACGACCGATGGTGAAATATAATGCAAAGCCTTGATGCCGTATCTTCAGAAATCATTGACGCCATTGGTGCCGCAGATAGCCTTGATGCGCTTGAGGCAATTCGCATTGACGCGCTTGGGAAAAAAGGCCGCATTTCATTGATGATGCGCGATCTTGGCGGCATTGATGCTGAAGCGCGCAAACAGGCAGGTCAGGCACTGAATAAGGCCAAGGACGAGATCGCCGCGGCAATTGAAGCCAAACAGACGCTGCTGGCATCAGCAGCGCTGAATGCAAGACTATCCGCCGAACGGTTGGATGTAAGCTTGCCAAGTCGACCCGAAATTGATGCACGGCTTCACCCCTTGTCACGCACCATTGAAGAAGTGATCGCCATTTTTGCCGAAATGGGGTTTGAGGTTGCCGAAGGCCCAGATATCGAATCTGACTATTATAATTTCACCGCGTTGAATATTCCTCCCGAACACCCCGCGCGTCAGGAGCATGACACCTTTTATTTGCCAGCCGATGCCAATGGCAAACGCAAGGTGCTTCGCACGCACACCTCGCCGGTGCAGATTCGGACAATGGAGGCTAATGAGCCACCAATCCGCATCATTGTTCCCGGACGCACCTATCGGTCGGACCATGACGCCACACATTCGCCGATGTTTCATCAATGTGAAGGGCTGGTCATTGGCGACGGCATTCATATGGGGCATCTCAAAGGCTGTTTGATTGATTTCTGCCGTACCTTTTTTGGCGTTGATGATTTGCCAGTGCGGTTTCGGCCAAGCTATTTCCCCTTTACCGAGCCATCCGCCGAAGTTGATATTGGCTGTACCCGCAATAATGGTGCGCTGAAAATTGGCGCTGGTGATGATTGGTTGGAAATTCTCGGATCGGGCATGGTCAATCCACGCGTTTTAGAAAATTGCGGCTATGATCCGGAAAAATATCAAGGATTTGCCTTTGGTATGGGGATTGAACGGATTGCGATGCTGAAATATGGCATCCCCGATCTTCGCACATTTTACGATAGCGATTTGCGCTGGATGCGCCATTACGGCTTTTTGCCATTTGATGCGCCGTCAATTCATGCCGGTCTTGCTGGGGGGGCTGTCTGATGAAATTCACCCGCGACTGGCTGTTCAGCCATCTTGAAACCGATCGGCCGCTGGCTGAGATCTTGGACGTTCTGCCCATGCTTGGGCTGGAAGTCGAATCAGTTGTCGATCGTGCGGTTGCCTTGGCACCATTTGTGATTGCCGCAGTGACCTCGGCTGAGCAACATCCCAATGCTGATAAATTGCGCGTCTGCATGGTCAATATTGGTGCTGGTGATCCTGTTCAGGTGGTTTGTGGCGCGCCGAATGCACGCGCTGGCATGAAGGGTGTTTTTGCGCCGGTTGGTGCCTATGTTCCCGGAATTGATCTGACGCTGAAAACCGGTGAGATTCGCGGCGAGCTGTCAAATGGCATGCTATGTTCGGAACGCGAAATGCAGCTATCGGATGAACATGATGGCATTATCGATCTGGCGGCAGATGCCCCTGTTGGCGCATCATTTGCCGTCTATGCTGGGCTTGATGACCCGATTATCGAAATTGCGATCACGCCCAACCGGGCTGATTGTCTTGGCGTTCGCGGTGTTGCACGCGATCTGGCAGCGGCTGGTTATGGCCAGTTAAAGCCAATTGATACAAGCCCGCTTGAAGGCAGCTTTGACAGCCCGATATCATGGGATCTGAATCTGGCAGCCGATGAGGCGCATCTATGCCCATTAGTATCAGGCCGTGCCTTTACCGGATTGAAAAATGGCAGCAGTCCTGCATGGATGGCAAACCGCCTAACCGCCATTGGCCAACGGCCAATCAGCGCGTTGGTCGACATTACCAATTATGTGATGGTCGATCTTGGCCGCCCGCTTCATGCCTATGACATTGAAAAAATTGATGGCGGCAAATTGATCATTGGTCGGGCAAAACCCGGCCAGACCATGACCGCGCTAAATGAAAAAACCTATGATCTTGACGAAGATATGCTGGTGATTGGCGATGCCAATGGCCCTGATGATCTTGCTGGCATCATGGGTGGTGAGCGGTCTGGCGTGAGTGATGCTACCGATAAGATGTTTCTGGAAATTGCGATTTTTGATCAGATTGCCGTTGCCACAACGGGTCGCAAGCTCAATATCCATTCAGATGCCCGTTTTCGCTTTGAACGTGGTCTTGATGTGACATCACCGGAATGGGCGTCAGGCTATGTGGCGCGATTAGTGATGGATATTTGTGGCGGACAGGCAAGCCATATGGTGATTGCCGGTGACGGTGCCGACTGGAAGCGCGAACTTTTTCTGGCAAGCGACAAGGTTGAACGGCTGACTGGCATGATTGTGCCAAAGGCGCGCCAGACCGAAATTCTGGAAAATCTTGGCTTTACGGTTCGCGAAGATGCGGCTGGCCTGCAGGTGAACCCGCCACCATGGCGCGGTGATATTGACGGCGCTGCCGACCTTGTTGAAGAGATTAGCCGGATTTATGGATTTGATCATTTGCCGATGGTGCATTTGCCGCGTGAACATGTTGTTGCCCAGCCAGCGGTGAATATGGCACAGGCACGTCCATTGCGGCTGCGCCGTGCGATGGCCGAACGTGGTTTGACCGAGGCGGTAACATTCTCTTTCCTTGCTGAAAAAGAAGCGGTGATGTTTGGTGGCGGTGATACCAGTCTGCGCTTGGTCAATCCGATTAGTGCTGATCTGTCAATCATGCGCCCATCGGCCTTGCCAAATCTCTTGTCGGCCGCCGCCCGCAACCAAGACCGGGGCGAAGCTGATATTGCGATGTTTGAGGTTGGGCCGGTCTTTCTTGGTGATGAGCCTGATCAGCAACGAACCGCTGTGGCGGCAATTCGGCATGGGGCAATGGCACCACGCGAATGGCATGGCAGCCGGCGTTCGGTTGATGTGTTTGATGCCAAGGCTGATGCCGAAGCGGCGCTGGTGGTTCTTGGTGTGCGGCGTGGCAGCTTGCAAATCGAATCCGGCGGGCCTGATTATTTTCATCCGGGTCGTTGTGGCCGGTTGCTGCAAGGCCGGTCTTTGCTGGCGCAATTTGGTGAATTGCATCCGCAAGTGGCGGCGCATTTCGGGCTCCGAAATACGCTTGTCGGTTTTGAGCTGTTTTTAGAAGATGTGCCATTGGCAAAATCACGCGGGCCTGCGCGTTCCTATCTGAAAATGTCACCTTTCCAGCCGGTCAGTCGTGATTTTGCATTCATTCTTGATGACGATGTACCGGCAAGCCAGCTTCTTCGTGCGGTAAAATCGGCAGCTGGGCCCTTGGTAAGTGATATTCAGCTATTTGACGTTTATCAGGGTAAAAATATTCGCAACGGTCAAAAGTCGCTTGCCGTTAACATTACCTTGACGCCACAAAAAGCGACATTGAGCGAAGCTGAAATCGAGGCCATTAGTGATGCGGTCATCGCCGCTGCTGGCAAGAATTGTGGTGCCGTTCTTCGTGGATAGCGCGGCCCGCTTGCCTAAGTCAAATCCCTCGATCACGCTAATCAATCCAATTGGATTAGACCTTCGATCTGCGATCTTATCCAAGATGACTTATTTGGAAAAAACAGCTGTGTGATTTGCGAGAAAAACCAATTATTTTTGTCTGTTTCAGTGCGAATTTGCATTTATTGAGTTTTTTTCATAAATTTCTTCTTCCGCAAGTCTAAAAAATCGTATTTTAAAGCCAAAAATGACGTTGCTCGATTGAGTATTAATAAAATGTTATCTTTTTTGTTTAACTAGCGCAGTTTGGTTTCTGCCATCGGATGGCATGCCCACATTCATATAGCCTAAATCAAAATATCTATGACATGATCTCCAGCTCGGGTGACGGGAATAACCCGCTGACATCGGCCCCTGACGCAAGCTTATTCAAAATGTCTTCTTCATAGGCTATGCGTGCCAGCGATGCCGCAAGCACAGCGTCGGCGCGTGCCAGAGGGACAACTGTTACGCCATCATCATCGCCAAGAATGATATCACCTGGCATAACCGCAACACCGCCACAGCTAATCCGGTCATCAATCGAGCCGCCCCAGCCTTTATGCGGGCCAGCTGGCGACAGGGCGCTGAGATAAACTGGCAATCCCATTTCGCGCATTTCAGCAGCGTCACGCGCCGCGCCATCAAGAACAACACCATTGATATCTCGCAATTTAGCGCGGGTGTTCAAAATACCGCCCCAGACAGCGCGGTCATCATAATTGGCAGCGTCAATCACCAACACCTCATTTGGCCGCAACCGGCCAATGACCTCATGCAGCGCCGCATTATCACCAGCAAGAACGGCAACGGTGCGTGCCTGTCCGGCCATTGTCATGCCCGGTGACAGTGGCGAAATGCGCCCAGCCATTACATTTTGACGGTTCATGACATCACCAGCAATGGCAGGTGGTATCGTTGCCCATTGTGCTAGTTTTTCGACAGAAAGAGGCGTGAATTCATTGGGAAAGATTTGAACAGGCATTTATCTACTCCGTGGCAAAGCCATTTCCAGGACGGGTATATTCAGGGCGGGGCGGACTGAAAACATCAAGGATCACTGCACCAGCGGGCCCGCCGATAACGCCATGCTCAACACCGCCGGGGCTGCACCAGAAATCACCTTTTTGAACGTGAATTTCTTCGCCATCTTGGATGCGGATTGCGCTTCCCTCAATCATGACACCCCATTGTTCTTGCGGGTGGCTATGGATCGCACCAACGGCATTTGGGGCGATGCGAACAACGGATAACATTGCCTGATCACCGGGGAAAATACGCGTTGTGATGCCGTCAACAAGGGTGCGGGTAATGCCCTGTTCCATCGCATCAATATTGAAAAAATTTGTCTCTTTTTGGCTCATCATGACCTCACGGAAAAAGGGGGTAAATCGTCCCGACGAACGGGCCGTTTTTGGCTTTGATAATGATTTAGACCTGCCAGGGTGACAACGTCTGCAACATTTTGGGGCTGGCCGAAAGGCGAAATCAAGCAGATTCGACCAAAACCATTATTCTTGTGCAAAATTTGTTATTGGTGAAGGTGCTTGACAAGGGCTGGTGACGCGCCATGCAGGCGCGTCATACCCATTGTGAAAAGGGTGTCACTATCATATCCGTCATTTTGATGATCGCCATCACCAGCATCACAAAAAACAGCATTGACAGTGGTAATTTCACTAATGTAATAATATAACATATCACTTTGTGAAAGGTGATCCAAAAGCTGATTTAATAGACAGGTTACAGAATTGATCACAGTTTGGCCGATGATTTGGCCATACATTGGTCTTTTACGAATGACGGCTTGCTAGCTGGTGTAAAATGGGAGGAATGGCGAAATGGCGATGGCGCGAAAAGCGATCAAGGGCGTAATGGCAATTGGGCTATTTTGTACCTTTTCGATAATGCCGGTGAAAATGATGATGGCAGATCAAAAGCCATTATCAATTGTGGCATCGATCAGGCCAGTTCACGCGCTTGTTGCCGGGGTGATGGGCGATCTTGGTACGCCGCATTTGCTGCTTGCTGCGCCGGCATCAGCGCATCATTTTACCCTGAAACCATCGCAAGCGCGCGCTTTGCAAAATGCCGATATCGTATTTTGGATTGGCCCCGGGATGGAACAACCCCTTACAAAGGCGCTTGCCACGCTTGCTGCCGATGCGCAATCAGTGGCGCTGGATGATAGTGCCGGTCTTGTTCTTTTTGATTTTGATGATGACGGGCATGATGGCCATGGCACAAAAGGCAAGCATAATGACCATGACGGGCATGATGGCCATGGCACGAAAGACAAGCATAATGACCATGACGGGCATGATGGCCATGGCACGAAAGACAAGCATAATGACCATGACGGGCATGATGGCCATGGCACGAAAGACAAGCATAATGACCATGGTGGGCATGGCGGGCATGGTGAGCATGGCATTAATCCGCATATCTGGCTTGACCCGTTTAATGCACAAATCATGCTTGGGGTGATTGCCGATCACCTTGGCAAGGCCGATCCGGTCAATGCCAAAACCTATCAAGCCAATGCCGATGTGATGCGCCAGAACCTTGTGCAGTTGCAAATCGATATCGCCCGCCAGTTAGCACCATTTGCCGAATCTGAATTTCTGGTACTGCATGATGCTCATATTTATTTTGAACGGCGGTTTGGCATGCGTGCACATGGTGCCATTACCATCGAACCTGATGTGATGCCAACCGCAGCAAAAATCAAGAAATTGCGGCATGATCTCAAATCACATCCGATGGATTGTATTTTCAGCGAGCCGTTTTTAGGACAAAAGGCCTTGGGTTTGATTAACGAAGGAATCGATATCCCAATTGGCCATCTGGATCCGCTTGGCAATCAATTGCCAGCAGGGGCATCGCTTTATGCCGATCTTTTGAAAAGCTATGCCGCGGCCTTTAAAGCCTGTCTTGCGCGATAGAAAGCACAGCCAGTTAGCGTTTATCAGCGATGATCATATCGGCGGCTTTTTCGGCAATCATGATTGTTGGGGCGTTGGTATTACCCGACACTAATGTTGGCATGATTGACGCATCAACAACCCGCAGCCCGTCAATCCCATAAACGCAAAGCCGTTTATCAACAACATCGCCTGATTTTGCATCTGGCCCCATGCGGCAGGTCGATACCGGATGATACAGCGTCACGCCGGTTTCGCGCGCATAGGCCAGAAGCGCGTTATCACTATCAAGATCTCTCCCCGGCCGCATTTCAGCTTCCACAAGCGGTGCCATGTGATCGCTTTGCATGATCGCGCGGGCGATTTTCATACCCACAACATGAACGCGACAATCTTCTTCGCAGCTAAGATAATTTTGCTGGATCTCGGGTGCTATCATCGGGTTGGGTGATTTGATATGAACCGAACCACGACTTTCGGGTCGAAGCTGGCAAGGGCCAAAGGTCATGCCCGGGAATTTATCAAAAACGCGCTTGGCCGGATTGGCAAAGCTGGCATGGGCAATGTGATATTGAATATCCGGCCCCGCCAAACCATCGCGTGAGCGAACAAAGCCGCTAAGCACGCCGGCAGGAAGGCTAAGAAGGCCACGCCGGGTGAATCCATAACGCAGAATTTCCGCGGCAAGCCCAAGGCCATGGGCGCGATTATTCAGCGAAATATTGCGTTGTAACCGCCATGATAGACGCGAAATATAATGGTCGGTCAGATGACTGCCAACGCCAGATAACTCATGCCGAACCTCGATTGCGTGACGGCGAAGATGCTCAGGCGCGCCAATGCCCGATAGTTCCAGAATTTGCGGCGATTGAATGGCACCTGCCGATAAAATCACCTCGCGTCCCGCTTTAATATGATGCGATTTGCCATGTTGGTTGTAATGAATCCCGTCGGCGCGTTTGCCGGCAAGGCTGATTTTGGTAACATGCGCATGCGTGATGATGCGCAGGTTTGGCCGTTTTCGGGCTGGCTGCAGATAGGCTTTTTTGGCGGAAAAGCGAAGCCCGTTTTTCTGCGTAACCTGATAATAGCCAAAGCCATCCTGACTGGCGCCATTATAGTCATGATTGCGCGTATAGCCCAGCGTTTCAGCAGCATCAATCACCATATCCAACGCTTCATACCGGGTGCGAACCGGTGCCACATTCAATGGCCCACCAACGCCGCGAAGGGTGCTGTCAAAACCTTCATCACCTTTGCCAAGCTGTTCGCAATTTTCGGCTTTGCGGAAATAGGGCAAAACATCGTCATAAGACCAGCCAAGATTGCCGCGCTGCGCCCAGCCATCATAATCAGCCGCCTGTCCACGAACATATAGCATCGCATTAATCGCCGATGATCCACCAAGAACCTTGCCGCGCGGAATGGCGATGCGCCGATTGCCGCTGCTGTCTTCGGGTTCGGTTTCAAACATCCAATTCATTGCCGGATTGACCATTGTTTTAATATAGCCAGCCGGAATATGGATTAGCGGGTTAAGGTCTTCGCCGCCCGCCTCAAGAAGAACAACGTGACAATCAGGATCAGCACTGAGGCGCGCTGCCAGCACACAGCCTGCCGACCCGCCACCAATGATGATATAATCGGGATGATTTTGATCCAATGACATGACTCAACCCCTTTAGATAAGACTTGTTATGCCTCGTATCATAAGCGTGAAACCAGCGCAGGCCAGCGCAAAATGCACGATATGACGAAAGGTTATTTCACTGATGCGGCGGCGCGCCAAATGACCGGCTTGTTGTCCGGCCATTGCGGGGATTAACATTAGTGCCGATAATAAAAGGTTGTCACCAACTGGAAATCCAGCATGTGAAATGCCAAGCCACAAAGCAACATAGCCAAGCGATAAAAACACCCCAAGAAGCATGGCAAGATCGGCTTTTTTGATCCGCATCATCATGAATAATTGCAAGCTTGGAAAAGAATATATCGTTGTCAGACTGCCAAGAATGCCTGATGCAATGCCGGCTGGAATGATCAGGCGATTCATCGTTTTGGGCGCAAGTGACCGGTTTTGGAATTGACGAAGCGGAAAGCTGGATAGAATGGCATGAAGTGCGATCATCAGCCCAATCAAAATGCCAAGAAGACGGCTATCAATCGCCACCATCAATGGCGCGCCAATAAGCATGATAAGGGTTGATGTGGTGACCAAGGGCCAGAATTGTTGCAAAATTTTCCATTGCTTCCGGTTCAGCCAGATCTGTTGGATATTCGCAATGGTGATCGGCAAGGCAAGAATGGCCACAATTTCGGGAAGTGGCAGCACCAACAGCATGATTGGCGTTGCAATCAGCGGCAAACCAAACCCCAATGCCCCTTTGACAAAACAACCAAGAAGCACCGCCATCAAAACCGCCAGACCATCAGCGGATAAAAGACTATCGATAATCATTGCCGCTCATCTTTGTGGTCGCCGTTTTGCAATCGCCTGAAAATGAGGGTGCCATGCTTGCCTTTGCTGCCAGAGTAAACCTCGCCTAAAACTAACGGTCATGATATAACTTTCTTGTGATGGTTGCAAAATAGACAGAGATCAAATCGGCGGATATGTGGCGCTTTTTTAAAGCGCATCAAGACAGGTTTTTGGGTTGTGTTTGGCAATTGATGTGCAAGCTTTAGAAAGCAAAACCTAGCATGAAAAGGATTCCTGGCTCATACAAAATATGCGTAGCGTTAAACACCCGCAATGATATGTGGGCAAAAGACAGATTAATTACCATCTTTGGATGGCGAAAAACGGCTGGGATTGCCCTGCTTTATGGGGAATTACAGGCGCAAATCATGCGCAAATCGTGAAAGTTGTCGATGATCATAGATCGTTATTTCCGGATTAAATTGTGATGGGCGCTGACGTGATCATGCTGATCATCGCCGGTGCGTTTGCTGGTGGTTTTGCCAATGGCCTTGCTGGATTTGGTACCGGGCTATTTGCGCTTGGCTGGTGGTTGGCGGCAATGCCGCCACTTGATGCGGTGATAACGGTTGTTATCATGTCGCTTGTTGGCGGCGTTCAGGGGCTTTATGCGGTTCGTAATGCCATTGATTTTGGCGAGCAGTTGCGGTTTTTGGCACCAGCTTCGATCGGCATCATGCTCGGTTATCTGTTTTTAGACGCGGTCAATGTCACAATGCTAAAGCTGTTGGTGGCCAGTTTACTAATCCTGTTTGGC
Source organism: Candidatus Ponderosibacter sp. Uisw_141_02 (assembly GCF_048087665.1). Taxonomy (NCBI): domain Bacteria; kingdom Pseudomonadati; phylum Pseudomonadota; class Alphaproteobacteria; order Puniceispirillales (SeqCode); family Puniceispirillaceae (SeqCode); genus Candidatus Ponderosibacter; species Candidatus Ponderosibacter sp. Uisw_141_02. The sequence goes on along the minus strand of NZ_CP159807.1, from coordinate 1,811,049 downwards.
GGCTTTTTCACCTTTCGAAAAACGCTGCCAAAACTGACTAAACGGTATCTTGCTGCTGATGTTTTTGTCGGGTTTGTTAGTGGGTTGTTTGGCATGGTGGCGGGAATGTCAGGAGCAATTTTGACGATGGGCTGTTCGCTTTATGATTGGAGCAAGGCGCGTCGCCGCGCTTTGGTTCAGCCATTTAATATGATTGTTCTTGGCGCTGTTCTTGCCCTGATGATTTGGCGCGGGGTTATTGAGTCGCGCATTTGGCTTATCGTTGCGGTGGCCTTTCCCTTTTCGGTGCTTGGGACGCAAACGGGTATTTTTGTTTTCCGCCGGTTGAATGATCGACAGTTTCAGCGATTATTGATATGGTTAATTCTTGCTTCAGGCCTTGTGCTTTTGGCACGCGAACTCATTGCCAATATGCCTTTTGTATAGGGTGTTATTGGCATTTTCTATTATTTGTAACAGGCATAATCATGCCGCAAATCTGATAAAAAATGTAAAGGGATGGTTATGAGCGAAGTGCCAATGGGAAGCCGTGATGATGTTTTAGCTGGTGGCGGTACTGGTGGGACTACAAGTTCGCCAATGGCCTTTCCGATTCCGGCTGACGAGCTTGGTACGGTTTCGATTGTTCCCAATGGTTCATTTGAGGCTGGCAGCTATCAAACTTTTGTTCTGACCTATGTGGCTGGCAAATTCGGGATTGATGATTCCGGATCAATGCGGGTCTGTTTTCGGTTTGCCAGTGATCAAACCCGCCCGCAATTCGAAGATCCAAAAGGGCCAAACTATACCACAATCGAGGCATCAAATAACGCAGTCCTGACCTATCATTATGATCCAAAGGGCAATGTGCGGCCGTGGGACAGAACGCTTTATATCAAGGTTGTTCGCGGCTTTCTGCGCGAGGGTGACAAGATTACCATCACATTTGGTGACCGGTCAGGCGGCTCGCCGGGTATGAGATTGCAAACATTTTGTGAAGATAGCTATGAATTTCATACGTTGATCGACCCAATTGCAACCTATTGCTATCAGCCGATGCCGGTGCAGCCGGTGATCAAAATCATTCCTGGCAAGCTCGACCGCTATCTGGCGGTAGCACCGACAATCCGCGAGATTGACGAAAGCTTTTCGATCAAATTCAAAGGCGAGGATAAATGGGGTAATCCGTCCGATCAATGCAATATCCAGCTTTGTCCGCGTGCCAGCCATCCGGTGCAGAATCTGCCCGATGTGGTTAGTCTGAAACCGGGTGAATTTTTTGGTGTGATTGAGGGACTGTCGGTTGCCAATGCTGCGGATTTGCATATTGATTTTCTGGATGATGCTGGTGCGGTAATGTGCCGGACAAACCCGATCAGAATTGAGCCCGCGCCCCTATCACGCCATTTCTGGGGTGATCTTCATGGCCAGTCAGAAGAAACCATTGGCACTGGCAGTGCTGAGGCCTATTTTGCCTTTGCCCGCGATTACGCATTTGTTGATGCAACTGGTCATCAGGGAAATGATTTTCAAATCACGGGTGATTTCTGGTCACAGCTTGACCAGCTCTGCCAGCAATTTAACGAAGATGGAAAATTTGTTGCCATTCCGGGCTATGAATGGTCAGGCAATACTGGGCTTGGCGGTGATCGGAATATCTATTTCCCGAACGAAGGACGAACTATCCGGCGGTCATCGCATGCGTTGGTAACCGACCATTCGGATATCGACACGGATTGTAATTCGGCCGAAGAATTATTCGCCACCTTTGCCGAACATGGCGAAGATGACGTGGTTGTCTTTGCGCATTGTGGTGGACGCTATGCCGATATCGAGCTGGCACATGATGGCAGGTTTGAAAAAGCCATGGAAATTCATTCAAGCTGGGGCAGTTTTGAATGGCTGGTGCAAGATGCTTTCCGGCTTGGCTATCGCGTTGGGATTGTTGCCAATTCGGATGGGCATAAAGGACGCCCGGGCGCCAGCTATCCGGGTGCGGCGCTGTTTGGCGCGGTTGGTGGATTGACGTGTTTTTTGATTGATAGCCTGAGCCGTGAAACGATTTTAGAGGCAATCCGCAAGCGTCATCATTACGCCACCACTGGCGGTGAAAATGGCCGTCCGCTGATCACGCTTGATGCCGATTTTCCGCAAGGTGGCACAAAGTTTCATGATGATCCGCGGCATGGCCGCGACAAGGGCATGGCGGCCAATCAGGCGATCATGGGCGATATCGTTCATCTGCCATCAGGTAACCTGTCGATCAAGGTTGACATCCGCGCCAGTGTTGCCATTGAACGGGTTGATGTTTTCAATGGATTGAACCTGATTGAAACGATCCGCCCTTATGCAAAAGAAGATCTTGGCAGCCGTATCCGCGTGGTTTGGGAAGGCGCTGAATATCGGGGTCGTTTCCGGCAGGTGATTTGGGATGGTTCGGCCTTTTTGTCTGAAAATGAAATCTTATCGGCAAGCCCAATCAATTTTTTCAATAAGGATAAAACGCTGAACCAGCCGTCACCGCATGAATTGAATTGGCGCGCTTTGACCACCGGCAATATTGGTGGTTTCGACATGGTTCTTGCCGACCCTTATAGCGGTACATTGAAAATTGAAACGCCATTGATAAAGGCTGGTGTGCCTTTGGAAGATATCGGATTTGAGGATGAGGTTTTTGATCGTAGCGGGGTTTTGCCGCGCTATCTAAAGCTGTTCCGCCTGCCGGCAGTCAACCCGCATCAATCCATGCAGTTTGAACGCAGCATTTCATTACAGCCGGAAGGCGATAACCCAATCTTTGTTCGGGTGACGCTGGACGATGGCACCTTATGCTGGACAAGCCCAATCTATTTTTACCGCTCGTCAGACCAGCCATAAATTTTTGTAAATCACGGCCTTGGATTAAGATCCATAGGTGCATTTACGCAAATATTCGGTCACTTCGGTTCGGGTGCTAAATTGGCTGAGCGTGCTGGCATGGATGGGCTGGCGCATCTGCAGCGAAATCGTATGCCCCATCTTTTTGCAAATTTCACGAAACATCAAGGAATAGCCAAGTGTTACGCTGATCCGGCGCGCCATCTGATATAACAGCGAATTACGACCATCAAAGTAAAATGGGATGGTCGTTGTGTCTGGAACCTGCGCCAGCTTGGCGGCAAAGGTTTTCCATTCGGTATCAATGGCATTGCCAACAAGGTTTGGCGCCAGCGAAATGGCGCCAGCTGGAAAAACGATTACCGCGCCACCATTTTCCAAATATTTTGCCGCATCGGCTCTTGTTTTTAAATTATTGGCCAATGCAGCTTCGGTTTCGTCAAAATCAACAGGCAGAATTTTATCCATGACGGCTGGAGCCTGGCGAAGGACACGATGGGTGATGATTTTGTAATCTTGGCGAACCTCGGCCATCAATGCGCAAAGCACTAGGCCGTCAATTACGCCATAAGGATGGTTGGCAATGGCAAGCGCCCGCCCAGTGGCCGGAATTGAGGCGGCAATGCCATCAACATAGCTTCGCGTCAGATCAATTGAAATATCCAGCCGCCCAAGCGCATCTGACCAAAAATTCTGCGGCGGCAATTCATCATTCACATAGTCAAAATAGATTTTACGGATGCGTGGCTGTCCGGTGATCTTTTCGATTGACCGGATGAAATGGTTTGAAACCATACCCAATTCCCCATTTGCAAAGGAAAAAATCGGGTGCAAATCTGTGGATTGAGACGCGTTCGGTCGCATGCGCGGCGGGATCCCTGAAAACCTAACGAATATTCCTTAAAAGATAGCAGTTTTGTGGCGCGATGACAGCAGCAATTTGGCGTTCCATCAACAAAAATCCAAATTTACGAAAAATCAGTTTAGCGAAAGTGCGGGCATTGCCTGCGATGCCAAGCCGCGTTCGTTTTACCGGCTTTTTCGGCAATGGGTGGCAGACGGCAAATTGCCATAATAGGCTGGCTGATTAGTCAATCATAATGTGTCCTGAAACAGATTATGGCATCAATTCGCGAATTGGGCTGCCAGCGATCATCGCCTCGACAGCCTCTAAGGTTTCACCATAGAAAATTCCCATCGTTTCGCGGGTGACATAGCCAATATGCGGTGTCATCAAAAGATTGGGTGTATTGCGAAGCGGATCATTGGCCGGAACCGGCTCATGGTCGTAAACATCAATCGCGGCACCAGCAATTTGTCGGCTTTCAAGCGCAGTGGTTAACGCCTCCATATCAATAATGGGCGCGCGCGATGTGTTGACCAGATAGGCATCGGGTTTCATCATGGCTATTTCTTCTGCGCCAATAAGATGGCGAACACGCGCTGATAGTTTTAGATGAATCGAAATAAAATCAGAACTGCGAAAAAATGTGTCACGATCAACATAAGAAACCCCAACCTCATTACACCTTTCTTCAGTCAGGTTTTGTGACCAGGCCTGAATTTCCATGCCAAAGCCCTTGGCATAACCAGCCAATTGCGCGCCAAGCCTGCCAAGCCCCAAAATGCCAAGTTGCGCACCACGAAGATCACGGCCAAGATGCGTTTGCCAGCCGCTCTCACGCATCGCTGTTGCGCTGGCAAAAATTTGTCGTGCCTGCATTGCGATCAAGGTGAAGGCAAGTTCGGATGTAGCATGACCCGGCGAGCCGGTGCCGCTAACCATCAAGCCGCGCGATTTGGCAGCGTCAATATCAAGCGCGGCGTTCCGCATACCACTTGTTACAATGCCTTTCAGATTTGGCAACTGATCCATCAGCGCAGCATCAATGGGCGTGCGTTCGCGCATCATGCAGATGATGTCATAGGGTTGTAACCTCTCGACAAGGGCGGTGCCAGTAATGGTGTCATGGAATGTATCAATGGTCACGTCGACTCCAAGCCGATTCCAGTCACAACTGTCCATTGCGCATTCGAGCCAATCATCCAAAATTGCAATTTTCATGGTTTTGATCCTTTTGATTTTTCGGTTTGAAATGGTCACTGCGAAGGTTTGACATTGTCGGTTATGAGATTGTGTTTTTTGGCAAAGGCAATCACAAACGGAAGCCCAAGGAATACCATCATCACCCTGATGGTGTGGTGGAAGGCAACAAAAGCAACATCAAATCCGAAAATCAAAGCGAGTAAAGTCACCTCGTAAAGGCCGCCCGGAACAAAAGCCAAAAGCATTTTGATGAAATCGACACCAGTTAATTCCGATAGTCCGTAGGCTGTGATGCCATAAGTGCCAAGTACGATGAAGGAGTTGACAAGCGCATCACGCAAATAAACCGCAAGTTCGACAAATGGCACGCGGGCAAGGCGCGCGCCAACCGATCCGCCGATGGCAACCTGTGCCAGAATAACAAATTCACTAATGCGTGGTATCTCGACAAAGCCAAGGATATGTAGCGCTGAGCTAATCATTAATGGCCCAATAAGTTGCGGCATTGGGATGTGCAATAGCCGCGCGATCGGCAAGCCGCAAATGGCAATTGCGATAAAGGATAGCAGTGTTTTGATATCAAGGCTGACGAAGCTTGGCATGGATTGCAGCGCCATATTTGATGCGGTGACAGCAGCCTGACCCTCAACCAAGGCCAGAATGAAAGGCGTTGAACAAAATACCAGAGCAACACGAACCAGATGGAACAGGGCGACGACATAATCTTTTTCCACCAGATCTCGGCTAATGGTGATCACTTCGGCCTGCCCACCTGGAATACAGCTTAGCAGCGCCATGATGAAACTATATCTACGGATTTGCATTAAATAGAAAAGACCAACAAGCGTTGCCAAAATCGTGGCCAGGAACATGGTGGCAACGGTAATGCCTGATGATCCAATATGGGCTAAAATATCGGGTCGGAAATTGGCGCCGATAAGGGTGCCAAGTCCAAGAATAACCGGCACAAAAACCCAGCGTGGAATACCAACGCGCGAACGAAGCGGCGGAATGAGCCCGGCAATAACCCAAACGCCAAACAAGCTGCCTAGCAGAAATGGCGCTGGCAGGCCAAAAATCTTAAAAACATGGCCAGTAAAAAAGGCGATGCTTGAGGTGACAATTATATTTTGAATATCCGACAGCACGGGCCGCATGGAAACTCCTACAGTGGGGTGGATTGGGCTGATGGCAGCTCCAGTTGGTTTTGGGCGTGCAATTGACTAGTCCATATTGTCCTTATGCCCAGATGCAATGAGTTGTAACCGCGCTTTGACCGCATTTTGAAGATGGGTGCTGGCGGCCTGTTTGGCGGCGATGGGGTCGTGCGTCTGGATGGAATTGTTGATCGCGTCATGTTCGGCACCAATTTCACGAACCCGCTCAGCAAGGCTATAGGCGGTTGGACCAAGAAGCACCATCAAGATGCTAAGGCGCTGCAAGGTTTCAACCAGAAAGGAATTGTGGCTTGCAAGGGCGATGGATTGATGAAACTGGCCGTTCAGCTTGGCAAGGGTTGCTGGGTTGGTGCCATCATTGACGAGAATTGATTCTTTGGCGCGGATTTCGGCAATGAATTCACGTTCGGCAGGGCTTGCTTGCGCAGCCGCCAATTCAGCCGCCATTGACTCTAGCTTAGCGCGCAATTGATAAAGCGCGTGAATATCCTGATAGCCAAGGGTGCGGACACGAAGCCCGCCATCATTACTAATCGATAAAATCCCCTCGGCTTTTAATGCTGACATGGCTTCGCGAAGCGGTGTGCGACTAACGCCAAGCTGCTGGCCAAGGTCAACTTCCTTTAGCCGTTCACCGGGCACAATATCGCCAGCGGTAATGGCTGCAATCAGAACGTGCCTGATTCGCGATGTTGCTGCCAAATTGCCACCATGATTATTTTGGACTGTTAGGTCGTGTGCCGCCCAGTTGGTTGACATTGCCGCCTCCTGATTCCTATATTGTATGCAAATGTATGCAATAGATCAAGGCGCCCCAATGTTAGATAGCAACAGTCAGCCTCTATTTGAGAAATCATGGGATATAGTAGTTATTGGTGGAGGAAATGCTGGGTTGTGCGCGGCTATTACTGCAGCTGAGCGTGGTTGTTCAGTGTTGGTTGTTGAAACTGCGCCACGCGAATTCCGTGGTGGAAATACCCGGCATACTAGGAACCTTCGTTCGGTCCACGACGAGCCAACAGATGTTATGACAGACCGCTACACATTTGAGGAATACTGGGATGACCTCATGAGGGTCACCAAGGGTGTTACAAATGAACCGCTTGCAAAACTAACCCTAGAAAGCTCACAAGCGCTAATGGAGTGGTTAATTGAGCGCGGTGTAAGGTTTCAAAAAGCCTTGTCAGGTACATTGAATTTAAACCATACCAATGCGTTTTTTCTTGGGGGTGGCCGAGCAATGCTTAACAGGCTCTGTCGATTTGCAGGGTCAGTTGGAGTTAATTTTGTTTATGAGGCTGAAGTAACCGATATTTTGCTTGAAAATGGTTTTTGTGAGTCCGTGGACGTTACATGGGAGGGGCAGTCGTACCGAGTTAGATGCAAGCAGCTTATCACTGCAGCGGGTGGCTTTGAAGCTGACCTTGATTGGCTTGCAGAAGGTTGGGGTGATGCGGCAAAGAATTTTCTCGTTCGAGGCACGCCTTATAATAAAGGCAAAGTGTTGCGCGTGCTTCTGGATCGCGGGGCGCAGCCTGTTGGCTCACTTGACCAATGCCATGCAGTGGCGATTGACGCACGCGCGCCAAAATATGATGGTGGTATTGCTAGCCGTGTTGATGGGGTTCCCTTTGGAGTAGTGCTCAACAAGAGCGCCAAGAGGTTCTATGATGAGGGTGAAGACTTTTGGCCAAAGCGCTATGCGATCTGGGGTCGTTTGGTGGCGGGTCAACCCGATCAGATTGCGTATGCAATTGTTGACTCTGAAGGGGTTAAGCGGTTTATGCCTTCAGTCTTTGCTCCAATTGCTGATGATACAATTGAGGGGTTGGCAATCAAGCTTAGCATCGATCCAGTGGCGGCGAAGAGCACTGTTGATGCGTTTAATGCAGCCTGTCCTGATGGCCCAATTGACCAAATGAGTCTTGATGGCAAGGCGACAAAAGGTCTGACACCCAAAAAAACCAACTGGTCAGCACCAATCAGCAAACCGCCCTTTTTTGGCTATCCTTTGCGGCCTGGAATTACCTTTACCTATATGGGGGTTGCGGTAAATGATAGGGCGCAGGTTTTGATGCAAGATGGCAAACCAGCTGCAAATCTATTTGCCGCTGGTGAAATTATGGCAGGCAATGTTCTTGGACAGGGTTATTTGGGAGGAATTGGCATGACAATTGGCGGTGTTTTTGGCCGTATTGCAGGGGCGGAGGCAGCGCGTGTCCTTAACCGATGATATCGAAGCTGACGGGTTTGATCTCAAATCGCTTCTCGACCCAGAAGCGGCTGGTGAAGTCATTCGGGTGATGCAAATTTGCAATGCTTGTCGCTATTGCGAGGGGTTTTGCGCGGTGTTTCCAGCAATGACCCGCCGTCGACAATTTGACGAGGGCGATGTCGGCTATCTTGCCAATCTGTGTCATAATTGCGGGGCTTGCTATCATGCGTGCCAATATGCGCCGCCGCATGAATTTGGCGTGAATGTGCCGCAAGCGCTTGCCGCTGCGCGTAATGACAGCTATGCGGCCTATGCTTGGCCAGCGCCTTTCGCGGTTCTGTTCAGACGCAATGGCCTGTTTGTCACGCTTGGCGTATCGGCTGGTTTGGCGCTAACGGTTGGGCTGATGCTGGCGATGATTGCGCCACAGCTTTTCTGGGGTGTTCACTTGGGTGAAGGCGCTTTTTATCGAATCATGCCGCATACGATGATGGCCGCGGTGCCATTGGCAATTTCGGCGTTTGTTGTGGTTTCATTCGTCATGGGCTGGCGGCGTTACTGGCGTCATACAGGGGCGAAATGGGGCGGGTTTGCCGATCTTGTCGATGCGGTCAAAGCTTCGGCAACGCTTCGCCATCTTGGTGGCGATACGTCAAGCGGTGTTTTGTCTGGGCCGGGTTGTCCAACTGGCGATGACGGGTCAAACAATGCGCGGCGTATCTATCATCAATTGACGATGTATGGGTTTTTGCTGTGTTTTGCCGCAACTTCGGTTGGCACGATTTATCATTATGGCTTTGGCCGTGAGGCACCATATGGCTATTTCGAACTGCCAGTGGTTTTAGGCACAATTGGCGGAGTAATCTTATGTATTGGGACTGCGGGGCTGTTTGTTGAAAAGCGGCGCTTGCATCCGTCGGTTCGCCATGATGACGGGCTTGGCATGGATTACGCTTTTATCGTGTCGCTGTTTTTCGTTAGCTTTACCGGCCTGTTATTGCTGGCGGTGCGCGAGACCAGCTTTATGGGCGTGACGCTTGCCATTCATCTTGGCGTTGTTTATGGCTTTTTCCTGATTTTGCCCTTTTCAAAATTTGTGCATGGGCTGTATCGGTTTGCCGCATTGATTGCCAGTGCGGGTGAGGCACGCCGAAGCTAGCCGCCGTTAATAGCCAAATGTTTGTGAAATAACCTTGGCCGACTCGACCAAAAGGCTACGTCGTGCTAGTGCATCATCAAGATCAAATCGCTGTTTTGGGCCATGCATGGCAAGCGCCGCAACATAACGACGCTGCGAATCCAGAACCGGTACGGCGATGGCGACCATGCCTTCGTGAAATTCTTCCATATCCAACGCATAGCCATTTTTGCTGACCCGCTGTAATTCATCTTCAAGCGTGTCAATGCTCGTATGGGTAGAGTCGGTATAGGCGTGCAAATCCAAACTTGCCAAAAGGATGCGCCGCTTTGCCGCCGGAAGATTGGCAAGATAGGTTTTGCCGCTTGCCGTACAATGAAACGGCACATGCGTTCCCACGGGAAGCAAAATCCGAAAGGGCCAGTTGGTTTCGACGCGGTCGGCATAGATCATGCCTTTGATTTCCGGCCTGACAAAATTTACCGTTTCGCCGGTTTCGCGGGCGATATTCTGCAAAATTTGATGGCGCGTGGTTTGGCCAGCGGCATGCTGGGTCAATCCCGCCGCAAGCCCAAGAAGCCGTTTTGTCGGGTGTAGGCGGCGTGCCTGTTTCACCAGATAGCCCTCGGCAATCAAGGTTTGACATAACCGGTGCAGGCTCTGTTTTGGCCAATCCAGCTGTTCATTGATTTCGGTTGGCGTCAGCGGCCGACCCGCATCGGCAATCACTTCAAAAATTCGCAAGATTCGTAGATTTGGTGCTGTCGATTCGGTCATTGTTGCTCTCATTTGCGGCCTTTTTCGGCACAGAAAATAACGCCTAAAAGCATATTTCACTTGAATGAGGCGAGGTTTCGTGCATGTTTTATTTGTTTAATATCATAAAAGAGACTAAAAGTCTCAAAAAATAAATAAATCTATAAAAAAGTTTGTTTAGGGGGGGGAGTTGGAGTTTGATTACATCATCATCGGCGCTGGGTCAGCGGGCTGTGTAATTGCGAATCGCTTGTCCGCAAACCCATCTGTTTCGGTTGCCTTGATCGAGGCCGGGGGTGAAGATCGCTATCCGTGGATTCATATCCCCGTTGGTTATTTCAAAACCATGGGCAACCCAAAAACCGATTGGTGCTATCGCACCCAGCCTGATCCGGGGCTGAATGGGCGTTCGATCAACTGGCCGCGTGGCAAGGTGCTTGGCGGCAGCAGCTCAATCAATGGTCTTTTATATGTTCGCGGACAGCCGCAAGATTTTGATCATTGGCGGCAGCTTGGAAATGCTGGCTGGAGCTGGGAAGATGTATTGCCATTATTCCGCCGTGCCGAAAATTGGGAAGGCACCCCATCGCCTGAACGCGGCGTTGGCGGCCCGTTGAATGTGTCGGAAAACAAGGTTGATCGCGACATTATCGACGCATGGGTTGAGGCGGCGGCACAAGGGGGCTATCGCCGCATCGATGATTATAATCGTGAAGATCAAGAAGGGGTTGGCTTTTTTCAGATGACGATGAAAAACGGCATGCGCTGTAGCGCGGCCGCGGCCTATCTAAAGCCGATCCGATCGCGCAAGAATCTGCATATCATCACGCATGCCCATACGGACAAGATTGAATTTGACGGCATGCGCGCCACCGCCGTGATGGTGCGGGTTCGCGGGAAAAGCCAGCGAATCACAGTTGGTCGCGAGATAATTTTGTCGGCTGGTTCGATCGGATCACCACAGATTTTGATGTTATCGGGTATTGGCGACCAGAATGACCTTGGCAAGCATGGCATCGAACCAACGCATCATTTGCCCGGAGTTGGCCGGAATTTGCAAGATCATCTGCAAGCGCGCCCTGTTTTCAAATGTAACGCCAGCACGATTAACACCGAAACCAAAAACCCGCTTCAACTCGCGTCAATCGCGCTTGAATATGCGTTTAAAAGATCGGGGCCAATGGCAATGGCGGCCAGTCTTGGCACAGCCTTTTTGAAAACGCATGATGCGTTGGAAACACCTGATATCCAATTTCATCTACAGCCCTTTAGTGCTGATAGCGTTGTCGAGGGAAGCCATAAATTTTCAGCCTTTACCGCATCGGTTCTGCAATTGCGGCCGGAAAGCGCGGGGCATCTCGAACTGGTTTCGGCCAATGCTGATGATTATCCGGCAATTCATCCAAACTATCTTGCCACGAAAACCGATTGCGACACGATTGTTGCCGGTATTAAGATTGCCCGTGCGGTTTGTCAGACTGAACCAGTGAAATCATTGATAACCGAAGAATATGCCCCGGGGCGGCGGTGGCGGATGATGATGATGCCATTCTGGACTGGGCGCGCAATACAGCAACAACCATCTATCACCCCACGGGCACCTGCAAAATGGGGCAGGATAAAATGGCGGTGGTTGATGAAAGGCTGCGCGTCTATGGCGTTCAAAATCTACGCGTTGCCGATGCGTCGATCATGCCAGTGATCACATCGGGTAATACCAATGCGCCAACAATCATGATTGGTGAAAAACTATCAGATTTGATTTTGGAGGCCGTGTGATGAGTATGTCTGGTTTGGATATTTCACAATATGGTCTTGCCGAAGTCAGCGATATTTTGCAGATCATTTTCGCCGATATCATTCTGTCGGGTGATAATGCGCTGGTCATTGGCATGGCAGCGGCAGGATTGGCAGCCACGCAACGCAAGCGTGCAATTGCCATTGGCATGGCGATGGCGGCAATCTTGCGGATTCTGTTTGCAATTGTCGCGGCACAATTATTGGCGATCAAAGGAATTTTGCTGATTGGCGGCGGCTTGTTGGCATGGGTTTGCTATCGCTTTTACCATGACTTGAAAGAATTTAACCGAAGCAATGATCAAGCGCTGGCCGACGGTGGGACAACATCTGCTGATGGTGAAAAACCGGCGGAAAAGAATTTTGGCCGCGCTTTGTTTACCATTCTGGTGGCTGATGTTTCGATGTCAATCGACAATATTGTGGCGGTGGCGGCGATTGCCCGCGACAACACGGCGCTTCTGGTTTTCGGGCTTGGGCTGGCGATCGCCTTTATGGCGTTTAGCGCGTCACTGATTATGAAAATAATGATTCGTTATCGGTGGCTGTCATATCTGGGATTATGGTTCCTGATCTATCTGACAATCACGATGCTTTATGACGGTTTAATCGACCTTGGGCTGATCACGGCTATTTTCTAGCAGTATCGCCAAGGACAGGAAAAGGGATGAGTTTATCAGGCAAGCAGAAGCGAGGTTTGGTTCGATTGTCTGAATTGGCTGTAGGCGGCAAAATTTATGTTGGCAGACCTTCATCAACATGATGCGGCTACAGGAAATAGACGAAGGTAATACGCAGAGACTTAGGAGGAAACTGATGAATAAAATAATAAAATCATTCATTTCAAGTGTGGCCGTAGCTGCTGCATCTCTAATGATCGCAAACAGTGCTATGGCAGCAAAGACGCTAAAAATCCAATTGGCTGTTCCAACAACTTCTGATGAAGCAAAAATCGTTCAAGATTTTGCAGATGATGTGGCGAACTTGACCCAAGGTGAAGTCAAGCTTGAGCTTTTGCCAGCGGGTGCTGTTGTCGGTGTCAGTGATATTATTGATGCGGTTGATAGCGGTCTGGTTGATGGAGGCTTTGCATGGACGCATTATTGGTCTGGCAAACATCCTGCAGCCATGCTGTTTGGGTCACCTGTTGCCGGTGCCGGTGTCGGCATCGATAATATCGCGTTCATGTCGTGGTTTCAGTACGGCGGTGGCTCACAGCTTTATGATCAGCTTTGGAAAGAAATGAAGCTGAATGTAAAAGGCTTTATGCTTCAGCCGGTTGGTCCAGAAGCGCTTGGTTGGTTTAAAGAGCCAATCAATTCAATGGATGATTTCCGCAAATACCGGTTCCGGACACCTCCGGGCATTCCTGGTCAATCATATAAAGATATTGGCGTAGCTTCTGTATCAATGGGTGGTGGTGACATTCTGCCGGCCCTTGAAAAAGGAACAATCGATGCCGCCGAATGGTGTTGTCCAAAGCCGGATTCGATTTTTGGTTTCCAGAAAGTGCTAAAACATTACTATTTGCAGGGTTTGCATCAGGTTGTTGTTAACGCAGATATCTATTTCAATGGTGATGTCTATAATTCACTTACTGACCAGCAGAAAAAGTCAATTGAGGTGGCAGCTAATGCGTCACTGATGAAGGCAATTTCATACCGTATTATTGAAAATGGAAAAGCCCTTAAAGACCTGACTGATAATCATGGTGTTATCCTTCACGATACCCCAGCTGATTACTTCCCAGCCTACATGGAGGCCGCGAAAGCATCGCTTGAGAAAAATGCCGCAGACGATGCATTCTTTGCAAAAGTCTGGCAGTCACAGAAGGATTTTGCCGCGATTGCAGTTCCGTTTTGGGCTGGCGCTCAGGCATCCAATGCGTCTTTGGGCAAAGCTTTTGCCGATAGCGTGAAATAATCATTGCTGGCGCACCGGATTGGTTTTTTCCGGTGCGCTGGTTATTTATTTAGATCTTTTGACGAAATGAAAAAACCGCAGACCCTTTGCCGATGGCATTGGGATGCATCAAAATAGAAAAGCAAGCAATCTGCTGGCGGGGAGCCAATTGTCATGGCAAAGAATGAAGACAGTATGGAACTGGATATTTCGGATGAATTGATCGCCGAGCGGCGTGCCGGTGAACCGGGCGAAACGCCCGAAGATATGCATCCTTTGTCGCGGTGGATTGTTGGCAATATTGACGTGTTGAATAACTGGGTAGGCAAGCTTACTTGTCTTTTGTTGGTTCCGGTCATTGGGGCAATGGTTTATGAAGTGGTTGCCCGCAAGCTATTCATTGCGCCAACCGATTGGGCCTATGATACAAGCCGCATGCTGAGTGGGGCGATGTTTATGTTGGGCGCTGGCTACGCTTTGATGAAGGGCGTTCATATCCGCGCTGATTTTCTGTATCGGAATTGGTCAAAACAAACGCAGGCGCTGGTAGATATATCGCTCTACCTAATATTCTATATGCCAGCGATGTTGTTTTTCTTTTGGATCACCTTTGAATATAGCGTCAAAGCTTGGGTGCGCTGGGAATTGACGATGGATTCCGCTTTAATGGCACCGCTTGCGCCAATGCGAACCGCTATGCCTGTTGGGGTTGGCCTTTTAATGCTGCAGGGTATTGCCGAGATTTTGCGGGCAATTCATATTTTGACGCCAAACATCAAAAAACTCATCAGCCGTTTGATGCCAGTTTATTTGGTCGTGCTTTTGGTTTCATTCCTAACGATTTTTTATCCCGACACTTTGTCAGTCAAGTGGCTGCTTGATGATTTGGGGATAACATCTAGTGATGGGCTTTCGTCAGAAATGATCGGTGTGATCATGATTGCTGTCATGCTGTTGGCGATTTTTGTTGGTTTCCCGATTTCGTTCACCTTGATTTTTCTTGGCTTTGTTTTTGGGGCTTGGGGTTTTGGCACCAAATTAGTTTTTCATCTGCAAACGCTGCAATTCAATAATGTCATGCTTGAACAAACCTTGGCAGCGGTACCGCTATTTGTGTTTATGGGCATCATGATGGAACAGGCCGGATTGATGGAACGTTTGTTTACATCAGTTCAGCTGATGTTGTCGCGCACCCGAGGTGCGCTCTATCTTGCGGTGTTGTTTGTCTCGACGATTTTTGCTGCCGCCACCGGCATTGTTGGGGCATCGGTAACAATCCTTGGCATTATGGCGGCAAAGACGATGAACCGGTCTGGCTATGATGTTCGGCTGGCCGCGGGAACCATTACCGCTGGCGGTACTTTGGGCATTTTGATTCCGCCATCAATCATGCTTGTGGTGATGGGGCCGGTGCTTGAAGTGCCGGTGACTGATCTGTTTTCGGCAGCGATTATTCCGGGGATTATGCTGGCGTCAATGTATGCTGCTTATGCTTTGATCCGCTGCTGGATGAATCCAAGCCTTGGGCCAATTCTGCCGGTTGATGAACAGCCCGCAACGTCGTCTTACTATTGGCTTGAAGCCATATTGGTTATTTCATCGATCATTCTGTTTTTCGTGCTGATCGTGCAAAGCCTTTCGGGCAATCTTCAGGGGTTATTCCCCTTGTCGTCACTGGTGATACCACTTGGCTGGGCCGGCATCATGTATGCGGCATCACTATGGGTGAAAAATGCCAAGCCAGCCGGTTTTTATTTTTCGGATCTTTGGCATGAATTCTTTATGGGGTTGGTGCCGCCATCAGCTCTTGTTGCTTTTGCGCTTGGGTCAATCTTGTTTGGCTGGGCAACGCCAACCGAAGGTGCGGGCTGTGGTGCTTTTGGCGCGTTGGTGCTGACCATTGCCTATCGCAAGCTGAACCGGAAGCGCTTTTACGAGGCCTTGATCAAAACGCTGGAAATTTCGGTGTTGATCCTGTTCCTTGTCGCAGCTTCAAATTTCTTTGGCGCGGTGTTTTCGCGGCTTGGTACGCCAATGATGCTAACCGAGTTTTTGTTGGCATGGGATTTGTCGGCAACGGCAGTTCTGATCATCATTATGGCCTTGATCTTCCTTCTTGGCTGGCCACTGGAATGGGTGCCAATTGTGTTGATCATTGTGCCAATCCTGATTCCGGTTCTGGTCAAGCTTGATATCAATCTGACATGGTTTGGTATTTTGGTAGCGGTTAATCTGCAAACCGCCTGGCTCAGTCCACCGGTCGCGCTATCGGCGTATTTCTTGAAAGGTGTTGTGCCTGAATGGGATCTAAAGGATATCTATTTCGGCATGATGCAGTTCATGGTGATCCAATTGATTGGTCTTGCACTGATCTTCTTGTTCCCACAAATTGCTTTGTGGCTTCCTAATTATATTTACGGTCAATAGGTATTAAAATGACGATTACATATGTGAAAAAGGCCGAAAAAACACCACAAACCGGCAGTGATGAAACACGCAATATCGTTGCAGATATGCTTGCGAAAATCGAGGCAGGCGGTGAAGATGTGGCGCTTGCCTATGGCCGCGATCTTGACGGCTATGCTGGTGATGCAATTGTCAGTGACGAGGTGATTGCCGCTGCTGCGGCAACCGTGTCGCCGCAATTAAAGGACGATATCCAATTTGCCTATGACCGTGTTACCAAATTCGCCAAGGCGCAATTGGCGTCGGTCAATGAATTTGAAACCGAGCTGTCACCCGGATTATGGGCGGGGCAGAAATTGATCCCGATCGAAACAGCGGGATGTTATGTTCCTGGTGGGCGTTATGCGCATGTAGCGTCAGCCATCATGTCAATCGCAACAGCCAAAGTGGCCGGTGTTGAACATGTGGTGGCCTGTACCGCGCCACATGGAAATGAAGGGCCAAATCCGGCAATTATTTATGCGATGAATTTATGTGGTGCCGATACCATCTTGTCACTTGGCGGGGTTCAGGGCATTGCGTCAATGGCCTATGGCCTATTTACCGGCAAGCCTGCTCGCTTGCTGGTTGGGCCGGGCAACCGATTTGTTGCCGAGGCCAAGCGCATGCTTTATGGCCGTGTTGGCATTGATATGTTTGCAGGTCCAACCGAAATTGCCGTGATTGCTGATGAAACCGCCGATGCGGCCGTCGTTGCCGAAGATCTGGTCAGTCAAGCCGAACATGGCCCCGACTCGCCGGCATGGCTAATCACAACATCGCGCCAGCTAGCCGATGATGTGATGGCGCGGATGGATCGTCACATTAATGCCTTGCCCGAAACCGCCCGCAATGCCGCAACCGTTGCATGGCGCGATTATGGCGAGGTGATTTTATGCGATAGCGATGAAGAAGCGGCACAAGTGTCGGATGAATATGCGGCTGAACATCTGGAAATTCATACCAATAAGGATGAATGGTATACTGCGCGTTTGAAAAATTACGGTTCATTATTCATCGGTGAGGAAACCACCGTGACCTATGGCGATAAATGTTCAGGCACAAATCATATTCTGCCAACCAAAGGCGCGGCGCATTATACTGGCGGCCTTTCGGTTCATAAATTCCTGAAAATCGTAACAACGCAGCGCATGACCAAAGAGGCCAATCGTGAGGTTGGACAGGCAGCGGCGCGCATTTCACGGCTTGAGGGAATGGAAGGTCATGCGCGCGCAGCCGATGTAAGATTGCGCAAATATTTCCCCGGAGAAAATCTTGGTTGATGCAGGCATGAACCTGTTTGATGTTGCCGGCAAAACCGCATTGATTACCGGCGGTGGCAGCGGTCTTGGCCAATTCATGGCAAAGGCATTAGCCGAGGCTAGGGTGCGGGTCTATCTTGTCGGCCGCCGCGAAGACCGGTTATCGGCCAGTCTTGGCGACCATGACGGCGCCATATTTGCGCTTGATCTGGTTGAACGTGGCGCGGCTGACCATTTGTTCGATATGGTTTCGGAAACGGATCATCAACCCGACATCATCGTCAATGCCGCAGGGATAAATCCGCGGCGTCATGCTGATGATATTTCTGAATCTGAGTGGCATTATTCGATAGATCTGAATTTGAATGTACCATTTTTGGTTAGCCAGAAATTTGTGCCTCATATGAAGCAGAATGGATGGGGGCGCATCATCAATATTGCCTCGCTTCAATCCACACGTGCTTTTGAAAATGGCATTTCCTATGGTGCGGCCAAGGGTGGTATCCTGCAACTGACCCGCGCCATGGCCGAAGCATGGTCACGATATGGCATTACCGCTAATGCGCTTGCGCCCGGGTTTTTTCCAACCGAATTAACCGCACCGTTATTTGCCGATCAGGACGTGGCACAAAGGCTGGCAGCGGCAACGGCCATTGGTCGTAATGGCGCGCTTGAGGATATGCGCGGGCCATTGCTGTTTTTAGCTTCGGATGCCAGCGGCTATGTCACTGGCCAGTCAATTGCTGTTGATGGAGGATTTACAGCGAAATGAAGGCGCTTGTTTATACCGGCACGCAAATGTCGGAAATTCGCGATGTTGATGTGCCAGTTGCAGGCGACAATCAGGTTTTGGTTGATCTGGCATTTTGCGGCATTTGTGGATCGGATATGCATGCTTGGCATGGGCATGATGAACGGCGGGTGCCGCCATTGGTGCTTGGGCATGAGGCGGTTGGCATTGTTCAAACCGGCGCGCTTGCCGGCGAGCGGGTGGCCATTAACCCGCTGATGACCTGTGGTGATTGTGATTGTTGCAATCGTGGCGATGAGCATCTTTGCCCAAGCCGTGAATTGATTGGCATGCGCGTTCCAGGTGCTTTTGCTGAAAAGCTGGCGATTGATTCTGGCAATCTTACCGTGATTGATGATGATTTGCCATTTGCCGAAGCGGCGCTTGCCGAGCCGTTGGCCTGCTCGGTTCATGCGGTGCGACTTGCCTGCCAGTTAGCTGGCGATCATCGCGATGCAGCCATTGTTGTTCTTGGTGGGGGGGCAATTGGTCTTTTGGCCGCGCTGGTGTTTGAGGCTTATGGTTATGGCAATATCCAGATTGCTGAAACCAATGCGCTTCGCCGCGAAATGCTGGAAAAGATCAGCGTTATGCGCGCCTATGATCCGCTTTGTGAAACGCCTGATTCCAGCCGGATTGATATTATCATTGATGCAGTCGGATCAGGGGCGACACGCCGTGCGGCAAGTGCGCTTGTCCGGCCGGGTGGGGTTATTGTTCATATTGGGTTGCAGGATAATGAACCCGGCCTTGATACGCGCCGCATCACCTTGCAGGAAATTAAGTTTCAAGGCACCTATTGCTATCGCAAAGATGATTTTGCCGAAGCCTTGGCCTTGCTGACGAGCGGCAAGATCAGCGGCAAGGGCTGGGCCGAAATTCGGCATCTTGACGCGGGGGCGCAGTCGTTTCTGGATATTCACCACGGTACGGCACCCCCAAAGATCATTTTACAAACAGGCAGCGAATCATGATGAAACGCCTCACCGGACATGGGTCTGTTTTCGGCCTTGGGAAATTATCAATTCTGGCGCTTCTTGGTCTGTCTCTATTGAAGGCTGCCCCGGCGCGCGCCGACTTTATTGATGGCAATCAATTGCGGCTTTATTGCACGTCAAAAAACCCAAATGACGAGGCGGTCTGTTTTGTCTATATCGCTGGTGCTGTTGATGCTTTTACCACGATTGATCTGATGGGGGAGAAGACCAGCGGGACAAAACGCCAATTCTGTCTTCCAGACGGGGTGTCGCCCGACCAGTTAAAGGCAACAACAATGCAATGGCTGGCACGCCCCGAAGCCAATCTTGACCTTGCGGCAACGCTTCTTGTCTGGGGAGCGATCAAAGACGCCTATGGCTGTAAATAGCCGGTCTTTAACAAAACGGTCTTTACCAAAACGGTCTTTACCAAAACGGTCTTGGCTAAAAATGATCTTTGCGCTTGCGGATTTCGGCAAACACCGCGGCATTGCTGGCTGTTTCCAAACCGAGATGAGCGCGGATAGCGGCATCTTCAACGCGCAAAAACGGGTTGGTTGCCTTTTCAAGATCGAGGCGCGTTGGCACGGTTGGAAAGCCGTTTTCACGTAATTCGACAATGGCCTCTTGGCGCGCGGCAAGCGCGGCATTATCCGGATCAACCGACCGCGCAAAGGCAGCATTGGAAATCGTATATTCATGGCTGCAATAAATGACCGTTTGGTCAGGAAGTGCCAACAGCTTTTCAAGCGATGCCCACATCATATCGGGATCGCCTTCAAAAATGCGGCCACATCCCATAACAAATAGCGTGTCACCAGTGCAAACCATGGATTCAGATGCGATATAGAAATTCAGCATATCAAGCGTGTGACCGGGCGTCGAAATTACGTCGATTTGGCGATCGGCAAATTCAAAATGATCACCATCGCCAAGCCGAATATTATAAAGCGCGCTTGCTGCGCTATCAATGACCGGACCAAGAACGGTAGCGCCATGACGCTGTTTCAATTCAGCAAGGCCAGCGGTGTGATCACCATGATGATGCGTAATGAAAATATGGCTAAGCTGCCAGCCGGTTTCGGCCAAGGCTGCTTCGGTCGCCGCGGCGTCGCCTGCATCAACACAGGCGGTAAGGTTGCTTTCGGTGCAATGCAGCAAAAGCCCGTAATTATCGTCGCCATAGGGAAATTGATGTGTCTGAAAGGCCATGGGCAGCTCCTTTTAACCGGCGGCAAATATGCTTACCAGCTTCCTGTATTTTCCATCGAAAGCCATGGTTCGGTTGCTGGTAGGGAATCGCCTTCTTGTAGCAATTCGATTGAGATATTATCCGGCGACTTGATAAAAGCCATGCGCCCATCGCGGGGTGGACGGTTGATCACAACACCAGCATCCATCAATTGCTGGCATGTTTCGTAGATATTATCGACCTTATAGGCAAGATGGCCGAAATTACGGCCATAATCATAATCTTCCGGATCCCAGTTAAATGTCAGTTCGAGTTCCGGCGCACCGCTAGCCTTGCTGCTTTGCATATCTTTTGGTGCTGCCAGAAAAATGAGGCTAAAGCGGCCTTCGGGAACATCCTTGCGGCGCATTTCAACAAGACCTAATTTGGTGCAATAAAAATCAAGTGACTCGTCAATATCACGCACCCGAACCATTGTATGAAGAAACCGCATAATTTCCCTGCCCCTTTTCCACTTGCGCCAAATGTTATCGGCACATTTCATGATTATGATAGGCGTCAAATCAATGCTATGTCTAGCCTGTTGTCGCCGTGCCGCGGTCGGCTATCTGGTTTGGCCTTAACCAAGTTATGGCCGGTTGGCATCAATGGTTGCCGGTGATGACATATCAATTTCAAGACCAATCAGGCTGGCCGCTTCGGCAAGGCTGGTGCAGATTTGAAAATCGGGTGGGTTTGGCGATCGGTTAGATGGCGCTAGGTCGGGGATCTGAATAACCGTCATGCCAGCGGCCAAAGCGGCAGTAGTGCCATTGTTTGAATCTTCAAGTGCAAGACAGTCAGCTGCATCAATGCCGAGCTTGCGGGCGGCATCGAGATAAACATCTGGCGCGGGTTTGCCAGCGGGCACTTCATCACCGCCGGTAACATGCTGGATATAGTGCATCAGGCCGGTTTTTTGTAAAATAGCGCGCGCTTTTTGGCCAGATGACGAGGTGGCGACAGCGCGTGGCATATCGATCTGGTGAAGGCTTGCCAGAAAAGCGTGCGCCCCCGCCTTTACCGGCACATCATCAAGCAAAAGCTGGCGGTAGACATCAAGCCATTCATTCTTGAAGGCAACCGCATCCATATTTGTCGGTAGCATGCTGCGAAGAATATCAATGCCAGTCGCCGCATTCAGCCCGATCATGTCGCGATAATCGTTAATCCCGACCACAAGATCATATCGGGCGGCCGTTGCGATGAATGACTCAAAGGACAAGGTTTCAGTGTCTAGCAAAAGCCCGTCCATATCAAAAATAACCGCCTTGATTTGGCTGGTCTCAACCGCAGATTTTACCAACGATAATGGCATGAATATTTCCCTATGAATGCGGCTTTTACCTGTGCAATGATTTGCTCGAACGCAGCCGCCCGACTATGGCATGGATTTGCAGCAAAGGAAAATGCCATAAACCAGAATCGCCATATCGGCCTTATCGATAATGGCATAATGGGGGCGCGATAAGGTTAATAAGAATTGGACGAATGAATCATGCTGAAAGCCGAAAATATCCGTTATCTCGTGGTGCATTGCGCCGATACGCCCGATGACCAGCCGCTTGATGCAAGTGATATTCACCAAATGCATCTTGGCTTTGGCTGGAATGGCATTGGCTATCACCGGGTAATCTGCCGTGATGGGCGCATTGAACATGGCCGTCCCGATTATTGGATTGGCGCGCATGTCAAAGGCTTTAATGAGGTCAGCCTTGGTGTCTGTTTGATTGGCCGTCAAGATTTTACGGATGTTCAATTTGCGGCGCTGGAAACCGTGCTTCGCGGTTGGCGTGACGCCTATCCTGATGCCCAAATATGCGGCCATCGTGATTTTGACTATACCGAAAAAACCTGTCCGAATTTTAATGTCGGGCAATGGTGTGAAAAAATTGGTTTGTAAATCAGATGGCACTATTTCGCATTATCACCCCATCTGCGCCTTTGCGATCTGGCCCATTTGCCGATGCGGCACTCGATAGTGAATGTCTTTTTGGCGAGGCATTTGAGGCTGAGCAGTCAGAAAATGAATTTACCTTTGGCAGGCTTGGCAGTGATGGATATAGAGGCTGGGTTCCGCGATATTGTCTTGGCGCTTTGCCAACACCCAATACGCGGGTAATCGCCCCAATGAGCAATGTAACCTCGCAAGCCGATATCAAAAGCGCGGGGCGTTTTGCGCTGTCGCTTGGTGCCTTGGTTACTATCACGTCATTGCAAGATGACTTTGCTGAAATCATCACCCCAAATGGCAGTGGTTTTTTACCTCGCCAGCATCTTTTGCCATTGGCGTCATGCGGGTCAGGCGACACGGCGGGTCATGTTCTGGGTGATGTGACGCAGGTTGATGATTGGGTGGCGATTGCTGAAAAGCTTGTTGCCAGCCCTTATAGGTGGGGTGGGCGTTGTGCATGGGGGCTTGATTGTTCGGCATTGGTGCAACTAGCCTTGGCCACAGGCGGTATTGATGTGCCGCGTGACTCCGGCCCGCAACACCATATCGGCAGTGGCATTGACGATCTATCGCAATTGCAACGCGGCGATCTGGTGTTCTGGCATGGTCATGTTGGCATCATACAGGACGGCGAAAACCTGCTTCACGCCAACGCGCATCATATGGCGGTGGCAAGCGAGCCGCTAGATGATGCCATTGCGCGTATTGCGATTACTGCAGGGCCGGTAACGGCGCTTCGCCGTCCAATGGCTGATCGGGGGCTAATCGGACGAGATAAATCCTAGCCACCATTTAGCTGAATCTTATGGCGAAGCAGCCATAGCAAGCAAAGCGATGGAATGACCATCAGCGCGGTGATGACGAAGAACAAACCCCAATCACCCCCAAGCCCATCAACCATTGCCCCTGATGACGCTGCCAAGGTCGTTCGGCCAATGGTGCCGATCGAGGCCAAAAGCGCATATTGCGTTGCGGTATAGGTGCGATCAACAAGAAGCGAAATAAAGGTTACAAACGCAACAGTGGCAAAGGCAGCGGCGATATCATCAAGCACAACCGCAAGCGCAAACACCCATTCAGATTTACCTGTCCAAGCAAGAACACTGAACATGACATTGGTTACCGCCATTGCAATGCCAGCAATGAACAGGGCGCGAACCGCGCCTGACCGAATGGCAAAAAACCCGCCAAGAAGGGTAAAGGCAACGGTGGTTATCCAGCCAAGGCCTTTTGAAAAGAGCGCGATATCTGATTTTGAAAAGCCGATTTCGGAATAGAAGATCAACGACATTTTGCCCATGAAGGCTTCGCCGATTTTGAACAATAGAACAAAGCTTAGAATACCGAGTCCGATGGCAACGCCATTCTGCCGGAAAAAGCTGGCAAGCGGGCCCCAGACCGTGCTGGCAAGAAAGCCAATGAATCGGGCAAAATGATTATTTACACTAAGCTTTTTGACGATATCGGCCTCGGCCTTGTTTTGCGCTTCGATGCGCGCAGTGGCGCTTGCTTCGGGAATGAATAAAAGCCCGATATTCGCCAGAATAACCAGCCCACCAAGCCCGATAAACGTCAATTGCCAGTAATTTTCAAATCCAGCATTTTGCAGGAAATCGGCACTGAAAAGCGCAATGATGCCGCCTATTTTATAGCCGCTCCACCAGCCTGTCACATGAATCGCCGCGCCTGCGGCCATGGCACTTTTTTCCGAAGCGTCGATCTGTTCAATGCGAAGCGCGTCAATGGTAATGTCTTGTGATGCTGACGCGGTGGCAATGACAAGCCCAATCGCCATCACAAGCCAGATATCTTCCGACGGACGAAGCAGGCTCCAGACCAGAAGCGACAAAAGAATGACAATCTGGAAACATAAAATCCATGCTTTGCGCTGGCCAATTTTGCGAGCAAGTCCGGGTATCTGAATCCGGTCGATCAGCGGTGCCCAGAAAAAATTGATGGCATAGATGCTGAAAATCAGTCCGGCCCAGCCAATCGCCGACCGGCTTAGGCCATCTTCATTGAGCCATAGCGATAGCGATGAGCCAATCAGAACCCACGGAAAGCCACTCATCGCTCCAAGAAGCAGAATGCGGATCATGCGCCTGTCGCGATAGGCGGCCAGACTTGTCATAAAATCACGCATTATCATGGCTCCATCAAATTGCGTTTGCTATATTAGACCCCATGGCAAGAATGGAAAAAGCAATTTCTCCATGCCAGCCGTGAGATAACTCTATCTAGAAAAAGGTTTGATGCAATGCCGGACTGGTGTCTTGATCGTGATAAGGCTGGCCATTATTGGTTGCAGGCTGGTGATCGGGTGCCAAGGCGCGCCATTATTGGCGGGGCTGGTTTCATTACGGCCGATGGCAAACGCGAAGGCGATATGGCAACACCAGTTGGCCGGTGGGCATTGCGCCATCTCTATTATCGGCAGGATTTGCTGGGGTCGGTTGATACGGTCATTCCGGCAAGTGTGATCACGCCGCATTGTGGCTGGTGCGATGATCCGGCGCATCAAGATTATAATTGCCATGTGACCTTGCCCTTTGCAGCCAGCCATGAGGTGATGTGGCGTGATGATGGCGCTTATGATCTTGTTGTCATGCTGGGGTTTAACGATGCGCCACCAATCGCCGGACGCGGAAGCGCCATTTTTTTGCATTGTATCGCCGATGGCAAAACCAGTACTGCCGGATGTGTGGCGTTGGATCGAGATGATCTTATCAGCATGCTTAGTTTTGCTGATGCTGCTCAACATCTATCAATCGATCCGCGATTGTTGTCCTAGCGCGGCGTCAATCTGATTACGGCGGTGACGCAGTTTTTCATTGGTTGGTACCATTGCCACCATCATGCCATTGGCAACAAAACCCATGTGAATCATGATCATATTCGAGATTAAATTCATACAAATTTTCTGCGCGGTTCCGGCGGTTAATCGTGTTGATCCGGCAATGATTTCACCGCCGGTGGCAAGCAGGATTGGATGATCGGCTGCGGTCAAGAGGGGGGTGTTGGGATTATTGGCTATGCCGATGGTCATTGCGCCTGATTTGCGGGCTGCCTCAATTGCGCCGATCGTATAGGGGGTTTTGCCGCTGGCAGCGATGCCGATCACAACATCATTCGCGCCACCATCAAGCGCGGTAAAGCCAGCCGCACCAGCAGCGGCATCATCTTCGGCATTTTCAATGGCCCCCAAAAGCGCCGATGGCCCGCCTGCAATCAAAAAGCCAAGCCGGTCTTTGGGCCAGTTAAAGGTTGGTGGCAATTCGGCGCCATCTTGAACCCCAATACGGGCCGATGTGCCAGCGCCAGCATAGATTAGCCGACCTTTGCTTGTCCGGCTCAGGCGGTCATATGTGGCAATTGCTGCGGCTTCAATTGCTGGCAAGGCGGTCCGCAATGCCGGAATTGCACCTGCTTGACTGTCAAGCATAAGCGACAGCGCCGCCGATGGTGCCATTTTATCAACATGACGGCCAGCTGGCGGCACATCTTCGGTGGTGTCGTGATTTGGATCTCGATTTCTGATGCTCATCGCGTCACTATAGGCGTCAGCAAAGCAAAAGAGAAGAGACGCATGGCAGGATCATTTGTTATAGGCTTGATGTCGGGAACCAGTGCCGATGGCATTGACGCTGCGATTCTGCAAACTGACGGCCAGAAATTTCAAAATACAGGCTGTTCTGGATCGTTTGAATATCGGCCCGAAACGCGCAATGGTATCTGGGCGGCTGTCGCTAATGCATATGATCACATGCATGATGCCCTCGCCCGTCAGCATCTTGATCGGCTAATTGCCGAAGATCACGCAAATGCCGTTTTGAAATTACTAGACAGCAGCAATCAATCGCCGGCATTGATCGGCTTTCATGGCCAGACAATCTATCATAATCCCTCTGGCAGTGATGGTCACCCGCTGGGCCGCACGACAATTCAGCTTGGCGATGCCGCATTATTGGCCGCCAAAACTGGCCTGCCGGTCGTGCATGATGTGCGGCGTGCCGATATGGCGGCTGGCGGGCAGGGCGCGCCCTTGGCACCGGTGTTTCATGCGGCGATGCTGGCGCGTCTTGCCGTCGATTTGCCGGCGGTTCTGGTCAATATCGGGGGGGTTGCCAATCTGACTTGGGTTGCCAATCAAACAGGGGTAAAAGATGGCGCGGGCTTGATCGGATTTGATACCGGACCCGGTAATGCGTTGATGGATGATTATATGCGGCTTTATTGCGATGCTGATTTTGACAAAGATGGCGCATTGGCGGCAAGTGGCATAGCGGATACCACGCTTGTCGATGTATGGCTTGATGAGCCTTATTTTACCGCTGATTGGCCAAAGTCACTCGATCGTCAGGCGTTTCAACATTGCCTTGATGATGCGCGATTGCTGGCCAAAGCGCCAGCTGATGCGATGGCCAGCCTGGCTCTGTTCACGGCAAACAGCATTGCCGCGGCGATTGATCAATTGCCCGCGCCGCCGCAAACAATCCTGATTGCCGGTGGCGGCAGACGCAATCTTTGCCTCAAAGCGCATTTGCAAAACCGGTTTGGCGGTGCCGTGAAAGATGGCAATTTTGTTGGCGACAGGTCGTTATTTTCGCCTGATATGCTTGAGGCCGAATTAATGGCATTTTTGGCAGCGCGGCATATCTCTGGATTGCCAACATCATTTCCGGCAACAACCGGGTGCCATCGACCGGTTTGTGGCGGGGTGCTAGTACGACCGGTTTAGATCAGCGCATCAGATCCTGAAACATAAAATGGCCGGTAAGGTGGCGGCGGTGGCAACAGATCACGGATATCGGTAAATGGAAACCGGCTATCAAGACGATAGGCTTCGGCATAATGGCCGTCAGGCGCATTACATTGGGCGGCACGAAACCGGTTCATGATCGCGCTGGCGCTGGAAAATCGAGATGGATCCTGACTGTGATGCGCCATGATGGCCTTTTGCTTGGCGGCGAAATGCGGAGTAATATCAATATAGTAATCCGGCGTAAAACCAACCCCCATCAAAGTGTCGCAAAACAATACCGGACAGATGAATCCGGCAGCGTCACGAGCATAAGCTGCTAGTGCACGATGATCGGGATGATAATCTTCAGGCGCATGGGTAATCACAAGATCGGGCGCGGCATCGCGAATGAAATCCTTGATGCGGTTTTGGGCATTTGGCGCATCAGCAAGCTGGCCATCGGGAAGATCAAGCAAGGTTGGTGTGCCAAGCGCGGCAAGCCCGTTTCGGGCTTCATCAGCACGTTGCCTTGCGAGTTCGGCGCCTTGATTAACACCGCCAGCCGCACCATCAGTGGCAACGCCAAGGATCAGATTATCGCCGCGCGATGATGCGGCTGCCAAAAAGCCATAGGCAAAGATTTCCAGATCATCAGGATGTGCGCCAATGGCCACAATATTCATTTACTGACTCCGTCTTGATCGCCTGCGATGGCTAAATAGATATCGCAAAGCTTTTGCTTTCGCCCCGAAATAGGTTTTAATAATGCCATGATAGCGAATGCAAAGCTGGTAACAAATAACAATCTTATGATGCGCGGCAAACGGGCAAGGGACAGGGCATAAATGACGCTGATTTTCACCGGCTATATCGAAGGCTATTATGGCAGGCTTTTCGATTGGCATGATCGCAACCGGCTTCTTGGCGGCGTTGCCGCAGCGGAAATGACAAGCTATTTTTACGCACCAAAAGAAGATGCACGTCATCGGCAATTTTGGCGTCAGCCCTATGACAAGGCGTGGCAAGCTGAATTTACCCAATTTGCCACCATTGCAGCGGCCAAGAATATTCACCTGATTGCCGGTATCGCGCCCGGGCTGGATTTTGATTTTGCCAGTCTAGATGCGTCGGTGGATCAGAAAAATGATTTCACCACTTTGGTGGCAAAGGTGCGCCAGTTTTTGGCAAATGGTGCCAGCATGATTGCGCTATTGATGGACGATATCGCCGCTGATTTTGAGGCGCGATCTGGCAGTTTTACAAATGAAGGTAGGGCGCATGCGGCGCTTGCCAACCGGCTTGGGCTGGCCATTGACGCCGCGATCATTATTGTACCACGTATCTATGCCGATAGTCTGATCACGCCAGATGATACGCAATCCTTAGCCTATCTTGAACAATTTACTAGCCACCTCGACCCACAGCATCAGGTGGTCTATTGTGGGGATGATATTGTTGCGCCGCGTCCTTTTGGTGATGCTGGCGGGCATCTTGATCCGGCATCGATCATTATCTGGGATAATTTTTACGCCAATGATTATTGTCCACGGCGGCTATTTCTTGGGCCGTGGCGCAATACTGACATGCCGCATATAATGCTGAATCCAACAGGCATGATCGAGACTGATTTGCTGCTTTTGGGACTAATGGCGGGCGGGCGCGATCAGGCTGGGCGCGGCAGTGAGGCTGGCAAAATATACTGGCGCGAATTGATGCAAAAAGCAGCGGTGCCGGATGTGTTTTTTGACATTGCCGCCTATTTCGATGCGCCTTATGGCTTTGCCGCCGAATTTGCAATGCCATCGGCGAAAACCGCATTGGCGGCGCTGGATATTTTGCTATGGCGTTGGAAATCGCCGCTTCAACGTGAATGGTACCCACATCTGATGGGGCTGAAACAGGATATCCTGCTGGCCAATGGTGAATTGCCATTGGAGCGCATCGAAAAAACGCAAATGGCACCGCTTGCCCGCCAGCTTTCTGGCTTTGCCGCAAAAGGTTAATCCTGTGAAAACTATAGACTTGCCTCTTGTCTGATTTATCATAGCTCGGCCGATAATGGCTCGACTAATCACGGCAAGGGGGTAAAATTCAGATCATGTTGGCGATATTGATCATGTTGAATTGGAAGATGGGCATCATTTCGCCTTTATCGCGCCTTTTGTCGATCGTGTGACGCGCGAGGAGACTATCCCTGTCGCGCTTGATCCGGCAGGGTTTGATCGTGCCGCATGGCTTAATGATGTCAATCAGCAGATTGTCGCGTTTATGTTTTGTTAAAATGACCTAAAGCGTCAGAGATGATAGGCGGTCAGCAAGCTTGACAATCACATCGCGGCCTGCATTGGCAAAGGCAAAGCGAAGAGCGCCATCCTGTCCAGCCCCAAAAAAAGCACCCGGAATAACAAGAACGCCCGCTTTGCGTGCCATGGTTTCGGCAATCTGGCGCGAGCCAACACCGGTAAAGGGGTGACGAACATAGCCAAAATAGGCACCGCTACTCAACAGATCCCAACCGGGTAAATCATCCATTGCGGTTCGAAATACGGCGGCGCGTGCCGCGATTCTTTCGCGATTTTCCTGTCGCCAGCTTGTCATGGATGCCAACATTGGCGTCAAGGCATGCTGTGCCACACGCGGGGCACAAATCTGGATATTATCAATAATTTTTGCCAATTGGGCGACGACGTCGCGGCCGGCAATGATGGCACCAAGCCGATGCCCGGGAAGACAATATGATTTTGAAAAGCTGTAAAGCTGGATCAGTGATGATTGCCAATCATCCTTTGCAAAAAGATGATGCGGCACATCCATGTCAAGCGGCATAAAATCGCGATAGGTTTCGTCAAGGATAAGCCAGATTCCCCGCTTTTGACATAAGGCCAGAATCTCAGCAAGAAGCGGTGCCGGATAGATGCTGCCTGCCGGATTATTGGGGCTGACCAGCGCGATCGCGCGTGTTTGTGGCCCGATAGCAGCATCAATCAAAGTGCAATTGGGAAGCAGGCCGCCATCATCATCACAATCAACATAATCAATGCCAACACCAAGCATGCCAAGCGTTGATTCATGGTTGAAATAGCAGGGGCGCATCATCAAGATACGGTCGCCATGCCCCGCGAGCGCCAGCACGGTTGCGACAAAGGCCTGATTACAGCCCGAGGTGATTTGCACTTCACTGCGATCAATTTTGGCATTGTAAATCTGGCTTACATGATCGGCATAGGCGTTGCGAAATTCGGGATCCCCCTCAACCGGCCCATAACGCGCCAATGCCGGATCAGATGCCCCCGTGGCCAATGCCGCCAAAATATCGGGATGTGCAGAATAGCCGGGAACCGCCTGACTCATATCAATCAAAGCCCCGTTGGCACCATCATAAGATGATTTCCAGTTTAGCACGATTGAAACAGGCGGCGCATTCAAAGTGGCAACAGCAGAATTAAACATGTGACTTGCCTATGCTAGCAATGTGGGGTGAAAATAGCCTTAGACTAGCCAGAGATAGGGTGCCAGACAAGATGGATATCTGTCTAAGCTTGGTATCGTTGTCAAATTAGTATGTTGGAGACCTGGCTTAAACATTTGGCCGCCTAGCGTGATTACGTCAATTGAGTGAGGACTGAAAAATGGGGAATTATCACATCATCGGCAGGGCAGGTGCGGGGTCATTGATTGCCGAATTTTTATTTCGTGAGGCCGGTATTGATTATGACATTTCCTTTCCCGATCCGGCCGAGGTGAAAAGCCCTGATTTTTTTGCGGCAAATCCGCTTGGCCGAATTCCTGTTTTGATTTGTCCTGACGGAACGCAGGTTTTTGAAACGCTGGCGATCATTCATCATATCACCAGCCGGTTTGGCGATCTGGCACCGCCTCAAGGCACACCGCAAAATGATCGCTATCATCAATATCTGGCGCTTTTGGCGACGTCGGTTTATCCGGCTTATCATCGCCAGCATCATACCCGCTATTATGGCGATGCGGCGGCGGCTGAAACGATCCGGCAAAAGGCGCGTGACGAACATCGGGTTATTTTCGATCATCTTGAAGCCAGCCTTGACCCTTATATTTGCGGGCAAACCCTTACCGCTGCCGATTTCTATCTTTATATGCTTAGCCGCTGGGATCTTGATAAAACGGCAATGCGTAAAAACCGGCCGCGATTAAATGCCCTGCTTGATGAAATTCGCGCACGGCCAGCGGTTACCACCGTGATCGCCGCGCAGCCACGCCGCGCCAAACCAGCCTAATAGCTGATCAAATTGGCAAACAAAGCCCGATCATTGACCATGAAAAAAGGCAGGCAAAACATGCCTGCCCGATGATCGGTTTTGATGGGATTTGTGATGATCGTGGCTAGAGACCAGCCATCACATCGCGAATGATCTTGATGATCGCGGCTGGCTGTTCAGCACAGGGGATATGGCCTGCATCTTTCACCAGTTCAAATTTTGCACCCGGGATCATATCGGCAGTGCCGCGCACCAGATCTGGCGGGGTGGCACCATCTTGATCACCAACAACGCAAACCGTTGGTACAGCAATATTGGGCGCTTGATCACGGAAATCAGCATCACGAATGGCCATGCCGGTGCCAATATAGCCGTCAAGTGGCGTGCGGGTGAACATGGCCCTATATCCATGCAGTTCGGTTGCGCGGTCGGCGTGAAAAGCTGGTGAGAACCAGCGCTGCATATTAGCATCAACAAGCGCGGCCAAGCCACCATCACGCGCAATGGCGATGCGGTCGTTCCACATTTCGGCATTGCCAATTTTGGCAGCCGTGTCGCAAAGGATCAGGGCTTTAGCAAGATCGGGGCGGGCGTGATACAGACCTTGGGCAATCAGGCCGCCAACTGACAGCCCAACAACAACCGCGCCCGATAGGCCAAGATGATCCATCAAAGCAACAAGATCATTCACATTATCATCGATCTGATAGGGCGGTGTTCCCATGCCGGATAGGCCATGGCCACGTTTGTCATAGCGAAGAATGGAATAATCAGCCGATAGATCGTCAACACAATCCTGCCAAATGCGGAAATCGGTGGCAAGCGAGTTGGAAAAAACAATAAGCGGCTTGGCAGCGCCAGCATCATCAAATTGATAATGAATGGAGATACCGTTGATCATTGCGAATTTCATGTCATGTCTCGTTTTACTAAAGGTGCAAGTATGTGCGGGTTAGGGCTGTTGGGGCTGAATGATGCCTTCTTCCAGCGCCTTGATTTGCAAGGCTAGATATTTCGAATAGATCCGGCATTGGGCAAAGCTGCCAGCGATAAACCATAGGCCTGGCTGTCCGGTCTGACAATACATATTGCGCAGTTCCATGCCATCGCCAAAACCCCAGATAGGGCCAATTCGTGCAGCAATTTCATCGCCGAATAATTTGCTGACAAGATATTCCTGCGGTTTGTAGCCGGTCGCCATAATAACAATATCAGCGTCAATTTTACGACCATCTTTCATCACCATGCCATGATCGGTGAATTGGTCAATCTGGTCGAATTGCACAAGATCAATTTTGCCCTCGGCAAGCAGGTCAGAACAGCCAACATTGAAATAATAGCCACCACCACGGGTAAGATATTTAAACTGCCAGCCGGTATCATCATCGCCAAAATCAAGTTTGAACCCGACATTTTCTAGACCATCAAGAAGCGCCTTATCGGTTTTGCGCGCGGCTTTGGTGAAATGGCGATGTGCCTGTTTGACAAGTGGGGTTGGCATTGAGGTGGTGATGAAATCACATTCATCCGTGCCGCGGTCTTCGTCATACAGCTTGTAGGGGAATTGAGCGCTAGGTTCGATGTTGACAACAAGGCTGGGGCTGCGCTGGATCATGGTGACTTTGGCACCGCTTGAATATAGGTCTTGTGAGATATCATGGCCGCTATTGCCGCAACCAATAACGATGGCATGTTTTCCTGACCAATCTTCGCCATCATGATATTGGCTGGAATGAACCGCTGGCCCTTGAAAGGCTGAAAGCGAGTCAATTTTGGGAAGATTGGGAATGCCGCTAACGCCGGTGGCCATAATCACATGGCGCGGTGACATATGACGTATGCCGCCATCGGCGGTGCGCAATGCAACCTGCCAACGTTCGGTCTTGTCATCATAACTGGCCTTTGTCACTTCACATTGCGTCCAAAAATTCAGCTCCATTGCGGCGGCGTAGGATTCAAACCATAAAGCCAGCATATCTTTTGGAATATAGGTCGGCCATGTTGGCGGAAAAGGCATATAGGGAAGATGATTGACATGAAGCTGATTATGCAAAATCAGCGCATGATAGCGATTGCGCCAATTATCGCCGATGCGGTTGTTTTTATCGACAATCAATGTGTCGATGCCAAGCTGGGTTAGCCGTGCGGCAATCGCCAAGCCAGCCTGCCCACCACCAACAACCAGAACGGCCGGGCCATGATTTTCGTAGCTGGCGGCAGCAAGGCGTTTATCCAGCCAGTTTGGCCCGCGAAAATCACGCGAATAGGATTGCCCTGTTGGCCGGTTACGGTCGGTTTTTTCCTCAAAGCCGATCAATGCATCGATTGCGGTAAAAAATGTCCATGCCCGATAATGGTCAGGATGTTTCTCATCTGCATTAAGCCGCAAAATACCACGGCAATGTGCGGCATGGGTGGTAAAGGTAAAAAAGGCTTCGATCGCATCACTGCCAGCACGGGTCACAAGGCGTGGCGCGGTGGCTTGGGGATCAAGCGTGATCGCGCCACTTCCGGCTTTGGCCGCCGCCGCGGGAAGGCTGTTTAGAATGTTTGTTGCGCCAGTAACGGTCTGAAGCTGCCAGCTGAGCGCTAGCGCGTCGCGCCAAAAGCTGTTGTCGTGAAATAGATCAACGAAACCTGCCGGTGTTTCACCAGTAGATGATGAGGTTTGATGCAGGGCGGCATTGAAGCGGCAAAGCCAGTCATCAACAATCGAATCAATCACGGATAATGCGTTTTGGTCGTTCACTATCTTCAAAACCTTCTTTGAAACCGCCAAATTCATTGGCATCAAGTTGCAGAGATCGTCAATCGCCGGCAAGAGGGTTGTGCATTATATCATCCTAATCAAATCCATCCTTCTGGCAATATTGATATTATAATTTCCGCGCCAGAGCCAGAAATTACCCCAGAGCCAGAGCCAGAAATTACCCCAGAAATCATGCGCTGAATCGGGTGATGGCTGGCCCCAAACAATCGGGAGAAACAGTCGGTTTATTGAAGTATGAGCCTGTTTTCTGCGGCTGCTAAAGACTGGATTTGCGGTCAAGGATACGGAGCTAAATGTTCAAAGCGGCAAATTGAATACGAACAAAAATAAATTTAGGTAGTTTTCAGACAATACTTGACCAACCTCCATTCGTTGTCTCTTAATAGCTACCGTCTTTAATTGGCGGAAACGCTAAAATAAAAATCCGATAATCGGGAGGAATGAAATGACAAATAAACTTCTCAAGGGTGCATTGGGGTTTGCAGCTGTTTCGGCTGTTGCCCTTGCGGGCGGAATTGCCCATGCCAAGGATACAATTACAATTGCGGTGCCGTCGTTTTTAACAGGTGGTGCTGCTGGTCCATTTGGCATCCCTGCTATGAATGGTGCCAAAATGGTCACTGATGCCATTAATGCTGGAAAGCTTCCGGCACCTTATAATACTAAAGGTTTTGGCGGGGCGACTGCAAGTGTTATCCCTCTAGACGAAGGTGGTGGCGCCACAAAGCAAGTGGCTGAATACAGAAACCTTGTTGAAAAGAGAAATGTAGATGCGATCGTTGGCTATATTTCTTCGGGAAATTGTCAAGCTCTTGCGCCAGTTGCTGAAGAGCTAAAGCAGTTCACCATATTTGCGACCTGTGGAACGCCAAGAATTTTTGAGGAAGCTGCAAGAAAATATGTTTTCAGAACAATGGGTCATGCTACTGCAGACAACGTAGCTGCCGCTATGTACGTCAAAGAAAAATTCCCTGATATGAAAGGGTATACTGGTATCAACCAGAATTATGCTTGGGGGCAGGACTCTTGGCGTGATTTTGACCTTACCTTGCAACAGATTATGCCAAACACAAAGGCATCTGATAAAACTCAATTCCCGAAAATCTTTGCTGGACAGTACGGTTCCGAGATTTCGGCGATGTCTCTTGACAAGGCAGACTTGATTCACACCAGTTTCTGGGGTGGCGATCTTGAGGCCTTTATTTTCCAGGGTAATGCTCGCGGACTTTTTAAGAAAAAAATTGGTGTTTTCACAGTCGGCGGAACGGCAGCCTATCGTCTTGGCAAGAAATTGCCGAATGGGCTTGTTCTTGGAGCGCGTGGGCCGTACGGCATTCTTGTCAAGGATCGCCCATCTGCGTTAAACCAGTGGTTCATAAATACCTATAAAGACATCTATGGCATCTATCCATCAGGCCCAGCCTATCAGTATGGACAGGCCATCCTTGCTGCCAAGATCGCTTATGACAAGGCCGGTAGCGATGCAAGCAACGAGCAGCTTGCTAACGCGTTACGCGGCATTACCTTTGAATCATTTTCAACCACCGTTGAGATGACGCTTGGTGGTGGACATCAAGCTGCAACCGAAAATGGATATGGCATCACTGAATATGACTCAGAGAACGGTGAGAATGTGGTTAAGGACGTTAAGTTCTACCCTGCATCATGCGTATTACCTCCTGAGGGCCAGAACAGTGTTGACTGGATCAAAGGTGGTATGAAAGGCGCTAAGTGCTAATTCGATAATTTTCCACCAGCAGGCATCGCCTGCTGGTGGAACTTTTGTTTAACTCTTTTACTTTCATTCTATTATGGGGGATCTGTTGTGGAAGCGGCTCTGACTATTCTTCTCGACGGGCTTCAGTTTTCGTCATATTTATTCATCGTGTCTGCGGGGCTTACCATCATCTTTGGGGTGATGAAAATTCTTAATGTTGCACACGGAAGTTTTTATGCCTGGGGTGCATACACTGCAGCCTTTTTTATTGGCAAATTTTCGGATATGGGTTTACCCGACGCATTGGGTTTTTTAATCATCGTTGCGGCGGCCATCGTTGTTGGTGTCATTCTTGGTTTTATTATAGAGCAAGGCATCTTGAAGCACATGTATGAGCGCGATGAAGTTTTGATTGTGTTAGCTACTTTTGGCTTATTCCTTGTCTTAGAAGACATTATCCTCATAGCCTTCGGAACAGACCCTTACTTTGCCTATCAACCAATGGCGCTTCTGGACTCGGTTGAATTGGGGGGTATTACCAGAGATGTCTATGGAATGACCCTAATTGGGGTAGCGGCAGTTGTGGCCGTTGGCTGTTGGTGGCTTTTGAACAAAACGAAATGGGGCACCCTTCTCAAAGCAGTTATTTTTGATCGTGAGATGGGTATTTCGATGGGTATCAATGTTCCACTTGTTTACACATTAACCTTTATCGGTGGCGCGATTCTGGGTGGCCTAGGGGGTGCCTATATTGCGCCAACAATCTCAGTCGCACCCGGTCTTGGTACGGAAGTGATTGTGCTGTCTTTTGCGGTTGTTGTTGTGGGTGGTATGGGATCCATTGCTGGTGCCGCCATTGGCTCATTGATCATTGGGATTTTGCGCGCAATTGCTGTGCATGAACTGCCGCAAGTTGAGCTTTTTGTTGTGTTTGCTGTGATGGCCATAGTCCTTGTGTTTCGTCCAGAAGGCTTGTTTGCTCCAGCCAAACCGAGGAAAATTTAAGATGTTTAATGATAGAACAGCGAAATTTTTATTGTTGGCTGCGCTGGTAATCTGTGTTGGAGGTGCTTTTGCGCCAAACTGGATCGTGAACCAATTTATGTTTGGATTTTCAAGGGCGCTTGCGATCCTCGGTCTTATGGTGTTGTGGCGCACAGGATTAGTCTCTTTTGGCCATGCTTTCTATTTTGGGTTGGGCGCATATGCCGTTGCGATCCTTGACAGCAAATTGGGCGTTTCTGACGTGTTTCTCCGCCTGCTGGCAGGCGCTGTTGTTGCGGGCTTCGCTGGTTTTTTAATCGGCTTCATCATGCGAAACTACCGAGACATTTTTTTCGCGATGCTCAACACAGCGATATCGATGGTGTTGTTTGGCATTGTGGTAAAAACTGAATCCTTGGGATCGACGGATGGCTTTGCGATCTCGGCGTCAACCATATTTGGGCTTTCGCCAGAGACAAAATATCCATTGTTCGTGATCATCACACTTGTCGGTTTAACAGCAGCACTTGCGGTGAATTTCTATCTGAAAACGACCTTTGGAAAACTTACCACCGCGATTAGAGACAATGAGATACGCGTTGAGTATCTGGGTTTCTCGGTCGCTCACGCAATTCACCTGAAATACACAATATCGACGATTTTGGCTGGTGGTGCGGGTGCGCTGATGGCGATGTCGCTTGGACAGGTTGACCCGGAGTCGATGATTAACTGGACCGTATCTGGCGAGCTTGTTTTTGTTACCATCTTGTCAGGCCCGGGCAATGTCATTGCACCATTTATCGGGTCTCTGGTTTTTGAAGTCCTTAGAACCTATGCGTTTGAATTGGCCCCACAGGCGTGGCAATTGATTATGGGCGCGACGTTCTTAACAATCATTTTCTTCTTACCCGGGGGAATATGGAGTTTGATTGAGAAGTTGGGAGGGAAGAAAAATGAGAAATAGCTCTTCAATCCTGGAGGTTCGCAACTTGCTCAAAACATTTGGAGCAGTTGTTGCCGCAAAAGACATCAATGTTGATATCTCTCAAGGTGAGATTGTTGGTATTATCGGTGCAAATGGTGCGGGTAAAACATGCTTTGTGAACATGGTTACTGGCTATCTTGCACCAACCGAAGGCAGCATAAAATTTGAAGGGGCTGAATTAGTTGGTCTTGGAACACGCAAAATAACACATGCGGGCATCTCTCGCTCTTTTCAAGTGTCTCAAGTTTTCCATTCGATGACAGTCTCAGAAAATCTTATGATTGCGTTGGCGATTGCGAATAATCGTGGTGCCGATGCGCTTGGTTTAATGGACACGCCGGACTTGCGTTCAAAGCTTGATGAAGTGCTGAAACGCTATAAGTTGGAACCGCAAAAGGACGCCACAGTGAGTGCGCTTGCGCAGGGTGTCCGAAAGCTCCTTGATATTGCAATGGCAGTTGTCAGCAAACCCCGCATTCTTCTATTGGACGAGCCAACAAGTGGTATCAGCGTTGAAGAAAAATTTGATTTCATGGACATTGTTATGGGCGCGTTAAAAGAGGATGGTGTTACCGTTCTTTTCGTTGAGCACGACATGGAAATTGTTGAGCGTTATGTGAGCCGCGTGCTTGCATTCTATCAGGGCGAAATTATTGCTGACATGCCTCCAAAGGACGCATTGGCTGATAAAAAAGTGCAAGAATTCGTAATTGGAAAAGAGCACCACAAGAAAAAGAAATAGGATCTAGTCATGCTTGCAGTTAATGCGCTCGACGTTGATATCAACGGCACTCCGATACTTCGAGGTATTGGATTAGAGATAAATTCTGGTGAAATTATTGGTCTGATTGGCAGAAATGGTGCTGGGAAAACCACATTTCTTCGATCAGTGATGGGGCTTTTGCCAATTGTTGATGGCAGTATCTATCACAATGATAAAGACTTAAAAGAAGAGCCCGGTTATCGCCGAGCGCATATGGGTTTTGGGTATATGCCAGAAGATCGGCGGCTTGTTCCTGAGATGACAGCCGAGCAGAATATCCTTGTTCCTGTTTGGTCCACCAATATTTCAGGCCATGCGGCGCGTCTTGAATGGATCTATAAAATCATTCCTGAATGTGAAAAATTTAAAGATATGCCGGCAACGTCGCTTTCTGGTGGTCAGCAGAAATTGGTCGCATTGGCGCGCGCATTGATGGTTGGCCAGACACTATTGTTATTGGACGAGCCAACCGAAGGCATTGCACCGGTTTTGGCGCAGCGGATGGGTGAAATTCTTGCATCGCTAAAAAAAGAAGGTGTTTCGATTATTATTGCTGAGTCCAACGATGCACATGTCGCCGATGTTATTGATCGAACCTACGTTATCGAACGAGGTTCGATCGTTACCGCTTGATCAGGTGAATATTTAAATGGAATTCAAGGCTGAGGGCGTCATACCAGCAACTTTGGTAGCCTTTGAAACAGATTTTGAAATTGACATTGCAGCATCGCGAAAACATTTGCGTGATGTTGCTGACGTTGTGGGCCTTAGTGCGATCACGGTCAATGGCCATGCGTCGGAAATTCATGCGTTCAGCTTTGCCGAACAACAGCAGCTTTTGGCCGAATCGCTTGATGAAGTTGGCGATGCGCTGCCGCTGGTAAATGGGGTTTATGCCGATGGCAGCTATGCGGCTGTTGCGGTAGCAAAAATGGCGGCTAGCGAAGGTGCGGCGGCATTGTTGGTGTTTCCGCCAAACAGCATGAGCATGGGCGGCCAGCTTCGCCCCGATATGGCAATTGCCCATTTTAAAATGATTGCCGATGCAACCGATCTGCCGCTGATTCTGTTTCAATATCCGGCAAGCACCGGCCTTGGCTATCCGTTTGAAACGATGCTGCAAATTTTTGCCGAAGTGCCTAGCGTCGTTGCGATCAAGGATTGGTGCAATGATCCGATGCTGCATGAACGTCACATAAAAACCTTTCAATCATTGCCGCGCAAGGTGAATGTATTGTCAACGCATTCATCATGGTTAATGGCATCATTATCAATGAAGCCTGCTGGTTTGCTGTCGGGCGCGGGAAGTGTGATCGCCGATTTGCAGGTTGATCTCTTCAACGCGATGCAGCGCGATGATCTGGCAACGGCGCGGGTGGTCAATGATCGGATTTACCCACTGGCACAGGCTTTTTACCGCGCGCCGTTTCTGGATATGCATAACCGGATGAAGGAATGTCTTGTGCTTTTGGGGCGGTTGGATCAGGCGATTGTCAGACCGCCTTTGCAAAAGCTTGCGGCCGATGAAATTGCCAAGCTGAAACAAGCGCTGGTTGCCGCAAGCCTGCAAATTTAGGCGTGGCGCGCTCGGTTCTTGGCTTGGTGTTTAAATTTATTTTTGAAATGAGGGATTGATCATGGCTATTTATGAATTACGCACCTATCAGGTGACTGTTGGGAAAATGAAAGACGCGGTTGAGGCCTATAGTCAAAAAGGCTGGCCAGCTTTAAAAAAGGGCGGCTTTGACAAAAAGCTGGTTGGGTATTTCATTTCAGATACCGGCCCGCTTCATCAGATCGTGCATTTGTGGAAATTTGACGATGATGCCGATCGTCGCAATCATTGGAACAGCCTTTTTGCCAATGATGATTTTATGGATTTTGCCGGTGATCTTCGTCCTTTATTGCTAAGCCAGCAAAACCAGTTGTTGAATGCTGCGCCTTGGGGCCCGCATCCCTGATTGCAAAGGGGGCGCAACACCGCATCGACATGATCATTTGAGGAGATGCTAGGGTGATTAACATAAAATATCTGATCTGGGCGCTTCTTGCCGGCTCATTCATTCCGGTTGTCGGTATTTTGAATGGCCGTGTTGGGCGCGTCCTTGGCGAGCCGCTTCATGCAAGTGTTCTGCTATTCGGTGTTGCCATTCTTTTGGCGATAACAGTGGCGGTTTTGGCGGGGCGAGGGCTTCCTAATATTGGTGATTTTAGGCAGTTGCAACCGGTTGAATATCTGGCCGGTTTTGTCGTTGCTTTCTATGTGATTAGCGCCACGGTTCTAGCCGGCAAAATTGGCGTTGCCAATTTCATTGTCATGGCGGTATCGGGGCAGATTATCTTTTCGCTGCTGATTGACCATTTTGGTCTGTTTGGCGCACCAATCCGGCCGGTAAATCTGTTGCAACTTGGCGGTGCAAGCATGCTTCTTGGGGGCTTGGTGATTACCCAGCTTGCCAATGGAAAATAGATGGTGATGCCCTGCGTGGCTGATACCTGATTAGCGCAGCCCGTCTTTGCCTTCAGCCTCATCATGCGTCAGGCCACCAACACGCGGCAAGGGACGCCCTGAATCAGCAACCGCAACAGCAACCAGAATTTCATTGGCACGCGGGGCGTCATTAACGCTGACTTCCATTCCATCGAAATGTGATCGGACATAGGCAGCGTCCTTATGACCAAGCGGCACATCAATGGGATGACCCATACCGCCCCGTTTCTTGTTTGACGGGACAAGGGCGGCGCCTTTTTCAACAGCGGCACGAAGCGGTTTGCCAAGGCGGGGATGCAAAATGGCCGCGGCATGTTCCAGCTCGCCATTTTCGCCAACAAGTGCGGCTTTGCCATAGCTTTGCGCCTGTTGCGGGGTGATGCCAAGCGCGGCAACGCAACGTTCACCAAGAAGGCCGCCAAGTTCTTCGCCAATTGCCATAAGTGTTTCGAGATCATCTTGATAGGTGCCAGCAAAAGGGTTTTCGATCACCGCAACGGCGGCAGCGCGGCGCGTTGGTGGCGAAATGGTCTGCCCTGCCTCTTCATGCGTGTCTTCGACAATTGTCACGATTTTCCGAATTTTTGCCAATCCCATGACCTGTTCCCCTATGCCTTTGCTGCCGGATGCCGCTGACTGTAAATGATGATTCCACGATCTTTAATCAAAAAATATATTTTGTTTGCTGTCAAACGATATATCCGTTGCAAAAATCCGCTTGATGGGCTTGGGCGATGATGGCTAGCAATTGAAATAATGACATTATTTTGAAATCTGGCCTTTTTGTTTTGGCAATGTTACACCTAAAGATATTGCTTGAATTTGCATTTCATTTTGACGTAATTCGGATTTGCCTTTGCTATGAATGTTTTTGATCCCAGCCATTCTACCGTTCAGAAAACGGCCAATGACTATCAGCTTGAAGATCAGGTCGGCTATAAGCTGCGGCTTGCTAGCCAGCGTCATCTTGAGATTTTCTCGCGGCATCTTCCTGATATGACCCCGACGCAATTTTCTATTCTGGTGCGGCTTCGTGAAGTTGGGGAAGTGTCGCAAAACCAGCTTGGCCGTCTTGTTGCCATGGATGCGGCGACGACAAAGGGCGTGATTTCGCGCCTGATTGATCGGGGTCTATTGCAATCGCGTCAAGATGGTGCTGATCTGCGTCGATTGCAAATCTCGCTTACCCTTGAAGGCCAAACAAAAGTTCAAGCGGCGATTGATCAGGCGCGAGTCATCACCAAGGAAACAACCGAAAATTTGACCAAGCGTGAGGTGGCGCGGCTGCTTACCTTGCTTGATAAATTATAGGCCGAAGGGCGATTGTAATATCTATCTTGACCGGTGCCCCGTGATTGCTGACTAATAGAGAATGATTTCATGCTGCCGGCGCTGGCAAATGATCGCAAAAAAGATAAGAGGGATAATATCATGGCGTCAGAAAAACTTGTGATTACCAATATCGGCCAGATTCTGTCGGGCAAGCTGGAAGCGCCCATCCTTGATGGTGATTGCGTTGTTTCGGTTGATGGCCGGATTACTGATATCGGCTATGCCAAGGATATGGATCTAGATAATGCGAAGGTAAAGGTTCATGCGCATGGGGTGACATTGACCCCCGGTTTGATCGACAGCCATGTTCATCCGGTTATTGGCGATTATACGCCGCGCCAGCAACAGCTAAACTGGATTGATTCCTGTCTTCATGGCGGGGTGACAACGATGATTTCGGCAGGTGAGGTTCATGCCCCCGGACGGCCAAAAGATATTGTTGGATTGAAGGCGATGGCGATCGCCTCGCAGCGTTGGTATGAAAATTTCCGGCCATCAGGCGTGAAAATGCTGGCAGGTGCGCCGGTCATTGAGGATGGCATGGTCGAATCTGATTTCAAAGAGCTTGCCGATGCTGGCGTCAAGCTGCTTGGCGAGGTTGGTCTTGGCTCGGTCAAGGCTGGCGAAACCGCCGCGCAGATGGTCAAATGGGCGCGCAAATATGGCATTCAATCAACAATCCATACTGGCGGCCCGTCAATTCCGGGATCAGGGCTAATTGACAAGGATGTGGTTCTCGAAGCCGATGCCGATATTATTGGTCATATCAATGGCGGCCATACCGCGCTTCCCGATGACCAGATTACCTGCCTTTGTGAAAGCTGTAATCGCGGCATTGAGATTGTGCACAATGGCAATGAACGCGCAGGTTTGCTGGCGATGCGAACCGCCTTTGAGATCAAACAGGCCGAACGCGTGATCCTTGGCACTGACTCACCCGCCGGATCAGGAGTGCAGCCGCTTGGTATTTTGCGGATGATTGCCATGCTGTCCAGCCTTGGTGATATCCCGCCGGAAATTGCCTTTTGTTTTGCCACCGGCAATACAGCGCGTATGCGTGATCTTGATTGCGGCATCATTGAAATTGGCCGCAGTGCCGATTTTGTGCTGATGGATACTGCCCAGCACGCGCCCGGACGCAATATGCTGGAAAGCATTCATCAAGGCAATTTGCCCGGGGTTGGCATGACAATTATTGACGGGATTGTGCGCACCAATCGCAGCCGTAATACACCGCCAGCGGCGCATCTGCCCGAAATTGTTGAATAAGCCATTTTTGAATAGGCCATTGTTGGATCGGCCATTATTGAATAGGCAATTGCCACATGGCCATCTCTCAACCCAAAACTGGCGAAACACCCATCATTTTGCTTTGACGTGATTACCCATGCGACATTAGTTCGCAAAGCAT
The DNA here is from genome assembly GCF_048087665.1 of Candidatus Ponderosibacter sp. Uisw_141_02. NCBI lineage: Bacteria > Pseudomonadati > Pseudomonadota > Alphaproteobacteria > Puniceispirillales (SeqCode) > Puniceispirillaceae (SeqCode) > Candidatus Ponderosibacter > Candidatus Ponderosibacter sp. Uisw_141_02. The sequence goes on along the minus strand of NZ_CP159807.1, from coordinate 1,767,072 downwards.
CGGCGCTGCTGGTTGTTTACAAGATGCATTATTGTTAGTATACAAATGAATTAACACAGGTAATCTGATTTCAATTAAGGCCTATCATTTGAGGCTCAATCACTGCCAAACAGGATTTATTATGCGCAAATATATCACTATCGACCTTGGCAGCAAAACAACCGCCAGCCGTGATTTGTCCGGTCGCGAAATTGCCGAATCTGGACGTTATCTGATTGCGCGGATGCTGCTTGACCAGAACATTGCCACAATCGACCCGATGTCGCCGGAAAATCCGTTGATTTTTTCGGCTGGGCCTTTTGCGGGAACGAATTTTTCGAATGCAAACCGGCTAAGTGTTGGCTGTAAAAGCCCGCTGACTGGCGGCATTAAAGAGGCAAATAGCGGCGGTACATTTGGTTTTGCAATGGGTCAATTGCTAATTTCGGGCATTACCCTTCAAGGTGCGAGTGATGATTGGGTGATTATTCGCATTACCAAAGATGGCGAGATTAGCTTTGATGATGCGGCGCCTTATCTTGGGCTTGGCAATTTCGATTGTGCCAAAAAGCTGCATGAAACCTATGGTCAGAAAACCTCGCTGGCGATCTGTGGACCGGTTGGTGAATATCTTGGCCTGATGGCTGGCGTGGCCTTTTCAGACACCGATAACCGGCCGTCACGTTTGGCGGCACGCGGCGGTGTTGGCGCGGTCATGGGTGCCAAAAAGGTCAAGGCAATGGTTATCGACAAGGATCGGATGCCGCCGGTAAATGATCGCAAGAAATTGATGGGTGCGATCAAGGATTATGGCAAAAAGCTTGACGAATCGGTTGCGGTGCAAAGCCTAAAAACAACTGGAACTGCAATGGTGGCTGATCTTACCAACCATCTTGGTGCTTTGCCGGTTCGTAATTTTTCATCCGGCCAATTGACCAGTGCCGATGATGGGCCGTTGCGCATGGGCGGCGATTTTATCCGCGAATTAAATGGCGGGCGCGGCGGTGATACATCACATGCCTGCATGCCTGGCTGTTTGATCAAATGCAGCAATGTCTATGTTGATGATACGGGGCGCGAATTGGTTTCACCGCTGGAATATGAAACCATCGGTTTGCTTGGCACAAATTGCGGACTTGATGATCCCGATGATGTGGCAAGATTGAATGAAACGGCAAATGATCTTGGCGTTGATAGTATCGAGCTTGGTGCCACCATTGGTGTTTTGATGGAGGCTGGCATTGGCGCATTTGGTGATGTTGGCTTTATGCAATCTTGTCTTGAAGATATCCGCCTTGGCAATGAACGTGGCCGTCTTTATGCGTCGGGAACGGCGCGGGTTGGCAAGGCGTTTGACGTTGCGCGGGTGCCGGTGATCAAACAGCAGGCCATCAGTGCCTATGATCCGCGGATTATCGAAGTGACTGGCATTTCCATGATGCTGACAGCACAAGGTGCTGATCATACGGTTGGCAATGCGCCATCTTTTAAATGTGATGACAAAACCATTGATGAATTGGTTGCCGAAAGCCTGCGTATGCAAATTAACAGCGCGGTTGCCGATTCCTTTGGGTTATGCGTGTTTGGTCGGTCGGTCACAGATGATAATCTCAAATTGATTGCCGATGCGATCAATGATTCCTTTGACGCCGATGTGACGCCTGAATTTATCACCGGTATCGGTTTTGAAACATTGCGGTTAGAAGCCGCCTTTAACAAGGCCGCAGGTTTTGATCAGGAAGATGATGAATTGCCGTCATTCTTCTGTGATGAGCCATTGCCGCCAACGGGTAAGATGGCACGCCTTTATAGCCGTGAAGTGAATGCCGCAATGCAAAATCTTATGGAAGCGCAAAGCCGTTAACGATAAGATTTTGGGTGAGGTCTAGAATGCAAAGCAAGGCTGTGGCGCGGAGAGTTTAATGCAAGGTGAAGTAAGCGCAGGTGCCGCCGATTACGTGAGGGTTGATAGTCTAGAGGCAGCCATTGCCACGCTTGCCAAAGGGCCAAGAACCATTCTTGCCGGCGGCACGGATGTGTTTCCCCGATTGCAGGATCGGCCATTGACTGGTGCGATCTTGGATATTTCGGGAATTGCCGCGCTTGGCACAGTCGCATTTGATGGTGATTATTGGCGGATTGGCGCGGCTGCCAGCTGGCGAACGCTGATTGATGCTGATGTGCCGCCTGCCTTTGACGGGTTAAAGGCTGCCGCGCGTGAAGTCGGGTCGGTGCAAATTCAAAACCGCGCCACCATTATTGGCAATCTATGCAACGCCTCGCCTGCCGCAGATGGCGTGCCGCCTTTATTGACGCTTGATGCCGAGGTTGAAATTGCCGGTGCGTATGGATTGCGCTATTTGCCGTTATCGGCGTTTATTCTTGGCAATCGCAAAACCGCGCTTGGTGATGGCGAGATGGTAAGCGCATTGCGGATTCCGGCAGCGTCAACGGCTGGACAATCAGGTTTTTTAAAGCTTGGCGCACGATCCTATCTGGTGATTTCGATCAGCATGGCAGCATTACGGCTAGTGGTTGATGAAACTGGCATCATTCGTGATGTGGCCGTGTCGATTGGCGCCTGTAGTGAAGTTGCCAAACGCATGGATCAGCTTGAGGACGCATTGCGCAATACGGCATTGGCAACCGCCAGCGCACGGGTTACGCCAGATCTTTTTACCGGTCTTTCACCAATTGATGATGTGCGGGCAACGGCCGCCTATCGGCTGCAGGCTTCATGCGAGATTACGCGCCGCCTGCTTTGCGAACAGCAATCGAATTTTGCCAAAGGGGTGGCGGCATGACCTGTTTTACCTTGAATCGCAAGCCAGTCACCAGCCAGCTTCCCGCCAGCACCCGCCTGAGTGATGTTTTGCGTACTGAAATGGATTTGCCGGGTACCAAGATTGGCTGTAACGCCGGTGATTGCGGTGCTTGTAGCGTGCTTCTTGATGGCGCTCCGATTTGCAGTTGCCTAACAACAATTGCGCAGGTTGAAGGTGCCGCAGTGACCAGCATCGAAGGGCTGCATGCTGATGGCACAATTGCCAAATTACAAGATAGTTTTCTAGCGCATGGGGCCGCGCAGTGCGGTATTTGCACCCCGGGCATGATGGTGGCAGCATCGGCGTTATTGGCTGAAAACCCCGCACCAAACCGGCATGATGTCGAAGATGCGCTTGGTGGGGTTTTGTGCCGTTGTACCGGCTATAGCAAGATCATTGATGCGGTTCTGGCGGTTGGTGGCGATGCCAAAATATCGCCGCGACCACAGGCAGGGCAGAATGTTGGTAGCCCCATCCGGCATCTCGATGGCCAGCCCAAAGTCGATGGCAGCCTGATCTATGGTGATGACGCGGTGCCGCAAGATGCGCTGTTGGTGCGGGTAATCCGCAGCCCGCATCATTACAGCAGTTTTGAAATTGGCGATAAGGCAGGGTTTCTGGCAAGCCATCCTGGTATTTCGGCAGTTCTTGATGCCAGCGATATTCCCGGCCGCAATTGTTTTGGGGTGATTCCGCCCTTTGCCGATCAGCCGGTTTTTGCCGAAACAACAGCCCTATATCGCGGTGATGCAGTGGCAGCGATTGTTGGTGACGCTGATGTGATAAGGCATTTTGACGAGGCCGATTTCCCGATCACATGGGCCCCGCATGAAACGATGCTATCGCCTGCATCAGCGATGGCGGATGGCGCACGCAAGATGCATGCAAATCGTGATGGCAATATTCTTGTTCGTGGCTATGTCGAAACCGGTGACGCCGATCAGGCGCTTGCGGCGGCGGCGCATAAGGTCGAGATTCATACAACAACACCCTTTATTGAACATGCCTACATCGAGCCTGAGGCAGGCTATGCCACCCGTGAGGGCAACCGGATTGTCATTCATGGCTGTACGCAGGCGGCGCAAATGGATCGTGAAAGCCTTGCCGAAATTATGGGCATGGAGCTTAAGGCCATTCGGGTTGTGCCATCGGCTTGTGGCGGCGGCTTTGGTTCAAAGCTGGATGTGTCTTTTCAGCCCTATGTTGCGCTTGCGGCATGGGTGTTAGGGCGTCCAGCGCGTATTTGCTATAGCCGTGGCGAATCAATGCGAGCATCGACCAAGCGTCACCCTTCCGATATCAGGCTTGCTGTTGGTTGTGACGAAACTGGTCGGATTAGCGGTTTTGTGTTTGATGGTATTTTTAACACCGGCGCTTATGCCAGCTGGGGGCCAACCGTTGCTAACCGTGTGCCGATCCATGCTAGCGGCCCCTATGCAACAAAAGATTACCGCGCCAATAGCGTTGCAGTTCATACCAATTCACCGCCAGCAGGCGCGTTTCGTGGGTTTGGTGTGCCGCAATCAGCGGTGGCACAGGAATGCGCCTTTGATTTGCTTGCGGAAAAACTGGGTATGGACCGATTGGCTTTCCGGCGTTTGAACGCCTTGAAAAATGGCGTGCCAACCGTAACCGGTCAGGTCTTTAACAGCGGTGTTGGCATTGATGATTGTTTTGCCGCGCTTGAAGATAACTGGCATGCCGCTAACGCATCTGCCACCAGTTTTAACCAGATCGCAATTCGTGATGACAGCCCGTGGCGAAAGGGTGTTGGCATTGCCAGCTGTTGGTATGGCTGCGGCAATACGTCATTGCCAAACCCGTCAACAATGCGCATGGGCATCACTGCCGATGGCAAAATTGTTCTGCATCAGGGCGCAATGGATATTGGCCAAGGTGCAAATACGGTGATTACCCAGATCGCCGCGGATGCGTTGGGCGTTCCGGTTCACGATGTACAAATTCTTGGCGGTGATACCGATCTTACCCCTGATTGCGGGAAAACATCTGCTTCACGTCAAACCTTTGTTTCGGGCAAGGCGGCAATGCTGTCGGGCATGGCTTTGCGCGATATGGTGCTTCGGCATGGGAATGTTGATGCCAATGCCACAATCGCGCTTGATGGTGCGGTCTTGACGCTGGCTGATGCTGGTGGCGGTACATTGCGCATTGCCTTGGCAGATATGTCGGTCAATGACTATGGCTATGTGTTTATGGCCGAAGAAACCTATGATCCACCAACCAGCCCGCTTGATGAAAAGGGGCAAGGCATTCCCTATGCGGTATTTGGCTATGGCGCACAGATCGTTGAATTGTCGGTTGATGCGGCGCTTGGCCGTGTGCGGCTTGATAAGATCACAACAGCGCATGATGTCGGGCGGGCAATTAACCCCTTGCTTGTCGAAGGTCAGATCGAAGGCGGTGTTGCGCAGGGCATTGGCATGGCTTTAATGGAAGATTATCAACCTGGCCGCACTGAAAATCTGCATGATTATTTGATCCCGACGATTGGTGATGTGCCGAAATTTGATCATGTGATTGTTGAAGTTGCCGATGAAGAAGGCCCCTATGGGGCAAAGGGGCTTGGCGAGCATGTTTTGATCCCAACGGCACCAGCAATTTTGAACGCCATTCGCCATGCAACGGGTGCCGCGATTTATGATTTACCAGCAACACCTGATAAAGTTTGCGCGGCGGTTGCGGCAGTGCAGGCTGCCCAAGGCAGGCCGTCATGACAGCAAAAACCAGTCGTGACAAACGCGTTGAAGAAAAAATCCGCTGCGATGCCTGTCCGGTGATGTGTTATATCGCCGATGGCAAATCGGGGGCTTGTGATCGCTATGCGAATGAGGGCGGCCAGCTTATCCGGCTTGACCCATTAATGGTGATGCAGCGCCGCGTTGATGATGGTGGTGAATTAGTGCCATTTCTCGATGGCAGTGACGCGTGGAATGGTGATCTGATCACCCCGCAAGATGCGTTTGTGACTGCGGTTGGGGCGGGCACAACCTATCCCGATTACAAGCCAGCGCCTTTTATTGTCAGCAGCATTGTTGATGATGTTGATATGGTGACGGTCGTGTCTGAGGGAATTTTCAGCTATTGCGGTGCCAAGGTCAAAATCGACACTGACCGGCATATTGGCCCTGAATGCGCGCTTGTGCGGGTTGATGGTGAACCGGTTGGCCATGTCACAACGGGTGAATATGGATCACAGATGCTGTCATTGGGCGGCGTGCATCATTTAACCGGTGGCGGTAAAAAAGAAGGCCGTGTCACCTGTGCCACCCTATTGGCGCTTTGCAATGGTGATGCGGTTGATATGCAGGTTGATGATGGATCAAGCCTTGTGTTGCAGGCGGGTAAAGCGCCAGTGATCAATGGCGTTGCCGAGGCGCGCATGCGGGTTGGGTGCGGGTCGGCAACAATTGGCATGTTTGCCGCACAATGGCATAATCTGGTCGATGAGGTGGTCATTGTCGATGACCATATTACCGGCGTGATGTCTGAACATCAGGCAGGAAAAGTTATTGGCTGGCCTGCGAGTGGCATTAAAATTCTGGGTCGCCGGTCAACACCTGGCCGTTATTTTCAGGTGGCTGAACCAGGCACCGGATGGGGCGGCACGAATTTAACCGATCCGCTTGCCATTCTTGGGCTATTCGATCCGAAGATCGCCATGCCCGGACAGTCTTTATTGATGGTCTCGACGACGGGCGAGCAATTTGCCTATTACGAACTTGATCAAGATTTACAACCTGTCGAAACCGCTATGCCAGTGCGGTTGCAACCGTCAATCAAACGGATTGAGGAAAATTGCGAACCGGCATTGACCTCGGTCAGTTTCATGGGTGGGGCTGGCGGGTCGCTTCGTGCCGGTGTAACCGAAAATCCGGTGATGCTAACACGTTCGGTCAAAGACGCTTTAACGCGGGTAACCTGCGGCGGGGCGCCGGTCTTTATCTGGCCTGGCGGCGGCATCACGCTGATGGTTGATGTAACAAGCCTTCCCGAAAATGCGTTTGGCTATGTGCCAACCCCAGCTTTGGTTGCGCCAATTGAATTTACCATGCGTAAAGATGATTATATCGCTCTTGGCGGCCATGTTGATCATATCATGTCGATTGATGATGTCCTGGCTGGCAAGGTCGGGCCACAAAATGATCACGATCTTGCTGGCAAAAGGCGATTTGCCCAGCAGCCGCAAAATCCGTGGCCAATAAGGCGATAGGCCATGCTGTTGTCAGCCGCCACAACCGCTCGCCCGCCTGCTTTATCGGCGAATCTGCCTGCGGTGATGGGGCAACCGGTTCGAATGCCAAGTGGGGCAATGGCAAATTGGCTTGATCACCGATTACATCTTCAACATGGGCCAATTGATTTAATCATCACCGCTGAAGGCGACAAAGCCGAAGTCGCCGCCGCCTACGCCTGCGCCGCCGATGCGTTTTGCGGCCTGCTTGATCGGTTGGTCGATGAATTGACGATGCTGCGATTGCCCGCCGACTCTAACAGCATCAACCGCCTGAAAGGACCCGTTGCCAAACGCATGGCGGCGGCGATCAGCCCGCATTTGCCGCGCTATGACAAGGCTGATTTCATCACCCCAATGATTGCCGTTGCGGGAAGCGTTGCTGATGAAATTTTGCTGGCAATGGGCAATCAGCTTGACCGGGCTTCGGTCAATAATGGCGGTGATATTGCACTCTATCTCGGCAAGGATGCCTTTTTTGATATCGGCATTGCCGATGACCGCGACACGCATCTTAGCGATTTTGCGATGGCCGCTTCGGGAGGTGGTGGCGGGCATATGCCCCTCCATGGCCGGATCAGGCTGCATGACCATGATCGCATTGGCGGCATTGCGACAAGCGGTTGGCGGGGGCGAAGCCTGTCACTTGGGATTGCAGATTCGGTTACGGTGCTGGCGCAAAATGCGGCGGCTGCCGATGTTGCCGCCAGTTTGATTGCCAATGCGATTACCATATCGTCACCGGCAATTATATGCCAGCCTGCGGCCAGCCTTGTGCCAGATAGTGATTTAAAAGACCGGCTTGTCACGGTTGATGTTGGCCCTTTAAGCGCAGATGAAATTGATCATGCGCTTGCCGCCGGTGCAGCTCTTGCTCGCCAAATGTGTGATGACGGGCAGATCATGACCGCCTATGCGCGGCTTGGCGGGCGAAGCTTTATCATTGCCAATGAATAACTGGCGCGTGGAGGGCTGGCGGTATTTTGCAAAAGCGGCTTGGTCATGGCTTCAAAATCGGTCACTCTGGCCGGCAAGAGATTTCCCGCCCATTTTATGGGCCGCATTTATTAAGTTCCGTTTATGGGCTGTGGATATTGATGACTGATTTAATCGTGTTTGATAAGGATGGAGTGATCCTTGATCTGGAGGCGACATGGCTGCCGGTGGCGCGGGCTGTGGCGCATTATACTGCAAGCCGTATTCCCGATGATTGGGATGGCGATATTGGCGGGGTTGAATTGCTGGCGGCCATTGGCGTTGATGAAGCTGCTGGCCAAATTGACTCACGCGGTATTTTTGCCGCCGGTTCCTTTGCCGATATTCGCAGCTGTTGGCAGAAAATGCTGCCAAGCCATATGATCAAGCTTGATCAGGATAATCGCTATAAGCAGGATGTGCAAATATTGGTTGATCGGCATGGGCGCAATCAGACCGTGCCAAAAGGCGAGGTTGAAGCGCCGCTTCGCCAGCTTCACAAGGATGGCTATCAGCTTGCAATTCTGACTAATGACAGTGAAAGCAGCGCCAAAAGAAACATGCAGGATATTGGCGTTCTGGATTTATTTTGTACGGTGGTTGGTGCGGATAGTGGCTTTGGGTCAAAACCCGGGCCGTATGGGTTTTTGCACTGTTGCCAGATTGCCGGTGTGACACCAGCGGCAAGCATTATGGTTGGGGATACGATGGCTGATTATGGTGCGGCCATTGCGGCAAAGGCGGGTGATTTCATCTGTATTGCCGACAGCGTTGACAACCGCCCACATCAAGATATTCATCACGAGAATGTTATTGGCAGGATTGATCAATTACCTGCCTTAATGGCGCGGCGGTCTTTGCGGTAACTCTGGAATTTGCGGATAGGACCTTCATGGCAGATCAAATCATTATCGTCGGTGCCAGTCATGCAGGGGTTTCCTGCGCTGAACAATTGCGGGCAAATGGTTATGCTGGCCGAATTTGCATCATTGACCGGCTGGTCGGTGCGCCGCTTGAACGCCCGCCATTGTCAAAGGCTTTTTTGCAGGCTGATGGTCAAGATGATGCCAAATTTCTTTTACGGCGACCCGACTGGTTTACCGCGCATGATATTGAATTGCTTGATGGGCGGGAGGCGGTGTCGATTGATCCGCTGCAAAAACAGCTAAATCTTGATGATGGCAGTCAGCATAGCTATGACAAGCTGGTGCTTGCCACTGGGGCGGTGCCGCGACAGCTTGCGGTGGCGGCGGGTCTTGATGGGGTGTTTGTGCTTCGCCATCCTGATGATGCACATGCTTTGCGCAAGGCGGTTTCGGGTCGCCAGCATGCGGTGGTGATTGGCGGCGGTTATATCGGGCTGGAGGTTGCGGCAAGTTTGACCAAGCTTGGGCTTTGCGTTGATGTGATCGAAATGGCTGACCGGCTGTTGGCGCGGGTGGCAAGCCCGCAGATTTCGGCGTTTTTTGCCGAATTGCATCAAAGCCATGATGTTGGGCTGCACATTGGCGCAAATTGTCAGGACATTTTGCAAAAGGGCGGTGCCTTTGCTGGCGTGCAGCTTGATGATGGTCGCCAGATTGCGGCTGAATTACTGCTTGTGGGGATTGGCGTTCTGCCTGATCTGGATCTGGCAGCTTCAGCCGGGATTGAGGCGGGTAATGGCATTCTAGTTGATGCAATGATGCAAAGCTCGGTTCAGGATATTTTTGCGATTGGTGATGTGGCGCTCATTGATGGTGCGGCTTTACGAATCGAATCGGTTGATAATGCCCAAATGACCGCTGCGCGCGCTGCGGCTGCCATTTGCGGCCTTGCCCAACCGGCAATAGCAGCGCCGTGGTTCTGGTCGGAACAATTTGATGTTCGTCTGCAATCGGCAGGTATTGTGCCGCTGGCATCGCCCGATCTTCGCCATCAGCTGCGATCCGGAAAACGGGAAGGTGGTTTTTCTGTCTGGAGCTATGGCGTCAATGGGAAATTGGCCGCGGTTGAGGCCGTTCGTGATCCGGCGGGCTATATGCTTGGCAAAAAATGTCTTGATCTTGGACTGTCGCCTGATCCTGACGATATTGGCAATGGCGATTTCGATCTCAAAGGTTTTGTTGCAGCGGGGAATGAAAAATGAATTATCAGGACGTGGCCTTGCATAACAAACCGGCATTTATCGATCTTCGAAGCGACACTGTAACAAAACCAACAGCGGCAATGCGCCAAGCCATGGCAACAGCCGAAGTGGGTGATGATGTTTATGGGGATGACCCCACGGTTAATGAACTTCAAGACAAGGTTGCCACGCTGCTTGGCAAACAGGCTGGCCTGTTTGTTGCGAGTGGTACCCAGTCTAATCTTGTTGCGCTTTTATCGCATTGCCAGCGCGGTGATGAATTGCTGGTCGGTGATTGCTATCATGTTCATCGTTATGAGGCCGGTGGGGTTTCGGTTCTTGGCGGCGTGATGATGGAGACGATTGGAACCGACCATCGCGGTTTAATGACACCATCGCAAATCACCAAGGCCGTTAAGCCGGATGATCCGCATTGTCCGATTAGCCGTTTGCTATGTCTTGAAAACACCATATCTGGTCATGTTCACGATGTTGGGGTTATTGCCGGCCTTGCCAAGGCTGGCAAAGATAGCGGGCTTGGCGTGCATCTTGATGGTGCAAGGCTGATGAATGCCGCGGTCAAGCTTGGCGTGCCCGCCAAACAGATTGTTGATTCGGTTGATAGCGTGTCCTTATGCCTGTCAAAGGGACTTGGCACACCGGCAGGATCGGTTCTTGTTGGTGCGCATGATTTTATTGCGCGGGCGCGCCGGATGCGCAAATTGGTTGGCGGTGGCATGCGTCAGGTTGGCATTCTGGCGGCAGCAGGCATTTATGCGCTTGATTACCATATTGACCGGCTTGCCGATGATCACGCTATGGCGCGGCGACTTGCCGATCAATTGAATAAAATTGGACCAATCGCAGTTGATGCTGATCTGGTTGAAACTAATATGTTGTTTATAACGGTTCCCGAAGGGGCGGCAGACCCGCTTCGGGCGCATCTCGCATCGCGCGGCATTTTGCTTGGCGGTGGTGATCGCGTGATCCGGCTTGTTACCCATCTTGATATTGATGTGAAAGCAGCTGATCAATTTGCTGCTGAACTCGCCGATTTTTTTCAATAGGGCGCATTTGAACAAAAACAGCCGATAAGATGGCGTAAAGGGAATAATTGTTTCGGCCTAACTTATGGCACTATCGCGCCGGTTTAGCGGGATTGGATCATCTGTTTTTGAGGGGCTGTCATGGCGGTACAATTATCCATTGGTGCGCGGGTTCGCAAAAGCCCGTTTTTTCAGTCGAGCTGTGAGGCCGGTCTGGCCGCGGCGAGTGTCTATAATCATATGTATATGCCAACAAGCTATGGCGATCCGGCGGCTGAATATGATCGGCTGATCAATGGTGTTGCCATGTGGGATGTTGCGGTTGAGCGGCAGGTTGCGCTGAAAGGGCCGGACGCGCTGGCATTGGCGCGGTTGTTGACCCCGCGCAATCTTGATGGTTTGGTCATTGGGCAGGGAAAATATGTACCAATCTGCAATCACAGCGGCGCAATTATCAATGATCCGGTATTGCTGCAAGTGGCCGAGGATGAAATCTGGCTGTCGATTGCCGATAGCGATATTCAATTATGGGCAAGCGCGGTTGCCGGCACGTTGAAGCTGGATGTCGACGTTTATGAGCCGGATGTCTCGCCGCTTGCCATTCAGGGGCCAAAGGCAGTTGATGTTGTGTCTGACATTTTTGGTGACTGGGTTCGTGAACTGAAATATTTTGGATTTCGCGTCACTGAACTTGATGGCATTCCGCTGGTTGTGGCGCGCTCTGGCTGGTCAAAGCAAGGCGGCTATGAGCTGTATCTTCGTGATTTCAACCGCGGCGATGATTTGTGGGCGCGTGTTGCCGAAGCTGGCAAGCCGTATGATATTGGGCCGGGAACGCCAAATTACATCGAACGGATTGAGAGCGGCTTGATTTCCTATGGTGCTGATACTGATCCCAGAACCAACCCATTTGAACTTGGCATGGATAAATTCATCGCGCTCGACCAGCCACATGATTTTATTGGCAAGGATGCGCTGATCGCCATGAAAAAGGTGGGTATCAGCCGCCGGTTTATGGGGTTCATCATTGATGGCCCCGCCCTTGTGACAACAAATGAAGATCGGCTTTTAATCAGCTTTGATGGGGAAAATGCTGGCTATGTCAGCGCTTGTGTTTACTCACCACGCGTTGGCGAAAATATCGGCGTTGGAATGGTGTCAACTACCCCGATCGACAAGGGACAATCGGTCACAATCCATATGGCTGATGGCCCGCGGTCAGCCCGAATTGTGCCGCTTCCTTTTCTCTAGGATTGCCTGAAGATTGCGCGCGTGATGACGTGATTGATTGCGTGAGGGGGCATGAAAATGGTCATGCAGCGGCAGGTCGCTCTTGACTGGCCATTTCGCGTAAACAAGATTACCAGCGCGATTGTCTGTTTGGCCATTGTCGCTGTCTTTCGATGAAAATGTTTTAGATTGTGAGTGCTGACCTTTTCTAACCATCGCTTGAAACTTTTTGCCTCGGCGGCGAATTGTTGCCATTAATTGATTCTCCGATAAAGTTGTCACGAATTTATCAAACAACAAGCCCCTATATTGTGACATTTTGTGACAAGACGCGACTAGTGCCAAAAATAGTAATTTTATTAAGTACTGAAATTTATGCATAAAAACATCGACAGCATTGACCGCCGCCTTTGTGTGGCACCGATGATGGATTGGACTGACCGGCATTGCCGTGTCTTTCACCGCCATCTTGTGCCCGATGCGTTGCTGTTTACCGAAATGGTAACCGCCGAGGCGGTTATTCATGGTGATCTTGATAGGCTTCTTGGCCATGATGAAATTGAACATCCGCTGGTGCTTCAGCTTGGTGGCAGCCAGCCCGACCGTCTGGCGATGGCGGTTGAACGCGCTGCCGACAAGGGGTTTGCCGAAATTAACCTGAATGTTGGCTGTCCATCGGATCGGGTGCAATCTGGCCGGTTTGGCGCCTGTTTGATGGCCGAGCCGCAATTGGTGGCCGATTGCTGTTCGGCGATGATAGAGGCAAGCGATTTGCCGGTTACGGTTAAATGCCGCATTGGCATTGATGATATGGATCCTGAAGCGGGGCTTGATCAATTTGTTGATCGTGTTGCAGATGCTGGGGTTAGAATATTCTATCTTCACGCCCGTAAAGCATGGCTAAAGGGCCTAAGCCCGAAGGAAAATCGCGACATCCCGCCGCTTGATTATGACCGTGCGCGCCGTCTTGCCATGCGCCGTGATGATCTTGGGGTGATCTTGAATGGCGGGCTAGAAACCAAAGCGCAAATCGCCACTGAAATTACCGGTTTTGCTGGTGTGATGCTTGGTCGCGCCGCCTATCGCACGCCATATGTTTTGACCGAAATCGCCAATGATGTTTTTGGCGCAACCCCGCCAAGCCGTCGCCAAGTGGCCGAAGCAATGGCCGATTATGCCGATCGGATGATGACAAATCATGTGCCGCTTCACAGCATAACACGGCATATGCTGGGGCTTTATGCAGGCCAACGTGGTGCCAAACATTGGCGTCGCCAATTGGGTGAACAGGCGCGTCTTGCCGATGATGGTGGCGCGTTTATTCGCAATGCCGCCGATGAATGCGAAATTCTGGCAGCAAGGCTGGCCGCCTAGTTGGAGTCGCGTTGGAGCCGCGTTGGATTTAAGATAAAAGATAGGGCATCGCCGTTATGCTAGGCGATAGATGTACGGTAATATCTCGCTTTTTTAGAATTTTTGAAATGATTGGATGATGAAACATGAATGATCAGCCCCCGTCGGGTAACACCAAGGACGATGAAACCCCGCCATCAAATGGGCGGCGCATGCTTCTTGATTTTGGTCCGCTTTTGCTGTTTTTTGGTGCCAATTATCTCTATAGTGACCTGATGTTCAGTGTGAAGGTGTTGGTGGTGGCAACGATTGTGTCGCTTGCGGCAAGTTGGGTTCTTGAACGCCGGATTCCGATGATGGCGGCATTTGGTTGTGCGGGACTGGTGTTTTTTGCCGGATTGACCCTCTATTTCGACAATGAATTATTCATCAAGATCAAACCAACGATCCTGACGTTGATGTTTGCGGCGGCGATTGCTGGTGGGCGTGCCATGGGGCGTAACCCGCTTGCCGCGATTATGGGATCGCAGGTCAAGCTTACCAATGATGGCTGGCGGATCATGAGCTGGCTATGGGTGGCGATGTTTGTCTGTTCGGCGCTTGCCAATGAAATTGCCTGGCGAACCCTTAGCACCGATTCATGGGTGACTTTCAAGGTGTTTGGCCTGACCGGTATTTCGCTTGGCTTTGTGATTCTAAGCCTGCCGATCATCCAAAAACATCAGATCAATGATCAATGATCAATGACCATGATCATTTTTGATGACGAAATATGACAAAATACGACCTTTTGTCGATCCAAGCACAAATTCAGTCGTCCTGATTTTACATTCAAAAAGACAGTTTCTCCAAAACTTTTGATAATGAGGTTGCATCAAAGCCTATTGCCTTGTCACATTTTGGATTGTCAGATTTAGATTTGGCACTAGACTGCGACGCAGACTTGCTATGGATCCGGCGGGGGGCTGGACTTACATGACTGCACGCCAAGGCGTGTCGATGAAAAGGAATGATCATGGCTGATGAAGATGAAATTATCCTAGCTGATTTGGACGATGATGAACTTGTCCAGCAGATGCATGACGACCTTTATGACGGCATGCAGGATGAGATTGTTGAAGGTGTCAATATTCTGCTTGAGCGGGGTTGGACACCTTATGAGGTTTTGACCAAAGCGCTTGTCGAGGGCATGACAATTGTCGGCATTGATTTCCGCGATGGTATTTTGTTTGTTCCCGAAGTTTTGATGGCAGCGAATGCGATGAAGGCGGGCATGGGTATTTTGCGGCCGTTGCTCGCTGAAACAGGCGCGCCACGGGTTGGCACAATGGTGATTGGCACGGTCAAGGGCGATATCCATGACATTGGCAAAAATCTTGTTTCGATGATGCTTGAAGGCGCCGGTTTTGACGTGATTGATCTTGGGATCAATAACCCAGTCGAAAACTATCTTGATGCGCTGGAAAAACACAAACCCGATATTTTGGGCATGTCAGCACTTTTGACAACAACAATGCCTTATATGAAAGTTGTTGTTGATGCGTTGGTCGAAAAAGGAATCCGTGACGATTATATCGTTCTTGTCGGTGGTGCGCCGTTGAATGAGGCCTTTGCCGAATCGGTTGGTGCCGATGCCTATTGCCGTGATGCGGCGGTTGCGGTGGAAACAGCCAAGGAAATGATCAAGGCTAAATTGGAACGTGAACAAGCAACTGGCTAAATCGGAACAGCCAGCAAGCCTACAGATCATTGCTTGTGGGGCGTTGGCGCGTGAATTGCTGGTGCTAATCGATCAATTGCCGGATGGCGCGGTTGCCTTAACCTGCCTTCCGGCATCTTGGCATAATCATCCTGAAAAGATTGTCCCTGGCGTCAAACGGAAAATTGCAGCCGCCCGCCGTGCCGGAATGGAGATTGCCGTTGCTTATGGTGATTGCGGCACGGGTGGCGCGCTTGACCACCTTCTTGAGGTGGAAAATATTCCCCGCATTGCTGGGCCGCATTGTTACGAGATGTTTCTTGGAAAATCGGAATTTGACGCCGAAATGGAAACCGCGCTTGGCACGTTTTTCTTGACCGATTATATGGTTCGCCATTTCGAACGGATTGTGATGAAAGGCATGGGGCTTCGCCAGCATCCGCAATTGCGCGATATGTATTTTGCGCATTACACGCGGGTTCTTTATATTGCGCAAACCGAATCTGAATCGCTTCAGGAAAAGGCGCGTCAGGCGGCAATCGAACTCGGGCTGGATTATGAGTATCGCTATACAGGCTATGGTGATTTTAACGGATTTTTACACAAGCTGGCTTGAGATAAGCGAATAATCTTTAGCTGGGTATTTTTTCAAAGGAGCGCCGTGATGGCAAATCTGATTACCCTTTATTGGCGGGATATTCCGGCGCAGGTGATTGCCGAGCGCGGACGGGGACGCCAGCGTGAGCAGGCCAAGGTTGAATTGCCACGGCGCTTTTCAATTGCCATTGATGCAGCAGCAATGCGCGATGGCGCAGATTCGACCGATGATTATCTTGCTGAATGGCGACGCTCGCAACCAGCACCATGTGGTGAAGATCTTGACGCCGAAGCGGCGGCGCATGCGGCGGCGCTTGATGCCGAATATACGGCTGATCGCGTTCGGGCATTGGTGGAAAATGGCGGTAAAGCCGCCGAGTAAGGCACAACAAGCACGGTTCAGCCTGACGATGTCGTAATCGGCAAATTGTAAGGCGTTGGCAAGCCATCTTGTTTCAGATCAAGCCGCCATTCTGCCCAGCGTTAGGGCAATGAACATTAAGGTGAACCCTGCAAACCTGCATGAGGTGAAGATGGGTAAAATGAGGATTGATATGACAGTGAATATCCAACAGATCCAGCAAGCAGCGCAAGGATGGTCAATCGAGGTAACACCAGCAGGTGCTGCCAAAATTGACAGTTTTGCCGCTTGTCTTGCGCCTGAAACAACAGTCAATGTCACCTTTTTGCCCGGAACCGACCCGATGGAAACTGTGGCGGTAACAAAGCGGTTGCATAATGAAGGTATGAAAGCGGTGCCGCATCTAGCCGCACGTTCTTTAAAAGATACCGATCAGCTTGATGGGTTGCTTGCCGCTTATCGCGCCGAAGCTGGCGTCGATGAGGTTTTGATCATTGGCGGCGGTGTCGACAAGCCCATTGGCGCATTTGATAATTCAATGCAGATCCTAGAAACCGGCCTGTTTCAAAAACATGGCATCATGCGTGCCGGTGTCGCAGGCCATCCCGAAGGCAGCCCTGATATCAGTGATCTTGAAATTGCCGATGCGCTTGCCGCCAAAAATGCTTTTGCCAAACGCGAAGGGATGAAGCTTTATATCGAAACACAATTCTGTTTCGAGGCACCAATTGTACTTGACTGGGAAAAGCGCGTTCGTGCTGCGGGCAATGAATTGCCAATTCGAATTGGCATTCCGGGGCCAGCAACGATCAAAACGCTGTTCCGCTTTGCCCAAATTTCCGGGATTGGCCCATCAATGCGATTTATTTCAAAACAGGCGCGCAATGTCGCAAAATTGATGACCGTTCAATCGCCGCATATGCTGTTATCTGACTTGGCATATGGCATGGCGCATGATCCTGATTGCCTTATTGAACATTTCCATTTTTACCCGTTTGGCGGATTTGGGAAAACCGCTGCCTATGCGAATGCAATTGCGGCAGGCGATATCCAGCTTTTGCCCAAAGGCGGGTTTGACGTTATCGGCACCGCGGCCTAAGGTGGCGGCATTCTCAGGAGCATTTTATGACAAAGACCCTTATTTCGTCGCACAAGCAGGAAATCACCATCGGCTTTGACTCGCCATTTTGTGTCATTGGTGAGCGCATCAACCCAACCGGACGCAAGCTTCTTGCCGCCGAAATGGCCGCTGATGATTATTCGCGCGTTCTGTCTGATGCATTGGCACAAGTCGAGGCGGGTGCCACGATGCTTGATGTGAATGCTGGCATTCCGATGGCGGATGAGCCGGCCATTCTTGCCAAGGCCATCCAGCTTGTTCAAGAGGTGGTTGATGTGCCGCTGGCGATTGACAGCTCAATCGTTGCCGCGCTTGAGGCTGGCTTGTCTGTTTATAAGGGCAAGCCACTGGTCAATTCGGTAACCGGTGAAGAAGAACGTCTGGAAGTTGTTTTGCCGCTTGTCAAAAAATACGGCGCGGCTGTTGTGGCGATTTCAAATGATGAAACCGGTATTTCCGAAGATCCAAATGTGCGTTATGAAGTTGCCAAGAAAATTGTCGAACGTGCCGCCGATTACGGCATCCCGCGTGAAGATGTTGTTGTTGATCCATTGATCATGCCGGTTGGTGCCATCAATATGGCTGGCCGGTCAGCGCTTGATCTGATCATCCGTCTTCGCAATGAATTAAAAGTAAATACAACTTGCGGCGCGTCAAATATTTCTTTTGGCCTGCCAAACCGGCACGGAATGAATGCCGCGTTTCTGTCAATGGCAGCGGGGGCTGGGATGACCTCGGCAATTATGAACCCGCTTCATGCTGAAGAAATGACCGGCATCATGGGCGCGAATGTGATGAACGGAAATGATCCAGAATGTCGTCGTTGGATTCAAAAATTTCGCGAACCTGTTGTGCCGGGTGAAGGTGGGCGCGAACGTCGCCAGACCCGCCGCCGCCGCAACGCTTAACCGTCGCAAATTGGTGGCAAGGTGATGAGCAAAAGCAAAGATGAAGCTGCCACAACATCCGATAAGGCAGCCACTGATCAGGTGAAAGTGGTATTTACTCCATCTGGCCGGCAAGGGTATGTTCCAGTTGGAACGCCGGTTTTGACCGCAGCACGCCAACTTGGTGTCGATATTGATTCGGTATGTGGCGGACGCGCCATGTGCGGCCGCTGTCAGGTCGATGTTGGTATTGGTGAATTTGCCAAACATGGTTTGAAATCGGGTGCCGATCATCTGGCTGCGGTAACGGCTGTTGAAACTCGATATGCCGACAAACGCGGCATGATTGATGGGCGGCGATTGTCCTGTCAGGCAAAATTACTAAATGATGCGGTGATTGATGTTCCCCCTGAAAGTCAGGTTCATAATCAACTTGTTCGTAAAGAGGCCGATGGCCGTTCAATCGAAATGGATCCGATTGTGCGTTTGTGTTTTGTCGAGGTGCGCGAACCCGACATGCATGAACCATCAGGCGATTTACGCCGCCTGATTGAAGCCTTGGAAGGACAATGGCCGGATCGTGTGACGGGTGATATCACTTGTGATCTACATGTTATTCAGCGGTTACAGTCAGTTCTGCGTCAAGGTAAATGGCATGTAACAGTGGCGCTTCGTGACGGGCATCAGATCGTGGCCATTTGGCCCGGCCTGAAAGACCAGATTGCTGGTGTTGCCATTGATGTGGGATCGACCACCATGTCGGCGCATCTGTGCGATATGGTCACTGGTACGGTGCTGGCGTCAACCGGGGCGATGAATCCGCAAATCAGATTTGGTGAGGATTTGATGAGCCGCGTATCATACGGCATCATGAATCCGGGCGGTGCGGCCGAAATGACCAAGGCGGTGATTGCTGGTTTGCAAACGCTAATTGATGGTGCGGCAAAACAGGCTGGCCTGAGTGGTGAAGATATTGTCGAGCTGGTTTTGGTTGGCAATCCGGTAATGCATCACCTTCTTCTTGGCATTGATCCGGTTGAGCTGGGCGGTGCGCCTTTTGCCTTGGCGGTTGATGCGGCGATGGATGTTCGGGCGGCTGAATTAGGCCTTGCCATTAATCCGGGTGGGCGGGTTTATATCCTGCCATGCATTGCTGGCCATGTTGGGGCTGATGCGGCTGCTGTGGTGCTTGCCGAAGCGCCACAAAAGGCCAATGAAATGACCTTGATCGTTGATGTTGGTACCAATGCCGAAATCGTTGTTGGCAATAAGGATCGTCTGTTAGCGGCATCATCGCCAACCGGCCCTGCCTTTGAGGGGGCACAAATTTCATCAGGACAGCGCGCGGCGCCAGGAGCGATTGAACGGATTCGCATTGACAAGGACACGCTTGAACCGAAATTCCGTGTTATAGGTGTTGATCTTTGGTCAGATGAAGATGGTTTTGATGCGGCGGTTGAAAAAACCGGTGTGACTGGCATTTGTGGATCGGGAATCATCGAGGTGCTTGGCGAGATGTATCTTGCTGGAATCATCACGATGGATGGGGTGATTGATGGCAGCAAGGCCGCGCAAAATAGCCGAATTGAAGCCGATGACCGCACCTTCTCTTATCGCATCACTGATACGGTTAGCGTGACGCAAAATGATGTTCGGGCAATCCAGCTTGCCAAGGCCGCGCTGTATGCAGGGTTCCGCCTGTTGATGGATAAAATCAATATCCGCAAGGTTGATCGTGTTGTTCTGGCCGGGGCATTTGGCACGCATATTGACCCAAAATATGCGATGGTTTTGGGCATGATTCCTGACTGTTTGCTGGCCAATGTGCGGGCGGCAGGCAATTCAGCCGGTGCGGGGGCGCGGATGGCCTTGTTGAATCAGGCCGCACGCCGCGATATTGAAGCGGTTGTCAGGCAGATTGAAAAAATTGAAACAGCAGTCGAAGCATCATTTCAAGACCATTTTGTCAAGGCAATGGCGATTCCGCATAAAAGCGATCCCTATGCCAATTTGGCAGCGGCAGTTGATTTGCCCTTACGGATTTTGACCGATGAAGATGCACCGGCGCTGGCGGGTGGCAGGCGTCGCGGTGGACGGCGACGCTAGGAATTTTCCACTCCGGATGTTTCTATTCTGATGTCTTTGGGCTTGTAGGCTTGCCAGCTTGTAATATGGCAAGCTGTTCTGCGGTGGTTTTGGCCTTGCGCCAGCTCGCATAATTCAGCCAGCCAAGGCAAATGACGGCAAAGCCATAACTGCTCCAGATATAGTTTCCAAAACCGCCCATATCGAAAAACTCAGCCATTAGTCTACTCCCGGGCGCAGCGTCAGCGCGGCAAGGCGGCGTTCGGTCAAAAGCGCGCGCATCCGCAAAATCACCAGAATCGCAAAATAGGCATGGGCGGCAATAAGCGTTAAAACCAGCGGTGTCAGCATTGATGAATCAATCGCCGGACCACCACTGCGAAGCAGGCTCGCCGGTTGGTGAAGCGTATTCCACCAATCAACCGAAAATTTGACAATCGGAACATTGATCATGCCAACAAGCGCCAAAAGGGCGGCTGGGCGACTGCCGCGTTCGGCGCGGTCAAACCCGTTGGCCAAGGCGATAAAACCAAGATAGAAAAAGAAAAGGATCAACATTGAGGTCAGGCGGGCATCCCAAACCCACCATGCACCCCACATCGGTTTTCCCCACAACGCGCCTGTCACCAGCGTCAAAAGGGCAAAAACCGCCCCAACCGGGGCAATTGCCCGCGCGGCAATATCGGCAAGCGGGTGCCGCCAAACAACATAAAAAAGGCCACATAGCCCCAGCCCAACATAGCCGAACAGGGCCAGCCATGCTGATGGAACATGAATATAGATGATGCGAACTGTTTCGCCTTGCTGATAATCGGCGGGCGCAACAAATAGACCAAGATATAATCCGATTGCACCGGTGCTTAGGCTGAGGATCACGAGCGGTATAAGTAACCGGTTGGCAATGCGCATGAAACGCGACGGATTGGCAAAATAATCAAACATAATGGCGAGATATATCCTGTTTTTCCGTTGGTGAAAAGATGCTCGATTGCTGAATGATTGCGTTCATTGGTTTCAAAGACCAGTTTCGGTTTCGCCAATTTCCAAGGCACTTGCCGCGACTAGCGGTGCCAAGGCCAAAAGCAGCGCAAAAACGGCACCTAAAAGCATTAGATGCGGGCTGATGATGCCGCGATCACTTTGAGAAGCAAGCGTGCCGAAAATAAGCAATGGCACCGCCAGCGGCAGGATCAATAAAGCCATCAATGCGGTGCCGCGCCGCGCCCCTTCGGCAAGGGCTGCGCCTATCACGCCAAGAAGGGTCAATCCCATGCTGCCAATCAATAAGGCGATTAAAAGGGGTGGCCATTGCTGCAACGGAATATTCAGCATCATTGCCATTAACGGGGTCATGATCAAAAGCGGTAATCCTGCGGTAAGCCAATGCGAGATGGCCTTGGCAAGCGCATACCAGCCCAACCCCAGCTGGCTAAGGGCGATTTGATCAAGCCAGCCATCGCGAACATCTTGGGCAAATAGCCGATCAAATCCGGCAAGAATGGCAAGCAGCGCCGCAATCCAGATCACCGGCACGCCAAGCGGATCAAGAACCGTGGCGTTGGCGCCAATTGCCAGCGGGAAAAGCGCAATGATGATTACAAAAAAGACCAGGATCACCCCAAGATCTTGCCGGTTCTGCCATGCGATCAGAAGATCACGTTCGATTTGTGCAAAAAACGGTTTCATGTCACCAGCCCGGACAAATGCAATGATCGCGGCTTTGCCGCCGCGGCAAAATCAAGATGTGTTGCTGCCAGCACCATGCCGCCAGCCATCGCGTGTTTTTGTACAATATCGTCAAGAATGCGGTTTGATGCCTGATCTAGGCCGGCATTGGGTTCGTCCAAAAGCCAAAGGCTGTCAGCCGGTGCCAGCGCCAATCGGGCAAGTGCTAACCGGCGGCGCTGGCCGCGTGATAAAACCCGCACCGACAGATCGGCAAACCGGTTGGTGGCAAAACTGGATAGTGCTGTATCAATGGCAGTTTCTGTTGCCGAAAACCCGTTAATTTTTGTCCAGCCAGCCAGATTTTCCCGCCCGCTAATAGCGCCTGACAAACCATCAGTATGACCAACATAAATAATTGGCACCGCGCAGCTGATATCACCACCCGCCGCGGGAAGGCGGCCAGCGATGGTGCGAAGCAAGGTTGATTTTCCAGCCCCGTTCGGACCGGTCAAACAGCAAATATCGCCAGCATTTTGTTGATGTGACAAATTGCTGATGACCAGAACCATGCCGCGAAGCACGCTTAGCTGGTTGATCTGCAGGGAATGATCTGCCGTGTTTGGCGCTGCTTTGCGTGCCGTTTTCTTGTGGTCATGGTCTGTCATAGTCACTATCTAGCCGCGCTTGCCCCTCTGGGTCTAGGGGCTTTGGTGTCGCAATGTCATTTTCGCTCCGTGAATAGCCGCGTCAAAAGCCGTAAATACCCTCTGGAAACTTCGCGTTATTTTGGCTATAACAACAACTGACCACTTTGAGGCACCCCTCGAGTTGGCCGTTTCATTTTATTGTAGGGTTCGACCTTGAAAAGGAGAACGCCATGTCAGAGACATTGCGCGATGCATGCCGTGCCAGCCTAGATGCAGCCGGAAAAACATATCATTATTATTCGCTTGCTGCGCTGGCAAAGACCTATCCGGCGCTGGAAAAGCTGCCTTATTCGTTGAAAGTTCTGCTGGAAAACCTGCTTCGCAATGAAGATGGCGGTTCGGTTACCAAGGCCGATATTGAAGCATTGGCAAATTGGGCAGATAACGGCCAGAAGGGCGAGATTGCGTTTCGTCCGTCGCGGATTCTTTTGCAAGATTTCACCGGTGTCCCTGCTGTTGTTGATTTGGCGGCGATGCGTGATGCCATGCAGACGATTGGCGGTAACCCTGAAAAAATCAATCCATTGTCACCGGTTGACCTGGTGATCGACCATTCGGTCATGGTTGATCATGCTGGCGGCAAAGACGCTGCGGCGAAAAATGTTGCGTTGGAATTTTCGCGCAATAAGGAACGTTACGAGTTTTTGCGCTGGGGTGCAGGTGCGTTTGATAATTTCCGCGTTGTGCCGCCAGGAACTGGCATTTGCCATCAGGTCAATCTTGAATTTTTGTCGCAAACCGTTTGGACACGCGACGAAGATGGCAAAAGCTTCGCTTATCCTGACTCAGTTGTCGGCACTGACAGTCACACAACAATGGTCAATGGTCTTGCCGTTCTTGGCTGGGGTGTTGGCGGTATTGAAGCCGAAGCAGCGATGCTCGGTCAGCCAATTTCGATGCTAGTACCAGATGTCATTGGCTTCCGCCTTGACGGCAAATTGCCCGAAGGGGCAACGGCCACTGATTTGGTGCTGATGATTGTCGAGTCGCTTCGCAAACGCGGTGTTGTTGGCAAATTTGTTGAATTTTTTGGCCCGGGACTTGACCAGTTATCTTTGGCTGACCGCGCCACAATCGCCAATATGGCACCTGAATATGGCGCGACCTGTGGCTTTTTCCCGATTGACGAAGAAGCGATCAATTATCTTCGTCTGACCGGCCGTGATGATGATCGTGTTGCGCTTGTTGAAGCCTATGCAAAAGCCCAAGGCATGTGGCGCGAATCAAATGCGGCTGATCCACAATTTACCGATACATTGTCACTTGATCTTGGCACTGTTGTGCCATCACTTGCCGGGCCAAAGCGTCCCCAAGATCGTGTTGCCCTGCCTGATGTTGCCGCTTCATTCGCCAGCACATTGGCCGACAGCACCGGCCGGTCAGCACCAAAATCAGTTGCGGTTGCCGATGCCAATTATGAAATCGCTGATGGTGATGTGATGATTGCCGCGATTACATCATGCACCAATACCTCAAACCCATCGGTTTTGGTGGCGGCTGGTCTTGTTGCCAAGGCAGCGCATGAAAAGGGACTTACCGTCAAGCCGTGGGTTAAAACATCGCTTGCACCGGGAAGTCAGGTTGTATCAGCCTATCTTGATGCGGCTGGTTTGACCGAACATCTTGACGCGCTTGGGTTCAATACAGTTGGTTATGGATGCACGACTTGTATTGGTAATTCAGGCCCACTTGACGAAGCGATTGTCAATGCCATTGACCAAAATGAGCTTGTTGTCAGCGCGGTTCTTTCAGGCAACCGAAATTTTGAAGGCCGAGTCAGTCCACATGCGGCGGCCAATTATCTGGCATCACCGCCATTGGTTGTGGCCTATGCGCTTGCCGGATCGGTTACTAAAGTATTGAGTGACGAGCCCCTTGGTACGGATCAGGACGGCAATGACGTCTATCTAAAAGATCTGTGGCCAAGCAATGAGGATATCCGCAAAGTTGTTGATCAGGTTATTTCAGCCGAAATGTTCCGGTCACGCTATGCCAATGTGTTTGAAGGCACTAAGGAATGGCAGGCAATCAACACATCTGGCGGTCTTACCTATGATTGGAATGACGGCTCGACCTATGTTCAGAACCCGCCTTATTTCGAAGGGATGACCCGCGAAATTCCAGAAACAGCAAGTGATATTACCGGCGCGCGCATTCTGGCGCTTCTAGGTGATTCGATCACAACGGATCATATTTCGCCAGCTGGCGGCATTGCCCGCGATACACCGGCTGCTGATTTCCTGACCGACCATCAGGTTCGTCCGGTTGATTTCAACTCATTTGGCGCACGCCGTGGCAATCATCAGGTGATGATGCGCGGTACCTTTGCCAATATCCGGTTGAAAAACATGGCGGCCGCTGGGACGACAGGCGGATTTGCGCGTCATGTGCCATCGGGCGAGGTTGCACCGCTTTATGATGTGGCGTCACGCTATGCTGATGAAGGCACACCGCTGATCATTGTTGGTGGCAAGGAATATGGCACCGGTTCAAGCCGTGACTGGGCTGCAAAAGGCACCTGTTTGCTTGGCATCAAGGCGGTAATCGTTGAGAGCTTTGAGCGGATACACCGGTCTAATCTGATTGGTATGGGGGTTTTGCCATTGCAATTCCCAGCCGGTGTTAGCCGTGAAACCTTGGGCTTGACTGGCGATGAAGAAATCAGCCTGACCGGTCTTGCCAATGGAGTAACGCCCGGCATGGCGGTCAAGGCGGTCTTTACCTTTGCCGATGGGCGAAACGAGACAATTGACCTGTTGGCGCGGATCGACACGGATGGTGAGGCAACCTATTTCAAAAATGGTGGCATTCTTCAATATGTGCTTCGCCAGCTTGCGGCATAGCTAGTTGGTTTCGATCAGCATCAAATCAAACAGGTAAGGGTCAATACACCCTTGCCTGTTATGTTTTAAAACCCTCGCCATGATCATCTCTGGCGGGGGTTTTTCATAATGGGTTTGGCTTATCACAAAAAAGGCGAGCTATTTGGCTGGATTTCCGCGGCTGGGGCTGCCTATAGTGGCAGGCAATAATTTTCTCTAGCGATATAGAAAAACCAGTTTCATATGTCGATTCATTCTTCGCAAAGCCTGACACTGGTTCTTGGTCCGACCAACACCGGTAAAACCCATTTGGCGCTTGAACGCATGACCGGCTATGCCAGTGGCATGATTGGCTTTCCGCTGCGGCTTTTGGCGCGGGAAAATTATGACCGGCTTGTTCGCAAGCTTGGCGTTGGCAAGGTTGGGCTGCTGACAGGTGAAGAACGTATCTTGCCAGTCGGTGCGCGCTATCTTTGCTGCACGGTTGAATCGATGCCGCTTGATGCCAATGCCGATGCCGAACTTGCCAATCGCCGGTTTGACTTTGTCGCCGTTGACGAGGTGCAGCTTGCCGGTGACCGTGAACGTGGTCATGTTTTCACCGACCGGATTTTGCATGCAAGAGGGGCATTTGAAACCATGTTCATGGGGGCGGAAACGGCTGCTTCCTTGCTGAAGGCATTATTGCCTGACGCGAAATTTGAATTTCGTGATCGCATGTCGAGGCTTGTCTATGCTGGCCCGAAAAAACTAACTCGTCTTCCGCGCCGAAGTGCGATTGTGGCCTTTAGCGCGGCCGATGTTTACCAGATTGCCGAATTTGTGAAACGTCAGCGCGGCGGGGCGGCGGTGGTGATGGGGCGGCTAAGCCCGCGCACACGTAATGCACAGGTCGAGTTATATCAAAATGGTGATGTTGATTTTCTGATTGCCACCGATGCAATTGGGATGGGCCTAAATCTTGATCTTGGGCATGTGGCCTTGTCGGCTGATATGAAATTTGACGGGCGGCAAATGCGTAAGCTATTGCCATCCGAAATGGCGCAAATCGCCGGTCGGGCTGGTCGTCACATGAATGATGGCAGTTTTGGCGTTACGGATGGATGTCGCGCGCTCGAACCTGAGATGGTTGATGCGATTGAACAGCATCGTTTTGCCCCGCTTCGGGCATTTTATTGGCGAAGTCGTGATCTTGCATTTTCATCCATTGATCAATTGCTTGGCTCGCTAGAAGCACCGCCGACATTGCCGTTTCTGTTTCGCAAAGGTGATGCGCTTGACCATCAGGCGCTAACCGCGCTTGCCAGCCGCGATGACATTCGGAGTGCGGTGTCGGGTGCGCGTGATGTGCGCCTGCTGTGGGCGGTTGCGTCGATTCCTGATTTCCGGCAAAGCCTTCATGAAAACCACTATGACATGCTTGCCAATATTTTTCTGACGCTTGTGGCCAAAGGCGTGCTTGGCAATGATATGGTTGCGAAAGCAATGACCCAGCTTGACCGGATTGATGGCGATATTGATACATTAATGACGCGACTTGCCTATATTCGGACTTGGACATACATCACGCACCGTTCTGACTGGACAGACAGCCCTATCGAGTGGCAGGATCGTGCCCGGTCAATTGAAGATCGGCTGTCAGATTGCCTGCATGGCAGGCTGTCTGAACGGTTTGTGGATAAACGTGCCGCGCATTTGAGTAGAAGATTGAAGGAAACGAAAAATTTGATTGCCTCTGTAAAAGATGATGGCACGGTTCTTGTTGAAGGTGAGGAGGTCGGACGGCTTGACGGTTTTACCTTTCATCCGACACTTGCCGATGGCGAAGATAAAGCTCCCATTCTAGCGGCTGCACGGCGCGGCCTCCCCGACGAGATTGAACGTCGGGTTCGTGCCTTTGTGGCATCGGCTGATCCCGCATTCCGGCTGGGCGCTGATGGCGTAGTGAAATGGCGTGAAGCCGAGGTTGCGCGGCTTGTCAAAGGTGATGGTCTTTATGTGCCGCGCCCCGAACTTGTGTCCAGTGATCTGTTGTCAATCGATCAGACCCAGCGAATGGCGCAGCGTTTGGTGAGTTTCACAGCCGCACATGTCGAAACGATTTTAGGCCGGTTGATTGTTCTGGAAACACCTGATGCCGCGCCTGTTGGCGATCATAAACCCAAAACAGAACCAAAATCAGCGGCAGTGCCAACCGATGCACCTGCTGCTGATGCGCCCGCTGCTGATGCGCCCGCTGCTGATGAACAAGATACGGCGCCAATCAGCCTTAGCGGTGCTGCCAAAGGCATTGCCTTCATTCTTTATGAGCGCCTTGGATCGGTTCCGACTGCCGAAATTGGCCATTTGATCCGTGCCATGCAGGAAAGTGACAAGCCGCGTTTGGCGCGTTTGGGGCTTCGGTTCGGCGTTGAAACCGTTTATATGCCCGAATTGTTAAAACCGGCACAGATCGAATTGCGAAGCCTGCTTTTCAGCCTCGCTAATGGTGCCTTTTATGAGGGTGCGCCGCCACCAGCAGGGCGTGTTGCCATTGATTCGATTGCCGATGTTCCTGATGCCTATTGGTTGGCGGTTGGTTACAGGCGGCTTGGTCAGCGCGTGATGCGGGTTGATATGGTTGAACGTGTTGCGATGCTGGTTCGTGTTGCAGCGCGCCAAGGCCAATTTAAAATTGCTGAAGATATGCTGTCTTTGGCCGGGGCAACGCGCGAACAAATGGCGCAGATGCTGCTTGATCTTGGCTGTGTGATCGTTGGCGAAGAAGCGGTTGAAGATCCGGAAAAGCCAGCATTGCAGATTTTCGAGCGCAAGCGTAAGGCACGTCCACCGCGCAGCGATAAAGCACCAGCGCCAAACCAGCGCCGCGGGGCCAATCCAAAAGATGATCGTAAAGCGCAAAATCGAAAGCCAAAACCGGCAGGTGGCAAGCCGCAATCTGGCCAACGCCGCCAAGCTGAAAAACAGCCTGATCCCAATTCACCTTTTGCTGTTTTGGCCGCTTTGAAAACAAAAGCCTAGGCCAATGGACGCTGGCGCGCCAGAAACAGTCATACGGCTGGATAAATGGCTGTGGTATGCGCGTTTTTTCAAAACCCGAAGCGCTGCCAGCAAAGCCATTTCGGCAGGACGTTTCCGGCTGGATGGTCAGGTGATGACAAAACCGCACCGCCAAGCTTTGTGCGGGCAGGTCTTGACCTTTGTTCAGGGCGATCGGGTGCGGGTGATTAAAGTTGTGGCGATTGGCACCCGCCGCGGGCCAGCGCCCGAAGCGGCATTGCTGTTTGAAGATCTGGCGCCGGTTGAAGCAACGCCGCGCAAGGTAGCAAAAACCAAACCGCCTGAATTTGAGGCGCGCGGCAAAGGCAGTGGACGACCAACAAAACGTCAGCGTCGGGAAACTGATCGGTTGAAAACAGGATTAGAAAGTGACGAGGATTAAATGTTAAATCAATTTTCTGAATGGGTTAAAGCGTTTTCAGATGGCGGCACGGCCGTGCCATGTGAGGATGAGGCCTTTGTAACCACCATTACCGCGCTTCTTGTCGAGGCAGGTATGGCCGATGGCAACCTTGACGATGCCGAACGCGACGGCATTCTGCATTTATTGACCGAACAGCTTGAGCTTGCGGATGATAAGGCAAAGACCCTTCTTGATGAGGCGATTGCCGCGCATGACTCGCGTATTGAAATTCACAGCCTTGTTCGCCAGATCCGTACCGAAACTGAAATGGATGACCGTATTATCATTCTGGAAATGATCTGGATGGTGGTGCTTGCCGACAAGCAGTTGGATACGCATGAATCACAATTGATGCGGCGGCTTGCCGGATTGTTGTATATTGACGATGTGCAATCAGGAATGGCGGCAAAACGCGCACAAAGCCGTCTTGGTCTTGCCGATTAGCCGCATCTGCGATAGACAGATAAAAAAGCGGGTGTGACTGGGTTTCATTCTGGCTTTTTCACAAAATTATTTAGAGGAGCTAGGCCGCGAATGACCTATATCGTCAATGATAACTGTATCAACTGCAAATATACTGATTGTGTTGAGGTATGCCCTGTCGATTGTTTTTATGAGGGCGAGAATATGCTGGTTATCCATCCCGATGAGTGCATTGACTGCGGCGTGTGCGAGCCAGAATGCCCACCTGAAGCAATCCTGCCTGATTCAGAACCTGAAGCTGAAAAATGGCTTGAGCTAAATCGCGAAATGTCAGAAATCTGGCCAAATATTGGGCAAAAGATTGATGCGATGCCCGACGCTGAAAAAATGCAGGACGAGACTGGTAAATTCGACAAATATTTCAGCAAGGCACCAGGCAAGGGCGCCTAAATTTTGGCGGCAAGACACAGCCTGACCGTGATTATGGCCAGATGATTGATTTTGCCGCAAAAATAAGCTATCGTAAGAGCAGAAATCAAAGATGACGTTTGTTTCGCAGCGCCATGTTGGCCTGCGTTCTAAGGTTGTTTGTGAATACAGGCTTTGGCCAGTGCATCATCTTTGTCATGAATTGTTTTTTAAAGGTTGGTGGCAAGCAAATAAGTTCTGTTGGCTGCGGCGCTGAGGGAAAATATGGCACGAAAAAGTGAGAGTTCGTTCGAAGAGGGCGATTTTGTTGTTTATCCAACACATGGTGTTGGCCGAATTTTGGGTACTGAAGAACGTGAAGTTGCCGGTATGAAGCTCGAAATGCTGGTTGTGCGCTTCGAACATGATCGCATGACATTGCGGGTGCCAATGGAAAAAGCGCGCAGCCTTGGTTTGCGGACTTTGAGTTCGAAAAAACAAATGGAACAGGCCATCACCACATTGCAGGGTAAAGCCAAAGTGCGCCGCACCATGTGGTCGCGCCGCGCGCAAGAATATGAGACAAAAATCAAATCAGGCGATCCGGTATCAATCGCCGAGGTTGTGCGCGATCTTCACCGCCGCACCAATCAATCTGAGCAATCCTATTCCGAGCGGCAAATGTATCAGGCCGCGCTTGAGCGTTTGGCCCGTGAATTTGCGGCGATTGAAAAAATTGATCAGGATGCGGCAGCGCTTCGTCTTGAAGACCTTATGGACGCTGCCTAGTATTTCGATCCGGCATGATGTCAGTTCTGCCAATCGGGTTGTGCCGGTCGGTCAATTTTGCATACGGGCAGCTTGGCTGCCCGTTTTTCCGCGTCGGGTTGTGATTGCTTTGAATGGGGTCGTGTCATGGTAAATGCGTTTATTCAGGAACGTGAATTATTTCCCTCGGCAATGCCGTTCCGAAGTGGCTTTTTGCAGCGTGACAAGCATGAAATCTATTATGAACAATGTGGCAATTTAGATGGCCAGCCTTTGCTGTTTTTGCATGGTGGGCCGGGCGCAGGAATTGCACCGGCGCATCGACGGCTATTTGACCCAAAGCGGTTTCATGTGGTGTTGTTTGACCAAAGAGGCTGTGGGCAATCCCGTCCACATGCCAGCCTTGTCGATAATCAGACCGATGCGCTGATTGGCGATATCGAGGCGCTTCGTAAATCGCTGAATATCGACAAATTTGTTTTATTTGGTGGCTCATGGGGAAGCACCTTGGCGCTTGCTTATGCTATTGCCTATCCTGAACATGTCATGGGGCTTATTCTGCGTGGTATCTTTCTTGGTACGCGCGCTGAAGTTGATTGGTTCTTGAATGATATGGGGCGGTTTTTTCCCGAAGCCCATGATCGGTTTACCGGCCATCTTGATGCGGCTGAACGCGTTGATTTGCTAGCAAATTATTTCAAACGCTTGATTGATCCTAATCCGGCTGTTCATCAAAAGGCGGCAGAATTTTGGGCTTCTTATGAAACCTCCTGTTCAACCTTGCGCGCCGGAAACCGCCATATGGGCGGGGCGGGTGCTTTGACGATGGCGCGGATTGAGGCGCATTATTTTGTTAATGACTGCTTTATGCCCGATAATCACATCATGGACAATATCGGGCGGATTGCACATTTGCCAGCAACCATCGTTCAAGGACGGCATGATGTTATTTGCCCTCCGATTACTGCAAGCCGTCTGGCGGCAAAATGGGGTCGCAAAGCCAAATTGGAAATTATTGATGCTGCGGGTCATTCGACCTTTGAAAGCGGCATTGCGCATGCGCTTATGGCGGCGCTTGAAGCAATCTAGCCAAATTCCGTTTATCGATACTGTCACAATTTCATTAAAGCGGCATATGATACCGCCGAGGGCAATCTGGCTTAATCAAAATGGCTGGCTTGCGTTGGTGGATTTTGCCTTTTTGGAATAGAGGTGACTTTTTAGGGCTATCTCGAAGGATGATATCGTCGAACGAAACTTCGGTATTACCAATAATAATGCAGTTGATACGCATGTTGGCAAGCGTGTGCGTCTGCGCCGAACGCTTCTTGGCATGAGCCAAGAACAGCTTGGTGCTGAGTTTAATGTTACTTTCAGCAAGTGCAGAAATATGAGCGTGGCGCAAACCGGATCAGCGCATCACGGCTGTGGGATATCAGTCAAATTCTTGATGAGCCGATCAGCTATTTTTTCGATGATATGTCGGAAGGCACAATGCGTAGCTTTCCGCGCTGGATCAGCTGTGGCGATAATGCAGACATTTTGAATGGCGAGCAAATAAAAGACCCAATGGCGCGGCGTGAAACGCTGGAATTGGTGCGAACATATTACACCATCGAAAAGCCAGCGGTACGCAAGCGGATCGCCGAAATGGTGAAATCAATTGCCACAACGCTTGCTGGCGAATAATCTAATCCCATTACATATAATGGGATGAAAAAAATGACCGATAATGCCGCCAAATCCGTATCGCTGGAAAAGCTGAGCTTCGAAGATGCGCTAAAGGAACTTGAAGGTATTGTCGCATCGCTCGAGCGTGGCGAAGTGTCACTTGATGATGCGATTTCAGCTTTTGAGCGAGGCACTGAATTAAAGTCGCATTGTCAGGCGCGTCTTGAAGAAGCCCGCATGAAAGTCGAAAAAATCAAAGTGCCATCTTCGGCTGGTGCGCCTGATCAAGCAAGTGATTTTGATATGGGTGAGGCCTAGCCCAAGACATGGCCGGTTTTAAAGAACAATTGCAGCATGACGCTGCGGCCTGTGATGCTGTTTTGCGGCAATTAATTGCCGAAACAAAGGGGCCGGCAAACCGCCTTCTTAAGGCCATGCAATATGCTGTTTTCAATGGCGGTAAACGCATGCGGGCGGCATTGGTTCTTGGTGCGTCGCGGATGGCGCGTGGCGATGATGGTGATGCAGTTGCCAGCAAAGGCGCGCTTCGTGCCGCCGCGGCGATTGAATGTCTTCATGCCTATTCATTGGTTCATGATGATCTACCTGCCATGGATGACGCTGATATGCGCCGTGGAAAGCCAAGCTGTCATAAGGTTTTTGGTGATGCAACCGCGATTCTGGCAGGCGATGCATTGCAAACAATGGCGTTTGAGATTCTGGCAGGCGCGGCAACGCATAACGATGCGGCCATTCGCATTCGCCTTGTTGCGCAATTGGCAGGCGCGTCCGGCCTTGCTGGCATGGCTGGTGGACAGATGCTTGATCTTGAAGCTGAAACCCGCCCTTTTAATCTTGCTGAAACCAGCGAAATGCAAATGATGAAAACCGGCGCGCTGATTTCATGTGCGGTGATTTCTGGCGGTATTGTTGGCGGTGCGGATGATCAGCTATTGGCAGCGCAGGCAGCCTATGCCAAACATCTCGGGCTGGCGTTTCAGATTGCTGATGATTTGCTTGATTATGATGGTGATTCGGCGCTTCTTGGGAAACCGGCTGGACAAGATGCGGCGCGCGGCAAAGCTGGTTTTGTGGCGCTGATGGGCGGTGATGCGGCAGCTGTCGAAGCCAAACGGCTTATTGATGAGGCGAATGATGCGCTTGCCCCCTGGCAGGGGGCTGGTGAATATATGCAAGAATTGGCGATATTCGCCATTACGCGCAAAACATGATAGATTTACGATCGCCGGTTTTTTTACGGCTGCGGCGGAGATTGACGAGACAGGGTCACTGATAGGCCGCGATGGCTGCTAGAATCCAGTTACCGGTTTGCCGGTGTAAGAGTATGGGACGATAAGGTTAATGCGCACACCGTTGCTTGATTACATAAAAGAGATTGAAGATGTCCGGCGGCTTTCCGAAGCTGATTTACCGCAGCTTGCCAATGAATTGCGTACGGCAACCATTTCCGCTGTCTCGAAAACCGGTGGCCATCTTGGCGCGGGGCTTGGCGTTATTGAGCTGACCGTTGCCTTGCATTATGTGTTTTCGACGCCAGAAGATCGCCTGATCTGGGATGTCGGGCATCAAGCCTATCCGCATAAAATTCTGACTGGTCGCCGTGACCGGATTGAAAGCCTGCGGCAAAAAGGCGGGCTATCGGGTTTTACCAAGCGAAGCGAATCAGCTTTTGATCCTTTCGGTGCTGGCCATTCTTCAACATCAATCTCTGCAGGGCTTGGCATGGCAGTTGCCAGCGAAATGCAAGGCATTCCGCGCAATGTGATTGCGGTGATTGGTGATGGCGCAATGAGCGCTGGCATGGCCTATGAAGCGATGAATAATGCCGGCACAAGCCACAATCGGTTGATTGTGATTTTGAACGATAATGACATGTCGATTTCACAGCCGGTTGGCGCAATGAGCAGCTATCTGTCACGGCTCATCACCTCGCAGCCTTATCATTCGATCCGCGATCTGATGCGCGAAGTTGCCAGCCATTTTCCGGCAGAACTTGAACGGACGGCGCGGCGAGCCAAAGATGCGGCGCGTGACCTGATGGGTGCAAATTCGGTTTTCAGCCAGCTTGGCTTTACCCATATCGGGCCAATTGACGGGCATGATATGGCGCATTTACTGCCGGTTCTGAAAAATCTTCGTGATTCGCGATCGCATGGGCCGGTATTGGTTCATGTTGTCACTGAAAAAGGTCATGGGCATCCTTTTGCGGGGCCATCGGCAGAAAAATATCATGCTGTTCCCAAATTCGATATTATCACCGGCACGCAGCAAAAATCGGGCGGTAATCTGCCAAGCTATACATCGGTTTTTGCCAATAGTTTGATTGCCGCTGCTGAAATTGATCCAAAGATTGTGGCAATTACGGCGGCGATGCCATCGGGTACTGGTCTTGATAAGGTCAAAGCGCGCTTTCCAAGTCGGGTTTTCGATGTGGGCATTGCCGAACAACATGCAGTGACCTTTGCGGCGGGGCTTGCCTGTGAGGGGATGAAGCCATTTTGTGCGCTATATTCGACCTTTCTTCAGCGCGGCTATGATCAGCTTGTGCATGATGTCGCTGTGCAGAATTTGCCAGTACGTTTCGCCATTGATCGGGCAGGGCTGGTTGGCGCTGATGGGGCAACGCATGCGGGTGTTTATGATCTTGCCTATCTGTCCTGTTTGCCGAACATGGTTATTATGTGTCCATCGGATGAGGCGGAACTTGTCCATATGGTGGCAACCGCTGCGGCGTATGATGATGGGCCGAGTGCACTTCGCTATCCGCGCGGCGAGGGGGTTGGCTGTGCTATTCCTGACGCTGGAGAGGTGCTTGAGATTGGCAAGGGGCGAATTCTACGCGAAGGCCGTGATGTCGCGATCCTGTCATTGGGAACCCGCCTTGGGGCGGCAAGTGAAGCGGCCGACCGGCTTGAAGGCGATGGCATTTCGGTTACCGTTGCTGATGCGCGGTTTGCCAAGCCGCTTGATATGACTTTGATTGATCAGCTGGCGACAAACCATAAAGCATTATTGATTGTCGAAGAAAGCAGCCCGGGTGGTTTTGCCGCCCATGTCATGACCTATCTTGGCAATGCTGGCCATCTTGATGGTGGGTTGAAAGCCCGTGCGCTTTGCTTGCCCGATGTCTTTATTGACCATGACAGCCAGCAAGGCCAATTGGCTTTTGCCGGTGTGGATTGTGATGGTATTTATGCGGCGGCGCGTAAAGTGATGCCGAAACTATCGGCAAAAACCGCTTCGCCAAAGTCCGAGAAAACCTCGGCTGGTAAATCATAAATCTGCCAGATTGCGCGGCTATGCGGGGCATCAATCACGATAGGATCATCGGGTTTGGCCAAATCACGAAAAACAAAGCAAGATAATGGCGCGACCATTGATGCGGCTGATCAAAAACTGCGTGCCGATGCCTTGCTCTTGACGCGTGGGCTTGCGCGTTCGCGTGATCGGGCGCGTGATCTGATTGCCGAAGGTGCGGTTCTGGCGGCTGGTGAGATCGTGCGTAAAGCCTCGAAAATGCTGGCAATTGATTGTGACATTACGGTGACATCGGCTGGTAATCCTTGGGTCAGCCGCGCTGGCATGAAATTGGCAGGCGGGCTGGCCGAATTTCCGATGATTGAAGTGGCTGGCCGTTACGCGATTGATATTGGCGCCAGCACGGGTGGTTTTACCGAAGTGTTATTAGCGCATGATGCCGCGCATGTTGTTGCCATTGATGTTGGCAATGGGCAATTGGCAGACCATTTGGCAACCGACCCGCGGGTGACGGTGATGGATGCCACCAATGCCCGCTATCTAAAGCTGGATATGCTTGCCGAGGCGCCGCAGCTTGTGGTTTGTGATGCGTCGTTTATTTCACTGAAAAAAGTGCTTTTGCCAGCGTTGGAAATGGCCGCTGCCGGTGCCGGTCTTTTGGCTTTGATCAAACCGCAATTTGAGGTTGGCAAAGGGCTTGTTGGCAAAGGCGGCATTATTCGCGACCGCCATCTGCATGAAATGGTGATTGCCGATATTGAAAACTGGCTGGTCACTGAAATGGGCTGGCATCATCTTGGTACCGCCGCATCGCCGATTGACGGGCCCGATGGAAACCGCGAATTTCTGCTTGCTGGCAAAAAGCCTGACAACGCAGGCTAGTTCACTCGTTTACGACAGATCAAAACCACATTGGGCTTTGTGCCGCATTAATAGATCGGCAAGCACCAGCGACATCATCGCTTCGGCGACTGGAACGCCGCGAATGCCAACACAAGGGTCATGCCGCCCTTTGGTGACGACATCGACATTTTGATTGTCACGGTCGATTGATTGGCGCGGGGTCAGGATTGATGATGTTGGCTTGATCGCAACGCGAACGACAATCTGCTGGCCGGTCGAAATGCCACCAAGAACACCGCCCGCCTGATTGCTAAGGAAGGTTGGGGTTTCAAGGCTGTTGCCAGCTCGCATTTCGTCACTGGCAAGACTGCCGTCAATGCCGGAAAGCGCAAAACCACCGCCAATTTCAACACCTTTGGCAGCGTTAATGCTCATCATGGCCGCGGCGAGTTCACCGTCAAGCTTGCCATAGACCGGCTGGCCAAGCCCCACCGGAATACCATCGGCAATGATTTCGAGAATTGCACCTGCTGATGATCCGGCTTTACGTACCCCGTCAAGATAGCTTTCCCATTGTTTTGCCATCGCTGCATCTGGACAGAAAAACGGGTTATTATGACGTTCGTCCCAATTCATGTTTGTGCGGTCAATGGCATGTGGCCCGATTTGCACAACGGCACCGCGGATCTGATAATCACTGCCAAGAACCTTTTTCAAAAACATGTCGGCAATTGCGCCAGCGGCAACCCGAACAGCGGTTTCGCGTGCCGATGACCGGCCACCACCGCGATAATCACGATGGCCATATTTCATCTGATAGGTGTAATCGGCATGGCCCGGGCGGAATTGATTGGCAATCTCGCCATAATCTTTTGACCGTTGATCTTTATTGCGGATCAACAGGCCAATTGGCGTGCCGGTGGTTTTGCCCTCGAAAATGCCCGACAGGATTTCCACCTGATCATCTTCTTGCCGCTGGGTCACAAATTTGCTTGTTCCCGGGCGACGACGATCAAGATAAGGCTGGATCAAAGCTTCGCTAAGCGGCAGATTTGGCGGAACGCCATCAACAACACAGCCAATCGCCGACCCATGGCTTTCGCCAAAGCTCGTTACATTGAATAGGGTGCCAAAACTATTATCTGCCATGCTAGACAACTGAAATATCAGGCGCGTCAACGGCTTTCATGCCAACAACATGATAGCCACAGTCGACATGATGCGTTTCGCCAGTCACGCCGGATGCCAGATCAGACAAAAGATACATGCCAGCCCCGCCAACATCGGCAAGCGTCACATTGCGCTTGAGCGGCGAGTTATACTGGTTCCATTTCAGGATATACCGAAAATCGCCAATGCCAGATGCGGCCAAGGTTTTCATGGGGCCAGCTGACAGACCATTGACGCGGATATTGCGTCCGCCAAGATCAACGGCAAGATAACGGATTGAGGCTTCAAGGGCTGCTTTTGCAACCCCCATGACATTGTAATGTGGCATGACGCGCTCGGCACCATAATAGGTCAGGGTCAGCATCGAGCCGCCATCATTCATCATCGCGGCAGCGCGGCGCGCAACGTCGGTGAAGGAATAGACCGAAATATCCATCGTCCGCGCGAAATTATCGCGGCTTGTGTCGACATAGCCGCCTTTCAATTCTTCCTTGTCGGAATAGGCAATGGCGTGAAGCACAAAATCCAAACTGCCCCATTTTTCTTTCAGCACATCAAAAGTGGCATCCATGCTGGCCTCGTCAGTGACATCGCATGGTATGACAAGATCGCTGCCAACCGAGGCTGCAAGCGGCTCAACCCGCTTTTGCAAAGCCTCACCTTGAAAGGTAAATGCAAGCTCGGCGCCCTGTTCAGCAAGTTTGGTAGCAATGCCCCACGCGATTGAACGGTCATTGGCAACGCCCATGATAAGGCCTTTTTTGCCGGCCATGACGCCAGATGATGATGCTGTATTTGACATGAATGACTGCCCTTTTCATCGAAAGATAGTTTTACAAGATGCTGTAATGGTCTGATGGCTGGAGTTTACTCCAACACGAGCCAAACATACAAGTGATGCCGTGAAAATCACGGATCATCACCTACATGGTCTAGATTGGGAGAGGGCGGCTATTGATCTTAACGAAGCGAATAGCTGATCCGGCGCACCACTTCAACGCGTGAACCAACTGCCAAGGGGCTGTTGCTTTCAAGCTTGATGATTTTGCCGTCAAGTTCGATATGGTTTCGATAACCGGTGATTTCGCTGACATTTTCTTCCAGCATCACGGTTGTTACGGTGCAGGATTCCTGCTGTTTATAGCCAACAATGCGACTGTTTTTC
This sequence comes from Candidatus Ponderosibacter sp. Uisw_141_02, assembly GCF_048087665.1. Taxonomy (NCBI): domain Bacteria; kingdom Pseudomonadati; phylum Pseudomonadota; class Alphaproteobacteria; order Puniceispirillales (SeqCode); family Puniceispirillaceae (SeqCode); genus Candidatus Ponderosibacter; species Candidatus Ponderosibacter sp. Uisw_141_02. The sequence goes on along the minus strand of NZ_CP159807.1, from coordinate 1,728,169 downwards.
TGGTTTTTCGCACGTTCGCGGCCAAGAATGGCACCAGCAACAGTTCCGGCGGCGCCAGCCCCATCATTGTCGGAAAATTTATTACCGACCGCCGATCCGATCAGGCCACCAATAATCATTGACCCAAGTTCGGAGTTGCCCTCGCTCTCGGCGTAAATCGGCACATCTTCGGTGCGGCAATTGCGCTGATCTGTTGGCGTTTTGCGAATATAGGTTGATGTTAGGGTGATGGTGTCTACCACTGTGCCAACAACCGTTTCAATGCGCGTTTCTGCAACGGCGCTGCCAATCATCAGTGATCCAGACATGATTACGGCAGCAACTGGGGCGAGAATGCGGCAAAGCGGCGTATTCATTGTCATTCGGGTCATGTTACACCTTTAGGTTTTGGTTTGTTACATCTGACATCTGCGGCGTTATCCGGCCACGCGGCGAAGCGATAAGCGCAAACAACTTTGTATCGTTAATTTTAGCATTGTTACTATCTGCGGTGAATATGGCAATTCTATGATATTTTGCATGATTTTTTAAATATTTTCGATCATGGGTCAAACCGGTAAATCGGTATAAAATGTTCCGAAATTAAAATTTGTACCCTGGCCGCGTTGCACCAGATCATCCAAGACCCTACATTGAGATCAGCGCCTTTTGGGCATGCCTGATTATGGGCGATATCAATGGAGACAAATTCCTATGGAAATCATTGCCGGAACCGACCCTTTTGCCCTTTTTCAAAATTGGTTTGATGAGGCGGTAAAAACCGAAATCAATGATCCCGATGCGATTGCATTGGCCTCGGTTGATGCCAGCGGCATGCCGTCGGTGCGGATGGTCTTGTTGCGGCGCTGGTCGCCTGAGGGGTTTTTGTTTTTCACCAATTATGAAAGCCGAAAGTCGGATGAATTGCTGGCCACGGGCAAAGCGGCTTTTTGCATGCATTGGAAAAGCCAGCGTCGTCAGGTGCGGGTTGTCGGCGATATCACTAAGGCAACAGCCGCGCAATCCGATGAATATTTTCACAGCCGCGGACGCGGAAGCCAGATCGGTGCTTGGGCATCAGCGCAATCACGCCTGCTTGCCAGCCGCGCCGCGCTCGAAGCCGAGGTTAAAGCCGTTGAAACACAATTTCCTGCCGCTGTTGAGCGCCCGCCGCATTGGGGTGGGTTCTGTTTAAAGCCGCAGGAAATCGAATTTTGGCATGATGGTGAACACCGGCTGCATGACCGGTTCCGGTTCCTGTTACAGGCTGATGGTGGCTGGGATATTCAACGGCTGAATCCATAGATCGGCGATCATAATTCGGGCTTGGAATTGCCGTCAGATTTGCGTTTTTGTCTGTTTGCGGCATGCATCGCCCGATTTTGTCAAAATACAGTCGTTTGCTAGACGCTTTTTGCCAAATTTTCTTCGTAACATAACGCCGTCATGCGATATGCCCCTTACTGGTGATATCGCGGGTTAGCTTTATTTTGGCGGGAGACTTGGCATGAAGTCGCATGCGCGTGTTGTTGTAATTGGCGGTGGCGTCGTTGGTGTTAGCACTTTGTATCATCTGGCAAAGAAGGGCTGGAGTGATGTGGTGCTTGTCGAGCGTAAGGAGCTAACCTCGGGTTCGACATGGCATGCGGCAGGTCTGTTGCCATTATTCAACATGTCCTATTCGGTTGGACAAATTCACAAATATTCAGTGAAATTTTATCAAGAATTGCAAGAAGAGACCGGCATGGATGTCGGGTTCCGCAATGTGTCCAATATCCGGCTTGCCAGCAATCAAGACCGGATGGATGAGTTTCGGCAATATGCCGGTGTTGCCAGCACAATTGGCGTGCAGGTTGATTTCCTAACACCTGAGCAAGTTCTGGATTATTGGCCAATGGCGAATATCGAGGGGCTTGTTGGTGCTATTCGTCACCCGCAAGATGGCTATATCCAGCCAGCCGATTTAACCCAAGCGCTGGCACGCGGTGCGCGTGACCGTGGCGCGGAAATCTATCGCAATACCGCGGTGACGGCGATCACCCGCAGCGATGATGGTCTTTGGGTTGTGTCCACCGACAAGGGCGATATCACCTGTGATCACGTGGTCAGCGCAACCGGCAATTTTGCGCGGAAAACCGGCGAAATGGTTGGGCTGAATATTCCGGTCATTCCGGTTGAGCATCAATATATCGTAACTGAAGCGCATCCTGATATTCAGGCGCGTCACCGTGATGGCAAGCCCGAAATGGGCGTTCTTCGAGATTCCGAAGGACAATGGTATATGCGTGAAGAGGCCGGAGGTTTGATCCTAGGCCCCTATGAAAAGGGCGCGCCGGTTTGTTATTTGGATGGACCAAGTGATGATTCCGAATATGAATTATTCCAAGAAGATTTAGAACGGCTTGAGCCGCATATCGAGTCAGCAATGAACCGTGTTCCTGCCTTTGGCGAGTCAGGAGTAAAACGTGTTTATAATGGCGCGATTGCCTATACGCCTGATGGCAACCCGATTGTTGGACCGGCATGGGATCTGCCAAATTTCTGGCTGAATGAAGGCCATAGTTTTGGCATTACCGCGGCTGGCGGTGCCGGATGGCAGCTTGCTGAATGGATTGTCGAAGGCGAGCCAACAATTGATATGTTGGGGGTCGATCCGCGGCGTTATGGCAGCTATGCAACAAAATCCTATCTGAAGGTCAAAAACGAAGAAGCCTATGCCAATGTTTTTGTCACGCATTTCCCCGATGAAGAACGCACCGAAGCCCGCCCGCTTCGCACCGCGCCTTGTTATGATCGGTTAAAAGCGCTTGGTGCGGTTTTTGGACAGAAATTCGGTTGGGAACGAGCTAATTGGTTTGCCCCTGAGGGCGTGCCGCAAGAAGATCATTGGTCTTTCCGCCGGTCAAATTATTTTGCGCATATCGGCAATGAAGTTCGCAACGTTGCTGAAAATGCCGGATTGCTTGATATGTCTGCCTTTGCCAAAGCGCGGATTTCAGGGCCCGGTGCCGAGGCGTACTTAGATCACCTTGTTGCCAATAAATTACCGAAAAAACAGGGGCGGGTGGCATTATGCCATGCCTTGACCGAACGTGGCGGCGTGCATTCCGAATTCACAATTCAGCGGGAAAGCGCAACGAGTTTTTATCTTGTTTCAGCAGGGGCGGGGCAACGCCTTGACCATGACTGGATCAAAAAACATATGCCGACTGATGGCTCGGTGCGGATGGACAATCTAACCAATTCAATTGGTGTTCTGGTTTTGGCAGGGCCAAAATCACGCGATATTCTTGGCAAAATCACCCGCGCCGATCTGTCAAATGCGGCCTTCCCTTGGCTGTCTGGACAGATGATTGATGTAAATTTGGCACCGGCAATGGCCATTCGGGTGAATTTTGTTGGTGAGCTTGGCTGGGAATTGCATCACCCGATTGAATATCAAAACCATATTTTTGATGCGTTGATGGCGGCGGGTGCTGAATTTGGGCTAAAGCCATTTGGCATTCGGGCAATGGATGCAATGCGGCTGGAAAAATCATATCGTCTGGTTGGCACTGAACTATCAATCGAATATGCGGCATTGGAAAGTGGTTTGCACCGGTTTGTGCATCTGAATAAGGGCGATTTCAAAGGCCAGCGTCAATTGGCCGAATGGCAAGAACGCGGCTTTGTCAATGCCATGGTAACGCTTGAGGTGCATGACACAACCGATGCTGATGCCATTGGCGGCAATCCGATCATGACCGAAGATGGAACGGTGATTGGCCGCGCCACAAGCGGTGGTTATGGGTTCCGGCTTGAAAAATCGCTGGCATTGGCAATGGTTCGTCCAGATTTGGCGACACCTGGCACCAAATTGATGATTGATATTCTGGATCAGCGATTGCCAGTGACCGTTCTTGAGGATTCGCCATTTGATCCTGACAATGCCCGCCTTCGCGCCTAGCCGCCGAATTGACTGTTTATGAGGATTTGTTAAATGACTGACACAAACACATCAGATCGCCGGAACCGCCGTGGTGGCGGACGCGATGCGCGCCGCAGCGCAAGGTCTTCAGGCAATCAGCAGGCCGCCGCACCATTCATTGTTCGCAAGATAGCCCCGGTTGATATCCTAAGCGATGAAGGCGCCGAGATTATTGAAAATAACGCCGAAACGATTCTTGAGGAAATTGGCATTGATTTTCGTGATGATCCCGAAGCCTTAAGCATTTTGCGTGATGTTGGTTGCGATGTTCAAGGCGAGCGTGTGCATTTCCCGCGTGGTCTTGCCCGCCAGCTTTGTTCGACCGCGCCATCTGGCTATACCCAGCACGCCCGCAATGCCGAACGTTCAGTTGAAATTGGTGGGATGAATACGGTTTTTGCGCCGGTCTATGGCCCGCCCTTTGTGCGTGACCTTGATAATGAACGCCGCTATGCAACGATGGAAGATTTCCGCAATCTGGTAAAGCTGGCCTATATGCATCCGGGCCTGCATCATTCGGGCGGCACGATCTGCGAGCCAGTTGATTTGCCAGTGACCAAACGTCATCTCGAAATGGTCTATGCGCATCAGCGTTTTTCCGACAAGCCCTATATGGGGTCAGTGACCGCGCCAAGCCGAGCGCAAGACACAATTGATATGTCGAAGATCCTGTTTGGCGATGAATTTGTTGCCAATAACACGGTGGTAACAAGCCTGATCAATGCCAATTCGCCAATGACATGGGATGACACCATGCTTGGGGCATTGAAAGTCTATGCCCGCAACAATCAGGCAACGGTTATTTCGCCCTTTATCCTTGCCGGTGCGATGTCGCCAGTATCGGTTGCCGGTACCTTGGCACAAACGCTTGCCGAAGCGATGAGCGGCATTGCCTTTGCGCAGGCGGTCAAGCCGGGAGCGCCGGTCATTTTTGGTAGTTTTGCAAGTTCGATGTCGATGCAGACAGGCGCGCCGACCTTTGGCACGCCCGAACCGGCAAAGGTGCTTTATGGCTGTGCCAAGCTGGCGCGTCGTTTAGGCGTACCGTTCCGGTCGGGTGGATCATTGACTGGTTCCAAAACGGCTGATGCGCAGGCAGCTTATGAATCGACGCATACGATTCTGCCAACAATCATGGGCGGCACGAATTTTGTGCTTCATGCGGCTGGCTGGATGGAAGGCGGTTTGGTTGCCGATTACGCCAAATTGCTGCTTGATGCCGATCAATTGACGATGATGCCAAAACTGGTCAATGGCATTGATCTGTCGGAAAATGGTCAGGCTATGGACGCACTTCGTGAAACGGGCCCCGGTCAGCATTTTCTGGGGTCAGCGCATACGCAGGCCAATTTTGAAGATGCGTTTTGGCGGTCACAAATGGCCGATAACACAACATATGAGCAATGGTCATCTGAAGGCAGTGTTGAGAGCAGCGCCCGCGCGCGTAAACGCGCTGGTGAGATGCTGGCAGCCTATGACGCGCCAGCAATCGATCCGGCGATTGACGAAGCCTTGCGTGCCTTTATCGACAAGCGCATGGAAGAATTGCCCGATACTGATTATTAAAATCTTCTTGTTGAATTTTTTGGAGCGTTCATGCGGCCGGTAAACGCATGAAGCTTGGGTTTGCGGTCACTGATGTGACCGCAGCCTAGGCAATATATTGATAGCCATATTCCAAAGCAGCATCAGCAAGCCAGCGTTGAACATAAGGGGCAAAGCTGGTGCGGCAAATCAGAATAAAGGCATCATCTGCTACAGCCATCAATGTTACCGCAGAGAGTGCCAGCAAGCTTTGCGCCGATTGGCCAGCGGCGAATTGCTTTGGATGCAAATCAAGCCCGCAACCTTTGGCTAGAACAGAACGAATCGCAGGCCCGCGAAGCGATAGCGCACAGAGGCTGTCACTTACATCGGTGATGGCGAAATGCGATGATGTGGTCATGCTATTCAGGCTGTCTTGCAGCTCTTGTTCTTTGCCAGCCTCGCATAATAACAGATATTCATCGGGGCCAAGCCATACCACATGGCGGTCGCCTGCCGATTGAAACCGGTTGGCCTTTGGCGGAAATATGCAGCCGGTGACCGCCTTTACCGCTTTGGCAAGGCCGTTTTGGCCACGCAGATTCAGTTTGCCAAGATGCGCCATCTCACCAAAAAAAAGCCCAATCGCACCACCATCGGGGTTGGCGCTTGTGCTGCTAGCAATGCCAGCAAGGGCGGTCTGGCCAGAAAAATCCGGTCTGCTGCTTGATAAATTAGCCATTGATGCGCACTCCCTTTGGATCAAAAAATGCCGTATCGACAATTTCAGCCTTCAAAACTGAACCATCAAGCATGGGGAAGAAAACCGTTTGCCCCTTCAGCGCATGGCCGCCTTTTAACATGGCCATCGCAATCGAGCGTCCACAATTTGGTGAAAAATAGGATGAAGTGACCTGTCCAAGCATCTTCATTGGTAAAGGCTGGTTCGGATCAAGAACCGCATGCGCACCCTCAGGGATTACTGTTGACGGGTCGCTGCACAGCAATCCAACAAGCTGTTTGCGATCATCATATTCCATCGTGTGACGCGCCAGCGCCCGTTTGCCAATGAAATCGGTTTTGGTTTTCGAGACAATCCAATCCATGCCAAGATCATGCGGCGTTACCGATCCATCGGTTTCCTGTCCGACAATGATAAAACCCTTTTCGGCGCGAAGAACATGCATTGCCTCAGTACCATAAGGGGTGATGCCATGCGCTTTGCCGGCGGCCATCAAGCGGGTCCATAATGCCAACCCATGACGCGCCGCCACGTTGATTTCGTATGACAACTCGCCAGTAAATGAAATGCGGAAAATGCGCGCTGCCAGCCCGCCAATATGCCCGTCCTTCATCGACATGAACGGAAATTCGGCTGGGGACAGGTCAAAATCAATACCGGCATCTTGCAAAATCTTGCCAGCATTCGGCCCTGATAATGTGGCAACCGCCCATTGTTCGGTTACCGATGTCAGATAAACCTCAAGATCAGGCCATTCGGTTTGCAGCCATTCTTCCATCCAATCCAGAACCCCAGCGGCACCGCCAGTGGTTGTGGTCATGTGAAAATGATTTTCGCCAATGCGGGTGGTCACGCCATCATCCATGACCATGCCATCATCTTTCAGCATCAAGCCATAGCGGCATTTGCCAATGCCAAGCTTGCGCCAAGCATTGGTATAAAGGCGGTTCAGAAATTCGGCCGCATCCCGCCCACGAATGTCAATTTTGCCAAGCGTTGAGGCGTCAAGCAGTCCGGCTGTTGTCCGCGCTGCCTTGACTTCACGATTGACCGCTTGTTGCATGGTTTCGCCATCTTGCGGATAATACCAAGCGCGCATCCATTGCCCGACATGTTCAAAAGTCGCACCATGCGCACGATGCCAATCATCCATGCGGGTCAGGCGAACCGGATCAAAAAGATCGCCAATATCGCGGCCAGCGATGGCACCAATATTTGACGGGGTATAGGGCATCCGGAAAGTGGTTGTGCCAACGGCAGGAATTTCATTGCCAAGCGCATCGGCAAGAATGGCCAAGGCATTAATATTGGATGTTTTGCCCTGATCGGTTCCCATGCCAGTGGTGGTGTAGCGTTTGAGATGCTCAACCGACTGATAGCCCTCGCGCGCCGCAAGCGACACATCACTTGCGGTGACATCATTCTGGAAATCGACAAAGGCTTTTGGCCCACGTCCGGCAACATGACCATTTGGAATTTTCCATGCGGCAAGCGGACGCCAGCTTTGTTTATGGCTTTGCACATCAGGCGTATCAAGCGCGGTTGTCTTATGGCCGGTTGCTGTTGCGGCTTTGGTGCCAGCGCGAACCGCCTCTCTCAAACCAGCAGCAAGGTCAAAGCTGCCATTACATGCGCCGATGTTAAAGCTTGGCTCATGTGTTGCCGATGGGCGGAAACATAATTTCGCATCATCCCATTGTAATTTGCCGCGGGCTTGTGAATGAAGATGAACCGCAGGCGACAAGCCGCCCGACATGGCAATCAGGTCACAATCACGATGATCAATATCGCCCGTGATTTCGGTAACAGCATCATTGACCGGCGCAATCTCAACCCGTGCAACGCGGTGATTGCCATAGGCGGCAATGACGGCATGGCCTTGCAGAATTTCGATGCCAGCATCACGAACCGCACGTATCAACGGGCCGGTTGCGTTTTCCCGAAGATCGGTGACCACAACAAGTGCGCCAGCATGATGAAGATCAAGCGCGGTGCGATAGGCGTCATCGTTATTGCAAACAACGATGGTGCGTTTTCCCGGACAAACACCATAGCGGTTGATATAGGTGCGAACCGCACCGGCAAGCATCACACCTGGCAGGTCATTGCCCGCAAAAACCAATGGCCGTTCATGGGCACCTTGCGCGATGATCACTTGTTTTGCGCGGATTTTCCACAAACGTTGGCGTGGCAGATGCGCTGGGCGTGATGGCAGATGGTCGGTTACGCGCTCATTTAAGGTCAGGTAGTTGTAATCCAGATAGCCAAAAACCGTGGTTCGGGGAAGCAAGGTGACATTCGGCATGTCGGCTAATTCGGCAACAATATCACTGATCCAATTGAACGCCGGCACATCGCCAATCATGATATCGGCTTCACCAAGCAACCAGCCGCCAAATTCGTTCTGCTCATCAGCCAGGATCACGCGGGCTCCACTTTTTACCGCTTGTAGCGCCGCCATCAGGCCGGTTGCGCCACCGCCAGCAACAAGAATATCGCAATGTGCATGGGTTTTTTCATAGCGGTCAGGGTCATTATGATCATCGGCAACCTTGCCAAGACCGGCAGCGTGCCGAATGACATGCTCGTAGCGCATCCACATTGATGCTGGCCACATAAAGGTCTTGTAATAAAACCCTGCTGGGAAAAACCGGTCGAGAACCGAATTGATGGCGCCAATGTCAAATTTCAGGGACGGGGTGCGATTCTGGCTTTCAGCATAAAGACCCTCAAAAATCTCAATCTGAGTGGCGCGTAAATTGGGTTCGGCATAAGCGCCTTTGCCAAGCCGGATCAGCGCGTTCGGTTCTTCGGAACCCGCTGCCATGATGCCGCGCGGCCGGTGATATTTGAATGAACGACCAACAAGGTGAACATTATTGGCAAGCAATGCTGATGCCAGCGTGTCACCAGCAAAGCCACGATAGCTGCGGCCGTCAAAGGTGAAATTGACAGGCGCGTTTTGGTCGATTCTTGTGACCGCGCGCTGGGCTTTGTTTTGCGGGCCGCCGGATGCGGCGGAACGTGATACCATTATTTTGATCCTCCGGCTTTGCTATCTGATGGCGTGGCGGCTTTTTCGGCCGCTGTGTCGCGCCGCCAGCTTGTTTTATAGGTGGTTTTTGCGGTGGTTTTTACCGGCAGGCTTCCCATCGGGTAAATTTCAACAATCTCATTGCTTACCGTATCGCGTGCCACATTAAACCAGCGCCGGCATCCGGCGCTATGTCGCCATCGTTCAAGAAACAGACCTTTTGGATTGTCGCGCATGAACAGATAATCGGCAAAATCGGCATCCGAAATTTTATTTTCGGCGAGGGGGCGCGCAATATGGGCTTCGCCGCCACAGGCAAATTCAACTTCGTCACGCGGGCCACAAAATGGGCAAGTGATGATCAACATAATACTCTCCTTGAACCCGTCTTAATGCGCCACGCCAGCGGCGCCATGTTCATCAATCAGCAGGCCGGTACGGAACCGATCCAAACTGTAGGGCGCGGCAATTTTATTGGGCCGGTCATTGGCGATAAGATCGGCAAAAACATGCCCTGATCCCGGTGTTGCTTTAAAGCCGCCAGTCCCCCAACCACAATCAAAATACAGGCCTTCAATATCGGTTTTGGAAATGATTGGCGACGCATCGGGACAGGTATCAACAATGCCGCCCCAATGGCGAAGCATCCGCAAGCGCGATAATACCGGAAACAGTTCAACTGCGGCGGCAAGCATATGTTCGGGCACTGGAAATGAACCCCGTTGCGCGTAGGAATTATATTTATCGACACCGGCACCAAGAACCATCTCACCCTTGTCAGACTGGCTGATATACATATGAACCGCATTCGACATGATCACCGTATCAAGGATCGGTTTGATCGGTTCCGACACCAGTGCCTGTAATGGGCGGCTGGCAATTGGCAAACGGATACCGGCCATCGCCGCAACGACGCTTGAATGACCGGCCACAACGCAACCGATTTTTTTGGTTTTGATGAAACCGCGGCTGGTTTCAACGCCAATGATCTTGCGGCCTTGGCGGCGCAATCCGGTGACTTCACATTTCTGGATGATATCGACCCCTAAATCATCGGCCGCGCGCGCATAGCCCCAGGCCACCGCATCATGGCGTGCTGTGCCTCCGCGCTGCTGCAAAAAGCCGCCCATAACCGGATAGCGGATTGACTGATCGATATTGATTGTTGGGACGAATTTTTTGATTTCTGCGGGGCCAAGAATTTCTGAGTCAATGCCGTTTAGCCGGATCGCATGAACGCGCCGTGACATTTCGCGTAATTCATGTTCGCTATGTGCAATGGTCAAAACGCCGCGCTGGCTGAACATGACGTTGAAATTCAAATCCTGCGACATGCCTTCCCACAGCTTCATCGAATGTTCGTAAATGGCGGCAAATTCGTCCCAAAGATAATTTGACCGGATGATGGTGGTGTTACGGCCGGTATTGCCGCCGCCAATCCAGCCTTTTTCAATCACCGCAATATTGGTCAGGCCATGAACCGCTGCGAGATAATAAGCCGTGGCAAGCCCATGCCCGCCGCCGCCGATAATCACCGCGTCATATTCGGCCTTTGGTTCGGGGTCGCGCCATGCGCGTTGCCAGTCCTGATGATAATTCATCGCCTTTTTGGCAAGCGCAAATGCCGAATAGCGCGGGGCGCCGCCCGGCAATCCGCGTTGACCGCGATCTGGATGATTTTGTGCCATCTAACCCACCCTTCAAACTCTGTAAAAGCCATCGTAGCGATAGCGCAAATACCGCAACCGGTTTTGCCGTGACATGCTGCGCATTCGCCGAAAAATCCCTAGCCTATCAACGACATTGGGTATGTTCTAATCGACATGACAAGATCGGTTTTAGGCTGTTAATGCGCCGAATGTCAATTGGGGCATTATGCCGCCAGATGCCGCCGTGATTTGCGCGGTATCAGCCATGCGCATTACTTGACCTTGGGGGCTGAATTGCGGCACTGTTAGCAACATGATTTCCGGTTCGAAATAAATTTTTAGATCGGGTTATTTTGTATAGATATGACAGGTTAGGACAATCATCATGGCGGTGATAAATTCGATTGCAGATCGTGAACAGGATATGAAGGCGTGGCGGCATTTGCTGCATCAGCATCCTGAAACAAGCTATGAAGAAGTTTGGACGTCCGATTTTATCGCCGCAAAACTGCAATCATTTGGCATCGAGACTCATCGCGGCATGGGGAAAACCGGCGTTGTCGGGGTTTTGCGCGGCATTGGCAACGGCACGTCGGCAATCGGATTGCGGGCTGATATGGACGCGCTGCCAATGCAGGAAATGAACGAATTTGCCCATGCGTCCAAAACACCCGGGCGGATGCATGCTTGTGGGCATGACGGGCATAGCACGATGCTTCTCGGCGCGGCGCAATATCTTGCGGAAACGCGTAATTTTGATGGCACTGTCTATTTCATCTTTCAGCCAGCCGAAGAAGGCGGCAATGGCGGCGAAGCGATGATCAAGGATGGGCTGTTTGATCAGTTTGACATGAAAACCGTTTGGGGGATGCATAATTGGCCTGGCATGGATGTTGGCAAAATTGGCGTTCATAGCGGTGCCTGTATGGCAGCGGCAGATTTTTTTGAAATGCGCATCGCTGGATCTGGGGGGCATGCGGCAATTCCTGATCTTGCCATTGATCCGATTCCGTGTGGAGCGGCGATTGTGCAATCATTGCAATCCATCGTTTCACGTCGTGTTCCTGCACTTGAGCCGGCGGTTGTCTCGGTGACGATTTTTGAGTCGGGAAGTGCCTTTAATGTTATTCCGGGTTCAGCGCGGCTTGGCGGTACAGCGCGGTCATTTTCGCCTGATGTTCGCAAGTTTCTTGAAGAATCAATCTATGAAATCGCGATTGCAACAGCCAAAGCTTATGATTGCGAGATTGAAATTGATTGGCAGTCAGGCTATCCGCCAACGGTCAATCATGCCGAAGAATCGGCGCGTGCTGCTGCGGTTGCTGCTAATGTCCTTGGTGCAGATAATATCATCACCGATCTGCAGCCATCAATGGGGGCTGAAGATTTTGCCTATATGCTTGCCGAAAAGCCCGGATCCTATATCTGGCTTGGGGCAGGGCCTGCCAAGAATGGAGCGATGCTGCATAATGATCGTTATGATTTTAACGATGATATTCTTGCCACCGGTGCCAGCTATTGGGCGCGGCTGGTTGAAAGCGAATTGCCGAAATAATCCTTTAATTTATCTTTTGCCAGCGGGTGTTGCGGGGTTATCCGCCCAATATCCTATCGATTTTGCCCGATATTCTAGCGATTTTAAAAGGTGAAAAATCTTGACTTTGGCATAGGTCTAAATTAGAACAAAACATGAACAAAAGGCAGATATATATGATAGGAATCAGGCAAAATGCAAAGGATGAACCAGCCTATATCAATCGCAAAATCATCTGATTTTAGGGCATCTAATGATCAGATTGTAAACGAAAAAAAGATATATGACCTTGCCCGCCTTCGACAAGAAATTGCCGCGGCTGATGGTTATGGTAAGCGCCTTTATATGCCGCTTGGTGTCGATTCGCTGGATCAGGCATTGGCTGGTGGTCTAACGTTTGGGCGGGTACATCTTTTAACAGGTGCGATGCAGGCTCATGGGGCGGTAAGCGGCTTTGCTATGGCGCTTCTTGATTTGCTGCAACATCACGCGCAGCAGATAAAGCCCAAGCAAGCCAGCAACCGGCCAACAGCGGTTATAAATGATGCTGGTCTGATTGTCTGGTGTCCGGCAAGCCAGCGAAATAGTGCTGGTATGTTATATGGGCATGGGCTTGCCGCAGCTGGACTGAATCCGGCGCGATTGCTGATTGTTGATACACCAAACCCGTCACGGCGTTTGGCCGCGCTTGATGATATTTTGCGAACCGAAGGCTTGGCCGCGGTTGTGATGGAATATGATGGGGTGCAGAAATCGTCTGATTACTGGATGCGGCTGGCACGACGTGCGCAGCTTGCTGCTGAAGATAGTGGCACAACAGCTTTTCTGCTTGGTGCGCCAATCAGCGTTGTTGGATTTGAAACAGCTTGGCAAATCAAACCGGCGGCCGATCTTGACAGATGGTCACATTCTGCCTTGGTTCAACGCAGTGTCTGGGATTTGACATTGCAGCGTGCGCGTGGTGGCAGGCCACATAAATGCAGGGTTGGTTGGCAAGCGGGTCTTGGTCGATTGCAGGCCTGTGATCATAACATCATGGCTAATGGCAAACCGGTTCAGGCCGAATTGCCCATCGCTGACCTGTCAGCCAATCACTGGCCAGCGCAAGCCCTTGCCCGATAGGCATGTGATCATGCCCGTTTCCTATCGTCATATTATCTATATCCATTTTCCCTATCTGGCCGCATCGCGGATCCAAAGAGCATCTGGACAAAGAGCATCTGGGCAAAGGGAATCTGGGGTTGATCTGCCGCTTGTTATAATCCGGAAAATCAACGGCGCTGATATTATCGTGGCGGGTTGTACCAAAGCGGCAGCGCATGGTCTTGCCACTGGTATGCGGCTTGCCGACGCCCGCGCCTTATGCCCGCAACTTAGAACCGAAGCATATGACCCTCTAGCCGATCATGCCGATCTTCAACATCTGGCCTTATGGGCGCGTCGTTATAGCCCGCTTACCGCGGTTGATGATCAGCATTGCGGAATCTGGATTGATATTGCCGGTGCCGAACATCTGTTTGGTGGGGTGCGTTCGCTATTAGCCGATTGTGCCAAACGCCTTCATCGAAGTCACTTTCGGGCGGTGCTAGCGGCGGCACCAAATTGTGGGGCGGCGTGGGCCTTGGCGCATTATGGAAAGCCGTCAGAGCGGTTAATGACCGCACCAAAACCGGCAGATGGACAGCCGGACACGGTAAGATATATTTTCAGCCGCGCCTGCTTACGCCGCCATCTGGCAGCATTACCGCTTGCCGCATTGCGAATTGATACGACAATTGCCGATCATATGCGGCGGGCAGGCTTGCGGGTGATTGGTGATATTATTGGACGGGCGCGTGCGCCATTGGCCGCCCGTTTTGGTCAGGATGTGCTTCTTCGGCTTGATCAGGCGCTTGGCGATCAGGATGAGAGCTTTACAGCTGTTAGCCCGCCAAAACCGCTTTATATATGCCGTCAATTTGCCGAACCCATTGGCGCAGCTGATGATATCAAGGCGATGATTCACCAATTAGCAAGTGAAACAGCCACTTTGCTTCAACAGGCCGGATTGGCAACGCGCCGTTTGCGACTTGGCTGGCAATTGGTTGACGGGCTGGTTTTTGCACATGATGTGCATCTTTCTCGGCCAAGCCGTGATGTGACTTTATTTCACCGCTTGCTGGCCAATGCCAGCGACAAGATCAACCCTGAATTTGGTCTTGAAATGGGCTGGATGGAATCGCTTGATTGCAGCCCGCTTGCGCCACTTGATACGGCTTTGCCGCATATGATGTTGCAGCGCCATGATGGGGTTGCAGGCGAATCCTATGCAAGCCTTGTTGACCGGCTGGTGGCACGTCTTGGCTATGGTGCCGTGGTCAGATTGACACCGCAAGCCTGCTGGCAACCCGAAGCGGCGCAATCGTTTGAACTGCCTGATCCAAGCCAGATTTTTACCAAAACGGACGAAAAATCAGGTTGGCTTGGTGATTCGACATCAAGCACTGCGCCACCACGCCCCATTCGCCTTTTGGCCTATCCGCACCCTGTTGATGTTGTTGCGCTTCTTCCTGACCACCCACCAGCGCAATTTATCTGGCGGCGGCGAATCCATAAAATCATTCATGCCACAGGGCCAGAACGGATTGCCCCTGCATGGTGGCAGGCACCCGCTGGCAGCCGCACCCGCGATTATTTTCGGTTACGCGATGATCAGGGGGCAGGGTTCTGGCTATATCGTGAAGGTTTGCCAGAACGTCATGAAACCCCATCTTGGTTTTTGCATGGATTTTTCGCCTGATGGCCCTATTGCGTAAACAAGGCCAAGCCGCATCACATGCGTTGCTTGGCTGCTATAGTAATTTCACTTTTTTAAAGGGCGCATCGCATCCTGATGAAATGGTGGCGCAGGCGGCCGCGCTTGGGTGGGCGGCGGTTGGTATTGCCGATGTGAATTCGCTGGCCGGTATTGTGCGGGCGCATGTGGCGGCGCGTGATCACCAGATCAGGCTTGTTGTTGGTGCCAGATTACGCCCTGCCGATGGCCCTGATATTATCGTTCATCCGTGTGACCGCGCTGGTTATGAAGCGTTATCAATGCTGCTAAGCGAGGCCAATATGCGGGGCAGTAAAGCCGCGCCAATTCTCCATCTTGCCGATCTTGCCCGCCTGCCAGCAAGCACCGCATTGCTGGTCATGCCGCCGCGTCATCCAGATGCGCATTATCAAACGCATTTGCAGACCATTCGCCAAATTGCCAAAGGGCAATTATTTGCAGGGATTTGCCTATATCGTGATGGGGCTGATGAGGCACGATGCCAGATGTTAGCGGCAGCGGCAGCGGCGCTGGGGCTGCGGGTGGCAGCAGCGGCAGATGCGCTTTATCACATTCCCGATCGCCGCCCGCTTGCCGATGTTCTGGCGTGTATCCGTGAAAAGCAACAGCTTGATGATGCTGGCTATCTTGTTTCGCGCAATGCCGAACGCCATTTGATTGATTGTGTTGAGGCTGAACAGCGTTGGCGGCATGTGCCAGATGCGCTTGATGGGGCAAAAGCGATTGCAGATTTATGTCATTTTTCAATGGATGATTTGTCTTATGAATATCCTGACGAGCTAAAGCCGGGTGGACGAACCGCCATGCAGGAACTGGCCTTCCAGACATGGCGCGGCGCTGAAAAACGCTATCCTGATGCGATTCCTGATAAGGTAAGCGCCTATCTGAAACATGAATTGATCTTGATCGAGCGTTTGAATATTGCGCCTTATTTTCTGACCGTATTTGATATTGTTCGCTTTGCCCGCGGACGCGGTATTTTATGTCAGGGTCGCGGTTCGGCGGCAAATTCGGCGGTTTGTTATTGTTTGGGCATTACTGCGGTTGATCCTGAACGATCGCAACCCTTATTTGAACGTTTTGTCAGCGAGGCGCGTGGTGAGCCGCCAGATATTGATGTCGATTTCGAACATGAACGCCGCGAAGAAGTGATCCAGCATATCTATGCAAAATATGGCCGGAACCGTGCTGGTCTTACCGCCAGTGTGATTACCTATCGTCGCCGCAGCGCCTTTCGCGAAGTGGCAAAGGTGTTTGGCCTTAGCCGTGATGTTCAGGCGGCCTTGGCTGGCGAGGTATGGGGACGTGAAAAAACTGGCCTTGATGCTGCGGCACTAGCTGCAGCGGGACTCGATGCCAATGACCGGCGACTGCGGCTGGTTTTGCAATTAGTGGCCGATATCAGCCGTTTTCCACGGCATTTGTCACAACATGTTGGCGGGTTTGTGATCACCCGTGGGCGGCTTGATCATCTATGCCCGATCAGCCCGGCAGCGATGGCTGGCCGTACCGTGATCGAATGGGATAAGGATGATCTTGATGCGCTTGGCTTGCTAAAAGTCGATGTGCTTGCGCTTGGCATGCTAAGCTGTATCAGGCGCAGTTTTGATTTGCTTCGTACGCATTATAACCGGCATTTAACGCTGGCATCATTGCCGCCTGAAGATATGAAAACCTATGACATGCTATGTCGGGGGCAATCTGTTGGGGTTTTTCAGGTTGAGTCGCGGGCGCAGATGGCAATGTTGCCGCGCCTGCAACCGCGCTGTTTTCACGACCTTGTTGTGCAGGTAGCGATTGTTCGCCCGGGCCCTATTCAGGGCGACATGGTTCACCCTTATTTGCGGCGGCGTGCCGGTTTGGAAAAGGTGAATTATCCGTCAGATGCGTTGCGTGATGTTCTTGAACGCACGCTTGGTGTGCCGCTATTTCAAGAACAGGCAATGCAGATTGCCATTGTTGGGGCAGGGTTTTCGGGCGCTGAGGCCGACCAGCTACGCCGAACGATGGCGACGTTCAAAAAACAGGGAAACATAAGCCATTTCCGCAATAAGATGATCAATGGCATGATCGAGCGCGGCTATGATGAAGCGTTTGCCATTCGCTGTTTTCGCCAGATCGAAGGCTTTGGCATGTATGGCTTTCCCGAATCACATGCGGCAAGCTTTGCCCTTTTGGTTTATGTGTCGGCATGGCTGAAATGCCATTATCCAGATGTGTTTATCTGTGCCTTGCTGAATGCCCAGCCGATGGGGTTTTATGCACCAGCGCAATTAATTGCCGAAGCCAAACAAAACAACATTACCATCCGCCCCGTTGATGTGAATTTTTCAGGCTGGGATCACCGTCTTGAAAGCGACCCTAACAATCGAAAGGGTCATCATGCGTTACGGTTGGGCTTGCGACTTGTCAAAGGGCTGGCGCGCGGTGAAGGTGAACGGATTGCCGCCAGCCAAATAGCTGCCAGCCAAATAACCAATGGCGGAAAACAGACTGGGTTAAGCTTTTCCAGCCTTAATGATGTCATGCGAAAAGCCGATGTATCGGCAAAATCATTACAGGCCATTGCCGATGCGGATGGTTTTGCCAGCCTTGCAATTGACCGGCGACAGGCATTATGGGCAGCACGCGGGCTGGCGCGTCACCGGCTGCATGATATGCCATTATTTGCCCATGCTGGCCGCCGGCATGAACGGCTTGCGGGGAATGAACCGGTGATCGAATTGCCGCAAGCTGAACTTGGTGAAAACGTGGCCGAAGATTACCGTAATCTTGGCCTGTCATTAAAAGCACACCCCCTTGATTTGCTGGCCAAGCCGCTTGGTCTAGCTGGGTGGCAGCTTTGCAGCCATGTCCAAAATGCACCTCACGGGAAACGGCTTCGCATTGCTGGTCTGGTGACGATGCGTCAACGACCCGGCACCGCCAGCGGTACGGTTTTCATAACGCTTGAAGATGGGCAGGGCACGGCGAATGTGATTATCTGGCCAAAATTAACCGAAACCTATCGCGAAGCGTTGTTGCGGGCGCAGGTTTTAGGGCTGGTTGGCCGCGTCCAACGCCAGCAGGCGGTGATTCATATCATTGCCGAATCTCTGTTTAACCTGAACGGGTTTTTGCGTCATATTGATGCCAGCAGCGGCAGCAAAAATGCCGTTCGGATGAAAAGCAGAAATTTTCATTAAAGATTAATTTTGAACATGATGACGCAAATGATGATTGTGGGAGGAAGCTATGGCTCATGTCAAAGATATCGCCATCACCGAAGGTAAAATTTACCGAGGTGGTTGCCATTGCCGTGATTGTTTTCAGATTGCCGGTCTTAGCTGGGGTTCGACCTCGGTTCCGGATGACAGCTTTGAGCTGACCGCCCAGCAAACGCTTGGCTGGTATGACAGTTCGGCCTGGGCCAAACGCGGATTTTGCCGAAATTGTGGTGCGTCGCTGTTTTATCGCTTAAATGGCATCGCTCGAATATCAGTTGCCATTGGCATGCTTGATGATGCCAATGATCTGGTGATTGCTGGCCAGATTTTTGCCAATAGCCACCCGCATTGGGATCGGCTGCGCCCCTATGATTTACCGCATCTTGATAATCAGTTTCGGGGTAAAAAATCCAAAGCTATCTTAGCCGCGTGATATTGGCGACACGTCAATGGCAATGCAGGGCCGTCCAGCGGCAAATAGCGCCGCGCAGGCTGCCCGCGCCTGATCTTCTTCAAGATCATTAAATCGAACCCGCCATAATGGAATTGCGCCACGCGTGACAAGATGCAAATTTGCCGGTGTCATGCCAAGCACACCATCGGCCGTGCGCCGTGCCACAATCGCCGCGCGATGAGCATTGACACGCTGGGCAAAATTACCAATTTGCACGCTCCAGCTTGGGTTCTCATCAGTGGCAGGGTTGGCGGCGCTTGCGATATCAAGCTGGATAAACTCGGTCTTTTTTGGTGCTGTGGCTGGCCGGGTCTTGGTTTTGCTGACTGGCAGGCTTTTGGGCAATTTGTCGCCGCGTTCGGGTGGTGCCACTGGCAAGGTTGTTGGCATGGCAAGCGCGGCACGCCGAACCGTGATGGTTTTGACGCGTTTGAACTGATTATCCAGAATTTGCATCATATGCCGGTCGCGGCTACGTGATGTTTTCCCGCCAAACACAACGCCAATCAGCCGAACACCATTGCGTTCGACCGTGGCAACAAGATTGAAACCCGATGCATTAATATAGCCTGTTTTGATGCCATCTGTGCCGCTATATTTTGCCAAAAGCTTGTTATGATTGCCGTATTTACGGCCTCTCCAGTTAAAGCTTTGGGTGCTGAAATATTTATAAAATTGTGGAAAATCGCGTCGCATGGCAACGGCCAGAACGGCCATATCACGCGCTGTCGATTTCTGCTGACGGTTTGGCAGGCCAGAGGCGTTCTTGAAAACCGTACGTCGCATGCCCAGCGCCTTGGCCTTGCGGGTCATGCGTTTGGCAAATTTTCGTTCCGTGCCAGACAGTTTTTCGGCAAGCGCTGTTGCCACGTCATTGGCCGATTTTGTCACCAGCGCGTAAACGGCTTGTTCGGCGCTTATTGATTGACCCGGTTTCAAATATAATTTGGATGGCGAACGACCAGCGGCCGTTTTGGAAACTGGAATTCGGCTTTTTAGCGTCATGCGCCCCGCTTCGATATCTTCAAACAAAAGATAAAGCGTCATGATTTTGGTCAAGGATGCCGGATAGCGCAGATTATCGGCATTGCGCGAAAACAGTACTTTGCCAGTGGCTTCTTCAATGACGATTGACGCATATTTGCTGGCTTTAGCTTGTGTTGCAGACAGCCCAAACCCAACCATAAAGATAATCATCATTGTCAAAAAGGATTTACCGGGGCGAAAACCCCCAAGCCGTGACAAAGCCAAAAGGCCGGATTTTATTGAAAATAAAAATTTGTCACCACGGCGATTGAGTGACCGGAAGGATGCATGCTGCTTGCTAAGTAGCGTCTTGGCTACATTTGATCGTGCCATTAAGGCCTGCCCCATTCCGAAATTATGACTATCTTATAACACTGCGCTGCAAAGCATAACGCAATTAGGATTCTATTCAAGAATCTTGCCAAAATTTGGACAATAAACTGCAATATTTTCGCATCATGTATTTGCGAAAGTTTTTTTGCTGCACCCCTTTTCCTTGATGGATGCGATACCAATATCAAAAGGATGGGGCGTACGTTTTGTTTCTGTGCTATATTCAACACCCTTTAAGAATGATTGAATTACGAAGGTTTAAAAGAGAATTTATGGCAAATGAAGACGATAAAAACGGCAATGGTCAGTTAATCCTCGACAGCCGTACTAAAACGAAAAAGCCATCAATGTATAAAGTCATTATGCTCAATGACGACTATACACCGATGGAATTCGTTGTGCATGTCTTGCAGAAATTTTTTGGTCGTTCGGCAGATGAAGCCACCCAGATCATGCTGAATGTGCATCAGCGTGGTGTTGGCGTTTGCGGTGTCTATAGTTTCGAAATCGCCGAAAGCAAAGCGCAAAAAACCATTGATTATGCGCGGAAGAATGATCATCCGCTGCAATTACAACTGGAAAAGGAATAGGCAAAATGCTGTCACGCGAACTCGAAGAAACATTGCGCCGCGCCATGTCGAATGCGGCATCGTGTTCGCATGAATTTGCCACTTTAGAACATTTGCTGTTGGCGCTAACCGAAGATAGTGACGCGCTTGAAGTCCTGCATGCCTGCAATGTTGATATTGATGACCTTGTCAAAAAGCTGGCTGAATTCATCGAAACTGAACTGGCATCAATTGTTGACCCCGACGGCAATGTCGATGTGCAGCCAACGGCAAGTTTCCAACGTGTGATCCAGCGCGCCATCATTCATACGCAATCATCAGGGCGGGAAGTGGCCACCGGTGCCAATGTTCTGGTGTCGATTTTCTCCGAGCGCGAAAGCCATGCTGTCTGGTTTCTGAAATCATTGAATATGACACGGCTTGATGCTGTGTCCTTTATCAGCCACGGCGCCGACAACAGTGTGGCCAAAAGCCAGAGCGAAGATCAGGCTGGCGAAACCATTGGCGAAGACGGCAAGGACCCGCTTAGCCAGTTTGCTGTCAATTTGATCGCCAAGGCCGCGGCTGGCAGGATTGATCCATTGATTGGCCGCAGCCGTGAATTAGACCGTACGATCCAGGTTTTATGCCGCCGCACGAAAAACAATCCGCTTTATGTCGGTGATCCGGGTGTTGGCAAAACCGCCATCGCCGAAGGGCTTGCCTTGCGAATTTATGACGGCAATGTTCCTGATGTTCTGGCAACGGCGGTGATCTATTCGCTGGATATGGGGCAATTGCTTGCTGGCACCCGTTATCGCGGCGATTTTGAAGAACGGTTGAAAGCCGTGATGAAAGCGGTTGCAGGTGACGAAAATGCCATCCTGTTCATTGATGAAATCCATACGGTGATTGGCGCAGGGGCAACCTCTGGCGGTGCGATGGATGCGTCAAACCTGCTAAAGCCTGCATTGCAGGAAGGCACGCTTCGCTGTATCGGGTCGACAACCTATAAAGAATATCGCGGCCATTTTGAAAAGGATCGTGCACTGGTGCGCCGGTTCCAAAAAATTGACGTTGCCGAGCCGACCATCCCCGATACAATCAAAATTCTGAACGGCCTGAAAAGCCGCTATGAAGATCATCATAAAGTTCGATTTACTGGTGCGGCCTTGAAAACCGCGGTTGATCTATCTGCCCGCTATATCAATGATCGCAAATTGCCCGATAAAGCGATTGATGTGATTGACGAAGCTGCGGCGGCACAAAATCTGCTGCCACCATCACGCCGCCGCCAAACAATTGGCCAGAAAGAAATCGAAGCCACGGTGGCGACAATGGCGCGGATTCCGTCAAAGCATGTTAGCCGTGATGACAAGGCCGTGCTGGCATCGCTTGAAACCGATCTGAAACGTATGGTGTTTGGCCAAGATCCAGCCATTACCGCCTTGGCATCAGCGATTAAGCTATCGCGTGCTGGCCTTCGTGATGCCGAAAAGCCGGTTGGCAATTATCTGTTTTCCGGCCCAACAGGCGTTGGTAAAACCGAGGTTGCGCGCCAGCTTGCCGAAACGCTTGGCATCAAGCTGATGCGGTTTGATATGTCCGAATATATGGAACGTCATACGGTATCGCGCCTGATTGGTGCGCCTCCGGGCTATGTCGGGTTTGACCAAGGTGGGCTGTTGACCGATGCCGTTGATCAGACGCCGCATGCGGTTCTGCTTCTTGACGAGATCGAAAAAGCGCATCCTGATTTGTTCAATATTTTGCTGCAGGTCATGGATCACGGCAAATTGACCGACAATAATGGCAAAATTGTTGATTTCAGAAATGTCATTTTGATTATGACAACAAATGCCGGAGCGCAGGAATTGTCAAAATCGGCGATTGGATTTAACCGTACGCATAATGAAGGCGCCGATATCGAAGCCATCGAGAAAATGTTTACGCCTGAATTCCGTAACCGGCTTGATGCGATTATTCCGTTTGCGCCGCTTGGCAAAGATGTCATCCGGTTGGTTGTTGATAAATTTATCATGCAGCTTGATGCCCAGCTTGCTGATCGTAATGTCGAAATTGAATTGAGCGAAGCGGCGATGGATTGGCTTGCCGAACGTGGCTATGACGCCAAATATGGCGCGCGGCCACTGGCGCGGGTTGTGCAGGAACATATCAAAAAGCCGCTTGCCGATGAAATGCTGTTTGGTGGGCTTGTTGGTGGCGGACTTGTTTTTGTCAATGTTGCCGATGATGCTTTGACGGTTACGGTCAAAGCTCCACCGCAAAAAGCGATTTCGGGTGGAAATAAACGCGCCGCGTTGCCCGCACCGCACGGTAGTTAATCAAGCCAGATAAGATATCACCCAAGATGGGGCTAGCTGGCTTTAAAGGGGCTGGTCATGGCGATGTGGTTTTTCTCGGCCTCGACGCCGAGCTTTTCCGCGTCTAGGAAGCGCGCAACAGCGTCACGAAACCCCTCATGTGCAATCAGATGCACCGAATGAGTGGTAACGGGCAGATAGCCGCGCTGGACTTTGTGAAAGCCCTGCGCCCCCGCTTCGACCCGCGATAGGCCATGTTCGATGGCAAAATCAATCGCCTGATAATAACAAGCCTCGAAATGGAGATTGGGAATATCAATATCGGCACCCCAATTGCGACCATAAAGCGCATCATCACCAATGAAATTAAGTGCGCCGCCGATAATGTTGCCCTCATATTCGGCCATCACCAAAAGCATGCGGTCAGCCATGGTTTTGCCAAGCTGGGTAAACACCTCATGCGTCAGATAGGCACCGCCCCATTTCCGGTCGATGGTGGACATGTAAAATCGGAAAAAAGCGTCAATATGACCTTGGGTGATTGCCGCACCGGTAAGCCGAAGCATGGTAACGCCAGCCTTGGTAATCGAGGCACGCTCTTTACGGATATTTTTGCGCTTGCGTGATGACAGATGATCCAGAAAATCATCGAAATCAGCATAGTTCTGATTATGCCAATGAAACTGGACGCTGGCTCGGTCAAGCCAGCCTGCGGCGGCAAGCTGATGCGCATCGTCAGATGGCAGAAAATTAATATGCGCTGACGATAGCTGATATTTCTCCATCAGCGTTTCCATGCCCTTGGCTAGGGCAGTTTTTAAATCGGTGCGGTTATCACGAACCAGAAAGCGGGGGCCGGTTGCTGGCGTGAAAGGAACCGCAGCAAGCAATTTTGGGTAATAAGCACCGCCAGCGCGTTCAAAGGCATTGGCCCAGCCATGATCGAAAATATATTCGCCATAGGAATGATGCTTTAGATAATTTGGTATGGTGCCAAGAAGCTGGCCGTCATCGCTTCGCAATAGCAGATGCATCGGATCCCAGCCGCTGTCGCCGCCAACCGCACCGCCTTTTTCCAGCGCCTGCAAAAAGGCATGGCTGATAAAGGGATTTGCCTGTCCGGCAAGCGCGTCCCATTCGGCGGCGTCGATTGCCGCCATTTCGGTGCTGATATGAAGATTTAGCGCACTACCATTCATGAGGCTTGCAAATCGATCCTTGGCGGACAAGCCCGTTGCGGGCTGACCGGTTCATTTTTTGACAGAATTGAAACAAAGATGGCGTGTTATTCGATTTCAAACACACCATCAATTTCAACAAGACAATTTAACGGCAATGCGTTGCTGCCAACGGCAAACCGTGCATGCCGACCAGCGTCACCAAAAGCTGCAACCATCAAATCTGATGCGGCATTGACGACAACCGGCTGGCTGTGGAAATCATCGGCTGACGCGACAAAGGCGCCAAGCTTGACCACCTGAACAACACGATCAAGATCGCCATCACAGGCCACTTTAAGCTGCGCCAAAAGATTGATCGCGCAAACCTTTGCCTGACCTTGCGCATCTTCGATGCTGGCATCTTTGCCAACGGTTCCGGTAACGGTTAGCTTGCCATCAACAAAAGGAACCTGTCCTGACACGAAAACAAGATTGCCAGTGCGGGTAAATGGCAAATAATTCGCCGCTGGGTTTGGGGCATCGGGGATGTTAACGCCAATCTCTTGCAAACGCTGTTCTACTTTGCTTGTCATGGTCATACTCCTTTAAACTGGTGAAGAGGTTCGATGGTTGATGGCCTTCAACCAACCCCATCATAGTCCATATCCTGATTGCGAAGCTTGCATAATCATTGCTGGATAGCAAGCCAGTTCAGATGATCAGATACCTGTTTTAGACAAGAAAAAGGCCCCACGATAGAGCGTGGGGCCAGGTCTGCAGGTTGCACTGCAGGGAGAGCTTAACTGCAGCCTGTGGTTCCGCCACAGGTGTTGCATTTCAAACAAGTGCCATTGCGGACAAGTGTAAAGTTCTGGCACTCAGGGCAGGCTTCGCCTTCATAGCCCTGCATGCGGGCCTGTTGCACAAGGTCGGCTGCTTTTTGGCCGCTCTTTGTACGATTGGCACCGCTGGCAACTTCACTTGCCGTATCGCTGGCAAGTCCGATTTCGCTTGTTGTCGATGGGCTTGGCTCTTGCACCCTCATTGTTTCAGCAGCCACATCTTGCGTGGCGGCAACGGCTGCACTGCGATCATTGGAATAGACAACAAGCCCTTGGCGACGGATAAAGCCATGGCTGGTGACACGATTCATCAGCTCAGACTGACTATCGCCAGTTCCGGTTGTTGTCACATCAAGATCATCGACATTCACATGGCCAAGGTCGCTTCGGTCAAGGTAGGAAATCGCCAATTCGCGGAATGTGTAATCAAGAATTGAGGTCGACATCTTGATGGCATCATTACCCGTGACAATGCCCTGCGGCTCAAAGCGGGTGAATGTATAAGCCTCGACAAACTCTTCCAATGGCACGCCATATTGAAGGCCAATCGAAACAGCGATGGCAAAATTATTCATCAATGAGCGGAAGGCAGCGCCTTCTTTATGCATATCAATGAACACTTCGCCAATCCGGCCATTTTCATATTCGCCGGTTCGCAGATAAACCTTATGCCCACCAACAGTTGCCTTTTGTGTATAGCCTTTCCGGCGATGCGGCAGGCGTGCACGCTCGGCGCGGATAACCCGCTCGATCACTTTTTCTATCACTTGCGGTGACGCTGCGGCCATTGGTGTTTCAACGACTTCTTCTTCCCCGTCGATATCGTCAACCAGACCCGATGACAAAGGCTGGCTAAGCTTTGATCCATCGCGGTAAAGCGCGTTGGCTTTCAGGCCAAGACGCCATGACTGCATATAAGCCTCACCACATTCCTGAACCGTTGCCGAATTTGGCATATTGATGGTTTTTGAAATGGCACCTGAGATGAATGGCTGGGCGGCGGCCATCATGGTGATGTGACTTTCGACTGACAAGAAACGCTTGCCAATACGGCCACAGACATTGGCGCAATCAAAGATTGGCAAATGCGCGTCTTGCAGATGCGGCGCCCCTTCAAGGGTCATCGCACCACAAACATGGATATTCGCCGCTTCGATCTCGTCCTTGCTAAAGCCAAGATGCTCAAGCAGGTTAAAATCAAAATCATTCAGCTGCGCGTCGGTCAAACCAAGCTTGGTTTTACAGAAATCAACACCAAGGGTGAATTGGTTAAAGACGAATTTCACATCAAAGGCACTGCCAAGGCTGCTTTCGATTTTGGCAAGTTCCTGATCGCCAAATCCTTTGTCCTTCAGTGCGTTGATCGAGACTGACTGACAGTTTTTCAGGCTGCCTGATCCAACAGCATAGGTGATGATATCGTCAATCTTGCTTTGCGCATAGCCAAGACGCTGCAAGGCTTCTGGAACAACGCGGTTGATGATCTTGAAATAACCGCCACCGGCCAGCTTTTTGAATTTGACGATTGCAAAATCAGGCTCAATGCCGGTGGTATCGCAATCCATGACCAAGCCGATGGTGCCGGTTGGCGCAATCACTGTTGCTTGTGCATTGCGATAGCCATGCTTTTTACCGAGATCAACTGCCAGATCCCACGCTGCTTTCGCCGCTTCGGGAAGTGTTTGATCGGGGCAGGATTTGATGTCTAGCGGCACAGGCAGGATTTCCAGCCCTTCATAGCCAGCGCTTTTGCCATGCGCTGCTAGACGGTGATTATTCATCACCCGCAACATAGGTTTGGCGTTTTTCTTGTAATTAGGGAACGCGCCAACTTCGCTGGCAATTTCAGCTGAAGTGGCATAGGCAACGCCGGTCATGATTGCCGAGATTGATCCGCAGATCGCGCGGCCTTCATCACTGTCATATGAGTGACCTTCGGCCATCAGCAAGCCACCAATATTGGCAAAGCCAAGACCGAGGGTGCGGTACTCATAAGATAGCTGGGCAATTTCCTTTGACGGGAACTGCGCCATCAACACCGAAATTTCAAGCGTCAATGTCCAGAACCGAACTCCATGTTCAAACGCCGGAATGTCAAAACTGCCATCCTCCTTGCGGAACTGCATCAGATTCAATGACGCCAAATTACAGGCCGTATCATCAAGGAACATATATTCTGAACATGGGTTCGACGCATTGATGCGGCCGCCTTCAGGGCAGGTATGCCATTCATTGATGGTGGTGTCGTATTGTAGACCCGGATCAGCACAAGCCCATGCTGCATGGGCAATTTTTTCCCACAGGTCGGCTGCTTTGATACGTTTCGCCACGCCGCCATCGCGCCGCTTTATCAATTCCCAATCGCCCTTATCCAGAACGGCCTGCAAATATTCATTGCTAACGCGAACCGAATTGTTTGAGTTTTGACCCGCGACCGTCAGATAGGCTTCTGAGTCCCAATCTGTATCATAGGTTTTAAACTCGATGTCGCTGTAGCCTTGCTGGGCAAACTGGATAACCCGCTGCACATAATTTTCAGGGATCATTGATTTACGGGCAGACAGGATCGCCTTTTTCAGCGCTTTATTCGCTTTTGGATCAAAACGCTCGTCATCAACAAGCCCTTCGGTGATATGGCAAGCTGCCATCACTTCGGCCATGTGTTTTTGCGCCAGCTTCGAGCCAGCAACAAGCGCGGCTACTTTTTGTTCTTCGACAACTTTCCAATCAATATAGGCTTCAATATCCGGGTGATCGACATCAACAGTTACCATTTTGGCCGCGCGGCGGGTTGTGCCGCCTGATTTAATGGCACCCGCTGCACGGTCACCAATGCGCAAAAAGCTCATCAGGCCAGATGATTTGCCGCCACCTGACAGGCTTTCCCCTTCGCCGCGAAGACGGCTAAAGTTCGACCCAGTGCCCGAACCATATTTAAACAGGCGCGCTTCACGAACCCACAAATCCATGATGCCGCCTTCATTCACCAAATCATCGCTGACCGATTGAATGAAACAGGCATGTGGCTGCGGATGCTCATATGCGCTTGCCGAACGGGTTAGCTTGCCAGATTTGTAATCGACATAGAAATGGCCTTGGCTTGGACCATCAATGCCATAGGCCCAATGCATGCCGGTGTTGAACCATTGTGGCGAATTTGGTGCGGCCATCTGCGTTGCCAGCATATAGCGCATTTCGTCAAAATAGGTTTGAGCATCGTCTTCGCTAGTGAAATAGCCCCCTTTCCAGCCCCAATAGGTCCACGTGCCGGCAAGCCGGTCGAACACCTGCTTGGCTGACATTTCGCCAGAATAGCGCTGGTCTTCAGGAAGCTTGGCAAGCGCGGCCGAATCAGCCTCGCTGCGCCATAGCCATGATGGGATTGATGTTTCCTCAATCCGCTTTAGCGCTGCAGGAACACCGGCTTTGCGAAAATATTTCTGCGCCAGAATGTCGGTTGCTACCTGTGAAAACTGGGCTGGTACTTCAATATTTTCAGCCTGAAACACGATCGTACCATCTGGGTTGCGAATCTCACTTGTTGCTGACCTAAATTCAACATTTGCGTAGGCGTCTTGACCAGATGTCGTGAACCGTCTTTCAAAATGCATCTATCTTTTCCTTTATTACGTTTTTAATCACAACTCATATAGCTGAGAATTTTGTTTAATTTCTTGATCTTACCGATGTTTGATATGGATTTAGTCACAACATGTAGCGTGCGGATCGGTAGTAAACTACATTATATAGAGGGATATGGACAATAGCCAAAACGCGTCAAAGGACAAAAAAATGCCATAAAAATGCCCTGATGTAGGGTCTTACTCTTACCAATCAAGTGTCACTTCTGAGAGTAAGTCTCTGATGAAAAGTTATTTTCAGACACACAGTAATGTGAGAATTAGGCAAAAAAATGCGGCAAAAAAACGTTTATCGCAATCGGCTGTAAACGCAGCGGGCTGATATGGGGGTACCATGGTAATCGCATTAGCAGATAAAAATATTTTAGGTCATGGGCTGGTTGATGGCTGGACGCGCTGGGTTGCTTGCGCCTATAGTGGGGCAGCGAAAAGACAAACTCAAAACAGCAAAGCATAGAGGGCAGGCGGTCGATGGATTTCGTAACTTTGATGACGCTCAAGCTAACGGCGAACGAGATTGGCACTGACCAGTTTGGCAACCGATATTATGAAGAACGTCGCGCCCGCGCCGGTAAGCCGCCGCGCCGTTATGTCCGTTACAACGGTATTGCCGAAGCGTCAAAAGTACCGGCCGATTGGCATGGCTGGCTGCATCATACCGAATCAACACCACCGCCGGTTGGTGGTTATGACAAGCATGTGTGGCAGCAGGAACATCAACCGAATGTAACTGGCACCACCCACGCCTATCGCCCAGATGGACATATGCTCAAAGGCGGAAAACGCAAGCCAGCAACCGGTGATTATGAGCCTTGGAACCCAGCCTGAATCATGTGATCATTGTTGGGTGATATTGTTGTATCGCCGCGTCACGCGTTTCGGATTAAGTAGCTAGGAGATAACAGCCATGCATCGCAATACTTTGGAAACCGTTATGGGCGCCATCGTTTTGTTGGCGGCGGCTGGATTTGTCGCGCTTGCCTATGAAGCCGCAGATGTGAAAGGTAGTGGCGGCTATGAGATTACCGCCGAATTTGGCAGCACAGGCGGCCTGTCGGTCGGTGATGATGTACGCATTTCGGGCATTAAAGTGGGGCAGATCACGGCGCAGCAACTTGATCCCATTACCTATGTTGCCAAAGTGTCGATGGCGATTGAACCAACGATTAAAATTCCAAGCGATAGCAGTGCGCGCATTACCGCCGCCTCGCTTCTTGGCGGCAATTATCTTGAATTAATGCCGGGTGCCGCCACTGACACGCTTGCGGCTGGTGCGGTGATTTATGACACCCGCGACCCAATCAGCCTCAGTGATCTTCTTGGCAAGGCTGTATTCTCATCCAATAATACGGCGAATTAATATGCCTCAGGTGATGCGCCAATCAGCAATCATCTGGTTTGCCATTCACGCAAAATCTGGGCATGTCAGCGTCTGGCGGCGGTGTGCCGCTGCGATTGCCTGTCTTATGCCGTTCTTGGCAGGCTTTTTCTTGGCAGGTGCTTTCTTGGCAGGTTCTGCTGGCGCGACGACATGGATTGATGGGAACAAGGCGCGATTGCAGGCGCTTGATAAAATTACGGCTCGCATTTCAACCGTTGAAGCGCCTGTTGGTGCGGCGCGGTTTTATGGCACGCTGGAAATCACCATAAATCGCTGCGCCTTTCATCCGCCTGAAGAACCGCCGGAAAATGCCGCTTTTATCACCGTTCGTGATCGCGGCTATGACGGGCTTGCCCCAAAGCAGGTTTTCTCCGGCTGGATTTTTTCCTCCAGCCCAGCGGTATCGGCGCTTGAACATCCGGTTTATGATCTGACACTTCTTGCCTGTTTTGCCGATTAGACTTGGTGTTTTGCCAATTGATCGAGATAGGGCGTAACCAAGGCGGCGCTTGGCGTGTCAAAATGCAGATCACCATCGCTGGCAAGCGCCTCGTCAAGGCGGCCTTGAAACTCTGACCGGTCAATTTCGGTTACGCCGAATTGTTGTAAATGATCATTGGTGAATTGCGCATCAAGCAATAGGAAATTGCCGTGGCGAAGCCGCGCCATTAAATGAACAAGCGCGATTTTCGAGGCATCGCTTTTGCGCGAAAACATCGACTCGCCAAAAAAGGCCGCCCGCAGCGCCACACCATATAGCCCGCCAATAAGTGCGCCATCTGACCAAACCTCAATCGAATGGGCAAAGCCCATCTTGTGAAGCGCGATATAAAGCTGGCGGATATCTTTATTGATCCATGTGTCGGTGCGTTGCTCACTTGGTGCCGCGCAGGCGTCAATGACCGCAGTGAAATCCTGATCCAGCGTAACCTCATAGGGCGCTTGGCGAACACGGCGTTGCAACCGGCGCGGAATATGAACGCCGCGGCCAAGCGAATGATCAATCGGGATCAGCGCCCGCCGATCAGGGTCATAGAATTTTATGTCCAGACTGTCATGGCTATCAGCCATCGGAAACAGCCCAAGCGAATAGGCTTTGACAATTGTCTCGGGCGAATAGATATAGTGATCAGACATGCAATGCCTCTAACCAAAGGGGCGCGAAGCCTAGTTCTCTTTCAAAAACACTTCTTCAAGCCAGCGGATATTATAGCTGCCATCTTTGATTGCATCGGCATCGACAAGGCGTTTATGAAGCGCCAGCGTTGTCGGAATAGGCTCAACAATAAATTCCTGCAGCGCCCGCCGCAACCGTGCCAGACAATGATCCCGATCATCACCATGAATGATCAGCTTGGCGATCAAGCTGTCATAATAGGGCGGCACCGAATAGCCCGAATAAAGACAGGATTCAACGCGAACACCTGGCCCGCCAGCGGCGTGAAAGGCGGTCACTTTGCCGGGTGTTGGCATAAAGGTTTCGGGATGTTCGGCATTGATACGGCATTCAATCGCATGGCCGATAAAGGTCACATCGTCTTGGGTAAATGACAGCGGCATGCCAGCTGCAATACGAATTTGTTCGCGCACCAGATCAACGCCAGTGATTTCTTCGGTGATTGGATGTTCGACCTGAAGGCGGGTATTCATTTCGATAAAGAAAAATTCGCCATCTTCATAAAGAAATTCCATCGTGCCAACGCCAAGATATCCCATCTTGCGGGTGGCTTCGGCGGCAATGCCCCCGATGCGCGCGCGCTGTTCGGCGGAAAGGGCTGGCGATGGGGCTTCTTCAAATAGTTTCTGGTGACGGCGCTGAACCGAACATTCGCGTTCGCCAAGATGAACAACATGGCCATGCGAGTCGGCAATCACCTGCACTTCGATATGGCGCGGCTGGCCAAGATAACGCTCGAGATAAACCGTATCATCACCAAAGGCGGCTTTGGCTTCGGCGCGTGCAGCCGAAAAGGCCTCGCCAAGGTGATCAGCGGTTTCGGCCACTTTCATGCCGCGTCCCCCGCCACCCGAAGCGGCCTTGACCAAAAGCGGATAGCCGACATCCTTGCCAATACGTTGCGCCTCGACAAGAGTGTGAACGGCACCGGGTGAGCCCGGAACAAGTGGCAGGCCGGCGTTGGCGGCGGTGATCTTGGCCTCGACCTTGTCACCCATTGCGCGAATATGGCGCGGCTCAGGGCCGATAAAGGTCAATCCATGAGCGGCAACAATTTCGGCAAAATCGGCATTTTCAGACAGGAAACCAACACCCGGATGCACCGCATCGGCACCCGTGATGGCAACTGCTGACAAAATAGCTGGGATATTCAGATAGGATTCAGCGCTGCTTGGCGGGCCAATACAAACCGACTCATCGGCGAGGCGAACCGGCATTGAATCGGCATCAGCGGTCGAATGAACCACCACCGATGGAATGTCCAGCTCTTTACAGGCACGAAGCACCCGCAAGGCAACATCACCACGGTTGGTTATCAGGATTTTTTTGAACATGGCGACTATTCTACAATCACAAGCGCTTCGCCAAATTCGATTGGCTGGGCGTTTTGCACGAAAATTTTCACAACCGTACCAGCCTTTGGCGCGGTAATAGGGTTCATCACCTTCATCGCTTCGACAATGAACAGGGTTTGACCGGCGGTAACGGTTGCGCCTTCGGTGATAAAGGCAGGCGCATCAGGTTCAGGGGCTGTATAGACCGTGCCAACCATTGGCGATTTGACGGCGCCCGGGTGATCGGCTGGATTTGCCGGCAGTTCTGCCACAGGCTCGGCAATGGCAGCAGGCGCGGCGGCGGCAACAGGCGCAGCAGCAACCGGCGCGGCAGCGGCAACGGGCGCGGCAGTGGTAACACGTGATAACCGTATCGCAACAGCTTCGGTTTCATATTCAAGCTCGGCAAGCCCTGCCTGATCAAGGATATCGGCAAGTTCTTTTACAAAACTGGCCTCATTGCTTGCGGCGGCGGTTTTTGCCGCTGATTTTTTTGGTGTCGTTGCCATTTTGATTTATGTCTCCGAATGCAGATTGGGAATGGCGTTAATGGCCATGTAATAGGATGATGCGCCAAAACCGGCAATGACGCCTTTGGCAATCGCTGAAATTAGCGATATGTGCCGGAAAGATTCACGGCTATGAACATTTGAAATATGCACTTCGATGACCCCGCCCGGAAATAGGGACAGTGCGTCTCGAAGCACGACGGAGGTGTGGGTCAGTCCAGCAGCATTGATGATGATCCAATCCGCCTTGCCTACAGCTAGCTGAATTTTTTCGATCAATTCACCTTCCAAATTTGATTGGAACCAATCCAGTTCCATATCATGTCCGGCGGCTAATTGACGGCATTTCGCCTCAATATCGCCAAGCGTTTCATGGCCATAGATATCGGTCTCACGCATGCCAAGCATGTTGAGATTTGGGCCGTTCATAATAAGAATATTCATTGATTTTGCCATCGTTCGGTTACAGTACACTCACTTCGCGAGCCATGCAAACAGCCTAGCCCTGTTTGGTGCGCTCCTTATCAATTACAGTTTGCAATTCCTCCATGCCAATCGCACCGGGGATCACCGTATCGCCAATCACAAGACCCGGCGTGCCATTGATATTCAAGGCCGCTGCCGCGCTTCGTGTCCGCGTGATAATAGCTGCTGTTTCGGGGCTGTCCATATCTTGCTTTAATTGGTCAAGATCAAGACCTGCCGCACCCGCCGCTTGCATGATCGAGGCGTCATTAACCGGCCCACGATAGGTCATCATTTCAGTGTGGAATGATTTGAATTTTCCCTGTTTCTGGGCGGCAATTCCGGCCTTGGCAGCGGTAACAGATGATTGGCTAAGGATTGGAAATTCCTTGATCACCATACGAACATCGCCATTTGCCGCAAGCATTTGCATGATCGGGGCAAACATGCGTTTGCAATAGCCGCAATTATAGTCGGAAAATTCATAGACAGTCAGGCCACCATTTGGGTTGCCCATAACCGGATCGCCATCATCATTGCGAACCAGCATGATGCCCGCTTGCACACGCTCGGCTTCTTCGCGTGCGGCCAAAGATACCAACGCATCGCGAAGCACTTCGGGATTGGTCTTGATATATTGTTCGATCACCTGCTGCATTTCGGCGCGGTCTTTTTGATCCATATCAGCCGGTACCGGTGTTGTGGCGAGGCCAATCAACATCAAAGGCAATGCAATCATAGAGGCAAAAAAACGTGACATTCACATTATCCTTTTGATTTTCGGATTCTTTTGATTTTGGGGGCCCTCTGGTTTTGAGACCCTTTTCATTCCGGGCAAACCGCCGCTAGAGACGAATAATCCGGCAAAAACACCCTTCACTAGCCTCATCTTATAACGGATTAATGACGCTATTGCAAAGCCATCACGGCGCGAGCTTGCCAAAGCGGAACAGAATGTCATTGGCGCGGTTGCGAAGATCATCTTTCAGCTTGTTATTAGCCAAAACCCGTTTGGCCATTCGTACCGCCTGTTGGTCATCGCCAAGCAAAATCGCTTCTTCGGCAAGCGCTAGATCAGCCGCCGCAATATCGCCATTTCGTCCATAGGCAATTGCCAATTGCCGGCGGATAAAAGCCCATTTTGGTTCGGTTTTTTGTGCCGCTGAAATCGCTTCGATCGCGCGTGAAAGACGCTTTTTGTCATTTGTCGCAATCAGTGCCCGTCCAAGATTGACCAGAATTTGTGGGCTGTCTGGTCGGAATATCAGTGCTGTTTCATAGGCTGCCGCTGCCGCCTCAGCCTTGGCCATCGACAGCAAGATATCGCCGCGAAATTCATGATAGAATGGATCGGTAGGATGCGCCGCGGATAGTTGATCCATCAAGGTGATTGCTGCCGCCAAATCGCCGCGCCGATATTGCGCAATCGCTTGGCTGTAGATCGCATCGGCGCTATCTGTTTTGGCAGTTTGCCGTAAAACGCTTTGCGCTGGTTCACTATAGGCGCGAAGCTTGGCCACAAGCCGGTTCATCAAGTTTGTGTCATCGACTGAAAGTAGGGTTGATTTATGACCGTCCTGACGCGCATGATCTTGATAGACGGCAAGGCGCTGGGCTGAATTGGGATGCGTTTGATAATATTGGCTTTGCCGGCTTTCGTGAAGGGCGCGTTGCGCTGCCATGCGCCGCATCATCTGTTCGAGACCAGCCGAGCTTATGCCAGCCTTGTCTAGATAATCAAGCCCCAATTCGTCAGCAACAGCTTCATCATAGCGGAATGAGCGAAGCATCTTGCGCTTGGCCTGATCGGTACCGCCAACCATAACCCCGACAGCCGCATCACTTGGTGCCCCGCCAGCAGCAAGCGCAATCGCGGCAATCGCGGCAAGGGTGCCTGCTGTACCGGCATCGCGCAAGGCCTCATCACGGCGCGGCACATGACCGGCTTTTAAATGGCCAAGCTCATGTGCGATCACACCCAAAATTTCTTCGGCTGATTGGGCGTTGAGCAAAAGGCCCGAATGGATATAGATAACGCGCTCGCCAGCCACAAAAGCATTATAGCTGCTGTCGATAATGATCCTGATGCTGATTGCGTCCGGCGCATAGCCGGCAGCGCGCATCAATGGCGCTGCCAAGGTTTGCAGGCCGGTTTCCAACTCGGTATCTCTGATCAATCCGGCCAATGCCGATTGGGCAATGGTAATCGAAAACAGCAATATCAAAGCCAGCTTTTGTAAAAATGAATATCTCATGGAATAATTTTTCCGACAAATTTATGGCGTGTTTAAGACGGCTCTGCTATAGCCAAGTCCCCGTAGCGTCTGGTTGCAGGCTATGCAAACACAATCCCCCTGCCATATTGATCTGATCATGGCATGAATTCACTGGAATGAACAATGGCCTTAAAAGTTAGTCGAGCAAGCGAAATCCCTGCCTTTCTTGCCATGCAGGTAATGAAACGTGCAAAAGAGATGCAGGCCGCCGGCGGTGACCTTGTTCATCTTGAGGTCGGACAGCCATCAACGCCACCACCTGCCGCCGTCTCTAACGCATTGCAAGCGTCCTTGAAACATGTTGCGTCGCATGGCTATTCGGTTGGTTTGGGATTGCCTGAATTGCGGCAACGGATTGGACAGCATTATCAAGATTGGTATCAACTGCCATTGGATTGGCAACGGATCGCTGTCACGCCGGGATCATCAATTGGCTTTGCGATTGCCTTTTTATCGGCCTTTGACAAGGGCGATCGTATTGCCATCGCCACGCCTGGATATCCAGCCTATTTCAATCTGATGCTGGCGCTTGGGATCAAGCCGCAATTGCTGCCCGCCCGTGCCGCGCAAAACTGGATGCCCGATCTCGAATCATTGGTTGCAACCGACAATATTCCCGATGGGTTGTTGCTGGCAAGTCCGGCAAATCCAACCGGCGTTGTGATGCGCGATGACGAGCTTGAAGACGTCTGCCGCTGGTGTGACAAGCATGGTGTGCGCCTGATCATGGATGAAATCTATCATGGCCTGACCTTTGGCAAACGATCCAAGAGCGCGCTTGCCTGTACTGACAATGCCATTATCATCAATTCTTTTTCGAAATATTTCTGCATGACTGGCTGGCGTCTTGGTTGGATGGTGCTTCCCGAAGATTTGGTGCCAACCGCAGAAATGTTGGCGCAGAATATGTATATTTCAGCGGCAACGATTAACCAGCTTGGTGCTGTTGCCGCCTTTGATTGTTATGATGAACTTGATGCGCATATCCCGCGCTATGAAGAAAATCGTGACCTTCTTTATCGTGGCTTGCCAGCTGAATTTCTGGGCAATTACGCGCCGTCAGATGGGGCTTTTTATCTCTATGCAGATGTTAGCGCTTTGACCAATGACTCGATTGCTTTTGCCGATCGCATTTTGACCGATACCGGCGTTGCGATGACGCCGGGTGTTGATTTCGATGCTGTCGATGGGCCGTCACATATGCGGCTATCCTATGCAGGCAGCACCCAAGATATGAAAAAGGCGGTTCAACGCCTAAATGATTGGCTTGCCGGTCAGGGTCGCTAGCGGCCAGTTAAAACCGGCCGCCAGCTGTCATTTCATTCACAAAGGCCATGATTGCCTAACTTCGTGACCACCATCCGCTGCGCCGTGATTTTGGCGCGCTGCTGCCAATTTCGACAACATCTTGCGGGGTTGAACTGATCGCTTCGCGTGCTGCTGGCGCGTTGTTAGGTGCCTCATTATTGGCGCTGGCTTCGGCGTTATTTGCATCAGCGGCTTTTGCCGGTGCTTTTTTTGCCACTTTTCGTGCCGGTTTTTTCGCTGCTGGTTTGGCTGTGGCCGCATCTTGTTCTGGCTTGTCACCAGCATCGGCTTTGGCTTTTGGCTTGCGTGCGCGGGCAGGTTTTTTAGCAGGCTTTTCAGCACCGCTATCAGCTTCAGCTTTGCTGTCTTCGAGTTTGGCAGGGGCTTCAGCTTTGCTATCTTCGGCTTTAGCCTCATCTGCTTTTGCGGCGTTTGCTGGTTTTTTGCGTCTTCGTGCCGGCTTTTTTGGAGCCGCCACCGCATCGCCATTACCGTCTGCTGCGGCGGTATTTACCGAACCATCGCTGGCCGGTTCGGCCGCTGCTTCTGGTGCTTTATTATCGTCAGTTGCACTATCTTTTGGGGCACTATCTTTTGCGACATTATCCGCTGCGGCTGGATCGGCCTTGGCAACACGGCGTCCTCGACCTCGACCGCGGCCGGTTTTGGCCTTTAGTGCCGCGTCGTCATTCGCCGCAAAGGCATCGGTTGCGGTGTCGGTGCTGCTGGCAGCAGCTTGATCTTCACCATTTGGCGCTGATGCTGCCTGATTGTCACCAGTCTGATTGTCACCAGTTTGGCCGTCTTCACCATTGCGCCGACGCCGACGCCGACCGCCGCGACGTCCGCGCCGCCGCCGTTTTGTACCACCATCTTCACTGCCGGTTTCGTCATTTTCCGGCAGTGGTGCTGCATTGGCTTCCGTTTCAGCTGCCTCATCTTGATCCGAATGGCCTGTATCCGGTTTGGCATTATTATTGGCATGGCGTGGCTGCTGCGCCTGGCGCGATTGTTGTTTGGCTTGGGCTTTGCCCTGCCAGCCAACACGATCAACCTTATATTCCGGGGCGATCAGACTGTCATCAGACAGCAAAATAACCATAAGGCCAAATCGCGCTTCAATCTCGGCAATTGCGTTTCGTTTATGGTTCAAGATAAACAGCACCACATCGCGATGGGCGGTGATATGCAATTCATCCATTTTGCCTTTTTGCGCTTCTTCTTCGATTGACCGCAGCAATTGCAGGGCGGCGGTGTCAATCGACCGAACGCGACCCGTGCCTTCACAATGCGGGCAAAGATTGCTAATTGATTCATTGATGCTTAGCCGCAGCCGCTGGCGCGACATTTCAAGAAGACCAAAATGGCTAATCGAACCGATTTGAATCCGTGCGCGGTCATTGCGCATTGCATCTTTCATCCTGCGTTCAACCGCATGTTGATTGCGGCTTTCTTCCATATCAATGAAATCGACAACAATAAGACCCGACAGATCACGAAGCCGAAGCTGGCGTCCTAATTCTTCGGCGGCTTCAAGGTTGGTTTTCAGCGCGGTTTCTTCGATGTCGCGTTCGCGCGTTGATTTGCCTGAATTCACGTCAATGGCGACAAGCGCTTCGGTTTGATTGATTACCAGATAACCGCCAGATTTTAACGTCACCTGCGGGCTGTGGATGGTTTCCATCTGATTCTCAACATTGAAGTGCTGGAAAATCGGATGTGTGCCTTCATATTTCTGAACCTTTTTCAGATGGCTTGGGATCAGCATCTTCATCTGGTTGCGGGCAATCTTATAGGCCTCTTCGCCTTCTACAAGCACTTCGTCAACTTCGCTTGTGTAGAGATCACGAATTGACCGTTTGATCAAATCGCCTTCTTCATGGATCAGGCAGGGGGCTTGTGATTCAAGCGTGCGCGCGCGGATATCATCCCATAATTTTGACAGATAGGTAAAATCACGCGAAATTTCGGTTTTGGTGCGTTTGGCACCGGCGGTGCGAACGATCACGGCCATTCCGGCTTGGATATCCAAACCACCAACGACTGTTTTCAGCCGCTTACGATCAGCAATATTAGTGATTTTCCGGCTAACGCCGCCGCCACGATTATTATTTGGCATCAATACGCAATAGCGTCCGGCAAGTGAAAGATAAGTTGTCAAAGCCGCGCCTTTATTACCTCGCTCTTCTTTGACGACCTGCACAAGCATGATTTGTTTGCGCGAAATCACTTCTTGGATTTTATAGCGTTTTACCTGACGTTTTGGGCGGATATCTTCTTCATCCGCCTCTTCGCCACCAATGGTTTCAGGCGCGCCATCAGAACCAGTTGCATCACTGTCACCATCGCCCTCGACACTATCTGCCTCAACCAGGGCTTCACGGTCTTCAATTGGGATGCGGTAGTAATCGGGGTGGATTTCACTAAAAGCCAGAAAGCCCTGACGGTTTCCGCCATATTCAACAAAAGCTGCCTGCAAAGACGGTTCAACGCGTGTGACCCGTGCCAGATAGACATTTCCTTTTAGTTGTTTCCGGTTTTCTGTTTCATAGTCAAAATCTTCAATGCGTGTTCCGCTTAGCAGTAGCACCCGGGTTTCTTCGGCCTGGCGTGCATCGATTAATAGGCGTTTTGTCATGTACTTGTCTTTCCCCGGCCAACCTTGTTCGGCTGTCAAATTCAGACAGTGTGTTAATCAGGCATGGCAGGTGTTGTGAATTCAGACCAAATCCACGCTCAGTACCGACCATAAAGCGGTGGCCATAATGGCTGCTTTTGTAATGTGATCGGTTTGGCTGATTCATTTAGATTAGTCCGGTGGTTTCAAATCGTGTTGTGTGTCCTGATGATAAAGCTCGCTGGCGGTCAGTGACATGGCACGATAATGAGGATCATTCATAATTACGGCATAACAAAGATCGTCGAGATAAACACCATCAGGTGAGTAATTCAATTGCAGTTCGGCGGTAAAATTTCGGTTTGTTTGCTTTCTGCTGTTGGCGCATTGGCGCCACTCATGTCAGAAAAACCAAACTTTTACCTCGAACTTAATTCCCTTATATACCTGCTAAAGCTTTTTTGCCAACAAAGTAATGCCGTTTTGATAATTAGCATGATTTATCTTTGTCGCGAGCGAGGCATGGGCTAGGTTTCGGTGATCGTGATCGGCGATAGCAAAGAAGGCCAGATTTGGTTAAAATATCGATGATGATAACTGTTAAGGCAATGCTCGCCGCAATTGGCCGCTCTATCCTGTTTCTGGCAATGGTCTTGGTGCTGGCAGCAACAGGTCAGGCTTTTGCCGAAAATGCCGTCACCGGAATGCGGGTTGGTGCGGTGCAAATTGATAACCGCACCGGTTTGCGGCTTGTGATCGAAACCAAAGCCCCGCTAAAAGCCAAGCTTTTGTTGTTACAGACACCTTATCGTTTGGTGATTGATATGCCCAACACCAGCTGGAATGTCGACAAGCTGGCACGGCGCGGCAATTTGCAAGTTGCCCCCGGTTCGGCCTATCGTTTTGGAAACCCAAAGCCGGACATCGGCCGGTTGGTGATCGAGCTTGAAAAACCGGCAGCGCCCGTGCGGGTCTTTGCTCTTCCGCCGGCAGGGGGCGGCAACCGTTTTGTGATTGATCTTCTTGATCGCGGTAAAACGGCGTTTCTGGTGGCATCCTCAGCGCTAGAAAAAACCCCAAACATTGATCTAGGCGATGCTGTTCCTGATCGCGCGATGGTGAAAGATGCTGATCGCGTGAAAACGGTCAAACCGTTGACCATGCCATTGCCAAAATCGAAACCGGCGCGTCATGCAAATAAGCCAGCTACGGCGGCACTTGCCGTGCCAAAGCCGCGGCCGCGAAAATGGGTTGTCTTTATTGATGCTGGGCATGGTGGCAAAGATCCGGGCGCGCTTGGCAAAGCGGGAACGGCGGAAAAAAACATCACCTTGGCGGCGGCGCGTGAACTGGCAAGCCAATTGCGCGCCACGGGCAAGATAACCCCGATTCTGGCGCGTGATGACGACCGGTTTTTGCGGCTTCGCCAGCGCATTCGGCTGGCGCGGCAAAATCAGGCCGATTTGTTCATATCGCTTCATGCTGATTCGGCGCCAAGATCATCGGCGCGGGGCATTTCGGTTTTTAGCCTGTCAGACAAAGCCTCGGACAAAGAAGCGGCCGCTTTGGCGCGTCAGGAAAATAGCGCCGATCTAATTGGTGGGCCGGATTTATCCGCCGAAGATCCCGAGGCAGCGGGGGCACTGGTGCGGATGTTCCAACGTGAGTCAATGAACCAATCGGCGCGGTTTGCTGCGGCAATCTTGCAACAGATTCGCGATTTGCCAGGGGGGAATAAGCGCGGGCATCGGTTTGCCGGTTTTGCTGTTTTGAAGGCGCCTGATATGCCATCGGTGCTTGTCGAAATGGGCTTTTTGTCAAACCGGCAAGACGAGGCGAATTTGAATAAGCAATCTTACCGGCAGGATTTGTCAAAACGGCTGGCAAAGGCCATTCTTGTTTACCTGAATGAATATGGCCCCAAAATATAAAGGCTGGCGGCCTTATGATCGATATGGCAGCAAAACCGTGAAAAAACGGCTGTTGCCCTTTCAAAAGACGAGTGTCAAAATGAAGAAAAGGTCTAAATTGCCATATCTGCGCCCAATTTCGGCTATATTATCAAAATCATGTTAAGATTTATCTCGATTACATTATCCTTTGTTTTCCTGATGTGCATGCTTGCTGGCGCTGGCATTCTTTGGGTTTTCTGGACCTATGGAAAAGATCTTCCTGATTATCAACAGCTTGCCAATTATGAACCACCTGTTGTAACCCGCATTCACGCTGGCAACGGGGCGTTGCTGGCCGAATATGCCAGTGAAAAGCGGCTTTTTGTGCCGGTTGAGGCCATCCCACCACGACTGATCCACGCTTTTATTTCGGCTGAAGACAAAGAATTTTACAATCATTTTGGCATTGATTTGCGCGCCTTGGCGCGGGCAATTGTGACTAATATCGTCAATTATGGAAAAGGCCGACGACCGGTTGGTGCCTCGACCATCACCCAGCAGGTTACCAAGAATTTCCTGCTTACGAATGAAGTTTCGATTGAACGCAAAATCAAAGAAGCAATCCTGTCGCTTCGGATGGAACGCGCTTTTAGCAAAGACCAGATTTTGGCGCTTTATCTGAACGAAATTTATCTTGGGCGTGGCAGTTACGGCGTTGCGGCGGCAGCGTTGAATTATTTTGATAAATCGCTTGGGCAATTGGAATTGCCGGAAATTGCCTATCTTGCTGCGCTGCCAAAAGCGCCAAATAACTATCATCCGGTTCGCAATCTTCGCGTGGCAACCATCCGGCGCAACTGGGTTTTGGATGAAATGCAGCAAAACGGCTATATCTCGCAAAATGAAGCTGATGCGGCAAAGGCGGTGCCGCTGCGGATGATCGGACAAAGCGGATTTGACGCTGCCGAAGCGCCTTACTTTACCGAAGAAGTGCGTCGCCAGCTTATTAGCCGCTTTGGTGAAACATCACTCTATGATGGTGGTTTATCGGTTCGCACAACGCTTGATCCCCATTTGCAGCAAATTGCCGATAATGCGCTTGAACATGGGTTAGAAGCATTGGATCGACGGCAAGGCTGGCGTGGCCCGCTTGGTGTCATGCCGCAAGGGGCCGATATTGACAAGGTGCTTGCCGCGCAAACGGCAAAGTTACGCGCGAACCATTTTGCCGCGCTGGTCACAAAGGTTGGGACGCGAAGTGCTGAAATCTATGTGAATGGCCGCAATGCGATTATCCCGTTTGAGCTTGCTTTTTGGGCCTATCCGCCACGCCGTGATGATGGCATTAGACCACCACCCTTGCGTGATTTGCGCAAAGCCTTGTCCAAAGATCATATTGTCATTGTCCAACCGCCCGGCTTTACGCCAGATTTGATCCGTAATGGTTTTGAACCCGCGCCAAATCATTTTGCATTGGGACAACGCCCCGATGTTGAAGGGGCGATTGTTGCGCTTGATCCGCATACTGGCCGTTTATTGGCGATGAGTGGCGGCTACAATTACGCTGAATCAGAATTTAACCGTGCCGTTCAAGCGGTGCGCCAGCCCGGATCAGCCTTTAAACCTTTTGTTTATCTTGCGGCGCTTGATGCTGGCTATAGCCCGACAACGCGCATTCTTGATGCGCCCTTGGTGGTGGATCAGGGGCCGGGCAAACCGAAATGGAAACCGGCAAACTATACCAAACGTTTCTATGGCCCATCAATCATGCGGGTTGGTATCGAAAAATCACGAAATTTGATGACCGCGCGCTTGGCGATGACAATTGGCATGGAACGGGTTCAGAACTATGCAAAACGCTTTGGCTTGAACGATAATTTGCCGCCATTTTTATCAATGTCGCTTGGCGCTGGCGAAACGACCCTGCTTCGGCTGACATCTGCCTATGGCATGCTTGTGAATGGCGGGCGGAAAATCACCCCAAGCCTGATTGACCGGATTCAAGACCGCCATGGCAAAACCATTTATCGCCATGATGCGCGTGACTGTGGTTCCTGCGTGGTGCCAGATGGCTGGTCAAATCAACCAATTCCAACATTGCCCGATACGCGTGAACAGCTAACTGATCCGGCATCGGCTTTTCAGATGGTGTCAATGTTAGAAGGTGTCATTAAACGTGGTACCGGCCGGTCGATCAATGATCTGGATCTGGTTGTCGGTGGCAAGACTGGAACCACCAATGATAATACAAATGGTTGGTTTATCGGCTTTACACCTGATCTGGCGATTGGCGTTTTTATCGGTTATGACCGGCCGCGTCCGCTTGGCAAACGTGAAACCGGTTCAACAGTGGCGGTACCGATTTTTGGCGATTTTCTGATGCGGTCGCAAATTGACAAACCGGTGATTCCGTTCCGGCGACCAAATGATATTCAGGTCATTCCGGTTCATGCCGAAACGGGCGAACGTGTTTTGCCAAAAGACCCGCAGGCTATTCTGGAGATTTTCAAACCCGGACAGCGGCCGGGTGGGGTGTTGATTGATGTTGCCCCGGGCATGGATGGTCAGGCGACAACACCAGGCGGAACATTGGCGACACAGGGGCTTTACTAGGCGCTATCTTGCCGCCAGATAAGAATTGAGGCTTGCCACAATACCCCCGGGCGCGTTAAGTACAAGCGTCACTTACTTCCCTTATTGCAGGCTGGATTCCGATACCATGCAGGCCGAAACCATAGCAAAAATTGACATTATCAAAACGGCAATCGATCTGCTTTGCAAACATGTCAGTTATGATGATGCCAAGGCGCAGCTTGCCAGCCTTGAAATCGTGATTTCTGATGGTGACTTCTGGAATGATCAAGCCAGCGCGCAAGAAACCATGCGTGAAAAAAACCGTCTTGAACGTCAATTGGCGGTTATTGATGCGCTTCAATTGGAAATGGGTGATGCGATCGAGTTGCTTGAGCTTGGTACGGCCGAAGGGGATGACGAAATTATTGATGATGCTGAAGCGTCATTGACCAAACTTGTGGCAATTGCCGAAAAACGCCAGCTTGAAAGCCTGCTATCGGGGGAGGCTGATGCGAATGACTGTTTTATTGAAGTTCATGCTGGTGCTGGTGGAACCGAGGCGCAGGATTGGGCCTTGATGCTGATGCGCATGTATAGCCGGTGGAGCGAGGCGCGCGGTTTCAA
The DNA here is from genome assembly GCF_048087665.1 of Candidatus Ponderosibacter sp. Uisw_141_02. Taxonomy (NCBI): domain Bacteria; kingdom Pseudomonadati; phylum Pseudomonadota; class Alphaproteobacteria; order Puniceispirillales (SeqCode); family Puniceispirillaceae (SeqCode); genus Candidatus Ponderosibacter; species Candidatus Ponderosibacter sp. Uisw_141_02. The sequence continues at coordinate 1,683,234 of NZ_CP159807.1, read as the reverse complement.
ATTGCAAATCATCGAAGAAAGCGCGGGCGAAGAAGCTGGTATAAAATCGGTCACGATGCGGATTGAAGGTGAAAATGCCTATGGTTGGATGAAAACTGAATCAGGCGTTCACCGTTTGGTTCGGATCTCACCTTTTGATAGCTCGGCGCGTCGCCATACAAGCTTTGCCAGTGTTTGGGTCTATCCGGTTGTTGATGATAATATTGAAATTGAAATCGAAGATAAGGATTTGCGGATTGACACTTACCGCGCATCGGGTGCCGGTGGCCAGCATGTCAATAAAACCGACTCTGCCATCCGCATTACCCATTTGCCGACAAATATTGTTGTTCAATGTCAGAATGACCGGTCGCAGCATCGCAATCGGGCAACCGCCTTCAACATGCTAAAAGCCCGTCTTTACGAATTGGAACTGCAACGCCGTGAGGATGCGGCGAATGATGCTGCGTCAAGCAAAACCGATATTGGCTGGGGAAACCAGATCCGGTCTTATGTTCTGCACCCTTATCAGATGGTAAAGGATTTGCGAACCAATGTTGAAAAGGGCAATGCGCAGGGCGTTCTTGACGGCGATCTTGATGATTTCATCGAGGCCAGCCTTGCCGCGCGTGTTGGTAATCAACGTTAGGCGTTAGGCCTTTTTTTGGGTGACGCCACCAAATCTTCTCTTGTGGCAAGCGGGCCATAAAACGCTGCTGAAAAACGCGCAGCGTTGCGGGCAGCAATATTAAATGGCGGTTTTAAATCGCCGTGAAAATAACGTTTAACAAGGCTGTGCCATGTGCTGACCGGATCAAGGCGATCCATGCCGCACATATAGTCGAACCAGCGTTTTCCAACTGATACATGCGTAATTTCATCGGTCATGATGATGCCAAGCGCATTTGCCGTTTCTTCATCACCAACCGATTTTAACCGGTCGATCATGGTTGGCGTCACATCAAGCCCGCGCGCCTCAAGCACAAGCGGTGCAATTGCCAGCCGCGCCAAAAGATCATGCTTGGTGGCATCAGCGGCCTGCCAGAGGCCGTCATGCGCTGGCAAATCGCCATAAGCCGCGTCTAAATCGGCAAGCCGGTCACTTAACATCAGAAAATGCCGTGCCTCGTCATCGGCAACGCCAAGCCAGTCATGATAAAAATCCACCGGAAGCTGAGTTTTGGTGAAGCGGCTGGCCATATCCAGTGCCAGATCAACCGCATTTAATTCGATATGGGCAATGGCGTGAAGAAGCGCGATCCGGCCCGGGGCCGATTGGGTGATCCGCCGCCGCGGCACTTCACGCGGGGGGCGCAATAATGGGCGGTCAGGCCGACCCGGCCGATCTGGCGGCGGCTGGTTGCCAAGCATAAGCGTGGCATCTTTCCACGCGGAAACAAGATGGCGCGTTGCCGTGGCTTTTTGGCGCGCATCCGAAATGCAAAGCACGTCACATATCGCGCCGCTAAGCGTTTTGTTTGATATGTCTGGCATGATTAAAGCGCTTTCAATCTCTCCAGAACATCGGCCGCATGACCAGCAACCTTTACCTTTGGCCATATGGCGGCGATCTTGCCATCACTGTCGATGATAAAACTGGCGCGCTGAATGCCCATATATGTTTTGCCATACATTGATTTTTCAACCCAAACGCCAAATTCTTCGCAAAAGCTGGTTTCGTGATCGGCGCCCAAAAGACAGGTCAGGCCATATTTGGCGCGAAATTTTGCCTGTTTGGCTGTTTTGTCTTTGGAAACACCAATCACCACGGTATTTTGCGCGGTAAATTCATCGTGAAGGGCAGAAAATTGTTCGGCCTCTTTGGTGCAGCTGGGGGTGTCGGCACGCGGAAAGAAGAACACGACCACTTTTTTGCCACCTTGTTCGGCTAATGAAAACATGCCGGTATCGGTTGGAATCGACAAGATGGGGGCATAATCACCAATCGCAAGCATAAAATGTCCTAATCATTTGCACTGGCGCTGAAATGACAGCGCGCTTTGTTTGTTGTTTGAGGTCTTATCGATGATAGATAATATTTTTCTGCCAGATCGCAAGACAGCTAGTGTTGAGCATGGTAAACAAAAGCAAGATTTAAAGCGATAGAGGATGCGGCGTGTTTGCTGATCGATATTTCACCGCCATAGGCATTTTCAAGACTTTTGTGATCACTGTCTTGTTGCTGGCAACGATGATTTTCGGGGCTGGTTATGTTTATGTGAACCAAGCTGGTGGCCTTCGCCGTCTTCTTGAGACCGAATTGTCGCGTATGGTTGGCACTGGCTCGGCCTCGGTTGGCGATGCCCGGCTTAATTTTGCGTTATCGCGCCACCCGCTTCAGCTTGCCGCGAAAAATATCGTTATTAATCTTGAGCGTGATCAAATCGACCTGCCAGATGTCGAAATCGGCTTTGGTCTGACAAGTCTGTTTGACGGCCGACCAGAAACGATTTTGCTGCGTGGGATCAAGCTTGATCTGGTGAAGAACGCGTCAGGCTGGTCCGGTTCGCCAGCCATTATTTTTCTCGATCAGCTGGCCAAACAATCAAGCCAGCTTGAAGCCGGCAAACCAAGATTGGGTGCCAGTCAAAACCGCCTTGGCGGGGTGAAATCGATTGCGATTGAAACTGATCGTCTGTCGCTTTCGCATGAAACTGGCGCTTTGCCAAAGCTGGTTTTCGCCGATATCAATATTGATGTGACCTCGGGTGATGATGGCGCTGTTGCTGCCAGCCTGCGGGCGCGACGGCTGGCAAGCGATGATGTGGCTGCGGGCAGTTTCACCCTGTCATTTGATGGCTGGCCCAGAAGCGAATCTTTTGCGTTTGATATGAGCGCGTCTGATCTGAAGACAGCCGATATAAGCGGTTATATTGACCAGCTTCCTGCCGCTTTGCGCCAGATCGGCGTTTTATCGGGGCATATTGGCCTTGAGATGAAAGACGATTTATTGACCAAGCTGAATGCCGATGTTGCACTGGTTGATGGCATGCTTGGCATTCCGGGTATTGGCCGCGATGCGGCTTTTGAAACGGCTGATCTGGTGTTTTCCTACAGCCGACCAAGCGACAGTTTAATGGTTAGCAAAGCGGCATTGAATTTTGCCGATCAGCGGCGATTATCTTTCGATGGCGTGGTGACCCAGTTCCATGCCCCATCTGCCAATGTAAAGGGCATGATCGAGGCCAATAACCTGCCGATTCAGTCATTGCTGGATGGCTGGCCTGATCCGGTGGCGGCTGATTTGAAACAGACTTTGCGGCAACGCTTTAGCGGTGGCCTGTTCAAATCTGTCAAAGCTGAATTTCAAGGTGACTTTCAATCTGAAACCAGCGCTTTGACATTGTCGAGACTTGCTCTTGAAAGCCGGTTTGCCGGTGTTCGGGCAAATTTTGCCAGCGGTCAATATAAACGTCTTGTTGCAACAATTGGCGGCGCTTTGGGCATGAATGTTGGCAAAGGTGGGCAAATTCAGGATGTTCTTGTCGATCTTGAAATGACCGATGGGTCAATGCTGCTGGACGGTTATGAACGGTCGGTTGACTTGGCATCTGGACAATTAAAATCAATGCTTCGCGGCGATGTGGCGACCTTGGAAAATCTGGCATTCGATATGGGAAGAGCTGGAAAGTTTAATCTTGGTGGCCGCGCTGAAATTGGCAATGGTTGGACGCTTAGAGATTTACAGCTAGATTTGAATGTGCCGGATATGGATGCGGTATTATTTTCAGCGTTATGGCCGCAATGGGCCGCGCCTGAAACAGCCGCATGGGTTGCAGAAAATATTCCGGCCGGGCGGGTTCATGAGTCAAAATTATCATTTGCGGCTGATCTTGGCGCGGCCAAAGGCGTACGAAAACTCTATGATGTTGAAGGCGATCTTAAATTGCGCAACGCCAAGCTAATCTGGGCCAAAGGCGCAACAGCTATCACCGATATTGATGCTGATCTTTATTGGGATAATGATGCGTTTACCGCCAGCTTTCTAACAGGACGTATTGACGATATTGCCGTGCAGCGTGGCCGGATTGTCATTGAGCCAGTGCTTGAAGATATCCAGAAAAACGCGGTGATTTCACTGAATGCCAAAGGTGCAGTTGGTACGGCGATGGATTTAGCGCGCGAAGCTGGCTTGTCACAATATGGCAGCTTTGATTTAAGCAAAATCAAAGCTGATGGTGAAGTCGAATTTAGCCTTGAAGCTGCTTTGCCGCTTGGTAAATCGGCTTCATTAGCCAATCGTATCCAGAAACTTGATGCCACAATCAGCAATGGTTCGTTCCGCAATCTGCCAAACCAGATGAATGTTGATGATGCCGAACTTGTGATGAATATATCCGCCGACAATAGCCAGATTACCGGCACGGCGACTGTCTATGGCGCGCCAAGCGAATTCAGCCTCGAAATTGATCACCAAAAACACCATGTCGAACTGGTTGGTCAAACACCGCCTTCGGCCTTGCTTGCCTCGGCGGTTGCCAAGATATTTAACCTTGATATCGCTGGATCAATTGGCGGTATAATTGTCTATTCCGGCGACCCGTCAATGGGCGAAGCCAAGATCGGTATGACGGTCGATCTTGGCAGCGCGTCAATCAATGTGCCGAAATTGAACTGGGCAAAATTACCAGCCGAGGACGGCCGCGCAACAATGACCATCCTGCTTCGCAAAGGTGAAGTGGCGTCATTGCAAAATATCCATGTGGCTGCTGGCAGCTTGTCAGCCCAAGGCCAAATCGCCTTTGACACAACGGCCAAAATTCAGGCCGCCTTTTTCGAGCGTGTTGCGTGGCCGGGAAATGATATTCGAGATTTGATCATCGAGCGCAATGCTGAATCATCATGGAAGGTTGGCGCAACAGCAAGGCTGGTAAATCTTGTGCCGCTCCGTCGTAATGAAGGGGTCAGTGGTGGTGAAACACTGATATTTGATTTTACCGCTGATCAAATTGTTGTTGATAACGAAATTTCCCTGTCGGGTCAGTTATCGGGCAATCGCGCAAGTGACGGCATGGGCAAAGCCAAATTTCTGGGAACCATGCTTGTTGATGGAACGCCATTGATTACCGAAGCCAATCTTGAGATGGGGTTTGGGTTAAATGGCGACAGGATTACCGGCACTGGCCTGATTGGTGGCGGTGAAGTCAATCTGAGCTTTGATGCAAAAACAAAGACTGATCCCAAATTGGTGATCGAGTCCAAAAATGCCGGCCGAGTATTATCTGGATTGAAAGTGACAGATACGGTTCGTGGTGGCCAATTGCGTCTGACGAATATTTTCAAAGATAATAAATTCAAATCTTTTGACACCAAAATCGAATTGGCAAAATTCAGGATTGTCGAAGCGCCAAAAGCCTTGCGGGCGTTTTCGGTGCTTAGCCTTGCGGGTCTCTATTCGCTTGTCGAGGGTGATGGCACCGCTTTTCGGCGCGGTGAGGCGGTTTTAGAAACGCGCGGCCCAAAGGTAAAGATCGTCAGCATGAAAGCCAGCGGTGAGGCTGTTGGCGTCACCATGCTTGGGGTGTATGATCGTGCCACTAAAAAGGTGGATGTGAGTGGTAATTTGGTGCCGGTGAATCAGATCAGCAAGCTTCTTGGCAAAGTGCCTCTGCTGGGTGATTTTATCGCAGGCATGGATAAGAGCGGCGTCTTTGTTAGCCAATTCACCGTGACTGGCACATCGGATGAAATGAAAACAGCGGTCAATCCAGTGTCATCAATTGCCCCTGGCCTGTTGCGTGATCTATTTTCGCCGAACTGGTTAGGTCGAGAAGAAAAACGCCTGTTTGGCGATGGCGAAACCGCGCCAGCACCAACGCAATAGGCCGCCGGAAAAGCGGCGCGATTTACCGCTAATCTCGGACCGTTGATCTATGATAAAATAATGAGCGCGTGCCGTTTTTTGCCAGCCGACATTTTCAGCTTACCATCTTGGAAATCAGCAAGGCTGATCATGGCGTCTTCATCGGTGATGGGGTTGTCATTTACCTTTGCCCCGCCGCCGCGGATTAAGCGTCTTGCCTCGCCATTCGATTTGGCAAAGCCGACCATGTTCAAAGCCGCGATAACGCTTAGGCTGGCAGCGTCAGCTGAATTGATCGTCACTTGATGAAGGCCATCACTCATGCCTTTATCGCCAAAGGTGGTTTGCGCGGTCGCTTTGGCCTTTTTGGCAGCGTCAATGCCGTGGCAAAGCCGCGTTGCCTCATCAGCAAGGATGATTTTGGCTTGGTTGATCTCGGCGCCTTCAAGCGCGCCTAATTTGCGAACCTTGTCCATTGGCAATTCGGTAAATAGGCCAAGAAAACGCGCAACGTCTGAATCTTCGGTGTTACGCCAAAACTGCCAGAAATCAAAACTGGATAATTTCGCATCATTCAGCCAGATCGCACCATTGGCCGATTTGCCCATTTTTGCACCCGATGATGTGGTGATCAGCGGCGATGTCAGACCATAGATTTCCTGACCATCAACGCGGCGGGTTAAATCAATGCCGGTGACAATATTGCCCCATTGGTCTGATCCACCCATCTGCAATTGGCAGCCATAGCGGCGGCGCAATTCCAGAAAATCATAGGCTTGTAAAATGGCATAGTTGAATTCAAGAAAGGATAAGAGCTGTTCACGCTCAAGCCGCAATTTCACCGATTCCATGCCCATCATGCGATTGATCGAGAAATGTGGTCCGTAATCGCGCAGGAACCGGATATAGTGAAGGCTGTCGAGCCAATCGGCATTATCAACCATCAAAGCATCAGATGGGCCATCACCAAAAGTCAGATATTTTTCAAAAACGCTTTTGATGCCGTTTTTGTTAAATTCGATATCCTGATCCGACAATAGCGGGCGGGCGGTATCCTTGCCCGATGGGTCGCCAACCTTGGTTGTGCCGCCACCCATCAAAACGATTGGTTTATGGCCGCATCGCTGCAAAATGCGAAGCATCATGATTTGCACAAGCGAGCCAACATGAAGGCTGTCAGCAGTACAATCAAAACCGATATAGGTCGGGATCGTATGATCGGCCGCTAGCGCGTCAAGCGCGTCAATATCGGTGGCCTGATGAATATAGCCACGCTCGCTAAATTGTTGGATTAGGTTCGATTTATAATTCATCTTCAATCCAGATTGTCAAAATGTCAAAGCCAGCGCACCGATGCAGCGGCGCGTTAGCGGTTGATGTTTCAGCCTAGGCCAGCGGATCAAAATCCGGCTCGGTCAATGCGGTATCAAGATAGGTGCCAACGCGTTCGATCATCGGGTCAAGATGATCGGTAAAGAAATGATTGGCACCGGGAACGATATCAATATCGATTGTAACGCCCTTTTGAATTGAAAGACGATCAACCAGCTTGTGAATCGCATCGGGTGGCACTTGCTCATCCTGTTCACCATGCACAATCAATCCAGACGCCGGACATGGTGCCAGAAATGAAAAATCATGGGTCAATGCTGGCGGAGTTACCGAAATAAAACCGCGAATTTCTGGGCGACGCATCATCAGTTGCATGCCAATCCATGCGCCAAAAGAAAATCCGGCAATCCAGCATTGGCGTGATGCAGGGTTTTGCGCCTGCAGCCAGTCCATTGCGGTTGCCGCATCTGACAATTCACCTTCGCCATTGTCATATTCGCCCTGACTGCGGCCAACACCTCGAAAATTGAACCGAAGCACGGCAAAGCCGCGCGCTTGGAAATGCTTATAAAGCGCATAGGTGACACGGTTATTCATCGTGCCGCCCTTATCAGGCTCTGGGTGCAGAATTAGCGCTGTCGGTGCGTCAGGCACCTCGCTTGGCATGTAGCGGCATTCCAATCGTCCGTCGGGGCCGTTTATGATAACCTCGGGCATCAGTTTTTTCCATTCATCTTGCACTATCGTAATCAGGGCTTATATCGTAATATGTAGGACACGCCAAGCGAGCTTTCACACCTGATGCGCGCGAATGTGTGATTTGCTGGTAACAAACCGGTCTAAATCTGTTTGCTGTCGATGATCTTGACCGAAAAATCACGCGTCAGCCATTTTTATTCCACCAAAGCCAAAACTGGGTTGAAACATATGTTTGCAAATTTACGCCGTGACTTAAATGCGATTATGGAACGCGATCCGGCAGCCAGCAACCGGCTGGCGGCGGTCTTTCTATATCCAAGCTTTCAAGTCATGCTGGCCTATCGTTTGTCGCATATTTTATGGCAGATGCGGCTTCGGTTCATTGCGCGGCTGATCATGCAGATTGCGCGCGTTCTAACAGGAATCGAAATTCATCCCGCAGCGAAAATCGGCCCCGGTTTCTTTGTTGATCATGGTATGGGAACGGTCATTGGGGAAACAGCCGAAATTGGCCGTGATGTCACGCTCTATCACGATGTAACGCTTGGCGGGGTCATGCCAGCAGTTGACTCAGACAAACAGCGTGCGGCGAAACGCCATCCAACGCTTGGCGATTATGTAATTGTTGGTGCCGGCGCACAAATTCTTGGCCCGATTACGGTTCATCGCTGTGCACGGGTTGGTGGCAATTCGGTGGTGACAAAAGATGTTCCCGAAGCGGCAACCGTTGTTGGCGTGCCTGCGCGTCAGATGAGCGAAACCACAATCAAAGCCGAAGCCGATACAAGCTTTATGGCCTATGGTGTTCAATCGGGTATTGATCTTGATCCGCGTGAGCGTACGATCAGAGCGCTTGTTGACGAGGTGCAAAGCCAGCGCGCACGCCTTAGCGATCTTGAAGACAGGCTGACCAGTGCGGCAGCATCAGCCGCACCGAAAAAGGCACCCCGTAGAACCAAGCCAAAGCCGGTCAGCTAGGTTGTTTGGTGAAGCTGGTCATCAATGATGCGTAAGACGCCAATCTATCTTGATAATAATGCAACAACGCCATTGCGTGCTGCTGCCATTACGGCCATGCAGGATGTGATGGGGCCGCCAGCAAACCCATCATCGGTTCATGGCTTTGGGCGCAATGCCCGTCTGATTGTTGAAACGGCGCGTAGCGCGGTGGCAACGCTTGCCGGATGCCGCGCCGCCGATGTGGTGTTTACCAGTGGCGGTACCGAGGCTAATAACCTTGTGATGGCACAATATGATCGTGTGATCACGAGCGCGATCGAACATGACTCGGTGCGACATGCGCATCAAAATTGTCATCAAAGTGTCGTTGATGAAAATGGGGTTGTTGATCTGGGTATGCTGGCAACAGTAATATCTGGCGTTGATGATGCGGCCAAGCCGCGAACACTCATCTCGATCATGGCCGCCAATAATGAAACGGGTGTTATCCAGCCAATAGACGACATTGCCGCAATGGCGGAAAGCGCAAATATCGCCTTGCATAGCGATATGGTGCAAATTTTTGGCAAACGCCATATCAATTTTTCCACATCAAAAATCAGCTATGCCAGCCTGTCAGCGCATAAGATTGGTGGTCCCTCTGGTGTTGGTGCGTTGCTGGTGCGCTCCGGATGCAGGCTTTCCAGCCTGCTTCGTGGTGGCGGTCAGGAACAGGGGCGGCGGGCTGGCACTGAAAATCTGGTTGGCATTGCCGGTTTTGGCGGTGCGGCAGATGATGCGATTGGTGATATTGGTCATTATCAGACAATGGCGAAATGGCGCGATGATTTTGAACGCCGCATGCTGGATCAGCGAAGCGGGATCGCGGTTTTTGGCCGCGAGGCGCCACGGCTTGGCAATACCAGCTGTATTGCCGCATCGGGAAAAGCGGCTGAAACAATGGTGATGGCATTTGACATTGCCGGTGTTGCTATTAGCGCCGGTTCGGCTTGTTCGTCGGGCAAGGTGACACCAAGCCATGTTTTGGAATCAATGGGTGCGGGGTCACGCGCTGGCGAGGCCATTCGCATCTCAGGTGGATGGGCAACTACCCAAAGTGACTTTGAAACGCTTGCAGATGTGTTTTTGCAACTGTACAAGCAACCCGCATAATTTGATCTGCCAAGTTTGAATTTGCAAATTCAGCGGGATTTGCAAATAAAGGGTAATCGCGATAAAGACAGATGAAACAAGGAGTCGCCCTAAATGCCGAATATTATTTTTACCAAGCCGGATGGCTCGGAACATAATGTCACTGTTGAAAATGGTGTCACCGTCATGGAAGCGGGGCGTGATGCCGGACTTGGCATTGAGGGAACATGCGGCGGTTGTCTGTCTTGTGCGACCTGTCATGTCATTGTTGATGACGACTGGTTTGCCAAAACCGGCGCACCGGGTGAAGATGAGGTGGATATGCTTGATCTGGCATTTGGCCTTGCACAGACATCGCGCCTTGGGTGCCAGATTGAAATGTCGGATGCGCTTGACGGTTTGCGTGTAACGATTCCAGAAGATATGTAGGGCTGATCATGGCGGTGCAAGCAGTAAAAACCAAAGCAAAGGGCAGCGTCGCTGCTGGTCTGAATGCGCTTGGCTTTGCCAAACCGCCTGCCAAAACACGCGTTGTTGTCGCCATGTCTGGTGGGGTTGATTCATCGGTAACGGCCGCCTTGCTTCATGAGCAGGGGTTCGATGTGATTGGCATTACCTTGCAGCTCTATGATCATGGGGTTGCGGTACAGGCCAAGGGCGCATGCTGTGCTGGCGTTGATATCCACGATGCCCGCACGGTTGCCGGACGCCTTGGCATTCCGCATTATGTGCTTGATTACGAAAACCGGTTTCACGATCAGGTCATGCAGGATTTTGCCGATAGCTATCTTCGCGGTGAAACGCCAATCCCCTGTGTGCGTTGCAACCAGACGGTGAAATTTACCGATCTGTTAAAAACTGCGCGTGACCTCGAGGCCGATTGCCTTGCCACTGGCCATTATGTCCAGCGCATTGATGGTGATAATGGCCCGCGTTTGCTTCGCGGTGCTGATCTGGCGAAAGATCAGTCCTATTTCCTGTTTGCCACAACGGCTGAACAGCTGGATTATCTGCGGTTTCCGCTTGGTGGTCTTGATAAGGATGAAACGCGCAATCTGGCGCGTAAATTCGAGCTTACCGTCTCGGAAAAGCCAGATAGTCAGGATATCTGTTTTGTACCAAACGGGCGTTATGGCGATGTTGTTCGCCGGTTGCGGCCCGGTGCAGTTGATGCAGGGGATATTGTGCATATTGATGGCACGGTTCTCGGCCGCCATAACGGAGTGATTGATTACACGATTGGCCAACGGCGCGGCCTTGGTATTGGCGGGCGGGCTGGTGCGGATGAGGCGGATGGCCCGCTTTATGTTGTCGCCATTGATGCGGCGTCAAATCAGGTGATTGTCGGCCCGCAAAAGGCGCTTGCCTGCGTTGAGGTTCATTTAGGCGATGTCAATTGGATCAATGGCGCACCTCGCGATAACACCCCGATTTTAGCACGGTTGCGCAATACAGCACCGGCGATGCCGGCGCGCGTATTTTGTCATGATGATGGTGGCATAGCGACTGTTGTGGTTTGGCTGGATGAGGCGCAATTTGGAATTGCCGCTGGTCAGGCTGCGGCAATTTATGATGGTGCCAACCCCGATCAACTGCTCGGTGGGGGCTGGATTGCCCGGGCACCGCTGGTTGCTAATATCGATCAGGATCAATAGGACATTTAAACCAGCAATTGGTTTAAATCTCTGATCACGCCAAGCTAACATTTGGATTTTTCATGCCGTTCTAAGCGACGTGATGATGAATGATCTTTTACAAATTCAAAAAGATTTAGGCGCGCCGTCGCGTGACCCGCGGCGTCGTCTGGCGTCCGACGAAGAATTGGACGGAGTGGGAGATGGTTATGATCCGCAGGATTGGCTGGCAATGCCGGTCAATCACAGCCGTTATCACAAAGGCTATACAACCAATCATTGGCTTAGCGTCTTTCGGGCGGTCATTGCCAGCGGGTAAAAAAGCCTGAATTTTGTTGGCGTCAACTGGATTGCGCCGACAACACTGGTTCTTGCGTTACTTTTCAGGCACACTAACATCCGCTGGCTTGGCAAGGTTTTTGCAACCCATTGGTGCTATTTTGGTATTATGCCAGTGCAGAGTGGGGATTGATGGGCCAACAAGTCTCGATTACAGAGTTAAAAGAACAAATTGAAGCGGCGAAACGCAGCCTTGCCGAAATGTCGCCGGTGGACATTGCTGCCGACCCTTTGTTTCAACCTGCTGCCATGCCAGCCGAAAAATTTGCTGGTTTGGCTGGTGGGCAGGAAGATGACGCGTCAGACGCTCTCAACCAAAATTTGCTGGCCAATGATGATATGGCGACCGGTGAAATGGCGACCGGTGAAGACTTTCAATTTTTCCACCGTCCCAAACAGCCGAATCGGCCATTTGCCCCATCATCGCCTATGAGCATGCCGAGTGCTGATAGCCTAGTGCGTGACGGTGATCAGTTGCTTTTTCAGGCATTCGATCAGCGGCTTGATCGGCTTGAAGATGACATTGGGCAAAACCGGAAACATATCCTTGAATTGATCACCCTTTTGTCGGATCTTGATATGGAGGCAAAGCCTACCAACCGAAATTCGGCATCGGTCAAATATTTGCTGCGCCGCAATCTATATTGGTTTGTGATTGGGTTGTTGGTCATCAGTTGGGGCGCCCTAACCCCATCAGGCCATTATTGGATCAATTATTTTCTGGGTTTGATATAGGGTTTATCCACAGCGGTAGATTTTGGCTAACTACCTATTCATATTGACGAAAACATTCATTTGGCCTACGTTATCCACAGCTTGTTATTGTGTTAAGGTAACCGTTGCCTAATGGCTTTCTATCCAGCTTCATCATCATCGCCGCGCCAGCTTTCGCTGGATCTTGATCTGGACGATGCGCCGTCTGCCCATTCGGTAGATAGTGGGGTAAAACGGTCGGTTATCTTTCCCAAAAATATTCAAATTTTTAACGTTCCGGAATTTCAGCGTCAGGTCTCGCAGCTTTTTGACCCGTTGAATATTAATATTGAATTTCGGGTGACACGGCATAACCGGCTTGAAATGCGCTGGTCATTTCCGCAAGAAGCCATTCAATATAACCACGCCGATGCGCGCTCTGACTCGCATCAGCAGGCGCGTCTTTCGCCCGAAGAAAATGCGGCTTTTGAAACGTTGGTTTTATCTTTTGCTGGTTCGAGCCATTAGGCATATATACCCGGCCATTGACGGCTATTGCGCGCCGCTAATCACAAATTTTATAAAATGAAAATCAGTGACTGCTGATGGCCCATCCATATCCGGCCCATCGACCAAAATCCTGACCTCTTGCAATAGCGCCTTGGCCAGCTTGTTGCGTTTGTCGATTGTATCAACATCGCTGAGTTTTTGATCTGATAGTTTAAGATTGATTGCCGATCGGATTTTTGGATTAAAAGTCTCTAACTGCTTCATGACCTTTTCACCGGCAAGCGTATTGCCATAAGTCGCAATCGCGACTTCGGCGGTTAACATGCCCTTACCGCTGGCAAGATTGCTAACAAAGGGCAGGGGAAAGCTGTAATAGCTGTATTTGGAGAAATCAAACGTTCCATCGGGAAGCAATGTTGCATTGTCGGCCACCGCCGTTTCGGTATCTTCACTATTACCAGCTTTATCGGCTTCGGCTTTGGCCTTGGCTTTCTGCATGATAGTGTAGATATCGTCTGGAACTGGCTCAGGTGTTGTCAGGGTCAGATAGCCAATTGCAAATAGAGATAAAACCACGCTGACGCCGCCGCCAATCATGAGTGACAAAAACAGCGGGTGCAGTTGGCGCGATGATGACGGTGAATCACTATGGTCGGCCATGCTACCTTATCCGATCAAACGGTTAAAACGGTCAATGATTGTTGGAACCCAGCTTGGCACTGTCAGCGCTGATAGATCGCCTTGAGCTGTCACGAGAAAATAGGCAATGCCGACGACAAGGCCAATCAGGATGGCCATCGCAACCATGACCAAAGGTGATCGCTGGCTTTGGCGCGGTTCGGCATTGGTCTCGTCATTAGTCATGGTTTCGGCTTGATCTTTGGCCCGATTTTTACGGCTTTTGCCGGAATTAGTTTGCAGGCGTGAAATTTCACGGATCTTTTGCAAAAGCGTGTGCAGATCACGCTGATTATCCAATAATTTGGCTTCAAGTCGGGTGATGCGCTCATCCAAGGCAGCAGCATTTGTGGCATGCGCTGATTTGCCATGGGCCGGAATGCCACCAGTGTCATTTGTACCATTGTCAGCGGCAATATTATTGCCTGCAGAGTTTGGCGTCATTGGCGTTAGTGGCGGTTTGGGCGGTGGCGTCACCAATGATGGCGCCGCAAGATCGCTGGCAAGGGCAGATTTTGCAGCCTCAATTTGCGCCTTCAAGCTGGGGTTTGCCATCAATTCATTGCCTTTGTTAATCACGGTTTATACGTCTTTGCCCTATCAGGCGGGCATTATCCAAGATCGTGTTAAGCATTTTTAATGCCAAGCTGGCCCGTCTTGGCTCTAGTAGCTTTTTATGGCCTTTTCGCCAAAGCGGTATCCGATAATGGCGCATTGCCAAACTTCACGGAAATTGGTCATTTCTGAATTGATAATTTTTGTCCATGTATCTTGCCCAAGCCGGTCAAGAAGTCGCCCGCCAATTTTCTGCACAACACGGCGGCATGACCCTGATTGCGTCGGTTTGATGCCGTCATAATCCTGTCCGCATCGGGCGTCACTATTGCCGATGATTTTTGCGCTGCGATCAAGCCAATGAACCGAAATGCCGGTGATTGTCCGGCCCTGACGGTTGCTGATCTGCATTTCCAGATCATAGGACACAAGCGACATGCCGCGATCATCAACACCAAATACCAGTTTGATATCGCACGGCACAATGTCGGCTTTACTATGGCTGCCAGCAACAAGCGGGTCATTGGCTGCTGTAAACATGATGAAAACGCCAGCCATCGCCAACAAAGCAATCATTCTGGTCGCGCTTTGGCATAAGCGCGCCGGATTAAGTGAAAACATGCTGATACCTCACTTTTGTTGTTGGCATGGTATCTGCAAGGGTTGTCTCACAGATTGCAGTTGCTTAAATTTAGCAAAAGATAATGTAATTATCCAGCGCCGGTATTTTACAGGTCGGCCGGTCGCATTGTCAGATTTGAAAAAGGATGGGTAAAATGGCCGAAGATGAGATGAACGAAGCCGATTTAAGCGGTCGTCTTGCCACGGTTCTCGAAGAAATCCGTGATGTCATGGAAAAGCGCAAACAGCGGATTGAAGAATTGCGTCAGGAAATTACCGAGATCGAAAATGATAATGACGATCTGGAAAAGACCATTTCTGAACTGCTGGATAGTTTTGGTTAATCGGCGTCGATAACCGCATGGCCCTGAATAGCAACCGCGCCCAACACTTCAGTCAATTCCGGGTTTGCCGCGATAAAGCTGCGAAGCTTTTCATCAGCAATCGCTTCGGCCGCTTCGTTTGATTCGGCGTCAATTTCGATAAGACCATCAATAATCCATTGAACTTTAACTCGCATTTTTTCCTCCTTTGCCGATGGCTGGCAATGGTTTGAATTTGTATTTGTCAAAAAGGGTCTGGGTTTTCATCTGCAAGTCGACAAGATCTTTGCTGTCGATTTGCGATTCAGCATCGTCGCGCGCGTCGCTTGTCTCGGGTAGATTGATCGCGGCGGCGATTGAATACCAGATATAGGCATTGGCATAATCGGGTTCGGCAAGAATGGTTAAGTGATAATTGGCAAATTGCGGAATCGCGTTTAGGTCATTGGCGTCAATGCGCGCTTGTAACGCCTCACCAACGCGGCTCCGCACCTCGTCCGCTACTTTTGGCGGCAGCAAATCTACAATATCATTTGCCAGATCTTCGGCATCTTCAATACCGCCAAGCTGGGCCTGCCATGACCAGAACAGCGCTTCAACATAATTGCGCGGGCGGCCCTTGCCGGCATTCAGCAAAACCGCAAGATTATGCTGCGCGTCATGGCGTGGCATTTTGGCCTGAGCCTCAAACAAGGTTATGGCATGGGCATAATTTTTGTCTTTGACCGCCCTTACGGCTTCTTTGAAAGCCTTGTTTTCCATCTGGGTTTGTGGGTCGCTGGCGTTGGCAGGCATGCCCAAAAGACAAGCAGAAACTAAAAAAAGACTGGAAAGGATGGGTTTGATTGGGGTGGAGCGAACCATCACCGCCCTGCCATCATCACCAACTGTAGATACAGAACGCGTGCTTTGAATTTTGAATTTGGTCGTTGTTCATAAACAACAATCCGCGGGCGATCAGCGTTCTGGCGCTGGAACTCAATCAACATATTTTCAGGCAGGAACACACCGTGGCTTTCAAGCGTGCCGCATGGATCGTTATCGAACGCGGTCCGGAAATCAGCATCAATCCAAGTGCGGGCAAGCGCCTTGCCAAGAATGTCGGGTAAAAATTCACGAACATCTTCACGATCGGTGAAATGTCGTTCGCCATCATAGAGCGAAAATGATTGCTTGCTCGTTTTGACGGGGCGGGTCGCGGGCAATTGCTTTGCCACGGGAACCAGCGATCTGTTTTGCTGCTTTGCCATTTTCTGCCTTCGCTTCACAATCCTATAATATGCTGCATTAGCAACGGCTAAACAAGTTGAATTTTAAGCTTGGCGATTTGCTCAGAGGTGGCTGGCCTGCTGGCTTGCAAAAATGAAGCAAACTTGGCGATGATGCGGGCTTTGGCACAAAATTTGCTAATTAAATCGCGAAGCACACTACGTTAGGTTCAATGATTATGATTTCAGTAATTCGCAGCGGTATGTCGGCAGCCTTGAGTGACCTTGACGTTACGTCAAACAATATCGCCAATGCTGCAACCACTGGCTATAAAAAGCGCGAAGCCAGCTTTACCGATGTTTATGCTGATACGGTTGCCATCAGCGTTGGCAAACGG
The DNA here is from genome assembly GCF_048087665.1 of Candidatus Ponderosibacter sp. Uisw_141_02. Taxonomy (NCBI): domain Bacteria; kingdom Pseudomonadati; phylum Pseudomonadota; class Alphaproteobacteria; order Puniceispirillales (SeqCode); family Puniceispirillaceae (SeqCode); genus Candidatus Ponderosibacter; species Candidatus Ponderosibacter sp. Uisw_141_02. The sequence goes on along the minus strand of NZ_CP159807.1, from coordinate 1,666,371 downwards.
GTAGGGTCTGGTGTTCGGACACCAGAAATACGATTTAATGGCTCGCAGGGAAATTTGAAGCAAACAGGATCTGTTCTTGATCTAGCGATTGAAGGGCAGGGCATGTTTGCGCTTCGTGATGAAAACAATCCAGGTGAGTTAATCTATACTCGCGACGGCGCTTTCGCGATTGACCTAGATGGAGAAATCAGCACCACTGAAGGGTATAAAGTTCTTTCGTCAAATGGAAACCCAATTACCGTGCCAATGCGCGCAGCGGCGGCGATTGATGCCAATGGTGTCGAGGCGCTTGCTGATCTTCCGCTAACAGGCGTTTCTGTTCGGTCGGATGGGGCAGTTGAAGCAACCTACGGGGGCAATCGAATTTTTGTAGTTGCAAAGGTTGGTCTTGCTGGCTTTGCCGACGCGAACCGGCTCACCGCAATTGGCAACAACTTATTCCGTCAAAATGCGCGGTCAGGTGCTGGCGTTGTCGGCGAAGCGATTACAGATGGGCGGGGCAAAATTCACTCTGGCGCTCTGGAAATGTCAAATATTGATATGACAAGCGAATTGACCAAATTGATTCGCGCACAACAGACCTTTTCCGGAACATCACGCCTGCTTCAATCCGAAACCGAAATGGTGCGGAAATTCCTATAATTGACTATCAGTCATTTATTTAAGTGGAAATGTCCAAGCTAGATTTGTGATGGCGGCATCAATCGGCGGATCGATGAATAAAATCCCGTCATAATCAACCGTTAGCGGTTTGTCTAAAGTCGCCAATAGATTGATTGGGCGTGGTCCCGACTGGCGCAGCTTTTGCGCCAACTCATCAAATGAGCTTGGCGACAGCGCTATGGTTGCCTGCATAACTGCACGATCAGCCGGAATGTGCAGCGTGCCAGCAAATGCTGGCGCAGCTTTCCGGTCGGGGTGGATGACCATTTTACATGACCCACGGGCAATCGATAGCAACGATAATGATAGATGCAGCTGTTCTTGAAAGGGATTATGCTGCAGTTGATGTTCGGCAAGCTGCAGTGACATCTGAATTTCGGTGATTTTGTTAAATTCAGATTTGGCCATGATCAATCAATATGCTGTGATTTAGAAATGTAGGAACGCAGATTGGCAATCGCTGATTTTTTGATCTGCGAGACGCGGCCAGTTGAAACCTCCAGCACAGCAGCGATCTCAAATACGTTCAATTCTTCGACATAATAGAGTTGGACGACCAAGGCTTCTTTTTCGGTAAGTTCATGGAGCGCTAATTTCAGCAATCCTTGGAGTTGACGCTGGTTCAGCTTTTCTTCAGGCGAATCTTCATCTGAGGCATACCAGATCGAATATTGGTCATAAACGCTATCAAGCGAGTCATGTGCATTTGCCTGAAACGCATGTTCCCATTCTTGAAGCTCGGTTTCAGACATGTTCATGGCAACGCTAAGTTCGGAAACCGTTGGCTGGCGCATCAAGTTGCTTTGAAGCTGGGTTTGCGCCTTATTATAGCGCTTTTTCATCTGAATCGTTGTGCGGCAAAGATTTGAGCTTTTGCGCAGATAATCGATGATTGCGCCCTTAATGCGGATGCTGGCATAGGTGCCAAAGGTGGCGCCTTCTTTGCGCGTATATTGCTGGGCGGCGTTGACTAGACCGGTAAAACCAACCTGCATGATATCTTCGATTTCAGTTGTGTGGCGTGTGCGGCCGTGAATTTGCCAAGCGATTTTCCGGACCAAATCACTATGTGTCTTGATCAACTCATCAACATCTATCTTCTGATTGGCATAATGATCACGCGCTGCCTTGCTCATTCACTCATCCCGTCAAAAAATTTCACCGCATCATGTGCGCTTTTTGGGGTCTTCATCAAATGCCTCGCAAGTGACTCATAGTTTTCCGCCAGCGAAGATTTTGGCTGGCTGACACTGATCGGCTTGCGCTTGATAATTGACTGCCGGACAGCTGTTGATTGTGGTATCATACCGGCGTAATGCAATTTTACGTCCAAAAACCGCATTGCAATGTCCCGAAATTTTTTAAAATTGGCTTCGGCTGTTTTTGAGTTCTCGGCCATGTTTACCATTATTGAAAATTCGCTGATGTTTTTTTCAAGATGTGCGGCCTTTAATAGCGCATAGGCATCTAAAAAGCTTGTCGGTTCGGCGACCAAAACAACCAACGCGATATCGGCAGCATTGACAAAAAACAATGTGCTGTCAGATGCGCCAGCCGGACAATCAACGATAAGATAGTCAATGTCTGATTGCAGGCCAGATATGCCGGACAACATGCGATAGCGCGCCTGATTATCAAGATTAAGCAATTCAATCAGTCCGGAACCACCAGAAATGAAATTCAGCCCAAGCGGAGCTGGCGTCATGGTTTCAGCCATGCTGGCTTTGCCCGCCAAAAAATCAGCGGTTGTGGTTTTGGGATTGACACCAAGCAGAACATGGGCATTGGCAAGGCCGAAATCGGCATCAAAAAGAACGACACGTTTGCCAAGACGACACAGGGTAGTTGCCAGATTGACCGCCGTGTTGGTCTTTCCAACACCGCCTTTACCGCTGGTGACTGCAATGGATGTTGCCATAATATTTACTCTAAACCCGTACCCGTTGGCATGATTGCTTCGTGATTACTGAAATTCTCTTTAAGATACTGCAATAAGATGTTTTCCGAAGCAAATATTGCCGCGCCGATCACCGATTTGGTTCCTGAAAGGATACTGATAAGCGCACCTTGTTCAACATAGGCCGAAAATTCATTCGCTGTTGTTTCACATTCATCAAGCTTGGTCAGCGCAATCATTGGTGCCAGATCGGTAAAACGCTGCATCGTCAATTCAATCATCGCACGGCTTGTACTGCCCGGAATGGTGGCAATAATGCCAGTATCCTTAGTACCAACATGCGCTTTGATTGCGGCAATTTTTTGGCTGGCCTCATCCGGCATCGCGGTAACATCAACGACCATGATATCATAATCGGTCATTTTGTTGAAATCGGCGACTGGAGTTTCCAAGGAAAGCGTGCAAACTGGTATATTCAGCAATCGGCTAAAACCCTGCAACGACTGGTTGTTTGATGCGTTCTGCCCATGCAGGGTGGCCGCAATAATTTCCTTTTTCGGATGCGCCTCGCGAAGCATTGCAGTTAATTTTGCCACCATGGTTGTGCGGCCAGTACCGGTGGCACCAACAACGAAAATCAACCTTTTCGTTAATAATGTTTCGGCATGGGGATGGGCGAGTCTTTGTGCCATACCGCCAAGAAAGGCATCACATCCATCAGCATAGGTCATGCCAGCATAACGCGCTTTTAGAAGGTCTAGCGATGCGGCGGAAAATCCGGCGCGTTGCAATTCCAATCTTGTGCTTGCCGAAAGGCGTGGATTAACCCCATCAAGGTCGGTGAGTATCAGGCCTGACAGCATGTTTCGCATCTGCGTGATATCGTGACGAAGCCCAGCGATATCGGCAGCGCCTAAGGCAGTGGCTGGCATTTGCCCAGACGTGCCGGCTTTTGCCGTTACCGAGGGCTTTGCCAGTATTTGACCTTTGAAAATATCGCTAAATCCGGCTTCAACAGACGGTGCCATGGCTGGTTTCGTGGTTTCGGTTGTTGCTTCCATAACAATGCGACCATTGCGCTTACTGGTCGAGATGATCATCGCATCAGGGCCAAGCTTTTCCCAGATTTCATCCATTGCGGTTGCCGAATCTGCGGCTTTTACGGTTATCGTTGGCATTGTTCACCCTCCTTTTTGGATGACGGCAAAAGCGCCGGATCTTATTTATCTTCGATTTTATTCTCGGCATCACCGCTGATGGTGGCGATGACATTGATTTTTCGGCTGTCAGGCAACTCGGTGAAGCCAAGGACCGCCAGATCGTCAATATGCTGACGCATGATTGTTGATAATTGGCGACGGATTTGCGGCGAGACCACAAGTACGGCTTGGCGGCCATCGGCTGATGTTTTTTCACTGGCCTGTGCAATCGATTTGATCAATCGCTCGGCGAGACCGCTATCAAGAAGCAACCCGCCATCATTGCTTTGGCGCGACATTGAAATCAGCATATGTTCCAGTTCAGAACTCAGCGTAATCACGGGCAGGGGCTGGTTCAGCGGAGCAATTTGCTGGATTAAAAGACCGGCAAGGCCCGGGCGCAAAGCTTCGGCAGATTCGATAATGCCAAGATTACGGCCAGCCAGATTGGCGAGCGTTTCCAGAATTTTGCGAAGATCGCTAATGGGCACACGCTCGGCCAGAAGCTCGCTTAAGATTCCTGTCAACGCATGAAGCGGTACCAGTTTGGGAACGACTGACTCAACAAGGCTTGGCGATGTGTGCGCCAGATTATCAAGAAGCACTTTGACATCATCTTGGCCAATTAATTCATGTGCAAATTTATACATGATTTGTGAAATATGTGTTGCCAGCACGGACTCAGGCTCGACAACGACATAGCCGTTGCTCTCAGCTTCGGCTTCTTTGTGACGGTCAATCCAGATGGCATCCATGCCAAATGTTGGGTCTTTCACCTCGATACCGGCAATCTTAACACTTGTTGAGTCGCCCGGAATAGCCAGTTTCAGATCAGGGTAAACCTGATCTTCGCCAACAATCGTTTGGCCAATTCGAATGCGGTATTCATTCGCTTTTAAGGCCATATCATCACGAACGCGCACCGGTGGAATGACAAAGCCAAGCGCTTTGGAGACCTGTTTGCGGATACCAGTAATCCGGTTCACAAGTGGCCCGCCAGTGGCCTCATCAACCATGCCAATCAAGCCATAGCCAAGCTGCACTGATACGGCCGAATTATCGGTAACATCAGTCAAATTGATCTGGTCAGGCGTCTCCTTGCCATCCTCGTCAAGCAGCGCTTCGGTGGTGGAATTTTGTTGTCCATCTAGCTCGCTTTCACCGTGTTCTCTTTTTCGCATCAAAAATCCGGCGAGGCCAGCAATCGCAGCCGCAGCTAAAAACATAAAATTTGGCATACCCGGCACAAAACCGATCAGTAGTAATACAGCTGAAACTGGTATCCAGGCGCGTGACAGGCTGACTTGTTTGCCGATATGTGCTGCCATATCTTCGGTTGTTGAAACGCGGGTTACGATAATGGCTGTCGCAATCGCCAGCATTAGCGATGGAATTTGCGCGACAAGCCCATCACCGATTGACAATAGAATATAGGACTCGGTTGCGCTGGAAAATGACATGCCATGTTGAGCAATGCCGATGATCAGGCCGCCAATGATATTGATTGCAAGAATCAAAATACCGGCAATGGCATCACCTTTTACAAATTTTGATGCACCATCCATTGCGCCATAAAATTCAGACTCTTTAGCAATATCTTCACGGCGGAGCTTGGCCTCTTCATTGGATAGAACGCCAGCGTTCAAATCAGCGTCAATCGCCATTTGCTTTCCGGGCATCGCATCGAGGGTAAAACGCGCTGTCACTTCGGATACACGGCCAGCACCTTTGGTGATTACGACCAGATTGATAATCACAAGAATAATAAATACGAAAATACCAACAGCGTAATTGCCAGCAATTACAAAGGCACCAAATGCCTCGATAACCTGACCTGCAGCCGATGTCCCCTCATGGCCATTACCAAGAATGATCCGCGTTGAAGCCACGTTCAGGCCAAGACGAAGAACTGTGGCAATCAATAACAAGGTCGGAAAGCTGGAGAAATCGAGCGGGCGATAGGTGTGCATAGCCACCATCAGCACCAGAAGTGAAACCAGAATATTGGTTATAAAGAAGGTATCAAGAAGGAAAGCGGGAAGGGGCAGAACCATCATGGCCACCAGAACCAAAATACCAACCGGCATTACCAGCGTTGACAAAAAGCCAGCCGCATTACCAAACCCAAATCTTGTTAGCGTCATATTCATGACATCTGCCCTGTCTTATGGGTAAATCGGCTCAACAAATTGACAGCATGTTTTGTGAACATTGTATATTTCAACTGCTAACCCTCTGATTAAAAACGCGTTCTCTGTCCTTTACCTAGATGCCGCTGTGGCGGCCAGGTGCGACCTATGGATGATAAAGGCAAAATCCATGCCAATAAGGTGATTTGCCAAAAGGTTGAGCAGCGAGTGGATTTGCTTACTTGGTCTTTATAATGGGCCTTTGTCTTTTGGTTTTGGTGGCATTTTAGTATGAGGCGGAAGCAAACTGGTTGGCATAAAAAATGCATACTTGGACTAGGTACCAAAATTTATGACGAAACGGAGCTCAAAATGCGCAAGATTTTCAAGACAGTCATGGTCTGCAGCCTTGGCATCGGTTTATTGACAGCGTGCCAACACAGTGGCACATCCAACCTTGGTATGGGTGGCACGACAAAAATGGCAGCAGTCGAAGCCTCACAGACCCAGACAATTGTAAATTTTAAAGACGTTCTTGATGCTAGTTCGGAAAACATTCCAACTTTGACGGCTGTTGGTTATGCAGTGACATCATCGCAGCCTGGTCGTGGTGAGGCTCAAAAACGTTTGATGGCGATCCGCTCTGCCCGCATGGCAGCAATGCGCGATTTGGCCGAACAGATCCACGGTTTGCAGGTAGACTCAAGCACAACCGTAATCGACCTTGTCGTGCAGAATGATACGTTTCGCGGTGTTGTGAACGGCACCATTCGTGGGGCGCGCACGGTTCGCATCAACCCAACCGGCACGGACACATACGAGGTTGTTCTGGAAATCGATCGTGAAACCATTGGTTATCTTTTGACAACGGCGCGCAAGACTGTTTAACGATGCCTAGTCGTTTCATCACATGGCTTTTTGCCACCATCTTTGCTCTGTTAACTGGCACGCATGCGCTTGCAGGTGATGGTTTGCGCATGGTGACAGCAACCGGACGCGCGGTGATCAACGATCAGGCAGCCCAGCATGAGGCAAAAAATATTGCGCTTGAAGATGCGCTATATCTTGCAGCCTTGCGAGGTGGTGCCAAGATCAACGGGTTTTCTTCCGTACAAGCCGATACCAGTCTTGATGATCATTTCGTTGTGCGCCCGTCAAGTGAAATTCTTGATTATCGCATTATAAATGAGGTTAAGGATGACCTTCATTATGAAGTGACCGTCGAAGCCGCTGTTGGCAAGATTGCCGAACCAGCATGCCATGATCGTCCGGTTGCCCATTTAACAATGTTTGCGCCGACAATGTCGATGGCTCGGTCGGTTCCGGGCTGGTTGTCAACAATGCCATCAATGATGATGGTTGATCTTTATCGGCAGCTAGAAAATACCGCCAATCTGACATTATATAATGAGGCGGCGACGGTTCTTGATCCGGTAAAGATAAAACGCGATGCACGGTATGACTATAACGCGCTAGTTAATGGTAAAGCCTCGATCCGTGATGGTGATTTTGCTTTTGCGACGAACATCACCTTAGAAAGTTTCACTACTGATTTTAAAGTTGGCCAGAGCCAGCATTTGCGCGCCATCGTCACAACCAGCCTCTATGCTGGCAGCCAGCTAAAACCGCTTGGCGAGGTTCATGACGAAATCAAGCTGAAACTTGGTGAGCGTTCACCAAGCCTGATAATCAGCAAATTAAGCACAACCAAACGTGATGAAGTAAAAGCCGCTTTGCTGAATGGGCTTCAAAGCCATGCCAAGGCGATTGCGACAGCCACTTTATGTCTGCCACTTAAGGCTGAAATCAAACTAGAGAATAACAAGCTGCGTGTTGCCCTTGGGATGCGGCAGGGCATTCAGGTCAACCGTCTGGCGATGGTTTCGGGCGTTGGCAGTAAATGGTCGGTTTTGCGGGTAATCGACGCTGGTGATGGATATTCGTTTCTTGAGCCGCTTAGCCGCCAACGCAAGCCTGCTGATTTGAACGGCAAGCTTGCGACGTTTTTGGAGATGAATTAATGCGCTATTTGATGTTTGTAATTCCTTGCCTTTTCACCATTGCTATGAACACAGCCATTGCCGAGCCAATTGTCGTGCTGACCTATGGGGCGCGTGACAATGGCGGTGTTGAAAACGCCGCAAGCTCACATCCGTTTCGCGTGGATCCGGATTATTCGGAAACGCATGAAGTAGCGCCAAACGAAACCCTCGGCCATATCATGAATGATTATTACGGCGGCAGTGGCATGAATATGAAATTTGTGGAAATGGCAATTGTTCAGGTGAATCGACATGCCTTTGTGCGGGGCAACCCAAATTTCCTCTATGCAAAAAAAACCATCCGCCTGCCATCTTTGAACCAGATCAAGGCCTTGGTAACTGGCGAAAAGCCTGAAAACAGCCCCTCACAAAGTGGTAGCGGACGGACAAATGAAATCTATTTTTTTGGTGGGTAAAGCAGTCAGTATTTTTGGACTTTATGCAGGCTTGTGCCTTGCCAGCAATTTGGCGATGTCAAGCCAAACCTTATCAGGCGCAATGATCAAAGCCGAAATTCAATCATCCTTGGCTTTGCTTGGTATCGTCGCCGACCCAGCGATTAACCAGGATCGACAATTCCTGCCTTGTGCCGCTGATTTGACAGTTGAGCCAATGTTTGGGGGTTATAAGACGGTTCGCGTCTCTTGCAGTGATAAAAATGGGTTTTCGATTGCAGTTCGAACGCAAATTCAATCCCAAAGCTCGATTTCTATTCCGGACGGTGATGTCAAAACCGCATCGCAGCTATCAAATAATAGTGCAAAAATTGTTAAGCTTTCTCGCAGCTTGCAGCGTGGCGAAGTTATCACCCTTGATGATCTGGTGCTGGTATCAAGGCCTGATCATCGGCTTGTTGGGTATTTTGAGGAGCTGGATCATGTTATTGGCCGGAAGACAAATCGGCCATTGAGCGTTAATCAGGCCTTACGAAACCGACATCTTGAGATGGATTGGGCGGTTGAAAAAGACCAGACGGTTACAATCGAAACGCAGATTGGCGGCGTTACAGTTGCTAGTTCTGGCCTTGCATTGGATAATGCCCAAATGGGTGATTTATTGAAGGTTTTGAACCAATCGAGTAAGGTGATTGTTGAAGGCCGCGTGGTGTCAGAAAAAAAAGTGAAAATAATTACTAAATAAATTCGTTTTTGTGTCGTAACCGGTATATCGGAGGTCAACTAAAATGGTTGGTATTGTAAAAAACATTGTTAGCTCTGTCGAACCACGGAAGTCCGATGTTGCGGACCAGGTGTCAAGAAAGGCGACCAAAGCTTCCTCTGCCGCAGCTGCAAATGCTGGCGACAGTGTTAAGCTGGGGTCTGCCGATGTCTCATCAGCGGTCAAACAGATGGCATCATCAGCGCCAATCGATGAGGTCAATGTAAATCGGATCAAAGAAGCCATCAAACGTGGAGAGTATCCAATTGAAATTGATCGTATTACAGAAGCATTGATGGACGCGTATAGGGAGTTAAAGACCTAGGATCTGTCGAGGTTGCTGTGATGGGGTCTTTACTAACGACAGAAGACATTATATTGCGTGTCGAGCAAATGCTTGACGCGCTCTTTGTGCCGAAATTATCTGCAAAGGAATTTGCGAATGGTTGTGCGTTGCTTGAAGAATTTTTGACAACGCATGGCGACAGCTTATCCCAAACTGGAACATTGGATGATGCAGTGCATAGCCGTGTTATGGCAGTGATTGCGCGCCTTGATCAATTGCAAAAACGTGCTGCCGTCAAAGCGGCGATGCCTGGTGAGTTGCAAAAATATATTGCTGATAACGACGATTAACCGGCATAGTAGAGATACAATGTTAATTACCGGTTTCTTCTAAAGGTTTTATTAGATGGCAGATATGGCCAGTTTTTTCCAAAATCCATTTATCATTGTGGTTCTGACAGCTTTGGCTGTGGTACTTTTGCTCGTTGGATTTGTGGCTACTAAAATTTTGGCTAACCAACGGCTTGCTGATCGTCGTGTAGCGACAGTTACTGATAATCTGGCGCAAATTGGGGATACAGTTATCCGGCTTCATCTTAGCCTTGAGACAATTGGCGAACGGCTTTGTGATATTGAGAAAAAGACTATCGGCTTAGCTGAAGGCTTCGATCAAAGCCGACAAGAGCTTGCCGATCTCGCGCAAAACTTTAGTGGTGATAGGCAAATGAGCCGCGCAATAGAATTGGCGCGAAACGGGGCGGCGGCAAATGAACTGACGTTAGCGACAGGTATTGACCAAGATGAAGCAGAAGCCATTGTCAAATTTCATGGACCTGGTAAATCCTAGTTGCTTCACTCAACTTCCAGTTCCAACAATTTTTTACATTGTGAAAATACTGCGCTTGCACGCAAGGTGAGCATATCGGTTCCCGCGAACGATCCTTACGCTGCCATCATCGCGATCCAACTTTAGCGTCATGCGGCTAGCTTCAATTTCAATATGATCGTCATTGATCGCTTTGATGATGGCTGTTCTATCTTTGTCATAGCCAATAATTTTAACTTCACCACCAATATCCGTGTCATTCACAATGATTGAATCAAGATCAAAACTGACACTTTTACAAACATATTTTTCGTGCCGAAACCGTTCCGCCGGACAGGCGGCAAGGCCAAAGGCAATGGCAAACCAGATTACGGTTTTGCCAACACGATAAATCATGTTTTGTCATCCGTACTATCTGATAATTCATTATCAGGTGAAACTGACTGCTCGGCGTTGGCAATTGTGTCATCTTCACTTGCAACCCCATCCGCGGCGGCCACCGCTGGTTGTTCGTCATTTTCTGCTTCAACGGTTTGTTCGTCTGTCATGACAGCTGACGTATTTTCATTGGTTTCTGCACTATCGCTATCATTCGCTTCACTGTTGCTGTTTGCATCTTCGGCATGATCTACCACCGCTGCGTTTGAGTCATCGTTGTCTTGATTGTCAAAATCACCTTCATCAAAGTCGATGCTATCCCCATTTTCATCAACTCGAACGGCTTTTCCTGACCCGATCAGCTTTTCAGCATCTTCAGGTTTGGCATCAATAATAGCACCTGAAAGGAACCGAACCCCTTGAATTTCGCCTGGCGAAGTCATTTTCAACCGTGCCCAGCCATCTTCAGTTTTGGCAACATTATTCTCATTGCTATCTACGGCATGCATATTTGCGCCGCCAAGATCAAGCTCGCCAACATTGATTTCTGAAATATTGGTCAGTGACGGGTCACGGTTAAAATCTTGAAGATTGGCGATGCGCGTGCGAAGCAAAAAGATGCGCGCGGCCAAAATGCCAAGACGCCGCAGTTCATTTTTCTCAGCGACAAGAGCTGTATTCATAAAATGGTTCATCTCATCTAGCGGCTCGCCCGTGAATTTTTCAATTAGCGCGTTGCGCACTCTAATTGTTTCAGGTGCCAGTGAAATTGATGAACCTGGGCCGCCACCATTTTGGAGGGAAACTTTGCTCATTTTTTTCTCCATGTCTGTTTTGGCATCCTATTTGCAAAATTTACACCAAATCGCAGTGCCATGACCACTTATTTAGTAAACAGCCTAGGACTGATTTCGTAGAGAAATGAACAAGATCGGATCATATTTGAATTTTCATGCTCAGGCGCTTGAACTGCGTTCGCGCCGCAATGAAATTCTGGCATCGAACATAGCCAACGCCGCCACACCTAGCTTTAAAGCTCGTGATCTTGATTTTGATTCGGAAATAAAACGGCATGTTGGTATTGGCCCCCTACAGACAACAAATGAAGAGCACTTTCCGACGATGGTTCCGGCGATAGGTAATAAGATGCTGTTTCGTGAGCCAATTAATCCGTCACTTGATGGCAATACAGTTGAGTTAAGTGTTGAGCAGATGGAATTTTCGGAAAACGTCACCCGTTACCAGACGACTCTAACCTTTCTCAATAATAGAATTTCCGGATTGATGTCGGCGATTAAGGGCGAATGATGAGCGAAATTAAAAATATTTTTGATATTTCAGGTCGGGCGATGGCGTCGCAGCTTGTTCGATTGAATACGGTTGCCAGTAACCTCGCCAATGCAGGCACGATTGCTAGCACTAAAGAAGAGGCGTTTCGCGCGTTGAAGCCAGTGTTTCAAACAACCTATGCCGATCAATTGAAATATTCGGGTGTTTCAACGGTTGATGTTGTGACGGTTGCTGAAGTTAAGAGGGCTCCAGAAAAGGCATTTATGCCGCATCACCCAAGTGCTGATGCCGAAGGTTTTGTCTATCGCGCAGCGGTCGATGAGAATGAGGAAATGGTAGAGATGGTCGAGGCAAGTCGCCAATACCAAAACAATGTTGAAGTCATTTCAACAATACGCGCACTGATGATGCGCACAATCAATATGGGTAAGTAAGGTTCAGCCAGGAGACCTGAGAATGAGTACAATCGATAACAATAATTCATTGAATTCCATTTTGGACAAGCTGGGTATCCAGCAGAAAACTGCTGATTCTGGCCCAAAGGATGCGCTTGGACAGGCTGAATTTTTGAAGCTGATGACAACACAACTTCAAAATCAGGATCCATTTAAACCGACTGATAATACCGAGATGATTGCACAGATGGCACAATTCTCGACCGTAACGGGCATAACCGAGATGAATGAGTCATTGAAGGGCCTGACCGACCTTTACTCTGGCCAGCTATCAGAATTCCGCATTTCAACTGCGGCAAACATGCTCGGCCATTCGGTTCTTGTTCCAGGTGGTGATGCCTATGCATCGCCTGAAGGCAGTATTTCGGGTGCGATTGATATTCCAACATACTCAAATAGTACAAATATCGTTTACCGGTCTGAAGCTGGGGAAATTCTGCACACAGAAGATCTTGGCCCACAGCCAGCCGGACTTGTTGGTTTCGCATGGGATGAGATTCCTGAGAATATTTTGAATGAAAATACCTTCTTCCGGGTTGAAGCCTATGCCGATACAGGCGAGGGCCTGCAGGCTGTTGGTGCATCAGTGTACAGCGAGGTTCTGGCTGCCTCAACTGGTGATGCGTCGTCGGGTGTCGTCTACGATGTGCGTGGTTACGGTAATGTAAATGCCAGTGATGTTGTTAGATTTAAAAGTAATGACTTCAATCGCTCCGACACTAGAAGCAATCTTTCTGACTTCTTTGCAAGCAAAGACTAACCCATCCAATTAGGCTCACATTGAATAAATAGAGCGCCCAGCAGGAGTTTAATCGAATGTCATTTTATACCGCATTGACAGGTTTGAATGGTTCACAGGCTGATATTTCAGCAACCTCAAACAACATCGCGAACGTCGGAACAACCGGCTTTAAACGAAGCCGCGCAGAATTTGGTGATATTTTTGCAACATCACCCCTGCAGAATGCGTCATCGTCAATTGGTTCGGGTACAATCCTGAAAGGCATTAAGCAGCAGTTTACGCAGGGTAACATTTCGTCATCTCTGAACGCGCTCGATTTGGCGATTTCGGGACAGGGTTTCTTCACCCTTAAACCGTCATTGACCTCAGCGCAGAAGGTTTATACGAGAAACGGTTCCCTAAACGTGAATAACGACCGTTATGTTGTGGACTCTGCCGGTCAGTATTTGCTTGTTTATCCCGTGAACGATGATGGATCGGTAACAGCCAAAGATCTTGATAGCGCTCTGCCATTGCAGTTGCCTGTTACATCCGGTGATCCACAAGCCACAAGTAACATTGAATTGGGCGTGAACGTCCCGGCTGCGGCCGATGTGGTGCCGGCCAGGCCAGAATTTGCCGATGGCTATACGTTTGACCCATCCAACCCAAATACATTCACAAACTCAACATCAATCACGATCTTTGATGATTTGGGTAACCCAACCATTGCGACGATGTATTTCATTAAAACACAGTCGGCGTCCGCGAATGACCCAACCAACAAATATGATACGCGTCTGGTGATTAATGACACAGTTATTGACCCTGATCTTGTGCCGTCGGTTGATGACGCAGGAAACCAAATTTTTATTGATCGGTTTGGAATGCAGACTACCGAGGTGCCTGATGATAACTACTTTCTGGAAGGCAAAGGATCAGCCCTTTATAAAAAGGATGATTTGCAAACATTGGTTGACTCAGAGCCTGCAAAACTGACTGGCGAACAAACTGAATTTGACTTTGGTGAAGAGGGTGACCGTCTAGTTGAAATTGTTACAGACCCAATTCAGTTCAACGCAACCAGAGAGAGTGGTAATGCTGATAGTCGTGTGTATTGGGGGAAAAACTTTCTAACGGTTAATGTCGATAACGGTGACCAGCCAGTCAATATTGATTTACGCCCTGGTAAATATAATGCGACACAGTTGGCGGCAGAAGTTGAGCGTTCGATTAATGAAGCCTATGGCGATGACAGTAAAATTCAAATTGTCCAGAATGTTGATGACACTCTTAGTATCAACTTGTTCAAATTAAATGCTGACGGCTCATCTACAGGTTTGACTACTGCTGTGGCAGTGGACTTGCTGTCTGACAGCTATGTGTCAACAGTCGAAGGGATCACATTGACTGGTGCCTCGCCTGATTTCACCAGGGAACAGTTTCTTGCCCATTCTCAAGCAAAGATCAATGCCGCGTTAAATGATTACGCGGTTGATGCAAGTACTGATGTCGTTGATGGTGCAAGCGCCCTCGGCGTGTCAAATCAACTTTTTGCTCGTTCCGTGGGAACGCAAATGGATGCAATTCTGAACAAAACACAAATTATAAACTTGAAACATTCGACATCAACCGAAGCGACCCCAACCACAGCATCAACCAGCGTAACAGACCGGTATATGGTCTACTCATACCAAGGTGCACGTCCTAATCTAAGCGTTTATGATAATAAAACTCAGGTCAACACAACGGGTAACACCGTGTCCTTTGACGCGACGCAAAATACCATGACAATTAATTTTGCATCTGCACCCGGTAACATCTCAATTAACGAAAAAATTCGAATTGGCGGAGAGTTTGCTGCAGCGGATGACATCCCAGCCTCCCACATCAATGGGCGAGAGTTCACCGTGAGTAACGTTAGTGGCTCAAGTATTACTATTAATACAACAGGTCTATCCTTTCCCGATGATAGCTTTGCCCTAACCGAAACGGATATTTATGTTTTGAGTGATGAATCTGAGTCAGTTGAGGCCTTCTTTGAAGGTGCGGAAAATGTTTATGAGGGTGCAGCCGTTAACTTTAGCAGTGAGAAAATTGTAATTCGTGAAATCGGTGATGCTAATAAGCATGCCTATACAAATTCGCAAATGGCAATGACTGGTACCCATACATATACTGGTTCACTAGTATCAACTACACAGACTGCGGTTGCGTCAACTTCAACAACGTCAGTGGCTGGAAGCGGTGCAACGTTTGATATATCTACTGATGCGTCCGGTGCAATGACAGTCTCGCTGAACTCTCCAGGAACAGGGTATGTGGTGGGCGATACAATTACAGTTGATGGCGCTTCTCTAACTGGTGGAACAACATCTACGGATGATGTCGTGTTTACGGTAGCATCAATCGATGGAATTATCAGTGTTAGCAGTGGTCAATTTACAATTACCGAGGCATCAACAGGTTTAGACTCTCTTGATGTTCTTGGTTTACGAACTGCATCTGCAACTGCAACTAGCGCTATGACCACCACTACTGATTGGGTGGATGAAAAAGCTCCCGCAATCAAACTGAATTATAATGAAAACACCCAGAAGCTAGAATTTACGGTAGACAGAACGGTTCTAGGCACCGGAACAGAGAGTAACTTTAATTCATTTTCAATCTTTGGGTCCTCGACCGCAGAGTCGACCAACAATCTTGGCATTCCAACGCAAGACGATGCGACAACAAGTCTTATTCGTGGCGGTGAAATTTTGACCACTGAGTCATTTGTTGCTGACGGTGAAGAAATCCAGCTTAATGATAAGCGTTATGGTGTGAGTGTTAACTATAACAGTGATACGCAAACATTTACTTTTGCAAGTGGTACAACCGGTGAATTGATTGAAGCTAATGGAGCTCTCGATGTTCCCGGCCAGCAAAAGGCTTCAGGGATTGTGGTGGGTCGTTATTCACTGTCGGAGGCTGATGGATCAGTTATCGATACAACAGATCACTTTAGCGGTGACAACCATTTGATGTCAGTGGGGACTTCTAAAAATGATGTCATTGCAAGCGCTGGAACTGGTTTGGCTTCGACCCCTGCAGTGTCAGTCGGTGACGCAGCTAATGAAGACTTGACTAGCGTTTTCCGCATGACGAACACCAATGGAGAGAATGTTTTTAACGTCTCAGTTAATGGTATCAGCGGTGTTATTGAGATCCCGACTGGTTTTTATGTTGGGTCAACTCTTGCGGAAGCACTTGAAAGCCGGATCAATCAGATTCAAGACCCAGTGACTGGTGATACTGTTGGCGGTGTTACGGTAAAGTATGACTCAACTGCAAACAACTTTACCTTTACGACTGGAACCACGGGAAACACATCAACTGTCAAAGTCAAGGGGGCGGCGCGATTTGGCCTTGATGAAGTTGCGTTGGGTGTTGGTACCGTTCCTCAAATTTACAATCTTGTTCAAGCAACTAATGCTGATGGGGTAGCACTCTATGTTGATGCAACAGGTAATGTTGTGACAACACCCCCTGATAATCTGGTGGAGGGTTATTACCCGCTCTACATCGATGAGGGTGAGTTAACCTTTGACAATGGTGGTCGAATTATCAGTCCAAAAAACCTTGTCCATTATGAGCGGCAGGAAGAAGGCTTTTCAATCGCGCTGGATATTGACTTTGGGCAGTCAACGCAGTTTGCTCAGCCGTTCTCGGTGCTAAATGTTGAACAGGATGGCTTTACCTCTGGTCGACTTGATGGTTTGGAAATTGACGCTTCGGGAACGATCCGTGCCAACTATACCAATGGACAGAATAACCCGCTTGGTAAAATTGTTCTGGCGAACTTTAACAACCAGAACGGTCTAAAGCAGATTGGTAACGCAACTTACGTTGAAACAGCAGTGTCTGGAGCGGCGCAGGTTGGTGAAGCTGGAGCCGAGGGTTACGGCAATATTCTGTCGGGTTCACTTGAGCGCTCAAATGTTGATATTACCGAAGAACTGGTAAATTTGATTACTGCTCAGCGAAACTTTCAGGCATCAGCAAAAGCGATTGAAACAACAACAACGCTAACCACAACCATCATTAACATCCGTTAATGGTCCGATTTGGGCTAGGGGAACAAACCTATGGATAAGATGATCCACACTGCCTTGCATACGATGCACGCGACTAAAATCCAGCAAAATGTTGGTGCGCAAAATATGGCAAACTCTAACGTGCCTGGATTTCGTAGCGACCAGATCGGTGGCAGTTTTGGATCACTTTACCTAAGCGCTGAAAACCAGCTTCAAAGCCGCGTTTTTGTCCGCGAAAGTGAGGCTGGGCTATTTTCTGATGAGCAAGGCCAAATTAAATTCACCGGGGAACAAACCGATCTTGCAATCAAGGGTAAAGGCTATTTTATGGTCGAAAATGGCGCTGGTAAAATGTCCTTTAGCCGACGTGGTGATTTTGTGCGGGGCATGGATGGCGACTTGTTGAATGGCGTTGGACAAAAAATCCTTGATACCAGCCTTATCCCGATCAAAGTGCCACCATTCCAGAAAATTTTTGTGTCTGAGGCAGGCCAAGTTTATATCCAGCCGGTGGGTGCCGAGCCAAACACACGCGTTCTGATTAATCAGATTGCGTTAAATTCAGGCGATGAAGAGGATATCATTAAAGATATTGATGGGGAATTACGCCCAAAGGCTGGATTTGATCGCGAAACTTTTAACCCTGACCAGAATGCGCTTCTGCAGCAGGGTTACATCGAACACAGCAATGTAAATGTCTTTGAGGAATTGGTTGCAAACACTGATCTGATGAAACGCTTTCAGCTAAATACAAAACTTATTTCGATCGCCAAAGATCTTGACGAAAGCAGCGCCTCGTTGCTTCGCATGCCAAATGGCTAATTAATGGGGTTGGCACAAAACTTGCTCTTCAAAGAGACTAGTGTTTCTCATGGAGCTTTAAGACAATGTCAACTTTTGCGATGCATGTGGCCAAAACTGGTCTGAATTCCCAACAAGTGAAAATGCAGGTGATTGCAAACAACCTTGCCAACGTAAATACCACGGGCTTCAAGAGCGATCGCGCAAATTTTGAATCGCTTCTGTATCAAATTTATCGCGGTGCAGGTGAAAATACATCTGAAAATACCAGCCTGACCTCTGGTCTCGCAGTTGGTACCGGCACAAGATTGCTGAACACCAATAAGCTTTTTACGCAAGGTAGCCTGATTGATACGGGCAATTCGCTCGATATGTCAATTGAAGGTAGTGGTTTTTTCCAAGTTCTGTTGCCTGATGGTCAGATTGGCTATACGCGGTCTGGCGCCTTTTCACGAAATGCCGAAGGCGTTGTTACAACAGCAAGTGGTTACCCACTCCAGCCCGAAATCCAAATTCCAAATGAAGCAACCTCGATCAACGTGTCATCAGATGGCATCGTGTCAGTGCAAGTGCCTGGCGCTGTTGAAGCCGAAGAGGTGGGTCAGATCACATTGGCTGATTTCACAAATAGACAAGGTCTTCAGCCAAATGGCGAAAGTATGCTGATCGAGACACCGGCAAGTGGTGCGCCAATCGTTGCCAACCCGTTCCAAGAAGGGATGGGGCGCCTGGTTCAGGGCTCGTTGGAAAGTTCAAATGTAAATGTTGTTCAACAGCTTGTCGATATGATCGAAACACAGCGTGCCTATGAGGTAAGCTCCAAGACAATCACTTCGGTTGACGAAATGATGCGCTATATCGCACAGAACCTCTAATCAGTTATTTGCCGGTCCGGAGGTTTTAAGTTCATGAAAATTATCGTTTTCAAATTCATATCGGTTGCCGCTCTTGTTGGGTTGGTTACCGGTTGCTCGACCTATACTGAACAGGTCGTTAGCCAGTCATTCCAACCAGCCGAAGCGCCAGTTATCTTGGCCAAATCCACTAATATGAACGGGGCAATCTTTCAGCCGGGGCGAAGCGGCCTGTTTGCCACTGATCAGCGAGCACGCCGTATCGGTGATATTCTAACAGTCAGTTTTAACGAAATTTATGCTGCAACCAAGGCACAGACAGCGGCGTCAAGCAAAACTGATGCTTTTGGTGTGACCCTGCCAACAGGCTTGCCAAATATGCTAACTGGCGGGTTTGACAAAGACGCAGCCGGATTGAATGCAGGCACAACCCGCAGCTTTGCTGGTTCTGGCAATGCGGTGCAGTCAAACAGCTTTAGCGGTTTATTGTCAGTTACTGTCATTCGGGTATTTGACAATGGCAACATGGAAGTTCAAGGGCAGAAAGAACTGACCTTAAACAATGGCAATGAATATGTGCGGGTTCGCGGAGTTGTTCGCCCCGAGGATATTTCAGCCGGCAATATTGTTTCATCTGACAGGCTTGCCGATGCGCAAATCCGCTACACCGGTTCAGGTCATCTTGCCAACTCATCCCAGCCCGGTTGGCTTAGCCAACTGATGCGGACAATTTCTCCATTTTAATGATGCTAAAGGCTTCGTGATTATCAATGTTTAAGATCATCAAAATTGGCATTATTGCCCTTGCTCTAAGCCTTAATGGATTGTCGCTAGTACAGGCTGACCGCCTCAAAGATTTAACATCGATTGCCGGAGTTCGCTCGAACCAGCTCGTTGGCTATGGCCTTGTAGTTGGTCTTGCTGGCACAGGTGATGGGAATGCGGCTTTAACGCAGCAATCACTACAATCAATGATTAGCCAATTTGGTGTTGTAACAAGCGCAGCAAATATGAATGGTAAAAATGCAGCCGCGGTTATCATTACCGCTGAACTGCCGCCTTTTACTAAGCCCGGGCAAAAGCTTGATATCGTTGTTTCAACGGTTGGTCAGGCAAAATCGCTTCGTGGCGGGACCTTGTTGATGACACCTTTGTTAGGCGCTGATGGCGAAACCTATGCGGTGGCTCAGGGCAATTTGATGGTCGGTGGTTTGGGCGTTGCTGGTGGTGATGGGTCATCTTTGACCGTTAATGTTCCCACTGTTGGCCGGATTCCAGGTGGTGCAAGCGTTGAAAAAATGATTGAAACGCCGTTTCTGGATAATTCCAATATTCTGCTCAACCTGCACCAGGGTGATTTTAGTACAACAAACCGTGTTGCCGAGGCGATCAATGACGTTTTTGGCGATGGCGTTGCCATACCGCTTGATTCAACCACGGTTAAGGTGCGCGCGCCAATTGATCCGGCGCAAAAAGTTTCATTTGTCAGTCTGCTTGAGAATGTCCAAGTCGAGCCTGATCGCCCACGCGCCAAGGTTGTAATCAACGCGCGAACTGGCACCATAGTTATCGGTGGTGACGTTCGGGTGTCGGCGGCGGCAGTCACGCACGGATCGCTGACGGTGCGCGTTAAAGAAGATGTTAATGTAACGCAAACCCAAGCGATGGCCTTGGCTGATGGGGTCGCCGCAACCGCGCCTGGCGCTGCTGTACAAACGCCAGACACGACCATAACAGCCGAAGAAGAAATAGCGCGTGCCTTTGTTTTTGACCCGGGTGTTGAATTATCGTCGATTGTCGATGCGTTAAACGCCGTTGGCGGCACACCATCTGATCTTGTTGCCATTCTTGAAGCATTGCGTGAGGCCGGTTCGCTTCGTGCCGAGCTGATTGTGATCTAGGGAGCATCTGATGGACAATATGATTCCTGCAATTGCCAAGCCGTTAAGCCCTGAATTGGCGCAGCTTCAACGTGCGCCTGAAGATCTGCATGCTGCGGCCGAGCAATTTGAAGCCATTTTTATCCAGACGCTTTTAAAGCAAGCCCGTCAGTCAAAGCTTGCTGATGATATTTTGGGCAGTAGCGCAGGCGATAACTACACTGAGATGCTGGAACAAGAACGTGCCAAATCTATGGCGCAAAACATGAACCTAGGTATTGCTGAGGCGCTGGTCAAACAATTCGGCCATGGCGCGCGCAAACCATCAGGTAACTAGGTGATGGTGATCCGATGACTAGTTTATTTGATGTTGGCAAAAGCGCAATTCAGGCCTACCGCCAGTCTCTGGGTGTAACCGGCCAGAATATCGCAAATATAAACACTGAAGGTTATAAGCGCCGTGAGGCTAACCTCGAGGAGGTTGGCGCAAGTCAGGGCGGCATCACCAGCATTGCTAATCAGGCTGGCCTAGGCGTACGTGTAGCCAACATAACGCGATCTTTTGACGCGTTCCTTACAGATAGCACACTTGCTGCTAATGCGAACTTTCAGCGAATGGATAGCTATGTAAAACAGCTTGAAAAAGTTGAAACTGCTTTACTGCCATCAGATGCCGATCTTGGTACGCAAATTGGTAATTTTTTTCGGGGGTTGGCGGACGTTTCGGCAGCGCCGAGTGATCTTGCGCCGCGTGTCGTTGCACTGGAGCAGGGGCGGAGCTTGGCAGCTGCTTTTAATTCAACTTTTTTACAGTTGGACAATCTCAAGACTGCAACCACCGCGCAAATGCAAGACGCCATAGAAGGTATTAACTTGCTTACCAAGGAATTGACTTCTGTAAATGATCGAATCCTGTCGTCGGGACAAAGTGGGAAATCACCAAATTCATTTCTCGATTTGAGGGACCGGCTAGTTCAGGATATTTCTGCATTGGCCGATGTGTCAGTCAGTTATACAGATCGCGGCGTTGCAAATTTGACAATCGGTTTGTCTGGTGCCGGACCTAGCCTTGTTGAAGGTACCAACAGAACCCCGCTTGGCTTTACAGAACGATATGACCGGATTGGCGGCCTGCAAGTTGTTCTAAACCCTCTTTCGTCACACACGCCGACAAGCCAGCTATCTGGTGGCATTATTGCGGGATTGAGCGAAGCATATGGCGCGATTGACGATGTGGTCAATCAAATGAACCAATTGGCTGTTCAGATCACTACCGATTTAAACTCGCAGCATCATCGTGGCGTTACCATGGATGGTTTGCGCGGTCTTGATATGTTTTCTGCGGTCAATGTTGTTGCCGAGAAGAACCCTTCTAACCCGGTAGAGGTTGAAGCTGAAATTACCATCACAGACCCAACCAAACTGCCAAAAACAAGCATGACTGTAACCTACATTCAAGCAAAAGAGGTTTGGCAGCTAACCGGACCAGACCTCGCTGAGACGGTTGAAGGCAAGTCACTTATCTCGACATCAGGCTTTGACGTTAGGCTGACTGGTCCAGCTCAAAATGGGAACAGCTTTACAATCGTTCCTGGTAAAAATGCGGCTGCGAATATGCAATTCCTTTTGACACGTCCGCAAGATATAGCTGCGGCAAGTCCTGATCTTGTAACAGCTGATAATAAGAACTCTAGTGATGCGACCCTGGAGGTGGCTCGGGTGAGCCCGAAGGGTTATCCAGAAACAAAATCCATTGCAGAGACATTGTCTAACTCTCTAACCGCTGTAGAGGCAAAAGAGTTTATTAACAATGGTCTTGTAGCCACCATCCCAGCAGGGACTAAAAATGTTGATATTGGCTCATTTACCAAGCAAGCATCGGCGAAATTTCAATTAACAGATCTTGCGCTGCAAAATGTAACACAAATGAGCTTTTCGCGGACTGGATCAAGTGATGATGGGCCGCATAGCTTTGGCATATCATATGCTGCGGCATATCCGAGTGATAACTCCGGCAAGGTTTGGGAGGATAGTGCGGATATTGCCAAGCTGTTAAACAATGGCTTGTTGCGTAGCGCGGCCAATCAGTCACTCTCCGATTTGGGAATGATAGCTAGCGGCCGTGGTGGCAATCTGACAATTACCTCGGCAGAGGGCGATTTTGAGATTACAGGCTCAGGGGTTCCTTCGATTTCGACTGGTGTTGGCGTAAACACGGCTGCAGTATCGGCATCAGTGAGTGCGTCAGATTTGCAGATATTTACCCGAGAAGGCCGGCACCTCGCTGGAGCTGCATTTTCGGATGCACAAATAACCGAATTTATGAAATCCGGAAATGGTTTTGACGACGAAGCAGTCTATAGCGCGAAATACTTAAATGATGTTGATAATGCCTATCGTGATATGTCAATGGATGTCAGCTTCTCCGGTGGCATGTACGCATTAGAAATTGGCAGTAATGGTATCGCACCGGTATTATCACAAGGCAGCTCAATTTTGCCTGGAAATACAACAGCTGCCTATAATTTGACAGTTGATCGTGCGCAAGGTGCCTCGCACGTTGTTTCGATTGATGAAGGTGCGTCAGCTGCTTCGGCAGCGGCGGCCATAAATGCAGTTTTACAAAATGCTGGTATCCGAGCTGATGCAACAACACGGGTAGAACTGTTTGAATTTCAGAATAATGGTGTGGTGACCTTTGATCTTGAAGCGGCAAACCGTTTGCCAATCGAGATATCAGCGGATGTGACCCCGACAAACCTGACTAACCTTGCCATAGCACTTAACAAAGTTGCTGCCGATACCGGCGTCTCAGCTGTTACATCGCCAGATAATCAGCGCATCATTCTTACTAGTGCTGACGGGGAAGATATTTCTATCAGCAACCTTTCAAGCACTAGCCCGTTGTTTTCAGGCCGGATGGTTGACGATGATGGTGTCGCCTTGTCAACACCAGTTGGAACCGTTTCTGCCTCTGGGGCTTTTAAAGATCCCTTGACCACAACTAATGCTGTGACTGACGCCCTTGTCTCTGGCGCCAATGTATCAACAACTTCAGCCTCTGGTGCGGGGGCTGATCTCAGCCTTACTAGTGATACTTCAGGTGTTTATAGCGTTACGATTACCAGTGGGGGAGTTGGGTCGGTAAGTCCGTATGTAGTCGGCGACACATTTTCTATTGATGGTACGCTTGTGGGTGGCAGCAGCACAACACACGATGTTGTCATTACAGTGACATCAATTGACGCCAATGGTGTCATCACCGGTGCGTCGGCAAGTGGTTCTGCACCTGGGCTAACGCAAGCCCAAACAACTATTACCTCTACTACAACGTCTGGCCTTGGCAGCGGGGCGTCTTTTGATGTCACTATGGCGGACGGCGTTGCGACTGTGGCGGTCAATGCTGTTGGTGACGGTTATGATGTTAATGATACTATAACCATCCTCGGTTCAGCTCTTGGTGGCACTGATGGTGTCAATGATTTAACTTTGACCGTGGCGACGCTCTCGGCGGGTAGCTTGGTGAGCTTTGGCAGTCTTATTAGTGGGAACACTATCGATACGGCGCGGTTTTCTGGAGGCATCGCAATGTTGTCGTCAGAGGACTTTAGCATCACCACATCGTCTGGCACAACAAACGCAGTGCAGGACGCAGCGCTTGGTGGCTTTGTCAATGTGAAATCAAACACAACAGGTGACACCAAACTGATTACGTTTGATGCTAGCCCATCCCTAGAGGCTGGCGGGTCGGCGTTGGATGGACTTCGGGCCATTGCGCCAAATGCTGCCTACGGAATTACTGTTCCGACCGGGAGTGGCAATGTTACATTTTCGGCAAGTGTAAACGCCAATGAGCTGTCTGTGATTTCAAATGGTTCAGTGAACCAGGCTCTCGTGAAAGAGCTGCGCGATCAGGCACCATTGGTGTCGATGTCGGCTGGTATGACTGCATCAGCCAAACAAGTTGTCAGTTACAGTTTCCAGCGAAGTGAAGCTGTTGTCGCTGCTGATGATAGTGTGAATGTAAAGATTAATGGTACGGTGATCGCCGTGGATCTCAGCGATGTCGACGGTTTGGGTACTCCTGCCACCACGGCGGCACATGTAACAACTGCCATTGTGACGGCAATAAATAATTCAAATATCGGTGTAACTGCCGCAACGACGGCATCTGCGCCAGACTACGGTGTTGAGTTAACTGCAAATCAGGCTGGAGAAATTTTTACGGTAGAGGCGTTCCAATTTAACGACTTGAATGAGACTGTTGCCCAGACACAATTTGGCCTTCAAAGTGAGACTGCGGCGCGCAGTTTGCCGCTAGATGGCACCATTGTTTCGATAAATTTTGGTAGCCAAGTCTACCAATTAAAGATGCAAGATGGCGAAGTTGTTGTTTCTGGACCAGAGGCTGAACGAGTTACGGCTTACTTTGACAGTGATAGCCGGTTGCAGATTTACGGTGGGGGAGCGCTCGCTGGAACGCCACTTACATTAGTAAGTGATACTCAAATTTCTGGCAACAGCACCGGTGCGGCTAGCTTTGGCCTCTCGAGCGCAACAACACGGCTTGCGGGGCAGCAGATCACGCTTGCGTCTGGTATGAATGATTTAAGCCTCAAGTTCAACGACGTTGATATTGCAGTCTCCTTAGATTTGGCAGGGGTTATTACAACCACCCCGTCTAGTGTGTCTGGATTGACTTTGCGCTGGGAGGCCGCTACTGCAACAACCGGCCGCCTCATTACTGAGTATGACAGCTTACAAAATACTCTCAGCGTAAATGGGCCAATAAATGCGCTTGGTTATAAAACAGCTGATCGCGAAATTAGCCTCCAGGCTGATGCCATAAAGGTGCAGTCAACAGACAATACGCCATTTGCGATTACTGCCACCGCAACAAGCATCGCAGGCACTAGGGTTACTCTGGACGACCTCCCTTATGAGGACTTACTCGTATTCACAACCGGTGGTGGAGCGCGTGAAATTGCTGCCGAATATGCCCAGCCAGTCGAGGTGCAAGACATTACGACCTATGAAATACGCAGCATCGGCGACACTGGTAACATGCTCGAGGTTTTTGATGCTGATACCGGTCATTCCATTGCAACTCGCGTGGTGAGCGGTGACCGCCAGACAACTTATGGCGAATTTTTATTTACTTTGCGTGGCCGCGCTGGAGATGGTGACAAATTTATCCTTCAACAAGATGCGTCAGGTACTGCTGATAGCCGCAACCTTGACCGCATGATCGCCATGCAAGCTGGAGATGACAATGTTGCGGGAAAAATGGGGTTCCAGGATATGTTTGGCGTGATGATTGCAGGTGTAGGGTCATCTCTGCGTTCTGGCAAGATTGCAACTGAGGTGCACGAAGAAAATTTGATGGCGGCCAAAGAGGCTGAATTCTGAGTTTGCTGGTGTCAATTTGGATACCGAAGCTGCCGCACTTCTTGAGTATCAACAGGCTTACCAAGCGTCTGCCCGGATCTTGTCAACAGCGCGTGAGTTGTTTCAATCTCTGATGGAAGTGGTTTAGGGGATAGATTATGCAAGTAAGCACTAAGCTAATGAATCAGCAGCAAGTTGCCCAATTTGGAAAACTAAATGCGAATATAGCTGACATTCAAGAGCGCATTTCAACTGGAAAGAAAATCTTGCGCGCATCGGATGACCCTGTTGCAGCTGTAAGTCTTTCTGTTTCAAAAGAACAAAGTTTGCTGCTCTCTCAATTTCAACGCAATGTTGACGCTGCTGAGACCAACTTAAACATGACTGATCAGACGTTGCAGGAGTCAGTAAATGTATTGGTGCGATTTGCTGAGCTAACCACGATGGCACGCAATGGAGCGTTGAATGCCGAGGGTCATATGGCGATTGCAATCGAGATGAAACAGTTGAAGGAGGTGTTGGTAGGCCTTGCCAATACAACTGACGCCAATGGTGCCGGTATTTTTAGTGGCTATAATGGCATGAGGCAGCCGTTTAAAGTGGCGGTTGATGGTAGTGTAGAATATCTTGGCAATCGCGGCCAAAACCATTTGCAAATTTCCGAAAATATGACAGTTGCCACTAATATTGATGGCGGCTCAGCTTTTATGCGAGTGGATACTGATGGCGGACGCCGCACCATTTTTGATATTGTTGATAGCACAATTAATGCAGTTCAGTCTGCTTCAGCCATTGTCGAACAGGCCGATGCAAGTTGGAGCGCCGATATGGCATTTGAACTGCCGAGCCGTATGGAAAAATGGTCCTTCGGGTTATCAGGCAGTAAGGGATCTGTTGATATCACTGCGTCAATTAATGAGGGCGGGTTACAGAACTTGGTTGATGAAATCAATCTTGCATCCGCTCAAACCGGTGTTGAAGCGACGCTTAATGCTGACGGGCGAACCATAACATTGCTTGATGATATGAATGGCCGCATCACAGTCAAAAATGTAGAAATTGAAGGTATGAATTCTGCCGTTGACGAAATTGGATCCTACGCGGAGTTTACTGGCCGTGACGGCGATGGCAAAGCTACAACCAAAACTATGAAATTGACAGACTCTGATCAGCTAGTATCTGCAAGTGTCGGAAACCTGCAGAGCGCGATTGATAATTTTTCATTGCAGCGTGCATACGTTGGGGGACAATTGAGCATGAGTGCCACTCAATCTGATGTTATATCATCGCGAAAGCTGGCAGTGGATAAAGATGTCTCAAGACTTGGTGATGCAGATTTGGCCGAGCTTGTCACAAGCCTGCAAGCGCAGCTTACAAATTTAAACGCGTCTCAAGCGGCATTCGCGAAAATTGGCCAGCAAAGCCTTTTTGACTACATCAGATAGGTGGCAACAGAATAACTAGAAATCAAGTGGGGCTCTGTAGCCCCGTTTTTTTTGGCTTTTGCAGAGGTGACCAGAATTGGCACAGTAATTGCTTAATTGTAGGGAATGTCAAATTTTTTGAGGAAACTGAAATGACTGGAACGAGAACACAGTGGAGGAGCGGCGACTATGCTGCTGGTATGGCTGTCTTACCGTTTGTGTCACCTTCAAGTACACCCACGATGTTTAATTTAAGGTTTAACACCATCAGTAACAGAACTTGGCATGCAATTTGCAGGACATTCGATGTGTCAAAAATTTTGGATTGGCTAGTGAAATGAGTAAGATCAATACAAATATGGCGGGGGTTACAACCCTCTATCATCTTCGTAACAAAGAAGACGCGATGAACCAGGCGCTTGAGCGTATTTCATCGGGGCTGCGTATCAACAATGCCGTTGATGATGCTGCTGGTGCTTCACTTGTAAACCGAATGACTTCGCAAGTTAAAGGTCTTGAAGCTGCCATCAGAAACGCTGCGGACGCGGTTTCCTTGACGCAAACCGCTGAAGGTGCTCTTGATGAGGTCTCTTCGATTCTGCACAGGATGCGTGAGCTCTCCGTTCAGTCAGCTAACGGCGTTTACACCGGCCAAGACCGACAGGCAATTCAAAATGAAGTGGGCCAGTTACAGCTTGAGCTAGCACGGATTGCCGAAAATAGTACGTTTAATGCTGTCAAAATGCTGAATGGCGACTTTACAAACACTTCTTTCCAGATTGGGTTCCAACCCGGTGATTCGGCCATATTGTCTATCGAGAATGTGGACCCAACAGGCCTGGGCGAGTATTTAGTAGGAACAGATCAGCTCGTTAATTCAAATTCGACCTTTTTCCCTGCAGGATTTCCATCAATAGCATCCAGTAAAGCGACCCTGAGCTCTAAGATTGCCGAAACTGAAGATCTTACAATTTATGGCAATGTCGGCAACGCAACCATCGACATTAATGGTGGTGCAACTGCAAAAGATATCGCCGCCGCTATTACTGCACGCAAGGGTGAAACAGGTGTCTACGCCGATGCTCAAACAAGAATGAATGTAGCTTTCTCTGAACTCGCTGCAGGGAGTGCAAAATCCCCAGATACTGTCTCGTTTAACCTCTACGGCAAGAATGGTACTGCGGTGCTGATTGCTGCTAACGTTGACTTTGGCATTGCTAGTGGCGCGGGTGCTAACCTTTCCGAGCTTGCTGGTGCCGTCAATGGAACATCAGGAAAAACTGGTATCACAGCGTCGCTGAGCATTGACAAGTCGACGATGACTCTAATTTCTGACGATGGCTATGACATTGTAGTGGAGAATTACAGCCTTGTTGCTGGAACAGGCCCTTCGATGAATATCTCAGGTGCAGATGAGAACTATGCTAATTTGACTGACTCAACCACTAAGTTCTCAGATGCGTCGACTGACTATTATAGCCCGATTGAATTAACCGCTGGTACAGACCCAGATACGGTTGGTGTTACTGGAGCAATTAAATTTCACTCACCATTTGTTTTTTCTGTGGCCACCGCGTCTCAGGGAACAGATGAGGCTCCAACTGTTACCGTAACGGACAATACAACTCTTGGTGACCTGACAGCAAGTACAACAAAGCTTATCGTTGTTCCCGAGACAGTTGGCGCGGCAGTAACGGGTAATTCTGGAGCATCTCCGTCTCCGTCTGGTATGACTATCGAATTTAGAACCGCTGCCGATGGGAGTATTCTTACACCAGTTAGAATATTGAACATGGGAAGTGGTTTTGAGTATGGTGATACCATTCAAATCAATGAGAGCCTCCTTGGGGGTACCGGAACTGACACGATTGATGTATTGCTTGGTATTCCGTCAGGAAAATCAGACGGAAATAAGATTGCTACCCCAGGTGGTTTGTTCTCAGGAAACCCATCGGGAGCTAAGCTGAGTTCTGTCTCTGAACTTGATGTTTTGAATGTGGCCAATTCGTTGAAAATGCTGACTGCAGTCGATGGTGCATTGGTGAGGATCGATCTTGAGCGTTCTGACCTTGGCGCAACGATGTCGCGGATGGAGCACACAATCAGCAACCTTTCGAACATTGTCATGAACACAAAAGCCGCCCGTTCGCGGATTGCGGATGCCGACATTGCCCTCGAGTCAACAGAGCTAAGTAAAGCACAAGTTCTTAATCAGGCGGCACAGGCGATGTTAGCGCAAGCCAACAAGGCGCAGCAATCAATCCTACAGCTGTTGAATTAAAATAATAAAAAAGCGCTCTCCCTTAGAGTGTGCATGGCTATCCACTCACTTTCAATGCGGCCCTTTTGGGCCGCATTTTTTATAGGTGTTCACATGAATTTTTTGGCATGTGGTTTGCAGCATTTATCTTTTGCAACGCTGCTTAGATATCACGCGTATCATCACAAGGGCTTCTTATTCTAATGGATGAAATGAAACAGGTACATACCAGCGCTGCGGGGCATATTAACGTTTCATTGGTAAAAGATTGCCTCCAAAAGGGTGATGTTAAATTAGCTTTACAATATTGTTATGAATTGCTGACCGAAGACCCACAGCATATTCAAGCATTGTCATTTGCGGCCCTTGCGTCTCGTAGTCTTGGATGGCTCGACGTCGCGCTGGATTTTATTAATCGCGCGATGATAGTGGCGCCAAACCAGCCAGCTATTCATAGTCTCATGGGGGATATATTGCTCATGCAAAAGAGGCCGCGGCATGCTTTGACAGAGTTTTTAAAGGCGCAACATCTTGGTGATGGCTCGGCTCAACTTAATTTTAATATCGGATCTTCTTATCTCGCCCTTGCCGTTTATGACGACGCAAAAATATATTTTGATCAGGCACTGTCCATCGACCCTAAAATGTTGGTGGCTCATGTTAATAAAGGGTTGGCTGAGCATTCATTAATGAATTTGGATGCGGCTTTAAATTGTTTTGATGCCGCACTTTGCATTGATCCCAGCAATCTGGATGCGCAATGGAACAAATCACATGTTTTGCTCACCCTTGGCAGATATGAAGAGGGGTTTCAGCTTTATGAAACCAGATGGAGGCATCCACAAGTAACGCTGAAAAAGCGGCGTATTGATAGTCAATTATGGCTGGGTCATGCAAATCTGTCGGGCAAAACAATTTTGTTATATGCCGAGGGCGGTTTTGGCGACACGATACAATTTATTCGCTATGCAAAATTATTTGACCCAGATGTGAAGCTGATTATCCAATGCCAGGTGCCATTGATAGAGCTTGTTAGAGGCATGGGGCTAGAGGCAGACGTTATCACGCCAGGTGACATGCCGTCGCCGCATGATTTCCATTGCCCATTAATGAGCCTGCCACTGGCTTTTGGCACAACTATCGAGACGGTGCCTCACTTTGACCAGTACATATATGCTTCAGATGAGCACGTCAAAAAATGGGGTGCGTTTGTGAGCCAAATGACGGGGCCAAAGATTGGCATTGTGGCACGCGGCAGCAATAGTTTTGTAAATGATAAAAATCGCAGTCTTGACTTGAAGACGCTGTTAGCTCCACTGCCTAAAAACGCAAGTTATATTGTGTTGCAAAATGACCTGTCTGATGAAGAGCGTGTGTTTGTGGATAGTTTTGAAAACATTTTTGCACCCGGTAAGAAGCTTGAGTCTTTTTCCGATACGGCCGCGATATGCAAGGATCTTGACCAGGTAATTAGTGTGGACACAGGTGTTGCACATTTATCAGCGGCTCTTGGTACGCCAACATCTGTATTACTTGCCTATCGACCAGATTGGCGCTGGGGCGCTGAAGATGAAACAACTGAGTGGTACCCAAGTGCTAGACTAATACGTCAGACCCGTGATGGGGAATGGGAGAGCGCCCTAAGCACTTGGCATATGGATTGCTTACAAGATTGTACATAAAAAAGGAGTTTCTTATGTCTTTAGAACAAGGCTTTACTATTATTGACCATGCGTTAAATCTTGCTGTTGAAGAATTGAAGTCAAAGGGCATGCCTGAACAGGAAGCCTATATTGCTTTGCTTGTTCGCTTATGGGGTACTGTGCCTGAAGAGGTTGCGGAAATTGCTAACATGCTAAGGGATGACCCTGACCTGATGTCAGCTATGAATATTGGCGCCACATCTGAACCATCTGCTGTCCCGGCCGAATAGCCGCACGATACTTGTCTGATTTTCGCTTTAGCCTCAGGAAAGAAGAAGTAACACAAAATTTGCACTGACCAGATCTGTATGGCTGATCGGCTTGGCTTGTTCTTAGGGGTTAATATAACTATGAAAATTTATCTTTTTGGACAGCGCAACAATCTGGGGGGTGGGACGCACTTTGGCGGCTTTGTAGACGCCATGAAATCGCTAGCAAACATTGGCGAATTGGTTGAGGAAGTTGAGGTTTCAGGAAAAAAAATCAGCCCTGTTGTCAATCGAATTCAAGCAACCGATGTGTCAGTTTTTTTCTTTCCCACCATGTCTGAACAGTTTGTCAAAGGAACCATAATAAAATGGGGTATTTTTGAGACTGATAGCTTGCCAGACGATTACATCAGCTACTTGAAACGATCTCACCTCGTATGGGTGCCGTCACAATGGGCGAAGACGGTTTTGGTGTCGCATGGAATAGATGGTGATCAAATCCATGTTGTTCATGAAGGGGTTGATCCTAACATTTATCATCCCTATTGCCGGCCAAAATCATCCACAAGTGGTATTTTCCGCTTTTTCATGTGTGGAAAAAAAGAAACGCGTAAGGGTTTCGATGAACTGCTGGAGGGGTTTAAGATCGCCTTCGGCACTGATATGACAACAGAACTGCATTTAAAGGCAGATTATTTCTGGGGTGGTCAGGGACAAGCTAACGCAAAACAGAACGAGCTGGCCCGTCAAATTGAGAGTCTAGGATTAACCAATGTCATCCCCATCTCTAGCTCACTATCAACGTCCGATATGGCATTACTTTATAACAATTATGATGCAATGATATTCCCATCGAGGGCAGAGGGATGGGGGCTACCGCTCATAGAGGCCATTGCATGTGGCTTGCCCGTCATCTCAACATATTATAGTGGTCACACTGAATATTTAGCTGCCATTGATGGTCAATTTGTTAGGCTGGATCATCAAATGCATCCCATAGCATGCCCTGAATTTCTTCAGCATTGGAAATCAGGTGGCCAGTGGGCAGTGTCTTCCCCAGAGGAAATCGCAGAAAAGCTGGCGTTTTTGAAAGAAAATTACAACAGCTTTCAACAACATGCGATGTTGGCCAGCCAGACCATAAGAGATCGTTTTTCTTGGCGTCATGCGGCGGAACAGGCGGTTGGGTCACTGCAGTCGGTTGGTTTTTTTCAATGGCAGAGTATTTTTGATGGCCAGTTTGCAAATATGGCTGGTCCAAAAATGGCATCGTGAAATGAGAATTTGATAATGAGTGATCTACTGTCTGAAAAAATCACCTATTTGCTGATAGATACGCACAACCATACTTTGGCCCAAACAGCATTGCGGAATTCGCAGATCGCATTTCCCCTCAAAAACAGGCTTGTATTTAGTGATGTGGAAGATGGGTGGGATGCAAGCGATTTGATTAAGATTGCCCCAATTAATTCTGTGCAGGGTTATTGTGAATTTCTGCTTAAGCATGCGTGGAAATTTGTTAAAACAGAATTTTTTATTGTTTTGCAATATGATGGTTTTGTTTTGAATGGCGATCAATTTTCCAAAACCTTTTTGGATTTTGATTATATTGGTGCCCCATGGCCTCATTTTGATTTTCATAAAGTTGGGAATGGTGGGTTTTCTTTGCGCTCTACGCGTTTGATGCAGGCGTTGGAACCGCTGCTGGTACAGCAGGATTTCTTGACCCCAGAAGATGTTGTGATTTGCCGTAAATACAGACGCCAATTAGAGCGTGACGCCGCCATAAAATTTGCACCGGTATCTGTCGCAGAAAAATTCTCACAAGAGCTCTCAGTGCGTAAACACCCGACCTTCGGATTTCATGGCTATACTTTGTTACCGTTGGTTTACCGTCATAACTTAGAGTTTCTGTTTCAGCATCTTCCGCCGTCAAAAAATAAGAATAAATTTGAAGAGTTAAAATTGGGATGTAAAGCGCTTGGTATTGATAAAACGGGTCATAATGGCTTTTTAAAATGGTGTGCTGAAAGCTGTGTGTAGCAAAGCACCCAAAATCATTTGAAGTTTAGATGATACATCACCAGTTCGGAATTTGGTTTGGGATCAGAAATTTATGAAAGTGAATAATCAATGACCATTTTAGTTACAGGCGGTTGTGGGTTTATCGGGACTAACTTTATTGCGAACTGGTTCCAGCAAACTGACGAACACATTGTAAATATTGATTGTATGACATACGCGGCGAATACAGCGTGCCTTGATAAGCCTCCACACAAAAACTTAGTTAATTTCAATGTTGATATTATAGATGGTCAGGTGGTGGGTGAGATTTTAAATGAGCACCATCCACGCGCTATTGTTCATTTTGCTGCCGAAAGCCACGTTGATCGCTCGATCGCGTCTGCTGATAAATTCATAGAGACAAATATAAACGGTACTTACGTATTGTTGGTCAATGCGCTGAATTACCTCGAGGGTGCAGGCAAAGATATCGGAAACAAGTTCAGATTTCTTCATGTGTCGACCGATGAAGTCTTTGGCAGTTTGCAGCCTCATGAAAGTGGGTTTAGTGAAACAACAGCCTATAAGCCAAATAGTCCTTATAGCGCGAGCAAGGCAGCGTCTGATCACCTCGTACGTTGCTATTATGAAACCTTTGGCTTGCCAACGATCGTAACAAATTGTTCAAACAATTATGGACCTTTTCAACATACAGAAAAATTTATTCCAACCGTTCTCCACAGTTTTTTAAAAGGTAAGAAAATTCCTGTATACGGGGATGGCCAGCAAGTACGCGATTGGCTATTTGTTGAAGATCACTGTGACGCATTGATGTGTGTTTTAGAGAGTGGCACTCCAGGAGAGAGCTATAATATCGGTGGTAATTGCGAAAAGACTAATTTGGAATTGATCGAATGTGTTTATGGTGAATTGAAGCGCACGTACCCTAAATTATTAGAACAACCGCTGCATAGTTATATTTCCTTTGTTGAGGATAGGCTTGGTCATGATCAACGCTATGCCATCGATGCCTCAAAAATGCGAAGAGAGCTTGGGTGGGCGCCAGCGCATGATTTTTCTGATGGCATTTCCAAAACGATTAATTGGTATCGTGAGGGTTTAGCTCTTGCCAGATAGACAAACAGTTCTTGTCACAGGCGCAAATGGTCAGGTTGGCAGGAACATATGCAGCGTTTTTGATGGTTCCTTCAATGTCATTGGACTCTCCAGTCTTGAATTGGATGTCGGGGAGGCTGCGGCAACACACAAAATTTTTGACAAGGTCAGACCCGACATCGTGATCAACGCAGCTGCTTACACGAAAGTCGATGATGCGGAAGCTAATAGTAGCCTTGCTGACCGGACAAATTTTCATGCAGTAAGACATCTTTGTGACACATGTTTAAAACATGATTGTTTGCTTGTGCATTTCTCCACCGATTATGTTTTTGATGGAGAGGCAACTCGTCCTTACAGTGAAGGAGACCAAACAAATCCATTGAACGCATATGGCCGGTCTAAATTGGCTGGCGATAACTATATTATTGAAAATTCGAAACAATATCTTATTTTTCGGTTAGCGTGGGTGTATGACCATGCAGATGTAAATTTCCCAAGCAAAATACTACACGCAGCTAAAGTTAAAGACCGGCTGAAAGTTGTTGATGATCAAATTGGCACACCAACTTCGGCTGAATTTGTTGCAAAAAATGTGCATCAATTGATCACCACAGGAGGTGCCGATAAAAATCAGAGATATAATAACGTCTATAATTTGGTGCCAAACGGTGAGGCTTCATGGTTTGACTTTGCCATTCGTTTGTTATCTCGTGCAGACGCGTTGGGTTTTAATTTGAAGTGCAAGGCTGAGGACGTTATGCCGATAAAATCTTCGCATCTGGCTCAACCGGCAAAGCGGCCACAACGCGTGGTTTTAGACAATCGAAAAATTCAGCAAGAACTTGGCATCAGATTTGCTCTATGGGATGCGTATATTGATGATTTCTTGGAGCAGTTGAGGCGACAAAATGAAAACATTTAAGGGCATTTTGCTTGCTGGCGGCAATGGTACAAGGCTGTATCCGTTAACATCCGTGATGTCAAAACAGCTTCTCCCAGTTTACGACAAGCCGATGATCTATTACCCGTTGTCAGTTTTGATGCTTGCCGGCATCCGCGATATTTTGGTCATTACGCGACC
Organism: Candidatus Ponderosibacter sp. Uisw_141_02; assembly: GCF_048087665.1. Classification (NCBI taxonomy): domain Bacteria; kingdom Pseudomonadati; phylum Pseudomonadota; class Alphaproteobacteria; order Puniceispirillales (SeqCode); family Puniceispirillaceae (SeqCode); genus Candidatus Ponderosibacter; species Candidatus Ponderosibacter sp. Uisw_141_02. Next base: position 1,630,529 of record NZ_CP159807.1, on the reverse strand, counting down.
AGAAGATGAATCTATGTATTCAGCTTTGTTGCAGGATGGTGCGCAGTGGGGGGTAAACATCAGTTACGCTACCCAGCCAAATCCTGGTGGGGTTGCCGAAGGCTTATTGCTTGGTGAGACGTTTTTGGATGGGTCTGATTGCGTCTATATCCTTGGTGATAATGTTTTCTATGGGGCTGGTTTATCGGGCTTTTTGACAGCGGCACTGGCTAACAATGTGGGCGCAACCTGTTTTACATATTCGGTAAGTGATCCTGAACGATATGGTGTTGTTGAACTTGATGAAGCATGCAACATAAAAAAGATTGTAGAGAAGCCCGTCACTCCGCCATCAAATTATGCGGTAACTGGTCTTTATGTGTTCGATAAAACAGCTCCTGAAAAAGCAAAAAAACTTATTAAATCGCATCGTGGTGAATTAGAAATCGTTGATGTTCTGAATTTATATTTGCGCGATGAAAAACTCACGCACCAAAAATTCAACCGGGGCGTCGCATGGCTCGATACGGGGACGCCAGAAAGTTTGCTAGAGGCAGCGCTTTTTGTTGAAACAATCGAAAAAAGACAAGGTTATAAGATTGCCTGCCTCGAAGAAATCGCTCTGAAAAATTCATGGGTGGAGCGCGATTTTTTGAAACAGCGTGCTGAGCAGAATGCTTCAAGTTCACTTGGCCAGTATCTCCTTAAGATTCTTGAAAAATGAGAGTTTTTGATACTGAAATACCTGATGTGAAAATCATCGAGCCAACGGTTTATGAGGATGAAAGGGGCTATTTTTTTGAGGCTTATAATGCCCAGAAATTTGAAGATTTGATGGGATTTTGTCCAAATTTTTATCAGTCGAATGAGTCCGGATCAGTCGAAGGCACGATTAGAGGTTTGCACCTCCAAAAAGAACCGTATGGGCAGTCCAAACTCGTAAGGGTGATTTCTGGCGAGGTGTTGGATGTAGTTGTTGATTGCCGTAAAGGTTCAAAAACCTTTGGCAGATATATCAAGGTTCATTTGGATTCTAAAAATAAATTACAGTTATGGATACCGCGTGGGTGTGCGCATGGGTTTCAGGTCATAAGCGACTATTGCATATTATCCTATCACGTGGACGCTCCATACAACCCGGGGTTGCAAGTTTCGATAGACGCATTCGACAAAGCGCTGGGCATCGATTGGCATAAAACCCCAGAGTTTTGCATGAGCGCACAAGATGAATTGGCAATGAGTTTTTCCGATGCAATTGACGTTATCGAGTAATGATAAAGGTGGAGGGTTAGATTGATGATTAACATCGACGTACTGAAAAATGCTGCTGGGGGGTGGCTCGAAGCAACGCCATTTCCTCACTTTCATGTTGATAACTTTTTTGAGCCAAATATTGCCAAACAGCTCGAAGCCGAGATGCCAGACTTTGATAGTAATATTTGGCATGAATATGGAAATGCAATTGAAGTTAAAAAAGTTTGCAACAATTGGAATAATTTTCCAAGCTTGACTTATCGTGCCTTTTCTTATTTGAATTCCAGTGATTTTGTGACACTCCTCGGCAAAACCTTGTTTGAAGGTGACATTTTAAGTTCCGATTTTGGCCTTAATGGGGGTGGCTGGCACATTCACAGTCGAGGTGGAAAATTGAATACCCATCTTGATTACTCTTTACACCCAAAGACGAGGCAACAACGAAAATTGAATATCATCGTTTATTTGAACTCAAACTGGGAAGAGCACTGGGGTGGATCTCTTGGCCTTTGGGGAAATGATAGTGACAAGGTGCCAGGCCCGTTGATTAAACAAATCACCCCGAAATTCAATAGGGCTGTAATTTTTGATACCACTTGTAATAGCTGGCATGGTTTGCCGGATCCGATTAACTGTCCGAGCGATCAATTTAGAAAGAGCCTTGCGGTGTATTATTTAACCACACCTCATGAAAATGTTTCTGAGAGAGGAAAGGCATTGTTTGCTCCAACAGATGATCAGAAAAACGATCCAAATGTTTTGCATTTAATCTCGCAGCGATCAAACTCCGCCACTGCCTCTAAAGTGTGGCGAAGGTAATAAGCCTCTTCAACTGCACTGAATTTTTTCACGTAAAAAAATTGTTTCTTTGGTAAAAAAACAGACAGTGGTGGGTTTAGTTTTATTGATGTATTTCCCTAGGGGGTGATTAGCCCTGAGAAAGCCAAGCCCGAGAACAGCTGTTTTCTGATTGCGTTCAGTGTTTGCTCAGTCGTTATGTGACCGCAAACCCACAGAATTGGCTGGGGTGAGTAAACAATTACCAAGAAAAGTTTTGAGGCAAATGTCAAAAATGAATGCTAAAGGCATATTTTCAAAAATAGTTAGGCAAAGCTTTTTATTCGTTTAACTAATCACCCTTGGTCAGCATGAGGCTTAAAACGGGATGTTTTTGTGTGCTTATGATTATGCCAAGCAGATGAAATTAAAATATGAGTCATGAGTTTTTCACCTCATTGGAAAAAACAAAAACTATTGACCAAAATGCCGTGTAGCCGATTTCAATTGTATTCAGAATTGGAGTATTAAATTGTCAACTAACCCGCTCGTTTCGATCTTAATCCCAGCTTACCGCTCAAAGTGGCTTGATTTGTGTATTTGCTCATGTCTCTCACAAACATATTCAAATTTTGAAATAATAATCGGCGACGACAGTAATGATGGCAGTGTTTTGTCAGTTGTTAAAAAATGGAATGATCCACGAATTAAACTCTACGATAATGAACTAAAAAATCAGATGGGAACGAATGTTTCTCAAATCTTCAATCAAAGCAAAGGAGAGTACATTAAGTTTGTGTTTGACGATGATTTTTTGTTTCCTGAATCTATCCAGAAACTAGTTTTGGCTTGTGAACAAAATTCAGCATCAATGGCTTTTCATTTGCGGACTCCAATCGATGAAAATGGTGTTGAAAGACCAAAATTATCGTCGCTGACAGCAAGTCCTGAAGTTCAAAAAATGGGGTGCGGGCGACTTGATGAAAACATTTTTTGGAAAAAAATCATCAATCACAGCATCAACGCAATTGGAGAGCCGAGTAATTGTTTGTTTAGTAGGGAATTGATGGAAATAGACCGTGATACTGAGAGCCGAGAGACTATTTTCTGGACACGAAAAATGCTTTTCTTGTGGGATGTAAAGTTTTATGCAAACGCAATGTTAACGGGCAAACCTGTTATGTTTGTGCCGGAAGAGTTATCTGCATTTAGACAGCATATTGATCAGGCATCACTTGGAAAAACAAAGCCCGCAGGATATTATGAATGGGATATAGTAAGGCGTCATGCTTTTGGGCTGGGATTGCTTGATGAACGGGAATTCTTGAGCGGACTTCAGCACCAGGAAAAAATGTACAACGGTTTGAATGATAACTATCAGTATAAATCTAGGTTCCAGCAGATTGCCGGTTCGGCAAATAGATCAAATGATTTTTTGACTCCAGAATTCAACCAACTTATCGAAGATGCTGACACTCATCTTTTATCATTAATTGACCCAAAGCAGAGTGAACCGGCGAACGCGTGATAAATTAGCTTTGAAAATTTATAAAAACCTATTTCAAAATCACCCGTATATCTTGACCCATATTTTCAATCAAATTCTCCATTTCATCTGAAGAGTCAAATTTCAAAATCATGGCGCCTAGCGTGTCGTTAGATCCTCCATAAAAATTGACTTCACCATTTGTCGCATCCCATATATCTTTTTGGATGATTTTTGGTTTAATCCTATCGGATAGATACAGGCTATTGTAGGTTCCATTTTCTATCGAGTGAACCATGTAACTTGACCAAAAACCATTGGTCGGCTGCATGGATAAATCACTGCATGGAAGCCCCAGAGCAGCATCCACAGTGTATTTTATTAAATCTACACCTGTTGCACAATGTATGACCTCAGGTATCAAACAACCACCATTGCGCGGGCCAAGCTCTAAAAAATACAGCTTGCCTGTTTCATCAAAAATTAAATCGAAATTTAGAGCGCCAGTTTTCATCCCGAGGGCAGTAATGAGCCGCTGCGTCTGCTCGTGTGCAAATGCAAGCCTTGTTTCGCTGTGTGAAGTTGGAAACGTTTGTCCAATTGGTACTAATCCATTGCAAAGTTTGTCGAAATGCTCATCTGCCCAGCATCGAAAAACCAACTCACCGTCGACTAAAAAACCATCGCCAGCTATTTGATATGAAGAACGGATTATTTCTTCCTCTATTAGCACCTTTTTCTCACGCGAGAATGAAAAAGCATGCTCAAAAGCTCTATTAAATTCTGATACGTTTGCTCCCATTTTGGTAAATTTTGTAACTCCCTTACTTCCTGAGGAGTCAACAGGCTTAATAAAAACAGGCTTGTCAAAGCCCTTAACCCAATTCCATGCTTTATCGCATTGTCGAAACGATTTGGACTTCGGCACGTTGAAACCATTTTTTTCAAGAAATTTTCTAAAAAGATCTTTTCGGGTCAATGTATTTACGGAAGCGTAGGGGTTTCCTGGCAAATTCATGCGCTCTGAGACAAAAGCAGCGGTTGGCGCCGCCGGAGATCTGACGCATAAGCAACAATGGCGTCTATCTGCAAGTGTTGCGCAAGCTGTAAAACAGACTCTTTATCTGTGGTGCTTATGTTGTGAAATTCATCTGCTAGCTTGTGACCAGGATTCTCGGGCAAATAATCACAGGTGATTACATAATGTCATTGTAATTTTGCATATTGCAACGGAGGAATTTGAGTATGCGCTGCCCCAAGAAATAATATTTTTTTTTGCACTTTACTTTCCTCCGTAGACCAAAAGTGAGCCCAGAATTGATACGTGACTCTGCCTTTTAACGTCCAAGATTAACCTTCAAATTAGTGCGCCTCTATTTTTCACATATCAGGCAAATGCTGGAACATAGGTCTGGGTACACTTCCCCAAGTTCATAGCAGGCGTCTAGGTAAGCATTGTCGACAATGTCTGTCTTGAGAATTTTATCCCACTGAAAGTTCGCGAGAGCTTTGAAAAAAATTCCCTTTTTTCCAATAACCTGAAAACCAGCATTTTTGGCATCTCTCTCGAGCGTATCAAATGAGTAGGTTACTCTATGTCCATGTTCCCTCTCAGCATCTGTTATTGTTGAATTGTGGGAAAGAATTCCCATTCTGACAGCAATCTGTCTGGATGGAGCGTTGGCATTGGGGCAAATCACAAAAAAACGACCACCATCATCCAGCCATTCATCCCGGACCTTTTTCATAACGCCAACGGGATCATCTAAATGCTCAAGCGTATGCGTTATGATTATATTTTTGAACTTGTGAGGAAGTTTAGCTGTCTCAAAAGTATTGTTATACACGGTGATATTAGCAAGCTCGGGATCTGCCTTGAACTGGGCTACAGCATCTGACGAAGCTTCAATACATTCCAAGTCACCTACTGTCTTTTTCAGTAGTCTGGAGAAATAACCCTTGTAGCTACCCATTTCTAGCGTTTTGCCATCTTTTAAAAATATTTTGATAGCCCTGAGCATATATGGATGCATCACATTAACATCGAAATCAAATCGATACTGATGAGCAGATGTATTAAGTAGTTCTTGATTATAATCGCGCATAATGTTCGTCCTATGGATCCAAAAATTTGATGTTTGACAGAAACAAAACTATTTGCCTTGTCCCCAGTATTCTTTATTTTTTACCAAGTCGCGGTAGTTTTCATTGCTGACACCCACCAAAATTTTATCCCAACGTTTGCCGTTACGGTAATACCATCTAGGCTTGGTACCCTGAACTTGCCACCCACAGTGCTCAACATAAGCCCTCATAGAAGGCTTGTTGTATTCAATGATGTCGCTATCCAAATGCTCTAATCCTAATTCATCAAATGCAAAACGCATGATGGCCATTATAGTGTCGACCCCATACCCTTTGCCTCGCACTTCGGGATTGCCCAACAGCATACCGTGAAAGGCTGTACGATTTTTCCAATCAATCGATACCAAATTTGCGGTCCCAATAAGACCGAGATCATCAGTATCAACCGCAAACCTTTGATTATTGCTGTTGCAACTTAGTGAGTCATACCAATTATGTTGATCACTTACACTTGTGGGAAAGTGCCAACCGCCCACCAGCATTTGAATTTCAGGGTCGTTTGCCCATGTTTTCAACTGTGGTAGATCCTCTATTTCAATCGCGCGTAATTTGACGTGTTTTCCGATAAAATTCATAAATGTGTCCTTTGTTCTTAGCCTTGGTCTAAGTAATAAAAACGACCTTCGAATGGCTGATACCAATCCATATGATTTTGCGGTATGCGCGATCTAAAACCAATTACTTGCATGACATTTGGATCAGAGCTGAAATTATTACCTACCAATTTGCAATAATCCATTTGTGGTTTGATAAAAGGGCGCGAGTAGGTCAACGTCAGCGCTCGCCTTGTTTCGCCACTCTTGTTTGGTGAGGCGGCATGCCATAAATTTGAGTCAAACAAGACTACGGTTCCTGCTTTTCCAGTCAGGTATTTCGATCTAGCAAGAAGTTCTTCATCATCCGGCCTCTCTTCTACCTTATGTGAGCATGGGATGACACGGGTGGCCCCATTAGGAACCGTAAAATCTTCAAGCATAATAAGTACATTTATCAATAAAGTGAGGTTGGACGAATATGTTCGGACGTCACGGTGAAAGTTCGAGACGTGTGTGTAATCACCGCTGAGGCCTTTGACATGTTTCAATCCACCAAACGAGTTTAATATATAGGGGCCATCGAAATACTCCCTGAAGACCTCGTCAAAAGGAAGCATCCTAACTAGATCAGCCATGGAGTCATCTTTTCCCATCACATGATGAGCCACACCCTCCATTACGTCTCCAAGGCCTGTTTTGCGCCTTACATCACTTGCGTAATCAATCCAAACATCTAAATCTTTGCTCAAGCGATTAATGAAATGCTTGTCCAAAAATCCTGGGAAAATCGTGTAACCTATTTCTTTTAACTCTTCATTATGTGTCATATCTTGCATCCCCAACCCTGACAGTTCTAACTTTGCCCAGCCATCAAAATATCCTCCACCGTGTCGATTAGATACTTAAAGTGTGAATGGGACTTAATGTTTGACAAGGGCAGAAAACATGTTTGATTTTTCAAACCTGTTTCAAATTCATTTAATTGGTCGTCAACGATGTTTGGCCAGTAAGTGGGGGCAAAAACCCTTCTTTCAATTAGTTGCTGAACGTCCAGTTTAAAAGAAGTTTGCAATGGATAGCATAAAGGATAGTTGGGGCTTGTTCCACCACCCATGGGCGAGAGTAGATTCTGAGCTCCGAAGCGGTCTTCGAGCTTAGCAAAAAATACTGCACGAGAAGACAGAAGATGTTTCTCTGATAAAAATGTCGTCAAGATACGATAGGAGTATTCGCCAAGCATCAACGGTCCCGCTAAACCCAGCAACTTTTCGTTTTCTTTAAATTTCTCAAACGCAAGGTTTTTATCGCCTTTGAGACAGCCCTCAAAATGATCCAGGTTAGAGACGCTAGATTCAGGACATGTTTCAACTTTAACATCACTGAATAGTAGCCCCCCTTCTGATATTGGGAAAAATTTTCTTGGGCTATAAATGGTCGCGATTGCGTCCTCTGCCTCAAATTTATATGAGTGCGAGTTGTCAATCACAACTTTGTGGTTCTTAAACTCATCTGTTACGTACTTAACTTGTGAGGAACAAACGCCGAAATAGTTTACGTAAACAATCAGACAGTTTCTATTTTTGAGTGAGCTGCGCGGTATTTCTGGCAAAAAGTTTTTGTCAATTGAGTAAAACTCGAACTGAGAGTCAAGATTTTGAGCGTAATCTAAGAAACTCGCGCACAAATATCTCGGAAGAAGAACAGTGTCCGGCTTTAACGTTTTTAAAAGATAATATAAACAACTGCGCGCGGAGTTGTAATAATAGATCCCTCGTGATTTATTGGCGCTTGGAAACAATCGTGGAAAGCCACCAATGCTTATATTAGACATCTGTTTTTCCGTTGTTTTTTCGAGGCTAAGCTTCATATCGACATCTTGGGCGCTGATCGTATGATTGTATCTGATAACGTGTCTTTCACAAGCAGTGTAACATCCAATCTAAAGTTAATCCTTTCGCTGAGCATTTGGAATTTCCGAGAGAATGACCTCACATTTGCTAAGATGCTTATCACATAAGTGAGTAAATCCATCGAATTGGAGATGGTCTGGAAGTTTGATGTTCACTGTGCTCTCCTGGCTCTTGCAAAAACAAAATAGAACTTGCAATCTTTATGCCAGATAGAGCCAGAAGCTTTGGGGTGATGTTGGTTCGTTCAGTTCGGAATAACTTCGCTTTAATCATGACCAATGTTCTGCTTTGCCCTCAAATTAAGAAGAGAATTAAACCGTGAGCAAAAATGAAAATGTTTATGTTACCAAACCTTTTCTTCCACCTTTTGAAGAGTATGCGGAGCTTTTGAAAAGTGTGTGGGAAACCAATATCTTAACTAATTCTGGCCCACTGGAAAAAAGGTTAAACCAAGATCTAAAATCTTATCTGGGTGTGAGACATCTAACCTTGACTTCCAGTGCAACGACAGGCTTGATAATCGCGTTCCTCGCACTACGCCTCAAGAACAAGGTTTTGACAACGCCATTTACTTTTCCAGCTACACTGCATGCGTTATCCATAGTTGGTGTTGAACCCGTGTTCGCCGATGTTGATATAAATACTGGCCTTATAACTAGTGAGACAATCAAGGCCGGATATGAGGAAGGTGTTGAGGCAGTTTTAGGCACACACGCGTTCGGTCAACCTATCGATGTCTCTGCCCTAAAAGGTTTTAAACATCAATCAAAATGCAAGCTTATTTTTGATGCTGCGCCTGCCTTTGGAACAGTATTCAAAAATGGTAATGCCTATGATGAGGCTGACGCTACTATCATTAGCTTTCATGCGACCAAGGTTTTCCATAGTTTTGAGGGTGGGGCTGTTATTGCGGCTAATGAGGACGTACAAAACCGCATTAATTTGATAAAAAACTTTGGCTTAGATGGGCCCGAGAATGTCCGAGAAATAGGCCTGAATGGCAAGATGTCCGAGGCGCATGCGGCTATGGGAATAGTAAACCTACGCTATATAAACGAATGCACAGCGAAACGGAAACTGGTCTTTGAGGCTTATAGTGACCTATTGTCAGGCTGTCCAAATGTTGAATTAATGAATATCTTCAATCAACAGCAACCAAATTTTGCATATTTGCCTATGAGGTGCTTGCTGGGCGAGCGTCACAGAGATCTGATAATGAATGCACTAGCGGGTCAAAATATCTTTGCTAGAAAGTATTATTACCCACTTTTATCAAATACGGTTCACTACAAAAATCTCAATTCCGCCTGTCCGTCAAATCTCCCCAACGCCAACTTGCTCTCAAAAACCGTTTTGTGTTTGCCTATTTATCCCGATCTTGATGTTGAAAAAATTAAACAAATTTGTGAAATCATCAGGGCTGTTTAGACGAATTCTTTGACCTAACAAATGTGGCCATTAGCGAACAGCTACGCCACTCAAGTGCAATGATTTTTCTAGTCAACTGTCGTTGTTAATGGCTGCGTGATAGGCTAAGCATAACAGCACAATCAAATGTCAAGTTAACTGCCTCTCTTGTTCAGTTCTCGAATGATCTTCCGCAAGAAATGACCGGAACATCAGGTTTTAGCTCAGGGCTATTTGTGTTGGGTTTTGGGATTTAAACTCTTCAAATTTTACAAAATAGTGGTCTAAAAAATATTTATAGCACCGCAGCCAAACAGGGTTTGATGTGGTCGAGTAGAGTCTTTTGTACTCGTCAATCTGGGCCAAATCATTGCCTAAATTGCAATCGAGGGGAATTTGTTTATCAAGATTGCTTTTGTCACAATGTGTTTTGAACTTTCCGCATAGAAGTATCATGGTTGGCACGCGTTCGATCACGAAAGGGTGTATCGACATACTGGTGTTTCGGTAATTTACGTGCTTCGATCCAAGATTTGGATTCTTGCAAATCATATCAAAATAAATTGTAACAACCCGTTTCCACTCATCCCAGAATCTCGCATTCGCAACAAAGAAATGACTGAATACCGCATGATCTAGCGTCGTTATGGACGATTGCAAGTTTACATTGTATCCTGCAGCGTTCGCCAACTCCTGGCAGATATCTAACATGCCATCATGACATTTATTTCCCTGCACCCAAACGTTTGTATACATTGCAGCAATGTTCCAATGACCAGTGAAAAGATAGGCGTCTGATTGACGATCATCCTCATTAATCATTCGGGTTATGTCGGATGCACTCAGACTAGTTTTTGAATGAAATTTGGGTGAGAAAAAACCCAAATAATCGTCATTTTGAAAGACACTTTCGTTAAGGGTTTTCAATATAGGAAACCCCTCTCGAAACATCGGTGGGCCATTGCAGTTGTCCAGTGGTTTGAAGCCATCAGGCATGCTCTCTTTTGTTTTTTGATCGTAGTAAATGTGAAAAAGAGTTAGTTTGTCGCAAGGGGCGGACGGTTCGGTTTTCTGAGGTTGATCAATCAACCGAGAAGAGAACATTAGCTCATATGGACTAGCTGTTTTCCCAAAGTATGCATTCAAGTAAGATGGGTCACCGTGGTGCGAGGTGGTGTTCGGGTCAAGCTCTAAATTACGATAATCTAATTTATTGTAGCCATCGAGAATGCATGAGATGTTCCAACCCTTATGAAGAATTTGTGCTGAGGCTTTGATATCATGATTAAGGATTTCGAAACCTGGACCCATGGTGTCATTTGGTTTTAAAATTTTGTTCTCAATAAACAGTTGCAAACCCTGCCGTGTCACTGCAAAAGCATCTAATGGCACATACGGTAGTGGCTTATTCTCATTTTTACTGGAGTCAAACATGAGGGTCAGCGGATGTGAGTGAGGTAGCAACCTGACAATTGGTCCTGATAAGTGCGTATCCCCAGCCAGTGGCGTGCAAAAATCTTCAGTCCATTTCTTGCCACATTCGCGATCAACGAAAGGCCCACGCATTTCTGAAGAAACGAAAATAAAATAATCATAAGCGTCCAAGCAGACTAAGTTGCCAAGTAAATAATTGAACGCCTCAATCCGCGAAGATGAATTGTTATCAGGTAAGACTGTTAAGTTTTTACAATGTCTGCATTTTTCAATTTCGTCAGTGCATGCTCCAATGTAGATATCGCCGCCCCATCTAAACCATTTTTGATGAAATATTCATAGTTTTTCTGGGCGCTTTTGGACTTGGAAAAATGGGCGTAAAAAACCGCAATTTTTTCTGATTTCGTTCGCATTTGTTATATCCTATCAATGCTAAAATGTTCAGTTGAATGCCAATTCCTTGAGAACTAGCGGTGTTAATAAGATACACCTTTGTGCGTTTTAATATTTTCGCTGCGTCCGATAATGATGTTGGGCGTTTCGATTCAAGCGCACGCTTCAGAAGCATGCCCGCAGGTTTTCAATTAGTTTTTCCGACCGGCAAATGTCACTCAAAATCTTTTCATCTGGCTGAAACACCTCGATCTCTTCAATCATTGCGTCAAATTCAAAGTTGTTACACAAATGAAGGTAGCCATCAGCATCTTCTGAATGGTCTGAGAGCACAGGCATGCCATTTGCTGCCATGTGATAAAGTCTGAATGGATTTACAAAATTGTCGATGTCACCATACGATAGTGACAGTCCTACCTTTGATTTAGAGATGTAGTAGTCTCTGATAGTAAACGGGTGGGTTTGGTCGATAACCGCAAATTGCTTTCCAAATTTATTTTTTAAGGCGTCAATTTTTGCGACCCGGGTTGCTTTTATTAACCCGTAAAAAAATGTCTCATAGAAATAATTGCCGTTGCGATCTACTCTGTTACAAATCATTGAGTCGTGAAAGCCCCATTTGGTGTAAGCAACCTTTTCACTGCCCATAATGCTGCTAAGCTGCGACATATTATAGAGGTATGGAGTAAAACAGAATTTTGATTTTTCAAGTAATGCAGTGTAACCGCTTAAATCAAATTTTTTTCTATAATTAATTGTACGTCCATTAAAATTTTCAACCTCAAATATTGCAAAATCCGCACCACTATCAAGCAGTGAATTTAGTGCATTAGGTTCTCCACAAATTATGTCTGAACCGATGATTATGTTAAGTGTAGAGCCCTCAACATGATTGTGGCTGATTGAGGTGCTATGCCCCATGTCTGTTAGGGCACTGAACAAAACATAAATGATGTCACTCTTGCGATCGAAAAATTCATCAAGTCCAAGATTTACTAGGTTTATTCTCACGACTGATTTTCCACTTAGTGTTTAAACTTAAGGCTTTAATATGCTGATATTACGCACTAGCAATTTTTGTTCCCTTCTGACGTAAAAGCCATATGAAAGTAGAGATTTATTTTTTTTGAATTATGTCTTTGACAGCTATCTCAACCAGCCTACCCCAATGGATACTGTCTGGTTTTCTATGTAGCGTCATTGAGCTATACCACGGTGTGTCTGGCCGGTTTTGAAACCAGCGCCAGTCTGCACAATCTCTTATAAATAGATGGGTGTTTATTCCAACTGAAGCCGCTAGATGAGCTGCGCTTGTATCAACAGCGATTACACCATCGAGAGCAGAGCAGAGGGCAGCCGTTTCGGCAAAATCCCCCATTTTTGTTGCAAATTGTTTTACGTGTTTTGTTTTTTCTATTAGCCTTACCTCTTGTGGTGTTGGAAATTTTTCTAGGCTAACCCATTCACAATCTGTAGACAGAAACCCTACCAATTCATCAAGTTTAGCGCTCCGTCTGTGGTCATTTACATGATTAGGGTTTCCACGCCAGGCAAGGCCGATAGACGGCTTTCTTGCCCCTTTTAGCCGCTGCTGCCATCGCTCAACTTGTTTGCCTTGGGGGGAAAGGTAAGGGCTACTGAACGGAACATCATTCAGCCTAGTCCTGAACGCATGTGGCAAACTCATCAGTGGGCAATGGAAGTCAAATTTTGGCAGACCGCTTCCCTTTTCGAAAATGTATTCTCTGGGCAATAGCGATTGCATCAATGACATGAGAGGCTTTTCAATTTCCAGCAGCACCCGACATTTCATTTTTTCAAAAAATTTGATGTATCGGCAGAATTGGATGCTGTCGCCGAGACCCTGTTCGCTGTGAATTAGGATTGTTTTGCCTCTAAGGTCCTCATCGCCTAGCCATAATGGCTGAAAAAAATGCCTAATCTGCGACTGAAAATGCGCGGTCTTCCAACGGTATTCAAAAAGCTTGAAACCCTCGTCAAGGGCGCCAACAGACAGTAAGGTCAGCGATTTGTTGTAAAAGCCCTCGGCAAAATCTGGATTAATTTCTACGCTTTTGTCAAAGTCCTTAATCGCGGCATCAAAACATTTTGTTTCGCGCCAAGCTACACCTCTGTTGTTAAAGGCTTTGTAGTCATGGGGGTTGAGCTTTATTGCGATTGAATAGTCTTCAATTGCAGCACCAAATTCATAGAGTTTTTCATAAGCCACACCGCGGTTGTAAAACGCCTCAGCGCGGTTAGAATTAACCCTGATTGCTGAATTAAAGTCATCAATGGCCTTGTCGAAGTGGCTCGTTTGGCCGAATGCAATACCCCGAGCGACCAATGCCTCAAAATTATCTGGATGCTTTGCAAGGACTTCTGCGAAATCTAAAATGGCATTATTAGTCTTGCCTTGTAGGCGAAGAATGCGACCGCGCGTCAAGAGGGCTTGAATTTTGAATGGATTAGATTCGATTGCTCTGGTTAAAAATTGAACTGCAAGATCAAATTTTTGCTGCTTTTCCAGGATTACCCCTATGCCGCATAAAGCATCAGCATGCCTGGTGTCTAGGCCTAGTAAATCTTTGTATATTTCATAAGCTTTTTCTAGCTTATCTTGACTGTTCAGTGCATCGGCTTGTTCTATTTTTGTTTTACTAGCCGTACAGAAAGAGCTGCTGGAGACCATAGTATTCAGCGCGTTTTTGCGATCATTACAACCTGTTGTTTCTGGTTTACTTTGTCCAAAAGGTGTCATGTCATGCGCCGTGCTCGATGGCAATCGATTTTAAGACCGTAGCATGCCGCAGGATGTTTTTAAAAAATTCTGATAAGTTTGAATGGTCTCTCATATGGTTTGCCGTGCCGATAACAGATGAAATTTCTTCCTGCATTGCGATCTGTAACAGAGGTGTCGTGCTATTCAAGCATCGAAATTTCTGTAACATTTCATCGATTTCTGTATCTTGGTTTTCTTTTTTTTCTGTCGCTGTATCCAACTTGATGATTGTGTTTGCAATGGTGGTAATTCGGTCCATTGTTTCACTGACTTGAGACAGGTAATTAGTGACATGCGTCGGTCTGATAGGTGTGTTTTTTTTCCAAATAATTTGTTTGACATAATCAGTGTTGATTAGGTTTCGGGTAGATACGAATTCGGACAGGCTTACATGCTCAAACCCTTTTATATATGCGCCGCCCTCGGTTGCATTAAAAAGCCTCAAATGAGGTGCATTTAAACTTAGCTCGGAGGCGATGTGCTCGCATCGCAAAAGCTGCCCATGGTAGGCGCTTCTGGTCATTACTTTGTCACCGTAGAAGCCGTCAACTTCGATATTGAAAGTCGAAATATCGTTGTGCGCAGGCAACAGTGCTGTTGCGCCTTCTGCATATTGCGAGGTATGAGAAGAGGCTAAATCTTGCCCAACAAAACACAACGACTCAAAACCAAGAAGATAGCAAAGTGTCAGGCCGTATATAGCAACACTTGGCGCGTCAAAAGGCGTGGGTGGGACGCCAAAACATCCACTAATATCGTCGAAGATTGATGGATACGACCAAATAATTTTCTTTGCGTTTGATTTTAAAAACCATGGGTTGGTGGTGAGTTCAACCAAGAAATTTTCAATCTCAATGTTTAGTTTAGTTGAGAACTCTCTGGCAACATGGTCATCTTCTGCATCCAGCTGGATAACTAAATCTGGTTTGATGTTCGCGTCATGTAGTGTTTGAAGAGAGCGCAGAGCTGCAACTATAAAGACTTGATCTTGGATCATTGCAAGCGTTCGAATGTTTTTATCTAACGAAGGCCCTGACGCTACGATAACAGCGTCCTTTACACCTTTGACCGATAGTTGGTGTAGGTTCGGTGCGTTGGCTATAATAGGTAAATTTTGTAAGAGATTTTTTGACCAAGAGGCACCGAATCTATTGGCCGTATTTGTATTGGCGATACGGTTTTTTTTGCCTTTTTGAATTGCCTCAGCTAATTGGCTTTTTGTTTCTTTAATAAATTTTTGGTCAAGTGAGCAGGGTACAGTGATGATTTGTTTGGCAGGTGTTTGAAGCTTTGCAAAGGCAATTTCCAAATTTGTGATAGTGTTGCAAACAACGATGTTGGCTGCTAGGTGGTGACCAAAGGCGTCCTCATCAATGCACTTATGTTGGTCAAAGATAACTATATGGCGTTGGCTACGTTCTATAGCCTTTGAAATCATTGTTCCTGACGGTGGTGCGTAAATCACCATTACATCAGAATGGAAGCTCCATATTTCCGGTAGCACACTGTCCAAGATTTGGTCGCAGAAGTCAGGGTTGTCAAATGATTGCTGATCAGGTTTTGACCGCATCACTCGCGAGCGCCATGTTTTTACTTGCTCAGTTATGAGTGTCGTGGGTGTATATTTAAATCGGCTAGGGTAATTCGTGGAGGCTTCACTATTTAGCGGAAATGTCCCGAGATCCGCCAAGAGTTGCCGGCGACAATCCATCAGGTGTCGAACATTGCCCTCTCTATTGTCGATATTGATGTCTTTAAGATCGAGATCAATTTGATAGAGATCATCAATAATTTGTTGACGCTTATTATCTGAAATGGCTTGCATTATGATGCCCCTCGACTACGCACCTAATAATTGCAAATTTTATGCCATCCGATAGCGGTGGTGAACTCTAAATATGTTTGGTTCTAGATCAAAAAATGAGGGGGAAAGTCCCCTTTCCCCCTCGCGGCTACCCACCCAGCTCTAACTCCTATTGGAGTAGGGCAAGGATAGATTGCTTCGACTGATTTGCTTGAGCCAGCATTGAGGTTGCTGCCTGGTTTAAGATTTGCTGCTTTGACAATTGTGTTGTCTCTGCAGCAAAGTCAGCATCCATAACACGGCCGATGGCCTGTTCAGTCATGACGGAAGCTTTACTCAGGTTTGAGACTGAGAAGTTAAGTCTGTTGATCAATGAACCCATAGTCGCTTGCTCGCTGGCAATCGTCTGTAGGGCAGCGTCCATGGTTCCAATCACTGTTGTTGCACTTCCTTGAGTTGCGATTGACGCACCATTAATTGAAAGGCCAGATTGACCGACGTCAGAGAAACTGATGGAAATCGTCTCAGCTGTTGTGTTACCCGCCTGAATGGTGACAGCAGAAAAAGTACCGTCGAGTAGAGCAACGTCATTAAATTTGGTATTCGACGAAATCAGATCAACCTGCTCAAGTAGAGCAGCAACCTCCAGTTGAGCGTTGTTTCGGTCTGGAGTGTTCTCGTAAATACCGTTCGCCATCTGCACAGCCAATTCACGGATACGGAGAACCATATTACGGATTTCATTCAGGCCTGCTTCTCCAGTTTGGATAAGTCCAACACCGTCCTGTGAATTCCGAATGGCCATGTTAATACCGCGAAGCTGCGATTCCATTTTACCGGCCACAGCTAGACCAGCCGCATCATCGGCTGCACTGTTAATACGTAGCCCCGACGAAAGCCGCTCCATCGAGGTTTCCATTTTGCCTGTTGCCCTTACAGCGCTGGCGCGAGCATTCAGGGCGCCTACATTTGTGTTAATTGAAGTCATAAGCTTACCTTTCCCAAATCATTCCAACTAGAAGAACGACCGAGAAAAACTTTTTTTAATAAAAAATTGAAAAAATAATAATTTTGGCATCATTTTTGCTTTGGGGGCAGCCGGGGCAAGTAGTCCTGCCCCGGCTTTTCGGCTATTACTGGATAAGCTGCAGTAACATTTGCTTTGACTGGTTTGCTTGAGCAAGCATTGATGTCGCTGCCTGGTTCAAAATCTGAGATTTCGATAAGGCGGTTGACTCTGCAGCAAAGTCAGCATCCATGATGCGGCCCAAAGCCTGCTCTGTCATTACGCTGGCTCTGCTCAAATTAGAGATTGAGTAATTCAGGCGGTTTTGCAATGAACCCATTGTAGCTTGCTCCTGAGAAATGGTTTGCAATGCAGCATCCATGGTCCCAATCACAGTTGTTGCGCTTCCTTGCGTTGCAATTGAAGCACCATTGATCGAAAGGCCAGATTGTCCCAAATCTGCAAAAGTTAAGGAAATCGTCTCAGCAGTTGTATTACCAGCTTGGATTGAAACAGCTGAAAAAGTACCGTCAAGTAGTGCTACGTCGTTAAACTTGGTGTTATCTGCAATCAGGTCGACCTGCTCGAGGAGAGCTGCTACCTCCAACTGTGCGTTCGCGCGATCTGGTGTGTTCTCATAGATACCGTTGGCCATCTGCACAGCCAGTTCACGAATACGCAAGGTCATGTTACGGATTTCGTTCAGACCTGACTCTGCAGTTTGAATGAGGCCGACGCCATCCTGGTTGTTACGGATTGCCATATTGATGCCGCGAAGTTGCGACTCCATCTTACCAGCAACGGCCAAGCCAGCGGCATCATCCGCTGCACTGTTAACTCGGCTGCCTGATGACAAGCGTTCCATAGCTGTCTCTTGAGAGCGGTTGGCGTTAAGTGTGTAAAGGCGGGCATTCAAAGCCCCAACATTTGTATTAATGGCAGTCATTTTTAAGTCTCCTTACTTAGTGAATAGCCGGTCCTCTCGGACTTTATTTTTAACGACACAGGTCAAAAATATTTAGTAAAAAAATAAAAAAAAAATGATAAAAAACAATATCTTAGAATTTTCTCTAGGCGCAATTTTCCCATCTCTAACCTGCGTCTGAATGCGCTTTTTAGTTTGGAAAATTTAGATTTTTAGTTAGTTAAATAACGATAGTAATGTGCTCATGGACTGATTGGCCTGAGCCAGCATTGCAGTGTTGGCTTGTGACAACACTTGTGCTTTGGATAACTTCGTTGACTCTTCTGCTATATCGGCATCCATAATGCGGCCGCGGGCAATCTTCGTCGCTTTCGTGGTTTGTTCCAGCACTGAAATTGTATGATTGAACCGGTTTTCGTATGCGCCAGCCCGGGATAATTCGTCTGATATGGAAGTTAGCGCTGTTTCAAGCGTCACCATCGCAGTTTTTGCATTGGCCTGGGTGCTGACGTCAACAGTTTCAATGCCAAGGCCGGATGCAGTGTTGTCTTTAAAAAAGATGCTAGGGCGCTCATTCGCGGTTGGCCCAGTTTGGATACCTACGTTTTGCATGGTCCCATCAAGAAGTGCAACACCGTTGAAATTGGCATTCTTAGCAATCAGATCGATCTGCTGCAGAAGCTGATCGATTTCAATTTGTGCAAAACCCCGGTCTGGGTTGTCGACATAGATACCGTTTGCCATCTGCACCGCAATTTCGCGCATCCGCAGTGCCATGTTACGAATTTCGTTAAGGTTGGCTTCAGTGGTGTTAACCAAGCTAACGCCATCAGATGAATTATGAATAGCTCGTTCTAAGCCTGTAATCTGAGCTTTCATGCGCCCAGCAATAAATAGACCAGCTGCATCATCTGATGCGTTGGTGATGCGCCTACCGCTGGATAGGCGCGTGAAAGCCTCAGTCTCAACTTTATTGTTTTTCTTGCCGTGGTAATCTACACGGACTGCTGCTACGTTTGTCGCGATAGAGTTCATCTACCTGCTCCTGCATGTCTGGTTGGATAGCCGTAACCACTTCTGGTCAGTCTTCAGAACGACATCAGGAAAAATTATTTAGTTTTTTTTACAACTATTAAAAATTGGAAATAGCTTGAATATTTTCAGTCACATGCTTTAATCATTAGGTCAATAAACTCAAAAGTGAGTCAGCAGAAATAATGTCTTTTTGTCCAAAATGGATATTTGAAACGGCGTGCGCTGCTGCCGCCGAAGACTATCTGAGCCGGCAGTTAGATCTGAACACGGTTGCGCGCGGTTATGCGGCAACTTTGTCTGAATTTTATCAGCCCATCACTGCCGAAGAGATTGCGGACGTGATTAGCTCGATGTTGCGATTTTTGGACGAGCTTAACGCCGGAGAAGCCGCAGCGCCGATGGTAATGGGCTTTTGTTATAACAGAGTTAGCTTTGAACAACCAAACAAGCCGCGCAAGCTAAAAGGGTTGTTTGGGTCTGCCGACGAGCCTGTAAAAGGCCGCGAACATAGCGCTGATGCTGCGGTTAAGGCATTTAAAGCCTATGTTTATGCGCTCCGCAACCAGGTTGTTGAGTTTGCGCCTGTCGGCTGGAAATTGGCAGATGCGGGAGATAGTGAGGTTTTGCAAAAGCTCACAAACCAAAACCTTAGTCCGCTTGATTTTCTCTGAGTGCTCACCTGCAAGGTTTAGCGAGGGACTTGGGTTAAGATTTAATTATTTGAATTCCACGATTTAATCAAATTATCGAGAAACTCACCAGTCTTATTGAAACTTGACACCGCTGTTTGCATAGCAGTGAATTTTTGTACATAAATAGCACGTTGATTAGCAATTTGCTGATCTAGGGCTTCTTGTTCTTCGACAAGGCTGTCGACATCATCTTCTATATTATTAATTTTTTCGTCGATATCGCCATTCAGCATGAGCACATCATCAATATATTTTGAGAGGGTTTGCATGATGCTGCGGCCCATGTAAACGTTGGTGTTAACTGATGTTTTGTTGGTATCTAGCAGTAACCCAGTGGCGCCAATGGTGTCGCCTGCATATCCATAACGGTCAGTGCCAGCAGACATGTTTGCTGTAACCCCGTTAGAAGTCAGCCTTGGGCCAATTCCGTCAAGTTCAAATTCATAAATGCCTGGAGTGAATAAATCCGTTGTGGCACTACCGGTGACCCCAGCATCGCCAGTGCGTATCATAGATGTTGTTACCGCGGCAAAATGTTCTGGATTTGAGCTAAAATATTCTCGGAACCTGGTTTCATCGATCGATAAGGTGCCATCAAGTTCAGTGACAACACCAAAACTGGACAAATATATCTCAGCGTCATCATAGCCTGCAATGGCGGTAGATGTTAGATTCTTGATCTTGTTTTCGGTGTGGCGAATGAAGTGATCACCATGTAACGGTCCACCATCTTCACCATTTGTACCTGGCTTGCTCTGCTCTTTTAAAAATGACAGCAGGTAGTTAACCTCGCTAATGACTGTCTCAAGTGTGGCTAGAGCATCGGTTTCTGAGTAATTTGAGCTGATTGATTGATCTGTGCCAAGATCACTAGAGGTCACATCACTGAGCTTTAACGTCACTCCAGAAAATAAATCAGTTATCGTGTTGCTGGTTCTCTCTATTTCGATGCCGTCGATTGTAAATTTGGCATCGGTAGCCGCCACAACTTGTGTTGCGCTATCAGCAAATGTCAAAGTGTTTCCAGGATTGTATTTTAGTACATCATTTTCAGAACCGCTCAGATGTGATTTCAAGCGGAGCCCATGGTTCGCGCCTTCTACCGATTTCACCATTAATGAATAGTTGCTGTCTGACACCTCTATGATGCTCGCGGTGACGCCTATCCCTGCATTATTTATTTTATCTCTCACATCTGTGAGGGTTGTCGAGCCTGCAGTGAAATTAAGGGTTGTGGCGCTTGAGTAGTCTGTATTGGCTGTGAAAGTTGAGCCGTTCCAGTTTCCAAAGCGTAGGCTGAGTTCATCTATGCCAATATCAGCAGTTGTTGATGCAAATCCACTGCCACCGTTGTTAAAATTCAACACTTGTGCGGTGGCGATCGAAGTTACATTGATCGTATGTGCAAATTCGCTGGCAAGGCTACTGTCTGTCCGGCTCAACGTCACATTGCTGGTGCTAGATGATAGGCTGAGCCCAATTTGGCCATCCAGCGCGGCTGTATTAGTTTGAAACACACTTAATTCGTTTTTCAAAGTCCCAAGCGCAGAAATTTTTACCGTTGCTGTTTCTTTGGCGTCATCAATCTGTTTTTGTTTTGGCACACGTTCAGCATCGACGAGAGCGTCGACAATCTGTGGGACATTAAGTCCGCTGCCCGCACCAAGGGCGCCGAGGTAATCTGTAGTAGACATGGCCTGTGTGTTTATCCTTATTGGTTCTGCCTAAGTGACAAACTGCAATTTTTATGCCTATATGGTTTATTAAACGACTTATCTGCTGCTCGCTTTAGGCCATGCCGCCAAAATGGTTGTGGTTGATCGCAATTATAATAGCAAAGGTTGTGGCTGCAAATAATATGAAGCATGGAATAAAGCATTATAGTTTTGGTCAGGCATCGCGGTTTGTACTTGTCACGCTAGTCACCGGCACCGGCATCGGTTTGTCGGTGTCCCTTGTGGCAAGCCTGTTTGTGGCTGGTCTGCGTTTTCTGACCGATCATCGCCAGTCAATGAGCGAAAGGTTTTCCATATCACAGTTTGATGGTGGGTCATTGGTGCCAATGTTGTGGCTGATCGGGGCAGCTTTTTTGTTGTGGGGCGTCCGGCATTGGTTTGGCATTGTGCGTTGGCACGGGCCAGCTGACAGTATTTTTGGGGCACACCGTCTCGACAATGCAATTGACGTTAAGGCAGGTATTGGGTCAAACATTGGCGCATTTATTGCCATGGGCGGAGGCGCGTCTGTTGGTCAATACGGCCCGCTGGTGCATTTTGGGGCGACGATTGGCACTTATATCCGGCAAGCCTTTGGTAACAAAACAATTGGTACTGACGTCTTCATTGGATGCGGCGTTGCCGCGGCAATTGCCGCAGGGTTTCACGCACCGATCGCTGGTATTGTGTTCGCGCATGAGGCGGTGTTGCGACATTTTTCTTTCAGAGCTCTGACCCCCATTGCCATATCAAGCATCACATCAGTCTGGTTTGGAACGGCTATTTTTGGTGGGGAACCAATTTTTGTTCTGGATGCCGCGGCGACTGATTTGTTGCCGATGGTCCCGGTTTTATTGGCAAGTGGGCTATTATTCGGGATCATTGCGATGCTGTTCATGCTTGCGCTTTTCAAATCAGCCGCAATCGCCGCTAAAACTGGTTTCCCTCCCTTGGCGTTAGCGCTGATTGCAGCGGTCATATGCGGTTTTGTGGCGATCTTTGTGCCTGAAATTCTGGGAAGTGGCGTTACCGAAATTAATATCATTTTTAACGGTGGGTATGTCCTTGGATTTTTATTTTTGTTGTTTGTTCTCAAACTACTGGCAACATCATTATGTATCGGCTTTGGGTTGTTTGGCGGGGTTTTCTCCCCGGCAGCCATGATTGGCGCAGCGGCTGGTGGGTTCATTGGTAAACTTATGGGAACTCTTGGGTTTGTAACGGTGCCACATTTATTGCCAATTGCTGGCTTTGCGGCGGTAACGGCGGCGGTTGTTGGGGCGCCAATTTCAGTCGTTTTGGTGGTGTTTGAACTCACTCAATCTTATGAATTTGCGGTTGCCGCCATGTTGGCGGCGGTAATCGCTACATTTTTTACCAGCCTTGTTTTTGGGCACTCATTTTTTGATGAACAATTACTCAGGCGTGGGATCGATATGTCGCGGGGGCGGGGTGATTTTGAACTTCAATCTCAATCTATCAGCCACGTTGTCAGTGATGATTTCGTTGCCCTCCCACCAGATACAAAAACCAAGGATGCTATAGACAGGCTTGTTAAAGCCAAAATGAGTGAGGGGTATTGTATTGATGCTAACTACCAATTCATTGGCAAATATGCGCTGCATGAATTGTTGTCTGCGCCGCGCCAGTCTGGATTGGTGCCGTATCTGATTGTTGATCCTGTGGTTTTAGATCATGGCGCCTCGATTTTGCAGGCGATGGAAGTGGCAAGTAATTTTGTCGGCGAGACCATTCCAGTCATTCAGCAGGAAAACGGGCGCATGGTTGGCGTTGTATCAGAGGCGGACATCTTTAGTGCCTATCTTGCAACCCAATCACGCGTGCATGCCCTAGAACATGGTTAAAGAAAATACCATATCAAATCAATTTCAAAAGCCCGCTATTGATCAGATATGCCGCCTTTTGAACGTCACTCAATAGTACATTCATGACATCAACCTTCTTAAGCTGGCGGACAGTATTCTTCACAGACTGATCTGTAATCAACAGTTCTGAACTTGCTGTTTGTGCCGAAATGGCATTAAGAGAGCTCTGCAGGGCGGTTTCCTTACTAGCCAAATATGCATCTCGAAATTTAATTTGTTTGATCGCATCAGCTATGACAGCTGCAGCTTCTGTTGCGGTATCTTCGGTCGATATATTGATGCCTTCAATGATGGTTGGCGGGTCATCAGCACGGGTCACCGAAATGTTATCGATATGTAAGATAGCACCCGACGTTGTTTCAATATTGTCTATCGTAATAATCAGATCATGCGCTGGGCTGGTTCCGCCTAAACTTGCGCCTGAAACGGTTATGGTGTCATCTGGCTCATATCCAGATCCCCCATTAGTAATCGAGCTCACACCGTAATTTCCATTGCCATCAATGGAAATCGTGAAAATAGCTCCAGTGCCATTACCCGATGTGCTGGCTTGGGTGACGTTATTGAATGCGGCAGCGCCCACTTTTGTAAGGGTTAATGTAGCATCATTCTGTGTATCTGTGCCACCAACATTCGACCCGGCAATAGTTACGATGTCATTCAGCGCATAGTTTTCACCAAAAGTTGTAATGTCTGTCACCGCGTAATTGCCAGAACTATTTGAAGAAATATTGAATATTGCACCGCTTCCTGATCCCGTAGTTGATGACTGACTGACTATGTAGCTTTTTGGGTCGAGTGCTGTGATATTTAGCGTTAGGTCGTTTACTACATCTGAGCCACCGAGGTTTGCTCCTGAAATGGTGATTGTATCACCAGTCTGATAGCCGCTACCTGTATTATTGATGCCGCCCAGACTATATGTACCTGAACCGTTGGTCGATATGGTGAAGGTCGCGCCTGTGCCATCACCGCTCGTGCTGGTTTGCGAAATATTTGTAAATGTTGAGGCGCCACTTGCTGTGCCGCTGATAGTTGCTGTGCTTACCCCGGATGCAGCTATGCCTGTGGCCGATGCGGCAATTGCACCAGACACCGGCGAGTTGCCCGATGGCGATGAGGCTGTAACACTGCCGGTAAAATCATAATCGAAACTGCCAGACACAAAGACAAAATAATAGGATGCATCCGTTGCCACTGTGTGGGTGACTGTTGACCAGCTTGTTGTGCTGTTCCCATAGCTGTCGAGCAATTCAGTTGCGCTGCCGCTATTGGCATCCAGTAAATAGGCATAGGCATCATAAGCATTATCGGTAACTTCGCCTTTCCAACTGAACGATATTGTATCACCGCTATTTAGCGCCACCGGGTTTTGCGATATTAAATAGGGGCCATGAATGACATCACCGCCATTCACCTGCAGATTATCTGAGATAAGTTGTAAGCCGTCTCCGGCGATACTGTAAGAAAAGTTGCCTCCATTCGGCACATAATCGTCACCGCGTGACACTTGCGCTGGGCTATCAACATTTTGTGGTGTTGGTGTTGGGTCAACTGGCGTTTGGAAACCATTAATCGTTGTGGGGATTAATCCGTTTGCAGCGTCGGATCCAGCCGGTGAGGGGCCCAGCGCGATTTGTTCCAACCTGATATTCCAACCATAAAGAGAGGCGAGCGTGCCAACGGCCTCAGGCGCTGTCTCCTCAACATAACTGCCCTCAACATCCGATGATGCATTAAAATTGCCATTGACAAAATAAGCGTTCAGGTAGCTGCCAATCGTGCTTGTGCTGAGCTCTTGAATATCAATCAGTGTCTGTTCAGCGGCCGTGTGCCCGACCTGCGCATAGCCAATTGCCCGCAATCCGCCAAAAATTTCCTCATCCCAAAATTCTGACTCATTGATGATAGATGATATTTCATTGACCACTGTGTTTGCCCGCAGCTGAAGGATCGCCCGGTCAATATCATCGCTGGCAAATTCAAGATCGGTTGAAGTTTCATTCAATGTGCTTATATCGGTTACTTTGATAGTGGCATCATTAAGGCTGGAAGTGCCGCCAAGCGCCGCCCCGGCAATAGTGATTGTGTCATCAACCGCATAGCCCGAGCCATCGGCATCGATGTTTACGATTTCATAATCACTGGTGCCCTTGGTGCGAATTGTAAATGTAGACCCAGCCCCGTTGCCGCTCGTGGCTAGCGGTGAAACAGCACTGAATTTGCCAGAGCCGCTGGCCAGACCAGTGATATTGGCACCAGCTATGGCACCCACCGGGACCGTATTGTAATCATCGCTATCAATCAATCCGGCAGCTTCACTGACTGTGGTATCCAATTCCGTCAGTTTTGCTGCAACCCCCTGTATCGTCTCACGTGCGCCCTCAATCAGCGATAAATAGTTGCTGATATTACGAAAAGAGGCGTCAAGGCTTTGAGCCTTAGCCATTTCTTTGGCAACAACAGAAAAATTTTCCCGTTGGGGGCTAACATCCGCTGACAAACTGTCGTTCCTATTGCTGTCCAGCGCGGCGGCATGCGCTGTTGCGCGCGAAAACGCACGATAATCACCACGCACATCACGATCAGTGTTGTTTAGCAAGTTGTGTGAAAACAAGCTCTTCATATTAGTCCTCGCGTTAATGTCTTTAACGACAGACTTTTAGTTTTATTTAGTTATTTTATTAATTTTTTAGGCAGAGGTATGTGGGCGGAAGAGGTATCTCGCGTAAATATAAATTAATCATATACTTAGGAGAGGCTTCGTCGACGCGGTTTGTAGCTTTTTAAGCCTGCTGATGGTCGGGCCATGCAAAACTGATTGCGTTTTATGTAGAGGAGCAAAGCTGTGCGTTTGGGTTTTGTAAGATCCCGAAAAACCAAAAAAATATGGCAAAGCAAAGTACGTGCCAAAATGTAAATAAGGCAATTTCTGTGCCGTTATAGTTTTTGAGCTAAAGTAACGGATAAGAATTTTGTCAATTTCAAGCGTAACACAATTTGCGGGCGCCTTGCGCACGCAAATAAATCTTCAGACTGGTGTGGAAAATACGCAATCCGTGTCACCAAATGCTACATCCGAAATTTTGTCTCAAGCCGTTTCTTCGCTCGACTTATCGGGTGCTGAATACGGCACCTTGCTGTTGAAAGACAAGTTGCATGATCAGGCCCTTGCTTATTCGGTAGTTACCGTGAAACAACAGCATCTTAGTTCACTAAACACTCATATACAAAATGTTCAAGACGTTGTTGATCAGCTGGCGGCCACTGACCGGTCAGAGACTGAGGCACATGCCGCATTAGTTGAAGAATTAGCAGACCGTGAAGATCAGCTCTCCCGGTTTGTTGGGACATTGTTTCATAGTAACGATCTCAGTCTTGCCGCTATCGTTAATCCAAATTTAGGAGAAAATGCACAAAATGAAATAATAAACGTCTATGCAAATGATGAAGTCGGATCTGACGCAATCGGTCAGATTGCTGCCATCGAGGTCAATTTTTCCAAGGTTTTTGAAACGCTCCACAACGAAAATACATGTCCGCATTGCATCGCTTTAGCTCAACAGGAAAACAGCGCAGCCCAGTCTGGAAATGAACAGCCGGCCTATGCGTTGGATGCAAATGACAATAGCTCTGGATCGGTGAATGATATTGATGGAAAAACGACAACGGACACTTCTAATTCACGGCTTGAACCCTTGCGGATGAGTACTCAGTGGAATGTAACAGGCGATGCCACATTGACCTATTCATTTTATGATGGCGACGTGGCCTATGCTAGTCCTTATAATGGTAGTAATCCAACGCCAGGAAACCCATCATCGGTCGTATCGCATGGGGCAACTAATGAGACAACACTAAGTGCCGCTTTTGACGCTTGGGATGCGACCGTCGATTTCGAATTTGTCGAAGTTGAAGAGGACGCCGGTGAAGTTGGTGAGTTTCGTGTTGCCTTTACCGATCAGTCTAGTGGTGCGGCGGCTTTTGCCTATGCGCCAGGGGATTATGCGGTTAATGGCGATATTTGGTTTGAGACAGAAGACATCGACATCACCGGCAATGATTTCAGCACTGACGGTGTCGGTTCTGGTGGTTTCAATTATTTTGCGGCCCTGCATGAAATTGGCCATGCAGTTGGCCTCAGCCACCCGTTTGATGCGGGTGACGATCAATCCAATGGTGATGATAGCTTGCCTTTGGCCCAGGACTCGATGCGTAACTCGGTCATGGGTTATGTACAGCTTGATCAGAACATGGTGCTTAAATTTAATGGTAGCGGCCAGACCACCCCGAGCTATCGCATTTATGCTTCAACACCAATGATGTATGATGTTGAAATAATGGAACAATTTTATGGCGCTGATGATGATAACACAGGTAATAATACCTATAATTTTACGGTATCACCGGAGACGATCCAAACCATTGTTGATGCTGGCGGCACCGACACTATCGATGCAAGCAACCAAACAAGAGAGAATGTCATCGACCTGACTGCCGGTGGATTTTCATCGATCGGTATATATAGTGAAGCTGACCAGAAAACAGATTGGGCTACAAGCTTAGGGACAACCACCGCAGCCATTCAAACGGTCATTGATTTTTTTGATGCCCAGGCATCGGCGGCAAACTCATACTATTCAGCCCATTCCCGCACGGCCCTCTATACCGGTGAATATAATGTGGGTATTGCCCATAACGCGGTGATCGAAAATGCTATTGGTGGAAGTGCTAATGACACCATTACCGGCAACAGCAGCGCTAACAATATCGCCGGCGGCGCTGGTGATGATTTGATAGAAGGAAATGGGGATGATGATATAATTGATGGTGGGGCCGGCACCGAAGATGTCGCTGTCTACAATGACGTTTATGCGAATTACACCATTACTGAGAGCGGGGGCACCTTCACTGTGGCGCATAATGGTGGTGCTGGGGCGGATGGCACCGATACAATTACCAATGTCGAATATTTAGAATTTACTGACCAAACGATCGATTTATCAACCTGGCCAATTGTCACCGCCACCACAACACCGACAAATACTGGTGCCCAAGGCGCTTCAGGTAGCGGATCTCCTTACAGCGGTTCAAGCTCAAGCTCAAGTTCTGAAACGCTCGCAAGTGCTGATGTCTCTACGCAGGCTGGAGCAGCCGCAGCAATCTCACTAACAGATAGTGTTTTGGAAACAATTTCAAACCAGCTCGCTTTGATGGGCGCATTGCAAAACAGATTGAGTGCATCGATTAGTAACTTGAGTAGCCAGTCAGTGATGACTGAAGCCGCGATTGGCCGCATTATGGATACTGATTTTTCAATAGAAATGGCAAAATTGACTAAATCAATGATTTTATCCGAAGCTAGCAAGTATGTGTTGTCAGGGGCGCAACTTAGCAAATCAAATTTGTTGATGTTGCTGAAATAAGAGGAATCAACAAAATTTAAAATGAGATTCAATAGTTCGTATTTAAACATATGATTGAATGTTTTTTAAGAATGAATGCGTATCAAATGCCTTGGTTTTTGAAAACAAATAGAGACAAAACTTGGCTGAAAAAATGAAATATTTGCCTGGCAAGACAGCAGTCAAATAAGGCAAAAAGTATCTCAATATCAACTATATAAATGGTAGTTAAGTCGTTATTCCGTATATGGAGTAATGCGTCTTGATTTCTGTGAATAGAAATTTTGGAAGTTTGGTTGGTCGGCATAATTTGCTAACCGCTAACAATGCTGTCGAAACAGCCGTCCAGCGGCTGTCTTCGGGCGCGCGCATTAACTCGGCCGCTGATGATAGTGCTGGTATGGCCGTTGTTTCAAAAATGGACAGCCAAATTGCTGGGCTTTCTGTGGCTATCAAAAATACAATGGATGCCATCTCTCTGTTTGACACTGCGTCCGCTGGCTTGCAGACAACATCGGCCATCGCCCAACGGGTACGTGAATTAGCGGTGCAAAACAGTAATGGGCATTTGAGTGTAACTGACCGTGCCGCGGCACAGTTAGAGGTGAATGCTCTCAATGCTGAATTGCTGAGGATTGCCGAGAGCACAAACTTTAACAAAATTGGTCTTCTGGACGGTACGCTGGATACAACCATGCAGATTGGTAACACGGTGTCAGAAACGCTCTCAATTGCAATTGATGGAGTTGAGACTGCTACGCCGATTGCGGCAACTGCGGCGGCAGCCGGTTCCTCTCTTGAGGTGCTTCGACCAGTACAAACGGGATCTGCAACATCAGCGTTCGATGTGCCGGCTTCAAGCCGCGCGTCTGGTTCATCTGTTCTTGATTATTTGTCTTCATCAACCGCCGCAGCGACATCTGAATTTGATACGCCTGATGACAGCAGGGCTAGCGGTTCATCAAGCCTTGATGTGCCAGCAACAAATTCAACAGTCACAACGCTCGCCGCAACAAGCGGTGGCAGTACGGTTGGATATGGTGCGTCATCACGGACCATATTGCCAACGAACACCGCCACGAAAACATCTGCGGCGCTGGATTACCTGTCTTCATCAGCCGTGACTGATCCATCAGACAGATGGGCTGACCCAACATCAAGCACGACTGGTATCCCGGCAAGTTCGACTGCGTCTGTAACAACCGCCTCGGTGCTCGACACGCTTAATTTTGCTGGGGGCGTTTTTAATTCTGGTTGGGATATTGTGCAGTCTCAGATTGAGTTAGGCAGCAGTGGATCGGTGACTGCACAGATTGGGGGATTTGCAACGCCAACCGATAGTGACCCAGTTGGGAGCGTTGGAGATGGCAACACAGGGCAAATTGCCACCAGCCTTGGCAACAGTTCGATTGACTGGGACTACAGTGCAGCGGCAGGCAGCATGACTTTGTCCACCAACGAGATCAAAACCGTGAGCAAGGGTATTGTGCATGGCCCGGCAATGATCAGTTCAGATGCTATTTCGTTGAACACTGGTGATGTTGTGTCATTTGACTGGGAGTTTACCGGCGTTGGGTCAGCCGGCGATTATGCTGATGTCTATGCCTATTTGCTGAACACATCTGATGGGACAACCATCGAGTTGACCGATTATACGCATAATGCCAGCGGTAGCACGGGTACCATCTCAGTGTCTGAAACCTTGGGCGCTGGCATTGATGGTTTGTACAAATTTGTGTTTGTCAGTGGTGCCTTTGATAATGATGGTGGGACAATTGTTGGCTCTGAGGTGATTGTCAGCAATCTCAGCGTCACTGATACCGGCGGTGATTCAAAAACATCCACCGCATCAACAACGCTGGAAGCACAAGAATCATCTGCTGTTTCAATCGCACGGGCATTATTGGCTAGTCTTGATTCAGCGGCCACTGGTGACAGCAACGCTGGCAGCTATACGCTAAGTGGCACTGACGCCAGTTATTTCTCAATTGACCAGACAACAGGTGATATTACCTCATCTGCATTACTGCGTTCTGTCAAAACCTCATATAGCTTTGATGTGACCTACACGCGGTCAGATGGGGGATATCACAAAGAGTCGGTGACGGTTGATCTGACCCCGGCATTGTTTGCAACGACAACTGCATATGCGCAAGAATCCAACTCTGTAAGCATTGCGCTGTCTGATATGTCGGAATTGGCCAGCTATGTCAGCGCCAATGGCGGCGGGACATTCAGCATCGCCAACACCGGTTCTGACTATGCCAACTTCTCAATCAATGTCAGCACCGGTGCAATCACCTCTGCCGCCTTGGATTTTGATACACAGTCGGTCTATAATTTTGACGTTTTGTATAGCGTGGGCGCCAACACCTATACCAATTCGATTGTATTAAATTTGCTGGACACGCTGACATCATCGACATCGGTGACGGCCGAGGAAACGGATCAGCTGACGATCAACTTTGCTGATCTTGCCGGCACACTTGATTTTGTGGCGCGCAACCCTGGCGGCAGTTTTGCGCTAAGCGGAGCCAATGCTGGTGACTTCACACTCGATGGCAGCAATAATTTAGTGTCTATAACCGGCATGTATCTGGCGGAGGGGGCAACTCGCACAGTTAGCCTTGATTACACGGTTGGCGGGGTTACGCACAGCGATACCATCACCATTAGTCTGACGCAGGCATTACAGGCCGAGTCCGGCATTTCGGTTGTTGATGGCAGCCCGGTTACCATCACACCAAGCAATAATGCCTTATCGAAAATTTACACATTTGCACAGGCGAATACTGGCGGCAGCTGGAGCCTCGCGTCAAATTCAGCTGATCCCAATGATTATCTGGATTTCACCATTAACAGCAGCACCGGTCAAATAACCTCAAATGCGGCGCTTGATTACAGTGTCGAAGCGAGCCACATTTTTGACGTTCTCTATAGCGTGGGCGGCACGGTTTTCACCGAGACTGTGACCATCACCATTCCTGATCCAACATCAACCTCATCAGTCACAAACATAACTGCCGAAGAAACAGATGCGTTAACCATCGCGGCTGCAAACTTTACCGAAACAGCCTCATTTGTCTCTACCAATGGCACTGGTGGCACCTATAGTTTGACCGGAACCAATGCGGGCAGTTTCAATATCAGCAACACCGGCGTTGTGACAAATGCTGCCGGCGTGTCTTTGCGTATCGGGTCGAGCAATGTCTACAATTACTATGATGCATATGACTTCAATGTGGTTTATACGGTGGGTGGTCTTACCTCTACCGAAACGGTCAATCTGAGGATTACTGAAACACTGGAGTCTTCGCAGTCACTAACCGCTGCCGAGTCAGGCGGTGTTGATATCACCCCATCAAGCCATATCAGCGATTTTGCCGGTCGTGACCGTAATGCGGGCACCTACAGCTTGTCATCAAGCGGCGGTGATCATTTGTTGTTCACCGTGGATGGCGATGGTGAAATAACATCGAATAGCGCATTGGATTATGACACCCAACAAAGCTATAGTTTTAATCTTAATTATCTGGCTTCAGATGGTCGGACATTCGTCGAGCGCATTTCGCTGACACTCACCGATACATTGACCTCTACGGCAACAATCACCACCGAGGAAACCGAAAGCCTAACCATCCCGATTGCACAGCTCACAAGTTCGCAAAACTATCAGACAGAGAAACCGGGTGGCACATTCAGCTTGTCTGGCACTGATGCTGGCTATTTTGATGTGAATGCTTCTACCGGCGAGATTGCCACCAAAGCCGGGCAGTCGCTGGTTCAGGCTGATAAATCGACTTACTCGCTTACACTTGATTACCTGGATGGATTTGGTGTGACACATAGCGAGACCATTACCATAGAGCTGACTGAGGCGTTGCAAGGCACCTCGACATTCAATGCTGACGAGTCTGACCTGATTACGATTTACCTTGATGATCTGACGAAAATCCGCGGCTTTGCATCGCGTGATGGTACGAATGGCACCTTCTCGATTGGGGGGACTGATGGCGCCAGCTTTACCATTAATAGTGATGGCAATATTGAATCAAACGGGGCGCTCGATTACAGCACGCAAGATACTTACGTGTTCACCCTGTCCTACACCGAAACTGCAGCATCTGGCAGTGACGCGTTCGTTGATACAATCACATTGACGCTTAATGATACTCTGACATCAACAGCCACGGTTACAGCAGAGGAAACAGAGTCGTTGACAATTACGGCAAGTGAATTCACGAGTACCGCGACATACGCCTCTCGAAATCCTGGCTCACCAGCAGGGACATACTCGATAACTGGAACTGATGCGGCCAGTTTTAGTGTGGACGCAAGTGGAAATATAACAAGTACTGGCGAGTTGAGATACTTAACCCAAAGCTCATACAATTTTAACATTCTGTATACTGCAGATGGAATTATCCACACCGAGGCTGTTACACTGAATCTGACAGAAACGACTTATCAGATTTCGCAAACCAATGTCTCGGTAAGAGAAGCTGAAACAATTACTATTGCTAATACGCTGATGTCCCACCTAAATGAGTATGCGAGTTCAGACGGTTACAGTGGCAATTTTACATTAGCAACGGCAACAGTGAATGGTGCCAATGATCACGTTTACTTTGAGATTGATGCTTCGGGCAACATTCAGAGCATTTCGTCGTATGATGTTGATTTTGATAATGGGCAGACGACATTTGACATGGATGTCATTTACACACATTCCGACCTGGTAACAACATACACTGATCGACTGAGTGTCACTCTGTTGAATGACTACTCAGACGATACGGATCTTGTTTTGGCGTCAGTTGATATTAGCACCGCTGCTGGTGCTCGAGAGGCAATGTTTTCAATTGGGTCCGTGATCGACCGGATGAGCAAAACTCAAGTCATTCTTGGCGCCAAGAAGGTGCAGCTTATCTCTAATGTAGAGCGTTTGTCTGCGGTGTTGATGCAAACACAAATTGCGCGCGGCCGTATTTTTGATGCTGATGTGGCCAGCGAAGCGTCGCGTATGGCAAAACAACAAATTCTGGCTGGTGCGGCGTCAGAGATGATTTCGTTGGCATCAGCGCAAAAGCGGAGCTTGATTAATATGCTGATTTAATTATTGGTTAATGATAAGGCTGCACCGATTAGTTATACAAGGATATCCAGATCATTTTTGAACTCTGGGATGTCGCGATACAAATTAGATACCCGCGCAATATTTGTTTGTGCAACATTTTGCATAAACCCGGGGTTAAGCGCTGCTCGAGCTGTAAGAAAATTTTCCGACGTAACGGCTGATGGTGCTTGCTTTGGGTGATAAATACGAGCCTGTGGCATTGAATGGTAATTTTGAGGCAAGTTTGAGCTAGGATGGATTACCTCCACACCGCTCACTGTTTGGCGCAGGGTTGGCACAACGCTTGCAGATGAAATGGCTGCAGCGCCTCGAAGGCTCTCACTTGAGCCGTTTTCAGCCTGACGTTGTCGAGCTGGGCTTATTTCGGTGGCTGGTGGTATAAACATTAAGAAAAAATAACATTTTTTTGCAATAAAAGCAATTCAATACGTGGGTAATCTCAAATGAACTACCAAAACATGACCAAGGCCTACAAGAACGCAGAACGGCAAGCTCTTGAGGAAATGAACGACCCACACCTCATAGTACTGACCATCCTTGATGGGCTTTTGAAGTCCATGCAGATATTTGAAGATAACATTGATG
Source organism: Candidatus Ponderosibacter sp. Uisw_141_02 (assembly GCF_048087665.1). Lineage (NCBI taxonomy): Bacteria > Pseudomonadati > Pseudomonadota > Alphaproteobacteria > Puniceispirillales (SeqCode) > Puniceispirillaceae (SeqCode) > Candidatus Ponderosibacter > Candidatus Ponderosibacter sp. Uisw_141_02. Next base: position 1,596,236 of record NZ_CP159807.1, on the reverse strand, counting down.
TGAGGAATGGTGGTGATCAAGAGCAAAAGTCAAAGCATTTTGCGCGAGCCCTGACGATCATTTATGCGCTCCAATCATCGCTTGATTTTGAAAAGGGTGAACCAATTGCAACAAACTTATTCCAATTGTACGAATTTGCCCGTCAACAGTTGATTGCAGACCTAGGTAAAGGAACCGCCGAGGGTACACCAAAGGCGAAGCAAGCGCTTAGCGAAATTCGGGATGCGTGGCAAGCTATTGGCGCAGAGGTTGGTAAATGACAAACGACATTGCTCAACAATTCCAGGTGTTGAATGGCCATATTGCGTCAGCTATAGCTGAGCAAGACTACCCACGGGCGACCGCTCTAGATCGTGCGCGCCAAGAGATATTAAAAGACATTTGTCTGATGGATAATCAATCAATCCACGCTGGCTTTTTCACCCTGGTAGAAGAGTGCGCGCGGGACAATGCTAAACTGATCCAAAAAGTTCAAGAAGATATGAGCCTGATTAGCAAGCAAACCAGCCGTTCACTTAAAGCTAAGCGCGCGTACATGGATTATTAACAGCACACTAGGCTAACTTGCTACCGCTCGTGCCTTAACCTGTCGCGTATTTGCAAATCATGATACCGGTTTTTCGATCATGAATTTTTTCATTTTTTCTATAAGTGTTGTTCTACGAAGTTTTAACGCATCTGCTGCATGGCTGATCATACCATTGGATTTCTCCAACGCTGCCTCTATCAGGATAATCTCAATATCCTGAAGATGCCGCCTTACGTCTATGGTGTCAAAATATGCGAACCAGTCCCGATAATGGCTTGGGTGGGGTAAAGGGGTATCGTTGTCAGTTTCATTATCGGCAATGTCCGCCTGCTCAAGATCGGCTGATGCCGCCCACAGCGCGTCTTGTTCTTCGGCAGGGTCGGGCGCACGCAAACGCAGCAAATGATTGCGCACATGCTTTGCCTCAAGCTTGTTTCCCGGATATAATAGGCATGCACGTTCAATTACATTGCGCAATTCGCGCACATTCCCCGGCCAAGGATAACGCATAAATTCCTGCAAGGCGCTCTCGCCAAATTCGGGAAGGGGGCCATTATTATCTTGGTTTTCCATAGCCCTTTTCAAGGCAACGACGATTTGTGGAATATCAACCGCGCGTTCCACAAGTGCGGGCAATTTGATCGGGAAGACATTGATCCGGTAAAATAGATCGGCGCGAAATTTACCAGCTTCGATATCGGCTTCGATATTTTGATGTGTTGCGCAAACAAGCCGAAGGTCAATCGGGATATCCTTTCCACCACCAACGCGTTGGATGGTGCGGGTTTCAATCGCCCGCAACAACTTTGCTTGCAGTGGCAATGGCATATCACCGATTTCATCGAGAAATAATGTGCCGCCGGAAGCCATCTCAAATCGGCCTTGGCGGGTTTTCTCAGCGCCGGTAAAAGCCCCTTTTTCATAGCCAAACAGTTCCGACTCTAACAATTCAGCTGGAATAGCCGAGCAATTGATCGAGATCAAATCGCCTTTTCTTGCCGACGATTTGTGGATGCTGCGGGCGACGAGTTCTTTGCCGGTACCGGTTGCGCCAAGCACGAGAATGGTTGTCTTGGCTGGAGCTGCAATATCTATGAGCCTTCTTACATCACGCATTGCTGCGGATTGGCCAACCAGTTCGTCTTCACCCACAACAAATACCCAACTAAAATTAGAACGAATAACTCATGTCTCAAGGTAACAATAGAGCATGGTGTCAGAAATTTGAACAAAAAAGAGCATCTTTTTGTTTTATGTGTCAAAAAAAATTCAATCCACATTTTTAAATCAACCAACAAAAAATATAAATAAATTAGATAGATAGATATTTTTATCCTCTCATGATTCTACTTGGCTTAGTTTTTGCCTTTACCGATGTGCATGATTAGTCGGGAGACATGACACATGGTTAAAGTTTGTATTGAGAGACAGTTACTGCCTGTGGCAGACATTCTGGTCGATATTTTCACAACGCGGATGGCCGAAATTGGCATTCGTGAGGAAGCTACGAACAATTCCGCAAATGACAGTGCGACTGGTTCGGCAAACGCGAACTCCAAAATTCTGCGCAACTATGATTTATTTTTATGTAGTGCCGAATTTGCTGAAAAAAATGGTGGTACTTCCAGCATTGTTGATTTGGCACGAGGCATGAAAGCCAAAAAAATAATGGTGATCGGGCATGATGAGAGCGATAGCTTCTTCGTCTCGCATGAGATGAATGGCAAACTGATCCGGCTGAGCATGCCAAAATCCGCACAAACCACCCCTGCGGCGGCAAATTATAGTCTGCAAATGGCGGTGACACTTTGTCTAGACAGCGACCATGTTGCCGTTGCTGACCCGAATAGCCGCCAATTAATGGCGCTGGCTAGCCGTGTTGCTGTGACCGATGTCACTGTATTTATTAATGGCCCGACCGGAACGGGTAAAGAGGTGCTAGCCAAATTCATCCATAATCAATCAAGCCGCAAGGAAAAAGCCTTTGTCGCTGTTAATTGTGCTGCAATCCCTGAAAATATGCTTGAAGCGATTTTGTTCGGTCACGAAAAGGGGGCGTTTACGGGTGCATCAACTGCCAATAAGGGCATTTTTCGAGCTGCTGATGGTGGCACTTTGTTACTTGATGAAATTTCTGAAATGCCGTTGTCTTTGCAGGCGAAATTGTTGCGGGCATTGCAAGAGCGCAAGGTCACGCCACTGGGCAGTCAACGTGAGATCGATGTTGATGTTCGGGTGATTGCCACCACAAACCGCGAAATGCTGGCTGAAATCAGTAATGGCAAATTCCGTGAAGATCTTTTCTACCGATTGAATGTCTTCCCGTTAACGACCCAGAATCTGGCACAGCGCACCGATGATATTATTCCAATCAGCAGCATCTTGCTCGCACGTCACAGCATGGTTCTTGATGACCTTCCGTCAATTGATGACGAAGCAGCAGAAATTCTGTTGTCTTACAATTGGCCGGGGAATGTTCGCGAGCTAGAAAATGTTTTGCAAAGGGCGATCGTTCTGTCGACTGGCGGCAAAATAATGGCAGGCGATATCATGGTCGATGGTGCCATTCAAGAGCGGATTGTAAAAAGCATGACAACCGAAGTTGCGCTCTCAAAAAGTGCCAGTGCTTAACCGGTTAAGAGGTGGATATGACACAAATTAATTCAATGACTGGCCCAATTTCCTCGCTTCGCGCCCAACTGCGTGCGCAAGCCGATGCAGCCCTTACCCCCGAAACCAACAACACTGGTTTCACCGACCGCATGAGTAATGCCTTAAAAGAAGTTGCAAATGCCCAGAATGAGGCCGCTAACATGACCAAATCCTATGAGCTTGGCACCGAAAATGACATTTCGAAAGTTATGATCAGCCAGCAGGTTTCCAGCCTTGGATTTCAGCTAACCTTGAACGTGCGGAACAAAATGCTCAGCGCCTATAAGGATATTATGAATATGCCCGTTTAGGCATTATCGAACTCTGGTTAAAAATTGAATGAAGACCCACTTATTTAAAGCTCAGGAAATAAAAACATGGCCGACGCAGTTGTAAATCAGAATAGCGAAATGGTTTCGAATGACACAGGTGTTTTTCGGCAAGCTGGATCACTCGTTTCACAAGTCAGTCGCATTTATAATCAGCCGGCATTTCAACGCTCGCTGCCAACCTTCATTGCGTTAGCAGTTGCGGTGATTGGTCTTGGGACCTATCTCTGGATGCAGCAGCCAGCACGGACCACGCTTTATGCGGGTCTTCCCGAAGCGGAAAAATCGCGCGTTCTTGATGCGCTTCGCAATTCGGGGGTAAATGTTACGCTGGATCCGGTAACGGGTGATGTTCTTGTTCCAACTGAGGATTTTCACAGTTCGCGGATGACATTGGCCGCGCAGGGTCTGCCAGCATCAGCAGGGACAGGTTATGAGCAGCTAGACACCATTCAACTGGGATCAAGCAGGTCGGTTGAAGCTGCTAAATTAAAACAATCTCAGGAAATGGAACTCGCCCGATCAATCAGCGAGATTGATCTGGTCATAAGTTCAAGGGTGCATCTTGCCCTTCCTGATAAAGAGGTGTTTGTGCGGCAGCAGGCTGAGCCAACAGCTTCGGTTTTTTTGCAGCTTGCACGTGGGCGCAGCCTTGGCCGTTCTCAAATTGAGGCGATTTTGCATTTGGTATCAGCCTCGGTTCCGAGCCTGACCAAGGAAAATGTGTCTGTGGTTGATCAGAATGGCAATTTACTATCGCGCAGCAATGACAGCGCTGAAGGTCGTTTGTCAAATGACCAGCTCGAGCATAGGATCCGGTTGGAAGATATTTACCGAGCCCGTATCACATCGTTACTGACCCCGATTGTGGGAGCTGGCAATATAAATGCTCAGATCAATTTGGATATCGATTTCACGCGTAGCGAGGTTACCGAGGAAATTGTTGATCCAAAAGGCAACGCACTTCGAAGTGAACAAAACACATCGGATCAGACAATGGCAGCCCAAGCAAAGGGGATTCCGGGCGCGCTTGCCAACCAGCCACCTGCTGCGGCTAATCTGGAAACACAATCAACTGCAAATGGCGGCAATGAAGAAATGCGATCGCAATCTTCAAGCGAGGTAAAGAATTATGAGGTCAGCCGAACGGTTTCAAGCACAATGAAGCCGACCAACGTGATTCGTAAGATCAATGCCGCGGTTCTGGTGCGCGAACGCACAATTATGGACCCCGAAACCGGCTCGCCAACAACGCAGAAAATGTCTGAAGGTGAGTTGCTACAGATCGAAAAGCTTGTTGCAGATGCTGTTGGTATTGATAAAGAGCGCGGCGACAGTCTAACCGTCTCAAGTGCGCCCTTCATGAATGAATTATCTGAAGGCGTGAAGATGGAATGGTTTGAAAAGCCTTATATGCGCTCAATCATCAATCAAACTGGATTTGTGCTTATCCTCGCTATTGTTATTCTTGGCGTTGTTCGCCCGCTACTGAGCCGCATTTTGATCCCGACACAAGTTCCGGGTATGCATGGTGCGTCTGCTTCTGAAGATGAGATTGATATTGATCATATCGAGGTTGGCGAAGGGGAAAGCCTTGAAGATATTAAGGCTAAGCTAAAGCCGAAGAAGGCAGCAATTTCAGCAGAAATGTTGGATACGGCGAATACCTATGATGACAAGGTTGCGGTAATCCGTATGATTGTCTCTGACGAGGCGGGTCGCGTATCCAACGTGTTCAAGTCGATGATGTCCCGCGACATTAGCTAAGCGGTAAGATGATGAAAGTAAAAGGTGAGTAAAATGGCTGCTCCAGCAGAAGACCAAGAAATGGATAACGGGTCAGTTTTTGATAATCTGACCGGAACGCAAAAATCGGCGATCTTGATGATGTTGATTGGTGAAGATGAAGCCTCAGAAATTCTGCGGAATCTTTCGCCGCGTGAGGTCCAGCATCTGGGTACAGCAATGTATTCGGTTCAAGGGCTTGATCAGGAAACAGTGAACCTTGTTCTTGATGAATTTCTGGCTATCATCAAGGCGCAGACCAGCCTTGGCATGGGGGCGGGAAATTATATCCGCAATGTTATGGTCAAGGCGCTTGGGGAGGATAAATCGCAATCAGTGCTAAGCCGGATTGCGCCATCGACAAGTTCGCGCCCGATTGAAATTCTTGACTGGATGGATGCGCGTTCGATTGCCGAATTGATTTCTGACGAGCACCCACAAATTGTTGCGCTTGTTGTGTCTTATCTTGATGCTGGTCTTGGCGCTGATGTCCTTGGACTGCTGCCTGAAAATATACAATCGGAAGTTATCCGTAGGATTGCTACTCTAAAAACAGTCGGGCCAGATGCACTTCGTGAGCTTGAAGATGTGATGCAACGTAAATTTAAAGCAAATACCTCACTTCGGGCAACGCAAGTTGGTGGTATCGATGCGGCTGCAAGGATCATGAACTTTACTCAGCAGGCCATGGAAGGTCGAATTATGAAAGACATCGCCAAAGGCGATAAAGGCCTGATGCTTGCAATCCAAGAAAGTATGTTTGTTTTTGACACCCTGATTATGTCAGATGACAAATCTTTGCAGACGCTTCTTCGTTCGGTTGATACCGAATTATTAATTATGGCCCTGAAGGGAGCTGATGAGCCTCTTCAAGAAAAGTTGTTCTCGTGCATGTCAAAACGTGCTGCGGCCAATATCCAAGATGAAATGGAAGCACTTGGGCCAGTCCGCCTAACAGAAGTACAGGCCGCGCAAAAAGAAATCATCAATGTTGCGAGACGATTGTCGGATGAGGGCAGTATTGTCCTTGCCGGTCGTGGCGGCGATGACTTTGTTTAGGTTGGAAATAGAGTATTCGTAACATGATCGATGCGGTCAAAATAGACGTTGAAGAGCAAAGTGGCCACCTTGCTGAGAGTGAGGTCGCCCACCTTCTTGCAGTGTTGCAAAATGCCGAATTCAAACGGTCCGAAACCCGCAATCTTGCCAAAAACAATAACTTTAAAGCTCGCAGTTTGATGGAAATTGCGATTGAAGCGCAGAAACGTGACGCCGAAATTGAAGCGGTCAAACAAGCCGAGGAGTCACGTGCCGCGGGACAGCGCTCCGAGGGTGCGCCTGCAAGCGAGGCACGAGCGGATGAAGATCAAAATTTTGATGACCCGAGTACTGTCGACGCCACTTCTGCTGATCCAAGCCTTGACGATCAAGGCCCGGCAACAGGCAGAAATGATAGAGATTTGATACCCGCCAACGATGTTGAAAATGCGAGTTTGCAAACTGGGTCACCTAACGGTCCGCCATCAACAATCAGTAAAGTCTTCCCAAATATTATGCCAGATGCGGCGCCTGATATCGGGTCAGATGATCAATCTTCTGGTGTGGGTGGCAGTCCGGTCAATGATGCGCTTGCTAATGATGCCGCTGAACATGGTTCAACAGTGGATGATGGTGACGGCGATGCTGCGCCAGCTTCGGAAATTGCCAGCGATTTTGAGACCGTAACTGCGGCATTTGAACGTGGCAAAGCTGAGGGTATTATTGCCGGACGGAACGCAGGGGTTGCTGAGACCAAAGCCGATGCCGAAGCTGCAGCGCGGGCGAAGTTGGCCGACACTATATCTACTTTTGAAGCAGCACTTATGGCGCTTGCCAAGCCACATGCTTTACAGGCAGAAGATTTATCACGATCAATCCATGCCGCAATTTTGAAGTTAGCAAGCCAACGCGCTGGCCATCAGATTGACGAGATGCCTAAAAATTTCTTATTGCGTATCGAGGCACTCGTGACGAGTATCGGCCAGAAAATGACTGCTGGGAAAGTACACATCAATGCTGATGATTATAAAGTTATGTTGCCGTATTTAGCCGATACGCATTTTGATTTTATTGCTGAGACCAGCCTTGCACGCGGTGATGTCGTTCTAAAATTTGGTGGTGTCGAATTGCATGATATTGCTGAAACCCGCTTAGGTGGGCAATATGCTGAAACCGCAGAGACCATGGAAGAAGCATCTAAAAAGCCCACAGTTCTCTCTCCAGAGATTACATCAGAACAAATGACACCAGGTGAAATAACACCAGCCGAAACAACATCAGCGGAAACAACACCAGCGGAAACAACACCGGTGGAAACCGCTGATGTGTCCAATCCTGTTCAAAATGTAGATGATACTGAATTTGACAACGTCACATCTGACAACGCTGCATCCAAAACCTTAAAAGGTGACCAGTCCTCCTCATCGTCTGACGAGACATTGTCATGAGTAGGCTTATGGAACAATTGACAGGTGATATTGACGCGCTTGATTTTGACAAGCCAATCCGTCTGTCAGGTCGAGTTAGCCGGTTCGACGGCCACATTATTGAATGCGATGGCTTCCCCGCCACGATTGGCACGCTTTGCCAGGTTGACACCCAAAAGGGTGAAACAACTAATGCTGAAGTGATTGGCTTTAAAGACAATAACAATCTCTTATCGGTTCATGATCATAATGCACAAATCAGTGTTGGTGCTAAAGTTACAGTCGGTGACGACGGCCACTCGATCAAAGTAGGGCCAGAATTACTTGGCCGTGCGATTGATGCTCTTGGCCATGCACTCGACGACGGGCAGCCAATGCACCTTGCTGATAGCTGGCCTTTAAATGGTAAAAAAACTAACCCGCTAGCGCGCCGACCGGTTGATAAGCAGCTTGATGTTGGTGTTCGGGTAATAAACAGTCTTTTGACTGTTGGCCGAGGACAGCGAGTTGGCATCATCGCCGGGTCAGGTGTTGGTAAATCGGTTCTTTTAGGGATGATGACTCGGTTTACTGAGGCTGATATTGTTGTTGTCGGCCTGATTGGTGAGCGTGCACGTGAGGTCGCAAGCTTTGCCGCCGAAGTTTTGAACGGCGCATCCCGCGACCGGACAGTGATTGTAGCAGAGCCTGCTGACCGTTCGCCCTTATTGCGGATACGCGGGGCAAATCGGGCAACTGCAATTGCCGAATATTTCCGGTCAAAGGGTAAAAACGTTCTTTTGATCATGGACTCGTTAACTCGTGTTGCTCATGCGCGCCGTGAAATTGGACTTGCACTCGGTGAACAGCCAACCTCAAAAGGCTATCCGCCATCGGTTGTGTCGATGATACCGGCATTGATTGAGCGAACCGGAACTGGAATTGGCAATGAGGGGTCGATCACCGGGTTCTATACGGTCTTGGCTGATGGCGATGATGCGAATGATCCAGTGGTTGATACTGCCCGCGCTATTCTTGATGGCCATATTTTGTTGTCGCGTGAACAAACACAATTGGGGGTTTATCCGGCCGTAGATGTGCCATCTTCGGTTAGTCGGGTTATGAATGACATTGCCGATCCAACACAGATACAAGCGGCGCAGTATTTCCGGCGACTGGTCTCGCTTTATATGGAAAACCGCGATTTAATCTTAATGGGCGGCTATGCGCCGGGACAGGATCAAGACCTTGATCTTGCCGTCCAACTTTGGCCCAAATTAATGGCGCATATTCAACAGCCCTTTGACCAAAGTGCATCCTATGCCGATAGTTTAAAAGCCCTTACTGACCTTTTTAATCTGCAGGCTGGGCCATGAGCCGACGTGCTTCAATTTTTGATCGGCTTGCGTTAAAAGAGCGCGTTGCGATTAATCAGCAAATGAAAAGCCTTGGTGCTCTGTCAAAAGAAGCTCGGCAGATTGATGAAATGCGTCAAAAGCTTGATGAAATGGCGCGTGATCAAGCGCCCGGTGATGGTGTGCAGAATGCAGGGTCACTTCGGGCGGCTGCTCAATTGAATTTTCAAATTCGCGTGCAGCTTGAAACGGCAAGCAACCGTTCTGAACACCTGGCCATGGAATTGCGGCAATTAAGGCAAAAAATTGCCCAATCCGATCGCCGCCGTGAAAAATCGACTAACAAGGCCGATGCGCTCCGGACAAAGGCGCGAAATGATCGTGACGCAAAGCGGGAAGATGATGAAGCGTCACGTCGGCGGGGTCAGCCACGGTAAAACCCAGCGATCAAAAAATCCAATTATTGCGTCAAGAATGGCATCCGAATTGCATCGCCTGTGCGATGAGTTGTATTCGACCTTGATAAGCGGGCTTTTTAAGAATGTCAGAAATCTTTTCTAAATCGATTCACATGTCAGGGGCAGGCGCTGCGCCTTCGAAAGCGGTGAAAACCGAAGCCAATGGCGATGATCTCTTGTTTGCGGCGCTTTTTGGCGGTGCAACCAGTGATATATCTGCTGATGATGATAATGTTGACCCTGCGGCCATTTCTGGTGTTTTTGCGAAACAAACGACTGAAAAAGATGAAACTGAAACTCCGCCACAACAAGCATTGCTTGGGACGATTGCGGCGTTGCAGGCGGCCAATGGCTTTGATAAAAAACAAATCAGCAAGGCAAATGATGAGGGAATGGAAAACAACGACGCAAGAAGCATCGATGAAAATAGCGATGCCTTGGCAGGTATGGTCGCAGCCGTACCGCTCGAACCCCACATAAACCCAGCAAAGGGTGCGGTTACCAATCCATTGCAAAATACAAAATCAATCCGGGTAAACATGGCTTTTGAAGACGGCAAGTCGTACGGTCAAGCTACCGCCAATCTGCCTAAAATTGGCGTTAGCCCAATTCAGGGCTTAATGCAAAGCCTGACGGCGCAAGCAGCACCTGCTGGTGAACTGGCAGCAACCAGTCAGGCAGCAGCATCTAAAACATTTATCGGGCCAATGCCTGCCTTGTCGGCTGACGCCAAGATGGCGAGCAACGTTGCTAATCTTCGCGCCATTCGGGACGCCAATCGTGAACAACGTAACGCCGAAATCAATGCCAAGCTCTCTGGCGATGATGATGTTGATTTTAATGGAAGATCAGATAAAGCTATCACTACTGCTGCAAGCCTAAAACAGGCTCTTGTGGCAGGTAGTCCACTGGCAAAGGGCGATAATATGCTAGTGCGTGCGAGCACTGGCCTCGATATGACGCGGCCAAGTCAGGCCTTATCAGCCTCGGTTGATAGCTTATCTGGCACTCATGGGCAGACTTTGAATAATCAAGCTGGTGGGCAATCAGGTGGACAAGCTGGTGGGCAATCAGGTGGACAAGCTGGTGGGCAATCAGGTGGACAAGCCGGTGCTGCGACAGGCGGTAACTTGTTAAATAATTTGACGATGTTGCAGACGCTTGACATGGCCAAAAACAACTGGGCTGAGATGCTGCTTCAACGCGTGCAAAAGGGGCTTGCCGGTGGCAAGGATCAGCTGGATTTCCAGTTAAACCCGCGCAATCTTGGCAAAATGCAGATCACGCTTGTTATCCAGAATGATCGTACAAACATCCAGATTCAAACTGAAACAACGGCTGCGGCATCGATGCTAAATGATTCTGAAGCACGGCTCTCGCAAATGCTGGAGGCATCAGGTCTTCGCCTTGGCAATCTCAACTCAGGCCAATCGCTGGGGTTTGGTGGCAATATGTCGGGTGGTCATGCTAACCAACAAAATCAGGCCAAAACATCTAGCAAGGCCGATGCTGATGATGTTAACAGCGCAAGCGCAATTACAGAGCGATCAGAAAATTTGATTAATATTCAAGCCTAGTACAGTTGGAATTACTAATGTATTAGGTAAGGACGTCCATTGGAGGATGAAACTATGGCAGATGATGAAAATAACCAGCCTAAAAAGAGTCGTGGAATTTTAAAAATTCTCGGATTTGCTCTTGGTGGCCTGCTTTTAGTTGGTGCAGGTCTCGGCGCTGGGTTTTTTATGTTTGGAAGCAATCAACCAGATCCGTCAGAAGAGATTGAGCAGATCATTGAACGTAAAATGGTTGAAGCGGAAGAAAAGAAAGCAGCTGACGAAAAGGCTGCTGAGGGTGAGAGCAAGGTCGCCAAGGAAACCCCCGAGGTTGAAACCTTTATGACAACCTATTTCGAATTTCCAGGCACCTTTACAACAAACCTGATGAATTCCCGTAAATTCCTGCAGGTCGGTCTTGGTGTTTCTACGCAATATGACGACAAGGTCATGGGGAATGTTGAGGCGCACCAATTGGGGCTCCGCTCAGAAATCCTGAATACGATTAGTGAGTTTTCTGAGGCTGACATTCAGGGTAAAGCTGGGCGTGAGCAACTTGCAAAAGCATTGACCGAAAGCATCAATCAAAAATTGATTGCACTTGAGGATTTTGGGGGTATTCAGGAAGTTCACTTTACGTCATTTGTGCTGCAGTAAATGTTCCACGGTAACGCTTAAGGGCGGTTAGATCATGTCATCACGCAAATTATCAAGCGAAGAAGTCGATGCGCTTATGGATGGGCTGGAGAGCTCGACCTATGTTGTGAATGCCGATGTTTCTGGATCTAGCGACGTGCGCGCTTTCCAGTTTGGTCAGGATGACTTGTCTTTAATGGGTGACTATTATGCGTTGCGGTTGATCAACGAACGTTTCGCGCGTGTCGCCCGAGGTGTATTTTTACCCATGTTGCGCGTCCAACCGCGTATTTCGCCATTTCCACCAGAGGTCAAAACATTTGATGAATATTGTGATAGCATTGATAACTTCATGAATTTGAATATTTCGCGTATGGAAGAATTACGCGGTCCAATGTTGATGACATTGCGGCCAAAATTCATCTCAACCCTAACCGCGTCTTATTATGGTGGATCAATTTTTCAGCCAGATCAAAAGCGGAGTGAATTTACCAGTACTGAAGAACGTGTTATTGAAAACGTCCACCGGGGTCTCAGTGATTCGCTTGCCGAGGCTTGGTCAGATTTGATGCCAATCACCTTTGCCCAGCCTAGCCGTGAGGTGAACCCGCAATTTGCGTCCTTTGTTGATGGTGGCGAGTTGGTGATCATTTGTTCCTTTTTGATACAGCTTCCCGATGCCGAGGCGGTCAATCTTGAAGTCGTCTATCCTTTGCAAACATTGAAGCCAATTGCATCACAGTTGCGCTCACGGTTGCAGTCGGATAGCGGTGATGACGACGTGACTTGGCGTGAAAAAATGGAACGGGCAATTTTGAATATTCCATTGAATATCACCGCGCTTCTTGGCGAGCCCGTTATGTCGATGGGTCAGTTGATCCGCTTGAAAACGGGTGATGTTGTTCCCATCCAGATTAATGAGGGTATTGAAGTGCGGGTTGAAGATAACGCGATCTTCCTTGCTGAAATTGGTGAAGTGTCGGGGCAGGTGGCGGTAAGTCTGTCACGGCGGATCTAGGCAACTTAAATATGAAGACCGGTGATCCGGCAAAAAGAGGGAAAAGCACGATGGCAGATGAAACTGAAAATCAGACAGATGAATCCGAGCCGCACCAACAGCCGCTGATGGGGCCGCCAATGTGCCGCCAAAAGTGACCGCTGAAAATCTGCGTGTTCTTGAAAATGTTGAAGTGCAGATGACCGTTGAGGTTGGCAACACCGAAATTAAGATTCGTGATTTGCTGCGCCTAAATGAAGGAGCGGTGATCGAGCTTGACCGTCTTGCCGGTGACCCATTGGATATTCTGGTCAATGGAACCATGATTGCCAAAGGTGAAATCGTCATGGTTGGCGAGCGATTTGGCGTGCGCTTTACCGAAATTGTCGATCCTGAAAAGCGGGTAGAAAATCTCTAAGTGAGGTTTTTCTGGGCTTGTTTTGCGTGTCATTCATTTGACACTTAGAAAACAGACTAGTGGGTTTTACTGATGGACTAAGCATAAAACACGCCATAAAACTCTCTAAAAACAAAGCTAGTCAGCCTTTAATGTTTATTTAAGAGGCTGATTTCTATTTTGGCACATTTTTTGCCTTTCTCTCATTCAGGATCATCTTGACGGAGACAGGCAATGTACACGAATATCATAGGCACTCAACAAATCGTGATTACCGTCGCATTTCTTGGCGTGATGGTCCTTATGTTGATTATCCTGCGAAGGAAAAGCACCGTCATTCGCGCCAGCATGAAAGCGGGAAAACGCGTTTCTGTCATTGAAGATACAGCTGTCAGCCAAACTGAAAGACTGCGGTTGATTAAGGTTGACGCCCAAGAATTTATCATGGTGTCTGCCAAAGGCCATGCGCCAAGTCTGGTGCCATTAGCAGTTTCCGATAGTGGGTCACACTCTCAAATCATTCAGAGAAATTTTGGCACAAGCGAACATGACAAGTTAGATGCAGCGGTTGCCGGTGCGATGCAGGCGCATGCCACAGCCAAGCCATTTACCAAAAGCGCTGTGCCTTGTGCCGCCGGCCAAACACATGAAGCGTTGTCAGATGACCAGCAGCAGGCATTTGCAAAGACCTTTCAAACCTGGAGGCAACAAAATGCAACACGGTAGCCCGATAGCCATCGCCCTTCGAGTGGCAGTTGCCTTAATTGCTATTTTGGCGGTTGGTACAGGCTTTGCAGGTCAAGCGATGGCGCAGGACGCCGCAAGTGGCCTAGTCAGCAATGTTGCCGGATTTGGGGCTGGTTTGCCAGCCTTAATTTCTAACAATGGTGCTGATGGCAGCACATCCTATTCATTGTCTCTGCAGATTTTGGCCTTGATGACGGCAATGACGGTTTTGCCTTCCATAGTGTTAGGCATGACATCATTTACCCGTATTATTATTGTTCTCTCAATTTTGCGCCAAGCTATGGGAACTCAACAAACTCCGCCAAATCAGGTGCTAATTGCGATCGCATTATTTTTGACGTTTTTCATCATGTCACCAACGTTAACCGTTGTTTATGAGACATCTGCCGAACCCTATCTTAACGGCAAAATCAGTGCTGAAAATGCACTGAACTCAGCCACTAACGATATGAAAAAATTTATGATTAAAAACACCCGCAAACATGATTTGAATATGTTTTTAGACTTGGCTGATAAAGGTGCGGTCGAAGAGCCGGAAGATGTACCACTGACGGCACTTTTACCAGCTTTCATTACTTCAGAGTTGAAGACAGCGTTTCAGATTGGCTTTTTGTTATTTCTGCCATTTTTGGTAATTGATATGGTGGTTGCCTCAGTGCTGATGTCTTTGGGAATGATGATGCTAAGCCCCATGCTCGTGGCAATGCCGTTTAAATTACTTCTATTTGTTCTTGTTGATGGTTGGTCAATGACCGTTGGGTCACTTGTCGCCACTTATGTTGTGTAATTTGATCTTGTCTTAAAGGAGCGCATCTGATGGGTTTTGATGCAAATGTAGAATTTTTGCGAATGGCATTTTGGCAGATACTCGTAATTTCAGGCCCTTTGCTTGGGGTAGCTTTGGCCATTGGTCTCGTGATTGGTATTTTGCAAGCTGCTACATCCATCCAGGAAATGACACTGACTTTTGTGCCTAAATTGGTTTTGGTTGTAATAGCGTTTGGTCTGTTGGCAAATTTCATGATGGTACAGTTAGCAGATTATTTTAGTTTCATTTTTGATCAAGTTGCGCAGAGTGCTTAGATAATCATGGAAGGCCTTGCGCTAACAAATCTAGCCGAAGTTGGTGCTTTACCTGGATTAAGCATGCAGTTTGTTGTTCAAACATTAGCAACAGTGTTTTTAGCAAGTTTACGGATTGGAGCATTTTTAATTGCATCTCCATTTTTTGGGGGTTCATCAGTTCCAATTCAAGTTCGCATAATTATGGCTGTGTTACTCGGTGTGTCTGTGGCATCTAATGTTTCTGTACCCAGTTGGCAGAGCTTTGACGCTATGACCGGTGTCCAAGTGGTCGTAACCGAGCTGATGATTGGTATAGGTTCGGGCTTGATTTTGACGATTTGGTTTTCCGCAGCGCTTCTGGCGGGGGAAAAAATTGCTGCGTCAGCGGGGTTAGGTTTTGCAGCTCAAATGGACCCTGACTCAGGTGGTCAGACACCTGTTGTCAGTAAAATATTTTCGCTTTTCCTGACTGTTCTTTTTCTTTCTTGGAATGGACATATATTGGTTCTGCAAGCAATTTTAGACACTTATCAGTTTATGCCGGTTGGAAATGTGCCTAATTTAAAAGCGCTTATCACGGGTGGATTATCAGCGGCTGGATCAATGTTTGCTGCGGCAACAATTATCATGTTGCCCGTAACAGGTTTTTTAGTGGCTATTAACCTTGCTGTTGGCGTTATTTCAAGGTCCTCACCTCAGATGAATTTGTTCGCAGTTGGCTTTCCAATAAGCATGATAGTTATTTTTGTTCTACTATACATGTGGGTTGACGTATTGGGTTATTCGCTGACTGATCTGTCGCAAAGTGGAGTTGACAGCGTTAGATTAGTTTTAGGGAAAATGACAAATGGCTGAAGAAGGAAATGATGGCCAGGAAAAGACCGAGGACCCCTCCCAAAAGAAAATTGACAAATCTCTCGAGGAAGGAAAGGTTCTCAAATCTCAGGAAGTAAATATTCTTACATCTCTGTTTGCTGGCCTTTTGATGATGTATGCAGTTCCTGGGTTCGTAAATCAGGGACTAGCAGGTTGGAAAAAATTCTTTCATTTTGATCAAGGTTCCGATTTGACTAACCTAGCATTTGCAAATGCCTCAGCTGTTTTGCACTTGCTCTTTACGGTTGGTTTAGTCATCGGCGTTCCGTTAGCCATAGTTGCAGTGTTAACCCAACGCGCCGTGAGTGGGCAATTTAATTTCGCTCCGAAGGCTCTGGCCTTTAAGGGTAAAAAAATGAATCCTATCACCGGGCTAGGTCGTATGCTTGGAACAAAAGCTTTGGTTGAGCTTGGTAAAGCCATCCTCAAAGCCAGCTTATTAATTGGCATTGCGGGACTAATATTGCACTCACAGGCTGGAAAAATATTGCAGCTGCCTTTCCGATCAATTGGTCAATCCGTTTCGTCATTATCTGTTATATATCCAATGCTTTTGGGTGGTCTACTTCTTGCGCTGGCGGTGATTGCGATAATTGATTATTTGTATCAGCGGCATGTACACACTAAATCTTTAAAGATGTCTAAGCAGGACCAAAAAGACGAACATAAACAGGCTGAAGGCTCGCCCGAGGTTAAGGCAAAAATCCGCCGCATGCAGATGGAAAGTGCAGCAAAAGCGTCGCGCCAACAAGAGGCATTAGATGATGTGCCGTCGGCTACCGCCATTATCACCAACCCGACACATTTTGCTGTG
The DNA here is from genome assembly GCF_048087665.1 of Candidatus Ponderosibacter sp. Uisw_141_02. NCBI lineage: Bacteria > Pseudomonadati > Pseudomonadota > Alphaproteobacteria > Puniceispirillales (SeqCode) > Puniceispirillaceae (SeqCode) > Candidatus Ponderosibacter > Candidatus Ponderosibacter sp. Uisw_141_02. The sequence continues at coordinate 1,579,596 of NZ_CP159807.1, read as the reverse complement.
GCTCTGAAATATGACGTTGGCAGTTCGCAAGCGCCAAAAATTCTGGCGATGGGGCGGGGCAAGATTGCCGAAATGATTATCGAGCGCGGCAATGATGCAAATGTCACTGTTTTCCGCAGCCCGCTATTGGCGCGTGCGCTGTTTTTTGGTGGTGAGATTGGTAACGAAATTCCTGAAATGCTATATCAGGCGGTGGCAATTGTTCTGGCATATATTTACAGGGTCGATCGCGGCGAAGATCTTGAACGGCCAGACGTTGAATTGCCTGAAGATATGAAATTTGATGAATTCGGTAAGCCGCTTGTGGCTGGGGCAGGAGGTGTTTAATGCGAAAACAACAATCAATTGGTGAAATGATCAGCACGGTAACGTTTTTTGGCTTATCGGCCTATCTGTTGATTTTTAGCCTCGGGTTGCTCGAAGAGAACGAAAAATTGCGTGGGGCGATTGGGTTGCTAGCAGCAACTTGTTGCGGCCTTGGTGGTTTGCGATTTGTGATCGCTGAATTTGTCGCAAAATGGCGAGACGGCTGATGAGTGATGATGTTAAAAATCAGGTCAGATGTCACGGCTGTGCGCATTATTTTATCACCTATGATCGCAACCGCCCCTATGGCTGTGCAAAGTTCGGATTTAAGACTAAAAGCCTGCCATCGCAGGTTGTGGTTGAGTCAACTGGCATGCAATGTGCATATCGGATAAACCGTTCGGCCACCAATCAAGGCCGCAAATTAGAAACCAGAGGAAAGTCTGATGGCCGGTGAACTTAATTCAGTGCAGGAAAGTATCAAGCTTGCGTTGGACGCTGCGGATGCAGCAACCGATGTAACCTCGGAATATAGTCAGGTAAAACGCGAACATAAGAAGTTGGAAAGTAAAGTGTCACAAATCCATCGTTACACCACCATAACCTTCGTGAGCGCCGTTTCAGCAGCGGTTATCGCACTAGCCTTTTCTGCGACATTGTATTTCAAGTCAATTTCTGAGCTAAAATTGATGACCTCAACCAACCGCGAGGGGTTGATTGTATTTTCTGAGAATATTGAGAGGCTAAATACGGTTCTTGCCGAATTGCAGGTATCGTTGTCGAAACAAGAAGAATTGGTCACGCTTAATCGCGAATCAACAACGCAAATTAGCGAGTTGAAAAAAGTCATGGCTGATGGTAGCGCCAGCATTGTGGCGCAATTGCAAAAGACCGGCGATGGTTTGGGCGGATCAACAATCGCGCTTGGCGATGATTTGAAAACAGCGATGTCAGCCCAAGACAAGTCGGTAACGAACAGCTTTAAGGTTAGTCTAGCCAGCCTTGAATCATCTGTGATGAAATCCATGGCGGCCATTGATAAAAAGATTGCCAGCAACACCGCTTTGCAGAATGTCGCATCCTCACAAGCTAAAACCAAAAAAGAAATCGAAGCTTTGAAGATGCAGACCAAGGAAATTCGAAAACTCCTTGAGACTCAGCAAAATCGTATTACATTTCCCTAAATAAAGTGCCGTCACTGCGGCGGGTCATTCAGGCAGATGTTTAGATAACGGAGATCATGGTGGCCGAATTTGATCAAGATCACGCAGCCGGAATGGGGGCTGAAACTGCCAAAACTGCAAACCAAGGCGCAGCGACACCACAGTTTATCAAGATCAAATCGCTATTGCGCGTTTCACATGGGCGCGACCTTCGGCTTCGTGATGGCGATATTATTATTGCCATTGATGGTGAATTAAATACCAATGATGTTGACGCGTTTCGGGCACTTGGTGCGAAGGCCGAACTCCTTGAAGAAAAACTGCTGCTGACCATCTGTCGCGGTGAGGTTGTTTATGATGTGTTTGCTGGGGGCAGGCTTGGTGCTGAATATGATTATGCTGACGCCGAAGAATCAAGCGCGGCTGCAGCGTTATTTGCCAAACATCATATGGGGCCAAAAGACCATTACCAAAATTATGAGGCGCTTCGTGACGTCCAGCGCCATGTTGTGCTTTATGATACTGGCTATTCGGCCATTGCGACCATTTTACCACCGGTCTGGCTGCTTCAACATCGTGCCTGGGAACCCATGGCTGCGGTCGTTGCTGCCTATGCAACATCTCTTGTTGTCCATTGGGGTGTGTTTGCCATAACGGCAATATTGTTGGCCATCTATTTCCACCGTATACAGTTTCGCCTGATTAGAAATTACAGCCTGTTTACCGAGCATTACTTTTGGCATGTCCTTGCAGCGCGTACTTCAGCTGAAGCTCAGCTGGTTTGCCGGCAGATCGATCCAAAATGCCAATTTGATTTCTCGTATGTTGGCGCGCCTGAACCAGACTCAACTACAACGCCATCACCCCAACAGACGACCTAGCCTTTTCTGGCAGGCCTATCACGTTTATCAATATCAATTTAATTCTGTTCTATCTTGTGGAGCGGTTGTCTTTCTGTTTGATTGATGCCGTTTGCCGATATATGCGGCCTTTAGGCGGTGCTGCGGCGGGGAAGGGCGCAGCTATGAAGGGGCATGGTACTTTGGGCGACGGCTGGGCGATGCGCCAAGATTGGTGGAGCCAAGACTGTCCGCATCAAGACTGTCCGCATCAAGACAATCAGGCAAGCCGCCTTTTGGTTGTTTCATAGGTAAGCGACTGTTCAACCATGGGGTGCATCATAGACACGCAAATTGAGGGGCGAGGGCGGCACCACCAAGACTCCGGCAGTGTCTTGCAAGCCATCAGCGCGTTTCTTGGGTGCTATCTGAGGTGCCACTGCTGACACCAACAAGTCACTAATAGTTGATTTCGATTTCGATCCGGCGGTTTTTCGCGCGTCCATCGGCCGTGTCATTTGGCTCAACGGGGCGTGACTCGCCATAGCTAATCGCCTCAAGCCGGTCTTCGGAAATTGTGCCATTGGCGGCAAATGCCTGAACCACACTTGCCGAACGCGCCGCGGCAAGATCCCAATTGTCGCGATAGTTAGAGCCAAAGATCAACGGCACATCATCGGTATGGCCGGACACTTTGATTTCACTTTTGCCATCAGCATTCACTTCAGCAATACGATTCATGATGTCGATCGCCGCAGGGGTTAGGTCGGCAGATCCCGAGGCAAAGGCACCGCCAGCCCCGATCGTGATGATCACCTTATCATCCTCACGCTGAACATCGGCAAGCCCCTGACCAATTTCCTGACGCAAGGCGACTTTCAGCTCGTCTTCGGCAATCTGCGCCTTTTTGTTTGACTCAGCCTTTGCTTCGGCTTGTTCTTTGGTGCTTTTTGCAGCAGCGCTGGCCGCTGAAGCCAGTTCGGCCAATTGGCCTTCAATTCCGCCAAACAGAACATCCTGTTCCGATTTGCCAGTGGCGGCCTTGGCCTTTTCAATGGCGTTCAGGGTTTGCTGAAGCAATTGCGGCAGGTCTTTCTGTTCGGACTCGCTTGGGGTGAAATTCACCACAACATTTTCGCCAAGTGTTTCGACTTGAATATCACCACGCGCAACCGCTTGCTCAAGGGCTTTGACAAGATCTTCAGCATCGCTTTGTTTTTCGCCGCTGCCGTCACTGTCTTTGGTTTTGGTTTGCGTTTCAATTTCGGGCTTTGTTGTCTCGGTTGTCTGCTGGGTCATTTCATCGGTGACTGACTTTGCCGGCGATGGGCTGAAATTCAGCGACAAGACGGTTGTGCCTTTTGGCTGTTCAACAATCGGCACGATCTTTTGCACACCAAAGGCGTTTTTCAACGATCCCGAAATCTGTTTGAATTTTGGTACGTTGAATTCGGCAAATGACAGGATCAAAACAAAGAAAGCCATCAACAAAGTTGCCATATCGGCAAAGGTTGCCATCCATGCCGGTGCGCCAACAGGCGGGCATTTTGGACATTCTTCTTCTTCTTCTTCGATAACTTCGTTTTCGTCTTCTTCAGCCATTCTTCATGTCCTTACAGAGAGATAATGCGTTTTGGGGGCAATCTCTCATATATTATGCGGCCTCTAATTTAGCCTGCATTTTAGGAGGGAGGGCGGAAACCATTTGATCTTGAATGTTGCGCGGCGACTCGCCTCTGGCGATATTACGAAGACCGACAACGACTAACCCTCGGTAGATGACCTCATATGCTGTATAACCTTCGAGTTTGACGAGCATCGGCATGAAAATAATATTCGCAATAATCGCACCATACATTGTTGTCAGCAAAGCCACCGCCATGGCAGGGCCAATGGCCTTTGGATCAGCCATATTGCCAAGCATCAAAACAAGACCGATCAATGTACCGATCATGCCCATAGCTGGGCCAATATCAATCCAGCCTTTGACAACATTTTGGTTTGTTTCATGGCGAGCTTTCATTGCCTTGATCTCGCCATTAAGTTGCGTGACGAGCTTGCCTTCATCCGCGCCATCAACAAGCATTTGCAAACCTTTTTGAAAAAATTTGTCAGGAACATCTTGGCCTTCAAGCGCCATCATGCCGTCTTTACGGGCAATTGCTGCAAGTTCGGCCATACGCTCAACCAACTGATCCATTTTCTTAATTGGTGGAAGGAATGCCTTCGCCATAGCACCAAAGCTTGCAAGGAAAACAGGCAATGGGCAGGTGTACATCACCGAAAAAAAGGTTCCACCAACCACAATCAAAATCGATGGAACGTCAATAAATGGACCAACGCCTCCACCTGAGATCATGGCTCCCAATATCATGCCTATGGCGCCTATGAATCCAATAAGGGATGCTATATCCATAGTAATACCACTCTTTTCTTGACTTGTTTTTAGGGTCCAACCGTTTTCCTAAGCAAAAACGATACCAATCCAATAATGCGGCAAGATTTTCACGGGGAAAATAAAAATATTAGCATATCGTCATATTAATAGGCTGAATTGGCGCAAGATATGCTTAAATCCTGGTATAGTAGCTTTGTGGCAGCAACAATGAACGAATGGAGGTCATTATGTGGCAGATGCAGTTTTTTGCGTTTTTCCAAGTGATCATCTGGTACCGAAGTCTGGCTGCAATCTTGGTCATTATAGCGTGTACAACGCCAGCGATGGCGCAAACCCAATCATTGGACACCACTAATCCGGCAAATGAGGTGATTGTCAAATCGGGTCATTTTATGGTTCGTGAACATCTGGTGATTGACCTTCAACATGGTGTCGAATGGATGCGTTGTTCGGTTGGTCAGATTTGGAATGGCACTGATTGCGAAGGTGTGGCGGTGCAGTTGACGCAAGAAGATGTGGCAAGGGCGATCGTAATTGCGAATGCGCAATTGGGGCCGGGCTGGCGTTTGCCAAGCCGTGCCGAACTGGAAGGTCTGGTTTGTAAAGCCTGCGCGCCAGTAAAGATCGAGCTTGATAGTTTTCCAAATACGCTTGGCGAGCCTTATTGGACTGGCGAGGTCAACGGCTTTGCCCCGCGGCATATCTGGACAGTCAATTTTATGACTGGCCATACTTATGGGCGGTTTTTTCCAACACAGGAAGTTTTGGTTCGGTTGGTTCGCGACCGCTAGATAATTTTATTAAAAAGCTTCCAGCTAGTCAGCTTGATCAGAAACCCGCATAGCCCGAGCGCGATAATGGCTGTTGCAAACCAGGCGGGGGTGAGAAAATTAATCACTTCAAGTCGTTTGCCGCCGACAATGGCCAAAATCACCAGCATGAATGTGAACATGATGAAAGACCGTATAATCCGGCATCGGTGGCATGGGCCTGATTTAGCATCGGTTCGTGTTTGAAGCATGAAACCCTGAAATGGTGTTGGTTTATGGGTGGTATCGGCAAAGCATAGGGCGAATTTTTATGATGATCAATTGTGTTATTCGCTGTTTTTACCTGTCTTAATTCTGACATGGGGCAAAAGCAAAAATCTTGCTAAAACCATAAATCATTGAAATAAATAAGATAATCTGTCGTTTTCTTGACGAAACCTCTCGTCAAATAGATATTTTGCAAATTGCATGCCGGAACCCCAAAGTTTTTTCAGGAGGACAGGGTTATGCAACTTTCTCAGTCAGTAAAACTAAAACAAAAACAGTCATTGGTGATGACGCCGCAATTGCAGCAAGCCATCAAATTACTGCAATTGTCCAATTTGGAACTTAGCCAACATCTGCAAGCTCAGGTTGATGAGAACCCGTTTTTGGAGCTTGGTGAGACTGAAGATTCGAACCAGCCAACAGCTGATGGTAGTGCTGACAGCAGCGCTGATAATGCCGCATCAGCCGATGCGCCTGACCTTAGCGATTTTAAAGAGAGTGCAGCACTGGCCGAAGACCCGACTGAACATAGTGATTTTGAAAACCGTTTTGACCAGTCAATTGTCGATGCGCCGCGTAACAGCTCAGCCAATGCGCCGTTTGAGGGTGACTATGACGCCATCAGTAATGTGTCATCAGCAGAAGGGTTTTATCCCGGCTTGTTTCGCCAGCTGAATCTGGCAATGGATGACCCAAAACAGCGGTTGATTGCTGGACATTTTGTCAATGCGCTTGAGCCAAGTGGCTGGATTGGTATGCCGGTAGAAGATGTCGCCGATGCCAGCGGTTGCAGCCTTGATGAAGCCGAAGATGTATTGGCTGTTTTACAGACTTTTGAGCCAACTGGCTTGTTTGCGCGTAATCTTGAAGATTGTTTACGCCTGCAATTGATCGAACTTGGCGCCATGACCGATGCATTTTCCATATTGTTGGAAAATCTTGACCTTCTTGGCCGCGGTGAGGTGAAACGTCTTGCGCGCCTTATCAAAGGCACTTCTGACGATGTTATGGAAATGCTGGCAATTATTCGCACATTGAATCCAAAGCCAGGTGAATTTCTGGGAATCGATCATCTTGAAATGCCAAGCCCTGATGTGATTGTAAAGCGGCGTTCAGATGGCTGGGCAGTTGAATTGAACCGGTCAACGCTACCGGCGATGGTGATCAATGAAGATTATGCCGCAATGGTCGCCACCAAAAAGATGGATGATGAGGCGCAAAACTACTCGGCAAATGCTCTGAATAATGCGCGCTGGCTAAAGCGGGCGGTTGAACAGCGCAATTCGACAACTTTGAAAATCAGTGCCGAAATAATCCGCCAGCAAACCGATTTTCTGGAAAAAGGGCTGGATTATTTAAAGCCTTTATCACTTCGCGATGTGGCGCAGGCGGTTGGCATGCATGAAAGCACAGTTAGCCGTGTAACAACGGGCCTGCTGATCTCAACGCCGCGTGGCGGCATGCCTCTGAAATCTTTCTTTAGTGTCAATATTGCATCGCGTACGCCATCGGGCAATGCCTCGGCTGCTGCTGTTCGTAACATGGTCAAGCGATTGATTGGTCAGGAAACCCCCGGCAAGCCACTTAGCGATGAGGCGATTTGTAAAATGATCGCTGATGAGGGCATTGATCTTGCCCGCCGAACTGTCGCCAAATATCGCGAAATGATGAATATTCCATCATCGTCACAACGCCGCATGCAGGCTCGCCTTGCCAATATTCGCTAGTGCGTTTCGAGCTTGGTTCTTTACTCCCTGTGCTTGACCGTCAACCGGTTTTCGGTTGGCGGTCTTGTCACATGTGTCACATGTCACGGGGCCGGAAGTTTGCTGATGCCAAGATGGGGAATGGCTGTGATTATTTGACGGTCTGCGCCGCCACTAAAGACCGCGTGATCAGATATTCTTCACTGGTCAGTGGCTGGTCGCTGATAAAATTGCCAAGCGGGATGATATGCTGGCTTGCGGGTTTATCGTCTTGGTCGAAATGAACAAATTCAATGCCAAGGTCCTTTGCTTCATCGTCTGTATGTTTGACAAATTTGGTTTTGGACTCGATGGTAAAAACTGGTTTTGTCTGACGGCTCATTCCGGCTCTCCTCTTGGTAACATTCACCAAAATTTTTGACAGTTTTGGCTGTTTCCTCGGTAATGCATTTCGCATGCCATAAGCTGATGAGGATATGTCAAAAAAGGGGATATGTGCGCGTAATGGGTGCTATTCAACAAGGCTGGATTGCCGTAATTCACCAGCAACACTGATTTGACGGCCAACGGTCATGAACTTGACCGGATCGATAGATTTGTCATTGACCCGCACTTCGTAATGTAAATGCGCGCCTGCTGATCTGCCGGTATTGCCCATTTTGCCAATAACGTGATTTTCGCCGATATAATCGTCAAGCCTGACGGTGATGCGCGCCAAATGAGCATAGGTTGTGACAATACCAAAATCATGCTGTACGCGCACAACTTTGCCAAATGAGCCTTCAGTGCCAGCATAAATCACCGTTCCCGGAGCGGTCACGCGCACATTTTCCTGCCATGTCCCTGCCAGATCAACACCGTGATGGAATGACACCTTGCCGGTTTTTGGATGTTTCCGATTGCCGTAATCACTTGAGATATAATAATAGAGCATTGGTGGTTTGAATGGGATTTTACGAAGTGCCGCGCGATGTTCGGCAAGATTGACCATCATATTTTTGAAATCGTCATCCTTTGGCATGCTGGCAAGCTGGATTTGGCTTGGCAACACATCAGCCGAAATGCCAAGGCCGGTAACGGTCGCGCGGATATAGTCGATTTCCTGTTCCAGTGCCAAAAGCATTTTTTTGGTTCTTGCGGCCTCGGTTACAAGCGGTAGGACTGGTCCTCGGCGCTGCGTAAAAAAGCCGGTTAGCAATCCGTCGGCTTGGGGCATATCAGGTGCGGCTGGCAATGCAGCATTTTTTGCGGCTGGCTGTTCAGGCAGATTTGGCGATGGCGGGGAAAGACGCGCCGTTTCAATGGCATCACCATTATTTTCATCTGGCTGAATTTGGGCTGGTTTCCGCTCGTTTGGTGCAGATGCAAAATTAGGCAAAAGCGCAATGGCGAATTCTTGTGCGCGTGCGGCAATGCTCGCCGGTTTGACATTATTCTCGATGATCGGATTTGACGCCGCTGTCACATTGGTACCTACCTTTACGGCATTGGCCTGTTCGGCATCAATCTTGGGCATGCGGCGCACTACACTAGCCGTTGTTTCGATCGATTTTTGGTCGGCGAGACTCGGTTCAGCAGTCATTGGCACCATCTCAGGTGACGAGGCGTCATTCGCCTTTTGTTTGATTGCCATGTTATTTGCATCATTACCAAATTCTGGGTTGGCAGATGCGGCATTGCTGGCAAGGGTGACGCGCTTGCCGCCTTGGATGATCATTGGCATGGCATTATCGGCAACGGTTTCGGCATCTTCCGCGATTTTGGTATTTGGCGATGTTTGCTGTGTCTGCGGTGTGGTTACCGCCAGCTGGGTTGTAATCCGGCCAACGATCAGACTTGGCGGTTGTGCTATTTTTCCAATAATTGATGGCGGGTGCGAATCCTCAAGGCTGGCTGGATCGTAATCGAACCATTTTAACGCACTAGTGGCAGTATCATCTTTGTTGAAAGCGGCACCGCCTTTTGGGTTTGCGCTGGCCTGTGCGGTTTTGATGGTTTCGTCGCGCATCACCTCGATGGCGCTATAGCTGGCAATGATCGTCGAATAGAAAATGGCGGCGACACCAGCCATACAAATCAGGATTCCTGTCAAAACCAACGATGGTTTCAGCGTTACTTCAACAGGGCCGCCGCGGGTGAAGACCAAAAACCGGTTTTCGCGCAAAAACCAAATTTTGTTGGTTGTGATGATTGGCATATCAGGCTGGTTGCCGCGTCGTACTTCGGGGGCAAAACGCGCGTAAAGGCCAGCAAGTCCCAAAGCACGTAGAACTCGAACAACGCGTGGTGTGACTGCTTTTTGGCCTTTATTCGTCATCCGATCCTTATCCTAATTTCATCCAGACCAGCAAAATGAGCAGAATATTGGTCAACAATTGAATGCCGATCACTGTCAGCAACAGGTTATTGGAGGTTTGATTACGCACATTTAGTTGAAAAGCAGGCATTTTCAAGGTGGCTTCAATGGCTCTATGCTTATTTACCAAATCATCCGGAACACGCTTACTTGTAGGTGATGATTTGGCTGCGACACCTTCTGATCTGTGCCCATCATTTACGGCGCGTGCTGCCGGTTCGACTGCCTCGTTACCAAGCGAGATATCAGCATTTTGGTCAACAGCATAGGTTGCATCTTCTAGCTCTTGGCGTGAGACGATCGCTGCTGAAACTTCGTTTCGCATTTCTTCTATTCTTTTCCGAATATCAACAACTTCATCAGCCATAATTTGCTCTAATTACATTAAGAATTTGGTAAAAATGTCGTATTGCTGTTAAGCCATCTTTCTTTTAAGCAAATGACATGCCATCAAAACTTCTGAGTAGCGGATCCTGAAACATGCTAACGTAAAGTGACTTGATTGAAGAGCCAAAATAAAAAGAACAAAGCTGTTTGAAAATTATTTTTTGTAGAATCAGAGAATTAAAATGTTTAGAAAGAATAGGATTAGTGCAAGGGCGTCGCGAAATCCGTCGCAGATCAACGAAAATGTACGAATCAGGGGCACTATTACCGTATCTGAACCGCTGGTTATGGCAGGACAACTTGACGGCGATATTAATGCCGATACACTTCACGTCTCGTCAACGTCGTTTATTACTGGAGAGGTTACCGCACAAAGCGTAACAATTGACGGCAGGGTTCATGGTACTGTTGTTGCCGATAAAGTGTTTTTATCGGCAACAGCGTATTTTGAAGGAGAAATTAAATGTCAGGACGTCTCCGTTGCTGATGGCGCACATATTAACGCAAAATTCACCAAGGAGCCGGTGACAAATGGATAAACTTGGAAACAAGACACTCATTGGAGCCAGTGCAACGTTTACTGGTAAAGTTATCAATGCGCGTGTTATCGAAGTTAATGGCAAAATGAATGCCGACTTAACAGCGGAAAAGGTTACTATCGGTGAAGCTGGACATTTCGATGGGGCGATACAAGCTGACCTTGTTGTGGTGTCTGGCCATTATGAAGGCAAGATGCAGGCTAAAAGTATTTGGGCTACTGCAACAGCGTCAATTTCTGGAAAACTGCACTACGAAACGTTGCAGATGGATCGCGGCGCGGCGTTGAATTGCCATGTTGTTCATAACTGGAAAGCAAAAAACACTGCCGTGGCGCAAATTGACAATGACGATGCGGATTTGCTTATGCCAACAACATTGGGTAAGGCAAAAAATGGCGCGGTACCAAAACCCCCTATTGAAGGTGCATAAACCATGTCGGCAAAACCATATGATCAAATGACCAGCTTTCACGATGACACAACCTATATTTTAGGCGATTTGATCATGGAGGGTTCGCTCGATGGCGGTGACCATCCAGTTGTAATCGATGGCCAATTTAACGGTGATATTACCGCAATTGACCTGATCATCCGTGAGCAGGGTAAAGTGACCGGCGCCGTGAAGTCAAAGACGGCTATTATTAACGGTCATTTCAACGGTAATCTGATTTGTGAAAGCCTGAATGTCACCAACACCGGCATTGTCGAGGGTGAGGTTCAGGCCAATGCATTGTCAATTGATCTCGGTGCCGAAGTGATTGGAACAATCAGTCGCGTTAACGCAAAATCAAATTAGATTGCCTGTGATCAAAATCCAAAATTAATATCTAGAATCTCGAGACAACCAATCTACCGGATTGAAGCTTAATTATGCAGTGGTGATTGATGCTCGGTCATGTGGTGGCGAGGGGCACGGTTCGAGCGCGCCCAATGCATCAGGCATCTTCATCAAAATGCTGCATGAAATCATCACAAAGCTCGGCTGTGACAACACATTGATCCATAAAAGCCATTGTTTCGGCGCGGCCTTGAAGCTGAAACATGCGCATCGCGGCATAGCGGCCAGCGGCCATCGCCACAGTTAGGGGCATGTTTTCTGTTGTTGCCACCTTTTCGAGCGCCGTTTCAATTGAATCTCGGATTTGTTCAACCTTGTAAATGTCTTTTTTTGATAGTTTCGCCACATCATTGATAACGACCTTTGGATCAGCGCGGTACTCATTGAAGTGAATAATGTCTCCCATGGTCTAATTACCTCGCGCAAGTTTCAGCGGACATTTCATCATCCGTGCATCGATTTTGATATTTGGTGATGCAATTGGGTCCACATCGGTTTGGTTCATCTTAAGTGGAACAAGAATATTTGTGTTCAGCCTATAGGCCTCGTTTTTCAAAATGATCAAGGCTTCGTCGATCGTGCCAGTATGCAATACTTCGATAATTCCAATGCTGCTGCATCCGGCCAATTGGCTGTTGCTGCGGTTGCTGAATTGAATGATCTGTGACCCGTCAATCGGTGTGGGTGCAGGGCGCTTTACTGGCGTGATCATCGGTTCTGCTGGCGGGGCGGCGGCATTGGTAGATTGTACAGATTTTAGTTCATCGGCGATATCAGCGGCCATTTCTTTGGCGATATCGCGGGTAATAGCTGGCCGCATCTGTTCGCCACGAAGCGCATCCCACTCATCCGTTGGCACAACAACAACCGATGTTTTGCCGGTTTTGCGGTTATCAATCAGCAGCTGACAACTGGTTGTCATCATGCCGATGGCCGCAATTGCGGCGATGGTGAAATATCTATTGCGCACGCCCGAAAGCCTTCTTGTTGAAATTCTGTTCAGGTGAAACAACGACAAAACGCCATGAACATTTACCCGAAAATTTGAATTTCTTGAATGATGGTTGCTGGCCATGCCCTCGTTGATCGCCTGACCAAGCGTGCCAGCAAAATAATGGGGGTATAGAGGCATTTAAATATCGGTTTTCCGAAACAGCTTTGGATTTGGGGGCGTAATCCTTTGGGCTTACGCCCTTTGTCGTTTCTTGCTATCACTGGCAAATAATAATGCCGACAATTGGATCGCAATGATAATGACGCAAGACATTTCGATTATTCGCCCCGACCTGATCGCGCGTATCCATGCGCTTTGCGACGGGGAAGATGACTCAATTGCGATTATGGCCACTGTTTCAGCCGAGTTATTTCATGCTGTTGACGGGTTTAACTGGGTTGGTTTTTACCGTGTAGTTGCGCCTAATTTATTAAAGATTGGCCCCTATCAGGGTGGGCATGGCTGTGTTGTTATCCCATTTGATCGCGGGGTTTGTGGCGCGGCCGCACGAAAAGGGGCAATCCAGCTTGTTGATGATGTTGATCTTTTTGAGGGGCATATCGCCTGTTCAAGCAGCACGAAATCTGAATTGGTGATTCCCTTTCTTGACCAGAGCGGCCAATTGCTTGGCGTTTTGGATATTGACTCAGATCAGCCCCATTTTTTTACATGGCAGGATGCTGATCAATTAGATCAACTGCTACGCCAGCTTTTTCAAAACACATCTTCATAGGTTTATCTGATCCGTCTTTTGGCTTGGCTTTTTGGTTAAGCAAGCATAAACTGACCGCTGGTCAATTATTATGTGGGGGCGGGGATGCAGCCGGTGCAGCGTGCCAGATCTGAGACAGCAAAATTAGCGCGCGAAGATTCGATTTTGACAGCGGCTGAAATTTTGCTTCGGCAGTCGGGCTATGATGCCATGACAATGCAGGCGGTCGCAACGGCGGCGGGGCTGGCAAAAGGAACGCTCTATCTATATTTCAACAGCCGCGAGTCACTTGTTCTTGCGGTTCATGGCCGGTTGTTTGATCGCTGGATTGACCGGTTTGCCTTTTATCAGCCTGAATTAACTGGTTTTGACGGATTTTGCCGTGATTTCGCGCGGCATTATGCTGATGATCCTTTGTTCCTGCAATTGGCCGGTTTTGCCACTGCATTGCTTGAACCGCAGCTTGACCGTGAGGCCTATATCAAAAGCAAACGCGGGATGGCGCGGCGGGTCAAACGGCTTGCAGGATTAGCATGCCAACAATTCTCCATCGCGCCGACAGCGGCGCAAAAGCTTATTTGGGGATTTTTGACGATTGCTGGTGGCACCGCGCAAATGACCATTCGTCTAGCTGTCAGTGAAGCAGATCTGCCCGATGATGTCATTGCTTTTACCGATCTGGCAAATTTTGAAACCGTTTTCGTGAATGCCGCCGCCCCGCTTGGGGGCAATCTCATGTCACGTTCGTGATACCGAGCCGTTTGTGATGCTAGGTCGTTCGTGATGCGACGCGTGGCAGGTGAATTCCTTTGAACCTTGGCCAGCAACGCGCGTATGATGCGGCAATTCATTGTCATTACTGGCATTAAGGGGTGGTTGTAAGTGATCCTGTTTTATTCGCCTATTCATTAGATGGTTCGGGTGGCGACGCTACCCTGCATGACGGCGCTATTTCACGTCTTTTGAAAGATGACCAGCTTGCCTGGGCGCATCTGAATGCCGATCATCCTGATACAGCGGCTTGGCTTTGTCGCGAAGTTGGCTATTTAGATGATTTTGTCGTAATGCTTTGCTTGCTGATGAAACGCGGCCGCGTATTTTGCCGGTTGGTGAGGGCGTTTTGTTAATCCTGCGCGGGGTGAGTCTGAATGAAAATGCCAGTCCCGAAGACATGGTTTCTATTCGGCTATGGATTGACCCGCATCGCATTATTTCGCTTCAAAGACGAAAATTAAAAGCGGTTGGTGATTTGGCTGCCAATATCGAGGCGGGGCAGGGGCCGGTTGATTCTGCAGGCTTCATCACGGCGCTGATTGGCCTGCTTTTTGTGCGCATGGCACCAGCGGTGACTAGCCTTGGCGAAGAAATGGATGATATCGAAGAAGATGTGCTTGATGGCAGTACCAATGCGCTTCGTGAGCAAATTGTATCAATCCGAAAAAAGGCAATTATTTTCAAACGCTACATGGCACCGCAACGCGACTTGATCATAAATTTTCTTAAGGCAAAAATTGCCTGGTTTGCTGATCATAACCATCACCATATGATTGAGGCGCATGATAATATTACCCGCTTTGTTGAAGAGCTGGATTCGGTTCGGGAACGATCGCAGGTGATCAGTGATGAGGTAACGAATATTTTGACTGAAAGACTGAATAAAAACATGTACGCATTGTCAGTCGTCGCGGCAATCTTCCTACCATTTGGGTTTTTAACGGGGCTTTTAGGCATCAATATTGGTGGCATTCCGGGCGCTGAAAACCCACAGGCTTTTCTTGTTTTCTGCGTAATGCTATCGCTGGTGGTTGGCTTGCAGGTCTTGATTTTCCGCAAAATGCGCTGGTTCTGATGAGTTACCCGAAATTCCCTCATTTTTCAGGGCTGGTCAAATATGCAAGATCAAGATAAGGCCGCGGGCAAACATAATCCCTTTACAAAAATGGGAATGATCCGATTCTGGGCGATTTCAACCATTGTCTATCTGACTTTTCCAGTCTCGCTTATCGTTAGCTATATCGCCTTTGGGCCACTCTTGACCAAACAGCTCATTACCGCTTTGCTCCAGGATTTTCTGCAAACCCTGCTTGTTGCGATTGGGGTTTTGATTATCCTGATTTGGGTAACCGTTCACTATTTGGGACCCACACTGGCTGGATGGTTTGGTGGGTAACCGCAACTTCAGGTTTATTATAATAACTAATGTAATAGATGGTTGGCGGTACCACTTTGAAGGGTGGTAACGCTAACGATCGATTGCTTCGGTTTTTTGCTTTGAGCGCCATTATGTCCGTTGTATTAATTAGATATATGTTGGGTTTCGCTGGTCGCATAACGTTGTATCATGGTACAGATTAATTTTAAAAAGGGTGCTAAACATGCTTGCAGTATGTGTTGATTTTGAGATTGATCCGGCAAGTCTTGACGCCTTTTTAATAATTATACAAAACAATGCTTCAGATTCATTGGCAAATGAAGTCGGTTGTCATCAATTCGACATCACGCAAGACCCGCAAAACCCAACAAAGATATTTCTCTATGAACTTTATGATGATGCGTTTGCTTTTGAGGTGCATAAAAAGGCAAGCCATTATCTGGAATTCAATCAATTAGCCAGTGAGATGGTAACAGCAAAATCTGTTCGCTTGCTTCAAAAGATCAATCATTGACACAAAGTTTGTTGCTGCAAAAACAACATGCGCAAAAATATGCTATTTTCTACTGTGCCAGCGCTCTCCAAAAGGGCGTGAAGACCATGGCTGTTTTAGAGCGATATTTTTTTGGAACTTCAATTATTCATTTAAATGTCGTTATATAGGAGTGAGGCGTATGCGTTGCGCAAGGTGCCTTGTACCAACACTGATTTGGATTTTGATTTATGAAGCCTCGAGTATTTCTATCATTGGTATTTGTGTTGCTGTTCTCTAGCTACGGGATGCAGCCTGCGCTTGCTGGCGGCAAAACTTATCAGGGCAGTGAGTCATCTGCTCACTGCACCTTATGGTCAAAGGACCGGCTCAGGTGGCCACAAACAATCCTTGGCCGTGAGAAGGCGGAATGTAGACGTAAAGCCGTCGATAGCTCAGCTGGCAAAACCACTTGCCGGTTGATCAAGACTTATATTGACGATGATAGTGGTGAGAGAATTTGTATATACAAGCGGCAGGGAACGGGACTTGAAGAGCTGAGTTTGAGCATGTCTGCTTTTCTTCACTGCCAAAAAGACTTTGAGTGCAAACGAACGGCGAAGTAACGAAGGCTTTAGCTACAGGAATTTGTTAAATCTAATTTATTAAATGGGTTTTCCGATGTTTAGTCAAAAGCGTGTCTTTGAAATTATTGAAAAGGGGCAGGCTGACGACCGTGCAAGTCGTTATTGCGATATATTTCTATTTTCTCTGATTGTGCTGAATTTGTTGGCAGTATGCCTTGAAACAATCGACAGTCTCCATACACAATATCGAACAGTCTTTACTTTAATAGAACTGATTTCAGTATCAATTTTTTCAATTGAGTATGCGCTGCGGATTTGGTCATGTGCCGCTGCACCAGATGGCAAACACAAAGGCGCGGCAGCCAAACGCTTTGGTTATATATTCAGCTTTACGGGTATCATTGATTTATTGGCAATTTTGCCGAGCATTATCCCGCTTCTTCTTGGCGGTGTTGATTTGCGCTGGCTTCGTATTCTGAGGTTGATGCGTTTATTGAAATTTTCTCATTATTCATCGGCGCTTGAAGATCTGATTTCGGCTGTTCGCCATGAAAGCCGGTCATTTGCCGCGACCTTGTACCTTTTGGTGTTGGCTTTGCTGATTTCCAGCGCATTGATCTATGTTGCCGAACAGGATGTACAGCCTGACCATTTTGGATCAATCCCGCAGGCGATGTGGTGGACGGTTGTTACCCTGACAACGGTTGGTTATGGCGATATTGTGCCGCATACGGTCGCGGGTAAATTTATCGCCACCCTGACCGCGCTTATGGGGGTTTGTGTTGTTGCGCTATTAACCGGCATTGTTGCCACTGGTTTTACCAATCAGGTGACAATGCGGCGGCACCGGCTTGAGGCCGAAATTTCATCGGCATTAACCGATGGGGTGATCACCAGCGATGAACGCAAAAAGATTGATGATTTACGCCAGCGTTTGAATATCGCGGAAGAAGATGCGGTGGCGATCATTGGCTATTTGCAGCGTAAAAACGATCAAAAATAACCCTGCTTAATGATGACGCCGAAGATTAGGCCGCAGGATTTGGCGGCGGCGGTGGTGTGGTTTTGCGTGATTTTCTGCCACGCGATTTTGATGATGCCAGATAATCTTGCCATTCTTGATGTTTTTCCAGATCGGACAGATGCACATCAAGCGCCGAATTGGCAATCTGGATTTCGATGGTGAATTGAACCATCGCCGCAACCATCAAAATGATTGATGAAAAAAACAGCCAGCTGCCAAGATTATCAATGCCAAAATAAAGCGAAATCATCGCCAACAGATTCAAGATAAAGGCAAGCGCACTAAAGGTCTGGATGATGGCGATCAGCCGCAGTCTTTGCCGAAGGCTGGCAATCTGGCGGAAAAACCGGGCGCTGTCATCGGTTGAGATTTTTTCATTGATCACCGTGTCATGCAAATTGCGGATCAATCCGGCCAAAAGCGAATAGCGATTACCAAAATTAATCATCATCAGCGGAATGGCGGGGAAAAGAACGCCAACAATCAAGATATTTGAATGCATTTCTTCAACTCTGACTTCTGCGGTACTGCCCAGTGGTTTGTATAGTGTTAGGCTATTTTTTATTTAGAGTCTTGCAATTCAATGCGACAATCTTCTCCGGCTCTGATAATTTTCGAAACTTCAAAAAACCTTTGGCGAGCGGACTGCCCAAGCAAATGCTAAGTGAACAAAACAACTATTTAAGTCCGTTGGCAATGGCCGCGTGCCATGGTAGACAACATTTTGCAACATTTGGGAAGTGACATTTTTCATGCGCATCGTTCCAATTATTCTAGCTGGTGGGGCTGGTACCCGTTTGTGGCCTGTTTCCCGGAAGACTCTCCCAAAGCAATTTGTGCCTTTAATTGATGGTCAAACTCCCTTTCAGCAATCGATTTTGAGGGTACAGGGTGACAAATTTGCCAAACCATTGATAGTTACTTCTGACAATTATCGTTTTTTGGTGTCACAACAGCTTAATGCGATGGGGTGTGACGCAGATGTTATTATTGAACCTGAAGGGAAAAACACTGCGCCAGCCATTTTGGCTGCAGCCCTTGTCGCTAAAAAAAACGATAACGATACGATGCTTTTAGCAATGCCTGCTGATCATCATATCCCTGACTTCGATTCTTTCTCGCAAACAATTGCCGAAGGCTTGGCGGTTGCAAACAACGGGGGTGTTGTGACCTTTGGCGTGAAACCGTCACGAGCTGAGACTGGTTACGGTTACATTGAAGCAGTGATCGATGAGGGAAGAGCTTGTAGGCCGGTGAGAGGGTTCCATGAGAAACCCAATTACTCTCGGGCAATAGAAATGGTTGCGAGTGGGTTGTATTCTTGGAATACAGGTATTTTTCTTTTCAAAGCTGTAACAATTTTGGACTTGGCTCAACGTTTTCAGGCTGGGATGCTGTCAGGTGTGGGCAAAGCAGTCGCTGACGGTTATACTGATCTAGATTATTTTCGAATTTCTGAAGCTTCATGGGCTGCGGTCAACGCTGAGTCAATTGACTATGCCATAATGGAAAAGGCGGACAACATATACTGTGTTGATTTCCAATCAGAATGGTCTGATCTTGGGGATTGGAGTGCAATAGCCAATTTAAATGTGCAAGACTCTAATAACAACACGTATACTCAGAATACGACTGGAGTAGATTGCAAAAATACAATGCTTTGGTCCTCGGCTAATAGGCTACGCTTAGCTGGTTTGGGGCTAGAAAATATCGTTGCCGTAGCAACTGATGATGCAGTTCTCGTGGCAGACGCTGACAGGCTGCAAGAGGTAAGAAAAATTGTCTCAAACCTCGAGTCGCAGGGTGTGCCTGAGGCAACTGAGCACCTGAAAGACTACCGCCCTTGGGGATGGTTTGAAAGTTTAGTGTTGATGCCAAATTACCAGGTGAAGCGTTTGCATGTCTATCCAAAAGCATCATTGTCTCTTCAAAGTCACAAATACCGCTCAGAACACTGGGTTGTTGTGTCTGGTTGCGCCACCGTGTGCAGAGACGAAGACATGTTTGTGTTGAATTGCAATGAGTCAGTTTACATCAAAGCTGGTCAAAAACATCGTTTGGCAAATGAAACCAATGACCCATTGACCCTAATTGAGGTTCAAACTGGAAGTTATTTGGGGGAAGATGACATAATTCGTTATGAGGATTTTTACCACCGCTGTGTGTAATAATATCTCTCACTTGGCTGTCTAAAAAAACTTCGCAGCAGGTTGCTATTTGCTTGACCAAAGCAATGGTTGTTAATAAAAGCACAGACATCTTTGGACGGGATACGCCGATTTATCGTTGTGTTAGTCAGAGGCGGAGTAGCTCAGTTGGTTAGAGCAGCGGAATCATAATCCGCGTGTCGGGGGTTCAAGTCCCTCCTCCGCTACCATTTCTCAAGTAAAAATTAGCAATCACATCAGTGCTTTATTGTTAGTCATCACCTCAATGTGATTTCTGATGATTCTACTGATTCATGCCGTTTTGTCAAAGTGCGTGTGACTGAGGTGTGACCGGCGTGTGACCAAAGTTGATCGCGTGGGTCCCATGGTCAAAGGAAAGACACCCCCACTGGGGGAAGACAAACACGGATTTTACAAAAGGGGACTAAAGGGTCAGGTTGTTGTTCTTATTTTATATGCTTGCTGGAGAACCCAGTGCCCCTCTAGAATCGGTTACTAGAAGGGACTCTCTTAGAGGCTACTTTAGGCTGGCAAGAAGAGCCTTCACAGAGTGTTAATCAGACGCAGCAACGGGTGCATGGGTTTCCTGGTTTTTCTTGCACCTTTTACGTTTGCACAGTTGTTTCATCACTAAAAGGGCAGTAGCCCCAATTAAAATGCCTGACATTAAGTTTAACTTGGCTGTTAACAACATATTCGCCACCACTAAATGAATAATACTCTATCAAGAAATGGATAGTGCGTCAGCGCATACAAGTTGGTAGGACAATACGTACAAGTAATCAGGATCACCTATTTGGGAGCTTTTCTATCAAAGCGGGCACAACATTCATTATAGAAAAGCCCTCCCCCTTTAAACTGATGGGCTTAGTGTGTTTAGCCCCAATTTTCTGTACCAGTATTTTTCGATTTTTCTATTAGTGTTTCAAGTACTGGAGGTCGCATATTCAGACCGTGATGCGGCCTGATGTGATTATATTGGCGAAACCAGACATTGATTGCCTTTTGGGCTTGATGGACGGTGTAAAACCACTCCGCATTTAAAACTTTGTTCCGTAAGGTGCCATTGAAGCGTTCGTTATAGCCATTCTCCCAAGGTGAGCCTGAATAGATTTGGATTGGTTCAATGCCCACTTTTCTGAGCCAAGTTTGAAGATGTTTAGCAATGAACTCAGGGCCGTTGTCGGAGCGAATGAACTTTGGCTTTCCACGCTTTAAGATCAGATCAAACAATACGTCCAGCACATCATTAGTATTCATCTTGGACCTGACGGCAACATAAAGCGCTTCTCGAGTGTATTCATCAATGACCGTTAGCATTTTGTAGCCACGCCCATTTGTGAGCTTGTCGTGCACAAAGTCGATACTCCAAATATGATTTTAATGGTGAGGCCTCAGCCTGATGACTGAACTGTTTTGTGATAAAGACGTTTTCGTTTCTTATGGCGCTTTGGAAGTTGCAAACCTTCTTCACGCCACAAACGCTATATGCGCTTATTATTGACTTTCCAGCTGTCTATTTGCAGCAACTGGGTTATCTTCCTGTAACCGTATCGACTATACGCCTTAGCCAATCTAATCATAGCCAAACGTAGGGCTTCGTCATCATGTTGAACGGGTTTGTACTTCAGCGTTGAACGGGCAACGCCCAACACTTTGCAAGTACGTCGCTCGGATATGTTGAGTTTTTGCCTTGTATGAATAACGGCCTGACGTTGTTGATCCTTCTTCAGACCTTTGGTTTCAAAAAATCCAGGCTTTCCTTCAAGATTAACTTGTCCAACTCAAGTTCAGCTGCGATCTTCTTTAGCCGATCGTTTTCTTTCTGAAGAGACTTCATCTCGCTGAGCTGTGAGCGCCCCATTCCACCAAACTTCTTGCGCCAGGCATAATAAGTCTCGTCTGACACGCCGGCCTTACGGCAAGCACTGACAACATCTATGCCGCTATGAACATGCACCTCAATCTCACGCAACAGCTTCAAAATATCCTCGTCTGAGTGACGTTTGCGGGCCATAATTCTGATCCTCCATATCTATCAAATTATGGCACAGTTTTACGGGGATAAGACAGTTGATTGATCAAAAATATATTGCACTAAAAATTATGAACCCCAGTTGCAATTAATGTGCTATTACGTTCTAAATTAAGCGTCTGTTGTTTGGAGTCTGCAATCGATGAAAGCCGACGATAAAGTTATTAAAGATTTTGGTGACGAGTGGAAAGAGTATGACTATCGCGGTTTTGACAATGAAAAGCTGTTCGAGAATTTCAAACAATATTTTTCAATTTTTCCATGGCATAAATTAGCCAAAAATAGTGAAGGTTTCGACATGGGATGCGGCTCTGGCAGATGGGCTAAACTTGTAGCGCCAAGAGTTGGAAAATTAAATTGCGTGGAACCAAGCGCTGCTATTGAGGTTGCAAAAAACAACCTTCAAGGCCTCAAAAATATACATTTTTACAACCAGACAAGCAAAAATTGCACGATTGAAGATTCGTCACAGGACTTTGGGTATTGTCTGGGCGTTTTGCACCACATAACCGATACTGAAGGTGCGTTGATGGATTGCGCGAGGTTATTGAAGCCGAAAGCGCCATTACTTTTGTACATATATTACAATTTTGAAAACCGGCCATTTTGGTTCAAAGCTATCTGGAAATGCTCAGATATTCTGAGGCGCCTGATATCAATTTTTCCGTTCAAACTAAAAAAGTTCATTTGCGAAATCATTGCTCTTTTGGTTTATTGGCCTTTGGCACGCCTCGCTTACCTCACTGAAAAGCTTGGCTTTGACCATGATCTTGTTCCATTGGCAGATTATCGTAAAAAACCCTTTTACCAGATGCGAAACGACGCTTTGGACAGGTTTGGCACGAGGTTAGAGAAACGGTTTTCCAAACGCCAGATAACGGACATGCTGTTGGCTGCTGGCTTTTCTGACGTAACATTTTCCAATCAAACACCCTATTGGTGTTGTGTGGCAGTCAAATCATGATTGTTTGCAAATGAACTGGCGATTAAAAATTATACTCAAGATTATTTTGACGAGGTTGCCCATTCCTTATCGGGTTTGGAAAAAAATTGGTTTATTTAAATTTGGCCAAATGGACACTTCAAATTATGCAGAAAAAATATTTAATTTACATTTTAGGCATTTTTCCAATTTAAGGCAAAAAAGTGGTTTCACTGTTCTTGAATTAGGGCCGGGGGACAGTGCACTCTCTGCTTTGTATGCATACCTGCACGGAGCCAACGCTATTTATTTAATTGATGTTGGGGATTTTGTGAACACCAGCGTCAACACCTATAGAAATGCTTATGATCGATGGTGCGAAACAAATGTTACAACTAGAAAGTCTCCAGACTTCAAATCCTTTGCTTGCTTTATGTCTAGTGTGAATGCAATTTATCTTACTAATGGCGTGGATGACCTTCAAAATATCAAGGCTAATTCAATAGACTTCATTTTTTCCCATTCGGTCCTAGAGCATGTTCGAAAAGACAAACTCGATAATGTGCTCCGTGAACTTTATCGCATTTCAGCGATAGAAGCCATTTCAAGTCACAACGTGGATTACATGGATCATTTAGCTGGTGGGCAAAATAATCTATATTTTTCCGACGCGGTTTGGGAGTCTGAATTTTTCGCAAATTCCGGCTTTTACACTAACCGTATACCCCCGCACAGAATGCACCAAAAAATAAGTGATGCCGGATTTAATGTGATTCATGAGCAGTTTGGTAGTTGGAGCATTTTGTCACTTGAGGAAAGCGAGGTACATAGAGATTTGAGGGGGGATTATAACAGACGACTAAGTGCTCCTACTTCCAGTCTAGTTTTGACAAAAAATAAATGACTAGTTTACGCTTTGATTGTGTTTTGATAAAAAGCTCGTAAATCAAATGCAAGCCGCATTAAAATACTCAAACGAGTAAAATCTGAGATCTTGTCTTGCGGGGTAAAACTTGGGAGCGCGTTAGAAGGCCTAGGCGCATCTAAAAGATTGATTTGCTAATATTCTTGATTGATGTTGTAAACGGCCAAGACCGTCGTGACACCTGATGGAAAATTTACACTGGTAATAAAGATTAAACGGGCGTCAGAGGTGGAACATAGAGTCTGATTGCACTAATCTAGCAAGGTCTACCCTTAGCAGGCTTTCTCACGCGGCGTTAATGATTGTAGAATGAAAACCTGGGATAAAAATAATTATGGCTGTTGAACTTGCTTAACTCGCATCCAAAACCCTTCATTACCACTTAACTCCAACCTCATTTTATTACAGTAGGCTTTTATAATGATAAAATTCGCAGTAATTGGTAGCAACTCATTCTCGGGTTCGAATTTCGTCAGGTTTATTTTGAAAAAAGGAATAAGTGTCGATGGTTTTAGCCGTTCAGAGGAGCCTAATGAATGCTTCCTACCATATAAGTGGGAAGATTCACAAAATTTTCAATTTCATCAAGCAGATTTAAACAAAGACCTTAAAAAAGTTGTTGAGGTTATATCTGATCGAAAGATTGATTATGTTGTTAATTTTGCAGCGCAAAGTATGGTAGCTGAAAGTTGGGTCAATCCTGTGCATTGGTTTCAAACAAATGTTGTCTCCACGATTGCTTTACATGAAGAACTGAGAAAGTTAAGTACAATTAAAAAATATGTACATATCACGACACCTGAAGTTTACGGATCTTGCTCAGGCTACGTCAACGAGACACAAAGTTTTAATCCAACTACGCCTTACGCGGTGTCGAGAGCCGCTGCTGATTTGAACCTTAATGCTTATCACAAAGCATACGGCTTTCCGTTTGTTTCCACAAGAGCTGCAAATGTTTACGGGCCGGGTCAACAGTTATATAGAATCATCCCGAAGACTATTATGTGTATCCTAAATGGAGAAAAACTTTACCTGCATGGTGGTGGAAAATCCAGGCGCTCCTTTATCCACATTGATGATGTTTCAAACGCGACTTATCGGGTTGCACTCTCGGGAGAAATTGGATCCACTTACCACATAGCGACAAATGATCTAATATCAATCGAAGAGCTTGTGAACACCATATGTAAAATGATGGATGTCGATTTTCAGGATCATGTTTTGTCGGCGCCAGAGCGTCTAGGTAAGGATGATGCTTATATGTTAGATAGCTCAAAAATTCGTGAGCAACTTAATTGGGATGATAAAATAAAAATAGGGGATGGTTTGGAGGGATGCGTTCAATGGGTGTTGGAAAATCTTGAAGATTTGAAAAAAGCTCCAACCAAATATAATCACAAGGCTTGAAAATGAAATCAATTTTAGAGTTGGAGCTCCTAGCAAAAAAGATGCGGGGCAAAATCGTTGAGAATGCCCATGTCAATGAAATTCCTCACTTGGGGTCTTGTCTTTCCTGTGTTGATATACTTGTAACTCTTTATTTTAAGTATCTGAATATTGACCCTAAAAATGCAAATGATTTTGAGCGGGATAGATTTTTGTTGAGTAAAGGTCACGCAGCCCCGGCTCTTTTTTTCGTGATGGCTGAAGCCGGCTTCTTTCCACCCGAAGCCCTTCAAGATTTTGGCAGTAATGGCTCCTTTTTCCATGAGCACCCTCCCGCTCCGGGGTTTGTGCCTGGTATAGAGGCCGCAACAGGCTCTCTGGGCCATGGACTTCCAATTGCTGCAGGTTTTGCGCTGGCAGGTAAAATTAGAAAATCAAGCTTTCACTCTTATGTACTTTTGAGTGACGGCGAATGTAATGAGGGTAGCGTTTGGGAGTCAGCGCTATTTATCTCGGCAAACCAGCTTACCAACATAACGGTTTTAGTGGACTTAAATAAATGGCAGGCGACTGGAAGAACAGATGAAATACTTTTAAAAAATTCACTAAAATCAATGTGGTCATCATTTGGTTGGAAGACTGTAGAGGTTAATGGGAACGATATTGCAGAACTTGATAAAGTGCTTGAAAAGTTGAGTAAAAACAGGAGTAAGCCAGTTGCGATCATAGCGAACACCACCAAAGGAAAGGGGGTTTCATTTATGGAAGATGACAATAATTGGCATTACAAGATTCCCAACGAAATAGAAGTAAATTTGGCAAAAAAAGAGTTGGGAGTTATTTGATGAGAAATGCTTTTGCAGATGAAATAAATGAACTCGCTTTTTTGCACCAAGACATCGTTGTTCTTTCGGGTGATATAGGAAATAGGCTATTTGATACCTTTAAGAAAAATCATGACAAACGGTTTTATAATTGTGGCGTTGCTGAAGCTAACATGATGGGGGTTGCTGCAGGGCTTGGAATGTCTGGCTTTCGACCATTTGTTTACACAATAACGCCATTTCTTACTTCTCGTTGCTACGAACAAATTAAAATTGATGTTTGCTATCACAATGCCCCGGTTACAATAGTTGGAACAGGCTCAGGGTTATCCTACGCTCCACTAGGGGCAACGCACCATTCGCTAGAAGATATTGCAATAATGCGTGTGCTGCCCAATATGCAAGTTTTTGCTCCCTGTGACTCCTTAGAACTGAGAGCGGTCTTGAAAGAGACAGTAAACCGGAACAGCCCAAGCTATATTAGAATTGGCAAAAAAGGTGAGAAGCAATTTCATACCAGTGAACCAAAAAACGTGACAGAAAAGCCTAGTTTGATGAAAAGTGGTCATGACGTTGTAATAGTTTGCGCAGGAACTTTAATGGGTGAGGCGTTGAGTGCAGCACGTTTACTAGATGAACAATCTGTTAGCACGGCCGTTGTAAGTATGCCGACCGTGAAGCCATTGAACATTGATTTTGTTTGCGATCTAAGTGAGAGGTTTAAATTGATGGTTTGTGTTGAGGAGCATTGGCAGACCGGGTGGATTTGGAAGTGCCATCGCAGACATCCTTGTGAGTTCTGAGAAGAACGCTGGGTTTATGTCCGTGGCGGCAAAAAATGAATTTATGCACGAATTAGGGAGTCAAGACTTTGCCAGGGATTTCTACGGACTGAGCGCAAGCCATATTGCAGAACAGGTGACGAAAAAACTGACCCGTCAGTGAGAGAATAGGACGTAATAGATTGAAAATAGGGATAGATTTTGATAACACTATTGTAAACTATGAGACACTATTTTTTGAAATCGCCAGCAAACTGGGGCTGTTGCCTGCCGGTATCGCGACGTCAAAAAATTCAGTAAAAGGTTTTCTAAAAGGGGCAGGGCGTGATGATGAATGGACAAAACTTCAGGGTGAAGTTTACGGATATTACATTAAAGATGCTCCACCATTCGAAAACTGTATTGAGGTCTTAAAAAATCTCGCGCGCGATGGGCATGAAGTTTTCATAGTCAGTCATAAAACTAAATATCCTTATGTCGGGGAAAAGTATGATTTGCATATGGCTGCTAATAGGTGGATTGAAAACAATTTATTAAATAATGGTGCAATTAGAATCCCAAAGCAAAATATTACTTTCAATAACCATTTAATCCAAAAGATTGAAAAAATTTCTAAACTTGGATTAGATGTCTTTGTTGACGATTTAGTCGATGTTTTGGAACATCCAGCGTTTCCAAAAAATGTTAATAAGATTCATTTTAGCGCAAAAGATGAGAGCTATTCTGGCGAGCTGGCTCACTGCTCAGACTGGCTATGTGTTTACAAAAAAATATCTGATTTTAATTTCTAAATATTTGGAAGGTTGTATGGTTGACAGGGCGCTAAAGGCAGCACGGGTTATGCTCAAAAACTCGAAAATTGAAGATGAGGTCTTTAGTGCTGAATTGCTCAACAAAGGGGGTAACAACAGACTTTATCGGATAGAAGGAGCCTCAAATCAGTATCTTCTAAAGTCCTATTTCGTTTGTGGAACGAGCCACTTGGAACGAATAAAACGTGAGTTTTCTTTTTTGGAGTATGCGAACGAATACGCGCCAGAGTTTGTGCCTTCACCCATTGCTTTTGATCTGAAATCTGGTTTTGGTTTAATGGATTTTATTGAGGGGTCTCAAAAATTTAATTTGAAAGAGAACCCACAGTTTGTTTCGTTAGCAACCAAATTCATTAAAAAGCTAAACCCTCAGAGGGGGAGAGGAGCTATGCTAAAGCTTCCGGATGCGGCAGAGGCAGAGTTTTCCTTTCAAGGCCACTTTGGACTAATTCACAATAGATTGCGGAGCTTGGCGGAGATCGAAGTTTCTGATACGCTAGATATTACAGCGAGGAATATTGCAAACAAACTGGCCCAAAATTGGCCAATGGTCATTCAAAAGGCTTGTGCAAAAATAGAGAAGTATTGCTTAAGCCCTAATGCTAATTTACCCGCAAGGTTTTTGTGCGCTTCTCCGTCCGACTTTGGCTTTCATAACGCAATTAATCCCATAATTGGCAACTTACGGTTTATTGACTTCGAATATGCTGGTAAAGACGACCCCGCAAAATTAATTTGTGATTTTTTTGAACAGGTGGCGTGCCCAATTCCCAAAAAATATGAACAAATTTTCATATCTCAGATTGGAAAGCATTTCGATGATGAAGATTTTATTAGCCTTCGAGTCGAGATTCTGCGTCCACTTTACGTGGTTAAATGGATCTGTATCATACTAAACGTTTTCAGGGAAAGTGGTCGAAAAAGAACTAGCTTTGCTCATGATATTAATTTAGCTTCACTGCATGAAGTTAAAGCCTTGCAACTTCTGAAGGCTCAAGAAAAAGTTGAAGCAATACTGTGAGGGCGCCTTATGCAGGAAATTGATTTTATTTCTATAGTTCACAAGAGAACAACGAGGGACTATTTGGCTCGGGTCAACGACACCGACTTTCCAAAAGCAAAGGCTGCGACATTAGCAAAAAAATGGGATTTTGATTATTGGGATGGTGACCGGAGAGTGAATTATGGTGGTTACAAATACATCCCTGACCTTTGGAGGCCCGTTGCTAATGCGATTGCCCAGCATTATCATCTTAGAGAAGGCGATAAAGTTCTTGATGTGGGCTGTGGAAAAGGTTTCCAGCTTTTCGAGATAAGTCAGTCGGTTCCGGGCATCATTCCTCGTGGTTTGGACTGCTCAAGTTACGCTCTCAAAGAATGCAAGCCTGAATTAAGCGATAAATTAGTTTTAGGGTGTGCTACCGAACTACCGTTTGATGACAATGAATTCGATTTTGTTTATTCTATAAATACTCTTCACAATTTAAAAACTTATGAATTAGAGAAAGCGCTGAAAGAGATCGAGAGAGTTGGAAAAAAAAATAAGTACATTTGTGTGGAGTCTTATCGGGATGAGGTAGAAAAAGCCAACCTGTTATATTGGCAGGTGACATGCGAGGCGTTCTGTACTCCGGAAGAATGGAAGTGGTGGTTTGAAAAGACTGGTTACAGCGGTGACTTTTCTTTTATTTATTTTGAGTAGAAAACAATGCTTCCAAAAAAAATGTTTGCAGCAATCTTGGTTAAACAAAATTGTCAACTCGTTGTTGATGAGGTTTTGCTTCCAAAAGAGCTCGCTGTTGGTCAGGTCCTTGTGAAGTTATCGTATTCTGGAATCTGCGGCTCTCAAATTGGAGAAATACGCGGTGTAAAGGGTGAAGATAAATACTTGCCACATTTGCTAGGGCATGAAGGCTCTGGTTTTGTTGAGTCGATAGGTCCAGGGGTTTCAAAGGTTCAAAAAGGGGATCCAGTAGTCTTGCATTGGAAAGAGGGTATTGGCATTCAAAGCGAGCCTCCCAAGTATGACTGGAAAAATAGGCAGTTGAATGCAGGTCTCATTACGACTTTTAATGAGTTTGCAATTGTTTCAGAAAATAGATTGACCCCAGTTCCGTCAGGCACCGACATGCGTACACTATGTCTCTACGGGTGTGCGATAACTACTGGCTTCGGTGTTGTTGAAAATGTAGCTCAAATAAAGCTTGGTGAGTCTTTAGTGGTCTTTGGTTCAGGTGGTGTTGGTTTAAACATCATTCAAGCTGCTGCCATGAGGGGAGCCTACCCGATAATAGCAGTTGATAAGTTTGCTAACCGACTTGCATTGAGTGAGTTGATTGGCGCTACCCACGTGATCAATTCATTGCGTGAAGATGTAACTGGCAAAATATTGTCTATCTTGAATGGCATTGGACCCGATAATTTTATCGATAACACCGGAAATACGGACGTGATTTCGCTTGGTTATTCAATTACGAATAAAAGCGGTAAGGTCATTCTAGTTGGAGTGCCTGAAACTGGGAGATCTGTATCACTTAATACTCTGCCGCTTCATTTTGGTAAGAAAATCACTGGCACCCATGGGGGCGACGGTCACCCAACCCAAGATATCCCGAGGTATCTGAAAATATGTAAATCAAAAGAAGTTGATCTAAATAGTATAATCAGTGAAGAGTACCGCCTTAAAGATATTAATCACGCTATAGAGTCTATGACTACAGGTAGCTCCGCAGGCCGATGTTTAATCGCATTCAAAGAGTAAAGATATATGCAGAAATGTATCATTTGCGAAAGCTTTCTGAACAAGTCTATTGCAAATCTGGGTAATTTGCCTCCTAGCAACTTATATCTGAGAAGCGTTTTTGATGGTTGGGTGTCTCACCCATTGCAAGTGGGGATTTGTTCTTGCTGTGGGCTAGTACAACTGGTTGAACCCATGTCTCTAGAAATAATAGAGCCAAAAGTGAATTGGATAAAATATGAAGAACCTGAAGATCATCTAGATACTCTTGCTCATCGATTGATAGAACTACTAAACTTGTCACCAAATTCAAGAATAGCCGGCTTGACATATAAAGACGAAACGCTTCTTGAAAGGTTTAAAGTAAAAGGGTGCAAAGATTACGTAAGTATTGATCCAAGATCAGATCTGGGAATATCAAAAACTTGCTTTGGACTTGAGACGGTTCAAGAAAAAATTAACCCGGCGCAGATGGATTTTGTCGCAAGGAATAGGGGAAAATTTGATGTTGTGATTGGCAGGCACATTCTAGAGCACGCCCGAGATCCAAATGTGTTTGTCGAGGGGTGTAAGGCTCTTCTCAAGCCCAATGGGTTTTTGATCTTGGAGGTGCCGGATAATGAAAAGGTTTTAGCACATGGAGATCATTGCTTCGTTTGGGAGGAGCATTGCTCCTACTTTACTCCTCTCACGCTAAGGCGATTTGCGTTAAGACATAATTTCGAAGTTTTGGATTTGCAAATTTATCCGCAGTCTTTTGAAGACTTGTTAGTTGTTATTTTGCAAAATGCAGACAAGCACAAATATTGTAAACTGGGGCTTGAATCCACCGCTATTGACCAATTTGTAGCATTTTCAAATGCCTTCGATAGAAACAAGAAAAGGTTGCAAACTAAATTAAGGAACTTAATCGCTCAAGATAAAAAATTAATCATGGTGGGCTCTGGGCATCTGGCAATAAAATTCATAAACATGCATGATTTGCAAAGTTATTTTTCATACATCATTGATGACAACCAATTAAAGCACCGCCGCATCCTTCCAAAATCAAATCTCGAAATAAAGCCCTCAGTGGCGTTGCTGAGCGAAACTAACGCAATATTATTTCTATCGCTTAGTCCAGCCAGTCAAAAATCTTTTTTGCAAAAACACAAAGAACAAATAGATGGATTGGAGATTTACTCAATATTTAATATTCCACATGGGATTTAGAAAGCATGAATAGCATTAAATTTAAACAAATCAATGAATCCGTTTTTCAATCAAATCTTGATGTATTTATATTGAGTGATTTAGATGTTAATTTTCTCAAAGATCAGGCACTGTCTAGCGCGAATAAACGTTGTCGAATATGCTTGCATCAAAAGCCCACTGATTTACTGCACGAGATGATAATTGCTCTCCATCGTGACACGTTGGTTAGACCCCATAAACATCATGCAAAAACAGAGTCGTTTCACATGATTGAGGGAAAACTTGATGTTGTCCTTTTTAACGATTGCGGAACAATTTGTGAAATTATCTCTTTGTCTAGTGAAGGCTTAGGAAGCCCTTCTTATTATCGTTTGAACTCCAAATTGTTCCATACGGTTTTAGTTCAATCAGAATTTGCGGTCTTCCAAGAGGTAACCAATGGCCCGTTTGAACAGCAAGATACTGAATTCGCTTGTTTCTCACCTTCCGATGAAGAAGGGCTTTCGCAATATTTGCGCGAATTGAGGTGGAGGAAAGCATGAAAGAACTTGTTTTAATTACGGGTAATTTCAACGTACTGCATCCCGGGCACCAAAGGTTGTTTCGCTATGCTAAAACATTGGCTAAAAAGCTGTGTGTTGCAGTTGCGAGCAATAAGATAGCTGGACCCAATGCGTATTATGATGAGGCGTTGAGGTTGGAGGGAATAAAAAATAACGTTCTAGTGGATGACGCTTTTCTGATGGTGGGGCCAGTAGAAGACCTCATATATTCATTAACACCAGATTTTGTTTTAAAAGGCTCAGAACACGACGGCAAATATAATCCAGAGCAATTAGCTCTAGAAGAAACAGGAGGGAAACTGATTTTCCATTCTGGGATGGGATATGTTGATAATGCGGCACCTAGGAGCGGGTTTAGTGTTTGGAAAAATAAAATCAGTTTGATAACACCAGCGTCTTATATTGAGCGGCACGGAGTCCAAAAAAAGGTATTGAAAGGTATCCTACGTAAGATACAAAATAAAAAGGTTCTCATTTTGGGAGATCTCATAATTGACGAATATGTCGATTGTGAAACTCTTGGGATATCTCAAGAGGATGCAAATCCGGTATATAGAAAAATTAATAGTAAAAAATACATTGGTGGTGCAGGTATTGTTGCTTGTCATGCCTCAAAGATTGGGGCGTCTGTTACTTTTTTGAGTCTGTCGGGGTCTGATGACTCGAGAAAGTTTGCTCTTGCTGAACTTTCTTCTGCCAATGTTTCCGCTTTTATTGTTGAAGATCAAAGTCGTCCGACCTCACTCAAAAAACGGTATAGAATAGCCGGCCACTCAAGGGTTAGAATAAGCGAATTAACTTCACAACCTATGATGTCTAGCTTAGAGAACATTATCTGCGAGAAAATATTAGCTCTCAAAGAAAAGCCAGAGTTGATTATTTTTTCTGATTTCAGCTATGGATTTTTGACGAAGCGACTAGTCAAATTTGTTGAGTCTTACGCTGATCACAACAAAATCCCAATTGCCGCGGACAGTCAGTCATCATCACAAGTTGGGAATATTTTGAAATTCAAGAATACAATACTCAGCACGCCTACAGAAACAGAAGCTCGGATGGGCTTAAGAAACCAAGATGATGGATTAGTAGCTCTATCAGAAAGTCTCAGAAAACGGGTAAATGCTAGACATTTGCTTTTAAAACTAGGTGCTGAGGGAGTGCTCGTTCATACAAAACAGGGTTGTACAGTTGTGACTGATCAAATACCTGCATTAAATTATAACGTAAAGGACACGTCCGGAGCTGGAGATGCGTTGCTCTCAATCTCAGCTCTTGCTTTGATGGTTGGAGCTTCGATTTGGGAGGCTGCGCTCTTAGGCTCGATAGGCGCTGCAATTCAAGTTGGGCGAGAGGGAAATATTCCCATACATTTTGATGAAATTATGGAGCTTGTATAGCGTATGCGCTGCTTTCTGTTGGCCGCAGGGTTGGGATTGCGTTTGCGCCCCATTACCATTAACACCCCAAAATGCCTTGTTAATGTTGACGGTAAACCATTGCTACAATTTTGGCTGCAGAGGTTGAGTGAACAGGGTTTTGGACCATTTTTGATAAATTCACATTATTTGCACAATAAAGTGTCGCAGTTTTTACAAAATACTGATTTGGGTATAGATGTAAAACTTGTTTTTGAAGAAAATCTTAAGGGCACTGCGGGTTCGATTGCAGACAATCTGAATTTTTTTAAAGATGGGCCTGGATTGGTTATGCATGCTGATAATTATGCAAAGGTTGATTTCTCTGCGCTACGGGATGCTTATGATACAAGACCCGAAAATTGTTCAGTTGTAGCGCTTACCCACAGCACTAGCACACCTGAAACGTGCGGTATTTTTTTACTAGATGAACACCGCATCGTAAAAAAAATTTATGAAAAAGAAGTTACGCCTATGGGTAATATCGCGAATAGTGCGATTTTTATCCTATCGCCGGAGGCAATGCTTGAAATAAAAAGAAATTACTCTCACCACGTTGATTTTTCAAAGGAAACTTTACCTAAATTTTTAGGAAGAATTCTTTCTGTTCAACATTCAGGCTTCTTTGTAGATGTCGGCACGCCAGAAAACCTCCAAAAAGCAAATTTATATGCCAAATCTGAATAAAAAAGGTTACTTTGATCGCGCCCTATGTTGATAATTTTTATACCATCACCGGGGCACATAGCGATAACGCTAAAGTGTTTTGGAAGATCAGTTGGCTTTATCTCTCGGCTAATGTCATAGTCCAATAGGGTAACGAGTTTTGTCGTTTTCTTTTTGTTTTCTTTACGCATTAATTGTGTTTGGAAAATCACCTCTACATGTAAGAGTTATAAGCCCACTGTGTTGGTTTGCCAGGGCTGATTAATATTTTGGTTATGATCGAAACTATGGAGACAGAGAGTAACTGTCTGTTGATTGAGATATCTGAATAAGATATTTTTGGAAGGTATGCCTATGATTATTTGTCGAACTCCAATGCGTATTAGTTTTATCGGTGGAGGGAGCGATATACCAGCCTTCTACGAAAAATTTGGTGGCACTGTGGTGTCAACTGCAATCGATAAATTTATGTACATTGCAATGAAGCCAAAGTTTGACGATAGAATTCGAGCTGCTTACTCAATCACTGAAGAGGTGGACTGTATCGATCATTTGCAACACCCTCTAATTAAGGCAGCATTATCAGAAATGAGGGTTTTTAAAGGTGTTGAATTGAGCTCCATGGCGGATGTTCCAAAAGGAACAGGCCTTGGTTCCTCGAGCGCTTTTACGGTATGCTTGCTGCATTCGCTTCATGTTTATTCCAAGCGTCCCCTATCTTCTGAGGAACTCGCCCAAATGG
The DNA here is from genome assembly GCF_048087665.1 of Candidatus Ponderosibacter sp. Uisw_141_02. Taxonomy (NCBI): domain Bacteria; kingdom Pseudomonadati; phylum Pseudomonadota; class Alphaproteobacteria; order Puniceispirillales (SeqCode); family Puniceispirillaceae (SeqCode); genus Candidatus Ponderosibacter; species Candidatus Ponderosibacter sp. Uisw_141_02. The sequence goes on along the minus strand of NZ_CP159807.1, from coordinate 1,544,912 downwards.
CGTGCAAGATAGAGATTGATATATGTAAGTCACCTATAGGCAAACAAGACCAATATGCGGCTGCCTATGGAGGTTTAAATCAAATTACATTCCATCAAGGTGGGGCTGTTTCGGTTAACCCACTATTAGTATCAAATAAAGTTAAAAAGAGATTAGCACGGCACATGATGCTTTTTTACACAGGTATTTCTCGGAATAGCGCTGATATTTTGAGCCACCAAGAAAAGGCGTTATCGAGAGGAAAAACCGCAACACAACTAGTCTTGAAAATTCGTGAATTAGTGAATCCTTTTATTGAATTATTGAGCAACGAAAATTTTCAAGGAATTGGTGAACTTCTTCATGAGTCTTGGATGTTAAAAAAACAGTTGACTTCGTGCACCTCTAACGCGCTGACTGATGAAATGTATCAAAAAGCTATCAGTTCGGGAGCATGGGGAGGCAAGTTACTAGGGGCAGGTGGGGGAGGTTTTCTTTTATTAATCGCTCCGCCAGATAAGCAGCAAGAGATATGCGTCTCATTACAGGATTTCAACCGCTTAGAGACTGATCTTCACGAAGGGGGAAGCCAGCTCGTTTACCTGAGTTGAGTAATGTGTTAGCAGGTTGCAATGAAGCAGGGAAGCATATGAGAGCATATTATTGAAAGATTAAGCTTTGTATGAAAATTTAATTTTTGGACGGGATGGACTCTTAGCTTATCATATTCGCAGAGAACTCAGAGAAAAGTGCTACACCACCTCCCGAGTTGCTGTGCATGAAGGGTGTTTTGAATTCAATCTTCAAAGCACAGATATTGCCGCATTTGTGTCACGTTTACCAGCGTCAATAAAAAATGCATTTGTCCTTATTGGCAATACTGATCTCAATTTTTGTGCAAGATTTCCAAATCAAACGCGTCATCTCAACGTTTTTAGAATAAGTGAGCTTTGTTATGAACTGTCGCAGCGTAAGATTAATATTATCTTTTCTTCTACAGACCATGTCTATGAAGGAAACAAGCAATTCTCGAGAGAGATAGATCCGGCAAACCCAACAACACAATATGGGAAACAAAAATTTGCAGTCGAAAATTTCTTAACTTCGGTTCATGGTGTAAAAATATTAATTGTGAGATTGGGAAAAATGTTGTCAGTGGCTTCTTTTGATAACGGTTTGATATGGCCATGGATCAAAAGTTTGAGTAATGATGAAGAAATAATGATCATTGAAGAGCAGCAGTTTACCCCCATTTTTGCGGATGATGTGGCCAAAATACTGCTTCACCTGGTCAAAAATGATCTCGTTGGTTGTTATAATGTTGGGGGAGAGAGTGCTGAAACCAGACTCTCAATCATTGATAGTTTAATTAATAGTTCCGAATTCCTACGAAATTACGATAGGAAAAAAATAAAAATTATCCGGATGAGTGAGGTTTTTTTGGAAGATCGTCCAAAGGATGTCACTCTTTCGATTGAGAGACTTAAGGATGTTTACCCTTATCAACTTATAAGTTTATCTCAGGCATTTTCTTTACTAGCAAAACAAAGTAACTTTTGACTAAGCTTTGATTATGATGCAGCGATATTTTAAATTTTTATCGGTTCCGTACCGTTATGCTCGAGTCAGAGTCAATAGTCGTGAATTTAAAAAATTTACCCAAGAGAAAGGTTTTAAATCGTTTTTAAGAGTGCTAATCATCAGCCTCCAAGTCGCTTTTTCCTATTTATTTCTTCCAATAAGTTTTGCTTTTAAAATGTGTGGATTTCGATTTGTTAACGTTGATTTGGAACAAATTGGTTCGATTTTCTACCTTGACTTGCTACTTCGTGAATATGCATTAGCCGGGCTAAATCATAAAAAGATTTTTGTGATGGCGCCCTCAGAATCCCTGGCAAACCGTTACTTAGTAAAACTCTATCGTAGTCACTGTTGTCTTATTCATTCCCAATTTTTGTGTTTGTTACTTTCACCTTTTTTCTTGTCTCCAGTGTATCGAGAGGACAGCGGTGTAAACTTTGACACTACTAACTTCGAGAAGCCAATCACAAACTCTATTTTTCAAAAATTTGAAAAAAAAATCGGCAAATCTCTCGTTGAAATGCCACAAGAAGACATCTCTGATTGCAGGAAGCAGCTAGAAAACCTTTCAATCCGAGATCCGATTGTTTGCATACATGCCCGAGATACAGGATTTTATGGTATAAAATCGCAAAATACGAGAAATGCTGATATCAATAATTATTTTGAAGCATCAGAGTATCTTATTCAAAAGGGGTATCAGGTTGTCAGAGTTGGGGATCCTTCTGCTACAAAATTAGATAAGAAATTTGGCAGTCTTGGAAATAAGTTTTTTGATTACGCTCACTCAGAGTTGCGCTCGGAAATGTTAGACATTTATTTAATGTCTCAGTGCGTGTTTTTTATTGGTTGCACATCTGGGCCAAGCGCAATCCCAATGTTGTTCAATACGCGCTCTGTAAATGTTAATTGGTATAATCCACAATCTGCCTTTTTGTCTTTAGAGGGGGATCTGTGTTTGCTTAAGAAGCTTGTCAGCATTAAGAAAGGTGAAAATCTTTCCTTGCCAGAACTCTTAACTCCGCCATTCACGAAAAATCTCACCATGAATGAATTGCATCAATTAGGTTATCTTCTGGAGGATAACACCCCTGAAGAAATCAGGCTTGCTGTTACTGTTGCAGTTGAAGGTTTAGAGATTGGCTGTGATGGCGCAGACTACATCACAGATCAACATTTTTGTTTTGGTCACAGAGGAAGGTTCCTAGAGTCTAAGCACTTGGCAGGTGTACGAGGAGAGTTTAGCCAAGATAGAGATTTATATGATAAATCAAAAGTCCAGCATTTGGTGTAGAACAGGCAGGAGTTCTTTTTCATAAATGGTAGGGCGCACGTGGGATGCCAAATCACCCTCGATATAAATCTCCGGTCGAAGTTTATAATTATATTGATTTCTTAGATCTATCAGTTTAACGGAAGGGTTCTGCGTAATGAAGTCCGCATTTGCTATTAGATCTCCCAAATAAAAGGAATACGAATTGTCCAAGTGTTTATAATGAGGATGCGTAACTAAAAGAACTTGCTTTAAATTTTTATCAGACGTCAAAGCTTTAATCAAATCATGCAAGGTTGATAGGAAATATTGTTTTTCTTCGTCTGTAGCTCCGTATTTCAAATACTTTGAGATCTCATCCCATGTGCAACGTCGCTGTTTAGATTTTAACATTTCATATCTAAACTTATGAAAAGTAGCTTCCAAAATATTTAATAGTGCTAACCCATCATCCCGAAGGGTGTTTTGTTTTTGGAAGAAATACGATAACGAGTATACTTCGTTGCTTTCATGGGGTTCAGGTCGAACCGCGACCTTCCCATTCACAACCTCCCTGAGATTTTTGTAACGACATAGTTCATCGCCAAAATCTGTTTGATCTATGAAAACTATTGCGTGGCTAAAGCTAATTTTAAATTTTTCACGTAATAAATTGACTTGGCTAGTTATGGTAGAGGGCGCATACGAGCTTATACCAGCTCCAATGCTGGTGATATTTCGTTGTTCCGCGAATTTCTTTTGGGATTGTTTTACGTTAGGCCACTCATAGTATTCCCCCCAACTGTCTCCCAAGTATACCAATACTGGGCGGTCATCAGAGCTTTCATTTAAATAAGTATAGATATACTCCTCTTTTGACTCGATGTGCGTCGCTTTGTTCACATCTCTCAGGTGGTGTAGCGTAGAATAGTTTTCTTGATAAAAGTCCAAGTACCCTTTTGGTATATAGGCAGCCCGGTTAACAAAGCTGCTTTGTATCGCCAAGTTAGCAAGTAGTTCTAAAATTCCAAAGCCACTTGAAATAATAATTAAAATGTATAGCAATTTTCGCATTTTGACCTAGCTTTTTATCATCATTGCTAACCCGTCAGGAAGATGTATGAGAGGTGCGTTTTTTTTGCTGAATTCATCAATCGCTTCCTTTGCTCCAATACACTCAGGGTCGCCGTAATCATCAAACAGCAAGATGCCTGTCTTTAAAAGTTTGGGGTATATCCATTCCAATGATTGTTTTGTTGGCTCATATAAGTCTACATCGATAAGTGCAAATGATACCTGCCCAACGTCAACTTCTTCAAATGTTTGAGGTATCCAACCTTTTATCAAGTGAATTTTGTGTTTGTCGCAAACCAGCTGATTTAGAGCTCTGTTTAAATATTCAAAGTTATCCCAGCTGAGTTTTAAGCTGTGTTTTTTCCAACGTTTGTAGCCAAATAAAGTAGTGTCTTTTGGATTTGGTTCACTGACACCCTCAAAGCTATCAAAGCCAAAATATTCAACCCTGGCTGATTTGCTAATTTGGTTCCAACGTCTTATTTGGTTGACCATTAGAGCGGCTGCCACTCCTCGATGCACGCCAAATTCTACGAAGTTTCCACCAAGTTTTATGCAATGGCATGATGTTTGGTAAACCATATACCTTCGCACAATATCTTTTTGTATTTCTTCCTCAAGTATTTTGCGAGACCAATAACTTGGCTCAAATTTGTCCTTGTCTTTTGGAAAACCTAGATTATAGGCTTCCTCTAAATCTAATATGAAGGTTTTGTCCCCAACCCAAGGAAGGTAGTGTGGGGATTTCTTCGAGATGTGTGTGCCATATGACTTGGCTAGGATTGCTATTTTCTCAGGCGTCTGAAAAAAATCTCCAAGTGAACGCCTTGAAAACCACTCAGCTTTCTGCATGTACCTGTTTAGCCGACCTCTGAGAGAAGACAGCACTTTTTGTTTAAGTTTTTTTGTTTTAATTTTCATAGCTGTAGTTTCCCGAAGTTCATCCTAACGAAACAAATGAGTAAAATCTAAGGTCCTTTACTAGTATTTAACCAGATTTTTTCGATTAATTCGTAATCTTCAATAACTTCGTTAATACTGGATAGGGGGCTGTCAATACTATTCATGTACCCATGTGCTTGGTTCTCAAAGCACCATTTTTTGGGCCCACGCGTTCTTAACGGGCCTTTATTTGAAAATATTTTTGAAACACCGTTTGTGTTCATCGGAGAAGGTAACTCAGCAGTTAGGGACTCCTTTTCAAAGCGAACCCAAACCTTTTCATGCCAACTCTTTAATTTTCTTTTACTTACGTCAAACGTAATATGTAGTCCATCTGCTATTCCATGTCCTTCAACGCGAAAGTTGTTCACATAAGTATGGAACTCTATATCAGTGAATTTACCAAGCAAAAAGTTTATCAAGTTAATATCGTGCGAAATAGCATTATTAAACCATTTATATGTCTCGAGGAGATTTGATGGAAGAAAAGTAGGGGCGCATTCGGATATTGGAAACCTGCACTGTCGAGACTCTGTTGGTCGAACATGAGGCGGCGGCTGAAAAGCATACCCATCGTTGTGGTTCTCAAAATGCACTGAAACAAGCTTTCCAGCTTCGCCTGATTTCCTAAACTCTTTGATTTTTTCTTTGAGCTGTTGGATGCCTGTGTCATATCGTTTCATGTAGCAAACAAAATAATCGACTTGATGTGTTTGAAGCGCAGCCTGTAATTGATATGCCTGATTTAAGTTGTGAACAGCTGGTTTCTCTGTGACCAATGAAATGCCGTTCTCTATAACTTCTATAGAGAGGGGAAAAACGCAGTCTCTTGGGGCGCTGAGTAAAATAAAATCCAGCCCCTCATTGAAGAGAGCGCGATAATCATCTACAAAATTTAGGCCTTTATACAATGTTTTAAGATAATTTTTTACACTTGGTCTTGTTTCTGCCACTGAGACAACTTCAATATTGTGGTTTTTGAAAAGAAATGGGAGGTGCCCAACTTGCGTCATCATTCCTCCACCTATTACACCGACACGTCTTTTCATTTTGTTGTTGCTCCAAAATTCACTGTTAATCTGGATTGTTTTCGTATTTTATGAGGGACTGAAATATTGGTGAAGTTTGCATAAGTGTGGAAAAATCACCTTCTGCCACCACCCTTCCATCTTCAATCTGAAAAATCTTGTGTGCTTTTCGGAGCGTGGTCGTTCTGTGAGTTATGAATATAACACAGGTGTGCTCAGATATGGCTCGCACAGTTTCGATGATTTCATCTTCTGTATTCCCATCCAGTGAGCTTGTTGCTTCATCTAGTAGCAGCAACGAAGATTGGTTGTATAATGCCCTTGCGATGCCGATCCTTTGTCGCTGTCCCCCACTCAAAAGTATTCCTTGCGCCCCCAGCTGTGTTTTATACTTCTGCACTTGCGCCTCAATAAAAGAGTCAATATGTGCCATTCTTGCCGCCCATTGCACCTTGTTGTAGTCGATATCATCAGCGTTCGTTCCAAAAGCTATATTGGATGCGATAGTGTCCTCTGCAACGTAGATATCTTGACCAACATGGGCAATTGAATTTCGCCAACTAGTTTTTTTTTCTGGATGTAATAAATTTCCATCGATTTCAAAGCTTCCAGATTCGCTTTCAAGCAACCCCATTATTATGTCTGCGAGGGTGCTCTTTCCGCTCCCAGACGAACCAGTGATTGCTGTGATTTGGTTTGCTTCAATTCGAAGGCTTATGCCATTAAGAACTAGTTTTTTATTTGGTCTTTTAGCTCCGCTTTCCAAATATCTAAATTTAATGCCTTTTAATTCTATGTGTGACTTTAAATTGATTGTGCTGTGATTGGCACCTTCGCTTCTGCATTCCTCTTCTTTTTCTATTAGTGCCAGTGTTTTTCTTAGAGAGGTTTCCGCTCCTTGGGTTGATGAAAATGCATTGTATATCTGTTGAAAAAGCGGCAGCAAACGTGCCAGTGCGATGCCGATCAACCCCAACATGGGTAAAAGGTCTGCAGGCAAAATACCACGCTCTAATGTAATAACAGCGCCAATGCAAATGCCAGCCAAAGCTAGGCCCTCAATGATAAGCCTTGGCGCAGCGGAAAGGTAAAAGTTTTTCGATTTCGCAAGCCTGTGCTTTAATTCGGCATCATAATGATTTTTGATGAAGATATCCTCTTTTCCGCCCAATTTGATTTGTCTAATGGAGTTAAGGGAGTCCTGGACCTGTTTTATGCTTGATTGGTATCCTTCAGAAACTTCTTTGCTGTTTAATTTCAGATTTGTCGATACGAGGAACGTTGAAATTAAATAAGAGCTGCCCACCGCTCCAAATAGCAAAAGGGTTAGGGTTGGGTTTAGGAAAAAAATCATTATTACGACCGAAATAATAACAATGAAGTTCGAAAAAAAAGTTATCAAATTATTCAAGATACCCATTGAATTTGATACATCGTTTGTCAGGGTGCCAATCACATTTAAACTGCTGGTGTGAAAGTGCCCAGACAGCGGTTGTAATACTATTTTTTTAAAAATATCGTTGCTTATTTTTGCGGAAATTTGCGCTATCAGTCTTGCTTGATAAGCGATTAAAAAAATTCGAGAGAAATTGGAGAGTAAAATAAGCAATACAAATATTGAACCGAAAAAAATTCGAATGCTCCCAGTATTTGTAACGCCAAGTCCGTTAACGGAGAGGCCCAGGATCTCTATAGTTTTTAGACTATCAACGTTCACTATTGAATAGATGAAGGGTAGAGCAGCTCCTATTCCACTGACCTCAAGCAATGCACTACACAAATAAAGCAGCAAAAGAATAAGTAAAGATTTGGTGTTTTTTTGCGTTGAAAAATTAAGTAGTTTTTTTGTAAGACACAGGAGATCTGAAATGTTACTAAACGTATTATAAATGTTCATTGTCCACCTTGATATTAACGGTCGTATTGTACTTGGTGAACGTATAGCAAATTCCCCTTTCTTTTACAGTTTTAATTTGGCATGATCAGGTTTAGGAAAAAAAGTTGGTTTTTAGAACCGATTCTGCTGGAGAGCAACACATGGATCCGCACAAAGCATTTGAGAGGCCGGTCAGTAATCGATCCTTTGGATACTCAGTTGGCATTGTCTTTGTTTTGATGGCTGCCTTTCTTTTGCAAGAAATCAACGGTCTACAGTTAATTTTCCTGTTTGTGGGGTCAGCACTAATTTTTTCTGCTTGGTTGTTTCCAGAGAAATTAGAGCTTTTTAAGCAGCAGTGGGTAAAACTTGGTTCTGTCATGGGTGGTTTAGTGAACCCATTAATTATGGGAGCGCTCTACATGATTTTGATCGTTCCGTGCTCGTTGGTTTTTCGGCTGAAAAAACGTGACTTTTTGTTAATACAAAAGGGTAAGAGAGAGACGATGTGGAAAACCCCGTCGGTTAGTTCCTCTGTAGCCGCTAATCTTAAAAACCAGTTTTGACTCTGGGGGGGGCGATGTTTTTCAAAGAGTTTGTTGAATTTCTTATCCAAAATAAAAAGCTTTGGATGCTACCGATACTTTTAGTGTTTTTACTCTTTGGAGCTCTGCTGTTTGCTGTAAGTGGGACAGCACTCTCACCATTCATATATACTTTGTTTTAAAGGTATAATCTCATGATCATACTTGGTATTTCCTGCTTTTACCATGATTCAGCAGCATGTTTACTGAGTGACGGGGTATTGAAGGCGGCCGTCCAAGAAGAGAGGTTTACGCGGGTCAAGCACGATATGCGTTTTCCTTTTCATTCCATAATGTCGTGTTTGAAAATAGCTGGTATCTCACCTCGCGACATAGATTTTGTAATTTTTTACGAAAAGCCATTCTTAAAATTTGATAGGATCATCGAAACAGCTTTTGCTGTTGCACCTTTTGGTATGAAAAATTTTTGCAAATTCATGCCTGTTTGGGTAACGGATAAGCTGTTTCAAAAAGAAAATATTTTTAAATGCTTAAACCTCATTTTCGGGAAAGGAGTTATTCAGAGTGACCAAATTTTGTTTTGCCAGCATCATCAGAGCCATGCGGCGAGCGCGTTCTTCCCATCAACGTTTCAAGAATCTGGGATCTTGACATTAGATGGAGTCGGAGAATGGGCCACTGGGTCTTTAAGTCACGGGTGCGATGATAAAATTGAAATTCTGCGTGAAACAGCCTTCCCTCACTCAGTGGGGATGCTTTATTCTAGCATTACGCAGTATTTGGGTTTCAGAGTAAATTCTGGAGAGTACAAAGTAATGGGCCTGGCGCCCTATGGAAAGCCAAAATATTTCAATAATATAATGGACAATTTGATCACCGTTTATGACGATGGGTCTATTTTTATGGATATGGATTACTTTGAATACTGCTCCGGAGAAAGCATGGTTGGGGATAAACTATCGTCACTATTTGATGTTCCAATAAGAAAGCCGGAGAGTCCTCTCGGTCAAATACACATGGACATTGCTGCTTCCATCCAAAAAGTAACCGAGCACATTGTCATCAAGCAGGCTAAATTTGCCAAACGATTGACTGGGTCCAATAACCTTTGCATGGCTGGTGGTGTGGCGCTTAATTGCGTGTCCAATGGCAAACTTCTCCGCGAAAATTTATTTAAAGAAATCTGGGTACAGCCTGCTGCTGGTGATGCGGGTGGAGCAATTGGAGCAGCTTATTTTGCTAACTCTTACCTGGGCAAGGAAAAAGTTCGGCGGTCGTCAAAACATGATTGTATGTTGGGAAGTTATTTAGGCCCGGAGTTTTCGTCTAAAGACATAGAAAAAGAATTAGACGACCTTGGGGCCACTTTTGAGTGGCTTGACGATGAGGAGCTGTTTTCTCAAACAGCAAAAGATTTGGCTGAGGGCAAGGCAGTTGGTTGGATGCAGGGAAGGATGGAGTTTGGTCCAAGGTCATTAGGGAATAGAAGTATTCTAGCTGACCCACGCTCTCCAGAAACTCAAAAAAATTTGAATTTAAAAGTTAAATTCCGTAAATCGTTCAGGCCTTTTGCCCCCAGTGTTCTTGAGGAGCATTTAACCGAATGGTTTGACACAAATGTTCCATCGCCTTACATGCTTTTCGTCTCAGATATTAAGAGGGATAAACGGAAAGCCTTATCAAACGAAGAAAAAATTAAATTGGGATTAGCTAAGCTTGATGTGACACGTTCTGAGATACCAGCGGTAACGCATGTTGATTACAGTGCGCGTGTTCAAACTGTTTCAAAACGCACCAACGAAAGGTTTCATCGTTTAATTACCTCTTTTCACGGCCAAACTGGTTGCCCAGTAGTTGTAAACACTTCTTTTAATGTAAGGGGTGAGCCGATCGTCTGTTCACCAAGTGATGCCTTCAGATGTTTTATGGGCACCCATATTGAGACACTGGTTATTGGTAATTTTTATTTAAAAAAGACTTCACAGAACCCAAGCCTTATTAAAAGCTACGAACATTTATTTGAGTTGGATTGAATAATTCATGCCTAACGTTGCCAAATAACTGCTGGTAACATCGGACAGCTACGCTAACTTGATTATTGTGTTCTCTTTAATGTTGCCTCTAGCGTTGCAAAAAAGGATTGCGGACATAATTTGTGTTCGTTGTTTTTCACAATTTCGCTGATGAAAGATAATAGATATACTGGAATTTTTAAATTCTGAAATAGAGTTTGTTGTGATGTTGACGAAGAAACCGCCAGCGTTCTTTGAGCGTCAAAATTGTATGTTTCATGTAGATCGGTGATGCCCGTGGCTAAGCTAGTTGCACTATACTCTAGGTGATCATCGAAAAACGCCGATGTCTTCGCCAAGTGATCGTCAATCGACCTTAACAACAAGTTATTATTTTTTCCACCAGCATCCCTAATATAGTTTTTGGGTAAAGCAAGGATACATAAGCATCCACAATCATTTAGCGCTCCTATTACTTTTTCAACGTGATTTGTGGTCACAAATTCAGGACGATCTTGTTCCCACTTCTTTACTAGCGTTTCAGGTGTGAAATAGACTACAGGGATCGGATTTTTGATCTGCATTTTTTCGAGCAAACCCTGCCTAATATGTTCTGTAACCTTTTGAATCCTCTCAGGAGTACCCATATCTTTTACGTATTCGCGGGAGCGGTATACCATTACCTTTAGGCCACGCTTGATAGCCAGAGGGAGTATATCGCGAGCAAAATCACTCTTAACTGGCGGGATAAGGTCGACAACCGAGCGTGAAAGTATATAAATTGCTGAGTTTACAAGATTTCGGATAGGACGTTTGTTGTGAGGATAGTTGTGGATTTTATGAACCCTGCCATCTTCTGTTGCATCAATTAAATCCGCATCAAATGGATGATCACTTGGGTGTGCAAACAACGTGATGTCTGCTTGTGATCGGAAGTGTTGTGATGCCATTCGATTTAAATCAACATTAAAAATAAGGTCTCCATAAACATAAAAAAAACAATCGTTGAGCATGGCCTGAGCATATTTTAAGCACCCTCCATTACCCAAAGGCGCTGACTCAATCGAATAATCTATGTCAATGTTTAAGCGCTCAACATTTTGGTAGAAACTGATTACTTCATTACTGCCATGATGTAACAATAAAGTAGCGCGCTCAATTTTCTGACTGCTGGCAAGTCGAAGCATACGAGAAAGGACAGGGATGCCATCGATGTTGACCAGTGCTTTCGGGCTTTCTATGCCCTCACTGACCAGCCTTGTGCCAGCCCCTCCAGCTGCAATAACAATCTGGTTAATTTTATTTAAACGAGGGGGCTGTTTTTGTCTAACCATTCGACAGTTGCTCTAATTGCACTTTCGATATCATGTTTTGCCCTCCAACCCTCTGACTTAATTTTTGATGTGTCCAAAAAAACAAAGGGATTGTCCCCAACCCAACCCTTGTTTCCTTGGCCATATTGGATTTTCGGACTTAAGTTTAAACTATCACAGATGAAAGATACAGACTGTTTTACTGTTATAAAGGCGTCTGAACCTAAATTGTAAATTTGAACATTGTGTTTTGCAGAAGTGGCTGTTCGCTTCTGCTCGACAAGTCTTATCGCTTCAACACAATCCTCAACATGTAAGTAAGATTTTTTTTGAGTTCCGTCTCCTAATACCACCAAACTTCCAGGGTTCTTCCGTAGCTGCTTTACAAAGTCAATCACGTGCCCGTGCGGGTATCTTGGTCCAAGTAAAGATACAAATCGGAAGATGTATCCTTCGATCCCAAACCCCTCGCAATATGCAGAGATCAAGCCTTCGCAGGCCATTTTGGATGCACCATAGAGCGAGGTTTGAAGGGGCGTTGCACAGTTTTCTGGCGTGGGGAATTCGGAAGGCTCACCAAGAGCTGCAGCACTAGAGGCAAAGATGATCCGCTTCACACCATTAATGCGCATTGCTTCTAACACATTGTGTGTGGCTATTGTGTTTTGTTGTAGGTCATAACCGGGCTTGTGAAGCCCCCCGCGAATATCCGCGTTCGCAGCCATATGAACAACAATATCAACACCTGAAAAAATTTTTTCCAATGAGGAGGGTTCTGTTATGTCCACGTTAAAGAATGAGAATGAGTTTTGTTGTTCGGCATTTCTAAGGTTTTCTTCAAATCCTGATGACATGTTGTCGATGCCAATGACCTCATGACCTTCCCGAAGGTAACTATCACAAAGGTGGCTACCCACAAAGCCGGCGACGCCCGTTACTAGTACTTTTGCCATTTCATCATTCAGTCCTATGCTGTTAGGTATAAAGTTGTTCGTATTAAATCAAAAAAAAATGTGCTCAGACTCCGGGTTGATAAATTTTTTAACAACCACGTTTTTTTTAACCGATACTAATTGAGGTAAGGTTTTGGCACCCTCAAATCTGTACTTGGAGAATGATATAGGGTCAAAATCATGGTCACTATTGAGCCTCGGTAGTAACCGCGAGGCTATATAGGCCGGAATTGCGTATGACGTTTTGATGATTGCGTTGGTAGTTGTGTTTTGCAATAGTTGGCGAATTTGTAGCATAAGAAACTTGCGCAATGTAAGCCCCTGTTGGAAGTCATTTAAAACCCCGTAGGCGTTCTCAATAAAAACTTTGAACAATCGCTGCTTAGTAGTCCGTTCCATTCGGGTGACGAAGTCTCGGTGTTGCCAACGAACCCATTTATCAAGTGATGCGCAACGCATCCACAAGTCTCTATCCTCAAATCGGATATTCTTGTAGCCTCCAAGTTCAATGAATAGCGACTTTTTGATCATGTTGATGTGTTCCCCGCTAACCAAAACATCCTTACCAACATGTTTTTCTATCAAATGAAAACAATAGATCCAGTCTTGTAAATGTTTTGCATAGTAATCATCGCAGTCAATATTCAATAAGACATATTTACCACGTGCCAGTTCAACGCTGGTGTTTCGGTCGGCGCCAATACGCCGTCGTTTATCGCGTGGTAATTTATGCAAACGAATGATTGGAAATTCATTTTGCAGAGTGATTATTTCTTCGATGCTCTCATCGGATGAGCCACCATCAACAACGACGATCTCAAAATGTTCATCTAATTGAACTGCCACACTTCTTATCGCTTTTGAAATAGTGGGCGCCATGTTGAGATTAATCATGCAAATAGAGTAAAGAGGATCCTTTTCAGTCAAAGAAAATACTCCTTCCAGATGGGCTTAATTTAACTGTTTTTTCATCAATACCCTTAGTACACAACAGTGCCCGCAAAGATTTTTTTTCGGAATCTTCTATGTTCTGAGGTCGATCATGTCTCTCATCGGTTTTGGTTTTTCCCGCACAAGTGTAATGTGGGAGCACGAGCCAGCACATGCCCAACCTAAATAGCCTAAGTTTGAAGCCCAAATTATTTTTTTGACTAATTTGCGTCCAGCAATATTTGAAAAATCGGTTTTGAGGCTGCTGGAGATCTTCCAATATTCGAACATAGGTGCGCTTGAATACTTTAATTGTTCTGGCGGGCTGTGGAATCTTCATCCGGATCCTGATCGGCGCGTGTTGGAGTTTTATCAAGCATCCAATTTTTGCTAAGCGGGTCCATAATTCTCTGTCTTCAAAATGAAGATTTTTATATGGTCCATGGCTTAGCAAAAATGATTTTCTACCCATATTTATCTGTTCACCTGAAACGAGTATGTCTGGCCCGTATGCAGCTTCTATACTCAAGAAAACTTCCACCCAATCCGGAATATATGGAAGGTACAAATCATCACAGTCCAAGTGAAGCATTACATATTCGCCACGAGCATTTTCTATGGATATGTTGCGGTCTGTACCTAGTTTTCGGTCTGGATCTCGGGGTAGTGCGATCAGACGAATCCGATCAAGCTCTTTTTCTAGACGTTGAAGTATCTCCAGACTGCCATCATTCGATCCCCCATCAACTACAACAATTTCAAATTGCTCAGTCAATTGGTTGTAAATGCTCAATATTGACGCCTCAATAAAGTCAGCCATGTTTAAGTTGACCATGCAAATGGAAAACTTGGGACTCGGGGCTGGGCCTACGCTTACTGATTGCTCTATCGGGTTGTTAAATGTTGACATTTGGGTCGCTTTCAATACTTTGTAGATACTTTTTATGCCATGTATTTATTAAGTCAACTTTAATACTGAACGGTGACGATCATTGGTCATCTGCACCGCTTGGAAATTAACGAGAAAAATTATGAAACTATTAGTAACTGGTGGTTGTGGCTACAAAGGCTCCGTATTGGTGCCTAAACTTCTTGCGAATGGACATAGCGTCAAAGTGTTAGACACGATGTGGTTTGGAAACTTCCTATCGCCGCATGCCAATTTGGAAATCGAGCAGCGAAGCGTTATCGATGCGCACAAGATCGAACTTGATGGCTTTGATGGCATCATTCACCTTGCGTCGATTGCCAATGATCCGACAGGTGATTTGAACCCTAAATTAACTTGGGAGACGAGTTGTCTTGCCACGATGGCGTTAGCAGATATGGCGGCCCGCGCAGGCGTCCGAAGGTTCATATATGCATCCTCTGGCAGTGTTTATGGGCTGAAAGAGGAAGAAAATGTTACTGAAGACCTGCCGCTCGTTCCGATTTCTGAATATAACAAAACTAAAATGGTGGCCGAGCGTTGCATGCTGTCTTACGCAGACAAGATGATTGTCCAGATTTTGCGGCCCGCCACAGTGTGTGGTATTTCGCCGCGTATGCGCTTTGATGTTTCCGTCAATTTGTTAACGCTAAGCGCCCTGAAACATGGAAAGATTACTGTTTTTGGAGGGAATCAAATACGTCCAAATGTGCATATTGAAGACATAACCTCGGCCTATTTGTTTTTCCTCGACAACCCTCAACACACAGGCATCTTTAATGTCGGTTTTGAAAATATTTCGATAATGGACATTGCCGAGATGGTAAGAGAAGTTGTCGATGTGCCGATCGAGGTCACACCGTCGAATGATCCGCGTTCATACCGTGTGAATTCGGATAGAATATTAGAGGCGGGGTTTGCTCCACAATTCAAAGTGCAAGATGCAATCAATGAAATAGTCGTGGCCTATCGCGACAAAACGCTGGATGACGACGAAAGATGGCATAATCTGAATTGGATGAAGCAAAGAGAATTGCACCTTGATCACCAAGAGGATTTAACGTGAACATTGATACGTACATATCGAAGTATCAGGAAGACGTTCATGCGCAGCTAGGTCTTATTGATACGAAAATAATCGATGAGTTGGCGAGTGATCTGTTTGACTGTTGGAAGACTGGAAAACAGTTTTTTGTCTGTGGAAATGGTGGTAGTGGATCGAATGCCAATCACATCGCCAATGACCTGATTTATGGCATTTCCAAGAAAAAAGGATCAGGCATACGGTGCCATTCTCTCGCTGCAAATCCAGCAACGCTCCTATGCTTGGCAAATGATGAGGGCTATGAAAACATATTTTCTTATCAGTTAAGCGTGCTTGCCGAGCCGGATGATATATTACTGGTCTTGTCTGGCAGCGGAAATTCACCAAATATTTTAAGGGCATTAGAGGAAGCTAAGACGGCGCGTGTAAAGTCCTATGGAATTCTGGGATTTGATGGCGGAAAAGCAAAGCATCTGGTTGACAGGGCAATACACACATCAATCGACGATATGCAGGTAAGTGAAGATTTACAGATGGTTATTTTGCATATTATTTCAAAATGGCTGTTTGACAAAAGGTCAGAAATCTAGGGACACCAAGTGCCGTATTTGAATTTGAAGTGATTTTGTGTTAAGCGCCTTCGCTCCGGTAAGATCAAATTTACCGGTTCTAACCGCTTAGGTGTATTACAGAGGCAATGCAACATTATAGATTTTCAATTTTTGTTTGGCATCGCGGAGATATGGATTGGTAATTTAAAAGGAATAGGGTTGGTTTCGTCCTCACGACGTTTGTCGGCTTGGACACTTCTGATAGATGATCGGCAAGAGGACTGCTTGTTGCTCGGCGTTGTCTGTTGAACAACAGATACTAGAGCATTTTTTCGAATTAACTGGATTATATTGCGACTGATTTTATGCCTAGTGAAGATTTGGTTAAATTTAACTTGTAATAGGGATTTCTGAATTTTCCCCTAGATTGTAGCGGTGTGGCAATAGCCATTACCGTGTTACTAGAACAAAAAAATGCTAATTTTTGATGTCGGAGTTGTCGTTCGTAAACATGAGATCGTTTATACGTCACCCAAAAATAAATCGATTATAAACGCAAGAGCGAATAACGGTGTTTATATCGACAACTTGGCGCAGCTGATAACTAGACATGAGTAAAGCGGAGGGATTAATTAACTATGCTGACAGCGGAACTAAATCATGTAACCTCAGTAGAGGAGTTTTATAGCGAGATTAGGTCGCAACAGCAAGCACATCACGGTGAAGATTATTGTGCTATGCATGACGCTATTAGGCATTACATGAAAGATTGCGAGTCATATAAAGAGATTGGCACTCATCAAGGAGGTTCTGCTGCTGCAGTAATGACTGGTGCCTATAAACCAAAATACATGGAGTTGATTGACATCAACCAAGAGAAATATCGTTGGAAGCTGCAGTCTCTTGCAGAACCATATTGCAACACCCACGGTATTGAGCTCGTTGTAACTGAAGCGAACTCTGCTGCATTGAGTTCCCTAAGCTATCGGCGCGTAGATATGCTTGTGATAGACTCGTTGCATAAAAGATTTCACATGGAAAAAGAATTGCGCCTGCACGCTGGATACGTGAACAAGTATATCGTTGCGCACGATACAACTATTGCGCAAGACAAGCCATTGGATGCGCTCTTTCGTTGTTTGTCGGATTTTTGTGATCGAAATCCTCGCTGGGAAATCATCGAAAGAGGTGAGTCGAATGTCGGGTATACGGTATTAAAATGTGGTGTTTGACACCGCCTTTTTTGCCTTAAAATATTCATGGATGGTTTTGAAAAAATCGCGAAGATTTGTAACGCTCCTGGTAAAATAATAGAACTAAGTTTGCAATGAGGTTGTTTGCTATTATCACTGGGGTTTGCTCCATTTCTTAGCGTTATTATCTTGGTTTTCTCTAATAAGGTTTTCGCAACCAGTAGTTTCATGTCTGAAGCGTGATGAGGTCTGATTTGGGTATATAGCCTGAGCCAGGAGTTGATTGCTTCCTGAGCATATTTGGTGTTTTGGAACAGTTCAGCATCAAGCACTTCCTGTCTAGGTGTTCCGTTGAAGCGTTCGTTATGTCCGTTCTCTCGTGAGCTGCCTGAATAGGTTAGCATTGGCTGGATAAAGAACGGTTTACGAGTGCTGGAAGTGCAACGAAACGTGTTCAAGCTTGTTGTCAGAGCGCATGAACTTAGGTTTGACATGTTTAATCAACACTGGGTGCAATCCGTCAAAAACATTGATCGCAGTCATCTTAGGGCATGCCACTACTTACAGTACCTTATGTGTGTGTTGATCCAGGGCTGTCAGCATTTTGGAACAGCGCCCATTGCTGAGTTTATTTTGAACAAAGTTGATGGCCCAGGATATATGGTCGAGGTGTGTGGGCCGCAACCTCATGACATCGCTGTCCTGATGATAAAGCCGCCGCTGCTTCTTATGCAGGTGGTGCTATTGCAGGCCTTCTTCATTTCAAAAAAAGCACTTCCTTCTTACGGTTAACCCGCCAACCTTCTTGCGCCAATAGTAATAGGCCTTAATTGAAATCCCAGCCTTACGGCGGTAACGCACGACGTCTAGCCTACTATGTAAATGAACGTCGATCTCACGCAAAATCGTCACTTAAACTTGATCCAAATGCCGTCTCCGTTTAGTTCTCAAAACCTCCTGTGAACATCTACTAATTGCAAAGTTTTAGGGGGCTAAGACAATTTCTTCGGCCCTTTCGGAAAACGCAGGTCTCTCTCGCTGGCTATCCTAGCTATTTTACAGATGCAATTAAAATTCAGACACGCTGCAGAAATCGATAGCTTCAATGACAATCTCTTTAAAATTTCACACTTGGATATTCTGTGAAAGCGCAAAAGGGCACTGGTGCGTCAAGGTTTTACTCGGGCAAATTTCTAAAGTCATTAGACATCTGAAGCCCGCAAGGCATTTAGCCAGGCAGCCTGCCAAGCCGCAACTGAATATGTGTTCGAGATTTGCATGGCATTGTTGGACATGGTGTGCCATTGCGCCTCTTTTTCAATGAGGTTGGTAAGGGCCGTTGAAAAATGTTGTGATGTGGTCTCGCCATGGGCGAGGGCGCCGTTGAAACCATCTTGAATAAGGTCAGAGGCACCAGCTGTTCGGCTGAACCCGACACCAAGCAAGCCGCATGACAAGGCTTCGGCTAGGGCATTTGGAAACCCTTCCCATTGTGATGCGATCGCGAAAATGGAACAGTCTTTATAGATGTTTGTGATTGATTTTGTTGGCGCGGAAATAGAGACGATATCAGCGACGCCCAGCGCCTTTATCAACGCCATCAGATCATCATGCAAAGGCCCATCGCCAACAATGTTTAGCCGCCAATCTGGATGCGTCTTTGCAGTGTCGGCAAATGCCTTAATGATCAGGTCAAAACGCTTTTGTGTGGTCAACCTACCGACAGCTAAAATAGTGCGCTTTGAGAGATCAGTGTAGGATTTTGGGGCGAATACGGGATTGTGAATTGTGATGATTTTGTGCCGAATCCAAAATGGGTAATCATTCTTATAGGCATCAAACTGCACGGCGATTTTGTCCACAAAACATAATAGACAGAAATTCAAACTCCATTTTCGATAACTTGTGAAGTCATACATAGTTAATGAATTTCGTTCGGTGCAAATCGTTTGAATTTTCAAGCCGAATGCGGCCGCCAAAAAGCGCATCAATAACCCGTGCGTAAAGCAGATTATCTGCTTTACTTCATGTTGCTGTATGGTCTTGCGTATTAATCCGATGAGGCGAAACTTTTCCTTCAGGCTTATTTTGGTGTGTGGTTTTGTTGTACCCGACTTGACCCAAATAACCCGTTGATCAATCTCAAAGAAAGATGATGCATCGGGCAAATCGAAGGTAAGCAACACCACTTTTCGGCCTGTGCTAGCAAGATAATTGGCCAGATATATGATGTTCCGTTCCAGCCCACCAGCCATATTGTGAAGCGATATTGTCCCCAGCATTACGGTGTCATTCATGGTGCGCTCCGGGCCTTGCTCATGGTTTTGAGCCATCCACGATCAAGGATGTAGCAGCGTCCGGAAAGTTCCATGATTCCTTGGACATATTTTGCCGGCTGCGGCGAATAAAGCCGTCATCGGCGTGCCATTGATTGGTGATGAGTTCCCCGTCTTTGGTGTAGCCTTCGATATGCTGAACCGTCAGGCCAGCTGCTATCATCAGTTTGGACAGGCTATCTGCATTTAACAGTTGCTTGTGGTCGCTTGCATCATCGCCAATGCCGCCGATACCCACATGACGAATGTATTCTGGTTTAGGATTATATCCATCGGGAACCGCGATCCGTATCTTGCCACCCGGCACAAGGCGTTTTCTCATGCTTTCAAGGGCAGCAATTGCACCCTCCTGTGTTAAATGTTCAAACACATGTTCCGCCACGATGTGGCTTATCAATTGCTGGTCGCCAAAAAAACTGTACCACTGTTCTTCGCTGGTAATGTCCAGCCATTGCTCGTTTGTCGATAGCCAACCTTGCTGATGCGTTTCAGCAGCACCAACAATGATCTTTAACGGGGTGCTTTTCCTGATTTCAGCCTTGAGAATGTATTTTCTCACTGTATATCGAATGCGTTTGCGAATAGCTACCAACCATTGCCGGATAAATTGAGGCAAAAACAATTTCAGAATGCGTTTGATCATAATCTTAATCTGTTCTTATCTAATTACGGTAAATGTACTGATTTTGAGAGTGGGGAAAAGAAAACAAGCTTATCGTTTCATTCTCTTCTCATGGATAAGGCGTCTTGGGCCAGTGGCCAAAAGGTGCTCAATGGTTCTAAATGGATTGCGCAGTATTAGCCCAATTAATTGCGATGCAAACAACAAATATTCGCCTCTAAAATGCCGGTATCGAAGGTTTGGCCAGTTGTATGCATGGTAAAACAAGCCAGCTTCATCAAGAAATGATTTGTATTTTTTTGCCAAGCTTTGCTCGGCCTCACAATTGTACTCAGCCGATTTGTACTGAGCATCGGTCATCTGCCGTTCAACTAGCATTTCAGGGCTACCAACAAAATAACAGCCACTCAAGGCAAGCCTGATTGCCAAATCCACATCTTCCACACGTCTAAAATTGTGGTCAAATCCGCCAATATCTTGGACAAGCTTTTTTCTAATCATAAGTGCCGACGTTGGCGTGCCGGCACCATAAAACCAACCTTTTCTCCGGTAATAGGCCAAAAGGTATTTTGCCATATCTGGGCCATGGGGTGGCGTGAGTGACGTTGATCCAATTGCAGCAGAAAATACCTTATACCCGTTTGGATATGAACGAAAGCCTGATGCATAACACGCTATGAGTTTGGTTCTAAAGCGGGTCTCGAACGCGGTAATCGTTTTCAGCTGCTGGCTTACACGCTGAGGAGTGGACACGTCATCATCATCGAAAAAGATAACAAATTCTCCCGTGGCCGCCTCGATTGCGGTGTTTCGGGCTGATCCCTGTCCTTTGTTTTGGGCATGTGTGATTAGGTTGAAATTGTATTCTTTCTGCAATTCCTTCAATTTTTTTGATGATGCGTCTGTTGATGCGTCATCTACTACAATGATTTCTTTATTTGGGTAGTCTTGATCAGTTGCGCTTTCGATGGCGCGGCTTATTGAATCCTCCGCATTGTAGCAGAGGATACAGATGCTAACCTTGGATGAATCTGCTTTCATGGTTGCTTGCGGGGTTCGGATTTGTGATGGAATTTGGACATTGCTGCATTTATCCCCATATTTGGTATAGCTAAACACAGTTTCCTTAATGTTTGAAACGGCGAAGTTAAGACAAGCTTTAGTAATATCAGGGTAAAGTTTTTATAGAATTTAGCCTGCCAATTATGGCGTAGATAAAGCCAGTTAATAGCAAAGGAGAAGCTCATCTTGCGTTCAATAACGCTGCGATGTTTGGAGAGAACATATAACCAATTCTTAGTTTCTATTTCTATGTTTTTGTCGGCCCTGAGGGTCATTTTCTGATAAACTAAAGGATCTCTTATTCCAATGAACCTTGCATCATTTTCTGCCGCTCGAATAGATAATTCGGTGTCCTCGCTACGGCGTAAATTTTGATCAAACCCTCCTAATGCTTGATAAGCATTTGTTCTCGCCATTTGAGAGCAGGTTGGACAAGCGCCCCGCAGCCGATAATCACTGGTTCCACAAAGGATTGCCTCACTCACAATTGCCCCGCTAACGCCGTTCGTGCCAGCTTCTTGTGCTAAGCTTGGGTGGTAGCGTGTTTGGGCGTTTGAATAGGTGACAAGGCGCGCCGTGTGACATAAAATCAAACTTTGATGAGTGTTTTCCTCACACGCGACTATCGCTGCTAATTGCTTGCTAATCCGATCAGGCCTGCTGACGTCATCATCATCAAAAAATGCGATAAACGGTGTTTTGGTATTTTCGATGATGATATTGCGGCTGCCTGAAACGCCCATGTTTTTACTGTTGCTAATCAAAGTGACATTTGGATTAGTCTCAACAAGACGTCGGGCAATTTTGTTTGTCCTGTCAGAAGAGCAATCATCAACAATTAGAATGTGAATGTCATGATGATCTTGGGCAAGCGCAGAAGCCACTGCGGCACCCAACGTTTTTTCGCAATTAAACGCTGTTACACCAATCGTGACAGCTAGATCTGCATCAGATGCCATTGTTTTTTCCGACTGATAAAATTAATTCCTGCCATTGATCATAAATCATATTTTCTTGGTAGGGCAGGGTTGCCTTTTGAGCTGCCGCGCCCATATTTGCCAGCTTTTTAGGACTAGCTATAGCTTGGGACAACGTTTCGGCAAGGGCGGTTTCCTCTATGGTGGGGACAATCCAACCTGTAACTTTGTCCTGAATTAGCTGGCTTACGCCATCCACATTAAACCCAACGGCTGGCAGCCCGTGGGCCATTGCCTCAGCAAGGGAGTTCGGTGACCCTTCCCATAAAGACGAAATCACAAACAAATCGGCGCCTTCATAGAACGGGCCTACGTTTAATGTAGATGGAGTCAATGTAACACGGTCTGCTATGCCCAATGCACGAATCAACGTGAATAGCGGCTCCCAGGCCTCACCATCACCAACGATTTTCAAATGCCAGTCTGGGTTTTCATCAGCAATCTTTGCAAAAGCATTTACCAGGATAGTGGGTTGTTTCTGAAGCGAGTCAAGTCTACCAATGAATAGCATTTGAAAGGCTTTTTTTTCAGGAATTCCGGGACATGCTTTTTTTAAGCTTGGAAGTATAGCATTTGGAATAACCCTCATACGGCTGTGTAAAAAGCGGGGGTATCCATCTATGAAATCACTAAATTGCAGAGCCACACGCTTGCAGAACAAAAGAGAAAGAAAGTTTATCCACCTGCTGAAAAAATTGTGTTTTACGTAGTATAGCGTCGGGCCATTTCGTTCGGCAGCGATAAGCGAGGTTCCTGATATAAGCGCGCCGAGGATAACCACCTTGTTGTTTGCAATCACGAATCCCACCAAAGTTTTTATGCCATTATCTTTCAGAGTGGTGCTAAGTTTTTGTAAACGAGATAACTTTCCCAAAAACCCAGCTTTCAGGCCAAGTTTATGCCAGTGAACACTTTTAGGTATTGGGTAAAATGCCACGTCGGTATTCTCATCCCATGTTATGACATGGACGTGGTGGCCTCGGCTTGCCAGTGCTGTCGCAAGTTGAACCAATTGCCGTTCTGCACCGCCCCCCTTACCTGACAGTGAATGGAAGTACAGGCCAATAGTTTTTATTGTATTTTGCCGAGTATGTTGGTTGCCATTATTGGTCATTGTAGGTTTCAATTTTTACGTTTTTAGTGAGTTTTAAATTTTCATTGATTAAAAGTGATTTTTTAGAGAAAGCAACTAACTCTATCCATTTGTTTTTTTATAGCATAGTTCCACCCAAAGCGGTTATGTTCAAGTTCTTCTGGATTGCAGAGTAGAAATTGCAGTCACCTTTCCCATTTTAGGGTAAACTCACGGCCATGAGAATAGTTTTTTGTATCAAAAATCTAGCTGGCGTTTCTGGCGGAGCCGAGTGGGTTTTGGCCTCTGTTGCGAATGGATTATCCTGTCGAGGTTACGATGTGTATGTGCTATCGTTTGACGCCAAGGGGCAGCAGCCCTTTTACGAATTTTCTAGTTTGGTTTATCTTGTAAATTTGGGTGAGCAAAATGTGGGGTTCCTTTCCAACCTTACACAGTTTTTGCACATGAAGAGAGAGGTTATACGCATCAAACCCGATGTTGTGTTTGGTTTTTTGCCATCCACTTTCGTCGCGTTATCAGTTCTATTCTGGTTCTGCAATATAAAATTTGTGGCGTGTGAACATATTAATCGTGATTGGTACAATGGTCGTCTAGCGAAATATTTTTTCGTCAGTCTTGCCGGCAACCTGTCGTCGCACATAAGTTTTTTATCAGAGGAAATTGCAAAAAGTTACAAATTAATACCTCTGAAAAAAAAACTGACTCTTCATAATCCAGTTCGTGTGATGCCAAAAATTGCAAAGGTGATGGCTTCAACAAAGCCCAATTTTACGATTTTAAATGTTGGCCGGCTCGTTGAGTTCAAGGATCATAAAACGCTTATTGACGCATTTTACAAAATTCACGCTGAATTTCCTGAATGGCGACTAAGAATTATCGGTCAAGGGGAATTAAAACTATCGCTTCTCTCGCAAATTGAACGGCTGGCTATTGGCAATATTGTTGAAATTCTGGACAGATCAGGTGACATAGAAAGAGAGTATGCAGAAGCGGATTTGTTTGTTGTTGCTTCGAGCTTTGAAGGATTTGGGTTGGTGACCGCAGAGGCATCCTCGGCAGGACTGCCGTGTATTGGTTTTAGCGACTGCGAGGGCACAAACAAGATTATCAAGCACGGCTTTAATGGTGTTTTAGTTGCGTCGAATGGTGATCGGGTAGGGTCGTTGGCAGCAAGTTTGAGAGCGCTTTTGAGAGATAAAAAAGAACTGCGTCGGCTTGGAAGGAATGGGTTATCCCGCCCCGCATCATACGAAATTGATAATGTCCTAGATCATTGGGAAGACACCATTAATTTTGTTTTGAATGCCTAGAGTTTCATGATGATTCGTTTCCACTTAAGATCAAGCGACCGAGGTCGGTTTTGAAAAAACAAATGGTTCTGTATTTTTTGGGTGAAGGTAGCTATTTCCTCTCTCATCGGTTGCCTACCGCGCAGGCCGCATCGAGCCTTGGATATGAAATTCATGTAGTGGCGATTGATGATGGCTTTGCCAATCAGTTTGCGACGCGCGGATTCACCTTGCATTCGCGTCCCCTTCAAAATGACAGATGGCCAATATTTTCAACAATTTTGGGCTTTTTTCAGCTGCTGATGCTATGCCTGAAATTGAGGCCCACATTGGTTCATGTCATTGGATTGAAATCATCACCCGTTGGCCTTTTGGTGTCGCTATTATGGTGGCCGAGCAGGTTCCTGTTTTCGATCAATGGTCTTGGCTTTTTATTTTCGCTGTCTAACCACAGCATTTTTCATAGATTTTTCAAGTCTGCGGTGATGATGATTTTTGCCATCGTTTCCAAATTACGGAATATAGAAATTCTGTTTCAAAATGAAGATGACAAGCAGGTCTTTGAGAATTCTGGCTTGCTTCGGCATATGAAATCCCACCTGGTTCGGGGGTCTGGCGTAGACATGACGCATTATGCTGTCACCCCATTGCCTGCATTGCCAATTACCTTTGGCATCGCCTGCCGCATGGTAAAGATTAAGGGTGTCGAGGACATGATTGATGCTTTTGACGCGCTATTGGATGAGGGTTTGCCGATCAGGCTTTTGCTGGCGGGAGATGTCGATTATGGCAATCCGGTTAGCCTGACATCAGAGTTTCTCAGCGCTGCATGCAACAGGGATCAGATAGAGTGGCGCGGCTTTGTTGATGACATGCCGGCATTCTGGTCCCAATGTCATGTCGCGTGCCTGCCGTCGCATGGCGGGGAGGGGGTTCCGATGGCTCTGCTGACGGCGGCGTCAATGGGGCGTGCATTATTGGCCTCTGATACGAACGGCAACAGGGATATTGTGATTGAAGGTGAGAATGGGTTTTTATCTCAAGCGGCCGATGTTCAAAGCCTGAAGCAAGTCATCCGGTCATTTATGGATGTTGATTTGGTTGAATTTGGAAAGGCAAGCCGGCAAATAATTCTAAACCAGAAGATGGATGCTGGATCGGTGCAGCTAGCCTTTGAGAACATTTACAAGAGGCGAGCGCACCGGCGCAGATAATGTTTCCAAGCCTATGAAGATTGGCGGCTGTCAAACCAGATTTTGATCCCCAATAGCGTCCATAAATGACTCGATGCGACATGTGAGCCACGCTGTGCCAAGTCACGAACCCACGCTCGCACGGTCTCGGTTTTTAGCCCGATTGCCGCATGAAACTCTTCGTCCATGGCGCTGTGAAGATATGGTTGTAATGGTCCGTCCAGCCATTCTTTGACCGGCAAATCGAAACCCCGCTTCTTTTGTTCAAGAACGTGATCCGGCAGATCATCTTGAAATATTTCACGAAGGATCACCTTGCCTTGCTTCATGCTAACTTTTTTATGACCCGGTATGGAAAAGACATCTGCAATGACTGACTGGTCGAGAAATGGCGAGCGCACTTCAACTCCCAAATCCATGCTTGTTCGATCGACTTTTACCATCATCTGGTTGGGTATGGTCAGCGCAATTTCGAGTGCCAGCATGGTGTTGATTGGGTCCAGCCCACGTTTTTCCAACCCCAGTTCTGCTACTTTTTTGGCGAATTCAGATTTGTGATCAAGGCCGTTAGCGAAATTGCTCGCAACAAGGTCATCGTTTGTAAGCCAGTGATGACATCCACTGGCAGCGTTGCTAACTGTCATCAAATAGCGTCTGGCGATCCTGAGATGTTCCATATGCCATGAATCTCGCCTATCCGGGATAATTTGACCAAACAGTTTTGCTAGGGGTCTTGTGATGGGATTGTTTAGCAATGGTGATTGTGAGATAACATGGCCCCGATGGCGCCTGTATCCGCCAAAAAGCTCGTCAGCGCCGTCCCCAGTCAAGCAAACTTTATAGGATTGTAACACTTTACTAAAAATATGATGATTAAGGATCGCCGCCGGATCAGCCAATGGTTCATCCAAAATGGTCGCAAATAAGGGGGTGATGACGTCCAGAATGGCATCTTCATCCAGCCGTATCTCGTGGTGGTTGCTACCAATGATGTTTGCGGTTTTGCGTGCAATGGCAGATTCGTCGAATTGTTGGCTATTTTTATGGCTGGAAATGGCAAGCGTGAAGCTGTCTAGCTTTTGCTTGCGAGCTGCAATCATGGCGACAATTGATGAGTCAATTCCGCCCGACAGCAAACAACTAACCGGCACATCGGCAGTCAAGCGTGCGTCAACAGCTCGCTCTATGGAGGATTTTATAATCTGTTTTGTTGCTGGAGCGGTTCGTTGGCCTGACTTACCTACAAAGCCAAGATTTGCCCATTCGTATATGTGAATGCCGTCGCTGTTAAACATCAAACAGTGACCACGCTCCAGCTTAAAAATATTTGTCAGAGCCGTTAGGGGCTCAGGAATGTATTTGAGGTAAAAAAGCCATTGAATGGCTTCTGGTTGGATGCGTTCCATTTGTGTTATCGCCTCGATCGCGTCTAGCCGCGAGCCAAAAGCAATTCCATCCTGCCAGTGGCGCCAATAGAGCGGTTTTTTACCAACGTTATCGCGGCAGATATATGTGGTTTTTTTCTGCTTGTCATATATTGCGAATGAGAAAAAGCCATTAAGGTTTTGCAACGCCCCTTCGCCCCAATAATGCCATGCTTTTATCAGAACCTCTGTATCGCTTGACGAGACAAAGTCGTAGCCAGCTTTGCGAAGCGTTTCACGCAGTTCTTTGTAGTTGTAAATCATGCCGTTATACGTGATAAAGAGATGTTCAAATTGATAGGGTTGGTTGCCGTTATCGGAAAGGTCAATGATTGATAACCGCGCGTGCGCGAACCAAGTATCCTCGGTAATTTGCAGGTTTTGACTGTGGTCCGGCCCTCGGCGCGCAATTTTGGCAATTGCATCTGTTGCCTGCTCAGGCGTTGGCGGGTGAGCATGTACAAGGCCTAAAATACCGCACATTTGAGATTTTACCTAGCTTTGAGAAGACTGAGGGGCATGAAGCGTCATAAATGTGAATAGTGTGCCCTCTTGTATCAAGAAGCAATATTTTAAAACAAACCTATCAATTGATCTAGGTTAGAAACGTTAGTCACTAACTGCGATAACGAATAGTGGATCGGTTCTACAATGTTCTCAATTACCAAAAAATATGCAAGGAATCTTTATTGGCAAGTGTCTGGGAGCGCACTTGCACAGATCATCAACATTGTCACGATGCCTATTATTACGCGGCTTTATTCGCCAACAGATTTAGGGGCTCTTGGGCTTTTTATGCAATATCTGGGGCTTTTTGCGATATTGATTTCATTCAGGTTCGAGCAATTGATTGTTTTGCCCGCAAAGGATGACGATGCACAAAAGCTGATCAAACTGGTGTTGAAGATGGGGCTATTGACCTGCATTTTGTGGACAATTATCTGCGCTCTGCTGCTAAACGTTCCTGCAATCCCTGAATATTATTACCCTTGGGTGATGTCCCTTCCATTGGCAGCCTTTCTGATTGTCGCCGCGCAGGGGCTTCAACAGCTCGATCAACGCGGTGGAAATTTCAAATTCTCCGGGCTATCGGAGTTCGTGAACCGGTCGGTCAACAGCAGTGTTGCATTGTTAGGCGGGGTGCTGTCACTTGGTGGATTATGGTTGTGGATCGCCGTCTTGGCGGGGCAGCTTGGCAAGGCTCTCATGTTCCATCGTCACTTTCACATAACATCAGGGCCGTTTATGGGGGATTTACGGGACGGGGTAACGCGGGCGAAAAGTCTGGGGCTCTTGCGCTTGAACGGATCGCTAATTTCTTCGCATGCTATGTTAGCCGTTACGGCAATCGTCCCCCTTTCATTTGTTGCGATTCATTGGAGCGGTGCGGATGCTGGTTACCTATCGCTGGTCATGTCTACCCTTGCCCTGCCAACTGCCTTGATGGGTAACGCTGTTGGTCAGGTGTTTTATCAGCAGGCGTCGCAACAGTTTTCAAAGGGTCAGTCATTTTTTGGACTGCTGATTTCCAGCGCAAAACTACTGCTGCTGCTGGGCAGTGGTGGCTTTTTGCTTGTCTTCCTTTTTGGGCCGCAGCTATACACGATTGTTTTTGGTGATAGCTGGACGCAGGCTGGCGTAATCGCAAGCTATTTCTGCGTCGCTGCGGCTCTGTCATTTTTAACAACGCCATTTGATCGCGCCGGCATTATCGTCAATGCTTGGTGGTATGGGCCAAGTTGGCATTTTGCGCGGTTAGCGACCACCATTGTAATTGTCGGTGTTGCCTGGTTGCTAGATATGGAATTTGAGGCATTTATTCTTCTTTATGTTTTGCAATTGTCAGTAATGTACGTGATTGATGCCATCGCCAGCCTCTGCTTTTCAAGACGCACAAGGCCCTTTGGGGCGAGTAAGAAAAATTAAGTGAATGTTATGGGGGAAAACCTGACAAAAGCGATAGAAATCGATTTGGGGCTGCCGGATGAAGGCGTCGATCTGGCTGGTTTTTATCCACCAAGAATGTGGGATGGATCTGGTTGTGGACTAAAGGCAAGCCTGTTGGTGAGTGATCTAACTGATGGGCAAAAGTTGGTTTTTGGTTCCATTGATGCGTTGTTTATTGATGGCCAATTCCACGACGCATTGGCTAACAGGCTGGGTAAAAAATATCATCTGAATATCATTGCTTCGCACACTCATAATGCGCCAGCTTTGGCAAAATCGCTGCCAAAACTTGGCAAGTTATCAGCTGCGTGGTTTGACAAGGTCGTGGCCCGCATCGCAGCTGGAATTATTGATGAGAGGGCCGTCAAACTAGCGCAGATTGGCGGTGGTAGCATTGCGACAGACCTTGTTATAAATCGCCGGCTAGATGCGTGGCAATTGGATTATCGGCGTTTGAAAAAGGGTAGACTTCGCTTGGTTCGAACAGTTGCTCTTGCCCCAAACCCAAACGGCGAAGTGGATAATGAAATCAAAGCCATTTTCTTCAAATGTGCGATGGGTAAGGTGCGTGCAATTGTCTGGAGTCTTTCAGCTCATCCGGCTTTTGCACCAGAACACGCGTCCATTTCGCCAGATTTTCCGGGGGTTGTAGGAGGGCTGCTCAAGAAGGCATATGGTGACGATCTGATTTCTATTTTTCTGCCTGGTTTCGCGGGCTCTTCCATTCCCAAATGTCCGGCCCTTAAGCTGGGGCGGCAGTCATTTATGCAGGCATTAATTTCCCTTGCACCCTTTAACAAGTCTATTCCCGTTTTTGACCCCAATTCATATTGGCTATGGTCACGTAATGCAGCTAACTTCATCAAGGATATTGTCAGTGTTTCTGTCTGGGAAGAACTGCATGACTTGCAACTTCATCATGAAAGAGGGCAGCCATTCACCGTTTTTAGGGACCAGTCGCTCGGTGACATTGCACTTTCAATCACGGCGATATCATTCGGGAGTCATGCAGCGATTATAACCATGAATGGAGAGCTTCTGTCGGAATGGTCAGCTTTATTGGATGTTTCTTCTCACCGTGATGGATTGTGTATTGTTTCGGGTTATGGTGTTGGTGACTGTCTTTACGTCCCCTCAGAAAGTGAAATTGCACGAGGTGGGTATGAGGTTGAGCGGTTCCAGGAATTTTTTGGCCTGTCTGGACGCTTTATCGAGAACATTGATACTAAGATTAGAAAAAACCTTAAACT
This sequence comes from Candidatus Ponderosibacter sp. Uisw_141_02, assembly GCF_048087665.1. Classification (NCBI taxonomy): domain Bacteria; kingdom Pseudomonadati; phylum Pseudomonadota; class Alphaproteobacteria; order Puniceispirillales (SeqCode); family Puniceispirillaceae (SeqCode); genus Candidatus Ponderosibacter; species Candidatus Ponderosibacter sp. Uisw_141_02. The sequence continues at coordinate 1,514,514 of NZ_CP159807.1, read as the reverse complement.
TGTTATTAAAAAATTGTGTTAACAATCCTCCAAAGTGGCAACAAATAGAGATTAAAGTCATGTGTGGAATTGCCGGAATAGTCCAGTTACAGGGCGACTTGAAAAGCCTCAATCGTATTGACGAGATGGCGGCACTTGTTGCTCATCGCGGGCCTGATGGTCAAGGATCGGTAATAGTTGGCAATGTTGCCCTCGGGCATAGGCGCTTAGCAATCATTGACCTCAGTGATCAGGGTGCGCAACCAATGCCAAGCCCCGATGGACAATTACATATCACTTATAATGGGGAAATCTATAATTTTCTTGAATTGCGGGAGGAACTTATAGCGCACGGTTATGAATTTGTGGGCAATTCTGACACTGAAGTGTTGTTGAACGCCTACCGGCAATGGGGTGAGCATTGTGTAAATCGACTGAACGGCATGTGGTCATTCGCAATTCTTGATGTGAAGCGCAACATTATTTTTTGTTCGCGGGATCGATTCGGTGAGAAGCCATTTTATTATCATCAATCGGAAACTGCGTTCCTATTTGGTTCGGAAATCCGCCAATTACTGCCTGAACTTGGTGAGGTGATAGCTAATAAATCTCTCCTTGAAAGGTTCATTGTGGGAGGAACGGGTGAAGATGTCTTTGAGACGTTTTTCAGAGATATTTACAAGCTCCCTGCTGGCCATAATCTGGTATTTGATCTCACCAAAAACCAAATAAAAATTTTCGCCTATTATGATTTAAAGAGACGCAAGTCAGGCGCATTACGTAACCCTGACAACCTGCAAAATGAATTTAAGAGCCTTTTTCTGAACTCTATAAAATTACGGCTTCGTTCGGATGTTGTTGTTGGAACCTGCCTCAGTGGTGGGCTTGACAGCTCGTCAATTGCATCTGTTGCGGCGGCGCAGACTTCCCAATCAACATCAAAACCATTCAAGGCAATTACGGCCGCGTCCACTGACCCGAATAGAGATGAGTCTGGCTTTGCCAAGATTGTTGCCGAGGCCAATACTTTGGATTGGCACGTGATTAAGCCTGATTATCATCGATTTAAAACTGTCACGCGTGAGGTCGTGCGTGCCCAGGAAGAGCCCTTTGGTTCGGCATCCATAATTATGCAGTTTGAGGTCATGAGGGCTGCCGCAAAGCATGGCATTAAAGTTCTGCTTGATGGTCAGGGCGCAGACGAAATTTTGCTAGGATATGACCGATATTTTGCGCCTTATCTGCGCCAGATGCATCGAGAACAGGGGCCCCTTTACGCTTACAAACAGGCTAGGCGTATTGCGAATAACAATGCCGCTGTTTCGTTATTTGGGTTAATAAAATATTATCTGTATTTCAACTTTGCATTTATTAGAAAGTTAAAAGTCAGAGCAAAATTCCGTCACTTAATAGAAAAGCCTGTGTCAGGTGAAGACATAAATAGATATGCCGCAAGTAGTAAAAATTTCTTTGACCTTCAAAAGTATGAATTGACTGTTTCTAATCTTCCTTCTTTGCTGCGCTTCGAAGATAAAAATTCAATGTGGCATTCGGTTGAGACCAGATTGCCCTTTCTTGATCACCGGCTTGTTGAATTTTGCTACAATCTGCCTGTTGATGCCAAAATATCAGATGGGTGGACCAAGCGTATTCTGAGATCCTCGATGATGGATATGTTGCCCAAAGCTATTGTTTGGAGGGTCAATAAATTTGGTTTTGAGGCGCCTCAATCTGACTGGATTGAATGTCACCAAACCAAAATGTTGTCTATGATTAAGTCGTCAAAGCTTTTAAAAATGTTCCTCAGGAATGAACAGTTTGTTAAAAAAAATTATAAAAAACAGGATGTTATGTGGAAGCTCTATATCATTGCATTGTGGGAAGAAGAATTTAACGTCAGTAGTGCGATATGAATGTTAAATGTGAAAACCTGAGGCGAACTCAGAGTAAAATCGATGTCTGTCACCTTACCTCTGCGCATGACAGGGCAGACACGCGCATTTTTCACAAGCTCTGTAGGTCACTACAAAACCATGGTTACCATGTTGCTTTGATTGTGGCTGATGGAAAGCGGGATGAGGATATGTCTGGCGTCAGGATTATCGGTGTGGGAAAACAGTCGTCACGTGTTTTGCGGATGTTGGTTACGCCCTTTCGTATCTTTAGTAGAGCGCGCAAATTGCATGCAAAGATTTATCATTTTCATGACCCTGAGTTGCTTTTAATTGGCTGGCTTTTGAAGGTGTTTTGCGGTGCGCAGGTGGTGTATGACGCACATGAGGACTTGCCGAAAACCATTCTTGCAAAGACATATATTCCAAAACCATTTCGCATGTTTGTTGCTGGCTTCTCGAACATTGTCGAAAAGAGCATCGCTGCAAGATTGAACGCTGTCGTTGCCGCCACGCCTCACATAAAATCAAAGTTTGACATGTACAACCAGCGCAGCGTAACTGTTTGTAACTACCCTCTTATGGAGGCTCGGTCGAAGCCTTTTAGGCGCAGTGAAAGCTCAACAAAAAGAGTTGCATATGTTGGTAATTTGGGTGTTAATCGGGGTGTTTTTGAAATGATTGTAGCGCTGGAGCTCTGCCACAATCATATCCGCTTTGATGTCTGTGGTAGCTTTTCGGAGAAGAACACTGAACAATCTGTGATGGAGCAACCCGGTTGGGCTAATGTCAAGTTTCACGGTTGGGTTGGTGCATCCGAAATAAGAGATATTCTCGGCCGATCATCGGCAGGTATTGTGACCTTGAAAGCTACCCCAAATTATCTGTATTCGCTTCCGGTAAAGATGTTTGAATATATGCAAGCCGGGATACCCGTTATTGCGTCTGACTTTCCTGAATGGCGCCAGATAATTCAAAAATACGAATGTGGTATATTGGTAGACCCTGAAGATCCGAGGTCGATAGCGAAGGCAATCGATTTTATTATTGATAATCCAAACCTGGCCAAGAAAATGGGCAATAATGGTAAAAAAGTAATCGCACAAAAATTTAACTGGGCTACAGAGGAGCAGAAGCTTTTCTCTCTCTATGACCATTTAATCAAAGATTTGGCATGCCCATCGTGAAAAATAGCTCCTTCGTTATACTGTCCGACGCTGTTCGCAACGCCGCCAAACCGCTGCAAAAATCAGTCTCCATAGATGATGTTGCCAATGTCTCGCTGTTTCTGATTTACCCGGGGCTGTTTTTTTACCAAAGCGCGATTGGTGTGCTTTGGATTGAGCCCATTTTTTATGGTGGTTGGGGCAGTTTAATGCTCTTGCTGTTCCCGATTTTGTCGCTTTGTTATCTGGTCAAGGTCATACTTGACAGGCAGTATATTTATAAATTGGAATACATTTTTTTTGGGTTCTTACTTTTTATATCAGCCGTTTCTATTTATTTTTACATGAAGGGAATCCCCCAAGGATCCGTTGGAGATTTGTTGTATTGGAATCTTGGTGGCGTTATCTCCAATCTCACATGTTTTCTTGCTTTCCGGCTCGCCAATGTTGAAAAATTATCATTTAAAATTCTATTGGGGTTTTCGGCGTTTTGTATGTTGCTGATTGTGTTATTCAACACCGATTTTGGATCGCTTTTTTTCGGTTTTAGAAAAACCCAGTATGGTTTTTCGTATCAGGGCTTTGCCCGATCGATGCTGGTCGTGTTTCTCATTACGTGCTTCTCGCTTAGAAGTGGGTTGCTGGCATTTCTATGTTATTGTGTTTTTGCCATCGCATTGGTCGTCAACCAATCTCGTACAGAAATAATACTATTTGTTTGCGCCATACCGGCAACCTTGATTATCGTGCATCGGTTTTTTCAAAATATGAAGCTCTTGGATTTGGTCTATGCCGGTGTTGCTTTGTTTGGTTGCGTGTTTTTGGGCCTCATGTTTGAACGGTTCGGAATATTTGACAGTTTGCCCTATTTGCGGATTTTGGCGTTGGCCGAGCCGATGGCTGATGACAGTTTTGCGCAACGTCTATCTCAGACTAATTCTGCGTTGCAAACGATTAAGGAAAACCCACTATTTGGCGATTATGGTTCCTATGTCAATGCAAGTTCGGTTGGCGCATATAGCCATAACTTTCTCGGTCTTTGGGTAAATGCAGGGCTGATCGGGGTCCTGTTTTATCTTATCTTGTACACCATGATTCTCTGGGAAGTTTTAAAGGTGAAATTAACATCACAGAATTACACCCTCATTTGTCTTTCTGGGGCGTTAGGTCTATCTGCCATCGTTGCACATCTTTGTGCCTACGTCTATGTGGAGGTGTTGCTGGCGGCGGCAATTGGTTCGATTGCCAAGATGAAAGAAATAACAGATCGTGGTCAATCAACGCCAGTTAATGGCGAGGGGCCAGGCGCATCGTGAAACTTTCTAAACGAGACATTCAAGGTCAGTTAAAGGCACTCGGTGTTGCTGAGGGTGATGTGATATTTGTGTCTTCAGATTTGATCAAGGTTGGATATTTCAACGTGAACCGCGCGCAAACGCTACGCGATTGGATAGACATTTTTGCACAGTTGCTTGGCCCATCTGGAACAGTTATCTTGCCTACTTACAGTGATGTTGCCCTCCGCTTTGGTCGCGCGCCCATTCCCATTTTCACCCAAGATTCTAAGAGCACGTCTGGAAGCTTAGCCAATGCTTACATCACGCTTACATCTGATGCTATCCGGAGTTCTCATCCAATATATTCCTGTATTGCAGTTGGCCCGCTGGCGATTGAATTGGAAAAACATACTGTGCAATCAGGAGCCTATGATCCATATGGCTTAGTTATTGAGCATGGTGGAAAAAACCTGATGTTAGGCACCATAGATGAAGTTAACTGTCCGATGCCATTTCACTTTGCGCAACAAACCCTTGGCCACACACGCACCCACCCACTCAGAGGGATTTTTAAGACTTCATACGTAAATGAAGCTGGTGAGATGATGGATCACGTAATGCGTGAAATTGGGGGTTGTACGCGCGGTATTCACAATTTATGGGGACGCCACCTTGCGCAAAATGCAGTTGTATTTGGTCAGGTGGGACGAAGCCTCAGCGGTTTAGTTGATGCAGCTAAATCCTATAAAATTTGTATTAATGTGCTTGAAAATCAGCCAGGGTTAGTCCGCTGTGACAACAAATTATGCCTGAGTTGTTATGGACGATACCGTTACAATGGCGCAAATGTGTTAACCTTTTACCCGCGAAAAACATACCATATGATCTCGAAATTTTTGAAATTAAGGATCGGTTAGATGTTGATCAGTAACGATTTTCATAAAGACTGCCAAACATTGCGTAGGTTGATCATCAAAACTGCGTCTGAGTGCGGCCAGGCTGCGCATATCGGTGGCAGTCTGAGCATGGTTGAACTTTTGAACGTCTTGTTTGGATCCCACCTCAAACATGATCCAAAAAATCCTGAGTGGGATAAAAGGGACATTTTTATTCTAAGCAAGGGACATGCGGTTCTTGGCTATCTTGCAATTCTGCAATTTTATGGCTATTTCGACGCAGAAAAACTTCGCAGTTTCCAAACCAATGGCAGCGATTTAATCGCGCATCCGGTTAAGAAAATAGCATTAGGCATTGAAAGTTCTAATGGCAGCCTTGGTCAAGGATTGTCGTTCGGGCTTGGGATGAGCTTGGGATTCAAAAAGCGCAATCAAGATCGCAAGGTTTTCGTGTTGCTGGGGGATGGGGAATGTAATGAAGGCTCAGTCTGGGAGAGCGCCGCATCGGCATCAGAATTAGAGGCAGATAACCTCATCGCGATGTTAGATGAAAATGGGTTTCGAAATGATGGCGCAAATACTACTTTTTCAAAGAACATAGTCCTCGCCGAAGCATGGGCTTCATTTGGATGGAATGTAATCAGTGTTGATGGCCATGATCAAACCGAAATATCAGCCGCTTTTGAAGCGGCGAAAACAAACCGAGGAACCCCAACGATAATTGTGGCTAAAACCGTGAAAGGCAAAGGTGTCTCCTTCATGGAAGGCAATAATGATTGGCATCACAATCGTATTACGCCAACAGTTCTTGAAGATTGCATGGCAGCTTTAGAGGCTGAGATTTAATATGGTTGAAATTACAAAAAGAAGCGCTCGGACGATGTCCCGAATGGGGCCGCGCCCTACCTATGGGCAAGCCATAGCGGCAGTTGGTTCCGTTAACGAAAATATCATAGCACTGTCTGCTGATCTTGGAAGATCGTCTGGTTTGGACAGGTTTTCAAAAGACTTCTCCTCGCAATTCATTAACACGGGTATTGCCGAGCAGAATATGGTGGGTGTTGCCGCCGGTCTTGCAAGAACTGGCTTTGATGTGTTCGCGTCAACCTTTGCGCCTTTTGCAAGCATGCGGGCCAGCGAACAAGTCAGAATGAACATGGGCTATATGGAGGAGCCTGTTAAGCTTGTAGCGTTAGGGAGTGGGTTGGCTATGGGTTTTCTGGGCAATTCTCACTATGGGTTGGAAGATGTGGCAGTGATGCGGGCTATCCCTAATTTGGTAGTGATCTCACCTGCAGACTGCGCCGAGATACACAAGACGATCGAGGCATGTGTGAATTATCCAAAGCCTGTTTATATCAGGCTCACCGGTGGTTTGAGCGCACCTATTGTCTATGAAGATGATTATGAATTTGAGATTGGCAAGGCTATTTGGGTGCGAAAAGGCGGCAAAATATGCATTGTTTCAACGGGCACTACGGTTGGTCAAAGTCTTGCAGCGGCCACCCAGCTAGAGAGCGAGAATGTGGATGTTTCTATCTTGAATATGCATACGATCAAGCCATTGGATCATCACGCACTTGATCAGGTAGCTCAGGATTTTGATCATATTTTTGTGGTAGAGGAACATTCCACAATTGGCGGGCTTGGTGATGCCGTTGTGCGGTATTTCAATGATCACACGAACCATAGCGTTAAAATACACTGCCATGGCATTCATGACATGTTTGTTCCAACAGGTGACTATTCATTCCTGTTGCAGAACACCAAGCTTGATAGCACCGGTATTGCAGCATTTGTGAGAGAGACGTTGAGCTGATGGAGACGCAGCGCAAAAAATGGTACCTGTACGGCGCTGGTGGCCTTGGTTTGGAAACCATGGATATTCTGTGTGAAGCGATATCACATTCCGGTGATGCGTTGTTTGACTGTGAATTTCTAGACGATAATCCGACATCTGAGTCGCAAGCCGGATTTGCTGTGATAAACGCCAAGGATGCCGTTGCAGGGTCTTGTGTGACGATTGCGGTTGGTGAGCCGTATATCAGGCAAAAACTTTATGAAAAGCTGACTGGGCTTGCGTTACATCTTGCCTCTGTGGTCTCGCCAAAATCACATATCTCCGGCCTTGCTATTGTTGGTGATGGGGCGATTATAGCCCCTTTTTGTTCGGTTCAGGCAACCGCTAGGATTGGCAAAAATGTAGCGGTCAACACCGCCTCTATAATTGGTCATGATGTGGTCGTTGGCGACAATGCTGTGCTTGCTTCGATGGTTAATTTGGGGGGCGATGTATCTGTTGGCGCACACGCGTTTGTTGGAATGGGTGCTTTGGTAAAACAGGGTGTTTCGATCGGTGAGTCATCGATTGTTGGCATGGGATCTGTTGTGTATAATGACGTCCCCAACGGTATGATTGCACTGGGAAATCCAGCGCGGGTTGTGCGTCGAAATGAACATAAAAAGATTTTTTGAAAGATATCTAAATCATGAATAACCGTGAAAAATACGATGAAGCTTTTATTGAGACTTTTGATCTAAAGCAGGATCAATTGAATTCATCTCTTGAATATCAGAGCATCAATGCATGGGACTCGATCGGCCATATGGCATTGATTGCCGAACTCGAGGATGTGTTTGATATCATGCTGGAAATGGACGATATTGTTGATTTTGGCTCTTACGAAACTGGCATAAAAACCATGCAAAAATATGGTGTTGATATTTAGATGTTTTGGCTGGATCGCACGGATGCAAGTGACGATTTACCGTTTTTAATTGATGGTGAAACCGTGCTCTCTTACGAGCAGACTTTTAGTCGTTCTGATGAAGTGTTTCAGCCGTTTGAGCGCAGTGTTGTTGCGATTTTATGCTGCCGGAACATAGAGACTGTAATCGGTTATGTTGGGGCGCTGAGGAACAATCATGTTCCCTTTATGTTGGACGCTAATTTAGATGAAGATGCGCTGTCGCGGTTGCTGGATTCCTATCAAGCTGAATTGATATTTTGCCCTTCCTCGATCCGATTGGCCGGTTACGAGCCGGTTGCACAGAGCGGCACCTACACCCTGCTGAAAAGATCGGATTTAGATGATTGTAGGGAAATACATCCAGATTTAGGGTTGTTGCTCCCCACTTCTGGAACGACGGGCGACCCGAAATCTGTAAGGCTAAGTCAGAAAAACATTCAAAGTTGCACAGAATCAATTGTCAGATATCTAGAGCTTGAAAGTAACCGCAGAGCGATTTCCTTGTTACCGTTGCAATACTCATACGGCTTGTCGGTGTTGAATTCTATAATTGAGGCGCGCGGGTCCTATTATATTTCCTCCCATTCGCCAATATCGCGTGAGTTCTGGGATGGTATTGTAACATGTGGCATTACTGATCTGTCTGCCGTGCCTTTTATTTTTGAGTCGATCAAAAGGATGCGGTTTTCCGATGACATCCTAAAGACGTTGAAATATATAACCCAAGCGGGCGGCAGGCTAGATTCAAAACTTACGGCGCATTTTCACAGTATTTTCTCGGAACATGGGATTAGATATTTTACCATGTATGGTCAGACCGAGGCGTCGCCGAGGATTTGTTATCTTGATCCTGTAGATGCCAAGGCCAAGGCAGGCTCAGTAGGCCGCGTCATAGATATTGGCGAAGTTACCATTCATCATCATGCCGATACGCCAGATGAGGGGGAACTGGTATATAAGGGGCCAAACGTCTGCATGGGATACGCCATAGACAGACAGGATTTGTTGAAAGCTGATGGTTTTGGCGGCATTCTCATGACCGGTGATTTGGCCAAGATCGATGCGGACGGTTTTGTCTATATAACGGGCCGGATCAAACGTAATGTAAAATTACATGGGGTGTCTGTTAATCTGGACTTCATTGAGTCACGCCTTCGGGAAAGTGGACTTGATGCCCGCATAATTGGTCGGGATAACCTTGTTGCCGCAATTGTGGTAGGTAGTGGTGAGGAAGAGGCTCTGAGTTTTATGAGGGACAATTTTGCTTTTCATAATTCTGTCTTGAGGGTTGTATCGCTCGATACCATGCCGCTCAATGTTTCAGGTAAGCCAGATTACAAAGCGCTTGAACGTGAACATCTTGGAGCCTGATATGATCGTGAAGGAATTGAGCGAACTCACCCAGCATCATCGCCAAGCGTGCGATCTATACCGCCATTATGTGGATAGTATGTTCCCCTTGGAACCAGCGCCAAAATTGCTCTCAGACCTGCCTTATCTGCCAGTGCGGGCATTCAAGGAGCATGAATTAAAAAGTGTGCTGGACTCACAAGTTTATAAAGTTATGCGCTCTTCTGGAACGTCTGGTCACTTTTCAAAAATTTTCTTGGACAAGCGCACAGCGCAACTGCAAACGCGTGCATTGGTCGATGGTTTTGCCGATTATTTTGGCAAGGGGCGTTTTCCTATGTTGATAATTGATAATAGGAAGACGGTTGCGGACCGGAATTTCTACTCGGCCCGAACAGCGGCAATTAACGGCTTTTCGATGTTCTCACGGGGGCAATGTTTTGCCTTGGATGACGATATGGAGGTTGATTTTCCAGCGGTGAAAGCGTTTTTGCGCAAATATGAAGGGACCAAAATTTTTATTTTTGGTTTTACCTCTATTGTGTGGAGTAAGTTTATTCAAACACTTGCCAAACAAACCGAGGCGCTTGATCTTAGCAACGCTTTTTTGTTGCATGGTGGCGGGTGGAAAAAATTAGAGTCCGAAAAAATTTCAAATGATATGTTCAAAGAAAAAATTCGGCAAATGACGGAGTGTGAACAGGTTCATAATTATTATGGAATGGTTGAACAGACTGGTACCATATTTATGGAGTGTGAGAGCGGCAATATGCATGCCTCTGCTGGCGCTGATGTGTTGATCAGAGATCCTGCAAGCCTGGATGTGTTGGACGATGGCGAGCCGGGTCTGATACAGGTTTTCTCGGCGGTCCAACTGAGCTATCCCGGACATTCGATTTTGACCGAAGATGTCGGGCAAAAATATGATGGGGCTTCGTGCTCATGTGGACGCAGCGGTTCAATTGTAAACGTGTTGGGCCGTATGCAACATGCGGAATTGCGTGGATGCAGTGATGCCTATTCCTGACATCAATGATCTGAATTTGGGGAATGTTTTCTGTGGTGCTGGCCCTGAGTTTGAGAACAGTATTGCGCGCAGTTGCGCTAATGCGGTGCTCGTGGAGTTTACCCACGCGCTGTCTGTCGCTATCCTGAAAAACAAGGATGCACGACAGTTTCCTGACGTTGTGACCTTTGGTTATTTTTGCCGAAAGGCGAATATCAAACTTGTGCTGCAAGCGATGCAGAACCCGGCAAGGCGAAGAGGTTGGGGCATTGTTCTCCATGTCGCGCCATCCAATATTCCGGTGAATTTTGCATTTTCGTTTTTGATGGGATTCTTGACGGGTAATATTAATTATGTGCGTGTGCCTTCGGTTGATGCCCCGCAGATAGATATTATCGTGACAGCCATTGATACATTGTTAAACCAACCGTCATTTGCTAGTCTTGCCAAGCGGGTTAAATTCTTTCGTTGCGAGAGAGACAGTCCAGCCTTGATGGATTTGGTAAAGATCTGTGATGGGTTGGTTGTTTGGGGCGGTGATACGACCGTTGCAAAATTTCAGGCACAGCAGAAAAAGACAAATGTTGTAGAGCTATATTTTCCGGACAAGGCATCATCTCTACTGATCGACGCCGATGCGCTCATTGCATGTGATAGTGATGCGCTCACAACGCTTTCTCACGATTTCTTTAACGATACGTTTCTGGTTGATCAAAATGCATGTTCATCCCCGAATGTGGTGTATTGGCTTGGCAACCAAGAAGCCATCGCACAAGCACAGGCGAAGTTCTGGTCACGCATTGACGTGTTGCTGCAAGGTAAAATTCTGCCTCAAGCGACAATGGCGATTGAAAAAAGACTCGATCTTTTGCGGATGACTCAGTCACTGGAACGTTCTGTGATGGTACAAAAATTTAGCCAAGACATCTGGTTATTTGAAGATAAAGAGTTGATTGGCGAGAGATTGCGATTTGGAAATTTTCTTCAGATTGGCCTTCAAGATACCTCTGAATTAGCCCAATATATTCGGCCGAATGAACAGACTTTGACCTATTTTGGGGTGCCGCCAATGCAAGTTTATGAGACACTTCTTGCACATGGCTGTAATCTTGACCGCATTGTGCCAGTGGGGCAGGCGTTGGCAATTGGTATGCATTGGGATGGAAAGAACATGTTAAATATGTTGTCGCACGAGATCGAAATAGCCTGATGTTTTATGAAAAGACCAAACGTCTACTTGACGTCGCTTGCGCATGTATTTTGCTGGTGTTGCTATGGCCAGTGATTTTGCTGACGATGATGTTGATATTTGTAAAAATGGGGCGGCCCATCTTCTTCGTGCATCAGCGTAGCGGGTGGCAAAAGCGACCGTTCAATATGTTTAAGTTTCGAACTATGCACGCTGACAGGGGACAGGGGTTAACAGATGGCCAACGGATTACGCCGCTTGGCCTGACGCTGAGGCAATATAGCATTGACGAATTGCCTCAACTTTTAAACGTGTTGATGGGGCAAATGAGCATGGTTGGGCCAAGGCCGTTGCTGCGTGAGTATGATGACTTTTATTCGGAACTCCAAAATCAGCGGTTTCTGATGAAGCCGGGGATGACCGGTCTGGCGCAAATATTGGGAAGAAACAACCTGACATGGGACGAAAAGTTGCAGCTTGATGTAGAGTATGTACAGCGGCGTTCGCTTTGGCAGGACCTGAAAATCATCGCCAAAACACCGGTTGTTGTTTGCCACGCACAGGGCTTTCGTCCATCTGGTGAATTGAAAAAGTTTAATTCAGAAAAGTGAGATAATTATGGGATTCTCGTTGAACGCACAGGAATTGCAAGAGTTTCAGCCGAACAGATATCCATTTTTGATGATAGATCGGGTGTCCGAAGTTGAACCGGGAGAGTTTGCAAAAGGGTATAAGCATCTGACCAATAATGAATGGTATTTTCCGGTGCATTTCCCCGATGGGCCAAACATGCCCGGTGCATTGCAGCTTGAAGCGATGGCGCAGATGTTGACAGTTGCCATAACCACGCAAGAAGGCCTGAAAGGCAGTGTCACGCATGCACTAGAACATACGGTGCGCTTTAGAAAAGAGGTGGTCCCTGGAGATACGCTTATCATCGAGGCTTTTGTGGATAGCTGGCGTCGAGGTATTTGCAAGGGGCGCGCATTTGGGTACACCGATGGAGACGTTGCGTGTGAGGCCAAAATGCTCATTACAATTCCGGACATATTGAACCGCTATACCCCAAAGAAACCATGATGGAATTTGATGTTGTTGTAATTGGTGGCGGGGCAGCAGGGGCTGCCGTCACTTGGAAGTTGGCAAAGGAGGGGTTGAAGGTGGCGTGCCTTGAACGTGGCCCCTGGATGAAGCCTGAAGCGTACCCTTCAACAAAGCCTGATTGGGAAACCATCAAAACCAAGTCTTTTTCCCCTGTTCCAGCCCGCCGTCAGAGCCATTATGACTATCCAATAGATGACAAAGACTCACCAATTTCTGTTTGTAACTTCAATGCTGTCGGCGGCTCTACAATCCTATATTCTGGGCATTTTCCGCGCTTTAGAAAGCGAGATTTTGAACTGCTTACAAAGGATGGCGTGGGAGAGGATTGGCCTATCTCCTACAATGATTTGCAGCCATATTATGATGTAAACGAAAATGAGATGGGGGTGGCAGGTCTGGTTGGTGATCCCGCTTATCCGGAGATTGAAAAGCTGTTGCCGCCAGTGCCTATTGGCAAGAGTGGGCGGGTATTGGCCGAAGCGTTTAACAAACTAAATTGGCATTGGTGGCCAAGTTATTCTGCAATCTCAACCCGCCAATTTAACGGACGCAATGCCTGTATTAACCTTGGGCCGTGCAATACGGGATGTCCTCAGCAGGCAAAATCAAGCGCGGATGTGACATACATGTCGCGTGCTAAAAATCTTCAAGCGCATGTGATAACCGAGGCGGCTGTTTCACGTGTAGTGATGAGGGGTAGGGTTGCTGTTGGTGTTGAATATTTCGATGCATCGGGCGTTAAAAATACCGTTATGGCCAAGAAAATAGTCCTTGCGGCCAGCGCAGTTGGAACGCCCCGAATTTTGCTCAACACAAAGACAAGTGATTTCCCAAATGGACTTGCGAATGGTGAAGATCAGGTGGGACGCAATCTGATGATTCATCCACTTGGGCTTGTGGATGGCGTATTTGATGATGAACTGGATCCTGATATTGGCCCACAGGGTTGCATGATTTACAGCCTTCAACATTACAGAGACCCTGAAGCTGGTCATAAGCTCGGGTATATGATGCAGGCCTTGCGCGGCGATGGCCCGCTTCAGGCTGCTCGTTTTGCGTGGTTGAAAAAGCGGCTGAACTTTGGTGAGTCGTTGATGCCGGACTTTGACGCAGTGTATAGAAGAAAGCTGTCAATTTCGGTGGTTTGTGAGGATTTAGCAGAGCCGGAAAATCGAATTTCGCTCGATCCGGACACCAGCGATAGATATGGCATCGCTGGCGTTAAGGTGGTCTATAAGTTACATGACAATACAAAGGCAATCATGCTTTCTGGGATGAAAAGGGCGCGCCAAGTCATGATCGCCGCGGGGGCAACGAAAACCTATGTTTTTGGTCCGGTCCGCGAAACCGGTTGGCATACGATGGGCACCTGTAGGATGGGATCCAATCCAAAAACGTCGGTCGTAAATAAATTTGGTGAAACGCATGGGGTGTCGAATTTATACATCGCGGACTCAAGCGTTTTCACATCGGGGTCTTGCGTTAATCCCGCCAACACGGTTCAAGCGGTTGCCCTTTATGTGGCGGATCACATTATCCAACAGCTAAAGGTGGCGTGATGATGGATGTCTCAGACCTGCTAGATAGAATGTTTCCAGGTGGTGGGGCGCAGGAACTCCCCTCTTTTTCAAGTTTGGGTGAACCAGCAACTTCCATATTTGCCAAAGAAGGCTATCATAACCTAGGCAATGCGTTGGTGGTGTGTTTGTCCCAATTGCGCAATCTGGACAGTGTCGATGTTAACGATGTTTTGAAGCAGCTGAGGGCGCAGGATTTTGACCTTGCCAAATCTTTTGTAAGCAAGGCTTTGGATGTGTATTTTACCCACCCTGATGTTATTAGTGCGCTGTCGATGGGAAGAACAACGCTCTTTCCGAATGAACGTATTTTAGAGGACATTGACTATGATTTGCTAGAGCAGGTGGTCAATCATAACCTTGGAGGCATTCGTGACCAACAAGATTGAAACAATCAGCAAGACTGTAATCGTCACGGGAGCTAGTGGTGATATCGGAATTGCTGTGGTGCAACGGTTGTTGCAGGACGGTTATAAAATTGCTGCTTGCTGCCATAGCAATGCGGCGCGGCTCAAAGCCTTGGCGCATAACGACATTGCCATTTACGATCTGGACTTGTCCCACGATGAAAGCATCAAGGATTGTGCCGTCAAAATCGGCAAAGAAGCCGACCAGATGGCTGGATTGGTGAATTGCGCAGGGGTTGCGGCGGGTAGCCTGTTTGGCATGACAAAAATCAGTGATATGCGGGCATTATTTGACGTTAATTTATTTGGAACCCTGCTGTTCACCCAATTTATTGCCAAAAAACTTGTCAGACAAAAGTCCGGATCAATTATAAATATGGCCTCCACAGCAGGAATTTTTGCCGAGCAGGGAACCCTTGCCTACGGGGCCTCAAAGGCTGCGTTACTCCATGCGAGCAGGGTTTTAGCTGTTGAATTAGGTCAATTTGGGATAAGAGTGAATTCTATTGCGCCATCGGCAGTTAACTCCAAAATGGCGGATGCAATGGATGATGAGGCGCGAAAAAAACTAGATCAGCTTGGATCTTTGCCGGGCATTACCCAGCCAGAAAATGTTGCTGATGTGGTTGCCTTTTTGATTTCTGATAGCGCTGATGCGGTTTCTGGGGAAACCATCAGGGTAGACCGAGGAACGCCCTTTTAATGAATATTTGTGCGCTAGGTGCCGTATCTGATTAGGGAGTAGAGAGTTTTTGTCTGAAAAAAAATATCCGGAATGGCCATCTTATTCCGAAGCGGAAATTCACAGCGTTAGTGCGGTATTGTCTTCAGGCAAGGTGAACTACTGGACGGGCTCGGTCACACGGCAATTTGAAGAAGAATTTGCAAATTGGTGTGGTGCCAAACATGCGGTTGCTGTCTCCAACGGAACCGTTGCCCTTGATCTATGTCTGATGAGCCTTGGTATTGGTGCTCGTAACGGCGGCGGCACAAATGATGAAGTCATTGTGACACCGCGTAGTTTTGTGGCGTCGGGTTCTGTTATTGTTAATGCTGGGGCGATTCCAAAATTTGTTGATGTTTGTCCCGACAGCCAAAATATGAATCCGGCAAAGATCAAAGACACAATAACAGGCAATACCAAGGCGGTTATTTGTGTGCATCTTGCCGGTTGGCCGTGCGATATTGACGCCATAAAGCATGTAATCGGCAGCCGCGATATTAAAATAATTGAAGATTGCGCCCAGGCGCATGGCGCTTTTTACAAGGGGCAACCAGTTGGGTCTCTTGGTGATGTAGCCGCATGGTCGTTCTGTCAGGACAAAATCATGACCACTGGAGGTGAGGGCGGCATGGTCACGTGCAATGACCATAAACTCTGGAATAGTATTTGGAGTTACAAGGATCACGGTAAAAGTTATGATCGCGTGCATTCATCTGACCAGCCAAAGGGGTTTCGGTGGGTTCATGATCAATTTGGTTCCAACTATAGGCTTACAGAAATGCAGTCTGCCATTGGCCGGTTGCAGCTTCAAAAGATGCCCTCATGGACAGCGGCACGCACGAAGAATGCACAGATACTCATTGACGCATTTTTGCCGTTTGCCGGGGCTGATGGCCCAATCCGCATTCCCACTCCAAAATGTGAAGGTTGTAACATTAACTGCCCGGCAGCAGGGGCAGTAGCGGGAGGATGTCGCCACGCATATTATCGGTTCTATGTGTTTATCCGGGCCGAGAACATGGAGCCCGCATGGTCAAGAGATCGGATCATTGATGAAATGCTGGGCCGGTCGGTGCCATGTATGCATGGCTCATGCTCACAGATATATAATGAACAGTCGTTTCAATCCGCGGGATTGCAGCCTGCTTATGCGTTGCCGATTGCACAACAGCTTGGCGATAGCAGTATGGCGTTCCTTGTGCATCCCACGTTGGATGAGGAGCATATGAAATCCATCACCGCCGCCGCAGTTTCCGTTTTCAAGCGTGCGACCAAGTAAGCCTAACAGCCAGACTATATTAATAGCGATTAGCCAGAATATGCGTTTCGTGGCGCAGCTAACTCGGCCATATTTTCTGGTGTTTGATCAAACGCGATTGGCAAGGAATGAAGGACGACCTTAATGGCGTCAAAGTCCATTTTATCGCACGCCTTTTGCAGTGACTGAAGATGAATTTTGAGTTCCTCTAGTGATATGCTCGGCTCGTTAACGGCATGGATTTGCGGGTGCAATGTTTCCATCAACTTCCCCTCAATCACTAATTCTTCAAACAATTTTTCCCCAGGTCTTAGTCCGGTTATTTTGATTTCAAGACTGTCCGTATGCGTGTAATCCTCACCTTCAAGAACAGGTGTAAACCCGTTCAACCGTATCATGCGCTGCGCAAGGTCCAGAATTTTAATAGGTGTGCCCATATCCAGTACAAAAACATCGCCGCTTCCGGACAGGAAGCCTGCCTGAATTACAAGATGGGCGGCTTCGGTTGGTGTCATAAAATACCGTTCAACATCTTTATGCGTTAATGACACAGGGCCGCCACGCTTTATTTGTTCCTCAAAAAGCGGCACCACGGACCCCGATGAGCCAAGAACGTTTCCAAATCGAACAATCGCAAATTTCGTATCTTTAGCTGTTTTCATAAATGCCTGACATATTAGTTCAGCAATTCTTTTGCTGGCCCCCATGTAATTTGTTGGGCGAACGGCTTTGTCAGTGGAAACAAGTATGAAATTCTCGACTTTTGCCCTGGCGGCCCCCTGCACAATGTTCAAGGTGCCAAAGACGTTGTTTCTGAGCCCTTCAATAATGTTGGATTCGACCAGCGGCACATGCTTGTATGCGGCTGTATGATAAACTGTCTGAACATTATATGTTTTTATAACTTGGCTTACATGCTGTTTGTTCTGAACTGTACCCAGAACGGGAATGATTGTGATGGTTTCGCCTAGCGCGTTATTGCGTGATTTCAGATCGTTCATAATTTTGTAAAGCGCGTATTCAGATACATCAAAGACAATTAATTTTGTTGGTTCATGGGTGATTATTTCGCGGCATAATTCAGTGCCGATTGAACCTCCGGCACCTGTAACCAAAACCGTTCTTCCCCGCAGGTTTACATCCATGAGCGCTTCGATAGATTGGACGGGTGGTCGGCTAAGCAGGTCCTCTATCGAAAGGCGTCGTAGTTGTTTTGTGTCGACCTTGCCATTGATAAGCTCAGCAAGCCCCGGCAGGGCGCGAACTTGCACTGGAAGAGGGCTCAATCGGGAAAATATTTGTTGCAGATCTGATTGCGAAGCACTCGGAATGGCTAACAAAATCATGTCTATGTTCAGTTTATCAAGCCGGGATATTGCATATTCAATGCTATGAATCTTGATTTCCCCAATGGAGATGCCTTGTAGGGTGGGGTCGTCATCAATGAAAAGAACGGTTGTGTATTTGTGGTTCCTGTCCAATCCGTTTAGAAGTTGCCTGCCCGCATCTCCGGCGCCATAAATTGCCACGCGTTTAGGTCGCTCGTTGCTACCGATGGTGCGAACTTCCGGCAATAAAAATCGCGCGCTTGCCATGCTAATGAGCATCATCAACATATAAATGAACGGAACAGTGTGCGGTATGCTGGTTTTCAATAATTGAGAGCATGTCAAAAAAATTGCGGCTGAGAAAACCGAACAAGCCAACATTTTTTTTAAAGTGAATATCGAAATTTGGCTTACCATGATTTTGTAAAGCTCCAGCTGGACGGCAATCACGATAGTAGCTGGAACGACAATTCCGACTGTCATAAGAAAGTGGAATTCATTTAGCAAAATCAGGTGCTCGCTATGAATTTTCATAGCGATGAACAGACTAAATATGACAATCACTGTATCGGCCAAGATTTGCACGATTGTTTTCGTGCGGCGATCAAAACCAACCATCATTTCCAAAATTTTAGCGACCATCTGAATATATACTCTTACAAAGCGCGTTCGCCCAATACGAACACGGCGTTCTACAAACCGGGAACTCAACTTAATCCCAGATAACCAAATAAAACATAAAAAATTGATGTATTTTAGGAGAATATTAAATTCATCCTTGGGATAAGTTGTAAACAGCACTATGTGTTGATACCAGTTTTGATATTGTTCACACATATATGTGCAAAGAAAATTGAAATTTTTTCGTAAAATGGTGTTAGATTTCCCGTGTTGTTAGAGTTTTACCTGTCATGAGACGGGTTTTGGTGGAGACGATGTCGGAGAGTTTGGCGTCCTGAAGACATACAAGCTTGGGTCAATACAGAGAGATGAAATGTTCAAAGAGAATCTGCTGGAAAAAATTAAAGATGGATCAATAACGGTTGGTATTATCGGTTTGGGCTATGTTGGTCTGCCTCTGTTTTTAGAGCATGCCTTTCTTAATATTGATGTTATTGGGTTCGACATTGATAAACAGAAGATTGACTCTTTGGTGCGAGGGGAAAGCTATATCGAACGATATTCTGATCAGGCTGTAGCCACGGCGATGGCGGGTAGTGCGCAGGTTACATCTACATTTGACCTTATCGCTGACTGTGATGCAGTGATCATTTGTGTGCCAACGCCCCTTAACCGCCACCGTGAGCCGGATTTGAGCTACGTGACTTCGACGTTATCTTCGGTTGAACCGTTTCTGCGGTCTGGACAGTTGATAAGTCTTGAAAGCACAACATGGCCCGGAACCACTGAAGAAATACTGGTGCCAATAATAACCAATGCCGGTTTTGTGGTTGGGCAAGACGTCTTTGTGGTGTTTTCACCAGAACGCGAAGATCCGGGGAACAAGGTCTTTACGACCCATTCAATTCCGAAGATCGTCGGTGGCGTTACCGCAGACTGCCTTGATATTGGCCAAACATTTTACAGTCTGGCTATTGAAAAAGTGGTTTCTGTTTCGTCCCCTCGTGTTGCCGAGATGACTAAATTGCTCGAGAACATCCACCGTGCGGTAAATATTGGCCTGGTTAATGAAATGAAAATTGTCGCCGACAAAATGGGCATTGACATTTTTGAGGTTGTTGATGCTGCCGCCACAAAACCATTTGGTTTCACCGCCTTTTATCCGGGGCCGGGGGTGGGCGGTCATTGTATACCTATTGATCCATTTTACCTGACATGGAAGGCCAGAGAATATGGCATCCACACACGGTTTATCGAACTTTCTGGTGAAATTAACAAATCAATGCCATCCTTTGTGATGGGTAAATTGGCCATGGCGCTGAACGAGATTGGAAAACCGATTCAAAATAGTCGGGTCTTGATCTTAGGGGTCGCCTATAAAGGAGAAGTTGACGACATTCGAGAGTCACCATCATTGGAATTGATTGATTTATTGAAAAAGTCAGGCGCTCTGGTAACGTACTCTGATCCATATGTTTCAACCTTGCCAAAGACACGCACTTTTGATTTTAACATGGCACATGTCGAGGTAAGCCAGAGCATGTTGGCTGAGCAGGATGCCGTCATTGTAGCCACCAACCATACTGATTTCGATTATGATTTCATTTTGAAACATGCAACTTTGATCATTGATACGCGCGGCGTTTACCGTGAATTGTCGGATAAGGTTATACGTTCATAACGCGAGCCACGGCTATTTTAGGCCCGCAAATACAAGTGCTGCAAAGGGCAAAATCAACATAACTACAAACCAATTTGGGTAGGCTATGACCATAAAAAAATTTGGAATTATTGGAGCTTCTGGTTACGTTGCACCACGCCATATGCGCGCGATTAAAGCATTAGGACACCAGTTAGTGGTGGCGTATGACGTCAATGATTCAGTCGGCATAATTGATAGCATTTACCCAGACTCCTATTTCTTTTGTGAGTTCGAGCGGTTTTTGGAATTTGCCAGTAACGCTCAATCAAACCCTGATAGCAAAATTGACTATATGGTTGTATGCTCGCCTAATCATTTGCATCGGGCGCATATCAGCATGGGATTGCGCCTTGGCTGTGACGTCATTTGCGAAAAACCGTTGGTTCCCACTGGAGATGATGTATCCTATCTGGCTGATTTGGAGGTTAACACTGGACATCGTGTTTGGAACATCCTTCAACTTCGTCACCACGAAGCGATAATAAATTTGCGCAAGAAAATTGCCAAAATGCCCAGTGATCAACAATTCGAAGTAGATTTGACTTATATTACTTCACGTGGTCGATGGTATATGGAGAGTTGGAAGGGGGATCCCCGAAAGTCGTTTGGGATCGAGACCAACATTGGCATTCATTTCTTTGATATGCTGCATTTCCTCTTTGGCTCCTTAAAATATTCAGAATTACATTACTCAGATAATGTTCGTGCGGGCGGTTTTCTGGAATATGAGAGGGCAATCGTGCGGTGGTTTCTCTCGATCAATCGCGGCGATGTTGAATTGGCGGCCGGAAATGACAAATCCACCTACAGATCAATCACGGTAGATGATGAAGAGATTGAATTTTCTGAGGGGTTTACGGATCTGCACACAACCTCGTACCAGCATATTCTTGCAGGCTCAGGCTTTGGGGTTGAAGATGCACGTGCCTGCATCGAAACGGTTGAAACATTGCGTAGGGCATCCGCAAAAAATCCAGAATCGCAGGAAAATATTGGACGTTTGGTCAGACTTTTCCTAGCGCAGCCAACATGACCTTTATTCATGAAACAGCCATTGTCGATGAAGGTGCTATGCTGGGCGATAATTGTCGTGTTTGGCATTGGACGCATATCTGTAAGGGCGCCAAAATCGGTGCGAATTGTTCCTTTGGACAAGGCGTTTTCATTGGTGATGATGTTGTGCTTGGGGAAAATGTAAAGGTTCAGAATAACGTCTCGATTTATGACGCTGTTCGGTTAGAAGATAATGTGTTTTGCGGTCCTTCCATGGTCTTCACCAACGTCTATAATCCCCGTGCCAAGATAAGTCGCAAGTCTGAATACCGCCCGACAATTGTACGCCAAGGCGCCACACTTGGGGCCAATTGCACGATAATCTGTGGTGTCGAGATAGGCGAATTCGCCTTCATTGGGGCAGGGGCCGTAGTCACGAAGGACGTGGCGCCTTTTGCGTTGATGGCGGGGGTCCCGGCCCGCCAGATTGGCCTTGTTGATCGCGATGGCAACCGTATAAAACCTTAGCCACCTGTTGGCCCCGTCACAGGTCAGGCGTTAATATAATGGTGTCATATTGTTAACACGGTCGATGCAATCGTCAAAATCAACACCAATAGCGTCCAGATACCACTTGATATTTGGGTAGCGGGGCGCGTTTTCGCTTTTCACCGCACGAAGCGCCTCTCTGCGTGATAATTGTCCTTCCCGGATTTGATTGCTCCGGAATGTGTCATGTTCGCTGAACCCAGCGGTTCTGTGATAGACGTAATTGTAAAAGGCCGAGGTCCCATCACCGATACGCCATGTTGATTTGGTGTCTATTGCGGTTTCCCAATTATATTGCGCCAACACCTGGTCGATCTCAGTTTCTTCCCATTTGTAATAATCAAAGATATGAAAATAATCACTTTTCTGGTGAATGCTGCGCCAATATTCACCAGACAATGTGTCATATATTGAGCTGTTGATATAACCCGGGTTTCGGACAATTTGGGCTAGGCGCTTTTTCTGATAGTACAACTGAGCTTGCCAGCCTGTGTGGTAAACTGTTTTCGAGCTGAAGCTGGGTGGTATGCCAAGGAAGCCTGTTTTGAAATGCGTGGTTTCAAGGGGATTAATGCCCCATAAATTTAGCGATACTCCCGTTCGTTCTTTCACGGTTTCTACATGCTGAAAGAAATGTTTATCGCCTGCCATCAACAAGTTTAGCATGCCTAAGTGGGGCCGCCTTAACCATGCATTCAGATTTTTCCTAATGTTCGTCCGTTTTTTCTCAATGTCTGCGGCGACAATGATGTTTTCTACGCCAAGCTCGGCACACATTCGGCTGATATTACGCCGCCCAAGATCAGTGACCATACCCCAGTCATAGGTGTAGGTGATCGGACGCATCTCAAGCTCCTTAACGATGATGTGAAGAGCAAAGGAGCTGTCACGGCCGCCCGAGAATGGGACAATACAATCGGGACGATCTTTGTGCCGATAGGGGGCAACAAGCTCTTTCAATGTCTCTAAAGACCGTGGATTGTTCCGAGTTTCATAATGCAAGCAGTAGTTACATACGCCATCTGCATCGAATTCGATATAAGGCATCGTTGCGGGTAGGATGCATTTTTTGCAGCGTTGAAGATTTGGGACAGTGTATTGAAGTTTTTGCTCCTGCCCGTGTGAGGTGACATATTCAGGCACAAGGTTGAGGCGGTCGCTGGTGAAAACAGAATTTTTAGATATGTTCCCATCATACCTAGTCACATCCAGCGTTCGCACACCTCTAATATTTTCTATCGACTGACAATGTATTTGTAAGAGCGCCCATTCTTCTGATGCGAAAACGTAATCATCGCCTCTTCGGCCTAAATACATGCTACCATTATTTGATAGCAGGCACAATTTGCCCAGCTTTGGGGCGTAAATGAAGGCCGAAACGACGCCCTCACAGACGTCAAGCACAGTGTCACAGGCGGCTTTGACATCATTGGATGTGTCAAAACTATCGGCAAAAACGGCAGCTATGATTTCAGAGTCCAGTTTATTCGTTCTCTTGCGATTTGTTTTTTTCCAAAGCTTGCCATCGTTTAGAACAATACCGTTATGCAGAACCACGATGCCGTCCCTTGAGATGGGTTGGTTGTCTTTAAACCCATTGGTGATGAGACGGCTATGGCCAAGAAGCAAATCACTGCCTGAGCAATCTATCTTTGAGAAAAGTTTGCTTGCCGTAGTGTCTGCCTGAAAAATTTCAGCCTTGTTTTCTCTAAATAACACAGCTCCGGAGGAGTCGCGACCACGGTATTCGGCGTTACGGACAAGTGTCGGAACGATGGATGGAGCGCTAATCGTCCCACTTCCAATTATTCCAAATAATCCACACATGCATTTGCTCCATTATTTAGCCGACTAACAGGTGACGTGATCCAATATACGGGCTCGCAGGCAGCTGATTTTAGAATCGAAAGACTTGAAAACATCCATTGGATAGGTAAACAAAACTCCAAGTGAACCTGAGTTTTAAAGTCGTTTAATACCTTCTAAATGTTTAATTTTGTCGATGTAATTTTGAGCCAATAGATCATAATTGTGATGTTGCAAAAGCCAGGCACGACCAGATAAACCCTTTGATCGCCGCATCTCTGGCCTCATTCTAAACGCGTCTTCAAAACATTTGGCAAGCCCCGTGCCGCAGGTGAAAATACCACAGTCAGCCTCATTTATCATGGATGGATGACCTTCATATTGGGCGATAATAAATTTTCCGGCTAGCATATAGTCCACCACCTTGTTCATCGACTGGCCATAGTCCCATACGCGGCTTGGCATAGTGGCTAAAAACAGAATGTCACAACGACGCAAAAATCCTTGTACATCATCCGGATGAATTTTGCCCAAAAAAATCACGTTTTTCTGGGTGCTAAATTGTTGTTCAAGGGACTGTTTTTGGGCGCCATCTCCTGCAATCAGAAAAACAACATCCATGGTGTTTCTGGTCTCCATATATTTGGCGAAATCATCTAAATTGTTAGTGAGGCCAATGCTTCCACAATATCCGACAACAATTCTTCCTTTGATACGTTTTTCTGTCTGCGTGTCAAACTTGAATGGCTTGCTGGACCGAACCCGCGCAACATCCACGCCGATACCGCAGGAATGAAACGCTGTGGTCGGTTTTTTAACGCCGGAATCAGCAACATGTTGTTTTAAGTTCGGCATGGTGCCAACGATTAGGTCGGCATGCTTATAGCCCAACAGTTCAATCGCTCTTAGAAACAGCGAAAAGGGATTTAGCGGACTGAATTTTCCCTCTTCGACTAGGGTCAATGGCCAGACATCCCGTACCTCGAAAACAAGACGTGTTCTTTTAAAACATTTTAGGTAAATTCCAAATAATATAGGCGTGAGCGACAATGATGAAATGACGACCACATCAGGGCTTATGTGCCGCCGGAACCGGAAAAGCTTAACATCAAAGTCAAACCAACTCAGAACACGCATCACACTGGCAGTTTTGTTGTATTTAAGCGTTTTTATAATGAGAAATGAAACGTCTTCTATCTCTAGTTCAGTAGATTTACCCTCCTCAACCCGAAAACTACAGCCGTGATTTGAGTCAGAGGTGATAATTTCAAACTGATGTCCTTGAGCGGATAAACGTTTCGCCAATTCGAACCATCGTGGGTTTGAACCATATCCTGGTACTGGTGCGTATTTCGATACAACCGTTATTCTCATATTTTCAATACCAAAGCTGTTAGACTGCTGTCTTTAGGTCGGAACATATCAGGGAGCGATGTGCAAGGTAGGATGATAGCATAAACCCTCAGAAGTTTTAGCTTTTATTCCGATAGACGCAGAAATACGGCGGCAGAGATGCTTTGTTTCAAAATGTTGTTGTCCGTGCCTTGACGTTTAGATAAGGCATGGATCTTATGTTATTTTTCAGGCAACATGTAACTCGATTTGTCATCAATCGGTACATCATGATGCATCTCTTTTGTAAAGATCAATTTCTTTTGAAAACCATTAAATGAGTCCTTTTGGTTTTTCGATGTTGCTGAAAGGTTGGATTTTGAAAATTCTTGTCACAGGAGCCGCTGGTTTTATTGGGATGCATTGCTGTGAACGATTATTGGATCGTGGCGATCAAGTTATTGGTGTCGATAATCTCAATGATTATTACGATGTAGGGCTTAAAGAATCCCGGCTTGCCCGTTTGCTTCCTAACAGCAAATTCGCATTCCACAAGATTAATATTGAAGACCGGAATGAAATGGCTTTGCTGTTTTCGACAAAAAAACCGGACCGAGTTATTCATTTGGCAGCACAGGCTGGAGTTCGTTATTCAATGGAGAGCCCGCACGCCTATATCAGTGCGAATGTTCTTGGTTTTATGAATATTCTGGAAGGCTGTCGGCATACATCTGTTAAGCATTTGGTTTATGCCAGTTCTTCCTCTGTATATGGGGGTAACGAATCTATGCCATTCAGCGAACATGATAATATAGATCACCCCATTAGCCTTTATGCCGCCACAAAAAAGGCGAACGAACTGATGGCTCATACCTATTCGCATAATTTCGATTTGCCAACTACCGGCCTGAGATTTTTTACCGTTTATGGCCCTTGGGGACGCCCTGATATGTCGCCCATTCTGTTTGCAAGCGCTATGCTTAAACGAGAAAATATTGATATTTTCAACAATGGGAACATGTCGCGCGACTTTACTTATATTGATGATGTTGTTGAGGGGATTGTTCGTGTTTTGGACAAGCCTGCAACGAAAAATCTTAATTATGATGCCAGCATGCCGGATCCTGCAACCGCGGCAGTACCATATAGGGTGTTTAACGTTGGCAATGGAGCCCCAACGCAATTGATGGCGTATGTCGGAGCGCTCGAAGTTGCGTTTGATGTCGAGGCGAAGAAAAATTTTCTACAAATGCAACCGGGCGATGTTCCTGCAACTTTTGCTGACACGTCCTTGCTAAGCAATTGGATTGGGTTTAGCCCAAGCACGCCGCTTGAAGTTGGTGTCAAAAACTTTGTGGGGTGGTATCGTGACTATTATAAAATCTAATTCAGTTGCTTTGTCTTGATTGCAAACCAGACTTCCTGCGCTCTGTTAGATAGAAGGTTAGGAAAATCACACACCTTCCTCTAATCTCATTTTTTGTTGTAAATGCTTCAGTTTTTCAGAAGGACAGAGTTACAAGAACAATATACTTAATGTGGCTCAGCGCTTTACATGGAGCATATTGAGATGGAACTGAGCTATACCGATACTAGCTGACCCCCAAAATTATTTTTTTTGACATGATTAATGTCAGGAATTAACCCTATTTTTGGAAAAATTTGGTTTTTAGATTTAGAGGTTTTTAACGGAAATAATGTTTGAAGATTATATATTACTATGGGCTTTTGGTCTATCAGGCTGTTGCGCGGCATTTTTCGCTTTTCATCCTCTGAGCAAGAATAGATTAGCTGTAGACAGTGTTGTTGGTCCCCAAAAAATTCATCAAGGCTTGATTTCCCGACTTGGCGGCGCATGCATTTTTCTAAGCTTGCTATGCTTATCGGTAATTAATTATGAGCCAAATATTTTGATGCTGACTTTGCTCGTTGCAACTGCTCCGGTATTTTTCGCAGGCGTCTTAGAAGATCTTACTGGAAATGTTTCCGCGCGAGTTCGGCTCTTTTTTTCTCTACTCACAGGATTGATTTTTTGCTTGATGTCTGGGTACTCAATTAGTCGAGTAGGAATAGAAGAAATAAGGGTTATTTTCGAATTTTCGGTAATATCAATTAGCCTCACAGCAATGGCAGTTGCTTCATTAGCTAACGCTATGAATATTATTGACGGTTTAAACGGCCTTGCAAGTGGTTGTTTTATTATAATCGCGTTATCCATAGCCATAGTCGCCGTAAGTGTAAATGACACGGAGCTTGCGTTCTACGCATTTTTAATGGCCTCTGCTACGGCTGGTTTTTTTATTTGGAATTATCCATTTGGGAGGATTTTTCTTGGGGATGGGGGTGCATACCTTTTAGGAAGCCTTGCTGCTGGATTAGCTGTGCTTCTGCCGGAAAGAAATCCGGTGGTTTCACCATTTTTTAGCCTTTTGGTTGTTGCCTTTCCATTTTATGAACTCGTGCGCTCGACGTTTAGGCGGGCAAATAAAGGGTCTGGCGTTATTTTAAAGCCAGATGATAAACATCTCCACAGCCTTTTATTCAAAATCATTCAAGCTCGGACACCATTTCAGCCTTGGGTTCAAAACGGATTGGCGAGTACTATCTTGCTGTTTTTTGCCCTAGGGACATCGATATGGGCATTGGTATACCGAAACGAAATGACCTTTCTTGTTGCCGGTATTTTTATTTGTATATTGGTTTATGAAGTCTCTATAATTGTCCTCAGAAAAGCCGCCAGCAGTAGTTGAACTATATAATTTTTTTACATTTATTTTAGCTACTCAAGATTTTTATTGTTGGCTTTCTTTGGCTGGCGACAAAACAGCGCCAATGACGATGCAGCAATAAATTTTGTCATTTCAAACGTGTCGTTTTTTAAAATTCAGTTAACGGAAAATTTCTTTGGCCGATGGATCACTATTCATAGATGGAGCGCTGTTGCTTTTGTTCCGGCCTCATCTGTATCAAGGGTCTGCATAACCTAAACACCCTTTCGCCTGACTAGCCTCGCCCAATAAAGGGCATTTTTGGTGCCATCACCGTCATGAATTGAACATTGGCATCAAGCGGCAGATTTGCCATATACAAAACCGAAGATGCTACATGCGTTACATCCATTGTAGCTTCCGAGCGAATGCTGCCATCGGGTTGTGGCATGCCGGTTGTCATCGCTTCCGCCATATCGGTTAGCGCATTGCCAATATCAATTTGTGACGCGCAGATATCGAAAGGCCGCCCATCAAGCGACAGGCTTTTGGTTAGGCCGGTGATGCCGTGTTTGGTGCTTGTATAGGGAATTGATCCCGGACGTGGTGCATGCGCCGAAATTGATCCATTATTGATGATACGCCCGCCTTGAGGTAATTGTTCGCGCATGATTTTAAATGCGGCGCGGGCGCACAAAAATGATCCAGTCAGGTTGATTGAAACAACATCAAGCCAGGTCTGCACTGGAATTTCATCAATGGTTGTTGAAAAGCTGCCAATGCCAGCATTGTTGAACAGCGTATCAAGCCGCCCCCATGCCGCCATCGCTTGGGCAAAGGCGCTATCCACCGCGGCGGGGTCGGCAACGTCACAGGGTAGGATCAGTGCGTTTTTATGACCATTGGCTGTCGCCTTCAGCGTTTCGGCGCGCCGCCCAATTAGCCCGACATGATAGCCATCATCCAAAAATGCTTTTGTTGTTGCGGCGCCAATGCCGCTTCCGGCACCGGTAATGATGATGGTTTTGCGCATGATCTGAAATTCCTATGTTAAAGCGGGCATTAAAAATCCGCCCCTGCTATGATCTGATGGCTATATTAGGCAAAAAACATAGCCTAGGTCTATTGGGTAAATTACTTTGCGTGGCTTTGAAAATGCTTTTTGGCTAGGTGATCACGCTGCGCCGCGTTATTGAAGATAGCAGTTATCGCCAGTTACCAATGAGGTCTGCCTTGGGCACCCCAATTGCATTTGTTATCCATCCCGAATTACGCCATGTGCCATCAAGCCGCCCAGCTGATTTGATGCTGGAAGAGGCCTGTTTACTTGCCAATGCCATTGGTCTTGAGGTGGTTCATAACGAGGTAATCGCGCTTACGAAATTGCGGGCAGGGTCGTACTTTGGCAAGGGCGTGACCGAACGTCTTGGCGATCTGGCTGAAAATTTCACCCATGACATTGATGCGCCTGTGGTCATCATCAACACAAGCCTGTCACCTGTGCAGCAACGTAACCTTGAAACCCAGATCAAAGCCAAAGTGATTGACCGCACTCAGCTTATCTTCGAAATTTTTGGCGCCCGCGCCCATACCCATGCCGGGCGGTTGCAGGTGGAATTGGCTGCATTAAGTTTTCAGCGAAGCCGGCTTGTGCGCAGCTGGACGCATCTCGAGCGTCAACGTGGTGGTAGCGGTTTTTTGGGCGGTCCCGGTGAACGCCAGATTGAGCTCGATCGCCGGATGTTAATGGATCGGGTGACCCGCATTAAAACCGAATTGAGAGAAGTCACCCGTACCCGAACGTTGCAGCGCAGCAACCGGTTGCGAAGTGAAACTCCAACATTGGCGTTAATTGGGTATACGAATGCTGGCAAATCGACGCTTTTTAACCACTTGACTGGCGCCGATGTTTTGTCAAAAGACATGTTGTTTGCAACGCTTGACCCAACTATGCGCGAGCTTGATTTTGTGTCAGGACGCAAAGTGGTTTTGGCCGATACGGTCGGGTTTATCAGCCAATTGCCAACTGAGCTTGTCGAAGCCTTTAGAAGCACGCTTGAAGAAGTGGTTCATGCCGATGTTCTGCTTCATGTTCATGATGCATCATCACCCTTGGTGGCCGAAGAAGCAGAAGATGTGGTCAAGGTTTTGGGCGATCTTGGCATGGATGCCGAAACACAGGCGGCGCGCATCCTTCATGTTTTGAATAAGGCCGATTTACTTACCGCTGATAATGAACAGGTTACCAGTTTGCAAAATATGTTTCCAGACGGTGTTTTGGTGTCCGCTAAAACCGGCGATGGGGTCGATGATTTATTGGCGCATCTTGACCGGCATCTTGGTAAATCGGCGATTTTGGCAACAATATATATTACCCCAACCGATGGCGCGGCGCGTGCATGGTTGCATCAGAATGCAATGGTGAAATCATCGCATTTTGATGATCACGGACATGAACAGATTTTGGTTAGCATTGATCCGGCAGATCATGCGCGGCTTTGCGCGCGCTGGCCAGATCTTGGCGTTTTGCGCGCTGAGGCTTAGATCTGGTTTTTTAAATTTGCTGACCCAATAATTATTGGTTTTCATTTGCCATTTCTGGGATTAGGATTTTTTCATTGTGACGGTGCCATCTTTGCGCCGCGGTAAATCTAGCGGTGGGCAAGCCAGCAAGTTTGAAAAGCCATAAGCAGATCAGGAGCACCCTGTTTCAGTCGGAGACAAAATGAGCGAGCGCATTATTTATTTGAATGGTAATTATCTTGCTGAAAGCGAGGCAAAATTACCTGTTCTTGATCGCGGTTTGCTATTTGCCGATGCGGTTTATGAAGGTTTTGGTATTCTTGATGGGCAAATTGTTGATTTCATTTATCATATGCAGCGTCTTGAACGCTCACTTGGTGAATTGTCAATCCCAATGACATTTAGCATTGATGAAATGTTTCATGCCTTGATGGGGCTTATTGAACAGAATAATGCAAAAGCTGGTTTTCTATATCTTCACGTCACACGCGGTGCCGGTGATCGGGCATTCCATTACCATGATCAATATGTGCCAAATATCTTTGCCTTTACCCAAGGCGAGAAATTTGCCGCTGATGAGATGCCACCAGCAATCGACTTGCTGACCTATCCTGATTTGCGCTGGACGCGACGCGATATTAAATCAACCAATCTTTTAGCGCAGGTCATGGCAAAGCAAGCTGCCAATCAGGCGGGTGCCTATGAAGCATTAATGGTTGATGCGAATGGCTTGGTTACCGAGGCTGGATCATCCAGTTTTTTCTTTATCAAGGATAATGCACTTTATGTCCGCCCGGTCAGCCAAGAGATTCTGCATGGGATAACCCGCCAGACAATGCTTCGCGTCGCCAAAGAGCGCGGTATTTCGTTAATTGAGCGCACATATAGTCTGGATGAAGCTTTAGCCGCTGATGAGGCACTGATTACCGCATCATCGATCTATGTTCTTCCTGTTGAAAAAATTGATGGCAAGGTGATTGGTAATGGTAAGGCTGGCGCTTTTACGCTTGCGCTTCGTGAGGGGTATCTTGCCAAGGCTCGTGATGAATTTTACACAACGAAGGCGTCATAAATGTTCGCTGATCCGCGCTAGGCGCTGGACCATAAAAGGGGGGAGGGTTTTGTCATGTCAAAAACAACGCCTTATTCGCATATGTCGGCAACAACGCTGGCGGCTTTAAAAGAGCTTGCTGCAAAACCACTGGCATCGGCAACGGCAATGCCAAAAGATATGTATATATCCCCTAGTATTTTCCAGCTTGAAATTGAACGGCTGTTCCACGGTGAATGGATTTGCGCTGGGCGCAGTGACGAAATTCCCAATCGTGGCGATTATATGAGCTTTGATCTTTGTGATCAGCCCTTGATCCTTGTTCGCGGCAAGGATGGCGATATTCACGCCATGTCGAATGTTTGCCGTCACCGGATGATGCGGCTTGTCGATGGCATCGGAAACACCAAAAAATTCACCTGTCCCTATCACGCATGGACATATGATATCAACGGCAATCTTGTTGCCGCCACTTATATGGATCAAACCGATTGTTTTGATAAAAAGGCGATTTCTTTGCCGCATGTTCGTTGCGAGCAATTTGAAGGCTGGCTTTATGTATCACTCAATCAAGATATCGCACCAATTGCTGATATGTTGGCACCATTGAGCGAGATAACCACGCCCTATTCGCAAAAGGACTATATCACCATCTTTACCGAACAGCATGAGTGGGATTGCAACTGGAAATGCCTGACCGAAAATTTTATGGAAAGCTATCATCTGCCTGTCGCGCATAAGGCAACGGTTGGCGCGCATTACGTGGTGAAAGGCACCAGCTTTGACCGCCGTGGGCATTTCGAAAATTTCACCTATCAGCTATTCACCAAATCAGATGGCGCGCCGGTTGGTAATGCGCATCCCGATAATCAAACCCTGACGGGTAAATGGCGCAATATTTCGGTGATGCCAACAGTGTTTCCGGGGCATATGTATGTTTTGGCACCAGATCATCTTTGGTATCTGTGTTTACAGCCAAAAGGGCATGATAAGGTCTCGATCAAATATGGCGCGGCAATTGCGCCAGAAGTGTTGAACGCCCAAACCGATAAACAGGCCTTCATCGCGAAAACCAAGGCGTTTCTCGATATTGTTCAAGTTGAAGATCGGGGGGTTGTTGAAGGCATTTATCAAGGCGCTTTATCGCCGCTTGGCACACCCGGGCCGCTAAGCTGGCTTGAGCGGGAAAACCATGAATTTACCCAATATTTGGCGCGCCGCCTTTGTGATTAAGCATTTGTGATTAGGCCTGTTTTTCAAGCGCGCGGCCATGACGGGTGACGAGATAAACCCCGGCGGATGCCATGAAAAAGCCAGTGACCGTAACTGGAGTCAGCGGCTCGCCAAAGATGAAAAAAGCGATGATTGCCGTTACTGGCGGCACCAGAAATAGCAACGATGTTGTTGCGGCAACGCTATCGCGTTTGATCAGAATCATCAAAATCACATAGGCACCGGTTGAAACAGCCAATACTTGCCATGCAAGCGCAATTAAAAACGGCTCATTCCAGGTGATATGTGGCGTTTCAACCGTTGCAATCAGCAATATGAAAAACAGGCTGGCGGCACTTGCCTGAATGATATTGCTTTTCAATAACCCAATCGAGCCGCCAATGCGTTTTTGCAGCAAAGTACCAGCCGTAATTGCAAGCAAACCAAAAACACAAGACATGATCGCAATCACCGGCGCATTGATCCCAAGCGATGGAAAAATTACGACAATAACCCCGGCAAAGCCGATAAAAATGCCAATCCATTGAATCAGGCGTGGTTTTTCACCAAACAGGAAAATTGCCAATGCTGTTGTCAGTAATGGCTGGGTCGAGACAATCAGGGCAGCCAGCGCCGCGCCAAGGCCATTGGCCATTGCAAAAAAAGTGCTGCCAAGATAGGTGCCATGGATCAACACACCAACAAGCGCAGTTTGCAAAACCGGATCATTTGAACGATTTTGTTCGTCACTGGCTTTTGCGCTAACCGCTTTTGTCTTGTTCTTGTTTCGCCAAATCCAAAACCCAACGGCAACAGCCATGAAAATCAGCGCAACAATCGAAAACCGAACAGCCAGAAAGGCAAATGGTGTTGCATGTTGCACACCTGCCTTGCCAGCCACAAAAGCCGATGACCACAGACCAACAAAAATAATGGGTAAAAGAAATTGTGCCATTGATGTTTGGTTCCGTTCATCACGAAAGGCATAAATGCCGCAAAGCTGCGGCCGATCGTTGCTTGGTTTCGAGGTTGGGTTATTTAAATCATGAAAATGTGGTTCTGCTGACCCTAATATGAGCGAAAAATCTGCCTTTGGGCAATTATTAACTGACATTTAAAAATTGCTTTATGTCAGGCCGCCACCCTGCATATCAGCAAACCGGCCAAAGCGGTATTTCAAAAACAGCCAGATCGCCGCATAACAGATCAGCGGAATCAGAAGCTGCAGCATGGCGGCAACACCGGCTGGCCCGCGACTGCCATTCGCAGCAAGGCTAACCGCCTCAACCGTGATCGTGGCAATGCGTCCACCACCAACAAAAACAGTTGGCAGATAAAGCGCGATAGAGACAGCAAAACCGATGAATAGTGCCGCGCCAATCGGCATGGCCAAAAGCGGCAAGTGAACGCGCAAAAATCGTCTGAAAGGGCTAAGGCCAAGGCTGCTTGCTACATGGTCATGCCGCCAATCCATTTGCGCAAAGGCCGGTGCCAGAACAAGCCATATATAGGGCAGGATGAAAATCATATGAATATAGATCAGCGCAGGCCAGCTACCGTCAATGCCAGCCCAGCTAAGCCCGATTTGCAGACCGAATAGAAAGCTGATCTGCGGCACAAGAAGCGGCAGATAAATGGCCGCTTGCAATAGCCGGTTGCGCTGGATTAAATGTTGCCCGTGGTAAAGCCATAAAAACACCACGCCAACCGCCAGAAATGCGGCGCTGATGGCCAATAACCCGCTATTGATAATAAGCGGAAGATAGCTTGCCATATCCTGCCAGTGAAGCCAGCTAACGCCTGCTGGCAAGGCTGCTGGAAAAAACCAGCCCTTTGCAAATGACCATAAAAGCGCGGCAACAAGCCCCATCACGCCAATCAGCATAGGCAGAATGGCAAATAGCGATAAAAATCCTAACCAAGGATCGGTCGATTGCCCGCGCCAACCGCGCCAGCGGCAAAATCTGACAATCGCACCAACCAGATTTTCCCCAATCCACCACAGCAAAAGCGCAATCAGCACAAGACCGATTTGCCAGATGGCACCAAATGAGGCTGGCAGGCGGGTAGCAAGATCGGCATCATGAAAGCCGTTTAGCACCAAAATGGCCAATGGGGGTGGCAGGCTTGGTGCCAGCAATAACGCCATATCAACAACCGATAGGCTAAAGACCAGAACCGCAATAACCGGCAGTCTGATCTGGCGATATATCAATGGTAAAACCAGAAAAACCCAGCTTGTAAAGCGGCCATAGCCAAGCGCTGCACCAATGGCAAGAAGGCGTGCCAAAGGCAGGCTTGTCGCAGCCGACAAACCAAGAAGAAGCAAAAACGGTAACTCTTTTGCCACCAGCCCTAAAATCAGTACAAGACCATAAGGGTCAGGCACCAGCCCCCAATTTGGCGGCTGCTCAAGGCCGGTCAATGCTGGTGAGACAAGGCGCATAAGCCAGCCGGATGGGGCAAGCAGAAACACCAACCCAACGGCAATCGTACTATGCGGAATTGCCACTAACGGGCCAAGCAAGCGGCGCAGGCGAAGCATCATTCGGCTACCTGAAAAAGCTGCCAGAATGACAAAACAGCCAGCAAGCGAGATAGCACTTGCCATTAGTCCGGTTTTCAAAGACAACCAGGTGGCAAGCCCAAGGCCGGGTGTCGCCAGAAAATGACTCGCCGCATCACCGGAAAAGCTGCTCTGTCCAAATGCCGGAAAATAGCCTGACGCTGGCAAAATAATCCCAATAAGTCCAAGCAGTACCGGCAATCCAAAAAGCAGGGCAGTCAGCGCGGTCAGGCCGGTGATGGCGATATGTTGCCGGTTTTGGATGGCGCGCCTGCTATTGGCCACTGGCATAGCGTTTGATCCATGCCGCCTCAAGACGGGGCACCCAGCTTGGATGTGGTTCAGCAAGCGTGCGGCCTAGATCGGCATCACTTAGAGTGGCAATGCCGCGTGGCAGCTTGGTAAAGGCCATGCGCTGCGCGTCAGATAATTTTGGCATCGACAAAACCGTTGGATCGCCCCAATTGGCTGTATCTGCTTTTTTCACCTGCGCTTCGGGCGATAGCATGAAATTGGCCACCAGCTTGGCCGCTTCGGGTGCCGAAGCATTGAAAGGAATGGCCAGAAAATGCACATTGGCAAGCGTACCGCCATCATGGATATAGGTGCGAACGCTATTCGGCAATTCACCCCGCGCAATTGCTGCCGAGGCATCAGCAGGGTTGAACGCAATGGCAATGTCAATTTCCCCATCACCAAGAAGCTGGCGAAGCACTGGATAATTTGCCGGATAGGCGTTGCCAGCACGCCATAAATTGGGTTTCGCCTTATCTAGCCAGTGCCATAAAGGCGCGGTGACAGCATCAAAATTGGCCTCATCAACGGGTTGGTAAAGCGCCGGATCAGCTTTGCTAAGCTCAATCAAAATCTGTTTGAGAAAGGACATGCCAATGAAATCTGGTGGCTGCGGAAAGGTAAAGCGACCCGGATTTGCGGCAATATAATCAGCCAGTGCCGCGGCTGATTTCGGCGGGGTTTGCAGCCTTGCGCTATCATAGGAAAAGACCAGTTGCGCCCGGCCCCACGGGCTTTCTTTGCCATTGGTCGGTTCGGCAAAATCTGACAGGATTGCAGGCAAGGCCTTGCTGTCAGTATAGCGCCAATTTGGCAAAGATGTGACCCACGGCCGGTCTTGCAAAAGACCAGCCCGCTTCATCGCGGCAAAATTTTCACCATTCACCCATAAAAGATCAATCGAGCCGCCATTTTTGCGTCCGGCCGCCTTTTCGGCAAGGATTCGTGAAACAGCGCTTGCCGTGTCGGTCAATTTGACATGAACAAGGGTAGTATCATTGCGATCAGCCAAGATTTGACCGGCCCAGCTGATATAGCTGTTAATTTTGGCATCACCGCCCCATGCGTTGAAATAGACAGTTTGCCCCTTTGCCGCCTTTTGCAAATCGGTAAAATCATCGGCGTTGGCAGAAGTGACAGCAAAGGCGAGGCATAATACCGAAAATATACGGCGTGCAGCATGGTAAAAGCGCTTTTTCTGCATGGTTCTATTCCTCATTGCCTTTTTGCATTTCGATCATAACCCGATCGCTGATAGCATTGTCGGGTCTGTTCTGTCACATTGCAATCATCTGTTCGATTCATTTTTTAACGAACTGAAAAATCGGGTTTTGACCGCACATGCTAGAAGTTAACGCGCTTGAATTTGGATTTGATCGGCCACTTGTCTCTTGCCTGTGCTTTTCGGTACCAAAGGGGCAGATTAGATTGCTGCATGGCGCTAGCGGTTGCGGAAAATCAACCTTGTTGACGCTGATATCGGGAACGGAAATTGCCAATGTGAATTGGGCGGGTGATATCAGGCTTGATGGTGTTGATATTGGTGCTTTGCCAGCGCATCGACGCCAAATTGGGTTAATGTATCAGGACGCTTTGCTATTTCCGCATTTAACCGTTGGTGAAAATCTGGCCTTTGGGCTGGCACCGTCAATTCGCGGAAAAGCCCGTTATGCGGCGGTACAAGACGCTTTGGCTGCGGCCAGCCTTGATGGGTTTGGCGAGCGTGATCCGGCCAGTCTATCGGGCGGGCAGGCGGCGCGCATTGCCCTGATGCGTGCTTTGCTGGCGGCACCAAAGGCATTATTGATGGATGAGGCTTTTTCGAGCCTCGATCCCGAGTTGCGCCGCCAATTTGGACATTTTGTGGCAGATCAAATCAAATTACGGCAGATACCGGCGCTTCTTGTCAGCCATGATGCCGCTGATCAGGAATTTGCCACTGATCCGGTGCTGCAATTTCCAAAAAAAGCGAGTCTTCAAAGCCATGCCAATTGATAACAGCCGTGACAAAGATGACATTCTGAAGATGATGCAGGGCTTTCCGCCAGCTGCCAATCATCAGGTGCTGCTTGCCAATTGGCGCGAACCAGATATTGCCCGCTGGTCGTTTAATCATTTGCGGCAATTGCTGCCAACCGCGCCAATGCACCCGGCCAGCCTGCCAACCGCTCTTGCCACCGCGCGCCAAGATTTGGATGATTTGTCGTTTCTTGATGCGCACGGGGATCGCCAGAAGCTTGGCGCTTTTCTGGCGGCCAGCCAAAGTGATTGTTTTGCCGTGATGAAAGATGGCAAGCTTGTCTTTGACTGGTTTGGTGGGTTTGGTGCACCAGACCGCCAGCATATCGTCTTTTCGATCACAAAATCGATGGCGTCGCTTCTTGCCGGTGTTTTGGTTGGCGTAGGGGTGATTGATGTTCAGCGGCAAATCACCGATTACCTTCCTGAACTTGGCCATAGTGCCTATGCTGGGGCGACCATCCGTCACCTATTGGATATGCAGATTGCATCGGGTTTTCGTGAAGATTATCTGGATACAGACGGGGTTTTTATGGCCTATCGCCGGGCTTCGGCGTGGAACCCGATTGAAGAGGGGGACCGCAATGACGGCTTGCGTGATTTCCTGACCAAAATGCCAGTATCTGATATGGCGCATGGAACGCGTCATCACTATTGTTCGCCGCATAGCGATGTTCTTGGCTGGGTAATCGAACGAAGCGGCGGTGCCAGCTTTGCCGAATTGTTCTCGCGCCATATATTGGCGCCATGTGGGGCTGTCCATGAGGCCTATATCAGTTTGGATACATTTGGTGCTCCGCGTGTTTCGGGCGGGTTATGTATTACGATCCATGATCTTCTTCGCAT
This sequence comes from Candidatus Ponderosibacter sp. Uisw_141_02, assembly GCF_048087665.1. Taxonomy (NCBI): domain Bacteria; kingdom Pseudomonadati; phylum Pseudomonadota; class Alphaproteobacteria; order Puniceispirillales (SeqCode); family Puniceispirillaceae (SeqCode); genus Candidatus Ponderosibacter; species Candidatus Ponderosibacter sp. Uisw_141_02. Next base: position 1,476,389 of record NZ_CP159807.1, on the reverse strand, counting down.
TGGCCAGACGGTGTGCGATGGTGGCTGTTTCAAGGGTCAAGCGGTTGTACCAAAATGCTGGATTGATGATATTTATCACCAGCATGACAATTATATCTGGTTGCAACAGAAAGATGGCCAAGGGCCCCGACTTTTTGTGAATGGCAATTACCGATCGCAATGGTACCGTCCCGATCAGGACAGGCAAATTGCTTGTGCGATTGGAATTCATGGGCAATGGTTATGGATTGACCGCGCAGCAAGGCTGGTGATCGTCAAAATGGCGTCAAATGGCATGGTGGTTGACACCGATACTGACCGAACATTCTTGAAGTGCATTGATGCAATTACGAAAACGTTAATATAAAAGTAGTAAAGGTTTATTAAGAATAGATTTTTGCTTTACAGTTCTCTATCAATTCGATCAAGAAATGTCATAAAGGTGAGAAGATGAATCACGTCTACGACTTGTTAGGTGACGGTAAAAAGGCATTCTTTGAGCTGTCACGGACTGATCGCTTTATGCATGCCTTCTGGCTGTTAGGCCCCTTCTTTCTCTTGATCGAAAGGACACCTGGCGACGTGTATGTATCGATAGTTGCCCTTACGTTTTTAGTTAGATCTTTGATAACGCGTGATGGAGCGTGGCTAAAGTTTTTCTGGGTAAAATCAGTTTTTATTTTTTGGGGAATTTGCCTTCTTTCTGCAATAATGTCTCAGGCTCCTTCCTATGCATTTGGCGAAGCACTTATTTGGATTAGATTTCCGTTATTTGCTATGGCCACTGCATTCTGGCTCGGAGTGGATAAGCGGCTTCTGCTTTTGATGTTTTTTTCAACAGCATCCGCGATCTTATTGATGTGCGGCATACTTGCAGCAGAACTTGCAATTGAAGGCTTTAAATCAAGGTTAAGTTGGCCTTATGACGATCTTGTGCCTGGAAATTATTTGGCAAAAGTTGGATTGCCAGTGGTTGTTTTTTCAACAACATTATTTTTGTCTTTGAAGGGGACTAAGTCAATTTTAAGTGGGGGGTTCTGTTTACTTGCGATTGGAATGACAATGATGACAGGTGAACGCGTCAACTTTCTGATTGTGTTGTGTGCGGCCCTACTTGCCGTTTTTGTTTGGGAGGCAAGTTGGATAAAACGTTTCTCTTATATGATTTTGGTAAGTGTAATCCCAATATCAGTTCTTGCAATTTTCCCGTCTGTTTTTGATAGGTTTCTGGTTTCATTTTTAGACCAACTTCCCCTGTATAAAGGGAGTCCATATTATGATGCAATGGCGCCCGCATGGCTTATTTTTGAAAAATTTCCAACTCTCGGAATTGGAGCCGGAAATTTCCGATATTTGTGTGCTGAATTAATTCAACCCGGATTGGGCTACCATTGTCACAATCATCCACATAACTTTTATTTACAGATATTGTCTGAGACGGGCTTATTGGGGTTGATTTTAGCAGCTATCTTCATTGCATCAATAATTGTTAAGTGCTTCAGCGCTAGGACTATAAATCGGCACGTTTTATACTCAGTTGCTTGGATTATCCCATTTGCATTGTTTTGGCCAATAAGATCTAGTGCTGACTTTTTTGGCCAATGGAATAATATATTCCTTTGGAGCGCTGTGGCTTTGGCTTTGGCTGTTGTTCACTCGAAGTCCAAAAACATCTGATCGCTTTTTTAACGAGTGGAGGTTGCGCTGAGAAAATTAAAAACAACTAATTTATACAACTAAAAGTGTAGCTCAGGATTTTTGCGAGAGGTCCAAAACAGTTTTTCCGTAACCGCACATTTGTGAGTACAGTTCACGCAGGTGTAGAGGTTCTATGTTAAGGCTAGAAAAGGGCATGTCCACGCAGTTTTTAGATGCCCAAATTGTGAAAGCCGCCCTTGGGACAAAAACATAGCTTTGTTTTTTTCAAAAAAGGCAATTAGCTTTGATGGAAAGAATATTTTTTATGTTGCATCTAATGGTCGCTTTTACGTCAGCTCAAAGCAGAGCCAGGTTATGTTGGCGGTGATATTCAGAAACGAAGAAATGCAAACTCAATAGTTGGCATAACCTCTACCGATTTTGATGCAAATCATTTCGATTTTTCGATTTGCAACCATGCCATGAAACATGTCCAAGATGATAAGAAAGCAATGGGGGAGTGTCATCGCGTTTTAAAGCCTTGGGGCAAAGTTATCTTTAACCTTCCCTTGTCTGGAGAACCAGAAACCCGGGAACCAAATACAGGGATGTCTGTGCCTGAAATAAAGGCGATAGTTGGTTAGGATCACAAACATTATTATGGATATGATTTTGCAGACAAATTAGAAAAATTTGGTTTTAAAGTTGAGATTTTTAAAATTACTGGAGCTGAAGCATAGCTTCATGGTATAGCATCTGGCGATTTTAACGGCGAAATATTCATTGCTAGAAAATAGTTTTTAGGCTTGCCTCCACCCTTTGGCTGTGTCCCAAAATTACAGTAGCCCAACTGCGATAAGCCGCCCGCCCATAATCAAAAACGCCCATAACACGATCCGGCGAAATGAATCCTGCTGAACATGGCCGCGAAGCCATTCGCCAACCCGAAAGCCTGCTAGCACGACAATCAGTCCCGTCAGGGAATGAAGAACCGTGTCGATATTCAGAACCCCAGCAAAGGTCAGGCCAGCGGCAAGCGGGATTGATCCTGCCAAAAACAGAAACCCCGTCGCGCCGATAAATTCGGCCTTGGAAACATTGTGCGCGAGCAAATACATAGCTACCGGCGGTGACCAGATCGAGCTCAACCCGCCAAGAACGCCGGAAAAAAGCCCAACCCCAACATGCCATTTGCGCCCATGACCAAGGGGAATTTTCGCGCCAAACATCTGAGTTAATGAAAATGCAATCATGGCAAAGCCAATTGAAACCGTCAGCACGGCCTTTGGGTAGGCCATGATGAACAGTGAAGTCAGAAAGATGCTCGACATGATTGCAAGACCGAAAAGCCAGTATTTTCGGGCAATTTCACGCCGGTTCTCGCTTCGCGTATATTGCGCAATATTGGTAAAGATAATGGGTAAGGTCAGCAAAGATATCGCGATGGTTGGGTCCATCACAAGCGTTAGCAGTGCCATTGCTGCCGCGGGCAAACCAATTCCAAGAAAGCCCTTCACAATTCCTGACAAAAAAAACACTCCCAAGACAGCTAACGTAATCGCAATGTCTTGGGAGGGTAGAAGTGATGTTGTGATGAACTCGTTCAAGGTCCCTTGATTCTATTCCGGTTTTGCTTTGGTGCGGTTTGAGGCCAATGCTTTATAAACGCCGGTGCCGAGGGTTATGGCTCCCGCAACGATGAGAATCAAACATATAGGTCGTGACAAATAAGTAATCAGATCGTAGTGAACCATTTGCATTCCTTGCGCAAAATTTTGTTCGCCGATCTTACCCAGAATGATTCCAAGGACAATGCCTGGGATTGAATAACCTGACCGCCTGAGCAAGAATCCAATCATACCAGCAAGAAACATTACCATTACATCCAAAACAAGCCCTCGTCCGATGTAGGAACCGATACTTGCCAGCATTAAGATCATTGGCGCCAGAAAATGAAAAGGTATTCGGAGGAGTTGTAAAATAGTTTTGGTTTCTATTAAGCCAATGAAGAGAATAGACACATTGGCGTAGAACATTGCTGCAAACACAACCCATATTAGCTCTGGAGAGTTGTAGAAAACCAGAGGGCCGGGTTCCATATCATGGAATTGGAACACTGCTACCATTATAGCTGTTAGGGCGCCGCCTGGCAGTCCAAGCGCCAATAAAGGGATCATGGCAGCGCCAGTTGCAGCATTGTTTGCAGTCTCAGATGATATAACACCCTCAAGGTTGCCCTTGCCAAATGACTCTTTATCTTTTGACCAACGCACAGCTTCACCGTATCCCATAAATGCAGCGAGTGTTGCCCCTATCCCAGGGAGAATGCCGCAGAAAAAACCAACAAGAATAGATCGTACAACTGCGATTTTGTATCGCCACAATTCAAGAAAGGTTGGAAAATTCACATCTAATTTTGGTGCGTTGTATTTTCCAAAAGCACGTTTTTCGGCTTGAATAAAAATTTCTGAAACTGCAAAAAAACCCAGTATAGCTGGAACAAAAGCGATGCCCGCTGCGAGGTCTGTCATTCCAAAGTTATAACGATTTATTCCACCCACAGGATCTTGGCCAACCGTAGCAACGAGTAAGCCAAGAAGTACAGACATCCAGCCTTTCCAAATCGTGTTTCCTCCAACTGAAGATGCAACGGCAAGCCCAAAAAAAACCAGTGCAAAAATTTCTGGTGGGCCGATGTTCCGGATTGCCCATTGTGCTAGTGGTTCTGTTGCGGCCATCATTAGTAAAGCAGACGCTGTGCCGCCAATAGCTGAGCAAAGCACCGCAGCTCCCACAGCTTTGCCTGCGCGGCCTTGTTTAGTCATTGGATAGCCATCAAAGGCGGTTGGCGCATTCTCTGGAGCTCCAGGGATGTTGAAAAGGATGGCTGTAATAGCCCCCCCATAGGTTCCAGTGCAGTAGATAACCGCAAACAGCATTACACCCTGAGCTGGCTCGAGCCCCGCACTAAAAGGGAGAAGTATTGCCGCCAGGGTGAGCATGCTGACACCTGGAATTGCGCCAAAAAGCATTCCGCCAATGACGCCAAAAACGAAAATCAATATCGTGATTGGGTCACCAAAAAGTGCAGTAGTTCCGGCAAGAAAATTTTCAATCATGAGAGCAAATCCAGATTTAGAACATGTTTTGCAGCTGGTTGTTCATGCGTAACATAAACGCGCTGAAATCATAGAATGGTGAGACGGTGCCTTGAGGTAGGGGTGCGTTGAGAACAATCATAAACAACCCAATTATTATTGCGTAAATGAATAGCGTGATTCCTATTATCCAGCGCGGCCGGCGTTCTCCAAGAAGGACTATGACCAGCGCCGTAAACACTGGAGTTGCCGCATAAAAACCCACGGGCTTTAGAGACCAAGCAAAAATCAGAGGCAGAAACAAAAAGCTACCTATGTTCAAGTATGATGATAAAGGCTTTTCTGCGTCGTCTAAATCGTCTTCACTTATGCCAACACGACCTGGTTGAGGGGTCGAGCCATTAGCCCGTTGATAAAACAAATTACCTGCGATAACCAACATCAGCATAAGCAAAATAGAGCGAGGCCATGCAGTAGCCCCAAACTTGTATATCTCAATTTTTTGATTAAACTCAAACGAATAAATAAAAAACAAAGCTGCGATAGCAACCCAGGCCACCGCTTCTATCAAGTGAGATGTGTTCAGTTTTCCCATTGCCTAACCTCTAAGAACCCTGCGGATGTAAATCCGCAGGGTCTCAATATTTATCTTTAATTTTGGCGATTATTTAACGGCCATGCCCATTGATTTGTATACTTCACGGTATTGCTTGATAGCGCCGTTAATCAATGTTCTTGCTCCGTCAGTGTCGCGGTAGCTGTCAATCACACTCATGAACTTCGAGTCATTGAATTTTTGATAACTGTCTTGGCAATAACCGCGTTGAAAAGCCCACTGCAACCACTTTACTCGATCAGCTGGAGCCTTGGCATTAACATAGAAGCCGCGGAACCGGAGTAATGGCGTAAACGACATGCCCATTTCTTTGTGAGTTGGGACGTCGGCAAACGCTTTTGGACGCTCGTCGAAGATGGTGAGAATTGGTTTAAAATCACCAGAGTCGAGGAACTTCTTTACGTCACCAGGTTGCTCAAAAAGAGCATCAACTTGACCACCCATCAGGGCACCGTATCTTGGAGCTCCTTTGTCAAAAGAGATTTGCTGGATTTCCATGCCAGTCGCGTCAGTGATAAATTTCATTGAAACACGTTCCATTGAGCCTTCTTTTGAAACGTTAGCAATGGTTGCTTTGCCGCCCTGTGCCTTCACCCAAGCTACAAATGACTTCCAATCGTTGTAGCGGGTCTCGCTTGAACGAATATAGATTTGTGAGAATGTCACTTGCGAAATGACTAGGGGGATCAAATCTTTTCCCGGATTTGGTTTAGAAGAGTCCAGTGCATGCGCTGAAGAGGCGTCATCGATATGTTCTAGGACATTGTAGCCATCTGCTGGTGCTGCCATGTAAGCAGTCATACCGACCGTGCCAGAGCCGCCAGGCTTGTGGTCGCGGTTTATATCCACTCCAGTGAGTTCAGTCACAGCTTTTGCCATTGCTGCCGCCACCTGACCTGAGCCACCAGCGGGGCCATACGGTACGATCATGGTCAATGCACGGTCAGGAAACCCGCCCGGCTTTGCCATGCTTTCTTCACTAACCTTACATTTAAAGCCATGCCCGCCAGCAAAACTTGCTGTTGACACACCAGTTACCATGCCAGCAAGTAAAACGCCTTTTGCGATAGATTTTACGATTTTCACAATTTCCTCCGTAGTAGATTTTTATAGTAATCAGTGTGGCCGATTGAAATGAAAATGCAAACATTTCGTAGTATAATGTTGAAAAAAATTGCCTCGTTGGTGCCTTTTTGACAAATTCAAACATGCCGATCGGTTGGCGCGCTTAAACCGCGCATTTTTCAATGCGACGGCTGAACCAAAACTGGCAAATTATCGGCGTCTAAGGGGTTTGTGGAGATCTGTGATTGGGTGATCTAAGACACCAAATCAAGAAGCTTCATGCGTTGCACCTTGCCTGACGGGCCTTTTGGCAGATCGTCCAGAAAATAAATATGATCAGGTGTCTTATAGGTGCCGATCCGGCTTGTGCAAAAGGCAAGCAATTCATCTTCTGAAATGGTTTTGCCATCCTTTAGCCGAACGCAGGCTTCGACACGCTGGCCGTAATCCTTGCATTCGCGGGCAAAGGCAGCCGCCTCCAAAACAGCGTCATGTTCCAGCAAGGCCTCGTCAATTTCGCGCGGTGCGATATTTTCCCCGCCTTTAATGATCAGCTCTTTGATCCGGCCAGTAACAAAGATGAAACCATCTTGATCCATGCGCCCAAGATCGCCGGTGCGAAGCCAGCCATCGGCCGTGATGGTTTTGGCGGTTTCGTCTGGCCGGTCAAGATAGCCCTGCATGACATTGCTGCCACGAACCAGAATTTCGCCTTCGATATCAGGCCCCAAAATCGAAAGATCAGGGCTAGCTATGGCGATTTCATTACCATAGCCGATACCGGGTGAACCAATTTTGCGCTCTCCCGGTGGCAATGGATTCGACAGGATTTGCGCGCCGGTTTCGGTTAGGCCCATCGTTTCGATAATCGGAATATTGAACCGCTTTTCAAATTGACGGTGAATTTCGGGTGGCAGTGGCGCCGAGGCTGAGCGCGAAAAGCGCAGCCGGTCACGGTTAAGATCAGGAACATTCTCATCATTCAGCAAATAGGCAAATAGCGTTGGCACGGCGCTGAACCAGCTGCAATCAAACTGCTTCATCTGCGCCCAGAAATGCGTTGCCGAAAAGCGCCGTGGCATCACAAGTCCGCTGGCTGATACCAAGGTTCCCATCACGGTTACGCATAGGCCATTGATATGATAAATTGGCAAAACACACATGCCAATATCGGTTTTATTCAGCTTATGCGCCATGCAAACATTGCTTCCCGCCGCAATCAAATTGGCATGTGACAGCAAAACCCCTTTTGGCACGCCGGTGGTTCCCGATGTATACATCAAAAGGCCAATACTGCCGGCGTTTGGGCGGCGCAAATCAGCCTTATCAATTGGGGTGATTTCGGTTTCACCCCAGCGCGGGCCTTGGTCGATATCCATGCTTACAATCTGCGGCATGGTTTTTGGCGCCTCAGACATTGCTGCCAAGGCGTCTTCAACCATCGACCTGCAATCATCGGCACAAAGAATGATTTCGGTTTTAGAATGTGACAAGACAAAACCAAGGGTTTTGACGCCTGCAACCAAATTCAATGGTGTTGCGCGATAACCTCCAAACACGGCGCCGAGAAAGGCAAAGCTGGCCGCGGCACCATTTGCCGACGCAATCGCAACCGACGCGCCATCTGACAGGCCGGCACCTTGAAGGTAACAGGCGATTTCGGTGGCACGGTCAAGACTGTTCTGCCAGCTAAAGGCCTGTTCCGTTTCAGGTGTTGTCAGCCAAATCGCATCGGGTGCGGCAGATGCGGCGTTGCTCAGCAGATCTGCAATGTTAGACGATGATGCGCCCGGCATGGTTCAGACGCCCGCCTGTTTGCTGGCCTTGAAATAGTCAGCAAACATTTCGTCAACTGTTGGCTCAACGGAGGCAATCGGTCGGGCAATCCGCACATGATTGACAAAATGCGTCCAATTCAAATTGTCATCAATCGAATTGCCACCCCATGACCCACAACCCATCGACAGCGAGAAAGGAAGACCATTGTCGAATGACCCGCCAGTGGCAAAGCAATGCGCCTGATTGACGATAATGCGGCAGGCCTGCATATCCATGGCCAAATCGCGCGCACGGTCATCATCGTTACTATGCAGCCCCAATGAATGGCCGCGTCCCTGATAGGCGTGAATTTCGCGCGCCATTTCCTTGGCCGTCGCAAAATCAGATGCGCGGTACAGTGCCAAGAATAAAGCCATTTTTTCACCTGAAATTGGCGCGTCCGGGCCAATGGCTGTTGCTGGTGCCACAAGAAATTTCGTGCCTTTGGGTGCCGCATCAGCAAATCCAAGCGTGTCAAGAACGGCGTCAATATCCTTGGCAAGCATATTGCGGTTCAAATGACCTTCGTGCCAATGCGTGCTGATAAGGTGATTTGTCTGGTCTTGGTCAAGACACATGCCGCCAGCGCGGGCAATCGCCTGCAAAAACGCGTCATAAACAGCATCGACAACAATTACCGCATTTTCGGATGAACAAGATGTGGCGTTATCGAAACATTTTGACCGGGCGATTTTGCCAGCAGCATCATCAAGATCGGCGGTTTCGTCAATGATTGTCACAACATTGCCCATGCCAACCCCAAGCGCAGGCGTGCCGGATGAATAGGCCGAACGGACATTGCTTTGCGAGCCGGTGACAACCAGCATATCGACGCCTTGCATCAGCCGTGCGGTTTTTTCCTTTGACGGCGGATTCGGCACCATCTGCACAAGATCATGATCAAGACCAATTCGGTCAAATTCGGCATAGACATATTCCAGCAACTTGGCCAAAGGCGCGGCACCTTTCGGCGACGGTGCCAGAATGATGGCATTGCCGGTTTTTAAAGCATTGACGACATTGTTGATTGGGGTTGCCAGCGGGTTGGTAGACGGTACGATTGCTGCAACGACCCCTTTTGGCCGCAAAAATTCGCTAACCCCAGATTGGGCATCATCATCGATCAGGCCAAAGCTGGTTTTGCCGTGGATGTCGCGAAGCAGGCCAAGCGTTTTCCTGTGGTTTTTGGTGATTTTATCAGCAATTTTGCCAAGGCCGGTTTCGGCAACGGCAAAGGCGGCAAGCTCGGCATTGCGGCTTGGTTCCATCAGCGCCCATGCGGCGGCTTCGGCGGCACGGTCAAACCGTTCCTGACTTCCGTTGGCTTCATAAGATTGCTGGGCTTTGCGCGCCCGTGCGATCATGGCATCAATATCGGCCGTTACGTCGGTCATCTATACACTCCCACCGAAAAAAAGTTGTTTGCAATTAGCCTTCCAGCCATTTGATTGTCAATCATTCTGGCCGAAGAATATATCAAATTTTACAAAATTGCCGCAGCAACAGCCTGTTCAGCATTAATCGTCTTTGGTGAAGGGCAGGCTTGCGGTTTTCCATGCGGTAAAGCCGCCATCCATGTCGCGGATATTGCTGAGTCCCATATCTTGCAGGGTTTTGGCAGCAAGTGCTGACCGCCAACTGCTGGCGCAAAATAAAACAAGCTCGCCTTCGGTCGCAAAAATCTCTTTGTGATAGGGGCTGTCGGGATCGGCCCAAAATTCCAGCATGCCGCGCGGTGCGTGAAATGCGCCCTCAATGCGGCCGTCGCGCTGTAATTCGCGAATATCCCGGATATCAATCAAAATGGCATCACCTGCCTGCTGCCGGTCATGCGCGTCGGCTGGGCTGATGCTGTTGGCTTGCTGTTTTGCCTCGGCAACAAGCATTTTCACGGTTTTGGTAACGGGCATTTTGTCTCTTTTTGTTTGTGGTTAGATTGAGGGCGGATTGGGGCGGTCAGATTTATGCCAATCAGCCAGTATAAGGGCAGGTTTGATCAATTCCTTTAAATCACGGCGAACGCCAATCCAGCGAAGATGAATCGAATTGCGGACAATTTCTTCATCATTATCTTTCAGCTCATCGGCAATTGGTGCCCAGCGGAAAACCGCATCCGAACTCGATTGAAAGGCTGCTGGCCCATCAGCAATTAAATCCCAATTGGCAAAGGCGGCGCGTTGTTTGCCGGTATCCCCCATCGCGGCAAAATCTTTTGGATCAATGTCATTTTGATCGTAATCCAGCAAAATGCCATCCAGCATTTCAATGGCAAGTTCTTGCGCGGCCATGTCGTTTAAGCCGCCATCGCGCTTGAGCTGGGCAATGGCAAATAAGCCAAGATCGCAAATGGCGGCACCATAGACATGCCAGCGGGCAATGCGCAAAGAGGTCAAAAAATCATCATTTTGGAATAATTTTGGAAAGCGGGTGCCTGCACGCGCTTTGACGTATGTATATAGCGTCACCTGCGATACAAATGCGGCGCGGCTGTCAATAAATTCAAACAGCTGTTGCCGTGTTGTAAGCGGCGGATCTTTAATGAGTCCGATGGTCCGCAGCATTGATTTGATGGTGGCTTTCATTGGCTTCAAAACACTCATACTTTTATTAGTTGCCATTTACCTTTTATTCACTAACATCTAGCGCGTGTATTGTCGCGTAAACAACAATAATAATCCGTGGCAACTTTTTGATCCGAATGTGGTGCTTGAACTTGTCTTGCACAACGAGGGTCGTGGGGAAGTGTTTTACTTGGAGAGGTAAATCACGCAAATTGGAGGATGCTGTTATGAGCAGTCAATCTACCAGCGCGCCGGGTCATTGGGACAGGACGAAAAGTCTTTTGTTCAAGACACTGGCCATCTGGGTTTTCTTAGCATTTATAATCCACTGGTTCGGTGATGCCTTGAATGGCGCAGCTGGATCGTTCCCGGGCGGTTATTTTACGGCCGGCATGGGAGTTCAGATATCGTTCGCAATTCTTGTCTTCTGGTTTGTTACAAAGCAAAGCCAGATTGATGACGAATTCGGCGTTTCAGAAGATTAGGAGTGCTGTTATGAGACTTGAAGGTGGATTTATAAAAAACCTAGGCAGAGTCTATGGGGTCTATACACTGGGCTTCCTCGGCTTTGTAATTATCATGGCAATTCTAGAACAAGCAGGTGTCAGCGCTGAAAAAATTGGCTGGATGTTTGTTGGATTTACCATCGCTATTTATGCCTTGATTGGCATTTTGTCCCGGACCATGGAGTCGGGGCAATACTATGTTGCAGGACGTGAAGTTCCTGCAGTTTATAACGGCATGGCAACTGCTGCTGACTGGATGTCAGGTGCTTCATTTATCGCGATGGCCGGTGGCATTTACATGAACGGCTATCCTTACATGGCGTTCCTTGTTGGCTGGACCGGTGGTTATGTATTGGTTGCAAGCTTGATCGCACCATATTTGCGAAAGTTTGGCTGTTACACGGTGCCTGATTTTATTGGCACGCGTTACGGCGGTAATCTTGCACGTTTCTGTGCAGTAATTGTTCTTGTTATGGCTTCCTTTACTTATGTGACTGCCCAGATTAACGGCACGGGTACGGTTGCAGCTCGGATGCTGGATATCCCATTTGAATGGGGTGTTTGGGTAGGGTTGTCCGGTATCTTGGCCTGTTCAATGCTTGGCGGGATGCGTGCGGTGACTTGGACGCAGGTAGCTCAATATATCGTGTTGATTGTTGCCTACTTGATCCCGGTGTTTTGGATGTCGAACAAACTTGGCTACGGAATGATACCGCATCTATCTCAATTTGACGCAGTTTTAGCTGTTCAAGAGTTAGAGCAGCTCCACAACCTTGGTGCTGCGGTTGATCCAGCAGCTCAAGCTGCTGCAGGCAAGCTAAAGGCCCTCAGCGTTGGTATTAATGATGCCAGCGATACATTGATGGCAAAGTGGAAGTTCTTCACTTTGGTACTCTGTATGATGTTGGGAACAGCCTCACTGCCGCATGTTTTGATGCGTTATTTCACTACCGCTTCGGTCAAGGCTGCACGCCAGTCGGTTGGCTGGTCATTGGTATTTATTTGCCTGTTGTATCTAACCGCACCTGCATTGGCGACCTTTACCAAGCTCTCATTGCTCGATCCTAATTTGGCGACTGGTATTATCGGTAAATCTTTTGCTGATGCTCAGTCTCTTGAGTGGGTTCAGAAATGGACCAGTGCTGGCTTCTTGAAGCTGGTGGACGGCAACGGTGATGGCTTGTTGCAGTTGCAAGAGTTTTTCATGAATGGCCAAATTGTTGTTTTGGCGACGCCTGAAATTGCTGGCCTGCCTTATGTGATTTCTGGTCTGGTTGCTGCCGGTGGTCTTGCGGCTGCTATGTCAACCGCCGATGGATTGCTTTTGGCGATTGCGAACGCTTTGTCACATGACCTTTACTACAAGATCATCGATCCAAAAGCTGACACTGGGAAGCGACTCGTTGTGGCGAGGGTATTGCTTTTGGCAATCGGTGCTGCGGGTGCCTATGTTGCGGCGCAAAAGCTAACCGGAATTCTGGGAGCAGTTGCTTGGGCATTCTGCTTTGCAAATTCAGGTTTGTTTTTCCCATTGGTGCTTGGAATTTGGTGGAAACGTGCAAACCGCGCTGGTGCGATCGCTGGCATGATTGGTGGTCTCGCTTCAGGAACCGCTTATCTCTACGCTGTCAAGTTTGCTGGCATGGATCCTTGGCTTGGCATTGATCACCTTCGGTTTGGTATGATTGGTATGCCAGTCAGCTTGATCTTGATGGTCGTTGTGTCAAAGGCCACTGAGGCGCCAGATGAGGAAACCATGAAGATGGTTGACTCGATCCGTATTCCAAAGGGCGAAGTTGTTCAAAACAGCTAAGGCTTAAGGCCCAATGGGACTCTAAATCAAATTTGGTGGAGCAGGGGCTATCTCCTGCTCCACTTTTTTTGTAAAATTCGATTAACAAAAACTTCAAAGATTGATGACAAATATATCGATGCGTGATTTGGGGGGGGGATTATGGATAGCGGAATTAGCTGGGGCGTGCTGTTGCTCGACTACACGTTAGGGGCCGCGATGTGGACCTTGATTGGTCGCTTTGGAATGACGATTTTTTTGAATGAAGATTCCGATTTCTTTTTCATGCGCGCCTTTATGAAATTTACTGAACCGATGATCAGGGCAATGTCGTTCTTAACGCCGGGCTTTTTGGTTGATCGGCTGAAACCGCTTTATGTGGCTTGGTTCTTGTTTATGATCCGGTTTTATATAATGCCATTGTTTCTTGGCTATGATGTGATGGGAATGTTGTCATTCCCGCTCGAATCGGAAGCTGCAAAGATTGTTTATGATTTGGGGCAGATTTTCCGCTAGTGACAGCAGGCGCAATTGAACAATGATCATATGGCAATGACAATCAGGGCTTAAGTCTGGGTATGAACAAGGAACGGTCAATGAATAGCTATGCGCAAATTTATCGCGATGCAACTATGGACAAGGCTGGATTCTGGCTTGATGCGGCGACGGCGATTGATTGGGTAAAGGCACCAAAAACCGGTCTCGATGACCGCAATCCGCCGTTTTACCGCTGGTTTCCCGATGGTGAGATGAATAGCTGTTTCAACGCTGTTGATCGCCATGTTCTGGCCGGACGCGGCGACCAAAAGGCAATTATTTATAGACTCGCCCATCACCGGCCATAAATCGACCCTAACCTATGCCGAATTACAACAGCAAACGGCAAAATTTGCCGGTATGCTTGCTGGTCTTGGTGTGGAAAAAGGTGATCGCGTCATCATCTATATGCCAATGATCCCGCAAGCTGTGGTGGCCATGCTTGGTTGTGCGCGGCTTGGTGCCATTCACTCGGTTGTGTTTGGTGGCTTTGCCGCTGCCGAACTTGCCAAACGCATTGATGATTGCACGCCAAAAGTGATGATCAGCGCTTCTTGTGGCCATGAACCCGGGCGTATTGTCGAATATAAGCCGCTTCTTGATGGTGCCATCGAAACGGCAAACCACAAACCTGACCATTGTGTGATTGTCCAGCGTGAGGCGCTTGAGGCCAGCCTTGTTGTGGGGCGCGATCTGGAATGGAATGCGGCGCTTGATGCAGCAACCGAATTGCTGCCGGTTCCGGTCAAGGCAACTGACCCTCTTTATATCCTTTATACATCGGGGACTACCGGCCAGCCGAAAGGTGTGGTTCGTGACAATGGCGGTCACGCTGTCGCGCTTCACTGGTCGATGCGCCATATTTACGATATGCGGCCGGGCGATGTTTATTGGGCAGCTTCTGATATTGGCTGGGTGGTTGGTCATTCCTATATCGTCTATGCGCCGTTGCTTTTTGGCTGTACCAGCATTTTATTTGAGGGCAAACCGGTTGGCACGCCTGATGCTGGCGTGTTCTGGCGGGTGATTTCCGAACATAAGGTCAAAGCATTATTCACCGCGCCAACTGCCTTTCGGGCGATTAAACGCGCTGATCCTGATGGAGCGTTTTTAAAAGATTATGATACGTCATGTCTGAAATATCTGTTTTTGGCTGGCGAACGTGCTGATCCGGATACGATTAGCTGGGCTGAAAACCAGCTTTGCGCGCCAGTGATTGACCATTGGTGGCAAACCGAAACCGGCTGGTCAATCTGTGCCAACCCGCTGGGGATTGAACATCTTGCCGTCAAGCTTGGCTCGCCATCATTGCCGATGCCCGGCTATGAAATTGATATTCTCGATGCTGATGGCGCGGTGTTGCCGGCGGGTGAGCTTGGGGCAATTGCGGTGAAATTGCCATTGCCGCCATCATGCCTTTCAACAATCTGGGGGGCTGATGACGCCTATGTTGCAAAATACCTCACCAGCTTTCCGGGCTATTATGAAACAGGTGATGCTGGCTATTGCGATGAGGATGGTTATCTCTACATCATGGCGCGTACTGATGATGTGATTAATGTTGCTGGCCACCGGCTATCAACCGGCCAGCTTGAAGAAGTGCTTGCCGATCATCCTGATATTGCTGAATGTGCCGTTATTGGTGTTGCCGATCAATTGAAAGGGCAATTGCCGCTTGGCCTGATCTGTCTTTATCCGAATTGTAACCGGCTGCAAGATGATATTATGGCCGAAGCGATTACGCTTGTGAAAGAACGGGTTGGTAGGGTGTCATCCTTTAATTTGATTGCGGTGATTGAACGCCTGCCAAAAACACGGTCGGGTAAGGTTCTGCGCGGCACGATGGCCAAAATTGCCGATGGTGAAACCTGGAATATGCCAGCCACCATCGATGATCCGGTGATTCTGGATGAAATCAAAACAGCCTTGCAATTGATTGGCTATGCTGGCGGTAAAAGCTGATTATTTGCGCCGGATTTGTATGAAAAAACTGGCGGCGGCAATGAAAATACCGATGAAAATGAATTGCGCGGTAAAAATCGTTGCGTTACCCGCTAGATTTGCCTTAAACAAACCCACTGCCATCTATTGCTAGAGAAACCAGCATGTTTGAAAAATTCCAGCCTGCCAAAGCCGATCCGATTTTGGGTCTTTCCAAAATATTTCAAGCCGATCCACGTACTGAAAAAATCGATCTTGGGGTTGGCGTCTACAAAGATGACAATGGCATAACGCCGGTTATGTCATCGGTGAAAAAGGCTGAGGCACGCCTGCTGCAAGAACAGAATTCAAAAGCCTATGTATCGCTTGCCGGTGCCGAGCTTTTCCGTGATCAAATGCGCGATCTTGTTCTTGGCGATGCTGTTGCCGCCGATCGGGTTGCCACTTTGCAGACCCCGGGCGGAACTGGCGCAATCCGGCAGATTTTCGAATCGATGAAGGTTTTGAACCCCGATTGCACGATCTGGATTAGTGATCCTAGCTGGCCATCGCATATGAGCATGGCAACGCATATGGGTTTCAAAATCCGCGGCTATTCTTATTTTGACAATGAAACACGGCTTGTTGATACCGCCGCGATGATGGCGTCGTTTCAAGATTTGAAAGCTGGCGATTTGCTGCTTCTTCATGGCTGCTGTCATAATCCAACCGGCGCAAATATCGATATAGACACATGGAAAGCCATTACCGATCTGGTTATTGAAAAAGGCGCTATGCCCTTTATTGATATTGCCTATCAGGGATTTGGTGATGGGCTGGATCAAGATGCGGCACCGCTCCGCTATATGGCATCGCGCGTGCCGGAAATGTTTATTGCAGCATCATGTTCAAAGAATTTCGGCCTGTATCGTGACCGTGTCGGCATTGCCATGATAATTGCCAAAGATGCCAGCACTGCCGAATTGGTGCAGGGTAATTTGGCGGTTTTGAACCGGTTGAACTATTCATTTGCGCCCGATCATGGCGCCGCAGTGGTCGGTATGATTTTGGCTGATGCCGATTTGCGCGCCGAATGGATGGCCGAACTTGAACAGATGCGCATGACCATGCTGACCATCCGTCAAGATTTGGCCAATGCGCTTCGTCAGCAATGCAATTCGGATCATTTCGATTTTATCGCGCATCATCGTGGCATGTTTTCGCGCCTTGGGCTGAATGCCGAACAGGTGCTGTCACTTCGCGAAGATCATGGCATGTATCTTGTCGGTGATAGCCGTATTAATATTGCTGGTTTGGCTGGAAAACGTCACCTGCCATTCGCTATTGCAGTTGCGAAGGTTGCCGCAGTTTCCTAAGCTTTGATCGCGTGGCGGTGTTTTAATGCGCTTCCATTGCCATCTTGTTGGTTTTTCCTAGGAATATTGCCATGGGTTCTATGTTAAAAAATGGTGGCGGTCTGCTTATGGACTGCCTGATTGCCCTTGGTGGCACAAAGGGGTTTGGCGTCCCGGGCGAGAGCTATCTTGCCGTTCTTGATGCGATGTATGACCGCAAGGGTAAATTTGACCTTATGTTATGCCGCAATGAAGGTGGCGCTGCCTATATGGCCGAAGCATGGGGAAAGTTAACCGGAACCCCTGGTCTTTGTTTTGTGACACGCGGCCCCGGAGCAACCAACGCCTCAATCGGTATTCATACCGCTATGCAGAATTCCACCCCGATGATTGTGTTTGTCGGGCAGGTTGGTGTTGGCATGAAAGGCCGCGAAGCTTTCCAAGAAATTGAATACTCACATTATTTTGGCAAGGTAGCCAAATGGGTTGTTGAAATTGACGATGCAAAACGCATTCCTGAAATCATGTCGCGCGCATGGACAACGGCGCTTAGCGGCAGGCCCGGCCCGGTTGTGGTTGCGCTTCCTGAAGATATGCTCGCCGCGCCGGTTTCCGCAAAGACCTGTGCGCCGGTAAATATTCCCGCCCCAGACATTTCGGCCAAACAGATTGACCAGCTGTCCAGCCTGTTAAATGCGGCCAAGCGCCCGCTGGTTCTCTATGGTGGCTCTGGCTGGTCAATTGAAGCTGCACGCCAGCTGGAATATTTTGCTGGTGCAAATCATCTGCCGCTTGTCGCGGCGTTCCGTTTTCACGACATCTGCGATAATTACCATCCGTCCTATGTTGGTGATGCCGGTGTTGGCGTACTTGGCTATATCAAAAACTTGATTGGTGAAGCCGATCTGATTTTGGCAATCAATGTTCGTTTTGGCGAATGTACGACCGATGGTTATAGCCTGTTTGATTGCCCCAATATGAAGGCAAAGCTGGTTCATTGCCATCCGTCCGATGATGAACTTGGCAAGATTTATGCGGCCGATTTGCCGCTTCAGGCAACGCCAAATGCAATGGCGGCAGCCCTGTCAAACATCAGCCTGAAACATGATGATGGCAGACGTGACTGGGTTGCAGCCGCTAAGGCCGCCTATGATGCTAGCTATAGCGTCAAACCCCAGCCGGGCAGCCTTGATATGGGCGATGTAATGGCGCATATCCGCGATGTTATTCCTGATGATGCGATCATCACGAATGGCGCTGGTAATTTTGCGATCTGGCCAAATAAATTTCTGAAATTTGGCCCGAAATCAAGACTTTTGGCACCGCAAAGCGGGGCTATGGGTTATGGTGTGCCAGCGGCGATTGCGGCCAAGGCGCATGACCCAAAACGCTTTGTTCTGTGTTTTGCTGGTGACGGCGATTTCCAGATGAATGGTAATGAACTTGGATCGGCAATGCAAGCCGGTTTGCAGCCAGTGATATTGATTGTGAATAACGGTACCTATGGCACAATCCGAATGCACCAAGAACGCCATTATCCTGAACGCGTATCAGGAACCGAACTTGCGAATCCGGATTTTGTGACGCTTGCCAAGGCCTATGGATTTTATGGTGAGCGTGTTGAAGAAACCGCTGATTTTGCTGATGCTTTTGCGCGTGCCTTGGCGTCGGATACGGGGGCGGTTCTTGATCTTGTTATTTCGACCGAAGCCATTACCCCGCGGCAAACCATTGACGATCTTCGCCGCGCCAAACCATAGGCTTGCACGGATGTTAGGCGTGCGGGCGTTGGGCGTGCGGGTGCTGGGCGGTTTTGCCAGCTATTGATTTGGCTTGATCTTTGACACGTCTTGGTCGCTTATTCGTCTTGGTCACTTATTCGGCTTGGCAAATAACTGAAACGCACCCTATAGATAAAACCTGTTTGGCACAGTGGCATGTGGAGAACTGGTAGGAGAGGCAGCATAATGTCTTTTGATTTTGACGAGATCATCGACCGCGTTGGAACGCATTCATCGAAATGGGATACGATGGAATCGAAATATGGCGTGTCGCCTAAAACCGGCATTCCAATGTGGGTTGCCGATATGGATTTCCGCGCCCCACCTGCGGTGCAATTGGCCTTGGTTGCTGCTTTAGATCACGGTGTTCATGGTTATTTTGGCGATGACAGTGAATATCGCGCGGCCTTGATCGGCTGGATGAAGCGCCGCCATCAATGGGATGTTGAGCCTGACTGGATCATTAATGCGCATGGTCTTGGCAATGCCATCAGCCTTTGCCTGAATGCCTATAGTGCGCCAGGTGATGGGGTAATCGTCTTTGCGCCGGTTTATCATGCCTTTGCGCGGATCATCGAAGGCACTGATCGCCGGCTTGTTGAATCGCCACTGATCCAGCGCGATGGTCGCTATCATATGGATTTGGACGCGCTTGCGACCAGCCTGACCGGTGATGAAAAAATTGTCCTATTTTGCTCGCCGCATAATCCCGGTGGCAGGGTTTGGTCGTCTGACGAATTGCAACAGCTAGCTGATTTCTGCGAGACGCATGATCTGACGCTCATCAGTGATGAGGTGCATAATGACCTTGTTTACAAAGGTAACAAGCATCATGTCCTCGCCAATATAGTGCCATCAATTCGGCACCGGCTTGTCACGCTTGTGGCAACAACCAAGACCTTTAATCTTGCTGGCTGTATGATTGGTAGCATGGTTGTTGCCGATGACGCCTTGCGTTCGCGTTTGGCGCGGGTGGCGCATGGTGCTGCGGGAATGTCTTTTAACCGGATTGGCATGTTGATGTGTACCGCCGCATGGGATCATGGCGATGAATGGCTTGATGCGCTGCTTGATTATCTGGCGGAAAATAAACGCATTCTTGATGAAGCGATGGCGTCAATTCCGGGGGTAAAATCAATGCCGATCGAGGCCACTTATCTTTGCTGGGTTGATTTTGCCGATACCGGTATGGATCGTGCCGAATTCACCCGCCGTGTTGAACAGCAGGCGCAGATAGCGGTTAATCATGGCAATAGTTTTGGCGTTGGTGGTGACAGTTTTTTACGGTTCAATATTGCCTGCCGGCGTGCTCTTGTGATCGAGGCGGCAAAACGGCTTAAAAACGCCTTTTCAGATCTTCAATAGAGTGGTCAAGGGGGCGTGCTGTTCATGCTGAATTTATGCAGGCCCGTCCGAAAAGGTAATTCATGATCTGGTTTCTATCGCTGTTCACACGGGAATATGAACAACGTCATGCATTGTTGATCATTTTTCTCGCTTCGTCTTTTTGGGGCGTCTTATGGGTGCCGATGCGCCATATCGAAGCGATGGGGCTGTCCGGATTGTGGGTGGTGGTGCTGTTCCATTTCCTACCCGCCTTGGCGATGCTGCCGCTGATTGTCAGAACCGCGCCATCATCAGGTCGTGATTGGGGGCGGGCGGCTGTTGCCGGTGCCTTGATGGGGGCAGGTTTTGCGCTTTATGCACTAGGGCTTGTTGTGGCGTCGGTCACGAAAACGGTGATTTTGTTTTACATGACGCCAATCTGGTCAACGGTGATTGCCTATTTTGTGCTTCGCGAGCGCGCTGGATGGGGGCGGTGGCTTGCCATTGCCGCGGCGCTTGTGGGCTGCGCCCTTGTGACAGGGGTCAACCGCGATGAATTGCGCTTTGATCCAACGGATTTATTGGGGCTTTTGTCAGGGCTGTTCTGGGCGTTGGGGTCAGTTATGATCCGCCGCTATGACGGGTTGAATTTTGTCACTGTCAGTTTCCTACAATATCTATCTGGCGGCATCATGGCGCTGCTTGCCGCGCTTTATCTTGGCGATCCCATACCGCAGCTCAATGCGTTTCTGCAGGCCATTCCACCGGCCTTTCTGGCGTCGGTGGTGGTGTTCTTACCGTCGGTCTTGCTGATTTTCCGCATCATGCAATATGTCTCGCCCGGTCTTGTTGGCATTTTGATGCTGTCCGAGGCTTTGGTGGCGGCGGTTTCGGCGGCTTTTTGGCTTGGCGAAACATTATCTTCAACGCAATGGATCGGCGTTGGTGCCATTCTGACAACGGGCGTGTTTATCGGTTTTTATGAAGGCAAAGCGGTAAGGGCGGCAAAACCGGCCTAGAGACGAGAAAGGTGCGCTGCCTAATCGCCCTTTTGGGCGTCCAATGCCGTGTGAATGGCATTCAAGCGTGGTTCAAGACCTTCGGTATCAAGCAATGACAGGCCAAGATTGCCAAGCTGATCCTGCCACGCAATCGTGCCAGCGGTCATTCTGCCAGCGATATTCAGATCGGCAAGGGTGATTGCCACTTCGCGCATTTCGGCAGCACGCCGGATGCCATGCGTTGTCATGCGCTCCATATTATAGGCAGCTTGGTCTTTCCATCCATCTTTGGTTTGTGATGCGTCAAGCGAGGCGGCCACCTCATCGGCAACGCCAGCAATTGTGGCGGCGCTGAAACATTCAGCCGTCAATGCTTCGATTCCCTTGACCAGAACCGAACGGATCATTTTGATCGTCGAGGCCCGGCCAACTGGCCCGGGGACGTGAACCGGCTTCATGTCTAACGCTAGCATCAGTGCAATGGCGGCTTCGGCATGTTCACCGGCAACCAACATTGCGGTCTGGTGATATTTTGGGGTGATGGTGGCCATAACCGCGACATCGACATAATGCCCGCCAGCCTCGGTAATGATTGCCGCATTCTTTTGCTTGGTTGAGGGGGCGCAGCTGTTCAGGTCAAAGAAATAGGCACCTTGCCCGATGCCCGCGGCGACGGCGCGTGCGGCAGCATGTGCCTGATCGGCAGTGACCGTGCTGAAAATCATATCGACTTCGTGAACCGTGCTTGCCGCATCATCGCCAATGATAACCCCCGCATCCTGCATCTGACGGGTTTTGTCGGCAGCGATGTCGCTGTCGCTAATCTGTTTGATGTCAAAGGCGCGAACGTCAATGCGCCCCCAGCCTTGGCATAGGCAAGATCCAGCTTCGCCAAATCCGATAACGGCAATTTTGGGAGTGTTTTGTTGGGTCATAGTAACGCTGCCATAATAAAATGATTCCGGTAGAATGAGACTAGCAAGATTTTGCCTCATGCCAATCAATTAGCATGCGTTAGTTGAAAAATAGTTGCGCGATATCTAGCTGCCCGCTTTTTTACGCGCTGCCAGCAAAGTGCCAAGCCCAGCCACAAAGGCGGCACCGGCAATCGCGGCAATCCATGGGGCCTGTAGGATTGCCTCTGGCATGATGTTGGCATTGATCTTGTCATTGGCAATCAAGCTGCCGCCAAGCCAGCCAAGCAGGCCAGCCCCGAGTGTGATAATGATGGGGAAACGTTCCATGATCCGCAAAATGATTGCGCTGCCGCCAATGATGATCGGCACGCTAAGCACCAATCCAAAAATCACCAGAAACATGCTTCCTTTGGCGGCGGCGGCAATCGCTAGGGCATTGTCGAGACTCATCACAAAATCGGCAACAATGATCGTCTGGATTGCACCCATAAGGTTGCTTTTTTCGGCAATTTTACCATCCAGATCATGATCGGCCTGATCGGTTAGCAATTTCACTCCAATCCATAACAGCAACAACCCGCCAACAAGCCGTAAACCTGGCGTTGTCATAAGAGCGCTGGCAAAAAACACCAGAATGACCCGCAAGATAATGGCTCCAGCAGTGCCCCAAATGATACCAAGACGTTTTTGTTTTGGGGGTAGATTCCGGCAGGCAAGGGCGATGATGATGGCGTTATCGCCACCAAGAACAATGTCGATTGCGATAATTTGTACAAGCGCAATTAGAAACGCATCCGTGCTCATTCCCATCATGATATCCATGTCGTCGTCCTCATGTTTTGTGGGGTTGCATCTTCGCTACCGAACGGCCAACAGGTGATAGCCCAGCCAGCATAATTTGCAATCGAAAAAATTATGAAATTCACATTTGAGAATGATTCGCAAAAAAAGACTTGCGGCTGCTTTTTGAGTTTGATAATCATTCTCAAGTAAGCCTTTGCTGATAGATAAGTCAAATGTGCGATTTACTGGTGATAAAGCATGATTATTTGCTGTATACGAAACGTTCTGGATCGATAGGATATGAAAATGACACGCTTTGCTTTTCCTCGTTTAAAACTGACGCGCCACTATTTAGCGGCCGCCGTTTTTACGGCCATTACCGCGTTGACATCAGTTGGCTTTGCGGCTGAAAAGATCAATATCTATTCGCACCGGCAGCAGGTTTTAATTCAGCCATTTCTCGACGCCTTTACGGCCAAAACTGGCATTGAAACCAATGTTGTCTATTCGTCAAAGGGATTGGCGCAGCGTTTGAAAGCCGAAGGGCCAGCAAGCCCTGCCGATGTGATTTTGACCGTTGATATTGCGCGGCTATCCGAATATGCCGGTTTGGATTTGTTGGCGCCGGTTGATTCGTCAATTTTGCGCGCCAATATACCGTCGCGGCTGCGATCGGAAGATAACCGTTGGTTTGGGTTTTCAGAGCGTGCGCGTATTTTGGTGACGTCAAAAACGCGCGTCGCCGAAGGGGCTGTTCTTGATCTTGAAGATTTGGCGAAACCAGAATGGAAGGGCCGTATTTGCAGCCGTGCTGGCAGCCATGATTATAACCGCGCCTTAGTGGCATCAATGATTGCGGCGCATGGTGTGGCGGCAACCGAAACATGGGCACGTGGTGTTGTTGACAATCTGGCACGTAAACCACAAGGCAATGATCGCAGTCAAGCCAAAGCAATTTTTCAGGGGCTTTGCGATGTTGCGATCATGAATAGCTATTATTACGGCAATATGAAATTTGGCGACAAGGCTGATCAAAAAGAATGGGCACAAGCCATCCGACTGGTTTTTACCAATCAGTCCAACCGCGGCAATCATATGAATATTTCGGGTGGTGGTGTTGCCAAACATGCGAAAAACAAAGCGGCGGCCATTGCCTTTCTTGAATTTCTGACCGAAGAAAAAGCCCAACATCTTTATGGTGAGATCAATTTCGAATATCCTGTCAATCCGGCGGTTTCGGTGAATGGAGAGTTGGCAAGCTGGGGACGTTTCAAGCCGGATAATTTGCCGATTGAACGGCTGGCAGCGCTGGCACCCAAGGCGCAGATGATTATTGACCGCGTCGGATGGTAGCGACCTTTCTATCAAATTTTGCCCGCGCACAGCGCCAGCCGGTTGATCGGTGGTCGGTCGGCGTCATTCTGCTGTGTGGTCTGATTCTGGGGCCGGTGCTGGCGGTTCTTGTGGCGGCATTTGGTGATAGTGGCGGGTTATGGTCGCATCTTTATGATACGGTTCTTGGTCGCTATATCAGCAATACATTGATTTTGATGGCAGGTGTTGGTGTTGTTGCGATTGGGTTTGGCGTCAGTTCGGCATGGGTTGTCAGCCGTTATGATTTTGCCGGTCGCCGCATTTTGGAATGGATGCTTTTGCTGCCTGCGGCAATTCCGGCCTATATCATTGCCTATAGCTATACCGAGTTTTTTGAATATGCCGGCCCGCTTCAATCGGCGCTTCGTCATTTGTTTGACTGGCAAAGCCCGCGCGATTACTGGTTTCCTGAAATCCGCTCTCTTGGTGGTGCCATTCTGGTCATGGCGTCGGTTTTATATCCCTATATTTATATGGTGACGCGGATTGCCTTTCGATTGACACCGGCAAGCCTGTTTGAAATTGCGCTCGTGCATAACCGGTCGCAATTCTGGCAGGTTGGCCTGCCCTTGGCGCGTCCGGCGATTATGGCCGGTCTTGCGCTTGTTATGATGGAAGTGATGTCTGATTTTGGCACGGTTGAGTTTTTTGCCATCGAGACAATCACTTTGGGCATTTTTAATGTCTGGCTGGGGATGAACAACCTTGTCGCGGCGGCGCAAATTTCGATTGTGGGTTTTGGCTTTATTCTGGCGCTTTTGGGGCTGGAACTTTATGCCCGATCACGCCAGCAATATGTCAGCAGCAGCCGTAACCAAACACCACTTGCGATGCTGGTGCCAACAAAAGCAGGGATTTTGGCTTGTTGGGCGGTTTGTGTCATTCCGTTGTTATTTGGGTTTTTCATTCCTGTTGGCGTGCTTCTGGGTCTTGTCGCCACCAATGATTTGCTGGCTGATTTTCTGGCCATTCGGGGCATTGTTGGCAATACGCTGATCGTCGCGGCGATTGCGGCTGTGGTGATCATGGTTTTATCGGCCTTTATTGTCGTCACGGCGACGTTCCGCGCTGGGTCAAAAACCCGGAAAATGGCGTTATTCGCCTCGACTGGCTATGCGTTTCCTGGCACGATTCTGGCGATTGGTGTGTTGATTTTTACCGGCCAGCTTGATCGCGCAATTGCGGCAGTTTTCGGCGCGCAATTTCAGGGCATTTTGATTACCAGCATTGGCGTTTTGTTTCTGGCCTATATCGTTCGGTTTCAGGCGGTTGGATATGGCGCGATGATTTCGGGTGTCAGGCGGCTTCCGGCCAATATGATGAACGCCAGCCGGGTTTTGGGACAAGGCTATATGGATTCGATCCGGCGGGTGATTATGCCATTGCTGAAAAGCTCGTTTCTGGCGGGTATGATGCTGGTTTTTGTCGATGTAATGAAAGAATTGCCGATGACCTTGCTGTTGCGGCCATTTAATTTCGATACTTTGGCAACTTATACCTATCAATTTGCCAAGGATGAAATGCTTGAAATGGCGGCGTTGCCAGCTTTGATGATCGTTCTGTCGGGGCTGGTGCCGGTGATTTTAATGAGTGCGATGCTGCGCCGGTATCGCTAGGGCTCTATTCTTGGCTACCATGGCGCGAAGCATTGGTTGAGATTCACCACGCCATGCTGTAAAGCATGGTTTTATTTCCGTTAAGTTTGATGAGGCGTGTGATGACAGCGATTGCCTGTATCGAAGATTTACAAAAATTGGCAAAGCGGCGGGTGCCGCGGATGTTTTATGATTACGCCGATAGCGGGTCATGGACCGAATCGACCTATCGTGCCAATGAGAGTGATCTTGCCGCGATCAAGTTTCGCCAGCGGGTTGCGCTTGATGTCAGTAACCGCACCACGGAAATGTCGATGCTTGGGCAAAAGCTGCCAATGCCGGTGGCGTTGGCACCAACTGGTTTGACAGGCATGCAGCACGCCGATGGTGAAATTCTGGCAGCCAAAGCCGCTGCCGAATTTGGTGTGCCCTTCACCTTATCGACCATGTCGATCTGTTCAATCGAGGATGTTGCCGAACACAGCCCGACGCCTTTCTGGTTTCAGCTTTATGTAATGCGAGACCGTGATTTTGTTTCGCGCCTGATCGAGCGCGCACGCGATGCCAATTGTTCGGCCTTGATGGTCACGCTTGATCTGCAATTGATGGGCCAGCGTCATAAAGATGTTCGAAATGGCCTAAGTGCGCCGCCAAAACCAACCTTTCGCAATATTCTGAACCTTATGCAAAAGCCTGCTTGGTGTCTTGGCATGCTTGGCACGAAACGGTGGCAATTCGGCAATATTGTAGGCCATGTAAAAGGCGTCAAGGATATGTCGTCGCTCGCCGATTGGACGGTCAGCCAATTCGACCCGTCACTGTCATGGGATGATGTTGCCGCGATCCGCAAACAATGGGGCGGAAAATTGATCATCAAGGGCATTCTGGATGTCGAAGATGCGCTTGCTGCGGTGAATGTCGGGGCTGATGCAATTGTCGTGTCGAACCATGGTGGCCGCCAGCTTGATGGCGCGATGTCGTCAATCACCGCCTTACCAGCCATCGTCGAGGCGATTGGCGATCGTGCCGAAGTCTGGATGGATGGCGGTATCAGATCGGGTCAGGATGTGCTTCGCGCCATCGCACTTGGTGCCAAAGGTACCATGATTGGGCGGGCATTTCTTTATGGGCTTGGCGCCAAAGGTCAGGCGGGCGTTCGTCAAACCTTGGAAATCATTCACAAAGAACTTGATCTTACCCTTGGCCTTTGCGGTCAGTCCGATCTTGCCAAGGTGGATTCGTCAATCCTGCTGGAATAACAAGCCTTTTTCATTTGCAGGCATGGCCAAGCGGGCAAGCCGCGCCATGTCCCATGCAATTGCCGAATTGCTTGATATGACCGGGATGCCATATTGCGCTTCGGCAATGGCGATAATGAGTGCGCATTTCAGCGACGTACAGGAAATGAAAATAGCGTCAAGCGGTATGGTCGCACTGCTGATGATTGCATCAATGGCATCTAATATTGATTGCGGGTGAATACAGCCAACAATTGAATCACGCCCTTCGCCAAAGGTGGCGGCAGCGCCAATCTCAAATCCATCATCTTCAAGAAGAAAACACATTTTTTCCGATATTTCAGAGATGTAAGGCGCGAGATAGCCAATGTTTCTGGCTCCAACTGCCTTTAGCGCCCGCCGTGCGCCGGTCAAAGGGGTGGTGACATGATCAACATCGACATGCGATTTGACAATGGCCTGAACCGTGTCTTCGCCAATCAATAATGATGCCGATGTGCAGCCATAGCCAATAACGTCGAAATGATAACCTGGCGGAAAAAGCGCAAGCGCATCGGCAAAACGTTCTTTCATCGCGGTAAGATTTTCGACGGTCACCTGATCATCGCAGGCAATGCGGCTATGAAGAATGGTGGGGGGCTGTCCATTTCCGACATCAGTGCCAACAGCGTCGCCAATGAAATGACGCAGTTCGGTTTCAATCGTCAGATCAGTTTCAAGCGTGACCAGCCCCATCTGGACGGCGGTTTCGGCAGCGCTGGCAACGCGAAATGGAACATGGGTAAATTCGGGCGGTGTCCGATCTTTAAATGTGGTGACATTCGCAGTCATGACATTTTCTCCTTTGGCCTTACCAAGCCGGAATGACTGGCAGGTCGCGTGAGGCGCGAGTTGATAATAACACAACCCGATCTTCGAGAACGAGCAGGTTTTCTTCGGCGACCATCGTTAGGCCATTGCCATAGCCAATTGATGGTTCAAGCGTTAGCGTCATGCCTGCGGTAATCACGGTTTGATCCCAATTGGTATGCGATGGCGGTTCGGTCAATTGTGTGCCAAGCCCATGTCCATAGCGGCCAACGCCATCATCACCGGTTTTGACGGCGCTAATCTGCTCATGCTGGCTGCTGCCTTGGTGATCGGGGCGCAATATGGCATCCATTGCAAAAAACAGATCAGCCGCCGTAACCCCCGGCCGCAGAATATCAATCGCCGCTTGGGTTGCGTCATAAAGCCGGTGATGCGTTTCATGTGCTTCATCACTGGCATGATGTATGGCAAAATTGCGGTCAAAGTCACTGAAATAGCCATCCCAAACGCATCCGGTATCAAGCATGAATACATCACCTGCGGCAAGCGGGCGGCTGTTTGGTGGGGCGATAATGTCTTGATAACCGTCAGGGCCGGCGCTGCCAACAAGATAGCTGACATCATCAACACCGGCTGTAAGCGCCTTTATTTTGAACTGGCGAAACAAATCATCAAGCGGCATACCAGCTTTTACCCATTGTGGCACATCGGCAAAAACGCCCGAAACGAGTTGGCAGATATACGTTAGTTTGGCCTGTTCAGCAGGTGATTTAACCATGCGGATATGCTGGATCGCATTTGTCATATCGCAAAAAGCAATATCGTTCAAACTACCCTGCAGGGCGCGAAGGTCATTAAACGGCATGCGAATGGCGGTTTCGCGTCCCATCATCATGCCAAGACGGCCTGTCGCGCCAAGATGATTGCGGATCACGCTGATCAGAAGGGAAATGCCGTCATCATCGGCGGCGGGTGAGGGCCATGATTGTAAATCGCCAATATAGCAATCGCGCATCAGCGGCACGCCAATTGACGGGATGATGGCAACTGGCTTGCCACTTGCTGGAATTAAGACGAACCAAGGGCGTGTCGGGCTTTGCCAGAATTGGGTCATAAAGCCGGTAAAATAACGGATATCGGCTTCGTTTGTTAATAACAGCGCGCCAATATCACCTGCCGCCATCGCCAGTTGCGCCTTGGCGCAGCGGCTGGCGAATTCGGCAATCTCAAAGCCGCGTTGCGGCGCTGTCATTTCTGCCGTCCTTCGGTTACAAGCCGGTCATAAAGCCCGAGATCGGTTGCGCCTTCCGTACCGATCAAGAGCACGACCGAAGTGGGGCCAAAGCCAAGCTTTTGCCAAAGCGCTGGATCTTTTTTGGCTGCCACCAAGGCGGTAAGACCGGCGGTTGAACATTCGCCAGCCTCAATTGTGCCGCCGCCAAAGACGCCATCGGCAAACCCTGCCATCAGCGGCGCAATGGCGTCATCGGTGATGGAGAGGCAGTGATCCAGACTTGGCTGCAAAATCTGCCACGCAAGATCGGAAATTTCGCCACATGACAAACCCGCCATCAGCGTTTCTTCGCTAATATCAACAAGGCTTGGTGTTTGGGCTTCGATGCTTTCCAGAAAACAGGCCGACATATAGGATTCAACGCCAATCATCTTGCCAAGATTGGCGCCCATATGCTGCCAAATTGGCGCAACGATGCCAGCGGCCATGCCGCCAACCCCGATTGGCAGGAAGCAATGGCTTGGGCCTGCGCCTTGCATTTGTGCGATGGCCTCACGCCCCATCACGCTATAGCCCGCCATGATATCAAGCGGCATTTCGCGGTAACCAGCCCATGATGTGTCAGATACAATATGCCATCCATGCGCCGCAGCATCATCTTTGCAGGCGGCAAGCGAGGCTTCATAATTGCCGGGAATCCGGTTGATCTTGGCACCAAAAGCCGCCATTGCATCGGCGCGTTCTTGGCTGACATGTTCGTGAATATAGATTTCGGCGTGGCAGCCAGCCTGCTGTGCGCCCCATGCAACCGAACGACCATGATTGCCATCGGTTGCGGTTGTCACGGTAATGCTGGCCGGATCAATATCTTCGGCTTTTTTACTGGCAACCAGTTTGGCCACAGCATAGGCACCGCCAAGGGCTTTAAATGATTTCAGGTCCAGACGTTGTGATTCGTCTTTATAATAGACCGCAGCAACGCCGCAGAAATCGGCAAGCTTATCAAGTGAGATCAGCGGGGTCGGGTGATAATGCGGCCATGCCGAAATGGCGGCATAGGCCTTGTCCATATTGCGGCTGTTCAAATTATCATCAAATTTGGGAAAGGCAGATGGTTGATGCCCACGATTGGTGACGGCCTTTACGATCTTGCATTTGGCAAATATCTGTTGGTCAAGCGGCATGCGTTTTACTCCGTATCTTTTGTCTCATTTCAGGCCAGCGTAACCAATCGTGAAGCGCAATGCCTTATTGTCTCAACCTTGCGCTAAAGTGGTGCTTTCCGTAAAGGGCAAAATGATCTGGTAGCTTGCGGAATTAACTGGCTTGGATTAGCGTTTGGCGATCTGGTTTTTGCGGCTCGCAGGCAATGGGGGGATTTGATATGTCGGGACATGGGTATGAAACAGGGCGTTTGAATTTGCCCTTTGTCGGATTATGTAGCTTTGGCAAATATCCCTATCAACCTGATTGGTCGTCAATTGATGCTGATTTTGCCATTCTTGGCGTGCCGTTTGATTTTGGCACCCAATTTCGGGCTGGTGCAAGATTTGGTCCCCGCGGTATCCGCGAAGCGTCAACGCTATTTTCGTTTGGCCATGCGGGTGCTTATGACCATGAAGATGATGTGACATATCTTCAGGCCGATCAGGTTCGGATTGTTGATATTGGTGACGCCGATATCATTCACACGGATACCATCAAAAGCCATGCCAATATTGAAGCGGGGGTTCGTGCCATTCTTGCCGCTGGCGCAGTGCCGGTGGTTCTTGGCGGCGATCATTCGGTCAATATTCCCTGTATCAATGCCTTTAGCGATGAAGAGCCGTTTCATCTTGTGCAAATTGACGCGCACCTTGATTTCGTTGACGAACGGCACGGGGTCAAATTTGGACATGGCAATCCAATGCGCCGTGCTGCCGAAAAACCCTATGTGACTGGCCTGTCGCAGATTGGTATCCGCAATGTGTCGTCAACGGCAAAGGACGGTTATGACGATGCCCGCAAAATGGGGTCTGATATTCAGTCGGTTCGTCAATTCCGCAAATTGGGTGTTGCTGGCATGCTTGATCGGATTCCCGCTGGTGGTCGCTATTACGTGACGATTGATATTGACGGGTTTGATCCATCGGTTGCCCCGGGGACGGGGACGCCGTCACATGGTGGGTTTTTCTATTATGAGATCCTGGAATTTCTGGATGGTTTGACCAAGCGCGGAACTATCATCGGTGTTGATCTTGTTGAGGTGGCACCTGATTATGACCATAGTGGCAGCACGACAACATTAGCGGCGCAAATCTTGTTAAACCTAATTGGCAGAATCCACCATAACCGGCGCTAGCAGGGTGCAATTGACGCAAAAATAGTCGGCTAAATAGAAGTTGGCATAAAAATTTTCTAAATGTTCAGAACTTGTTGCAAATCATATCCTTCGGTGTTTTAGTTAGCGTCGTTGTTTCGACTCAATATTCGCTAAATAGATAGCATTGCAACGTGACAAAAAAATAAGATTAAAACAAAAACTAGGTAGGATAAAATGGTGCAAGCCAACGACCCATTCGTCAGCTTCAAAGGGGTCCAAAAGAGCTATGACGGCGAAACGCTTGTCGTTAAAAATCTAAACCTAGATATCGCATCTGGCGAATTTTTAACAATGTTGGGTCCGTCAGGGTCAGGCAAGACAACCTGTCTGATGATGCTTGCCGGTTTTGAAACGGCAACGCATGGTGATATTGAGCTAGGCGGCCGCCCAATCAATAACATTCCGCCGCATAAGCGCGGCATTGGCATGGTGTTTCAAAATTACGCCCTGTTCCCGCATATGACGGTGGGTGAAAATTTGGCTTTTCCGCTGAAAGTGCGCAATATGCCAACGGCCGAAGTCGAAGACAAAGTTCGCGCAGTGCTGGACATGGTTCAGATGCTTGCCTTTATCGATCGGAAACCGGCGCAATTGTCGGGTGGACAGCAACAGCGGATCGCGCTGGCCCGGGCATTGGTGTTTAATCCTGAACTGGTTTTGATGGATGAACCGCTTGGTGCGCTCGACAAACAGCTTCGCGAACATATGCAGTATGAAATCAAGCATATTCATGAAAATCTTGGGGTGACGGTTGTCTATGTAACGCATGACCAGTCTGAAGCCTTGACCATGTCAAACCGGATTGCGGTTTTTGATGATGGCATTATCCAACAGCTTGCTGATCCAGTTACGCTTTATGAAAAGCCGGAAAATGCGTTTGTGGCCCAGTTTATCGGCGAGAATAATCAAATGCTAGGCACGGTTCAGTCGGTCAGCAAAAACATTGCAACGGTCAAGCTGGACGCAGGAGATGTTGTCAAAGCGCTTGCGGTGAATGTTGGTGCTGTTGGCAGCCGAACAACCTTATCTGTTCGTCCGGAACGCTGTATCGTCACGGCGAAAAAATCTGCTGGGACAAGCTCACTTGATGCACGCATCGAAGAATTAATATATCTTGGAGATCACATCCGCTGCCGGATGAGCGTGGCTGGCGATGATCAGTTCATTGTCAAAGTTCCAAACACTTCGGGTCAACTTGGTCTGGAAATTGGAGCATTGTCGCAAATTGGCTGGAAGAACGATGATTGCCGGGCGCTTGATTTTAATGAACCAGTTTGACTATGCTAACAGTCAAAGATGGCTCGCTACTTGGTTAACGGGTAGTGGCTATTAAAATAGAGTAGTGTGGCTCTTAAAACGCACGAACAACCAAAGGGAGTAGACATAATGTCTGGATTAACGAAAAAAATAATTGCGATTGCAGGTGCTTCAGCATTTGTTAGCGGCGCAGCAATGGCAGCTGATTTGACAGTTGTGTCATGGGGCGGTGCATATACAAAGTCACAGGTTGAGGCCTATCATAAGCCTTGGATGGCAAAGACTGGCAAAGCCATTGTTTCGGAAGATTACGGCGGGGGTATTGCCGAGATCAAAGCTCAGGTTGAGTCCGGAAATGTGACATGGGACGTTGTTGACGTTGAATTGTCAGACGCTATTCGTGCATGTGATGAAGGTCTTTTGGAGCCAATTGATCATTCAATCCTGCCACCTGCACCCGATGGCACGCCAGCAACCGAAGACTTTTTGCCAGGTACATTGCATGATTGTGCGGTCGCAAACATCGTTTGGTCATCCGTATACGCTTATGATTCAAGCAAAACACGTAACTGGAATACGCCAACCACAATGGCTGATTTTTTCAACACCAAGGCATTTCCGGGCAAGCGCGGCATGCGGAAGTCACCAAAAGTGACCATGGAATTTGCCTTGATTGCTGATGGTGTTCCTGTCAGCGAGGTTTATGACGTTCTTGGAACCGAAGAAGGCGTTGCACGCGCCTTTGCCAAGCTTGATACTATCAAAGACGATGTGGTCTGGTGGGAAGCTGGCGCGCAGCCACCACAGCTGCTTGCTGACGGTGAAGTTGTGTTTTCAACTGCTTGGAACGGCCGTGTGTTCAATGCCAAAAATGCTGAAGGCCAGTCATTTGAAATGGTGTGGGACGGTCAGATTTATGACCTTGATCTCTGGGTGATTCCAAAAGGATCAAAGAACAAAGAAGCAGCGCTTGATTTCGTCGCTTTCTCAACAGCGACTGAGCAGCTTGCTGCGCAGGCATCATGGATCTCTTATGGCCCAGCACGTGCATCATCTGAAGCTCGTATTGGTACTTTCCATTCTGATGATAGCATCAAAATGGCAGATCATATGCCTACAGCTGCTGCAAACTTTAAAAATGCCTTGCAGAACGACTTTGAATTCTGGGCAGATAATGCTGACCAGTTGAACGAGCGTTTCAACGCTTGGTTGTCAAAGTAAAACCAAAAACCAAAGCGGTCACATGGAGTTTGCCATGTGACCGCTTTTTATTAGTCACTTTTTAACTGAGATTTATTTTCATCATGGCAGATAGTCAAACGGCCTCTCTCGAGCCAATTACCGCGGCTGATGGGACACCGCTGAAGAAAAAGCTGGCGCAGGCTTTATTCCGTAGCCGTGTTCGTGCTGTTTCGCTTGTGGTGCCCTTGTTTGCTTTTGTCATGGCCAGCTTTGTTATCCCGATCCTTGCGCTGATGTGGCAAGGGGTCTACAACGATCGATTTTCTTCCCACATGCCGAATCTGACCGAGCAATTAACCATGTGGGATGGGCTAACCGAGCCGAATGAAAAGATGTATGAGGCGTTGGTTGCCGATTTAAAAACTGCGCGTGCCGATCGGACAATTGGCCGGGCTGCTACGCGTGTGAACCAAGAATTTCCCGGAACGCGATCATTATTCACATCAACTGCACGCAAGGTTAAAAAATTAAAGCCACCTTTCAAAGAAAGCGTCATCAAGGCCAACAAGAAATGGAACAATATCGAAGTCTGGCAGGCCATGAAGATCACGTCTCAGGACCTTACACCGGGGTTTTACGCCACCGCGCTTGATGGACGCTATACAGTTGATCAAGGCTTTGTCCGGCAGGATGAAAACCGGCAAATATATGTAAAGCTGTTCTGGCGTACCATGCTGATTTCGGCAACGGTTATGGGCTTGTGCCTTTTGCTTGGCTATCCGGTTGCCTATTTGCTGGCAACCTTACCATTGCGCGCATCTAACTTGCTGATGATCATGGTTTTGCTGCCATTCTGGACATCACTTTTGGTGCGAACAACAGCGTGGATTGCCATTTTGCAATCGCAAGGAGTGATCAATGATCTGATGGTTTTTGTTGGCATCACTGCAGATGATGCGCGCTTCTCGCTGATCTATAATATGACTGGTACGATCATTGCGATGACGCATATTTTGCTACCATTCATGATTTTACCGCTCTATTCAGTGATGAAAACCATTCCACCATCATATATGCGCGCCGCACGCTCGCTTGGTGCCACACCGACAATGGCCTTTATCAAGGTGTACATGCCGCAAACAATTCCGGGGATTGGTGCTGGCGGTTTGCTGGTTTTCATTCTGGCAATTGGGTATTACATCACACCAGCGCTTGTTGGTGGTCAGGATGGTCAATTGATTTCAAATATGATTGCCTATCATATGCAGAAGTCGCTGAACTGGTCGCTTGCCGCGGCGCTTGGCGGTATTTTGCTGGCGGGCGTTCTGGTTCTTTATTGGGCTTATGACAAGGTTATCGGTATCGATAACATGAAGCTGGGATAATAATATGGCAAAGCTTCCTCCCTATACCAGCACTGGTGAATATATCTGGCATTATGTTTATCGCAGCATTTGCGGATTGATCTTCCTGTTTTTGATCATGCCAATCATTGTGGTTTTGCCGCTGTCATTCAATGTCGAGCCTTATTTCAGCTTTACCAAGGGCATGTTGAATTTTGACCCCGCAGCCTATTCGCTTCGCTGGTACGAGGATATTCTGCGCAATGGTATGAAGGCGCCGGATGCGCCATTTGATTGGGCATGGCTTGCCGATACATGGAATAATGGCCAATGGATCAGAGCCATTCGCAACAGTTTTTTCATCGGAATTTGTGCAACGCTTTTGTCAACTGCGCTTGGTACATTGGCGGCAATTGGTCTTAGCCGGTCTGAAATGCCCTATCGCCGGTTGGTTATGTCGATCCTGATTTCGCCGATGATTGTGCCATTGATTATTACCGCAGCTGGCATGTTCTATTTCTATTCGCAGGTGCATTTGAGCCAAACCTATCTTGGCGTGATCATGGCGCATGCGGTTCTTGGCACGCCCTTTGTGATCATTACCGTAACAGCAACCCTTGTTGGTTTTGACAAATCGCTCGTTCGGGCATCGCAATCGCTTGGCGCGGGGGCGGTTACCACCTTTCGCAAAGTGCAGATGCCATTGATTATCCCCGGGGTTATTTCAGGCGGCCTTTTTGCCTTTATCACCTCATTTGACGAAGTGGTGGCGGTTCTGTTCCTGGCCAGTCCGGAACAGCGAACGATTCCGCGTCAGATGTGGTCGGGTATTCGCGAGCAGATCAGCCCAACGATTCTTGCCGTTGCCACGCTGTTGGTGATCTTATCGATCATTCTTTTGACGGTTTTGGAGTTATTGCGGCGGCGTTCTGAACGGCTGCGCGGGATCACAAGCAGCTAGTCAGCCTGTCCATTTGACCTTAATCATTTTTGACGTCACCCTGACATAAAAGTCAAAGCCATTTTCTGTAGCCGTTTCAGGGGTGACCTCGGCTGCGTGGAATGGACAGGGAAAAGGGGCTCATGATTCATGGATGACCGAAAAATTCTGGTATTAACAGGGGCAAGCCGCGGCATCGGCCATGCAACCGTAAAGCGATTTTCCAGCGCTGGTTGGCGCGTCATCACCTGTTCACGCCATGGTTTTCCGGAAAATTGCCCGTGGGAAGCGGGGCCAGAAGACCATCTGCAAATTGATTTATCATCGCCTGAAGATGTAAGCCGTGGCGCGGTAGAATTATTGACGCGGCTTGATGGCAAACCACTTCACGCGCTGGTGAATAATGCTGCAATTTCACCGAAAACGCCTGATGGTGGCCGCCTTGATTGTCATAAAACATCGCTTGATCTTTGGCAGCATGTTTATCAGGTGAATGTTTTTGCCCCAATCATGCTGGCGCAAAAACTATGCGACTCGCTTGGCAAAGGTGATGGCTCGATTGTGAATGTAACCTCGATTGCCGGAAGCCGGGTTCATGAATTTGCCGGTTCGGCCTATGCCACATCGAAAGCCGCGCTTAGCGCATTGACCCGCGAAATGGCGTCTGATTTTGGCAGGCGTGGCATTAGGGTAAATGCCATTGCCCCGGGTGAGATTAAAACCGATATTCTGTCGCCTGATAGCGAGGCAACAATCATTCCGCAAATTCCGCTTGGCCGGTTTGGCAATGCTGATGAAGTTGCTGACACTGTTTTTTTTCTTTGCAGTGATCAGGCCCAATATCTAAATGGATCGGAAATTCATGTGAATGGTGGCCAGCATGTCTAGGCTTAGCTATTAATCTCGATCAGTAATCTTGGCCAGCAATCTTGGCTAGTAATCTTGGACGTTTAGGACAGTTGAAATGACACAAAGCATCCCCCCATCCGAACAACAGCTTGCTGGCAATTCACCGGCAAGCCGCGATATTGCCTTTCATATGCATCCCTATACCAATCCGGCAATGCTTGGTGATGTGGGGCCGCATATCATGGCACAGGGTAATGGTGTCTTTGTTGTTGATGATGCTGGTAATCAGTTTTATGAAGGGATGAGCGGGCTTTGGTGTACATCGCTTGGGTTTTCCGAACCTGAATTGATTGATGCGGCAATGGCGCAATTCAAAAAACTGCCTTTCTATCATAGCTTTGCTGGCAAAACGGTCAATCCGGCGATTGATCTTGCCGAAATCTTGATTACCTCTGCCCCGCCTGCTGGCGGTGACAGCGTGATGAGCAAAGTGTTTTTTGCGGCATCTGGATCAGAGGCGAATGATACCGCCATGAAGATGGTCTGGTATTACAATGCGGCGCTTGGCCGGCTGGAAAAGCGCAAAATCATTAGCCGCCGAAAAGGCTATCACGGGGTGACTATGGCGGCGGCGAGCATGACCGCGCTTGCCTATGCGCAAGATGGTTTCGGTCTGCCGCTAGATTTCGTCAAACACACAACCGCGCCCGACTTTTATAACGGTGCGAAAGACGGCGAAAGTGAAGAAGATTTTGCCAGCCGTTGTGCCGCTGATCTTGAAACGCTGATCCTCGAAGAAGGGCCAGAAACCGTGGGCGCGCTATTTGCCGAGCCGGTCATGGGGGCAGGCGGGGTGATTATTCCACCACGAACCTATTTTGAAAAAATTCGTGCTGTTCTGGAAAAATATGATGTTTTGCTAGTCGCGGATGAGGTGATTTGCGGGTTTGGCCGTACGGGCAATATGTGGGGTTCTCAAACCATGGATATCCGCCCTGATATGCTGACCTGTGCCAAGGCGTTGTCATCGGCCTATTTGCCGATTTCGGCGGTGATGCTGTCGGAAAAGGTCTATGCGCCAATCGCCAAGCAGGCAGAACAGCTTGGCATTTTTGGGCATGGCTATACCTATTCGGCGCATCCGGTTTGCGCCGCGGTGGCCTTGCGGGCGCAGCAATTGATGCAGGAACGCGATATCGTCGGCCATGTCAGGCGCATTGCCCCGCAATTCAAAAGCCGGATTGAACGGCTTGCCAGATTTGATTTCATCGGCAATTTGCGGGCGATTGGCCTGATTGGTGCAATGGAATTTGCCGCCAATCGCCAAACGGGTGAAAAATTTGAACCAAGCCAGAAAATTGCTGCGCAAGCGGTTGCCATCATTCAGAAACATGGGGTGATTTTACGCGCCTTGCCGGGTGATATCATTGGCTTTTGCCCGCCTTTGATCATCACTGCTGCAGAAATTGACGATATGTTTGACCGTATTGAGTCTGGTCTTGATGAAGTTAGCGCGCTTGCGGCAAAGCTTCGTTAATCTGATGGCCATGTTATGATCAAACAGCAATGCGTGTTGGTGCTTGGCCGCTTTTGGGGCAGCGCGCATGCGGTATTGCTGATGGCAACCTTGATTTGGGCAGGTCATGCGGTGGCATTGCGCATGTCGGTTGGCGAAATTTCACCGGTTTTGCTGATGCAATTGCGCTGGCTTGGTGCCTTTCTTATTTTGCTGGTGATCTATCGCAAAACCTTGCCACGCCATGTACCGTTGGCTTTACAGAACTGGCGTTGGGTGTTTGCCATGGGTGGTGGCGGACTTGCCGGTTTCAGCCTGCTTCTTGTCTATGCGGCGCAATATACGACCGCGGTCAATCTTGGCATTATGCAAGGGGTGATTCCGGCGGTTGTTATGTTGCTTGGCTGGCTGATTTATCGAACCCGCATTGGCTGGCTGCAATTTTTTGGTCTTTGTTCATCACTGACCGGTATTTTGGTTCTGGTTAGTGCTGGCAGCCTGGCCACGATTTTGGCGCTTCGTTTCAACTTTGGTGATTTGTTGATGGTTGCGGCATGTCTGTGCTATGGTGCTTACACGGTTGCACTGGCAAAGCGGCTTGAAATGCCGCCGGTTTTGCTTTTATGTTTTTTCGCCTTTTGTGCTTTTTTGACCTGTAGCCTGTTTCTGATCGCCGAATATGCGAATGGCGATCTGGTGCTTCCCGGGGTCAAAGGCAGCTTGTTACTGTTTTATTCAGCAATCTTTCCGTCAATTCTGTCACAAACATTCTATATGCGTGGCGTCGCGCTGGCGGGTGCGAACCGCGCTGGGCTTTATGTGAATATGGTGCCAATATTTGCGGCTTTTTTGGCAATGCTGATCTTGTCCGAAACCATGTATATTCATCATCTTGTGGCGTTGTTTATGGTGCTTGGCGGGATTTTCTTGGCGCAGCGCGGCA
The DNA here is from genome assembly GCF_048087665.1 of Candidatus Ponderosibacter sp. Uisw_141_02. NCBI lineage: Bacteria > Pseudomonadati > Pseudomonadota > Alphaproteobacteria > Puniceispirillales (SeqCode) > Puniceispirillaceae (SeqCode) > Candidatus Ponderosibacter > Candidatus Ponderosibacter sp. Uisw_141_02. The sequence goes on along the minus strand of NZ_CP159807.1, from coordinate 1,437,053 downwards.
AGGTGAAAACCTAAGCAAAACCTCTATATCAAGCAGTTATCAATAGCTTGACAAGAGTTGTTTGCAAGGTGCAATTTGGCCATAAGGTGCTGGCTTGTGGCACTTGCCTGGGCAAAAGAAATCTTGGGCAAAAGAACTCAATTTCGAAAAACGCAATGGCGGCGCTTATGGCGGCCACGACCATAATCTTGGAGGCTTTATGCTGGATAAAACCGAATTTTACATCAACGGATCTTGGGTGCCATCACAAGATGGGCATAGCTTTCCTGTTTTGAATCCGGCCACCGAAGATGCGTTTGCCACAATTACGCTTGGCGGTGCCAAAGATGCCGAGGCGGCAATTGCCGCGGCCAAAGCTGCCTTTCCAGCTTGGTCGATGACAAGCCCGGCTGACCGTGCTGGCTATTTGCAAAAATTGCTTGATGTCTATATCGCACGCAATGATGAAATGGGCGCAACGATTTCAACCGAAATGGGTGCGCCAATTGATATGGCGGTCAGTGATCAAGCTGGATCGGGCATCAGCCATTTAAAGGCATTTATTCGGGCGCTTGGCACAATGGAATTTCAACGGCCATTGCGGCAAGGTGTCGAAGGCCAAGATATTGCTTTTGAGGCGGCGGGTATTGCCGCGTTGATTACCCCGTGGAATTGGCCGATGAATCAGGTTGTTCTGAAGGTTGGGGCGGCGCTGGCGGCAGGCTGCACAATGGTGCTGAAACCGTCTGAAATTGCCCCAATGTCCAGTATTCTTTTTGCCGAAATGATTGATGAGGCTGGCTTTCCGGCAGGTGTATTTAATATGGTAAATGGCGATGGTGCCGGTGTTGGCACGATCTTATCATCACATCCAGATATTGATGTTGTGTCATTTACCGGCTCAACACGCGCCGGTATTTTGATCAGCAAGGCAGCTGCAGATACGGTGAAGACCGTCTCGCTCGAACTCGGCGGCAAATCGCCAAATCTGGTTTTTGATGATTGCGATGTCGAAAAGGCAGTTCGCATGGGCGCTGCTTTCTGTTTCAATAATACAGGGCAATCTTGTAATGCGGCAACACGCATGCTGGTTCAGCGAAGCGTCTATGATCAGGCTGTTGAAATCGCCGCCGCCAAAGCCAATGCCACCAAGGTTGATCTGCCGTCAAATTCGGGAAATCACATCGGGCCTTTGGTATCTGAAGCACAATTCAACAAGGTGCAAAGCATGATCCAAGCTGGCATTGATGAAGGGGCAAGGCTTGTCGCTGGCGGCGTTGGCCGTCCTGAGGGCATGAATCGTGGCTGGTTTGTAAAGCCAACGGTGTTTGCCGATGCGACAGCCGATATGACGATTATCCGCGAAGAAATTTTTGGCCCTGTTCTGGCATTGATGCCGTTTGACAGCGAAGAAGAAGCCATCGCCCTTGCCAATGACACGCCGTATGGACTGGCGGCCTATATCCAGACGGGTGATAAAGAACGCGCCAAGCGCGTTGCGGCAAGATTGCGCGCTGGTATGATTCAGGTCAATGGCGCTTCGCGTGCGGCAGGAAGCCCGTTTGGCGGTTACAAGCAGTCAGGCGTTGGCCGTGAAGGCGGGTTTTGGGGGATTGAAGAATTTCTCGAAATAAAAACCATTAGTGGCATTGTCTAGTACCGCCTATCGGGGCTGATCAAATCAATGCAGTTGTTTCAGTTGCGTCAGTGACGACAGCCCTGCCGCCTAATCATTATCATTCAGCCCAGCACCAGCACCGGTAAGGCGTGATGCCTCGGTTGCTGGTGCATAGGTGTTTTTGGCAAAGACGTTCAAAACCGTGATGCAGGCTGATGCTGTTTGCGGAACGCGGGGAATTGCGGCATTGGCGATGGTCATCATCTCAGGCACTTCGTCATCAGATGCGGCGTAAATTTGGCAGGCTGACGCATCCATTAAAATCGCCGTGTCATTTTTTGAAAATCCAAATTTATCCTGGGTTAGCGCAAAAACAGCTTTGCCCAAAGATAGGCAAATAGGGCTGTTTGCAGCGCGAAGCGCGATAAAGGGAATCAGCAATAACGGCGTTCGGACGCGGGCAAACTGCACTTCATCCCCAAACACACCATCACCATAGGCAGCGCCAGTGGCAATTGGACAATAATGACCATCACGCGCTGTATCATTGGGCCAGATGGTTATTTCACCGGCTTGCCGCCAGCTTAGATATCGACATAGCGCGGCAACACCGGGCAATTGGCGGCGTTGAAGCCATTTCACAGCATAGCCAGCTTCGTCGGCAAGCCCCCAATCCATGCCGCTTCCGCGTGCCGCCTTGGTGGCTAGGGCGCCGATTTCACCAAGTGACCAGCTCATGCCCTTTCATGATCCGGTCTGCCAGTGCTGGCAAGCGGTGGATAAAACAGGCTATCAGGGTCTAGCATTGCCAATTCATCGGGGAAGGGCGCGCCTTGATACATTGTAATGCGCAACCACCGATCCGAACGCGGGTCAAATTTTGACGCGCCGAAAAAGGACAATTTACAACGAAGCAAATCAATTGGCTGCATTTCTGCTGAAATCGTATTGTCCTGAATTTCGGCATAGGGAAGGGTGAAAACGGTTTGCATGCGGCGAACAATATGCCGGTGCTCTGGATGTTTCAGCAAAAACATCGCAACATTATCGTCGCCTGATCTGGCGGGATTTTCGATCCATTGATCAATGGCCTTCATCGCCCGAACGGCATCATGGCCGGGGGCAAGCGGTTGCTCATAAGGCTCGATTGGTTCTTCAAATCGTTCACCAAGCCGCGGCTCAAGCTTTTCTTCAGACACATACCAAACCCGCGCCAGCGAATCATTTTGCGAATAATCAATGCCCTTGGTCCAGCTATAGGTGGTGTCCATCATCTGGCGCAGCAATGATAAGGGCATTGATCCATCAATACGGAAATGTGCTGCCTCATCCGATGCCATGCCGATTGCCAAATCGTCAATCAGGTCGCCATGCTCTTCAAGCAGAAGCGATACAAGCTGTTCCTGGCCTTCAAGGCTGAGATTGGCCTCGCCCCAACGATAGATGCTGTCCCAAGGCTGGTCGATATCAACGTCAAGGCCGCGCACAAACGTGTCAAGCCGGACAAGATCATGCCGCAATGATTGGGTTTTGCCATGCTGATAAGGGCTGTCGGTTGTCCATTCTTCCGCGTTTTTGGCAGCTTTGGCGATCATCGTCAGAAAACCGGCGAGGCCAGCCTGATCGGTTGCGGCAAGCGCCCGCACGCGTGCCAGAGCGGTTTCACGCGCATTGATCCATGCGTGAATCAATGAAGGGTGATTAATCAAGAATGGTGCCATGCCAAGACCAGTTGAATTGCCAACACCGATGCGGCGGCGAATATCGGGATCAAGCTTGACCGCCTTTGCTGGCGCTTTGACCGCAGCCATATGTTCGACAATATCAATGGTAAATGACCGGATTAACCAGACGGCAAGCAATTCAGGCTGGAACGAGCCCGAAAATTCAGGCCGGTTTGCCCAGATATCACGATCGGCAGCGCCAAATTTGCCAGATCCGTAAACGGCCGTTGTTCGCATGAAGTAACCGACAGGTTCGATCACCGCAAGGTCGGGCTGGCTGCCAGCGGCAAGGCAATCACGAACATAGTCAAAAAGCCGAACCGAGCGGTTTGCGCGTGACAGCACAAATTCATCATCTGAAATGCGGCCAGCCTCTTGCAGCGGAACATTCTGCCTAAGCCGTTCAATATCTGCATCGCTTATGGTGCCATCATGAAGCGTAAAGGTGGCATCCCATGCTTCGGCGATGACCCGATCTGACCGTTTTTCGGCTGGCAGATCATGCGCAAAGGCAACCAATGTATAGCTTCGCTCAGGGCCAATGGCCTCATAGGTGGCAACGCCAACACCGTTGGCATCAATCAACCAACGACTTTGTTTGAATTGCCAATTCTCGGCTTTGAGGCGGCGCAACAAAACGCGCATGAAGCTAAGACGGCTTTGATGAAATGACCCCATCCGTGCCAAGGTCATGACCTGACTAGCAGGACGAAGCGCAACAGACGGCACTGGCGGCGGTGATGCGGCCGGATTATCTTGTTTCATCTCTGGTGTTTCCATTAACCAAACCATTTTGCTTGTTGCGCCAAGAAACCTAATCAGGCCGTTTCAGCGCCAAAATTTTCATCATAAAACCGAAGCCAGTTTTCACCCATAATTGCATGTGTGTCTTTTTCGGAAAATCCCTGCTGTCTTAACCCATCTGCAATCGCGCCGAAATGGCGATTATCTATAAACCAGTTTGGCATTGGAGGAAAGCCTGCATGACTGGCTGATCCTTCGCCATAATCAATTTCTTTTGTCCATCTGCCAACGCGCATCCACTCAACCACACTGTCAGGTTGGTCCTGACAAAGGTCGGATCCGATGCCGATATTGTCGATTCCCATCAAATCAGCAGTGTCGGCAATCATCTGGCAAAAGCTTGTCAGGCTGCACTCTGATTTGTCCTTTAAATGATGCGGGTAAAGCGAGAAACCCAGCATGCCACCTGATTGGCCAAGCGCGCGAAGCACGTCATCCGATTTATTGCGTTTGGCCGGATGCCAGAAATAGGGGTTGGCATGGGTAATGGCAATTGGGCGTTGCGAAATTTCAATGGCCTCCAAGGTTGATCGTTCGGCCGAATGGCTCATATCAACAACCATGCCAACACGGTTCATTTCTTTGATGACTTGGCGACCCATGCGTGTAATGCCGGTATCTTCATCTTCATAACAACCCGTGGCAAGAAGCGACTGGTTATTATAGGTAAGCTGCATAAAGCGAACGCCGAGGCTGTGACAAATTTCAACAAGCCCAATATCATCTTCAATTGGTGACGGGTTTTGAAATCCAAAAAAGATCGCGGTTCGGCCTTCGCGTTTGGCACGCCGCACATCATCGCCGCTGGTGCCATGAAAAATCAGATCGGGATAGCGTTCAAACCAGCGATTCCATTGTTCGATATTGGTAACGGTTGCGCGAAACATTTCGTGATAGGCAATCGTCACATGAACCGCGTCAACGCAGCCTTCGCGCATTTGCCGAAAGATTTTTTCTGACCAATTTGCATATTGAAGATTGTCGATGAGATGCATCAGATTATTCCGGCTTGCCAGCGGCAATATAGCTGGTTTTCACGATTGTATAGAATTCGGCGGCATAGCTTCCTTGTTCGCGCGGGCCGTATGAGCTGTTGCCGCGTCCGCCGAATGGCACATGATAATCTGTGCCTGCGGTTGGCAGGTTGATCGTAACAACACCTGTTTGGGCATTGCGGCGGAAATGCGTTGCTCGCGCCAGCGAACGGGTGATGATCCCCGATGTTAGGCCAAAATCAGTGTCATTCACGACATCAAGCGCCTCATCATATGAGCCGACCTTGATGATACAGGCGATTGGAGCAAACATTTCTTCGCGATTGATGCGCCAGTCATTTTTCGTGCCACCAATAACCGCAGGCGTCATGTAATAGCCATCATGATCGCGGCTAACCGTCTCGCCGCCACACAGTGCCTCGCCGCCTTCCTGTTTGGCTGTTTCCATCCATTGCAGGTTTTCGGCCAATTGTCCGGCGCTTACTACGGGGCCGATTTGCGTTCCATCAGCCAAGGCATGCCCAACCTTCATTGCCGATGCTGCGGCAACAAGCCGATCGGCGAATTCGTCATGGATGGCCTCATGCACAACAAGCCGTGACGAGGCGGTGCATTTTTGACCCGTCCCGCCAAAGGCGCCGCCAAGCGCGGTTGCCACGGCAAGATCAAGATCGCCATCATCCATAATGGCAAGCGCGTTCTTTGACCCCATTTCCATTTGAACTTTGGTGAGATTGGCAATGGCGGCGGTGGCAATCTGTTTGCCAACATCCAGCGAGCCGGTAAAGCTAATCGCGTTTATCGCCGGAGATTCGACAAGTTTTTGGCCAATGCTGCCGCCCGGGCCCATCACCAGATTAAACAGCCCATGCGGAATATCCTGACGCGAAATGATTTCGCTTAAGGCAACAGCCGAAGCCGGCACCAGATTTGCCGGTTTCCAGATAACCGCATTGCCAAAAGCCAGCGCTGGCGCAATTTTCCAGACTGCTGTTGCGGTTGGAAAATTCCAAGGGCTGATAATCGCAACAACCCCAACCGGTTCGCGCCGAACATCAATTTCGATGCCGTCACGCACACTATCGGCCGTGTCACCGATCTGGCGAAGCACTTCGGCAGCATAATAGGTAAAGAACTGGCCGGCTCGGTAGATTTCACCAACGCCTTCGGCCAATGGTTTGCCTTCTTCGCGGCTAAGAAGGGTGCCGAGCTCGATGCGGCGTTCCATCAATTCATTGCCGATATTCATTAAGATGGTTTGACGCGCCTCAAGACCGGTGGCGGCCCATTTTTTCTGGGCGGTTTGGGCGGCATCTAGGGCGCGATCAAGCTGGGCGCTATTTGCCTGCGCGTAATGGCCGATCTGATCGCTAAGGTCGGATGGGTTGATATTGGTAATTGTGCTTTGCCCATCGCACCACGCGCCTGCAATAAAATTCTGTCCGGTTTCTGACATGGTCTCTTGCGCCTTTCATATTGCCAATATCTGCAAGAATTCATTTGATTGGCATGGGTCAGACTGACCGAAAGAGGATTTGAACACAACCCCTTTACTTGATCTGGTTATATCAGTTTTTTGGCAATCATTTGCATGACTTGTCATTTCCTGATAAGCGGGATTTAAGTGATGCGGATATCATGTCCTATCGGCCTGATAGTTTCGCAATGTCATGCAAAGGACGGCAGCGAATGAAAATGATCACTGATCGTATGTCGATGCCCTATTTCGCCCTTGGCGTTCTGGCTTTGGCAATGGGAATTATTCCCCTTAATGACGCATTGATTAAATTGATGAGTGGTGATGTTTCGCTTGGCCAATTGGTCGCTTTGCGGGCAGGAATGACGCTGATCATGCTTGGCATTTTCAGCCGCAGTATTCAGGCAATGTTTGCGCTGCCAGCAAAAGTTTTCTGGCTGTTTTTTGCCCGTAGCATGTGTCTTGTGCTGGCGATGGTGCTGTTTTTCGTTTCGCTAGGGACGTTGCCGCTGGCAAATGTGATCGCCATTTTCTTTGTATCACCATTGATCATCACAATTCTATCAGTGCCATTTCTTGGTGAGAAAATTGGCCTTCACCGTTTGGCCGCAGTATCAGCTGGCATGGCTGGGGTTTTGTTTATCATTCGGCCCGGCGGGGTTCAGTTTCAGGTGGAAACCTTGTTTGTTGTGATGTCGGCCTTCAGCTATGCCGCCTTTCAGATATGGACAAGACGCCTAAAATCGGTTGGCAATCTATCGGGCATGGTTGCGGTTCAGCATATTTGCTATTTGACGATTGGCGCGCTGTTCATGCTTGTGAACATGATCTGGCCAGTTGATCAATCGGGTAATCCGACAATTGATTTTCTGCTTCGCGCGCCATCACTGATGTCTCTGACCAACCTTGGTTATCTGGTGATTTGCAGCTTTTCAGTTCTGCTATTGTCCTACGCATCCTCCAACGCCTATCGTTCGGTCGAGGCATCGGTCATTGCGCCATTTGAATATGTCGCGATTCCGTTCGGTGTTTTCTGGGGTGTCGTGATCTGGGATGAATGGCCGGATCAGATGGTTATGATTGGGATAACGCTTATTCTGGCGGGCGGGCTTTACACGCTTTATCGTGAAAATGTCCAATCGATTGACGTGATTACGTCAAGCCCGATGCCGGCAACCGCCGCGATTGTAGAACCTGCCGATGCGGCACCGCAAGATATGGATGTGAAAGCGCCAAACCAAAAAGAATTAGGCAAAAAGATTAGGCCCAAAAGGATTAAGCCCATAAAAAGTGATAACAGCGCCGTCTAGTCGGCTTTGCCACCCTTCCAGACGCCTGTATCCTTTAGCTTTTCAGCAACTTCGGCAGGCATGTAATTTTCATCATGCTTGGCCAAAACATTGGTTGCGATAAATTCACCATTGGCAAGTGACCCTTCGGCAACGACGCCTTGGCCTTCGCGAAACAGGCTTGGCAACGCATTGTCATAGCGGACGCTGATTTCATTTGAACCATCGGTGACCGTGAAAACAGATTGCAATCCGTCGATCTTGACGCTGCCATCTTTGACCAGCCCGCCAAGCCGCAATGCCTGCCCCGCCTTTGTTCCTGAGGTGGTAATTTCGGTTGGCGTATAGAAAAAAACGATATTGTCGCGAAGCGCGCCAAGCACAAGCATGGCGGCAACGCCAACCAATGCTGCGATCATCGCGATGATTGATAACCGTTTGGCCTTTGGTGACATGGATGCCTCGTTGATGCGTATCATCAGGGATTTGATAACGCTGCTTACCAGAAGATTAGAAACATACAATAGTTTGCCGGAAATTTAGGGTCGCGGCAAGACAGCGCAGGTTATTGTGTAGCGTTGTCAAACGCTGTAAACAAGTGTTACTAATTTATGGAACGTAGTGAGGAATTTATGAAAAATTATGTTTTTATCGCCGCAGCAGCGGCAGGACTTCTTATGGCAGCTCCGGCACAGGCTGGCGATGCAGCTGCAGGTGCAAAAGTATTCAAGAAATGTAAGGCCTGTCATTACGTTGATCGGGAAAAAAACAAATCTGGCCCGCATTTGGTGAATATCATTGGCCGTGCAGCTGGTGCGGTTGACGGGTTCAAATATTCCAAAGCGATGGCTGGATCGGGTCTGGTTTGGGATGAGGCAACTTTGGCCGGTTTCCTTGCTAAGCCAAAGAAATACCTAAAAGGCACCAAAATGTCGTTTGCTGGCCTGAAAAAAGAATCCGACATTGCCAATGTGATTGCCTATTTAAAATCACCAAAATAGCCTGATGCCCTCGCAGGAGAGGGCGTCAGTTTTGGTTTGTTGCGGGCTATGGCCCTTCTTGGAAGCTTTTTTACGGCGAATAAATCATGGATTTGATGAACAAATATCCGCGCTTGTCGGATCTGAAAAAGCCTGCGTCGAGACGCATTCCAAAATTTGTGTTTGCCTATCTTGACTCAGGAACAGGCCATGATCGCGCCAAAGACGAAAACAGGGCTTTTCTCGACTCGATCGAGCTAACACCGCAATTCATGCGAGGGCGGGTCGATCCCGATTTAACAACCAAGCTTGGCAAAAAAACATTCAAGGCGCCGTTTGGTGCGGCGCCTATTGGTCTGTCATCATTGATCTGGCCCGGGGCGGAATCGATTATTGGTCGCGCTGCCAAAAGACACGGCTTTCCCTATACGCTGAGCACGGTGGCTGGTGAATCAATCGAAATGATCGCCGAATCTGCGGGTGAAATGGGCTGGTTTCAGCTTTATGCCCCTCGTGACCGTGATCTGATGCGTGATTTGCTGCGGCGCGCCAAGGGCTGCGGCTACACAACGTTGGTTGTGACCGCTGATGTGCCATCACCAAGCCGCCGCGAGCGCATGCGGATTGCGGGCGCGCCACTTGGCAGCCGAGGTAATTCGGCCTTTTCACCGCGCGTCATCTGGCAAAGCATGCTTCGTCCGGAATGGGCAGTGCGGACCTTGCTGAATGGCGGGGCACGCTTTCGCAATATGGAACCCTATGCCAAGAATAATGGGACGATGGGCATCACCAAATTCATCGGCGATCAGCTAAACGGCTCGCTTGATTGGGATTATCTAGCTGAAATTCGCGCCGAATGGGATGGCGAAATCTATCTCAAAGGGGTTCTTCATGGACAAGATGCAGCGCGGGCGATCAAGCTTGGCGTTGATGGCATTGTTGTCTCAAATCATGGTGGCCGTCAATTAGATGCAGCACCACCACCTTTGGCACAGCTGTCAGCCATTCGCGCTGCGGTTGGCAAGGATGTGCCGCTGATTGTCGACAGTGGTATCATGTCGGGGCTTGATATTGTGCGGGTATTGTCGGCAGGCGCTGATTTTGCGCTTGTTGGCCGCGGTTTCATGTATGCCGTTGCCGCCCTTGGCAACAAAGGCGGGGAGCATGCGGCCTCAATCCTTTTGGAAGAAGTTTGCGATGTAATGGCGCAGCTTGGCCTGTCGTCGATTGATGAGGTCAAGCGGCTTGGAAATGGCTAGCCCTGGCTAGGTTGTTTTCAGCGCAAGAATGGTGATGTGATGCTGTCTTTGATTTTGCAACGGATATTTGCTGCTGTTTTAATGGGTCTGATGATGCTGTCACCGGCGATGGCGTCTGACCTGATGTATGGGACGCTGCAATTTCGCGCAACGATCGGATCAATGCCAAGCAGCGCTGCCTATTTGTCGATCACAAATCATGGTGCCATGGCCGACCGGTTGCTGGCCGCTGAAAGCAGCCTTTCCCGCAAAACTGAACTTCACACAATGGAGATCACAAATGGCGTTATGAAAATGCGGCAGATTGACGGCGGCATTGCTATTCCGGCTGGCAAGACAATCCAGCTGGCACCTGGTGGGTTTCATGTGATGCTGATCGGGTTGAAAGCGCCATTGAATGCTGACGAACGTTACCAAGTGACGTTCGTGTTTGAAAAAGCCGGAAAGGTCAAACTAACCGGTCTTGCCAAACGCCCTGCCGATTTGAAAATGCCGTCTTCGCATTCATCTGATACGCATTCACCCGACGCGCACTCAATGAATATGCCGAAAAGCAACTAGCAAAGCCATCATGCGCACGGCCACCAGCCTAGAAGATGCCGGCATCTAACCCAGCTGCCACGCCAAGACATAGATCGCCAACCTGCTCGCAAAATCCATCATTCCAATCGCCATGCAGAATTAAAGGCTCGGCCACCAGTCGCCATTTCAGGCCGCCACAAATGCTTGTCAGTGCGCGCTTGGTTGCGGTGCCGTCCAATCCGGCGCGGATATAGATCGCAACCGGCTTGGCATCGCTGTGATCCAGCCAGTCATTATAACAACGATCAAACATATCCTTGGTTGCGCCAGCCATATATCCAATATTTTCGGTTGTGCCGATGATGACTGCATCGGCGGCCAATAGATCGGGGCTGGTCACATCAAATGGCGAGACACAGCGTATTTTGACCGCACCCTGATCATAGCCATTATAACCAAGGCAGGCATCAAGCCCCGCCTTGGCAAGCACGGCGGTATTTGGCGATGGCGTATGGGCAATGATTAACAGGGTTTTTGACATGGGTGAAATTTTAGGCTGTTTTGGCTATATTGCAATGATAGCTGGCTCATTGGCACAATTTGCGGCATGCAGCTTGCGATGCAAGACACACCAAAGCCAATGCCGGTTCTGGCAGGAAAGGGCAAATTGATATGAATAAACCCCTCGATCGGGCCGCGATTATCGCCAGTCTTGAAGATAGGCAAGGCTGGCAATTGACGCCCGAAGATGCGTCTTTGCAAATCATTGAAAAAACTTATTTCTTTAAGAATTTTAACGCTGCTTTCGGGTTTATGGGACGGGTTGCCCTGATGGCCGAACGCGCCAATCACCATCCCGAATTTCACAATCAATATCGTCAGGTGACGATTCGCTGGGCAACGCATTCATGCGGTGGCATTACCGCGCTTGATCTGGAAATGGCAAAGATTTGTGATCAGCTTGCCGTCGATAGCGGGTTGAAGGCCTAGATCGATCCGGCTTGCAGCGGCACGCGGCTGTCCATCACATCGCCCATTGAAGCACCCATAGCGCGACAATACCAACCGCAATTGTGGTGATCATCTGCCGCGTCACCAATGCCGCAATGATCGCCAGCGCGGCGGCAAATAAACGCGGATTATCCCAAAGGGCAATTGTCTGGTCTGCCGGATCAATCAATATGGCAGGGACAATAATCGCTGTTAGAACCGCAATTGGCACAAACCCCAAAGCATCAACAAGCCATTGCGGCGGCCGATTGCTAATGCCATTGCTAAGCATGATAAAACGCGTTGCAAAGGTAAACAGGCCTGCCGCAATCATGATGAACCAGATCATGATGTGGCTCCGGCTTGATGGTTAAGACGGCTGACAAGCCATCCCGCCAGAATGCCGCCAATGGCAGCGGTGATAAGCCATAAATTCCACGGCAGTGGTTGGCCTAATATGGCAATGGTTCCGGCAGAGACCGCCGCGGCAAGATCGGCGCGGGTTTTTAGAATTGGCGCAACAATAGCGATAAAGGTAAGCGGGATGGCGAATGACAATGACCATGAATTGGGGATTGTGCCGCCGACTAGAACACCAAAAATTGTCGAAAATTGCCAGCTTGTCCACAGCAGCATACCGCTTCCAAGTAGGTGAAAATGCTGATTAGGGCCAGGTGGTTCATGTTTAAATCGCCTGATCGAGATGGCATAGGCCTCATCGGTTAGCAAATAGCCAAGTAAAATACGCCATCGCAGCGGCAGGTGACGCAAATAGGCCGCGATGGATGCGCTATAGAGAACATGGCGCATATTGATCACGCAAACCGACCCGCCAACAATCAAGGCTGGCACACCAGCCGCCCATAGTTGAGCAAACACAATTTGGCTGGCACCACCAAACAGGATGCTTGACATCAAAATTGTTTGCCATGGGGTTAGGCCGCTTTCGAGGCCAAGAACGCCGAACACAAGGCCAAAGGGTGCAACGCCAAAAATAAGGGGCATTTCCTCGCAAACGCCAGCCCAGAACTCGCTTCCTGCCGACAGGTTTTGGCTGGCCTTTGGGCTGTTTTGGACTTTTGGCATGGCAAAATGTCTCTTTATTTAAGAGGGGTTGTCTCGATCAGCGGCATGATAGCGCAGGGCAAGGAATTAGCAAGCTATCGCCGAATTTTTGGTTGTATGGGCGTGAAATTTGATTACTGGTAAATGCATGGTTAGCAATCTTGCAATTCACGTCCGTTTTGGGTACTTCCTAAGGCCGAACCAAACCGAATAATCGACTAATTGCCAGAGGCCAGCGACCATGACAGCTAATTTCCAATTTGCCGACCAGTTAGATGTCGCTGGCAAAACTGTGCTTCTTCGACTTGATGTTAATGTTCCGCTTGCTGACGGGGTGGTTAGCGACGATACCCGCATCCGGCGTGTTATGCCGGGGGTTCAATCCCTTCTGGTGCGCGGTGCAAAAGTTGTTGTGCTAACGCATTTTGGCCGGCCGAAAGGCGCCTTTGTGCCAGCCCTGACGGTGCGCCCCGTGGCGCAATCAATGGCCGGAATTCTTGGCCAGCCAGTGCCAGTGGAAAGTGATGTTATTGGCCGAGGTGGGAAAAAGGCCGTGGCAGCTCTGGCAGGTGGCGACATTCTAATGATGGAAAATCTGCGGTTTTATCCTGAAGAAGAAGCCAATGATCTGGCCTTTGCTAAAAGCCTTGCGGCGCTTGGTGACCTTTATGTTGGTGATGCTTTTTCCTGTGCGCATCGGGCGCATGCGTCGGTTGATGCCTTGCCGCGTTTGATGCCATCGGCGGCTGGACGGTCTTTTGCGGCCGAACTTGCGGCATTGGATGCGGCGCTATCATCGCCTGTGCGCCCACTTGGGGCGGTTGTTGGCGGTGCAAAAGTATCATCAAAGCTGGCCTTGCTGGAAAATCTTGTTACCCAGGTCGATGGGCTGGTGCTTGGCGGGGGGATGGCCAATACATTTTTGCTGGCGAAAGGTAAGCCAATTGGCGCCTCGCTTGCCGAACCTGACATGGTCGATACGGCGCGCCGGATTATGGATGGTGCTGCTGCGCATAATTGCCAGATTCTGCTTCCCCAAGATGTGGTTGTCGCGGGTGAATTTAAACTTGGTGCCGCGCATCGCCTTGTCAGCAGTGACGATGTTGCCGATGGCGAAATGATTTTAGATGCTGGTGCCGAATCGGTGGCGGCGGCAATGGCCTTTCTTGATCGCTGTTCGACAATTGTCTGGAACGGGCCAATGGGCGCGTTTGAGATTCCGCCTTTTGACGCGGCAACCACGGCATTGGCGCGCGCTGTTGCAGCAAAAACGCAAAATGATGGTCTGATGAGTGTTGCCGGTGGTGGTGATACGATGGCGGCACTTGCAAATGCCGGGGTGAATGACCAATTCTCCTATGTATCAACCGCAGGCGGCGCGTTTCTTGAATGGCTTGAGGGCAAACGCTTGCCCGGGTCGAGGCGTTGCGTATCGACTAGCCATTACGCCCAAAAAACGTTTGGTTACAGAACGGTTAGTCATAAGATTTTTGGTTATGGGGCAGGGCTGGATTGCCATAAAGGACAAGCATCATGTTTTTCGATAATCCGTTTAAATCGCGTTTGCCAAATGTCGATGAAGCATTGGCCGGTCGCGGCACGACAGTTTTTGCTGGCGGCAATCATGCGGTGCTTGGCACGGCCCTTACCGGTTCTGTGCCGAAGGGGATGAAGCAGATTGTCCTTGGTCTTGGCTGTTTTTGGGGTGCCGAACGGCTGTTTTGGAAGCTGCCCGGTGTTCATGTCACGGCGGTTGGCTATGCTGGCGGGGTGACGCCAAACCCTACTTACGAGGAAACTTGCAGCGGACTGACCGGTCATACTGAGGTTGTGCTGGTGGTTTATGATCCCGCCAAGCTGACGCTTGACCGTATTTTAACAACATTCTGGCAGGCGCATGACCCCACCCAAGGGTTTCGGCAGGGAAATGATCGCGGCACGCAATATCGGTCGGCGATCTTTGTGATGGATGATGATGATCTAGCCATCGTCACCGCAAGCGCCGAACAATATCAAAAGGCGCTGGCAAAAGCCGGATTCGGCCAGATCACAACTGAGATCGCGGTTAATGACCAATTTTACTTTGCCGAGGATTATCATCAGCAATATTTGTATAAGGTACCAAATGGCTATTGTGGCCTTCAGGGAACGGGTGTTTCGGCAGGCCAGGCTGGCGACAATAAAAAGATCTAAAAAGGCGTGGGAAAAGCGCGATGCAAGGATTGACCTCGGGTCGTGGCAATGTTAGGTTCCGGCCTCGTTATTAAGCATTTAGGCCTACGGCCGCCGATTTGGGAGCCCCAAATTATGAAAGTTGTTAGTTCACTCAAGACGTTGAAATCGCGCGACCGTCATTGTCAGGTGGTGCGTCGTCGCGGCAGATTATATGTAATCAACAAGAAGAACCCGCGCCTCAAGGCTCGTCAGGGTTAAGGCTTTGCGTGGCGCATTGTGCCACCAGCCTGTCCAAAGCTTTTAGAATATCCAAGGTACGGTCGGGTTTTCCGGCCGTTTCTTTTGCCCGAATTTCCGATTGCGTCACCTCGGGCTGTTCTGCATCATGGCAGGGGGCTGCCTTACGGGGCGGAATGAATAAGTAAGGTGCTATCAGTTTTTTTCGCGGATATATCTACTCAGGAGCCTATCATGCAGATGCCAGAACCAGATCAGGCCGTTATTGATCGCCGCGAGACCATTTGTCGTGACCTTCGCGAATTGGTCGCCGCCGATTGTGTGATTGATTCGGTTGAAGGGCGCCGCGCCTATGATGCTGATGGTCTGTCTGCGTATCGTCAGCTTCCGCTCGCCGTGGTTCTGCCAGAAACCGTCCAGCAAATTGCCGCCGTTATGAAATATTGTCATGGCGAAGGCATCAAAGTAGTGCCGCGCGGGTCAGGCACATCGCTATCTGGCGGCGCTTTACCTTTGGCTGATGCGGTTCTTGTCGGGCTTGGGAAATTTAACCGGATTCTTGATGTTGATTATACAAATCGTTGTGTCGTTGCCCAGCCGGGTGTGACCAATCTTGCCATTACCCATGCGGTTCAGGCGGATGGGTTTTATTATGCGCCCGATCCGTCAAGCCAGATTGCCTGTTCTGTTGGTGGTAATGTTGCCGAAAATTCAGGTGGTGTTCATTGTCTGAAATATGGTCTGACAACAAACAATCTTCTTGGGATTGAGCTTGTCACCATTGATGGTGAAATCCTGCGGCTTGGCGGCAAGCATCTTGATGCTGGTGATTATGATTTGATGGGCGTGATGACCGGGTCTGAAGGTTTGCTTGGCATTGTTAGCGAAGTGACGTTGCGGATTTTGCAAAAGCCAGCAACCCAGCGTGCGCTTCTTGTCGGGTTTGATAATACCGGATCAGCGGCAAAGGCTGTTGGCGATGTGATTGGAGCGGGTATTATTCCGGCTGGTATGGAAATGATGGATGGGCTGGCAATTAATGCGGCTGAAGATTTTGCCAATGCTGGTTATCCACGCGGGGCTGCCGCGCTGCTGATTATAGAACTTGATGGCCCGGAAGTTGAGGTCAATACATTAATTGATCGCGTTGCCAAAATTATGGATAGCGCCGGTGCGTCATCACTTAAAGTCAGCAATTCCGAAGAAGAGCGCAACCTATTCTGGGCTGGCCGGAAATCAGCTTTTCCCGCTGTTGGGCGCATTTCGCCCGATTATTTATGTATGGATGGCACAATCCCGCGCCGTCGCCTGCCAGATATGATGGTGCGAATGGCGTCGCTTAGCCAAAAATATGGATTGCGCGTTGCCAATGTCTTTCATGCTGGTGATGGCAATCTTCACCCGCTGATTCTGTTTGATGCCAACCAACCCGGTGAATTGCAACGAGCCGAAGATTTTGGCGCTGATATTTTGCGGGCATGTGTTGAAATGGGCGGCGTTTTAACTGGCGAGCATGGTGTTGGCGTTGAAAAACGTGATCTGATGGGAATTCAATTCACTGAAGAGGACATGAAACAGCAACAACGGCTGAAATGCGCCTTTGATGCTGATCATCTGCTGAATCCGGGAAAGATGTTCCCGCATTTGCATCGTTGTGCCGAATTGGGGCGGCTTCATGTCCATAAGGGCAAAATGCCATTTCCTGATCTGCCGCGCTTTTAAGGTTTTTGGCCACTGCCGGTTTTGCCGCAGTGATAAGGGTAAGTTTCGAGATGATAAACGTAACCGGGCTTGATGACGCTGCTGCGGTCATCGCCGATGCGATGGAACAGCAACAGCATTTCGGCGTGCAAGCGATGGCAACAAAGGCCGCGCTTGGCCGCGATGCCGACTATGATGACGTGATAAATGTTTCGGCTTTTTCCGGCATTATCGACTATCAGCCTGATGAATTGATCCTGACCTTGCGCGCTGGCACGCCAATGCACGAAGTTGAATCGACATTGGCCAGCGCAAACCAGATGTTGGCATTTGAAGTGCCTGACTTGCATAAGATTCTGGCCAGCCAGTCGGCGGGAACCATTGGCGGCGTTCTGGCAACCAATGCCAGCGGCCCTCGCCGCCTGACCGCCGGTGCCGCGCGTGATTATTTGCTTGGGTTTGATGCGATTTCGGGGCGTGGCGAGCGGTTCAAATCGGGCGGCAAGGTGATGAAAAATGTCACTGGTTATGATTTGTCAAAATTGATTTGCGGGTCTTATGGCACATTGGCCATCTTTGATGAGGTGACGCTGAAAACGCTGCCAAAGCCGGAAACCAATATCAGCCTTTTATTTCCTTGTGATGATCTTAGCGCGGCTGTTGCCCGCATTGCCGGTATTTTTGCCAGTCCACATGAACCCAATGCGGCCGCCATTCTGCCACAAGCCATTGCGGCAAAAGCGGGTATTGATGTTGCCGGTGCGATGCTGGCCATCATCCGGCTTGAGGGGATTGATGTTTCGGTTGCTGATCGCGCCGCGCATTTGCTGGCAGCGCATAAAGAGGGTGTAAAGCTTGATAGCGATGCCAGCACCGCACTATGGCAGCAAATCCGGGATGTTGATTTGCTGGCAGATGCCGATGGCGATATCTGGAAATTATCCTGCGCACCGGCTTCGGCACCGGCAATCACTGCCACACTTTTTGACCATTTTGATTTGCAGTTTTTTGCTGATTGGGCGGGCGGGCTATTATGGCTTGCAGGACCGTCAGGGGCGGAATTTGGCACGGCAATGCGATCGGCATTGGCGGCAAATGGCAATGGGCACGCACAATTGATCCGCGATAAAGGTAATAGCAAAGACCTCATCGCACCTTTGCAGCCCCTGTCATCAGCACATTATGCGCTTCACAAGCGGGTAAAGGCAGCGTTTGACCCGCGGTCGGTTCTTAATTTTGGCCGTATGCACGACGGCATCTAGGGAGCAAGGTTTATGCAAACTCATTTCACCGCTGACCAGCTTGCCGACCCGCAAATCGCCGAAGCTGATGCCATTCTTCGTAAATGTGTTCATTGCGGTTTCTGCACGGCCACCTGTCCGACCTTTGTGATTACGGGCGATGAGCGCGACAGCCCGCGTGGCCGCATCTGGATGTTGCGTGAAGTGCTGGAAAGCCCTGAAACCGTATCAGCTAACACCGGCTATCATATTGACCGTTGCCTTGGCTGTCTGTCTTGTACAACCACCTGTCCATCGGGTGTGGATTACCCGCATCTTCTCGATATTGGTCGCGAAAAGCTGGACAAGCTGGTGCCGCGGCCATTTGCCGACAAGATGATGCGCCGCATGCTTGGCATGATCATTCCTTATGCTGGCCGGTTTCGGATGATGATTGCGCTGGCGCGGATCGGGTGGTTGTTTCGCTGGGCGATGCCGGCGGCCATGCGCGCGGCTCTGGCCAAGATTCCGGCCGAGTTAAAGCCATTTGATCGGGTTGGTGGCCAGAATGCGGTATTTTCGCCCGATCAAAAACCGGTCAAGCGCGTTGCCTTGCTGGCCGGCTGTGCGCAGCGCGCGCTTGATCCCGAGATCAATGCAAGCACGATCCGCGTTCTCAATCGGCTTGGTGTCGAGGTTGTTGTGCGGTCCGAGGCGCATTGTTGCGGTGCGTTGGCGCATCATATTGGCGAAACTGATCGGGCGCATCACACGGTTCGGGCGGCGGTTCTGGCATGGTATGATGAAATGAAATCGGGCGGTCTTGATGCGATTGTTGTGAATGCGTCTGGCTGTGGAACAATGGTCAAGGATTACGGTCATATGATGAAAGATGACGCCGAGCTTGCTAGTATCGCCAAGGCGGTTTCGGATAAATGCGTTGATGTTTCTGAATTGCTTGATAATCTTGATATCGAGTCGATTTTGCAGCCAGCGCCTGCCGAGGGGCGCGGAAAGATTGCCTATCATTCGGCTTGCTCGCTTCAACATGGGCAAAAAATCCATGATTTGCCGTTGCGTTTGCTTCGTCAGGCCGGATTTGATGTGGTGCAACCTCTGAATGGCCATCTTTGCTGTGGCTCGGCAGGGGTCTATAATATCCTTCAACCCGAGATGGCTGATGAATTAAAAGCGCGTAAATTGGACAGCCTTGATAAAACCGGCGCGCAATTTGTCGCCGCTGGCAATATTGGCTGTATCACGCAGTTAAACCGGAAAGATTTGCCGGTACGCCATACGGTTCAATTTATTGATTGGGCAACAGGTGGGCCTAACCCCCGCTAATCCAAAGATCATCTTGCTGCATTCGGGTTGAAATTAGTGGTAAATGAACCACATCTTGCTTGGGATAGGTTTAGATGTGTTTTGTTCCTGATGATCGACGTAACAGACAGGCGACAGCCGACATAAATCTTGAAGTTTGAGATCAAAATGACTGATCAGAAAAAATTGAATATTCCTGAATTGAGCGATGTCAAAAAAGCGCATGAGCGGATTTCGCCGCATATTCACTGCACACCAATTGTGACAAGTCAGTTTCTTGATGCGAAAACGGGTGCCGAGCTTTTTTTCAAATGCGAGAATTTTCAAAAGGCAGGCGCGTTTAAGGTGCGCGGGGCGTCAAACGCTGTTTTTGGCCTCGATGATGCAACTGCGGCGAAAGGGGTCGCCACGCATTCATCGGGCAATCATGCGCTGTCGCTAAGCTATGCGGCGGGACGGCGCGGGATTCCTTGCACAGTTGTTATGCCAAAAACCGCACCACAGGCGAAAAAAGATGCGGTGATCGGCTATGGCGGCACAATTGTCGAATGTGAGCCGTCAACCACAAGCCGCGAGGCGGTATTTGCCGAAGTGGTTGCCAAGACGGGTGCCGATTTCGTGCATCCCTATAATGATCCACGGGTGATTGCCGGGCAGGCAACCTGTTCATTGGAATTGATTGATCAAGTAAAAGACCTTGATTGTGTTGTTGCGCCCATTGGCGGCGGCGGCATGATTTCGGGCACTTGCCTGACCCTAAGCCATCTTGCGCCATCAATAGAAATTTTCGCTGCCGAGCCTGAACAGGCGGATGATGCCTATCGCAGTTTCAAGGCAGGGCATATTATTGCCGATGATGCGCCGGTAACGGTTGCAGATGGGCTGAAAGTGCCGCTTAAAGATTTAACATGGCATTTCGTATCAAACCATGTGACTGACATTCTAACCGCCAGTGAACAGGAAATCATTGATGCGATGAAACTGACATGGCAGCGTATGAAAATGATGATTGAGCCAAGCTGCGCCGTGCCATTGGCGGTTATTTTAAAAAATCCCGATCTATTTCGCGGCAAAAAGGTTGGTGTGATTATTACGGGCGGAAATGTTGATTTGGATAAATTACCCTGGATCACAGCTACAGGAGACAAACAGTGAATATGCAGGTAAAATCCGAAGAATTAGAAGTTGGCTATAATATTCCCGCCATGGTTGGCATGGATGAGGCCGATATCCAGACACCCTGTCTTGTTCTTGATCTTGATGCGCTGGAGCGCAATATCATCAAGATGGGTCAATTCACCAAAGATAATAATATGCGTCACCGCGTTCATGGCAAGATGCATAAATCGGTTGATGTGGCGCTGCTCCAAGAAAAGCTTGGCGGCAGTTGCGGTGTTTGCTGCCAGAAGGTCAGTGAAGCTGAGGCGTTTGTGCGCGGCGGTATCAAGGATGTTCTGGTGTCTAATCAGGTTCGTGATCCGGCCAAAATTGACCGGTTGGCACGTCTGCCAAAGCTTGGTGCGCGGGCAATTTGCTGTGTTGATGATCTGGCGAATATCGCTGATTTGTCGGCGGCCGCGGTAAAGCATGGAACCCAAATTGAATGTCTTGTTGAAATTGATTGTGGTGCAGGGCGATGCGGCGTTCAATCGACCGAAGATGTGGTGGTGATTGCGACGGCGATTGACGCGGCTGAGGGGTTGAAATTTGCCGGACTTCAGGCCTATCAGGGCGCAATGCAGCATCTTGACGATTATCAGGAACGCAAAGCCAAAATTGAGATTGCGGTTGCGATGGTGGCCGAGGCTGTTGCGGCGCTGAAATCAGTTGGGCTGGAATGTGATATTGTTGGCGGTGGCGGCACCGGATCATATTATTTTGAGGGTGAATCGGGCGTCTATAACGAATTGCAATGTGGTTCCTACGCCTTCATGGATGCTGATTATGGCCGTATTCTGGACCGTGACGGCAAACGGATTGATCAGGGCGAATGGCAAAATGCGCTTTTCCTTCTAACCTCGGTGATGAGCCATGCCAAGGCCGATAAAGCGATTTGTGACGCTGGCCTGAAAGCCCAATCGGTCGATAGTGGCTTGCCGGTTATTTTTGGCCGAACCGATGTCGAATATATCAAATGTTCAGATGAACATGGTGTGATTGCCGATCCTGACGGCGTGCTGAAAGTTGGCGACAAATTAAAGCTGGTGCCAGGTCATTGTGACCCGACCTGCAATGTCCATGATTGGTATGTTGGTGTCCGCAATGGCAAGGTCGAAGCTCTTTGGCCAATTACTGCACGCGGCAAGGCATTCTAGGCTTGGAAATAACGGCCAAAGGCACCGCAAAAAAGGAAAATGGATATCATGATTAAAACCAGCGACGGCGTTGTCATCGTTCGTGAAGATGTGTGCCATGATGTTGTGAGTGACAGGGATGCCTTTGTCGCGGTTGAAGGTGTTTTTGCGGCGATGGCGGCGGGCGATGCGGTGAATTTTCCGGTTGTGCGCGAGGCGATTGGCCATGCTGATGCGCTTTATGGCTTTAAATCGGGCTTTGACCGGGCTGGCATGGCGCTTGGCGTGAAATCAGGTGGATACTGGCCGCAGAATATGGCCAATGCGGGCATTAGCAACCACCAATCAAGCGTTTTTCTGTTTGATCCCGATACTGGACGGTTGCAAGCTATTATCGGTGGCAATTATTTAACCGCAGTTCGCACGGCCGCCGCCGCAGCGGTTTCGATAAGTCATCTTGCCCGCCTCGATGCTTCGGTTCTAGGCATGATGGGGGCTGGCCATCAATCAGTTTTCCAATTACGCGCCGCGATGCAACAGCGTCAATTCAGCAAGATTTTAGGCTGGAACCGGTCAGCCGATGGCTTATCGCGTCTTGCCAAGCTAGCCGATGAACATGCAATTCCGTTTGAGGCGGTGACGCCGGATGCAATGGCACAAGCCGATGTGATCATCACCATCACCTCGTCGCATCAACCCTTTTTGATGGCCGAGCACGTCAGCCCGGGAACGCATCTTGTCTGTATGGGAACCGATACCAAGGGCAAACAGGAAATCGACCCGGCATTATTTTCGGTTGGCACCTGTTTTACCGATGAAGTGGCGCAATCAGTGACGATTGGCGAGGCGCAGCATGCCATTGCCGCAAATCTTGTTGCCGAAGGGGCAATTGTGCCAATCGGCAGCGTTATCAATAAAGATCATGGTGGCCGGACACGCGATGATGAAATCACCATTTTTGACGGCACCGGCGTTGGTTTGCAGGATCTGGCGCTGGCGTCAGTGGCCATGCGCCGCGCAATCGAGGCAGGATCGGCAACAACCGTTTCATTCTGATCGACAGCCGCAAAAAACGGCTGGCAAAAGATTGGCGTCATGTCTGTGCCAAAATCAAAAACAGCCTTTGCATTTGCTGGATGCAGCATGTCTCAATGACGTTGGCCTCAATGTTTCTGGCCGGTATTATAACGCACTGTTAGGTTACGCGGCTAGCCAAGATCAAAGAAATCATTGCCCTTATCATCCATCACGATGAAGGCTGGAAAATTTTCAACTTCGATTTTCCAGACGGCTTCCATGCCAAGCTCTGGATATTCCAAAACTTCGATTTTCTTGATTGATTCAAGTGCCAGTTTGGCGGCAACTCCGCCAATTGAGCCAAGATAAAAACCACCATGTTCTTTGCAGGAATCGCGAACAATGCGTGACCGGTTGCCCTTGGCAAGCATCACCATTGACCCGCCATTGGCCTGAAAGGTTGGAACATAGGAATCCATGCGGCCAGCCGTGGTTGGGCCAAATGACCCCGATGCCATGCCTTTTGGGGTCTTTGCTGGCCCCGCATAATAAACTGGATGGTTTTTGAAATAATCGGGCAATTGGCCATCTTGATCCAGCCGTTCCAGCAATTTGGCATGGGCAATGTCGCGCGCCACGATCAACGGGCCAGTGAGCGCAAGCCGCGTTTCAACCGGATGGGCGCTAAGGCTTGCCAGGATCTCGCTCATCGGCTTGTTCAGATCGATGGCAACAACATCATCTTCGGGCTGATCGGATAGGTCGGGCAGGAATTTTGCCGGATCGCGCTCTAAGGTTTCGATAAACAGCCCTTCGGGAGTGATTTTGGCAAAAGCTTGCCGGTCCGCCGAGCAGGACACGCCAATGCCAATCGGGCAAGAGGCACCGTGACGCGGCAAGCGAATGACGCGTACATCATGGCAATAATATTTACCGCCAAATTGCGCGCCAATGCCAAGGTCACGGGTGATTTGCAGGATTTCTGCTTCCCAATCGAGATCGCGCCATGCATGACCAAGCGCATTGCCTTCGGTTGGCAGGTTATCAAGCGCCTTGATTGATGCCATTTTGACCGTCTTCATCGTCAGTTCGGCTGATGTGCCGCCAATCACAATCGCAAGGTGATAGGGCGGACAGGCAGAGGTGCCAAGCTCTATAATGGCGGTGCGGACAAACTCGCGGAGCGACTCAGGATTGAGAACGGCTTTGGTTTTCTGATGCAAAAAGGCTTTGTTTGCTGATCCACCACCCTTTTGAATAAAGGCGAATTTATATTCAAGGCCTTTGCCGGCGTTGATTTCGATCTGCGCCGGAAGGTTGGTGGCAGTATTGCTTTCTTCAAACATGCTATGCGCTGCAAGCTGTGAAAAGCGCAAATTGCAATTTTGATAAGTGTTGTAAATGCCGCGCGATAGCGCCTCGCCATCATCACCATTGACCAAAACATGATCACCACGATAACCAGTTACCAGTGCCGTGCCAGTATCTTGGCACATTGGCAACAGGCCTTCGGCGGAAATAACGGCGTTTTTCAGCATTTCCAATGCGACAAACCGGTCATTCTTGGTGGCTTCGGGATCTTTGAGAATATCGGCAAGCTGGCCAAGATGGCTGCTTCGAAGCAGATGTGAAATATCGGTGAAGGCACGTTCGGCGAGAAGGGTTAGGCCTTCCGGATCAACCCGAAGGAAGGTTTCGCCCGCCATTTCGACAAGCCGGACATGATCGCTGGACACTAGCTCATATTCGGTTGTGTCGGCGGTTGTTGGAAACATCGGGCTATAGGCAAAATCGGCCATGGCTAAATCCTGTAAATATCAAATGGCAAATGAACAGATATTTGGCATGGCATGCACGTAGCGGCCTGCCAGCCGATCATTGGATTTTTATTTTGTCGGTCTTTTTCGGAAGGTGTCAAGCGACACAACATCGGCACTATTGCCAGAGGCATCATCATTGCTTTGCGCTGGCTGATCATCTGATGGCGGGATGTCATCATCATGATCATCTTCATCGCTGTCATCATCGTCGGCAGTCCCGAATTGTAACCCAAAGCCAACCGACGGGTCGTTAAAGCTGGTCACGGCCTCAAAGGGAATGATCATCGGGCTTGGCTTGCCGCCAAAGAATAAAGTGACCGAAAATTCATCTTCCCCAACAATCAAATCGGCAAATTGATGCTGGAGAACGATTGTCATAGTTTCTGGATGTTTGGCGCGAAGATGATCATCGATTTCAACACCTTTATAGGTTGTTGAAAAGCCAATATAGAAATGCGTTTCACCGGGCAGCCCAACCTTTTGCACAATGCTAAGCGACGATCGAACCACCGACCGAAGCGCATCTTCTACCAAAAGTTCATAATTCAAGCCGGTTTGCAGCATGTCGTTATCGGTCATGAGGTTTTGGTCTTTCTGTGGCATCGGGCAGGGTGATGGAAAATCGATAGATGAACATGCACCTTTGTTATTGATTGGCCAAGGCAAAGCGGAACGCTTCTGTTGCCAGGTGCGCCCCAAACCCCGCCAGACCGAGCTCAATCGATCTGGACTTAAGATCGGTTACTCCCGCTGCCTTTAGGCTGCGATTGCTACCGGAGCAGTGTTGTCATTTGCAACTACTACATGGCCCGATAACGGCGGGTACCATACCGAGCAAAAATACTGCCTTTACCACATGCGTCGATCCTATTTCGCCCCCAATCTTTTAGCCCAAATTCTGCTGCTGGCCGTGATGGCCATCGTTTCGGGCTAAAATGGTGGAGGCGCCGGGTACCGCCCCCGGGTCCGCTCTGCTTATTCTACAGCACGTTTATCGCCATAGCTGGCGAACCAGCACCTTTAATATAGAAGCAATGACGCCGGTTTTAAAGGATAGTTTTGCACTGAATTGTCTTTGCGGCGTGATAACCGCATGATTCGCCCCTTTTGGGCAAAAGATTGGCCATATTTACGGCAGGTGGATTATCCGATTATCCGCTTGCACCGTGACGTATGGCCATGCCATTTTAACCAAACGATACATAGATGCCTTCGCGGCGGTATAAGCGTCGATCGGGATCTTTTGCGTGACGCGCGGTGATAAAATGTCAATCAAGTGATTAAGAGAGGCCTGCGAATGCGGCAATATCTGGATTTATTGCAACGAATTTTGGATGACGGTGTTGATCGTGGCGATCGCACCGGCACCGGCACAAGAGCGGTTTTTGGCCATCAAATGCGGTTTGACCTTTCCGATGGATTCCCGTTATTGACCACGAAAAAGCTGCATATCAAATCAATTATCCATGAATTGCTATGGTTTATCAGTGGCGATACGAATGTCCGCTATTTGCAGGAAAATGGTGTATCAATCTGGAATGATTGGGCGGATGAAAATGGTGATTTGGGGCCGGTCTATGGCAAACAATGGCGCCATTGGCAAACGCCTGATGGCACCGAAATTGACCAGCTTGCCGATTTGATTGAGATGATTAAAACCAATCCGGATTCGCGGCGCTTGATGTTAACCGCTTGGAATCCGGCTGATGTGCCGAATATGGCCTTGCCACCATGCCATTGCCTGTTTCAGTTTCAGGTCGCGAATGGGCGTTTGTCCTGCCAGCTTTATCAGCGCAGCGCCGATTGTTTCTTGGGCGTGCCATTCAATATCGCTTCCTATGCACTGTTAACGCATATGATCGCCGCCATTTGTGGGCTGAAGGCGGGTGAATTTGTGCATACGCTTGGCGATGCGCATCTTTATGCCAATCATTTCGAACAAGCCCGCGCCCAACTTGGCCGCCAGCCAACGGCGCTGCCAAAACTGGTAATTCGGAATATTCCCGATCAAATCGACGGCTTCAAATTTGAAGATTTCGAAATTGTTGATTATGTTGCTGCGCCGCATATTGCCGCGCCAATTGCGGTTTGACGGTCATGGTGATGATCCATATGACAGCCGTTGTGGCAATGGCCGAAAACCGTGTGATTGGTGATGGTACAGGGCTGATCTGGCATATTCCTGATGATCTGAAACGTGTCAAAACGCTCACCATGGGTTGCCCTTTGATTATGGGGCGCAAAACCTGGGATTCGATTGGCCGGCCATTGCCGGGGCGTGCCAGTATCGTGATGACGCGTGATGCTGATTGGGCGGCTGATGGTGCCGTTGGCGTTGCAACAATGACCGCAGCCATCGCAGCAGCGCGTGACTGGATTGAAGCCACCGCCGAGGCACGGCCAGAGATCATTCTGTTTGGCGGCGGCGAAATCTATGCCCAAGGGCTGGATTATTGTCACCGCGTTGAACGAACCGTCATCAATATTGCCGCTAATGGCGGCAAAGATGCTGCTTTCTTCCCTGATTTACCAGCCGATCAATGGGACATCGAAATCGAGGCCGAAATTGATGCCGCTGGTGATGTGCCCGCCTATCGCTATGAACGCGCAATTAGGCGTATCACCGCAAAGCCGATGGCGTAGGCACAACTTGGCAGATGGTCTCGGCGGCTATTCGACGATGATCTTTGGGCTGGCTTTTGGTGCGTTGCGCTCAAGCGTTTGCAAAACCGCCGCGGCAATTGCCCGATAATGGGCGGCATGCGGGCTGTCTGGCTGGCTTGCCACGATCGGCGTGCCTTCGTCTGAGGTTGCGCGGATCGCCATTTCCAGTGGCACTTCACCAAGGAACGGTACGCCCAGTTTGGCGGCTTCGGCGCGGGCGCCGCCATTGCCGAAAATTTCATGTCTTGCGCCGCATTCAGTACACAGGAAATGGCTCATGTTCTCAATAATCCCAAGAAGCGGCACATTCACTTTGCGGAACATATTCAGACCCTTGCGCGCATCGATCAAAGCCAAATCCTGCGGTGTCGAGACGATCACGGCACCGGCCAGCGCAGCACGCTGGGACAGGGTCAATTGCGCATCACCTGTTCCAGGCGGCATATCAATGACAAGAATATCTAGCGCATCCCAGGCGACATCACGAAGCATTTGCTCGATGGCACTCATCACCATCGGCCCGCGCCAGATGGTCGGCGCATCCTCGGCGACAAGATAGCCAATCGACATGGTTTGCAGACCCCATGCTTCGATGGGTACGATTTTTTTGCCATCGCTTTGTGGTTTGCGGTTCAAGCCAATAAGCCGTGGCAATGACGGGCCGTAAATATCAGCGTCAAGAATGCCGACTTTTTTCCCGGTTGCTGCCAGCGCCAAGGCCAGATTGATCGAGGTTGTTGATTTGCCAACACCGCCCTTGCCCGAGGCAACGGCAATGACATATTTGGCTGGTTGATGTGGTTCGGCCTGCATTTGCTGGCCAGCGCCAATTGGCGTGCCACGATCATCGCCCTTCGACTGCATGGTTGGGCCGGCCTGATGCGCGGTCAGCATTGCCGTTGCCGACAGCACGCCGTCAAGCGCCAGAACAGCCTTTTCGGCCGAACTGCGAACCGCGTCGGCCTTATCTTTATCTTTTGGATCAATTTCGATGGTAAAGCCAATATGGCCGTCCTTGATAACTATTCCTGAAACAGCGCCAGAATCAAAAATTGACTGCTCAGATCCGGGTATAACGACGCCAGAAAGAGCCTCCATAATTTTTCTTTCGTTCAATTCGTTTGTCATTCTTGAAATCAACCGCTTCTATGCAAATATTAGTGGAAGTCTTAATTGAGACTGTGACATAAGCCTTTGACAAGCGTTTTGCAAGTTAAGGGTAGTAATTGATGTAGCAGCAATGATAACAATGCCGAAATTGTAAGGCCATGAAACGTATTGGTCGTGATGTTGGGTTATGAACACGGCAACACGATTATCAAAGGGCGAGGGAGCGAGAGCATCATGCCATGGAATAATCAAGGTGGCCAAGGTGGCCAAGGCGGCGGCGGTCCGTGGGGCCAAGGTGGCGGCGGAAACGGTGGCGGCCCTTGGGGTCAAGGTGGCGGCGGTCAGCCTCCACAGGACGTTGACGCGGTAATCCGTCAGTTCGGAGAGGCTTGGCGCCGGATGATGCCAAGTGGGGGCGGTGGTGGCCGTTCAATTCTGCTTTTGACGATTGTTTTTGCGCTGATCTGGGGTGCGACCGGTTTTTACCGCGTAAACCCACAACAGCAGGGTGTTGTTCTGCGCTTTGGCGAATGGATTCGTACTAGCCCGCCAGGCCTGCATTATCACCTCCCGTTCCCTATCGAGTCAGTTATGCGTCCAGAAGTGACACGCGATAACCGAATTGAAATCGGGTTTCGGGATGTAACTGGTAATTCTTCATCACGCCGGGACATTAAAGACGAAAGTCAGATGATCACGGGGGATGAAAACATCGTTGATATTGATTTTGTAGTCTTTTGGCGAATTTCAGATGCTGGTGAGTATTTGTTTAATCTTGCCGAACCGGATGACACCATCAAAGTAACAGCTGAAGCGGTGATGCGCGAAATCATCGGTCGGACGCCTATCAAAAATGTCCTAACTGAAGGGCGTCAGTCTATTCAAGTCCAAGCTCGCCAGCAGCTGCAAGATTTGTTGAATGAATATGGCGTTGGTGTGAGGGTTCGTGATGTTCAGCTTTTGGCGGTTGATCCGCCGGCAGATGTTATTGATGCCTTTAACGAGGTGCAGCGTGCGCGCCAAGACCGGGACAGGCTCAAGAACGAAGCTGAATCCTTCAGTAATGATATTGTGCCACGAGCGCGTGGTGCAGCAGCCAAACTGGTTGCCGAAGCCGAAGCCTATCAGTCAGAAGTGGTCAACCGTGCATCAGGCGACGCATCGCGTTTTGACCAGATATATCAGGCATATCTTCAAGATAAAGGTGTGACCCGCGAGCGGATCTATATCGAAACAGTCGAGGAAATTTTCTCGAACGTTGAAAAGGTTATTATCGATGGTCAGGGCGGTGGCAATGGTGTTGTGCCATACCTACCTTTGAAAGAATTAAACAAGTCAGCGGGGGGGCAGTAACATGGCGTCATTTCGTTTAGCGACTATTGTGTTGTTGGTTGCTGGTGTTTTTGCAGCTTACAACTCAGCCTTCACTGTAAACCAGACCCAGCAGGCGCTTGTTCTGCAATTGGGTGAACCGAAACGGACCATTCAGGAACCGGGCCTTTCTTTCAAGTTGCCGTTCATTCAGGACGTCACTTATTACGAAAAGCGCGTTCTTAGCCTGATCCCGCAGGATGCGCAGGAAGTTATCCTGTCTGATCAGAAGCGGTTGATGGTGGATGCCTATGCCCGTTATCAAATTTCCGATCCATTACTGTTCTATCAAACAGTCCGGAATGAATTCGGCGCACGCGGACGTCTCGAGGCTATTATCGACTCGTCAGTTCGTCGAGCTCTTGGAAACGAAACTTTGGCATCAATTTTAACTGGGCAGCGCAATGACATCACGCGGTCTATCGGTGACGAAGTGAACGAATCTGTTTCTTCGCTTGGTATACAGATCATTGATGTGAGGCTTCGCCGTGCCGATTATCCTGAAGCTACCAGCCAGAACATCTTTAACCGCATGAAATCAGAGCGGACAAGAGAGGCCAAGGAATTCCGCGCCACAGGTGAAGAAGAAGCACAGAAGATCCGTTCGGCAGCGGAAAAGATCCGGACTGTGATCATCTCCGAAGCCCAGCGAACCGCGCAGGAAACACGCGGTGCCGGTGACTCTGAAGCGATCCGTATCTATGCGGAAAGTTTTGGTCAGGATGCGGAATTCTTTGCTTTCTATCGGTCAATGGAAGCTTATCGGAAATCCTTTACCGAAAAGGATACATCGATGGTGCTGTCACCAGATAGCGCATTCTTCCGCTTCTTCTTGGATAAGGACGGTACGCCTGCCAAATCCAAATAGGGATAGATAACCAAGCTAAGGGGGGCGGCTGGTTGATTAGATGCAGTGCAATATCTGGCTGATCAACATAACCGGCCCCTTTTTTACAGCCGCTTTTGTAGCGGCCTTCTGGCGGCTTTTAGGGAATGGCCGAAAAGAACACGAAACTGCCTTTTTTTGGTCACGCTGTTACGGCTTGACAAAAAAAGTTAAGCACCGGCAATTGCGGGTGGTTCTATGTATTTTACCGATCTCAGTATCCTCAGGGAGTGTTTATTATGCTTGTCAGACTGTTGCAGCCCATCCGGCAACCTCTAAGTCACATGCGCAGTGACATTGTTGTGTCCTTTGCCGTGGCATTCACGATTATGTTTGTTTCGTTTGGCGTGTCGGCAGCCCAGCGGCCGGACTCATTTGCAGATGAAGTCGAAAAACTATCACCATCGGTGGTTAATATTTCAACCACCACAATCGTCAGTGACGGGCCAAGCGTGGACATGCCGCAATTCCCACCAGGCTCACCATTTGAAGAGTTTTTCAAAAATTTTGGCGATAATGATCGCCAACGCAAAGCGCAATCGCTTGGGTCAGGCTTTATCATCGATGCTGAAGGTATTGTCGTCACCAATTATCATGTGATCGAAAACGCAGAGGAAATTCGTGTTATTTTGTCTGATGAAACAAGCTTTACCGCCAAGGTTTTGGGTCAGGATAAAAAGACCGATATTGCGGTTCTGAAAATTGAGCCGGGCGAAACCAAACTGACCGCGGTTGCTTTTGGCAATTCGGATGAATTGCGCGTTGGCGACTGGGTGCTTGCAATTGGTAATCCCTTTGGCCTTGGCGGCACGGTAACAGCCGGAATCGTCTCGGCGCGCGGCCGTGACATTGGCAACGGCCCTTATGATGATTTCATCCAGACCGATGCGTCGATCAATCGTGGTAACTCTGGTGGCCCTTTGTTTAACATTGCTGGTGAGGTAATTGGCATCAATACGGCCATCTATTCGCAATCCGGCGGGTCTGTTGGAATCGGCTTTGCGATTTCGTCAAATCTGGCAAGCAGAGTTGCAAGCCAGCTTGTTGAATTTGGCCAAACGCGTCGTGGCTGGCTTGGTGTTTTCATCCAAGAGGTCACACCTGATATTGCCGAATCACTTGGTTTGAAAGAGGCAGGTGGGGCGCTGGTGTCATCGACCAATGAAAATAGTCCAGCTGCCAAAGGTGGTGTTCAGCCAGGGGATGTGATCGTGAAATTTGATGGCAAGGTCATTGATAAGATGCGTGATCTGCCACGCATTGTTGCCGAAACCGATATTGGCACAAAGGTTGATGTCGAACTATTCCGCCAAGGCAAGACAAAGACGGTTCAAATCACCCTTGGTGAATTGGAAAAAGCCGAGCTTGTTGGCCTTGCTGGAGGTGATAAATCAGCGCAAGGTGATGCCAAACAAAGCTTTGGCAGCCTTGGTTTTTCAGTGCAGAACCTAACCCCGAAAATTGCTGGGGAGATGGGGCTTGATGCCGAAAAGACCGGTGTTGTTGTCAGCGAGGTGATTGCTGGCAGTCCTGCTGCCGAAAAAGGGCTTCAGGTTGGTGATATCTTGCGGCGATTTGGCCAGCGTCCGGTTGAAGGCGTGGCCGATCTTGCCAAGGATATCAATGATGCTGAAAAAGGTGGACGTTCAGGGATTTTGATCCTGATCGAACGCGAAGGCCGTGAACGCTTTATTCAGATCAGCTTTGCCAAGAAATAGGCTGTTCCGATAATGCGAAATGGCAAATGCCATGCTCGCTATCAAAAACAAAGGGGCCGGTTTCGGCCCCTTTTTCTCTGAGTGAAATTTACTGAAACTCTAAATTTTATCTGCGATGAAATCACGCTGTTCATAGCCTTGAAGATAGAGCAGGCCGCGGAGATCAGTATGGTTAAGCTGGATTGCAACTTCGGCCAACAGCAATGGCTTGCCCTCAAATGCCACGCCCATGCCGGCGGCTTGCAGCATCGCCAGATCATTTGCCCCATCGCCAATGGTCGCCGCATCAATCGGATCAATGCCGTTCTGCTTGCAATAATGCGCAAGATAGGCGGCTTTGGCGTTGCGATCGAGAACTGGCGTTTGAACCGTGCCCATAATTTTGCCATCGCGCACATGCATATGATTGGCGTGATGGTCATGAAATCCGCAACGCGCGGCAACGGGGCCCGTGATGACGTCAAACCCACCCGACACAAGGTAGCATTTTGCGCCATTGGCACGCATTGTGTGAACAAGTTCAATGGCGCCAGATGTTGGCTTTGCGGTGGCAATCAATTGATCAAACAGGCGACTGGATTTGCCAGCCAGCATGCTAACACGCTCAAATAACGCGCCTTCAAAATCAATTTCACCCGCCATTGCGCGTTTGGTGATGGCGGTCACAGCATCGCCAAGACCGGCAAGTACGGCCAGATCATCAAGAGATTCGCTAGTGATGATCGTGCTGTCCATATCGGCAATTAGGATTTGTTTGCGGCGCCGGTTGGCGGGAACGATGTTGACGTCCAATTGCTTGTCGGCGGCGCGGCGGCGCAATATTTGAAAAGCGTCGTCATGCTCCAGACTCTTTGCCTCAAAACCGTCATCAGGCTGGCAAATCAGTTCAGCCGCATAGCCTTGATGAAGCCAATATGGCGCGTCCAAGGGGCGTAGAAAGGCAAAATCATCGGCAAGATCGGCGATCCATGATGCCGCATCACCATCGCCAAACGAATGCTTCGAGGTTGAAAAAACAAGTGCATGGTGCATAGTGCAGTCACCTGCCGCCAAATTGGCGGTAAATTGGAGTTGAATGTGTCAAAAGCACTGCAAAACGCCCTGAAAGACGAACTGCCCGCCAGCTATATCATGATTGCAGGCCCGACTGCATCAGGTAAATCACAGCTGGCGGTTGATCTTGCTTGCCAGTTTGATGGCGAGGTGATCAATGCTGACTCGATGCAGCTTTATGCCGATTTGTCGATTT
Source organism: Candidatus Ponderosibacter sp. Uisw_141_02 (assembly GCF_048087665.1). Classification (NCBI taxonomy): domain Bacteria; kingdom Pseudomonadati; phylum Pseudomonadota; class Alphaproteobacteria; order Puniceispirillales (SeqCode); family Puniceispirillaceae (SeqCode); genus Candidatus Ponderosibacter; species Candidatus Ponderosibacter sp. Uisw_141_02. The sequence continues at coordinate 1,403,566 of NZ_CP159807.1, read as the reverse complement.
TGACAGCGCGCCCATCAAAGGCCGATATGCAGGATATTGCGCATCATCTTTATGGCGTTCTGGATGGAGGGCATCGGGCGTCGGTTGCTGCATGGCTTGAATTGGCAGCAACGGCGATGACCGCAATCCGGGCACGAGGCAAAATGCCAATCATCATTGGCGGCACGGGCATGTATCTTGACGCGGCGGTGAATGGCATTGCCGCCATTCCCGATGTGCCAGCCACTATCCATCAAGATTGCGTGGCGGTATTTGATGACATTGGTGGAGCAGCATTCCGGCAAAAGCTGGCGCGTCATGACCCGCTGGTTGCGTCACGGCTTGCCGATGGTGATCGTCAAAGACTGATCCGCGCAATGGGGGTTTTTAACGCTACTGGCATCGCGCTTGGCCAATTCCAGAAAGCCGAGCATGAAGGCGCGCTGATTGGCAGGCCGGTAAAAGTTGCGATGCTGCCGCCGCGCGATGTTTTGTATGCTCGCATTGATGCGCGTTTCGATGTGATGCTGGAGCAAGGCGCGATGGACGAGGTCGGGCGGTTGATTAACAGGCAGCTTGATCCGTCATTGCCATTGATGAAGGCACTTGGCGTCACCGCGTTAAAGGCGGTTCTTGAACAGGAAATGACAGTTGATGAAGCGGCCCATCTCGCCAAACGCGACAGCCGCCGTTATGCAAAACGGCAAATGACATGGCTGCGAAATAATTATAATGCGCAAATTACGCTAAATACGAAATTATCGGAAAGTTTAATGGAAAGTATCTTTTCACTTATTCGCTAAAAATGGTTGACCCGTCGGGTAAAAACTGGCAAACCATTGCAATAAACCAAGCTGTTCTCTGGAAATTGAAGATTTTGTGATGACGTTTTGCTTGATCGCGCGTCATGACGATATTTTTGATCCATGGAATCGATTGGTTTGCGTTATTTGAGCTGGTTGCAAAATATAAGGCCAGCAATTGCTTAGACATATATGGGAAACAAGATAATGGCGAAATCTGCCCCCACAGACCGCAAACAGGCGGCATCGGACAATGGCGTATTGGCGTTAGCTGGTGCGGAAATTCTGCTCAAGGCTCTTGAAGATGAAGGGGTTGAGGTGATTTTCGGCTATCCCGGCGGTGCGGTGTTGCCCATTTATGATGCGTTGTTCAAAAACAATAAGATCAGACATATTCTGGTTCGCCATGAGCAGGCTGCGGTTCACGCTGCCGAAGGCTATGCACGGTCAACAGGCAAGGTTGGGGTGGTTTTGGTCACATCGGGCCCTGGGGCAACCAACGCGGTGACAGGCTTGACGGATGCGTTGATGGATTCAGTGCCGGTCTTATGTCTAACCGGACAGGTGCCAACGCATCTGATTGGTAATGATGCGTTTCAAGAGGCCGATACAACCGGCATCACCCGCGCCTGCACCAAACATAATTATCTGGTCAAAGATGGTGACGTTTTGCAACATACTGTTGCCGAAGCCTTTCATGTGGCACGGTCGGGTCGGCCGGGGCCGGTACTGATTGACCTGCCAAAAGATATTCTGATGGGGGAATATGGCTATAAGACAGATGGCGTTGCCGCTGCGGCGCAAAAGCGTTATGCCCCGCAAACAAGACCCGATCCGGAAGCGATCAAAAAAGCCGTCGCGATGATGAAGCGTGCCGAACGCCCCATCATCTATGGCGGTGGCGGTATCATCAATTCTGGGCCAAAGGCTTCGGCTTTGTTGCAGCAATTGGTTGATATGACCGGCTGGCCAACCACCCTGACACTTATGGGGCTTGGCGCTTTGCCAGCGTCAGACAAGCATTTTCTTGGCATGCTTGGGATGCATGGTACTTATGAGGCCAACTGGGCGATGCATGATTGCGATATCATGTTGAATATCGGCGCGCGGTTTGATGATCGCGTCACCGGTCGGATTAGCGGCTTTGCGCCAAAATCTGAAAAAATCCACATTGATATTGATCCATCATCGGTGAACAAGAATGTTCAGGTTGACCTGTCAATCATTGGTGATGCGACGATTATTCTGGAAATGCTGATTGCCGAAATGAAGGCGCAATCCTTTACCCCGCATCAGCCATCGCTAACAAGCTGGTGGAAACAGATCAAAAGCTGGCAAAGCATTGATTGTCTTGGTTTTGATCAGGGCACTGATGTTATCAAGCCGCAACATGCCATCAAACGGCTTTGCGAATTGACCATTAGCCATGATGCCTATGTCACAACCGAGGTTGGCCAGCATCAGATGTGGGCTGCGCAATATTATGATTTCGAAAAGCCAAACCGGTGGATGACATCGGGCGGGCTTGGCACGATGGGATATGGCTTGCCATCGGCGCTTGGCGTTCAGGTGGCGCATCCCGAATCATTGGTGATTGATATCGCCGGTGAAGCATCATTCATGATGAATATGCAGGAATTATCAACATTGGCACAATATAATTTGCCGGTGAAGATGTTCATCATCAACAATGAATGGATGGGGATGGTGCGCCAATGGCAGGAATTGATCCATGGTGGCCGCTATTCTGAATCCTACAGCGCCTCATTACCTGATTTCCGCAAGCTGGCCGATACGTTTGGCATGGTTGGTCTGGTCGCTGAAAAGCCGGATGATCTAGATGGGGTGATTGCTGAAATGCTGGCGACACCGGGGCCGGTCATTGCTGATATTCGCGTTGCCAAAGAAGAAAACTGCTTCCCAATGATCCCATCTGGGGCGGCGCATAACGAAATGCTTTTGGGGCCGGATGATCAGGCTGCAAAGCCAATTTCTGAAGAAGGTATGGTGTTGGTCTAGGCCAGCCATTTAGGAGCTATATCGAGATGAGCATCAATGTAACAGAGGAACGCCACATCATTTCCGTTCTGGTCGATAATGAACCGGGTGTTCTGGCGAGGGTCATCGGTCTGTTTTCCGGACGTGGCTATAATATCGAAAGCCTGACCGTTGCCGAGGTGGAATGGGATCGTGGTCTATCACGCATTTCCATCGTAACCTCAGGAACGCCAATGGTTATCGAACAGATCAAGGCGCAATTGGCGCGTCTTGTGCCAATCCATTCGGTATGTGACCTAACCGAGATGGGCGCCGCCATTGAACGCGAGCTGGCGCTGGTAAAAATCATCAATGATGGCGAAAACCGGATTGAGGCATTACGCATCGCTGATACTTTCCGTGCAAGAACACTAGACAGCACACTAGATAGTTTTGTATTTGAAGTAACAGGAAATTCGTCAAAGGTTGCTGCTTTCATTGATTTGATGCAGTCGCTTGGTGATGTGGAGATTGCGCGGACCGGGGTATCAGCCATTTCGCGCGGCAACCGGATCGATTTAACGGCCAAATAAACCGGCGACGTTAGCGAATTTACGCAATATGTTCGATCACACCGCAATAATTTGGGGTGTGATTATGTATTTTAAATAGGATGGTCATGAGTATCTGGCAGTTGGGCCAGCACCGGATCAGCCGTCAAATGAGGAGAAAACTGTCAATGCGTGTCTATTATGATCGTGATGCCGATGTTGGGCTGATCAAGAAAAAGAAGGTTGTTATCGTTGGTTACGGCAGCCAGGGTCATGCTCATGCAGCAAACCTGAAAGATAGCGGTGTTGCTGAGGTTGCTGTCGCGCTGCGGTCTGATTCGTCAAGTCGTGCCAAAGCCAGCGATGCTGGTTTCAAGGTTATGGATGTTGCCGAAGCATCACAGTGGGGCGATGTCATCATGATGCTGACCCCTGATGAATTGCAGGCCGATATCTATGCTGACGAAATTGCTGAAAATATCCGTCCGGGTGCTGCGATTGCATTTGCGCATGGTTTGAATGTTCATTTCAACCTGATCGAGCCACGCACCGACATAGACGTCTTTATGGTCGCGCCAAAAGGCCCGGGTCACACAGTGCGGTCTGAATATGCCCGTGGTGGTGGTGTTCCTTGTTTGATTGCTGTCCATCAGGACTCATCGGGCAATGCGCATGAAATTGGTTTGTCATATGCGTCGGCTGTTGGTGGTGGACGTTCAGGCATCATCGAGACCACATTCCAAGAAGAGTGTGAGACCGATCTGTTTGGCGAGCAGGCTGTTCTTTGTGGCGGTCTTTGTGAATTGATCAAAGCTGGATTTGAGACGCTCGTCGAAGCTGGTTATGCGCCTGAAATGGCCTATTTCGAGTGTTTGCATGAAGTGAAACTGATCGTTGACCTGATTTATGAAGGTGGTATAGCCAACATGAATTACTCGATCTCAAACACCGCTGAATATGGCGAATATGTTACGGGCCCACGTATCATCACTGATGAAACCAAAGCCGAGATGAAGCGCGTTCTTGAAGATATTCAGGCTGGCCGCTTTACCCGTGACTGGATGGTTGAAAATAAAGCCCGCCAGACCAGCTTTAAAGCAACACGCCGTCGCAATGCCGAGCATCCGATTGAACAGGTCGGTGCTGAATTGCGTGCAATGATGCCATGGATTGGTGCAAACCGTCTCGTCGACAAGGCAAAGAACTAGTTTTTGCCACATCGTTGATATAGTGGTACCTTATTATATGAAGGGCCTATCGGCCCTTTATATTGATTTACAGTTGTCGTTTCGCGTAGGGTTTTTATGACTGTTCTGCCGATTCCTTCGGCTGAAAAATTGGAGATGGAATATGTTTGGCGCATTCCTTGGATTATTCTCGGCTGATATTGGTATTGATCTTGGAACAGCGAACACGCTGGTTTACGTCAAGGGGCGGGGTATCGTTCTTGATGAACCATCAGTTGTTGCAATGGCTGAAATCAGAGGCAAAACACATGTTCTTGCCGTTGGTGAAGAAGCCAAAGTCATGCTTGGAAAGACACCTGGAAATATTCGTGCCATCCGGCCCATGGCTGATGGTGTGATTGCCGATTTTGAAGTTGCAGAAGAAATGATCAAGCATTTCATTCGCAAGGTGAATGGCCGTATGTCATTTGCCAGCCCGCAAGTCATCATTTGCGTGCCATCAGGGTCAACTGCGGTTGAACGCCGCGCCATTCAAGAATCGGCTGAGGCTGCTGGTGCGCGGCGGGTCTTTTTGATCGAAGAGCCAATGGCCGCGGCAATTGGCGCCAATTTGCCAGTAACCGAAGCATCAGGCTCGATGGTCGTTGATATTGGTGGAGGCACGACCGAAGTTGCCATTTTGTCGCTTGGGAATATCGTTTTCGCCCATTCGGTTCGTGTTGGTGGCGACAAGATCGACGAGGCGATCATTGCCTATATGCGCCGCACGCACAATCTTTTGATTGGTGAAGCCACTGCCGAACGGATCAAGAAAAGCATTGGCGTTGCGCGCAAGCCAGAAAAAAGCAGTGGCAACAAAATTGAAGTTCGTGGCCGTGATCTTGTCAACGGCGTACCAAAGGAAATCGGTATTACCGAGGCACAGGTTGCCGAGGCAATTTCGGATCCGGTTCGCCAAATCGTTGAAGGGGTGAAAATGGCGCTTGAACAGGCACCACCTGAATTGGCGGCAGATATTGTTGAAAAAGGCATTGTAATGACTGGCGGTGGTGCGCTACTGCGAGATATTGATGGTGTTCTTCGTGATGCGACTGGGCTGCCAATTTCAATTGCCGAAGACCCGCTTAGCTGCGTTGCTCTTGGCACCGGACGTTGTCTTGAGGAACTGAAAACCCTTCGGAACGTCCTAATCGGCGCCTAGACAAAGGAGAGCGTTATGCGCGTGTCTGATAAAGCCAGAGTCAGACAAAGACGTATCGTGCATGGCGGTCTTATTCTTATAAGTTTTTCCCTGATGTTTCTTGGCAAGGCAGATTTGGCTGCTTTGCGCAATTTGCGTATGGGAAGTAATGATTTTCTTGCACCGATTGTTGATGTTGTTTCGGCGCCCATCCGCGGCATTGAAACGATGATCGAAGGCGTGCGGACCGTGGCGTCGCTGCGTGCCGAAAATGTGCGGCTTCAAGGTGAAAATGACTTGCTGAAACGCTGGCGTCGCCGCGCTGAAATTCTGGAAAGTGAAAATCGCCAATTGCGAAGTGTGACAGGCGCGGCAACGGTTGAAAACCGGATGCCAATTACCGCACGCGCGGTGACTGCGCCCGGTGGTGGCTTTGCACATACGGTGTTGATTTCAATCGGTAGTGAAAAAGGCATCGTGCAGGGCAATCCAGTTGTCACCGCCGATGGATTGGTTGGTATTGTCATTGACGTTGGCAGAGCCTACGCCCGCGTTCTGTTGATAAGTGATATCAATGCACGAATTCCGGTCATTCTGGCCTCATCATCATGGCCGGGTCTGACCGTTGGCCAAAACGGCCAGTTTCTTGATCTACAATTTCTACCTGATGAGGCCAAGCCAACAATCGGCGAACTGGTGCTGACATCAGGCCATGGTGGTGTTTTGCCAAACGGTTTGCCGGTCGGGCGGGTGGATGAGATCAAAGATGGCAAAATTCGCGTCCGACCAGCAGTTGATTTTCGGCATTTGAATTATTTGTCGGTTTTGGTCGGTGGGCTTGATGGTATCGATAACAGCAACCTTGATCTTGCCGATTTTTACACACCATTGCCAATTGATGATTTAACGCGGCTTCTTGAAGGCCTGAATTCGTCAGGAAAACGCAGATGAAGGATCAACGGTCTTATTTCGAAAAGGCCGATTTTCAATCGGATTTGCCGCCTCAGCTTTTGACGGCGGTGTTTGGTTTGACCCTTGTTTTGCTGGAATTGGCGGTTGCACAATGGCCGATTTTCTACGGATCAGCGCCAAACTTGCCGTTAATTTTTATCTATTACATGATCATTTATCACGGCAAATATATGCCGATTTTCACGATATTTTTGATGGGAATCATTGGTGATTTTCTGTTGTCCGATCTTTTGGGTGGGCGGGCAACGTCCTTTATGTTGCTTGCCTATGTGATGCAGCTTCGGCTTTTGCGGCTACAGCAAAGTGATTTTGGCCAGCTATGGGTTGATTTTGCGATGAGCTGTGCGGCGGTATCGCTGTTCCAGCTATTGCTGTTTTCAGCGGTGAATTTTGCCATTCCGTCGCTTAGCCCGATCCTGTTTCAAGTTGGGGCAACGCTTATCCTGTTTCCGATTGGCTTTGTGCTGATTTTTTCCGTCCACCGCTTGCTGCAAAAGGTAAAGATGGTCTGATGTCCCGCGCCAAGACAAAAGATTTACGGCGTATCATGAGCCGCCGCGGGCTGCTTCTTGTTGGAGGCTCGGCCTTGCTCACCAGTTTTTTAGGGGCGCGGCTGTTCCAATTGCAGGTGGCGCAGAATAATCGATATCAGCGCCTATCTGACCGCAATCAATTCGATGTGCGGATTGTGGCGCCAACAAGGGGCCGCCTTTTTGACCGGAAAATGCGACTTCTTGCCGGTAATGCCGAATCTTTCGAGCTTTATCTCACGCCACTTTATGTTGATGATCTGCAACAGACGCTTGCTGCGCTTGGGCAAGTTATCGAGCTGAGTGAAAGAGACATAAAGGCGGTATTGCTTGCCGCAGGCAAAGGCCCGTCCTTTCGTGATATTATCGTTCGTAATGATCTGTCGCAGCGCGAATTGGCACGGCTAGCGGTGCGAAGCCCGCTATTTGGCGGGGTCAGCTTTAGAAAATCGCTGCGGCGCATCTATCCGCAGGGGTCGCTTGCGTGTCATATAACCGGCTATGTCTCGCCAGTGACGGCGCGTGAACTTGAACGTAATCAATCATTGGAAAAAACCCCCTATCTTGGCACTGGAAAGGTCGGCGTCGAACTTGCGCATGAAGATTATCTTCGTGGGCTGCCCGGACGAGAACGTATCGAGGTGAATGCAAAAGGTCAGCCTATCCGCGTGCTTCGTGATGTTGATGCTATGTCGGGAAAGGATTTACAGCTTTCGATTGATGTTGAGGTTCAGCTTCAGGCGGCTGAAATTTTGCGGCGTGGTCAGCTTGCGCCAGTCGAGTTAGGGTCACTGCAGGTGCAGCGCGCCTTGGCCAAAAACAGTGAGTTGCAGGCGCATATCGCGCTTGGTGATGATCTGGTTTTGCGGGATGCAAAAGACCGGCTTGTGCCACCAGAATTGGGGGCGGTTGTGATTATGGATATCCATAGCGGCGAGGTCTTATCACTTGTATCAGCACCAATGTTTGATCCGAACCTGTTTACCGGAACCTTGCTTACCCGTGATTGGCGACGCCTGAATTCACATCCGCGCACCCCTTTGCTGAACCGTGCGACGTCGGGTCAATATGCCCCCGGATCAACCTTTAAGATGGCGGTGGGTCTGGCTGCACTTGAGGCAGGGGTTATCTCGAAAAACACCCAATTTAACTGTTCTGGTGATATGGAACTTGGTAATGCAACCTTTCATTGCTGGCGAAAGGGCGGGCATGGGATGATGAATATCATCTCGGCGCTTGCACAATCCTGTGATGTGTTCATTTATGAAGTTGCCTTGAAAACTGGAATTCGAAAAATCAAGGATATGGCGCATCGGCTTGGTCTTGGTGATGTAACGGGGATCGGCCTTCCCGGGGAAAAACAGGGCATTATTCCAAGTCATGAATGGAAATTGGCCAATCAGGGCAGGGTGTGGACACCGGGGGAAACCGTTGTCTCATCAATTGGTCAGGGGTATGTGCTGGCAACACCGCTGCAATTGGCGGTTATGACCGCACGCCTTGCCAATGGCAAACAGGCAGTCGCACCGCGACTGGTCAAATCAAATGGGGATGCAGTGCCTGATTTTGCGCCATTGGATATTGACCCTTATGCGTTGGCAATTATTCGCGAAGGCATGTTTGAAGTGATGAATGGCAGGTTTGGCACTGCACGCAATTATAATCTGGATAGATCACTTGGCGGCATGGCTGGGAAAACCGGAACCGTTCAGGTTAAGCGCATCACCAAAGCCCAGCGCGAAGTAGGGATTGTCAATAACATCGACCGGCCATGGGCCGAGCGTGACCACGCGCTTTTTGTTGCCTATGCGCCGGTAAAGCAGCCGCGCTATGCGATTTCGGTGGTGGTTGAACATGGTGGAAGCGGCTCATCAACCGCCGCACCAGTTGCCCGTGATATCCTTACCCAATTAATGCAGAAACAGGGCTAGATATGACGGTTCTAAAAATCCTGCTTCGCATTCCTTGGCATTTGTTGTTCTTGGCTGGTATTTTGGTGCTTGTTGGCTCGCTGGCGCTTTATTCCGCATCGCAAGGGTCGTGGCAACCATGGGCTGGTAGACATGCAGTTCGCGCAATTGTGGGGATGGCGCTTGTTGTTTGTATTGCCTTTATTGATTTCAGTTTTATCAAACGTATGTCCTATGTGTTTCTGGCAGCGGCAATATTGGTTTTGCTGGCGGTTATGGTTGTCGGTACGGGACAGGGTGTTTCGCGCTGGATCAGCATTGGCGGGATGAATTTCCAACCATCCGAGCCAGCCAAGCTGGCGGTTATTCTGGCATTGGCGCGCTATTTCAGCAGCCAGCCACATGACCGGATGCGCAGCTTGGTGTGGTATTTTCCAGCCTTTGCCATTATCGCCGTACCATTTGCGATGATTGTGAAACAGCCCGATCTTGGAACGGCGTTGATGCTGTTGTTTGGTGGTCTTGTTGTGGTGTTTTCGGCCGGTCTACCATGGCGATATGTATTTGGCTCGCTGGCGGCGGTGTTGGCGGCGGTTCCGCTATTATGGTTACAGCTCAAAGCCTATCAAAAGGTGCGCGTGATGACTTTTTTAAACCCCGAATCTGATGTTTTGGGCGCGGGCTATCAGATCGCACAATCGAAAATTGCCCTTGGGTCGGGTGGGTTTTTTGGCAAAGGGTTTCTGATGGGAAGTCAAAGCCAGCTAAATTATCTTCCCGAAAAGCAAACCGACTTTGTTTTCACCATGATTGGTGAAGAATTTGGCTTTGCTGGTAATATCTTTATCTTGCTAATTTATCTATTGATAACCATCGCAATTTTGCGGATTAGTTTTCGCGTGAATAGCCGGTTTGCCCAGCTTACCTGTATCGGCATCGGCATGATGGTGTTTTTCTATATGTTCGTGAATGTGGCGATGGTGACTGGTTTACTTCCCGTTGTTGGTGCGCCATTGCCGCTGATTTCTTATGGCGGCACGTCAATGCTAACCGTTTTCATTGGCTTTGGTATTGTTGCCAGTGCCATTGTTCACGACCGGCGGCAAAGCTAGGCAAATCGCTGGCGATCGTCATTAACCGCGCATTTATTTTAAATTAAGTGTATTGGATATAATCTTGGCCAGCCGATATTACAATAGTCGTTGTTGGCATGCCATGTGTTCAGATTATGAGGAATTGAAATGTTTTCGTCTTTTTTTAGATCACGGCAATGGGCGCTTTGGGCTTGGCTTGGTATGGTGGTTATTGTTGGCGGTACCTATTATCAGGTGCAAGTCGATGTGATGATCAATGAATGGTTTGGCCAGTTCTATGATATGGTTCAAAAAGCGTTAACAACGCCAAATGCAGTAACGCAAGCCGAGTTTTTCGGGGCTTTGCTCAGCTTTTTCAAGATCGCTGGCATTTATGTTGTTATTGCAACGCTGCTAAGCTTTTTCTCAAAACATTGGGTGTTTCGCTGGCGGACGGCGATGAACGATTATTACACCCGCAACTGGAAGAAGCTTCATCATATCGAAGGCGCGTCACAGCGGGTACAAGAAGATACAAAACGTTTTGCCGCGATTATGGAAGGGCTTGGCGTTGCGTTTCTTGACTCGGTTATGACGCTTTTTGCCTTTTTGCCGATCCTATGGAGCCTGTCCAAAAATGTGACCGAACTGCCGTTTTTTGGCGCTGTCGAACATTCACTGGTTTATGTGGCAATTGTTTTTGCACTTTTCGGTACGGTTGTTCTTGCCGTTGTTGGTTACAAACTGCCGGGTCTGGAATTTAACAATCAGGTGGTCGAGGCGGCCTATCGCAAACAATTGGTTTATGGTGAAGATAATGTAGACCGGATCAACCCGCCAACGGTGAATGAGTTTTTTGGGAATGTGCGGAAAAACTATTACCGCCTGTTTTTCCATTATCTTTATTTTGATGTTGCCAAGATATCCTATTTGCAGGCTGGTGTGCTTGTTCCTTATGTTGCCTTGGCGCCAACAATTGTGGCTGGCGCGATCACCCTTGGCGTGATGCAACAGATTGTGCGGGCATTCGGACGGGTTGAGTCATCCTTGCAATTTCTGGTTCGCAGCTGGTCAACAATTGTCGAGTTGATTTCGATTTACAAGCGCCTTCGGTCGTTCGAGGCAGTTCTTGAAGGCAAAGATGTGCCGCATTGGGAAGGTCAAAAAATCGACTAGCCATAACCTCTGACGATAAGGCGGTGTGTTTTGCCGATGGCGGAACGCACCGTTTTATATGGGTTAGGCGGTAATCAGCTTACTTGTCGCATGGCCATCAAGTGTCGAGATGATCAGCACCTGTCCACCGCGTGCTGCCACAATATCCGCGCCAACAACCTGATCGGCGGTATAATCGCCGCCTTTTACGATGATATCAGGCTGCAAGGTTGCAATAAGGTCAAAGGGTGTGTCCTCGTCAAACACCGCTACAGCATCGACAAAGGGCAGTGCAGCCAGAACGGCGCTCCGCAGCTCGGCTAATTGATGTGGGCGTCCAGCGCCCTTTAAACGCCTTACAGAGGCATCTCCATTTAAGCCGATAACCAGCTTGTCAGCATTTTGTGCCGCCTCACTCAAAAGATGGATATGCCCCGGATGCAGCAAATCAAAACAACCATTGGCAAAAGCGATTGTTTGACCAGCATCGCGCCAATTGGTGCATTGCATGGCAATGCTTGGCCAATCGGTTTGCGGCGGCGTGCCTGCCAAATGCGCCAAAATTTCACCTGGTGCAACAATGGCGGTTCCCGATTTGCCAACGGCAACACCGGCAGCGTGATTGGCCAGCCGGACAGCATCTTCTAAATCAGCACCAGCAACCAACGCACCGGCAATCATCGCCACCACCGTATCGCCAGCACCGGACACATCGAAAATATCGCGTGCGCTTGCTGGATCATGGAATTGGGTGCCATCCGCCTTGCTAAGCATCATCCCGCGCGCGCTCATGGTGGTTAGAATGCTGCCAATGCCAAAGTCTTTGGCAAGCGCGGTTGCTGCCTCGCCAATCGTCTCAATTGAACGCAATGACTGAGCAGTGGTGTTTTGCAATTCTGTAAGATTTGGCGTTAGCAGATCGACACCGGTATAGCCCGAGATATCGGCACGTTTTGGATCAGCGATAATCATTTTGCCTTTCGCCTTGGCATGAGCAATGATTTTTGCAAGAAGCGATAGCGGCAAGGCACCTTTGGCGTAATCAGACAGCACCACCAGATCGGCATCCTGAATCGCGGGCAGGGCATGTTTGGTAAATTGTTCGGTGGTGGCAGCGTCAATATCGATTGTGATCTCATCATCAACGCGCAAAATTTGCTGGCTGCCAGCCCGAAAACGCGTTTTCAGGCTTGTTGGTCTGCCGGTGATGATAACCGGATCAAAGCGGATAGCGGGAAGTTTTGCCAATTCGTCATGCAATGATTCGCCGGCTTCATCATCGCCGCAAACGCCAATCAAATGCACATGCAGCCCCAACTGTGCCAGATTAAAGGCCACATTTGCAGCCCCGCCCGGCATCTGACGAACACGGCTTTGGCTTAAAATCGGAACGGGCGCTTCGGGCGAAATGCGGGTCACGGCACCATCGACAAACCGGTCAAGCATCACATCGCCAAGAACAAGCACCTTTTTGGCTTGAAGTGAGCAAAGCAATCTTGCGGCAGTGGCGATGTTAACATTCATTCGGGTGGCTCATTTTCAGCAGGCGTCAGATGAATTTATCTATTTGGTATCATTTTCGCGGACGCTGCGATAGCGGGTGGCAGCATCATGGCGAACATCAACCGCGCTTCGCGTCGTTGCGATGGCATTCGGCGGCACATCGGCAGTGATGGTGCTGCCAGCGCCAATAATCGCACCGGCGCCAATTGTCAAAGGGGCAACAAGCGCGGTATTTGATCCGATTGACGCGCCATCACCGATCAGGGTTTTGAATTTGCCAAAACCATCATAATTACAGGTAATGGTGCCAGCCCCAACATTGGCGCCAACGCCAATTGTTGTGTCACCAATATAGGTGAGGTGATTGGCCTTGCTTCCAGCGCCAATGACAGCTTTTTTCGTTTCGACAAAATTACCAATCTTGACGCCTTCATCAGCATTTGTGCCCGGGCGAAGCCTTGCATAGGGGCCGATAATGCAGCATGCGCCAAGCGTTGCGCCTTCGATATGCGAGAATGATTTAATGATGCAGCCTTCGCCAATCACGCTGCCAGCACCAATAACAACATGCGGTTCGATAATCACATCACGGCCAAAACGGATATCGGCATTTAGAAAAACCGTTTCTGGCGCTTGTAGGGTTACGCCCTGTTCCATCGCGCTTTGGCGAAGCCGCTTTTGCAGGATCGCCTCGATATGTGCCAAATCTTGGCGGCTATTGACGCCGGCAATTTCGGTTTCGTCGGTAGTGCGGTACATGACGTTCAATGCCTGCGCATTGGCATGATAGACAATATCGGTAAGATAGATTTCGCCTTTGGAATTATCTGACCCAACCTTTTCTAGAAGGTCAAACAGTAATGGGCAGCGCACTGCCATAACGCCGCCATTGACCAATTTCAAAGCGCGTTCGCTGTCACTGGCATCATTATGTTCGATAATTTTTTCCAGCTTTTGATCATCACTGGTAATTAACCGGCCATATGCGGTGGGATCAGCCGCTTCAAACCCCAAAACAGCGATATCGGCACCATCGGTAATTGCCGCAGCAAGGCTTGATAGGGTTTGCGCCGTTATCAATGGTGTGTCGGCAAACATGATCAGAGCAATGCCGTCAAAACCGGCTAGGCTGTCGCGGGCCGCCAATACCGCGTGGCCGGTGCCTTTTGGTGGGTCTTGGATACAGCTTTTTTGACCGCCAAGCCAGTTGATAATCGCATCTGATTCCTTTGGTAGAACCGTTACAATATGGCTTGCCGCCGCTGCCTTGGCAGCGTCTAGCGACCATGCCAGCATTGGCCTGCCACCAATTTGATGAAGCGGCTTTGGCAAAGCAGAGTTGAGACGCGTGCCTTTTCCGGCAGCAAGAATGATGGCAGCTATTTTCATATAAAATTTATAATCGGAAATACCGCTTAATGCCAAACATTTGCGTGATGCGGTTTTGCTTTTTGCTTCAATTTGGAAAAAATCACCAAAAAGCCCCATTCCGGCCTTTCTTTCAAATAAAAATATATCTATCACAATGCGATAAATAAGCTGATACTGAAAGCCAATGGCATTTGCGATCGAGTCTAGGCGTTTGGGATCGTCTGGGCTTTCGTTAGATCGCTATCAGGCCATGAAAACTGGCGTAAAGATGAAGAAAGAGGCTATCTGATGTGCGGAATTGTTGGTGCGGTTGGACATAAGCAATGCAGTGATGTGCTTCTTGATGCGTTAAAGCGTCTTGAATATCGCGGTTATGACAGTTCGGGCATTGTTACGATCCATGATAGTGCGATTGCGCTAAAACGCGCCGTTGGCAAGCTTGTAAATCTTGATTTGGCACTCAAAGAAACGCCGTTGCTTGGTGATATTGGTATTGGTCATACGCGCTGGGCGACGCATGGCGGTGTTTCAAACGAAAATGCGCATCCACATGTGGCATCGGGCAGGGTCGCGATTGTGCATAATGGCATTATCGAAAATCACCGCACCATCCGCGCACGGCTTGAGGCCGCCGGCCACCAATTTTCCAGCGATACCGACTCTGAAGTTTTGGCGCATCTGTTTGTCGAAGCGTTTGATGCTGGTCTGGATCCGGCAATGGCAACGCGTCAGGTGCTTGATGAAATTGATGGCGCCTATGCTTTTGCGGTGATGGCGATTGATCATCCTGATTTATTGATCGTGGCGCGTAATGCCTCGCCGCTGGCTTTGGGCATTGGTGATGATGCTTGTTATATCGGGTCAGACGCAATTGCTTTGTCGCATTTAACGCGCAAAGTGGTTTACCTAAAAGACCATGATTATGCGCTGGTTCGCGCCGATGGGGTTTCGGTTTATCAAGCCGATGGCACGCCGGTAAATCGGGAGGCGGTGATTGTGGCGGCAAGCCCGGGTCTGGTCGATAAGGGCGGTTATCGGCATTATATGGAAAAAGAAATTCACGAGCAGCCGGATGCCATTGCCCATTCGCTGGCGGCGATGACAAATGAATATGGCCGCTTAACCGCACAGATGAGCGATGAGGCACTTCGGTCAATTGACGGAATTGTTATGGTGGCAGCCGGCACCAGCCATTATGCAACGCAGATTGCCCGCTATTGGATTGAATCGCTGGCGCGGGTGCCGGTGGCTTGTGAAGTGGCATCCGAGTTTCATTATCGCCAGCCAGCAACAGCGCCCTATAATACGGCAATCGCCATTTCGCAATCAGGCGAAAGCCTTGATACGCTCATGGCAATGCGCCATGCAGCGGTGTGCGGCCTGCAAACCATCGGGCTGGTCAATGTGCCAAGCAGTACGATTGCACGTGAGGCAGATTTTGTTTTGCCAACTCGGGCAGGGCCGGAAATCGGCGTTGCCAGTACCAAGGCCTTTACCGCGCAATTGACCGTTTTGCTGTGTTTTGCCGTGGCGTTGGCACGCGCCAAGGGGCAAATTGACGAAGCACGCGCCGAAGCCATTCATGCTGAAATCCAAGCCTTGCCCAGTTTGGTTGGCAAAGCCCTTGGCCTTTTTGATGCCATCCGGCCAGTCGCGCATCAGCTATCGCAAGCCAAATCGGCGCTATATCTTGGGCGCGGGGCGCTTTACCCGCTGGCAATGGAAGGCGCGTTAAAGCTGAAAGAGCTAAGCTATATCCATGCTGAAGGCTTTGCCTCGGGTGAAATGAAGCATGGGCCGATTGCGCTGATCGAAGAAGACCTGCCGGTTGTTGCCTTGCTGGCGGCCGATGCGGTGATGGCAAAGGCCAGCAGCAATCTTCGCGAGGCCAGCGCCCGTGGTGGCAAGATCATCCTTTTGTCCGAAGCAAGAGCCGCCGCCGAGGTTGATTATGCCAGCGCGGTGATCACCGTTCCTGATGTTGATCCGCTTCTTGCGCCCATCCTGATTGCCATTCCAGCGCAGATTTTGGCCTATTTAACCGCGGTTGAAAAAGGCACCGATGTTGATCAGCCACGCAATCTGGCAAAATCAGTGACTGTAGAGTAGATTCAACTGATGAAATAACTTCGGTTGTTTCCTCTACTGATGAAATAAAAAACTCCAAGTTTTCTCACTATTTGTGTTTCTGCGTTTCGGTAAAAACCAACCAGTTTGTGTATAAACAGATTGAGAAATACTCACCTGAGCAGGAAAAACTCCACAACTACATTAAGTCTCTGCACGACTCTGGAATGTCGTATCGCAGAATAACTAAAGTCCTCAATGAGAAGGGAATAACCACTCATAGAGGAAAGAAGTGGGGTGTAACTGGAAACTCTGTCTATTCGGTTCTCAAAAGGCACAAACAACGAGACAACCGATTAGAGGATATCCATAGGGAATATGAACCAGAGTGGGGAAGAATGAAGATTATTTGGGAAAGAAACCAAGACTGACATATCTCTTTAGGTACTTGCATTCTTTATAGATTAGAAAACATCTGTAGGATTCGGGGGGTACTACTTCTTCTTACTCTTCCAAGTTCCACCGTATTAGTAAGTAACCTGAAATCGTGATTTAACGTCTTTCAGGCACTCCCCACAGAGAAACACCTTCGGATATTGAATTCGGTACGATGGAGTTACTCTGGTTAAACATTACTCATGCCGAGTTGTAAGCATGGTAAAAGGTACTTTTTATGTTGTACCTGGGATACAAACATTTATCTGAAAGTACCCTCAATGTGTGCTTTTTCGATTATTGAACTACTGAAATCTTTTTCAAATCTTTCTAAAGTATATTTAACTGCACTAAAACCTGATGCTTTTGCTTTGACATCTTCTTTTTGGGCATAGATCGCAATCCTATATGTATGTTTTCCATCAGGAGGACACATTCCTTTATAACCTGACCCACCATGACCCTTGCCAATAGTTCCCGCAGGTTTGGTTCCAATGTCCAACGAAAAATCACTAGTGGCAACTGGCACATTGAAAACGTTCCAATGGACCCATATTTTGCCAGCAGGTTTAATGGCATCTGGATCGTCCAAAATTATTGAAACACTTTTTGTACCTGCAGGCAGGTTCGATGCAGAAATTTGGATACTCTTATCTTTGCCACCTTTTTTTCTGCATGCGTGAATTTTGTTTATTTTTCCATCGACAACACTGTCAGATGTTAAATTAATTTCTGCAGTTGCAGTCTGCGATCACACAAACAGTCCAATTAAAATGTATGATATAAACTTCATTTGAGACTCCGTTCTTAAAATGCGACAGTGGACTAGCAGTCTCATTTTGCGACTAAGAAGTAAATAACTCAACCTATTTATAATTGGATGTTTGAAACAAAGAACAACCTATTTCATCAGTTCAATCCAATCCGTGACTGTAGAATAAATCATTGAAATTATTTAATAAAAATTCATTACAGAATGACTAGGTAGATGTTTCTGTGAGGATGTGGTTCTGATATTGCCAAATTTTTTGAAGTGAATTTATGAAATGTCTGTTTCAATCAAGAAATTAAGTGATGATGTCTTCGAGGTGACTGTTGCAAAAACCTCGACAACCAATCACACGGTAACAGTTACTGACCAAAGTCTCACTGACCTCACCGACGACAATGCGACAAAGACGCAACTGTTAGAGTTCTCCTTCAACTTCCTTCTCGATCGAGAGCCAAACACGTCTATTCTGTCGTCATTTGATATCAACGTAATTTCGAAATACTTCTCTAACTACAAAGATGAAGTCAGACGATGGTGCGATGAGAGTTAGAGATTTGCAATATCTTCTAATTTATTCAATGATGTTGATGAAAATTTTTTTAAATAAGATACTAAAAGTGAACAAAAATATAGATAAATTATAGCCTTTTTTTCTTCAGATAACCATATTTCGGTTTAAATGCATATAGTTAAATAAAAACATTAGGTTAACATTCAAAGTGTTAACGCTAATATAATGCTGTTCACGAAGCTTTACAAACTGGAGGGCAATCGCTTGTTACGTCAAACCGTCATTTCAGCTCTTGCGCCCGAGATCAGTGTGTCTTGCCAGATTCTGGTGCTTGGCAGCATGCCGGGGGCAATTTCGCAAAAAGAAGCCGAATATTACGCGCATCCGCGGAATTTGTTTTGGGATTGTGTCGAGACCGCGTTTCAGATTGACCGAAACGCGCCTTATCAAGCGCGGCTGGCGGCGTTGAATGATGCACACATCGGGCTGTGGGATGTTTTGGTATCATGCAGCCGCAAGGCATCATCGGATGCAACAATACGCGATGCAAAATGCAATGATTTTGTAAAATTATTGTCAGCCTATCCCCAGATTAATCGCATTTGCCTAAATGGCCGCACCGCCTTTGATTATTGGCGTCGTTGGGTCATACCGTCTTTTACCGATGAAATAGACAAGAAATTGCTTGCTGATGTTGAAATCATTGGCTTGCCGTCAACATCGCCTGCTCATGCCGCATTATCGCCTGCGGCTAAAATTGACGCATGGTGCGCCGCGCTAAGCAAGAGATGATCTGGAATTCGAACAGGTGATTTTTAGGTTTATCGTACAATTTTGAAACATTGAAACGGCGATGAGAACCTGTTACCAATTTTCCTGCTGGCGTGATTGAAAGCCGTTGTTCATATCAAAATTGAGCCTATGTCAAAATCGATGAAAATTTCTGAATTTACGGATGATCAGAGTGGCCAAGTGATCGCCCTATGGGAAAAATGTGGCCTTACCCGTGGTTGGAATAATCCAGAAAAAGATATTGCCCGCAAAAACAGTGATCAGAACGGCTTATTCCTAATTGGGCAAATTGATGGGGTGCTTATGGCCTCAATCATGATTGGCTATGACGGGCATCGGGGCAGCATTAATTTTCTTGCTGTCGACCCTGATTATGCGCGCACCGGTTATGGCAAGATTTTGATGGCCGAGGCTGAACGGTTTCTGCTATCGGTTGGCTGTCCAAAGATCAATTTTTGTGTCAGAACCGATAATGCCAAGTTTATCGAATTCTACCAGCAGCTTGGCTACGCGATTGAGCCTGTTTACCTTCTTGGCAAGCGTTTAATCAAAGACGACTAAATTGGAACTCTGTTAAGTGCTTGCTTTTCTTTCCTTATTGGCCTTTGTTACCTTCATGGTTGGCACGCCCGGGCCAGCCAATTTGATTGTGATGCTTGCCGGGGTTCGCCAAGGGCTGCGTCAATCTATTGGCTTTATTCTGGGGCTGATTGTCGGCAAAATCGCGCTCAATCTGTTTATTGGATTTGGCTTTGGCCTTGTTTTGGCCGAAGCGCCTGTCTGGCAAATGCTGTTTAGCTATGTCAGCGCTGGTTATATGATCTGGCTGGCGTTAAAATCATGGCCAGCAAGCGATGCCGACACCAGCAACGCTGAGCCTGCGCAAGATCATTTCCGCTTTCGTAATGGCTTATTTGTGCACCCGCTAAACCCCAAAGCATGGGTTATGTGTGTCTTAGCATGGGGTAATTTTGCCCCAGCTCTTGGTGATTTTTCGGTTCAATTACCTGTTGTTATCCTGACCTTTGTCATTTGCCAACTTTGTTTACACAGCCTTTGGTGTTGGCTTGGAACGATTATGGGCAAAAGCCTTCGCAATAATATAGGGCTAACGCGTGCGATGATCATTTCAACCGTTATCATCGTGCTGATTGCTGTTTTACTGTAACGAATTATACGACGACATCGCCATGATATGGTGGCTGGTCTATTTCATGAAAGCCGATGCCGCTGATTGTGAGATCGCGCCAAGTTGTTTAAAGCCAATGACGAAATTTAACTGGTCAACGGCGCTAACATCTCGGTCGGCAACAGGGTCATGTTCATAATTAATGGTGATATATAGACAATCTTGAACACCGCCATTCCAGCTAAGCGCAGCCTTGCTTTTCTTGCGTATGGTCTTGCCATAAGACAGATCCCATAATTGCGTTGCCGAAAATTGCCAGCCACCGATAAGGGATTGGCTATAGCTTGCTGATAATTCCTCACGGTCATCATCACTGCTGGCAAAATAGGCTTTGGCAAGCTGGTTATGGGTCACGCTTAGACTGCCGGTACCAAGTGCCGAGGACAGCGATGTCTTTGATTCATTCAAGTTCAAATCCTTTGATGAAAGCCGTCCCGACCAGCGCAGATTAAGGCTGTTTGCCGGATTTACCGTCAGGCTTGCAACATAGTCGGAATATTTATCCCCCTGATCGGTGTTCAGGCCAGCAGACGTTTTTCCCGACAGGCGGCGACTAACTCCAAAAAAGCCGGACACATCACCGAAAAAATTATCGTTAGTTGTGGCCGATACGCCAATGTCAGCCCGCGTTCCGGGCAAAATATAATCGGTGCCCTGATAGCGGTTCAAAAGGAAAAGATTGGCCTCGTCAATCCGGTAATCACTGGCATCACGATTGGGAATAGCCGATGTCCGGTCTTTACCGCCGATAAAGGCTAGTCGTGCCTGTGGTTCAAAAATTGCGGTGCGGTTTGCCCCTGCCACCGCAATCGGCAATCGCCAACCAACTGAAAGGGCAGGGGTAGCAAAGCTGATATCACCAAGCGATGTTGCCGCGCTGTCTGGCTTGGTGTGGATGCTATAGTAATTGCCGGTGATATTTGCCTCATAATTGGCAATGCCAAGCGGCAGCTCAAAATCTTCTGCCACTTCAAAAATGCCGCTCCAGCGCGCCATATCATGCCCTTGATCATTATCCAATTGCACGGCGCTAAGTTCGGTTCGGAACAACTGGTTTCCGCGCCAGCCTTTTTCGGTTTTTTCATAGAAAATTGACGGCAAAACAGTGGGTTCATTCAAGGTTTTGTCGCTGGCAAGCAATGATTGGCGGTCGGAAGCTTCAACCCTGTAATAGCGGTTATCGATCGTTCTTGTTGCCAAGATTGTTGATTTCAATGAGGTGTCGTCATTGAAACCATAGCGGCGCATGAAGGTGTCTTGGCTTGCCCGGCGCAGATTGGCCCTGATATCCCACCCATTACCAATGCGGCTTGCATAGGTCGCGTAAACGGCACCGACAAGCTCGCGGTTCTTTTTATAGGTTTCAACATTAGCGGTGTAGATAGTGGCGCTCAACTCGGCCCTATCCCATAATTTGCGATAGCGCGATTTTACCCCGAGCCCGCGATACTGATATTTGTGAGTGGTTAATTCTACATCACTTGTTTCATCAATGATCTGATAATAGGGGATCGATGGGGTAAAGCCTAAATCTGAACTGATGATAAAGCTTGGGGTCAAAACGCCCGAACGCCGCCGCACTGTCCAATCAGGATGCGACAGAAATGGCAGATAGCCGACCGGCAGATTCAGCACATTCATACGCATATTATAATGGGTGATGGTTTGGGTTTTTTCATTCCGCACGGATTGACTGGCTTTAATATCCCACAAAGGCCTTTCACCGTTCAAAAAATCACATTTGCATGGGGTGAAACGGCTAGCGTCAAAGATGCCTCTGTCACCGGCAATGCGGTCAGCACGATCGGCCGATATCCACTCGCCATTGGTAAAGTTTGAAATGATGGTTTCGGCAAGGATATGCGAAAATTCGGTATCGATTTCCATCATCGCAGCGTTGGTGACGGTGCCATCGGCATCAATGTGAACAACATTACCGCGGGCAATTGCTTTGTTCTGGTTGCGGTAATAGGTCACTTCATCGGCGCGCAAGGTGTTATTGGCCTGTTTCAATTCAACATTGCCAGTTGCAAAAAGGCTGCCGTCAGCCTGATTCACAACAACATTATCGGCTTCGAACCCAATCGGCTTGTCAGCAGCAAATGCAAAATTGGCCGGTGTTATCAGCACCAGCAAGAACAGCAGGCAACGCAGGCGGCAATTGACAAATAAAAAACCCAAGACACTTAACCCCTATGCCGAGACATTGTTTTGATAATCATAACCTATCGCTAGCCTGTTTTACCGTCTATGTCCATGCCAAGCCGTGTCAAATGCTGCTTGGCGAAGCGCATCCACCTTATTGGCCATTGCGGTGCTGGTAAACGGAAAATCTGCAAAGGCGGTGCTTTGCAATTGATGACGAAACTGATCATCTTTCAAAAGCTTGGCAAAGCCATCACGAAATGTGACAACGGACGGCTCGTCGATGATCAATGCACGGCCTTCGGCCACTTCGGGAATCCCGCCGCGTCTTGTTGTGAGAACAGCGCATCCCGCTGCCAAGGCTTCAACCACAACCTTGCCAAGCGGTTCTTGCCACAAGGATGGGCAGGCGGCAATGGCGGCACGTTCCTGCCAATCACGCACCTGATCCAAGGGAATAAAGCCGGTCATTTCCGCCTGATAGCCGAGTGGCTCGATGGCCTTTGCCACTTTTGTTTCATAGCTATTGGGGGTGGCCTGTTCAAATCTGCGCGCACCGGCAATGACCAACCGCCATTCAGGATAGGATGGCAGAATATCGGCAAGCGCTTGGGCGCATTCCAAAATCCCTTTTTCTGGTACCATGCGGCCAGCAAGAAAGATAATGGCCTCTTTTTGCGGCGGTGTTTTCAACCGACGTTTCACACCGTTTTGTACCACATGAATTTTTGTGGAGAGTTGGCTAGCAGTGTCGAGCCCATCCAGAAAACAACCACGAATGTAATTTGATACACAAATGATTTGAGCAAGCCCGGTCAGCAAATTTTGCCTTTCTCTAATAGTTTTTGCACCTTTCATGCTGCGCGGGTCATTATGCAGGTATAGACTAACTGGGATATCTGGGCGTTTTTTAATAATCTGGGCAGCAACATGGCATCTGCCATGTACTTCAACAAGATCCGGCGCTCGATAGTTTTTAATCTGGTTTAGGTAGGCCAGTACAAAGCCTGTGTTATTGCCATAAAACCATGCCAACTTTGGTTTTAGGCCGCAAAAATTTACATTTGGAAAAGGCATGTCTACATCATTGCCAATCACCCTTATGTGATCATTACGGGCACTTTTTGTAACAAGGTCATTCACTACTGTCGCCACCGCGCCAGCATTTGCCGGTGAAAAAGCTTCTTTGGCAGGCAGTAAAATATCAATGTTCAGGGAATCATCTGCTGTTTTCATGAATTTATTCCAAATGATCGAGCCAAATGATCGGGATAAAAGATTGTGCGCGGTTATAACAGTCTATTGCATCATTTGAACTACACAACAGGTTACTTATTATGGTGTAATAAAAAATGATTTCAAATCCGCTTGCTGATAAGTGACAATCACATATGCTTGAAAAGAGAGATAACCGCCGAATCCTTGTTATCAAACATGGTGCGCTTGGCGATATTGTGCAGGCACTTGACGCTTTTGCAAGCCTTCGCGCTGGCAACCCTCAGGCGCATATCGCGCTGATGACCAGCCCCGGATTCTTATCGTTGGCTAAAATGATGCCTTGGTTTGATGAGGTGATTGCCGATCCGCGGGCTGGGCTATTAAACCTCGCCGCTGCAAGGCGGATTCGTCGGTCTTTTCGTCAAGACTGGTCAGTGATTGTCGATATGCAATGCAGCAGTCGTACCCGAAATTATTTTGCGCATTTCGTACCATCAAACGCGCGCTGGATTGGCACCGCTTCTGGCTGTTCGGATCCGCTCCCTGATTTTACCGGTGTGAATAATCGCGACCGTATGGTCACTACTGCCAAAATGGCAGGCGGTGTTTCGCAAAGCCCGGATATGTCATGGCTTGTCAATGGGGCGGCGCAAACTGACAATCCGGCGGTTATGATTGATAACAAGCAATATGTGGTTCTTATCCCCGGATGCTCATTGGCAAAGCCACAAAAACGATGGCCTGCAGACAGGTTTGCCGCCATTGGCAATGAACTGGCCGCGCGCGGTTTTGAAATTGTGCTTGTTGGTACGGCTGATGATCGTGATGCGGTAAATGCCGTTTTGGCCGCTTCGCCTGATGCGATTGATTTATGCGGGAAAACAAATCTGGCCGGATTAGCGGTATTGCTTGGCGGGGCTGCGTTTGTAATTGGGAATGACACTGGCCCGATGTTTCTGGCCGCCCGAACCGGCGTGCCGAGCCTTATGATCATGGGGCCTGATACTGATCCAACCATGTCAGCCCCGAAAGGGGCAGCGACAAGCTGGCTTCAGGGCGCGCCAATTTCCGAGGTCAGCGCTTTTGCCGCGATTGGTGCGCTCGAATCGCTTGGCCTTAAACCAAACGCCTAAAACGACGATCCGGGCTGGGTCAAAAATTGTTCTTCGTCGCGGCTACTCGGCCTGCCAAGCATAGCATTGCGATGCGGAAATCGTCCAAAACGGGCGATGATATCACGATGTTTCACGGCATATTCATAGATTAAATTCGAGGTGTATTGCTCAAATAACGGCAAAGACATGTCTTGGATGCCAATATCTTCGCTATGCATCATCGGCATAAGCATGAAATGACAATAAGTTGGTTGGGCAGCATCAAGATATTTGCGCTCAGCGCAACGAAGGCTTAAGGCCAGCGCCATTTCATCGCCCGAAAATGCCCGTGCCGAATGGCGAAACATATTGCGGGTAAATTGGTCAAGCGTCACGATAAGCGCAAGACAGCCGTCGGCGTCATTGGCCCAATGGTCAAGCCTTCCGGCAAGCGCTTCAGTGACGGCCTTGCCAAACCGGTCTCGGATGGCAGCGTCAAAATCATCATTTTTTTTGAACCAGAATTCGGGTGTTGTTTCGACAAACCAGAAATTCAAAATATCAGCGGCTGAGGGTGTTTTCCCCATGATCTAAACCTTTCATGCTAAAGGGTGATTTTTAGGATTAGATAACCTTACCCGGGTTCATTAAATTTTTCGGGTCTAAAGCCGCCTTGATTGATTTCATGGTATTGATGATCGCAGCGCTTTTGACCTTGGCAAGCTGGTCACGTTTGACCTGTCCAATGCCATGTTCAGCGCTGATTGACCCGCCATATTTGGTGACGCGCCCATACAGCAATTCAAGCAATTTCGGGGCTTTGGCGTCAAAATCGGGGTCACCGCCAGCGGCCTGAACAAGATTGAAATGCAAATTGCCATCACCAATATGGCCATAGCCACAAATGCGGATTTTAGGATCAATCGCTTTTACGCCAGCAACCATATCAGCGTAAAATGCCGATAAGGCTGATTGCGGCAAGGCCACATCTGAGCGTACCACTTTGCCAGCACGTTTATGTGACTCGGGTGATGATTCGCGAACATCCCATAGGGCATCGCGCTGGGCATCACTACTTGCGATGGTGGCGTCAATGACCAAACCATCCTCAAAGGCGATTTCAAGAACCGATTCCATGATCGACCGGATCGGTGAGCTGCCATTTCCATCAACTTCATTATCGGCTGGATTGGTGCTGCCAATTTCCATCAAAACATTCATGGGGCCAATGTTGGCTAGCGGACGCTGGATATTGGGAAATGACTCAAACAGAACATGCAAAATATCGGCTGGAATCAATTCAAAAGCTTCGACCATACCGCCAGATGCGGCCTGCATGCGATGCAGCAATTCAACCGCCGCATCGACATCACGAATTTCGGCAAAGGCAGTGCTAAGAGCGACAGGTTTTGGAAATAGCCGCATTGTTGCTGCGGTGATGATGCCAAGCGTGCCTTCCGATCCAATAAACAGGTCTTTCAAATCATAACCGGTGTTATCTTTACGAAGCCCGCTTAGCATTTCCAACACTTCGCCGCCCATCAGCACGACTTCGAGACCAAGCGTCAAGGCGCGAGTTGTGCCATAACGAACAACATTCAGCCCGCCTGCATTGGTACCAAGATTGCCGCCAATTGTGCAGCTACCTTTTGCCGCTAGATTCAATGGAAAATACAAACCTGCATTTTCGGCAACATCTTGAAGGTTCTGCAAGATGCAGCCCGCCTCTACCGTCATTGACATATTTTGCGTGTCAATTTCACGAACCTTGTTCATCCGGCGAAGCGACAAGAGGATTGAATTGCCGCTGCTATCAGGCGTTGCCCCGCCCATGAAACCGGTATTACCGCCTTGCGGAACAACGATGATATTATGCTTGCCAGCATAGGCCATGATGGCGGCAACCTGCGCCGTTGTTTCTGGCAGAACAACTGCATGCGCTGACCCGTGAAACCGGTCATGCCAATCAGACAGATAGCTTGCTGTATCGTCGGTGGTTTGCAGCACGGCTTTATCACCAACAAGGCCGATTAGATCATCAATGATATTTGGTTTACGGTCATCCATAAGCTTCACAATTCCTGTCATATTTGTTTGATAGCAACGCTAACATTCCGTGTAATGGCCGGGTTAGCGTGCCAACCAGCAAAATGCCAACCGGTCAAATGCCGCACCCAGATATCTTTTCAAACATCAGACAGGCCTTTATTCAGATTGGTCTTTATTTATAGGTATCTGCGCCCGCCAATGCAAATGCTGTTCAGTGATGAAAGCGTTGTTTTCGGTGAAACAGATTTTTGGGCTAAAAATTGCCTGCATTTAGGGCAAAAATTAAAAAAAACAGCTAGCGCGGTGCGGCGGCGCGGCGAAGCCGGTCATTAATGGCCTCGCCAAGACCGGTATCGGGAATGGGAGCAATAGCAATCTTGGCAATGTTGGCAGCATCAACCGCATGAAGTATCGAGAACAGATTGGCCGCAGCTTCAACCAAATCGGCTGAAGGGCTGAGGTTTAGGGCTAATTTACCTGCCCCGCTGACTGTGCCAAACCCGATTAACTCTTCATCGGCGGTGCTGGTTTTAGCCATCAACCTTACCGCCGCCTTGGGGGCGTAATGACTGGCAAGCTGGCCGGGCGCAAGCGGATTTTCGTGATCGGCCAATGGTTCTGCAATATCAACTCGCGGGTTACAATTTGCCGCGGCCAAAGCTGCGGCCAGAGCATCGCGCGTAATCCCGCCAGGGCGCAACAGGCGGGAAAAATCGCCCGTACAGTCGATAATGGTCGATTCAAGGCCGAATTCGCATGACCCGCCATCAAGCACCAGATCCAGCCTACCATCAAGCCCGTCCAGAACATGTTTGGCGGTGCTAGGGCTAATCCGGCCTGATGGATTGGCGCTTGGCGCAGCAATGGGTTTGCCGAAGGCGTTTAACAGCGATTGCGCGCCGCGATGCGCCGGAACCCGAACCCCAATTTTGCCCAATCCGGCGGTGGTGAGCATGGCCACAGGGCAATCATCATTGCGCTGCAAAATCAATGTCAGAGGGCCAGGCCAGAAAGCATTGGCAAGGGCGGCGGCAATCGGGGTCTTTTGACCAAGCGCAAAAGCGGCATCGGCCGACGCAACATGGCTTATCAATGGATTAAAGGCTGGTCGCTGTTTGGTCGCAAAAATACGCGCAACCGCTGCTGCATTGGTGGCGTCAGCACCAAGCCCATAAACCGTTTCGGTTGGAAAAGCGACAAGCTGTCCTGCCGCAAGAATCGTTACCGCCTTGGCAATGTTCTGATCGGAAATGGCAAGGCAGGCTGTCATGGTACGAAAAGGGGCCTTTGGTTTGCTGGTTTGGCAATGCGCGGCATCATTGCGCCGGATCACGGTGATTGCTATCAAGTGATACAACATGATTGATGGCTCGCCTAGTCGTCAGTTTCGCGCTACCTTATGTGGCGGAAAATAATCGAGTTAGAATTTCCACGATAAGGGCAAGATGTGTTATGTGCGGACGCTTTACCAGCACGGCCACAACAGACGAATTAATGCGCCGCTTTGGTGTTACGATTTTGGAAAACCTGCGCCCGCGCTGGAACATTGCGCCAAGTCAGAATAGTATGGTTCTTGTTCGCGATGGTCTTCATCTTCAGGCCAAAACCGCCGCATGGGGGCTACCGCCGACAGGGCCAAACAAAAGTTTTCTGATCAATGCCCGCATGGAAACAGTGCGGGAAAAACCAACCTTTCGCGATGCTTTTTCACTGTCACGCTGCATTGTGGTGGCAAGCGGTTGGTATGAATGGTCAGCGCCAAAAACACCTTGGCATATTCAGCTATCTGATGGCGGCGTCATGGCGATGGCCGGATTATTATTTCAGCAGGGTTCGCAATCGCGCTTTGTGATTATGACCAGTGCCGCTGATGGCAAGCTGGCCGAAATTCACCATCGCCAGCCGCTTGTGCTTGCTGCCGGTACCGAAACGCAATGGCTTGGCGGCAATGCCGATCAGGCTGCAAAATATTGTGAAATTGCACCGGCTAGCTGGTTTAACTGGTATCGGGTTGCGCCTGATATTGGCAAGGCAGGGATAGATCATCCGGGGCTGGTGACGCCACTTGAAGGTGATGCACTTTTGCCAGCAAAGCCGGATCAGGGCGATTTATTCGGTTAAATTTCGTCGATTGTTGCTTGGCGAACTAGAATGCCGTAAATATGCCAAAGCATCAGCGCGCCCGCGCCGCGATAGGGACGCCATGCCTCACCAAGCGTTTCCAGCATTTCACCATTTGGCCGTTCATTCAATGATTTCAGTCGTTTCATGCCTTCTTGCAAAGCAATGTCATTGGCTGGCCACGCATCCATGTCGCCAAGCGCAAAAAGCCGGAAATTATCGGCCGTCCATGCGCCAATGCCGCGAATTTCAACAAGCCGTTTTTGAACATCCTCGCCGCTCATCTTGGCCAATGAAGCCAGATCAAGACGCCCTGACTGGATTTCATCTGCAATGCCAATCAAATATTCGGCTTTTCGTCGCGACAGGCCGAAAGGCATTAAATCATCTGGTTGTTTGCTGGCGATGATGGGGGCGCTACTTTGGTTTTGGTCTCGCATGCGGGTCCAGATTGCACTGGCGGCAGCGCGCGATATCTGTTGGCCGATTATGGATCGCGCCAAAGTTTCAAAACTGGCGGGAAGCGACCGGTCGGGTGGCGGGCCAAAACGAGACAGCGCAGCGGCTATATCGGCATCGATTGTGGCAAGCTTATCAAGCGCCCCACCTGAAGAGAAAAGTTTTTGCTGCATGATTGTCATAAGCAAAAACTATCAGGCTTCACCAACGCATGCCAGATTTCAATGAGTCGCCGCTGATCATAAATGGCAAGATTTGCACGGCGAAAAAGGATTGCGTTGACGATCATGTCCTGTGATAGGGTCGGCCTTGCAAATTGTGATGACGACCGCCTATCGCTATTCAAATGCGGTTGTGGTGGCGTCCATCCGTTATGTGCAAATGCCAATTTCGGGGATTGTTGGTTATTTTGTTTTCGCCGAAATTATGTCGGCAAGTGAAATTATTGGCGCGCTTGTTATTATTGCTAGCTGTCTTGTGATTGCATGGCGCGAACTTGTGCCTACGCGCGAGATCAATCAACTGGGGATCTAGGGCAAACCCGATGAAGTGCTTGTTCTTTTGCGAAAACCCCGGTAAACCCGCGCGATTGACGGCGTAATATCTTTATCAAAATTGATCTGGGAATAAATTGATGGCTGACCAAAAAACACTTATCCGCATCATGGGCGAAAGCGACATTGTTGATGTAACCATGACTCACAAGGCAGCAAGCCATGCATTGCTGATGGGGCTGGACGCTGCCGATAGGGTCAATCTTCTTGGACATTGGATGGATCAAGATCGCGGCGCTGAATTGGTGGCTGATCAAAATTATCTTGACGCGATTACCATCATTGCCAGTGAGATTATTGCCAGTAAAATCACGGCTAACAGCGCGCTTGCGTCCCAGTTTGAGGCAGGTGCCAATTTTGTGCTAATAACCTTATTGCGCGAAAAATGGCCAGTTGGGTCAAAGGCAAAATTCAAGACCATTGCCGACCGCGTGAAGGCTGATCATACCTATCTTGCGCATATTTGCGCAGCGGCCAAGCTGGATGATCTTGATGATGAAGATTCCTTAAAACAGGAAGAAACCCGCCAATTATCCCTATCGCTTGCTTTTTACAAAGCCAACCGTCGCCGTTTTGCCAATAGCAGTGCGGTTCAAGGGCTGATTAAAGGCTAATCTGGCTTTTGCAATTCAGGTAAAGCCTCGAAAAAAGCCAGCGCTTCGGCATTTGCCAAGGCTTCGGTGTTTTTAATCGCCCGACCATGAATGACATCACGAACGGCAAGTTCGGTTATTTTACCTGAACGCGTGCGCGGAATATCAGGAACAGCGATGATGGCAGCAGGCACATGGCGAGGCGTTGCGCCAGCGCGAATGGCCAGGCAGATGGCGCGCCGCAAATCATCATCAAGATTGGCACCATCGGCCATCCGCACAAACAGGATAACTCTGACATCATCTTGCCAATCCTGACCAATGACCAGCGCTTCGGTGATTGCATCAAATGCTTCGACCTGACGGTAAATTTCGGCCGTGCCAATGCGAACACCGCCCGGGTTTAAGGTGGCGTCAGACCGGCCATGAATGATCATGCCGCCGCGCGCAGTCATGGTGGCCCAATCGCCATGCCGCCATATGCCCTGAAAATGCTCAAAATAAGCAGCTTTGTATTTGCTGCCATCAGGATCATTCCAGAACTTTACCGGCATTGCAGGGAAAGGCGCGGTGCAGCAAAGCTCGCCTTGTTTGCCGATAAGGCTGGTTCCATCTTCGTCCAGAACATCGGTTTTCATGCCAAGGCCGCGGGTTTGAATTTCACCGGCAAAAACCGGTTGAACCGGACAGCCAAGAACAAAACATGACACAATATCGGTGCCACCGGAAATTGAACATAGCTGCAGGTCGGGTTTGATTTTGTCATAAACAAAGGCAAAACCGTCAGATGAGAGCGGCGACCCGGTTGATAATAATGCCCGTAGCGCGCCAAGACGAACCTGATCACGCGGCACATAGCTTGAATTGCGAACAGCATCGATATATTTTGCCGACGTGCCGAAAATGGCAATATTTTCGGTTTCGGCCAGTTCCCACAATCGGGCTGGCCCCGGGTGAAATGGGTTGCCTTCAAACAACACCACTTTTGCCTTGATCGCCAAGGCCGATACAAGCCAATTCCACATCATCCATCCGCAAGTGGTGAAATAGAACATGGCGTCACCCGCGCCCAAATCACCATGAAGGCGATGTTCTTTGATATGCTGGATCAAGGTGCCGCCAACGCCGTGAACAATGCATTTTGGCGCACCGGTTGTGCCGCTTGAATAGAGAATATAAAGCGGATCATTAAAACCAACTCGTACGAAAGCGCTAACCGGTTTGGCGCTTGCAATTGCATCGTCAAAAAGGGTGGTATTGGCGATGGCGCGGCAATCCGGCGCATCGCAAAGATAGGGAAGGATTAAAACTGCCTCAAGCGTTGGCAATTGGGCGGTAAGATCGGCAATCAGCGGCATCCGGTCAATCTTTTTGCCTCCGTAAAGATAGCCATCGCAGGCCATTAACAGCTTTGGTTCAATTTGGCCAAACCGATCAACCGCACCAGCTAATCCGAAATCGGGCGAACAGCTGGAATAGACTGCGCCAATGGTTGCGCTTGCTAGCATCGTGATCACTGCTTCGGCCGCATTTGGCGTGTAGGCGGCAACGCGGTCACCTTGGCCAACTCCCTTGGCACGCATCCAGCCGGCAAGCGCCATAACTTTTTGTTTCAGCTCGGCACGGCTAAGCGCGAGATGACGGCCATCTTCGCCATAGGCGCTGATCGCAGGGCGGTCATCAGCCTCGGCCAAAAGATTTTCGGCAAAATTGATTTTGGCATCGGGAAAAAACTGGGCACCGGGCATCGCGGTTTCATCGATCAGGATGCGTGATCCCATATCGCCAATCATGCCATGCCATTGCCACAGGCTTTGCCAGAAATCAGGCATTGAATCGATTGACCATTGCCATAAGGCTTGGAAATCACCGCCCCAGTCAAAGCCATGATTGGCAGCGATAAACCGCCCGAAATCTTGCAATTGTGCCTGTTCGATCGCCTCGTCTGTTGGTTGCCAAAGACAGGTGCCAAGCGCGGTTGATTGCGGCGATGATGAAGGTTGTTCGGCCATTGATGAAACCCAAGAAAAAAGACAATGATCACGGCAAATGATCACATTGGTGATGCGCCCGAAATTTCGGGTTAGGCCTCAGCTTATCGTGACCGGTTGCATGGCGCAATGATTGCCGCAGTTTGATGCGGTATAGACGCCAGACGCTATGCTAGACGATACGCCAAACTGAAGAGCGCAAAAAGTAACGGCGTAAAATTATCGGCGCGAAACTATCGGCGCGAATGGATGGCCGCGAAAGGATGGGCGCGTTTGCCTTTGCTCTGGAATATTGGATGCCTCATGCCGGCTGCCATGTCTTAAAAAAACGCCGCAATAGCAGTCAAATGGCAATCTATAATTGTTTTTCCTGATTGAATAGGCGCAATACATCACCGGTAAGATGCAGATTTTAGGGCCACCCAAAAGGGTTATATCTCTGCATAATAGAAAAACACTTTGCGGAATGATATTTCTCAATAATTCGTTAATTTATGATAAGATTTATCACCAAAGAGATATTGTTTTTGCCATCAGCGACGCCCTGAAAATCGTGCTGCCGGCTCACAAATCATCTCGCCTAGGAGTTTGACCAGAGATGCAACCCAGCACGAAATCACAAATCCGCCATATCATGTCAGACTTTGGCGAAACCAAACATCATCTTTTGCATGATCGGGTTGTTGCGCTTGCCGCAAGCCGATGGATGATGCCGGTAAATGACAATGCCATCATTCAGATCGAATTGCTGCATAATGCCAATCAGGCGCTTTTGTCCAGTACGGTTGCCCGCGATGGCAGCGGCCCGTTAAAGGCATCTTTTTTGACGATGCTACTTCTTCAAGATACGATTGCCCATGCGCAGCGTCCGTTTGGCATTTGTTCGGGGGCGGCAACGGTGACCTTGCACCGTTTTATCGACCTTGATGCGCTTTCAACGGATCAACTGGCTTTGGCCATTACCAATTTTGCCAGCCTCAACGATGTTATTTTTGCCGACTATCTGTCGCCGCCAATTGCAGAACCTTTGGCCGATAAACGCTATAGCATCTAATACGCGGTGTGATGGCTTGGGAATCATCTTGAACTTGGCGGCTGAATGCGCGACAAGATTGTTAGATAGAGGCATATCCTCATCGCAATCCAACCGGCAGCTAAAGGCAAGAAATGATGGCCCAATCTTCGCAGAATTTCGACTATGATTTGATTGTGATTGGCGCAGGGTCTGGCGGCGTTCGTGCTGGCCGCATCGCCGCTGGTCATGGTGCCAAGGTTGCGGTGATCGAAGGAGACCGGCCGGGTGGAACTTGCGTTATCCGTGGTTGTGTGCCTAAAAAGCTGTTGATGTATGCGGCCAGTTTTTCAGCCGATGTTGAAGATGCCCGCGGCTTCGGCTGGCAAATTGATGGACTGTCGCATGATTGGCCTGGCTTGATCGCAGCGAAAGATGCTGAAATTGGCCGGTTGGAAAATATTTACCGGTCGCTATTGAAAAATGCTGGCGCTACCTTGATCGAGGGTTGGGGACGGGTCACTGGCCCGAATGAGGTCAGCGTTGGCGCGGATGTCTATCGTGCTGGCAAAATTTTGATCGCGGTTGGTGGTGCGCCGCAATTCATCGATGTTCCGGGCATGAAAGATCATACCATCAGCTCGAATGAAGCGCTGGATCTGCCCGAAATGCCAAAGGACATTGCCATTTATGGCAGCGGTTATATTGCGCTTGAATTTGCCGGTATTTTCAACGGGCTTGGGGCGCGAACCCATTTGATTTATCGAAGTGATTTACCGCTTCGTGGCTTTGATGATGATGTTCGCGCCCATATCGCAACGGCGCTAACCGATCGCGGAATCATTCTTCACCCCGAAACCACCATTGATCATGTCACGGCTGAAAATGGCGGCAAGCAGGCGCATCTTAGCGATGGCAGCAGGCTGGCGGTTGATCAGATCATGGCGGCGACAGGTCGCAGGCCAAATACTGCCAATCTTGGCCTTGATGATTTGGGGGTCAAGCTTGGCAAACAGGGCGAAATCATTGTTGATGATATGTCACAAACAAACCTGCCAAGTCTTTATGCCATTGGTGACGTCACAAACCGAATTAACCTGACACCAGTTGCGATTGCCGAAGGCCACGCCTTTGCCGATAGCGAATTTGGCAATCGCCCGCGCAAGGCCGATCATGCCAATGTTGCCTCGGCCGTATTCAGCCAGCCACCCATCGCATCGGTTGGCCTGTCTGAAGCCGATGCAGTCAATATTCATGGCAAGGTCACTATTTTTGAAAGCCAGTTTCGGGCGATGAAAAATACCATTTCGGGACGTGCTGAAAAAACCTATATGAAACTGATTGTCGACGCGGCAAACGACAAGGTTGTTGGCGTGCATATGATGGGGCCCGATTGCGGTGAAATCATGCAAGGCATTGCGATTGCCGTAAAGATGGGGGCAACCAAGGCAGATTTTGACGCCACCATTGGCATTCACCCAACCGCCGCCGAAGAATTCGTGACCATGCGCACACCGCGCAAAGAGGGCTAGATATGGCAATTTCTCGCCAGCCCGGTTATCGGAATAAAGCTTGAAAAAACAGGGCAAATCCGCAATATTGAGCTGTAATTCCAATGAAAGGGGTGGGGTCGGTTGTGCCGTTCGCAAGCCATCTCACCTTAAAAGGACTAAAATCAAATGACTTGGCAACCAAATAGCTGGCGCAGTTTTCCAATTCAACAAGTGCCGGAATATCCTGATCTTGACCGGCTGAATGCTGTTGAAAAGATTATTTCGGGTCGTCCACCGCTGGTTTTCGCCGGTGAGGCGCAAAGCCTTCGCGACCGGCTTGGCAGTGTGGCGCGTGGAGAGGCGTTTTTGTTGCAAGGCGGTGACTGCGCCGAAAGCTTTGCCGAATTTTCAGCAAATAACATTCGCGACAGCTTTAAAGTCATGTTGCAGATGGCGGTGGTGCTGACCTATGGCGCTTCGATGCCGGTGATCAAAATCGGCCGGATGGCGGGTCAATTTGCCAAGCCACGTTCGGCGCCTACCGAAGTGATTGATGGTGTCGAATTGCCAAGCTATCGCGGCGATATGATCAATGGGCCAGCCTTTACCGAAGATGAACGTATCCCTGATCCGCGGCGCTTACTTCGCGTTTACGAACAATCAGCATCAACCTTGAATTTGCTTCGCGCCTTTGCCCAAGGCGGGCTTGCCGATCTGACCAAGGTGCATAGCTGGGTGGCTGACTTTTTGAAAGACACGCCGCAAACACAGCGTTTTGAAGCGCTGGCCGAACGCATCGAAGAAAGCCTGAATTTCATGAAGGCTTGCGGGGTAACATCGGCAACGGCGCGTCCGCTTGCCGAAACCGAGCTTTACACCAGCCATGAGGCACTTCTTCTTGGGTTTGAAGAGGCCATGACGCGCCGCGATACTATTACTGACGAGCAAGGATGGTACGACACATCGGCACATATGTTGTGGATTGGCGACCGGACTCGCCAGCCTGATGGCGCACATGTTGAATATATGCGCGGCATTTCCAATCCGATTGGCCTGAAATGTGGGCCAAGCCTTGATCCTGACGAGTTGCTGCGCTTGATTGATATCTTGAACCCAAGCAATCAGGCCGGCCGGTTGACCTTGATTGTTCGGATGGGCGCGGAAAAGGTGCGAAGCGGTTTGCCACCACTTTTGCGGGCGGTCAAGGCGCATGGGGCGAATGTTGTATGGTGCTGTGATCCGATGCATGGCAATACCATCAAGGCCAGCAGCGGTTATAAGACACGCCGTGTTGATGATGTGATGGCCGAAGTGACTGGCTTTTTTGACGCCCATGATGAGATTGGCACTTATCCGGGCGGCGTGCATTTCGAAATGACAGGTCAGAATGTCACCGAATGCGTTGGCGGTGTTGTCGATGTGACCGAGGCCAACCTTGGCGATCGCTATCACACGCATTGTGACCCGCGGTTGAATGGGGCGCAGGCGCTTGAACTTGCGTTTCTTCTTGCCGATTTGCTGAAACGTCGGCGCGATGTACCGTCTTATATGTCCAAGGCCGTATAAAGGGTCAAAGGCTTTGTCATACGCTGTTGAGATTTGCGTCGGCGGTCTTGATCCATTTTTAACAAGGTAGACTGATGGCAAAATTTGCGAGCAGCGGGCCGACTCCGGAAATTCAGCCGAGTCTAACCGATACCTATTTCAATCACACACGCAAAGTCGTCATGGCAAATGGTGATTGCGAAGTCACCTATGCGGTTTTCATGCGGCGTCCGGTTACCTTTGCCGGACGTTTGGCCATCGAATGGATTACCGCCATGGCGCAATCCCGCGGTGCCACCTTGAAAATCGAACAGCTTTATGTTGAAGGGGCATGGATTGGTGCTGGCGAGCCGATGTGTTATGTCACCGGCCCCTTTTCGGTTCTTGTCGACCTTGAAACGATTTTTCTGCAACGCCTTGGGCCAGCCTGTGTCGCTGCCTATAACGCCTATAATATGTGCATGGAATTGCCGAATGTGGCGTTTCTGGCGATGGATGCCCGCCATTGTGCCGGCAGTGAAATGGCCGAACTTATGGCTTATGGTGCGTCGGTTGGCGCTGCCAAGGCCAAGGCCAAAGCCAATGCCATTGGCTTTGTTGGTTGTGCCGCCGATGCAACCGCGCATTTCTTTGGTCAGGAAAAGGGCAGGGGAACAATGCCGCATGCCCTGATTGGCTATGCTGGATCAACCGTTCGTGCCGCCGAAATGTTTCACCAGACCGTGCCCGATGCGCCTTTGACGGTGCTGGTTGACTATTTTGGTCAAGAAATCACCGATGGGCTTGCCGTGGCCGCGCATTTTCATGATCACAGTAAGGCAGGCACCTTATCGCTTCGTCTTGATACGCATGGTGGCCGCTATGTTGAAGGGCTTGACACCCAATCATCTTATGCGGTTTTGGAACGCAATGTTCCGCAGGCTTTGCGTGGCTATCGAACCGAAGATGAATTGCGTTTGCTCCTTGGAACAGGCGTAAGTGCGGCAGCAGTTTGGCATATGCGCGAACAGCTTGATAGCAACGGCTTTGACAAGGTGAAAATTGTTGCTTCCAGCGGGTTTGGTCCCGATAAATGCCGTGTTTTTGCCCTTGCCAATGCGCCGGTTGACGTGATTGGAACCGGATCATATTTGCCGCAAATCTGGTCGCAAACCTATGCGACAGCGGATATTGTTGCCTATGATGGCAAGCCACGGGTCAAGGCTGGCCGTGAATTTCTTTTGTATAAGTAAAAGGTTGATTGTTTCATGACAAAGCCGGTTTTAATCGCGCTCGCCCAATTGAATGCGCATCTTGGCAATGTAAATGCCAATGTCAGCCGTCTTGCCGAGGCACGGACGCAGGCTGCGGCTCATGGCGCTGAAATCATTGTCACCCCTGAAATGTATCTTTCCGGTTATCCTTGTGATGATCTTGTGCTTCGGGCTGATTTTATGGCTGATGTTGCTGCAGGTATTGATGCATTGGCACAGCTTACCGCCGATGGGGGTCCGGCAATTGTTGTTGGCGCGCCGGTTGCCGCTGATGGCGCTATTTATAATTCGGTTTTCATTCTTGATGGCGGTGCCCAGCTTGCCCGATTTGACAAGGTGAATTTGCCAAATTACGGCGTGTTTGATGATAAGCGCAATTTTGCCGCTGGTCAGATGCCCGGCCCGGCGATGCTGCGAGGGCTGAAAATAGGCTTTCCAATCTGCGAAGATATCTGGGAGGCGAATGTTGCCGAATGTCTTGAAGAATCAGGTGCCGATCTTATCATTGCAATCAATGCGTCACCATTTGACATGACCAAGCCCGAACGCCGCATGTCAACAATTGTGGCGCGAACCGTCGAAACCGGCCTGCCGGTTGCCTATGTCAATATGGTTGGTGGGCAGGATGAGCTTGTTTATGACGGCGGGTCTTTTGCAATCAATGCTGGTGGCAAGCTTGCCTGTCATTTGCCAAGCTTTTCTGAATCAATTGTGGTTGTTTCAGCGCAGAAAACAGCGGGCATGGTCACGCTTGCCGGCCAGATTTCGCCGCCCGATGGTGATTTGACCGCGCTTTATCGCGGTCTCTGTCTTGGGCTTCGTGACTATGTCCATAAAAATGGGTTTCCGGGGGTTGTTCTTGGCTTGTCGGGCGGTATTGATTCGGCGCTGGTTGCCGCACTTGCTGTTGACGCGCTTGGCGCGGATGCGGTTCATGCGGTTATGATGCCGTCGGCCTATACAAGCCAAGAAAGCCTTGATGATGCTGCCGAATTGGCAAGCGCCCTTGGCATCCGGCTTGATAATATTGCGATAACCCCGGCAATTGGCGCACTTGACCAGATGCTGGCCGAACAATTTGCCGGTACCGAACCGAATGTCGCCGAAGAAAATATCCAGTCGCGTTTGCGCGGATTAATTTTGATGGGCATCTCGAACAAACATGGGTCAATGGTGCTGGCGACAGGCAATAAATCCGAATATGCGGCTGGCTATTCAACGCTTTATGGCGATATGTGCGGCGGCTATGCCCCGCTAAAGGATGTTTGGAAAGTTGATGTGTTCCGGCTCTGTGACTGGCGCAATCAGCATTTGCCGCGCGGGGCGGCTGGCCCTGATGGTATTTTGATCCCGCAACGCATCATCGACAAGCCACCATCAGCCGAATTGCGCCCTGACCAGAAAGACACTGACTCGCTGCCGCCTTATGACCGGCTGGATGCGATCATGGCGGCTTTGTGTGAAGACATGACCGATATCGAAACGATTGTTGGCCGTGGCTATGAACGGGATGAAGTTGTGCGGGCAAGCCAGCTTTTATTCCGTGCCGAATATAAACGGTTTCAGGCTGCACCGGGTCCAAAAATGACGCCAGTTGCTTTTGGTCGTGATCGCCGTCTTCCCTTGACCTCTGGCTTTAACCCGATAAAACCCTAACGAGTCACAATATATGGCAAGCCAGCGAACTGGCTGCCGCTTGCAAAGACTGGCCAAGTGCCAAAAAGGAGTCGTTTGATGACTGCAATCAAAGTCCGTTTTGCCCCAAGCCCAACTGGGCGATTGCATGTCGGCAATTTACGGACGGCCTTAGTAAATTACCTGTTTGCACGCAAGACTGGCGGCCAATTCATGCTTCGGATTGATGATACTGATACCGAGCGGTCTAGCGAAGCGTTTGAAGCCGATATCCGTGCCGATCTTGACTGGATGGGAATGGGTTGGGATTGCGAGGATCGTCAATCATTGCGCCTTGCGCGCTATGATGAGGCATTGGCCCAGCTTGTTGCCGCTGGCCGTGCCTATGCTTGTTATGAAACACCTGAAGAATTATCCCTCAAGCGCAAAGCGCAATTATCGGCTGGCCGCCCGCCGGTCTATGACCGTGCTGGCCTGAAACTAAGTGCCGAGGATAAAGCAAAATTTGAAGCCAATGGCCAACGTCCACATTGGCGGTTTTTGCTGAATGATGCCGAGGTCAGTTGGCATGACATGGTACGTGGCGATGTTGCCTATCATATGTCTAGCCTGTCTGATCCAGTGTTGATGCGCGAAGATGGGCGGGTGATCTATACAATGGCGTCGGTTGTTGATGATATTGATCATGGCATAACGCATATTTTGCGCGGTGAAGATCATGTGACCAATTCGGCAGCGCAGATTCAGCTTTTTGAAGCCCTAGGCGCAACCGCGCCAACGATGGGGCATCTGGCGCTTCTTGCTGGGGCGGATGGCGAAGGCCTGTCAAAACGGCTTGGCAGCTTGTCGATTGGTGAGCTGCACCAGAACGGCATTGAACCGGCGGCGATTGCCAGTGTTCTTGCGCGTATCGGTACAGCCGATCCGGTTGAGGCGCAATCCAGTATGGATGCTATCATTGGCGGTTTTGATATTAGCCGGTTTGGTCGCGCTACGGCGAAATTTGATCCGTCAGAATTGCAGAAAATCAACGGCCAGATTATTCAAGATATGCCATTTGATGCCGTGAAAGACCGGCTTTCCAGCGCCAATGTTACGGGGGATGCCTTTTTCTGGGAAACCGTTCGCGGGAATATCAGCACTGTTGGCGAGGCCAAGATTTGGTGGGATATCTGTACGGGTGAAATCACCCCGGTTATCGAGTCAAATAATGTAACCAATGCGGCGGCGGCATTATTGCCACATGGTGATCTTGACGCGTCAATCTGGAAAGGCTGGACAACTGCCATTGCGGCCGAAACAGGGGTTAAGGGCAAGGGCTTGTTCATGCCGCTTCGCCTCGCGCTGACGGGTGTTGAGGCAGGGCCTGAGCTTGCGCCTTTGCTTGGCATTATGGGGCGTGATCGCGTTCTTGCGCGCTTGCAGGGAATGCCAGCATGAGTGTGCTAAAACTCCATAATACCCTGACCCGCAAAAAAGAAGATTTTGTTCCGATCGACAATGATCATGTGCGGGTCTATGCCTGTGGGCCAACGGTTTATGGCCGGATTCATGTTGGCAATGCGCGTCCGATTGTGGTGTTTGATGTGTTGGTGCGGCTTTTGCGGCTGCGTCATGCCAAGGTTACATATGTTCGCAATATCACCGATGTTGATGATAAAATTAACATTCGCGCGGCCGAACGCGGCATTGGCATTGATGAATTATGCGCCGAAACGATTGAAACATTTCATCAAGATACTGAACGGCTTGGCGCGCTTGCACCCGATATCGAACCGCGCGCAACGCATCATATCGCCGAAATGCAGGCCATGATCACCACCCTGATTGATAAAGGCCATGCTTATGCGGCCGATGGCCATGTATTGTTTCAAGTCTCAACAATGGCTGATTATGGATCGCTGTCCAAACGGTCTATGGATGACATGATTGCCGGTGCGCGGGTAGAAATTGCCCCTTACAAGCGTGAACCGGCCGATTTTATTTTATGGAAGCCGAGCAGTGATGATCAGCCCGGATGGGACAGCCCTTGGGGACGTGGACGACCCGGGTGGCATATTGAATGTTCGGCGATGGCCAAAACCTATCTTGGCGAGGTGTTTGATATTCATGCTGGTGGGTTGGATTTGATTTTCCCGCATCACGAAAATGAAATCGCGCAAAGCTGTTGTGCGCATGATCAAACGAAAATGGCGCATTACTGGCTGCATAACGGCTTTGTCACGATGAATGACGAAAAAATGTCAAAATCGCTTGGCAATATTATTTCGGTTACCGATGCTGCCGATCAATATCGCGGCGAAACCTTGCGTGCGGCGCTTTTGTCGGCGCATTACCGCACGCCATTGGATTTGTCAGATAGCGCAATGCGGGACGCGCGCAACGGTCTTGACCGGCTATATCGCGCTGTTGGTGATGTTGACGCCTCGCAGCACAAAATTGATGCTGATTTTATTGCCTGCCTTCTTGATGATCTAAACACGCCTGCAGCGATGGCGCGGTTGCATGAATTGGCGCGCTTGGCAAACAAAGGTGATGATGCTGCGGCAATGGCGTTAAAGGCCAGCGCGGCGGTTCTCGGTCTTTTGCAGAAAAGCGCCGATGGCTGGGCCAAGGCGGGTGATGCTGCAACCGATGATGGTTTGGATGATGCTGCCATTGACGGCCTTATCGAAGCGCGGAAGCAGGCTCGCGCCAACCGTGATTTTGCCAAAGCCGATGACATTCGGGATCAATTAACGGATGCTGGCATCATTCTTGAAGATAGTGTTGATGGGACGATTTGGCGGCGACGCTAGCAATGAACGGGCATTTTTGCTAAACCGATGCCGCAAAGACGGGCATAGATCAGTTTGCCGGCCATTTATTGCGGGTCACAGGCGGTGGGAGATTACCAATGGGTAGCGATAAAATATGGTTGTTTGACACCACATTACGCGATGGCGGGCAAACCCGTGGCGTCGATTTTTCGCGCGCCGATAAGGTTGCTATTGCCCACGCGCTTGATGATATCGGCATTGATTACATCGAAGCTGGCTGGCCAGGGGCAAACCCGACCGATGATGCGTTTTTTGCCAAGCCGCCAAAAATGAAAAATGCCAAGCTTGTTTCCTTTGGCATGACCCGCCGCGGTGGCCGCAGCACAGCGAATGATCCGGGATTGAGTGCGGTGATTGATGCCGAGG
Source organism: Candidatus Ponderosibacter sp. Uisw_141_02 (assembly GCF_048087665.1). Taxonomy (NCBI): domain Bacteria; kingdom Pseudomonadati; phylum Pseudomonadota; class Alphaproteobacteria; order Puniceispirillales (SeqCode); family Puniceispirillaceae (SeqCode); genus Candidatus Ponderosibacter; species Candidatus Ponderosibacter sp. Uisw_141_02. The sequence continues at coordinate 1,361,262 of NZ_CP159807.1, read as the reverse complement.
TTGACGCATCTTGCCTTGTCGGAAAAACATGGGATTTCCATGTAAAAACTGCATTGAACGCAACGCTTGATGAAAATCTGGAAATGATCCGTCAATCGCTGATTGCCGCGGCTGATCGAGGCCGCGAGCCGATGTTTGATTGCGAACATTTCTTTGATGGTTACAAAAATAACCCTGATTTTGCGCTTGATTGTATTCGTGCGGCCAATGAAGGCGGTGCAACATGGGTTGTTCTTTGCGACACAAATGGCGGCACGCTTCCCGATGAAGTGTTCGATATTGTCAGCGCTGTTCACAAAAAAATGCCTGATATTCGCTTGGGAATCCATTGTCATAATGATGCTGGCGTTGCCGTGGCAAATTCGCTGGCAGCGATTGCCGCTGGGGCACGTCAGGTGCAAGGCACAATTAACGGGCTTGGCGAAAGATGCGGCAATGCAAATCTGATTTCGCTTATCCCCAGTTTGGTGCTGAAGACCGATTATGAAACCAGCATTTTCGAGGCTAATCTTCCAAAATTGATGGGTTTGTCACGGTTTCTTGACGATCGGTTGAATCGGGCACCGGATGCCCATGCGCCCTATGTTGGCGCGGCGGCCTTTGCCCATAAGGGCGGGTTGCACGCATCTGCCGCGCAAAAAGACCCGCGCACTTATGAACATGTACCGCCGGAAAAGGTTGGGAATGAGCGGCATTATCTTGTCTCGGATCAGGCTGGTCGTTCGAACATGCTGGCGCGGTTTGCCCAGTTCAAGATCGAGATTGACCCCAAGGATGCACGGCTCGACACGCTGATCAGCGTTGTGAAGGCAAAGGAATTTGAAGGCTGGGCTTTTGATTCTGCCGAAGCCAGTTTTGAGCTTCTTGCCCGTCAGATGCTTGGGGAAGTGCCGGAATATTTCCGTATTGGCCGGTTCCGCGTCATGGATGAGCGCCGGTTTAATGCGCGTGGTGAATTGGTTGTTGAATCCGAAGCCACAACAACAATTTTTGTTGGTGATGATTGTTTCCATGAAGCCGCCATTGGCAATGGTCCGGTGAATGCGGTCGATACTGCCATGCGCAAGGCGTTGGTTGCTGCCTATCCATCGCTGGCCGATGTCGAACTGGTTGATTATAAGGTTCGCATTCTTGATGCAGCCGAAGGGTCGGGAACCGGTGCTGTGACCCGTGTGATGATCGAATTTTGCGTTCCGGGCGGCCCTGTCTGGCGCACTGTTGGTCTATCGACCAATATTATCGATGCGTCGGTTGCCGCGCTTGGTGATGGCATGATCTGGAAATTGCAGCATGATAAGATTGCTGGTCCAAAGTCGATTTCAAAATGACAATGCTGCCAACCGCGCCAATTGTGATTTTGGCGCGCCCGCAAATGGGCGAAAATATTGGATCGGCTGCCCGCGCCATGATGAATTGTGGGCTGAGTGATCTTCGGCTTGTCGCACCGCGCGATGGCTGGCCAAACCCTGCGGCATTGCCAATGGCCGCGGGGGGAAGCGAAATCATTGAAAATGCGCGTGTTTATGACAATTTGGCTGATGCGGCTTTTGATGTGTCATTAATGGTGGCGGCCAGTGCCAGACGGCGTGATTTGCCGATTAAAAGCGCTGATCCGCGCGCCGCTGCCATGATGATGCTGGCGCATGTGCGGCAATCAATGGCATCACCCGCCGATGTGGCATCACCCGCCGATGTGGCATCATCCGGCAGGGTTGCAATGCTGTTTGGACCCGAAGCCTCAGGGCTTGATAATGATGAGGTTGTACTTGCTGATATTCTTGTGACCGCGCCATTAAACCCGTCTTACCCATCATTGAACCTGGCGCAGGCGGTTTTGTTGATGGCATGGGAATGGCGAATGGCTGCCTATCTTGCAAGCCAGCAAGGCGATGCTGCAGCTTCAGATCATTCAGATTTGGATCAATTGGCAAAACCAGTCATGCCGGATGCGCCCCCAGCCTCGATCAAAGAGCGTGACTTTCTCTTTCAGCGACTTGAAGCCGCGCTTGATGATGGCGGTTTTTTCACTGCACCCGATATGAGCCATGTGGTCAAACGGAATTTACGCGCATTTTTCACGCGGGCAGCCCCGTCAGCGCAGGAAATTAGCACGCTTCACGGCGTGATTCAGGCGCTAACACGAAAACGCGACTAGCCATTACGAAATATGTTTGACAAATGGGTCAAATGCTCATATTTTCCGGCGAATTCTCGGGAACGCGGATTGCACCAGCGGGGTGTGATGCCGGTCAAAATACCAGCCTTGGCTGATATGGCGACCCTACCGGGGCAACAACGGAAAAAGGAGCCAATCAATGGCAAAGTCCGATCATAAGCGGCACTCCTCAAAGCATAAAATCGACCGCCGTCTTGGCGTAAACCTGTGGGGTCGCCCAAAATCACCTGTAAATTCACGCGAATATGGACCGGGCCAGCATGGTCAGCGCCGCAAAAAGCCAACCGATTTTGGTGTGCAGCTGATGGCCAAGCAAAAGCTGAAAGGCTATTACGGCAATATAGGTGAAAAGCAGTTCAAAAAATATTACGCCGAAGCTGTTCGTCGCCGCGGTGATACAGGCCAGAATCTTGTTGGTATTCTTGAATGCCGTCTGGATGCCGTATTGTACCGCGCCAAGTTGGTGCCAACCGTTTTTGCGGCACGTCAGACGATCAACCACGGCCATGTAATGCTAAATGGCAAGCGCTGTAACATTGCATCAGTGATGTTAAAGCCTGGCGATGTGATTAGCCTTAAAGAAAAGGCCAAGAACATTCCTGCGGTTCTTGAAGCGATTGCTTCGGTCGAGCGCGATGTGCCAGAATATGTTGATGCTGATCATAATAAATTTACGGCAACTTTTGTTCGGGTGCCAAGCCTTGACGAAGTGCCTTATCCAGTTCAGATGGAACCAAATCTGGTGGTCGAATATTACTCACGTTAAATCGTGATGGCTGGCCAAGGCTGGCACAAAACAACGAAGTTATTTAAAAAAGGGCGGCTCGAAAGTGCCGCCTTTTTTATTGCGATATCGCCTGATTATATGCAGATGATTATGGCGGTGCCGGTTTGTGCCGGTTCTGTTAATGCAGTTTTGGTAAAAGGCTTTTCATGCTAATATCTGGGCATGAACATATGTCGTGCGTTATTAAGCGATGCGCCAAATCTGGTTCGGCTGGTACATGAAGCCTATCGGCATTATATCGCTCGCATTGGCCGTCCGCCCGCACCGATGCTTGCTGATTTTACCCGCCATATTACTGATGACACAGTTTTTATTGCAACAAATGACATGATTTGCGGTTATGTGGTGCTTTGCCATGACTTGGTTTGCTGGCGGCTTGATAATATCGCCGTTGCGCCATCAAATCAGGGGCAGGGTATTGGGGCGGCATTAATCCGGCATAGCGAATTCTTCATGGCAAAAAGGGGGCAGTGTCTTATCATCTCTACACAAATGACTTAATGCATGAAAATATTAATTGGTATCGTAATTCTGGTTTTCGCGAGATTGCGCGTCGTGAAGAACATGGATTTAAGCGGGTCTATTTTGAAAAGACGATTCACCAACCATAGAGGTTTCCAATGAATGATAGCGATACTGACGCAAAAACCGGCTGGCCTGAGCGATATTATGCGGTGATTTTCACCGCCCAGCGCAGCCTAAGCGGCGATGATATGTATGAAATTACCGCTGATCGCATGGTGACTCTGGCACAGCAACAGCCCGGCTTTCTTGGGGTTGAATCGGTTCGGGGTGATGATGGGATTGGCATCACTGTTTCCTATTGGACCGGTCGTGATGCGATTACGCAATGGCGCGGCCATGCCGAACATATGGTTGCCCAAGCGATGGGACGGCAGGAATTTTATGATTGGTACCGGATACGCATTGCCGAGGTTGTGTCGGAACGCGCGTTCATGTCGGATAATATCGTTGAAAGCCACACCGCCGACTAGGGCTTTGCCAATAAATGCCAGCGGTGTGGTTTTGCTTATCCCGCCAGCCTAGCTTGGCTGGACGTTAATGCCATGTGTTTGAAACATTTCGGTCAATTCGCCCGTTTCATACATTTCGCGAATGATGTCACACCCGCCAACAAATTCGCCTTTTACATAAAGCTGTGGGATCGTTGGCCAATCCGAATAGGCCTTGATGCCTTCGCGGATATTGTCGTCTTCCAACACATTTATGCCGCGAAATTTAACGCCAAGATGCGATAGAACGCCCACAACCGCTGCGGAAAAACCGCATTGTGGAAAGACTGGTGTACCTTTCATGAAAAGCACAACTTGTTCGCTGCCAATTTCATTATCAATGCGGGTCTTGAGTGCATCATCCAACATTATTTTGCTCCTAAAACTGGGTATCATGCCCTGTTGGTAACGGGAATTTAATTTTGCGGTGCCGATGTTTGCAGGGCGAGTGCGTGTAACTCCCCGCCCATACGGCCACCAAGTGCCTTGTAAACCATCTGATGCTGCTGAACACAATTCTTGCCAGCAAAGGCGCTAGAGATCACGTTGCAGGCGTAATGATCGCCATCGCCGCGTAAATCTTCGATGGTGATGATGGCATCTGGAAAGGCGGCCTTGATCAGATTTTCGATTTCACTTGCTGCCATTGCCATGGTCGCTGCTCCTTTTCATGCCGCTTGGCTAAATGCTGTTTTGGCGATTACCTGCTGACTAGCCAGCCATCAATGCCGGAATACAGCCCTCAAACACAGCATTTAGATCTGCTATTGATATGGTGTCATTGTCACCAAATTTCAATTCGCCTTGATCGGAAACCATACCAAGTTTTGTGATGTCAATACCAGCCTCTTTTGCCGCGGCGATCAGCGCTTGACTGTCGGCTGTTGTGACAACAAACCGCGCTTGGTCTTCGCCAAAGGCCCAGCCGTGAAGATTGCCGGTCTTTGGCACTGCAATTTCAGCCCCAAATCCAGACCGCATAGCCATTTCAGCAATGGCAACAACAAGTCCGCCATCGGCGATGTCATGCGCGGCGCTGATACTACCGCCAAGGATCTGCTGGCGAACAAAGCTGCCGGTTTTCTGTTCGGCCACAAGGTCAAGTGGTGGCGGCGCATAAATGCCATAATCGCCGTGATGATGTTGGTAAACGGATACGCCAAGCCAGCCATCATTGATTTTATCACCTTGCCCAATTACGAAAATATCTTGTTCTGCGGCAACAAAGCAATTGCCGACAGCATCATCAACATTCTCGATTACCCCAACCATGCCGATTACCGGACAGGGCTGAATGGCCTTGCCGTCAGTTTCATTATAAAGCGATACATTGCCCGATACGACTGGCGTATCGAGCTGGCGTGCCGCATCGCCCATACCGAGCACTGACTCAACAAGCTGGGTCATGATTTCTGGCTTTTCGGGATTGCCAAAATTCAGGTTATTGGTAATCGCTAATGGCGTTGCGCCAATTGCTGACAGATTGCGATAGGCTTCGGCGACTGCCTGTGCGCCCCCAATTTTTGGGTCGGCCTCGACATAGCGCGGCGTGCAATCGGTACTCATTGCAAGGCCGCGTTTGCTTCCATGAACCCTGACCAATGCAGCATCCCCGCCAGGGCCAGCGATGGTGTCGGCCATCACCTGACTGTCATATTGCTCATAAATCCAGCGGCGGCTGGCCAGATCAACATGACCAAGCATGGTTGTCAACATATGGCTAATCGGTGCATCATTGGTGATATCGCTGCTGGCAAGCTTTTTGCGAACTGGTGCATCACCATGCGGGCGGTCATATTCCGGCGCATCATTGACCAATGGGTCAATCGGAATATCGCAGGCGGTGCCGCCATCTTTCAACAGGATTAATCGGCCAGTTTCGGTCACACGGCCAATTGGCATGAAATCAAGATCCCATTTATTGAAAATGGCGCGTGCGGTTTCGGTTGCATCGGGTTTTAGCACCATCAGCATCCGTTCTTGTGATTCTGATAACATCAATTCATAGGCTGACATGTTTTCTTCGCGGGCTGGCACAAGATCGAGATCAATCTCCATGCCAAGACCGCCTTTTGATGCCATTTCGACCGATGATGAGGTCAGTCCAGCAGCGCCCATATCCTAAATCGACAAAACCGAGTCAGATGCCATCAGCTCTAGGCAGGCCTCCATTAGCAATTTTCCGGTAAAAGGGTCACCAACCTGGACGGTTGGCCGCTTGCTCTGAGTTTCGTCGGAAAATTCAGCCGATGCCATTGTTGCGCCATGAATACCGTCACGGCCGGTTTTGGCACCAACATAAATTACCGGATTGCCCGGGCCGGTTGCGGCCGAGCGGAAAATACGATCGCTATTGGCAAGGCCAACTGCCATGGCATTAACCAGAATATTGCCGTTATAGGATTTGTCGAAATTGACCTCGCCGCCAACGGTTGGAATGCCGATGCAATTGCCATAGCCGCCAATGCCCGACACAACGCCGCCAACGAGATGACGGGTTTTTTCATGGTCAGCTGCGCCAAACCGAAGCGCGTTTAACAGCGCCACAGGCCGCGCGCCCATGGTGAATACATCGCGCAATATACCGCCAACGCCAGTTGCCGCGCCCTGATAAGGCTCGATAAAAGAAGGGTGATTGTGGCTTTCGATTTTGAAAATGGCAGCAAGCCCGTCACCAATATCAACCGCGCCGGCATTTTCGCCTGGTCCTTCAATGACTTGTGGGCCGTCAATGGGCAGGGTTTTCAGCCATTTCTTTGATGATTTATATGAGCAATGCTCCGACCACATAGCCGAAAAAATACCCAGCTCACAAAGGTTTGGCTTGCGACCAAGACGCTGATTGATCAGATCCCATTCATCACGCGACAAGCCCATTGTGGCGGCGTTTTCAAAAGTCATTACATCCGATGCTGAAGTCATGATACCAGCGCCTCAAGAGATTTTAACAGGAATTTGGCACCATCAGTGCCGCCATGTAAGTTAGACATGGCGCGTTCAGGGTGTGGCATCATGCCAAGAACGCGGCCATTGTTCGACAACACACCGGCAATATCACGCGATGCACCATTTGGATTGACCGGCCCAGCAGCATCGCTGGCGGCATAGCGAAACGCCACCTGACCATTGCCTTCGATCCGGTCAAGCTCGTCCACATCAGCAAAATAATTGCCTTCATTATGGGCGATTGGGATCGTCAGGTCTTCGCCAAGATCAAGACCGGCGGTAAAGGGCGAGGCCAATGTTTCACAAGGCCGCAATCCAACATTGCGGCAGCTGAATTTCAAACCGGCATTGCGGATCAGAACCCCGGGAACCATGCCGGTTTCGGTTAGGATCTGAAAGCCGTTGCAAATGCCCATAACCGCACCGCCGCGCGCCGCATGATCAAGCACAGCATTCATGATCGGCGAGCGGCCAGCAAGCGCACCGCAGCGTAAATAATCGCCAAATGAAAAGCCACCCGGAATGATCACAAGGTCGGCAGCGTCAAGCGACGCTTCCTTATGCCAGACAAGGGCAGGGCGGCGGGACGTCAATTGTTCGATGGCAACCATCATATCCCGATCGCAATTTGATCCCGGGAAAACAATGATGGCAACACGCAAGGCTGAGAGGGTCATGGTCTTTTTCGCATTACTGGTTAGGGGTGACGCGGTGATACATCCAAATCTATTGTTCGTCTGGGATCTCGATTGAATAATCCTCAATCACGGTGTTTGACAGCAATGTTTCGCACATGCGGGCAACGCGCTGGCGAAGCCGAGCCGGATCGGTTTCGTCGATTTCAAGTAGAATTTGCTTTCCAACCCGCACATCTCCTACCTCGTTAAAGCCAAGATCATTGAGTGAATGCGAGATTGCCCGACCTTGCGGATCAAGAACACCTTCTTTTAGTGATATATTTACAATGGCTTGCATCTTTATGCCCTTTATTGTTGTGGTCTATGCATGGCGCGGTCGCCATTTACGGGTCGATTTGCGGCACCTTGACACCAAGGCGCCGTGCAATTTCCTGATAGGCTTCCACAAGCCCGCCCAAATCGCGGCGAAACCGGTCTTTATCCATTTTCTCGTTGGTTTCGGCATCCCAAAGGCGACAATTATCAGGGCTGATTTCATCAGCAAGCATGATTTCTATGCCATCTTCCGTGTCATAACGTCCAAATTCCAGCTTGAAATCAATCAGCCGGACGCCAATACCAAGAAATAGGCCGGTCAGAAAGTCATTAATGCGTAATGTGTCTTCGACAATGATTTCCAGCTCTTCCGGTGTGGCCCAGCCAAAAGTGAAAATATGCTCTGGTGCGATAATCGGATCACCAAGGCTGTCGTCTTTCAGGCAAAATTCAACAAGGGTGTTGTTTAGCATTGACCCTTCTTCAAGCCCAAGACGCGGGCATATGGATCCGGCAGCAACATTGCGAACCACCACCTCAACCGGAATGATTTCCAATTTGCGGATCAGCTGTTCACGATCACTGATGCGGCTGATGAAATGGTTGGGAATGCCAAGCTCGCCAACGGCCATCATGATATGTTCGCTGATATAATTGTTTAAAATGCCCTTGCCCGAAATCACGTCTTTTTTCTGCGCGTTAAAGGCGGTTGCATCATCTTTGAAATGCTGGATCAGCGTGCCATCTTCGGGGCCTTCAAAAATCACTTTGGCCTTGCCTTCATAGAGCGGTGTATTTTGTGTCATGTTGTGAACCCTAGTTTTGGCCAGATCATGGCCTAATTTTGATGAATTAGCCGAAAACCCGATCAAAGATTGTGTCGATATGGCGAAAATGCTGTTCAAGATCGAAAAGCGCGTCAAGCTCGCTGCTTGTCAGATTTGACGCCACATCTTCATCGGCTTTCAACTTATCAATATAGCTGCCGCCCTCGGCCCAGATTTTCATCGCATTGCGCTGAACATATACATAGGAATCTTCGCGGCTAACCCCTTTTTGCGTGAGTGCCAGCAACACCTGCTGTGAATGGACAAGCCCGCCAAGCTTGTCGAGATTAGCCTGCATTGTCTCAGGATAGATCAAAAGATTTTCAATCACGCCAGCCAGACGATGGAGCGCAAAATCAAGCCCGATGGTGGCATCAGGGGCGAAAACACGCTCAACCGATGAATGCGAGATATCGCGCTCATGCCATAGCGCCACATTTTCCAATGCAGGCACAACCGCAGCGCGAACAATGCGGGCAATACCCGTCAAATTCTCGGTCAGAACCGGATTGCGCTTATGTGGCATGGCTGATGACCCTTTTTGGCCAGCCGAGAAAAATTCTTCAGCCTCACGCACTTCGGTGCGCTGAAGGTGCCTGATTTCGGTTGCAAGCCGTTCAACCGAACTTGCCACGACGCCAAGCACGGCAAAGAACATGGCATGACGATCACGCGGAATCACCTGCGTTGACACAGGCTCAATCGTCAGTCCCATCTTGTCGGCAACATGGGCTTCGACCGCCGGATCAATATGTGCGAATGTGCCAACCGCACCTGAAATGGCACAAGTGGCGATTTCGCGTTTGGCGGCGACAAGCCGTTCACGGCAGCGGCTAAATTCGGCGTAAAAACCGGCCAGTTTCAACCCAAAGGTAACGGGTTCGGCATGGATGCCATGACTGCGGCCAATGGTCGGCGTGCGCTTATGCTCAAAGGCGCGTTTTTTCAGTCCGGCAAGCAACAGGTCAATTCCCTTGATCAGCAGATCACTTGCCCGCGCCATCTGCACCGACAAGGTTGTGTCAAGAACGTCAGATGAGGTCATGCCCTGATGAACAAAGCGCGCATCTTCGCCAATATATTCGGCAAGATTGGTCAGGAATGCGATCACATCATGTTTGGTTTCGCGCTCAATCTCGTTGATTCGGTCAATGTCAAAGGCGCCTTTTTCCCAAACTATGGCGGCTGCCGATGCGGGGATAACCCCCAATTTTGCCTGTGCGTCACAAGCATGTGCTTCGATTTCAAACCAAATCTGGAACTTGCTTTCCTCAGACCAGATGGCGCTCATTTCTGGTCGGGAATATCGCGGGATCATAACTCTAATACCTTTTGCGTTAAATGGAGGTTGGTTGTACCATTGAGATGCGCAAAAAGCCAGCGCATAACTAGCCATTGTGGCTATTTTGCAAGGGAGCATCTACATGCTGATTCGCCGATTTGTTGTTGCCGCTTTGATGCGTGTTGCGCAAAATCCTGCCGTGCAGAAAAAGGCTGGCGAAGTGGCGGGTAATGCGCTTGATGCGGCGCGGCCATCATTGCTTCGGGCAAGCCGGAAAGCGGGTGAATTAACCCGCAAAGCCGCCAAAAAAATATCGGACGATCGCTAAGTACCGCTTTGCCGCGATAAAGCCATGATTTTACAAATGGCCAAGACTTTTAAAACTGACGGTGCTCGTGCCAGCAACGACCAGATGATCATGAAGCGCAATGCCCATCACCGCTAACGCCTTTTTAATGTCTTTTGTCACTTCGATATCGGCGCGTTAAGGCTTGGTTTCTGCGCCCGGATGATTATGCACAATGATAACGGCATGGGCGAAATGCCGGAGCGCGAGATTAACGATTTCGCGCGGATAGACCGAGGTTTGATTAACCGTTCCGCGTGAAACCATCTCATCGGCAATCAAACGGTTTTGGCTATTAAGGCATAAGACCATCACATATTCGATTGGTTCATGTGCCAGTTTGCTGATGCAATAATCTTGAACTTCCATCCAATGCGTCAAAACCGGCTTTCCCTTGACGCGTGAATGGCTGATCTGGAGACCGGCGGCTTCAGCAATTTTTACCGCGGCAATTGCCGCATCGCCCACATCCCTGATTGGACGAAGATCATCAGGGCTGGCACGTAGAGCCGCCGACAGGCTTTTGAATGTTTTGATCAGCCGTTTGGCCAAAGGCTTGGTGTCGCCACGCGGTGCGCCACCGTAAAGCAGCATTTCCAAAATTTCTAATTCAGTAAGGGCGACACTACCTTTTTCAAGCAATTTACCGCGCATGCGGGCGCGGTGTCCCTTGGTATGGTCAGCTGGCGTGGCGCGTTTGCCCGAATCTGATGAAGGTTTGGTCGTGTCCAAACAGATAACCCAAACGGATTAAAAGTCGGTTAACCTCAGTTTTTTTTGAAATCTAACTGGCCGCTCGCTAGCCGTTATAGGGCGGCAGGGTGAAACCAGCCGGCGAAAGCGTGAAAATTTCAGCATCGCCATCGGTGATGCCAATGGAATGTTCAAATTGGGCAGACAGGCTTTTATCGCGCGTTACCGCAGTCCAGCCATCATGCAGAATTTTGGTTTCCGACCGACCAGCATTGATCATTGGCTCGATGGTGAAAATCATCCCCGGTTCAAGAACCATGCCGCTGCCGGCTTCGCCATAATGCAAAACCGTAGGGGCGGTGTGAAACACCTGTCCAAGACCATGGCCGGTAAAGTCACGAACCACCGAAAAGCGGCAGGATTCGGCGTAGGATTGGATTGCATGGCCAATGTCGCCAAGCGTGTTTCCGGCACGCGCTGCTGCGATTCCGCGCATCAGGCAACCATAGGTTACTTCGGTTAGACGCTTGGCTTTGATCGACGGCGCGCCAACATAGAACATGCGTGATGTATCGCCGTACCAGCTATCAAGAATGACAGTAATGTCGATATTCAGAATATCACCATCACGAAGTGTTTTTGGCCCAGGGATTCCGTGACAAACAACATGATTAAGCGAAATGCAGGTCGATTTCGGAAAACCTTTATAATTCAGTGGCGCGGGGGTGGCACCATGCGCCAGAATATAGTCATGACATAAACGATCCAGATGTTCGGTGCTGGCACCGGCAATCACATGCGGGGTGATCATGTCCAACACTTCGGCGGCAAGGCGGCCTGCTTTATGCATGCCAGCAAAGCCTTCGGCATCATGTCGTATTACTGTTTCGCTTCGCATTGTTATCTCTATGGCGGCGGCAGATCAAAGCGCGCCTTGTCTTTTTGAATGATGTAATGCCGCTGGGATAGCATATTTTGCCAATCGCGAAACCTATAAACTGTAATTCTTGCGGTTGATCAGGGCATTGACGTATCAAGTCATTTGACAGTTTGGTTATATTTTAGCAAAGTTTGCCATCTTCATTTATCCGCATATTCAAGGTTTTCACTCATGTCATCTTCTGCGAATCCTACCGCCGCCATTATTGTGATTGGCGATGAAATCCTGTCTGGCCGCACCAAAGACAAAAATATTGGCTGGCTTGCCGAACAGCTTGGCGCGCAGGGGATACAGCTTGGCGAGGCGCGGGTTATTGCCGATAAAAAACAGACCATCATTGATACGGTTCAAACATTGTCAAAAACCTATGATCTGGTCTTTACCAGTGGCGGTATTGGGCCAACGCATGATGATATCACAACCGATGCCGTGGCTGCTGCGTTTAATGTGCCGGTGATCCGCCATCCAGAGGCCGAACGTCGGCTCATTGCCCATTATGCCAATACCGATCTCGAATTTAACGCCGCACGTCAAAAAATGGCCGATATTCCAGATACGGCCGCATTGATTGATAACCCATTATCGGCAGCCCCTGGCTATATCATTGGCAATGTTCATGTTCTGCCCGGGGTGCCAACCATCTTGAAGGCCATGTTTGAAGGATTAAAACATACATTGCCCGGCGGTGTTGTCATGACACGGATTACGGTTCAATGTTCAACCGGTGAGGGCAATATCGCCACCATTCTTGCCGATGTCGAGGCGCGCCATGATGGGGTTAGCATTGGCAGCTATCCATGGATGAAGCCCGGCCAATTTGGCACTGCGATTGTTGTTAGCGGGCTTGATGCTGCGGTGACCACCAGCGCGGCAAGAACAGTTGAGGCTGAAGTGCGCACCTTTGGTGCAGAGGCGAATATCGTCGATGCTGATGGTAAGCTGGCAGATTAGGAAATGCCCATTAGGAAATGCCCAAGGGCGTCATGGCGTTTCACCGCCGCACCCTCAAAAAGCCCGAAAAGGCCTAGCCCCCAAGCCCGAAAGGGCCTAGCTCCAAGGGCCTTTTGGCCGGCCGGGTTTTGATGATGGGATCGAGCTTCGCATTGATTGGTTTGTGTTACGGCGAAATCGTTTGCGGGCGTCTTGCTTCATCTCGTCAAAGCTGATCGGTCGTCCTGACCATGTTTTTGGTGGTCGGCCGCGGTCAAATAGCGATATATGACTTTTTTTGAAAAATGGGATTAGTGCCAGACCTGCCAAAAAGCCGCCAATATGGGCGATATAGGCAACCCCGCCGCCATCACCGCTAAACGATTGTGGCGCGGCGGCAAATTGAAGACCAATCCAGCCTCCAAGAACCAGCCATGCAGGTAGATTGATAAAGCGGAAAAACACAATCACGATGAAAAGACAGCGCACAGCTGCCTTTGGGTGAAGCATCAAATAAGCGCCCAAAACACCGGCAATACCGCCAGATGCGCCAACCATTGGCACTTGCGATGACGGGTCGATCAGGCCTTGCGCCAATGCCGCCAATGCGCCGCATAACAAATAGAAAACAAGAAAGCGGCCACGCCCCATCGAATCTTCGACATTATCGCCAAAAATCCATAAATACAGCATGTTGCCACCAAGATGTAGCCAACCACCATGCAAAAACATCGAAGTGATAAAGGTTGCCCAGCTTGGAACAATGATAAATTCGGCGGGAAGCGTCTCATCCTGAAACACAATTGCCGGAACAAAGCCGAATTGATAAATCGCCACTTCGGCGGCAATGCCATCAAGCGATTGCTGCCAAAAAAAGGCAAAAACACAGGCGGCGATTATCAACCATACGATAACCGGCCTTCGGCTCGTGGCATTTTCATCAAAAAGCGGAAAGAAAAACATGATTTTGTCCGAAGGTGATCATCAGCAGCAATCTAACGCGCCCAAGCAGCAACGGCAAACAACTTTCACAAATAGGCAGTCATGGCTATGACGTGATTGCGCGAATGTGCCGTGACACGGCGATGCGAATAAGCCGTGACACGGTTGCGCGGTTGCGCGAATGATGATTCTGAACATCACCAACGGCAATTGGGACTCACCATAATGGCGGATGTTCGGATAATGCACGGTTTTGGTGATTAGGCTTTTGCCAAAATGCCGCGATCAGGGGGCAAAGCTTGGCCGGGCGATTGATCAATTCTTGCGCCATGATGCAAACTTGTTTATGCCGGAAATACTGGAAATACCGGTTTTATCATAGGAGTTTTGGGGTGTCAGTCGGTTCTATTGATTTTGGTGATTATATCGCCAGCTATCCGGATTTTCCAAAAACCGGCATTTTGTTTCGTGATATCAGCCCGCTATTGGCATCTGCCGAGGGCATGGCACAAGCGGTTGATCAATTTGCCGCGCAATTATCTGGTTTTGACATTGATTTGATTGCCGGCATTGAATCACGCGGTTTTTTGTTCTCTACTTTATTGGCATCGCGGTTGAATGTCGGGTCAATAATGGTTCGCAAACCCGGGAAATTGCCTGGCAAGCTGGTGCGGGCTGGATATGATCTTGAATATGGCACTGCTGAATTGACGGTTCAGCAAGATGCGCCCATCCAAGGCCGGTCGGTTCTGATCATTGATGATCTTCTTGCCACTGGCGGAACGATGCTTGCTGCCAAAACCTTGCTTGAATCATGCGGTGCTATTGTTCCTGCCGGTGCCGTGGTGATCGAACTTGTTGCGCTTGGCGGCCGCGCCGCGTTAGAAATGCCGCTTATCACGCTAAAGGCGTATGATGACTAGGTTTGATCCGCAAACAACGCTTCTGATCGTGGCGCTTGAAAATGAGCTTCCGCGTGACATGGCCGCCGGTTGGACCATTGTTTATACCGGTGTTGGCAAGGTGAATGCGGCCATTGCCCTTGGCGATGCCATTGCTATGCACCAGCCAAAACAGGTGGTGAATTATGGTAGCGCAGGTGCGTTACGCCCCGGTCTTGCCGGTCTTCATCGGGTAACCCGCTTTTTGCAACGCGATATGGATGTCCGCGCTTTGGGCTTTGCGCTCGGACAAACGCCATTTGAAGATGATGCTGAGATTCTTGCCGGTACTGGCGGGTTAAGCTGTGGCACTGGCGATCAATTTGTTAGCGCGCCGCCTGAATTGACAAGTGATCTTGTTGATATGGAAGCCTATGCGCTTGCCAAAATATGCCAGCAAAAAGCGATTGATTTTCACTGTTTTAAATTCATTTCGGATAATGCCGATGGCGATGCGGCACATGATTGGAGCCAGCAATTGGCCATTGGTGCCAAGCTGTTTTCCGCTGAAATTCTGCAACAATAAATCCTGAAAAATTGTTTTTTGCCAATGGTGATCGCCAGTTGACACCAACGCTGCCTATTGACGCGGATAATTCCTTCTGAGACGCTGTCGCCTAATGCTTTGTCCCGGTTTTAAACAGGCTTGTTATGGGCGTGCCGGCAAAGCAAATGGATCACTGTGAAAAGCCACAGATAGCGGCATTGACGGTGCGATGATGAGGGGTTTACTTAGATCAATGTAAAAGGGGGATGATATGCTTAAAACGGCTGAAATTATGCCTTTAACGGGCGCGCTTGGTGCCGAGGTGAGTGGGGTACAGCTTGCCGATCTTGTGAAACGCAATGACAGCAGCAATGCTGAACAGCTTTTCCAAATGCTGGTTGAAAATAAAGTTCTGGTATTTCGCGACCAGCATCCCGACCCGCAAACACATGTTGATGTTGCAAAATTGATTGGTGATCTGGCACCGGCGGTGCCGATGTATCCCAAAGTCGCCGGTTATGAGGATATCATCATCATCCGCAATGATGACGATAACCCGCCGGAAAATGAGGTTTGGCACGCTGATATGACCTATCGCGAAGTGCCGATTTTTGCCTCGGTTCTTCATGGGGTGCATATTCCGCCGGTGGGCGGCGACACATTATGGGTCGATATGGTTGCTGTTGCCGAGGGTCTGTCAGCGCCAATGCGGCAATTTTTAACCGGATTAACGGCGCGGCATACGATTCAAAAGGGATTTTCCTTTGTTAATGAAAACGGCCAAAATGACCGCGCGGCCGAGCTTGCTGAAATCATCAATCGGGAAAAAGCCACCAACCACCCTGTTTTGCGAAAACATCCAGTGTCGGGCGCTGAAACCTTATTTGTGAATGCAGCTTTTACCGAAGCGATTAACGAGCTGGCAGCCGATGAATCGGATGCCATGCTTCGTCATCTCTATAGTCGCATCGACAACCCGCGATATCAAATGCGGGTGAAATGGCGGCCGGGAACGGTTGTGATGTGGGATAATTGGGCGACCCAGCATTATGCTTGCGGCGATCATTACCCGTCATTCCGCGAGGTTCAGCGGGTTACGGTTAGCACGCCACGATATGCAAGCCTTGGGCTGAATTAATCGATGTTTTGGGGTTTGGGTCTTCGAACGGAAAATGGGCATACAAAGCGCAAAATTGCGGCTCTGTATGCCCATGATTGACAGCCCTAAAGGGCCTTCAGATTAACCGCTGAAGTTTTGCCATTCTGGCCGGTCTCAAGCTCGTAAGAAACCATCTGGTCTTCTGCCAAGCCGTCCATGCCTGAATTTTGAACAGCTGTAATATGAACGAATACATCTGTTGATTTGTCTTCTGGCTCAATAAAGCCAAAACCTTTTTGTGGATTAAACCACTTAACTTTTCCTGTGCTCATAATTTTCTCCTATGAACGATCGTTGAAGGAAAGCAACTTGTGTTCATTGAAGAAACCGTACCGCTAACCATTACTCTAAAAGACTAGAGTAATGAGCCAATAGCAGACCTTGACCAAGAAGTCTTGTTAATAAGCGATGTTTGTGTCGATTTAATTTTTGACGCGATCCGCCTGCAATCGCAAGGCGATTAGCCAGCTGCCGCTAGCGCCCCGCTATCAACGCCAAGGACCAATCAGGGAATTCTGTTTTTTTTGAAAGATGGTGCGGGCGGGGAGACTTGAACTCCCACGGCCTAGGGCCCACGGATTTTAAGTCCGTTATGTCTACCATTCCATCACGCCCGCATGACTGGTCTGTCACAGGTGATAGCCCAGCTAATCCAATGATGCAAAAGGAAAGCGGGGTTTTCTACTTAAAAAAATCGAGATGTCTGGTTTTGGTGCGAAATGGTGGCGATTTGGTAATTGCGTGCAAAAAGCTGGCAGCCGAAGATCGCGCGGATAACAGCCAGAAACAAGGCTGGTGATCGCCCTCATCGGGACGGCGGGTGATGATCGCACCAAGATGTTCCATGCTTGTGCGCGCGGTGGTGCCAATCGGCATGGCTGATGCGCTGCAATCAATCGGGCAAATCCGCGCCAATGTTTGCCGGCTGTGCAAGCCTGACAACGCCAGAATAACCCATGAATCCGATTGATCGGTCATTGCTATCTGGTTTGATAGGCTTTTACCAAGCAATGCCTTGGCCGCGTCAATGGGATTGGTGCCATCATCATCAAAACATAAAAACCATTGGTTTTGCGCGCTTGGCATCAAGATGCAACGCGGTTTGCCAGACCGGTCAAGTGCCATTGTCGCGCTTGGTTTCGGGTTGTCAGTCTTGCCAGTTTTGCCAGTTTTGAATAATTTGGCCATTGCCGTTTGAAAGGCCGTTTGGTTGCCGGCAAGCGGTGCAATCGACACCATTGACAGGCCAGTGACCTCAATAAGGCTGGTGCCGTCGGTGATCATTTCATAGCCACCAAGCGGGCTTTGCGCGGTCAGGCTTGGCGGTGTTTTTGACATAGGTGCAGATTTAGCCATGAAGCCGCGTTCCTTCTGGATCAATAAAATGCGGGCTGCATAATTCGACCTTGATATCCTGACCGCCAAGCAGATTAACCGCCCTTACAATATCGCCATGACGGCTGTTGCCGCGCCGGATATAGCCAAGCCCGATTGCGCTTTTTAAATGCGGCGAATAGGCAATGGATGTTACCCAGCCTTCGTCATTTTCCGCAACCGTGCTAGCACCAATACCGATAAAATGCGAACCGGCAATCAAGGGTTGATCGGGATTTACCGGTTTGAGGCCGATCAATTCATAATCATCATCACGAACCAATTCAGGGCGACGGCTTAGTACAAGGCCAATCGAATCTTTGCTTTGTGAAACCATCCGGCCAAGCCCCATCTGGCGGGCGGTTGTCTGGCCGTTTAATTCATTGCCAGCAACATGGCCCTTTTCAATCCGCATAACGCCAAGCGCCTCGGTGCCATAGGGGGTGACGCCAAATTCTTCACCAGCCGTCATAAGCGCGCGAACCATTGCATCGCCATAGCGGGATGGAACGGCGATTTCAAATGCAAGCTCGCCGGAAAAGGAAATGCGGAAAAGCCGCGCTTTCACACCGCCGCAAATACTGATCTCGCCACAAGCCATAAAGGGAAAGGCTTCGTTCGAGATGTCTTCACCCAAATCAATCAGCTTTTCCAGCAGGCGGCGAGCATTGGGGCCAGCAACCGCATATTGGGCATATTGTTCGGTGATCGAAATCAATTGAACATCAAGCTCGGGCCATAGGCATTGATGGCAGAATTCAAGATGCCTGAACACGCCAACCGCATTTGCCGTTGTTGTGGTCATGACATAATGCGTCTCGCCGAGCCGTGCGGTGGTGCCGTCATCCATCACCATGCCATCTTCACGAAGCATCAGGCCATAACGGGTTTTCCCAATTGGCAGTTTGGCAAATCCATTGGCATAGACATGATTTAAAAACGCTGCCGCATCACGACCCTGAATATCGATTTTGCCAAGCGTGGTAACATCGCAAATGCCAACCGATGCCCGTGTTGCCAAAACTTCGCGGTCAACCGATTGACGCCATTCAGTTTCACCTGTTTTGGGGTACCATTGAGCGCGAAGCCATGCACCTGTTTCAACAAAAACAGCACCCTTAGCGCTGGCCCATTTATGCGATGGGGTTAAGCGGGTAGGGCGGAAATTTTTGCCACGGCTGCGTCCGGCAAAGGCGGCAATTGGCACCGGCGTATAAGGTGGACGAAAGATTGTTGTTCCGGTTTCGGCAATGGTTTTGCCCGAAATATCGGCAAGGATGGCCAATCCGGGGATATTGGCAATTTTGCCCTGATCGGTTGCCATGCCAAGTGTGGTGTAGCGTTTTAGATGTTCAACCGACCGAAAGCCTTCGCGGTGCGATTGCGTGATATCTTTGACCCCAACATCATTCTGGAAATCAACAAAGGCCTTTTTATCACTGCCTTTGACATGCCAGAACTGTTGGATGGCAAAGCTTTCATCGGCGGCGCGTGGCGGCTTGATTACCGCGGGTTTAAAGCCTAAATCGCGCGCCGCTTGCTGGCCTGCCTTGAGGCCGCTTTGCAAACAGCTGGCAAGGGTCATAACTCCATTTGCCGCGCCGGTTACAATCATGCCATCAGGCAGATTACCGCCCGGAACAAATCCGGCAATCGCATCACGCCAAACCGGACGGCCGCGCTGATGGCAGGTTAGATGAACCGTTGGCGACCAGCCGCCAGAAACAGCCAGACAATCGGCCGGAATATGCGTTCCGTTATTCAATGTCACGCTGCGAAGGCCAAGCCGTCCGCTGGTGTTGACGATTTGTCCGCCAAGAACGGTTGGCACGCCTGTTGGTGGGGTTTTGGCAATATCGGTTCGGCTATCGATAATGGCGGTAACTTCAACGCCGGCAGCGTGCAAATCCTGCGCGGTTGCCCAGCCATCATCATTATTGGTGAAAATAGCAACGCGTTTGCCCGGGGCAACGCCAAACCGATTAACATAAGTTCGCACCGCACCGGCAAGCATGACACCCGGCCGGTCATTATTGCTAAAGGCAATTAGCCGTTCGGTCGCACCTGCTGCCAAAACGCATCTTTGGCTGCGGATGCGCCAAAAAATCTGGCGAATGGAACCATTGGCATTATGTTCGTTCACACGTTCCAGCGCGCCATAACAACCATGGTCAAAAGCACCAAATATTGTTGTTTTGGAAAGAATGCGAACATTATCCATCGCCGCAAGCTGGGCCAGACGTGACTCGGCAAAAGTGGCGCTTTCCATACCGTCGATTTCCTGGCGTTCGGCATTTAGGCGGCCGCCAAGACAAAAATCTTCATCAGCCAGAATGATTTGCAAACCTGATTTGGCCGCCGCAAGCGCCGCCATTAACCCGCTTGGCCCGCTGCCGATAACCAATAAATCACAATGAAGATAGCCCTTATCATATTGATCAGGGTCGGCAAGGCCGGAAAGACTGCCAAGACCGGCGGCCTTTCTGATAATGGGTTCATAAATCTTTTCCCAGAATGCGGCAGGCCACATAAAAGTCTTGTAGTAAAAACCAGCACCAAGTAATGGCGACAGAAAATCATTGACCGCCATAAGATCAAACGACAAAAGCCCCATTTTTGTTTGGCTTTTCGCACTCATTCCGTCAAAAAGCTGGGCTGTTGTTGCACGGCTATTCGGGTCTTGATAAGCGCCATCACCAATTGTCACCAGCGCGTTCGGTTCTTCAGATCCAGCGGTTAAAATGCCCCGTGGCCGGTGATATTTGAAACTGCGCCCAACAAGCCGCACATTATTGGCAAGTAATGCCGATGCCAACGTATCACCGGCAAAGCCGGTATAATGCTGTCCGTCAAAACGAAAGCCAAGTGGCTGTTCGCGATCAACAAGCCCGCCGGTTATCCGGTTTTTTTGCGAAACGCTTGCCGCACTCATGTTGCGTTCCTCTTGGCCGCAGCCTTTTTAGCAGGTGTCTTTTTAGGGTTGGCCTTTTTAGCGGCAGCTTTTTTGGCGGCGACCTTTTTAGGGGCGCTTTTTTGTGCGGTTTTTGCCTTTGCCGCTTTGGCAATATCGCTTGCCAACGCCACCGCAATAACCGCATGTGTTACCGTGTCGCGCGTAACCACCAGCCATGACCGGTCGCCCTGTTCATGAAACCATAATTCGCGGTGAAGTCCGGCAGGGTTATCTCTTAGATATTGATAATTATAGAAACCATTATCCGCGTCACCAGCCTGCCAGTCAGGCCGGTTAATCAGGCTGGCGTCACCAAGAATGGTGAATTCACTGGCATCGCGTGGGCCGAGATGGGGATGGTTGATAATCATGGTTGTTGATGTTTGTCCTTGGGCTCTTGGTTAATGAAGGTTCGGCTGCGCGCCTGCGCCGCGTTCGTCAAGCATGGCACCGCGCCGAAACCGGTCAAGGCGAAGTTTGGTGGCAACTTTATGTGGTTCATCAAGCGCCAGAAGATGCGCAAAACACAGGCCCGATGCAGGGGTGGCTTTAAAGCCGCCATAGCACCAGCCAGCATTTAGATAAAGTTGGTCAATCGGCGTTTTGTCGATGATTGGTGATCCATCCATCGACATATCCATAATGCCGCCCCAATTGCGCAGCATGCGGGCACGGCCAATCATTGGCATAATCGCCATGCCGCCTTCGCATACATCTTCAAACACCGGTAAATTGCCGCGCTGGGCATAGCTGTTATAGCCATCAATATCACCGCCAAAAACAAGGCCGCCCTTATCTGACTGGCTGATATAGAAATGGCCTGCGCCAAACGTTATCACGCCCGGAATAACTGGCTTTAACCCTTCGGTGACAAAAGCCTGTAAAACATGGCTTTCAATCGGCAGTCTTAGGCCAGCTTTTGCCATGACACGGCTTGTCGATCCGGCAACAGCAACGCCGGTTTTGCCAGCGCGGATTGTGCCTTTGCTTGTTTCAATACCGCTACAAACCCCATCCTTAATCAAAAAATCGGTCACATCGCAATTCTGGATGATATCGACACCGCGTTGATCGGCGGCGCGGGCATAGCCCCATGCCACCGCATCGTGTCGTGCGGTTCCGGCGCGTTTTTGCAATAAACCGCCCATGATCGGAAAGCGGGCATTTTCATAATCAAGAAAGGGACAAAGGCGACGCAATTGATCTTGGTTCAATAATTCGGCATCAGCGCCATGAAGCCGCATGGCATTGCCGCGCCGAACATAGGAATCGCGCTGGGCATCCGAATGGTAAAGATTGATAATACCACGCTGCGACATCATGGCATTATAGTTGATATCCTGCTCTAGCCCTTCCCAAAGCTGAAGCGATTGTTCGTAAAAAGGCTCGTTGCCATCAAGAAGGTAATTTGACCTGACAATGGTTGTATTACGGCCAATATTGCCTGATCCAATCCAGCCTTTTTCGAGAACGGCAATATTTTTCTTGCCATATCGACTGGCCAGATAAAAGGCCGTTGCAAGACCATGCCCACCACCTCCAACAATGACAATGTCATAATGGCTTTTGGGCTCGGGCTCGCGCCAAACTGGCGTCCAGTTTCGGTTGCCTGTCAACGCTTGATTGATCAATGACCATAGTGAATAACGCATGATTGTCCTAGCGCTGAAATGCTGACTTAACTAAAACCTACTCTGGCAAAGATTACTGTAAAGAAAAAGACATTTTCCAGTTTAAAAGTGACTTGATTTTCAACCAAAGAAAAGACACCGATGCTTGCGGGTAAAGAATGGCTGTGCGGTTTTTTGCGATGCCTGTTCATCTTGCGTTAATGCTTGAATTGGCGGATGCTATTTTCCTGTCCATCTTGATTGGAGTTTTTGATGGAAAAGCTGATTTGTGAGCATTGCGGCACCAAATTCAATTGCGGTGCGCCAGCTGGTAAAGACCGTTGCTGGTGTATGGATTTACCAAATTTGCGTGGTGGGTTTGACCTTGCCGGGGCTTGTGTTTGTCCTGACTGTCTGACAATGGGCAAGGCCAAGGCGATGATCAAATCGCGCAAAGTGAAACAGCGACAACGCGCCGCTTCGGCCTTGCGCAAATAGTGCTGGCTATTTTATCTGTTTCTTATAGCCACCAAGAATGGAAAACCGCCGCAGGAAACTGGCCGCCGCATCATCCGGTGATTGCGGGCGAGGCCGGATATTGGCAGGTGTGCCAGCCGGTTTGATAAAAATCTTTGCGGCTTCGGCTTCGGAAAAACCGGCAAGCTGGGTTGCCTCTAGCCATGCGGCCATGCGGTCGGCGCGTTTGATGCTACGCTGCACCGTTTCAGGCAGGCCGGGCGGCAGGCCAAAGCGGATATTCACCGCCCGATCAAGGCCGGCTTCAATATCACGGTAAATACCGCCAAGAACATGTTTGAAAGGGGTGATCATATCGCCGATAACATATTCGGGTGCGTCATGAAGCAAGGCTGCCAGATACCATTTTTGATCCAGCTTTGGTGCATTGGTGCGAACAAGCCGTTCAACCAGAACGCAATGTTGGGCAACTGAAAAGCTGTGTTTTCCGCGGGTTTGTCCATTCCAGCGGCTAACCCGTGCCAACCCATGGGCAATATCTTCAATTTCAATATCCAACGGTGACGGGTTCAAAATATCAAGGCGCCGGCCACTCAGCATCCGTTGCCATGCGCGCGCCGCGATTTCATCTTTTGCCGGTTTGGATATGCGCTGACCCGACTTTGGTTTGCGTTGGCGGGGTGAAGCAGGCTTTTGCATGAAGGATGATCCAAATAATGAAGTGGTGGCTGATAGTGTGATAGCCGGCAATTTTCCGGACATGATGAAAGCAAGACGTGGTTGGGATGCCGATCTGTTTTAAAGGCAACCTTGCCGCGTCAAAATGCAAACTCAGTTTGACAAGTCTTTGCCAAAGTTTCAAGCCGACAAGATCCAAGCCAATTCGGATCAATGCCAATTCTGAGTAAAAACTGTTGCCTGTTGTCGTGCCGGATCATCGCTTGGCGTTTTGGCGTCATTGTTGTATCTAGAACCAACAACGCCGCCGCAAGGGCATCATAATTCCGGCAAGGACTGCCAGCATGGATTTTTTTGAGACACAAGAACGTTATCGCCGTCGTGAAATGCGCGGTTGGTTGGTTCTGCTTGTTCGCATTGCCTTGTTCGGTGGTGCGATATGGTTTGGCTGGGTATGGGGCCAAGCCGAACAATCTAGCCTTCAGGCCGAGGCTGATCTGGTGATTTATGAAAATAATGTTCGCATCACTGAATTAAGCGGTCAAGTGCAATCGCTGAAACTTGATCTTGCTGAAACAAAGGCCGCTGGCATGGCAAAATCGGTGACAGGCAAGGACAATGTCGCTTTACGGCGTGTGATCGCCAAGAAAATTGCCACTGGCGTCACACCCGAACAGATTGTTTCGTCAATTCAGGCACTTGGTGATCCGGTAAATTGCCGTGAAGTCGAACGCAATGACGTGGCCGTCGCCACGCAGCTTTATGCGGGGCCAGAATCAAAGCTGAGCCTGTTTGGTGGTGGGCTGAATTTATTTGTCGAAGGTAGCGCTGGTAAACAGGCGCAACGCGATACGCCATGGTTTGATCCAGCAATGCTGGTAAGCGTTCGGCATGTTTTCCTTGGTGGCCAGAAAACGATCAATGGCAATTTGCCCTTAAATGCGATCATTCCCACCGAAGACTGGATTTTGAAATTAAAATTCGAAAAAGCCAGTATTCTTGGCTATGTCACGGTGATTGTTGAAAGCTGTACGCTTCGCTAGGCGCTAAATACCCTAGCTTTGCTGGTGTTATTTTACCGCAGGGCGTGGCATAGCAAAAACGTCATTGATCCGCGCATAATCCAGATAGCCAAGACGTGCCAAAGGTTGATAGCTTGTGACATCTATCTTGCCGTCTTTGACAGTTTTATCGGTAATATGAATGCCTGTAATCATGCCAATAACCATAACCCCAGCACCGCCACTCGCAGCACCACCAGTCTCAGGTTTCGGTAATTCAATCACTTTCCATAATTTACATTCAAGCGCAGCAGGTGCGGCGGCAACACGCGGAACCTTGACCGTGTTGCAATCAGCCATCTCAAGGCCAGCGGCGGTAAATTCATTTTGTCCATAGGCCAAATCTGCCGATGTGATATTCATCGCATCACCAAGCGCGGCGCTGACAACATTAACAACAAATTCTTCTGTTTCGATAACATTGCGAAGCGAATCTTTATGCTGTGCATTGCCCGATGGCGCGCTGCTGAACATAACCATTGGTGGCAGTTCCGAGATCGCATTGAAATAGCTGTACGGTGCTAGATTAATACTGCCATCCTTACCACAGCTGGAAATCCAGCCAATCGGCCGCGGTGAAACAATGGCTTTAATCGGGCTGAATGCCAGACCGGCCTCTTTATGCAATCCGGGGCGAAAATACATGATGCCATCTCCTTAAAATCACGAACCGAGTTTATAGACATCTTTGTTCAGATTGGACAAGATATTATACGCTCCGTGGGGCGGGTCAAGAGGCTGTTGTTTCGCCTTTAAATCGCAATGTGCAAGATCCTGTAAAAATCTGTGTCACAAGCGATTCCTTGCATAAGGTATAGCTTGGGGCAGGCATGCCCTGTAAATCGCGCCATATGTGCGCAATTGATAAAGCGGCGATCAATGCCACGAGAATCCACATTGTTCGGCTCATCGAATCTTCCCTGTTGTTCGTTTACCAATTTGTTATATGGTCAGGCCAATCATCTTCGTCAACACTGTTTTCTGGCACCACACGATTGGCCACTGAATGACCAGCCAGCATTGTGCTATTGGCATCACCGGTGATCAGCGGATGCCAGTCTGGAAGATCTTTTTTCTCATAAATCAGTCGATAGGCACAGCTTTGCGGCATCCAGCTTAAAATGCCAAGATTGTCAGGGGTTAGTAAAACGCAATCGGGAACATGCGTTTTGCGCGCCGCGTAATTGGTGCATCGCGCATTTTCGCAATCAAGCAATTTACACGCAACATCAGTATAGTGAACGTCACTTGTATCGACATCTTCGAGTTTCAAAACACAGCATTTCCCGCAGCCATCGCATAGTGACTCCCATTGATCTTTGTCTAGCTGATCAAGCGCGATGGTTTTCCAGAACTGATTTTGGGACACAATTTTTTCCGATACTGATCTTCGGTTTGGCTGATGTAACGCCGGGTTAGCGGCGCGGCATTGTGATCATGGGCCAATTGCAGTTGAAATACTATCCCATCCTGACAGCGAAAGAAATATTCGCAGCCAATAAGGTAAAATTCCCACATGCGGATAAAACGTTCATCATAATCCTGACGAACCGTTGCAACATTCTGGCGAAAGGCCTGCCGCCATTGTTTTAGCGTTTTGGCATAATGCCCGCGCATGATTTCCATATCGAGAATCTTCAGCCCTTGACGCCCCGCCGCACGCGTCATCTGTTCAAGCGAGGGGATATAGCCCCCAAGGAAAATATATTTATTCAGCCAGCGGTTACAGCGTTTGGCGTTATGATGTACCCCGATCGAATGGATCAGTGCCACTCCATTTGGTGCCAATAGCCGCGCAATCGAGGCAAAATAGCTGTCAAAATGACGCATGCCGACATGTTCAAGTATGCCTACCAAAACAATCCGGTTGAAACTGCCGCGCTGATGCCGGTAATCGCATAGATGAAAGGCCAGATGCTGTTGCCGTTGATCCTGTTTTGCCTTTTGCGTGGCATAGGCATGCTGGTTTTCCAACAAGGTGATGCCAGTTACTGAAATATCCGGTTGCATTTCCCATAACGCATTGGCAAGCCCGCCCCACCCACAGCCAATATCCAGAACCTTCTGATTTGGCTGTAAACACAGCTTTGCCCCAAGGCGCGCGAGTTTGGTAATTTGCGCATCGGCAAGCTTGTCACTGGGGGTATGGAAATAGCCGCAAGAATATTGACGGCGTGGGTCAAGAACTGGTCAAATAAACTGTCTTTTAGATCATAATGATGCGCGACATTGCGTTTAGTGCGTCCGGGAAGATTAAAAAATTTACAAAAGGCAAGATAGGTCTCGGCAAATAGCCCCATCCTTGCCAGTCAATGTTTTTGCCAATGGCAAGATCAGGCTTGAGCAAAATACGCCAGAACAGGCGGTAATTCTGTAAATGAATCGTCACCTCAGGTCCGGCTAATTCACCCTTCTGGCTGTGGGTGGGGCAATTAGCAATCACGATACGAAGACAGCCGATATGCAAAAATTGCTGCAATATGAAAAGTCCAATGCGGGTTAGCATGACACACCACATCTTGCGGTTTAATCCGGTCGTTACAGAATAGGGGGTAAAACAAAATAAAAGGTTAAAGCCGGTGTTTTTTTGTAAAAAAAGTGGTCAATTGCTTGCGGCTTGTGTGTCGCGGGTGCAGATTACCGGCATGACCGATCCTGCGACGCATCATTCCGCTGATTACCGGCTAACATCTGCCCCCTTGTCGCATCGTGACGGGGTGTTGCGTGCTGATGATTTTGACGATTTATATTTTTCGACCGATGATGGGCTTGGCGAGGCGCGTCATGTGTTTCTTGATGGGAATGACCTTGCTGGCAGAATTGCCGCCGCCCCCCAATTCACCATTGCCGAAACCGGATTTGGCACGGGGTTGAATTTTCTGGCGGTGATGGCCTTACTTGAGTCTAGTAAACTCGAACACAGTCAAGCGGGGTGCCAGATTGACTATATTTCATTCGAATCACGGCCTTTGCCAGCCGTCGTCATGGCACAAAGCCATCAGGCATTTCCCGATCTGGCACGCCATAGCGATGATCTGATTGCCGCCTTACCACCGCAATGGCCCGGATTGCATCGCCGTGATTTCCTGCATGGCCGATTACGTTTGCATCTGATTTATGGCGATGCCAATGATGCGGTGGCAAAGGCCGATTTTGCAGCTGATGCGTGGTTTCTAGATGGGTTTACGCCAGCCAAAAACCCGCAATTATGGAATCAAGATTTATTGACGGCGATTGGCCGTTTAACACGGGCAGGGGGCAGCTTTGCCACTTTTACCGTTGCCAGTGCCGTTCGCCAGCGGTTGGCCGAAGCTGGTTTTGAGCTTGAAAAACGCCCCGGATTTGGCCGCAAACGCGATATGCTTGTTGGCCGCATGCGCACGGGTATTTTAACGCCGCAGCCGGCCGCACAAAATCGGGACATCGCAATCATTGGCGGTGGCATTGCTGGGGCTTCGGTGGCGGCGGGGCTTGTGGCGCGGGGCATAACCCCGCATATCATTGACGCCCGCGACCGGCTTGCTGGCGGTGCATCGGGCAACCGGTTGGCCCTGCAAAGCCCGCGCCTGAGCGTTGATCACAATGTGGCAAGCCGAATGTCGGCTGATTGCCTGTCCTTTGCGGCAAGATGCAGTGATGCTGCGCTTGCGGTTGTTGCGGATCGGGTAATTTCGCTTGATTGGCCAGATCGTGAAGCCGTGCGTCAGGCAAAGTTTCGCACCCAATTCTGGCCAGATGATCTAATGCAATTTGTTGATGCCAAGGCGGCATCATCTGAGGCTGGCATTGATCTTTCACTTGGCGGTGTTGTGCATCATTGGGGGCGGGTGATCGACCCAATATGCCTGACAAAGCATCTTGCCAAAGGCGCTGAAACACATTTTGGTTTTTCCGTCGTTGGCATGCGCCGTGACGATGGAAAATATCACCTTATTGCCGATGATGGTCGCCAATTAACATGTGATCAGCTTGTTGTTGCTGCTGGGGCAGATTTGGGGGTTTTGCATCGAATGCTGGCCATTCAGGGCATTGCCATTGATGTTACATCGGGGCAGGTTAGCCATGTTCCTGAAACTGCCGCCCTTGCCGGATTGCGGGCAGGCATTAGCTTTGGCGGTTATTTGACGCCGGCACAAGATGGCTTTCACGAGCTGGGTGCCACTTTTGACCGCGAGGGCAATATTGAAATTTTGGCAAGTGCGCATCTTCATAATAAACAGCTTTTGCCGCATGGGCTTGGTGACAGCTTGCCCGATCCTGCCAGCTATGGGGCGCGGGTCAGCAGGCGTGCCAGCACGGCCGATCGCAATCCGGTTTGCGGTAAGATCAATGATGATTTATTCATTTTGGGTGCGCTTGGTGCGCGCGGTTTGACCTTGGCGCCATTGCTTGGCGATATGCTTGCTGCAGAAATATTAGGAACGCCGGTCACGCTTACGCGTGATATCAGGCGCGGGCTCGACCCTTACCGGTTTCGCCTGCGGGCAAGCCGCCTATAGGCCTAACATGCTGCGGGCTTCAAACCGCTTGCCATGATCAGTGCATTCGGGGCTAAGAAGCGTCAAAAAGGCCGGTGCAATATCATCTGGCTGTGGCAGCGAATCTGGATCTTCACCCGGAAAGGCTGATGCCCGCATACCGGTTGCCGTGCCGCCCGGGTTAATCATGTTGATTCGCAAATTAGTTTGCTCGGTTTCACCAGCCCAAACCCGCCCCATTGCCTCTAGCCCAGCCTTGGAAATGGCATAAGGCCCCCAGAATGGAGCAATTCTCTCGGCAACTCCCGATGAGACCAGAACAGCGCGTCCAGCTGGCGCGGCAATCAATAATGGTTCCATCGCGCGAATCAAATGCCATTGCGCGGTCAGATTGACCGAAATGGTGCTGTCCCAGATTTTGTCATCAAGATGTGACAAGGGGGTAAGAGGGCCAAGCATGGCCGCGTTGGCCAACAGACCGTCAAGACGACCCCAGCGTCCATGAATCGCTACGGCAAGACGCGGCATGGCGGCATAATCGGCCATATCAAGTTCAACAATGGTGGCTTTGCCGCCAGCGGCCGTGATGGCATCGTCGGCTTCTTCCAAAGCGCCCATTGTCCGGCCAGTCATGATGATTTCAGCACCTGCCTTTGCTGCGGCAATCGCCACAGCGCGGCCAATCCCACGGCTGGCACCGGTGATGAGAATTACTTTGTCTTGAAGATCAGGAGTCATGCTGTACTCGTTTGGTTGGCTAGCGGCTATTGCCGTGGGAAACACGTTTCCCCGACAGGCCGGACGCCAGTTTAATTGGATAATCACCGGTAAAGCAGGCATCGCAGAATTGCGGCCCATCCGGGTTGCGACCACCCTCGCCCATTGCACGATACAGCCCGTCAATCGAAATAAAGGCCAGTGAGTCAGCGCCAATTTCCTTGGCAATGGCGTCAATATCCAGCTTGGCGGCAATCAACTGGTCTTTATCAGGCGTATCAACCCCGTAAAAACAGGGGTTTGTCGTTGGTGGGCTGGCGATGCGCATATGCACTTCGGTAGCACCGGCGGCACGCATCATCGCAACAATCTTGCGCGAGGTTGTGCCGCGAACAATCGAATCATCAACAAGAACAACGCGCTTGCCACGAACCGTTGCCGGATTGGCATTATGTTTCATTTTCACACTGTCATTCCGGCCTTGCTGGGTCGGCTGGATAAAGGTGCGGCCAATATAGTGATTACGAATGATGCCAAGCTCAAAAGGAATTTTTGCTGCTTCGGCATAGCCAAGCGCCGCCGGCACACCCGAATCAGGGACTGGCACAACCAAATCAGCATCGGCGCGCGATTCATTGGCAAGCTCGGCGCCAATGGCTTTGCGGGCATGGTAGACGCCGCGCCCTTCAAGAACGCTGTCCGGACGGGCAAAATAGATATATTCAAAAATGCAAAACCGGCTCTGCTTGGCTGGAAATGGTTTAATTGATTTGATGCCAGCCTTGGTGATAACTACCATTTCGCCCGGATCCAGGTCGCGTACGATCTCAGCCCCGACAATATCCAGCGCACAGCTTTCGGACGCCAAAACATAGGCATCACCCTGTTTGCCAAGAACCAACGGCCGCACGCCTAGCGGGTCACGAACGCCGATCAGCATATCCTTGGCAACACAGACCAGTGAATAGGCACCTTCAATCTGTTTCAACGCGTCAATCAACCGGTCAGTCACCGTGTCTTGATGTGATCTGGCAACAAGATGAACGATGATTTCAGTGTCTGATGATGATTGAAACAGGCTTCCGGTTTCAACAAGTGATGACCGTAGGCGCGCCGCATTGGTCAGGTTGCCATTATGGGCAAGGGCAAAGCCGCCAAAGGCCAATTCCGATGAAAAGGGCTGGATTTCCAATAATGCGTTTGAATTGCCGCTGGTCGAATAGCGGTTATGGCCAATCGCAACATGGCCAACAAGATTGGCGATATGTGACGACCCAGCGCCAAAATTTTCGCCAACATGACCAAGCCCACGATGCGCGAAAAAGGTTTTGCCGTCAAAGCTGACAATGCCAGCGGCCTCTTGTCCCCGATGCTGGAGCGCGTGCAAGCCGAGGGCGGTGTTGATGCTGGCCTCATCGGTGCCGAAAATGCCAAAAACTGCACATTCTTCTTGCAAATGATCATCGTCAAAAGGGTTGGTCGTTACCAAACTCATAATCCATGTCCTAAAAATACGACGGCTAAAATGCCATTCAAACGGCCACCACAAGCTGGGTTATCAACCAAAACACTGGTTCGCGTCAAGGCGTGCCAGATTTTCAATGATGCGATATATCTGCAATGATAGGATAGGCCCGCAGTCACGCGGTATGTCTGCACTGGTGCGAAATGTCTGTTTTGCTAATTGGCCTTTTCGTCACTTAATAGTTTCATGCCGTTATCAAGGGCATCTTTGCCAGCTTCGATTGGGTCGTCAAAGCCTTGCGATACTGAATTTGTGCTCAAAGGGGCGCGATAGGTCAGATTATCAATCAATTTATCGCGGTAATCTTTGGGGACAAAACCAGAGAAATAATGCGCGCTGCGACTCAAAGCAGGGGTGCTTTGCGAGTCTGTAACAATATCGGGCAGATTATCTTCACCTTCGGCGGCAAAGACCGCAGCGACAAACACAATCAGCACAAGTCCAAAGCCACGAATAAACCCAAATAAAACGCCAAGCCAGCGATCAAGGCTGCCAAATCCAACGCGTTTCAGACCCGGGGCTAGCAGGCTTGCCAGAATGAACCAGATCACAACCGATGCGGCAAAGGGCAAAGCCCATGCCAGCGCCGCGCCAAGTCCTTTGACTTGCAGAAAATCAATGATTGGGGTTTCGATCACGGGTGCGGTGTAATTGGCAACAAGGATCGAGACAACCCAGCCAGCTAGCCCAAGCAATTCGCGGGTCATGCCGCGTAATGTCGATAGGATCGCTGACAATATCAACACAAGAAAAATGCCGTAATCAACCAACGTCAATGTTGCAAAATCGATCATGAAAACCCTTTTTCAGGAAAAACCCTGCGGCCATCCGTTCGGATTATGCGATAGAGTGTCAACTTATACCACCCATAATTTCAATCAGTTCGGCCAAGGTCGTTGGTTGCGCCATTGAAATGCCCGTGGTTTTGCCAATTGATTTACGTGGGCGCGGCATGACCGCATTTTCAAAACCCAACTTGGCGGCTTCTTTAAGCCTTGCTTCGGCTTGTGCCACTTGCCGCAACTCAGCCGATAGGGCGACTTCGCCAAAAAACACCGTCCGTTTCGGCGCGGGGCGACCTGTTACCGATGAAATAAGCGCTGCCGCAACCGCCAAATCAGCGGCTGTTTCATAGATTTTCAGCCCACCAGCCACATTCAGGAAAATATCACGCCCCGATAACGGCACGCCGCATCGCGCCTCAAGAACGGCGGTCAGCATGGCAAGGCGGCTTGAATCCCAGCCGACAACATTGCGTCGCGGGCTGGCAAGTGATGATGGCGCAACAAGCGCCTCGATCTCGACAAGAACCGGACGGCTGCCTTCAATGCCAGCAAATACCACCGCACCGGTAACATCATCGCGGCGATCAGCAAGAAACAGCTCGGACGGGTTTGGCACTTCGGCAAGACCGGCCTCAACCATCTCAAAAACGCCAATTTCGTCAGTGGCACCAAACCGGTTTTTGACGCTTCGCAAAATGCGGAAATGATGTGACCGATCGCCTTCGAAATACAGAACCGCGTCAACCATATGTTCAAGAACGCGCGGGCCAGCAATCGCACCATCTTTGGTCACATGCCCCACAATCAACAGCGCCACCTGATTGTTTTTGGCGGCTCTGATCAATTCCTGCGCGGTGGCGCGAACCTGCGATACAGTGCCGGGCGCTGAGTCCAGACTTGGCAGAAACATCGTTTGAATCGAGTCGATAACCATGATGTCCGGTTTGTCGGGGCCATCGATTGAGGCGGCGATATCGCTGGCATTTGTTGCCGTACCTAGCTCGACACTGGCATTGGCCAGCCCAAGGCGTTGGGCGCGCATGCGCACCTGATCAGCCGATTCCTCACCCGAAATATAGGCCGCTTTCAACCCCGCGGCCGCCAGCTTGCAGGTCAATTGCAACAGCAATGTGGATTTGCCAATGCCCGGATCGCCGCCAATCAAGGTTGCCGACCCCGGTACAAGCCCTCCGCCCGATACACGGTCAAATTCGCTAATCCCCGATTGCATACGCGGCGGTGGTTCGGGGCGGTTGTCAAGATTAAGGGCTTCGAGAACAATCCGGCGGCCAGTGACGCGTTTTCCCGGGCCGGATGGCGCTTCTTTGCGTTCCTCGACAAGCGTGTTCCAAGCGCCGCAATCATCGCATTTTCCGGCCCATTTTGGCGAAACAGCCCCACATTGTTGGCAAACGAATGAGAGTGAATTCCGCGCCATTATGATGTCGCCATTTTTGCAGGTGAGGCGGCAGGCTTTTCATTTGTCAGCGGGCCTTCCACCAAGCCGTGAACAAATTGATGCACCTCGGGAACACCGCTGTCATTCATCGCTTCGGCAGGGCCAGCCCAGATGATCACGCCATTATGCACCATCGCCACCTTGTCGGCGATCCGCCGAACCGATGCCATATCATGGCTGATGGTCACTGTTGTCGCGCCAAGCCGTTCACGCGCATCAATGATTAGCCGGTCAATCACCCCGCCAGTAATCGGGTCTAGGCCTGATGTTGGCTCGTCAAACA
Organism: Candidatus Ponderosibacter sp. Uisw_141_02; assembly: GCF_048087665.1. NCBI lineage: Bacteria > Pseudomonadati > Pseudomonadota > Alphaproteobacteria > Puniceispirillales (SeqCode) > Puniceispirillaceae (SeqCode) > Candidatus Ponderosibacter > Candidatus Ponderosibacter sp. Uisw_141_02. Next base: position 1,327,440 of record NZ_CP159807.1, on the reverse strand, counting down.
GCAGAATCTCGGGCCTGTCGACAATGGCGCGGGCAAGAGCAACGCGCTTTTGCATACCGCCTGATAATTCGGCTGGATATTGATCAATGACTGATGCGGCAAGGCCAAGCTGGGTAATGGTTTGTGCTGCGATGTCACGGGCGTCGCTTTTGTCTAACGCCTGCTGATGACGAAGCCGAAAGGTTACATTTTCCCAGATTGGAAGCGAATCAAACAAGGCGCCAAATTGAAAGGTCATGCCAAAACGCCGCCGTAAATCTTCAAGCGCGGCTCGCCCCTGACCCAATATTTCCTGCCCATCAATCTTGATGCTTCCCTGATCAGGCGTGATCAACCCGTTCAGACATTTCATCAAAACCGATTTGCCACAGCCCGATGTGCCAATGATCACAAGCGATTCCTGCGGCGCAACGGTAAGGTTGATGCCCTTTAAAACATGATTGGCGTCAAATGATTTGGTGACGCTGGATAATTCAATTTTGGGGGTAACAGCCATGTCTATCCCCCGAAAAACATGGTTGTGACAATGTAATTAGCGATCAGGATCAAGATTGACGCCGACACCACTGCATTTGTTGTGGCACGGCCAACCCCTTGGGCACCACGCCCCGAATGATAGCCGTGGTAACAGCCCATTAGCGCAATCAAAAAGCCGAACACCCCCGCTTTGACCAAGCCAAGTGTTACATCCGATACTTCAAGATATTCAAGCGTTCGCGCCAAATAGATCGACGGATTAAAGCCAAGACGATAAACCCCGACAAGATAGCCACCAAAAACACCAATCACATCACCAACAAGAACCAGAAACGGTAAACAGATCGTTCCGGCCAGCAAACGTGGTGCAACAAGATATTGCATTGGCCGTGTTGATAACGTGTCTAGCGCGTCAATTTGATCAGTGACCCGCATCGTGCCAATTTCGGCCGCCATTGAGGCACCAATCCGACCAGCAACCATCAATCCGGCCAAAACCGGCCCTAATTCACGTGTGACCGATAGCACAACGACCGTTGCTACCGTGTCTTCGGCCGAAAAGCGGGCAAAGCCGGTATAGGATTGCAGTGCTAAAACCATGCCTGAAAACAGTGTTGTCAACCCAACAACAGGAAGCGAAAAATATCCAATATCAATGATTTGGCGAAGCAGCTGTTGCCAATAATAGGGCGGTGTGAAAATCCATCGAACCGCTGTTACCGAAAACAGCGTGATCCGGCCGAATGCGGCAAGAAAATTAAGGGCGGTGCGACCTATATTTTGGACAAAGCCATGCATATGTCTGAAAACCGTCCCGGACAACTGAAGAAAAGACCGCTTTTGTTATGCCGATATTTGCCTTTTTTGGCTATAGGAAATTGGTTTGCTTTTTGAAAATTGATACAAAATGGGGCGCAGAGCAACGATATCGCAATGACCTGGGTAAGGGCGCAGGGGGGCTTTTGCCTGAATTAAAATGAACCGCTTTGATAATGCCAATCGGCGCGTTGCCCCAATGTCGTCATGATTTCATAGGAAATCGTGCCAAGATCGGCGGCCATCGCCTCAATCGGATAGGCATCGTGAATCAATGAAGCGTGATCAGCACGAAGGCTGTTTTGGTCAAGATCGGTGACATCGACAGTGATGCTGTCCATCGAAATGCGGCCAATGACTGGCGCGGTTTTGCCGCCAATTGAAACGGTTGCTTTACCACCAAGCTGGCGGCGATAGCCATCAGCATAGCCAACGCCGATGGTTGCAATGCGAGATTGCCGTTGCAGCTCAAAGGTGCCGCCATATCCAACCCGATCCCCCGCGGCAGCCTTACGAATTTGCAGGATTCGCGCTTGCCAATTAAACACGGGTTGAAGATCGGGGATCCGCGTTTCAAGCGGGTGAACGCCATAAAGCGCGATTCCTGGGCGGGTCATTTGGAAATGGTAATCCGTGCCCAGCAAACAACCAGCACTATTAGCAAGGCTGGCGGGAACACCGGCAAACCAGCTTCGCAACTCATTGAAACTGACCAATTGCCGCGCATTTACCGGATCATCAGCAAGCTCGCCCGATACCAGATGGCTCATCACATAGGCAATGTCCAGCCCATCAAGCGTGCCGCGATTCTGGATCAACCAATCGGCTTGATCAGCATCAAGCCCTAGACGCGTCATGCCAGTGTCGAAATGCAGCAAGGCTGGCAATGTCGCGCCGGTCTTATTGGCAAAAAGTCGCCAGCGGCTTATCTGTTCAAGATCATTGAGAACTGGCACTAATTGATTTGCCGCCAACGCATCTTCTTGACCAATTTGTGCGCCATGAAGAACCATGATGGGCATATCATTTATGCCGATCTTGTTGAAATGGCGTCTCAACTGGATGGCTTCACCAAGACTTGCCACAAAGAAAAGCGGGCATCCTGCCGCTGCCAAAGCCGTTGCAACAGCGCCGCTGTCAAGCCCGTAACCATTCGCCTTGACCATTGCGGCGGTCTTTGTTGATGGTGCTGATAGGCTGTCGAGAAACCGCCAATTGGCGACAATGGCGTCAAGATTGACGGTGATTGTGCTATCAGCATATCCGGATTGGCGTTTGGTCATAATGGCCTAGAACCCCTCGGGAAGATGGGTGCTTTCAGTCAAATCAGTAAAATGGGTAAAGCGCTTTTCAAAATGCACCTGAACCGATCCTGTTGGGCCATGACGCTGTTTGGCGACAATCACTTCAGCTTTATTTTCAGAATTTTGCATTTTCCGCAGCCAATCATCATGCCGCAAATTAAAGGTGTCTTCGGATTCTTCCATTTTGCGTTCAGGTTCGCGTTTGTTCAGATAATATTCTTCACGATACACAAACATAACCACATCGGCATCCTGCTCGATTGATCCAGATTCGCGCAAATCGGCAAGGTTTGGCCGTTTGTCTTCGCGCATTTCGACAGCACGCGACAATTGCGACAGCGCCACAACAGGTACGTTCAAATCTTTGGCAATGGCTTTAAGTGTACGGCTGATGTTGGAAATTTCCTGAACGCGGTTTTCAGATTTGACGCCAAGCTGCGGGGTCAATAGCTGAAGATAATCGACGATAATAAGCCCAAGGCCGGAGGTTCGCTTTAACCGGCGCGCGCGGCTGGCAAGCTGCGAAACCGAAAGTGATGGCGTATCATCAATAAAGAAAGGGGCGCTGGAAATGGCGTTGCTGGCGCTAACGAGCTGATCAAATTCAGCGCTATTCAGCTTGCCACGCCGGATTTGTTCGGAATCAACCTGTGCCCGTTCTGATAGAATACGCGTTCCAAGCTGTTCGGCCGCCATTTCAAGCGAGAAAAAAGCAACCGGAACCGCGGTTTCACCGGTTCGCGTTGTGACCGCTGCGTGAAATGCAATATTCGTGGCAAGCGCGGTTTTACCCATGCCCGGACGTCCGGCCAGAATGATCAGATCGGATTTGTGCAAACCGCCAAGAAGATTATTGAGATCGGTCAGGCCAGTGCTCGTGCCTGATAGATGTCCGTCACTTTTGCGGGCAAGATCGGCTTGCGTAATACTGCCGCTGATAACCGAATCAAAACCGCGAAGGCCAACGCTGGTGCTGTCAGTATCGGCAAGCCGGAATAATTTTGACTCGGCGGTTTCAATCTGTTGATGCGCTGGAACGTCGACTTCGGGATGGCTGGCATCGAGAATCACTTCATCGCCAATCAGAATAAGCTGGCGACGGACATGCGCTTCATGGATGATTTTGGCGTAATCGGGCGCTTGCGTGATGCTGATAACGCCATCGGCCAATTCGGATAAATAAGATTCGGCGCTATCGCTTTGAAAATCGTCACTATCGGTAAAAAAGCTTTTCAATGTTACCGGATTGGCCAATTGTCCGCGTTCGACGAGCCGCTGCATTGTCGCGAAAATGCGCCCATGAAAAGGATCATAGAAATGGTCGGCAAGCAGCCGGTCATCAATCCGTTCAAGAACACTATTATCAAGCAGAACCGCGCCAAGCAGATTTTGCTCGGCCTGCAAATTATTGGGCATCGTGCGTGACGGCGGTGTGCCGCCAGATCCGGGAAAAGTTTTTATATTGGAATTTTCATCAGCCATAGCTTTTTATACCAGGCTGGATTGGCGAATGCCTTTGTTAAATGTGGGGATGTTGGGGATAAGTCAAAAAAAAACCGCAGACAGGGCTCCGGTTTTAATTTGATCTGTTTTGAACAGATGATTTTTGGCCTGACTAGCTTGCGCTGTCGTCGCCTTCGCCTTCGCCTCTACCGGCTTCAGCAGCCTCAACTTCGGCGGTTTCAGCTTCAACCGCCTCTGGCGCGTCGTCGGTGATTTCGCCAGTGACTGCAATGCCTGTTTTCAGCTGGGTTTCAGCTTCGGCAAGCGAGCGGGCGATGTTCACAATAATCGTCACAACAACTTCAGGGTGAAGCCGGACACGTGCCTCGGTAAGACCCAAGGTCTTGATTGACCGATCCATGATCACCTGATTGCGGTCGATGGTGAAACCAGCTTCGGTAACCGCATCAGCAATGTCGCGTGACGTGACTGACCCAAACAGCTGACCCATTTCTGAGGCAGCGCGCACCATGCTGACAGCGAGGTCTTTCATTTTGCCAGCTTCGGTCTCGGCATCTTTACGAAGCTCGAGGTTATTGGCCTCACGCTGGGCGCGTTCGGCTTCAAAACGTTCAGTGTTGGCTTTGGTTGCCCGAAGAGCCTTGCCCTGCGGGATGAGGAAGTTACGCGCATAACCGGTTTTCACATTGACGAGATCGCCCATCTGACCCAGTTTTTCGATACGCTCAAGAAGAATGATTTGCATTTTGATGTCTCCTGAATTCTGGCGATACTTATGCTGTCACATAAGGCATCAGAGCCAGAAAGCGTGAACGCTTGATGGCAGTGGCAAGTTCACGCTGTTTTTTTGCAGAAACAGCAGAGATGCGTGACGGAACGATTTTCCCGCGCTCAGATGTGTAGCGGGCAAGAAGCTTTGTGTCCTTGTAATCGATCTTTGGCGCATTTGGGCCAGAAAACGGGCATGCCTTGCGGCGGCGGTTAAATGGCTTGCGAACAGCTTCGCGTTTGATTTCCAACTGAGTCATTGCTTAGTCCTCACTTTTTTCATCAGCGGCGCTGTCATTGCTTTCAACTTTGCCTGAATTGCGCTCACTGCTATCACGTTCGTCACGATCATCACGTCCACCGCGTGTTGGCCGCTCGGTCTTTACCTGCATCATAATTGATGGGCCTTCTTCGACCTCTTCAATCCGGATGTTTATAAAGCGAAGAACATCTTCATTCAAACCCATGATACGCTCATATTCCTTTAGCGCTTCTGGTCCGGTTTCAAGGTTGAACATGACATAATGCCCCTTCCGGTTCTTTTTGATCCGGTAGGCAAGAGCGCGAAGGCCCCAATATTCACGTTTTTTGATCGATCCGCCGGCAGATGTGATGATCTCGGCAAATTCATCAGCCATGGTTTCCACCTGGGCTGCAGTAATATCCTGGCGTGCAATAAGCACGCTTTCATACAAGCGCATGATAACTCCTTCTGGCTTATCGTTGCTGCCACCATCGGCACCAACTAACCGGTTCCCCGGCAAGGATAAAGTCAATGATGTGTTCGCACTCACGGCATCAAAGCCCCAAGTCCGAGGCGCAACATACACTTTTCCCCCGTAAGTGCAAGCCTGTTTGGCAGAATTAATAGGGCTGTCAAACCTGCCAGGTAGCCACCGTTGGCCTTTTGCCGATTATGCAGGGCGGCAAATAGTTGCCTTTGCAAAGCCATCTGGCATAGGGTCTGACTTATGTCGCGCGTCAGTGGCGTCGGTTTAACTTCAAATTCATGCTGGCTTTGGTCAGCGAGCGGGTGGATTACATGACGAATAGTTCGATTGCATTTTTGTTTCCCGGGCAGGGATCACAGGCGGTTGGTATGGGCGGCGCTTTGGCAGCGTCACATGCAGCCAAACTTGTTTTTGAAGAGATCAATGACGCGCTTGGTGAAAACCTGTTCGCCATAATGCAGGATGGACCGACTGATGCCATTCGCATGACACGAAATGCCCAACCCGCCCTATTTGCAACATCAATGGCGGCGGTTCGGGTTCTTGAAGCCGAGCTTGGCGCACCTCTGAGTAGCCGTGGCGGTATGACAGCAGGCCATTCGCTTGGCGAATATGCCGCCCTCGCTGCATCGGGCAGCCTGTCGATAAGCGATGCGGCGCGGTTGCTTCGCCAGCGTGGTGATTCGATGCAATCGGCGGTTCCGGTTGGCGAAGGCGCGATGGCGGCAATTCTTGGCGGTGATGAAGACCAGATCAATGCCATTCTTGCCGATGCGAAATCATCAGGCCTTGTCCAGATCGCCAATGACAATGCCCCCGGGCAAATCGTTATTAGTGGTGTTACTGCTGCGGTTGATGCGGCAATTGAAATTGCCAAGGCAGCCGGATTGCGGCGGGCAATCAAACTGCCTGTCTCAGCGCCGTTTCATTGCGATTTGATGGCACCTGCCGCCGATGTGATGGCAAAATTATTGTCAGATACCAATTTGTCCGATGCGCTTATGCCAGTCTATTGCAATGTGTCAGCCGCTGCCGAGACGCGCGCCGATCATTTGCGGGCAAATCTTGTCACACAGGTCACGGCGCGGGTTCGGTGGCGCGAGTCATTGATGGCAATGAGCGCCGCCGGTGCAACCAAATTTATCGAGCTTGGGACGGGTAAAGTTCTATCCGGTCTGGTCAAACGCAGCATCGAGTCGGATGCGGTCGTTAATATGGACGGACCAGATGATCTGGACAGCGTCTTGGCCGAGATGTAGTCTAACCGCTTACAAAATATCAAGCACGGCCAAGCCGTGATCTCCGAAAAGGTGTTTTCATGTTTGATCTTCAGGACAAAATCGCTCTTGTTACGGGTGCGAGTGGCGGCATTGGTGCCGAAATTGCCAAGGCATTGCATGCGCAAGGCGCAACAGTTGTGATTCATGGCACTCGTGCCGAAAAGCTGGAGTCCTTGAAGGCCGAGCTTGGCGAGCGCGCCTTTGTGGTGACCGCAAACCTTGCCGATCGTGACGCGGTGACTGGATTGATTGATGCGGCCAGCACGGCTGCTGGTGGGCCAATTTCGGTTCTGGTAAATAATGCAGGCATCACCCGAGATGGGTTATTGATGCGGATGAAAGATGAAGATTGGGATGATGTTTTAGAGGTCAATATGACCGCAAGCATGATCTTATGCCGCGCCGCGATGCGGGGCATGATGAAGGCGCGTTCAGGCCGGATTATTTCGATTTCATCGGTTGTCGGGGTGACTGGCAATCCGGGGCAGGCAAATTATGCAGCGTCAAAGGCTGGCATGATTGGCTTTAGTAAATCATTGGCCGCTGAAGTGGCCAGCCGCGGCATTACCGTAAATATTGTTGCACCGGGCTTTATCGAAACACCGATGACGGATGTTTTGGATGAAGGGCAAAAGGCAAATTTATTGACGCGTGTTCCGGCTGGAAGGCTTGGTACGCCTGCGGAAATCGCCGCATCGGTGGTGTTTCTCGCAAGTGATGAAGCTGCCTATGTTACCGGAATGACAATGCATGTGAATGGCGGCATTGCGATGCTTTAAATTCGGTTTGAGCGCGTTATAGTGACAAACGGGGCTGGTATAAGATAAAAAACTATGTTATCTGCCGCCAACTTTCGAATTCTCCGGCCGGTCTTCCGGTCAAAATCTAAGCTTCTAAGAGGGGGCAACAATGAGCGATATCGCAGATCGTGTTAAGAATATTGTAGTAGAACATTTGGGTGTAGATGCTGATAAGGTTGTTGAAGGCGCAAGCTTCATCGATGATCTTGGCGCGGATAGCCTTGATACAGTCGAGCTGGTCATGGCATTCGAAGAAGAGTTCGGTGTTGAAATTCCTGATGATGCTGCCGAGCGTATCCTTACTGTGAAGGACGCTGTGTCGTTCCTCGAAGAAGCTGCTGCTTAACTTTCAGCGTTTCCAAAAATTTCGCGCTGTGCATGGCCGGTCGGGTGATGCACAGCCATCGATTTCCACCTGATTTTTCTGGAGGTTTGCCTTGCGCCGTGTTGTAGTTACCGGAATGGGAATGGTCACTCCGCTTGGATCTGGTGTTGACCATAATTGGTCGCAGATAATTGCAGGCAAAAGTGGCATTTCGCGCATCGAAAGTTTTGATGTGTCTGATATTTCTTGCCAAATTGCTGGTCAAGTGCCAGGGGCGGATGCCGTTGGCGGTCTTAATCTTGATGATTGGATCGACCCGCGCGAACAACGCAAACAGGATCGTTTTATCCAGCTTGGACTAGTCGCTGCTTGTCAGGCCATCGAGGATTCGGACTGGAAGCCGCAAGATCGTGAATCGCAGAACCGTACCGGCGTCATGATCGGATCGGGCATTGGCGGTCTCGAATCGATCGTGAAAACCGATCAGCTTATGAACGAAAAAGGGCCGCGGCGGATCAGCCCGTTCTTCATTCCGTCGGCGCTGATCAATCTTATCTCAGGTCATGTATCCATCCGCTATGGTTTTCGCGGGCCTAATCATGCTGTTGTGACGGCCTGTTCAACGGGCGCGCATGCCATTGGTGATGCGGCGCGCATGGTCGCGCTTGATGATGCCGATGTTATGGTCGCTGGCGGTGCCGAGGCGGCGGTTTGCCGTATTGGCATGGCAGGATTTGCCGCTGCACGCGCTTTGTCATCAAGCTATAATGATACGCCCGATGTGGCGTCACGCCCGTGGGACAAGGGCCGTGATGGATTCGTTATGGGCGAGGGCGCGGGCATTGTTGTTCTCGAAGAATTGGAACATGCCAAGGCGCGCGGTGCAAAAATCTATGGCGAAATCAAAGGCTATGGCCTGTCGGGTGACGCGCATCATATTACCGCCCCTGCCGAAGATGGCGATGGTGGTTTCCGTGCGATGCAGGCGGCGTTAAAGCGCGCCGGACTTGCGCCAAGTGATATTGATTATGTGAATGCACATGGCACATCAACCCCGCTTGGCGACCTTATCGAAGCCAAAGCCGTTGCACGGCTTCTTGGTGATGCGGCGGCAAATGTGTCGATTTCTTCGACAAAAAGTGCAACCGGCCATCTGCTGGGTGCGGCCGGTGCGATCGAAGCCATTTATGCAATCAAAACAGTGCAAACTGGTGATTTACCGCCAACATTGAATTTGAATGATCCGGAAGATCAGGTTGCTGATTTTGATCTTGTGCCGTTAAAGTCGCGTCACCGCAAAGTGCGTAACGCGATGTCAAATTCATTTGGCTTTGGCGGCACGAATGCATCGCTTATCATGGGTGAGGTTACCTGATGTCTTCGCCTGCCGTCCGGATATTATCCCGGTCGGCGATCATGATTGTGCTGCTTGGCTGTATCATTTCGGCTGGCGTTTATGTCTGGCATGACCGAATGCTGCATGCAGCTGGCCCACATCAGCAGGATGTTTTGGTTATTGTCGAGCCCGGCGATGGGCATCCAGTGCTGCGATCAACATTGAACCGCGCTGGGGTGATCCATCAAATTTACCATTATGACGCGGCGCGTTTGTTTGCTGGCAATCGGTTTTTGCCAAAAGCTGGTGAATTTCTGCTGCCAGCAAAATCCAGCCTTAGCCAAATCATGTCAATCATTCATCAAGGCTTTAGCTATCAACGCCGCTTGACGATTGTTGAAGGTTTGCGAAGCGCTGATATCGTTCGGATCATCACTGATTTACCGCATTTGACGGGCACGATCGAAACCATGCCGGATGAGGGGAGTTTGCGCCCTGAAACCTATTTCTATACCCATGCCACCGCGCGGGATGATTTGATTAACAGGATGCAGCAGACCCAGCAGATTGCCCTTGCCGAAGCGTGGGTTGATCGGGCTAAGGGTCTGCCTTACAAAACCCTGCAAGACGCGCTGATCATGGCATCAATCATCGAAAAAGAAGCATCGGTAAATGCTGACCGGCGTCTTGTGGCGGCGGTATTGGTGAACCGACTCAAACGCGGCATGCGGCTGCAATCTGATCCAACGGTGCTGTATGAGGCGGCTGCCAGCCCGCAATCGCCAATTCCGATTACCAAAACCCATCTGAAAACAAAAACACCGTGGAATACATATGTCATCAAAGGCTTGCCGAAAACGCCAATCTGTAACCCGGGTGAAGAGTCACTTAATGCAGCGTTAAATCCGGCTGATAGCGATTATCTGTATTTCGTATCTGATGGCAAAGGTGGGTTACGATTTGCTAAAACACTGGACGAGCATAACCGCAATGTAAGATTATTCAGAAAATTTGAAGCCGCAGCGAAAAAGGACAAGGCACAATGACCAAAAACGCACCACCAGCCTCTGATCATCAAAATGGTCTTGGCGGCCGAAGAGGGCTGATGCTTGTCCTGTCATCACCATCTGGCGCGGGGAAGACCTCAATTTCACGGCGGCTTCTGGCCGAAGATGATGATCTGGAATTGTCGGTTTCGGCGACAACACGAAAGCGGCGTCCGGGCGAGGTTGAGGGCAAGGATTATCATTTTGTCACTGCCGATGATTTTCATCTGATGATCAATAATCGCGAGATGCTGGAATATGCAAAGGTATTTGATCATTATTATGGCACGCCTGCAGCGTCGGTGATGGCTGCCCTCGGCGAGGGGCGCGATGTGCTGTTTGATATTGATTGGCAAGGCACCCAGCAGCTTGCCGATGCAAGCCGCGAAGATCTGGTGTCGGTATTTATTTTGCCGCCATCAACACGCGATCTGGAAAAACGGTTGTTAAGCCGCGCCCAAGACAGTGCTGACGTTGTTGCGTCGCGAATGGCCAAAGCGTCGGATGAAATCAGTCATTATCGCGAATATGATTATATCTTGGTCAATGCTGATCTTGATCAGGCCGTCAAAGAGGTTCGGGCGATTTTGCAGGCCGAACGGCTGCGCCGTGATCGGCAGATTGGCCTTACCGATTTTGTGAAACGGCTTCGCGCTGGCTATTAGGCGGTTTGTTTTACGGCCGCTTTGGCCAGCAGTGCCAGCTTGCAAAACGCTTCAATATCAATCTCTTGCGGTCTTTTTTCTGGGTCAATCCCAGCAGCGTTCAACAGCGTTTCACCACCAATTTTTTTCAGCGAGCTTCGCAGCATCTTGCGTCGCTGACCAAAAGCAATGCGGGTGATATCTTCAAGCGCCTTTTGGCTGCAGGGATAGCGTGGCGCGTCCAGCGGGACAATCTGCACAATTGATGAGGTGATTTTTGGCGCTGGCACAAAAGCCGATGCTGGCACGTCAAATAAAATCTCGCTATCGGCAAGCCAGCCGGTCAGAACGCTAAGCCGTCCATAGGCGGTGTCGCCGGGCTTGGCGGTGATGCGTTCGGCCACTTCGCGCTGAAACATCAAGGTCATTGACGCAAAGGCGTTGGCATGGCCAAGCCAGCTGATCAGCAATGTTGTGGCGATATTATATGGCAAATTGGCAATGATTCGCCGTGGCGCGTCGCCCATCTCCCAGATCGCACTGCTCATGGCATCGGCTTCGATCAGGCTGAGGCGTGAACAGGCGGCGCTGGTCAATCCGGCAAGAACATCGGCGGCGCGGCGATCTTTTTCAATGGCGATCACATGGTCAGCACCTTCAAGAAGCAGGGCGCGGGTTAATCCCCCGGGGCCCGGGCCAATCTCTATCGTTGTTCCTGATAAAGTGCCAGCCGAACGCGCAATTCTGCGGGTTAGATTCAGGTCAAACAGGAAATTCTGCCCAAGCGATTTCCGGGCGCGCATATCCATTGAATCGACAAGCTGGCGCAGGGGCTGTAAAGCCTCAATCCGCTCGATCATCTGTTGCTTATCAGTCATCTATACCAATCATTGATCCCTTTATCGGGATCATGTTGTGGCGGGGGGCAATCGGGCATTAATCCGCCTTCTTTTTCTGGCTGTTATCCGCGAAATTGCGCGCCATTTTGATTGCTGCGATCAGGCTGTCAGCACGGGCAATGCCGCGGCCAGCAATATCAAGTCCGGTGCCATGATCTGGCGATGTTCGGATGAAATCAAGGCCAAGTGTCACATTAACCCCGCCAAAGAAATCAATTGTTTTCAGTGGAATAAGAACTTGATCATGATACATGCCCAAAACCGCATCATAGGTTTTGCGCGCTTCGCTGTGAAATAAAGTATCGGCTGGGTGTGGTCCTGTCGCGTTGACTCCCTCGGCCTGAAGCTTAGTAATCGCGGGTAGGATAATTTGGGTGTCTTCATTCCCCATATTGTCGTTTTCACCAGCATGCGGGTTGAGGCCGCAAACCGCAATATGCGGGTTATTAATGCCAAAATTGGCTTTTAAACTGGCATGAAGAAGCTGGCATTTTTCAATGATCATCGCTGTTGAAATGGCAGCGGGAACCTTGTTCAGGGCGATATGGATGGTCGCAGGCACAACCCGCAATTCATCACAAGCAAGCATCATAAGGGGCGCGCCAGCAACAGGTTTTGATAGGCTGGCAAGAAATTCAGTATGGCCAGGATAGGCAAAGCCAGCATCATAAAGGCTTGATTTCTGTATGGGGTTGGTCACGATCCCGGCGGCAGTTCTTGATTGGCTCCAAAGCGCGGCTTGCCGGATAGCGTCGATCACCTGCGGCGCATTAGCCGGATCTGGCACGCCAGCAATCGGCGCTGCTTTCCATGAAATGGGGATGACATGCAGATCTTGGCTACTGCTGTCAAAAGAGGCTGGATCGTCAATTTCACGAATCTTGGCAGTGATACCAAGTGACGCTGCCATTTGCGCGATTTGCGCTGGCTGCTCAATTAGGCAAATATCGCTGATCCCGCCTTGCCATGCTTTTAGTGCAATTTCAGACCCAATACCTGCGGGTTCGCCGGGGGTGATAAGCAAAGGGCGGTTTATCATTGGATTATGAATTGGTTTCAATAATTGCTGAACGACGCAGCCGCAGTAGATAGCGTTCGGCAAGCGATCCAAAAATCTTGTCAAATTCAACCTGCAACACCTCGTCACGCGACGGCAGGGTGGTTTTTGGCGATATGCGATTGCATAGCATGAAAACACTGATGCCTTCGTTAAATGACAGGGGCTTGCTTGGAACGCCGGCTTTCAGGCCATTGACCAAAGCCTGCAAGGGGCGGTTGAAGGAGCCAAGGTTGATATTCTTGATCAAGCCTTGAATGCCTGAACCATAGGTTTGGTTCAGCGCCACAAGACCATCACAGCTATCGATCGATGCGGTGTCACGCTCAAGCTTTGCTGCAGCTTCCAGCTTGTCAGCATTGCTGGCGTCCTTGGACAGCGGATAAACCGCCCGTGCAAGGGTAATCATATCCTGACTTGGATCGGCAGCGCCATCCTGACGACGGCCCTCATTGCGAATCAAAACAACCAGCCCATCACGTTGAAGTGGTGCGCTGACCGCGCCAATCTTGGTCATTTTCACCTGCTCTTGAATATCATCAGGCAATTGATCAAGCATAACCCAGCCAAGCTCGCCGCCATTTGCGGCGGTTCCTGATGCGGAATATTGTTTGGCAATGGCGTTGAAGTTAGCGCCGTTATTCACCGCTTTGATAATTTCATTGGCCAGAACAAGGGTGCGGTCAAGTGGGCGATTTGGTTCGGGAAGAAGAATGATTTCGCTTAGCTTGACTTGTGGTTGTTTTGCGTTGGCTTCGATGCGGCTAAGGACCTTATCGACAATTATGTCTAATTCAGCAAATTTGGTTTGAAATTTGAACCGGATGACTTCGCCCCACACAATATCGGTTATGAATTTTTGCTGGATATTGCCGCTATCAATGCCTTTTTCACGCAGGCTTTGTGAACCGGTCTTGCCATTTGCCGCAAAATTCTCATCAACCAGATTGCGGGCGGGTTCGCGGCTTCTTTGGGCAAGCGTTGGGTCAAGCGCAGCGGCAGCGTCCAGTTTCAAGATTTCGTCAATCAGCATCTGTGTTGCATCTTGCTTAATCTGGGCGCGGTTTTTCGGCGTATCTTCCAGGCTCGTTACCATGCGTAAAAAGGCGGCGCGCTGGTCGACCTGATAATTGGTAATGGCTTTGCCATTTACCTTGGCAACAATTTCCAGCGCAGCATTGGCTTGCGACATGCCAGTGCCCAGCATAAATAGCACGCAAAAGGCCAATATCAGGTTTGTTTTTTTCAGCATCGCAATCATGGTTTCTAATTTGTTCAAGACGTTACAGATTGAGGGTGGCAAAGCCCGCCGGATCACATCAGTTTCTACCACTATAAATCAGCTTTCATCGGTTCGGGCAAGGATAATGGCACCAATCAAAGAGATGGCAATTACTGGTGTCCAGGCGGCAACCGACATTGGCACTTGCAAGGATGAACCCAAAATTTGCATGAAATAGCTAAAGATGAAAATCACAATTGCCAGAAACACGCCGCGCAGAAACAAACGGCTTCGCCGACCGCGCGAAACATTGGTCAAGGTCACGCGCGCTGCAAGCATGGCAATCCCAACCATCAATAATGGCACTGATAATGTTTTATAAAGGTGAAACCGATATTCGCTTGCCGGAATCCCCGCCCGTTCAAGCGCGTCGATAAAGCCCGGTAACAGATAGACCGAAATTGATTGGGGGCGAAGGCCGGATTGTCGCAGATCAAGCGCATCAAGGCCGGTTGGCAAAAGCAAACTGCCAAGATCGGTTTTTTGCCCATCTGTTTGCCATCGTGACGCGCGATCCAGCATCCAGCCCTTATCGGTTAATTGCATGCTGCCAGCTTTATAAAGCGCTTTCATATGGATATTATCATGATAGAGATAAATGACCGGATTAATAATGCTTGCCGTCTCGGCATTTAGGGCGTCACCGCGGATAATCAATTTTCCGCTTTCCAGCTTGTCGCGAAGCCATATTCCACTGGTCGAGACCGAAAAATTACTATCTGACTCACCAAAAATTTTGGCCATTTGCGCCTCGTGGCGTTTCGATGTGACCGCCCCGATCGGGTTGATGACGGTGACAAGAAGCATGCCAATGATAAAGGCTGAAAACAGGGCTGGACTCAAAGCGGCCCAGACCGATTGACCGAAACCACGAACCGCAACAAATTCATTACTGCGGTTCCATGATGAAAAACACAGCATCGCCCCTGCCAACATGGCAAAGGGCAGGATCATTTCAATGACCGCTGGCAAGTTTAACAGCGCCATTTTGAGGAAATTAATATCGGGCGGGGAAGATGTTAAAACGCTTACACGGCGGACAAGTTCGACCGTTTGAATCAGGCTGATAATCGAGGCGAGGCTCAGAAGGAAAAGTGTGATCCAGCTGACAAAACGCAAGGCTAAATAACGAAACAGGGTTCCAAATGGCGCAAATTGGCTCATGTCAGTGGCTCATTTTGTACTGTTTCATCGATTGTTTCACGCGGTTGGCGAAGCAGCCAAAATGCGATGATGATTGGCGCGAACACGCTTAGATGAATAAAGGGCCAAAGATTGGCATTATTTGTTACCCAACCGCGTGATACCACCACGGCAACAATAACCAAAACACAAGCGCCGATATTCAGACTTGCTCGTCTTGTCCATAAATCGCGTCTGATCTGACCGCGTAAAATAATGGCCGCTGACAATAGGGCTAGGCCTAGCCCTAGCCACGGCGATGCAATGCGGTAATGGCCTTCGGCATGCCGCTGAAGATAATATTGCGGAGAATGGACGGCATCCGGCGACAGCAAATTGCTGATACTGTCTTCATTGATATCGATTGTTGCGCGCTCGGTTTGTTGGCTGCCGTTGCGGGTGATTGTTAATGAATGTGTATCAAACAGCAAAACAGCGCCACTTTGGCCTTCGGCATTGCGCTCGGACCGTTCGCCATTTTGCAAGATCAGGGTAGGGCTGCCATCACGTTCGATAAATTCGCCCGATTGCGCGGTCATCGTGATGATCCGGTTATTGATACGGGCATCATGGATGAACAGATCGCGCATGATATCATTGTCATCACGCGACCCGATGAACATTGTCATGTCATCAACAACCTCGACAAACACGCCGTCACGAAGCAGAATTGTTGGAATGCTGTTCCGCAATTTGAATTGCAGATCTTTATAAACGCCAAAAGATGTTGGCAAGATATAGACAGTATTGACCGCCAGAAAGGTCGTTAGAAAAATACCAAGCGCAATTGGTGCCTTGGCAAGCTGCAGCGGGCTAAGGCCAATTGATTGCATCACCAATAATTCACGATCGGCAAGAATGCGGCTAAACACCCAATTTACGGCAATAAATCCAGATATCGGAATGGCGATCATCAGCCATAGCGGCATTGATGCAACCGACATTACCAGGAAGTCACCAACTGCCGCGCCGCGATTCACCACCAATTCAAGAATGCGGATTGTTTGAAACAGCCAAATGATCCCCACAAGCACTAATGTTAGTGCCAGTGTGGTTCGTAAAAGCTGATTGAAAATATACAGATTAAACTGCATACAAGACCCCATCCATTGCCATTGGCTTCAATAGCACAAATGGCCATATAATTGCAAAACCTATAGCATGACCAAATTGGTCGGATTGACAGTCACGGCCGCTGCCTGTTCTAACTAGATAAACCCATAGTTCGGAGACGACAAAAAAATGCCTGTTAAATTACAGCTAAGCTTCGCAAAAACCGCGCCAAAGGGCGATTTCACCACGATTTGTTTGATTGGCAAAAATGGGGAAATTATTCCGCATCTGGAAAAGGATGTTGCTGCCTATCTGATTGCGGCGATGGCCACAGCACAATTTACCGGTAAATCTGGCAAAAGCTTGGTGATTTATGCTGATCAAAACAGCTATTTGCTGATCGGCACTGGTGACAAGCTGGCGGCGGGTATCGAGGCCGAAAATTTAGGCGGAAAGCTGTTTTCGGCGCTTAATGGAACCGCGTCAAAGCGCGGCTGGCTTCCTGATCATAAATTGGATGATGCTGTTCTGGCTGATATTTGTTTTGGCGCAAATTTGGCGTCTTATCATTTTGACAGCTATTTCACGGATAAGGGCAAAGATGATGTCAGCGTTCAGCTTGCTGTTGGTGATGATGCGTTAAATGCCGACAGTGCCTTGATCAAAGACCGACAGGCGCTTGCCAATGGTGTGTTTTTGGCGCGTGATCTTGTGTTTGAACCAGCTAATAAATTATTTCCTGCTGAATTTGCGTTACGCTGTTCGGCACTTAGCGCGCTTGGTCTTGAGGTCGAAATCCTTGACGAAGCGGCGATGGAAAAGCTGGGAATGGGTGCCCTTTTGGGGGTCGGGCAGGGTAGCCGGCGCGATTCCTTCATGGTGGTGATGAATTGGAAAGGCGGCGGTGATGAAGCGCCCTTTGCCCTCGTTGGAAAGGGCGTCACCTTTGATACGGGCGGCATTTCGATAAAACCTGCCAAAGGCATGGAAGATATGAAATGGGATATGGGCGGCGCGGCGGCAGTAACCGGCGCAATGTGCGCCATTGCTGGCCGGAAACTGACAAAAAATGTTGTTGGCGTCATTGGCCTTGTTGAAAATATGCCTGATGGTAACGCCCAGCGTCCGGGCGATGTTGTGACCGCAATGTCGGGCAAGACCATTGAAGTGATTAACACTGATGCTGAAGGTCGGTTGGTGTTGGCCGATGCGCTGCATTACACCGAAACCCGCTTTAAACCCGAGGCAATGGTTAATCTGGCAACATTGACTGGCGCAATCATCGGGTCGCTTGGCAAGGAATATGGTGGGCTGTTTGCCAATAGTAATGATCTGGCCAAACAATTGGTCGCCGCAGGCGAGGCCACTACCGAAGGGCTTTGGCAGATGCCGATGGGGCCAGCCTATGATCGCATGCTGAAATCGCATATTGCCGATATGAAAAATATCGGTGGGCCTTGTGGCGGTGCGATCACAGCTGCCTGCTTTCTGGCAAGATTTGTTGAGAAAACCCCATGGGCGCATCTTGATATCGCTGGCAAGGCATGGTCGGACGCGGCAACTGCCATCGTGCCAAAAGGTGGCACTGGATACGGGGTGCGATTGCTAAACCGGTTAATTGATGATTGGCAGGGTGCCACAATTTTGGAGCAGGCCGATGAGGCTGATGGATAAAAACAAAACTTATGCGGCAGATTGATTTTTATCAAATAGGCCAAGCCGGATTGGAGCCGGTGCTTTTGATGCTGCTGAAAAAGACACTTGCGGCAAAAAAGAAAGCCTTAATCCTATGTCCGATGCCAGCGGCAAGCGCCCTTGATGACGTGCTTTGGAGCCATGATGCCGGATCATGGATTGCTCATGGTCTAGACGATGCCGATGGTGCTGACCATTGTCATGTTTGGATTTCGACTGATATGGCTGCCAATCCGATAAAGGCGGAATTTTTGTTCCTGCTTCATGGCAGTGTGCCAACGATATGGGACGGCATTGGCCGCAGTTTCTATCTGTTTGACGGGCGCTCGGATGCGCAATTGCAACAGGCGCGCGATCAATGGAAAGAATGGCAGGACCTCGGCGACAGTAAATTGGGCTATTTTTCTCAAAATGCCCAAGGCGGATGGGACAAGATGGCCTAAATTTGGATGAATTTGCCGAGGGCTGGCGGTCTTTCTGCCATGCAACTGATTTTTGGCTTGTGCCATGGCCAGTGCTTGCCGTATTAAGGCGGCATATATCCCAGCTTGAAAATCGGTGTGGCTGTGCGCCATGCCCTGTAAAACCAAAGGACGCATAATGGCTCTCGAAAGAACCTTCTCAATCATTAAACCTGATGCGACCCGCCGTAATTTGACCGGCCAGATCAATGCCCGTCTTGAAGCGGCTGGTCTTCGTATTGTTGCACAAAAGCGGAAACAATTAACCCAAGGCGAAGCCGAAGCTTTTTATGCTGTTCACGCCGAACGCCCATTCTACAAAGATCTTGTTGCCTTTATGACATCGGGTCCAGTTGTTGTTCAAGTGCTTGAAGGTGAAAACGCCGTTCTTGCCAATCGTGAAGTCATGGGCGCAACAAACCCAGCTGATGCAGCTGATGGCACAATCCGTAAGGATTTTGCCGAATCAATCGAGGCCAATTCGGTTCACGGTTCAGACAGCCCAGAAAATGCGGCCATCGAAATTGCTTACTTCTTTGCCGGATGTGAAATCACATCATAGAGCATCATTGATGACTATTAAAAAAGGCGGAGTTTTGCTCCGCCTTTTTTGATCTGAATAGATGCCGATAGAGCAAATTCAAAGCTAGATCAGCGTTGCCGCCATGATCACCAGCGTCGCGATAATCGCGATTATGCTGATTTTCGCCGCAAACATAAAATTTTGATAGATTTGCAGATGCGCCTTGTCCTGCTTGTCAAGAGATTTTGTGTCCATGGTAAATGCCTTTTCCCCAAAACGATATGCTAGTGGGCTGATTGACCTGCAACGCCCCATATCGCCATATAAATCATCCTAGATTTATGACCGAATAAGCGGGGCAAATCAACTGGACATTTTGACGATTTTATCGGCGCGACGAAACATCAGGCCAAATCACGCTCAGGCCAAATCACGCAAGGCGCTAAAATATTTTGCATTTCTGCTGGAGCGGTGGCCAGCGTTTTTGCATCCCAGATAACCCCTTCGGGTAACAGCGTCACATTCTGCGCGGCCAAGCTGAGCAAAACAAACGGATAAATTTGATGCTCAAGCTGAAGAACGCGGCCAGCAAGTATCTTGGCAGTGTCGGTTTCTGCAACCGCCAGTGACGCTTGCAGAATCAGCGGCCCGTCATCAAGCGCGGCATTGACCAGATGGATTGATACGCCATGTGTTTTAACGCCAGCATCAATGGCACGTTGATGCGTGTCCAGCCCTTTGAAGGCAGGCAATAATGACGGGTGGATGTTAATCAGTTTTCCGGCAAATTGATCAACAAAAACAGACCCTAAAATAGCCATATAACCTGCCAGAAACACATAATCAGCATGGCAATCTTCGATGGCGGATGCGATGGCGGCATCATGCGCAAGGCGGTTGTCAAAATCGCTTCGTTTCACCACTTTGGTTGCAAGTCCCCGCGATGCGGCAAGGGCAATGCCGTCACAATCCTTATTGCTAATCACAAGGGCGATTGCAGCATTAATTTGATATTTTTCAATGGCATCAGCAAGGCACAGCATATTGCTGCCACGCCCTGAAATGAGTATGGCAAGCCGGATCATGCCTGCTCAAGCCAGTGGTCGTTATTTTCCAGATTGACAGCATCACCGCCATCACGGCTGACAAGCTTACCGATTATCAGGGCGTCAGGCTCAGGGCCATTTTTCAAGGCCTGAAGAACGGCATCGGCCTTATCGGCCTTGACATAGATGATCAGGCCGATTCCACAATTGAATGTGCGCGCCAGTTCAAAAAGTTCCATCCGGCCTTGGTCGCGAAGCCAGCCAAATACCGGCGGTAAAGGTGCGGCAGCGCAATCGAGCGTGAATGCCAGCGTGTCATCATAAACGCGCGGCGGATTTTCGATAAGACCGCCACCAGTCACATGAACAATGCCATTCACACCACCCGTTGCAAGCGCGGTTGCCGCTGCCTTTTGGTAAATGCGTGTTGGTGCCATCAATTGTGCGCCAAGGCTGCCTTGATCAGGGGCAAAGGGTGCTGGCGCATCGAGTGCGGCACCCGATATTTCAATGATTTTGCGAACCAGTGAAAAGCCGTTGGAATGAACGCCTGATGAGCGAAGACCAATCGCCACATCTCCCGATTTTGGCTGGCCGGGTGATAATAATGTGCCGCGTTCGGCCGCGCCAATGCAAAAACCGGCAAGATCATAAGTGCCAGCCGGATACATGCCTGGCATTTCGGCTGTTTCACCACCAATCAGAGCGCAATCGGCCTCGACACAACCATCGGCAATACCAGCAATAACTTCAACAGCCATATCGCGTTCTAATTTTCCTGTAGCAAAATAATCAAGGAAAAACAGTGGCATTGCACCTTGAGCCAAAATATCATTTGCACACATGGCAACAAGGTCAATGCCAACGCCGCGATGTAGTCCGGTGGTTTTGGCAAGTTCCAATTTGGTGCCAACCCCATCGGTGGCTGCAACCAAAATGGGGTCATGGAAGCCGGCTGCCTTGGTATCAAACAGACCGCCAAACCCGCCAAGGTCGGTGCTGGCACCAGCGCGTTTTGTGCGCTTGGCATGCGGGGCAATATCACCAATCAGCGCATCGCCTTCATCAATATCCACGCCAGCGTCGCTATATTTCAGGGATTTAGGTTGTTTTTGTCCACTAGACATGCTGGCCTCGATGATCAGGAATGATATAACACTTTTAGTAATTACGTTCGGCAGTTTCAAAACTGGCAGAGAATCAACCCGCATAATAGGTATTGGACGACATGCGCGCAGCATTTATCTTTCACTTAATCACACTATTTCGTTACCCGTCCAGACTGCTGGTGGTTTTGGTGCTTGGCCTTGCCATCAGTGAACCGGCTTTGGCGGCCAATAATCGTTGTAATGAGCCGATATTTGGTGTTGCTGGCATTCGCATTGACCAACGCGCCGAAAATGCATCAAAAGCGCGCGATATGGGAATTCGCAATGCTGCCGAACGCGCCTTTGCAATCGTTCTGGATCGATTGCTGCCAAACGCCGAAGGCCAGGCGCAATTCATGGCGGCACATGATCTCGATAATTTTTCCGATTTCACCCATATTGTCGAAGAAAATAATCTGGAACAACGCTATATCGCGACGCTGGATTTCTGTTTTGACGCGGCACGGCTGCGCCAAGCGATGATCGCTGCCAGATTGCAATGGTCGGAACTGCAAAGTCCGCCCATTTTGGTTGTGCCTGTCTGGAAGGGCCCAGATGGTGCGCGGGCGTGGTATCGTGACAATAAATGGCTTGCGGGGTGGTGGGATGCGGTGGCGTCATATAGCGGCCTGTTAGCATTGCGCCAGCTTGATCGTAATTTGATTAATGAGCGCCAGTTTCGCGGTGAAGATCTAGCCGATGCCAATTCGGTCAAATTGGCTGCTGCTGCCAGCCTTGTCAAAGCCGAACAGATAATGGTGGTGATGGCCGCCCTCGATTATGATGGCTCAAAGCCGGTCATCACGATTACCGCACGGCTATTTGATAAAAATGGTCAATTGCTGACCGATATTCTCTCTGGCGATCAGATGGTATTGACCAATCTGGATCAGGATGGTTTTGATGAAATGCGCCGGAAAATCATCGCCAAGATGGATTCAAGCTGGCATATGGCCAATCTGATTGATGGTGCTGTCGCTGATTATTTAACAGTTTTTATGCCCGTGTCGTCGGTCAATGACTGGGCAATGCGCCTAACGGCTTTGAATGAGGTGGCGGTGGTTCAAAGCTATGACATCTTGTCGCTTGATACAAAGGGCGGACAGGTTGTTTTGCGGCTTGTTGGATCGCGCGAAGCCTTAGGTAACGCGCTTGCCGCGCATAAGCTAGAGCTTGTCGATGATGATGGTCGTCTGCTGATCAAAGCCAAGCCGGAAAACAGCTAGGGCGATGGGTCAATTGCGATGAAACAATTACCGCTTGAATTGCCCTTTCGCCAAGTTGCCGAACGTGCTGACTTTATTGTCAGTGATTGCAATGCCTTGGCCGTGGCCTCAATCGACCAATGGCCGGATTGGCGGGGCAGTTGTCGGGCGCTAAATCTTGTTGGGCCATCAGGTGCGGGAAAATCGCATCTTGCGGCAATCTGGCAATCGCTTATCGGTGATAGCCATCACTTTGTGCGGTTAGAGGCAGAACAGATGCCACCCGATCCCACCTTTTATGTTTTTGACAATATCGAGTCCGATGACAAATGGAATGAAGAAGCCTTGTTTCATTTTTTCAATCGCTGTGTGGCAGATCAGGGCGGGTTGCTTTTGCTGTCACAAACGCCTGTTGGACAAATGAATTGGCGATTGCCCGATTTGCGGTCACGCATGCGGGCGGTAAATATGGCGCGTATTGATTTGCCTGATGATGATTTGCTTTACGCGCTTTTGGATAAATATTTTGCTGATCGGCAAATGCTGGCATCGCCATCACTGTTGACTTATCTTGTGGGGCGCATGGAACGGTCATTCAGTGCGGTTCAAAACATTGCCAGCGCGCTTGACCGCCGATCCATGGCCGAACGCAAACCACTGTCGGTGTCGCTGGCGCGCGCCATGTTTGACGAATTGCCATAGCTGGGCGCCATGGCTATATCTGCCTAGCCGTTATTTTTGATTAGAATGATACGACCTTTTTTGACGGCAAGGGCAATTTCACCCTGTTTCAGGCGCAATGCCAGATCACCAAAAATTTCGCGCCGCCACCCATTCAATGCGCGGATCGGTGCGTCATCATCGCTTGCCAGCAATTCCAATTCTTCGGCTGAGGCAATCAATCTTGGCGCGATATCATGCTTGTCGGTCACATGTTTCAGCAGCACCCGAAGAAGCTCCATCACCGCGGCAGGTGGGTGTTTTGCCGGGCCGCGTTTTTCTGCCTCGGGAAGTGATGATGACGGCATGGCGGCAACCATGTCCAAAACCTTGCTGATTGGGGCAACCAGCTTGCCATCTTTGCCACCCGGAAAATTGCGGATGTTGGCATAATCTTTTCGGTCTTTCGGGTTCGATCCGGCAAGATCAATCAAGGTTTCGTCACGGATTACCCTGTTTCTTGGCAAATCACGACTTTGCGCTTCTCTTTCACGCCATGCTGCTAGATGCATCAGGCGCAATAATGGTGCCGGACGCATATTCCGCACCTTGAGCTTTTGCCATGCGGCATCGGGCGCGGTGACATAAGTCGCCGGATCATTTGATTTGGCATATTCTTCATCAAGCCAATGGCTGCGGTTTTCGGCTTCCAGCTTGCTGCGCATCAGGGGATATAATTCCGCAAGATAGATCACATCATCAAGCGCATAGACAATCTGGCGGTTGCTCAAGGGGCGTTTTGACCAATCGGTAAAGCGTGAAGTTTTATCGATATCATGGTTCAGCATAGCCTTGACAAGCTTGTCATAGCCAACTTGATCGCCAAGCCCGCAAACCATCGCCGCTATCTGGGTATCATAGATTGGCTCAGGCAGACTGCCCATCAGATGCAAAAAGATTTCCATATCTTGATTGCCAGCGTGAAACACTTTGGTGATATTTTGATTGCGCATCAAATCCCAAAGTGGGTTTAAATCAAGATTGGGGGCAAGCGGGTCAATCGCAACAGCATCAACGCCATCGCTGATCTGTATCAGACATAATTGAGGATAATAGGTGCGCTCGCGCAGAAATTCGGTATCGATCGCCAAAAATTCGGCATTTTGATATTGTGTTAAGATTGCGTTCAGTTCTTCATTTGTGGCGATAGGCGGTGCCGCTTTTGGCACATTTGCGTCATCGCTGCTCGCTTGGCTGGCTCGTCGTTTCATTAATTACCTCGCTTTACACCGGATGATATACGGCAAAAAGCACGCTTCTGAAAGGCAAACCTATTGATTTCGTCGAATAGCGCTCTTAAATCTTATGCATGATAAAAATTCAAAACCCATCTGAAAAGATCAAAAACGCCACAACAGCCATCGTGATTTTGGTAGGCGCTCTCGGCCTTGGCAATCAGGTTGTTGCCGCAACGGTGACGCCGCATCGCGCATTTTATGAAATGCAGCTTGGTGTCGCTGACCAGAACTCAAATGTGCAATCCGTTAGTGGCCGATCGGCATTTACGCTTGATCGTGATTGCGATGGATGGCGTTCTAACGAAGAATATCTGATTGAATTCGGCGGCCAAGAAGGCAGCCGTGACCGGATTTTGTCGCGCTTTGAATCATGGGAATCCGACAAAGGCGACATGTATAGTTTCGAGATCAGCGAAAATAGCAGCTTTGAAGCGGCAAAAGATTTTGGTGGCTTTGCCGAAATAAAAACTGGCGGCGGCGATGCGTATTTTTCAATGGCTGATGAGGTGGCGTTGGCTTTACCAGCCGACACTTATTTTCCGATGCGGCATTTGAATGCCATTATTGATAGCGCCGAAAATGGCAAAACCATGCTTGCCGCGTCAGTATTTACCGGTGCCAAGCCTGATGATGCGCTGTTGTCGACCAATACGGTTATTGGCGGGTGGCGCGGCGAAGTGGCGGCCATTCAGATGGGTGAATTTGGCCAAGATGGCTATTGGCCAGTTCAGGTTGCCTATTTCAAACCAGCGGCGACAGCGGCCGCACCTGAGTATGAAATTCAATATTCGATGCAGCCAAATGGCGTGATTCGACGATATGTCATTGATTATGGTGATTTTACCATCATTGCCAAATTGTTAAAGCTGGAAAGCGTCGAAACGCCAACCTGTCCCTAAGTGCTGATTGTGATCGCAATTGACATGGTGATGGCTAGATGGCCGGATCGGTGGCGAGACAGGCTGTGCCTTTGGCCAGCGTAAACGCGTCTTGATTGGCTTTTTGCAATTTCGTTTCATTGCGTTCAACCAAAAGATAGCCGGGCCATTTGCGCGGCACATTCTGGTAAAGCCGGTCAAGACCGGCAAGGCGGCCTCCAAGAATAATCACATCAGGATCAAACATATTGATGATCATCGCCGTGGTTCGGCCAATGCGGTCATCCAAGACCTGCAAAACGCTTGACGCGACCAGATCGCTGGCATCGGCGGCGGCGGCAATCGCTTTGATATCAAGGCGTGTCTGGGTGATATTGTGATACTCGGTTTCCAATCCGCCAAGCGACAAAAAACAATCAAGGCACCCTTTGCGTCCACACCAGCAATCGCGTCCATCAAGTTCGTGCGGCACTGGCCAGGCAAGTGGGGTATGACCCCATGCGCCAACAGTGCGGTTGGCACCGCGCCATAGCTTTTGACCAAAGGTCACGCCGCCAAAAACATGATTATCCAGATAAAGAGCGCAGGCAACGGCACTATCTTTTGCTGCGCCAAAACGGCTTTCATAAAGGGCGAGGGCTTGTCCGGGGCTTGCCAAGGCAACAGCACGTCCTAGGCTAGCTTGTAGATTTGCTTTTAAATCTGCACCAGCAAGACATTTCAGGCCGTCAGGCGGGCTTGGCTGGCCGATAAAGCCGCCTTGTGCGCTAACCGCAATCGACTGGGACAGGTCGGGATGCGCTGTGGCCGCATTTGCAACCAGAGAACCACAAATTTCCAGCAAATTGGACATTTTGTCATGGTCAAGGCTGTGACTATCTTGCCAAACAAAATCACCGCCATCGTTTAGGATGGCGGCGTTTATCACGCTATTGTCAATTGATAGCCCTAAATACATATCCGGCCTTTTGGCCCGATTGTCAGGCTATTTGATTTTTGATTTGCGGAAGATGACATGCTTGCGTGCGCGTGGGTCATACTTCTTTAGCTCAAGCTTTTCAGGCTTGGTGCGAGGGTTCTTTTTGGTCACATAAAAGTAACCAGTGTCAGCTGTGCTTACGAGTTTGATTTGCAGGGTCGCTGGCTTCGCCATGACACATACTCCTAAATTAAGGGTCTTTGGTTGGACCCGTCTTGGAAAACTGCGCGCAAATTGGGGTAAATCGCAACAAATGTCAAGCGCAGATCATCGTCTTTTTCGTTTCGACCCTTTGCCATGCCCTGACGCATTGCGGCCATTGCCCGACTTTGTTCTGTTACCACGCCCCGATGTGTTGGCACCATGTTTTTTTGCGTATTTTGCTGATTTCCGGCCAGATATCTCGCTTTGCAGGCCGCCTTCAACCCATTCCAAAAGAATGCCGCCTGATACTGGTGTGACCTCGGTCACTTTGACCCGCAAAGACAGCCCCATGACAAAGCGCCAACCATTATGCCGCCCATCGAGCGATTGCGCCGCTTCATCATAGTCATAAAAATCGTCAGGAAAGCCGTTCAGCGGCAATAATCCGTCAGCGGCACCATCTTCAAGCCGGACAAAAGCCCCAAAACCGGTAATGGCGACAATTATGCCATCAACCACCGCGCCAAGCCGCGCTTCAAAAAGGGCAGCAGCAAATCGGTCAATGGTACGGCGTTCGGCTGCGGCTGCATTGGCCTCGGTTTCGGAAATATGCGTGCAAATTTCGGCAATCTGGTCAAGCGACATGCCTTTCAAGCCGTCCTTTGGACCGGTTTTTCGGCCCGCGGCGGCATCGACAAGCGAACGATGGACAAGCAGATCAGCATAACGCCTGATTGGCGAGGTGAAATGTGCATAATTGCGAAGTGATAATCCGAAATGCCCGATATTATCGATGCTATAGACAGCTTTTGCCTGACTTCGCAATACCGCTTCATTCACCGTTAATGCATCAGGAGTGTTTTCGGCAAGCGCCAGAACCTTGTTGAAATGATGGGGGCGAAGCACCTGTCCGGTGGTGAAATTGCCGCCAACAGATTCGGCAAGCTTGGAAAGGTTGGCCGCTTTTTTAGGGTCAGGCGTGTCATGAACGCGAAAGACACACGGTTGGCGGCTGGCAATCAAACTATCGGCCGCGGCGACATTGGCCGCAATCATGAAATCTTCGATTAAACGTTGCGATTCGGTTTGCGACCTTTGGGAGATGGCAATGGCTTTGCCGGTTTCATCCATAACAACGCGGCGTTCCTTCAGGTTCAGCGCCAAGGGTTCGCGGTCTTGCCGGTCTTGATTAAGCGCCCGCCATGCACCGAACAATGCGTGAAGGCAGCCATGCGGCACATCGCAATCAGCCTCATCCATTACCCCATCAAAAACCGCCTGAACCTGATCATAGGTTAATCGGGCATGTGACCGGATCAAGGCGCGTTCAATATGATGCGATAGGCGTTTGCCATTTTTATCAATCTGGATTTCGGCAACCATCACCGCGCGGTCTTCATGCGGCCGCAGCGAGCAAAGATCATTCGAGATCGCCTCGGGAAGCATTGGCACAACACGATCGGGAAGATAAACCGAATTGCCGCGTTTGCGCGCTTCCTGATCAAGCGCGCTGTCAGGGCGGACGTAATGCGACACATCAGCAATGGCAATAAGAAGACGCCAACCGCCATTTTCGGCTGGTTCGGCAAAAACCGCATCGTCAAAATCCTGCGCATCAGCCCCGTCAATCGTCACAAGCGGATGATCGCGAAGGTCACGCCGGCCTTTTATCGGCGGAATCTTTAAGCCCTGTGACTCGCTGGTTGCTGCATCGGGAAATTGATGTCTGATGCTAAATTCGGCAAGGGCTAGCGCGCTGAAAGCACCAGGTGATCCGGCATTGCCAAGATTGGTGATAACCCGTGCATTTTTGCCAATATAACCGCGTGAGGGCAGTAATTCAGCCTCGACCAGATCGCCAGCCTTGAGGGTGATTTTATCATGTGCCGATAAAACAAGGCTGTCACGTTTGCCACGATCGGCCGGTTGCAGGCGAAACCCTTTGCCGGCGGGAACAACAACGCCAAAAAGACGCTTTTGCTGGCGATCAAGAACGCGGATGATGCGCGCCTCATATAAGGCGGGACCAACACGGGCAAGGCGGGCAAGTACCTGCTGGCCAACAGCGGGCGCACGTCCTGCGCGGCGGCTTAGAATGACGCGAATTTCAGGCTGGTTTTCGCCGTCATTTCCAACCTGACGCGCCATGCCATCGCCATTATCGTCAAATTCGGTGAGTTCAAGAACGGCTATTTCAGGCAATGTGTCGGGGGCGGCAATGCCGCGGCGATCGCCGGCAAGAATGCCGCGTTCGGCCATATCGCGCAGCATCCGGCGCATCGAGGCGCGATGATCCTGCCCAATTTTAAAGGCGCGCGTGACATCGCGAAGGCTTGGCGGGACAGCGCAGCTGTTAATATAGTCAAGAACCGATGCCTCATCGGGCATAGCCAGTTTTTCCGGCGCATTATCTGGGCGGGAGTCACCCGGTTTACGCGCCATTTAGACCGCTTTCTGCTTGTCAGCGGTTTTTTTGGCAGCGGTTTTTTTGGCGGTAGCTTTTTTGGTCGCTGTCTTTTTGGCGGTGGCTTTTTTCTTCGGTGCCGCTTTTTTTGCGGTTGCGGGGCCTTTGGCTGCCTTGGCGGCCAGCAAGTCTAGCGCGGTTTCAAGGCTGATATCTGCAATGTCATGCGCTTTGCCCAAGGTGGCACGAAGCTTGTTATGTTCGACATAGGGGCCGAACCGGCCTTTTTTGACATGAACTTCACCGCCCGATGGATGCGTGCCAAGCAAGCGTCCAGCCTTTTTGGCGGCTTCAGCAAGAAGATCAACAGCACGGTTGATGCCGATTTCAAGAACGTCATCATCGGGCGCAAGACTGGTAAATTTGCCCTGATATTTTAAATAGGGACCAAACCGGCCAAGACCAGCTTGGATCATATCACCGGTTTCGGGGTGCGGCTCGATATCGCGTGGCAACGCCAGCAAGCCAAGTGCGGCTTCTAAATCCAGCGATGATGCGCTTGTGCCTTTTGGCAAGGAGGCGCGTTTTGGTTTTTTGGTTTCAGGGTCGCCAATTTGCACATAAGGCCCATAAGGTCCGTTCCGCAAATAGACAGGGAGACCCGAAACCGAATCAGGCCCAAGCTCTTTATCGGTCAGGGGCGCGTCGCCATCAGCATTGTCATTCTGGCTTGCTAGCTGGCGGGTGAATTTACATTCTGGATAATTCGAACAGCCAACAAAGGCACCGAATTTGCCAAGCTTTAGCCCAAGACGCCCATTATCACAATTCGGACAGCTTCGTTTCAATGCGCCAGTTTCATCAGCCTGAAAGAAATGTGGCCCCAATTCTTCGTCAAGAACATCAAGAACATTGGTGATGGTTAAATCTTTGGTGCCATCAATGGCAGTTTTGAAATCACCCCAGAAATGCGCTAGCAGCGTTTTCCAATCAAGATTGCCAGCCGATACTTCATCAAGCTGGGTTTCAAGCTGGGCAGTGAAATCATATTCAACGTAGCGATCGAAGAAATTGCCAAGGAAGGTCGAAACCAACCGGCCCCGATCTTCAGGTGTGAACCGGCCCTTATCCTTGATGACGTAATCGCGGTTTTGCAAAACCTGAATGATCGACGCATAGGTTGATGGACGGCCAATGCCTAATTCTTCCATCCGTTTGACAAGGCTGGCATCGGTAAAGCGCGGTGGCGGTTGGGTGAAATGCTGTTCCGGCGTGACACTATGAGTAGTAAGCTGGTCGCCTTTGGCCATGCTCGGCAAAAGGGCGGTATTATCGTCGCCATCACCATTAGCCCTATCGGCATTGCCATTGTCTTGGGCGGCGTCTTTGCTTTCGCGGTAAACCGATAAAAAGCCGTCAAAAACTATCACCTGACCGCTGGCGCGTAGGGTAACGCTGTTTGCCGCATCACCGATATCAATACCGGTCTGATCAAGCTCAGCTGATTGCATCTGGCTGGCAATGGCGCGTTTCCAGATCAATTCATAAAGCCGTGATTGGTCATGATCAAGAAAGGCGCGCATTTCATTGGGGTGGCGTGCAATTTCGGTTGGGCGGATCGCCTCATGCGCCTCTTGAGCGTTTGCCGCCTTGGTTTTATAGATACGCGGCGCATCTGGGAGATAACGCTTGCCGAAATTCTGGTCGATATTCTGGCGGATTGAGGCAATCGCTTCGCCGCCTAGCTGAACCCCATCGGTTCGCATATAGGTGATCAGGCCGGTGGTTTCGCTCCCAATATTAATGCCTTCATATAGTTTTTGCGCGATCTGCATCGTGCGGCTTGCGGAAAAGCCAAGCTTGCGCGAGGCTTCTTGCTGAAGGGTTGACGTGGTAAAGGGCGGTTGCGGATTGCGGCGCACGCGCTTGGTCTCGACCGATTGAACGGCAAGCTTGGCGGCTGAAATGGCAGTGACGGCTTGGGTGGCTTGGGCTTCGGATGTGATATCAAGCTTGCCAAGCTTGGTGCCGTCCAAATGGGTAAGCCGCGCCGTGAAATTGTCACCACTAGCAAGGCCTAGCGCCGCTTCAACACTCCAATATTCCTGTGACTGAAAGGCTTCGATTTCGGCTTCGCGTTCGCAAATCAGGCGCAGCGCAACCGATTGCACGCGTCCAGCAGATTTTGATCCTGGCAATTTGCGCCACAAAACGGGCGAGATCGAAAAGCCGACAAGATAATCAAGCGCACGTCGCGCCCGGTAAGCATCAATCAGCTCAACATCCAACTGACGCGGATTATCCATGGCGGCAAGGATCGCGGTTTTGGTAACCTCGTTAAAGACAACCCGTTCAACATCAACACCATCAAGATGTTTCGTGCCTTTTAGCTGTTCGAGAACATGCCAGCTAATGGCCTCGCCTTCGCGGTCAGGGTCAGTCGCAAGGATCAATTTATCCGCACCCTTCAGCGCGGTAATGATATCTTTTAGATGTTTTTCAGAGCCGCTTGAAATTTGCCATTTCATCTCAAAGTCATTTTCAGGCAGAACGGATCCGTCCTTGCTTGGCAAATCGCAAACATGACCATAAGACGCAAGCACCTTGTAGCCATCACCGAGGTAACGGTTGATGGTCTTGGCCTTGGCTGGAGATTCGACAACGACGACTTTCATCACTTGTCCCTACTATATTGTGAAGGGCTTGCGATAAAGGCAAAAATGGGTTTTGTCAAAATTTCTAATGGTTTTTTTGGAATTTAGCCTGTTTTGAGGGCAATTCAGCCTGATTGCATGGCTGGTTGACTGCTGGTATTTGCCACTGATGTTTTACTCAAAGCCATCAAAATTCAAATTGACGTGATACGCGATTGCCATAATGACGGGTTAACTGACCCGCCAATTCCAATTCAAGAATGACCGCCCAGACGACTGCAGATGGCTGGTCGCATCATGCAATTAAATTTTCAACACCAACCGGTTCGCCGCCAAGCCCTGAAATGATGATCTCGCGGCATTTTGAAATGTCTGCGTCGGTAAAAGTTGTTTGTGGCATTTCAATCCATATTGTTTTTTAGGGGGAATTTCAACGGTGCGGTGCTGGTCAACCGCGTCGATGATATCAGCCGCATTTTGCACAAGGGTTGCACCAACGCGGATAAGCTGGTTGTACCCATTTGATCTTGGATTAATTGGCGATCCGGGAATGGCCATCACCTCACTGCCGCGTTCGCCAGCCTCACGCGCGGTGATCAATGATCCTGATTTGGCCGCTACCTCGATCACCACAACGCCAAGTGCAAGGTTGGCGATAATTAGGTTTCGTGTTGGAAAATAACGTGGGGTCGGCGCGGTTCTTGAGCGCATTTCGGCCAAAAGCAATCCTTCATCAACGATTTGCTTAAACAGGGCGCGATTTTCCGGTGGATAGATAATATCAATGCCGCCAGCAATCACCCAAACCGTGCCCGTTGCCATAGCACCGCGATGGGCAGCGGCATCAATTCCGCGCGCCATGCCTGACACAATCTCGTAGCCTGCCTCGCCAAGTTCGCGCGCTAGCGTTTCGGCATGGCGAATGGCATTGATCAAAGCATTGCGCGCTCCAACAAGCGCAATCATCGGTTTATGCAGCAGATGCAAATTGCCCCGCGTCGATAAAGTGACCGGCGCGTCATCAAATTGAGCTAAACGAAGCGGGTAGGAATCGCTGTCCCGCCAGATCAGTTTGGCACCAGCATCGTCATTCGCAGCAAGTTTGGCCTTGGCATCGGCAAGGCTTGCGATCGATAGTTTGTGTTCCCTCACGCGCGGCAAGATCAGGAATCGCAGCAAGCGCAGCATGAGCGCTTCCATAACGCTGGATCAAAAGACTGAATGTCATTGGCCCGATATGGCGCGTTTGGATCAACTGGATCCGCGCTAGTTTTTCACGTTCATCCATGCCAAAATCTTAAAGGCACTAATTTAACAGACGGTTAACGGAAAAGGATTATCCCTTTGATCGGATGTTTTAGGATTTTTTTGCGCCAATTTTGGTTTCGGTACCCGAAAAAAGACGGCCAATATTCGTATGGTGACGAGTCCATACAATGCCGCCAAGCACCAGAATGGCAATTTTGATCATGTTGGAGTCAAGCAAGCCGAACCCCGCGACAACACAAGCCGCCATCGCCAATAATGCCGATAATGATGAATAGCGCGACAAAAACGCAGTCAACAGCCAGACAAACACAAAAACCGCACCAAGCCACAAATCAAGCGCGGCCATGACGGCAAGGCTGGTCGCAACGCCTTTACCACCATTAAATTTCAACCAAATCGGGAAACAATGACCAGCAACGACAAGAATGCTGGCAAGGGCTGTCAGGGCTGGCGTGGTTGTCTGACCAACAAGCCAAACCACACCGACACCTTTGCTGGCGTCACAAATCAAGGTTGCAATGGCTAGTTTTTTATTGCCGGTTCGCAGCACATTTGTTGCGCCAATATTGCCGGACCCGATTTGCCGAATGTCACCAGCACCAGCCAGTTTTGTCAAAATCAAGCCAAATGGAATGCTGCCAAGCCCATAGGAAAAGCACGCCACAAGAAAAAACGACCCGACATCATCAAACATTTAATTATCGTTCCTGATTAAAGCTGTTCCGGCCAGTTTATTGGCGCAGGAATATGGCAGCACCATCAACATAGGTCGCGTCGACAATGCCTTGCACCGGGTGCGACTCAAAAGGTGTGATCCGCGAATTTGATTTGAAATTTGCGCCGTTAATGATCCAGCTACTATTGGGCCGGAACAAGATAAAATCGGCGGCACTGCCTGGGCTTAGCGTTCCACCCGTCATATCCAGAATTGACGCTGGGGCAAGGCTAAGCGCCTCAATCATGCGGGGCATGGAGATATGGCCTTGATGGACAAGGGTAAGGCTTAGCGCCAGCAAAGTATCAACGCCTGATGCGCCAGGTTGTGCTGGTCCAAAGGGCTGCATTTTGGCGTCGCGGTCAACCGGCATATGGTCAGAAGAAATTGCATCAATCGTTCCATCGGCAAGACCTTCGATCACTGCTTGCCGATCATCTTCGCTTCGCAATGGTGGTGACAGTTTGAACGCACTGTTATAGGTGCTGATGGCCAGTTCATTGAGCAGGAAATAGGGCGGGGATGTATCGGCGGTAACAGCCAGACCTTCGGCTTTGGCTTGGCGAACTGCCTCGATTCCTGCACGCGTTGATATATGGGCAACATGATATCGGGTGTCGGTACGGCGAAGCAGATGCAAATCACGATCAATGATAATCACTTCAGCTTCGCTTGGGCTGCCAAGCAGGCCAAGCCTTGTTGATGTCTCACCTTCATTCATTTCGCTATTTGCGGTCAGCGCATGATCTTCGCAATGCTGGATAAATGGCTTGTCGAGCATGCTGCTATAGGCAAGAAGGCGGCGCATAATCAGGCTATCATTAATTGATGTTGTGCTGTTGGTAAACCCAATGGCACCCGCTTCGGCCATTAACCCTAATTCAGCCATTTCGGTGCCAGCCAGTGATTTTGTTGCCGCGCCATAAGCGTAAAGCCGAGAGCCGCCAATGCGTGACGCGCGAAGGCATAGCGAATCAATGGCGCTGGCCTCGTCAATTACTGGCCGCGTGTCGGGAAGACAGGCCAAGGCGGTGATGCCGCCATTGGCAGCAGCGGCCAACAATGTGGCAAGGCTTTCGAGATGTTCTGATCCCGGATCGGCCGGTTGAACGCGCATGTCAACAATGCCGGGCGACAGGCAGGATGATTTGCAATCAATCACCTGTTCAAATTTTCCAGCTTTTGGCGGCGTGCCATGCCCGATAGCGTCGACAACACCGTCAACAATATCGAGGTATCCAATGCCGTCGATTGATTGCGACGGGTCAATGATATGGGCGTTGAAAAAGCGGATCGCGGTCATGTTTGCCTCGTTACCAAAGCTTCAAGACAGGCCATGCGGGCAGCAACGCCCATTTCCACCTGCGTGCGGATCAGGCTTTTTTCCACATCATCTGCCGTTGCCGAGTCAATTTCAACACCGCGATTCATCGGTCCCGGATGCATGACCAACGCTTTTGGCGCGGCGCGCATCAATTTACCGCTATCAAGGCCAAACAGGTTGAAATATTCGCGTTGTGACGGCGTTTCGGTTCCGGCCATACGTTCGGTTTGCAGGCGCAGCATCATCACAATGTCACAGCCCTCAATGCCTGCCTCGAAATCAGTATAGACCGAAACGCCCATATTGCCGATATCAGCAGGAAGAAGGGTAACTGGACAGACAAGCTGCAATTCAGCACCAAGCGTGCCAAGAAGATGGATATTTGACCTCGCGACACGGCTGTTGGCGATATCGCCGCAAATGGCAATTTTCAGCCCTTCAATCCGGCCAATGCGCCGGCGAATTGTTAGCGCGTCAAGCAAGGCTTGGGTCGGATGTTCATGGCGGCCATCACCAGCATTGATTACCGCCGCATCAACATGCTGGCTTAGCAATAACGCTGCGCCCGAGCAATTATGGCGTATCACCAGAATATCCGGATGCATCGCATTCAGCGTTGTCGCCGTATCAAGCAGTGTTTCGCCCTTTTTGACCGATGATCCGGCAACCGAAATATTGAGAACCGATCCGCCTAGCCGCTTGGCGGCAAGTTCGAAAGAAACGCGAGTCCGTGTTGAGTTCTCATAAAACAGATTGATGATTGTTTTGCCCTTGAGCGCATCGCTAACCCCGTCATGGGGGTTGTCGGCAAACATATGACCGCGATCGAGCAGGCTTCGGATTTCAATGGGGGACATGCCTTCAATGCCAAGCAGATGCCGGCTGGTCAGGGCGACAGGGCCGGTTATTTCGTGCGAATGAACGCCTTTGGAGTCCTGCTTGGTCATGGAGCCAGTTTATTACCGTAACCGGTCGCGCGGGTCTAGCGTTAAATGCAAGATTGAAAAACCAAAAGGCAGGCCTTTTAATCGTTTATGCTTGTCGATGTGGTTTGATTGCGGGACGCCTCGTCATTTATCGCATCAAGTGCCGATTGCAAAATCCAGCAGGCAGCAAGCGCATCGCGGCGTACAGCGCGTTTGGCGCGGGTCATGTCGGCGGCGATCATCGCGCTTTCCACGGCGCGCGTTGACAGCCTTTCATCTTGAAATGCAATTGGCATATCCCTGATTTTCATCAACGCATGGGCAAAGTCACGGACCGAATCACAGCGGGGGCCGGTGCTGCCATCCATATTCACCGGCCAGCCAAGCACCAACCCACCCACTGACTTGTCATCAATCAGCTTGAATAGGGACTCGACATCGGGGGTGAATTTGGTGCGATAGAGAATTTTCACTGGCGAGGCGATTTTCAGCCCTGCATCGGACAAGGCAAGGCCGATGGTTTTCTTGCCAATATCAAGTCCAAGCAGGCGTTGGCCTGTTGAAATCATCGCGTTTACATCGTTTATCTTGCAGATTGTCATGCTGAGTGATAAGTCACCTGTTGAATTTTTCCTCGTAACAGCAAAAAGCACAGTGACATGTCCGTTGACAAGACCACAGTGGCAAAAATCGCGCGTCTGGCCCGAATTAATGTTCCAGATGACCGTCTTGAGCCTCTTGCCACCGAATTAAATGGCATTCTGAACTGGATTGCCGAACTTGATGAAGTAAATACCGACAATGTTGAGCCATTGGCAAGCGTTACCGGTCATGCCTTGCCGATGCGCGATGATGTCGTGACTGATGGGAACCGTCTTCCTGATGTCCTTTCCAATGTTCCAGAAGGCGCTAGTGGCTTTTTTGTCGTGCCAAAGGTTGTTGAATAATGTCTGATTTATTGGGTTTAAATGCGGTTGCCGCGCGCGAGGCGCTGGACAAGAAAGCAATTTCGGCCGTTGAGCTTACCACGGCTTATCTTGGCGCGGCTGAAGCCACGGCTGGTTTGAATAATTATGTGGCTTTGACGGCCGATCATGCGCTTGCAATGGCGGCTGAATCGGATAAGCGCATTGCCGCTGGGGCGGCGGGCTTGCTTGAAGGCTTGCCAATTGGTGTGAAAGATTTGTTCTGCACCAAGGGCATTAGCAGCACGGCTTGTTCGAATATCCTGAAAGGGTTTGTGCCACCTTATGAAAGCACTGTTACCGCCAATCTTTGGGCGGCTGGCGGGGTTATGCTTGGCAAATTGAATTGTGATGAATTTGCCATGGGATCTGGCAATGAAACCAGTGCCTATGGACCGGCGGTTAATCCGTGGCAGGGCAAAGACAAAGTCGATCTTGTTCCGGGTGGATCATCTGGCGGA
The DNA here is from genome assembly GCF_048087665.1 of Candidatus Ponderosibacter sp. Uisw_141_02. NCBI lineage: Bacteria > Pseudomonadati > Pseudomonadota > Alphaproteobacteria > Puniceispirillales (SeqCode) > Puniceispirillaceae (SeqCode) > Candidatus Ponderosibacter > Candidatus Ponderosibacter sp. Uisw_141_02. The sequence goes on along the minus strand of NZ_CP159807.1, from coordinate 1,290,221 downwards.
TCGGCATCTGCCGTCGCCGCGCGGTCGGCGCTGTTGGCAACCGGAACCGACACCGGCGGTTCAATCCGCCAGCCAGCCGCTTTTTGCGGTGTTGTTGGATTAAAGCCAACCTATGGTCGCTGTTCGCGTTGGGGCATTGTAGCCTTTGCCTCGTCACTTGATCAGGCGGGGCCATTCACCCGTACGGTGGCTGATAATGCATTGATGATGATGGCAATGGCCAGCCATGATGCCAAGGATTCAACCTCAACACAGACCCCGCTTCAAGATTTGATCGGGGCTGTTGGCGATGGGGTAAAGGGCATGAAAATTGGTGTGCCTAAAGAATATGTCATGGATGGCATGGATAGCGAAGTTGTTACTTTGTGGGAGCAGGGGCAAGCATGGCTTCGTGATGCAGGCGCCGAGCTGATTGATGTGTCACTGCCGCATACCAAATATGCGCTTCCGGCCTATTACATTATTGCACCAGCCGAAGCCTCATCAAACCTTGCCCGCTATGATGGTGTTCGTTATGGCATGCGGGTTGACGCTGAAACGCTTGACGGCATGTATGAGGCCACGCGCGCCGCCGGTTTTGGCGAAGAGGTTCAGCGCCGCATCATGATCGGTACTTATGTTTTGTCGGCAGGCTATTATGACGCCTATTATCTGAAAGCGCAGAAAGTCCGCCGTCTTATCAAGGACGATTTTGACGCGGCTTTCCAGACCGTTGACGCGCTTCTGACCCCCGCAACGCCATCCGCCGCCTTTCCGGTTGGCCGCAAAATTGATGATCCAGTGACCAATTTTTTGAATGATGTTTTCACAGTGCCAGCAAATCTTGCCGGTCTTCCGGGGATTGCGGTTCCCGGCGGGGTGACAAGTGACTGCCTGCCGCTTGGGCTGCAGGTCCTTGGCCGGCCATTTGATGAGGCCAGCCTTTACCGTGTGGCAGGGGTTCTTGAACAGGCAGCCGGATTTACCATGACACCAGCACGCATGGCAGGAGGCGCAGCATGAGCGATCTTGTAACAGGCCGCACCGGAGACTGGGAGGTCGTGATCGGCCTTGAAGTTCACGCGCAGGTAAGCAGTAACGCCAAATTATTTTCCGGCGCATCCGCCAGCTTTGGATCGGCGCCAAATGAAAATGTGTCACTTGTCGATGCGGCAATGCCGGGCATGCTGCCGGTAATCAATCGGGAATGTGTCTATCAGGCCATCCGCACCGGCCTTGGCCTGAAAGCGCAGATTAATCTGACAAGCGTTTTTGACCGTAAAAATTACTTTTACGCTGATTTGCCACAAGGCTATCAGATTAGCCAGTTCAAAGACCCCATTGTTGGCGAGGGCTCATTGCGGATTGTCATGGCCGATGGCAGCACGCGCGATATTGGCATTGAACGGCTGCATCTTGAGCAAGATGCTGGCAAATCAATGCATGACCAGCATCCGACGAAAAGCTATATCGACCTGAACCGGACTGGCGTTGCCCTGATGGAAATTGTTTCGCGGCCCGATATGCGCTCGGCTGCCGAAGCGGCAGCCTATGTTCGCAAATTAAGGTCTATTTTGCGCTATCTCGGCACATGTGATGGCAATATGGAAGAAGGCTCGCTGCGGGCCGATGTAAATGTGTCGGTGCGCCGCCCGAATGGCCCGCTTGGCACACGAACCGAGACCAAAAACCTGAATTCGCTTCGGTTTATTCAGGCGGCGATTGATTATGAAGTTGCCCGCCAGATTGAAATTATCGAAGATGGCGGCGCGATTGATCAGGAAACCCGATTATTTGATACCGCCACCGGGACAACACGGACAATGCGAAGCAAAGAAGATGCGCATGATTACCGTTATTTCCCTGATCCTGATCTATTGCCGATGATTGTCACCCAAGACGAGGTTGATGCGCTGGCTTCGGCATTGCCGGAATTGCCCGATGATATTCGTGACCGCTTGATGGGGGAATATGGATTATCGGCCTATGATGCGTCAGTAATCACCGAAGAGCGTGACACGGCGCGCTATTATGAAGCTGCCAGTGATGGCCGTGATCGCAAGCTTGTTGCCAATTGGATGACGGTTGAATTGTTTGGGGCATTGAATAAATCAGGTAAGAGCCTTGAAAGTTGCCCGATCAGCCCTGAAAAGCTTGGCGAGCTGGTTGGTTTGATAAGTGATGGCACGATTTCAGGACGTATCGCCAAAGACGTGTTTGCTGATATGTTTGAAACCGGCAAGGGGGCGGCGGCCATTGTCGATGAAAAGGGATTAAAGCAGGTGTCGGATAGCGGCGCGATCGAGGCTTTGATTGATCAGGTGCTTGCCGCCAATCAGGATAAGGTCGACGATTATCGCGGCGGTAAAGACAAATTATTTGGCTTTTTTGTTGGTCAGGTGATGAAGCAATCGGGCGGTCAGGCTAATCCGGGTATGGTCAATCAGATTTTGCGAAGCAAACTCGACGGCGCGTGATCAAAAACGCGGTTTAAATATCGGCGCGGCGCGTGGCCTCACTTGGTGACGCGTCAAGCGCATCCCAATAAGGCACTGGCTGATAAAGCGACCAAAGATATGCCAGAAATGCTTCAATTTTCGGGATCGAATGGCGGCTTGGCACGGTAACAGCATGGATGGGATGGTCTTCCATCACCAGTTGATCCAGAACCGTTGTCAAGGACTCATCACGAAGATAATCGGCCGTCATGTAATTGGGAAGCATGGCAATGCCGCCATCATTCATAACCGCGCGAATAATCGCATCGCCATTATCAGCCATGATATTGCCGCGAACGCGGATGGTGCTTGGCTTGCCATCATCATCTTTGAAATGCCAAAAATTGCCACTGCTCGTGGCGCTTTGCGTAATCAATTGATGCCGTGCCAGATCATTTGGGGTTTTCGGCATGCCTTTTTCGGCAAGATATTTTGGGGTTGCGACAAGACGGCGGCTGTTGGGGGCAAGTTCAGTATAGACAAGATGGTCATGGTCGCCTTGCGGCGAGATACGGATCGACAGATCAAAGCCCGACTCGATCATATCATTGGGAATGTCGTTGCCCTTTAACTCGATTGTCAAATGTGGGAATTGTTTTAAAAAAGCTGGCAGGTGCGGGGCCACATGGCGGTGTGCAAAACCGGGTGGGGCTTCGACACGCAAATGCCCCTGAACGGTGCCGCTGGCACTTCGCGCTTCAGCATCGGCCTTGTCAAGATCAGCCAGAATTTGCCGACATTTTTCCAGATATGATGCGCCAACTTCGGTAAGCGCAATATGGCGGGTGGTGCGGGTAAAAAGCTGAGTGCCAAGCTGGTTTTCAAGGGCGGCGATATGTTTCGAAACCGCCGATGGCGACAGCCCAAGCTGGCGCGCAGCACCATTTAAGGCATTGGCTTCGGCGACTGCCAAAAAGATGCGCATTGATGCCAGTTGATCCATCGTTGTTTTTCTCAAATTCGGAGTTGTTTGGCCGCGATTGACGACCATTGGTTTAGGGTGGCGCATTTTGACCCGTTTTGACAATATCAAAACCGGCAAAAAGGTGATTTTGGTATTTGACAGTCGAGGAAATCGAAGTTAGAGAAAGGACAGCATACGCCGTGCAATACGTGCATGGGAACTGGCCAAGATTTTACTGGCCAATCCTGTGACCCCGGCGGGGGGGTGGCCGAGTGGCTGAAGGCGGCGGTTTGCTAAATCGTTAAAGGAAGAAATTCCTTTCGGGGGTTCGAATCCCTTCCCCTCCGCCATTATCCCCTGGAAACTAAGCTCTCTAGAGTAATTTTCTGAATTGTATACCATTATGCATGCCATTGTGTTCTCACTTGACTGGTGTTAACTATATTCTGCCGCTGTCATTGAGCGCCAGGGCAATGTAGACGCCACTTAATTCACCGGAGAGCCCCCGTGTTATAGGTCCCCGGCGGGATGGATTATGACTAGAGGGTCCACCCCATAATAGATTTTCAAAGAATTTATTTTTCACCTCGGAAAGTCACCGCAAAAAATTTGCAATCTTTTGAAAAATGATGCAGTGGAGCGGCGACGTGAAGGCGCGGCGGCATGATGGTCTTGCCAGCGTCTTTGCCGATCATCTGAATAACGTCATCAAGATGGTTTTATCCAAATAATTTGCCAGGATTCAAAATATGCTTTGGATCAAAGGTCGCCTTTATATCGGCCATAACGTCAACTGAACCACCCATTTCGGCACGAAGATAGGCGGTTTTGCCCTGTCCGATACCATGTTCGCCAGTGCAGGTGCCGCCAAGCGCAATGGCGCGTTCGGTCAGGCGGCTTGAAAAGGCTCCAATTTTTGCCTGCATTTCGGTGTCATCAGGCATGGCAAGTGGCAGAACATGGAAATTACCATCGCCAACATGCCCAAGAATGGGGGCGGTTAGATCATGCGCCGCGATATCGGCAATTGTGTCTTCCACACATTCGGCCAACCGCGAAATCGGAACGCAGACATCAGTTGCAAAGCCAGTGCCGCCCGGAAGAAGCGCATAGCCTGCCCAAAGCGCGTCATGGCGAGCTTTCCAAAGCTTTTGCCGTTTATCGGCATCGCTAGACCAAGAAAAAGGCCGTGTCGAATGATCGGCACAAATTTCAGCAAAGCGAGTGGCGTCATCATGAACCACGTTGGGGCTGCCGTGAAATTCAACAAGCAATAGCGGCTCTTCGGGCAGATCAAGTTTGGAATAGGCGTTGCAGGCGCGGACTTGTAACGGATCGAGCATTTCAATGCGCGCAACCTGAATGCCAAGCTGAATGGTTTCGATCACCGCGTCACAGGCATTGCGGATGGTTGGAAATGAACAAATGCCGCCAGCGATCATTTCAGGGATGCCATGCAAACGAAGCGTTAATTCGGTAATAATGCCAAGCGTGCCTTCCGAGCCGATAAAAAGCCGTGTTAAATCATAACCTGCGGCCGATTTGCGTGACCGCCCACCGGTTTTGATCACGCGCCCATCGGCCAGCACCACCTCTAGCCCCAAAACATTATCTTTCATCGTGCCGTACCGTACCGCATTGGTGCCAGAGGCGCGCGTTGCCGCCATGCCGCCAATGCTCGCATTTGCGCCTGGATCAATCGGAAAAAACAGGCCGCTATCGCGAAGATGCTGGTTCAACCCTTCGCGGGTGACACCCGGCTGTACGGTCACATCAAGATCAGCCTGATGAACAGCAAGCACTGAGTCAAAATGCGACATATCAATCGAGATGCCACCGAAAGGGGCGTTCACATGACCTTCAAGCGATGATCCCGTCCCAAAGGCAATGGCCGGACAGCCGCATTCATGGCAGATCTTCAAGATTGACGAAACTTCGTCGGTGGTTTTTGCAAAGATCACGGCGTCAGGCGGCTGGTTGGCAATCCATGTTGTGGTGTGAGCATGTTGCTCTCTAACTGATTCAGATGTTGAAAGGCGATCTCCAAACATCTGTTTTAAAATGCTTATTGCTTGGTTGATATTTTGCTGTTCAAACAAAGTGATTGCCCTGAAAAAAGTGTTTGGTCGAATGGTGCAAAAGCATAACCCAGATGATGGTGATAAGCATATCACGGAGTTCAAAAAGCGCAAAAGCGCACAAAATCATGCAAGCCAGTCAGTAAAGCCAATAATCCAGTTTTGAAAAAATTGGCAGTCTTTGAAAACTGGTTTAGGGTTTTTTATGCAATTGCATTGGGCTGTTCATTCGGTGATTTCACCCCAATGCCGTCAAGCAGATCCGGCATGGATCATAATCTGGAATTGATAATCGGGAACACAATATGGCTTTTTTTGTGTCACAGGGGCATCAGCTCTATTTTGAGGAATATGGCAGTGGCGAGGCCGTAGTCTTTTTGCATGAATTTGGCGGCGATATTCGCAGCTGGCAACTGCAAATGGGCTGTTTTTCGGCAAATTATCGCTGCATCGCTTTGTCATGCAGGGGCTATCCACCATCCGATGTGCCAGTGACCAAGCCGATTATGGCTGGCAGAAAACGCTTGATGATGTGGTGGCGCTTCTCAACAAGCTTGGCATTGAAAAAGCGCATTTTGTCGGGCTTAGCATGGGGGCTTTTACCGGCCTGATGATGTGTTTGCAACATCCTGACCTTATGCTGTCATTGGTTGCGGCAAGTGGCGGTTCGGGCGCGTTTCCGGCTGGACGCGATCAGTTTATCAACAAATGTATGACGCTTGCTGATGTGGCGATGGCCGCTGATTTCATGCCAGCTGATCACATGGCCTATGGTCATAACCCTATCCAGCTTCCTGAAAAGAATTATGCGGCTTGGTTAACTTTTTACGAACAGCTTGCTGAACATCCGGGCATTGGCGCTGGTCTAACGCAAAAGATGGTGCAGGCGGCGCGGCCAAGCCTACATGATTTTGAGGCTGAATTCGCCGCGGTCAAAACGCCGGTTTTGCTGATGGTTGGTGATGAGGATGATCCATGCCTTGATACGAACCTATGGTTAAAGCGGGTGATGCCGCGTGCCGGATTATCCATCTGGCCAAAATCGGGGCATTTGCTGAATCTAGAAGACCCACAGCGCTTTAATGCTGAGTCAGCGGCTTTTTTCGATCAGGTGAAAGTTGATAACTGGCCTGACCGCAATGAATTGCTGGCGCGGCATGCTGCGCCGGATACGGCTATTTTTTAACCTGTGTTGCGACAAACGCGCGAATCCGGTCGGCTAAGCCGGGCTTGGCAGCCGATCGCGCAAGCGCGGCGAGATCATGGTCAAGCCCGCGATCATCACGCGTTGCAGAAAGAAGGGCAGTTTTGGCATCATCGCCAAGATTGCCAGCATCTATAGCTAGCTTGTCGATATGGCTGGCCCAATCTTCAGCCGGCTGGACATCGGTTAGAAAGCCTGTTTCCAGCGCGTCACCAGCGGTAAAAATGCGCGATGTTTCCAGCAAATCAAACGCGGCGTCCGCGCCAATTAGGTGGGCAAGACGGCGGGTGCCAAGAACAATACCAAATTGTAGGCCTGGCATGCGGAAACTGGCATCAGGGGTGGCAATGCGTTTGCGGCAAGATGCCACAATATCGGCAGCGGCACCAAAACAGCGCCCCTGAACAAGCGCCACACTGGTCATTGGCAATTGATAGATCATTTGCAGCAATTGTTCGACCCGGACAAACCGATATAGCAGATCAGCATCGCTTTGCTGATCAAGCCCGCTAAGGTCAAATCCGGCCGAAAAGGCGCGGCCTTCACCAGCAAAAACCACCAGATCTGAGCCACGATCACGCGCCGCGATCAAACCGTCAATCAGCCCCTCAATCATAGCGGCATTCACCGCGTTTAACCGGTCAGGCCGGTTTAGACGAAGCCATGTAACTGATCCATTATATTCAATAATAACAGGGTTTTGTGATATGGTTTGTGTCATATTACTGTATCCTATTTCCCAAGCCAGTCAGCGATGATTTCATCATTATGGGCGCCAAGCGCCGGTGGTGGCTGCATGCGGCTTGTATCAACGCCGGTAATCGCGATTGGAAAGCCAACGCTGCTGGTCTTGGCGCCATTGGGAAGATCAAGCGGTTTCACCAGCCCCATATGCCGGACATGCGGGTCGCGCAAAATCTCGGCAAAATCATTGATTGGTGCACAAGGCACGTTACGGCCATCCATTTCTTCAAGCCAGTCGGCAGCGCTGCGGCTTTTAAAAACAGGTGCCAGAATATCAACAAGAATGGTTTGGTTTTTCGCCCGGTGGGCCTGCGTTAGAAACCGTGCATCACTTGCCAATTCATCCATGCCAACGGCGGCGCAAACCTCATGCCATAATTTATCATTGCCAGCGGCGATCACAAAATGCGTGTCGGCGGCTTCAAATGCCTGATAGGGAGCGTTGCGCGGATGCGCCGAGCCAAGGCGTTCAGGCGGAATTTGATTGCCGAAAAACTCGCTTGTTTGCAGGGCTGATACGCCAAGCAGGCTTCCCAGCATCGAACAATCAATATGCGCGCCTTGGCCTGTCTGTTCAGCCTTGCGAAGCATGGCAAGAACACTGAAACCAGCATAAAGCCCAGCGCAAAAATCGCCAATTGGCACGCCGCATTTGACGGGTGGTGCGCCCGCATCGCCGGTAACGCTCATAATGCCCGCAATGGCCTGAACCGTTACATCAAAGGCGCCTTTGCTGGCATAGGGGCCGGTTTGCCCATAGCCAGAAATTGAACAATAGATCATTTTCGGATTAACCGCCTTCAGATCATCATAGCCAAGCCCAAGGCGGGGAAGCACCCCGGGCCGGTAATTTTCAATCAGAATATCGGTTTTCGCGACAAGCGATTTCAGCAGAGCAATATCATCAGGACTTTTCAGATCAAGCGCAACGCTGCGTTTGTTGCGGTTGACCGAGGCAAAATTTTCACTAAAGGCGCCGCCATCTTCGGTTTTGTTGAGCGGCGGCCATTGCCGCATGCCATCACCGCCATCGGGTCGTTCAATTTTCACAACATCGGCACCCAGATCGGCCAATAGCGATGCGGTAAAGGGGCCAGCAGCAATTTGACCCAGCTCAAGAACCCGAACATTTGCCAACGGGGCGAGGGCTGATGGCGACGGATTGGACATGAAACACTCCTAAAAACATACAGATGCCAATTTATGGCAAATCATCATTGTTTTGAAATTATGAAAAAGACAGGCGGTTCGCGCGTTAATATTCCCGAATTACGCAATCATTTCTAGTCGTGATTACCGAATGTTTTGGAAAACTGCTATGACGGCGCAAAAATCATTCGGCAAATACGCAATTGCTGGCTAAGATTTCATCCCTTAGAGACTGCCTGTCCTGCCGAGCCTTGCTGGCTTGACCCAAAGCCAGCTTTTCAACGGAGATTATTGCGCGTGAAAAAAGCCGTCATTTTTGACCTAGATGGCACCTTGATTGACAGTCTTGGTGATATTCATGCGGCGTTGAACGACGTTTTGCAATTGCGTAATGCGCCTCCACTGGCGCTTGCAACGGTGCGTGGCTTTATCGGTAAGGGGTCGGCCAATCTGGTTGTGCGCGCCCTAACGGCACAGAATTTGCCAAATGATGAGGCATCTTGCTCCGGTGCTTTGGCCGATTTTCTGCGTCTATATTCGGCAGATTCGGCAAAATTAACAACAATATTTGATGGTGCTATTGATGCGATTGGCTTGCTGCGGAATGCCGGTTTTCGCCTTGGTATCTGCACGAACAAGCCGTTAGCGCCAACCAAAATCGTGCTAGATCAATTTGGTTTGACACGGTTTTTTGATACGATTGTCGGCGGCGATCAGCTTGCCAGCCGCAAGCCTGATCCGGCAATGCTGTTTCATGCCATGGCGTCTTTAGATGTGACATCGTGTTTGTTTGTTGGCGATAGCGAGATCGACCGCGAAACGGCAACCGCCGCTGGCCAGCCCTTTGCACTTTTTACCAAAGGCTATCGAACCAGCAGTATAGAAACATTAAATCCAGAATATTACTTCAATGAATATAGTGATTTATTAGATATAATTAATCTTAATAATAAGGAATAGATTACTAGTTTTGTGGTTGTTTAGCCCATGAAATAAGAAAGGACAAATCTTTATGGCAGCGTCAAAAAACAGCTTGGATCCGGTGCAGATATTATGCCTTGACGGAGATGGTATCGGCCCCGAAATCACCGCGGCGACCCGCCGTGTTTTGCAAGCGGTTGATGATTGTTTTGACCTGAATTTGACCTTTACCTCAGAAGATATCGGCTTTGTGTCTTTGGCGGCATCGGGAACGACATTCCCGGATAAAGTGTTGGATGCCGCAAAGGCGGCTGATGGCATCGTTCTGGGGCCGGTTTCGACCATTGATTACCCCCCAGCCAGCGAAGGCGGGATCAACCCATCGGGCTTTTTGCGCAAACAGCTGGATCTTTATGCCAATATCAGGCCCGCAAAATCTTATGAGGGTTTACCGCCGCGTGTTGGCGACAAGGTTGATCTGGTGATTGCCCGCGAAAATACCGAAGGCTTTTATTCAGACCGTTCGATGTTTTTCGGGCGTGCCGAATTTATGCCAACCGAAGATATGGCTTTGTCGGTCCGAAAAATCACGCGTCAGGCCTCAACGCGGATTGCCCGAACCGGCTTTGAACTGGCCGCACAGCGTCGCCGGAAAGTCACCGTTGTTCATAAAGCGAATGTATTTCATGTATCTGATGGGTTGTTTCTTGAGGCGGTTCGCGCAGTTCGGGGTGAATTTCCCGATTTTGAATATGAAGAACAGATCATTGATGCCATGGCGGCGCTGTTGATTCGGGACCCTAGCCAGTTTGATGTGATCGTCACGACAAATATGTATGGCGATATCCTGTCGGATGAAGCGTCGGAAATTGCGGGTAGCCTTGGGATGGCGGCATCATTGAACGCGGGTGAAAAATTTGCCATGGCGCAAGCACAGCATGGATCGGCACCGTCATTGGCCGGAAAGGATCGGGCCAACCCATCATCTTTGATCGGTTCGGCGGCGATGCTGCTTCGATGGATTGGCGAGCGGCGCGAAGCCCCTCATTTTCAGGCGGCGGCTGATGCGATTGAACAGGCCATTACAAAGGCGGTGGCGACGGCCAGCACGCGAACCGCAGATTTGGGTGGGCCGCTTGGCACCACCGCCTTTACCGATGGGCTTTTGGTGATGATCAAAAAACCATAATTTATCAGTTCAGCCGATTTGACCCTTGCTTGGCGGCGATGATGCCGGTCATGTAAGGCTTGCGAAGGCCGTATTTACCGCAATCAGCAACAAAGAGTACCGATAATGTCAAAGCCTGATCAAATGTCTCAATCTTATGTCGTGTCAGATGATGCGGTTCGTTTTGCGACCATGATCATGGCCGGACAGGGGGTTAGCAACGAAGATGCCACCATCATTGCTGAATGTCTTGTCGAGGCTGATCTTCGCGGGGTGCAAACCCATGGGCTTTCACGGCTGCCGGTTTATGTTGAGCGGGTTCAGCGCGGGCTGGTAAAGGCGGTGCCAAATATGAAGCTTGAAAAACCGGTTGCGGCTTGCGCGTCGCTTGATGGTGATAATGGCTTTGGCTTTCTTGTCGGGCGTAGGGCCATGCAAGAAGCCATCACGATGGCAGATAGCTGCGGTGTTGGTGTTGTTGCGGCGCGAAACAGCAATCATTTTGGCATGGCGGCAACCTATCTTTTGCAGGCGGTCAAGGCTGGTTATTTTGCTTTTGTGTTTACCAATGCGTCAAAGGCTATGCCGCCATGGGGTGGGCGCGAAGGATTGCTTGGCACCAGCCCGTTTGGCGCGGCGGCACCCGCTGGCAAGCTGCCGCCTTTTGTCTTGGATATGTCGCCTGCGGTGGCGGCGCGTGGTAAAATTAGGCTTGCCGAAAAACGCGGCGAGCCGATCCCCGAGGGTTATGCGCTTGACGAAAATGGCCAAGTCACGACCGATGCAACCGCCGCCCTTCGCGGTGTTGTTTTGCCAATGGGGGGCTATAAGGGGTCGGGGCTGTCGATGCTGATGGAAATTTTGGCTGGGGTTTTTTCGGGCGCAAATTTTGGTGGTGATGTTCCAGATCAATATACCGTCTGGGATCGGCCACAAAATGTTGGGCATTTCTTCATGGCGTTGAAACCCGGAATTTTTGTCACTGAACAGGGGTTTCGCGAGCGGATGGACACGCTTGTCGGCCGGATCAAAACTAACCCGCTGGCCGATGGATTTGACGAAATCTTGATGCCGGGTGAAATTGAATCACGCCTTGAGGCTAAACGGCGCAAGACCGGCATTCCTTTTGCTGCATCAGATCTTGCGCTTCTTGCCAAATTGGCTTCCGATCATGGCGTGGCTGAATTGCCGCAGGTAGACCGGGAAGCAAAACCCATAAACTAAAATGATAACCTGAAACGCTAACCCCAAAGAGGCTTGCAATATGTTGACCTTTTACTATGCAAAAAATTCTGCCGCTTATGCGCCGCATATTCTGCTTGAAGATATTGGTGCCGACTATAACGCGGTTCGTATTGATTTCATGACAGGTGAGCAACGCTCGCCAGCCTATTTAGCGGTAAATCCGAAAGGGCGGTTGCCGTCACTTGTTACCGAAAACGGGGTTTTGACCGAAACACCTGCCATTCTTGTTTATTTGGCACAGCGTTTCCCCGAGCATGATCTGGCACCAAGCGATCCGTTTGAATTTGCCATCGCGCAGGCCTTTAACAGCTACATGGCATCAACGGTTCATGTTGCGCATGCGCATAAACATCGCGGCGCTCGCTGGACCGATGACCCAGCAGCACATGACTCAATGCGCGCCAAGGTCAAGGAAAACATGACCGAATATGCGCAGATGATCGAAGCCTATTATTTCAAAGGGCCATATGTTCTTGGTGATAAATTTTCCTTTTGTGATCCCTATATGGCGCTGGTAACGCGCTGGTTCAAAGATGATGGGGTCGATCTTGATCCATTCGCCAAAATCAGGGCGCATGACGCTTTGATGCGGGAACGCCCGTCAATGCAGCGCGTACTTGAACTTCACGCCTAATTTGTCGCTGTCTTTTGCAATCCCATTAGGCAAAGGCAGTAAATACCGACTTCATGCTGGTAGTTGCCGGTTGGCATGATATGCTGCAAAAAGCCAGAAGGCATTTTTGAATTGAATATAAAAAGGTGATTTGACGCGATGTTGCTTGGCTGTATTGGTGATGATTTTACGGGGTCAAGTGACCTTGCCAACACATTGGCAAAGGCCGGAATGGCGGTTGTGCAATATAGTGGCGTGCCATCTCTGCCAGCACATGCATCGGTCGAGGCGGGGGTGATTGCGCTGAAATCACGTTCAATCCCCGCGGCCGAGGCGATCAAGCAGTCGCTAGCGGCACTGAAATGGCTACAAGATCAGGGCTGCAAACAATTTTTCTTCAAATATTGTTCTACATTTGATTCAACCGATGACGGCAATATTGGGCCGGTGGCAGAGGCGCTGGCATCTGCATTGGCGGCTGACGCGGTTATTGTTTGTCCGGCATTTCCTGGAACCGGACGCGCGGTGTTCCAAGGCCATCTTTTCATCAAGGATCAATTGCTGTCAGATAGCCCGATGAAAGATCATCCGCTAACGCCAATGTGCGACTCTGATCTTCGCCATGTTCTGGGTCGCCAAAGCGTTGGTGCGGTTGGGCATGTGCCAATGGCGATTGTTGCGAAAGGCAGTGATGCAATTCGTGAAGCGCTTGCCGCTGAGGCGCGTGACGGCCGCCATCTCATCGTCGTTGATGCGATTCATGACGATGATTTGATTGCGATTGGGGCTGCGGCGCGTGATCTGATTTTGGTCACTGGCGGGTCGGGTGTGGCGATGGGTTTGCCGGCAAATTTTGCCAAAACCGGCCAGATTTCGGTAATAAAGCAGTATTGGCAAGGGCAGGCCGGACGCTGCGCCATTCTAAGTGGGTCATGTTCTGAGGCAACCCGAAACCAGATTGCCACCCATGCCAAAACTGGTGCGCAATATGAAGTTGATGTCGCTGGCGTGATGCGGGGTGAGGTGACAATTGAAGGCTTGGTAGATTGGCTTTTGGCGCAAGACGGATTGCCGATACTCTATTCATCGGCATCGCCAACCGCGGTTCAGAAGGTGCAGGCAGAATTTGGGATGAAGGCGGTTGCGGACCGGCTTGATAAGTTATTTGGTGATATTGCCATTGCGCTTGTTGCCGCCGGGATTGAACGTCTGGTTGTTGCTGGCGGGGAAACCTCGGGCGCGGTTGTCGAGGCTTTGCGGCTGAACGCCCTATCAATGGGGCCGGAAATTGACCCTGGCGTACCAGCGATGCGCGCCGGACCAAATCTGACGATTGCATTGAAATCAGGGAATTTTGGCGCTGATGATTTTTTTGAAAATGCTGCAGCGATTTTGGCAGGAGGTGAAAAATGACCGAAGCCCAGCTTCGTGAACAGATTTGCCAATTGGCGAAATCAATGTTTGATCGCGGGCTTACCGTGGGGTCAAGTGGGAATATCTCGGTTCGGTGTGACGATGGCGGGCTTCTTGTGACGCCAACTGATATTTGCTTTGGCAGGCTGGATCCGGCAAGGCTAAGCCGGTTTGATGCGACCGGAACATTGATATCGGGTGATCCGCCAACCAAGGAAATGCCGCTTCATGCCGCTTTTTATGACAGCCGGTCGCAAGCTGGTGCGATTGTGCATCTTCATGCAACCCATTCGGTGGCTTTGTCGACCTTGCCTGTTGATGATGGGGCAAATTTTCTACCGCCACTGACCGCCTATTCGGTGATGCGGCTTGGTAAGGTTGCGCTGCTTCCTTATTTCCGGCCGGGTGATTCTGCCGTTGCCAATGCCATTAAGGGGCTTGCCGGAAAACATAGCGCGGTGATGCTTGCCAATCATGGGCCGGTGGTCGCAGGCAAGGGGCTTGAAGCCGCCGTTTATGCGGTTGAAGAATTAGAAGAGACGGCAAGGCTGGCGCTTTTATTGCGCGGGCTGCCGGCACGCGGACTTAATGACGCGCAAATTCGTGACGTTGTTACCCATTTTGACGTTGAATGGGATTAACGCTGCCTTCGTGATGGATATAGAGTCGCTGCCCGATGATGCAAATTATATCGTCAGCAAAATCTTGCCACGCTGGGTTCCCGATTCCATCAATTCATGCGCTTTTGCTGCATCAGCCAGATCAAAGCTGGTAAAGGTCGTCGCGCGTAATTGCGCTGGCGCCGCAATGAAAAAAGGCCATGCGGTCTTTTGGAGATCGGCGGCAACTGCTGATTTAAAAGCCTCAGGGCGTGACCTTAATGTTGATCCGGTAAGGGTGAGGCGTTTCAGCATCACCGGCATCAGATCAATTTCCATTTTTGATCCCAGATTGAACGCAAGCTGGATAATCCGCGCATCGGCATGGGCTGCTTTGATATTGCGCGCCACATAATCACCACCAATAATATCAAGAATGATATCGGCTCCGCCGGCCTCACGTAGAATCGGAACAAAATCATCTTGTTTGAAATTGATGGCTCGTTTCGCGCCAAGCGCTTCGCAATAGGCGCAGGCCTCATCCGAATCAGCCGTCGTGAACACCTGCAATCCCATTGCCGTGCCAAGCTGAATTGCTGTTGAGCCAATGCCGCCAGCGCCGCCATGAACAAGAAAAACCCCATCTTGTTTCATTTGCTGCTGAAAGAACACATTGCTCCAGACGGTAAAATAGGTCTCGGGAAGACCAGCGGCATCAATGTCAGACACGCCTGCCGGAATTGGCAGGCAATGGCTTGCCGTTACCGCAACATATTCAGCATAGCCGCCGCCATTGGTTAAGGCGCAAACATGGTCGCCAATCGCCCATTGCGTTTGCGCCGCGCCAATGGCAACGACCTTGCCTGATACTTCAAGACCTAATAAATCAGACGCGCCTTTCGGGGGCGGGTAATGGCCACGGCGTTGCACAAGATCAGGCCCGTTGACGCCAGCGGCGGTCACTTTGATCAAAACCTCATCGGCACGCGGCTGCGGCACATCACGCTTGCCAGTGACAAGAACATCAGGGCCGCCAGCCTCGCGCATTTCAATAACGGTCATTTGCGTTGATAGGGTCATGATATGTCCTTTTTAAAGCGGCTTCTGATCGATAAAACGGGGTAAAATTGCATTTTTTTGGCGTGGTTAGGGCTGTTTGCATCGCTCTTATCCGGCTATGTGTTAGCGCAGCTATCATTATCCGTCAATTCATGGCATGTGCCGATTTTTTTGGCGCGGCGTTCATCGGATCACAACATGTCGGTTTCTGTATGAAAAAATTAGAAAGTCAGTCATAAGTTAAACTGGCAACCAATTGGTTGCTGTAGATTTTATTTCTGGTATACCAAATAATGTATTTGACGGCGCGTGCGCGAAATGTGACACTTTCTGCGCAAATTAGGAGATTTACGTGGATACTTTTGACGGCGATATTGGGGTTTGGAAATCGGCTCCTGGAAAAGGGCGAAAAACCCCAAAAGGTCGGCAGGTTGATGATGCTGCCTTGGCAAATGTTCGGGCGCTTCTTGGTGACCGGCCTCGACGACGCGATTTACTGATCGAGCATCTGCATCTGATTCAGGATCACTATGGGCATCTTAGCGTGCAGAGTCTCAATGCGCTTGCTGAAGAAATGCGCATGGCGGAGACCGAAGTTTACGAAGTTGCCACCTTTTATGCGCATTTCGATGTCGTGAAAGATGGTGACGTGCCGCCGCCAGCACTGACGATTCGTGTCTGTGACTCGCTGTCATGTGAATTGGCCGGTGCGCAGGCGTTGAAATCAGCGCTTGAAGATGGTCTCGATCCAACCAAGGTGCGGGTTTTGCGCGCGCCATGTATGGGACGCTGTGACACCGCGCCGGTGCTGGAAATCGGTCATAATCATATTGATTCTGCAACAGTCGAAAAGGTCGATGCTGCGATTGCGGCAGATGACACACATCCGCATGTAACCGAATATCAGGATTTGGCGGCCTATCGGGCGACCGGTGGTTATGACAAGCTTGAGTCGCTTCGTGCTGATGGTGATTGGCAGGTGGTCCAGGAATTGGTGAATCAAAGTGGCCTTCGCGGGCTTGGTGGGGCAGGATTTCCGTCAGGCAAAAAATGGGGCTTTGTGCGGGCTGCCGAAGGACCGCGCTATCTTGCCGTCAATGGCGATGAGGGCGAGCCAGGTACGTTTAAAGACCGTTATTATCTTGAGCGGACGCCGCATTTGTTCCTTGAGGGTATGTTGATTGCGGCATGGGCGGTCGAGGCCGATACCTGCTTTATTTACATGCGTGACGAATATCCGGTTGTGCTGAAAATTCTAGCTGATGAAATTGCAAGGCTAGAAGATGCCGGTTTGGTGGCAAAGGGATATATTGATTTGCGCCGTGGTGCTGGTGCCTATATCTGCGGTGAAGAAAGCGCGATGATTGAGTCGATTGAAGGCAAGCGCGGATTGCCGCGTCACCGCCCGCCTTATGTCGCACAGGTTGGTATCTTTAACCGGCCAACATTGGTGCATAATATCGAAACGCTGCATTGGATTGCCCGCATTTGCCGTGAAGGACCAGAGGTGCTGTCGTCGGTTGAAAAGAACGGGCGGACAGGTCTTCGCAGCTATTCAGTATCGGGCCGTGTGGTAAATCCCGGTGTGCATCTTTTGCCGTCCGGTTCCACCATTACCGATATTATTGAGGCGGCTGGCGGCATGGCCGAAGGTCATGTTTTCAAGGCCTATCAACCGGGTGGTCCATCATCGGGCCTGTTGCCTGCCAGCGTGAATGACGTTCCGCTTGATTTTGATACATTGCAACCGCTTGGCACCTTTATTGGGTCGGCCGCGGTGGTGGTGTTGTCGGATCAAGATCGGGTGCGTGACGCGGCGCTGAATATGCTTCGCTTTTTTGAAGATGAAAGCTGTGGTCAATGCACGCCATGCCGCGCCGGTTGCAGCAAGGCGGTTCAGCTGATGCAAGCCGATAAATGGGATCAGCCTTTGTTGCAGGATCTGTGTGATGTGATGCAGGACGCGTCCATCTGCGGATTGGGACAAGCTGCCCCGAACCCTATTCGTTTAACGATGAAACATTTCTCTGAAGAAGTTTGCTGAGGCCCCCATGCTAGATTCAACGCCGCAAAAAACCGTAACCATTAAGCTGGATGGTAAGGATATTTCCGTGCCAGAAGGCGCGACCATTTGGGAAGCGGCACAAGCCCAAGGAACCTTGATTCCACATTTGTGTCACAAGCCCGAGCCCGGGTATCGCTCGGATGGCAATTGCCGTGCCTGTATGGTCGAAATCGAGGGTGAGCGCGTTTTGGCTGCCTCTTGTATCCGGCCGGTACAAGATGGCATGGTAGTGAATACGGCAAGCGAACGCGCCGAGAAATCACGCGCGCTTGTGGTTGAATTGCTGGCCGCAGATCAGCCAGAACAGCCGCATGATGCGTCATCACATTTTCTGGATATGGTCGCATTGAATAACGTGTCTGAAAGCCGTTTTCCGGCGCGTGATGCCTGTCATGTTCCGCTACTTGACGATAGTCATGTGGCGATGAGTGTGAATCTGGATGCCTGTATCCATTGTAGCCTTTGTGTTCGCGCTTGTCGTGAAGTGCAGGTGAATGATGTGATTGGCATGGCCGGACGCGGTCTTGATGCGCAGATCGTCTTTGATATGAATGATCCGATGGGGCAATCATCCTGCGTTGCCTGTGGTGAGTGTGTTCAGGCCTGCCCAACGGGTGCTTTGATGCCGGCAAGCGTTCTTGATGATGCACAGCATGGCGATAGCAAAGATTTCGATCGCGAAGTCCAGTCAGTTTGCCCTTATTGTGGGGTTGGTTGCCAGCTATCCTTTAAAATCAAGGGTGATGAAATCAAATATGTTGAGGGGGTGAATGGCCCAGCTAACGAAAACCGGCTTTGTGTAAAGGGGCGGTTCGGTTTTGACTATGTTCATCACGATCACCGCCTGACCAAGCCATTAATCCGGCGTGATGATGCGCCAGCAAAGGGGCTGAATGTTGATCCGGCAAATCCGTTGACGCATTTTCGCGAAGCCAGCTGGGAAGAAGCGCTGGATGTGGCGGCAATCGGCTTTATCAAGCATCGCGATATTTCAGGTAAGCGCATTGCCGGTTTCGGATCAGCAAAATGTTCGAATGAAGAAGCCTATCTTTTCCAAAAGATGATCCGTCAGGGGTTTGGCCATAATAACGTCGATCATTGCACGCGGCTATGTCATGCCTCATCGGTTGCGGCTTTGCTGGAAAATGTGGGTTCGGCTGCGGTTACGGCAACCTTTAACGAAATTGAAAATGCCGATGTCGCCATTGTGATTGGTGCCAACCCAACCGAAAACCATCCGGTTGCGGCAACCTATTTCAAACAATTTGCCAAACGTGGCGGTAAATTGATTGTGATGGATCCGCGCGGGCAGGGGCTAAAACGTCATGCTGCGCATATGCTGCAATTCCGCCCGGGTGCCGATGTATCAATGCTGAACGCCATCATGCATGTGATTGTCGAAGAACAGCTTTATGATCAGCAATATATCGAGAGCTTTACCGAAAACTGGGACGCGATGAAAGCGCATCTCAAAGAATTTTCGCCGGAGAAAATGTCTGAATTCTGCGGTATTGAGGCGGAAACGCTTCGTGCTGTCGCGCGCGATTTTGCCGGTGCCAAATCAGCGATGATTTTCTGGGGAATGGGCGTGTCGCAACATATCCACGGAACCGATAATTCACGTTGTCTGATTTCGCTGGCTTTGATGTGTGGACAGGTTGGGCGTCCAGGAACCGGCTTGCACCCGCTGCGCGGCCAGAACAATGTTCAGGGTGCATCTGATGCGGGTTTGATTCCAATGTTCCTTCCTGATTATCAAAGCGTTGCCGATGATGGTGTGCGTTCGGCCTTTAATGAAATTTGGCATTCAGAGTCGATCGCGCCAGAAAAAGGCCTGACCGTGACCGAAATCATGGATGCGATCCATGATGGTGATATTACTTCGATGTATGTTCTTGGTGAAAATCCGGCCATGTCCGATCCTGATGCCGATCATGCGCGGGCGGCGCTTGCCAAGCTGGATCATCTGGTTGTGCAGGATATTTTCCTGACCGAAACCGCCAATTATGCTGATGTGATTTTGCCAGCATCGGCGTGGGCAGAAAAGACTGGAACCGTGACCAATACAAACCGTCAGGTTCAAATGGGTCGTCCGGCCATTGCACCGCCAGGTGACGCCCGTGAAGATTGGTGGATTACCATCGAGCTTGCCAAACGCATTGGTCTTGATTGGACCTATACGCATCCGCGCGAAGTGTTTGCCGAAATGAAACTATCGATGAAATCACTCGATAATATCTCATGGGATCGTTTGGCCGCTGAAAATGTTGTCACCTACCCATCACTGAATGAGACTGATCCGGGGCAGCCGATCGTGTTTGGTGATGGGTTCCCGCGAAGCGATGGACGGGCTAGATTTACCCCTGCAAGCATTATCGCACCAGCCGAAACACCTGATACAGAATATCCGATGATTTTGACAACGGGCCGCCAGCTCGAGCATTGGCATACCGGATCAATGACCCGCCGTGCCACAGTGCTGGATGCTGTTGAACCGCAGGCAAATGCCTCACTTCATCCTCGCACCCTTCGCCGATTGGGCGTCGAGGCTGGTGACATGATAACGATTGAAACGCGGCGCGGATCAATTTCGATCATGGCGCGTGCCGATCGTGCGGTTGCTGAAGACATGGTCTTTGTGCCATTCGCCTATGTCGAAGCTGCCGCGAATATCTTGACTAATCCGGTTGTCGATCCATTTGGAAAGATACCTGAGTTCAAATTTGCCGCTTGTCGGGTTGCTGCCACGAGGGGCATTGCTGCCGAATAGGCACGGTATGCCGCATCATTTGACGCGATCCAAAAACACAGCCCCGATCACAATTACCGGTGATCGGGGTTTTTGTTGGGTTTTGCACTAAAGTAAAATGAAAATGTAAAAAATTTACAATTTTCATTTTTTCACTATTTTCCTTTGGATCCTTCACTTCAGCGGTTAAAACTAGATCAGGTCAGACTGAAGTTAACTGCTAGAACGGCTTAGGCGTTTGCGATCATGCCGCAGTGAAGAGGAGTTCCGAACCATGAAAATTTTGATCTTAGGAGCCTCATATGGCTCACTTCTGTCAACAAAGCTATTGATGGCTGGCCATGATGTCACGTTGATTTGCCGCAGCAAATCGGCCGCGCTGATCAACGATGGGGGCACTGAAGTCAGAATCAAATTGCGCGATGAAGATAGCCATCGGGTGTTTCGGTCACGTGATCTTGCTGGCACGCTTGATGCGGTCACACCGACTGATGCGCGGCCTGAAGATTATGACATGATCAGCCTTGCAATGCAGGAACCACAATATTCCGAACCGCAGGTACGCGATTTGATGCAGCGTATTGCCGCCAGCCGCAAGCCATGCTTGTCGATCATGAATATGCCGCCTTTGCCATTTTTGCGCCGTATCGATGCGCTGGCTGAGGCGCCGCTTGACATGTGCTATGATGATGCGTCGGTTTGGGCTGATTTCGAGCCCGGTCTGATGTCGCTTTGCAGCCCTGACCCTCAGGCCTTTCGCCCCCCTGAAGAAGGCACCAATATTCTTCATGTTGGTCTGCCAACTAATTTTAAGGCAGCTGTATTTGCTGATCCGGCGCATAATGCAATGCTTCGCCAGCTTGAATCCGATATTGCCGCGGTTACCGTTGATGGCAAGGATGTGCCGGTAAAGCTGCGCATCTATGACAGTCTGTTTGTGCCAATGGCGAAATGGAGCATGCTTTTGACCGGCAATTATCAATGCGTCCAGCGTGACGGCGTGCGGGCAATTCGCGATGCTGTTCATGGCGATCTTGCTGCCTCGGCGGAAATGTATGCGTGGGTTGACACGCTGGCACGGGCGCTTGGCGCAGATGCGGCTGATCAGGTGCCGTTTGACAAATATGCAAATGCAGCTAGCAGCCTGTTAAAGCCGTCCTCAGCCGCGCGCGCGATTGATGGTGGTGCCAAGACGATCGAGCGTGTTGATTTGCTGGTGCAGCGGGTTGCTGCCAGCATCGGCATGCAGAATGATCTTCTTGATGAGACTGTCGCAATTGTGAATGACCGACTTGATGCCAACCGGTTTGAGGTGCCTTTTTTTAATGTTGCCCAAAGCCGCTCAAAGGCGCTTGAGGTCGCGTAAAGGCGGCAAGCCAGCGTGCCTGACACCGATCATTGGCAGGCTGATTCAAACATAAGCAATGGATATTAAAAAGGAGCGGTACCATTGGTATCGCCCCTTTTGTTTATGATGGAGAGATGCTGATCTAGCCATTCAGCACATCCACAAGCGTGACGCCAAGTTTGGCAGGAGACGGTGACACGCGCACTCCTGCTTCTTCTAGCGCCGCAATTTTTTCATCAGCACCGCCCTTGCCACCTGAAATAACGGCACCAGCATGACCCATGGTGCGGCCAGGCGGTGAGGTGCGGCCAGCGATAAAGCCAACCATCGGCTTTGAACGACCTTTTTTGGCTTCGTCGATCAGGAATTGCGCCGCATCTTCTTCGGCTGATCCGCCAATCTCGCCAATCATGATGATCGATTCGGTTTGATCATCAGCAAGGAACATTTCCAAAACATCGATAAATTCAGTGCCTTTTACCGGATCACCGCCAATGCCGACAGCTGACGACTGACCAAGACCCGCCATTGATGTCTGATAGACTGCCTCATAGGTCAAAGTGCCAGAGCGTGACAGCACGCCAACCGAGCCTTTGCGGAAAATGCTTGGCGGCATGATACCGATTTTGCATTCGTCAGGTGTCATCAGACCCGGGCAGTTTGGCCCGATCAGGCGTGATTTCGACTTATCCAGCTTTTCCTTTACCCGTACCATATCCTGAACCGGTACACCTTCGGTGATACAGGTAATCAGATCAATGCCAGCATCAATCGCTTCTTCAATCGCAGCCGCAGCGCCTGCTGGTGGAACATAGATAACCGAGGCGTTGGCGCCAGTGGCGTCCTTGGCTTCGGCAACAGTGGCAAATAGCGGCAGGCTTTGCCCATCGGCGCTAGTCCATTGCTGGCCACCTTTCTTTGGGTGGGTTCCGGCGAGCATTTGCGTGCCATGATAGGCCAATGCCTGTTCAGTGTGAAATGTGCCGGTTTTACCAGTCAGACCTTGCACAATGATTTTAGTGTCTTTGTTAATGAGAATCGACATGTGCTTAGCCTTTCACTGCTTTGACAATTTTTTGAGCTGCATCATCCAAATCATCGGCGGCGATAACATTCAGCCCACTGCTGTTGATAATGGCTTTGCCTTCATCGACCTTGGTACCTTCGAGGCGAACCACCAAAGGTACTTCAAGATTGATATCCTTGGCCGCTTGGACAACGCCCTCGGCAATAACATCACAACGCATGATGCCGCCAAAAATATTGACCAAAATCCCTTTTACATTTGGATCAGCGGTGATGATTTTAAAGGCTGCAGTAACGCGTTCGGTTGTTGCGCTGCCGCCAACATCAAGAAAGTTTGCTGGCTCGGCGCCATATAGCTTGATGATGTCCATTGTGGCCATCGCAAGACCGGCACCATTGACCATACAGCCGATTTCACCATCAAGAGCAATATAGGCAAGGTCATATTTTGAGGCTTCGACTTCTTTTTCATCTTCTTCAGTAATGTCGCGTAATTCCATAACATCGGGATGCCGGAACAGCGCGTTATTATCAAAAGACACTTTAGCATCAAGCACTTGAACATCATTTAATTTAGTGACGATCAACGGGTTGATTTCCAAAAGACTCATATCTTTGCTAACGAAGGCTTCGTATAGACTCTTGAAAAGCGCCATGCCCTGTTCGCGCGCTGATCCGTCAAGCTTGAGAGCGTCGGCAAGCGTTGCCGCGTTGGCATCAGTACAGCCAGCGCTGGCGTCGATGCAAACCGAATGAATCAGTTCAGGCGTGTCATGCGCAACCGTTTCAATATCCATGCCGCCTTCGGTTGAGGCAACGAAAGAGGTTTTGCCGGTTTCGCGATCAACAAGAATCGACAGATATAATTCACGGTCAATATCGGCGCCATCTTCGACATAAAGCTGATTGACGGCTTTGCCATTCGGGCCGGTTTGCTGTGTAACGAGGGTTTTGCCAAACATTTCAACAGCATTGGCAAGCGCTTCCTCGGCCGAGAAAGAGACGCGAACCCCGCCTTTGGCATCAGCGCCAAGTTCCTTGAATTTTCCCTTGCCGCGTCCGCCAGCATGGATCTGGCTTTTGACCACCCAAACTGGGCCGGGAAGGGATGCAATCGCGCTTTCGGCTTGGTCGAGGCTGGTGATCGCAACGCCAGCAGCAATGGGCGCACCAAATGTTTGTAAAATTTTCTTCGCCTGATGTTCATGGATATTCATTGTTACTGTCTTTCTCCCGCTATGTGGCCTTGTGTGATAAAGCCACGAAAATTGCAACGACCGGTCTGTTGTCACATATTCCTACAAAAAAGCACAAAAGTTTTTTACGGAACAGTTCTGGTGAAACTGCCTTGTGACATATTGGTTAGATCGGATCGTTGCTTTGCCTCATATTTTGCAATATTTCCATGTTATATGGTATACCACACACCACTAATAGCAAGCGCTATCGTTAAATAATAACCCCAAAAACCGCTTGACGAGTGTTGTGTCAGGTGTAAGGTATACCAGATAAAGTGCGTAATATCGCAAAAGTTATATTAGTCTAGGCCGGAAATTGCAGGGGAGGAATTGATGGCAATTGACGTCAAACTAAAGCCTGTTTCGATCAATTTCACCTTGAAAGATCACATTTATGATGTGCTTCGTGAAAGCATTTTAAAAGCTGATATTTATGATGCCGATGAAGAGCTGCGCCTTGATGAGCGCCGGCTTGCCGAGCAGCTTGGTATTTCACGAACGCCGATCCGAGAAGCTTTGGCGCGATTGGCACAAGATGGCCTTGTCGAGATTTTGCCGCGCAAGGGCGTTTTCATTCATCGCAAAACTCTGGAAGAGATTCTGGATATGGTCGTCACTTGGGCTGCGCTGGAAAGCATGGCAGCGCATATCGCCGCGCGCATTGCCCCCGAGGCCGATATTAAAGCGTTGCGTGAATTTGCCATGCGCCACAGCGCGACCGCGTCAAAGGCCGAGCTGAGCGAATATTCAGATGCTAATATCAAATTCCACCAGGCCATTTTTGATCTATCGGGCAGCCCGCTATTAAAGTCGACAACCGATGGTTTGTTTGCGCATATGTTTGCGGTGCGGCGTCGGGCAATGGGTGAAAATAATCGCGCCACCCATTCAGTTGCCGATCATATGGAAATTATCGAAGCGCTTGAGGCGCGCGACAGTGAATTGGCGTCGCGGCTGGTGCGCGAGCATACCATGCGTTTGCATGATCATATCCGGGAAAGATGGACGCGGCTTGCAAATAAAGGAAAAGCCCGCGCTGAAATCGCGAAATCAGAAAAAACATAAACGGTCATCTGCCATAACAAAATAAACAAGCCGCAGTTCCGACCAAAAGCGTAACGATCACTTTTTATATTTACTTTGAAGACACCAAGGAGACACAAAAAATGACTTCATCCGAGACACAGGCGCTAACCGACGGTTTTCACCTCGTTATTGACGCGCTTAAGCTCAATGATATCAACACAATTTATGGTGTGCCGGGCATTCCGATCACCGATCTTGGCCGGATTGCCCAAGCTGAGGGCATGCGGGTGATTTCCTTTCGTCATGAACAGCATGCCGGTAACGCAGCATCGATTGCCGGTTATCTAACCAAAAAGCCGGGCATCTGCCTAACCGTGTCGGCGCCGGGATTTTTGAACGGTCTGACCGCGCTTGCCAATGCCACCACAAATTGTTTCCCAATGATCTTGATCAGTGGTTCATCCGAGCGTGAGATTGTCGATCTGCAGCAGGGCGACTATGAAGAAATGGACCAGCTGGCCATTGCCAAGCCGCTTTGTAAGGCGGCCTTCCGCGTTCTTCACGCTGAAGATATCGGCATTGCTGTTGCCCGCGCCATTCGTGCCGCAGTTTCAGGTCGTCCGGGCGGTGTTTATCTTGATCTACCAGCCAAATTATTCGCCCAAGTCATGGATGCGGCTGAAGGCCAGAAATCACTTGTCAAAGTCGTTGATCCAGCACCGCAGCAATTGCCATCACCTGACTCGATTGCGCGTGCGCTTGATGTGCTGAAAAGCGCAAAACGTCCATTGATCATTCTTGGTAAAGGCGCTGCCTATGCGCAAGAAGACGAAATCGTGCGCAGCTTTGTTGAAAAAAGTGGCGTTCCCTATCTGCCGATGAGCATGGCCAAAGGTCTGCTGCCTGATGATCACCCGCAATCAGCCGGTGCCGCACGTTCGCTGGTCTTGAAAGAAGCCGATGTCGTGGTCATGGTTGGCGCGCGTTTGAATTGGCTGTTGTCACATGGCAAGGGCAAAAGCTGGGCGAGCCCGGATCGAAACGCTTTATTCAGGTTGATATCGAGCCGCGCGAAATGGACAGCAATGTCGAGATTGCGGCACCTGTCGTTGGTGATATCGGATCTTGCTTGAGCGCCATGAGCAAGGCGATGGGCGATAAATGGCCAGCCGTTCCTGCCGATTGGATTGCCAATATCCAGACGCGCAAAGATGTAAATCTGGAAAAAATGTCAGCCAAGCTGATGAGCAACACAGTGCCAATGGATTTCCATAGTGCGCTTGGTGCGCTTCGCACGATCGTCAAGCAGCGTCCTGATGCGATCCTTGTGAATGAGGGGGCAAACACCCTTGATTTCGCGCGGAGCATCATTGATGTGTTTAAGCCGCGCAAGCGTCTTGATGTTGGCACATGGGGCATTATGGGTATCGGCATGGGCGCAGCTGTTGCCGCGGCGGTCGAGACTGGCCTGCCCGTTTTGGCCGTAGAAGGCGATAGTGCCTTTGGATTTTCTGGCATGGAGATCGAAACGATCTGCCGCTATAATTTGCCGGTCTGTGTTGTTGTGTTCAACAATAACGGCATCTATCGCGGTACCGATCAAAACCCGACAGGTGGCGAAGATGTCGCCCCTACCGTATTTGTCAAAGATGCCCGCTATGACCAAATGATGGCTGCCTTTGGTGGTGTTGGCGTTTATGCGACGACACCGGATGAGCTGACACGCGCGGTGAATGAGGCAATGGACAGTGGCAAGCCAACCTTGGTCAATGCTGTCATTGACGAAAATGCCGGTACGGAAAGTGGTCGCATCGGTAACCTAAATCCACAAAGTGTGGTTTCAAAGAAATAGCACCAGAGTCAAGGCATTCCGGTTTAGACATAGGATAAGATTATGAAAGCTCTTCAAGGTATTAAAGTTCTGGATTTCACCCATGTTCAGTCAGGCCCAACCTGTACCCAGCTTCTGGCCTGGTTTGGGGCTGATGTGATCAAGGTTGAGCGTCCAGGTGTTGGTGATGCAACGCGCCAGCAGCTCGTCGATGTTGACGGGGCCGACAGCCTCTATTTCACCATGTTGAACCATAATAAACGGTCAATTGAACTGAATTCCAAAAACGAAACCGGCAAGCAGATTTTGACCCGTCTTATCGAAACTTGTGATGTTCTTGTGGAAAATTTTGCCCCGGGCGCACTTGATCGGATGGGCTTTACATGGGAGCGGATTCAAGAAATCAATCCGCGCCTGATCATGGCGTCAATCAAAGGCTTTGGCCCGGGTAAATATCAAGATTGCAAGGTTTATGAAAATGTCGCGCAATGTGCGGGTGGTTCGGCTTCAACAACCGGTTTTCGCGATGGCCCGCCATTGGTGACAGGCGCTCAGATTGGCGATTCGGGAACTGGTCTTCATTTGTGCCTTGGCATTGTAACCGCGCTGTTCCACCGTGAAAAATCTGGTCGGGGCCAAAAAGTCACTGCGGCGATGCAGGATTCGGTTTTAAACCTTGCCCGCGTAAAGCTTCGTGATCAGCAGCGTCTTGCCGCTGGCCCATTGAAAGAATATTCACAATTCGGCGAAGGCATCCCATTTGGTGATGCCACGCCGCGCGCTGGCAATGACTCAGGTGGCGGACAGCCCGGACGCATTCTGCGTTGTAAAGGGTGGGAGCAAGATCCAAACGCCTATACCTATTTCATCATTCAGGCGGCAGTCTGGGAAAAGGTTTGCGATATCATTGGCGAACCTGATTGGAAAACCAAAGAAGGTTATGCCAAGCCACCACAGCGGCTCGATAAATTGAACGAGATTTTTGAGCGTATTGAAAAATGGACAATGACCAAGACTAAATTTGAGGTCATGGATGCATGTAACCCGCTTGATATTCCGGTTGGCCCGATCTTGTCGATGAAAGAAATTGCCGAAGATGAAGGTCTTTATGCGACCGGAACTTTGGTAAAGGTCGATCATCCAGAACGCGGCGAATATATCTCGGTTGGCTGTCCGATAAAACTGTCCGACAGTCCGGCTGATGTTCAGCGCTCGCCATTGCTTGGTGAGCATACAACCGAAATTTTGACGGATGTTCTTGGTTATTCAGCTGAAGAGCTGGCCCAGATCATTGAATCAGGCGCGGTTGGTGCGGCTAAATAGGAACGTTATTTTGGTAGACCATTTATAAAAATGGTTTATCGGTGAAATTAAGCTTTGCACTTTAGGAGAGCAGGCAATGAGAATTGTATTACACGGACAGCAGGCTTTTGGTCAGGCTGTTTTGGAAAGACTTTTAGAACGCGGCGAAGATGTTGTTGCTGTTTGTTGTGCGCCGACAAAAGAGGGGAAGCCCGAGGACCCATTGGTCGAGCTAGCGCGTGAAAAGGGTTTGCCCGTTCATCAGCCTGCATCATGGAAAACCGCTGAAGCATTGGCGTTGATGCAATCATTCAATGCTGATGTTTGTATGATGGCATATGTTTTGTTGTTTGTGCCGCAGGAAGTGCGCGATGCACCGAAATATGGAACCTTTCAGTATCATCCGTCGCTTTGCCCAGAGCATCGCGGACCATCCTCGATCAACTGGCCGATTGCAATGGGGAAACCCCGCACTGGCTTGTCTATTTTCTGGCCTGATGATGGTCTGGATGAAGGCCCGATGATGTTGCAGAAAACCTGTGAAATCGGTCCTGATGAAACGCTTGGCGATGTTTATTTTAAAAAGCTGTTCCCAATGGGCGTTGATGCGATGATCGAAGGTCTTGAACTGGTCAAGGCTGGCGTCATCATCAAACATGACCAGCGTTTGGAAGATGGTTCATATGAAAGCTGGTTTGGCAAAGCCGCTGCCGAGATCGATTGGTCAAAGCCGGTGGCCGATATTTACAATATTATCCGTGCTGCCAATCCTGCGCCAGGGGCGTGGACAACAATTGCTGGTAGTGAATTGAAAATTTATGACAGTGCACGCATCGACGGCACTGGAACGGCTGGTGAAGTTGTTTCAGTTGACGAAGACGGCGTGACGGTACAGGCCGAAGGTGGACGTATTTTAATCAAACGTGTTCGGCCTGCCGATGGTGGAAAAATGGCGGCAAGCGAATGGGCTGCCGCTGCTGGAATTAACTCTGGAACAAAGTTAGGATCATAGCCGTGAGCTTCAAAACAGATATCGAAATTGCACGCGAAGCCAAGAAATTGCCAATTCAGGAAGTCGGCGCAAAGCTTGGTATTCCAAGTGCTGACCTACTCCCTTTTGGGCATGATAAGGCAAAAGTTTCTGAGAGCTTTATCAAAAGCCTGGCCAAAAAAGAAGATGGCCGCTTGATCTTGGTAACCGCGATTAATCCAACACCTGCCGGTGAAGGTAAAACCACAACAACCGTTGGTCTTGGCGACGGCTTGAACCGGATTGGCAAAAAAGCTGCCATCTGTATCCGTGAAGCATCACTTGGCCCGTGTTTTGGAATGAAGGGCGGCGCCGCTGGTGGTGGTTATGCCCAAGTCGTGCCAATGGAAGATATGAACCTGCATTTCACAGGTGATTTCCATGCCATCACATCAGCGCATAACCTGCTTGCCGCGATGCTTGATAACCATATCTATTGGGGCAATGAGCTGGATATCGATATTCGCCGTGTTGCTTTCCGCCGTGTTCTTGACATGAATGATCGTGCGCTTCGCGAAATCGTTTGTAATCTTGGCGGTGTGGCCAATGGTTTCCCTCGTGAAGCCGGATTTGACATTACCGTTGCCTCTGAAGTGATGGCGATTTTATGCCTTGCAACGGATCTTGCTGATCTTGAGCGTCGCCTTGGTGATATTATTGTTGCCTATCGCCGTGACCGGTCACCTGTCTTCTGTCGTGATATCAAGGCCGATGGCGCGATGACAGTTTTGTTGCAGCAGGCAATGCAACCAAATCTTGTGCAAACGCTCGAGAATAACCCTGCATTTGTCCATGGTGGCCCATTTGCAAATATCGCGCATGGCTGTAACTCAGTTGTGGCAACAACAACAGCGCTAAAGCTGGCTGATTATGTTGTGACCGAAGCTGGTTTTGGAGCAGACCTTGGTGCCGAAAAGTTTCTCAATATCAAATGCCGCAAAGCAGGGCTTCGTCCTGATGCGGTTGTTATTGTTGCAACTGTTCGTGCGATGAAGATGAATGGTGGCGTTGCCAAGGCCGATCTTGGCCAAGAAAATGTTGACGCTGTTAAAAAAGGCTGTCCAAACCTTGGTCGCCATATTGAGAATATCAAGCAATTTGGCGTTCCGGCGGTCGTTGCCATCAACCATTTTGTAACTGATACCGACGCTGAGGTTGAAGCGTTGAAAGACTTTGTTGCCGCGCAAGGCAGCGAAGCTATTTTGTCAACACATTGGGCAAATGGCAGTGAAGGCACAACCGAGCTTGCCAATAAAATTGTCGCTTTGATTGAGGGCAGTCCATCACAATACGCACCGCTATATCCGTCTGAAATGCCTTTGTTCGAAAAAATCGAAACGATTGCCAAACGCATTTATCGTGCCGATGAAGTGATTGCCGATGCCAAAATTCGTGACCAGCTGAAACAGTGGGAAGCACAGGGCTATGGTGATTTGCCGGTTTGTATGGCCAAGACCCAATACAGCTTTACCACCGACCCAAACCGTCGTGGTGCGCCAACGGGTCATAGCCTGCCAATCCGTGAAGTCAGATTGTCGGCTGGGGCTGGTTTTGTTGTGGTGATTTGTGGTGATGTTATGACCATGCCGGGGCTGCCACGAGTGCCATCAGCAGAGACCATCAGAATAAATGAAAATGGTTTGATTGATGGCTTATTTTAGGCTTGATCTCACGGACAGGTATCATAAGCTTATAATTCAGTAATATAATATTCTTGGGGGAGAGAATTCATGCTACGCAAAATTCTAGTGCCAGTCCGTGGTGATGGTAAGGGCGATAATGTCCTTGCCCATGCAGCCGCGCTGGCGCGCGGATTTAATGCGCATATTGAAATCACTCATTGCCGTGCAAAGCCGGAAAATCTGCTTCCCTTCGGGGTGCCAATTCCGGCTGCGCTTCGCGCCCAGCTTGTTGAAAGCACCAGTCAGGTGTTCGATATTGAAGAGGCCGGACTTCGCGACGAAGTGTTGGCGTTAAGCAAAACCCTCAATATCCGCATGTCTGAAAAGCCCGATGGAAAGTCAGTCACGGCAAGTTTTGTCGAAGAGGCAGGGCGTCAGATTGATGTGATTGGGCATCATGGCAGGCTTGCCGATATCATTGCCGTGGCCAAGCCGGACATTGACCGTAATCTCGGGGCGAATACCCTTAAAGCGGCTTTGTTCAATACCGGCAGGCCAGTTTTAATGTGTCCTGAACCGAGCGGGGCAATCCCTGATATTTTAGGAGCCAATGTCACCATTGCATGGGATGGATCACGAGAAGCATCGCGCGCCGTCATCACCTGCTTGCCAATACTTACCGCGGCAAAAACGGTAACAATTCTGACCGTCAAGTCAAAAGAGGTCAATGTAAAGCCATCTGAGCTGCAGGAATATCTATCAGCCCACGGCATTTCATCTGAGATTTTTGAAATCGAAACCAAGTCACGAACAGCGCAGGCGCTTTTGGACAAATCCAAAGAGATTGGTGCAGATCTAATGGTACTTGGTGCCTATAGTAAACATCATGATTTAGAAAGGCTTTGGGGTGGCACTACCCAATTTATCGTAGATCATGCAACGATCCCGGTAATCATGACAAATTAGTTGTCGGCCTGACAGTTTCAGGCAGTAACTTTTAAAAGCCATCGGATTAGAAGAATGGCACGGATATGGAGAATTTTTCCATGCACAATAAACCAGAGGAGAAGACTATGAAGTCCATTAAAAGATTAGTTTTTGGCGCAGTTAGCATGGTTCTGGCGGCAACGTCAGTGTCAGGTATTGCGGTTGCCGGCGGACATGGCTGGGAGCCTACCAAGCCAATTGATTTCATTATCATGGCAGGTAAAGGCGGCGGCGCTGACAAAATGGCTCGTTTGATGCAAGCTATTGTTGAAAAAGAGAATCTATCAAATCGGCCGTTGGTTCCAACAAACAAGTCCGGTGGTTCAGGTGCTGAGGCTTTGATTGCAGCCTCTAAGGCAAATGATCCGGATCACACAATCATGGTGACGTTGAACTCGTTTTATACGACTCCACTTCGTCAACCTGGTCTGAAAATTGATAGCTTGAGCTTTGCTCCAGTAGCACGGATGGCTGAAGATACATTTTTGCTTTGGGTCCACAAAGATAGTGGCCTGAAAACATTTGCCGAATTCCTAGCCAAAGCAAAAGCCGACGGTAATAAATGGGTAATGGGTGGAACTGGCAAAAACTCTGAAGATAACATCATCACCGACTTCCTGAACGACAACTACGGCTTGTCTATGAAGTACATCCCGTATAAGGGCGGCGGAGCTGTTGCAAAGCAGGTTGCTGGTAAGCAACTGAATTCATCTGTAAACAACCCATCAGAAGCTCTTGGTTTCTACGAGTCTGGCGATATGGTTCCATTGGTTGCGTTCACAAAATCGCGTCTGCCAATGTTCCCAAATGTGCCTACATTGAGTGAAGTGTTTGCAGGCGGTAAGCAGATTAGCTGGTCTTATTTCATGCAGCGGTCTGTTGTTGGCGCACCTGGAATGTCTGAAAAAGCTCAGGCTTATTATACTGATCTTTTTGCTAAAGTTTACGCTTCAAAAGATTGGCAAACATACAAGTCAAAGAAGTCACTCATGGGTGATCTCATGTCTGGTGCTGAGCTAAAGGCTTATTGGGCAGACCAAATTGCTAACCATACAAAAATTTTGAAGGCATCGGGCGCTATTAAATAGTGTCGATAACAAAATAAAATATTGAGAGGGATTTGAGGATATGCGTAGAGCTGAAATTATAACGGCAGTTATCTTGGGAATCCTCTCAATATATTTAATGTGGAAATCAGGGGAGGCTCCGGATTGGAATTCTGATATCGCCCGCTTTGATAATATCGGGTTGATAGAAGGTGAAGGCCCAGGTAGTGGGTTCTGGCCATTCTGGTTGTCCGCTATCATGCTGGTCTGCTCGATTTGGATCGGTGTTAACTGGTACCGCAGAACGTCACCGCCATCACAGTCAGACGAGGAGTTTCTGGATGGTTATGGACGACGCATGTTATTCGTTGTCGGTGGTGGTCTTTTTGGTTTTTTGATTTTAATTGAGATAGCTGGGTTTTATGCCGCAATCTTGGCCTTCATGATTTACTATGTTCGCTTCTTGGGACGACATAGTTGGTGGGCAACATTGTCCATTGCATTTGGCTTGGTTATCGCCTGTTTTTTCTTTTTTGACATCGCTATGCGTATTGTTCTCCCAAAGGGGTTGTCAGAGCCTCTGTTTATCCCCTTGTACGAACTCTTTCTATAATCACTGCCAGAATAACTGAGGAACAATAATATGGATGTTATCGCAGCTCTAATGAGCGGTATTTTGGTTGCGCTTGAACCAATCAATCTTGGTCTTGCAATCGTTGGTGTGATTGTAGGCTTGTTTGTTGGTGCAATGCCTGGCTTGGGTTCGGTGAATGGCGTTGCCATTCTGCTGCCGTTTACTTTTGTAATCCAGGGTTTCACCGGTGGTGCAACGTCACCAATGATTTTCCTTGCCTCAATCTATTATGGCGCAATGTATGGCGGGGCGATATCGTCTATCACGCTTGGTATTCCGGGGGCGTCAACCGCGGTTGCAACAACCTTTGATGGCCGGCCTCTTGCATTAGCTGGCAAGGCACATGTGGCTCTTGTTGCTGCTGCCTTGGCGTCATTTGCCGGCGGTACAGTCTCAAATGTCATGTTCACCGCCTTTGCGCCATTGTTGGCGGCTGTTGCCCTGTCATTTGGTGATCCTGAGGTCTTTGCGTTGATGTTGCTTGCCTTTGCGACTTTTGTTGGTCTCGGCGGTGATGATATTCCCAAAACAATCTTTTCGATCTGTATCGGCCTTGTATTGGCAACCGTTGGTTTTGATGTTGTCTCAGGCGAGCCGCGTCTGATATTTTTTGATATTACCGGCTTTTCACATGGCATTCGCTTCCTTGTCCTTGCCATCGGTGTTTATGGTATTGGCGAGATGCTCTGGACAATCAATACCTCGCGTTACGGATCATCAATGTCGAATGTTGATGTCACCGCCCGTGCCGTTATTGATGCGATCAAGCAGTTTAGACATGCGTGGCGCGGTACTGTCATCGGCTCACTTCTTGGCTTTTTCGTTGGTATTCTGCCAGCCGCAGGGGCAACCCCGGGGTCATTGATGGCCTATGGTGTTGCCAAACTGACATCGCGTAACCCAGGCGAATATGGCAAAGGCTCGATCGACGGCGTTGCAGCACCTGAAGCGGCAAATAACTCGGCCTCAACAGGGGCAATGTTGCCAATGATGACGCTTGGTATTCCGGGGTCGCCAACAACGGCTGTTCTTCTTGCTGGTATGGTGATTTGGGGTTTGCAGCCAGGGCCGTTGCTATTTACCAACCAGCCTGATTTCGTTTGGCCGCTGATTGGCTCATTCTATATCTCGAACGTGATTGCCGTGCTGATCAATCTGGCCTTCATCCCCGTATTCTTGTGGATGCTGCGGATGCCATTTACGATTTTGGCGCCTCTGATCTTTGTTCTGTCGCTTGTTGGAACTTATGCTGCCTATCAGGATATGTTCGACGTCTGGTTGATGGTGCTTGTTGGGTTTGGTGCATTCTTCCTGCGCTTGCTCGACTATCCGGTCGCACCGGCGGTTCTGGCGATTGTGCTTGGACCGATTGCCGAACCAAAATTGCGTCAGTCACTTTTGTTCTCTGACGGTGACTTTATGATCTTCTTCAACCGGCCAATCGCTGGGCCGATCACGGTCATCGCCATCGTGCTGATCCTCTTGCCATTGTTCAAGTTGATCCGAGACAAGATGAGACAAACAGCATAAAACAAAAGGGGCACTTCGGTGCCCCTCCTTAATTTCTGGCGTTGAGTGGATCGCGAAACATGGCTCAAAAACCATCTTTACCCGATAATGAATTTCACGCATGGAACCCGGGCCTTAGTTCCAATTTGCCAACAAGGCTGTTGCCACTTATCACCTTATTCCGGCCTGAAAATAGCGATGTCGGCTATCAGCAGGCGAAAGAAGCGGCCGATTTTTCCGGCCTTGCGGTTGAGCATCTTTGCGCCTTAAAGGTGGAACGGCTCGTTGCGCATGAGGTGCTTATCCGCGTCACTGCCGATTTATCGGTGCCTGATGGGCCAAGCTATGAATATCTTGGTTTGCAGCTTCGCGGCATGGTCGATAGAATTTATCGCCATTATATGGTTCCCGAAATGCAGGATATTGCAGCCGGATTTGATCTTGTGCGGCAACGCGCTAAGCAGGAACTGACCGTGCTTGTTGATGAAATCTGTTCTTTTGATGCGCCGCAGAAAAACCCAAAATCAGGCTTTTTCGGATTTTTGAAACGGCAACCAAAACCCATAGATAAAAACTCAAAACCGCCGGAACTACAGGCCTTAGATCAATTGCGGCAGCGGGTTCGCAATAAGGATGATTTTCCTGCCGCCTGCATGACCGCTCTAATTAATGTGGTGAGCGGCATTTTAGGAAAGCAGGGGCGCATTGTCACTGACCGGCAATTGATTGTTGAACTGGCGCTTCGGGTGTTTTGCAATGATCAGGGCAGTACTGAAATTGGCCATTTGATTGCGCCGATTTTCGAAAAGGCGGCCAAGGCCGAGGGCTATCAGTTTTTGCCAGCACAAAGCGAACCAATTGTGATGAATACAAAAGGGGCGTCGGCCGCTGGGAAAAGCACGATCCGCCCACAACAACGGCGCCTCGCCGAACGCATGGGCGTGCCATGGGAAGATTTTGCCCTTATCAGCCCAGATTATTGGCGTAAATATCTGCTGGATTATGACAGTCTTGGTGTTGATTATAAATATGCCGCCATGCTGACCGGCCGGGAATTGGAATTTGTTGATAAAAAACTTGATCGCTATATGGCGCAAAAGGCCAAGAAAAAAACCGTTCCGCATCTGCTGATTGACCGGTTTCGGTTTGATAGTTTCAAGATTGACAGTGAGGGCGATTACAAAAGTACGCTATTGAGCCGGTTTGGATCGACAGTCTTTTTGTTTTTTGCGGTCACGCCGCCGCTAGCAACCGTTGAACGTGCATGGCAACGCGGGCTGACAACAGCGCGTTACAAGGCTGTGGATGATCTTCTCTATCACAACATCGAGGCTTTCACCGGCATTCCCGAATTGTTTTTTTCATGGATGTCGATTACCGATAAAAATATTTATTTCGAATTTTTGGATAATGATGTTCCGTTTGGCGAATTGCCAAAAACAATTGCCTTTGGCCGCAATGGTTCGATGACGGTTCTTGATCCGGTGGCCTTGTCCAATATTGATCGGTTCAAAGAGGTTAATGTTGCCGCAACACGACCCGAAGATGTGTTAAGTCCCGATTGGATGCCAAGCTATCAATTTTTGCGGCAATGTATTGAGGCTTTGCCAAAGCTGGAATTTGCAGATCAGGACAGCGCGAAAATATATGGGCGCATCGAAAAGGCTGAATGGGTCTATAAAAATGCTGCGGCTAAGCCAAATAATGCAAATGCAGATGGGTGCTTGGTTGCAGTCGGATGGGATGCGCCACCCGCGCCAAATTCCTTGCCAATCGAGGTGATTGATAGCGATGAGGTCAAAACGGTGACGCTTGGCGCATGGGGCGCGTCGCAGCGATCGGACGTTCGGAAATAAATCGGACATTTCAAGGAACGCATTGTCATGTATAAATTGAACAGATTGCCATGAACAAAGCGATTGCCATGAGCAAACAGATTGTTTTTATTCGCGCGGTCAAGGGTGTCATTATTGGGCAATTGCTGATATCAGTTGTCGGGTTCGGCGCTCTGTTTGAACTCTATTCTGCAAATTTCTTGATGAAGCATTTCTGGGCAGTGCTGTTGGTGCTGTTTGCGCTGGCTTTCTTGATAGCAGAATTCTTGGCCTATCTTGAGCGGCGCATAGCCTATTATGTGGCACGCCGGTCTCTCTAATCTATTTACTTTGTTATTGGTAAAAGGAAAATTCCAAGATAACGAATTATTTAATTGAGCCGGCACAGCAAGTCAGCTTGCCAGTTCGTGGCAGCGATGCTGCTTTTCCGGTGCGCCGAATCTATTGTATTGGCCGCAATTACGCCGATCACGCGATTGAAATGGGGCATGACTCGGGTAAAGAACCGCCATTCTTTTTCCAGAAAAATGCGGAAAATGTTGATACCAGCGGTGAGTTTCCGTACCCGCCACAAACCAGTGATGTGCATTTCGAAATGGAAATGATTGTTGCGCTGAAAAGTGGCGGTGTTGATATTCGTGAAGAAGATGCGCTTGAACATGTGCTTGGCTATGGTCTTGGGCTGGATATGACGCGCCGCGATTTGCAGGGCGAGGCCAAAAAGATGGGTCGTCCGTGGGAAATCGGCAAGGCATTTGAGAGGTCTGCACCGATGAGCGAACTGGTACCAGCCAGTGACACTGGTCATCTTGATCAGGGGCGCATTGCGCTTCAGGTAAATGGCGCCGAACGTCAGGTTGGTGATTTGAACCAGATGATCTGGAAAGTGCCGGAAATGATTGCCTATCTTTCGCGCTTTTATGACATTGCTGCTGGTGATCTCATCATGTCAGGTACGCCAGCCGGTGTGGGGCCGATCGAACGCGGTGACGTGATGGTTGGCGAGGTTGAAGGCATCGGCTCATTTACCGTTACCGTTGTCTGATAAAACAGCCATTAGCTGAAACAGCCACAGATATGGGCGTGGTGCTAGTCGATTGATAGAACCGCGCCCATGCCTGATGCGGCATGTTCTAGCATATGACAATGAAACAGCCATAGACCCGGATTATCGGCTCTGAAAACTAGGCTGATACGCTCTTGTGGTTGCATAAGCCATGTGTCGCGCTGGCCTGCAGGCAGGGCAAGCGTCGGATCATCCGACATAACCCAAAAATGATGGCCATGAAGATGCATCGCATGGCGCCATGCTGTGTCGTTATAGACATCAAGCGATACAAGGTCATTTTGATCAATCTCGGCAAAAAGCGTCGAATAATCGCCAATCTGGCCATTGAAAGCCCATAGTTTTTTGTGTTTTTGTGCCAATTCCCGAAGTGACAATTCCGCACCTTCAAACATTGCTTTTTGCAAATTGCCCATTGCGCCACCCTGCATGTGAATTGGGATGCGGCGCAGTTTGTTCAAAGATGGTAACGGTGCGGGTTTTGGCGGGTTGACCGGCGTTTTGGCGAGGTTCGAGTGGCCAAGCGCGGGGTCAACAACCAGTGTTGCGGCGGGATAAGGCTCACCAGTGCTGATTTCGGCAAGCTCAATGCTGCCGCGATCCATATCCAGAATAACATCGGCACGTTGCGCGGGCGCTAAGGTGATCTTAGTCACTTGTTCCGGCTGGCAAAAAGCGCCATCAAGTGCGATCAAAGTCGCGGGCGCTTCGGTTAATTGGATTGTCATAATGCGTGCATTGGCGGCACTGATTAGGCGCAAACGGATGCGTGCCGTGTCTTTTACGCGAAATTCGGGTGCCGATTTGCCATTGACGGTAAGCCAGTTGCCAAGCCGTCCACCATGCGACCAATCATGCAGCCCACCTAATGATGCTTGGTCGATTTGCCCGTCATTATCCAGCCGCCAATCATCAATCATCAGACACAGATCATGATCAACCTCAGGGTCTTGATCATCATCAATAATCAAAGGGCCATAAAGGCCGCGTGCCACCTGTTCCCAGCCCATATTATGGGCGTGATACCAATAGGTGCCGCTGTCATTTAGCGGAAATTCATAGGCAAAGGTCTCGCCAGGTTCGATCGGTGCTTGCGTAAGATTGGCAACACCGTCCATTTCATTCAAATTACGAATGCCATGCCAGTGAATGGTTGTCGCCACATCGAGATTATTTCGAACCTCAGCGCGAAGCATTTCGCCTTTGCGATAGCGCAGCATGGGGCCTGGACACGATTGGTTGTAAAGCCATAGATCAGTGTCAGGCTGGCCAGTGCCAGCAATATTTAGCCGTGTCTTGCCAGCGGTGATTTGCTGCATTGATGGTGCGGCAATCACGCTAGTCCAAGGCGTGGAGGCGGCCAATGAGCTTGTTGCACCGGCGGCGGCGAGGGTAAGAAAATGGCGTCGTTTCATGATATGTTGATAGCACCTGATGACGGCATTGACGATAGAAAATCAGTTGTATCGGCTGATTTGTCACAGGTTATGCCAGCTGGTTGCCACGCGTTTGCCAGCAATTTAAGGGGTCGCATTGGGGAAAAATAAAGGTCTGTTTTCATGCTGGAAAGTGGCAATTGCGGTTTGCCCCTTGGGAGATAATAGCCAATCTACAAAAATTCGAGATTCACCAGCCTTTATTGTCGGGCAATGGGTCTGGCTTACCAAAACAATGCCATATTGGTTAAATAATGCCGGATCACCCTGAAATAGCGGAATATGTGTGGTTTTATTTTTAAATGTCAGCCATGTTGCGCGATCGGTAAGCGCATAGGCATCAGCTTGAACGGCAAAATTAAGCGTTGCCCCCATACCAAGGCCGGTTTCAAGATACCATTTACCGCTGGCATCTTTTGGCGTTGCGCTAGCGGCCTGCCAAAACCGACGTTCGGCCTTATGCGTGCCGCTATCATCACTTCGTGACGCAAATCGGGCTTTGGCAGCGGCAATTTTCTGAAAAGCCTCGGTAGTTGTTTTGGCGGTTCCGATTTGTGCCGGATCATCCTTTGGCCCAACAAGAATGAAGTCATTATACATTAAATCATGGCGTTGACTGCCAAAGCCGTCGATCACAAATTGTTCTTCATCAATTTTTGAATGGACAATGACCAGCTCGGCATCACATTTTTTGGCATTGCGAAGCGCCTGACCCGTGCCAACGGCAACAATCCGCACAATAATATCGTTTTCAGCCTCGAATAGCGGCAATAGATGGTCATAAAGGCCGGAATTCTGGATTGATGTGGCAGATTGAACAATGATAACGGGCGAGGCGGCATGGCTCATTAGGGCAAAAAAGCTGGTAAAAAGGGCGATGCAACCTGCCATCACCAACCGTGTCAAACACGATAGGCCGCGCAGGATTGAAAAAAAGCTGAAACGAAACCGGATCATCCATATCTTTTATTGAATATTGAGAAGCGTTGCAAACCCGATGTTTTGTTTTTCATATCGCCTCGCATGTGGATAATAGGTAAGGTTAATGCGGACAGGGTTTGTTGGCGAAGGAGGTCGTTTTTGACCGCACCGAAAAAGACAAGGCATGCGGCCCAAGAACCGGGGGTGCGTACAAAATTATTCATTGCCGATGAGACCATTGGCCTTGGCAAAATCAATTTGCTGGCCTTGCTTGGCGAGGCTGGGTCGATTAGCGCGGCCGCGCGCCAAATGGGAATGAGTTATCGCCGAGCATGGTTCTTGCTTGATTCAATGCAAAGCGGGTTTCGCGACCCCTTGTTTGTGACCGAGCGCGGCGGGTCGAGCAAGGGCGGTGCTAAATTAACCCCGCTTGGTGAAGATTTGATTCGCCGCTATCGGGCGCATGTCGCGCTTGTTGATGATCAATCAGCCGATATTTTGTCATGGATGAGGGCCGTTCAGATTGGCCAAAATGATGATTAGGTGATGCTGTTTGATAAAACAGCGCTGGCAACGGGTTCATCTGTGCAGAAAAAACTGATAGAGTGACAAAATAACATCATTTAATTTAGGATTTTACCAACAATGAAATTCCCGCCATGGCATCAACGGCCTGATGAATTTGATCCGGAAACACATCGTGACGGCATTTTGGACAGCCAGTCCTTTTTGCGTGTTGCTGACCAGTTTATCTCGCTTGCAAATCAGCGAAACAAAAAGATCGAATCAACCGAATTGCAGATGGTGATGCTTTATGCTGCGGCGCGTTATGCCGCGCATGTTGGTAAAAATGTTCTTGAAATTGATGAACAGGAAGACTTTGTTCAGCATATGGTGGCGCAATATACCGATATGTTGCGCGAACATATGGCCGACCCAACAGTCTAGAAGAGGGTTTGATTATTTTGCGTTTGTTTGGTCTGTCTATCATTGCCGCATCGTTGCTTGGTGGCGTTGGTATGGGAACGTCAGCACAAGCCGGTACCGCTGTTGAACGGGGCCTCAAAGTGGTGCGCGAGCATTGCACGAGATGCCATGTTGTGCCGGGCATCAATCCTTATGGCGGTATTGGATCCACCCCATCATTTTCAGCGATGAAATGGCTTGATGATTGGGCGCATCGTTTTGAAATTTTTTATATTTTGCCGCCGCATCCATCGCTTGTACGGATCGAGGGCGTTAGCGAGGCAAGAAGTGAAGCCCTGCCAGCCTTTAGCAAAGAGATCGTCCTTACCCTTGAGGATGTTGATGATATTTTGGAATTTGTCAAAACGCTGAAAACCCCCGAATAAACAGACAGCGTTTTAACGAATACCCCCCAATTTGAAAGGCCTGATTTAACAGGCCAATATGATAGGAATGACGATGAGCAAAGAACAACGTGATGATATGACAGCCAGTGAAATGGCAATGCGGAAATTTTTAAAGCAGCTGGGCGTTACCGCACATCAAGAATTGGCTGACGCGCTTGCCAAAGCAGTTGCCGATGGCAAAATTGCGGCTGGCGCAGAATTGGCGGTAACAGCACGTGTTGAGATTGCTGATCTGCAATTCACACATGACGTTACGGCAAATTTGGTGGCACCTGAATAAATGGCCGCATTGACCCAAGACCTGATTCTGGCGGCGCTTGCTGATGTTCAGGACCCGTCGCAGGGGCGTGATATTGTTGCGCTTGGCATGGTAACCGGATTGCAAATCAAGAACAGCAATATCAGCTTTGCCCTTCAGGTGCCTGCGCATCGCGGGCCAGCAATGGAACCGGTGCGCCGTGCCGCGGAAAAGGCAGCGCTGGAAATCGAAGGTGTGACCAGCGCAACGGTGATGGTTACAGCGCATGCTGGCGATCAGGCGGGCATGAGCGTCCTGTCTGAAGATGATGGGCCAGTGACCGAAAAAATCCTTGAAAGCAAGGTGCGCCGCTTTGTTGCGGTGGCATCGGGCAAGGGCGGTGTCGGCAAATCGACAACAGCGGTAAATCTGGCCATTGCCTTGCGCCTAGAGGGGTTGCGGGTCGGTTTGCTTGATGCCGATGTCTATGGCCCGTCACAGCCGCGTATGCTTGGTGTAAGTGGTCGTCCGGCTTCGGCTGGTGGTGACATGGTAAAGCCGCTGGAAAGCTATGGCGTGCATTTGATGTCGATGGGTCTGTTGGTGCCTGATGACACCGCGATGATCTGGCGTGGGCCGATGGTGCAGTCCGCGCTAACGCAAATGCTGGATTCGGTTGCATGGGGCGTGCTTGATGTGATCATTATTGATTTGCCGCCCGGAACTGGCGATATTCAGATATCATTGGCGCAACAGGTTAATCTGGCGGGCGCGGTGATTGTGTCAACGCCGCAGGATATTGCGCTTCTTGATGTTGTCAAAGCATTGACCATGTTCGAAAAGGCAAATGTGCCGGTTCTGGGAATGGTGCAGAATATGTCGCATTGGAGCTGTCCAGATTGTGGTCGTAAAGACCATATTTTCGGTGATGGTGGCGCAGCGCGTGAGGCGAAAAAACGTGGTATTGAACTGCTTGGGGAAATTCCCCTGTCAATGGCGGTGCGGGTTGGATCAGACTCAGGAACACCGATTGTTGTCGCCGAGCCGCGATCTGAACAGGCAAAGACCTATCGCACCATTGCCAAACGTTTGATGGAGGTCGCCGACCTTCGCAATGAGGAAAGCGCATGACATTATATTACGAAGATGATCCAGCAGATCAGACAACTGTGCCGCAATTGCCGCCTTTGCTTCGGGCCGTTGAAGTGCCGGCTGGTCAGGATGTGCTGGCCAAGGCTGTTGCGGTTGCCGCAACTACCGAAGTTGGCACTGTTTTCTACGCTGAAAGGGCCGATCGGATGCAGATTGCCGTTCGGCTGGAGCCGGACGTGCCGGTTCGTCAAGCGGGCCAGATGCTGTTTGCGATGATGATCGGGCTTGGTGACTCAATCGGCGCGCTGGCGCCACCCGAAATTGCTGTCACCTATCAATTGCCGGGCTATTTGATGTTAAATCGTGGACGTGCCGGATTGGTGCGTCTGGTGATTGATCCGGCAGCCGGCGCTGATGATGTGCCTGACTGGATGATTGTCAGCGCTGACGTGCGTTTGACCGCCGAAGAACAGGATCAGGCTGAATGGTCGCAAACCCCTGGCGCAGAACAAACCTCGATGGCCGAAGAAGGGGGCGGGTTCATTTCGCGCACCCGCTTGGTTGAATCAAGCTGCCGGCATTTTCTGGCTTGGGTAAACCGCTGGCAAGATGACGGTTTCCGCCCGCTTTATGACAGTTGGATGCAGAGGCTAGAAGCATCCGCGCCAATCGATTTCGCTGGCGGTGAACAGGCTGAATGGCTTGGTCTTGATGAACATGGCGGCGCGTTGGTTAAACTTGATGGAAAAGCGTCATCGGTTATGCCACATGAACTCGAAGCTGTTTGTGGCACGCCAGTTCTGCCCTAAGGGGCTGGTCTGTTGTGGATAGGAAATTGGTAAACCAGCTATGAAACTCGCAAAAACCATCCGGTTTGACCCGTCTGATCTGAATGTGTTTCCGCTGGCAGCCGATGAAGGCGAATGGGCGCTTGTCGGCACTTTCTGCTTTGCTGGTATTGGCGAGACAGATATTAAAGGCAAGGTAAAACAAGCGTTTAGCAATGGGTTTCTCGGGCTTGATTCAATGGGCTTCTCAACCTTGGTTAGCATTGTCACGGTAAAGCCGGATGATCTTGGCAAGATTGAAAAACGGCTTTGCTCGATTTTTATGAATGAGTTTGGTGCCCCTGACGAAGCAGCGGCGATGGCCGCGGTAACTGAAGAGATCAAGTTCATGGCAGATTTATGCGCTGAACATAAAACTGGCACTTTGCTGGCGGTCCAGCGCAGCCTTGGCGATGGAGGGATTCGCGAGTCGTTTCGCAGCCTTGCCAAGCCTGAATCCTGTGCCGAACAGAAAATATGGACAATGGTCGATGATGATGATGACGTAGCAGATAGCACTGAACATGCGCATGGTCAGGAATAATAGGCACCGGTGATTGGGCCTTGATGGAGTTTAAGAACGTAATGAGCAATGATTTTTGGCTTACCTCTGGATGGCATTTAACAACTCGTGACGATCATGGGCATATGAT
This sequence comes from Candidatus Ponderosibacter sp. Uisw_141_02, assembly GCF_048087665.1. Taxonomy (NCBI): domain Bacteria; kingdom Pseudomonadati; phylum Pseudomonadota; class Alphaproteobacteria; order Puniceispirillales (SeqCode); family Puniceispirillaceae (SeqCode); genus Candidatus Ponderosibacter; species Candidatus Ponderosibacter sp. Uisw_141_02. The sequence goes on along the minus strand of NZ_CP159807.1, from coordinate 1,245,793 downwards.
GCCAAGCGCTGATTTTATGCGCGCCTATTTCATGCGTGAAGAAGTGGCCCCTGAAGAGGGGTCATGTGATGCTGAAATTGCGCTTCATAAGAAATTGGTTGATGATCCTTTTGCTGCGGTGGTGCCAACAGATTTGTTTGAAATTGCTGATAAAGATGTTGTGCATAATTATCAGGCGGTTTTGCGGTTCCGTAATTTTCTGGCAGATTACCCGACTTTGGAATCGGCCTACATGGCAATGGCACGCAATGCCCAGCCAAATATCCCACCGCTGTTTTTTGAACAGATAGCGCAGATTATTCTTCGTAATATTCTTGATTGCGAAACTGACCCCTTGCAATTGCGGGCAGCCGAGATTCTATTCCGCAATCAGGTGGTAACGCTTGATGATGGGCGTATCATGGTTGCGGATCACGCAACAGTGCAGCTGCAATCAGGCATGCAAAAGGCGCTTGAGCCAACAAGTGCGAATGATGAGGTGCAAATTGATATTCTTGCAACGGAAACGGCTGATGAATATTGGGAACGATCCGACCTGTTTAACACATCAATTGACATCGCCTATACCCAGCCAGCACTTGATGGTTTGGCGCGAGTTTTAGAAAAATGGATTGCGCATTTTTTACCGCTTGCGGTTCGCGTTTCGCCAATGGTCAAAATCGAAGATGAAGCCTGGTCATGGCATATTGGCCTTGATGCCGAAGCCACCAAAATTCTGAATGACCTGTATCGTGGTGACGAGGTTGATGAGCCGAGATTGCGGCGCATTTTATGTCTTTTCAAATTGGAAACCGATAACGGGTTTGTTGCTGAAATGGCGGGTAAGCCGGTTTACCTTGGGCTGGCAATGGATGAGGCAGGGGTCGTAAGAATGAAACCGCAGAACTTGCTTGTAAATCTGCCGGTTAGCGATCCATCTTAATTTAATATTTGAATATATATAAGGCTGATCTGCGGCAGATTTCGAATCCAACCTGCCGCAGATTTAACGGCTTGATTAATTCAGGTAATCGTCAGTCGTGCGGGGTTTTGGCCGATCGCGCATTTCCATCATTTTATCTTTCTGCTCGAACATGGCCTCAACACGGCAATCCTCACACATTTTCAGGATGTCGGTCTTTGCGCTGTCTTGAAACATGCTGTGATCGGCAAGCTTGCTGATCACTCGCTCGATTGATTTCGAACTGCCAAATGGTTTGCCGCAGGATGTGCATTCAAATGGTGTATCTTCAATAATCAGCTCGGTTGCCATCGCGCTGTCGGCAAGATTGAATTGCGGCATAAGCGCGATCACTTTTTCAGGGCAGGTTGCAACGCAAATACCGCATTGCAGACATGCATCTTCACGGAACAGCAATTGCGGTGCATCAGGATTATCCTGCAACGCGCCAGCGGGGCAGGCGCTGACACAAGACAGGCAGATCGTACAATTATCTGTATCAATCTCAACACGACCATAAGGCGCGCCAGAAGGCAAATCAATCACGGTTCCCGCCGTACCATTTGCGTTGGCAAGGCCGCGCATGGCAAGCCGTGTCATCGAACGCGGCGCACCAATCGGGCTGAATGGCGCTGGTTTGGCGCTGCTTTTACACGGGCTGTTGTAAAAGATTTCGGCAACCGCGTCAGGATCGACAGCATCAACAAGAATAATGCGGTTATCGGCATCAGCCTTAACACCGGCAAGCATTGATCTTGCCAGTGTCGCCTGATCGACAAGTGGAGCATTTTCAACATCTTTGACCGGATTCAGCAGCACAAAGACCTGCTGATAACCAAGCGCAATTGCGGCCACCATAATATCATGTCCAGCACGGCCCATTGCATGCATCGAAACAGGTAGCAGGCTGGCTGGTAAACCGCGGCCAAAACGGGCGATGGTTTCAATCATTTCGGCGCCATAGGAATCATCATGAAGCAACAGGCTTGGGGCTTTGCCCCCAGCTGTCTGATAATAATCATGAAGGTTGGCGATGCTGGTTAACAGCCCGTCTGCAGGCGGGTAGGCGGTTTGTGCCGCACCCGATGGACAGACAGCGCCACAAAGGCCGCAGCCACCGCAAATGGCCGGATCAATTGCAACATGATCGCCAAGGCTTTGAATGGCACCGGCTGGGCAGACATCAAGGCAACGTGAACAGCCACCAATTTTATTGCGCGAATGAGCGCAAAGATTTTCATCAAAATTCACATAGATTGGCTTTTCAAAGCCGCCAATCATTTGCGCGGCTTCGCTTTCGATAGCGGCAAGCGCGTTGATATCATCACCAGCGGCGCGGAAATATCCGTCGCGTTTTTCCCAGCCGGTGAAAAGTGGTGTATCGCCGGTTAAATCGATCAGAATATCGCAGCTTGTTTCGACATCATTTGCTCGATTTTCAAATTGAAGCGCGTCACGGCTTGATGGCAAGGCTGCGCCAAATTGGTCAACCACTAAATCGAAATGCGTGAAATGGCCTTTGGCGCTTTTGATTTTACCCGTTGCAAGGATGCCGCAGTCCTTTGTTGGAAATAGATCATCGGTTGGATTGGCAATCATAACGGTAACGCCCAATTGACCATTTAATTTCTGGCCAAGCGCAATGGCAGCATCGGCACCGCCGTTCGGACGACCCATATCGGCATAAATTAAACAGCGGCCGTCAGAATTTAGCGCAAGGCTTCGTGATGGTGTTTGGCGATCACTTGCCTGCTTGATCAAAGCGGCAATTTTGGCGGTGCTGCTTTCTGACTCATCTGACCAGCCAGCGCGCTCACGGATATTGACGGTTGCAGGCGAGGGGCATTCAATTTCTTCGGCAATGGCGTCAAAAACTGATGTTTCCTGTGTGCAGGCAATCAACAAAGATTGATTCGCGTCACGGGCGTCGCGCATGGCAGCGGCCAGATCGCCTGTTTCTGTCCGGCAAAGTGAGGTTGCGACCTTGCAGCCACCCTCGGCACCGCAGGCTTTTGCCAGTTTGGTGCCGTCGAGCGTCATCGTGCCATCGCAATTGCAAATCATGACCTTGGCGTCTGATAAATTCATCGAAAAAAACCTTTTGTTCGCATTGTGGTCAGGGTTGTTTGAATACAAGTTGTTCCGCTAACCTAGCTAACATCGCGCTAAAGACAAGTAAGTATAACGATATACCTTGCAAAACATAATCATTTTGATGGATAGTCGGGGGCATTGATGGGAGTTTATTTAACGTGACGAATGTAATTTCGCCAGATAATCGGCATGTTCTTTATGCGGTTCGATTGATTATCGAACGCCAGCCGATTGACAATAAATGGCAATCACATCGCTGGGTAATCCATGATCTGGTGCCCCTTGAGCTCAGCACCGGAGACGGATTACCGCCAAGTAATGATGTTCATTTTCAGCGCTTGCGACAGCCCTTGGGTGATGAAGCTGGTGAAGCACTTTTTACCGCTGAAGCATCGCTCGATCTGCATCGAGCCGAAGCTGAAGCCTACGCAGAGAATTTGGCATCATCTGAACCGGCGATTTATGCAGTTTTGCGGCATAATGAAGATGAAAATTATTCAGGTGATGATGATATCGATATTCATCTCGCTGAAATCAGTTTGTCACCCTATAATATCCAAGATTATGAGGATTGCGGCGAAGATCAGGTTGAAAAACTACCCTTGCAAGGTCCGATTGCCGATTTTGTAAAAGAGTTTGTTGAAATACATTTCAACCCGGAACCATTTATAAAGCGCAAACGTGACAAGGCGCGCGTCGATCGTGACCAGCTTGGTGGAGCTGATCCACGCTTGCGCCGCGACGGCGACATGTTTCAAGTGCCAACCGATCACAAGAGCCGTGATGAATATCACTAGATCTATGCTAGGGTGCCATCGCAAAAGTGGTTATATTTTTCAATAGATCAAAATATGGGGTCAAGTGAATGGCGCGTCGCATGAAATATGATGTTGAGGCCAAGGAAGAAGCCAAAGACGGCGAGGGTGGATTTTTGTCGCGCTGGTCAGCGCGCAAAAGTCAGATAGCCAGAGGCGAAGACGTGCCAGATGAGGTGCCAGCGCCCGAAACCGCCGAAGATACTGGCGTCGAAGATGAGGAAGACGCTGCTTTAACCGATGCTGAACTTCTAAAAAAATATGATCTTCCCGATCCTGAGGCGGTTACCGAAGAAAGTGTGCTTGAGCAGTTTTTGAACGGTAAGGGTTTGCCTGGGCGCGTGCGGCAAATGGCGCTGCGACGTCTATGGCGTCTGAATCCGCTATTCGGTGTTGTTGATGATATGGTTGAATATGGTGAGGATTATACCGACGCCGCCACCGTCATCGAAGGCATGCAAACCGCCTACACCGTCGGCAAGGGCTATGCAAAAGAGGTTGTTGAGCCGGAAGAAGCTGATGCCCTAGACGAGGAAACTGAGGCCAAAGAGGGCGATTCCGAAACCAAAGAGGGTGAAGTAGACGGCCAGCAGGATGAAAATGAGCGTGGCGATGATTCGGTCGACCAGCTTGATCAAGCAAAGGCAAGTGAAACAGCCGAAACCAGTGACACCGATAACCTTTTGGTGCAAAATAATGATGGTGAAACTGTCCTGATCCAGGGTGAGTTACCAAAAATGCTGGGTGAAAGTCAGGTGGTTTTGAGTAAATTAGTTAAGAATACGGCTAATATTGACGATGCCGTGCCGGCTTCATTCGAAAAAGGCACTGCTGATATTAAGGCGCTGCAAGCGCCCGTTGGCTGCAATGCCCAAATGAAAGAAAGCATCAATAGCGAAGAAAAAACTGAGCAAAATCATATTCCTGCTTGGCGTCCAGCAAGGATGGATTTTCGGAAAAAATAGATCCGTTCAAACCGTCACCTTCCTTTGGTTTACGTCTGTTTAAAGATTGTTTCCAAAATTTATAAAAAATCTTTCCAAATGTGAACTGTTGGATTGCGGGGGTGGTTTTGATGTGTTAGCGTTTTGTTTACAAAGTTGGGATTGTTGAATGACAAACGCAGATATTGCTCCGATTGAAATCGCCGAAGAAGACGCTCTTCGCGCTGATATGTACGACTTTATTGCCTCTTTGCTGCGCAAGGAGCCCAGTGACGAGTTGATCGCTGAGGTTGCGCTCTTGCAAGGTGATAAGACGCCAATCGGCAGTGCTTGCCTTACTTTGGCGCATCTGGCAAAAACACTTGATAACGGTCTGATACGGAACGAGTATGTGTCGTTGTTTATTGGTGTCGGGCGCGGTGAAATTCTGCCATTTGCGTCGTATTACCTAACTGGTTTTTTGAATGACAAGCCGCTGGCAAATCTGCGTTCTGACATGGATGCCATCGGTATTCGGCGCGCTGACGGAGTGAAAGAACCTGAGGATCATATCGCTAGCCTATTTGATATGATGTCGGGTTTGATTCGGGGCCGGTTTGGGCGGCGTTATTCAATCGCTGAGCAAGCGACGTTTTTCCTTAAGCACATTGAACCTTGGGCTGATTTGCTGATGCGCGACATCGGGGCCGCAAAAACTGTAGTGTTTTTTGCGCCGGTGGGCGCTATTGGTCTTGCCTTTTTAGAGATTGAAAGCCAAGCTTTCAGTATGGATGGAACAGGGTAGCGTAAGGCTCCTGTTTTATAGAGTCACGCATGAGGTGTGGCGCATTTTTGGAGGGAAAAATGGAAGATACAAACAAAAAAGATGCAGTTGCAGGTCGTCGTGACTTCCTCAAGGGTTCTGCAGTATCTGTTGCGGCTGTCGGTGTGGTAGCGGTTGCGGGTAAATCAGCATCAGCAGGCGAAGTTGAAGTGGTGTCAGGTTCTGGCTACCGCGAGACGGAACATGTGAAAGCTTTTTACGCTTCAGCACGGTTTTAATTAACTTTTCTTGTTTTTTTAGGAGGATAACATGCTTAGAAAGAAGACGTCCGGGGTTGCGAGAGGCCCCCAGTCATCATCTTTCATTGGCAAGGCAGCCGAAACGGTTGTTGACCGCCGCGCATTTTTGCGTGGTTCAGGTCTTGCTATTGGAGGTTTGGCAACCGCCGCAGCATTGGTTGGGTCAAATGTGACTCCGGCAAAGGCTTCAGTTTCTGGAGCAGCTGCGGTAATTAAAAAGTCAGTTTGTACTCATTGCTCGGTCGGTTGTACCGTAATTGCTGAAGTGCAAAATGGCGTTTGGACTGGGCAGGAGCCTGGTTGGGATAGCCCAATCAATCTTGGCGCCCATTGTGCTAAAGGTTCTTCAGTCCGTGAAACAGCAAGCGGCGAGCGTCGCCTGAAATACCCTATGAAGCTGACTGGTGGAAAATGGGTACGGATGAGCTGGGATGATGCCATTAATGAGATTGGCGACCAGATGCTCGATATCCGCGAGAAATCTGGCCCTGACTCAGTTTATTGGCTTGGATCTGCAAAGAGCAATAACGAACAGGCTTATCTGTTCCGCAAGCTCTATGCTTATTGGGGTTCAAATAACGGCGACCATCAGGCTCGTATTTGTCACTCAACCACAGTTGCCGGTGTTGCGAACACCTGGGGCTATGGCGCGATGACTAACTCCTATAATGATATGCACAATTCAAAAGCCATTTTCATTATTGGTGGTAACCCTGCCGAAGCGCACCCTGTCTCGCTGATGCATGTTCTAAAAGCAAAAGAACAAAACAATGCACCTGTGATTGTTTGTGATCCCCGCTTTACGCGGACAGCAGCCCACGCTGATGAATATGTTCGCTTCCGTCCAGGTTCAGATGTTGCGCTTATTTGGGGCATCATGTGGCACATTTTTGATAACAAATGGGAGGATAAAGAATTTATTCGCCAGCGTGTTTACGGCATGGAAGATGTTATTGCCGAAGTCAAAAAATGGAATCCAGCTGAAACTGAGCGTGTGACCGGTGTTCCTGGTTCGCAGCTAAAGCGTGTTGCCAAAATCATGGCAAATAACCGTCCAGGCACCTTCATTTGGTGTATGGGAGGCACGCAACATACAAACGGGAACAACAACACCCGAGCTTATTGTGCGTTCCAGCTTGCACTTGGAAATATGGGTACTGCCGGCGGTGGTGCAAACATTTTCCGGGGCCATGATAATGTTCAAGGTGCCACAGATATGTGCGTTCTTTCTCATTCACTGCCTGGCTATTATGGTCTGTCAGCTGGTGCCTGGAAGCATTGGGCGCGCGTCTGGGGCGAGGATATTGATTGGCTGAAAGGCCGCTTTGCATCAATCAAGGGTAAAGACGGCAAGTCTAAGAACCTTATGAATTCAAGTGGCATTCCTGTGTCGCGCTGGATTGACGGTGTTCTTGAAGACAAAGAAAACATTGATCAGCCAGACAATCTACGTGCGATGGTGTTCTGGGGTCATGCTCCAAACTCACAGACACGTATGAAGGAAATGAAGACGGCAATGGAAAAACTCGATCTGATGGTCGTGGTTGATCCATATCCAACTGTTTCTGCTGTCTTGTCTGATCGTACAGATGGTGTTTACCTGCTGCCAGCAACGACACAGTTCGAAACCTATGGGTCTGTAACTGCGTCAAATCGTTCACTTCAGTGGCGGGAAAAGGTCATCGAGCCTTCATTCGACTCACTTCCTGATCATACAATCATTTATAAGTTTGCCAAGAAACTTGGCTTTGCTGACCAAATGTTCCGTAAGATCAAAGTGACCAATGATGAACCGTTGATTGAAGACGTGACCCGTGAATTTAACGGTGGAATGTGGACAATCGGTTACACTGGCCAGTCACCAGAGCGTTTGAAAGCGCATATGGCTAACCAGCACGTGTTCGACAGAACATCACTGCAGGCCGTAGGTGGCGAGCTCGACGGTGAATATTACGGTCTGCCTTGGCCTTGCTGGGGTACTGCAGAGATGGGCCATCCAGGAACACCTTTGTTGTATGACACCTCAAAGCCCGTAGCTGAAGGTGGTCTGTGTTTCCGCGCCCGTTTCGGTGTGGAGCATGAAGGCAACAACCTGTTGGCTGAAGGTTCCTATCCTGTTGGGTCCGAAATCAAGGACGGTTACCCAGAGTTTACTATGGGTATGCTGAAAAAGCTCGGCTGGGACGGCGACCTTACCGCAGATGAGCGTTCGGCAATCGAAAAAGTCGCTGGTGACAAGACTAACTGGAAGGTTGACCTTTCAGGTGGTATCCAGCGGGTTGCGATCAAGCATGGTTGTGCGCCATTTGGTAACGCGAAAGCACGGGTAAAGGTCTGGACATTCCCAGATCCAATTCCGCTACATCGTGAGCCTTTGTACACATCACGTCGTGATCTCGTCGCCGATTATCCAACCTATTCAGACCGTAAGCTATATCGTCTGCCGACTTTGTATAAGTCGATCCAGGATGTAGACCACACGGCTGCTTATCCGATGATTTTGACCTCTGGTCGTCTTGTCGAATATGAAGGTGGTGGTGACGAAACCCGTTCAAACCCATGGCTTGCAGAATTGCAGCAGGACATGTTTGTTGAGATGAATCCATTCGATGCCAACGGAAAGAATATCCGTGACGGAGATATGGTGTGGGTTAAAACACCTGAAGGTGCGCAGATCAAGGTGATGGCTCAGGTTACTGAGCGTGTTGCTAAGGGTGTTGCCTTCTTGCCATTCCACTTTGGTGGACATCTTGAGGGTAAGGATCTTCGTTCCAAGTATCCTGAGGGTTCCGATCCTTTTGTACTTGGTGAATCAGCCAACACAGCGTTCACTTATGGTTATGACTCAGTGACATTGATGCAGGAAACGAAATGTTCGCTCTGCACAATTGAACGCGTATAAGGGAGGTACACATGGCAAGAATGAAATTTCTATGTGATGCAGAACGCTGTATCGAATGTAACGCCTGTGTTACTGCATGTAAGAACGAGCATGAGGTGCCGTGGGGTGTAAATCGTCGTAGGGTGGTTACCATCCAAGACGGTAAGCCTGGCGAACGCTCAATCTCTGTTGCATGTATGCATTGTTCAGACGCGCCTTGCACGGCCGTTTGTCCTGTTGATTGTTTCTATCAGACCGAACAAGGTGTGGTTTTGCATTCAAAGGATCTTTGCATTGGCTGTGGTTATTGCTTCTATGCATGTCCTTTCGGGGCACCGCAATATCCACAGGCTGGTAACTATGGTTCACGTGGCAAAATGGACAAATGTACATTCTGCGCAGGTGGTCCAGAAGAAGACATGAGTAGTCTGGAATTCCAGAAATACGGACGTAACCGTCTGGCTGAAGGCAAGCTGCCAATTTGTGCGGAAATGTGTTCAACCAAGGCACTGCTCGCAGGTGATGGAGACCAAGTCTCTAACATCTTCCGTGAGCGTATCGTCGCCCGTGGATTTGGATCTGGCGCTTGGGGATGGGGTACTGCCTATTCCATCAAGGGCTAATCAGCGATCATAAAATTTGGTGGATCCCCCTTGATGGGGGTCCACCCCTTTTTCTATCAATTTCGCCCAAGATGCCGGGCAGCTATATGCGATCCGCTTCTGGGGTTTGTGAGGGGCAAATGATTGCAATCACTCGTAAATTTTTAGTTCTCTTCGCGCTGACTGCGGTTGCCGCCGGTCTGTCAGCTTGTGCTGAAGAAGAACAGAACCGGGTTCTCAGCTACCAAAAGGGAACCTATCTAGGTAAAGTGGATCAGCAATTGTCTGAAGACCAGCTGCGTACGCTGATCATTCGTTCAAACGCTCAGCGTGTGAAATAAATGCGCGATTTAAAGCTATGGAGACCGGGGAATATGTTACGCAAATATTTAGGTGTTTTGGCCATTCTCGCGACATTGTTTATCGGCACTACTGGGGTTGTTATGCCCGTTGTGGCGCAGACAAGTGGTGAAGTACCAGGTGCAACGCTTGGAATAAATTCTGACTCAGATTTGTGGCGCTTTGTGCGGACTGGTAACGCTGGGTCAACACAGATGAAAAACGAATTATCAGCCATTATGATCCAGTCAGAAGGTGATAATTGGCGTGCATTTCGTAATGGACCATTGTCAATTTATGGGGCTTACGGCCTAGCAGGCATAATTGGCTTACTGGTTGTTTTTTACATGGTTCGTGGCCGTATAAGGATCGATGCAGGCCCATCAGAGGAAAGAATACTCCGCTTTGGCACGATTGACCGGTTCGCTCATTGGTTAATGGCGGGGTCTTTTGTGGTATTGGGAATAACCGGCTTGAATTTGCTTTATGGTCGCTATGTTCTTTTGCCAGTTATTGGCAAAGACGCCTTTGCAACCATCACAACCTTTGGCAAATATGCGCATAATTATCTGGCTTTTGCCTTTATGCTTGGTTTGGGCCTGTCGTTTATTTTATGGGTTCGCCACAATATTCCAAACAAACTTGACCTGAAATGGTTGGCGATGGGCGGCGGTATCTTTGCCAAAGGCGTTCACCCTCCAGCACGTAAATTCAATGCTGGTCAGAAAATTATTTTTTGGGCTGTCATGATCGGTGGCCTATCTGTCAGCATGTCAGGCATTGCGCTGATGTTTCCGTTCCAGACAAATATGTTTGCTGAAACATTTGCTCTTTTGAACGGCATTGGATTCAATCTGCCAACTGATTTCACCGCACTTCAAGAACAGCAGATGAACCAGCTTTGGCATGGTGTGGTCTCGCTTGGACTTATGACCATGATTGTTGCGCATATCTATATCGGTTCCGTTGGTATGGAAGGTGCTCTTGATGCGATGAATTCAGGTATGGTTGATCGTAACTGGGCAAAAGAGCATCATAATCTTTGGGTTGAAGAAGAAGATCAAAAAGCCAACCCAAAGCCTGCTGAATAATTGATGTCTATTGACGCTTAGGTGTTCAATGTCATCTTGTTATTCCATCTTTAAAGCAGCCAGCTCATTTTTGGGCTGGCTGTTCCTATGTCTGGGTTTGATTGGTTTAATGCCAATCGCAGCATCTGCCTTTGACCGTTACACCGCGCATGGTGGGCCGGTTCGTGATTTGGCACTTTCGCCTGATGGAAAGCATTTTGTCACCGCCAGTTTTGACTATTCAGCGGTGTTATGGTCAGCCGAAGAGATTGCCGAGAAATCGACCTTAATCGGGCATGAAGCGGCGCTGAATACAGCGCAGTTTTCGCCTGATGGGAAATGGCTTGCCACCGGCGGTGATGATGGTCTTGTTCTTGTCTGGAACGCCGATAAATTAACCGATAAATCGGCTGAGCCGATTATTCTTCGCGGTCATAGAGGCAAAATCGTTCATCTTGCCTTTTCGGCTGATAATAGCATGCTTGCCTCGGCCAGTTGGGATGGATCAATTGGCATCTGGCCATTGGATTCAGGGCCGGAAAAGGCCGAATTGGGTGTCCGGTTTATCACAGGGCACGAAGGGCCGGTAAATGCGGTTCAATTTTCCGATGACAGCCAGTTTCTTTACAGCGCCGGATATGATGGCCAAATCCGCTATTGGCGGTTGGCAAATGATGAATATCTTCGCAGTGTCGTGAAAAATGGCTGGAGCGTTTCGGTATTTGTCGTTGATGAAGCGCGTGACCTTGTTGCATTTGGATCATCCGATGGTGTGATGAGCGTTTCGCGCATGTCAGATCAGACGGAATTGCTGCGCGTTGGCGATGAACGCGTGCCGGTTCTATCAATTTTTTATCATGCTGATGAAGGGTTTTTGGGGTTTGGCAATGCCAAGGGGCGGGTGCTTCTTGCCGATACCAAAGACTGGTCGGTCATTCGTGATTTCCATGCGGCCAATGGCCCGATTTGGAGCTTGCTTGTTATGCCAGATGCGCAATCGCTGATGGTTGCGGGTCTTGATGATTTTATCACACGCTGGCCGATTTTCGAGTTTCCCCCCGAATTTTTGGAAAAGCCCGGCCCAGCACGCCGGTTTCACCCAAAACAGGAAGTTAGCAACGGTGAGCGTCAATTTGCTCGTAAATGCAGTGTTTGCCATACTTTAAAGGCTGATGGTAAGCGCCGTGCAGGGCCGAGTTTGTTTGGTGTGTTTGGTCGGCAGGCTGGCGGGCTTGAGGGCTATCCCTATTCGAAAGCATTGCAAACATCTGATATTGTTTGGAGTGCAGCAACCATTAACCGGTTATTTGAAGAAGGGCCTGACAAGGTTACGCCCGGAACAAAAATGCCAATCCAGCGGATGAAAAACGCCAAAGATCGTGAAGATCTTGTGACGTTCTTGCAATCTGCAACACAAAAATAGATAATCACCTTGGCGTTATGTCGCAGTGACAATGGCCATGTAATGGAGAAGTTAACATGAAAATGTTTTTAATCAGCAGCGCTGTTGCAATCATTATCGCCTTTGTTGCCTATAATGTGCTGACTAGCACAGGCATGGATACAGCATCGGTCTATTCAAGTGATAATGTAAGGCTGACAGGCAACGGTTCCTAGCCTCTGATTTTAGCCTTTGCATCCTGCCGATACGGATTGCAGGTTGTATCAAGCTTGCTATCCGATAGAAACAGCCCATAGCCTGCTGCCGTTTTAGCGGGGGTCAGGCTGGTTTTCACCGCTTGGGCGAGGGCTTTCCCGTTCAGGCGGTTTGGCTTCGCTGCATTTGCAATACAAATCGCATAAGCGGTCAGTTTTGGCACAGCAAAGCTGCTTCCAGACATCATACGCTGTTGCGCGTTGACACCGCGTGCCAGTAAATTTTCAGCTGGCAAGCCAATGTTGACCGCTATTCCGAAATTTGACCCATTAGCAAGCCTGCCATCGGGCATGGTCGAGGTGACCGTAATCGCATTTTCCAGCGTATTTACAGCCGGATAAGTGGGTGCTTCACCAAGATCAACGCCATTATTTCCGGCCGAAATGATAAACAGAATTTCGGGATGACGTTTCGCTGCTGCGAAAAAATATGTCCAGTCGTCAGGCGATTGACTGCCAAGCGGCATCATCACAATACGGGCATTTTGCGCCGCTAACCAATCCACCGCATCACCCATTAATGCCATATCAGGGCGAGGATAGCGCAGTGGTAAAAGCTGAAACCCCACCCCAGATTGGTGGAGAATATCAACAACATAGCTTCCGTGGCTTTGGGGGTAAAAGGGGCTTTGGCCAAGGCTGGCATCAAATGGCAGATTATCCCCATCCCACATATCGCGAGCGACAAGGACGCCGGAAGGGGCATAGATCAGATATCGCTGAAATGCGGGACGCCGATAATCGATTCCTGAGTCAATATGCCCAATCCGAAAATGCTGGTTCGGTTTTGATTTAGCGGGGGCTTTTGGCCGTATTGACGGCGGGTTGATCCATATCTTATCAGCAGATTGATCATGTCTTTTGACCGTCACATATTGCATGCGGCCATCATCAAGATAGCTGATTTGCCGTGTTTCGATCATCGTACAATCGCGGGTAAACACGGATAGTGAAAGGGGTGTTTCGTCTTGTAAAATCTCGCCGCGCATTGCGCGCAATCTGCCCGATATGAAAACAGTCCACAGTTTTGCCATCATTTTTTGATCGGTTTGAAAGGTGAATTGCAAGCGGGTTGCGGGGCCGCGCTGACCAAGCTGATGACGATCAAAGCGCCATTGGTTTTTGGTGGCAAATTCAGTGGCAAATTTGTGAACTTCGCTCGGATTCGCGGTGAAATCGTCTTTTGCCTGCAAATCGCGGCAAAATTGTGCAAAGCTATGCATGTTGGATGGTTGCTTTGCTGCGACATTTTGAACAGGGGCAATCATCAACAGGCTGGCGGCAATAGAACCGAAAACAATACGGATCATGCGAAAATAGCTGGTCTTGAAACGTGGCGATAAATGATTTTTTGGCTTTGATCGTTTGATAGGAACCTCGATGGTAAATTACCTGATAGATACAAACTTTCAACGGCAGATTATCTTTGCCCTCATAGCCACCATTCTAGGCCTGTTTGGCAATGCTGCCAAGGCAGAGCATGGCGAACAGACATGGGCACAAGCCCAAAAATCTGTTGTGGTGGTTAATCCGGTTTGGCCAGGATATGACCGCCGGGGATTTGGCGCGCCAAAAGGAACAGCACCAGCTGGAAGTGGTATTTATTTCAGCATTGATGGCGCGAAAGAATCAATCTTTATCATCACCGCTGCTCATGTTGTGACTGCTGCAAAATCCATTGAAATCATTGATTTTTCTGGAAATGTTGCCACGGCAATAATTCATGCAATTGACACAAGACGTGACATTGCCATCCTACGAACCGAACTGATCGGCACCGGCATTGCAGTTCGGCAAGATGAGCCCTTGATCGGAAGCCATGTTTGCGCGCTTGGCAACAGCTTTGGTCTTGGTACAGGAATGACCTGCGGTATTGTGTCGGCGGTGCAGCGTTCCAATATCGGGTTTAATGATATCGAAGATTTTATCCAGACCGATGCGGCGGTAAATCCGGGGATGTCTGGTGGAGCCTTGGTTGATCCACAAGGCCGGTTGGTCGGTTTGATTGATGGAATTTTCACCAAAGAAGCCGATATTGACGCTGGGGTGAATTTTGCCATTTCAGTACCGCTCATCCAGCAAAGTTTGGCATCGCAATTAAAGGTAGGGGTTCAATTTTAGCCGAAAAATTCTTGTACGGTCTGACTAGCGTCAGTGGCCAAGTCTCTCTATACTGAAAGGCTTCTTTCTGATGCGACAATTTACAGCCGGTTAATGGTCGGCTTTGGGAACAAAGGTTATAGTTGAATTATGGATAATGTAATGCCGCCGAAAACCCTTATCGACCCATTTGGCCGGACGGTTGATTATATCCGTGTGTCGGTTACTGATCGTTGCGATTTCCGCTGTGTTTATTGCATGGCTGAACATATGACCTTTTTGCCGAAGGCCGAATTATTGTCGTTGGAAGAGTTGGAACAGGTTTGCCGCAACTTTATGGCTCTTGGTACACGCAAAATTCGGTTAACCGGCGGCGAACCTTTGGTGCGCCGCAATATCATGCATCTGATCCGCAATCTTGGTAGCGAGGTCAAGGCAGGCAATCTTGAGGAGCTAACCATCACCACAAACGGCAGCCAGTTGCATAAAATGGCGGATGAACTTGTTGATGCTGGCGTTAAACGGCTGAATATCT
Organism: Candidatus Ponderosibacter sp. Uisw_141_02; assembly: GCF_048087665.1. Classification (NCBI taxonomy): domain Bacteria; kingdom Pseudomonadati; phylum Pseudomonadota; class Alphaproteobacteria; order Puniceispirillales (SeqCode); family Puniceispirillaceae (SeqCode); genus Candidatus Ponderosibacter; species Candidatus Ponderosibacter sp. Uisw_141_02. The sequence continues at coordinate 1,230,755 of NZ_CP159807.1, read as the reverse complement.
CAATTGATACGCTTGATCCAGATCGGTTTCGTGAAATTACCCGTTGGGGTGATCTTGATAATGTTCTTGAGGGGCTTGAAGCGGCAAAACGTGCCGGACTTGCGATCAAGCTAAACGCGGTTGCCCTAAAAGGCGTTAATGAATTTGATCTTGGCAATATGGTGGCATGGGCCGGTGATCAAGGGTTTGACATGACCATCATTGAGGTTATGCCAATGGGTGATATCGGCAATGAAAACCGCGTTGATCAATATCTGCCGCTGTCACAGGTGCGTGCCGAATTGTCAAAACGTTTCACCCTGACCGATAATAATTTTCAAACCCCCGGGCCAGCGCGCTATGTGACTGTTGAAGAAACCGGCCGCCGTCTTGGCTTTATCACACCGCTGACACATAATTTTTGTGAGTCATGCAACCGTGTTCGGGTGACTTGTACCGGTCAGCTTTATATGTGTCTTGGTCAGGATGACAATGCTGATCTTGCCAAGGCGCTTCGCAATGGCGGCGAAGACGGGTTGCGCGATGCCATTATCGAAGCCATTGGCCGTAAACCAAAGGGGCATGATTTTGTCATTAGCCGGCGCGCGCCAAATGCGGCAGTTGCGCGGCATATGAATGTAACCGGAGGCTAGGCGATGACTGAGGCGCGTCTTATCCGTCCCGGTCGGCATGGCGCTATATTCGGGTTTGCGGGCTGGTCTGGTTCAGGCAAAACCACGCTTGTTGAAAAAATCATTTCCCATATCAGCGCTAGCGGGGTTGATGTTGCCACGATTAAACATGCGCATCATCATTTTGATGCTGATCATCCGGGAAAAGATAGCCATCGCCATCGCGAAGCAGGATCGCGGCAGGTTCTAGTGTCATCGGCCTATCGGTCGGCGCATTTCATTGAACATGGCGAAAGAGGCGAGCCTGATCTATCCGTTTTGCTTGACCAATTGGCGCCGGCTGATTTGGTTCTTGTTGAAGGCTTTAAAAGCTATCCTATTGAAAAGATAGAAGTTCACCGGCCATCAATTGGCAAATCGCAGCTTTATCCAAATGATGATCTGGTGATTGCCTTGGCAAGTGATGAGCCGATTCCGGAATGTCTATTACCGTTTTTCGACCTTGAAGATGTTTCCGGAATTGCGGCTTTTATTCTGGTGCAAACAAAGTTGAAACAGGCGAGCTAGGGCCATGTCCAACCAACGGACGGCCCCCATCCCCATTGATCTGGCACGAAGCCAATTGCTTGCCAGTATTGATGCGATTGCGGCGACCGAAATCCTGTCGCTTGATAATGCGTGTGGCCGGATCGCCGCTGAAACCATTACCAGCTTGATTGATTTGCCTCGAACGCATAATGCCGCAGTCGATGGTTATGGTGTTGATTCGGCAGAACTGGCCGCAGCACCCGATAAACCGTTTAAAATTATTGGTGTGGCACGGGCGGGACATCCTTTTGATGGGGTGATTTGCGCTGGCGAAGCCATTGAAATCTACACTGGCGCGATTATGCCGTCTGGCCCCGATTGCGTTGCCATGCATGAAGATTGCACTCGTACCGGTGATGAGGTGTTGATTGCGGGGAAATTACCAAAGGCAAGCAATATGCGCCCGCCAGGTGAAAACCTGGCTAAAGGCGAGGTTGTTATCACTAAGGGGCAGGTGATTACGCCAGCTTTGATAGGCCAGCTTGCTGCATCGGGGACAGCGCAGATAGAGGTTGCCCACCGCCTTCGCGTTGCCGTTTTGTCAACCGGCGATGAAGTTGTGGCCGCTGGTTCTGACGCTGCGCATGGACAAATTTTCGATGCGAACCGCCCAATGTTAAAAGCCATGTTGCAAAGCAACCAGATTGAGGTGATTGATTGTGGTATCGTTCCTGATCGGCTGGATGCGCTTGCTGATGCGTATGAACAGGCTTTGCGAATGGCTGATGTTGTCATTTCGTCAGGCGGTGCATCAGACGGTATTGAAGATCATAGCCAGCAGGCCATGCGCCAAATTGGGGCAAGTTGTGCATTTTGGCGGTTGGCAATGAAGCCTGGGCGGCCAATGGCAGTGGGGCGGCGTGAAAAACAGCTTATTTTTTGTCTCCCCGGAAATCCGGTTGCGGCTTTTGTTTGCACGCGCTTATTGATCAATCCGGTTTTGACGCGTCTTTTGGGTGGTATTGTCCAGCCGATTTTAAAGATTGGCGTTCCAGCCGGATTTGCGCATCGCAAAAAACCGGGCCGTGCCGAATTTTTGCGGGTTGCTCTTGTTGATGATGGTGACGGGCAGGTTCTACAGCTTCATGGCCGTAAAGGGGCAGGGGTGATTTCATCATTGACCGGCGCGGATGGTCTTGTTGAAATTCCGCTTGAAAATGCTGGTGTCGACAAGGGCTTGATGTTGAATTTTCTGCCATTTCATGAACGTGGCCTTTAGGCTGGTCGTTAGGTGAGGGATAAAATGAGCGTGAGAATAATCGAAGATGATTTTGATATTGCGCTTGAGCATGAAAAGCTGAAATCGCGTGATGCTGGGGCAATTGTCACCTTTACCGGAACCGTCCGCGATCTGCCAAATGGTGGCGGGTTGAACGCAATGACGCTTGAACATTATCCAGGCATGACCGAATCTGAAATTGAGGTGATCATTGATCAGGCAAAATCACGCTGGCCTTTGGCCAAGGTCACGGTCATTCATCGTGTTGGCCGGATGTTGCCAACCGAAAATATCGTTTTTGTCGGCTGTTCCTCGGCACATCGCGCGGCAGCGTTTGACGGTGCCAATTTCATTATGGATTTTCTAAAAACCAAAGCACCATTCTGGAAATTGGAAGACGGGCCTGATGGCGCAAACTGGGTTGATGCGCGTGATTCCGACAGCAAAGCGCTTGATCGCTGGAACCTGCTGGACTAGGGCTTTCATGCCCGCCTATGCCAATTTATCGCGGGATATAGTCGTTTTTCCATTTCAAAACGACATTGAAAGATATCGAAATGCGCGGCATTTCCGCCATGTTCGGATGAACCAGATGATGCAAAAAGGCCGGCCATAAGAATAAATCACCATTTTTTGGCAAAAGTCGATGTTCGGCATCGACCTGTCCATCATTACGGATTGAATTCATATTGGCCTGTGGGCGCGGGTCGAAAAAGCTAATGGCACTTGGATTCAAGTCTGACCGGAATGTATCGGCATCGCTTTGATCGGGCACAGAAACATAATAGGTGCCCGACAGCCATGAATGGGGGTGGTTATGCAGATTGTGATAATCGCCGCGCATATTCACATTGGCCCAGCCTTGCAAAATCCATTCAAGGTCATAATCAATACCGGCATGACGCGCATAATCCAAAACGGCGCGATCACAACATTGCCGAAGCCAGATTACGGCCGGATGGTCGGTCATGAATAAATTGTCGGAAGTGTAATCAACCGTCATATCGTCACGGGCGATGTTCTGTTCCAATAAATGATCAGCCAGAACCGGATTTGCCGTGTCATGACCGGGAAGGCTTAGCGACATGAATTGTGTCGGCCATAGCTGTTTGAATTCTGGTTTCCCGGGGGTGTTTTCTGATTGTGACATTATCTAGATGCTCCGGATGATGATGATTGAGTAACAGAAAGATGTTTAATAGGCGCCCAGTTTTGCAAGGCATTGAACGGCAATTGTGCCACCAGTCCACAGGCAGAGACAAGCTGTTATCGCCGAAAACAGATTGCCAAAAACAGCGCCTCGCGTGCCGGCAAGCGACAATGGCATGGCAACGACAATGGTAAGTAACCCCATACCCACCAAGGCGCCAATACAGAATAAAATCACATAAATGAACGAAAGCGTAATGGATTGCGTTGCTGTGACGGCAAGAACCATCAAACTGCCTGAGACCCTGCTGCCCCGTGCGCAAGGCCGACCACCAGTGCCAGAAATGGGCTTTTGGTCGCATGTTTGTGATCATGCGCCAATTCATCATGCGGTATGGTTGCGTTAGGTTTAGGGTGATCATTCAAATGGCTGTGCATATGCAAATGGCGTTTGCCATCATGTTCATGGATATGAATATGGATACGGCGACGATACATCTGCCAGATCAATTGCACGCCAAGATATAGAATCAGCAAACTGGCACCTAGTTCCAGCAAGGCCTGCTTCTGTTCGCTTAAAGCCTGCCCAGTTGACAACAGAACCGCGCAAAGTGCCAAAAGCGCAATACCATGACCAGCACCCCAGTAAAGCCCCCGCCGCATTAATCCATGCTTGCCGCCCTGACGGTTCCACATGGCCGAAACGGCGGCAATATGATCCGCACCCATAGCATGTGTCATGCCCAAAAACAGACCAAGCGACATAAGGCCGAAAATTTCCATTGATTGCAACGCCTAGGCTGGAACAGATATCAAAGGTGATCCAATATCACGAATTTGAAGCCGCGTTGAACACTTATTCAAAAATTTCCTGATTTTGCGTTTCAAACTGATTTATTCATGTCTTTTCGCCATGATTGCTGGTTGCCAAATTTATGATTTAGCTGTCACTATGAGGGTTAAGAACAAACGGATCTTTCCGTTCTCACCCTGTTTTATTATGTACGAGTTTTTTTATGAATGATCAGACTGGCCCCGCCTTAATAGGGCGTGTTGAAGATATCCGTTTTGTATCTGGCCATGGCCAGTTTACCGCAGATATTGTTCCCCAAAATGCACTTCACGCCGTATTTTTCAGAAGCCCTGTTGCCGCTGGCATGATTACCAGCCTCGATTGCAACGCGGCCAAGGCTGCGGCGGGCGTTGTGGCGGTTTTGACCGCAGCTGACGCGGCGGCTGATGGTGTTGCAAATATGGTATGGACAGGTGGGCCCGTTCGTGAAGATGGCGGCGTGACGGTGGGTAGCCCGCGCCCATTGCTGAGCGGGGCAGAAATCCGGCATCTTGGCGAGCCGGTGGCAATGATCATTGCGACGTCACGTCAGGCGGCGGCTGATGCGGCTGAATTGATTGATGTGCAGATCGACGCGGCAGATGATGTTGCGCTGTCGGTTGAGAATATGCTGAATGGGCCGCTGGTTTGGCCGGGTACCAATGATAATATCGCGTCATTGCATCGACAGGGTAACCGTGACGAGGTTGATACCATTCTCGCAACATCAGCCCATGTCAGCCATTTCGAATTTGATATTTCGAAAATCACCGCCTGCACAATGGAAATGCGAAACTCAATCGGCTTTATTGACGAAAATGGGAAATCCTGCGTAACGACAAGTGCGCAAAGCCCCTATCAGCTTCATGGCGAGCTTGCCCAGCTATTTGGTATCACCACTGATGAAGTGCGGGTCATTTCGCCCGATGTTGGTGGATCATTTGGTATGAAAGGTGCGCTTTATCGTGAGGATGCGCTTGTTGTTTGGGCTGCACGTCGCTTGCAAAGGCCCGTTTTCTGGGCGGCAGATAGGGGTGAATCCTTTCTCAGTGACGAACATGCCCGCGCGGTAAGCGGCACGGCCTCGCTTGGCCTTGATAAAGATGGTAATTTCACCGCCCTTTGGGTCGATGCCCATATTGATGCAGGTGCCTATCTGTCACGCCGTACCAAGGGATTGCTGAATAATATGGGCGGCGTTGCCGGACAATATAAAACCCCCGCCATTGCAACCCAAATGTCGTTTTTCTTCACCAATACAATGCAAACATCGCCCTATCGCGGTTTTGGACGGCCTGAAGCCACCTATGTTATTGAACGGCTAATTGATCAGGCAGCGCGCGAAACTGGCCGTGATGCGCTGGCACTTCGCCAGCAAAATCTAGTGTCGCCTGATGCGATGCCATATCAGACCGCACTGACATTTTTGTATGATTGTGGTGATTTTCCAAGAATCGTTGCTGCAGCCGCGAAAAATGCCGATTACGCAGGGTTTGCAGATCGGCGAAAGGACTCTGAATCACGCGGTTTGCTTCGTGGAATTGGCATCGCCAATCCAATCGAGGTGGCTGGTGGGCCGTTAAAACAGGTGCGAAAAGACATTGCGCGGATTACCGTTCGTCCAGATGGTCAAATTGTGATTACACCCGGATTAATGTCGGTTGGGCAAGGGCATGAAACTGCCTTGGCGCGAATGGCGTCAAGCCGTCTTGGTGTCGATATGGATGACATCATTTATCAGCAGGGCGATACTGACCTCCTTCCATCTGGACGGGGTAGTGGTGGATCGGCTGCAACTGTGATTGGCGGGGCGGCGGTTCACGTTGCTTTGAATGAATTTGTGGCGGCTGGCAAATCCATTGCCGCCGGGGTTTTGGGATGTGAAATTGATCATGTTGCGTTTGACGCCGGCCTGTTTAGCAACCCGTCGAATACGACGCTAAAGCCCATGAATTGGACCGACATTGCGGCGCATAGTAATGCCACTGGAGGCTTGTCAGTTCTTGGCGAATTTCTGCCCCCTGATGTAACTTACCCGAATGGCTGCCATATTTGTGAGATCGAAATTGATCCGGCAACCGGCAAGGTCAGTTTTGCCGATTATGTCGTTGTTGAAGATGTGGGAACCGTGCTGAACGCCGATCTTGTCGAAGGCCAGATGCATGGCGGGATCGCTCAAGGCATTGGCCAAGCCCTTGGCGAGATTTTAAAATTTGATGAAACCGGTCAATTGATCAGCGGCTCATTCATGGATTATCAGATGCCAATCGCGGCTGATTTTCCGAATTTCAGAGTTTCGACCATTGCCGTGCCAACAAAGATTAATCCGCTTGGTGCCAAAGGTGTTGGCGAGGCGGGAACGGTTGGCTCGCTTGCAGCGACAATGAATGCTGTTGTTGATGCGATGGCATCGGCTGGCGTGCGGGCATTTGAAATGCCAGCAACGCCGCACCGGGTTTGGCAGGCATTGCAAGGGGCAAAGCAATAACAGTGTGTTAAGCCGAGTCCCGCGCCAATCTGGATCGGCTGAGCATGCCGTCGATTTCGCGTTGTAATTTGGCTTTTTCGATTGGATGCAGAAAGGCGCCAATCTCAGTTTCGACGCCATGGCTGGATAGGATCACGCGCTGATGATAACGCGCTGCCGGTGCGGGGGCGACTGGTGGGCTTAATTGAACACGAAGCCAGCCAACCGGATATTTGGATATGGCGGCATTACCATGTTGATCTTTATGTTCGACTGTTAGGGTTTCGGTCGTTGTTTCAATGGTTTCACGAACCTTGGCGGCGCGGTAATTCAGCTTGAACGCGCCCCAGACAACAAGAAGCTCCAGCCCTAGAAACCCAATAACCGGCCAAGCGCCTGCCAGAAAAAACCCCAAACCAATGGTAAACAGTAATCCGGCAAGAACCCCAATCACAATCGCGAATCCCTTTGGCGAAAGCGACCGGTGCGGCCAAATGGTTAGCCGTTCAAGCGGCTGTGATTCGGTTTGGTTCTCACTCATTGAATAAGGAGATGGTGATATTGGGTCGCGCCGTCAAGATGGGGCAGGGCATTCGCGAGAGGATTGCTTTCTGCCAAAATGATGTTTAGGGCTTGATAGGCAGTCCAATAACCAGATTTGCTTTGATATTTTGAGGAATGAGATGGGCAATATTTATAAAATTTGTGATGCTGATTTATGGGATTCGGCGGAAAAAATAGGCCGGTTTACCGGCGCGGAAATTGATCTGAAGGATGGCTTTATCCATTTTTCGACTGCTGATCAATTGGCCGAGACCTTGCGGCTGCATTTTTCCGGACGTGACGGATTGCGCCTGATTACCGTTGATGCCAGCGTTCTGGATATTCAATGGGAACCGGCGCGAAGCGGCGATCTGTTTCCGCATCTTTATGCTGATTTGCCCTTATCGGCGGTTCGCTCGGTTGACCCGTTGCCTCTTGGCAGTGACGGGCTGCATCAGTTGCCAAGCCAGCTTTGAATTGATTCGATGCGGGCGACCTTGGTTGCGTCTGCCAACGGTTCGGCCCTGCCATTTCCCCAAATCGGGTGCGGCCATACAGCGTCACCGACATGCCGTGCAACGATGTGAAAATGCAATTGCGGCACCATATTGCCAATGGCGGCGCTGTTGACCTTGTCAGCATCGCAATGCGCCTGCAGCGCCTTGCCAAGGCGCCGCGTCAGTTTCCATAGGGATTCAGCGGTTTTTTCATCAAGATCATGAAGTTCGGTTGCGGTGGTTTCCGGCACGACCAGCAGCCAGAAAAAACGCGCATCATCAACTAACCTCACCTGCAATGACCCCACCTTTGCCGCCAAAATACTGTCTTTGGCAAGGGTGGGGTGCAAGGTGAAGGCCATGTGGCTTGCCTATCCAGTAACAATTTTGGCAATACCAGTGCCGCAAGTGACGGTATCGGCTTTGCCGCCAAGATCGCCAGTACGCAATTCTGGTGTTGAAAGGGCGGTGTCGATGGCATCAGTGATGCATTTGGCGGCCTCGGCAAACCCAAGATGTTCAAGCATCATGGCACCAGCCCAGATTTGGCCAACAGGATTGGCAATGCCCTTGCCAGCGATATCAGGTGCCGAGCCATGAACCGGCTCAAACAGTGACGGGAATAGCCGCTCGGGGTTGATATTGCCGGATGGGGCAACGCCAATGGTGCCGGTACAGGCGGGACCAAGATCTGACAAGATATCGCCAAACAGATTAGAGGCCACGACAACATCAAACCAATCGGGGTGAAGTACGAAATTGGCGGTCAAAATGTCGATATGATATTTATCCCAGCTAACATCACCATAAGATTTTGCAACCTCTTCAACGCGCTCATCCCAATAGGGCATTGTAATCGAAATACCATTTGATTTGGTTGCCGATGTCAGATGCTTGCGGGGGCGACTTTGTGCCAGATCAAAGGCGAATTTCAATACGCGATCAACCCCAATACGGGTCATAACGCTTTGTTGGGTTACAAATTCGCGGTCAGTATCGGGGAACATGCGCCCGCCAACCGAAGAATATTCGCCCTCGGTGTTTTCGCGGACAATCATCATATCGACATCACCTGGCCCGCGATTGGCCAAAGGTGACGGCACGCCGGGCAATAGCTTGACCGGCCGCAAATTGACATATTGATCAAATTCGCGCCGGAACAGGATGAGTGATCCCCATAAAGAGACATGGTCGGGGATGCCGTCAGGCCAGCCAACAGCGCCAAAATAGATCGCATCATGATTGCCAATTTGCGCTTTCCAATCATCAGGCATCATTTGCCCATGTTTGGCATAGTAATCATAGCTGGCGAAATCAAAATGATCGAAATTCAGATTGATATCGAACCGTTCCATCGCGGCCTGCAATACGCGAAGCCCCTCGGGAATGACTTCTTTACCAATCCCATCACCGGGGATAACTGCAATATTTAATCTGTTCTTCGCCATGATTGCTTCCATTTGAGTGAGTTATGCCAATGATTGGCCGGAAATAAGGCTCCAGAATGGTCGCTTACCGGTCAGTCTACAAGATGTTTTTCCAAAAAATTGATTGGCTTTGACGTCAAAACGGCATCGGGAATTTACGATAGGCAATGGTAATATCTTCCATAACCGCCGTCCCTAGCGTTATATCAGCTGCGCCCAATGCAACATCAAGCTGGTCAAGATTGGTTGCGCCAAAAATTGCTGAGGTCATAAATGGACGATTCATCGCCCATGCCAGCGCCATCTGGGCGGGGTTTAACTCATGTTTGGCCGCAATATTCATATAGGCATCAAGCGCTGGCCACATTGTATCGCAAATGCGCCCACCAAGATTGGCGACATGGCTTCGCCGTGACCCGTCAGGCGTGATATCGCCTTGATATTTTCCAGTTAATAATCCGGCTGCCAGCGGCGAAAATGCGAGCAAGCCCACTTTTTCGTGATGCGCCACTTCAGCCATATCAAGATCAAAATGACGGCAAAGCAGGCTATATTCATTCTGCACGCTAACCATTCGTGGAAGGCCTTGGGCGGCCGCAATCGACAGCCACCGCATCGTTCCCCATGCGCTCTCATTCGATAGGCCAACATGACGGATTTTGCCAGCGTCACGGCATTTCTCAAGATGCTGAAGAACCTCGATCATATGATCAAGCACCTCGTCACTATCTTGGCCGCTGGCGTCATAGGTCCAGTTCTGCCGAAACATATAAGACCCACGGTTGGGCCAATGTAATTGATAAAGGTCAATGTAATCGGTTTTCAGCGCACGAAGCGAGGCATCAAGCGCAAGATCAATGCTGGCAGGCGTTATCGGCGCCCCATCACGGACATTCATATAGCCCTTGCCCGATACTTTGGTGGCCAGAATGATATCTTGCCGCCGCCCTGTTGCGCCAAGCCAGTCACCAAGAATGCGTTCGGTATCGCCTTGTGTTTCCTTGGCAAGCGGGTTGACCGGATACATTTCAGCCGTATCAATGAAATTAACGCCGTGATCAAGCGCCATATCAATTTGGGCATGCGCTTCAGGGGCGGTGTTTTGGCTTCCCCATGTCATAGATCCAAGGCAAAGTGCGCTGACTTTTATGTCGGTTCGGCCAAGCTGATTATAACGCATAGATTTCCCCTAATTCTGAGTGCTGGGTGGCAAATCGTTCAAATCCGCGATTTTGACCCTGTTTTCCTTATGACTAGCCAAAAAGGCAATGGAATGCCAAACAAATATAACTATAGTGATACCGAATAGTCAGGGTGGATTTTATGCGTATTGCGGTTATTGGTTCGGGCATTTCCGGCTTGGCGTCAGCTTTTCTTCTGCAAGGGCATGGCGATGTCCATCTTTTTGAAAAGGCCGCGCGTCTTGGCGGGCATAGCCATACGGTCGATGCCATTTTTGGCGATGTTACCGTGCCGGTTGATACAGGCTTTATCGTTTATAATCCGCTGAATTATCCGAATCTAATTCGGCTTTTTGATCATTTGTCGGTGCCCAATATCGAAACTGACATGTCGTTTTCCGTGTCGCTTGGCGGCGGGCAGATGGAATATGAAGGTTCGGTCAGAGGGCTTTTGGCGCAGCCGGAAAATTTGCTGAAAGGCCGATATTGGTCAATGCTTTCCGATCTTGTGCGTTTTTATAAAACCGCCGCGCGTCAGGTGGATAGCGGGCCAGATGGCGAAACCTTGGGTCAATTTGTTGCCCGCCAAGGCTATGGAAACGCTTTTGTTGATGATCATCTGGTGCCGATGGGCGCAGCGATCTGGTCGGCCACATCCAACGCGATGATGGATTTTCCGGTGCGGGCATTTATGCGATTTATGGAAAATCATAAATTATTGAATTTTATTGATCGGCCGCAATGGCGAACGGTTGCTGGCGGGTCGCGTGAATATGTCATCCGGATTGCGGCCAAGCTTGGGGACCGGATTCATCTTGAAACCGATATTATTGGCCTTAGACGGGCGAATGGCGGGGTGATGGTGAATCTCAAGGGTCAAGGTGATGTGTGGTTTGACAAGGTTGTGATGGCAGCGCATGCCGATCAATCTTTGGCGCTTATTGACGATGCCAGCCCGCTTGAACGCGAACTGCTTGGTGCCTTTGGGTTTCAGCGCAATCATGCGGTGCTGCATTCGGACGCTTCGCTTATGCCGAAACGACGCGGTGCATGGGCAGCGTGGAATTATGTGTCCGAAGCGGCAGCGCCCGCATCGCATGGCGGGGCGGGTAATACTGGGCAAGGCGAATCGTCCCCCCCAAGCGATCTATGCCTGACCTATTGGATGAATCGGTTGCAGTCAATTGATCCTGCCTATCCTTTGTATGAAACCCTAAATCCGGTTCGAATGCCCGCTGCTGCATTGATTCATGGCGAATTTGACTATCGCCATCCGGTTTTTGACGCCAAGGCGATTGCCATGCAGCCGCGCCTTGCTGAAATTCAAGGGCAGAATGGTTTGTTTTTTGCCGGTGCATGGACAGGTTTCGGATTTCACGAAGATGGCTTAAAATCAGCGGTGGCTATTGTGAAAACACTTGGGGTTGAAGTCCCGTGGGACACAAAAGTAGCAGCTTTTCCAAAATCATCCGAACCGATGCAAGGCATTGCCTAATGTCGGCATGCGATCTTGTTGTCTCGGATATTGTCCATACACGACATGGTGGTGAGCATCATCCGGTATCGCATGTTTTGCGCCGGCCTGGCTTGTCGATCTGGATTGATCTTGATCGCTTGCAAGAGGCAAATCGGCAAAGCCCGTTTTTTTCTGTCGATCGGTTCAATTTGCTTGGGTTTCATCAAGCCGATTACGGGCCAAATTTCAAATCAAAGGTCGCGCTGGTTCAGCTTGCCGATTATGTTCGCCAGATCGCTGGCGAAGTGATTCCTGAAAAAAATGTTGAAACGGTGCATCTTTTGACCTTTCCGCGTATTTTGGGGGCGGTGTTTAACCCGCTGTCGGTCTATGTGGCGGGTGATGCGTCAGGGCGCGATATTCTGTATATCTATGAAGTGCGAAACACTTTTGGTGACATGCATGCCTATATCGGCGCGCCAACCCCCAATCATGCAACGCTTGAGGCCGAAAAGATCCTGCATGTGTCGCCATTTTTCCCGTTGAAAGGCCACTATCGGCTGCGTTTGCGGATGGATGATGGCGTTATTAGTCTGGCCATGCGTTATTTGATTGACGACCGGCCAGCACTTACCGCGACATTGCGCGGAACCCGTCGTAGGCTTGCGAATCGCCATCTTTTTCAAAGTCTGGTGAAGACCAGACAATTTCCCTTCAGACCAATCATTTCAATCCATTTTGAGGCTTTGAAACTGTGGCTGAAAAAGGTACCGTTCTATCCAAGGCCAGCTCCGCCTTCCAAATGGTCGCGTACTAAAAATTTTGATAAGGCTAATTAAGTAATGTTTTCCAGTTTTTTGCAGCGACATCAAGATAAATTGCTTTTCGCGGTCCTTGGCAATCTTAAATGCGGTGAGGTTTTTCTGACCATGCCAGATGGCCAACAGCATCAGTTTTCGGGCCCATCAAAAGGCCCAAAAGCCGATTTGAAAATTCACAGTAAAGAAGCGGTTCGCCGAATTCTAAGTGACGGTAAAATGGGGTTTTGCGAGGCATTTATGGATGGACATCTAAGCTCTGATGCGCTTCCTGAATTAATCGAGCTTGCGGCGCGTCACGACACCTACCTTGAAGAACAGCTAAAGACAAATCTGCTTCGCAAATGGGGGTTACGGCTGTTTCACCATTTGCGCCGCAACAGCAAAGACGGGTCGGCGAAAAATATCGCGCATCATTATGATCTTGGTAACAGTTTCTATCAGGCATGGCTCGATCCAACCATGACCTATTCATCGGCGGTGTTTGATTCGGATGACGATGATCTGACCACGGCACAAATCAATAAATACAAGCGGCTTGCCGAACTTGCCGATATTCAGCCCGGTGATCAGGTTCTGGAAATCGGTTGTGGCTGGGGTGGCTTTGCCAAATATGTCACCAGCGAAATTGGCGCAAAGGTGACAGGAATTACCATCTCAAAAGAACAGTTTGCCTTTGCCAATCATATGATTGACGAAGCTGGGCTTGGCGATAAGGTCGATTTGCGGCTAATGGATTATCGTGATCTGGAAGGGCGGTTTGACAAAATTGTCTCGATCGAAATGTTTGAAGCCGTTGGCAAGGATTATTGGCCAACCTATTTTGCGATCATGTCAAAAGTGCTGAAAAAGGGCGGGCGTGCGGTGATTCAATCAATCACAATTGACCATGCTGCCTATCACTCCTACGCCAATCAGCCAGATTTTATTCAGCGTTACATCTTTCCAGGCGGCATGTTGCCATCATTGCCAATGCTGGAGCGCCCCTTGGCGGATGCCGGATTGCATCTGGTTTGCGAAAGCGGCTATGCCAGTCATTACGCACGCACGCTAGACCAATGGCGCCAACGATTTAACGCCGCGTGGCCACAATTTGGCGAACAGCAGTTTGATAACCGGTTCAAGCGCATGTGGGACTTGTATCTTGCCTATTGTGAAGGTGGGTTCCGCGCTGGCATGATTGACGTCAAACAGATGCTTTTGATGCATAAATAAGGGTTTTGCCTGTTTATGCTGTTTTCAGCCGAAATAGCTTGAGAATGGGTCGGATGATCGCGCCAATCACCGGCAAATAACGAAGCAATTGACTGGCACTATCCCAATGATCGATATGTTTGCTAATTTTCCCGTCAGCATCGATATGAATCTCGGTCATGCCATGAAACAGCAAATTGCTATGCGGCCAGTTTTTTAAGCGGCCAGTCATATCCCAGCGAAGATAGCTTGCGCTTTTTGAATGGGCGACATCACTGACGGTGAATTTTGGGTCGGTGCAGGTTTCATACATATGATTGAAAACCTGCCGAAAGCCCGCTTTGCCATGAATAACATTAAAGGGATCGCTGAACACAACATCCTCCGCCACAAGATCGTAAAGTTCTTCGACATTTTCCGGAGTGAGGGCGGTGAAAGCTGAAACATAAGCATCAACAGGGTGGGGTTTTCGCGGCATTTTTAAAGTCCTTTGAAATGACGCCAACGCTAGAACGCGCCGGTTTGTTTACCAACAAGGCGAAAAAACAGGCGGTCGGGTAAAAGCCGAAGCAACCCCATCTTGCGGGTAAAGGATTTTGGAAAATTAATTGAAAAATCATGCCCTTGCATACCGGTGATGATGGCGCTGGCAGCGCTGTCAGCGCTAATCAGATCGGGCATTTCAAAATCATTGACGGCGGTTGCTTCGCTATCGACAAATCCGGGGCAGATAACCTGAATTCTAAGGCCGCGCGGCACAAGATCAAAATACAGCGACTCAGCAAGTGATATCAATGCCGCCTTGGTCGGGCCATACGCAGCTGATTTTGGCAATCCGCGCCACCCCGCAACCGATGACACAATGGCAATATGGCCTTTGCCATCGCGAACCATATCGGGAACGAGGCCAGCCAAGGCATTGACCACGCCAAGATAATTGATGGTCATGTGATTGGCATAGATTTGCGGATCAATTTTTGTGCCATCCTGCGGCTGATAAATGCCAGCATTCAAAATAGCGACATCAATTGCGCCTGATTTAGCCTTGGCTTTGCGAATGGCGTAGGCGAGACTTTCTGTGTCGCCAACATCAGCAGCATAGCCATTAAATGAGTTAAGTTGGTTTGCTAAAGCTGTAAGGCGCTGCTTTCGGCGCGCAACACCGCTTACCGCATGGCCGTTTGCCGTCAATTGTGTAGCAAGCGCAGCCCCAATGCCGGAAGAAGAGCCTGTAATTAAGTAATGTGACATTAATAATTTATCCACGACTTCTGAAGTTTACGGGAAAAGTGACATAATCGAGCTTCAAACCGTGCGGTGCCATGGGAAATTTTCCGGACATTCTAATTACATCAATAAAGTTTTTAATAGACTCATTAGTAACTGATTTCCCAATTGTTTCGATGCTCAAAATTTCCCCTGTTCTACTGATTTTAAAGCTAATTCTAACATGGCTGCTCAGCTTTGATTCTAAAGTTCGTTTTACTATATCACCCCGAATTGTCGTCGCCCAATTTTTGAGCAGTTGTTTTTTTACACCTAATTCTTTGGTAGAAGTGGAAAATTGAGTTTGAGTTGTAAAACTCTGATTTTGATTATATAAATCTGCATTTATTGAGGCCGTCTTTGTGTCTGGTGTGTTTTCTAGAAGATCTAAAATTAAAGTTTTTTTGCTATTAATTTTTCCAAAATTGTCAGATTTTTTACCTTCAAAGATTTTAGTTTGAATTTGTTCGGCGTCAGGTGCGGCGGCTAATGTTTTATTCAGGCTTATACCCATCTGATTTGTCGGTGATTTGCTATCACTTGCAGTTACCAGGCGACGGTTTTGCTGATCCGGCTTTTTAGGTTGACTTGATAGCCTTGCATCAAGATCAGTTTTGTGGTTACCGGTAGCTTTATCATTAAAAGCATTTTTGTCCATATATTCGAGTTTTCTGGCTGCCAGATCGCTAAAGCTGGCGTCTGTTAGAGCTGTCTTCTGGTTTGGGTTTCTTGTCTGCAGTGTCTCTTTTGCAATGATTGTCGAATTTGGCGTTGGTTTTGGCTTTGGGATTGTCTTTAGCTTGTTTTTTGAAGTTTCTGATGAAAGAATCTCGGGTTCTGTAATAGATTTTGACTGAGAAACAATCTTAACTTCTGAAATGATATCGGGCTTTGACACAACACTTTGCTTTGAAACACTTATGGACTTTACTTTAGAAGCCGCCTTAGCAATATCCTTGGGGATTTCCTTTTGTGGCAATTTATCTGGCTCTGGCTGGTAAATAACAAATTCAACCTTTTTAAACTCATCGTTTATATGATTTGTTTTTGCAGGGTATGCCTCTCTAAGTGCTATAATCAAAGCAATGTGAACCAGCACAGATATTAGCCAACTGTTTGATATAAGTTGGCTTGGTGTTCGCATAATAGAGGAACCCTTTCTTAACATAAGAAGATTTCCTTAAAATGTTTTTTGCTTAACAGTCTGTTTGGTGAGCCATCCGCGACAACCTTGCCAGCTTTTATCCCTAAAAAGCGGGTAAAGTAGCTTTGCGCAATTTCAACGTCATGTAGCGAAGCAATTATAGTTATGCCAGTTTTGGAAAGCTCTTGAATAAGCGACAAGACTGATATTTTTTGAACGGGGTCAAGACTGGCGAGTGGTTCATCTAAAAATATTGTTGATGTTTGTTGAACCAGCGCCCGAGCGATAAGCACGGACGTTAATTCACCGCCTGACAGGGACCCGATGTTTCGGTTGCTCAGTTTAGATGTGTTTGTTGCTAGCAATGCATCCTTGATCGAAAAGTTGATTTTATCGGATAAATTCACATTTGATTCATTCTGATACCTAAAATCTCGCAGAGTAAAACCGAGCAGCGTTTCGACGCTAACATCCCAAACAATTTCCCTTGTTTGCGGGACCCAGGCTGACAAGCGCGCTCTGTCTTCAAAACTTTGTGAAGAAATATTGGAAAATCCTTGATGCGGTATGAGGCCTATAATCGCCTTCATCAAGGTTGATTTTCCCGCCCCATTCAAGCCAATAATTCCTACAGCTTCACCCGAATTTACTGATAGGGTTGTGGGCTGAACAAGCTGTATTCCATTCAACGTTACACTGAGATTTGAGGTTTTGATGCTATGAGGCATATCAATTCCTCTGCTTGCTAACGAGGTAAAGGAAAAATGGTGTCCCCAAAAGTGCAGTTAGGACGCCCAGCTTTATTTCACTGGCGGTTGGTAGCAACCTGATGGTTATATCTGATATTAGCACTAGCAGTGCGGCAATTGGTGGCGTCCATATGAGGGTCTTTCCTGGCTCATGTCTGACAAATGGCCGGACAATATGCGGTGTCACCAGGCCTACAAAGCCAACAATCCCAACCACGGATGTGATAGAGCCTACGGTGAGCGCTGTGCCAACCAGTATGTCGCGTCGTAATTTTGGGATGTTGGCGCCGATGGACGTGGCAGTCTCTTCACCCAATGTTAACAGATCTAAGCCATTAGCAGCGCGCAGCAGAAAGAATGAGCCAAGCATCACCAGCGGCGCAGACATGAGAACATGATGATAGGACACATCGGTAACCGATCCCAACATCCAGAAAACAATCTCATTAATGGCAAAGGGGTTCTCAGAAAGGCTGAGGATAAGAGTGGTAAAAGCGCCGGAAAGGGAAGAAATACCAACGCCAATAAGAATAACGCTATGTTTGCTAGCAGCTTTGCTAGTGAGTTTTATGAGGGCCCAAGAGGCAATAGCGGCAAACCCCAGGGAAAAGGCCGGTGTGTAGTAGAGGCCCAAAGCACTGAAGCCAAGCCCAATCGACAAAACAGCGCCAAGGGCGGCGGCGGAGCTTATGCCGACAACACTTGGTTCGGCCAGCGGGTTGCGAAGAAAGCCCTGCAGGCCGGCGCCAGCAATGCCAAGTCCAAAGCCAACAATCAAGCACATTAAGGTTCTGGGCATGCGAAGGTGCCAAAGAATAATTGTATCGGGGGTAGCGTGGCTATAAAGCGGGGCGATGATCGCGGCAAAAAAGTCGATTTCCACATGCCCAATCTGGAGGGAAGCATATGATCCGATGGCCAATAAGATTAAGATCAAGCCGCTCATTTTTTTTCGATTAAGAGGCATTGGTTTGACCAACAAGTTTCATATATTCAAGGCTCAAGCTATTAATTAGACTGACCGCCTCAGGCGTGCCGCATGACCAGCGCTTGGTTTCAATAAAAAGCGCTTTGGTTTTACTGCTCGTATTTAACAAGGCTGGATGATATCGGTTGGGGGTGTTTTCATCGCTGGCGCTATTATTACCATCCAAAATCAACACATCCGGTTCCGATTTTATCAGTGCTTCTGCCGATATGTAACGCCCTTCGTTGTAGCCTAGGAACTCAGAATAGCTTTTAAAGCCAGATCGTCTGATTATACTTGAAATCAGTGAATTGCGCCCATGAACGTACCTGTTATCAGAATATTGAAGGGCAATTAATTGCTTTGTATTTTTAACGTTCATCGTCGTAGATCTCAAAAGCATGGTTAATTCCTGTGCCCGGTGTTCTGCATGCAATAATTTTCCCAGGATAAAGATATTATTTTCAATATCTTCAACCGACCTTGCAAAACTTATAAGTCGTAAGTTAACGCCGAGTTTTTCGAGAGCAAACTTCGTCTTTGCTGAAGAAAAATTAGATGCCAAAACCAGCGTTGGATTTAGGGCGTAAATTACCTCTGCATTAAAAGTAACTTTTTGCAAACCTTTGACCTCTTCGCTAATGTGCGAATAGCGGTCATCATCTGCAAGAGCGGACACAGCGACTAAGTTTTTTGTACCGATAAGAGCTACAACCAGCGAGTCTATGCAGAGGTTGGTTGATACGATTCCACTATTATTTGATGCTTTTTTTTCTGAAGCACCGACTTGGTGCGCTGTGTTGATCAGCAATGCTCCAAACACCAATAAATATTGGATCAATTTTTGATATTTTTGTTTCAATAGCACGAACAACTTTCGAAGGAACCATAGACCCGACTCAGACAAAGTGAGGGCTATCACCATGATTTAGCCAGTTTTATAACAGCTGATCTGCCCTTGACGTTGTATCCCCAAGTCTCTTTGTGGTTTCTATCAAATAAATTATTTATTTCAGCAACAAAATTAATGTCCTCTGATATTTTTTTGGAGAAAGAAAAGTCTAAAAGGGTGTAATTAGGAAGCTTTTTCGCGCCCGAACCATCTGTGTAATTATCCCAATTTCCAACTACTGTTGTTGTTCGAATGGTAAATTTGCCATTAGCAAACGGTGAGTTAAGGTCAGTGCTAGTGTTTAGGGTGTGCCGCGGTCTCCGAATTTCTATTGAATTGTCAGAGTTTTTTGCAACCAAAAATGTATGACTCAACCGAAACTTTGCCCAATCAGAGATGTTTGTTTGGAGTTCCGTCTCTAATCCCTTTCTTGTACTTTTACCATCCTCGTTTATTGTCCTCGCTCCTTGAAAAACAATTTCATTTGTTAGCTGGTCTTGGAACGCCGTAGTACTGATTGACGCTTCGTTTTGAGCAATATTGTGATGCAAGCCAATTGAGATGCTGGTGTTTTTTTCTGGTAACAGGTTTTCCCCTCCAGTGTAGTAGCCGTACCCTCCAAAGCGTTCAAGGTAGGTTGGGTTCACTACGCCGGTTCCCGCATCGAGACTAATAGACGTTTGCTTCTGATTGAGCGCTATTACATATCCTAACTTCCATGTTGTGGCGTCAGAAAATTGGGTTGACTTGTCATGTCGCAAGCCAGCTTGGAGCAAATTGCCGTTTTTTGAAATGTGCCGATATTCTAGCGCAGCAGCATTGCCATCTCTTTTCTCCGAATTTAAGTACTGATTTTGATCGCGGTAGGTTTCCCCGACAAAAGAAACTGTGTTTTTGGAATTGTTCACCAAGGCGCCATCAAGCGCTGTTTTGTGGTGGTATTGGAGAAGTGTTTTTGTAATTTTAGTTTTTGTTAACCCCCAAACAACATCGTTTTGGGTGTTGGAAAAAATACTATTCTGGATCTTTATTTCGTTGCTAGAGGTGCGGTTTGTCCCATATTTTTTGATCGTTAAAGCTATTTGATTTTCGTTGTTTTGGCCGTTGCTTGCATTTGATACAACGTAGGTGTTTTCCGGACCTGCTGAGGCACCGTCATAATCGAAATTTTCTTCTGAGGCTCGAATACTGAGGTCGAAGCTAACGTCCCCATCAGTTGCGCCATATGAATTCAGGGATATAGTGTTTCTATCAAAGCCGTCTTTATCGCCGTTTTGGAAAGAGTAGTCATATTTATGACTGGACGTTTTGGAAAATGAAACTCGATTTTTCGTATTAAAAGCAGAGAATGTATCAGAGAAAGCCACACCGGTTCTTTCACCTGCTTGAATTGACGCATGGGCGAGATCAGTATCTGACGCATCTTTCGTAATAATGTTGATCACGCCAGATGATGCTGCGGGTCCATAAAAAACTGTCTGAGGACCGCGTAAAATTTCAATTTTCTCTATATTCTCCGCTGAAATTCCATGGAACTGGTAGCCATTGCCATCCCCAGTGATTGCGACACCATCGATCAGGACGAGTGCGTGGTTTGCTTCGCCCCCACGAATTCGGACTGAATTAAATCCGCCGCTTTCGCTGACTGCGACGCCAGGAACGCGTTTCAGGAGAGTTAATATGGTTATATCTCCGGCTTCACTAATTTGTTCGCTGGTTATTACTGAAACGGAAGAAGCGCTATCTGCCAGAGGGATTGGGGTAAATCCCCCCGAAATAATGATATCGTCAAGCTCAAATGTTTCTTGGGCAATAGCGCTGGTTGCTAAAAGTGATAAGATGGCGGCTGATAAATAGATTTTATTAGTTTTCATAGTCAAGCTCCCGTATAAATTGAACTTTCAAAGCTCAAATGGGTCCACGTCCAAGTTAGCGTTTTTGCTAACCGATCAAAGTTGACACCATTACGGGGAATCCGCTGTCAGCTAAGCCCTCTGCAAAGCAACACGGTGGTCATGATTGGCAGGTCTCCTGGCTAGCAGATCAACACCTTATCTTTCCTTCCCACCCAATAAGGGCAGTGGATTAGCA
Organism: Candidatus Ponderosibacter sp. Uisw_141_02; assembly: GCF_048087665.1. Taxonomy (NCBI): domain Bacteria; kingdom Pseudomonadati; phylum Pseudomonadota; class Alphaproteobacteria; order Puniceispirillales (SeqCode); family Puniceispirillaceae (SeqCode); genus Candidatus Ponderosibacter; species Candidatus Ponderosibacter sp. Uisw_141_02. The sequence continues at coordinate 1,209,664 of NZ_CP159807.1, read as the reverse complement.
AGATAGGCTAACTGCTTACAGTTGCAGAGGGCAGCTCGTGTTTTAAGTTCACGATTCCCTTTTAAGTGCTTTACGCACACCAATTAGCAAAACTATTATGAGGTTTTTAAATTTAGTCCAGTTAAAAATCACATTAAACTCGACCTTGGAGCATGTTAATTTTTTATTGCGTGTTTTTAATTTTAAGCGATCTATTGGAAGCTAGGTTTAAATGTTACGGTTGTCACATTATCTTAATTCATGCCTGATAGAAAAAGGGATGCTCACATGTTTCGTTGGCGACACTTAATTGTTGCGGTAGGACTGGTTCCTGCCTTGATAATTTACATCGGTTTAGTGATGCAAATTGCAGATATGTTGACCAGTATTCATATGTTACTCGATCTTCTCTTTTACGTTGTAGCAGGTCTCGCTTGGATCCCGCAGCCAGTAAAGTGGTTGGCTGGTTAGCAACACATGAAAGCCACTAGAAACGATTGATCTGAATTGAAAGGTCTTTGATGTTCAAACGACATTTCTCAAATTTTTTCGAACGTGTTGAACATGCTGGCTGTCCAGCTTCCCCAGCATTATCAACAAAATCCGCGTTAGAACCTGAGCAGGCCATATCTCGGCCACTTGCTGATGCAATCGAATTGGCAACAAAATTGATGCATGAGCATGGTTTGACTGGTTGGCGTGTAAAGCTGGATCATGCGCGACGACGCGCTGGTCAATGTGATTACAATACAAAGGTCATTTCGCTTTCACGGCTTTATGTTCGCAATGCCGAAAAAAACCATATTCGCGATACGATTCTTCATGAAATTGCGCATGCGCTTGTTGGACCACATCACGGCCATGATGCGGTTTGGCGGCAAAAGGCTCGCGAAATCGGATGTACGGCGACACGCTGCCATAGTTTGAGTTTTTCCAGAGCGCGGTGGGTCATGCAATGCCCAAATGGTTGTTTTTCGGTCGACCGCCACCGCCAAAAATCGGGTCTTGTTTGCGCCACATGCAAAGCATCGGTTGAATTTATCACCAATAATGGCGGAATGTGAGCTCTTGTTTTTACTCGATTCCTCAAGGGTTTGGCAATTGCGCCATGCCTTGGCTCGGCTGGCTCAGCCGGGTCGACAATGGGTCAGTTTTGCCTTTTTCACCAAGGAAGAACTGGCTTGCCTTGTTCAGCTTGCTGAGCGACAGGAGTTTCGGATTGCTCGCCCAGAGATAAAGCACAAAAATAATTACGTGTTTCAAGATTTTGATATTTGTTTTCCCGCACCGCGTATTGAAGCTTTTGATCGTTTTGCCAATTGTTTGGAAATTGGACTTTTTCAAGCGGGGCGGATGATAACTCCATCGCCATTTCTCAACGATTTTCGGTTCAATGATTTTGCCATCCAGCGCTATGCCCCTGGATCACGGGGGATTGGCATTCATCGTGATGGTTTGCGGTATCGACATATTGTGGTGATTGCCAACCTCGCTGGGAAGTCACGTTTATTTTCAACGCCAAGTCGTGATGTTGGAAAACGCCGAGTTATTGATGATCGCCCCGGCCGTATTGTGTTATTGTCGGCGCCAGCGTTTGCAGGGCGTACTGGTGAGGCGGCGCGGCCTCTTCATGGGGTTGACCATGTTGAGGGCGGCCGTTTGTCATTGGGGCTGCGTGTTGAATGTCCAGAAAAATAATTCAATTGCTTACTTGTCAGGCATTGTAAAACTTGGCAACGTAGACATCTGGAGCGTTCGTTTTGTTGCTCCGCTCCGCAGCTTGTTCTTGCACTTTGACAAGCGTTTTTTTAGATAAGTGCCTGATCTTCGCGCGTTCCAGTAGGCGTCCACGCGTGGCCTTGGTTCTGGTCGAAGATTAGGAGATTATTTATCGATGCAAATTAGTATTTCTGGAAAAAACATGGATACCGGTCTTGCTTTTCAGGAGCATGCCGAACTGTCATTGAATAATATTGTTGAAAAATATTTTAATAATGCTGTCAGTGGGCATGTGACACTCGAAAAAGGGGATTCTGGTTTCACCGTAAAAACGCGTGTCGTTTTGTCTCGGCGCATGGAGCTTGAATCGACGGGCCGTGCACCAGATGCGCATGCGGCGTTGGATGCGGCGATTGAACATGCCGAAAAAAGACTTCGGCGACACAAGAGGCGTTTAAAGAGCCATCGCAGTGCCTTAACCACTCTTGAAGAGGACGATATTGATATTGCGCCTATGGCGGTATACGCCGGTGCAGCCCAATTGCCCGATGCCAGCAGTGATGAAGATGATCTTTTGCCAATTGTTGCTGAATTATCATATGACATTGAGGTGCTGACCGTTGAACAGGCCGTGATGCGGCTAGAGCTTGGCGGGTTGACAATGCTGATGTTCCGAAATGCCAGTCATTTCGGGCTCAATGTTGTTCATCTTCGTGGTGATGGGTCGATTGGCTGGATTGATCCGCGTGGAGCTCGGCATTTGGCAAATCTTAAACAATCTTCCTAAAGAAGGGTAAAACAGGCCTTTGTCTTCAGGCGGCGTGTTTTGGCCATGCTAGATCTGTTTTTGAACGGTTGCCGATTGTCCTGCTGGTAGCGTTTAAGAGCATTATGAGGATCCTACATGTTGGCATCAGAGTCCCCGGCGATAAAACGCCAGTCCAAACGCAAGCGCAATGCAGCACAAGCGGCCGAACGGTCTTTTCTTGCCGACCAGCTTGATTGGGCACCGCCGGCCTATAGCGATCCACCAATCGAGCCAATTGATGCTGATGGTATTACCGCGATTCACAATGCCAGCATGCGCGTTCTCGAAGACATTGGTATTTTGTTTTTGAATGATGCGGCGCTTGATGTGTTTACCAAACAAGGCTGCATTGTCGATTACGATACAAAATCGGTTCGTATGGATCGGCATTGGGTGATGCAGCAAGTGGCAAAAGCGCCGTCACACGTCACGATTACGCCGCGTAACCCTGATCGCACAATTACCTTTGGCGGCCGGCATTTTAATTTTGGTCAGGTGGCATCACCGCCAAATGTGATGGATCTTGATCAAGGGCGACGCGCTGGAACCCGCGTTGATTTTCAAAATTTTGTCAAGCTGGCTCAAAGCTATAATTGTATTCATTTCAGCTGTGGCTATCCGGTTGAACCTTTGGATATGCACCCTTCAATGCGGCATCTTGATTGCCTTTATGACAAATTAATTCTGACTGACAAGGTTATTCATGCCTATTCGCTTGGCACTGAACGAATCGAAGACGCAATGGAAATGGTGCGCATCGCTGGTGGGTTAAGCCATGATGAATTTGAAGCAAAACCGCGCATGTTCACCAATATCAATTCAACATCACCGCTCAAACATGACTGGCCAATGCTTGATGGTGCCATGCGCATGGCAGCACGCAATCAAATGGTGGTGATATCGCCCTTTACCCTTGCCGGTGCGATGGCACCGGTCACCATTATTGGTGCGATTGTCCAGCAAAATGCCGAAGCGCTTGCCGCGATTGCCCTGTTGCAATCGGTGCGTGAGGGAGCGCCGGTAATGTATGGCGCCTTTACCAGCAATGTTGATATGAAAACCGGCGCACCAGCCTTTGGCACGCCCGAATTTGTCAGGGCAATGCAGATATCGGGGCAGATGGCACGCCATTACAATTTGCCGTTTCGGGCGTCAAACGCGAATGCGGCCAATGTCCCTGACGCACAGGCGGTGTGGGAATTGGCCTTTTCACTCCAGGGTAGCTGTTCAGGTGGGGCAAACCTGATCTATCACGCTGCCGGATGGATGGAAGGTGGCCTATCTGCCAGTTTTGAGAAATTTGTCATTGATTGCGAAATGCTGCAACAGATCATCTATGCACAACGCCCGATTATTGTTGATGAGGCGTCGCTGGCGGTTTCGGCAATCGAAGAGGTTGGGCCGCATGGTCACTTTTTTGGGTGTGACCATACCCAAGAACGTTATCGTGACGCGTTTTACACGCCGCTTTTGTCAGATTGGCGGAATTTTGAAAATTGGGAAGATGCCGGTGGATTATGGGCGCATCAGCGCGCCAACACCCATTTCAAACAGGTTTTGGCTGAATATATGCCGCCGCCAATGGATAGCGGCATACATGATGAATTGCTGGATTTAGTCAATCGGCGCAAAGCCGAAGGTGGCGCGCCAACCGATTTCTAGAAAACTTACGCCATCTCTAGAAAAATGGCTCTTCATCAAGCGCGCGTTTAAACATATCACGATCAATATTGCCGCCTGATGCCACGGCAATGATAGTACCGGCACCGACGGGAACCTGTCCAGTCAAAACCGCAGCAACAGCAACCGCACCGCCCGGTTCGACAATGATTTTTAGATGTTTGAACAGCGTTGCAATGGTTTTAAGCACTTGCTGATCGCTGACAACGGCACCGCCTGATAGATGTTGGCGATTCACCGGAAAGGTCAATTGCCCGGGTTCCGGCGTTACAATTGCATCACAAATGGAAGATTTGTCGGTTTGCGCCCGTTCAATCATTCCGGTTTCTAATGACCGTTTTGTATCATCGTAAAATTCGGGTTCGGCGCACCAGATTTTGGTTTCGGGAAAATGCGCATGGAGCGCGATGCTGGTGCCTGCAATTAGGCCACCGCCGCCACAACAACAGATCAACGCATCGGGAACAACGCCCATCACGCTTGCCTGTCGGGCGATTTCAAGTCCAACCGTGCCTTGTCCGGCAATCACCCGAACATCATCATAGGGTTTGATCAAATTGGCATTATATTTCCGGCTTAGCGCCTCGCCAATTGCTTCGCGTGATTCCGTATAGCGATCATAGGTCACAACATCGGCACCACAGGCCCTGGTGCCTTCGATTTTGGTCGCTGGCGTGTCTTCGGGCATGATGATGGTGGCTTTTAGGCCGCGTGTGGTAACGGCGCGGGCAACGCCTTGGGCGTGATTACCGCTGGAAAAGGCCACAACATGGCGAACATGATCGTCAAGGCTCCAAACGGCATTGGTTGCGCCGCGCAATTTGAACGATCCCGTATGTTGCAAAGCTTCGGCTTTCACCAGAAGGCGGCGCCCCAAGAAATCATTTAGCCGCGGGGACTCCAAAAGCGGCGTTTTGAAAATATGTGGCCGTATCCGGTCGGCAGCGGCTTCGATTGTGGCAAGGTCAATTTGAAGCGCGCCATCAGCGGTTTGCGGCAGGGGTGCTGAATTTGTCATTTGTGATGTTTCCAAACAAAGATTAAGTAGCGCAAAACTAAATCCTTTCGGAAATAAGGTCAATCAAGCTGGGATATGTTGTTTGGACATGTTGTTGGGCATGTTGGTGGGCGGCATGGGGGCAGGGTGCGGCCATAAGCCTGCCGCATGCAAATGACAATAATTGTTGGCTTGTGTTTATCTTGCGGCATGCCTATTTTACCGCAATATGGTTATCGGCTTTGTGCCGTAAGGAGATGAACAATGTCACCAGCATCAACAAACGCTGTTTTTTCCGGTTCTTGCACCGCTCTCGTCACGCCTTTTAAAAATGGGCATATTGACAAGGACGCGTTTTGCAAACTGGTTGATTGGCAAATTGAAAATGGTACTGCCGCGCTGATCCCTGTTGGGACAACCGGCGAGTCACCGACATTGTCACATGAAGAACATGATTTTGTTGTCGAGCTATGTATCAAACAGACCGCTGGCCGTGTGCCGGTTATTGCCGGCGCCGGATCAAACAGCACCGCCGAAGCGGTGCGGCTTGCCAAAACTGGCGCAGCGGCTGGCGCGGATGCGGTTCTGATCGTCAGCCCCTATTATAACAAACCAACCCAAGAAGGGCTGTATCAGCATTTTTCAGCCGTTGCCAAAGCCGTTTCCTTGTCAGTTATCGTCTATGATATTCCGGGCCGGTCAATTGTGAAGGTTGATGATGCGACCATGGCGCGCCTTGCTGCTGACCATGCCAATATCACGGGGATCAAGGATGCCACTGCCGATGTTGGGCGTCCAACACGGCTTCGCAATCTTCTTGGGGCTGATTTTGCACAATTATCTGGCGAAGATGCAACTGCCCTTCCATATCTGGCGGCTGGTGGGCATGGCTGTATTTCGGTTACGGCGAATATCGCGCCAAAATTATTGAGTAAAATGCATGCCGCTTGGGCGACTGGTGACATTGCCACCGCGCAAAGCATCAATGAACGCTTGATGCCGCTTCATGATTCGATGTTCTGCGAAGCAAGTCCAGGCCCGGTGAAATATGCGGCTGAATTGCTTGGAATTTGCAGTGCCGAAACGCGTTTACCGCTATGCGAGATTGCACCGGCAAGCAAAGCCCGTGTTAAAGCCGCCCTGCGCAGTGCGGGTTTGCTAAATTAGGGGTATTGCTGGCGCTCACGCCAGCTTGAACGGATAAATCATGGCCAAAGGCACGATCTCGACTGGACGAATTGCGGAAAACCGCAAGGCGCGGCATGAATATCAAATCGAAGAAAAAATCGAAGCTGGCCTGATTTTGCAAGGCAGTGAGGTCAAATCACTGCGAAGCGGACGTGCCAGCATTGCCGAGTCCTATGCTGGTGAGGATAATGGCCGTCTAGTGCTGTTCAACGCCAATATTCCAATTTATGAGCCTGCCCGCGTGAATCACGAACCAAAACGGCCGCGCGAATTATTGGTGAAGGTGCGCGATCGGAACCGTATGCTTGGTCTGATCCGGCGCGAAGGCATGACGTTGGTACCATTAGCCATGTATTTTAATGATCGTGGTGTTGCCAAAATTCAGATTGGCCTCGCCAAAGGGCGTAAAAAGCAAGACAAGCGTCAGGCCGATAAAGACCGGACATGGAGCCGTGACAAGGCGCGTTTGCTTCGCAGCCGTAATAGCTAGCATTTACCCTATCATTCTCGGCAGGCACAGTCGTTTAGACTGGCTTGATCAATTTAGACTGGTAAAGTCTCGGCGTGGCGTAATGGCCGTGCAATCTGATTGCGAAGGTGATCCATCTCGATAAAAATATCGGCCATCCGGCGCAATGAGTCGGCCGCCATTGGCGGCGACGTTTTGGTTGTTGATACCACCGACACCCGAACCCCCATGCCCTGCACATCTTCAAGAAGGCGGCAAAAATCACCATCGCCCGAAAATAAGATGGCGTGATCAATATGTGGTGCCAGTTTCAACATATCGAGGGCAAGTTCCATATCCATATTGCCCTTGGTGCGTTTTTTGCCGGTTTCAGGATCGGTGAATTCACGGGTTAATTTGCTGACAACGGCAAATCCATTGTAATCCAGCCAGTCGATCAATGGCCTTAGCGGCGAAAATTCCTGATCTTCGGGAAGGGCGGTGTAGTAATAGGCGCGGATCAAATTTGCGTTTTGGCTAAAATGGGCATGAAGCTTGGCATAGTCGACATCCATATTTAGCAATCGTGTTGCAGCATAAAAATTCGAACCATCAATAAAAAGTGCTGTTTTTTCGGGTCTCATAGGAAATGTCCAAAAGATATAAATTACAAAATTTAACTTAACTTAATTGTTTTATCGAATAGAACCGATTGGCATTTTTCAAGATGAAACCGCATTAAAATGCTGCTTTTTTCAAAATTTGTCGCCAAATGACAGGTCAAGATATGTTTTTCAAGCGGCAGCATGTTTGTTTGGCTGATAATCATGGCAAATTATGCTACCACCCGTTCCGGTGATAACGACGGCATGGATATGGACAAAATCATGAATTCCCGACTTTTTATCGGACTTGGTGCAAACCTAACACCGGATGGCTATGCAAGCCGACGCGAAGGCTGCGTTGCAGCCGTATCAGCGCTTGCTGACGAGGGGGTGCATTTGTCGGCGCTGTCACGTTGGTATGAATCCGCGCCGGTGCCGATTTCTGACCAGCCTTGGTATCTGAACGCTGTTGCCGAGGCGACAACCGAACTGGACGCTGCATCGACTTTGGCGGCGTTACACAATATTGAACGGCGCTTTGGTCGTGTCAGGACAGAACGCAACGCGGCGCGGGTCCTTGATCTCGATTTGCTTGATTTTGCGGGCATGATTAATGATGCCGGTGACCTGGCGCTGCCGCATCCGCGGTTGCATGAGCGCGCCTTTGTTTTATTGCCGCTAGGTGAATTATGCCCTGATTGGGTGCATCCGCTTAGTGGCATTGCGATTCAAGATTTGATTGCTATGATTCCCGCTGACCAGCAAATCAGGCTTGCCGGATAAATCGAGCCCGTTTAACCGCCGCTTTTTGCTTGTTCAGATCTCGAATTTAGGGTAAACCCCGCTTAGTTTTTGCGCATTTTAGGATTGAACGGTAAGCGCCTGCTAGTGTATCTGGTGTCGCTTTGCCGGAATATGGCTTCATCTTTCGATGAATTTGCCATTTGGTCAATCAGGACAAGGAGATAATCATGGCACGCGTTACCGTTGAAGATTGCATCGAAAAAATCCCAAACCGGTTTGACCTTGTGTTAACAGCTGGCCAGCGCGCACGCGGAATTCTAAAAGGCGATTTGCCGACAATCGATCGTGATAATGACAAAAATCCGGTTGTTGCGCTTCGTGAGATTGCTGCCGAAACGGTTGATCTTGGCGTTCTTGGCGAAGGTTTGATCAAAAAGCTGCAGCGCGTTGCAATCCGTGAAGAGCAAGAAATCCGCGATGATGTAGCGATTGCTGTCGAGGTTGATCTGTCCGAAATGGTTGGCGATTACAGCGATGATGAAGGCGAAACCAGCGGCATGCAGATTGCCAGCCCTGAAGAATTAGAGCCATCAGGCTTTGAAGATGTTGACCTGTCTGAAATGCAGGGTGAAGATTAGACAAAGCGCCAGCACGACACGATATCCGTTCAGGGATCTGCCGGCTGGAATTGGCTAATCGGCTTGGCGGCGAGATGATTGAAGCAGCGGACGCACTCTTTACCAAAATACATGCTTATGATCCGTCTGTAGACGGTGATAAGCTTAAGCGCGCTTTCATCTTCGGCATGGAAGCACATGACGGCCAGACCCGCGCCTCTGGCGAACCCTATTACATTCATCCGATTGCGGTGGCCAATATGCTTGCTGATATGCGGCTTGACCTTGATACGGTGATCACGGCGCTATTGCATGACACGGTCGAAGATTGTGACGTAACACTTGATGCGCTTGACGCGGCCTTTGGCTCAGGCATTGCCCAGCTTGTTGATGGGGTCACAAAACTTAGCCGAATTGGGTTGCAGGCGGGGCAAAACAGCCTTCAGGCCGAAAATTTCCGCAAATTATTGCTGGCAATGAGCGAAGATGTTCGGGTGTTGTTGGTCAAGCTTGCTGACCGCACGCATAACATGAACACGATTGACCATATTCCAAAGCCGGAAAAACGGACCCGCATTGCCCGTGAAACGCTGGAAATCTATGCGCCGCTTGCCGAACGGATCGGTGTGACCAATTTGCAGCATGCGCTCGAAAATGCCGCCTTTGGCGTTTTGCAGGATGAAATGGCGCAAACCATTACCGCAAGACTGGATTACATGGTTAATGAATCCGAAATCATCATTCCGATGATTAGCGTTGAATTGCAGGATGTTGTTGAACGCGGCGGGGTTGAGTGCAGCGTCAGCGGACGGTTGAAATCGTCCTATTCAATCTGGCGGAAAATGCAGCGCAAAAAAGTCACCATGGATCAGCTATCAGATATCATGGCATTTCGTATTTTGGTGCCGTCAACAGCCGATTGCTATCAGGCGCTGGGTAGTCTCCATGCAGCCTATCCCAATGTGATGGGGCGGTTTAAAGATTACATTTCGACCCCAAAGCGCAACGGTTATCAATCGCTTCATACAGGGGTTATCGGGCCGGAAAACCACAAGATTGAAATTCAGGTTCGCACCCCGGAAATGCATACAATTGCCGAATATGGTGTGGCGGCACATTGGAATTATAAAGACCCTTCATCAGATAAAAAACTTCGTAAATTCAAGTGGATTCAAGAATTAGTTGGAATTCTTGATGAAGAAGCTGGGGCTGAAGAATTCCTCGAACATACCAAAATGGACCTTTATCATGATCAGGTGTTTTGCTTTACCCCACGCGGGGATTTGATTGCTTTGCCAAAGGGCGCAACGGCGGTCGATTTTGCCTATGCGGTTCATTCCAAAATTGGCCAGAAATGTTGCGGCGTGCGGATTAATGGCAAAAACCGCCAATTGGCGACCGAGCTGGAAAATGGTGACCAGATTGACATCATCACCAAGGCAACGGCGCGCCCGCTTGCCGAATGGGAAAATTTTGTCAAAACGGGGCGCGCAAAATCGGGCATCAGGCGAGCAGTGCGCGCCGAACGCGCAGTTGAATTTAGCCGGGTTGGCAAATCGATTTTACAAAAGGCATTTTTAGAAGTGAATAAACCGCTGAAAAAGCGGGCAATGGAAAAGATACCGCAGATTTTTGGCGTGCTGAAACCGGAAGATCTCTTTGCGCTTGTCGGTGAGGGGCGCATGCAGCCCGAATTGGTGATCGAAAAAATGTTTCCCGATTTGGCGAAAAGTAAAAAACGCGTTAGGCCAACCGGAGAAACCGACCGGGACCGGTCTAAATCGCGCAAGCCATTGTTGAAAATTCAAGGGGTTAACCCGGGTGTTGCAATTACGATGGCGCGTTGCTGTCATCCTTTGCCGGGTGAAGAAATTGTTGGCATCTTCACCACTGGCAAGGGGGTTACGGTTCATCGCGCCGAATGCGCCACGCTTGTTGATTTTAATGATATGCCTGAATTATGGATGGATGTTGGCTGGGAACACGAAGGGCCAAAACGGGTTATGGGGCGTTTGAATACGGTTCTGTCCAATGAACCTGGTGCCTTGGCCGCGGTTGCCACCATAATCGGCCAGCAAGGTGGCAACATTTCCAATATTCATTTAACTGACCGCAATGCTGATTTTTTCAGTTTTCAGCTTGATCTTGAGGTCAAGGATGTTGAGCATATGCGGACTGTTATCGCTGTGCTTCAAGCCAATAATTTCGTGGAACGTGTCGAGCGGACAAGCAATATTTAGGCTTGGGCTTGCTAATTTATAGGTAGCTAAGATGTTTCGACGTCGTAAACCATTGAGTGTTTTAAAGCAAATGCGCGCTGTGATTTGGCCAGAGCGTGGGTTTCGGCGGCTCTTTTCCTATCTTTTTCAGCGGATTATCAGGCTACCCGGAACACCGGCTTCGATTGCTAGCGGTTTTGCCAGCGGTGTTGCCGCGTCTTTCACGCCGTTTTTGGGGCTGCATTTCATTGTTGCTGGCGCGCTTGCATTGTTGTTTCGCGGCAATGTTTTGGCCTCGGCGATTGGTACTTTTTTCGGCAATCCATGGACTTTTATTCTGATCTGGCTTGCTGATTATGAGGTTGGTTTGTGGGTTATCCATGCCTTTGGCCATGGGGCTGATCTGCATGTTCTGTCGATTGACGAGCTTGGTGCCATCATGGGCAATATCATGCGGTTTCTGTCCTTTACTGGACATATCTCTTGGGCGGATTTATCGCGCGATATTGAACAAGTGTTCATGCCAATGCTGATTGGTGGTACGGTTCTTGGCGCGATTGCTTGGGTCGGCTCGTTTATACTGACCTTATGGGCGGTAAAGGGCTGGCGGCTACATCGGGCAAAACGGTTATTGAAAGCGGCGCAACGGGCAGCAGGTGCTAAAAAAAGCGGCTGATCCAAACCGCTAAATGCGATTATTTATGTGATTTGGGAATGATGAGGATATTTTGTCAAACAATTTAAAGCCATTACGCCTTGGCGTGAATATTGATCACGTTGCAACTTTGCGCAATGCGCGGGGCGGGACGCATCCTAATCCGGTTGCCGCAGCAGAATTAGCCATCAAGGCGGGCGCTGACGGCATTACGGCGCATCTTCGCGAGGATCGCCGTCACATCCGTGATGAAGATATTGCTGCCATCCACAAGGCAATTGATGTGCCATTGAATTTTGAAATGGCAGCAACAATCGAAATGGTGGCCATCGCCCTGAAAACAAAACCAAACGCCGCTTGTATTGTTCCCGAACGCCGCACCGAAGTGACCACCGAAGGCGGACTGTCCGTTGTCGGGCAGGAAGACCGGCTTGCCGATATGTTGGCACCGTTGAAGGCAGCGGGCATTCGCCTGTCGCTATTCATTGAAGCGAACCAGGCTGATATTGACGCGGCAAAACAGATTGGCGCAGATATTGTCGAGCTTCACACAGGCCGTTATTGCCATGATGTCGCTGGCCGCGAAGCTGAATTAAATCGGATTCAACTTGCCGCACGCCATAGTGCCAGCCTTGGCATCGAAACCCATGCTGGTCATGGTCTTGGCTTTGACACGGTTGGGCCGATTGCGGCAATTGCGGAAATGGAAGAATTGAATATCGGCCATTTTTTGATTGGCGAGAGTGTTTTTTGCGGGTTAGAGGCCGCGATCGTCAAAATGCGCCATTTGATGGATGCTGCCCGCAATAATGATCGTCACCGGAAAAACGCATGATCCTTGGAATTGGCACTGATATTGTTGATGCGCGGCGTATCCAAGCCGTGATGGATCGGTATCCTGATAAATTTGCCAAACGCATTTTTTCCGATGCCGAAATGACAGCCGCCAAAAAAGCCAGTAATCAAGCTAGCTATTTTGCCAAGCGTTTTGCGGTGAAAGAAGCGGTGTATAAAGCGCTTAGCGTTTCAGGTGTGTCTGGCTGTGGCTGGCGTGAGGCAGAAACCCTGTCGGCACCAAATGGGGCGCCAATGGTCAATTTGACCGGTCGTTGCAAAACGGCGCTTGAGACAATGACGCCGGATGGGTATAAGGCAGATCTGTCAGTGTCGCTAAGCGACGAGCCTCCCTATGCTTTGGCATTTATCGTGATTAGCGCCGTACCGGCTGAATGGATTAAACCCTAATGGCTAAAAAGCAAAAAGAAAGCAAGTTTGAGCTTGTGAAAACCGTTCTGATCGCTGGCCTGATTGCGCTTGGCTTTCGGTCATTCCTTTTCGAGCCGTTTAATATCCCTTCAGGGTCAATGGTACCAACCTTGCTTGTTGGCGATTATTTGTTTGTCTCGAAATTTTCCTATGGCTATTCGCGCTATTCCTTTCCATTTGGGATTGCGCCTTTTTCCGGCCGGATTTTTGAAGATAAGCCAAAACGCGGTGATGTTGCGGTATTCCGCCAGCCGATGGATCCATCAATCGCCTTTATCAAGCGCGTTGTTGGCCTTCCCGGTGATCAGATTCAGGTTCAGGGCGGCATTCTGCATATCAATGGCGTGCAAGTCGAGCGCACCTATCTTGGCCAAGCAACCGCAACTGACGGCTATTCAATGATGAATTTCAAGGTTTATGAAGAAACCTTGCCAAACGGATCGCGGCATTTAATTCAAGAACGTTCAGATAGCGATTCTTACGATAACACCGCCGTTTATCAGGTGCCTGACGGGCATTATTTCATGATGGGCGATAATCGTGACAATTCGCGTGATAGCCGCACAACCTCGGTTGGGATGGTGCCTGCTGAAAATATGGTCGGTCGAGCCGATCGTCTGTTTTTCAGCCATAATGGCAATGCCCGACTCTGGGAAATCTGGAAATGGCCTTTGGCAATTCGTTATGGCCGCATTGGAGATGGCATCATTTAATGGCTGTTGACCCGCTTGCAACGCTTGAAACATCGATAGGTCATCAATTTGCCGACCGCAATATCCTGCATGAAGCATTAAGCCATTCAAGTCACATTGAGTCCGAGCATAGCTATGAACGTCTCGAATTTCTGGGCGATCGCGTGCTAGGGCTTTTGCTGGCAGATCATTTCTATGCCGCTTTTCCGCAAGATGATGAAGGCGCGTTATCCTTGCGGCTTCACGGCGAGGCGCGGATGTCAACTTTGGCGGTGATTGCCAAGAATTTACAGCTTGCCGAATATATAAAATCGCAAAGCGGGCTGGATATTGCTGGCAATGATGGCGTGATGGCTGATGTTGTCGAAAGCCTGATGGCGGCAATCTATCTTGATGCGGGATTAGAGGCGGCGCGAGAGTTTTTGAACCGGCATTGGCCGTTAAACAGTCGCGCCGATGCTCAAAATGAAAAAGATGCCAAATCGAAATTGCAGGAATGGAGCCTGCAACATGGCCTGGGATTGCCTGCCTATCGCCAATTGGCGAAATCTGGCCCTGATCACGCACCACAAATGACATATGAAGTGAAAATCGAGGGTTATGACGCGGTTGTGGCCACCGCTGGCAGCCGTAAAATTGCCGAACAAACCGCAGCAGCATCCTTGCTGGAATGGCTGCAAGAAAGGACTTCGGGTTCATGACCGATCATAATGAAACTAACGAAACGAACGAAACCACGCCGGCAATCGATTTTACAAACAGCAAAACCAAAGCCGGATTCGTTGCTTTGATCGGCGCGCCTAACGCGGGGAAATCAACTTTGATGAATTCGATGGTCGGTCATAAAGTGTCGATCGTAACGCCAAAGGTGCAAACCACCCGAAGCCGTATTCGGGGCATTGCCATGCATCAGAATGTGCAGATAATTTTTGTCGATACGCCGGGCATTTTTACACCAAAACGGCGGCTTGATCGGGCAATGGTGCAGGCCGCATGGCAAGGTGCGGAAGATGGTGATGTATTGCTGTTGTTGCATGATTGTGCACGGCGGTTGATCGATGAGGATACAAGTAATATCCTGACCAAGCTTGCCGCATCAGGACGGCGGGCGTCGCTGGTTTTGAACAAAATTGATCTGGCACCGCAGGAACGGTTGCTGGAACGCGCCGATGAAATGTCCAAAATCTATGAATTTGAACGTATCTTCATGGTATCGGCCGAAACCGGTAATGGCGTTGCTGATCTGAAATCATGGCTTGCTGGCAAAATGCCTAAAAGCCCGTTTCTGTTTGATCCTGATGATTTGTCGGATATGCCGCTACGGCTTTTGGCGGCGGAAACCTTGCGCGAAAAATTGTTTTTGAATCTTCATCAAGAATTGCCCTATCAACTGACTGTTGAAACCGAAGATTGGCAGGATCGCGACGATGGCAGTGCTGAAGTGCATCTTTCCATATATGTTGCGCGCGAGGGGCATCGCGGCATCATCCTTGGCAAGGGTGGGCAAACCATGCGCCGCATCGGCACCGCAGCGCGTAAAGAGCTGGAAGAAGCGCTTGACCGCCGCGTGCATCTGTTCGCGCATGTGAAATATCGCAAAGATTGGATGGATGATTCGGCGCGCTATAATCTGTGGGATCTTGATTATAATGCCTGATTGGCAAGCCGAAGCCATCATTCTGTCGGTTCGCCCGCATGGCGAGGGTAGTGCCGTTATATCGGTTCTGACCGCCGATTATGGGCGGCATGCCGGATTGGTTCGTGGCGGCGCGTCATCGAAGATGCGTGGCATTATCCAGCCAGGTAATCGAGTTCGGGTTAGCTGGCGGGCGCGGTTAAGCGAGCAACTTGGCCAAATGCAGATTGAATTGGTTCAGTCCGTGCCAGCTTTGTTGCTGGACTCGCCTTTGCGATTATCCGGCGTGGCGTCAATGTGTGCCTTGCTTGATGGGGCGCTTCCCGAACGTGAGGCGCAGCCTGGGCTTTTTGAGGGCAGTGCGGCACTTTTGGATGTGATTGTGCTGGATGATGATAATGCCGGCTGGGTCGAAGGCTATGTTCGCTGGGAATTGGGGCTATTGGCGGCGGTCGGATACCGGCTTGATCTTGCCAGATGCGTTGCCAGCGGCCAGACCAGTGATCTGGCGTTTGTCAGCCCGAAATCAGGTGGTGCGGTGGCGCGTCATCAAGCTGGCAGCTTTGCTAGCCGGATGCTGGCTTTGCCGATGTTCCTGGGCGGCGTTTCCTGCGGTAAACATGATTGGATTGCTGGTTTGGATTTGACCGGCCATTTTCTGTCCAAACGCGTTTTCGCCGCGCATAATTTAGACCTGCCCGCCCAGCGTAAACGTCTAGCCGATATGGTTGATAGTCGCTATAACGGCAAATGATGAAGTGATGAGGCTGTTTTATGCATGATGATGTTGAAATTCCCGCAGGCGGGCGTATTGAACCGACCGCGTTTTCCGACGCCTTATCGGAACGCTATCTTGCCTATGCGCTGTCGACCATCACATCGCGGTCGCTTCCCGATGTCAGGGACGGGTTAAAGCCGGTTCACCGCCGCCTGTTATTTGCGATGCGCCAGCTAAAGCTTGATCCGGGTCAGGGTTTTAAGAAATCAGCGCGTGTTGTTGGTGATGTGATGGGTAAATTCCATCCGCATGGCGATGCAGCGATTTATGATGCGATGGTGCGGTTGGCACAGGAATTTGCCATGCGCTATTGTCTTGTCGAAGGGCAGGGGAATTTCGGCAATATTGATGGCGATAACGCCGCAGCGATGCGCTATACCGAGGCACGCATGACCGAAGTTGCGCGTCTGTTGCTAGATGGTATTGATGAAGATGCGGTTGATTTCCGGCCAACTTATGATGGCGAGTCCGAAGAACCAACCTTGCTTCCTGCGGGCATTCCAAATCTTCTTGCCAATGGCGCGCAGGGGATTGCGGTTGGAATGGCAACATCAATTCCGCCGCATAATATTATCGAACTTGCCGATGCTTCATTGCATCTTATCAAACATCCCAACGCATCAATTGAAACCTTGCTGAATTATGTGAAAGGTCCCGATTTTCCGACTGGTGGCCTGTTAATTGAACCTGCGGATTCGATCAAAGACGCCTATTCAACGGGGCGTGGCGGCTTTCGGGTGCGGGCGAAATGGGAGGTTGAAACCGAAAAGGGCGGGGCATGGCAAATTGTCGTAACCGAAATTCCCTATCAGGTTCAAAAATCACGCCTGATCGAACGTCTTGCCGAAATGTTACAGGCGAAACGCCTGCCAGTGCTAGCCGATATTCGTGACGAGTCGGCTGAAGATATCCGCATTGTTCTTGAGCCAAAATCGCGTCGGCTCGAAGCCGAAGTGGTGATGGAAAGCCTGTTCAAACTTACCGATTTTGAAGTGCGGGTTCCGCTGAACCTCAATGTTCTGGACGCAGATGGCCGTCCGGTGGTGATGAATTTGCGTGAGGCGTTGAACGCATGGCTCGCGCATCGCCGTGTTGTTTTGCAGCGCAGATCGCATCATCGTCTTGGAAAGATCGCCAGCCGGCTTGAAGTGCTTGACGGCTATTTGATCGTCTTTTTAAATATTGACGAAGTGATTGCGATTATTCGTGAGGCCGATCATCCGCGTGATGAATTGATGCGCCGGTTTGGTTTGAATGAAAATCAGGCCAATGCCGTTCTTGATATGCGGCTTCGTTCTTTGCGGCGGCTTGAAGAAATGGCGCTTCGCACCGAGCGTGACAAGCTGGCGGCTGAACAGGATGATTTGAACGCGCTTCTTGGTGATGAGGCACGGCAATGGTCATTCATTGCCAGCCAGATCAAAGATATGAAAGATACCTTTATCAAGGCTGATCATCGCAAGACCATTCTTGCCGAGGCACCTAAGATTGATTTTGACCCAACCGAAATTCTGGTTGAGCGTGAAGCAATTACGGTGATTTGTTCGGCAAATGGCTGGATTAGAGCCATGCGCGGCCATCAGGATCTCGATAGCGATTTCAAATATAAAGAAGGCGATTCAGCAGGCCATGTTCTGCATGCTGAAACGACTGATAAAATCCTGCTTTTTGCTGATAATGGCCGGTTTTACACGCTGTCAGGCGATAAATTACCGCGGGGGCGCGGATTTGGCGAGCCGGTCAGTTTGATGGTCGATCTTCCGGCAGATAGCGATATCGTCAAGCTGGTTCGTGCTGGTGATGGCAAAATGCTTGTCGCGGCAAGCACCGGCCATGGTCTTGTTGTTGATATGCAAGGGGCATTGGCGCAAACGCGAAATGGCAAACAGGTGCTAAATCTTGCCGGATCAGCCCGGGCTGTTGCTTGTGCCATCGTTGCTGGTGATATGGTGGCGTCGGTTGGGGTGAACCGGAAATTGATTGTTTTCGATCTTGAAGACGTGCCGGAAATGGGACGCGGCAAAGGCGTTATTCTGCAGCGGTTCAAAGATGGTGGTCTTGCCGATGTTACGGTGTTTGATAAAGCCAAAGGTCTTAGCTGGCAGGCTGGTGGCGGGCGTGTTCGCACCGAACCTGATTTGTCGACATGGCTGGCACGGCGTGGCGGTTCGGGCAAATTGCCGCCAAATGGCTTTCCGCGCCCAGCTAAATTCACCTAAAGCTAAATTCACCTAGGATAACATTCATCTAAGTAGCTGAAAATTAACGCCAGAAATTAACTAAAAACAGGGCATGCCAATGTCTTTGCTGGTTAATTTGCCGGATTTATAATCGGAATTTCGGCATCTTCAGCAACATCGGTGATCAGCATCTGACCAGGCTTATGCGTTATGGAAATTGGCGGCTTCGCATGAAGAATCGCCGCTTGCGGTGTCACGCCACAAGCCCAGAAAACCGCAATTTCACCATCATCAACCGGCGATGCGTCACCCCAATCGGGTGCATTGAGATCGGCAATGCCAATTTTGGCAGGATCGCCCCAATGAACCGGTGCGCCATGTGCCATTGGAAAATTGGCCGAAATGGCGCGAACCATATCCAGCTTATCAATCGGGATGGCGCGCATGCTGACCACCATTGGCCCTGAAAAAGGGCCGGATTCAATGGTTTTGATGTTGGTTTTAAACATCGGCACCGTTTGATCATGATCAATATGCCAAACCGGAATTCCGGCGCGGATTAGGGCATGTTCAAAGGTGAATGAGCATCCAAGCGCAAAACCAACCATCTGGTCATTCCACAAATCGGTAATATCGCCGACGGTGCCATCCAGAACGCCATGACGATAAATATGATATGATGGCACATCTGACCTGATATCAATATCGGCACCTAATGTTCGCATAAAGGGCGATCCGGTATCGGTAACGCCAACAAGCGGGCAGGGCTTTGGGTTACGCTGGCAAAACCGCATGAAATCAAGCGCATATGATTGCTCTAGAATGACAAGATTTGCCTGCAAAAAGCCATTGGCAAGCCCTGATGTATGATCGCAATAGGCACCTGACCGGATTTTGGCGCGAACGGCAAGCTGGTCGTCTTGGCGCAATTGTTCAAAAGATGTCGCCACAATGCTCTCCTATGGGTGGGTGCTGTTATTCATGAGCGGCGAATAACATCATCGGCAGGTTTCCAGATGCCAGCATCAAAAATTTCAGCAGGCTTGAAACGTTCTTTATAGGCCATTTTCCGGCTTCCCTGCACAAAATAGCCAAGGTATAGCCAATCAAGAGATAATTCCTTGGCAATCGCGAAAAGATCAAGAACCATATAGGTTCCCAATGATCGTTCGGCCTGTTCGGTATCAAAAAAACTGTAAACGGCGCTCAATCCGTCAGATTGGAAATCGGCCAGAACGCTGCCGACAAGACGGTCGTTTTTATCATAATGGCTTACCAGAACCGTCTCGATCGGGCTGTTGTTAATCATGCTGGTAAAATCATCATGATCCATACGCGCCATCTGGCCATCATCATGCCGGCTGGTGACATAGGCCTTGAATAGCCGGTAATGCGCGTTGGTTGGATCGGGTCTTGTGATGCTGCGGGTCAGATCGCTGTTTTTCTTGAGAATGCGCGTCATGTTCCGGCTGGCTTTAAAGGCTGCAACATTCACGCGCCACGGCAAACAGGCATTGCAATTCGGGCAGGCCGGTCGATAAACCCAATTTTCAACACGGCGGAACCCGGCGCGGGCAAGCCCATCATGGCAATGTGGATCAAGGGAAATATCAACAGCAATACGCTGTTCGGTCTGCCCCGCAATATAGGGGCAGTCACTGCGCATGCTAAGGCGCATGGGCAGCGGAATTTTGCGATGAAGCCGTTTGTCCTGATCCATCTTTATAGATTGCCCAAAAGGCAAAGCCCAAATCAAGGTCAATCATATGCAAATCAGGTAATTTTTCCTAACTGGCGCTATCGTCGAGTTGGCGAACCTGAAAATGCGCGGCCCGAAGCGCCGCGATAATTTCGTCAACATGATCTGGCCCTCGCGTTTCGATCACCGCATCAATCTTGGCCAGCTTGGCCGGTACGTCATAGAAAAGGCGCTGATGATAGATTTCGACAATATTGCCACCACATTTGCCAATCGTTGTTGAAATCGCCGCCAACATCCCTGGTTCATCGGAAATATCGATACGCAACCGCGCAATCCGGCCATCGACGGCCATGTTGCGATTCAAGATCGACGCCAGCAGGCGCGGGTCAATATTACCGCCGCAAATCACCACGCCAACCTTTTTACCGGCAAATAGAGCCGGATTTGCATGAATGGCGGCAATGCCCGCAGCACCAGCACCTTCAGACACGACACGTTGCTGTTCAATCAGGGCACCAACAGCCCATTCAAGGTCGCGTTCATCGACCAGTAAAATCTCGTCAACCAATGCGTCAACCACTGGAAGCGTAACACCGCCTGGTTTTTTCACGGCAATGCCTTCAGCCAGGGTTTCACCACCACAGGTGATCTCCTTGCCTTCGACTGCCAGCTTCATGCTTGGGTATAGTTCGGTCTGCACACCGTAAATCTTGATATTAGGGCGCATATCGCGGGCGATTGTGGCAATACCGCCCATCAGGCCGCCACCGCCAATTGGCACAACAAGAATATCAAGATCGGGCTGGTCAATCAGCATTTCCAGACCGGCCGTGCCTTGCCCCATCATCACCAATTCATTGTCATAGGGATGGATCAGCGTTAGGCCATGTTCCTGAATAAGCGCATTTACCGTGCCTTCGCATTCATTGAGGTTGCGTCCCTCAAGAACAACCTTGGCACCAAAGGCGCGGGTGCGCGCCACTTTGGCAAAGGGAGTTTGGGCTGGCATGACAATGGTTGCCGGAATGCCCATATGTTCGGCGTGATAGGCCACCGCTTGGGCATGATTGCCTGCCGACATGGCAATGACGCCAAGCTGGCGTTGTTTATCGTTCAAGCCAAGCATTGCATTCAGCGCACCACGCGCCTTGAATGATGATGTATGCTGTAAACATTCCAGTTTCAAAAACAGGTCGCAGCCCAAATTGCGCGATAACATTGGCGCTTCAAGCATTGGTGTGCGGATGATTTGCCCGTCCAGCCGGACGGCTGTGTCTCTGATTTGATCGGCTGTTACCGCCATAATGTAATCCCCCTTATGGCAATCCTATTCGCGTCATGCGTTTTCACGCATTGTTCGATTGGCCACTGCCACCTTTATAAGCTGCCAATATTATGACCTTCATTTGCGTCTTTATACCAGTAAAACTGGATGATTGCCGTTATCTATCTGCATAGGTGACGCGGCGATGGCCTGACAACGACCGATTATAAACAAGCTTTGCCATGGTCTGTTCCGGCACTGCGGTCTGATGGGGAAAACTACGCGCAACTAGCGCCGAATCATCATTGCAATTTCAGGCGCAAAATAGGTCAAAACAGCATCGGCACCCGCGCGTTTGAAACAGGTCGTGGCTTCAAGAATGGTGCGTTCGCGATCAAGCCAGCCCTTTTCGAATGACGCGCATAGCATCGAATATTCGCCCGATACCTGATAGGCAATGCATGGCACGCCAAATTCGGCCTTGGCGCGTGCCAGAATATCCAGATAGGGCATCCCCGGTTTGACAATGACCATGTCGGCACCTTCGGCAAGATCAAGCGCAATTTCATGCATCGCTTCATCGCTATTGGCCGGATCCATTTGATAGGTCAATTTGCCTGCCTTGCCAAGCGATGCACCAGCTCGCACCGCATCGCGGAACGGCCCGTAAAATCCAGATGCATATTTCGCCGCATAGGCCATGATTTGCACATTGTGATGCCCAGAAGCATCAAGCGCAGCGCGAATTTCGCCAACGCGGCCATCCATCATATCTGAAGGGGCGATGATATCGCATCCGGCATTGGCCTGATGCACTGCCTGTTCGCACAAAACCGTAATGGTTTCGTCATTTAAAATTTCGTCCCCATCCAGCAAACCGTCATGCCCATGCGCGGTAAAGGGGTCAAGCGCAACGTCACAGATGATGCCAAGATCGGGAAAGGCGGCTTTGACCGCGCTGACCGCACGGCACACAAGATTGTCACCATCGCGGGCAAGGCTGCCTGACGCGTCCTTTAATGCGGCGTCGATTGACGGGAAAATGGCAATTGCGGGAATTGTTAATTCAACCGCTTTGGCCGCCTGTTGCAAAAGCTGATCAATCGAGTAGCGGAAAACACCGGGCATGGCATCAATTGGCTCGGCCATGTTCTGTCCCTCAATCACAAAAAGAGGCCAGATAAGATCGGCAGTATCAAGGCGGGTTTCGGCAACAAGCCGACGCGAAAATGCCGTCATCCGGTTGCGCCGCATCCTTGTGGAAGGGTATTGACCTCGGCTCATGGGCTGTTTAATCCGTAATTGATATGAAAAACCACCTATTCATAACGATCTGGGAAGATTTCCGCAATGCCACAGGCGCATATTCATTTTGACGTTATTAATGGTGCCGGTCTTGTCACGCTTGATCGACCAAAGGCGTTGAATGCGCTAACCGTCGAGATGGTCACTGATTTACGGCAGGTTCTGCTTGGCTGGCGTGATGATCCAGCGATCAGCCATGTGGTGATCGCCAGCAGTGCGCCACGCGCCTTTTGCGCTGGTGGTGATATCCGGCAGGCGCGCGAAACCATCATCGCCAACGGTTTTGACGAGGCAGATACCTTTTTTCGAGGTGAATATCTGGTTGATTTGGCGATTGCCGAATTTGGCAAACCGATTATCGCGCTGTGTGATGGTGTTGTTATGGGTGGCGGTGCTGGTCTTGCCGAACATTGCACCCATATCATCATGAGTGAAACGACACGCTTTGCGATGCCGGAAACCAGCATTGGCCTGTTTCCTGATGTTGGGGCAAGCCTGTTTCTTGGCCGCTGCCCTATGCCAGTTGCCCGATTGCTTGGCATGACCGGATATATCATTCATGGTGCTGATTGCATGATGCTTGGCCTTGCCACATCAATGGCTGCTTCTGAACAGATGGTAGGATTGAAACAATCACTTCTTGATTGCACCGCATCTGAAATTGATCAGGTTATTGCTGACTTTAAAATGGATCCGGGGGTGCCAGCCCTAAACCATCATATGCCGGTAATTGACCGTATTTTTGGGGGGGATGTGACCCCTGAACAGATGCAGGAACGCGCCGAAGATATGGCGTTGATGCGGCCGAATGATAAATTGGTTAGCCATGTTGTAACGGCCTTTGCCACGCGTTGTCCGGTCTCGATCAAGCTGTTTTGGCGTTTGTTGCAAATGGCCGATGACATTACCGATATTGGCGCGGTGCTAACACTTGATTACCATCTTGCGATGCGCATGATTCGGCGTGGCGATTATATCGAAGGCGTTCGTGCTGTTCTGGTTGATCGGGATAATGCGCCAAAATGGTCGCCAAACAGCCTTGCGCTTGTTGATAAGGCTTTGTTGGATGAGCTTTTTGACGAAGACGGCTTGCCGCCCTTGTGTTAAAGATATTCTCATCCTAACTTGACCCGTCTATGTCATCATCAGGATATCGGTTAGGCCAAACCGTTACATGTGATTGTGCCATCTTCATTAAAGGAAACCCGATGCGTTTAAGTCAGTATTTTTTGCCGGTTCTAAAAGAAACCCCGAAAGAGGCACAGATTGCCTCGCATCGTCTGATGCTGCGTGCGGGGATGATTCAGCAATCGAGTGCCGGAATCTATTCATGGTTGCCACTTGGCAAGCGCGTTCTTGACAAGATTGCTACGATCGTTCGCGAAGAACAGGATCGTTCCGGCGCATTGGAAATTTTGATGCCGACCCTGCAACCAGCCGAAATCTGGCAGGAATCGGGGCGTTATGACGATTATGGTGCGGAAATGCTTCGCGTCAAAGACCGACATGATCGCGATATGCTTTATGGGCCAACCAATGAAGAACAGGTTACCGATATTTTCCGGTCACATGTCCGAAGCTATAAGGCGCTGCCGCTGAATCTGTATCATATCCAGTGGAAATTCCGCGATGAGGTTCGGCCGCGTTTTGGCATTATGCGTGGCCGTGAATTTTTGATGAAAGATGCTTATTCTTTTGATCTTGATGCTGATGGCGCACGCACAGCCTACAATAAAATGTTTGTTTCCTATCTGAAAACCTTTGAGCGGATGGGGCTGACGGCGATTCCGATGGAGGCCGACACTGGTCCAATTGGTGGCGATATGAGTCATGAATTCATCATTCTGGCCGAAACTGGCGAAAGTGATGTTTATTTCCATAAAGATTGGTTAAAGGCCGATTTGCTCGCCGAAATCGACTATGACGCCGATTTGCAGCCCTTTGTCGATAAATTCACATCAATCTATGCGCGGGCCGATGAAAAGCATGATCCGGCAACCTGTCCGGTAGATGATGCTGATTTGATGACCCTGCGCGGCATTGAAATTGGCCATATCTTTTATTTTGGCACCAAATATTCGGCGGCAATGGGCGCGGTGGTCTCGGGGCCTGATGGCAAAAACGTTCCGGTTCATATGGGGTCTTACGGCATTGGCGTTTCGCGCCTTGTTGGTGGCATTATCGAAGCGAGTCACGATGATAAAGGCATTATCTGGCCTGATTCGGTTGCACCATTCGGCGTTGCCGTGGTGAATCTAAAGCCGGGCGATGCGGTTTGTGATTCCGCCAGCCAGTCATTATATGACCAGCTTGCCGCGGCAGGATGTGATCCGCTGATTGATGATCGTGATGAACGGCCAGGGGCAAAGCTTGCAGCCATGGATTTGATTGGTATTCCGTGGCAGATTGTTGTTGGGCCACGCGGTATGGATAATGGCGTGGTTGAGGTGAAGCGGCGTAAAACTGGTGAAACCAGGGAGGTGTCTACTGAAGCTGCCTTGACCATGGTTTGTGCCAAATCATAGGCCAAGCTGGAAAGCCATAATTGGCAGGAACCTGATAAAGGCGAAAAGGGCGGTTTAATGCGGTATTTTTTCTCTCCGGTTGAACGGATGCTGGCGTTTCGCTATATGCGATCGCGCCGCGCCGACGGGTTTATTTCGGTCATTGCCTGGTTTTCACTGGCCGGTATCACGCTTGGCGTTGCCACATTGATTGTTGTCATGTCAGTGATGAACGGGTTTCGCGCTGAATTGGTTGGCCGTATTTTAGGGCTGAATGGTCATGTTGCGGTTTATTCGAAACAGGCAGGCGGCATTGCTGATTTTGATCAGCTTGCCCTTAAAATCACCGATATGCCTGATGTGATTGCGGTCACGCCGCAGATCGAAGGCCAGGTCATGGCAACCCAGAACCGGGTTAGCATTGGCGCGGTGGTGCGCGGCGTGCGCTGGTCAGATTTGGCGGTTCGCAAACCGCTATGGGATTCGCTTGATGAAGGTGATATCAACCGGTTTCGCAATGAAACTGGTGTTTTAATTGGTCGTGAGATGGCGTTTAAGCTTGGCGTGAAGGCAGGCGATAGCGTCACGCTGACAACCGCCAAAGGCAAAGCCACGGCTTTTGGCACGGTGCCAACAAGGCGCAAATTCAAAATCGCCGGCGTGTTTCATGTTGGCATGTATGAATATGATTCCAGCTTTGTGTTTATGCCACTTGATCTGTCAGCGACTTTTCTTGGCTATGAAAAAAGCGTATCCGGTCTTGAAATCTATGTGTCAGCGCCAGAACAGATTGCAACGCTTCGTCAATCGGTTGCACAAACAGTCGGGCCTGATTTGCGGGTTTTTGACTGGATTGACCGAAATCGCAGTTTCTTGAATGCGCTTCGGGTTGAACGTAATGTGATGTTTTTGATTTTGACGCTGATTATCCTTGTTGCCGCCTTTAACATTATTTCATCCATGATCATGCTTGTGCGGTCAAAAAATGCCGATATTGCGGTTTTGCGCACAATGGGCGCCAGCGGTGGCAGTATTATCCGAATCTTTTTGATGACAGGGGCAAGTATTGGCATTGTCGGTACGTTTGCCGGCACCGTCGTTGGCATATTGTTTTGTTGGAATATTGATACGATTAAACAGGCTATTGAAAGCCTGTCAGGAGCCGAATTATTTGCTGCTGAAATCTATTTCCTGTCGAATTTGCCAGCCAAGGTCGATCCGCAAGAAGTATTGATGGTGGTGTTGATGGCACTTGGTCTATCTTTCCTTGCCAGCCTATATCCGGCGTGGCGGGCATCGCGGATCGCACCGGCCGAGGCATTGCGTTATGAATAATCCATCAGAGATGAAAACACCTGCGCCATTATTGGAATTGCGCAATGTGCAGCGAAGCTATCTTCAAGGCTCGGTCAAGCTGGATGTGCTGAATAGTGCAAGCCTTTCGGTTCGTGCTGGCGAAATGAAAGCGCTGGTTGGGCCGTCAGGTTCGGGAAAATCAACGCTGTTGAATATTGCGGGTCTTTTGGAACGTCCTGATGCCGGTGAAGTTTTGATTGATGGTGTTGATGCTAGCAAGCTTGGCCGCGGTAAGCGGGGCAATCTGCGCCAAAGCCATATTGGGTTTGTGTTTCAATTTCACCGTCTTTTGCCGGAATTTTCGGCGCTTGAAAATGTGATGATTCCGCAAATGCTGAACGGGCTTGATCGGAATGAGGCGGCAACACGCGCTGAACAGTTATTGGTCATGGTTGGATTGCAAGCGCGCGCCGATCACCGGCCTGGGCTGTTATCGGGTGGTGAGCAGCAACGTGTTGCGATTGCCCGATCAGTGGCAAATGCGCCGCGGGTATTGCTGGCTGACGAGCCAACCGGCAATCTAGACCCTGACACGGCAAAAGACGTATTTCATCATTTGGCAATGATTACGCGGGCAACCGGCACGGCGGCATTGGTGGTAACGCATAACCAGCAATTGGCCCTTAATATGGATTCAATTCTGACCATTAGTGACGGTAAAATCATCTCAATTGGCTAGCTTTCACTGCAGCGTTTAGGGTAGTGTTTGGGAGCGCCTTATTCATTGCTGAAAGCCCGTGATGCCAGCCAATTTTGTCCATCTTAGACTGCATAGCGCCTATTCGCTGGCCGAATCGACATTGCGAATCAAAAGTCTGTCGGGGCTGATTGCCGATGATCGCCAACCCGCCGCAGCGATTACCGATACCAATAATATGTTTGGTGCGTTGGAATTTGCCCAAACGCTAATCGGTGCCGGCATCCAGCCGATTATGGGAACCCAGCTCAATCTGGAAGATGCGCAGGGGCAGGGCGAAATTGTGCTTCTGGCTCAAACCGACCTTGGCTATACTAATCTTTCAAAATTATTATCCAAAACATTGCTTGACGCTGATTCGGTTCATGACCCGTCATGTTCGCTTAACGATCTCGAAGCGCATGCCGAAGGGCTCATTCTTTTAAGCGGCGGCGCCTTGGCCGGTTTTGTTGGTGCGCCTGCCGGTGATGGCAAGCCAACATTGGCGGCGGCACGCGCTGACCGGCTTGTGGCGATCTTTGGTGATCGGTTCTATATTGAGTTACAGCGTCACGGCCTTGGCATTGAACGCACAGCCGAGCCGCATCTTCTGGAAATTGCCGATCGGTTACATCTGCCATTAGTGGCGACAAATGATTGCCGGTTTGAAAATGCAGCGATGAGCCAGCCACATGATACGCTTGTTTGTATTGGCACTGGCCATAAATTTTCTGAAACAAATAGACCGCGCTTCTCGCCCGAGCATTACTTTAAAACAGCTGCCCAAATGTCTGAATTATTTGAAGATATTCCTGAGGCAATTTCAAACACATTGGTGATAGCCAAACGCTGTAGTACAATGGTAAGGCAGCGCGATCCGATCTTGCCGCCTTTTGAGTCAGCCGATGGGCGCAATGAAGAAGATGAACTAACCGTGCAGGCGGAAGCAGGATTGCAAAGCCGCATGCAGCGCCATGTTTATGACGACACCATGGATGAGGCGGCGCGCGCGGTGATCGCAAAGCCCTATTTTGACCGCTTGGCCTTTGAGTTGAATGTGATCAAACAAATGGGCTTTCCGGGTTATTTTCTGATCGTTGCCGATTTTATCCAATGGGCAAAGGCGCAGAATATTCCGGTAGGGCCCGGTCGTGGTTCAGGTGCGGGGTCGGTGGTGGCATGGGCGTTGTTGATTACCGATCTTGACCCATTGAAATGGGGCTTGCTGTTTGAACGGTTTTTGAACCCTGAGCGTGTTTCAATGCCTGATTTTGATATTGATTTTTGTCAGGATCGGCGCGACGAGGTGATTAGCTACGTTCAAGAGAAATACGGACATGACAAGGTTGCGCAAATCATCACCTTTGGGTCTTTGCAGGCGCGTGCCGCACTTCGTGATGTTGGGCGTGTTTTTGAAATGCCCTATGGTCAGGTTGACCGGATTGCAAAGCTGATTCCCAATAACCCCGCTAAACCAACGACGATTGCGCAAGCGGTTGCCTCCGAAGAGGAATTGCGCAAACAACGCCGTGAAGATGAGCAGGTTGCTGAAATGATTGATGTGTCAATGAAGCTTGAAGGGCTTTATCGGCACGCCTCGACGCATGCGGCGGGTTTGGTGATCGGTGACCGGCCTCTTGCCGAGCTGGTGCCGCTTTATCGCGACCCGCGATCGGATATGCCGGTAACGCAATTCAATATGAAGTGGGTTGAAAAGGCGGGGCTTGTCAAATTTGACTTTCTGGGTTTGAAAACCCTGACCGTTTTACAACGAGCTGTTGAATTTATTGGCAAGCGGGGCATTGAACTTGATCTTGGCGCAATCCCACTTGATGACAAGCTAACCTTTGACATGCTGTCGAATGGTGACACGGTTGGCGTGTTCCAGTTGGAATCCAGCGGCATGCGCGACGTTCTTCGCGGGCTAAAGCCTGACCGTTTTGAAGATATTATTGCGGTTGTGGCACTTTATCGTCCGGGACCGATGGAAAATATCAAAGATTATGTTGCGCGAAAGCATGATCCATCACAAATCACCTACATGCATCCCGATCTCGAACCGGTTCTGGCCGAAACCTATGGCATCATGATCTATCAGGAACAGGTGCAGCAGGCGGCGCGTGTACTTGCCGATTACACGCTTGGTGCAGCCGATATTCTGCGCCGTGCGATGGGAAAAAAGATCAAAGAAGAAATGGAAGAGCAGCGCCAGATTTTCATCACTGGCGCAACAAAACATGGCTTGTCCAAACAATTGGCATCGGATGTGTTTGAACAGATCGCGGCCTTT
Organism: Candidatus Ponderosibacter sp. Uisw_141_02; assembly: GCF_048087665.1. Taxonomy (NCBI): domain Bacteria; kingdom Pseudomonadati; phylum Pseudomonadota; class Alphaproteobacteria; order Puniceispirillales (SeqCode); family Puniceispirillaceae (SeqCode); genus Candidatus Ponderosibacter; species Candidatus Ponderosibacter sp. Uisw_141_02. The sequence continues at coordinate 1,180,356 of NZ_CP159807.1, read as the reverse complement.
GCTGGTTATGGCTTTAACAAATCGCACGCGGCGGCCTATGCGCTGGTGTCCTATCAAACAGCCTATCTGAAGGCGAATTACCCTGTGGAGTTCCTGGCTGCCTCGATGGCGCTTGATGCGGGTCATACTGAAAAACTTGCGGTGTTCCGGCAAGAATGTCAGCAAAAAAACATTGGCGTTCTGCCGCCTGATATCAATAAATCATCATCAGGATTTGCGGTTGAAGAGGTTGCTTCGGTCAGCGGCACGCCGGAATTAGCGGTTCGCTACGCCTTGTCGGCGATTAAAAATGTTGGCGCTGAGGCGATGCGCCGTCTAACCGAAATCCGAAAGGCCGATGGTGCTTTCACCTCATTGAAAGATCTTTTGCAAAGATTGCCGCGCGAGGTGATTAATCGTCGCCAGATGGAAAATCTTGTGCGGGCAGGGGCGCTTGATAAAATTCACGGCAACCGCCGCGAATTGATCGAAAACATGGATTTAATCCTATCGCATGCCGATGCGATGCGCCGCGAAGCCGAATCAAATCAGGTTAGCCTGTTTGGTGGTGATTCGGATATAATTGATGACAGTATCCGCCTGCGCGAAACCAACGATTGGGCGGGTATGGATCGCCTGAAAGAAGAATTTGACGCGCTTGGTCTCTATTTGTCGGCTCACCCGCTTGATAGCTATGCCAGTCAGCTTGGACGGCTTCGAGTTACATCACATGCAGCGTTAAATGATTTGGTGACGGCAGGACAGGCACCGCAACGCGTTAACCTTGCCGGTTCGGTGACGGCAAAACAGGTGCGTGTCTCGCAACGCGGTAATCGATTTGCCTTTATTCAATTTACCGATCAGACCGGCGTTTTTGAAGTGACCTTCTTTTCAGATGTTCTTGCCGAAGCAAATGATCTTCTTGATTCGGAAAAGCCATTGCTGATTTCGGCCAATTTGAAGGTCGAAGATAACGGGCCGCGCCTGCTGGCAGCGCGGGTTCAACTGCTTGATGATGCTATTGCCGCGTGGCATGGCGGTGTGGCTTTGTGGGTGCAGGATGAAAAGCCGTTAAAATCACTGAAAGAAGCCCTGAAATCAGACGGGCCTGGTAAGGCTGAGGTCAAGATCCAGCTAATCGTAAAAGGACAAGAAGTTTGTATTGGGCTTCCGGGTCGTTTCAAGCTAAGCGGCGATTTGCGGCAGGAATTGCGGCGCATGCCCGGAATTTTGAATGTTCGTGAATTATAATGACCTTTTGTTGGCATTTGGCGGGTAAGGCTTGATTTTTCGGCAGGTTGATAGTATCACCTATCCAAATTCACACGTGGGGGCGGCCCCCGCGCAGCAAACTCTGCGTGATGGGCCATCCGGTGAGGGCATAAGCCTTTCATTTCCCTCATGGAGGTTCAACCGGAGAACAGGAGTAAATTTAATGGCTCTCCCTACATTTACTATGCGCCAAATGCTTGAAGCAGGCGTTCATTTTGGTCACAGCACACGTCGTTGGAACCCGAAGATGGAAACATTTATCTTTGGCGAGCGTAACAAGACGCATATCCTCGATCTTCAGCAAACCCAGCCAATGTTGCATGCGGCATTGAAAGCCTTGAGTGATGTCACATCACGCGGTGGCCGGGTATTGTTTGTCGGAACAAAACGTGCGGCTGCTGAAAAAATTGCTGAAACAGCTCAGAATTGTGGCCAGTATTTCGTCAATCATCGCTGGCTTGGCGGTATGTTGACCAACTGGACAACAGTATCACAATCAATTCGCCGTTTGCGTGAGCTTGAAAGCCGCTTTGAAAGCGGTGAAATCAACCAGCTGACCAAAAAAGAGGCGCTGCAAATTACTCGTGAGCAGGAAAAGCTTGAGCGTACGCTTGGCGGGATCAAGGAAATGGGCGGCATTCCTGATATGCTGTTTATCCTCGACACTAATAAAGAAGCCATTGCTGTTCAAGAAGCCAATCGTCTTGGCATTCCTGTTGTGGCGGTTGTTGATAGCAACGCCAACCCTGATGGGGTTGATTATCTGATTCCGGGCAATGATGACGCGATGCGCGCCATTACGTTTTATTGTGAACTTGTTCAGGCTGCGGTTTTGGATGGTTTGCAAACCGAATTGATGAAAACAGGCGGTGACGCTGGTGAAGCCCTTGAGGCACCAGTTGAGCCTGCGCTTGAAGCTGCACCAGCCGAAGCTGCCCCAGCCGAAGCTGCCCCAGCCGACGACGCGCCAGCGAGCGCCTAAATCACAATCCAGCCAGCAGGGCATGCGCTCTGTTGGCCGGGTTTGAAACTTGCGACATGGCGGTCAAACGCCATCAATTTTGTCTTTGATATAAGGAACGATGAGATGAGTGTAACTGCTGCTCTGGTAAAAGAACTGCGCGAGAAATCTGGCGCGGGCATGATGGATTGCAAAAAAGCCCTTGGTGAGACTGGTGGCGATATGGATGCGGCGGTTGATTGGCTGCGCACAAAAGGCCTCGCCGCTGCTGCCAAGAAGTCAGGCCGTGTTGCTGCTGAAGGCCTTGTCGGTATTTCAGTTGCTGGCACCAAAGGTGCGGTTGTTGAATTGAACGCCGAAACTGATTTTGTTGCGCGGAACAGTGAATTTCAGGGATTTGTATCAGCTCTTGCCAAATTGGCGCTAAGCGCGACTGATATCGATCAATTGAAAACACATGATTTTCCGGGGACCGGCCGTAATGTTGCTGATGAATTGACGCAAAAGATCGCCACCATTGGCGAAAACATGTCTTTGCGCCGGATGCAGCTTCTGGAAGTAAGCAATGGCGCGGTTGTGCCTTACATGCATAATGCAACCGCAGATGGCCTTGGCCGAATTGGCGTTCTTGTTGCGTTGGAATCAACCGCTGATGAGGCGGTTCTTATCGCCCTTGGCAAACAGATTGCGATGCATATTGCGGCGACGTCACCTGCCAGCTTGTCAGTTGAAGATTTGGATGCCGATTCTGTCGCGCGCGAACGCGATGTGTTGATCGAGCAGGCCAAAGCATCTGGCAAGCCACAAGAAATTGCTGAAAAGATGGTCGAAGGCCGGATGAAGAAATATTACCAGGAAGTTGTGCTTCTTGAGCAGACTTCAGTGATCGATGGCGAAACACGCATTGCCGACGTGATTGCAAACGCTGGAAAAGATGCAGGCGCTGATATTGCGCTAAAGGCATTTGTCCGGTTTAATCTTGGTGAAGGTGTTGAGCGTGAAGACTCTGATTTTGCTGCCGAGGTTGCTGCGCAGCTTTCATAGATCAGGTTAGGGTACCAACCTACCAAAGGGAGTAATCTGCCAGTGACAAAACCGTCCAAACCTGCGTCACCACATGTCTACAGCAGGGTGATGCTAAAAATTTCCGGTGAATCGCTTATGGGAAAGCTTCCCTACGGTATTGATCCCGAAATGGTCGGAACCGTTGCACAGCAGGTCAAAGACGTTGTCGCCACAGGTGTCGAGGTATGTCTCGTTATTGGTGGCGGCAATATTTTCCGTGGCATGTCAGGTGCCGCTGCCGGTATGGAACGCGCCACTGGCGATTATATGGGCATGCTGGCAACCGTGATGAATGCACTTGCCATGCAAAATGCGCTTGAACAGATTGATGTTCCAGTGCGCGTCCAATCTGCCCTGACGATTAGTGCTGTATGTGAGCCGTATATCCGCCGCCGTGCCACCCGCCATCTTGAAAAGGGACGGGTGGTTATTTTTGCGGCAGGAACTGGCAATCCATTTTTCACCACCGACACGGCAGCGGCATTGCGCGCATCTGAGATGAATTGTCAGGCCTTGTTGAAAGGCACCAGAGTCGATGGTGTTTATTCCGATGATCCGGAAAAGAACAAAGACGCCAAACGTTTTGATCGGGTTAGCTATATGCAGGTACTAACCGATGATTTGCGCGTGATGGACGCATCAGCCATTGCCTTGTCACGCGAAAATAATATCCCCATTCTGGTGTTTTCCATTGAAACGCCCGGTGAATTTGAGCGGGTTGTTAAACATGAAGGACGATTCACTATCGTTTTTTGAGCTAAATCATTGATTAACGCGGGTAAGCCCACCCGACTAAGAAAGAGGATATAACCATGGCAGAACTTGATATTGATGATATTCAGCGCCGCATGGACGCAAGTCTTGCAAGCCTTCACACCGAATTTATGGGGCTTAGGGCTGGCCGTGCGTCAACCGGAATGCTTGAGCCAATCATGGTTGATGCCTACGGGTCAAAGATGCCAATGAATCAGGTTGGCAATATTTCAGCACCTGAGCCACGGCTTTTGACGGTTTCGGTTTGGGATGCTGGGATGGCATCGTCGGTTGAAAAGGCGATCCGCGATTCTGATCTGGGCCTCAACCCGTCAACCGAAGGCAATCTTATCCGGGTGCCGATCCCTGATCTGTCAGAAGAACGCCGCAAAGATATGGTGAAAGTTGCCGGTCGCTATGCCGAGGCGTGTCGTGTCGCCATTCGCAACATTCGCCGCGATGGTATTGAAACTGCGCGCAAGGCCGAAAAAGAAGGTCTGATTTCCGAGGATGATCGACATACGCAGGAAAATCAGGTTCAAAAATTAACCGATGAATTCGTCAAAAAAGTCGATGATGCCCTTTCCCATAAGGAAAAAGAAATAACGCAAGTATAAGTTGCGCGTTGTTTCATTTTTGAGGGGTGAGAAGATGCCAAAAAATATACATCATCTGGCAATCATAATGGATGGCAATCGCCGCTGGGCGCATTCGCATGGGTTTGAGGTGCTGAAAGGCCATCATCAGGGCGCGGATACGCTTGAGGCCATCAGCCGTGCCGCCATTGACCAAAAAGTTGATTGGTTGACGGTATTTGCTTTCTCATCGGAAAATTGGCAGCGTCCGGCCGCCGAGGTCAAAGGGCTTATGTCTTTGATGAAACGATTTATCCTTACCCGGTCAAAAGAGCTGATTGATAACAATATCCGGCTTCGAACAATTGGGCGGCGCGACCGGTTCTCGGATGACCTTCAAGTTGCTATTGATGATGTTGAAAAATCTTCGGCAATGAATACAGGGCTGAACCTGACCGTTGCGCTTGATTATGGTGGGTGTCAAGATCTGACGGCGGCGGCCGCACAAATTGCATGTGAGGTCGAGTCTGGTTTGCTAAAAGCCAGTCAGGTGAATGATGATTTGCTGAAATCACGCCTTTCGACACGAGTGTTGCCGCCAGTTGACCTGTTGATCCGAACCGGGGGCGAGCAGCGCATTTCGAATTTTCTTTTGTGGGATTTGTCATACGCCGAGTTGCATTTCAGCGATCGATATTGGCCGGAATTTACTGCACAGGATTTGGCCATGGCGATTAGTGATTACACCAAGCGCGAACGCCGTTTTGGCGGAGATTCAGGCGAAATTCATCAGCTTCATATGGTGAAAAGTGATCTAGCTTGACTGATTTAGCCAAATCATCAGGAACGCTGCGTCGGGTTTATGGGGCGTTTATACTGGTTCCTGTTGTCGCGCTGGTTTGGTTCGATCAGATGACTGCTGGTGTTATCTTTGTCTGTCTTGGCTGTTTGATGGGGCTTGAGGTAAAACGCATTACCGGCCTGCCATTTTTTGCTGGTTTGGTTGTTCTGGCTTTGATTGCCGTTCAATCCTTTCCTCATTGGATGCTCGGCATTTCTTTAACCATGAATGTTGGTTTGATTCTTTTGATTGCTGGCCTTTTGGCGGTATTCATCGTTGGTGTTATTAGCAATCGTCTAGCAGGTCTGTTTGTTGGTTTGCTATGTCTTTGCCTTGCCAGTGGTGGTTTATTGTTATCCCAACCATCGGGTCATATTATGCTGGTCGCGCTTGCGGCCATCATTGCCGCTTGTGACAGTGCTGCCTATTTTGTTGGCCGCCGCCTTGGCGGGCCTAAATTATGGCCGCGTGTTAGCCCTAATAAAACCATTTCGGGCGGTGTTGGCGGGCTTGTTGCGGCAATGGCAGTGACAGCTTTGGTCGCATCGATATTTGGTCTTGATGATTTGACAGATGCTTTGATTTTGGGGCTATTGATTGGCGGGCTCTCGCAGGCGGGCGACTTGATGGAATCGGCGGTAAAACGCCAGCTTGATGTCAAGGATAGCGGGTCTATTCTGCCCGGTCATGGCGGCTTGCTTGACCGTTTTGATGGCTATATTTTTGTTATTCCTGCAGTCTATCTTTATATTTTTGGTTTTTAATTGGTTTTGAATATGGCTGGCGTAAAACAAATCACGGTTTTGGGGGCAACAGGGTCAATTGGTCAAAGCAGCCTTTCCTTGGTGCGTCAGCACCCTGAGCGGTTTGTGGTTCACGGATTGGTCGCTGGCAAGGATTTTAATCGTCTGGCTACTTTGGCGCATGAATTCAAACCCAAAATCATTGGTATCCATGACCAGACAAATCTGCCAGTCCTGAAAGAATTGGTTTCAACGCTTGATTGCCAGTTGGTGGCTGGCGCGGCGGCCTGTAGCGAGATTGCGGCGATGCCTGTTGATCTGGTTATTGCCGGAATCAGTGGTCTTGCCGGATTGCCGTCGGTGATGGCGGCGGTTCGTGCTGGTCAGACAGTTGCGATTGCCAACAAGGAATCGTTGGTTTCGGCAGGCGCGGTTGTTTCCCGCCAAGCCATCCTGTCAGGCGCGCATATTTTACCGATTGATAGTGAGCATAACGCTGTTTTCCAATGCTGGAATGGCTGGAAGGGGCATCAATCAACCGACAAGACAAATGGCAAGATGACCGAATTAAGTCATATTTGCCTTACCGCATCAGGCGGACCATTTTTGACCTTGCCGATTGGTGAATTTGCCGCAATCACACCGGCGGCGGCGGTAAAACATCCAAATTTTGAAATGGGACGAAAAATTTCGGTTGATAGCGCCACAATGATGAATAAAGGGCTAGAGGTTATTGAGGCGCGTTGGCTTTTTGACCTGAAGCCAAGCCAAATTGACGTTTTAATCCATCCCCAGCAAGCGGTTCATGGGCTTGTTTATTTTCGTGATGGATCAATCATTGCGCAAATGGGCGGTGCCGATATGCGAACGCCGATTTCCTATGCTATGGCGTGGCCCGACCGGCTTGATTGGGGGCCAGAACCGCTTGATCTGGCGGCGATTGCCAATTTGACCTTCGCGCAGGTTGATCCTGACCGGTTTCCCTGTTTCATGCTGGCGCGTCAGGCGCTTGAGGCAGGGGGGATTGCTCCCGCTGTTCTAAACGCCGCAAATGAAGTGGCGGTTGATGCCTTTTTGACTGGAAAGATTGGGTTTTTGGATATTGCCAGCATTGTTGATTCCTGCCTTTCCAAAGATTTGGATGGGGATTTGACAATGATCGACGCGGTTTGCGCTATTGATCAAACCGCCCGCGAACATGCGCGGCAAATTGTGGCATCGCGTTACGTTTTCAAAAATGACTAAACTGGGATAGGATAATTCTAACACGTCACATATGCAGTTTTGCAATCGCTCACGACAGGATATTTTATGCCCGAACTTGGCTTTACTGATCTTATTCTTGGCTTTTTATTGTTAATCACGCCAGTGGTCTATTTCCATGAGCTTGGTCACTATTGGGTGGCGAGAAAAGCTGGTGTCGTGGTTGATGTGTTTTCGATTGGCTTTGGCCCTGAAATTTACGGCTGGACGGCCAAAACCGGAACAAGATGGCGCATTTCAGCCATTCCACTTGGTGGTTATGTCAAAATGCGCGGGGATGATGATGCCGCCAGCACGCCATCTGCTGATGGTAAAGCTATCGAGGGTAGTTTTGGCAATGCTGGACTTTACTGGCGCATGGCGATTGTCGCGGCGGGGCCGATTGCCAATTTCATTCTTGGCATTTTCCTTTTTGCTGTAGTCTATATGGCGGTTGGCAAACAAATTCTGCCAGCGGTGATTGGCGATGTGATGCCAAATATGCCGGCTGCCAGCGCGGGTCTAAAGCCGGGCGATAAAGTGATCGAAATCGACGGTGTTGGTGTTCGGGATTTTAATGATATGCGCGGGCTTGTTGTTGAAAGCCCGAATAAGGATCTACGGTTTGTCATTCTTCGTGACGGTCGTGAACTCAATTTAAACATCACACCTGCCGCGCAATTTAATGAACAATTGCAGATTGATATTGGCGTTTTGGGGGTGAAATCACCGCCGGTTGGTGAAATTCAAAAACTCGGCCCGTCAGCGGCGGTGGTAGCCGCATCGTCTGACGCATTTCATATGTCGGTGGTGATTTTGCGCAGCCTTGGCCGCGCTGTCACCGGCAATATGCAGCAGGGTGAGGTTGGTGGCCCTGTTCGGATTGCCGAAATTTCGGGCGCGGTTTTAAATCAGGGGCTTGTTCCCTTTATTCTACTAACAGCGGTTATTTCAATCAATCTTGGATTGATTAATCTGTTGCCTGTTCCGGCACTTGATGGCGGTCATCTTACCTTCTTTTTCCTCGAAGCGCTTCGTGGGAAGCCGTTGCCGATCTGGTTTCAGGCGGTATTGATGCGAGGCGGGATCGCCATTTTGATGGTGTTAACGCTGTTTCTTGTCATTACCGATGTGATACGCCTTTTTCAATAATGCTGGTAAAGGGCGCGTTTCTCTTTGGTTTAAAAAGTAAAATCGGCGATTAAATTTACAATTAGGGCATTGTTAGGCTTTCGCTAAGCCGTCAGGCTGTCTATAGTTTTACCGCTTGTCTTGCTTGTGATCGGAAAATTCAATGCGTCGTCATGATCTATTTGGTTTTATTCTGGGATTATTCCTCGTTTTCACAACAATCCAATCCAGTGTGGCGCAGGTGTCGCAAGACCCTGTTCGCATCTCTGAGATACGGGTAGATGGAAACCGCCGTGTTGCGGCTGGTACCGTTAAATCTTATTTACCGGTTCGCGTTGGTGATCTGGCATCGCCGGGATCGTTGAGCAATGCGCTCGCTCGGCTTTATGACACCAATTTATTTCAAGATATCAAAATGGATATGGACGGCAGCGTTCTTATTGTCCGCGTTGTTGAAAACCCGATTATCAATCGGGTGAATATTGAGGGCAATGACGCAATTTCAGATGAACGATTGCTTGAAATCATCGATGTACAGCCGCGACGCGTCTATAACCGAAAAGTGGCCATTGATGCGACGCGTCAGCTGATTGACGTTTATCGCGCTGGTGGACGTTTTGCTGCTGTGATTGAACCCAAAATTATTCAGCTTGATGAAAACCGTGTTGATCTGGTTTTTGAGGTTAAAGAGGGCCCGCTAATTAAAATCAACTCAATCGCATTCTCGGGCAATCAATCTTTTAGCGACACGGCATTGCGTCAGGCAATTGCCAGCCGCGAAGCACGTTGGTGGGCATTTCTTGCGTCCAATGACAAATATGATGAGGGGCGGCTCGATTATGATGTTCGCCTTTTGCGGCAATTCTATTTAGCGCGTGGCTATGCCGATATTACCGTTGATCGTGTTCGCGGCGGTTTATTGCCCGACCGCAGCAGTTTTGCTATCACCTTTCTTGTGAATGAGGGTATACGCTATCAGGTTGGGACGGTCAGCGTTGCCAGTGAAATTACTGGTGTTGATACAGATGAATTGCAGCAAATAATCAAATTTGGTGATGATAAATGGTATGATGTTCGGGAACTTGAGCAGGGGCTTCTTGATATTTCAAACCGGTTGGGGTCTTTCGGCTATGCATTTGTGAATGTAACGCCTGAAATCAAGATGGACCCGGAAACAGCGACATTAGACATTGCCATCACTATTGATAAGGCACGTCGTAATTTCGTCGAGCGGATCGAATTTGTCGATAATGCACGCACCAAGGATCGTGTAATTAGGCGCGAATTTGAAATTGTCGAGGGTGACGCCTATAACCAACTGAAAATTGATCGGTCTGTCCGAAATGTCAGAAATCTTGGATATTTTAGAGATGTTAAAATTGCCACCCTTCAAGGGTCGAGCCCCGAACAAACGATTACAAGAGTTACTGTCGAGGAACAGTCAACCGGTGATTTTTCAATTGGCCTTGGCTATTCGTCATTGGACAACTCGAGTGTGTCATTAGGCATTAACGAACGTAATTTCCTTGGCACAGGCCGCAGGGCCAGCGCGTCTATTTCAACATCGGGAACTGAAACCAATTTTAATTTAGGGCTAACTGAGCCTTATCTACTTGGACGGGATTTAACCGGCAGTTTTGATGTTTTTAAAACAAAGACCAAATCGGATGAGACGACCATCAATCGAACAGGCTTTTCGTTTGGGGTTGGCTTTTCAGCGGCACACGATGTGTTTCACCGCTTAAACTATGAGCTTAGCCAGTCCAAAACAACGGTTGCGTCAACCACAGCCACATCGATTACCGGCGAGGAGGGAGAAACCCTTCTTCGCTCGTCGCTAAAATATGTTCTGTCGAAGGACACAAGAGACAGCCGTTTTGATCCGAATGAGGGCTATTACTTAGAAATGGACGAAAAATTGGCTGGCTTTGGCGGTGATGTTAAGTTTTTGCAGACAAAACTGTCGGCTGCCTATTACAAACCGTTATTGTTCAAATCGGTTATTCTTGGGATGTCTGGCAAGATCGGCTACGTCACTGGTCTTGGTGACAAGGTAACGCAATCGCAACGTTTCAATCTTGGTGGACGGGATGTTCGAGGTTTTGGGTCTGGTGGTATCGGACCGCGTGACGCGGGATCGTCTGACGCTGTTGGCGGCAACAAGATGTATGCTGGTTCTTTTGAGGTGGTTTCAAACCTTGGCCTTGACAAGGATACGGGCGTTCGCTGGACGGTCTTTACCGATTTTGGATCATTGTGGGGCACCGACTATCCATCAAACGTAACCAAGCCAAATGCGGCGAATATGCGAGTCAGTGCGGGTGTTGGCTTTTTCTGGAATACAGCCATCGGTCCACTGTCGTTTTCTTGGGCAAAGCCGCTATCAAAAATGGCGCATGACACGCCAAAGACCTTCCAGTTCAATATTGGAACCAGGTTGTAGGCATGATGAAAAAAACACGCGTAACCCCGTTCAAACTATTGATTTGTATAATGGCTTTTGTTGGTTTTGCGCCTGCTAGCTTTGCCCAGACCGGCGCAACCCCGCCGGCAGCAGAAAAATCGATGGAGGTAAAACGCATTGCCCTTGTTGACCTAGGTGGTATTTTGCGCGCCGCTGATGCCAATAACCGTGTTCGTGAATTGCTTGATGGTCAGCGTGCAAAATTTCAAGAAGAATTTCGGGTGATTGAGGTAAATTTGCAGCAAAGCGAACGTGATCTTCTAGCCAAGCGCGAGCTGATGGCAAAAGACGAATATGACAAGCTTGTTGCCGCGTTTCAGGCGCGTGTCTCGTCAGTGCAAAAGGAAATCCAATATAAAAGACAGTCGATTGATAATGCTTATCAAAAAGCACTGAGCAATATCCGTAAGCTGGCGATCGAAGTGATTACAAAAATTGCCAGTGAACGCGAGATCGACCTAATCTTAAATCGTGATTCGAGTGTGATTTTCTTACCGCATCTGAATATTTCAGATGAGGTGTTATCGCGCTTGAATGAACGCACCAAAAACGCCCGCATCGAAGTTGAAATCAAGAAGCCAGTCGCGCAATAGGATATTTTCATGTCCATCAACACTGCATTTTACCAAATTGCCAAAAATGTGACGGCTGCCAATCTTGCCAAAATCATCGGCGCGACTGATCTATGTGGGCCAGATCAGATTGTGATCAGTGATATTGAACCTTTTGACACAGCAAAACCATTTTCATTGATCTATCAATCCGATCCAGATCTGGCCAAAACACTGGCAGTCGAATCAGCTATTTTGATTACGAATGAAGCCTGTTTGCCATTTATTGATCGGGCCAATTGCTGTTTAGTCGTGGCATCACCGCGGGTTGGATTTGCCCATGCTTTGGCGCATCTTGTCTCGGCCGCGCCGGTTGATCATGGCACTGCAGGTATCGCACCAACAGCCAAAATTGCCAATACTTCCATCATTCACCCGTCAGCGACCATCATGCCGCAAGTTGTGATCGGGGCGGGAACCGTGATCGAAGCTGGTGCTGTCTTGCATGCCGGGGTTACGGTTGGTGATAATTGTAATATCCGGTCAAACAGCGTTCTGTCGCATTGTCTGATTGGTAATGGGGTTGATATTGGTGCTGGCAGCGTTCTTGGCGCGGCCGGTTTTGGCTTTGAAATGACCGATGATGGGGTTGTTAAATTGCCGCATATCGGCCTTGTTGTGATTGATGATTTTGTGTCAATTGGCAGCGGTTGCGCGATTGACCGCGGCAGCCTTGGCAATACCCATATCGGCGCGCATGTGATGATGGATAATCTGTGTCACATCGCCCATAACGTAATCATTGGTGCAAGATCGATCATTGCGGGTCAATGCGGCATTTCGGGAAGTGTTACCGTTGGACAAGGCGTCGCAATGGGTGGTCAGGTTGGCATTGCCCCGCATGTGAAGATTGGTGATGGTGCCGTTTTAACAGCGCGAAGCGGCGTCACAAAAGACATCGAATGCGGTGATCAGGTCGCCGGCTTTCCAGCCATGTCAAAACGCCAGTTCTGGCGCGAGCAGGCAGCATTAAGACGGCTTGCCACGCCGAAGGCGTCAAAATCATAATAAGCAGTGAAGTTAAACATTATTTATACTATGTATAGATCATTAAAGATCGCAAAAGGACAGGGTAATGGCGGAAACGATTGATGTTTTGAATATTGATGAGATCAAAAAACTGATTCCGCATCGAGCGCCAATTTTGTTGATTGATCGGGTTGAAAACATCATCCCCGATACCGAGGCGACAGGAGTCAAAGCGGTTAGTGGCAATGAGCCTTATTTTGCTGGTCATTTCCCGGATTTTCCAGTTATGCCCGGCGTGTTAATTGTTGAAGCCATCGCGCAAACAGCATCGGTTATGGTGGCCGCAACAATGCCTGATTTCACCGCGGGCAAATTGGTGTTTTTTACAACCATTGAAAAAGCCCGTTTTCGCCAGCCGGTGAGACCTGGTGATGTTATCGAAATGCGTGTTGTTAAAACTGCAGCCAAAGGCCCGCTGTGGAAATTTACCGGCACGGCTAAAGTGGCTGGCAAGCTTGTTGCCGAAGCCGAATTTGGCGCGATGGTCGTTGATCCGGATCGCTAGGCAATGACGCAAATAATTCATTCAACTGCAATCATCGCTGCAAAGGCCAAGATTGGCGCCAATGTTAAGATTGGGCCTTATTGTGTAATTGGTGATGACGCTGTTATTGGTGATGGTGCGCATCTTCACAGCCATGTTGTGATCGAGGGTCATACATCGCTTGGGGCAGGCTGCGAGGTTTACCCTTTTGCCGCCCTTGGTTGTGCGCCGCAACATACGCGTTATAAAAATGAGCCTTCACAATTGGTTATTGGTAAAAATTGCGTGATTCGCGAACATGTGACCATGCATCCGGGAACGGCCATTGATGCCATGGAAACAATTGTTGGTGATCACAGTTTATTTTTTGCGGGAGCGCATGTGGCGCATGATTGTGTTGTTGGCAATCATGTTATTTTTGCCAATAACGCTTCGCTCGGCGGGCATGTAAAGATTGGCGATCATGTCATGCTTGGCGGTTTTGCAGCGGTTCAGCAATGGTGCCGTGTTGGTCCACATGTGATGGTTGGTGCGCATAGTCTCGTTGACGCCGATATTATTCCCTATTGCATCGCTTCTGGAAATCGGGCGCGGCTTAGCGGTATAAATGTCATTGGTTTGGATCGGCGCGGCTTTGCCCCATCAACCGTCACTGCATTGCGCGATCTTTTCCGCCAATTGATTCGGGGAAATGGGCTTTTTGCCAGCCGGTTACAGGAGGTAAAGGCGCATTTCGCTGGCCAACCAGAAATTGATCTTTTGTTTGATTTTATTGACAATGCTGGCCGCAATGGTGTTTGCCAGTCATTCAAACGCTAAAAGGGCATAAACGCGGCAGGATTGCCAAAAGGGTTTTATCAAGGACATGACACGGCTTGCTATTATCGCCGGAAAGGGCCAATTGCCGGTTGATGTTGCCGCGGCGGCAACTGCTGATGGTTTTGACGTTCTGATCCTGGCGATAAAAGCACAAGCCGACGCTGATTTCACCGCCTATCAAACCATGCCAATCCGGCTTGGTGCGATTGGCGAAACCCGCGCCATTATGGTTCAGCATAAGATCGAAAAACTGGTCATGGTTGGCAAGGTGTCTTGGCCGTCAATGGCCGCGTTAAGACCCGATTTTAACGGGGTGAAACTGCTTGGTAAGATGATGACCAAGGGTGATGATAATGCGCTTCGCCATGTGGCGGCGTTTTTTGCCGAAAAAGGGATTGAAACCATGGCGGTTGACGCCTTTCTGCCAGATCGCAAAATGCCGTTGGGTCTTGTCGCTGGTGACAAGCCTGATGCGCGATCAATGGATACAATCGCGCTTGGTGCCACCGTTCTTGCCGCATTGGGAGCGCATGATGTTGGACAGTCAGTAATTGTCCAAAATGGCCGTGTGATCGCAATCGAAGCGGCGGAGGGCAGTGATGCCATGATTGCGCGTGCCGGCGCGCTTCTTGATCCAACTGGCGGCATTGCCTGCCTTGTGAAAATGCGTAAAAGCGCACAAGATTCCCGCCTTGATATGCCGGTGATTGGCTGCAACACCATTTTGTCGGCGGCAAATGCTGGCTTGTCACTTATGGCGATTGAGGCAGACTCGGTGCTGCTCGCTGATGATATTACGGTAATCAAAGCGCTATGCAAGACACATGGCGTTACCTTGATCGGCATTGATAGCCGCATGACATCATGACAGCGCCGATTTTCATCCTTGCAGGTGAGGCGTCGGGCGATCAATTGGCGGCTCATCTCATGCGGGCGGTGAATAACGCTTATGAAAAACCCAATTGGATTGGGGTTGGTGGCAGATTGATGCAGGCCGAAGAGCTTGAAATCTTGGATTGATATTGAAACGCTATCGGTTATGGGGTTTGGCGGCGCGTTAAAGGCTTATAGGCGGCTATCCAGCCTTGCTGATGATCTTGTTGAACAGGTGATCAAGGCACGGCCGCGTCTGGTTCTCACCGTTGATAACAAAGGCTTTGCTGTTCGGTTCGCATCGCGGTTAAAACGCCGTATGAAGGCCGTTGGCTGGTCAGTGCCGGTCATTCATTGTGTTGCCCCGACGGTATGGGCCTGGGGTAGGTGGCGGGCGAAAAAATTTGCCACGGTTATGGATGGTCTTTTATGTCTGTTTCCATTTGAACCTGATTATTTCAAACCATTTGGGCTTGATGCGCATTTTATTGGACATCCCGAAGCCTTTGGTGATTTCTTGCCCGCCAAGCCAGCGAATAAATCCGTTGAAGAAGAAAAGATAAAATCAAATAAAATCATATTATTACCCGGAAGTCGGCTAAGCGAAATCAGCCTCATTCTGCCAGAGATGCTTGCCGCAACAGCGATCATCAAACGGCATGACCCAAATTTGAACTTTGTATTGCCAGCGGTGCCGCATCTTTTGCCTCTGATTCAGAGTCTTATTGCGGAAAGTGGCGTCACAATTCTTGACCAACCAAAAGATTTGATCCCTGCATTGCAAACAAGTGACGCGATGATAGCAACATCAGGAACGATCACCTTGCAGGCGGCTTTATGTGGCACTGTTGGCGTGACCTGTTACCGTACCAGCGCATTCAGTGGCTTTATCGGCCGCCGGCTGGTTGATCTGGATAAGGTGATTTTGCCAAATGCCATACTTGGCCGTCCGCTTTACCCTTTTTACTTCCAAGAGGCGGCAACTGGTAAAACCCTTGCTGCCGCGACATTGGACTGTCTTTATGACGCCAACGCAAAATCCAGTGCAAGACAGGCCGCGATCGAACTGAAAAGCCTGCTGACCGGCGGGGCGCAATCATTTGATGAATTGGTAATTAGCGCGTTAAAAAACTGGCTTGATTAAACACCAAGCCAGTTTGAATTATGCGGTAAAATTTGATTAAAGCCTAACGCGATTGTAGGTCTTTGTAAGGACGCTCGGTAGGCCCTGTATAGAGCTGGCGAGGGCGGCCAATCCGCTGGGTCGGGTCGGTAATCATTTCATTCCATTGTGCAATCCAGCCGGTTGTCCTCGCAACGGCAAACAGCACAGTGAACATTGACGTTGGGAAACCCATCGCTTTCAAAATGATACCTGAATAGAAATCCACATTCGGATAAAGCTTCTTTTCGATGAAATAGCTGTCATTGACGGCCAGTTCTTCAAGCTCCATCGCTAATTCGAGAAGCGGATCATTGATTCCAAGCTTGCCAAGAACATGATGGCAGGCGTTGCGCAGAACCTTAGCGCGCGGATCAAAATTCTTATAAACCCGATGCCCAAAGCCGAACAACCGGAACGGATCGTCCTTGTCGCGGGCTTTGTTGATGAATTCTGGAATGTTTTTCTTATGGCCAATCTGGTTCAGCATATTCAAAACGGCTTCGTTCGCACCGCCATGCGCAGGTCCCCATAAAGACGCAATCCCCGCGGCAATACAGGCAAATGGGTTTGCCCCTGATGAACCAGCAAGACGGACGGTCGAGGTTGACGCATTCTGTTCATGGTCGGCATGAAGAATAAAGATTTTATTCATCGCATCAGCCAGAATAGGGTCGACATGATAATCTTCGGCTGGCACGGCAAAGCACATATGCAGGAAGTTTTCCGCATATTTCAGATTGTTGCGTGGGTAGTTAAATGGCTGTCCAAGCGAATATTTGTAGGCCATTGATGCCAAGGTCGGCATTTTGGCGATTAAACGCCGTGATGCAATCATGCGCTGTAACGGGTCATGTATATCGGTCGAATCATGGTAAAAAGCCGAAAGCGCGCCGGTAACACCACAAAGAATAGCCATTGGATGCGCGTCACGACGAAAGCCACGAAGAAAGATCGATAGCTGTTCATGCACCATTGTGTGGCGTGTGATTGCAGTATCAAAAGCTTCTTTCTCGTCAGGTTTTGGCAATTCGCCTTCAAGAAGCAAATAGGCCAACTCTAGAAAATCGGCTTTTTCAGCAAGGTCTTCGATCGCATAGCCGCGATGCAGCAAAACGCCCTCATCACCATCAATATAGGTCAGTCCTGAAACACAAGATCCCGTTGCCCCATAACCCGGGTCATAGGTGAACATGCCGGTTTCGGCATAGAGTTTGCGGATGTCAATAACACCTGGCCCAATGGTCCCCGAAGTAACCGGAAGAATTGTTGATTTTCCTGATGCGTTGTCAGTGACTGTCACTGATTTTTCGGAAGGCGAATTTTCTGCCATCTGCGGACCTCATGGTAAAAGTTATTTGACGGATACAGCTCGGCGCGGCCGGAGACTGTCTCAGCAGCAAAGAGATGACTTATTTTTAGCACAGATTACAGTTATTTGCAAGCGATCTGCAATCGCACGCTTGTTTCAGATTGTCCCAAAGCAACCATGATATCGGTAATAGACGGGGTTTGTTTCATCCCTGTGACAGCGGCGCGCAATGGCAGGCCAATATCGCGCATTTTCAGGTTTTTTTCGGCAAGATAGCCGTTGATAGCCGCCTTTAACCCGTCCAGATCCCAAGTCGCACTCGCCAATGAAATGTCCAAATCACGTAAAACTGCCTTGGCGTCATCAGTCAGAAGTGCAGCGACATCATCGTCGATATCAATCGCACCATCGCCGAGCAGATAGCCAATTGATCCAGCGATATCAAGATGGGTTTTGGCGCGTTCCTTTAACAATGGTAGCAATGTGATAATCCGCGATTTTGCCGCACTGCTTTTTGGTGTGTTGCCCGATTGTGCAAGCGCGGTTGCAATCAATTCATACAGCGCATCATCATCCATGATTTTTATGAAATAGGCGTTCACATCGCGTAATTTATCGCTGTCAAAGCGGGCAGGTGATTTGCCAATACGGCCAAGATCAAACAAACCAATCGCTTCATCGCGGGGAATGATATCCATATCGCCATGGCTCCAGCCAAGCCGCAGCAAGTAGCTGAACATGGCATCGGGTAAAAACCCCATATCGCGATAGGCATCAACGCCAAGCGCCCCATGCCGTTTGGATAGTTTTGCGCCGTCACTGCCATGAATAAGCGGGATATGGGCAAAAACCGGAACATCCCATCCCATGCCTTTATAAACCATATATTGCCGAAAAGCGTTATTCAGATGGTCATCACCGCGGATAACATGCGTGATGCCCATATCATGATCATCAACAACAACCGCAAGCATATAGGTTGGTGATCCGTCAGCGCGCAAAATCACCATATCATCCAAAACATGGTTCTGCACGGTAACCGAACCTTGAACGGCATCTGCAATTGTTGTGCTGCCGCTATCAGGCATTTTCATTCGGACAACAAAGGGCGCATCTGATGGCGCTTCTGCCGGATCGCGGTCGCGCCATGGCGAACGCACCGCGTCACCGGTTTTTTTGCTGTCTTCACGGATCGTGGTTAATTCATTATCGGTTAGATAACATTGATAGGCAGCGCCAGCGGCAATCAGCGCATAGGCGATTTCTTGGTGGCGTTCGCTTTGCGCTGACTGGCTGACCGCGGGCTTGTCACCGCCAAGCCCAAGCCAGTCAAGCCCATTATGGATTGCCGCAATCGCGGCATCGGTTGAACGCGCCTTATCGGTATCTTCAATCCGCAAAAGGTAAGTGCCGCCATGATGGCGTGCAAACAGCCAGTTGAAAAGGGCGGTTCTTGCCCCGCCAATATGAAGATAACCGGTTGGTGACGGCGCAAATCTTGTGACGACATTCATAATTTCTTAAGCCCTTCCTGATAGGCTGACAGCGGATTACCTATAACGCGCATGCTACACTAGTGGCTTTGCAAATTGCACCCCTCATCGTTGCCGAACTCCGGATATTGATTTCGCTTTATCTTTTTATGGCGGGAATCATCCTGTTTCATCTGCTGCCATCAATCTTGCATAGCGGTGAATATCTAAATTGGCTTTTGGGCGGGTCCTTACTGGTCTCGATTACGGGGCTGGGGGCGGCAATCTATGCCCGGCATTCTGCCGGACATGATCGAGGGTTATTTATACTGGTTGCATTCATCGTTGGTTTTGCTTTGGCAAGCCTGCAATTTACCTAACATGATCAACCCAGAATCAACATGGCGTTACCGCTGATATCCAAGGAACCCTGATCAAGATTGATGGCAATGCTGATGCCCGAAGCCGCTTATGGATTAGGCTTGATGCCACTTCAGATATTGTGCAAAGCGGCATTTTGCCAGCAGGCGGCATTGTTTTGAGGGCAAAAGGCATGACAGCAGCGTGCAAGGATTTAGAAACAGCGTTTGTTATGACGAGCATAACGTCGCGCTATCCATGCTGTAGCGGAAAACTAATTGATGATATCAGTCAAAAAAAACAGGATAAAATTACCTGATCTTTATTAATAAAAATAAAATACGGCTGATTAATAATTTCGGATCAAGCCAGCAAGCTTGCCCTGCACTTCAACCTCGTCCGTGCTGAAATAACGCGTTTCGTAACGCGGGTTAGCCGCTTCCAATCCAACACGTCCCGGTTCTTTTAACAAGGTTTTGAGCGTTGCTTCTTGTTGATTGATCAGGGCCACGACAATTTCGCCATGCCGTGCGGTTTCGGCGCGTTGGATCACCACAGTGTCACCATCTAAAATACCCGCGCCAACCATTGAGTCGCCGACAATTTCAAGCGCAAAATGTTCGCCACTGCCAACCATGCTTGCCGGAATTTCTAAATGATTTGTCGGGTCACTTAGCGCTTCAATCGGTGTGCCAGCCGCAATCCGCCCTAAAAGAGGAAGGCTAACCAGATTAGACGCTGTTTCAACGGCACGCGTAACAACACCGCCAGCCGCCGCCGTTACCGGCTTTAAAATTTCAATAGCACGCGCCCGATTGGCAAGCCGTCTTATGTAGCCGCGTTCTTCAAGGCCAGAGACAAGGCGATGAACCCCTGATTTTGATGCAAGGCCAAGCGCGTCACGCATTTCGTCAAAAGACGGTGGCACATCATGCTGTTGCATATGATCGCTAAGATAGGTCAAAAGCTCACTTTGTTTGCGTGTAAGCATCTTAATAATCCGCCTGTTCTATTTCGTTCTGTTTATGTTCTACCAATGTTCTGGTGCTGGCGCAAGCTCCAATTGAACGAAACAAATGATGGCCGGAATGATTGGGTTTGGATCGAAACCTTGTCAGCGCAAAAGCATTAACCTAAATCGGGTAAAGGAATGACCGATACAAATTCACCTGCAGCTTTGGCCGGATCAAAAGGTGGACGGACAATTAGCGCATTCGCCGTTGCCAGAACCGACATCATTGAACTGTCTTGACGTGGCGCTGGCACAATCACCTGAATGCCATCTTTGGTGGTGATTTGTGCGCGAATATAGTCTTGGCGCTGATCATTGACGTCAAGATCAACAGCAAGCGGCATTAAAAACTGTAATGACGATGCAGTACCGCCAGCCATATGAGCAATGGCTGGCCGTAAAAACACTAAGGCGCAGACGGCAGTTGATACCGGATTGCCGGGTAAACCAATATGCGGGATGCCGTTAATATTACCCGAAATAAGCGGCTTTCCCGGGCGCATAGCTATTTTCCAGAAATGAAGCGCATTTTGCCCGCTGCTTCCCAGATCTGACACGATATGGTCATGCGTGCCAACCGACGCGCCGCCAGTGGTCACAAAAAGATCAAGGTTGCTGGCGCGCCGCACTGCATCAAGCATGGCTCCGGGCACATCACGGGCGATGCCAAGATCGACCGCTTCGGCACCGCAGGCACTTACAAAATTGGCAAGAAAGCTGGCATTTGAGCTGATGATCTGACCGGGGCCTGGCAATTCACCGGGGGAAACCAACTCATCACCCGTCGACAAAACCCCAACACGCGGGCGCAATCGAACCGAAGCTTGGGTAAGACCGGCGGCAATGGCCAATCCAATTGCCCGTGCCGACATTAATGTTCCAGCGGGTAAAATCACCTGACCTGCGGAAATATCAAGACCGGCAGGGCGAATATAGCGACCGGCAATTTCCGCACTGCGAACGGTAATTTCAACATTGTCCTGTTCGGCGACTGGATCGACATCTTCTTGAATGACAATCGTATCGGCGCCATCAGGTATCGCCGCGCCGGTAAAAACCCGAACCGCCTGTCCAGCACCGATTTTACCGGTCCAAGGGTGACCGGCAGCTGATTCGCCAATGCGGGTTAATTTACAAGGTAATGACGTCACATCGGCAGCTCGAACCGCATAGCCGTCCATTGCCGATACCGCCTGTGGCGGCAGAGTAAGAACCGCAACAAGGTCTTCGGCAAGGGTGAAGCCAAGTGCCTTATCCAGCGGTTTTGTGACGGTGTTCGTTTGCGGTAATAACGCTAAAATGGCGGCGAGGGCCTGATCAACCGGCAGAAGAAGCGGTTTTTTCTCTGATCTTGCTTCGTCTGGCCTATTCGGCATCATAAACGCCTGATTTACCGCCTGATTTATGGGTCAGCCGAATATTGCCAATTTCCATACCGCGATCAACCGCCTTGCACATGTCATAAACGGTCAGCGCGGCTGTCGAAACAGCGGTCATCGCCTCCATTTCGACACCGGTTGGCCCAGAAACGGCGCAGGTTGCGGTGATTTGCACGCCGGGCAAGGCCGCGTCTGGCATCAGATCAAGATGAACATGATCAAGCCCAAGTGGGTGGCATAGCGGGATCAGATTTGAGGTTTGTTTTGCCCCCATGATGCCAGCCAGCCGCGCCACCCCCAGAACATCGCCCTTTTTGGCGGTTCCATCGGTGATCATGGCCAAAGTTTCAGGATGCATGCGAATATGCCCTTTTACAATAGCAATGCGTTTGGTGTCGGCTTTGCTGCCAACATCAACCATATGTGCGTTACCGTCATTGTCGAAATGGGTAAATTCAGCCATAGCCATTATCTTCCTTCGCATCAAAGCATGTTTTAACCGGCAACAGGATTGGCCAGAATGGTTTTTGTTGCCGCGGCAACATCATCGGCACGCATTAAAGATTCGCCAATCAAGAAACAGCGTGCGCCAGCAGCCGCCATCCTTGCAAGATCTGCCGGTGTGAACAAGCCACTTTCAGCAATTGCAATACGGTCTTTTGGTAAGTCAGGAAGCATCGCTGCGCCAACATCAAGCGATATGTCCATGGTTTTTAGATTGCGGTTATTAATTCCCATCAAAGGTGAGCGTAATTTCGCCGCCCGCGCCAGTTCAGTCGAATCATGACATTCGATCAAAACATCCATTCCATAATCAAAGGCAACCGATTCCAACTCGGCCGCCAGCGCATCATCAAGCGCGGCCATGATCAGCAAAATGCAATCAGCACCCAAAGCGCGTGATTCAACGATCTGCAAAGGATCAATCATAAAATCTTTGCGCAGAACGGGAAGGGTGACAGCATCGCGCGCCGCAACCAGAAATTCGGGAGCGCCCTGAAACCATTTGCGGTCGGTCAAAACCGAAAGACAGCTTGCGCCGCCACCTTCATAAGCCTTTGCCAGACTTGCCGGATCGAAATCGGCGCGGATCAACCCTTTTGATGGTGATGCTTTTTTCAGCTCGGCAATCAACCCATAGCCATCGGCACTGTCGTGTGCCAAAGCCGCGGCAAAGCCACGAACCGGCGATGCTGCCTTGGCCGCCTGATCCAGCGTGGCAAAGCTGGTCGCGGCGGCAAGGGCGCAAACTTCATTATGTTTTTCATCAATGATGGTGGCCAAAACATTTTCCATTAGATCAGGCCTTTCCATTGGTGATAGAGATCAAACCATCAAGCGCGGCAAGCGCCTTGCCCGAAACAATTGACGCCTTGGCCATTTTTGCCCCCTGCTGTAAATCAGCAACATGGCCGCCAGCAACCAACGCTGCGGCGGCGTTAAATAAAACAATATCGTGATAAGGGCCGGTTTCGCCCTCAAGAAGGGCGCGGAGATAGCGCGCATTATGTTCGCCATCACCGCCGCGAAGTTGGTCAAGTCGGGCGGTTGGCAGGCCGATATCTTCGGGCGAAATGGTGAATTCGTTTACCTTGCCATCGACAAGGGCGGCAACATGCGTTTTGCCGGTTGTGCTAATCTCATCAAGCCCGTCGGCGCCATGAACCACCCAGGCATGATTGGTGCCAAGACGCGCCAGAACATGCGCAAAGGGCGCGCAATAGCTTTGGTCAAAAACACCAACCATGATGCGTTTGACAAGTGCTGGATTGGATAGGGGGCCCAAAAGATTGAAAATGGTTCGCACGCCAAGCGCGGCTCGAACAGGCCCAACATGACGCATCGCCGCGTGATGGCGCGGTGCCATCAAAAAAGCAATATTGGCCTTGGCCAACGCGCGTTCAACAAGCGCCATATCGCAATCAAGCTTGATCCCGAGCGCTGATAAAACATCGGCTGCACCGCTTTTTGACGACACGGCCTTATTGCCATGTTTGGCAACTGGAATACCGCATCCTGCAACAACAAAGGCGCTTGCTGTCGAAATATTATAAGTGCCAAAACCATCGCCGCCAGTGCCAACAATATCCATCGCATCGTCGCTTGCCTGAATCGTCAGCGCCTTGTCGCGCATAACACTTGCCGCCGCGGCGATATCATCAACCTGTTCACCGCGCATTTTCAGCGCGATCAAAAAGGCCGCCATCTGCGCTTCGCCAACATCACCATCCATAATTGCGGTAAAACAGGCCTGAATCGCGCTTGGGCTTGGCCGTTCGCCAGCGATCAGCGCTGTTAAAGATGATTTCACAATGTCAGACATGACCCATAATTTCCTTTATCGGGGATTTTCTATATCGGGGCAGTTTGTGCCAGCCTTGCCGCCTTGCGGCCTTATAGTCTTGGGCAAAACGCCAATTTCTTGAGCCAGACTATATTGTTCAAGGCCGCGCAATGCAAGGCATGGCTGCCAATTCGGCATGGCTGATTATCAAATGGCAAAGCTGGCTGATATGCAGCCGCGCCGTGAAAACCCTTAAACATGTTAAATTATTCAGATGAGTTCCACGAGGAGACGGGATCATGACACGAAAACAACTTGTCACAAGAACCGAAATTGCCAAAATGGCCGGTTAGGACAAACGGCATTTTTTAAATCGTGACGCGCGACATCTGCAAAAACCGCTTGGTGACATTGCCGGATTAACCAAATTGGGTTTTCACCTGATCGAGGTGCCAATCGGGTTGGCGACTTGTGCCTTTCACCGGCATCTCTGCGAAGAAGAATGTATCTATATTCTCGAAGGTACCGGAACAGCGCGCATTGGCGCTACGGTTTTGCAGGTTGAAGCTGGTGATTTTATTGCCTATCCGGCTGGGGGCCAGGCGCATGACCTTCGCAATACGCGATCATCCATTTTGAAGTGCATCATCGTTGGCCAGCGGCTGGATTTCGATATTGTCGATTATCCTGAACATGCACGGCAGCTCTATCGTGCCAATGGCGAAAAGGGTGATCTGCTCGATATGGCGATGATTGTTCCCTGTCAATAACAGGCCATAAAACGTAAGCCGCAAATCTTGGGTGAAAAATTTAAGCGTGCATCTGATCAGGAAAGCGCTGGTCAAGCCGAAGAATTTGCGCCTCAAGCCGGTCAAGCGTTTCGCCCGACGTAATGCCATGACCGCAGATGTCAAGAAATTGCGCTAAAATCCGGTAACCTGCCACCGAGGCGATTGATTCTGGATGAAATTGAACGCCGTGAAGTTCGGTAGTATTATGCGAAATCCCCATGATCGCACCGGCTTTGGTGCGGGCGGTTACGGTCAATTCGGCGGGAAGGGTGGCTTCGTCAACCACCAGCGAATGATAGCGCGTCACCGGAAACGCATCAGGGCATAACGCCAGAACATCGCTTTTCACAGCATTACTTCGGGTTTTTTCGACCATTGATAATTTGCCATGTACCGGCGGATCAAACCGTTTGATTTCGGCACCAAAGGCCGCGGCAAGCGCCTGATGACCAAGGCAAACCCCAAGAAGCGGCGTTCCGGCATCTTTGGCGGCGCGGATCAAATCCATTGTAATGCCGGCATTTTGCGGCGTTCCCGGGCCGGGTGAAATGATTATCCCGTCCAAATCGCGGGCAATCACGTCATTAGCCGGCATCGCGTCATTGCGCAGAATCTCAACCTCAGCGCCAAGATCAGACAGGAAATGCCATAAATTCCATGTGAAGCTGTCGTAGTTATCGATCAGAACGAACAAGATATTGCCCTTTTGCCAGCAGGTTAGTGATTAAGACGCCTTATATTGCGTTTATATTTTTATCACTTTATTACAGGCTTTTGCCAAAGCTGCCAAGCGCGCTATCATCTCAATGAAACCTACACGGCAAATGCGATGGGTGAGAAGCGGTAAAACTTGAAAAAACAACGAAAAAAATGTGGTAAAATAATACCGCATAAATAAGCCTTTGTAAAAATTCAGTAATTCTATTTTTCACGCGAAAATAATATTTGACGCTATCGCCGAAACTGCCTATAACCTGCGGCAGGACAGCTTGTGATGCATGGCGTGCCATGTCTTGCAGGCTCATTTTTTTCTGGAGATGATAACATGCCTTTGCCAAGGACCTATGTTGCAACACCAAAAGACATCGAGAAAAACTGGTTCGTCATTGACGCAGCTGATCTCGTTCTTGGGCGTCTTGCTTCGCTTGTTGCCATGCGCGTACGCGGAAAGCACAAGCCAACCTACACGCCAAATATGGATTGCGGTGATCACATCATCATCGTCAATGCCGAAAAGGTGCATTTGACCGGTAACAAGCGTAGCGCAAAGACCTATTATTGGCATACAGGCCATCCGGGCGGCATTAAAGAGCGGACTGCCGACAAGATTCTTGACGGCCGCTTTCCAACCCGTGTGATTGAAAAAGCTGTTGAGCGTATGATCCCGCGCGGACCGCTTGGCCGTCAGGCAATGCGTAACCTGCATATCTATGCAGGCCCAAGCCACCCGCATGAAGCACAACAGCCAGTCGCGCTGGATATTGCTAGCATGAACTCAAAGAATGTGAGGTAGTCATGGCCGAAGATACACAAAACACAGATACACAGGCCGAAGGTTTGGCAGCATTAGGCGCAATCAGTGCAGACGCACCTGTTGCCGAGGCTCCAGCAGCACCGGCTGAACCGAAAATCGACAACCTTGGCCGTTCATATGCAACAGGTCGCCGCAAAGATGCCGCTGCCCGCGTATGGGTAAAGCGCGGCACAGGTCAGGTTACAATCAATGGCCGCAAGCTTGAGGTTTATTTTGCCCGCCCTGTTTTGCAGATGATTTTGGCACAGCCGTTTGATGCGACCGAGCGCACAGGCGAATTTGACGTGATTGCAACGGTTCGCGGTGGTGGTTTGTCTGGTCAGGCCGGTGCGGTTCGTCATGGCATCAGCCGCGCGCTGACCCTGTTTGAGCCGGGTCTTCGTCCAGTTTTGAAAGCTGGCGGGTTCCTGACACGCGACTCACGCGTTGTTGAGCGTAAGAAATATGGTAAGGCGAAAGCCCGTCGTAGCTTCCAGTTCTCAAAGCGTTGATGCAGAAGCTACTACATATTCAATAAAATCTAAGGCAGTGTCGCAAGATACTGTCTTTTTTTGTTGTGTACGTTTAGTGTACGAGATAACGAAAATGATTGCTTTATGGGTAGTTTAGCGTTTGTAAACGTAAGTAATACAAACAGTTTACAGGTAACAACACATGGCACACTTTAACGACAAGCGGGAATACGACGTATATGGAGGCAAGGTTGTCATATACAAACGTGGTGACATCGTTAGTGATAACTGGTGGTACAGACTTAAAATTGACAATATGCGAGGCTACGTAAGGCGTAGCTGTAAGACGCAGAACGCTGGAATAGCGATGCGCAAAGTAGCATGAAGAAGGCGTTTGGCAAGCAGTAATACTTCACTGCCAAAATAATCCGTTGGACAACTTATATGAAGCAACTGCGACAGTTTGGGCTGAAATAATGAAACGGCAATAAGACTACTTATAGGTAGCGATTTACTGTGCTGACTTTACAATATCTGTATGCACAGAAAGCGGCAGCGCACACTCCAAAAGATCACTAAAGAACTTAGACGAGAAGTGCGATACAGAGCTTGGGTAGAGCAGAACATCAAACGAAGTAATTTACCACGAAACAGCAGGAAACAGTTGTTAAAATTGCATACAGAGCAGGCGTGTAAGAAAACTACAAACTTTGTAGTTTTGGTTGTTGCTAACTGTGTAACCATAATCCAAAATATCTGCAGAAAACGTAGGCTTTTCGTAAGTCACGCAGCCAGTAAACACTCTGTAAAATTTACATAAAAGTTGCATAAATTTCAAATAATATAACAATATCAATCATTTGTAATGCCGAAACTATCGAGTGGGAATGAAGATAGCATCTTAAATATCTGTTATTATTATATATTATTAATTTACGCTAATAAAATACAAGAACTAAGTAACTGTTTTTAAATAAGAAATAATATTAACTTGCAAACGTTTATACAAAATAATGGCACTATTACATTTCATAGATTAGGGATGAATTTAAGAGTGAGGAGCATCATGAAATGAAGACAGTTTTTATTACAGGAACCAATAAATGATTAGGACTTGAGTTTACAAAGCAGTACTTAAATGAAGGCTGGAACGTAATTGCTACTTGCCGTTCACCTACTACGGCTACAGATTTATTATCGCTTAGCAAGAAGCATCCAAATAGCCTGACAATTTTGAGCATGGATTTAACAAACGAGGCGTCGATTGAACAAATTAGCGAAGAAATTAAAGAACGCCCCATCGATATATTTATAAGTAATGCGGGAACAGCAACAGGTTATACATCTGGAGCGAATTTAAATGATTTTGGAAATGTTCAATCTGAGCCATGGGTAAATATTTTCCGCACAAATTGCGTTGCACCTTTGCTTTTAGCACAGGTTGCTCACCCAAATATTTTATTGGGCTCAGACAAGAAGTTAATTTTCATCACGTCTAAGCCAGATTCCATAACTGAGAATACGGGCGGCGCACTTTATATGAACCGCTCAAGCAGAACGGCGCTTAACCAAGTAATAAAATCACTGTCTATAGATTTATACGAAGAAGGAATCGCTGTTGCATCAGTTAGTCCAGGTTGGGTGAAAACAGACTCTGGCGGTGACGGTGCTTTAATCGATGCTGAGACTAGTGTGAGCGGTATTAAAAAGGTGATTGAAGAACTTGATATGAGCCAAACAGCTCTGTACTGCGATTACAAGGGTGAAGCAATCTCTTGGTGAGTACGTTAAAAGTTTTCGTTTACTTAAAACTTTTAACTCTCAATCTTGCACAGAATGTAAGATGAGTGAACCTAACCGCTTGTTATTATAGCATTGTAATAGTTGCAGGCTTCACCTTAAACTTGCATAATGTTGCATAAACCTTACATAGGCTCAAAATATTATAATAATATCAATAACTTACATTATTGGCACTATTGAGTGGGAATAACTTAGAATATTGAAATAAAACAATAAAATCAATTGCCTATCCGATACGCACTATTCAGTTGGAGTAGCTATTATAGTTGAAGCCATGAAGAACGAACGTGCTAACGCACTGAAAGTAGTAAAGCAGCTTTGCAAAGATGCGCTAGAGATACTGCAAAAAATTCTGCACCATGACAGCAGTCTTCGTGTTTGGTTTGATAGAGATATTAGGCTTAGTATCAATATGTTGTTGAGAAGATAATTGGGACTGTTGGATCAAAAATTAACCTGGGCATTGATTTTACGAGCAATAAAGCACAGTCTCTTCGCTGTGAATGGTATGATGTTCGATGACCATGTTCTGGTAAATGTTTAGGCTGGCAACTTGGTTAATTATAGACTGAAAGTCATCAAAATGATGATAAATTGAGATCGCTAATTTTGGTTTAAATTTTTTGATTGTTCGCATTGCGCCCTGCAATGCGCTTAGTTCTGCCCCTTCAATATCCATTTTGATAAAATCAACCTTATCCAGGTTATTGTCCTCAACGAAGTGATCAATTGTTGTAGTTGGAATATCATATTGCCCAAATGCGTTAAATCCAGGGTTGATAGTGTCTAATGCGACAGGCTTTCCTTCATTAAATTTGTTTGAAACACCGCATGGGACTTTTGTAATGTTCAAATTTGGATTTTGTTCTATATTGTGCTCCAGGATGTCCAAATGATCCTGAACAGGATCAAACGCATAAACATGACCGTGATCTCCGACCGTATTTCCAAAAACCACGGCCGTATCACCTGTGCAAGCCCCGCAATCCAAAACGACATCACCATCGGCAGGCGATATGGTTAAGCCCCCTTCATCATAGAAATACTGTTTTCTATGAAGATAATATTTCAATGAAAAACAGTCACAAATGAAATGCTTTCCATCAAACTCAAAGTCAAAATGGCGGATCCCCGGAAACTTACACTCAAATTTGGAGGCGACTGAGGTAGCTGCAGTGTTGAACTCTACCCAGTCATGATCCAATTCGTACTCAGAAAAATTCACTGGTATTTTGAAAGATAGATGTCCTCCAATTCGATGGGCTAGTACAGATAAATATAGTGATTTTGACCTTTCATTGGTCAAATTTGAATGCGCTTTGTAGACGTTCTCAATATTTTGAAAATACCAGTGAAGGTTTTTTGCTGCATCCAATGGCTCAAATGTCAATGGCGTCTTGCCATTTACGCCCTCTGGATGCCTTTCGTGATCAAAGTTTTCAACATAACGATTTAGTTTGATGCCTGATAGAACACGCGACAAAAAATTAAAGTGTAAATTTGTAATATTTTGTGTGGGTTCATCTAACATGAATACGCCTTTCGCCTAAGTTTTGTTAGGGATGAGCAAATTCTATGCCATTAGAATTTGAAATGGGCGTTTACATAAAAATTTTACCTACAACAGGCTTCGTGATGGCTTCAGCAGGTTGCTTCAGAGCAGGAGTGGCTTAACTTAGTTTAAGTCATTGATATAAAATGATTAATGAACTACACTTTTGTTTAACACTCGCAATTTATCCATTGATTTTCTTAGACCTTTTTCTTATAATTAGTTCGGATGTTTCAAAACCGTGTGACTACAGAAAATCACAGTAACTCAGAGACTAATTTTGGCACTTAAGAAACAGCAGTTTGCTGAAGGCGAAATAGCAATATTTGACGAAGCTTGTATCTTCAAGCGAGGTGAGTATTGGCAGTTTCGTATGTGGTTGCCAAAAGAAAACAATTACGCGCGTAAAAGCCTATTTACACGTAGTAAAGCGACTGTAATTGAAAAGGGTAAAGCTGCGTACTTGGAGATTTCCGCTAAACTACAACAAGGCAAAAGCTACTTTTCAATAACCATAAAAAAGCGTGTTGAGAAGTGGTGAAAACGTTAGGCATAATGCAGCCCTATTTCCTTCCGTACCTCGGATATTATCATCTAATTAATGCTGTAGATGTATTTGTAATTTACGATGATATTCAATACACAAAAAAGGGCTGGATTAATCGAAATAGACTAATTTTCAATGAAAAAGTAGATTATTTTACAATCTCACTTGTAAAAGATAGTGACTTCCTGAACGTTAACCAACGAAAAATTTCACAAGGATGGGAGAAAGATAAGAGTAAACTCCTACGCAAGCTTGAGCAATCTTATCGAAAGAGGAAGAATTTCGAGCGAGGCTTTTCCTTGACTGAAAAAATACTTAACTACGATGATGATAATTTGTTTAATTACATTAACCATAGTGTGAAGTTAATTTGTCAATGCTTAGGTGTTAAAACAGAGATTGTAACTTCTTCTTCATTAGGTGATTTCAGTGAGTACAAAGGAAAGGATAAAGTTATTGCTATATGTAATCGGCTTAACGGCGAGAGATATATTAATGTAATAGGTGGAATGAGTTTGTATGACAAAGAAGAGTTCCAAAATTCTGGACTGGATTTAAAATTTGTCAAATCAAAGCTTCAACCATACGACCAAAATAGTGATATATTTGTACCTGGATTATCGATTATTGATATGATCTTTTCCATCGCGGAAGAAGCATCAATGCTAGAGCAAATGGAAAGCTACGAACTTATTTGATTGTGCGTAAAGTTGCGGCAAGAAACAATCAGTGAGTGGGTGGTATGACAACCAAAAGAAATCAAGCGGTAACTTTCGTAAGCTGTTATATGAACGAATTGATAATGCAAATTCACGTCGCAAACTAACTGTTCGAGAGGCGTGTAATGATTTTATTTTCAGAGTTCCAAAAAATTAATTCTATTTGGGTTTATTTGCTTTGCACTTTCAAGCTGTGGGGGGCTCAAACAAAACGTGCACGTGGAAAATGTAACTGGGCAAATTTCTGATAACAAATCTGACTATTACAACGGCACCCCGCAACATTACACGTCAGTTTTGAGAGATATTCACAAAGATGGTTTGCTCATAGTTAATGAACAAACGGATGCCTTTGCTGGTAGATTTAACTTTGCAGAGCCGTCAGACAAGGCGTCAACATTTTTTAATGGTGAAACAACCATTTTAACTAAAGTTGAAAAATCTATGGTGCTTAAAACTCTTGCTGGATGGAATTCAAAAGATATAGCTCATTGGAGTGACGTTTACTTTTCTGAAGACAAAACAGTTTATGGCGTAGTTCAAAGAAAAAAACAGGTAGTTTTACTTGGGCATTTGAGGGATGGCACGAGAACTGACTACGCTTTTTATCTCAGTAGATACCTTGCTTGTAAAAAATTGGCTTTGATGAAGCAAACACAAGACGCAGCAGTTATGGCAAGTTTGGTAAAACTGCTTTAGTCGCTGGCGTTCAAAGCTACACTAGCTACTCAGCGTCTAGTTCGCAGGGGAAGATAAACAGCCAGTATGGTAATTTTGGTTACACGGGAAACCCAGCTTCAAGAGGCTAAAGCTGGGCAGGTGATAGAGCTTCAGATGCGTTAGGAACTGTTTTCTCAGGTAGTACAGATGCTCAATCGTTAAATGCAGCTTGGAACTCAATGAATTGCTGGTGAGTTGTAGAACGGTAGCAAAATCTTCTGATACTTAGAAACCGGTAGCGATTTACTGTGCTGACTTTACAATATGTGTGTGCACAAAAAGCAGCAGCGCACACTCCATAATATTACCAAACAACTTGAACGAGAAGTGCGACACTGTGCTTGGTTAGAGCACAACATCAAACGCAGTAATTTAGTGCGGGACAGCAGGAAACAGGTGTTAAAATTGCGGACAGAGCAGGCGTATAAGAAACTACAAAGTTTGTAGTTTTGATGGTTGCCAAAATAATACAACAAAGAACGAAGTTGAAAAGAAACCTCAGAAATGCATCAATCTTTACTGCTTGTATTTTACCTTTTGTGTACATGGTAAACTTATATGTTTTTAGTTATTGAATTAAAAATAATAAAATAGATTTCAGTGTTCCAAGCGTAAATTGCGTCTTCTAAATATAACCTGCTAAAAAAGGGTTGCGTATTTCGCAGCCCTTTTTATTGCCTATCGAAGGGTTTGCTTACGAGTTGCTTTCCCAAAAATACGAAATATGCCGCTCATAAAATTGGTCTTTGATTCTTGGATGCGCGATTGTGCTAGCGATTGTTCTCGTATTTGTTTTATCTAATTGGCGTTTGCAAGTATTGGTATCGCCAAGACGTTCAAAGAAGACAAGAATGTCGTTGGAGCTTTGCGCTATCCAAGAGATAGAAGACTTATTTGATGAGTTATTTTATCTTCCAAGAAGCATTAGCGGTGATTGCCAAACATTATTTCTGCAAGATTCGTTGGATTTACACGCATCGTGTCCGGCGAAGTGATCCAAGCGTTTATAGGGTTAATATTGGCTGTTTCGATGAAATTAATATTCGTGACTATCTGATGACGGATATTAATGACGGGGTCAGCATGAGCCTTATCGCCGATCATGCAGATTGCTGATCATTCTAACATTGACATTTTGTTGATAATTTATAAACGTTGCCTCATCACTCTTGTTTCACGGATGACGTCAAATGGCCAAGCCCGACCTCAATAAAAACAGCAAAACTAATGATAAATCAGGATGGCAATTCTGGGTTGATCGGGGCGGCACCTTTACTGATCTTGTCGCGCGGACGCCCGATGGTGATTTGCTAACGCATAAATTACTGTCCGAAAATCCCGAAGCCTATGAAGATGCCGCTTTGCAGGGCATGCGCGATCTGATGCATATCGCCAAAGATGCGCCTTTGCCAGCTGATGCCATTGATGCGGTAAAAATGGGAACAACCGTGGCGACAAACGCGCTTCTCGAGCGCAAGGGCGATAAAACCCTGCTTGTTGTGACAAAAGGGTTTCGTGACCAGCTTCGCATCGCCTATCAGGCGCGGCCAAGGCTGTTTGACAAGGAAATCATCCTTCCTGAAATGCTGTATGACCGTATTGAAGAGGTGATCGAACGCGTTGATGCGCGTGACCAGATTATTACGCCGCTTGATCTTGATGATTTAACGTCGCGGTTGGAGGCTGCTTTTGATGATGGCATCCGCGCCATTGCCATTGTTTTGATGCATGGCTACCGCGTGCCAGCGCATGAATTGGCAATTGCCGAATGTGCCCGTGAAATTGGCTTTACGCAAATTTCAACAAGCCATGGCACCAGCCCAATGATTAAATTTGTCGGGCGCGGCGATACCACGGTTGCTGATGCTTATCTTTCGCCTATTTTGCGGCGTTATATCGACCGTCTTGCCCGCGATGTTGATCAATCCAAAGGCACCAAGCTGCAATTGATGCAATCAAATGGCGGCCTGACCGATGCCAGCCTGTTTCAGGGCAAGGATGCCATTCTTTCAGGTCCTGCTGGCGGCATTGTTGGCGCGGTGAAAACTGCCAAACAGGCCGGATTTGGCAAGGTTATCACCTTTGATATGGGCGGCACCTCAACCGATGTTGCGCATTATGAAAATGCGTATGAACGCGTGTTTGATACGGTTGTTGCTGGCGTGCGGATCCACGCGCCAATGCTACTGATTCATACGGTTGCTGCCGGTGGCGGGTCAATTTGCCGGTTTGAACATGGCCGGTTCCAAGTCGGGCCGGAAAGCGCCGGTGCCAATCCGGGGCCTGCTTGTTATCGCCGGGGTGGTCCGCTTGCCGTGACCGATTGCAACGCCATGCTTGGCAAGCTACAGCCACAATATTTCCCGCATGTTTTCGGACCCAATCAGGATGAGGCGCTGGACGTGGCATCGGTACGCGCTGGTTTTGCCGCGCTGGCGGCACAGGTTGAAGCGGAAACTGGTATCAAACGAAGCGAAGAAGAAATTGCCAGTGGCTTTTTGCGTATCGCGGTTGAAAATATGGCAAATGCGATCAAGAAAATTTCGGTTCAGCGCGGTTATGATGTCACTGAATATGCGCTTCAATGTTTTGGTGGGGCAGGCGGCCAGCATGCCTGTTTGATTGCCGATGTTCTGGGCATGAAAACGGTTTTGATTCATCCTTTTGCTGGTGTTTTATCGGCCTATGGCATGGGTCTGGCCGATGTGACGGCGCTTCGCGAACGCACGCTGGAAGCCGGGTTCCATGAAAATCTGACGCCAAGGCTGCAAGGCGAGCTGGATGATCTTGCCACGCAAAGCGAGGCTGAACTTGCGGGTCAGGATATTGCCAGCGCGCGCATTGAAACAAATCGTTATGTCCATCTTCGCTATGACGGGTCGGATACCGCGCTTGCCGTTCCGTTTGGTTCGATTGCCGGGATGACGGCAGATTTTGAGGCTGCCTACCAATCACGCTTTGGCTTTTTAATGCTGGATAAGGCACTTGTTGCCGCCACGATTTCGGTCGAGTCAATTGGCCGGAATTTTGATGTTGAGACCAGTGTTACCGCCGCTCCTGCCGCGCCGCTGGATATTCTGGATCAGGTTCAATGCTATATGGATGATCAATTTGTGACGGCACCGGTTTATGCCCGCAGCACAATTGCCGCAGGGCAACGGATTATGGGGCCAGCTCTGATCACCGAAGCCACCGGAACCAATGTGATCGAACCTGGTTGGCAGGCCGAAATGACCGCGATTGGCAATCTTGTCGTTCGGCGTGTTGTGGCTGTTGCACCGCGGGTGGCGATTGGCACAAATTGCGACCCAGTGATGCTGGAAGTGTTCAATAATTTGTTTATGTCGATTGCCGAACAAATGGGCTATACGCTGCAAAACACCGCGCTTTCGGTCAATGTTAAAGAAAGGCTAGATTTTTCTTGCGCCATTTTTGATCCGGCGGGTGCGTTGATCGCCAATGCCCCACATATGCCGGTTCATCTTGGGTCAATGGGTGAATCAGTTCGCGCCGTTATCCGCGGTAATCAGAGCAATATTAATGCTGGCGACGCCTTTGTTCTGAACAATCCCTATAATGGCGGAACGCATCTTCCCGATATCACCGTCATCACGCCGGTTTTTGATGATGCTGGCAAGGATATCCTGTTCTTTGTTGCCTCGCGTGGGCATCACCCCGATGTTGGCGGCCGCACGCCGGGTTCGGCACCGCCAGATTCAAGACATATCGAAGAAGAAGGCGTTTTGATTGATAATTTCAAGCTTGTCGATGGCGGAAACTATCGTGAAACAGAAATGCGCGCCATTTTGGATTCGGCAAAATATCCAGCGCGCAATACGGGTCAAAATATCGCCGATCTTCGCGCCCAGCTAGCGGCCAATGAAAAGGGCGTTCGTGAACTTCACAAAATGCTCACGAATTACGGGCTGGCAACGGTTATCGCCTATATGGGCCATGTTCAGGATAATGCTGAAGAATCGGTTCGCCGCGTCATTGATGTTCTTAAAGATGGCAGCTTTACCTATCCAATGGATAATGGACAGCAGGTCAAGGTCACGATTTCAATCAATAAAGCCGACCGGTCAGCAATTGTTGATTTTACCGGCACAAGCAAGCAGGGTGCGAATAATTTCAACGCGCCTGCTGCTGTTTGTCGTGCTGCAGTTCTGTATGTTTTCAGAACCTTAGTGGCCGATGATATTCCTATGAATGAAGGCTGTTTGAAACCTGTTCAGATAATTCTTCCCGATGATTGCATGTTAAAAGCGCAATATCCTGCGGCGGTCATTGCTGGCAATGTTGAAACCTCACAGATTGTCACTGACACGCTGTATGGCGCGCTTGGTGTCATGGCCGCAGCGCAAGGCACGATGAATAATTTCTTTTATGGGAACGCAACCTATCAATATTACGAAACCTTGTGCGGTGGATCAGGCGCAGGGCCATATTTTGACGGAACCGACGCGGTTCATACCCATATGACCAACAGCCGCTTGACCGATCCCGAGATTTTGGAATGGCGTTATCCGGTTTTGCTGGAAAGTTTTGAGATCAGGCATGGGTCGGGCGGCATTGGCCGGCATAATGGCGGCAATGGCGTTCGCCGCCGGTTGCGCTTTCTCGAGGAAATGGAAGCGGTGATCCTTGCCAATCACCGTATTATCCCGCCCTACGGCATGGATGGTGGCGGTGTGGCGGCGCTTGGGCGCAATTGGGTTGAACGCACCGATGGCACGACCGAAACCTTAACCGCAACCGATATTCGTAAAATGGGGGTTGGCGATGTTTTCGTGATCGAAACGCCTGGCGGTGGCGGTTTTGGCAAAGATGACAAGCCGGCAGAATAACCGCTTTTGCAACCAAACCGCACATGACGAAAGGAGATTTGATGGCACAAGAAAAGTCTAAAACCCCTGATGCCAAAAGAATTGTTTCGTCATCGCATTTGGTTTCGGAAAACGCGGCTGAATTAAGCGAGGTTGAATATGGCCTGATTGTCGCGTGGAACGCCTTTGGCAAATGGATGGTGAAAGCAATGGCAACCGCCGTTGCCGAAGCTGGCATAAGCGTTAGCGGTGGCACTGATCTTAATGTTCTCGATATTTTATGTCTTCATTCGGTCAATCACCGGGCGCGTCCAAAAAAGCTGGCCGATATTTGTTTCAAATTGAATGTCGATGACAGCCATACGGTCAATTATGCGCTGAAAAAATTGATCAAGGCTGGTCTTGTCAGCAGCGAAAAACATGGCAAGGAAGTGCTTTACGCCACAACCGATATGGGCATTGAATTATGCCTTCGTTATCGCGCGGTTCGCGAGGCCTGTCTTGTCGATGGCTTTATGCCTTTTGACGGCGGCAGTGGCGCCGAGCTTGGTGAGGTCGCGCGTCAATTACGGCTGTTATCGGGTCTTTATGATCAGGCCGCACGAAGCGCCACCAATCTGTAAGCCAAAAAAACATGGTAAAACTGCCTGAATGACCGGTAGGAGCCTTGCCAGAAATCGGGCAAATGGTTACACCATTGCAAAGCCGCTTATTGCTGGCAGAAATAAAAATTTGTGAAAAAGTGAATCTGTGATGACAAAAGCAAAGTCCGGTTTAAAAATTGCGATCGCTGGCCTTGGGGTCGTTGGATCTGAAGTTGCCCGCCAGCTCATCAATCGGCATAGTGATTTGGCGACTGCCGCAGGGCAATCGCTTGATATTGTCGCCGTTAGTGCGCGCGACCGGTCGGCTGACCGCGCCTTTTCGCTTGACGGCATTGACTGGTATGATGATGCAGCGCAGCTTGCCACACGTGACGATGTTGACATTATCGTTGAAATGATTGGCGGCAGCGAAGGTGTGGCATTGGATCTAGCCCGCGCGTCACTGTCATCAGGAAAGCATTTTGTCACGGCCAATAAAGCGATGATCGCGCATCACGGAACCGAACTGGCCACGCTTGCCGAGGCCAATAACGCGCATCTTATGTTTGAAGCGGCGGTTGCTGGCGGCATTCCGGCGGTAAAAACGCTTCGCGAAGGGCTTGCCGGAAACCAGATTAACCGCGTTGCCGGTATTTTAAACGGGACGTGCAATTATATTCTATCAACGATGGAAACCACGGGGCGCGATTTTGACGAAGTGCTGGCTGACGCGCAACGTCTTGGCTATGCCGAAGCCGAGCCAAGCTTTGATGTTGATGGCATTGATGCCGCGCATAAATTGACCATTTTGGCCGCCATTGCGTTTGGACATCAGCCTGATTTTAACGCAGTGTCGATCCAAGGTATCCGTGATGTGTCATCGGTTGATTTTGCCTATGCCAATCAATTGGGCTTTCGCATTAAGCTTGTTGGTGTTGCCGAACCCGGCTTAATGCCGCGCATGCAAACCTGTTTACTGCCCCTTAGCAGCCAGCTTGCCAAGGTCAATGGTGTTTTGAATGCTGTTGAATTTCATGGCACGCCGGTTGGCAGCGTTCTGGCCGTGGGGCCGGGGGCAGGGGGCGGTGCAACCTCATCGGCGGTTTTGTCTGATTTAATTGATATTGCCGCTGGTCGTGGCGGGCTTGCTTTTGGCAAGCCGATAAACCAGCTTGCCGATTTCAGCACGGTGAAAAATGGAGCAGGGCCAGATAAACCATTTTATGTGCGTTTGATGGTTGTTGATCAGCCGGGCGTTTTGGCGACTGTAACTGCGATTTTGCAAAAGCATGATATTTCGATTGAAGGCTTGCTGCAACAAGGACGCGCACCGGGCGATGTAGTAGCCCTTGTCATGACAACGCATGAAACCCCCGTTGCCAGCTTGAAAAAAGCTTTGGACGAGATGGAAGATTTGCCGATTGTCAAAGTCAAGCCGGTTGCCATGCCAATCTTGCTGGCAGATTTGGAGGGGTAATGGCTGAGGACGCTTTCCTTGGCATAACCCATTCGACAAGCGGCGCCCGTTGGATCGAGGCGTCAACGCAATTATCAGGGCCAAATCAGGATCGACTTGCCGCCGCCTTGATGGATGTGTTTGACGATCTACCCATTCCCTTGGCACGCATCATGGCTGGTATGGGCTTAACAACCGAAACTGCACCGCATTATATTGAGCCGAAAATCCGTGATTTATTGCCCAACCCGTCAAGATTCGTAGATCTTGACAAGGCGGCCAAGCGACTAGCCGATGCGGTTATGAGCAAAACCTCGATCGGCGTTTTTGGTGATTATGATGTTGATGGTGCGGCGGCGGCGGCGCTGCTAATTTCGACGATGCGCGATCTTGATGTGGCTTGTGATGTCCATATTCCTGACCGCTTTACCGAGGGCTATGGCCCGAATAAGTCCGCTTTGTTTGCCTTAAAGGAAAAAGGCGCACAGCTGTTGGTGACGGTCGATTGCGGTATCACAGCGCATGCGCCATTGGCGGCAGTGGCCGAAATAGGGCTTGATGTCATTGTGATCGACCATCATATCGCCGGCCCCGAATTGCCGCGAGCGCAATCGGTGGTGAACCCCAACCGGCTGGATGAAGATGGACAATATGGCTATCTTTGCGCCGCGGGTGTTGTTTTTATCGTGCTTGTTGGCATGGTTCGTGAATTGCGTGGACGCGGCCATTTTGCCGAAGGCCGCACCCCGCCTGATTTGATGGCATGTCTTGATATTGTTGCGTTGGCCACGGTTTGTGATGTGGTGCCGCTGGTTGGGTTAAACCGCGCTTTTGTCCGCCAAGGGTTAAAGGTGATGGCCGAGCGTCGTCATCCTGGGTTGACCAAGCTTGCCGATGTTGCCGGCATGAACGCAGCACCTAATGTTTATGCTTTTGGCTTTTTGCTTGGCCCACGAATCAATGCCGCTGGCCGGATTGGCGGATCTGGCCTTGGGGTGAAGCTGCTTGCATGCAATAATAGTGATGAGGCGGCTGGTCTGGCGCTTCGGCTTGATGAAATGAACCGCGAGCGCAAGCAGATTGAAGAAGGCATCCGCATTGCCGCCATTGATCGGGCTGCCGAAATAAACCATCCAGTTTTGATCATTCATGACCCATCTTGGCATGAAGGCGTGATCGGCATTGTTGCTGGCAGGGTTCGCGAACGTTTTGGCAAGCCTGCTTTGGTGATTGCCATGAATGATGGTGGCATTGGCAAAGGATCGGGGCGCAGCATCGCTGGTTTTCGGCTTGGCAACGCCATTATCGCCGCGCATCAGGCTGGAATTCTGGAAGGTGGCGGCGGGCATGATATGGCCGCAGGCTTTACCGTCAGGGCTGATAAAATTGACGAGCTACAGCATTTTCTGAATGACCGGCTGAGGGCTGATTTAAATGGGGTTATTCCGCAAACACTGCATAAAGTAAGTGGTCTGTTGAGCGTTGCTGGATGCAAACCTGATCTTGCCGACTGGCTTGACCGGCTTGGCCCGTTTGGCAGCGGCAATCCCGAGCCGCGATTTGTCATTCCCGATTGTCGAATCAAATCAGCAAAATTTGTGGGCGAGGCGGGTGCGCATTTATCCTGCCGGTTGGATGATGGCAGCGGTACCTTAAATGCAATTGCGTTTCAGGCGGGCGGTACGCCGCTTGGGCAGGCAGTAGCCGATGCACGCGACGGCCACTATTTGCATATTCTTGGTCGGGTGCGGCGCGACCGGTTTCGTGGCGGCAATGCCATGCAGTTTGAAATTGATGATGTCGCCGTTCCGCCACTGGCATTTGCGCGCTAGGCCTCGAATTTCACTCCGGTTTTGCCTGTTTTGCGGAAAAACACATATTGATGATAAAAGCGGCTTGATTTGGTCGGCGGTTTTGACTAATACAAGCGTCATTGGCTTTGCTCTTAAAGATGTCCCGTTCGTCTAGAGGCCTAGGACACCGCCCTTTCACGGCGGCAACAGGGGTTCGAATCCCCTACGGGATGCCAAAGCTTTTTCTATCATTCTGGATCATGCTTTAGATGCGCGTCATCGCGCGTCAATCAGGCTGCTATTCGTCTTGGCTTTGGCAAGGCGGGTGCTATTTGGCTGGGTTTGGTCTTGCATCGATTGGCATTTTGCGGAATCATTTGACTTAACATTGCCACTCCAACCAAGAGCCGGATGACCGATTTGTCCCAGATAAACCAGCCCCAGATAAAACAGCAATCGCCAGACTCCGCTGACGCCAAGCCAAAGCCAATCTTGCAGCCGCAATGTCCATCTTGTGGGCGGCCTGAAAATATTGTGTGGGTTCATGGTCATGGGCAATGTGCGCATTGCCGCATGAATGTAATGCCATGTTGTGACGGCGAAACCTGCGAGGCGTCATAGGCGCATTTCGCTACACAGGCGGGTTCAGCCAAACCCATCCGCGACAAACTTGCTTAGGGACGAATTGACCCTTGCCATCATTGGCAGAACCGCCTAAACAACGACCATTATTTTGATTGGGAGATCATAACCATGAATGCGAATATTGGTGTTTTACTCGTCATCGGCTTTCCACTTGCGCTTCTTGCCTGCCTTTGGGTGTTTGGCAAAGTTTCAGTGCGGCCTGAATAAGCCCTTATTTCGCCTGTGATTTCGGGCAAAGGCGCGTCATCATGATTGATCGAGCGCCTGCATGGCTGCATGAAATGCCAGAAGAACGCATTTGTGCCGGTTGCGGATATCACGCACCGGCATAAATTTTGCCATTTCCTCATTTGGGGCTTGGTCTTTTTCTTTGGCGATCCATGTGGCGAATTGCGCTGTCATTTGGCGGGCTGTGTCTTGTTTCACACCCTCAAATTGCGCCACAACCAGACCCGCACCGGCCTCGCATAATGCGCAGCCGCGAACCTTGATCCCAATATTATTGATGGCGTCGTCTTTCAGCGCAAAGGATATATCCACCCGATCACCGCAGGTCGGGTTATCACAGCTCGCTTGAAGCGGGGCGTTTATGTCCAGTTCATGCGTGCGGGATTGTTTGGCCAACTCGAGGATCTGTTTCTGATAGAGCGCATCCAAGAATATGGTTCCCGCCTGAGTGACTAAATTATCCGGCGCTTTTGATCAGCAGAAACAAACCCACGGCTGAAGCAGCATAGGCAGCGACTATTAACCAGTGAAGTGATGCATAGACATTTTCTTCTGGAACATGGGCTGGACGTTGTTTGTTTGTTGTTGAAGCCATTGGTTTATCCCCCAAATTCGTTTCAAAGCAAAATGTAACTGATGAACTCATAGCCTGAGGCCTTGTCAAAAACAAGCCATTTGCTGGCAATTTTTGGAAAAACACTCACGGCTGAAAACCAAAAAATTATGTGACTCAAAGAATATTTTTACCGAAATGGCATTGAAGCCAAGGAAAAAGCCATCTAATATTTGTCACTGGTATACACAATACAGAGTTTTTCGAATCCAAATGCATTTCCTGATTTTATTTACGACCTTGATGGCTGGCTGGTTGCTGATGTCAGGCATTTATAATGGTCTGCTGATTGGTTTTGGTATTGCCAGTTGTTTGCTTTGCACCTGGCTTAGTCTTCGCATTGGCGCGACTGATCGCGAAGGCCTGCCAACGCATCTTTTTGCGCGGTTGCCAGCCTATTTGGTTTGGCTGATTGGCGAGATCATCTCATCCAATATCGCAACAGCCAAAATCATTCTTCGTGGAACATCTGATCCTGAAATCTTTGAAGTTCCTGCCAATCAATCAACCGCGGCTGGCCTTGCCAATTATGCCAATTCGATCACCTTGACCCCGGGAACCGTCACCGTTGATATTGATGAAGCCAAAACAGGCTCAAGCCGATTTTTGGTTCACGCACTTCACCCGCAATTCGGCGATGATGTGCGAAGCGGCGAAATGGATGGACGTAATTGCGCCCTTGAAGGGGTCATATCAGGACATTTGGAGAAATCTGGCAAATGA
This sequence comes from Candidatus Ponderosibacter sp. Uisw_141_02, assembly GCF_048087665.1. Classification (NCBI taxonomy): domain Bacteria; kingdom Pseudomonadati; phylum Pseudomonadota; class Alphaproteobacteria; order Puniceispirillales (SeqCode); family Puniceispirillaceae (SeqCode); genus Candidatus Ponderosibacter; species Candidatus Ponderosibacter sp. Uisw_141_02. Next base: position 1,137,547 of record NZ_CP159807.1, on the reverse strand, counting down.
TGATGATTGTTGCAATCACCGCCTGTGCGGTTTGCCTTGTAATGGGGCTTGTCCGTACCGCACTTGGCCCAACCGCGTTTGACCGTGTTCTGGCGGTCAATGCAATTGGTACTTTGGTCATTTTGGGGATTGCACTTCATGGCTTTATTATGGAGCGCCCTGAATTTGTCGATATCGCGCTGCTTTATGCCATTTTGAACTTTATTGGCACTTTTGCTGTCCTGAAAATTTTCAGCACCGGTTCGCTTGGCGATCATTCAACGGGGGCAAAATGATGGATATGCTTGTGCTTATTCTATCTGGACTGTCAATTGCGATTGGCGTGATTGCGCTTTTGATCGGCAGCCTTGGCCTAATCAAATTGCCTGACGTCTATTGCCGGATTCATGCGGTTGGCATGATTGATACGGCTGGTGCCAGCTTCATCATCCTTGGCATGATCATTCATCAAGGGTTTAGCCTTGTCAGCTTTAAACTAGCTTTAATTGGCGTGTTTTTGTTTTTTACCAGCCCGATTGCAACCCATGCGGTGGCGCAGGTGGCGCATAAAATGGGCGTAAAGCCGGTCGGGCGGAATTTGGTTAACGCTACGCCCACGAAGACAGCAAAACCCCAGAAATCGAATGCCAAAACCGTTAAGGGAAAATCGTGATGGTTAGTCTAGTCATTGATGTTTTTCTGCTAGCTTTGCTGGTGCTGATCGCGGTGATGGTGGTTCGCACTGGACGCCTTTATGCCGTGATCGTCATGTCAGGTGCCTATTCACTGACCTCAGCGGCAATTTTCGTCAATCTGGATGCGGTTGATGTTGCTTTTACCGAGGCGGCGGTTGGCGCTGGCATTTCAACAGTGCTGTTTCTTGCCGCAATGGCCTATATTCCGGCCGACGAAAAACCAAGCCAGAATCGTAATTTTCTGGCAGGGGTTATTTGTTTTGGCGCAGGGGCGTTATTGCTTCTTGCCGTTATGGATTTGCCATCGCTTGGTGATGCTATGGCACCGGTACATCAGCATGTTGCCCCGCGCTATCTTGCCGAAAGTGGCAGTGCGCTTCACATTCCGAATGTTGTGACAACGGTTTTGGCAAGCTATCGCGGCTTTGACACGCTTGGCGAGACGATTGTTGTCTTTACCGCCGGTCTTGGGGTTTTGATGTTGCTTGCGGGTGCCACCCGAACAAAGCGTGTCAAAGCGGATAACCGCACGATGGCGGCAAAAACAGCCAGGCCCAAAGCAAACAAGCCCAAAACAGCCGAGCCAAAGTCGGCAACCAAGATAGCGAGGACAAAGGCATGAACCAAAATCCTGTCTTTCGTGTTGTGGCCAAAATCCTGTTTGCCCCAATCATCATGTTTGGCCTTTACGTCCAATTCCATGGCGATTTTGGTCCTGGTGGCGGGTTTCAGGCGGGCGTGATCATCGCCGCTGCCTTTATTTTGCATGCGCTTGTCTTTGGCTTGCAAGCTGGGCGTCAAATCATTTCGGCGCGGGTTAATCTTTGGATGATGGTGCTTGGTGTCGCAATCTATGGCGCTGTTGGCATTGTCTCGATGGCCAAGGGTGGCCTGTTTTTGGATTATACCGCGCTAACCGGATCGGTTGGTTCGGGGCAGCATATTGGCATTTTAGTTGTCGAATTTGGCGTTGGCCTGACAGTAACAAGTGTCATGCTGGCATTGTTTCATGCCTTTGCCGGTTTTGTTGAGGATCGCGACAAATGATTGAGCAACTCGCAGGCAGCTGGAACTATATCATTGTTGTCATTTTGATGATGACAGGGCTTTTCATAGTGATTGCCCGTGCGAATCTGGTGAAAAAAATGATCGGGCTGTCAATTTTCCAGACCTCGGTTTTTATCTTTTACATTTCGCTTGGCAAGATGGCAAACGGTACCGCGCCGATTCTTGATGGTAACCCCGACACGCTTTATTCAAACCCCTTGCCGCATGTTTTGATTTTGACAGCGATTGTTGTTGGGGTGGCGACAACGGCGCTTGGCTTGGCCTTGATCCTGCGGATTAACGAAGCCTTTGGCAGTGTCGAAGAAGATGAAATCATTGCCGCCAAAGCTAGCCAATCACTGGCTCGTCCGCAACGTCCGACAAGTGAGGCAGCAGAATGATGGGCACCGCTATTTTGACTAATTTACCAGCATTGCTTGTCGTGGTTCCGTTGCTTTTGGCACCATTTAGTGCGGTTTTGCCGATTGCCGGTTTGGCATGGGTTTTGGCGCTTGTTGGAACTGGCATCTCATTTCTTGCCGCGTTGATGCTTCAATCCGTGACCGAAAATGGCGTTCGCATTAGCTATCATCTTGGCAATTGGGAGCCGCCTTGGGGCATTGAATTTGTCGTTGATTCGGCATCCAGCCTTACATTGGTGGTGATGTCAGGCCTTGGGTTTCTGGCAACGCTTGCCGCACGGCGTCTTGTTGCCATTGAAATTGCCGATAAGGACAGCGGTAAATTCTATGCGGCATGGCTTCTTGTCGTTGGTGGGCTTTTTGGCCTTGTGATGACAGCTGATGCTTTCAATTTGTTTGTTTTCCTTGAAATTTCGGCCTTGGCTTCGGTCATTCTGATTGGCATGGGGGCGGGTACTGACCGGCGGGCGCTTGTTGCGGGCTATCACTATCTTGTCATTGGCGCGGTTGGCGCGACCTTTTATGTGATTGGCGTCGGGTTTATTTATGCCATCACTGGCACATTGAATATGGGCGATATGGCAAGCCGCCTGCCTGATGCCGCTGGCGGGGCCGCGCTTTATGTCGGTTTTGGCTTTATGGTTGCAGGTATGCTGGTCAAGGCAGCTATTTTCCCCGTCCATATATGGTTGCCTGCGGCCTATGGCTATGCGCCATCGGCGGTGTCAACCCTGCTGGCGGCGATTGCGACCAAAGCGGCGCTTTATGTTTTGGCGCGGATCTTTTTCACCATTTTTGCCGGAACGCCCGAAATTGTTGATATTGCCTTGTCGAATATCATCGTGCCTTTGGCGGTTGGCGGCATTTTCGTTGGCACGATCATGGCTATTTACGAAGCCGATATCAAAAAGATGTTTGCCCATTCTTCGGTGGCGCAAATTGGCTATATCGCGCTTGGGCTTGCTCTGGCGACACCAGCAGGAATCAGCGCCGGATTTATCCATATCGGCAATCATGCGCTAATCAAAGGCGGCATATTTATGGCGATTGGCGGTTTTGTCGCTGCTCTTGGCACGCGTGCCAGCCTTGAAACCATCACCGGTATCGGGCGGCGGATGCCAATAACGGCAACGGCCTTTTTGATTTGCGGCCTTAGCCTTGCTGGTTTGCCGCTGACCGCTGGTTTTATTTCAAAGTTGTATTTGGTGCGTGCCATTCTTGAGACCAATTCATATGTCATTCTGGCGCTTGTTCTGATCAGCAGCGCCTTGTCGGTTGTTTACCTTTGGAAAGTGATGGAAGTCATGTGGATGCAACCTGCACCGGCACGATCACCAAAACTGGTTGAAAACCCTGCGATCTATTTGCCGCTGTGGATGGTTGCTCTTGGCAATATCTGGTTTGGCATTGACGCTGGCTGGATTGTTGGCGCGGCGCGCCTTGCCGCCACAGCATTGTTGGGAGGCGGGGCATGATGTCACTTCATACCGCAATGCTTGTCGGGCTATTAGCGCCGCTTTTTGTCGCGATTTTAACGCCGGTTCTGGCGGTTAGGCATGTTTGGCGTGATGCTGCAGGGCCAATTGGTGGGGTCATCACCTTTATTGCCGCAGTTCATGTTGCGCTAGCGGTTCTGGATGGTGAAACGCCACGGCTGTTTGTGGCGCAGATTGCCGAAGGACTGGCGCTTGAATTCGCTGTCACACCGCTTGGTGCCATTTTCGGTTTGGTTGCGTCGGGTCTTTGGATTTTGGCAGCGCTTTACTCGGTTGGCTATATGCGCGGTAACCATGAAAAGCATCAAACGCGCTTTGCCGCCTTTTATGCGGTCGCGGTTCATGCGGCAATGGCGGTTGCATGGTCGGGCAATCTACTGGTTCTTTTTGTGTTCTACGAAATTCTGACCTTTTCCACCTATCCACTTGTAACACATAAAGAAAGCGCCCTTGCACGCAACGCAGGACGGCTTTATATGAGCATCCTTGTTGGAACGTCAGTTGTATTGTTGTTACCCGCTGTTGTGTGGGTTTGGCTTAGCACCGGAACGCTGGATTTCCGGCCGGGTGGTTATCTTGCTGGGCAGATTGATCCGGCAATGGCACCAATCCTGCTTGCGCTATTCGCCTTTGGCGTTGGCAAGGCGGCATTGATGCCGATCCATCGCTGGCTACCTGCGGCGATGGTGGCACCAACACCGGTTTCGGCCTTGCTTCACGCGGTTGCGGTTGTCAAGGCGGGGGTCTTTACGATCTTGACCGTTGTTGTTTATGTGTTTGGCATTGATTTTCTGGCTGAAACTGGGGCGGCGGATTGGCTTGTCTGGCTGTCGGCCTTTACCATTCTGGCGTCAAGCATGGTTGCCATCACCAAAGATGATATCAAGGCTCGTCTAGCCTATTCAACGATCAGCCAGCTATCCTATATTGTTTTGGGGGCGGCGATTGCGTCATCAATTGCCGTTCAGGGCGCAACTTTGCATATTGTCATGCATGCGGCGGGCAAAATCACGTTGTTTTTCTGTGCTGGTGCGATCTATGTGCAGGCGCATCTGACCAAAATTTCCGAACTTGACGGGCAGGGGCGGGAAATGCCATGGGTCTTTGTTGCATTTTTCATTGGTGCCTTGTCGATCATAGGCATTCCGCCTTTGGGGGGCAGCTGGTCGAAATTCATGCTGATGGTTGGCGCGGTTGACTCGGGCTATCTGGTCATTCTTGGCGTGCTTGGATTGTCATCCTTGTTGAATATTTATTATCTGTTAGAGCCGGTTTCGCGCGGATTTTTCCGACCCAAGGTGAAAACGGTTGAGGTGACATCGCATCCGCTGGTTGTGATTCCGCCGGTTTTAACTGCCATTTTGTCACTTCTTTTGTTCTTCTATGTCGATTTCTTCGCCGCTTTGGCCAAATTAATGGTGATTTCATGAGTACGCCATCTTCAAAATCGCCGTCAGATTTACAGCGCCTTGGTGGAAGCTTCACCAAGGCCCTGCTTGGCATTGCCATTGTTCTGTTCGGATTAGAATTTTTCATTCACCGGCATGGCGTGGTATCTGCCGAGGAAAGCTTTATGTTTCCGGCTCTGTACGGGTTTTTGGCATTTCTGTTCATTGTTCAGGTCGGCAAATGGTTGCGGCTTATGATCATGCGGAAGGAGGATTATTATGATTAGTCATATGCCTCCGGGCCTGATCATGATTCTGGCAGCGTTTCTACTGCCCGTCATCCCGCATGTTTGGCGTCAAATCTATATGCTTGGCGCGATTGCGCTGTCGGCTTATGGCCTATTCCTTGGTGCAGGAACGCATCTTGTTTGGACGGTGTTGGGGCTTGACCTGATTCTATATCAAGCTGATACGTTAAGCCTTCCCTTTGCGATTATCTTTCATTTAGCTGCGGCGCTGAATGTGATTTACAGCTGGCATGACCGCGACTGGCAACAGCATTGTGCGTCCTTATCTTATGCTGGTGCTGCGATTGCGGCGCTTCATGCTGGCGATTTGGTCAGTTTGTTCGTATGGTGGGAAGCCACTGCGGTAACGTCGGTTTTCCTTATCCTTGCCAGCGGCACTGAACGTGCGCGCCAGGCGGCAATGCGTTATTTACTGTTCCAAGTGACAAGCGGTGTGCTGCTTTTAGCTGGTGCGGCGATTTTGGCCTCTACTAGCGGCGATATCCGCTTTACCAAGATGGATCTTGGCGATGCGGCAACATGGCTAATATTTATTGCTTTTGGCATTAAGGCGGCATTCCCGTTCTTGAATGGCTGGTTGCAGGATGCCTATCCCGAAGCCACACCAACTGGAACAGTGGCTTTGTCTGCCTTTACCACCAAGCTTGCAATCTATGCACTTGCGCGCGGCTTTCCGGGAACCGATATCCTGATCTGGATTGGCGCGGCAATGACGGCCTTGCCAGTGTTCTTTGCCGTTATCGAAAATGATTTGCGGCGGGTTCTGGCCTTTAGTTTGAATAACCAGCTTGGCTTCATGGTTGTTGCCGTTGGTATTGGCACCGAATTGGCACTGAATGGTGCGGTCGCCCATGCCTTTGTTCACATCATCTATAAAGCCTTGCTGTTTATGAGCATGGGCGCGGTATTGCATCAGGTAGGCACGATAAAAGCATCCGAACTTGGTGGGCTTTACAAGAAAATGCCCTTTACCATGGTTTGTTGTATCATCGGAGCCATGTCGATTTCGGCCTTTCCGTTATTCAGCGGCTTTGTCGCCAAATCACTGACCATGTCAGCGCTTGGCGATGCAGGCATTATTTGGGCTTATTTTGTCCTGCTATTTGCCTCTGCTGGCGTGCTTGAACATTCAGGCATCAAGATTCCTTATTTTGCCTTTTTTGCGCATGACAACAAAATTGAATCTGGCGAAGCACCAATTGGTATGCGCGTGGCTATGGGCATTGCTGCCTTCTTATGTATTGGCATTGGTGTGTTTCCGTCACTGCTTTACAGCATTTTGCCCTATGCGGTTGATTACCACCCCTATGATGCGGGTCATGTGACAAGCCAGATGCAATTGCTGATCTTTGCAATGCTAGCATTCGTTGTGCTGGTGCGGTTAAAGCTATATCCACCAGAAATCCCATCAGTTGTGCTGAATTCCGATTGGTTCTATAGGCGTTTGGCACCGATGGTCGGCTTACCCTTGCTGCGTATGATTATGCTTGTCTGGTCAGGCCTCTTGCACCAAACACGCGGCTTGGTTAACGCGATCTGGGATAGGCTTGACCGGATCATGCATAGCCCGCTTGCTGGCCCTACCGTTAGTGGTCGTGCGGTTCTTGTTCAGGCCGGATTACTGACATTGCTGCTTTTGATTGCTTATGCCGCAGCAGGCTAACCAACGGCGGTTAAATCATATGTGGCGGCTGCTGGCGGCGGTGGTGGTGGTGATGTTAGCATCATTGCCGGTTGCCGCCGAAAAAGCTATCCGGTCGCCAGATTATGCGGCAACCAAAATTAAGCTTTTGCCAGCACCCGACCGCCAGCCAATCAATTTTGACGTTCGGCTTGCCAAAACGCCGGCCGAGCAAGCCTATGGGTTGATGTTCAGCCCGCCCTTGGCGGCAAGAACCGGAATGCTATTCATATTTGCCAAGGACGGGCCGCGTTCATTCTGGATGAAAAACACTCCCATCAGCCTTGATATGCTGTTTTTTGCCAGTGATGGCAGGCTTGTAAGCATAATTGCCAATACTGAACCTTTTAGTCTGACAGCCCGCAAATCGCAGAAAGCGGCGCAATATGTTCTGGAAATTGGCGGCGGCGAAGCAGCGCGACTTGGGCTTGGGCCGCAGACGCGGCTACATCTACCAGTTGGAGCGGCGGTAAATTCGGCCGGTTCGCAAGAAAAGTAAAATAAATCGTATTTTGCACAAGATGAATGCTTGAAATTCCGTAACAGGGGGGATATGACATCATCGTCGGAGTGTAGCGCAGCCTGGTAGCGCATCTGGTTTGGGACCAGAGGGCCGGGAGTTCGAATCTCTCCACTCCGACCATTTCCCCATAAACGATCGTTCTGGACGTAACCACTGTGTTTTCACGGTTGGTTCGGCTTGTCTTATTGTCGCTATGGCGCTCCCCCTGCGCCTGCAATTGATTGGCAAGTCGCTGCATCAAAACCCAATATCGCAAGAATCAGCCTTGCCAAATGCGGGTGAATATGGCTTTTGAGAAAGGCAGCATTGTTAAGACCAGCATTTGTCGTCTCAAAATAAAGAGGTGTTTGTGAGCAGCCCAAACCGAAATAATGATATTCTTGAGCTTCGAAATATTCACAAAAGTTATGATGGGCTGGCCGTTTTGCGCGGCGTCAGCCTGTCGGCAAAGCCCGGGACGGTAACCTCGATTATCGGATCATCGGGTTCTGGTAAATCGACGTGGCTTCGTTGTGCCAATCTTCTTGAAACCTTTCAAGCTGGTGACATTGTTTTTGGTGGTGAGTCATTACGCTGGCATGGCGAAGCCGAAGAAAGACGCCCCGCAGACAATGCGCAGGTAAGGGCGCTTCGCCAACGTATCGCAATGGTGTTTCAGCAATTTAACCTTTGGACACATATGACGATCCTCGATAATGTCATCGAAGCACCAGTGACCGTTCTTGGCAAAAACCGTAACCAGATGCGTGAGATCGGACGCGCATTGCTGGCCAAGGTTGGGATTGAAGATAAAGCAGATGCGTGGCCGGCAATGTTGTCAGGTGGGCAGCAGCAGCGCGCCGCCATTGCGCGGGCATTAGCCATGGAACCCGATGTGATCTTGTTGGACGAACCAACATCAGCGCTCGATCCAGAACTTGAGGCCGAAGTTGTTGAGGTGATTTTGCAGCTGGCGCGGGATGGCCGTACGATGATTATGGTGACGCATGATATGCAGCTTGTTCGTGATATTTCGGATCAAGTGATTTTTCTGCATGACGGACAAATTGAAGAACAGGGCGAGAGCGCACAATTATTTGATGCGCCGAAATCGTCAAGATTAAAGCAGTTTTTACGTTCATCTATTACAATTGCCAATAAATCTGCTAGATAGATTATTAGTGATGGTCACGTATTGCTTAATGTGGTTATCAGTTAGGCTATCAGGAAATTTAATCATTGTTGTAAAGCAATTGATTCGTTTGGGACTTTTACGGAATAAAAAACCTATTCAGGAGTATAAAAATGAAATCACTTTTAATCGCCGGATTGCTGACCGCCCTCAGCATTAATATTGCAACTGCCGATACGGTTCGTATGGGTACCGAAGGCGCTTACCCTCCTTATAATTTTATCAATGATAAAAAAGAGGTTGATGGATTTGAACGTCATCTTGGTGACGAACTTTGCAAGCGGGCAAATCTAACCTGTGTTTGGGTGGTAAATGAGTGGGACTCAATCATTCCAAACCTGTTGGCAGGCAATTATGACACCATCATTGCTGGCATGTCGATTACCGAAGAACGCGACAAGGTTATTGATTTTACCCAAGCCTATTATCCACCAGCCCCGTCTTTTTATGTTGCGCTGGATGGTGCGAATGCCAATTTGAAAAGCGGCGTGATTGCTGCGCAAACTGGCACCATTCAGGCCGGCCATATCGCCGCGACTGGGGCAACGCTTGTTGAGTTTGCAACGCCCGATGAAACCATCGCCGCCGTTCGCAATGGTGAGGCTGATGCGGTTCTTGCCGACAGCGATTATCTTGCGCCAATCATCAAGGAGTCTGGTGGCAAGCTGGTTCAGGTTGGCGAGGTTTACCTTGGCGACGGGATTGGGTTGGGCGTTCGTGAAACCGACAATGCGCTAAAAGAAAAAATGAACAAGGCCATCACATCAATGAAACAAGACGGCTCGTTGAACAAATTGCTGGTCAAATGGTTCGGTGCTGACGTCAAGACCTATTAATGGCCGCTCTATCCATCATCATGAAACCGGCCGGCAAAATTTTGTCGGCCGTTTTTTCAGTTGGGCATATTTTTGGCTGGCAACGGCCATTCATCGCCACAACACTGATCTGGTAATGCGCGGCTATGTTTCCTGTCTGCGCTGATCCATCGCTTCTTTCCGGTTTAGACTGGTTTAGCTGTTATCTGACCACGCCAAAGCATCTTGCCTTTTTCGGATCTTTTGGTTTGGTGATGCTGTTGATTGCGGTTGTTGCGCCGGTTGCGCTTGCAGTTGGGTTTGCCGGTGCGGTGGCCAGCCGGTCAGCATCGCCTTTATTATCACTTCCCGGGCGCGGCTATATCGCGCTTGCCAGAGGTGTTCCCGATATTGTGTTTTTTCTTTTCGTTCCCATTGCACTAGATCAGGGGTTTGAATATCTGCGTTACCTCATGATCTGTCCGGATCAGCCGGATGGTGTCTGGCAGGGCAATAATTTTTTGGTCTGTAGCGCCGCCAAACTGCCGCTTTCAACCGCGGCACCAATATGGCATAGCATCTATGGGTTCGGGCTTGCTGTTATTTCCTTTGGTCTTGTTTTTGGGGCATTTGCTGGCAATGTTCTGGCTGGGTCTTTCAGGGCCGTGCCGATTGCCCAAATTCAAACTGGTGCCAGTTTCGGCATGACTAAATCCCAGATTTTCCGCCGAATTCTCGTGCCGCAAATGTGGGTTTTTGCTTTGCCGGGTCTGTCTAATCTTTGGCAGATCCTGATCAAGGCAACGCCACTTTTGTTTTTATTGGGCTTGCAGGATATTGTCTATTGGGCGCGCGAACTTGGCAGCTCCAAGACTGGTATTTATGCCTATCCGCATCCGGATTGGCGGTTATATTATTTTGGGTTTCTGTTGATTTTCTATCTTGGGCTCACCGCCATCAGCGAGGTCGCCTATAAGCGGATCATGGCACGTCTAAGCCGAGGACAGGCCACACTTGCCGGTTCGGGCAAGACGGGGCTGCGGGGTGGTGTTTAACGGGATGAACGCATGTTTTGACACCATGCAGGCCTATGGGCTTCGTGCAATTGGCATCGGTGAGCGGCTATTGCCAAAGACTGATATCACTTTATGTGAACAAATGGTGCTAATCGGTTCGGGGCTGATATGGAATGTCTATTTTGGCGTTCTGGCCATAGGTTTCGGCTTTTGGTTTGCTGTCTGTTTGTCGCTTGGTCGGCAAAGCCGGTTTGCGGCTTTGCGCTTGGCTGCATCCGGATTTGTTTTCCTTTTTCGCGGCTCACCTTTGTTTATCCAGTTTTTCTTTGCCTATGAAGCCTTTGTTCTATTGCCAAAAATAGGAATAACAATCGATCTTGGTTTGGTTGTTATTGACGCCAGCACAGGCTGGTTTACAAAAGCATGGGCAGGAGCGCTTTTTGTGCTGTTTTGCAATACTGCTGCCTATTCAAGCGAGATCTTTTCAGGAGCTTTGCAATCGGTACCAAATGGACAAATCGAAGCCGCCCGTGCAAGCGGCATGACCCGCTTCCAAATATTCCGCCGTGTCATGTTTCCGAATATGCTTCGTCTTGCTTGGCCGGCTTATATGAATGAAGCCATTTTCCTGTTTCATTCGACAACATTGGTGTTTTTTTCCGGCTTTCCGGCATGGCGTCAGGAAGGTGACGCGCTTTATTACGCGTCATATTTTGCGGAAAAGACCTTTAACCCCTTTGTGCCTTATCCGATTGTTGCGGGCTATTTCATTTTGCTGACGCTGGTTATTATCAGTGTGTTCACCATTACCGGCGGCCATTTGAATCGCTCGCTCCCAAAAGAACGGCGTGTCAGGCCGCGTTTTCGGCTATTGTTGTGGCGATAGATGATGCGCCGCAAGGCAGAGGTTCTGACGGTCAAAAACTTTTAAGCGGTAGCGACCGGAACAAAAAGATAATCGGTGGCATCGCTAATGGATGTTACCTGATCCCAGCCATAATCATCATTCAAAATAAAGGCCTGATAGCCAGCATCGATAAATTGCTGAAAAATGTCACTTGCCGATCCATTGAAATTATCGGCGCGGCCTTGCACAAGCTCGATAAACCAGATTGGCTTTGTTTTGTTGATTAAATTTTGCGCGCCATTAATCACATGCTGCTCGGCGCCTTCAACATCAATTTTGACAATATCAACTTGGGGTATCGATTCGGCGGTCAAAAGATCGTCAAGACGTTTAGTTTGAACAGTCTCTACAAAGGCTGTCATTTTATCACCATCACCAATATGTGACAGCCCAACGCGCAATGCCCCTGATTTTTTAATTGGCGTTTTTAATTGAACCTCGCCGCTTTCATGGCTAAGCGCCAGTTTGCGGCAACGAACCCTGTCGAGTTTTGCAGTAACGATTTTTAGTATGGCAAAGACGTAATTTGATGGTTCGATTGCCAGAACGAGTTTTGGTGGCCTTGCCGCCGCCATGAACGCCGTGGTGAACAGCCCGACATTTGCGCCGATATCAATGATGACAGGTTGGGCCGCGTTGCTTTTTGCCATGATGGCAGCCGCTAGCCGCATCATGCGGTGGTTTCGTCTGGTTTTGGCAAGCAAACCAAGCCATCTGATTTTTTGGCCAAACGAATAGGATTTATTGAAAAGAACTGAACCGGAAATCACGAACACAAAAACCTAAAATAATTCAAAATAAATAATTAGCGATAGCTATAATACAGATTGCCCAAAGTCGAAAGGCAATTATGATTTTTTTCAACCATGCAAGGCCAGCCGCTAATTGTGAAAATTAGGCTTTTCGGGACGGCTTTTTCTACCTATAACTAGTGGCAGAGAGCCGCATCGGCAGTATTTTTTTACATTGAGGCTGTAATGACCGCAAAAATCTATAAACCCAGCAAAACGGCGATGCAGTCGGGGCGTAAAACCAAAATCAGCCGTGGATGTGAATGGGTTTTGGCCTATATGCGCAAAAGCGCTGCCAAGCCTGATCAATTGATGGGGTGGCAGTCTTCGTCAGATACGGCGCGTCAAGTAAAGATGTATTTTCCTGATCTGGAGTCGGCTGTTGCTTATGCCGAGGCCAATGACATTGATTATGTTGTTCAACAGCCGAAATCACGGCGCGTCAAGCCGCGCGCCTATGCTGATAATTTTGCCTTTACCCGCAATGGTGCCTGGACTCATTGATCGCAGGCAAAGCCTGCAGCCGTTTTCGTGACCATTATGCAAATTCGCATCTTTGACGTGATTTTGATTGGTGGCTTTAGATTGGCGCTTTGACTGGGTTAGCCTTGCGTCACGGGCAAAAGGCATCTGGACAAATCGGGTAAAAACCGGCACAACCTGTCGCATCACCAAAATGGTTCCGTAGCTCAACTGGATAGAGCAGCTGACTTCTAATCAGCAGGTTGGGGGTTCGAGTCCTCCCGGAATCGCCATTTTGTCTGTATTTGTCTATGTATACCATTGATTACAGCCTGTGTCTGTTGTTGCCGTATATGACGACAACGAGGACAAAATGGGCCTTTTGTCACCCTAAAAGTGACCAAAGAGTGACCGAAAGTGTTTCCTGTACTCGAAGGTTGATCTGATTTTTGTCTGTGTTGACCATGGTTTCTTTTAAGCAAAGATTGGGTCTTAAGCGATCAAGACTATTTGCGCATGTGCGCACGTTGCGCATGAGTTTCTATGGAAGTTCCTGTGATATGCAATATTGCGCATGAGTACAAACACTCTGCAATTCATACTAAACAATCTATATATTACATATACTTAACTATACCTCTCAAGACTCCTAAGAAAACTCATGCGCATCATGCGCAATCTTAATTGTCAGAAGCAATCACGCTCATGCGCATTGTATCCTTGAAAGGTTTTCTCAGCCTCCTTAATAACCCTAGCCTGATTACGCTGGGAATCTGAGATAAACTTGCCAACCTCACGACAGTTAGCCATCTGGAGGCACTGTGACATCTAGTCGTTTAGCAAGAATTTGGTTTTGTCTTAGGGCATCAAGAAAGTGCCTGGTCCACAATGCAAGCAGGATGCGGGGCTTGGGATAATTACTCAGCCATTTGAGCATCGAAAGACCTATTGACCCCAGACAAGGTTGACTTTTGGATATGAAATGCTTGGCGTTTGTTTTAGAGTTCTCTACTTGAGCGGTGTTATGGGGGTTATCATGAAAGCGTCAGATTTATTTATCCAAGCTCTGGAGAATGAAGGGGTAGAGTATATTTTTGGAATTCCCGGAGAAGAAAACCTGGACCTTCTGGAGTCCCTTAGAAAATCAAAACAAATCAAACTTGTCCTGACGAGGCATGAACAGGGAGCAGCTTTCATGGCGGCAACCTATGGTAGGCTTACCGGTAAGGCCGGCGTATGCCTCGCGACGCTTGGGCCCGGTGCAACAAATTTTACAACTCCTGCAGCCTATGGTTTTCTCGGGGGCTTTCCACTTGTCATGATCACGGGGCAAAAGCCCATCAAGAAGTCCAAGCAGGGCCAATTTCAGATAATCGACGTTGTTCAGTTGTTTGCGCCGATTTGCAAAATGACCAAACAAATTGTCAACGCAAACACGATCCCGTCGCTTGTCAGAGAAGCCTTTCGTGTTGCAGAAGAGGAAAAGCCCGGTCCCGTATTACTTGAGTTGCCCGAGGACATCGCAGAGGAGCCGGCGGATATGGTGGATTTGATCCCACCAGGAGAACGGCATTATGCAATCGCAGGCGCAAACATTATCCGCACTGCCGCTGAAGCAATCAAAAATGCAAAACGCCCACTGCTTTTGATCGGTGCTGGAGCAAATCGCAAGGAAGCCCGCCGCGCGATATCTGAATTTATTGTTATGATTGGGGTGCCATTCTGCAACACGCAGATGGGAAAGGGCGTCGTTGATGAGAGCTCCAGCTATTTCCTCGGGACCGCTGCTCTTTCAGATAAAGATTACCTACATGACTATATCAAGATATCTGACTTGATCGTGAACATTGGTCATGATGTTGTCGAAAAGCCGCCATTTTTTATGGAGCATGGCGGCACAAAGGTAATCCATATCAATTACAAATCGGCTCAGGTGGATCAGGTTTATTTTCCACAAATAGAGGTAGTCGGTGACATTGCCATGTCTGTTGACGCATTGGCCTCGGCCCTTGGATCAAAACTTGACATAAACCTGAGTGATTTTGAGAAAGTTAGGGACAATGTGAAAGGGAAGATCTTCCAACTTGTCGAAGAGCCAACTTTCCCGATGCGGCCACAAGAGATTGTATCAGAAATTAGGAACCTGATGGGGTATCACGATATTATTGCGCTTGATAATGGTGTTTACAAAATTTGGTTTGCAAGAAATTATTTAGCATTCCAGCCGAATACAATTCTTCTCGACAATGCCCTAGCCACGATGGGGGCGGGCTGCCATCTGCAATGCTAGCCGCCCTGATTCACCCAAACCGCAAAGTTATGTCAATTTGTGGCGACGGTGGCTTCATGATGAATAGTCAGGAGATTGAAACAGCTGTCAGGTTGAATTTGGATCTGGTCGTTCTGATACTCAACGACAACTCCTATGGAATGATTCGCTGGAAACAGGCTGGCTCAGGATTCGAGGATTGGGGTTTGGAGTATAACAATCCAGATTTCGTCAAATATGCGGAGTCCTATGGCGCGCATGGACACCGCATTACCAGCGTAACCGGGTTTATTGAGACGGTCGACAGAGCTTACAGACAAGGTGGTGTCCATCTTATAGATTTGCCAGTCGATTATTCACAAAATGTTAAAGAATTGATTACTGATCTCAAAGATCACCAATCAGTCGTGTGAGGTTTCGCGCTATGGGCCAATTAAATGTAACCAATCCTTTTGACGGCTCTCATGTGGGTGAGGTGCAACTTTCCTCCGTGAGCGACGTAGATCTGGCATTAACCATTGCCGACAAGACACACAGGGCCAACAGAAAGGGGCTTCCAAGACATGAAAGAGCCACCATTCTGAAAAGAGCAGCTGTGATCATGAAAGGCAGAACTGATGAACTTGCTTTACTTATTGCATCAGAAGGGGGAAAGCCACTTATTGATGCAAGAGTTGAGGTGGAACGGGCAATTGATGGCGTTGAAACCTGTGCTGCAGATATTGCGAACAATGCCGGCTATGAAATACCGATGGATCTGACGCCAGCCGGTGATGGAAAAATGGCTTTTACCATCAAGGAACCGATTGGTCCTGTGGTTGCCATTTCGGCCTTCAATCATCCGTTAAATCTGATTGTCCATCAGGTTGCGCCAGCTGTTGCTGCAGGAAATCCTGTCATTGTCAAGCCCGCTGATGACACTCCCCTCAGCTGTAAAATTTTTATAGACATACTGCATCAGGCAGGGCTAGCGCCAGAATGGGCACAATTAATCTGCTGCGACGTGGAAGTGGCACAAAAACTCGTTACTGATGAAAGGGTTGCATTTTTCAGCTTTATCGGCTCGGCAGCTGTTGGGTGGAAACTGCGCTCGTTGGTAGCGCCTGGAACAAGGGTTGCGCTAGAGCATGGTGGCGTTGCGCCAGTCATTGTCTGTCCGTCTGCCAAAAAAGAACTTTTCATTCCAAGCCTTGTGAAGGGAGGCTTCTATCACTCAGGGCAGGTCTGTGTATCTGTTCAACGTGTGTTTTCCTTTGGCTCTTCAGCACGGGGACTTGCTGAAAATATCGCGGATCATGCCTCAAAATTGATTGTTGGCAACGCCATTGATGCCGAAACGCAATGTGGGCCGCTGATTAGGAACAGAGAAGTCGACAGGGTAGAGGAATGGGTTAAAGAAGCTGTTGATGCGGGTGCCGAGGTTATCTGCGGTGGTAAGAGGCTTTCTGCTTCCTGCTACGCTCCCACAGTGCTGCTAAACCCGCCGGAGACCTGTCGGGTGTCAAGCCAAGAGATTTTTGGGCCTGTGATTTCCGTATATGACAAAAATAGCCTCAATGATGCAATAGAGCAGGCAAACAGCCTCCCCTTCGCGTTCCAAGCATCGGTGTTCTCAAATGATTACACTGAGATTATGGACGCTGTGAACAGGATCGACGGATCAGCCATAATGGTGAATGAACATTCGGCATTCAGGGTTGATTGGATGCCGTTTGCTGGTAGGAAGCGGTCTGGTCTTGGCGTTGGTGGGATTTCCCATACGCTTGAGGAAATGTCGCAATCAAAGATGGCCGTCTTTTCGTCTCAGTAGCGCAATCCGGCGGCGCAATAAAAACACTAAATTTAATCAATATCCTATCAACAAAGTGAGCATTTGCCTCTCGCAACCGAGGGTACCTTCACCCAAAGCACCAGACCCACGTGATTAACTCTGTTTAAACGCCGTCTGTCTGAGGTTTTTGTGACATTTGCAAGCGGTCGATCTTGTGTTTTATGAAGTTTAGACACAAACTCAACCATTAGAACCTTTTTTAAACACCTTTTAAATCGGAATAGCTTAACAATGGCAATAACACTGATCAGCTTTGCGTTCTTTTTTGGTATCGCTCTTAGCCGTGTGGGCCTACCTCCCATGGTAGGGTTCTTGTTAGCAGGCTTCGCTTATAATTTTATGGGTTTCGAAGCGCCGGATAGTTTGCAAGCCGTTGCTGACCTTGGTGTGACACTTTTACTTTTCACTATTGGCCTAAAGTTAAAAATTAAAGACTTAGCAACGGCAGAGGTTTGGGGTACCTCTGTGATCCACCTCATTTGCTCAACAGCTTTCTTCACGTTCACCATTCTCGCGGGTCAATTACTTTTTGATTTAAGCGTACTAAACCTCACGCCATTTGCAGCAATAGTTATTGCATTTGGTTTATCATTCTCAAGCACAGTATACGCCGTTAAGGTGCTTGAAGACAAAGGCGATATGGGCGCCCTATATGGAAAAATCGCAATTGGCATCTTGGTCATGCAAGACATCTTTGCAGTTTTATTCCTCGCAGTCGGTGAAGGAAAATACCCAAGTTTGTGGGCGCTAGCGGTTTTCCTTTTATTCTTACCGCCAGTTCGAAAATTGATGTTCAAACTAATTGATTATGCAGGCCACGGTGAACTTCTGGTTGTGAGTGGATTGTTTTTTGCGTTAGGTGCAGGTTACGAATTCTTCTATTCGGTTGATTTAAAAGGAGACCTTGGCGCTTTAATTTTAGGCGTATTAATCTCTAATCACCCAAAATCGAAGTCGTTGGCCAAATCATTATTCAGCTTCAAAGAGTTAATGCTAGTTGGTTTCTTTTTGTCTGTTGGCATGCAAGGGCTGCCAAATTGGACCATTTTCGCCACTGCAATGGCATTGGTTGCTTTGTTGCCAATCAAGACCCTTTTATACTTTTACATAGCCACTTGGTTTGGCCTCAGGGCAAGGACCAGCTTATTTAATGCGATAGCACTTGGCAACTATTCAGAGTTTGGCCTTATCGTTGCGGCCCTTGGAGTCTCACAGGGGTTTTTAGACGTGGACTGGTTGCTAATTTTTGCAATTGCGGTGAGCTTAAGCTTCGCCGCAGCAGCACCGTTCAGCAAATATTCAGAGCAGACTTACCAAAGGTATAAAAACCGCCTTCACAGATTCCAAAAAAGCACATTACACCCTAAAGATAAAATCCTAGATACTGGTCAGGCAAAAATCTTAATTATTGGGATGGGGCGTGTTGGAGCCGGCGCTTATAAGGTGTTGGCAGATGAGAGGCCCGGGGAGGTTTTGGGCATTGAGTTAAATGAAGACCGAGCTGAACAATTAAGGTCAGAGGGTTTGTTTGTTGAGGTAGCGGATGCAACAGACACCGATTTTTGGAATCAAGTCCATTTATCGAAGCCTGTTGAGGAAATGATCTTGTTAGCAATGCCAAATCACATGAGTAATATCTTCGCTGCTGAGCGTATCAATGCAAGTGGCCTTGATTGCAAGGTTTTTGCGGTTGCTAAACATGAGACCGAGGTGAAAGAGTTAAGCAAAATGGGAGTACCGTCATTCAACTTGTATTCTGAGGCAGGCGAAAGCTTTGGTCGAGAGGCATTGGGTACTTTGGCGCAAAAACCTTGAGCTGCGCCTTTGCTCAATTCAAAAGCAGGCTTGTGGTAGCAGCTCCCCTTTCTACTAATATATTCAGATAGGCACCAGTTTAGGGTATCAATCTGTTCTCTGAGAACTTCAGATTTGACCCAGTAAAAGGTCAAATCCATGGATTGTGTGCGTAGAAGAGGTAAGTCTTGGAATGCTCAAATGGAAATTGCTGGATAGAGAAGTGTTACCAAATCATTCAAATCAAAATCAAATGCTGAATAAATCCGTTCGGGCCATTTTGCTGATTGCGTTCGTGTCAGGGGTTACTGCCTGCAGCGGCGTTCCGCTGATCCCAGGAATATAGATAGTTTCCAGCCTTTTTATCTGAATGTCTTTTCATCGGATTATCTTTTCAGTGGATTATCCTGCGATAGGCAGGCCTTGCCATTTCATTGCCTTGCCATATGATTATGCGAATGATCTCGCTAGATGGGGTTCATGATGATCGATGAGCGCGCACCATGGCAGAGGCTTGGTTTCAAGCTTAAACTCGGCTTGCGGGCGCGATCTGAGGCGGAATGGCTGCCGTCAAATGATTTATTTGGTAATCAGGCTGCCCGTGCTGAACAGATCGCTCTAAAGACACAATTACTGGCCAAACATCACCAAGATGTGTTTTCCGCAATGCCAAATACCAATGTGGCTGGCGATGAAGTTCTGGCAATGGTTCGGCAGCATTTAATAACATATCATGATCATCACGCTCATAATGAACACCCGCATGATAATTATAGGCATGATGATCGCATGGCATCGGCAGATGCTGGCCTTCATCCGTTGGATAGGGCGGCGCGGCTGGTTCCCGAAGATTTATTGTTGCTTGCACCTTTTCCCGAATCTACGGCGGATGATGCGACAGCGGTAAAATGGCATCTTGTGGCGGCGTCGCTTTGTTTTCCGGCACATTGGGTTTTGGCCGAAAAGATCGGCAAGCCCTTGGCCGCGATTCATGAACCAGTTCCGCATTATGATGAAAGGCTGGCCGGTCCGGTTGACCGATTTTTCAATAAAATGACAATTGGCCCGATCAGTGCCCGCATGAACTGGTCTTTGCAGGTTGGTAGCGATTTATTCACCCCGCATCGCGCGCAAAGACAGGCCGCAGAAGGTGACCTTGATAATCACCAGCTATGTTTGCGTCTTGAAAACCAGACCTTGCGCAAATTGCCACAAACCGGTTTTGTACTGTTTACAATCCGAACGCATATCGAACCGGTTTCACGCTGGAAACATACCCCCAATGCGATTGATGATTTGGCGAAGATGCTCAACGACATGTCGGTCGAGTCCCAATCCTATAAAGGCGCATCGCTTTATGCTGGCGCGCTGGCAAAACCAACTTAACAGCAATGTTGGTATCGGCGCGGCTTGCGCGGTGTGCAGGGTGAAGGGCCGTGATGGCGGCATTGAACAAAACATTCTGATTAAAAATCCAAACAATCATAATGCTTTGCAATTGTTCAGGCGCTCCAAGATTAAAAGCGACCAAGGCCAAACCATAAACACGACCAACCCAAAAAATCGCGGTATCTTTACTGTTCAAGCCTTGACTTTACCCCCCTATTTGTGACCTTATTGCTATCTATATTTTATCTTTATTAGGGGTTAATTATGAAGAAAAAAGCAGTGACGATTGTTCTTTTGGCAAGCTGTCTCGCCTTTGGCGCATGTTCTAGCTATCCAACTTGGGTTCCAGACTGGGCACAGGTCGGCGCCGAGTAACGCGTTAACCCCAATTTGTGCCAACATGAGACCGCTGTTACCAAACGCGGTAATGTTGGCAGGTGGCGTTAAAAATGATTTCAATAGCACAGCATTATGTCTGTGCTATTGTTGTTTCAAACTGCCATTAACTGGTCGCAACGTCTTGCCTCACAAGGAAAAATATCATGTCAAAACAAACCATCTCGGTATTTGGGCTAGGCTCAATGGGGTTTGGCGTGGCTTGTTCAGCGCTTGCCGCAGGCCATCATGTCTTTGGTTTTGATGTGAATATCGCCAGCCAAGACCGGTTTCTGGACAAAGGTGGCGATCGGGCGGAGATTGCTGAGGCTGGCGCCGTGTCGGATGTGGTAATTTCGGTGGTGCTAAATGGCGCGCAAACGACTGATATTCTGTTTGGCGAGGCGGGCATTGTGCCGCATATGCGCCCGGGAAGTGTGGTTATTTCCTGCGCCACGGTTGCGCCTGATCTGGCGCGCGAATTAGCGGCGAAATGCGATGTGTTTCAGGTGCTGTATCTTGATGCCCCCATTTCGGGCGGGTCGGTCAAGGCGGCCGAAGGCGCGCTAACAATGATGGCATCGGGAAGCGCAGACGCCTTTGCCGCAGCCAAACCAGCGCTTGATGCTATCACTCAGACGGTTTACCAGCTTGGTGACGCGGCTGGCCCAGGTTCGGCGATGAAAGCGGTCAATCAGCTATTGGCGGGAGTGCATATCGCCGCGATGGGTGAGGCGTTGACTTTCGGCATCAGTCAGGGCGTCGATGCGGCACGCATTGTCGAGGTGATTTCCAAATGTGCCGGCACAAGCTGGATGTTCGAAAATCGGGCGCCGCATGTTGTTGATGGTGATTACACGCCACATTCGGCAATCAATATCTGGCTAAAAGATCTTGGTATTGTTCTTGATGTGGCCAAGGGATCGCATTTTTCAGCGCCGCTTGCCACCGCTGCCCTACAGCAATTTGTTGCGGCCGCAGGCCAGGGGCTTGGCGGCGAAGATGATGCGGCTGTTGCCAAGGTTTATGCAAAAAATGCAGGTCTGGCCCTGCCGAAGGCAAAATAGGTAGGGCCATCGGCAAAATAGCTAGGGCCAGATAGATCGGTGTTTCGCTAACCTAATTAGGCAGGTGAGGGCGTGCTGGTCTCGATTGGCGCGTCCGAGGCACCCCATTCGCTCCATGATCCGTCATAGACAAACACATTCTCATTGCCAAGAAGCGCCAGTCCAAGCGCAAGGCCGCATGCCGTAACGCCCGAACCGCAGGTAGTGATCACGGGACGGTCAGTCTGGATACCGCCAGCGGCAAAGGCCGCCGCAATTTCGTCAAGGGAGCGCAGCCGGCCATCTTGATTGATAAGGCTGGCAATTGGCACATTTGACGCGCCAGGCATATGCCCGCGGCGCAATCCTGCTCTTGGTTCGGGGTCGACACCGGCAAACCGGCCAGCCGACCGCGCATCGGCAATCTGTCCGGCAACGCCAAGCTCGACAAGCTGGCGAAGGCTGTCCACCGGAATCATTTGCGCGCCAATCGGGGCTCGAACGGTAAAGCCGCCTTTGGGCGCATCAATCGTGGGGCCGTTTTCAGTCGCGCCTGACCGTGCAAGCCATGATTTCAACCCACCATCAAGAACGCTGACTTTTTCATGACCGAATAAACGAAGCATCCACCATGCGCGGGCTGAACTCAAAAATACTGAATCACAATAGACAATCACATGATCATCATTCTCAAGACCAAGATCTTGCATTTGTGATTGAAATTGATCAGCCGCAGGCAGGGTATGGGGCAAGGGTGATGATTTATCGGCAATCTTATCAATATCAAACCGCAATGATCCGGCGATGCGGCAGGCCAAATGTTCGGCATTGGCATCGCGCCCCAATGTTGGCAAATGCGATGTTGCATCAAAAACTTTAAGCCGCAGATTGCCTAAATTGCTGGCAAGCCATTCGGCGTTAACAATAAGCGGCGTTGATGATGCGGTGGATGACATTGAAACCTCAGATCTTTGGTCATGTTTTGACAAAAGGGAAATAGCCTAGAGCCAGCTTGGAACTGGCAGGTTTTTTGAGCGTAGAAATTCTGGGTTCCAAACCTTGGATTGATAGCGCTGGCCCGAATCACATAAAATCGTCACAATGCTATGTCCCGGCCCCATTTCACGCGCCATTGCGACCGCGCCTGCCACATTGATGGCGGTCGATCCGCCAAGATAAAGCCCTTCATTCTGCATAAGGTCATAAATCAATGGTAACGCATCACTGTCGGCAAGGCAGAACGCCATGTCAACCGGCGCTTCGGCTAGATTGGCGGTAATGCGGCCTTGGCCGATGCCTTCGGAAATCGAATTGCCGTCCGATTTCAATTCGCCATGGCGGTAATAATTGAAAAGTGCCGACCCTTCGGGATCAGCAAGGCCGATTTTAACATCTTTATTTTGTTCTTTCAGAAATTGACCGACACCGGCAAGCGTTCCCCCCGATCCGACAGCGCAAATAAACCCATCAATTTGTCCATTTGTCTGATTCCAGATTTCAGGGCCAGTGGTCTGGTAATGGCCTTTCATATTGGCCGTATTGTCAAATTGGTTTGCCCAGATCACACCGCCATTATGTGTTGACGCCAATTCTTTTGCCAAAGCTTCGGAATAGCGAACATAATTATTTGGGTTTTTGTAGGGGGCAGCAGGCACAAGGCGTAAATCAGCACCACAAACCCGCAAAACATCTTTTTTCTCTTCGCTTTGCGTTTCAGGCATTACAATGACCGATTTATAGCCTTTGGCATTACCAACCATCGTCAAGCCAATACCGGTATTACCAGCAGTGCCCTCAACAATGATGCCACCGGGGCCGATCAAACCACGCGCTTCGGCATCTTCGATAATTGCCTTGGCTGCACGATCTTTGACCGATCCACCAGGGTTCATGAATTCTGCCTTGCCGTAAATATCACATCCGGTCAGTTCGGAAACGGTTTTGAGGCGAATTAGCGGCGTGTTGCCAATGGCAGCGACAAATCCGGGAACATTGTTTTGCGACATGAATTCACCCTGTGAATTTGAAAGTAAAACCGGCGAGTTTGGCAACATCAAATTATGTTTGTCAAAGAGAGGCGGTGCAAACCCAATGTAAAACCCTCGTATAATTTGTAAATCGAAAATTTCATTGGCTAGCTTTTAACAAAGACGGGGGGTGCAACATAAATTCCATTCTTGGCAAGGGGCGTTGTTCATGGCAGGGTTTTTGGGCAGCATAAAGCAAATACAATGATTTGGGATATCCGGTTTAACCGGCATAAAGGTGATAATGGCGCGCGTGACTCTCATTCGGCACGGCAAGGCTGAAACATCCAAGCTTGGGGTGCAGGATTTTGACCGTCCCCTGATTTCAAGAGGACAGATCAACGCGTCGGCGGTTGGCGCATTTTTGGCCACGCACCGCATGCTGCCCCAGCTTGTTCTGGTGTCGCCTTCGGCACGAACCCGCGAAACCTATGAATTTATCAAACCTCACTGGCCTGACGAAATTGCGGTTCAATTTGTTGATCAACTTTATGAGG
The DNA here is from genome assembly GCF_048087665.1 of Candidatus Ponderosibacter sp. Uisw_141_02. Lineage (NCBI taxonomy): Bacteria > Pseudomonadati > Pseudomonadota > Alphaproteobacteria > Puniceispirillales (SeqCode) > Puniceispirillaceae (SeqCode) > Candidatus Ponderosibacter > Candidatus Ponderosibacter sp. Uisw_141_02. The sequence goes on along the minus strand of NZ_CP159807.1, from coordinate 1,113,639 downwards.
CCTCGGCAAGCACTCTTTTACAGGCAATCATTGATTATGGTGGTGATTTCTCGGATATTGCCGTTATCGGCCATAATCCCAGCCTTGTTGTGTTATTGAATCATATGGTTGGTGATGGTCATGCTGAACAGAATCTTGGCTATTTCCCGACATGCTGCATGGCCGATATTGGGTTTGTTGCGCCAAAAATCCGCGATTTGATCTCGGATGGGGGAAGATTGCTGTCGATCAAACGCGCCCGTGATCTCTAGGCAATTTAGCCCGGCATTTTATGATCCAATTTTATCTGTAAAAAACTGATTTTCCGGCAAATCATTTATCTTTGACGCTTGACAGCAATGTTTTAGCGTATTAAACCGCTACCACATTGTAACGGGACTGCAAAAGAGGTAAATGGCCTTTGAAACGTGACCAGATAGACACAACGCATGAAGACGATCTTTTCGACGCTATTCTGGCGTTGGACAGCCCAAGTGAAGCGCGCAATTTCTTTTATGATCTTTGCACGCCAGCCGAGCTTGAAGGGCTGGTTGACCGTTGGCGCGTTGCACAAATGCTGGTGAAAAAAGTGCCGTACCGCAGAATTGCCGAAGAAACCAATGTCAGCACGGCGACCATCGTTCGCGTCGCACGGTTTTTGAATAATGGATTTGATGGCTATAAATCAATCATGCAAAGACAGGGTAAGTTATGAGGGAAGAAAAGCGGCTTAAAATAGCCATCCAGAAATCTGGCAGGCTTGCCGATATGTCGATTCAATTGTTGGAAAAATGCGGCATTTCGCTGGCGAAAAGCCGTGATCAGCTTTTATGTCGTGCACAAAATTTCCCGCTTGATATCTTTTTGGTTCGTGATGACGATATTCCGGCTTTTCTGGCAACGGATGTTTGCCAGCTTGGCATTCTTGGCGAGAACGGCCTTCTTGAAAAACAGGCACTTGGCAATGGCAAATTTGCCGGGCTTCGCCAGCTATTACCGCTTGGCTATGGCAGATGCCGCCTATCGATCGCCGTACCGCATGATTTTGATTATCAATCAATCGACTCGTTAAATGGCAAGGTCATCGCAACATCTTACAAGGGCTTGCTGGCACAATATCTTGCTGATCATAAAATTGATGCTGATATCGTCACGATGGAAGGCGCGGTCGAGGTTGCGCCAAGAACGCATCTTGCCGATGTGATTTGCGATCTTGTCTCGACTGGCAGCACGCTTGTGTCAAACGGGCTTGTGGAAAAAGATATTATTTTGCAATCACAGGCGGTTCTGGTTACCAACCAGATTGATGATCCTGAAATTGCTGCTTTAGCGGAAAAGGTGACATCACGCATCAAAGCGGTTTTGCGCGCTGAAAACAGCCGCTATATTATGCTGAACAGCCCAATTGATAGTCTGGAGGCAATCAAGGCCGTTTTGCCCGGTTCGCAATCACCAACCGTTATGCCGCTTCAGGGGCGTGATGATATGGTTGCCGTTCATGCGGTTTGCGAAGAAGGCGTATTTTGGGACACGATGGAAGATCTGAAAGCCAACGGTGCCAATTCAATTCTTGTTGTTCCCATCGAAAAAATGCTGGATTAAAGCCATGGCTTCATCTTCATCATCTGACATGACAGCGATCTGTCAACGTGCGCGCCCTGAAATTCTGGCAATGGCGGGTTATGTTTCGGCGCGGTCGCTACAGTTACCCGGCAGTGAGACAGTTTTTCTAGACGCCAATGAATGCGCCTTTGAGCCTTTTGTTGGTGCCAGTGGTTTGTCGCGCTATCCAACCCAGCAGCCAGCCCAGCTTGTCGATTCTTTTTGTCGCTGGCTTGATGTGTCATCGCGTAATCTAACAATCACCCGCGGCGCGGATGAGGCGATTGATTGCCTGATGCGCGCCTTTTGCATTCCGGCGGTTGATAATGTGGTCATTTGCCCGCCAACATTCGCCATGTATGCGCAATCGGCCATGTTGCAAGGGGTGGCGGCGCGTTCGGCAATGCTGGACAGCAATTTCGGGCTGGATCTTGCCGCCATTGAGAAAGCGGTTGATGCCAATACCAAAATGATTTTTGTCTGTTCGCCGAACAATCCAACAGCCAATATTATGGATGCTGGCGCGATTCAAAAGCTATGCGAAACCTATGCTGATACCGCACTTATTATTGTTGATGAGACCTATATCGAATTTAGCGATCAACCAAGTTCGATCGCCAAGCTTGATCAATTTGCCAATCTGGTGGTTTTGCGGACATTGTCTAAATCACATGCCGCGGCGGGCTTGCGATGCGGGGCGGCGGTGGCACGCGGTGACGTGACCAGCCTTTTGCAAAAAGTCTTGGCACCTTATCCGCTGGCAGCGCCCGTTATGCAGGCAGCCCTGACCATTCTCAAACCGGAAAATACGGCCAAACTTGCTGAAAAACGCGCCGATATCGTGACGCGCCGCAATGGCTATGCTAAAGAATTTGCCAAACTTGACGATGTTCAATCGGTTCTGCCATCAGATGCCAATTACCTGCTTTTGCTGGTTCGTGATGCCGCAGACCTATGCGAAAAAGCTCGAAAATCAGGCATTATCCTTCGTGATCAATCACATCAACCCGGGCTTGAAAATGCGGTTCGTATTGCCATTGGCAGTGCCGAGGAGATGCAGCAATTGCTGTCGGTGCTGGCGGGAGAAAACCCACCCGCGCTTCCAGCTCAACGCCGCTTTAGCGTGACGCGCAAGACCAGCGAAACTGCCATTTCAGTCACCGTTAATCTTGATAAAACAGCGCCGATTAAAATCAATACAGGTGTTGGCTTTTATGATCACATGCTGGATCAGATTGCCAAACATGGCGGTTTTTCACTTGAGCTTGAATGTGATGGTGATCTGCATATTGATCCGCATCATTCGGTTGAGGATTGCGCGATTGCGCTTGGACAGGCTATTCGCGGTGCGCTTGGCGACAAACGCGGCATTGGCCGATATGGATTTTTCCTGCCAATGGATGAATCACTGGTTCAGGTGGCGCTTGATTTTGGTGGTCGGTTTTACCTCGATTTCAAGGCTGATTTCCCCGAAAGCCATGTTGGTGATTTGCCATGCGATATGGTGCCACATGTATTTTATTCGCTTGCCGAGCATATGCAGGCCAATCTTCACATCGCGGTAACGGGTGAAAATACGCATCACATGGTCGAGGCTTGTTTCAAAGGGTTTGGCCGCGCCTTCCGTCAAGCCATTCGCATTGAGGGCACTGAAATGCCAAGCACAAAGGGAACGCTATGATTGCCATCATTGATAGCGGCGGTGCCAATATAGCCTCGGTTCAATTTGCCTTGGAACGGCTTGGGGCGGAATCGGTTTTGACCAAAGATGTCAAAATGATTCAATCTGCCGACAAAGTTTTGCTTCCCGGGGTTGGTGCCGCTCCGATCGCCATGCAAAATCTAGCTGAATATGAGCTGATTGACTGCATCCGCGGTTTGACCCAGCCAGTGATGGGCATTTGCCTTGGTATGCAGCTATTATTTGCAGTTTCGCCCGAGGGCAATACTCCGCTTTTAGGCATTTTTGATGCTGATTGCGAAACCTTTGCCCCCACGCAAGGCAGGTCTGTGCCGCATATGGGTTGGAACCGGCTGGCAAAACAGCAAGACCACCCGTTATTGGCTGGGGTTGACGAGGGGGCGCATGTCTATTTCGTGCATAGCTATTTTGCTCCTGTAACAGCACAAACAATTGCCGCAACAAACTATGGTGATGATTTCACCGCGATTGTTGCCGAAAATAATTTTATGGGCTGTCAGTTTCATCCCGAAAGATCGGGGCCGGTTGGCGCGCAAATTCTACGTAATTTTCTGGAGATGCCATCATGATCATTTATCCAGCGATTGACCTTATTGGCGGTGCTGTTGTGAGGTTGCATAAAGGTAATTTTGACCAATTGACGACATATGGCGATGATCCAGTTTCGGTTGCGCAATCCTATGCTGATGCCGGCGCAACATGGCTTCACCTGGTTGATCTTGATGGTGCCAAAAACCCGGATAACCGCCAGATTTATCTGATTGCCAAAATCATCAGCAGCACCGGCCTAAAGGTTCAAACAGGCGGCGGTATTCGCTCATTTGCCGATGTTCAGGCCTTGGTTGATGCTGGCGCAAGCCGAATTGTCATTGGCAGTCTTGCGGTTCGTGACTCTGAAGCAACCAAAGCAATTTTCCAAGCCTTTGGGCCAGAAAAAATCTGTCTTGCGGCCGATGTGATATGGCAAAATGGCGGATTTTATATTGCGGTATCTGGATGGCAAGAAGCAAGCCGCTTGTCACTTTTCGATTTTATCGAAACCTATCAGCAAGATGGGCTTTTGCACGCGCTTTGTACCGATATTGATCGCGACGGCACCTTAACCGGCTGTAACCGTGATCTGTATCAAGAGGTGAAACAGACATATCCGAAACTGCAATTGCAAGCCTCTGGCGGGGTTAGCATGCTTGCCGATCTTGACGGATTGACCGCCGATGGCGTGATCATTGGCAAAGCATTATATGAGGGGCGCTTTACCGTTGCACAGGCGTTGGAGGCGGTCGCATGCTAACCAAACGGATTATCGCTTGTCTTGATGTCAAAGATGGCCGTGTTGTCAAAGGCGTTCAATTTCGCAATCATGTCGATATGGGCGATATTCTTGAGCTTAGCCAACGTTATGCCGATGAAGGCGTCGACGAGCTGGTTTTTTATGACATAACTGCCAGCAGCGATGGCCGTGTTGTCGATAAAAGCTGGGTTAATCAGATTGCCCGGCGGATCAATATTCCGTTTTGCGTTGCTGGCGGCATTCGCACCATTGCTGATGCCAAGGCAATTTTGAATGATGGCGCGGATAAAATTTCGGTGAATTCACCTGCTTTGGAACGACCTGAATTTATCTCCGAACTTGCCGCGACATTCGGCACCCAATGTGTTGTTGCCGGCATTGATAGCCGCCGTGAAGGCGATAAATTGCATGTTTATCAATATACTGGCGATGAAGCCAAAACCATTAAATCAAAGCGTGATACCGTGTCTTGGGCGCGTGAAGTCACCCGTCTTGGTGCTGGCGAAATCGTGCTGAACTGCATGAATAATGATGGCGTTCGCCAAGGCTATGATATCGACCAACTTGCTGCGGTTCAGGCTGCTGTCACGGTGCCTGTTATCGCATCAGGCGGGGCAGGCGATTATGTGCATTTTGCCGATCTATTCCGGCATAGTGATATTGATGGAGCCTTGGCAGCATCGGTTTTTCACAGCGGAAAAATTCCAATCCCGACATTAAAAGCCTATCTGAAATCTAAATCAATCGAAGTACGAGTTTAGCCATGCCAGATATTAATCTTGATAAAATTAACTGGGATAAAGGCGACGGGTTAGTGCCTGCCATCGTTCAAAACAGTGATAACGGCCAGGTTCTGATGCTTGCCTATATGGATCGTGCAGCCTTGGCGCAAACGATCAGCAGCAAAAAAGTGACCTTTTTCAGTCGGTCGAAAAACCGGCTTTGGACCAAGGGCGAAACATCAGGCAATTGGCTTGATTACATTAGCGGCGAAATGGATTGTGACGCTGACACGCTTTTGATTCAAGCCCGCCCGCAAGGTCCGTCTTGCCACACTGGCAGCGTGACCTGTTTTAATGATCAGAAGCCAAGTAATATCAGTTTTCTTGATCAGCTAGTCACGCTGATTGCCGAACGCCGAAAAACGATGCCTGAAGGCAGCTATACGACAAGCCTATTTTCCGAAGGCAAGGCGCGCATCGCACAAAAAGTTGGCGAAGAGGGCGTCGAGTTGGCCTTGGCGCGGATGAAGGGTGACAGCGAAGAAATGGCGAATGAAGCCGCCGATTTGCTGTTTCACATGATTGTTCTTCTTGAAGATGCCGGACTAAGCCTAGCCGATGCCATCAGCGTACTGCAAAACCGCCATACACAAAGGCGTATATCCCCCTTTAATGCCTAATATCTTTTGCAGCACTCGGGTCAGTGCCAAGCTATTTGGATCAATGCTTGATGTGATGCATCCGACTGATTGAACTAAACCAAATGCTAATCACTGCCGCAACGATTGACAAACAGAAAGCCTGTCATCTTAAGCTCACGGCAGCCGATTTATTAAACTTTACATTAGAGAGTAGGCTATTAGTCAAAGAATATTCATGAGACTATAAATAACATTTTTTCAATCACATCGCTTGTTGTTGTGCTTGCTCAACTTTTGCTGTTTAAAAGCTGAATGGCTTCAACAGGTAATTAAATGTTTTTATAGCGAGTTCATGACCTTTTCAATTTAAGGTGATTGAGTACACGTTTCACCCTGTTTTTAGCTTCAATTTTTCTCGTGTGTTGATTAAAGCGCCCAATCAAACCCATTATAAGAGTTTTTGATTTTTCAAAATCAGAGCCAACGACACGCTGATTGTGATCAAACTCAATCATCAATATTTTTCGTGTAACTGGCATTCCTATTGTTAGGGCTGGTAAAATATGCAAAGGGTTTGAGCTCGCCTCATCAACCTCGTAGATCCACGTCATCGGCTCATATTTGTCAAAGATGATATCCGTTGGCTCTCCAAGTTGGGCTATAACCCGTCTATAATCTTTACCCAATAATGAGTGTTTTTCTCCATCTTCAAATTCTGCTATGGAAATTGCGCCGTAATAAACAGGCCGACACCCAGCCAGCAAAACTAACGCCAGCAGCATTTGACACATTAGGTTAACGAGACCAGCCGGCATTATTTTTTAATCCTTGAAATAGAAATGATTAATTGCTGAGGTCGAACTAATTCACACGCCAATAAAACGAATGGCAACGTCCTGTCGTTGCGGTTTCACGCAATCAATAACTCTTGTCCTTCAAAACACACTATTATTTACTGAGGGCAATTAATCAACCTCCAGCCTAAATTTTCTTAATGTTTTGATTTCAATAAAATAATTGGCTCCCCGGGACGGATTCGAACCGCCGGCCAAGCGATTAACAGTCGCTTGCTCTACCGCTGAGCTACCGGGGAATAGTGCCCTGCCAAGCGTTATATAGAACAAAAATTGATATGCAAGCCCGTTTTCAAGCAAAATCACTCATTGCCAACAAAAATGGAAATCCAGCTTGTGAAACCGGCTTTGCGCGTGGGTATTACCGATCAAGAGCGCCAAGAGCCTTCGCAAGCCGCCCAATATCATTGTCATCAAGTGTAGTTGCGCGAAGCGTTTGTATCTCGATCAAAGGGCGCGACGCGCTTGATCGCGCATAAGCGGGGTCATAATGCGTTTCCAGAAGATTGTGAACAAAGCCGCGCCAGTCGCCTGCCTTGATTGCCGATTCCCATACATCAAATGTGGCGGTGCTGTAACGCTGGCGAAGCCCTTCCAGCAATTTGATAAGATGTTCAGGCTGTTCGATGATATGGCGATAATCACGCTGTAAAAAAGCAGTGCGGGCGTCAATTGGGGCGGTTAGGCTCACGCGGCTTGCCTGTCGCATTGATGCCCACAGTGCCGAGGGAACATGGATTTGCCCGATTTTATTACTCTCAGCCTCGATAAAGACAGGCCGGTCAGGGCTGAAATTCTGCAAAGCGGCGCATAGACGCGATTCAAACAAACGCTGGGCGGGTTGCGGTGATCCGGGTTCACTGCCAAGAAGCGAGCCTCGATGGTTTGCCAGACCTTCGAGATCAAGCACCTGTAGACCATTTTGAGCCGCCGCACGCAAAATATGGGTTTTTGCCGTACCGGTTGGCCCGGATAAAACGATCAGTCGAAATTTAGCAGGCAGATGATCAAGATCATCAAGAACCGCCTTCCGATAGGATTTGTACCCACCTTCAATCACGGCGCTATGCCAACCGATATCGCTAAATATCTTTGCCATCGCGCCGCTTCGCTGGCCGCCACGCCAGCAATAGATCAACGGCCGCCAATCCCGATCTTTTTTGGCAAGATCGGTTTGAAGATGAACAGCTATGTTCTGCGCCACCAACGCCGCACCTGACCGTTTTGCCTCAAATGGATTGATTTGCTTGTAGATTGTGCCAATTTCGGCGCGCTGCGCATCATCCAAAACCGGCAGATTAATCGCCCCTGGCATATGGTCATCCAGAAATTCGGATGCCGAGCGCACATCAATAATGTTGTCAAATCCGGTTTTCTTGAGCAAAGCAAAATCAGGCGCAATGCGGGTGATTGGTGCCGTCATTTGCTGCGCCATTCTGCGGCACCTATTGCGGTGTAAATTCCCATTTTTGGTAAATTTGCTGTCATCATGATGTTTTTACATATTTCCGGTTAGATGAACACCGGCATTGGTAAAATCAAGCGTGCCAATGATGGCGGCCATCTGCCCATCTTTATGCAGGTTTACAACAAGCTGGTTAGCGGCACCCCGGGGAAACACGCCAAGTAAGCCACCACTGGTTTGCGGGTCAAACAACGTTTCAATATGGGAATCAATCTGCGCGCTCGAATCACCTCTCAACCCGCTTGTGTCAATTTGCACGGCGGCGCGGTTCTGATCATGCAAGCTTGATTTTATGCCCGACGATAACAGCGCCAAAGCGCCATTAAGCAATGGCAGTGATGACAGATCAAGGCGGCAACCGCTGGCACCAAGGCGAAGGCTTAAATTCTGCGCATGGCGTGCCAGACCAAAACCAGTAATGTCGGTGGCACCCAAAACCCCTTTTTTCAAAAAATGCTTTGCCGCTTGCTGGTTTGACACGGCCATCTGCCGGATCGCGGCATCGACCCATTGCGCCTCGGCAACAAGCTGCATATGGCCTGCCATAATCACGCCAGTACCAAGCGGTTTGGTGAGAACAAGAACAAGATCATAGCCGGAACCAGCAGTCACAGACGTGGCTGGCCGCTTTTTCTTGCTATGACCAGTGACCGAAAACCCAACCGATAGAGCGCCGCCTTCGCTTGTATGGCCGCCAGTGAGCTTTACACCGGCCTCGCTAAGCGCAAATAGCCCGCCAGCTAGAATCTGCGTTAATTGGTTGGTTTGGATTGATAGATTAGCCTCGGGAAGATTGATAATGGCCAAGGCCGATGTGGGGGTGGCTAGGGCGGCGTAAAGATCGCTTAGCGCATGAACCGCGGCAATACGCCCAAGCATAAAGGGATCTGAAACAATTTCAGATAGAACATCGACCGATTGAACGAGTTGATGACCGGCTGGTGGCAACGCCATGATCGCCGCGTCAGTTTCAATGCCCGCCTCAGGCATTAAGGCTGGGTCAGCCCCATTTGAGACAGCCAGACCAACCGCATCTTCAAGCGCATCTGCCAAAACGTTATGGCTGGCCTTGGCGGCGCAACCAAGACAGCGCATTGTTGCAAAAACAGGGTCACGGTGACTCTGAGTTGAACCACCGTCAGGGCCCGAACCAAGACCGGCATCAAGACCGGCAAAAGGCTGGGGCGCTGGCGGGGTTGGCATGGTCAATTGCTGATATTTAGCCATGAACCGGCGATCAATCCAGTATTTGAGGGCTAAAAGCCCATTAGCCTTAACGCCAAATTGCCCCCAAGACGCAATGGCTCCATTATCTGCCGTGCCAATAATCGCAAGATAGCGCCTTTGCGCCGACCAACGTTTCAACGAATGACCATGCAGATATTTGCGAAGGTTTTTGGCCAGAACAGGCCCGGCGCGAACCGCAAAGACACCCGCCCTTGGCCGCGGGCTGCCGCTGATTGTGGCAACATCGCCTGCGGCAAAGATATTGTCATGGCTTTTTGATTGAAGCGTTGGGTGAACAGCAATAAATCCTTGATCATCCAGCGCTAGGCCGGTTGTGCTTAGCCAGCGCGGTGGGCGCACGGCCGAGACCAGAAAACAAGCGTCAAACGCTTCACTGGTATTGTCACCAAACCGGATTGTACCAGCGTCAATCTTATCAACGGCGCGGCCAAGCTGAAGCTTTATCCCGGCATCAAGAAGCGCACCAAACATCAAATGACTGGCACGCAGAGCCATTTGCGGCATCAGCCTTGTTGACCGGCTATAGAGCGTCAATTCCGGTGACGCTCCATGATCGCGCCAACGTTTGTTGAGCGCCAAGACCAATTCACATCCCGCCGCACCACCGCCAATAACGGCAAGCTTTTTTGGTAAGCCAGCGGCAAGAAGATCATCAAAGGCTTTTTGAAATTCGGCGATTGGTTTAACCGGAATCACGTGATCAGCCGCGCCTTTGATAGCACCAAGGTCGGGCTGGCCACCAATATTGATCGACAAGATATCGAAATGCAGCGGTGGCCGATCATCAAACAGCAATTTATGCCCATCCGCATCAATGCCGGTACAAGGCGCAATGATCAGGCGCGCGCCGGCAAATTGGGCGAGATGCGCCAGATCAACGTGAAGATCATCATCATCCCAGACGCCCTCAACATAGGCGGGAAGCATGCCGGAATAGGGGGTACGGATATTTGCGGTGACAATCGTGAGGCGCAATCCGGGAACTGGATTCATCGCAAAGCTTTTGATTGCCGCAATTTGGGCATGGCCACCACCAAGAAAAACCAGATCGGCCAGAATTGGGGGTTCACGTTTCATCAGCAATTTGCCTTTGACCCGATGGGGTGCGCTTGGTGTTTGCCGTTATTGATCGCCATATTGGCCAAGTTTCCCTTTGAAAAAGGCAGCTGCATTGCCATCAGCCTCAGTAATTGACATAACCTCACCAACAAAAATCGTATGATCACCGCCATCATATTCGGCCCATGGCCGACATTCCAGACTGGCAAGTGAATTGGCCAAAAGTGGCTGTCCATAGCTGCCAAAATGCCAAGCAGATTTGGCAAAACGATCATTTTCAGCCGCAGCAAATGTCTGACAAATACCAAGCTGGTCAGCCGCCATGATATTGACCGCAAAGCCAGGACAGCTTTGAAACAATGATAATTTATCATTCCTGTTATCAAGTGACCATAAAATCAATGGCGGTGTCAAAGATACCGAATTGAAGGAATTTACCGTCAATCCATAAGGAATGTTATCAGGGCCGGTAACCGTTACAATGGTTACGCCAGTCAAATATTGGCCCATGACAGCACGCAAGGCAGCACTTGCAACAGGTTGGTCATCAGAGATGGCAGAGTTTGTCATGAACGCCTCGAAAAAGAAAATGATCAATTGATCTTGTCTATGCTGGCAATTTCAAAACATCAGAATTCAAGCACAGCATAATTATCCTAGGTTTTTATAGGTCTAGCACGGTCGGGCTAGTGCCGTCATCACGGCTTGTGAAAGATTTTTACAATTGTCTTTATCTGGCGTTCCGACACCACTTCGGCAAGGATCACCGCGATAAAAATCAGAACACAACCAATAATAGCCATAAAAACAAGCCCTTCACCAAGCAACCACCAGCCAAAAAAGGCGGCAAAGACCGATTCAAGCGACAGAATCAACGCGGCTGCCGGTGCCGTTGTATGGCGCTGCGCCACAAGTTGAATGGTGAAACCCAGTCCCACCGCGACAATACCGGCAAAGGCAAGCTGGGGCAGCATCGGCACAAAATCACCAGGCGACGGTGATTCAAGTGGCAGCATGATGATCCCTGCAATCACGGCTGTCACAATCGATTGCAACGCCGAAAGCTGAAACGGCGCATTAATCTGTGTCATTATTTTTTGGATAAGCAAAATATGAGCCGCCCAGAAAAAGGCCCCGCCAACAATCAATAAATCGCCAAATTGCGCTTCAAGACTTGATGTCCCCGACAGCATAAAACTGCCAAGCAAGGAAATGACAACAGCCGGCCAAATATTTAGCGCAACGTGACGGCGTAAAAACAAAGCGGCAATCAACGGCACCAAAGGCACATAAAGCGCGGTTAAAAACGCCGCATTGGCAACATTAGTATAAACAAGTGCGGTTTGCTGAAGCCCGATCCCGCCAAACATGAAAACACCAAGCCCAAGTGCCCCAAGGCATATTTGCCGGTTCTGGCGCATGGCGGTAAACAGATTGACCTTTTTCATTTCAAAAATGGCAAGCGGCAATAATATTGCCGCGCCAATGACATAACGGCCAAAGGTAAAGCCCATCGGCCCGATAGTTTCCATGCCGGTCTTTTGTGCAATGAAGGTCGCGCCCCAAAAAAGCGCAGCGCAACACATCAGAAAATTTGCCATTGTCCGTGACATAACGTCTCCAATTCAGCCAAAAAGCGCAAGCACATTGCGCCATTCACAACGGTCACCGGTTTTTACCGATTTGACGTGCTGCAAGGGTGCCTAACAAATGCCGTAATAAGCAAATGGAAACGCGTTCACAAGATGTAATGATGGAGGCCCGGACCGGAATTGAACCGATGTACACGGTTTTGCAAACCGCTGCATAACCACTCTGCCACCGGGCCGCAAGAAGCTATTTGCCGGTGATATACGATGATTTTGATAAGGTCAACGATCTAAACCGACTGTGTCACGCAATTCCTCATGAAATTAGAAACCTCTAATGTAAAAGTTAATGCTAACAATTTCAGGGCGTCTATTAGCACTCACCAAATGCGAGATAGAGTATCGTGACAAGCAAATTAGCCAAGCCGAGCGAACCAGCCAATCTCAAAGTTCAAGTTGGCATGGTGGAATCTGAAAAAGCGAACCCCCTCTATTCGAGAGTTTTTGACATTGCGGCCTTTAGGCGCAAAGCCAATGTCTGGCCAAATAATAGCCAAAAATTCCCCTAAACGAATTTTTCCCTCGGCCTTGAGGGGCGAGCTGATTGCTATAACCAAAACGGACATAAAAATTGCCAGCCATGGCAACCCGCGAAAAACACGCGTATCGCCGCTTATGGTGGGCCAGGACACGGGTTATGGTTTACCGTGATGGATAATCTTCATTTATGCAGAGGCACCCAGATTGAGAGTATTTGCGGTCATTATGTTGATTGGGGCGGGCAGTCATCTGACCCCGCGGTTTCACTTACCCACCGATCTCAAATTGATGTCGGCAAACATCGTGAATATTGTCAGCTTGAATAGCTGTCGTTCTAGGATTATAAGAAATGATGAGCGCAGAGTTTCACAATTAGAACGTTGCCGAAACCGCATGGCCTATCAAAAATAAAAAGAGTAACCACACATGAACCAAAGCCCGTTTGAAATTGCCCGCAAAACGATGGTGGATTGCCAAATTCGTCCGTCAAAGGTCACTGATCAGAATGTTCTTGATGCGTTTTTGACGGTTCCGCGCGAAGCTTTTGTTAGCAAACATCAGCAAGCTGTTGCCTACATCGACGAAGACCTTCCGCTGTCAAACGGGCGCAATCTGATGGAACCCATGGTTCTGGCACGGCTTGTTCAGGCGCTTGAAATTCGTACTGGCGACAATGTTCTTGTTGTTGGAGCGGCCAGCGGCTACGGCAGCGCCATCATCGCGCATTTGGCCGGATCGGTCATTGCGGTTGAAACCCGCGCGCAAACAGTCGAAAAAGCTCAGGAAATCCTTGTTGCACATGGCATTGACAATGCTGCTGTCGTCAAATCGCGGCTTGTTGACGGCTATGCAGATGAAGGTCCTTATGACCAAATTTTGGTTGAGGGCGGCGTTGAAGCAATGCCCGAATCACTGCTACAACAATTGGCGCCAAAGGGACGCTTGGCAGCGGTTTACCGGCCACATGGCGCGCCGGTTGGCGTTGCCAGCCTATGGACACGGTCAGGAAAAGATTTCACCCGTAAATCACTCTTTGATGCCTGCGTTCCAAATCTGGATGAATTTAACAAAAAACCAGAATTCACCTTTTAAGTGATTGGTAAAAACGACATGTTTATGCTGAAAATTCACCGCACCGTCAGAGCAGCGGTTCTCATGGGGTGCATCGGGATAACTTCATCACCAGCATTAGCCATATCACTTGACGAGGCGCTGCGCGCCAGTCTGGAAAATTCTTCAGCGATTGCTGCGGCACGGCAAAGCTGGCTTGCAACGCGTGAAGCCATTGGCACGAACACATCAACCACTGATCTAACAGCGCGGTTAAACGCCACAGGTTCGGTTGGTCAAATAGACAGCAACGCTGGTCAAGGCTTTACCAAATCGCAATATGTATCAACTGGCGTGACCTTGTCAAAAAACCTTTATGATGGTGGTCAAACCAAAGAAAATACGCGTCTTGCCGAAATCAATCTTCAGCAAGCGTCAGCAATCTACGCCAAAACCGAGCAGGGGGTTATTCTTGGCACGATCGAAGCCTATCTTAATGTTTTGAAGGCAGGACGTGAGGTCAAGCTGCACGCCCGTAATCTTACCCGGCTTGAGGCGCATGTAAATGCAGCCAAAATTCGAGTTGATGCAGGCGCTGCCACACCAACAAGGCTGGCTGAAGCCCGCGCCAGATATGCCCGCGCCCAATCAGACTCAATCCTTGCCGAAACAAGATTGACCAATGCCGAAGACAGCTTTCGGTCACTAACGGGCAAAGATGCAAGCGACTTCATCGAACCGTCAGTCACGGGTAATTTGCCAATTAATCTTCTTGATGCCGAAACAAAAGCGCAAGAAGCCCATCCTGATATTTTGGCCGCGATTGCAGCTGAACGCGCTGCCAATCAGGCCTTCAACACATTACAAGCCGCGGTTCGCCCGACTTTGGCCTTTAGCCTTTCTGCCAATACAAAAGCCGGAACGGGCACAACACTCGACCGCGATGAAGTTGCCGCGCAAATGGTGTTTTCATCTCCGCTCATATCAACCAATGCCACCAGTTCAACATCGCGCCGGATCGCCGCCAGTTCCAAACAAGCAAAATTGAACCGTGTCGAGGCAACGCGAAAAACCGAAGTTGCTGCACGCGAAGCCTTTCGCAATTGGCAATCAACCGGCATTCGTGTTGATGCGGTCACGAGCGAGATTGAGGCATTTCGCCTTGTCGCCAAAGGAATCGCGAGCGAAGCGCAATTCGGTCAAAAGACCACGCTTGACCTGCTTGATGCCGAAAAAGATGTCAATGACGCTGAATTAAGTCTTGTTTCGGCTG
Organism: Candidatus Ponderosibacter sp. Uisw_141_02; assembly: GCF_048087665.1. Lineage (NCBI taxonomy): Bacteria > Pseudomonadati > Pseudomonadota > Alphaproteobacteria > Puniceispirillales (SeqCode) > Puniceispirillaceae (SeqCode) > Candidatus Ponderosibacter > Candidatus Ponderosibacter sp. Uisw_141_02. The sequence continues at coordinate 1,098,624 of NZ_CP159807.1, read as the reverse complement.
AACATAACCAGCTTCTTGCCGCCTTTCGCCTTAAAGCAGCGATAGGCAGCCTAACCGCCGAACAGATGGGGCTTGGCGATGTTTTGGGGCAATTGTCCGATATGCCGCAGACACCATCGCCGTTCTATGACTCATTCCCATTTGGTCGCAAACCGATCACCGACTAGATGGGCATTTTCAGCTGCCTATCTGTAATGATTGGAACCGTATGGGTCAAAGCCGCACCGCATAATGCGTCGTCGTCTTCGCGCAAATTGATCCCGCTTGAAAATGTGGTATGGCGCTCGCCTGACCTATCATTTGCCGCAATCGTTTCTTTGCCCCGTCACCTTCGAAATGGTGATAATGTTGGCAATCTTTCGGATATCATCGACCTTAGCGAAGGTGTGATGAATCCAAGCGTGGTGCCTTCTAAAGTGTATTGGCAAAATATTGACCGGTCAGATCAGGCTGAAAAATCCGCTAAAACACCGGCATCGCCGCAACAATCACCGCAGCCAACGCCGAGCAGTGAAACCATTCAATCAAACCAAAATCCGCCATCTTCACAACCGCATGATGACCTGAAATCCAGTCTTCGCCAACAGCTTTATGCCAGGATTGATCATTGGCTTAACGAGAATATGGCTAATTTGGTTGAAGATGCGTTGCAAGCCACCCCACAAAGTCGTACAAAACCAGTCGATAAACCGGAATAAACCTGTCATCAGACGTTGATGGCAAAGACCTTTTAATATGACGATTGTTGGGCATGCCTGATATTTTATCGTCCAACCACTAATAATGACCAATCTGGAACCATGACCGAGCCAACTTTAGCCAAAACCTACGATCCGAAATCCATTGAAGCAAACTGGTATGAAACATGGCTAGATAGCGGTCATTTCGCCTGTACGCCTGAATCATCGGCAACGCCTTATACCATTATGATGCCGCCGCCAAATGTGACTGGCAGCCTGCACATGGGGCATGCGCTGACTTTCACTTTGCAAGATTTGCTGATCCGCTATCATCGCATGGCTGGACGTGATGCCTTATGGCAGCCGGGAACCGATCATGCTGGCATTGCAACGCAAATGGTTGTTGAACGTCAACTTGCCGAAAAGAACATTAACCGCCGTGATCTTGGGCGGGAGGGTTTTATTGAAAAAATTTGGGAATGGAAGGCCGAATCTGGCGGCATGATCCATAAACAACTTCGCCGCCTCGGGGCGTCGGCTGACTGGCAGCGCGAACGTTTTACCATGGATGACGGGCTGTCGGCGGCGGTGATCAAAACCTTTGTGCAAATGCATCGTGAAGGGCTGATTTACCGTGACAAGCGTTTGGTGAATTGGGATCCAAAGCTAATGACGGCAATTTCCGACCTTGAGGTTGAACAGATTGAACAGAAAAGTTCAATGTGGCACATTAGGTATCGCATTAAAGGCACTGAAAACGAATATATTTCTATCGCCACAACACGTCCCGAAACAATGCTCGGCGATGGCGCTGTTGCGGTTAATCCCGAAGACGAGCGCTATCAGCATCTGATTGGCAAAATGGCCATTCTGCCATTATCAAACCGGCCAATCCCAATCATTGCTGATGAATATGCCAAAATGGATAAGGGCTCAGGCGCGGTGAAAATCACACCAGCGCATGATTTCAACGATTTTGAGGTTGGCCGCCGGCATGATTTGCCGTTAATCAATCTGATGACCGCAACCGCCGCGATGGAATCGATTCCAGAAATTCCGACAAAATATCAAGGGCTTGACCGGTATGATGCGCGGCGTCTGATTTTGGCAGATCTTGAGGCTGAGGGGATGTTGGTTCGAGAAGAAATCCTCGACAATGTGGTGCCGCATGGTGACCGTTCCGGCGTTGTGATCGAACCATGGCTGATGGATCAGTGGTATGTGAATGCCGAAAAGCTGGCGCAACCAGCGATCAAAGCCGTTGAGGAAGGGCGCACCAAATTTGTGCCAGAGCGTTGGAACAAGACCTATTTTGAATGGATGCGCAATATCCAGCCTTGGTGTATTTCGCGCCAGCTTTGGTGGGGTCACCGGATCCCAGCATGGTATGGGCCAGACGGGCAGGTTTTTGTCGAAGCGAATAAAGATGACGCTTTGGCTTCGGCAACCAAACATTATGGCAAGGCGGTTGAACTGACCCGCGATAATGATGTTTTGGACACATGGTTTTCAAGCGGGTTATGGCCGTTTTCAACGCTTGGCTGGCCAGATAACACGGCTGAATTAAAACGCTATTATCCAGGCGATGTTCTAGTAACCGGTTTTGATATTATCTTTTTCTGGGTTGCCCGCATGATGATGATGGGCATGCATTTCATGGATGGCGGAGTGCCGTTCCGTGAGGTCTATATTCATGCGCTGGTTCGCGATGAAAAAGGCCAAAAAATGTCGAAATCCAAAGGCAATGTTCTCAATCCTTTGGAACTTATCGATCAATATGGCGCTGATTCTTTGCGTTTCACTTTGGCGGCGATGGCAGCGCAAGGCCGTGACATCAAAATGTCGACAACACGGCTTGAGGGCTACCGCAACTTCACCACCAAAATCTGGAATGCCTGCCGCTTTTTGCAGATGAATTGCTGCACCAGATCGGCGGCAATCGACCTGTCGAATGTAAAAGAGCCAATCAATAAATGGATCGTATCTGAATATAGTGATGCGATTGAAAAAACCACCAAGGCGATCGAACTTTACCGGTTTAATGAAGCTGCTGACGCGCTTTATCACTTTATCTGGAATTCCTACTGCAATTGGTATGTTGAGCTTATCAAACCAAGCCTGAACGATGATGATGTCGATGCCGCAGCTGAAACGCGCGCCACTGCCAGCACCATTTTAGAAGGCACTTTGCGCCTGCTTCACCCGTTCATGCCGTTCCTGACCGAGGAACTGAACCGTGAAATTTTTGCAAGCGATGATCTGTTGATTGCCGCAAGCTGGCCTGAGCCGGTGACAGCAGATGAGGGAAGTGCGGTTATTGAATTGCGTTTCTTGATCCAACTTATCACCGAAATCCGCTATATTCGCGCTGAAATGAATGTTCCTTTATCGGCCAAACCGACCTTGCATTTGCGCGGGATAACCGACCTTCAGCAACGCGCGATCGACAACCAGCAGGCCGCCCTGTTACGTTTGGCGCGGCTTGACGGCATTGCCCCTGTCGACAGCTTTGCCAAAGGCAGCGCACGCGGCAGTGTTGATGGCATGGAAATTGGTCTTCCGCTTGCCGATATTCTGGATTTGACCGCCGAGGCAGCGCGCCTCAATAAGGAAATTGGAGGCGTTACCGCCGAAATTGAAAAAATTTCAAGAAAGCTCAATAATCCGGGCTTTATTGCCAAAGCCCCCGAAGATGTCGTGGATGAAAACCGCCGCCGTCTTGACGAGGAAAATACACGCCTAGATGGCCTAACCGCTGCGTTGAAACGGCTTGGTTAGGCCAAAGACAGCCATTTGATCGGGTCCTTTGCGACCCGTGACGTTAAAGGAGAGTTTAAAATGCCTGACAGCATCAAGCCAATTGATAAAAGCAATTTGCCAAGCCGCCATGTTTCAATTGGCCCTGAAAAAGCGCCACATCGGTCTTATTACTACGCGATGGGCATGACCGAAGAAGAAATCAACCAACCGCTTGTTGGCGTTGTTTCCACTTGGAATGAGGCCGCGCCTTGTAACATTGCGCTTGCGCGTCAGGCACAGGCTGCCAAACGCGGTGTTCGCGAACATGCAGGCACTCCGCGCGAATTTACCACCATTACCGTCACCGATGGTATCGCTATGGGGCATGCCGGGATGAAATCATCACTTGTCAGCCGTGAAGTGATCGCCGATTCGATTGAATTGACCGTTCGTGGCCATTGCTATGACGCTGTTGTTGGCCTTGCTGGTTGTGACAAATCGCTTCCCGGCGTGATGATGGCGATGGCGCGGTTGAATGTCCCATCAGTCTTTATGTATGGCGGGTCAATCCTGCCCGGCCGGTTCAAAGACAAAGACGTCACTGTTCAGGATGTTTTCGAAGCTGTTGGCGCGCATGCTGCTGGCAATATGTCTGACGAAGATTTGCACGAGCTGGAATGCGTTGCCTGCCCGAGTGCGGGGTCATGTGGCGGCCAGTTTACCGCCAATACAATGGCGTGTGTATCCGAGGCGATTGGCCTTGCCATCCCAGGTTCAGCAGGCGCACCAGCACCTTATGAATCGCGTGATGAATATGCCTATCATTCAGGCCGTATCGTGATGGATCTTGTGCGTGCCAATCTTCGCCCGCGGGATATCCTAACCCGCAAAGCCTTTGAAAATGCCGCAACTGTTGTTGCAGCCTCTGGCGGATCAACCAATGCCGGTTTGCATTTACCTGCACTGGCATCGGAATGTGGTATTGATTTCGACCTTCATGATGTTGCCGAAATCTTTAAGAAAACCCCCTATATTGCCGATCTAAAACCGGGTGGGCGTTATGTGGCGCGTGACATGTTTGAAATTGGCGGCGTTCCGGTTTTGATGAAGACCCTTCTTGATGGTGGGTTCCTGCATGGTGATTGCATCACTGTTACCGGCAAAACCATTGCCGAAAATCTTGCCGATGTGACATTCCCGACCAATCAGGACGTAGTTCGGACAACCGATGCACCATTGTCACCGACAGGCGGCGTTGTTGGCCTTCGCGGCAATCTTGCCCCTGAAGGTGCCATCGTTAAGGTTGCTGGCATGAAAAACCTGAAATTCACCGGCAAAGCCCGCTGTTTTGATTGTGAAGAAGACGCTTTTGCTGCGGTTGAACGCCGTGACTATCAAGAAGGCGATGTTTTGGTTATTCGCTATGAAGGGCCAAAAGGCGGTCCGGGCATGCGCGAAATGCTGGCCACCACTGCGGCGCTTTATGGACAGGGCGCTGGTGATACGGTTGCTTTGATCACTGATGGTCGTTTTTCTGGTGCAACGCGGGGCTTTTGTGTTGGCCATGTTGGGCCTGAGGCGGCCGTAGGCGGACCGATCGGCCTGTTGCAAAATGGCGACACCATCATTATCGACGCAGAAACAGGAACAATTGAAGTTGATCTTGATGAGGCCGAATTCGCAAAAAGACGCGAAGCATGGAAACCGCGTGGTACCGATTACAATGCTGGTGCCATCTGGAAATATGCACAAACCGTTGGGTCAGCCGAGAAGGGCGCTTTAACCCATCCAGGCGGCAAGGCCGAAACCCATATGTATGCTGATATCTAAAGCCAAACTAGAAATGCAAAAGCCGGATCACTTTGATCCGGCTTTTTTACTTCGGGCAATTGAAAATCTTCGTGGCTAGGCGCGAAGCTGGCACCAAATCGGGGTATGGTCAGATGGTTTTTCCAACCCGCGCGGTGCCCGATCAATCCCAACATCTTCGAGCCGATCAAGCGCTTCGGGCGATAGCAATAAATGGTCAATCCGTACGCCATGATCGCGCTGCCATGCGCCAGCTTGATAATCCCAGTAACTATAGAAAACACCCGTCGGATTCAGGCTGCGAAGCGCATCGGCATAACCTTTGTGTAGAAGGCTACGAAACGCGCCCCGGCTTTCGGGTCTTGTTAGGGCATCGCCAGCCCAGCCTGCAGGATCATAGCAATCGATATCATCGGGAATGACGTTAAAATCACCACCAAGAATTACCGGCTTTTCATCATTTAGCAAAGCGAGGGCGCGGGCTTCAAGACGCGCCATCCAGCCAAGTTTATAGTCAAATTTGGAGCCCGGTGCCGGATTGCCATTCGGCAGATAAATTGTTGCCACCCGAAAGCCATTAATGGTGGCCTCCATATAGCGTGCCTGTTCGTCTTCAACATCGCCTTCCAGCCCCATAACAACATCTTCAATCGGAAACCGGCTTGCAATCGCCACCCCATTGTAACTTTTCTGGCCATGAAAGGCGACATGCCACCCCATTGCCTGAAACGCATCAATTGGAAAATTTACATCCTGCGATTTTGTTTCTTGAATCAGCAAGACATCGCAAGGATCAGTGGCAAGCCAACCGGTTACAATATCCAGCCGAGCCTTGATTGAATTCACATTCCAGCTGGCAATTCGCATGATGGTTAAACAGAAAAAGACGTGCCGCAGCCGCAAGATGCGGTTGCGTTCGGATTGGTTACGGCAAAATATGATCCCATCAAATCCTGCACATAATCCAGTTCGGCATGGTCAATCAGCTCGATCGACATATCATCAACAACCACATTCACCCCATGAGCGGTGAATACTATATCATCATCATTGCGCTTTTGATCAATGCTGAAATCATACTGAAAGCCCGAACAGCCTCCACCAAGCACCGCAACGCGGAAAAAGCTGCCCTCAGGCTCGCCACTCAGCATATGCTGAATTCGTTCCGCGGCTGACAAGCTTAGGCCGAATACGCCAGCATTTGGCTGTATCGCGGCTGGTGCGCTGGTTTCCAGATTGCTTTGATCGCTCATTTGACTGCCTGTTGCTAATTGCCAATCGCTTATTTTAATATGGCCCCAGATTGCCTGCAAATCAAGGTTAACAGGCAAGCCAAGGTAGAAAGCCAATTGATTGCCCTGCGCAACGATTGCGGTTTTTTGCGGCAACGCCTACATTGGTTCGTAAATCTGGGCAATATTATCCACGAATGGCATCGCCAGCCATCGGTTTTGCTGGGGTTGCCAAGACACATGATTGAACAGGTGTAATTTGACTGCAAATACCGAACATCGTACCCTAGAGGTCTATGCCAGTCATGGACCGGCAAGCCGTGGCCGTTTTTTGGATGAGCAGGAACATCAATCCCCAACCAGCCGCACACCATTTCAGCGTGACCGTGACCGCATCATCCATTCAGGCGCATTTCGGCGGCTGAAACATAAAACACAAGTCTTTGTCTATCATGAGGGCGATTATTTCCGGACGCGCCTTACTCATTCACTCGAAGTTGCGCAGATCGCACGATCGATGGCGCGGGCGCTTGGGCTGAATGATGATCTGGCCGAAGCCGTGGCGCTTGCGCATGATCTGGGTCATACGCCTTTTGGCCATGCTGGTGAAGACGCACTTGACCGGCTGATGACTGAGCATGGCGGTTTTGACCATAATGAACAAACGGTTCGGGTGCTAACCCAGCTTGAACAGCGCTATGCCGGTTTTGACGGGCTGAACCTGTCATGGGAAACGCTTGAAGGTGTTGTAAAACATCATGGTTCCATCAAAGATCGCACCACGCTTCGCCCAGCCATTATCGCCATTGATAAAAATATGGATTTGCAACTCGAGCGCCATTCATCAGCCGAGGCGCAACTGGCGAATCTGGCCGATGATATTGCCTATCTTTCCCATGATTTTGACGATGCGCTTCGTGCTGGCCTATTTGGCATCGAAGATATACGGCCATTGCCACAGGTGGGAAAGGCGCTGTTAGATATAGAAAAAAATCACGGCAATTTAGAATTGAGCCGGATCACCCATGAATTGGTGCGGCGGTTAATTTCGGTTTTTGTCGAGGATATACTTGGCGTATCGGCTGGCAATCTAGCGGCATTGCAGGCCAAGCATGCAGATGATATCCGCAATCACAAAATGCCAGTTATCGGCTTTTCATCGGGCATGGCAGCTGATCTGGAAACCTTGCGCGAGTTTCTGTTCAAAAACATGTGGCGGCATTATAAAGTGAACCGTATGTCAAGTAAGGCAAAACGAGTGGTGACAGATCTGTTTGATTTGTTTATGTCCGAACCCAACACATTGCCAAGTGACTGGCAATTTAGTGGTGGAAAAGCCCTGAGCGACATGACAAATAGCGATCGGGCACGTATTATCGCCGACTATATTGCCTCAATGACCGACCGCTATGCCATTATCGAACATGAACGCCTTTTCGATCTTGGCCCCATTTTACGATAGATTCTGTTTGCGGATAGAGAAAAGACCCGATTACATGAATATTTTTTCCTTCTTTGAAGTTGAATTTCAAACCATCATCAACCGGCTTGTTTCCGCCGATTTACTATCTGGCGACATTGATACAAGCCGTGTTGTCTTTGAGTTGCCACGGGATGAAAGCCATGGCGATCTTGCCACAAATGCGGCGATGGTTTTGGCCAAACAGGCGGGTAAATCACCGCATGATCTTGCTGCCTTATTTGCTACCGAGTTGGCAAAAATTGATGGGGTGAACAGCGTTGATATTGCCGGTCCGGGCTTTTTGAACCTCACCATTGAATCACGTCTATGGACACGGGAAATAGCCGATATTCTTGCTGCCAATTTAACCTATGGCAAAAGCGACATTGGGGCAGGCGAGCCGGTGAATGTCGAATTTGTGTCGGCGAATCCAACCGGCCCATTACATGCCGCCCATGCCCGCGGTGCGGTGATTGGAGATGCGCTTGGCGGGTTGATGGAGTTTTGCGGCTGGAACGTCACACGTGAATATTACATTAATGACGCTGGTGGACAGGTCGATGTTTTAGCGCGGTCAACTTATCTTCGCTATTGCGAGGCGCTTGGCCAGGACATCGGTGCTATTCCGGCTGGTCTATATCCCGGGCTTTATCTCAAAGATGTGGGGCAAGCATTGGCCGCCCGTGATGGCGAACTCTACCTTGATAAGCCTGAAGCCGAGTGGCTTGAGACTGTTCGCGGCTTTGCCATTGACGCTATCATGCAAGGAATCAAAACCGATCTTTTGGCACTTGGCATCAAAATGGATCAGTTTTCATCAGAACGCGCCATTGTGAATTCGGGGGCGGTTGGGCGCGCAATTGATAAATTGCAGCAAGACGGCCATCTCTACCACGGTGTTTTGCAGCCACCAAAGGGCAAAGAGCCGGAAGATTGGGAACCGCGCGAACAATTGCTGTTCAAAGCCAGCGAATTTGGCGATGACACGGATCGGCCTTTGCAAAAATCCGATGGAACATGGACCTATTTTGCTGCCGATGTTGCCTATCATCTTGACAAGTTAGAGCGAACCGGGGGCGCCTTAATCAATATTTTTGGTGCTGATCACGGCGGCTATGTCAAGCGCATGACCGCGGCGGTTGCCGCCTTATCGGGCATGCAGAACATGCTTGATATCAAACTATGCCAGCTGGTGAATTTGCTGGATAACGGACAGCCAGTCAAAATGTCAAAACGCGCTGGTACTTTTGTTACAGTTGAAGATGTTATCGAGGCGGTTGGCGCTGATGTGATTCGTTTTATAATGCTCACAAGGCGCAATGATCAAACCTTGGATTTTGATTTTGCAAAAGTAACCGAGCAATCTCGCGATAATCCGGTTTTCTATGTCCAATATGCGCATGCCCGCGCCTGTTCGGTTATTCGGCAATTTGAAAAAGACCGGACAATCCCCGAAACGGCAGATCTTGGCCTGATTACCGACCCTGCTGAACTGGCTGTCGTTAAAATGCTGGTTGGCTGGCCAAAGCTGGTTGAATCAGCTGCCAGCGCGCATGAACCGCACCGGATTGCCTTTTACCTTGTCGATCTTGCAAGCCGGTTCCATTCATTATGGAATGCGGGTCGGGAAAACCCATCATTGCGCTTTATCCTCGACGATGATGCGGCAACGACAGCCGCCCGACTGCAACTTGTTCAAGCAACAAGTTTTGTTATTCGAACCGGCTTAAATGTGTTATCGATTAACGCCTTAGAAGAAATGTAGAGTGCAAAATGAGCGATGAAGACCAACAGGTTAGCGGCGTCAATTGGGGATGGTTTGTCATCCTTGCCAGCATCATCGCCATTGTTGGCGGCACAACTTACTTTCTGCTGCCAAGCCTGATTTCAAAAACCGTTACAGATATTACAGTGGTCAAAGCGATTGATGAGCCGATCAAGGTAAAGCCTTTGGATCCGGGCGTTGAGGCGGTCGATCACCAAGATTTGCTTGTTGTTGATATCCTGAAAGGCGGCAACAAAGCCGATGATCAAACCGAGACGCTGCGCCCAACATCACCAAGCCCGGAACCACCCCCGGTTACCGAAGTCGAAACCGCAGCAAAATCAGTTTTAAAAACACCCGTAGCAACCAGTGAGAACCAGTCCAACATTGGCAATAAGGCAATGGTTACTAGCGGTGATGAGGCGGCCAAGAAACCAGCCAAGGAAATAGCCAAAAACCCCCTGCCAAAAGCAAAGCCTGTGGCAAAAGATCCAACGGTTAAAGATGCAATTGGGGCAGACACCAAAACAGCGGCCAATGCCAAGACCAGTGCCAAGCCAATAAAACCAGCTACGGAAAATCCGGCTGCGGCCAAGCCCGATCAAGACACCACGTCAAAGATCAAAAAGCGGGTGATCGTGATTGAAGGTGATGAGCCACTTTACATGATTCAGCTTGCCGCGTTTCGCAATAGAGAAAAAGCCACTGAAATGGCGAAAATTTTGTCACAGAAACACAAATCGCGCCTGCAAGATGTCGATCTTGAAACGATGTCGGTTGATACCGGCAGTAACGGTATTTTCTACCGCATTGTCAGCGCCGCATTGCCGCGCCCTGATGCCGATAAGATTTGCGGCGTTTTGCGGCGGTCGGGTCAGGATTGTTTCTTGCGGAAATACACCGCGCCAAGTCCGTAAATTAATGAAAACCCTCAAAACCTTAAACCAAATCTGAACTGGCATTATTACAGCGATTATGACCGACCTACAGGACACATTCACCGCCGATGAAAGCCCCATAGACCGACCAAAGCAGCTGGCGCTTTTCGTTAATCTTGATGGTTTTGAGGGGCCGATTGATCTATTGCTGAAACTGGCGCGGGATCAAAAGGTTGATTTAACTAAAATCGCTATTTTACCATTGGCAGAACAATATCTCAGCTTTGTGAATAATGTTCGTGAACTCGATCTGGAAATTGCTGCCGATTATCTGGTAATGGCGGCATGGCTTGCCTATCTGAAATCGCGGCTTTTATTGCCCGACCCTGAGCCCGAGCAAGCCGAAGAAATGGTCGATATGGCGGATGCGCTGCGCTATCAGCTTTTGCGGCTCGAAGCCATGCAGCAAGCTGCTAAACGCCTGTCATCAATGCCTAAACTGGGGCAACAACGATTTGCCCGTGGCGCACCCGAACAATTTGCCAATACTAGCCAAGCGATCTGGACAGCATCACTTTATGAATTGTTATCATGCTATGGCGATATTCGTTCAACCGAAGATGCCGAAACACTGACCATTGCCTCGACCCGGCTTTATTCGGTTGAAGAGGCAGCAAAGCGGTTGCGCAACCTTATTGGATCAAGCCCGAATTGGACGGTTTTGCAGCATTTCCTGCCAACCGGCCTGCAATCACCAATGGATTTGCGATCGGCAACGGCGTCGCATTTTGTCGCATCACTGGAATTGGCACGCGAAGGCGTGCTAAAACTGCGCCAAGACAATCATTTTGCGCCGTTATATATGAAGGTTAGAGACTAAGATGACGATGTTGTCACCGCTGCAAGATTGCGCCGCCACAATTGAAGCCCTGATTTTTGCCTCAGATCGGCCAATTCGCGAGCGCGAGCTGATTGTGCATGTGCCTGACAATATGGATCTTGCCGAAGTGATTGCCGCCATTGCTTTGCGTTATGATGCAACAAGCGGCATTGAGCTATGTCAGGTTGGTGATGGCTGGGCGTTTCGCACCAAAGCCGAAATTGCCGAAAGATTAAGCCAACATAAACAGGTTGAACGGCCACTTTCCCGCGCTGCGCTGGAAGTTTTGGCGATCATTGCCTATCACCAGCCCATCACGCGCGCCGAAATTGAAGAAATTCGTGGGATCAGCTTGTCAAAAGGCACTATGGATATTTTGCTTGAACTTGGCTGGATTAAACCACGCGGCCGCCGCCGGACGCCAGGTCGCCCGTTAACATGGGGAACAAGCCCAGCATTTCTTGACCATTTCGGGCTTGCCGATATTGGTGATTTACCGGGAATGGATGACTTGAAAGCAGCCGGCCTGCTTCGCAAAGGCCAAATTCTTGGCGCTTTGATGGATCACACATCGCAAAATGATGATCTTGATGATGAAGATGACAGTGACGCCGATTTTCTGGAAGATGGATTGCTAGAAGCCGGTTATGACGGAGATGGACATGCTTGAATTTGAACATATCAGGCATGCCTATAACGGCAGCCTGTCGGTTCGTGATGTCAGTTTCAAGGTTCAGCCAGGCGAGGTTGTGTCACTGCTTGGACCATCCGGGTGCGGTAAAACGACCTTGCTGCGGCTGGCAGCAGGGCTAGAACAACCCCAACATGGCAGCATTAGTCTTCATGGCGATGTTATTTCGTCGTCTGATTACATCCAGCCGCCTGAACAGCGCGGCATTGGCTATATGTTTCAGGATTACGCGCTATTTCCGCATATGACAGTATTGCAAAATGTGGTCTTCGGCCTTGTCGAAAAAGGCAGTGCGGCGACCCGGCGCGGGCTTGATGTGCTTGGCGAGGTTGGCATTGACGATCTTAGTGATATGTATCCGCATGAATTGTCAGGTGGCCAGCAACAACGCGTTGCGCTGGCGCGGGCGCTTGCCCCAAAACCCGCGGTTATCCTACTTGATGAGCCCTATGCCGGTCTGGATAGCCGCCTTCGCGAGCGTATCCGTGACCAGATGCTGCATGTTCTAAAAGCTTCGAATGCGGCAGCGTTGATGGTGACACATGATGCCGAAGAGGCAATGTTCATGTCGGACCGGATTGTTGTTCTGCGTGATGGCCATGTCGTTCAAACCGGCCGCCCAGTTAATCTATATTGCCAACCAAGCAGTGCCTTTGTTGCTGAATTTTTTGGCGAAGTGAACCGTATTGAAGGCATTGTTGCCAAGGATAAGGTGGTTACCGCGCTTGGCGAGTTTAGCGCGCCAAAAACCCTAAGCGATGGCAGCGCAGCGAGTGTTGTGATCCGGCATGAAGCGCTTTTGATAGATGCTGGCAATGATGGCGTCGTTGGCGAGGTGATGGAGTCACGCTTGCTAGGCCGTGCGTCACTAATCCATTTATCGGTGCCAACGGGGCGGGATGTTCTTCATCTTCACGCGCGCATACCCGGCTTGAACTCTATTGAAGTTGGAAGTCAAGTTCGGGTTCGCGTTGATCCGGCACAGGCATTTGTTTTTGCTGCCGGAAATGGGGCTGAATAAGCCAAGAGTAAAACCACAATCGCCAAAACATTTGGTTTTTTCACAGATTTGTCACTTTTCTGTACCGGTTTTGCCAAGGACTTCTTGTAGACAGCCAAAGCCCTGTCTATAGTGCGGGGGCAACAAGGCCATTGGTTTTTCCGGTGGCCGAAACGAATTGGAAATGAGGACCTAAACTATGTTTGGTGGTACATTCAGTATTTTACATTGGATCGTTGTTTTGGCAGTTGTTCTGCTGCTTTTTGGCGGCAGAGGCAAAGTGTCGGCGATCATGGGTGATTTCGGTAAAGGCTTGCGTAACTTTAAAACAGGTCTGAAGGGGCCTGAAGAAGACGCCGGCGAAGAGGCCGAGGCCATCGAAGAGGCGCCAAAGGCAGCGAAAAAGCCAGCGGCAAAAAAAGCGGCTCCAAAGAAAGCGGCGGCCAAAAAAGCCACAGCTAAAAAAGCATCTGCTAAAAAAGCCGCCAAGAAATAGGCGCTAGGAGCAGATAATGCTTGATATTGGCGGCTGGGAATTCTTGGTTGTTGCCTTTGTGCTGATCATGGTGGTTGGCCCAAAGGAGCTTCCCAAGATGCTTCGTGGTTTTACCCGTGTAATGCGTCAAGTGCGATCAATGGCGGCCGAATTTTCGCGCAGCATGCAAAACATGGCCGATGACGCCGAACTTGGCGATCTAAAAGGCACGCTGGAAGACGTCAAGCGCGGCAATCTGGCCGGCGTCGCCGATGCGATTGATCCTGCAGGAAATCTGAAAGACTCAGTTGAAGATTTGAAAAAATCAGCAACGGAAACGGGTTTGCAGGATGATGTTGGCGAAATCCGTAATCTGGCAGGAACAACCGGCGACGGTTTTGCCGAGGTAATCAATCAAGCACCGGAAGATGATGCCAAAGCCGCCGCATCTTCTGATACAAAAACGAAAACCGGGAGCTAGGCCAAAATGGCAGAGCAAGACGCAGATAATTCAGGGTTGGCCGAAGGCCGCATGACACTGATCGGCCATTTGACCGAGCTGCGCAACCGGCTTGGGGTTGCACTTGGCGTTTTTTTGCTTTTGTTCCTGATCAGCGTTGCCCCGTTGCCCGGGACAACAAGCAACAGCATCGCCTATCAGGTATTTGTGTTTTTGCAGGCGCCATTGGCTGAAATCTTAAATGCCAAGGGCGGCGGCCGGATGATTTTCACCGCCCTCCATGAAGGGTTTTTCACGCAAATCAAAGTTGGCTTTTTTACCGCGCTTTGCATCACCTTTCCGATTATCAGCATGCAGCTTTGGAAATTCGTTGCCCCAGGGCTTTACAAAAATGAGCGTAAAGCTTTCTTACCGTTCTTGATTGCCACACCGGTTCTGTTCACCCTTGGTGCGGCGATGGTTTATTATGTTGTCACGCCAATGGCATGGGCGTTCTTCGTGTCATTTGAGATGGTTGGCGATAATAGCGCGCTGGCGATCGAACTTGAGCCCCGTATCAGTGAATATCTGTCGTTGATGATGCGGTTAATCTTTGCCTTTGGGCTTGCTTTTGAACTGCCTGTTATTCTGCTTTTGCTGGCACGCGCAGGACTGGTCACGCATCAAGGGCTAGCTGAAAAGCGCAAAATCGCGATTGTAATCAGCTTTGTCGTTGCAGCAATTTTGACACCGCCCGATGTCATTTCACAATTGCTATTGGCTGTTCCCATCATCCTGCTTTACGAATTATCCATTTTTGGGGCAAGGCTGATGAGCCCACCTGAAAATAATGAATTCGACAATAGTTAAAACAAAGGTTGCGCGCCGCAGGTCAATTTTGACGGTCGGCATACAATTTGCGACTAGCTGTCCTGATCCGAACCTGACCAACAAACCGAGTTAAAAATGCATGATATCCGTTTTATCCGCGAAAATCCTGATGCCTTTGATGCGGCTCTAAAGCGGCGCAAGCTTGCCCCTATGGCGGGTGAAATCCTTAAAACCGATAGTGATCGCCGCGCATTGCAGGCGCAAATTCAGGAACTGCAATCGCGCCGCAATCAGGCATCAAAGGAAATCGGCGCGCTTAAGGCCAAAGGTGGCGATGCCGATGCCTTGATCGCCGAGGTCAATGATATCAAAACCAAAATGCCAGCCCTTGAAACCGAAGAAGCCAACCTTGCCGAAAGTCTGGAATCACGGCTTCTTGAGCTGCCGAACCTTCTCGATGAATCGGTGCCTGATGGCGATGATGAAGATCACAACCATTTAATCCGCACCATTGGCGATGTTCCCAGCTTTCATTTCACGCCAAAAGATCATGTGGCGTTGGGCGAGGGGCTTGGCCTAATGGATTTTGCGCTTGGTGCCAAATTGGCAGGCGCACGGTTTGTTGTTCTATCTGGCCAGCTAGCTAGGTTGGAACGTGCCTTGGCGGCCTTTATGCTGGACACACATACCGGCAAATTTGGCTATGTTGAGACCTTGCCACCAGCCTTGGTCAACAGCCAAACAATGACCGGTACCGGTCAATTGCCAAAATTTGCCGAAGACCTCTATCGTACTGACGATAAATGGCTAATTCCTACCGCCGAAGTGCCACTAACCAATATTGTGGCTGACGAGATTACTGACAGTGCGGTTCTGCCATTGCGCATGACCGCCTATACCCAATGTTTCCGGTCAGAAGCTGGCTCTGCAGGCCGTGACACAAGAGGCATGATCCGCCAGCACCAATTTTCCAAAGTGGAAATGGTGTCAATCACGCACCCCGATCAATCGGCAGATGAACTTGAGCGGATGACGTCATGCGCCGAAACAATTTTGCAAAAGCTGGAATTGCCCTATCGTGTGCTCAAGCTTTGCAGTGGCGATACCGGCTTTTCAGCGCAGCAAACCTATGATCTGGAAGTATGGTTGCCCGGTCAGGACGAAGGCCGCGGCATGTATCGTGAAATCTCATCCTGTTCGAATTGCGGGCCGTTTCAGGCACGCCGCATGAAAGCTCGTTTCCGCGATGTTGAAACCGGCGAGACCCGCTTTTTACATACCTTGAATGGTTCGGGATTGGCGGTTGGCCGTACCTTGATTGCCATTCTGGAAAATGGCCAGCAGGAAGATGGTAGCATTCGTCTGCCACAAGTCCTGCATAGCTATATGGGAACCGACCGGTTGGTGGCAAAGGCCTGATGGCAGCCATATCCAACAAGCCTGTCGGCCGCATTCTGATTAGCAATGATGACGGCGTTGATTCGATTGGCATCACAATCCTTCGTGAAATTGCGACAGCTTTAAGTGACGATATCTGGATCATTGCGCCAAGTGAAAACAGGTCAGGGGCGTCGCGCTCAATCACGCTTCGGCGCGATGTTGTGATCGAAGAAATTGCGCCAAAAACCTTTCGATGTTCAGGAACACCAAGCGATTGCATCATTTTTGGCATGGCTGAAATTCTCGATCAAGCGCCCGATCTGGTTCTTACCGGCATCAATCACGGCATGAATGTTGCTGATGATATTCTCTATTCGGGAACCGTCGCCGGTGCGATGGAGGCCTCATTGCTTGGCGTGCCAGCGATCGCGCTATCGCAACGACATGGCCGCGAAGACCCGGTTGATTACGCCGCAAGCCGGCTTTACGGTGAGCAGGTGATCCGCCATATTCTGGAACTGGGCATCCCGCCACGAACGGTGATGAATGTCAATTTTCCCAAAACCGATCCAGCCCGCATCAAAGGGGTGAAACCGGCGTATCTTGACCGCCACAAGCTTGGCGATGTCGTTATCAATGGCGGCGCGCCCAATCATTACCGGCTTGGCCCTTTGCATAGCGATCCAGAAACAAGCGATGGAAGCGACCGTGCCTTGCTGAATGATGGCTGGATTTCGCTGACGCCGCTGATGATGGATGTGACCGCGCATCACTTGCTTGATCAATTGCCGATATTAGATATCGCGGCGGCAAAATAGGCATATTATGACAGGTGATTTCCAACCCCAGAAAGCGCAGTTGATCATGACATTGCGCGGTATGGGCATTCTAGATTCGCGGGTGTTGGCAGCATTGGAATCGGTACCACGCGAATTATTCGTGCCACCAGCGTTGCGCCATCATTCCTATGAAAACTCATCGCTTCCCATTACCTATGATCAAACCATAAGCCAGCCCTATGTTGTGGCGCGAATGACCGAAGCTTTGAAACTTGGCGGGCGTGAACTGGTTCTTGAAATCGGATGCGGCAGTGGCTACCAGTCAGCGATCCTGTCGCATTTATGTCGGCGCGTCTATTCGATGGAACGCGTTCGTCCATTACTTGTCGATGCTGAAAACCGGCTTCGTGACCTTCGCATATCGAATATCAGCTTTCGTTTTGGTGATGGATCAAAGGGATGGCCCGAGGCTGCGCCATATGATCGAATCATTTTAACATGCGGATGTGATAAAATTCCTGACATTTTGTTGCAGCAGCTTAAAATTGGCGGCATCATGGTGGCACCAGAAGGCCATGGCAAAGCGCAATCGCTTGTTGTGGTGACACGGCATGAAACTGGGTTTGAACGCGTCGCCTTAATGCCGGTAACCTTTGTGCCACTGATTGAGGGTGAATAAATGCCGCAAAAAAGCAAAACCGGATTTGAATCCTGCACTTGGGCCTTTGGGTTTGTTGCAATATCCAGTTTGCTTGCAGCCTGTCAGGCACCAAATTTATCCTTGAACCGTTCGACACCGGCCAAATTGGTTGTTGCGCCATTGCGCGAACCGGTTGAACCCATTCCGCCAAGTCAAATGATCAAGGTGCGTGCCGATGATACATTATATGCCGTGGCAACGCGCTATCAGGTAACGCCGCAATCGGTAATCGAGGCAAATGGCCTGCAGCCGCCCTATAATCTTCGTAAAGGGCAGGCGCTTAAGCTTGTTCCGCGCCGCACCCATACTGTGCGTCCGGGTGACTCGGTCTATGTCATCTCGCAACGCTATGCTGTTAGCCAATATCAACTAGCTCAACTCAATTTTCTGAAACCACCATTCGAACTGAAAATCGGGCAAAAGCTGCAATTGCCCAACAGCCTTGATTTTTCGGTTCTTGATGTTGGTTTACCTGATGGGGTCAGTGGCACCAATATTGCCCAGCCAGTGCCAACAAAAACCAGCGCTCCAGCCGCCCCGCGCAAACGTTTTGTTGCGCCATCGCTTGCCGGTAGTTCTGGCTTTTCATGGCCAGTGCAGGGTGAAATCATCACTGAATTTGGCCCGTCACAACGCGGGGTTCATAATGATGGCGTGAATATCGCCGCCAGCGAAGGCGCATCGGTCGGCGCTGCTGCGAAAGGCCGCGTGGCCTTTGTTGGCACCAATATCAAAAGCTTTGGCAAGTTGGTGCTGGTCAAGCATAATGGCGGCATCATCACCGCCTATGCCCACCTTGGTGATATCAGCGTCAAAGAAGGCGACATTGTTAACGCTGGTCAATCCATTGGTACGATTGGCAGATCAGGGCGCGTCGATAGCTCGCAATTGCATTTTGAAATCAGAAAATCGCGGCAACCTGTTGATCCGCGAACCCTGATTTCCTAACCGCCAAAAACATCCTTATGCCTAGCGGCGCAATGATGTTTTGGTACGTGCGGCAAGGTCGGTAATGAATTGCCATGCAACCCGACCTGATCGTGAACCACGGCCAACCGACCATGCCAGCGCTTCATGTCGTATATCAATACCCTCTGCTTTAATATTGTAAAACTTAACATATTCATCAATCATTTCAAGATATGTATCTTGATCAATTGAATGAAATCCGATCCACAAACCAAACCGGTCAGACAGCGAGACGGTTTCTTCGGTTGTTTCAGACGGATTAATTGCGGTTGATCGTTCATTTTCCATCATTTGCCGCGGCATCAGATGCCGCCGGTTGGAAGTGGCATAGAAAACGATATTGTCAGGGCGGCCTTCGATGCCACCTTCGAGCGCTGCCTTTAGCGATTTATAGGTACTTTCGCCGCCTTCAAAGGCAAGATCATCCGAGAAAATGATAAAATGGCGTTCAATTTGCGCTAAAAACGCCATTAAGAATGGTAAATCGGCAATATCTTCACGATGGATCTCAACAAGCCCAAGATCATGCCCACGCGCAATCACCGTTCCATGAACCGCCTTGACCAGTGATGATTTGCCAGTGCCGCGCGCGCCCCATAACAGCGCGTTATTCGCCGGAAATCCCTGCACAAAGCCCATTGTGTTCGACAATAGATCATCACGCTGTTCATTGATTCCCTTTAACAGACCAATATCAAGCCGGTTTACCTTGGCAACAGCAACAAGCTGGCGAATATCGGATTGCCAGACATAGGCATCAGCCTGTGGCAGGGCATCGGGTGCCATATCGATTGGATATTTGCGCTCAAGCGCATCTGCAATGCGGGTTAATTGGCCAAGAAGAAGGGCTGTATCGTCAGACTTGTTCATTTTTTGCTCGGTTCAGTCACTATTGTTGAGGAAACTGTATAAAAAGGGAATATGGGTCATTGCAGCAAAGCGCAAGGGCGTTTATGTTCCCCCTTAGTATTTTCAAAGAAAATTGGAGAGATTCAGAGATGTTTATTACCCCAGCATTTGCACAGTCAGGTGGCTTTGCAGAAGGCGGATTTGGCTTGCTGCCAATCGTTTTCGTCATGGTTATTTTCTATTTCCTGTTGATCCGGCCGCAACAAAAGCGCGCCAAACAGCATCGTGAGTTATTGGCCTCGATCCGCCGTGGCGACAAGATTGTTACAACCGGTGGCCTGACAGGCACAGTGGTTAAGGTCACTGATGACGTTGATACGGTTGATGTCGAAATTGCCACAGGCGTAAAGGTTCAAATTGTGCGGGCAATGATTGCCGATGTGAGAGGCAAAAACGAGCCAGTCAAAGCCGAGCCTGTTAAAGCCAAGTCAGCCAAGTAAATCGCTGGATAAACAGCCCCATCATCTTAGGCAGATTCGGTAATTGCCGGAAAAGCCCACAGGGTAAAGCTGTTTTTCCTTATCTCTAGCCAAGAGTATTGTCGTCATGTTGCAATTCCAGCTTTGGAAAAAACTGCTTGTTGTGGTGGTTGCCGTTTTGGGAATTATCTTTGCGCTGCCAAATCTGATTGGCGGTGATGACGGTGCTGGCGCAGATTTTTTACCCGGCAAACAGATTAATCTTGGCTTGGATCTTCAAGGCGGGTCGCATCTTTTGCTTCGTGTCGATGTTGACGCGGTTAAACAGGAACGGCTCGAAAATATTGGCGAAACATTGCGGCGTGATTTCCGCGCGGAAAAAATCCGCTTTAGCGGGCTTGCCGTTGCCAATGAAACGGTCTCACTGCAAATTCGCAATCCAGAAGATGCCGCCAAGACACAACAAATCTTTACCGATCTTGGCAATGAATACACGGTCAGCAATGATGGGCTAACCTATCGCCTAGCCTTCAATGAGGCCGGACTTGCCGCGATGCAAACACGCACGGTTGAACAATCGATCGAGATCATTCGTCGGCGGCTTGACCCTGAAGGCACCAAAGAGCCGGTTATCCAGCGGCAGGGGCTTGATCGGATTCTGGTTCAATTGCCCGGCGTTGATGATCCAGAAGCGGTAAAACGGCTTCTTGGCCGTACGGCAAAACTGACATTCCAACTTGTCGATATGCGGATTAGCGCCACCGAAGCCATCCAGCGTGGTCGCACGCCGCCAGGAAGCGTTTTGATGCAAAGCGCCAGTGATGATGGCCGAAGCTATGTTATTGAAAAACGCGTTATGGTCAGCGGTGAAATGCTTGATGGGGCAACCGCAACTTTTGACCAGAATAACCGCCCAGCGGTCAGCTTTACCCTAAACGCTGCCGGTGCGCGCCGGTTTGGCAAAGTAACTGGCGAAAATATTGGCCGTCCTTTTGCGATTATTCTTGATGGCAAAGTCGTATCAGCCCCCACTATTCAGTCGCAGATTTTTGGCAGCGGGCAAATCACTGGCGATTTCAGTGTTGCCGAAACAAATGAATTGGCGCTTGTCCTGCGGGCAGGGGCCTTGCCAGCCCCGTTGATTATTCTTGAAGAGCGCTCGATTGGCCCTGGCCTTGGCGCAGATTCGATTGCCGCTGGTGAAATTGCGGCGGTGATTGGCATTATCCTTGTCGCCATTTATATGGTTGCCAGCTATGGCTTTTTTGGCGGGCTTGCTGTTGGCGCGCTAACCGTGAACATCATTTTGATTGTGGCAGCGCTATCGGCCTTGCAGGCCACCTTAACGCTTCCGGGCATTGCCGGTATTGTCTTGACGATGGGCATGGCGGTTGATGCCAATGTTCTGGTGTTTGAGCGTATCCGTGAAGAATTATCAAAGGGCAGGTCGGCCATTGCGGCGATTGACAGCGGCTATCAGCGTGCCATTTCAACAATCGTTGACTCGAACCTAACCACCTTATTTGCCGCGTTGTTCCTGTATATTTTCGGGTCAGGGCCAATTAAGGGCTTTGCTGTCACGCTAGGCATTGGCATTGCCACATCCATGTTTACGGCGGTTATGGTGACACGTCTGTTCATTGTTTTCTGGGTTGAACGCAAACGCCCCACCAGACTTGTTCTCTAAGAAGGGTTCTAAACGATGCGTCTAAAACTTGTTCCTGAAAACACGTCGATCAATTTTCTGAAATTCTATCGGCTTGCCTTTATTTTATCGTCATTGCTTGTCGCCGGATCGATTGGGCTTTTTGCCATTATCGGGCTGAATCTTGGCATTGATTTCAAAGGCGGTATTCTGATCGAAGCGCGCCATAACACAGGCCCAGCCAATATTTCAGGTCTACGTGGTGATCTTGAATCCTTGGGTCTTGGCGATATTAGCCTTCAAGGCTTTGGTACCGAAACCGATATTCTGATCCGAATTCAACGCCAAGATGGTGACGAAAAGGCGCAAATCGCCGCAATCCAGCTTGTTGGCAACACGCTTGGCAGCGATTATGACATCCGCCGAACCGAATTTGTCGGGCCAACGGTTGGTGCTGAACTCGCCGAAAAAGGCATTTTGGCGGTTGTTTGTGCGCTTTTGGCCATCATGGTCTATATCTGGTTCCGGTTTGAGTGGCAGTTTTCCATCGCTGCGATTCTGGCGCTTACCCATGATGTATTATCAACGATTGGGCTTTTCGCGCTGACAAATTTTGAATTTAATCTGGCAACCGTGGCAGCGATTTTGACCATCGCTGGCTATTCGATAAATGATACGGTTGTGGTGTTTGACCGTGTTCGTGAAAATCTGCGCCGCTATAAATCCTATAGCCTTGGCGATATTTTGAACAAATCCCTGAACGAAACCTTGTCACGAACCGTTATGACCTCGGTCACAACCCTGCTTGCTTTGACGGCAATTGTGATTTTTGGCGGTGCGGTGCTTCGTGATTTTGCCATTGCGATGATCTGGGGTGTTTTGATCGGCACCTATTCATCAGTGTTTGTTGCCGTTGGCCTTTTGTCACGTTTTGACATTAAACGCGGCGATGACGATGACGATAATGGCGTTGAAAAGCCTGAATATGAACGAACCTAAAACACCCAGTCCGAAACAACCTAGCGTCAAGTCACCTAGTGACGCCTCAAGCGAACTTGTCGATATCCGCAGTTTTGAGGGTGCCAGTGATCTGCAATTGATCCATGGCTATGGCGGCAATAGTTTTCGCATTTCCGGTGAACGTTACAGCGGTTCGGTTTTGGTGCATCCACGCCAAACGGCAATCTGGACACCGCCAGCTAAACCTGAAACATTGGTGATTGATGACCTTTTGCCGCATTTCGGCGATGATTTTCCGCCTTTGTTTATTCTTGGGGTTGGCGGCGCACCAATGGATCCAATGAATGATTTATCGGCGGCACTTCGCTTTCATGGGATTGCGCTTGAGGTTATGTCAACGCCGGCGGCTTGCCGCACATGGAATGTGTTGATGAGCGAGGGGCGTAATGCCGTTACCGGCCTTTATGACATTGCCTAAACAATTTTTCGCACGGTTTGGTTTGCATGACCGATAACGCCAAAACCGCCTTAGCGGCATTGCGTGATAGCGATCATCCGTTTGGCCGTCCTTTGGCACTTTGTTTGATGTTTGAACCTGCCAATGACCAATCTCTTGCCGCCTCGATATTTGATCTTGCGATTGCGCTTGATTCGGCGCTTCACATCCCAAGCGAGTCACTTCTTGCCGCAATCCGCGTTCAATGGTGGGTTGATGCCTTATCTGACAGCACCGCCCAAACAGCCCCGCTTGTCACACAATTGCATGCGCAATTTCAAATCCATGACGGATTACAGTCAGACATCATTGATTTAATCGGCCATTGGCAAACCGCCTGCCATGATGAAAATCGCGACAATAGTGACGGCTGGGCGGCAGTTTGGGCGCTTGTCGCCAAACATATGGGGCAGGCGGCGCAATCGGCAATTGCCACCGATATTGGCCATCAATTGCATCACGCGATCCGCGGGCATGAACCACATGCGGTAATGCCCTTGGACAGGCTGCAAATCAGCTCGCTTCGCCGCGATGATGCTGGGCAAAAACGGTCATTTCTGTATCTGGCGGCTTGCTGGCTTCGCTATATGCAACGCCCGAATGCAGACGCCAATCATCCGGCGCTGGTGTGGAAAATGCTGGCATGGCAGTTATTTGGACCACCAAAGTAATTCGGCTTACCAAAGTAATTTGAATCTTAAAAGCGGGGAACTTTCGCAATCGGGCTTATGGCATTACTGTTGCGCTGCCCCATGCCGCCAATTTGGTCAAGGCGCGTTCGGCATAGGCAACTTTGCGATCACGCCCACGCGGTCGCCGCCCGCGCTCATTCACCGGCAATTCAGGAAACAGGCCGAAATTGACATTCATTGGCTGAAAACTATCAGCCATGGCACCGCCGGTAATATGCGCAAGAAGCGCGCCATGCGCGGTATCGGCTGGTGGGGCAATCCATTCACTACCAAGCATCTCAGCTGCGGTCATTCGGCCAGCAAGCAAACCAATCGCCGCCGATTCAATATAGCCTTCAACACCGGTAATTTGCCCAGCAAAGCGCAAATTTGGTTTTGCCTTCAGCCGCAATTGCGGGTCAAGCAGACGCGGCGAATTGATAAAGGTATTACGGTGCAATCCGCCAAGCCTTGCAAATTGTGCATTTTCAAGACCCGGGATCGTTTGGAAAACCCGCACCTGTTCGCCATGTTTCAGCTTTGTCTGAAACCCGACCATATTATACAGCGTGCCAAGCGCGTTATCCTGACGAAGCTGGATAACCGCATGGGGGCGAGACCCGTCATGTGCATTGGTAAGGCCAACCGGCTTCATTGGCCCCCAACGCAGCGTTTCGCGCCCGCGTGACGCCATGATTTCAATGGGCATACAGCCATCAAAATAAGGGGTGTTTTCTTCCCATTCCTTGAATGACATTTTTTCGCCAGTTAACAGCGCGTCAATAAAGGCTTCATATTGCGGCTTTGTCATGGGGCAATTGATATAATCCTTGCCATCGCCGCCGTCAGTGGATTTGTCATATCGTGACTGGAACCAAGCCACATTCATATCCACACTGTCAAAATGGACAATGGGCGCAATCGCATCAAAAAAAGCCAGATCATCTTCACCGCCCCAGCGCCGGATTGACCCGGCTAGTTCAGGCGAGGTTAGCGGGCCAGTAGCAATGATGACCTGTTGCCAATCTTCGGGAATATCGGCAATTTCTTCGCGTTGAACCGTGATAAGCGGGTGGCTGTTGATCTTGGCCTCGACAGCGGCAGAAAAACGGTCACGATCAACCGCCAAAGCGCCACCAGCAGGTACTTTTTCAGCATCTGCGGCCTGCAAGATCAACGATCCCAAAATTCGCATTTCCTGATGCAAGACACCAACAGCATTTGCCGTTGCATCATCTGACCGAAAAGAATTGGAACAAACCAGTTCGGCAAGGCCTTCGCTATGATGTGCATCGGTTTTGCGCGTTGGGCGCATTTCATGGATTACAACAGGCACATTCATGCTGGCAATTTGAAAGGCAGCCTCACAACCAGCAAGACCACCACCAATCACATGAACAGGAGCAAGATCAGTCATCATCAATCACTTTTTTAAAACACGGGCAAGATAGGTGCCGGTATGGGAATCAGCAACTTTTGCCACTTGTTCAGGCGTGCCTTCGGCAACGATATAACCGCCGCCATCACCGCCTTCAGGACCAAGGTCGATAATCCAGTCGGCAGTTTTAATCACATCCATATTATGTTCGATCACAATGACACTATTGCCCTGTTCGACCAATTCTTGCAGAACCTCGAGCAGCTTGGCGATGTCATGGAAATGTAGGCCAGTTGTTGGCTCATCCAGAATATAAATCGTGCGCCCCGTTGCGCGGCGCGATAACTCCTTGGATAGTTTGACACGTTGAGCCTCACCACCTGACAGTGTGGTTGCTTGCTGGCCAATACGAACATAGCCAAGCCCGACGCGAAGCATGGTTTCCAGCTTTTCGCGGATAGATGGCACCGCCTTGAAATAGTCAACGCCTTCTTCGACCGTCATATCCAGAACATCGGCAATGGATTTGCCGCGCCAGGTAATTTCCAGCGTTTCCCGATTATAACGGCGTCCTTTGCAGCTATCGCAGGTTACATAGATATCAGGCAGAAAATGCATTTCGATCTTGATCAAACCATCGCCCTGACAGGCCTCGCAGCGCCCACCTTTGACATTGAACGAAAAACGCCCCGGCGCATAACCGCGCGCCTTGGCCTCGGGAAGACCTGCAAACCATTCGCGAATCGGCGTGAAAGCCCCTGTATATGTTGCCGGATTTGACCGCGGTGTGCGGCCAATCGGTGATTGATCAATATCAACAACCTTATCTAGAAATTCTGCGCCATAAATGGCTTTGTGCGGTGCAGGAATCTCGCGAGCTTTATGCAAATTCCGCGCAAGTGATTTCCATAAGGTTTCCAGAACCAAGGTCGATTTACCGCCGCCTGAAACCCCAGTGACACAGGTCATCACACCGAGCGGGAATTTCACCGAAACATCCTGCAAATTATTCCCTGTGGCGTTTTCCACGCGGATAAAGCGGCCTTTTTTCGGCGTGCGACGTTTTTTCGGCACAGCAATTTCTAACTTGCCCGATAAATATTGGCCGGTTAGTGAGTCCGGATGGTTCATCACCTCATCGGGCGTGCCAGCAGCAACAACATGACCACCATGAACCCCCGCACCAGGCCCCATATCGACAACATAATCAGCCAGCAAAATCGCTTCTTCATCATGTTCGACAACCAAAACGGTATTGCCAAGATCACGAAGCCGAACCAATGTTGATAACAGCCGGTCATTATCGCGCTGATGAAGTCCAATTGAGGGCTCATCAAGAACATATAAAACCCCTGTCAGGCCGGAACCAATTTGTGACGCCAGCCGGATACGCTGCGACTCACCGCCTGACAAGGTGCCAGAATTGCGCGACATTGCCAGATAGCCAAGTCCAACATTGACCAAAAAGCCAAGCCGTTCATTGATTTCTTTTAGAATACGCGCGGCAATTTCCGAGTCCTGACCGGTTAATTTCACACTTAAATCAACAAACCATTGGCGGGCATCAGCAATTGATAAACGGGCAATATCAGATATGTCATGCATATCAATTTTGACGGCCAAGGCCTCATTTTTCAGGCGCTTGCCCTTGCAGCTTGTACAGGGCAGGTTCGCCCGATATTTTTCCATTTCGTCACGCACCCATGACGAATCGGTTTCACGATAGCGACGCCCAAGATTGGGCATAACCCCTTCAAACGGCTTGACCGTGCGATATGACCGCATGCCATCATCAAAATCGATTGTGACAGGCACTTTGCCTGATCCATGAAGAATGATCGACTGAACATCATCATCCAGATCATTGAATGGGACATCGAGCGAAAATTTAAATTGTTTTGCCAGTGATTCCAGCGTTTGCAGGTAATAGCGAGACGTGCTTGACGACCAAGGTGCCAAGGCACCATTGCGAAGGCTGGTTTGGCGATCAGGAACAACAAGCTGTTCGTCAAAATGGCTTTTGACCCCAAGACCGTCACAAGCCCCGCAGGCACCAAACGGATTATTGAACGAAAACAGCCGCGGTTCGATCTCGTCAATGGTAAAGCCCGAGTCAGGACAGGCAAATCTGGCAGAAAACACAATCCGGTCGTCATGATCTGCATGATCGGCAAAGACCAAACCGTCACTAAGGCCAAGCGCCGTTTCCAATGAATCTGCAAGACGCGTTGCCAATTCATCGTGATCACCGGTGATCACAACGCGATCAACAACAACCTCGATATCATGTTTTTTCTGCTTATCCAGTGTTGGCGTATCGTCAACATCATAAATTTCGCCATTAATGCGGACCCGGCTGAACCCCTTGCGATGCAATTCGCCAAGCTCTTTTCGATATTCACCTTTGCGGCCGCGAACAATTGGTGCCAATAAATATAGCCGTGCGCCATCATCAAGCGCCAATAAGATATCAACCATCTGGCTAACGGTTTGGCTGCGAATTGGCAGACCCGTTGTTGGTGAATAGGGAATGCCGATCCGCGCCCATAACAGCCGCATATAGTCATAAATTTCAGTAACCGTGCCAACGGTTGATCGCGGGTTGCGTGATGTTGTTTTCTGTTCGATCGAAATGGCTGGCGACAAGCCTTCGATCAAATCAACATCCGGCTTGTTCATCATATCCAGAAACTGGCGTGCATAGGCCGACAGTGATTCGACATAACGGCGCTGGCCTTCAGCATAGATTGTGTCAAAAGCAAGGGATGATTTGCCCGAACCGGACAGACCAGTCAAAACGACAAGCTGGTCACGCGGTAAATCAATATCCACATTGGCAAGATTATGCTCGCGCGCACCACGCACCGAAATCATGCGCGGTTCAATGCCTTTGGCAGGGCGGGTGGTTTGCTGAGCCTTTTTGGCAAGCGGGGTTCTTTTAGTTTCGTTTGGCATGGGTGGACTATAGACCGTCTGGCTGTTGTTTTGCTAGTCTTTTCACGGCCATTTGCGCCGAAAAACTGATTTATAATTTTACAAATCCCATCGCATTTTGACCCGTCACAACAGGCTAATTTCACATATTTGCGATTGATCCGAACGATGGCCGATTTATCCTTGTCATACCCTTACCAGCATGGGTAATCTGAATCGGTAAATCGGGACATTATTTTAGCCCAAAAATCCAAAACTATTTCATTCAGGAGCAAAATCGCAATGGCAGGCAGCGTTAACAAAGTCATCCTAGTTGGCAATCTAGGGCGCGACCCTGAAGTGCGGTCAACACAAGACGGCAGCAAAATCGTCAATCTATCAATCGCCACTTCCGAACGCTGGAAGGATAAAAACACCGGCGAACAGCGCGAAAAGACCGAATGGCACCGCGTTGTCATCTTTAACGAGAACCTTGGCCGGATCGCCGAACAATATCTTCGCAAAGGATCAACATGCTATATCGAAGGCCAGTTGCAAACCCGCAAATGGACCGATCAGCAGGGCGTTGAAAAATACACAACCGAAGTGGTTCTGCAACGTTACCGTGGGGAAATGACGCTTCTAGGTGGACGTGGCGATTCATCCAGCATGGGCGATAGCGGCGGCTATAGCGGCAATCAGGTCAGCTATGACCAAACCCCGCAAGCCGGCGGCCAATCAAGCCCGCCACCAATGCGCAGCTCAAATGAAATGGATGACGATATTCCGTTCTAAATCAATATTTTAATAACCATATTTAATTCGGCGTCTTGTTTACATGGCAAGATGCCGTTTTTTTTGCCGAAAAAACGGCCAAAACTACAATATTTGGTGTCATAGCTTGCATTAATCGTGTAAATATTGTGTGTAACTTGTGACATTGCCTTTGCATTGTCACCGAGCGATACGGGAATGGCTCACTTGTCCTTCCCAAAGGCAGAAAGAACAATGGCGTGACCGACTTAACCGATTCGACCAATCCAACAATTTCGATTTCGGAGGAGATGCGTAAATCCTATTTGGATTATGCCATGAGCGTGATCGTTTCGCGCGCGCTTCCCGATGTGCGCGATGGCCTAAAGCCGGTTCACCGCCGCATTCTTTATGCCATGATGGAAGGCAATTACGACTGGTCAAAGCCACCGCGTAAGTCGGCGCGTATTGTTGGTGATGTCATGGGTAACTATCACCCGCATGGCGATTCATCGATTTATGAAGCCATGGTGCGGATGGCGCAGGATTTCTCGATGCGTCTGCCATTGGTTGACGGGCAGGGCAATTTCGGATCAGTCGATGGTGATCCGGCCGCCGCCATGCGTTACACCGAATCACGGCTTGCCCGCTCGGCCGAAAGCCTGCTTCGTGATATCGACAAAAATACCGTAGAATTCACCGCCAATTATGACGAAACCCAGCTAGAACCAACAGTTCTTCCCGCCGAATATCCAAATCTGCTGGTGAATGGCGCTAATGGTATCGCGGTTGGTATGGCAACCAATATTCCGCCACATAATCCGGGTGAAGTGATTGCCGCCTGTGAGGCCTATATCCTCAATCCCGAGATCACCACCGAAGAAATAAATGTCATTGTTCCGGGGCCTGATTTTCCAACTGGTGGCCTGATTATGGGACGGCACGGCATTCGGGAAGCCTATGCCAATGGGCGCGGCTCAATCATCATGCGGGCAAAGGCCGAGGTTCAGACCAATGCCAAGGATCGTGAAGCCATTATCATTCACGAAATTCCCTATCAGGTGAATAAGGCGCAATTGCTTGAACGTATTGGTGAAATGGTTCGTGAAAAGACAATTGAAGGCATTTCCGATATCCGCGACGAATCTGACCGTAACGGCATGCGGGTTGTGATCGAGATCAAGCGCGATGCGTCGGGTGATGTGGTGCTGAACCAGCTCTATCGCCATACAAGGCTGCAAACCAGCTTTCCAGTGAATTTGCTGGCCATGAATGGTGGCCGCCCACAACAGATGGGCATTAAAGATGTGATTGTCGCCTTTTGCGCCTTTCGCAAGGAAGTGGTGGTTCGCCGCACAACCTTTTTGCTGTCAAAAGCGCGTGATCGTGCACATATCTTGGCTGGCCTTATGGTGGCGCTTGCCTCGATTGACACAATCATTGAATTGATCAAAAAGGCCCCCGATACCGAAACCGCCCGTAATAAATTATGCGAAACCAACTGGCCAGCTGCCGAGGTGGCTGATTTCATCTCGCTGATTGATGATCCGGGGCATGAAGTGATTGATGGCCATTACCGGCTGTCGGAAACACAAGCGCGCGCCATTCTTGAATTACGCCTTCAGCGCCTAACCGGTATGGAACGCGACAAGCTGAGCGACGAAACCCGCGAACTTGCTGATAAAATTGCTGATTATCTTGATATTCTTGGGTCTGACACGCGGGTTAGCCGTGTTGTTCTTGACGAATTGGCAGCGACACGTGAACGCCTGTCAAACCCGCGCCGCACCGAAATCACTGACCAGCTTGGCGATCAGGATGATGAAGATCTGATCCAGCAGGAAGATATGGTCGTAACGGTTAGCCATCGCGGCTATATCAAGCGGGTGCCATTGTCAATTTACCGCGCCCAGCGTCGGGGCGGCAAAGGCCGCGCTGGCATGAAGACCCGTGACGAAGATTTTGTGACACGGCTTTTTGTCACCAATACGCATACGCCGATTTTATTCTTCACCTCACGCGGCATGGTTTACCAGTTAAAATGCTACAAGCTGCCTGAAGCCGCGCCGCAATCGCTTGGCAAGGCAATGGTCAATATCTTGCCAATCGAGCCGGAAGAAACCATCAATACCGTCATGCCAATGCCCGAAGATGAATCAAGCTGGGCCGATTTGAATGTTATGTTTGCCACGGCATCAGGCAATGTAAGGCGGAATAACCTCAGCGATTTCACCAATATCAAGCGCAATGGCAAAATCGCCATGAAGCTTCAAGATGGTGATGACCTTGTTGGCGTTCTGCCTTGTAGCGATGAAGATGATGTGTTGATGGCAACGCGCAATGGCAAGGCAATCCGCTTTGCCGCCAATGCTGTTCGCGTCTTCCGTGGCCGCGACAGCACCGGCGTTCGCGGTATTCGTCTTCTTGGCGGCGATCGTGTTGTTTCCATGTCGATTATCGCCGATGAAGATAATGAATTTATCCTGTCAGTTACCGAAAATGGCTATGGCAAACGGACACCAGTCAATGATTATCGGCGTTCCGGCCGCGGCGGGCAGGGGGTTGCCAATATCGAAACCAGCAAACGCAATGGTCAGGTCATGGCATCATTTGCTGTGGTTGAAGAAGATCAGTTGATGCTTGTCACCAATATGGGACAGGTTATCCGGATCCGCGTTCATGGCGGCGAGGGTGACTCGATACGGATTGCCAGTCGTAAAACCCAAGGTGTAAGGCTGTTTGATGTTGCCGATGATGAAAGCGAAAAGGTGGTTTCGGCCGGTCTTGTTCGCGAAACCGACAGTGATGACGACGATGATCACGAAGATAACCATACCGAGGGTCATGAGGGTGACAATAACGGCGATCAAGCGGGTGATGAAACAGCTGAAACCGCGGCAAATGCCCCGAATGCCCCAGCCCCAAATATCAATGAAGGGCAAGATGATGCCGCCGATACGCCGGCGGATGCGGACAACGCATCCAATCAAGCCGATAATGAGGACAATCAATGAGCCAGAAGGTTATTATTTATCCGGGCACCTTTGACCCGTTAACCTATGGCCATATCGACATTATCGAGCGTGGCGCACAACTTGGCGATCAATTGATTGTGGCTGTATCGCTCAATCTTGGCAAGCAGCCGCTTTTTTCAATTGAAGAACGTACTGAACTGGTCAAGGCCGAAGTTGCGCGGATCAATGACGCAAACAAGAGGGGTTTGCCCGTTTTGGTGAAAAGCTTTTCTGGCTTATTGACTGATTTTGCCACGCAGCAGGGCGCAACATCCATTTTACGCGGGCTTCGCGCGGTTGCTGATTTTGAATATGAGTTTCAAATGGCCAGCATCAACAAACGGCTTCATGGCGAATTGGAAACAATGTTTCTTATGGCTGCCGAACAGCAGCATTTTGTCGCCTCGCGCTTTGTAAAGGAAGTTGCTGTTTTTGGCGGTGATGTAACTAGCTTTGTTCCAGACAATGTTGCCAAGGCGCTAAAGCAGAAACTAGCAAACAAAAACGCCTAAACAGCCCGCCATATCAAAAAGCCACTCTGCCGCTTCCTGCAGCGCGATGACATTCACAAAACAAAACGGTTCCGCGCCATATGACTGGCTGATCGCATGCCCCAGACAAGCGGTAAAAACCCGGTCTGGAAATAGACAAAAATAAAGGCTAGCAAGGGTTACTTTAGGGTTTACACAAAATCGACACGTCTCTATGAGATGTCGGAGCGTTGAAGCCCGATGTCATCGCAAGGGTCGTAAGGCCTGAAAAAGTTTTAAAGTTCGGGCGCGTAGCTCAGTTGGTAGAGCAAGTGACTTTTAATCACAGGGCAACTCTATTCCGTCAGAAAATATCTGAGGCAAGTGACACACCCAAAGGCCCAAATGCCTCTCTCTAAATGATAGTTGTAATCCTAGTTGCCAAAGCACTTAAACACAGTGCCCATTTGTTCAGCATCAGGGGTTCCCCATCCACCAACATTTAAATCACCGTGTGCGACAGTGTCACCATCTGGATATTCCAAAGCCGCCTTATCTCTTAACCGAAATTTGATTTCTTTTCGCATCTCGTTCGCATCCCATTTCGAGAAAATTTCTGCTTCCACCTTAACTGGCCCTAGCAGCTTACAATTCGAGAGATGAGCCGCGTCGGATGGTACAATAAAGACCCTTTCTCCCTCTTTAACCCCACTAGCGCACGCAGCAAGAATAAACGATGAAAGAGCAAGGCAAATAAGATTTCTCATGGCAAAGATCCCAACTTTTAATAATGAAAAACCGTTGCATGCTAAACAAAAGTAGGCAACAAAATTTTGATCTTATTTTCCGAAGAACAAATTGTCGGTGAGGGCATCTAGTTTCTCAGGTCACTTGCCCTAAAACCAAAGGTCACTGGGCCAAAGTCAAGCCACACGCCAAACGCACGCTTACCACACGCAAAACCATACTACACGCCGAAAAAAAGTGAATCTAACGCCGAATAAGGGTTTACACAGATTCAGGCTTTAGGTAATACAGGGTCAAGTGACTGGCCTATTACCAAGGTCACTTGTCCTAATTTGTACTTTTGTAAACGAAAGTTCGGGCGCGTAGCTCAGTTGGTAGAGCAAGTGACTTTTAATCACTGGGTCACAGGTTCGAATCCTGTCGCGCTCACCATTACCTGATACCAACAGACGGTAAATGAATAGCCCCCGGCCATGAACATGACCGGGGGTTATTTGTGCCCAAATGCCCAAGGGAGGAAAAGCTATTCGGTGACACAAAATCCAGTTTTATCAAGCGCAATCATATTGCCATCACCATCACGGTAACAGGCGAATGATTCGCGGGCAGTCATCGAAGATGCAATCAAATTGGTCAATGCCGATTTGGGCAATGTTGAAAACGACAACGCCTTGTCATGGTATTCACTGACACGAATGTGTGAAAGACAGTCACGCTTAGCCAAATGCGGGTTGGCGAAGTGATAGCGCCAACAATTTTCATAGATGATATTACATCTAAGCAATGCCGTAGAACCTTCTGAAATATAGTTTATTTATTTCATGGGGCGGGCACCATTATCTGGTTTTCATAAATCATAATTTGTCGCATAATGTATATTATGCGTACAAGGGCAATTACAGATTCCAGACCAGCCCATCAATACCGGGCTTGGTACCTTGCGGACAAATTGCCGATAAAGTTTCGTAATCCGCTTCAAGCCCAAGATGTGTCAAAATTGCCTGTTTTGGTTTCACCCGATCAATCCAAGAAAACGTCTGTTCATAATGGCTGTGCGATGAATGCGGCGCGGCACGTAACGCCTCGACAATCCACAAATCAATCCCGGCCAATCTGTCAAACACATCATCACCCATCCCGACAACATCGGTCGAATAGCCAAATTTTCCGTCAAACAAAAACCCAAGTGAAACGGTATTGCCGTGATCTTGATGGAAAATCTCAATCTTGCATCCACCAATCTCAAGGACATCATTGGCAGCAATCAAATTCATTTTCATCGGCGGCACAAAATAAGATGGCGAATCTGCATGTTTGGTAAACAGATACGGGAACCGCGCCAAAATCTCGATGCTATGCTGTTTGGCGGCATAAACTGGGATATCAATCCTATCAGGCCAGTAAAATGCGCGCAAATCATCAAGGCCGGCAACGTGATCTGAGTGCGTATGGGTGATCAACAGCGCGTCAATACGCTTTAACCCAAGCGGCAATAGCTGGTTGCGGATATCAGGGCCAGCATCGACAAGAATGACCTTATCGTTAATTTCAACCAGAACAGCGCATCTTTGACGCCGATTTCGCGGATCATGCGGATCACAATCACCCCAACCAGCTTGTCCAAGCGCCGGAACACCAACCGACGTGCCGCATCCAAGCATGGTTACTTTCATGATCCAACCGTCTTGCATGATAAATCCATCCGGTTAAAAAGTCGCAACGTATTGGCGCGGGTGATGGCCGCCATATCAGCCGGCTGACGGCCACGCACCGCGGCCAATTTGACCAAAGTATGCGCGGTATAGGCTGGCTCATTCGGCCTGCCGCGATGCGGTGCTGGTGCCAGATATGGCGAATCTGTCTCAACCAGAATTCGATCTTCGGGCATTTCAGCGGCGATTTCACGCAATTCGTCAGCTTTGTTAAAGGTCAAAATGCCTGAAAAGCTGATGTAAAATCCAATGGCAACGGCGCGCCGCGCCAAATCTGCGCCCGAGCTGAAACAATGCAGGACGCCGCTAAACGCCCCCTTCTCCATCTCATCTTCAAGAATGGCCGCCATATCCTCATCAGCATCACGCGCATGGACAATGATTGGCAAATCAACTTCACGCGCAACGGCGATCTGCGCCCGAAAACTGTCGGCTTGCTGCTGCGGGGTGGCATAATCATAAAAATAATCAAGTCCGGCTTCACCAATCGCGACACATTTGGGATGGTTCGCCGCCGCCCGAATGGCGTCTATATTGGCCGCGTCTGGCTCGTTTCCGGCTTCATGTGGGTGAATCCCAACCGAACACCAGACATTGTCATGCGCCTCTGCGATCGCTTTTGGCGCATCAGCAGTGCTAAGCTTGACGCCGATGGTGATAATATGGGTGACACCAGCCGCATTTGCGCGCGCTAAAACCCCGTCCAGATCATCCGAAAGCTGCGGATAATCAAGATGTGCATGGCTATCAATCATCAAAGGCTTATTGTCATCCGGCATTTATGTCCGCCTCATCAACAAAACGCGGAAACACCGGTTCCGGCTTGGCAATCATTTGTCCATTGGCAAGCCG
Organism: Candidatus Ponderosibacter sp. Uisw_141_02; assembly: GCF_048087665.1. Classification (NCBI taxonomy): domain Bacteria; kingdom Pseudomonadati; phylum Pseudomonadota; class Alphaproteobacteria; order Puniceispirillales (SeqCode); family Puniceispirillaceae (SeqCode); genus Candidatus Ponderosibacter; species Candidatus Ponderosibacter sp. Uisw_141_02. The sequence goes on along the minus strand of NZ_CP159807.1, from coordinate 1,062,976 downwards.
CGCCTGCCCGGCCAATTGGGTAAAGTCACGCGCTGCCGGATCAACGCCAAGCTGGTCGAGGATCTTGGCAGCCGCATCCGGCATCACCGGCTGGACAAGGATTGCCACTTGGCGAATGGTTTCAGCCAAAACGGCCAAGACCTCGGCCATGCGGGCTGGATCTGTTTTCTTTAAGGCCCAAGGCGCAACATTATCAACATAACGATTTGCATTTGAAATCACCTGCCAGATCACACGAAGCGCCTCATGGAAAGCTTGTTTGTCAATATGCTGGCGAACCGTGTCAAGCAATGCATCCACGCTGGCCAGAAGCGCCTGATCTTCGGCGGCTGGCTTTTCCGGCTGGGCTGGCATGATGCCATCACAGTTTTTAAAGATCATCGATAAAACACGTTGCGACAAATTGCCTAGATCATTGGCAAGATCGCCATTGATGCGCTGGGTTAGGGCTGGAACCGAAAAAATACCATCATTGCCAAACGGCACTTCGCGCATCAGGAAATAGCGCGTTTGATCAAGACCATAGGTTTCCGCAAGATGGTTCGGATCAATGGCATTGCCGAGTGATTTTGAAATTTTCTGGCCTTCATTCGTCCACCAGCCATGTGCAAAAACCCGCTTTGGCAATGGCAAACCTGCCGCCATTAAAAATGCCGGCCAATAGACCGCGTGAAACCGCAGAATATCTTTGCCAACCATATGCAAATCTGCTGGCCAAAGACGTTCATGTTTTTCGGCATCGCCATTGGCGCCATCAACAGGCCAACCGGTTGCAGTTACATAATTGGTAAGCGCATCAAGCCAGACATACATGACATGATCTCCGTCATTTGGCACCGGAACACCCCATTTAAAGCTGGCACGGCTGACCGATAGATCGCGAAGCCCGCCTTTGACAAAACTTTTAACTTCGTTAAACCGACTTTCCGGCCCAACAAAATCTGTGTTTTCAGCGTAAAAAGCCAATAATTTATCCTGCCATGCTGAAAGGTTAAAGAAATAGGATGGCTCCTCAACCCATTCGACTGGCGCGCCGGTTGGTGCCTTACCATCGACCAATTCGGTTTCGGTATAGAAGGTTTCATCGCGAACCGAATACCATCCTTCATATTTACCAAGGGTGATATGGCCATTCTCCAGAAGAATTGACCAAATTTTCTGGCAGGCTTGTTTGTGCCTGTCTTCGGTTGTGCGGATAAAATCATCATTCGAAAAATTTAGCTTGGCCGTCAGCTCACGAAAATTCTGGCTAACTTGATCGGTAAATTTTTGTGGGCTCACGCCCGCCACTTCAGCCGCTTTTTCAACTTTTTGGCCATGTTCGTCAGTTCCGGTTAAAAAGGTAACATCATAACCATCAAGCCGTTTGAAACGCGCCATCACATCGCAAGACAGCGTTGTATAGGCATGGCCAATATGCGGTTTATCATTCACATAGTAAATCGGTGTGGTGATGTAATAGGTCTGGCTCATAAGTTTTATCCGGATAGAGACGCTGTAGAATTTAAATCCCCAAGCAATGAGGTAGCCCAGCGGCTTCGTTAGGGCAAGGTTTTCTCATATAATTTGATCATTTGCCGAAGTAAAAACTGCGAAAAATCGAGATAAAGACCTTCGGCACGAGACGAGTCTTTTAAGAATGCGTCATGAAAACCGGCAAGCGTTGCCGCCGTGTGCCGTTTGCATAAAGCATCAATCGCGCCAGTTTCGAAATTGCATATTGTCAGGCTTGAACCGCCGCTGGCTGTCAATGCGGCAAGCCGCAACAGCCGATCAAGGCAAAACACCGCCCCTTCGCGCGTTGCCCGCCCTGCCGCGGCACCCCTGCCCCATTTTCCGGCAAGCGCCGCCATCGCCCCAACATCAAGCTTTGGCGCGGCCAAAAGCGAACAGGCAACCTGATAACAATCAGCCGCGCCGCTTTCAGCAAGTGAAATCGCCCGCCCGGGCGCGCCGCCACAAAGCTGCGCCGATAGATCAATATGTCCTGCATCAGCATCTGGCCATATTTTTGCCAAAACATCACGGCACATCACCGCATCCAATGCCGAAAGCCGAACAACCCGGCAACGCGACCTAATCGTTGGTGGCAATTGCCCCGGACGTGACGACACCAAGAAAATCACCGCCTTTTCGGGTGGCTCTTCCAATAGTTTTAACATGGCATTGGCACCATTGCGGTTGATCTCATCCATTGAGTCAATCACTGCAACGCGCCAGCCACCTCGCGCCGGCTTGTGCGCCATAAACGGAACCATATCGCGGATTTGATCAATTTTGATCTGGCCTGATTTATTATCGTCAAGAACGGGCGCAATCGCCAAATAATCAGGATGCGCGCCGCGAAAGACCAGATTTGCCCCCGGATCATCAGGTGAAACGGCAAATTGCGGGGCGGCATCACCAAACAAACCTGCTTCAGCCACCTGTTCAGACAAAAGCCAAGCCGCCGCCAAACGCGCCATACTAGCTTTGCCAATGCCACGCGGGCCAGTTAATAGCCACGCATGATGCATACGACCATTTGCCAACGCACCGGCAAGCGCATTGATAAAATCACTGTGACCAACAATCGCTGTTGGATCGACAGCATCATCTAATTTGTCATTCGGATCATTCATACAGAGTTGCGCCAGTTCCTTTTCCGCCGTCATCCAACAATTATCCAGCCAAATTCGCCAATCAGTTGCGCCAAGCAAATTAGCTTGCCGCAATCATGCCTTTTGCCACAAGCAAAGCACGGACCGCGGCGATCACATCTTTTGTCACCGCGTCGGCCGGTCTTGCCGCATCAATCTTGGCAATACGGTCGGGATATTTTTCGGCACGTTCAACAAAACCCTGCCGCACTTTTTGGTGAAAAGCAGTGCCTTTTGACTCAAACCGGCTTTCAGCATCTCCGCGCTGGATTGTGCGGGCAAGCCCTGCATTGCTGTCCATATCAAGAAGCAAGGTTAAGTCAGGAACCAGACCTTGGCATGACAATTCGTCAAGCCCGTCAAGAAGCGCATTATCGACCCCGCCAACATAGCCTTGATAGACATGTGTTGAGTCGGTAAAGCGATCACAAATGACAATGTCGCCGCGGCTAAGCGCTGGCTTGATCACATGAATGACATGTTCATGGCGCGATGCCGACATCATCATCGCTTCGGTTGCCGGCTGCCATTTGCTGGCTGCGCCATTCAACAGCAATTCGCGAATTGACTCGGCCTCGATTGTTCCCCCCGGTTCGCGCGTCAGACATAGATTTACGGTGTTTAAATTGGATTCAATCCAGTTTTTAAGCTGTTGTATTTGTGTTGTTTTACCGCTTCCCTCACCACCTTCGAAGGTAATGAACAGGCCGCGCATTACCGCCGTCACTTTACAATCGGTGGCGTAACAGGCGCGCCAAAGATCAGATATTTCACCGCGGCATTAACCCGATCAAACATCCCCAAAACTGGAACATCCTGCCCTGCCCGCAAAACCAATTTGCGGCTATCGCCCTTGATATCAACAGTTAATGTTCCCAATTGATCACCTGCCACAATCGGCGCTGGAACCGGATCAAGCCATTGAACCGATAATTTCAAATCGCGGCGTTCTTGATAGGATAACAGAAAGTGAAGCGGCGCGTCCAAAACCAGATCGACCTTGGCTGCATTGCCAAGCCACACATTGGCCTGATCGACCGGTTGTCCCTTATCGAAAAAGCGATAGGTTTTGAATTCACGGAACATTAAATCCATCAGGCGGCGCGATTCTGCCGACCGTTGCTTCATGCTTGTCATGCCATTCAGAACCATGATGACGCGTTGACCATCACGTTCGGCCGATCCTACCAACCCATAGCCTGATTCTTCAGTATGACCAGTTTTTAAGCCATCAGCACCAGCTGTACCATAAACAAGCGGGTTGCGGTTTGGCTGGCGAATTTTGTTATAGGTGTATTCCCGCTTGGCAAAAATAGGATAAAGATCGGGGTATTTAACTGCAGGAAATCGGCGGATCAGCTCGGTTGTCATAATATTCAGATCAGCGGCTGTTGTCGTCAAATCAGGATCAGGCCAGCCGGTTGAATTCCGGAAATTTGTATTTTTCATACCAAATTTTTTAGCCCAGAAATTCATTTCATCAGCAAAGGAGTTTTCCGTACCGGAAATCCCCTCGGCCAGAACAATGGCAGCATCATTACCCGACTGAACGATAATGCCATGCAGGAGTTCACGAACCGATACAGTTCTACCAACTTCTAGAAATGTTCGTGACCCGCCTTTTTTCCAAGCTTTTTCCGAAATGGTGAATTTATCATCCATGCTAAGCTGGCCATCAGCAATACGCTGGAACGCCACAAAAATGGTCATAATCTTCGCCATTGATGCCGGCCTCATTGGCGCGTCGGCATTCTTGCTAAACAGCACTTTGCCAGTTTCAAAATCGGTAATATGGGCCTGCTTTGCTGGCGATGTGATTTCAGCGGCAGAAACAGGCATTGCCGCGCCAAACAGCGACACCACCAAAAATGATCTTGCCAAAAAATTTCGTATCATCGTCAAATCCTTATCACTCGCGAAAGCCAGCCCTGCTTAAAGACCGGCCTGTGCAGCGGTCACCCCACCTATGTATCACCCTATAAAACGGCATAAAAATGTCATTGCCTAATCAACGACAATCCGCGCGCCACTAAAGCCGATATTGAACACTTTTTGCAGCATCGAATCTGCCATTGCCACCTCGTCGACCGGCCCAAGGCGAACACGATACAGCCGCTTGCCAAGACGGTTTACCATAGACACCCCGCCTGAGCCAATCGACCCAACCTTTGAAAATACATCATTGGCGCGCTGCTCAGACCCAAAAGCTCCAATCTGAACCCAGATCTTGGTCACAACGGGCGGAACCGAAATAACCTCGCCAACACGCGATTGTGATAGTAATTCCAAGGCCGATTGCGGTGGCTGATTAACCACAATCTTACTTTTGATTTTACTCGATTTGGCAGTCAGGCTTACCGAAGGATTGATCGCTGGCGTCATTTTCGGCATGGCGCCTTGATCATTGGCTGTCAAACTTGGAAATTCGCCCCTTTTTGCAAGATTTTCCAAGCGCAAGCTTTGCTCTGCCAATATCTGAACGCGAACTTTGGCAATGCCTTGCTTGACAAAACCAAGTAACCGCGCGCCCTCATGCGACAAATCAATGATCCGGCCGGGCGCAAAAGGCCCGCGATCATTTAATCTGACAACCAATGATTTGCCATTATCAAGATTGGTAACGCGAACCACCGATGGCAATGGCAAGGTTTTATGCGCAGCTGTTGCAATATTGGGATCAAACACTTCACCATTCGCGGTCGGCCGCCCCAAAACAGCGGTTTCCTCGCCATACCAGGATGCAAGACCCGTTTCGTCATAGGTCAGATCGCGCTTTGGATAATACCAAACGCCAAATTCTTGATAGGGATTGCCAATTTTGTAATGCGGTTTGGCGACAAATTTAGCTTGTTTGACGGTTTGGCGTTTATGTTTTTTGAACAGATCAACAGCCAGTTCAGCCGAAGCACAACCTTGTAACAACAACCCCAAGGCCAACATCCCAAACCAGTTTTTCCGGTTAACACGCATTCTTTTATCCTGTTGTTTCACAATCCGGCTTATCGCAGCTTGTCAGACAAATGGCCAATCGCCAGCGCGTAATAATTTGACCGGTTCCAATCAAGGATTGAGTCAAAATTGCTATAGACAAGAAAAGCAGGGCCATCACTGCCAGCAGGCATCACCAGCCGCGCGGTTAGATTTTTTGTTGGCAAGGCACTACCATCGGCATTAAGAACGCCTGCCTCTGCCCAAACAGGTAGTTTGACGCGCGTTTTCCCATCGGCAAGTGCCTTGGCATCTTTTCCATTCATCGAAAAGCCCTTTGGCAATGTCACCTTTCGTCCCCAGGTCATATCGTCACGCCAGCCTGCCTTCGACAGGTAATAGGCGGTTGAGGCAAACACATCGGGCTTGGTGGCCCATATATCGCGTTTGCCATCCCCATCCCAATCAACAGCATAGGATAAAAAACTGGAAGGCATAAACTGGCTTTGCCCCATGGCGCCAGCCCAAGATCCCTTCATTTTATCGGGCGCGATATGGCCCTCTTCCAGAATTTTTAGCGCATTCAATAGTTCTTTGCGGAAATAGGCGCTTCGGCGACCATCAAAGGCCAAAGTTGCCAAAGCATGCGGCACATTAAACGAGCCCAAATATTGACCAAAATTGGTTTCAACACCCCAGAACGTGACGATATAGCGTTTTTGCACACCATATTTTTTTGAGACTTTGGTTAGAATTTCATCATGCTCGACAAGCATTTTGGCCGCGATCCGCGCCCGTGTTGGCGAGGCGATTTTGCTGAGATAATCGTCAAAGGTCATGGTGAATTCAGGTTGGCGGCGGTCTAGCTCAATCACGCGCTTGATTGGCACCGCATTGCCTAACGCCGCATCCAGAATTTGATCTGAAATGCCGCGTTCTTTGGCTTCTTGACGAAGCTCAACAAGCCATTTTGCAAAATCGTGATCGGCTGCACTGGCAATGGGGGCAATCAATAATGCCAAAACGGTTATAATTGCGCTTAATCCGAATTTCATTTTGCAGCCTTCCCAACGTTACCAAGCAGCTTATCAAAACCGGTCACGGCAATGCGATCGGCGGCAAGTTGAGACATGGTAAAGCGGAAGCCGGCTTAGGGGCAACCGTGAATTTGCTCAATTAGTCGTTTCTTCGACAGAAAAAAGAACTGGCCAATCCACAAACCCGAACAATATCGAAAAACCCAAGTGATACCGCGGTGAAACCCCAGCGAAACCGCAGCGAGATCAAATTTGATTTGTCTTTTATCGGCATATGATGTCGTCATTTGGCGTTTCAGGGCAAATGGCGTCGCCTGCCCCGAAAATTAATCTACAGCTTTTCTTTCAAAATGGCGGTTGGGCTTGGCGCATCACCAAATCGTGAATTAAGCGCAATTGCCATCAATGGCGGCACAATGATCAAGGTCGCCAAGGTTGACAGGCCAAGGCCACCAAACACCACAACACCAATACCGCGATATAATTCTGATCCGGCACCCGGGAAAATAACCAGCGGCACAAGACCAAAAAGCGAGGTTAAGGTCGACATGAAGATTGGTCTGATCCGGTTCCGTGTTGCTTCGATCACCGCATCATTTGCCGACAAACCCTCTTCACGCATATGAAGAGTGGTTTGTTCAATCATCAAAATCGCATTATTCACAACAACACCCGTTAGGATCACAAATCCAAGCATGGTCAACATATCAAGCGGCTGCCGGATCGACAGGTTCAAGATTGCCAACCCGCCAATGCCCCCTGCCGCGGCGACCGGAATGGCCAGAAGAATAATCATTGGCAAAACAAAGCTGCGAAGCAAAATCACCAAAAGCAGGAAAATAACAAAGATTGCTGTTAACACATTGGCCTGCATGGCTTTCCATGTCATTGCAAGCGCGCTTGCCGCACCTTCAAGCTTGATTGTCACGCCATTTGCTGATGCTTCGGCACGAATAGGCGGCAAAATTTCATTGTCAATAACATCCACAACATCTTCAAGCGACAACGCCTCGGTGGGTCGCAGCCGAATTGAAATGGCCTGCCGCCCGCCTAGCCTTCGCACCTGAACCGGCGCACTAATCACCTCGATATTTGCCAATTGCTCAAGCCGAATCACATTGCCTTGACGCGTGATTATCGGAATATCCTGCAAATCTCTGGTGCTAAGATTTTCTGCATCCTTGCCTGATACAACCATATCAATCAATTGGCCATCAATTGGCACCTGTATAACGTTGGCACCATCATTAAAGACATCAATTGCCGATGAAAATTCACGAACCGAAACGTTGGCTCGCGCCAGAGCGGTTAGATCAGGCGTGATCCGAATTTGCGGCGCGCCCGAATCAAGACCGGGTAAAGTACGGATTTGGTTGCCATCGCGTGCTGAAAATTGCGCACTAAGAGCGTCATTTACCTGCACAGCAACCGGCAGGATATCTTCAGCTTGCGACCCAACAATATCAATGCTGATTGACCGTGAGCCACCAACCGAACGACCAAAAAGTGACGATTGCTGCACAAAGGCACGCGCGCCCGGTTCGGCGAAAATAGGACGCGTCAGCACCATGCGCAATTCACGAACACGCGCCGGATCACTGGCTGATGCACCGGCAAAGGCCCCGCCGGAATAGGCTACAAAGAAAAACCGTTCAATGGCTGGCGGGCCGTCTTCAGTGACCTCGCCTTCCCACAAAGGCCGCGCTGCTTTTTCCATCCGCTCAGCGATACGCAGGGTTTCTTCCATCGAATAACCAGCTGGCACGCTGATACGACCAAAAATGAAATTCGCATTGCCATCGGGAAGATAATCCAATTTGGGCATCAGCTTGGCACTGATTCCAAAAGCCGAAGCCAGAACGATAGCCACAATGCCAAAGCCGACCAGTTTGCGCCTTACGACAAATTGGGCATAGCCAATAAACAAACTGGCAAACCGGCGGGCAATCGGATCAAGCACCGGAATTGTTGGCAGCTTTTCAAATCGGTTTGCCGCCCCGCCAAGCAATCTGGCCGCCAATGTCGGAATGACTGTTACCGACACAACAACTGAAATCAAAACCGAAACCGAAATCGCAATGCCAATGTCACGGAACAATTGCCCAACAGGCAAATCCAAGGTCAATACCGGAATAAAAACAATCACCGTTGTTAATGCCGATCCCAGAATTGGCCCCCAGACCTGACGCGCCCCATGATAGGCGGCGTTTTGAGAATCGATCCCGCGTTGGCGAAGCCGGAAAATATTTTCCAGAGACACAATTGACGCATCAACCACCATGCCAACGGCAAAGGCCAGGCCAGCAAGCGAAATCACATTGATCGACAGCCCCAATCCTGCAATCGCCACAAATGTGCCTATCACCGATACCGGAATCGCAACAAAAACGATCAGCGTTGGAATGAAATTGCGCAAAAACAGCATCAGGATGCATAAGGCCAAAATACCGCCAATCCAGATATTCTGCTGCACAAGATCAATGGCTGACGAGATATATTTTGTTTCGTCATAAACGACGCGCAAATTCAAGCCTCGCGCATCAAGCTCATCACGATTAAGCGCATCCGCAACAAGGCGCAACCGCAACATGGTACCAACAACATTGCTTCCCTGCTCACGGATTGCGTTCAAGATAATTGCAGGTTTTCCGTTTAACCGCCTGAAACTGGTACGTTTTTGTACTTTTATTTCGAGCGTTGCTACATCTTGAAGAAGCAAAGGAACAATCGTTCCCGATGACGATATATCCGCACGAATAACAATATTTCCAGCGGTTTCAGGTGTAAAATTCAAGGCTTCAGACCTGACCGTGTAGGATCTTTTGCCTTCGGTCACCATGCCAACACTCATCATTGACGACGATGATCGCAGCGCGTCAATCACCTCATTCACGGTGATCTTATATTGGATCAGCTTGTCCGGATCGATAACGACGCGCATTTCACGCCGCCCGCCACCACGGTAATCAACCTCGGCAATGCCTTCAACGCGAGACAAAGGCTCGACAATATTCGTATCGAGATATTGCCCAAGCATTTCAAGATCGACATTCGATCCATCCTTGGCGACAAGTGCCAATCGCGCAATCGGGCTATCTTCAGAATTTGACGTTCGCACAAGCGGCGTATCGGCATCATCAGGCAGCCCGTTTACCGCTGACAGCTTGCTTAGCAGCAAAACGAGCGCTTTATCCATGTCCTGGCCAACACCATAGGTCAAGGTCACACGGGCATAGCCCCTTGTTGAGCGTGAGGCGATTTCCTCAACACCATTCAATGATGCCAGTTCATTTTCCAGCCGCCCAACAATTTCGCGGTCAACATCGGTTGGTGACGCGCCAGCCCAGCGCACCCGCACATCAAGAACCGGTTTTTCAATATCGGGACTCATTTGAATCGGGATCGACTGCAACGCAACCGCACCAAAGATAACGGTCATGAAAATCAGTGCCAGAACAGCAACCGGCCTTTCAATCGCCAGCTTGATAATGCCGCCCATTAATTTGAGCCTTTCATTTCAGCCGGTTTTGACGAGCCTTTAGATTTTTGCCCAGAGCCGGCCTTGCCGCCTGCTTTCTTATCACCACCAATTTGGATTTCTTTGCCATCGGATAATTGCTCATTGCCACGAACAATGACTTTTTGACCAGCCGTAAGGCCTTTTTTCACGATGAAACCATCGTCAACCGCAGCCCCGATCTGGATAATCTGCCGGCGCGCACGATCGCCATCGGCCAGATAAACCATATGCCCCACCGCTAGCGGCAGCACCGCATCTTTTGGTACAACTAATAGCGGTGTCGGGCTGGTTGTTGGCACCTGCATGACCACAACGGCGTTGTCTGCCTGCAAGATCGATGGGATACCGCCACTAACGGAAAACCGCATCGTGCGGGTCGCCGAGCGCAAATTTTGCACCGGTAACGAGACGCGAAGTTGCATTTCCAGCTTGCTGCCATCAAGACCGCGCCCTGAGATGGATTTGGCAGCTTCAATATAGCCAAGATAGGTAACCGGAATTTCAGCCTCGATTTCAAAATTATTCAAGTCGGTAATTTTGGCAATAATTTCGCCTTCGCGGGCATAACCACGACGATAATCGGCTAGAAAAGTAATCTGACCGGCAGTTTGCGAGCGCAATTTCGTGGCTTTGATATCTTTGACAAGCTGGGCAATTTCAAATTCGGTTTGCGCAATTGTGACGCTACTCATCTCGCGTTGCGCCTTTTTGCGCGCAATTGACGATTCGCGGCTTAATAATTGCAAATTTGCCGTCAGGCTGGCGTTAAAAGCCGTTTCAGCCGCATCAACGGCAAGCGCATTATTGGCCACCAGCTCTTTCGCGCGCTTGGCCTTGCCAGCAAGCAATTCAGCTTGCGCTTTGTTGACCTCAAGCAACCCTACTTCGGCGCGCAATTCATCATCACTATCTGCCAACCGCAGCTTGGCCTCGCGGAGCCGTGCGCGAAGCTGTGATAATCTTAATTCAAGCTTGGCGCTGTCCTGAATGGCGATGATATCGCCTGGCACAACCTGATCACCAAGCCGAAATTCGCCAAGCTGTGTTGTTGCATTCGTCACCGCGGTGACTGAGTCCACAAGGCCAACAGTTAGCCGCCCTTGCACCTCGGTGAAATTTGACAGAATTTGGGTTTTTACCTCGGCAATTTCAACCCGCGCGGTGCGTTTGCCACCGCCAGCCTTTTGCGCCCATGACGGGGTGACTGTCGCAATAACAATTGCCGCAGCAAAGCCTAACCCCGCCGCGAATTGAACATAAGCGGAAAAACCGCCCCAAAAACCATACCTGGCGGCTGGCAAAGGATGAGTGAAGGGCACCATATACTCCTGAAAAACACGCACGACACAGTCATTTTCCAGTTTTGGAGGAACTGCACGACCAAAAAGGTCTTAAGCCCCAAAGCATGGTCATGACAAGCAATGTCACAAGACGCTAATATGATCCGATTTCACGGGTTAGACAAGCATATGATAACAAGATCAACAGAAAACTAATAAAAATGCGGCAATTTGGAAAAACTACCCGAATGCTTATTGACAGATCTGTCTGATTTCCGCTAATCCCATCTTCGACGGAGAGGTGGCAGAGCGGTTGAATGCACCGGTCTTGAAAACCGGCAAGGGCGAAAGCCCTTCGTGGGTTCAAATCCCACCCTCTCCGCCATTTAATTTTCTACACTAATGATTTCATTCTATTTTAATTTTCATACCGTAAATTTACGTACAATTTCCTGTGCTAAACCCACACAATGACACAATTCCAGCCATAAACCCGTCAAAATACAGGTGCAGTGTCAATGGTGAACCTAACCCATTTTCTCCCTAAACTCGGCCGGCCTTTGCGCTGGCCTTATTTTGTGGCAGCATTTCTCACGAGGATGTGAACAATGCTTAAAGATCACAATAGATTTAATTATTCAGGTATTTCGACACGGCCTTCTTTTGAATGGCCGGGTGGAAAACGCATAGCCTTTTACATCGCTTTAAACATTGAACATTTTCCGTTTGGTGAAGGTGGCGGCATTGACTTAGATCGCGAGACAAAGCCTTGGAGCCAAAGAAGCTGGTTATGGCGCGAATATGGAAACAGAGTGGGTGGTTGGCGTTTAGCAGATCTGTTTGACGACCTTGAAATGAACGTTGGCGTTATCGTGAATGCAGCTAATTACTCCCACAGCCCTGAGCTTTTGGAACGCTACCGCAACCGCGGTGATGAAATGATCGGCCACGGTATTTCAAACGGCACCACAAGGCCCATTGATATGGCCATTGATGAAGAGGCTAAAATGGTCGCTGAAGTAACAGAAATAATGACCAAGGCTGATGGTAAGCGCCCTAATGGGTGGTTGTCCTCTTACCTCACTCCAAGTCAAAAAACGCCAGATATCTTGTCCGCAGCTGGTTATGAATATTTGTTGGATTGGGGTCTCTGTGATGAGCAGCCCTTCTGGATGAAAACTAATAACGGCGAAATTTTAACCCTTCCCTACCCTATAGAACTTAATGATCAGCCAGCAATAGTCGGACGCCGAGTTTCAGCTGAGGAATACTCAAATATGATTATTGTTCAGTTTGATGTTCTGATGGATTTAAATGAGCCACAACCGCTTGTTTTTCCGCTATCGCTTCATTCATTCATTGTTGGTCAGCCCTTCAGACAAAAACACTTAAAAAGAGCCCTCGATTACATATGTAAAAGGCGTGATGAAATCTGGATTACAACACCAAACGAAGTTTCTAGGTTTTACCGTAAACTGCCACTAGATAAGCAATTGAAGCAGTAATGACCCGCACCCTACTCACAGCCATATTCCTAACCCTGTTCAGCCAGACGGCTCGGGGTGACAATTTAGCTGAGGTACAGCTTGTTAGCAAATTAGATGATCAGCGTGGATATTGTATAGATATACGCGGCCATAAGGATCGCGCAAAGGTTCAAAGAGGGCTTCAGGCCCACACGTGTTACTCCTACCAAGGGCAGATTGGCGTGGATCAGGCTTTTGATGCCAGCCTTGCAGCAACTGGTAGATTTTATCTGCCTGCCTTTGACGTCTGTATGGCAGCAGAAAACAGTTCTCAAGGATCGCGCTTAATTCTGACCAGATGCGCTGAACAAAATCTTCAAAAATTTGATCTAAACTCAGCTAATGAGATTAGATTAGTTGTTAACAACGAACTTTGTTTAGTAGTGAATGACGGAAAGTCCAAAGAAGGCGGTGGTGGCACACCTATTCACTTGATGAGGCGCTTGACGCTTGAAAACTGCGCTACAACCAAGGGCAAATACAAACATTGGCGTATAGGCAATTGATCATATTCCAAATTCAGGTAACCCGCGAAATGCCCCACAAACTCACCCTATTCCTCGTCTGTGCTTTTGAAATCGCGCTGATCCTGTTTGTAGCGGCGTGGGTATAGAACAACAAAGCTAGACAATACAATTAGCCCGCAACCAATGGCCGCAGTTAATGTGACGTTCTCTCCAAAGAAAAAAACACCGATTGCCCCACCAAAAATGATCCGTGAATATCTAAAAGGTGTGATTGCAGACACCTCACCAATCCGCATTGCTGAGATGATTGAGCTGTATCCAATTGTACCAAGAAAAACACCTAGAAGTAGATAAAGCCAAGAACTGGCGTCCGGCCAGATAAACGGTTCATTGAAGAAAAAGCTTAAAGCGAGGCCTGACAGGGCAATCGATATAAAGCCGTGCACCCCAAGAGTAAAAATATTCAATGATTTTGGCACCGCTCGGCTAGCAAGATCTCGACCCGCAAAACCAAGCATTCCTAGCACCGCCAAAATTGACAAGAATGAGAAGCTATCACTGGCAGGGTCAACTATGATCAAAACGCCAAAGAAGCCAAGCAGAACGGCAGCCCACCGCAGAGCACTAACTTTTTCTTTGAACAATACAGCTGCGCCAACCACAACAACAAGTGGAGTTGCCTGTAAGATCATTGTAGATGAGGCTAAGGGTGTCAAAGCAAGCGCAGATGAGTAAAATACGCGACCTGTTAATTCAGACACCACGCGAAAATGCATTGGCTTGGTGAAAAAAACCAATGAAAAAATCTCTTTTCGCAGGATCAAAGCCAATACAGAAAATGTCAGAGCTCCGCCAAAACCCAGCAGAAATAGAATCTGTCCAACTGGCAACGCTGACGAAACAAGTTTTATCACACTATCTTCGACAGCAAATGTTGCCATTGCAACCACCATCAAAAAGCTGCCAAGAAAATTTTCTTTTTGAATGTTACTTATCGGCAAAATGATGAGACCTGACCCTGTTGAAGCTGTTTTGGGTAAATTATAGCCGTTAAATCGCCACGTTTAATGAGCGCTTAAGCCCTAAAACTTCTCAACCCAAGGTCTCAGTTCAATTTCCCAAGACCAAACGCTGCGATCTTGGCGATGGAAATGAAGGTAAGTCTTTGCAATTTCATCTGGATCTAAAAGCGTTTGTTCTCCAGTATCAGGTCGTAACTCAGAGGAAATACCGCCATCGATAACGAAATGTGCAACGTGAATATTTTTTGGTTGCAACTCCCTAGCCAAGGATTGCGCCAGACCACGGAGGCCAAATTTACCCATTGCAAATACTGAAGAGTTTGGAAAACCTTTTATTCCAGCTGAAGCGCCAGTAAAGAAGATACTTCCACGACCGGTCTTGATCATTCGAATGGCAGCTTGTTGAGCAACTAAAAACGCTCCATAACACGTTGTTTCAAGTGCTAACTTTGTCTTTGCCGGATCAAGGCTTGTTATGTCGCCTCTGATTCTCGCTGAAGGATTGTAAACTACAACTGATGGCTTACCTGAAATTTGGTCAGTTTGAGCAAATAGGTTCTCGACTTGATCAATGTTAGTCACATCGCATTGCACCAAATCACAGTTGATCTCTTCTCTCAAACCCTTCAATTTTTGGATATCACGCGCTGCCAAGACAACAGACATATTTTCCGCACTAAACAATCTAGCGAGAGATGCGCTTAAGCCACTACCTGCACCAACTATAATACACGTTTCTTTATCCTGAACCATAAATTGGCCTCCACAAAAACACAGGCACCATACAAAAATCTAACAGCTATTCTAAAGGTCAGGGAAAATGAACCGAAGCACAAGGTCAAATCTCTCATTTCGTTAGTTACCTCGACTTAATTATTTGGCCTATGCGCCGACTTTGTTTTCTGTCAGGGTTTCATAATCAAAGTATTTTGGAGAACCGGTGATGAAAACCACAGGACGTTGCTATTGTGGCAGCCTAAAGTATGAAATTAGTGGGCAAGCTGAGGCTGCATTCCAGTGTCACTGCCGAGAGTGCCAGTACATCACTGGCGGTAACCCAAACATTGTTATGGTGTTTCCTAAAAATGCATTTCACTACGTAGAGGGGAATCCAAAAAAGTTTGCAAGAACCAATCTTGAGACGCCTGTTACTAGACATTTTTGCGAAAACTGCGGAACGGCGATGGGAACCGAGAGTCCCGCTCGTCCAAACTCAATGATTGTAAAAGTTGGGACACTGGATGACCCATCAGCATTCGCAGCACAAGCAGCTATATTTACTTGTGACATCCAACCATTCCATCACTTGCCAGATGGCCTTCCAGCCTTTGAAAAACGACCACCAAAAAAATAATTAATATTGCTTCCACTGTGATAGTTACCAAAAAGGACCAGATTGTTAACTTGAAAAATCCTGATCACAAATTCAAAGGCAATCCAATATATGATTTTTTACTGGTGTTTGTGGGCCTATTTTTCGCATTCTTTATTACCAGTCCAAATGATTGGCACAGCCCGTTGATATTGGTTATGGCTGCGATGGTCTCTTGTTTAGTAGCGTTAATTTTGTTGAAATTTAAAAAAATATAAAACAGTTACTTATTACCTATTTACGAAGCGAAATATTAACTATAATTCTCTTGATAGCCGAATTTTGGGCTCGCGCATCACCCGCTTAATAGCGTCTCTGGAAGTGCCTTTCTACAGGATGGATTAATTGGTGTTACCCTTCTCCATAACGAACGCCAAGTTGTTAGCTGGCATTTCCAAAATTTTGATAATCTTAAGACTTTGTTGCCTGAAGAGATTGAGCATCCAGGCATCATCTTTATAACCAATATTTGGATCAGCCTCTATCAAGCTCTGATGAAAGCATCTGTCACCACTGCTGCTGAGAACACCATCTCGCATAAACGGACCATAAATGACGCAACGCCCATCTTCAGCTAGCGATTGAGAAATTCCACATATGATAGCTTTTACCTCAGCTTCACTGACAAGGTGCAATAGGTTAACCAGCAAGATGAAATCCTGATTGGGGCAAAAGGATGACCAACCCTTATCCGTTACATCCAGTCTTATGGGCGGCAAAAGATTTGGTAACTGTTTTGCGAGGCTTCTTGAGACAATGCTATTCAAGCGGGTCTCGTCTATGTCAGACGGTTGCCAGATTAAGTTGGGAACAGCAGCGGCAAGCTCAACTATGTGTTGCCCGGTACCGCTTGCGATTTCCAGAGCACTTCCACTTTCCGGCGCAAAACTGCGAACAAGCTCAATTATTTGGGCTGAATTTCTCTCTGCAGCAGGCGAATGCAGGCATCCATCCCTTTTTTCCTGAACAACGCTGGCTGTTGATGGGATGTTTTTACGCAATACCAATTTAAACCACTTCCCAAATAAAAGTTAACCCCTTTGATCGCGCCAAATTCATTGCAACCGCCTTCTTTTTGCCATTTGAACAACAGTTTAGCACAATCTTACCATCATGGAAAAACCCCAACAAAAAAGGAGGAGACCTTGGCTTGGGAGCACTGTTTTCGAAGCAAGTGATGACGCGGTTTAGAATTTTAGAGAAGAGATTTTTTCAGAAAATTCAAAATTCTATTCATTTGCTGAATAAGTGCTCGTTAAGCGCGCAAATCACAGCATGGTTAAACCTTGCCAAGTAAGGCAATGTAACTAAAGTCTAGGCAACCTCACGTTGTTACGGAACAATAGCTTGACCTATTTAACTGAGTTATTTGGCGCGGTTGGCGTTGTCACGCCATTCCTGTTTTACGCTATTGGTTTTATCGCGGTGCTCATCACTGCGATTTCAAAATCCAGCTTTGGTGGCGCCGTCGCACTGGGCATACCTGTTCTTATACTGGTTACATCGCCCCGCATTGCATTGGCCGTAACGCTTCCTATTTTATTGATTATTGATATCTGGGTGGTGTTTTTTTCAAACAATAAAATTAATTATAAACTTCTCGTGATTATGTTGATTTTTGGTTTGTTGGGGCACGGCCTCGGTTGGTATTTTTTCGATTATGTATCGAACACTGCGCTTGTCACCTTTATTGGCGGAATGTCGGTATTGACAGCTTTTTTATATTTCAAAAAACGTTTTTTGCCCGTCAAAATAGACCTTGTCGCCATCCCGCCTCTGCAAAACAGGCCAATTGCGCTTTGGAGTTGGGGCGGTTTTTGGTGCACATTATCAGGCATTGCCAGCTTTATTTCAGTTTCAGGCGGCATCCCATTGCAGATATTTCTATTATCTTGCAAAGTGCCCCGGACGGTCTTTATCGGCTCAGCAGGTGCTTTTTTCTTTATCTTGAATCTCACCAAAGTCCCGCTTTATTGGGAACTTGATATTTTGTCCAAATCGAGCATCATTATCTCGTTATTGCTTTTGCCAGCGATACCTATTGGGGTGGTACTGGGGCGCAAAATAAGTGATTTAATGACCGATCAGCAATTCTATCTTTTATTACATTTTGCTCTGGCTGTTGTCGGTTTGCAACTTCTGGTGAGTGTTTACGCCTAATCAAAATCAAATTTATACGAACCGCTTTTGGTTTTCATCATTCACGCCCAATCGCATTCAATAGAGGTCTGGACTTTTAGAGGTCTGGACTTTAATTTTATTACTCGGCAGGCTTAATAATTGTCGAACTTAGGTACAATCAAATGATCCGCAAACTCACCCTATTCTCCGTCTGTGCTTTTGAGATCGCATTGATCTTTTTTGCGGGGATACAGTCGGTCAGCAGCTATTCATTTGAGCCATTCGAGAATGGCGTTGGAATCCTCTGCAAAACCATCAAGAAAAAAGACAATAAAGAACCCTTGTTCTTTTTGTTTGCTGAAGATCGCCAAATCGTATCCCGTCTGAGATTTGAAAAAAATCATATCCGTTTGAGCGAAACCCTTAAAACCGAGATCAGCGCAAATTCAATTTCTTGGCTTGACCGAGAAGGCTTTTCAAACACGCGCTATCAGCTAAACCGCACAACATTGGAACTGTCAACCAATCCCGGCAAACGCGCTTGCGAGGCAATGTCTGCAACATCCCTAAAGGAAAAAGCAGATGATTACTTATTATCCAGCATGGGCGGCAATAAGATTTAACCCAAATTCATGATGTCGGCTTCGATTGATCGAAACAATAATGGGATCTTTTATGATGTCTGACGCCACCGGAGTTGATGCAACAATGTCGCAAATTTACGTTCATCATGAGATTAGTTGCGCGCCACGGCACTGGTCAGAGGTTGCCGAACAGGTTCAAAATTCCAGCCATTTCGAAAATTCTGTTGGAAACGCTTTTCTCTATGGAATCTGGCGAAGCCAAATTGGTCTTCCAAGAGATGTTTTGACGATGATTTCTGTTTGGCCAGATACAAAAACCGCATCATCACGATCAGATGATATTCTCAGCGGTTTGAGATTCATAAACAACCACAAAACAAAGTTTCTTACCCCAACATTACGCCCAAAAACGAGCGAACCGCCGGTGAAACAAGGAAATTATGCCTTTCGTTGGTTCGAAACCCCAAAAGAGAATTACGACAAATTTTTACAGCTTTGCGAGGAGGCTTGGTCATCTTTTGAAAGCAGCTTTGACTCACAAGTAATTGGACTTTGGCGGCAACAACCAATCGACAAAGATAGTGTATCAACCCTTCTGCTTACCCGAAGACCCGATCTATCAATGTGGGAGAGATCCAAAATACCGAAAACGATAGAAGAAAAAGCCACCCGCGAAAAACTAAGCCGTCGTTATGATTTATGCGATAATACAGTTGTTTTCACAACAACGCTGATCACCGCGCGTGACGCCAAAGACACTGTGAGTTGGAGCTAGACACCGCGTCTTAAAAGCGAAGCCATTCTGCTTTTGCTAGCTAGCACATGCTGGCATCCGCCCAGTAAAAAAGGGCTGGGACAAGGCCTTTCAGGCACAAAACCCGACCAGCCCTTCCCAGCCCATTGATTATTCACGCGTTGTTTATAAGGCTATTCGGCCGCCAAACTCAACGGTTGACGGCTGTCAGTGTAATACTCCACCGCCGCGCCAACACCTGAACCGGCCTGGAACGGAATACCTGCATCACGCATCGCCATCTCAACGCCGCCCAATGCACGCAAAACCATCGTTTCATTTAGCCAGCCCAGATGGCCGATGCGGAAAACCTTGCCAGCGACTTTGCCAAGCCCACCACCAAGCGAAACGCCGTAATTATGGTAGGCCGCACTGATAACGTCATTCGCATCAAAGTTTTCAGGAACAATGATCGCTGTCACTGTATCCGAGTGCCATTTTGGTGCTACGGCGCAATTTTTCAAACCCCAAGCATCAACCGCAGCCCGAACACCCGATGCCAACCGGTTGTGCCGCGACGCAACATTTGCCAATCCCTCGCTGTGCAACATATCGATTGAAGCCCGCAATCCGCGCAGAAGCGTTGCCGCCGGCGTATAAGGGAAATAGCCTTGATCATTCATTTTCATCATGTCTTGAAAACTGAAATAACCTTTTGGGAAGCTTGACGTCGAACAGGCCTGTAACGCCTTGTGGCTAACACCGACAATGCAAAGCCCTGTTGGCATCATAAAGCCCTTTTGCGATCCCGATACGGCAACATCAACGCCCCATTCTTCCATCCGGAAATCAAGGCTTCCAACCGAGCTGACTCCATCGACAAAAAGCAAAGCGGGATGGCCAAGATCGTCCAATATCTGGCGAACCGCTCTGACATCACTGGTAACACCTGTTGCGGTTTCATTGTGACAGACGAGCACTGCCTTGATTGCGTGCGCCTTGTCATTCGAGAGCGCAGAATGATAATCATCAAGCGGAACGCCCTCGCCCCATGTGACATCAAAATTCTGCACATCCAGTCCAAAATCTCGGCACATAGTCACCCAAAGAGTTG
The DNA here is from genome assembly GCF_048087665.1 of Candidatus Ponderosibacter sp. Uisw_141_02. Taxonomy (NCBI): domain Bacteria; kingdom Pseudomonadati; phylum Pseudomonadota; class Alphaproteobacteria; order Puniceispirillales (SeqCode); family Puniceispirillaceae (SeqCode); genus Candidatus Ponderosibacter; species Candidatus Ponderosibacter sp. Uisw_141_02. The sequence continues at coordinate 1,042,633 of NZ_CP159807.1, read as the reverse complement.
AAAACTGACCAAATGACGAGGTTAGAACCTTGTCGCCGGCTGACAAAAGATTGCTAATCGAAGCCTCCCAGCCGCCTGTTCCCGAACCCGGAAACACGAAAACGCGACCAGTTTCAGTCCGGAAGATCGTTTTTAGATCAGCGAAAAGCGGCAGCGTGAAATTTGGAAAATCAGGGGCGCGATGGTCTTCAAGCGGAACTTCCATTGCGCGCTGCACTTCATAGGGCATATTTGTCGGGCCAGGTACAGCCAATGTTTTGTAGCCAATCATAACTTCCTCCGTGGCGTTGAGAAAAAAATCATGAAACATTCTTCATTTAATTTCACGAAAAATGGTGTTATTGTGTATAGTGTTTATTTAACAAATCTATTTTTTGTTAATTTGTTAATACGCTGAATGGAGCCTTCAAACTATGCAAAAAACATTTATTGGAACCCAATTACGCCAGCTCCGACGCGAGAAAGGCCAAACGCAGGTTGAAATGGGACGCGTGCTTGGGGTCAGCGCCGCTTATATTAACCTTCTGGAAAAAAACCAACGAAGCCTATCAGTTTCAATTTTGATGGCCTTGGCAGATAACTACAATGTCGATTGGCGCGATGTTGTGATGGATAAAAGCGCAAATCTGCTATCTGACTTGCGCAACGCAATGCAGGACCCCCTATTTGCAGCAAGACAGCCCGATCTTCACGAAATGCGAGCCGCGGTCGATCATGCGCCATCGCTTGTCCAGAATTTCCTAAGACTTCACCAAAGCCATCGCACGGCCATGGATAATGTAATGAAATTCGGCAATGAACGCATGCCAACCGAGTTGCTGACCGCCTCACCTGAGGCAATCATTCACGACTTTTTTCGAGATCATTTCAATTATTTTGATGTCCTCGAACAAGCCGCCGAGGCACTGAGACGCGAACAGCCGAGCCAGCCATATGAAATGCAAAGCATGCTTCAACAACGTCTTTTTACCAAACATGGCATCGTTGTTGAGACACAGCCTGTTGAAAAAATGAAGGACTCACTTCGTATTTTTGATGCTGAGGCCGGCATTATTAAACTTTCCGAGGCCTTAGATTATCAAAACCGCACATTTCAGCTAGCCCATATTCTATGTTTTGTTGAGTCTGAAACCATCTTAAACGACATCACATCCGACAGTAATTTCGAATCACAACGCGCTCTTGCCCGCTGTCATGTTGAACTTGCAAACTATTTCGCGGCGGCTCTACTGATGCCCTATGACGCTTTCCATGCGATGGCGGAGCAAAGCAAATATGACATTGACCGAATGGCCTCGGCCTTTGCCGTTTCATTCGAACAGGTCTGCCAGCGTTTAACCACCTTGCAACGCGAGACCAAACGCGGGGTTCCCTTTTTCTTTCTGCGGGTTGATAAGGCTGGCAATGTCACAAAGCGCTTTAATGCCACAAGCTTTAACATCGCCGAACATGGCGGATCATGTCCTGTTTGGAATCTGCATACGGCGTTTCGGACGCCCGGGGTTATTCTGCCGCAATATGTGGAACTAACCGATGGCGAGAAATTTTTTACTCTGGCACGAACCACTGAACGTCCTGTTTTCTCAATGCAGACCCAAGACCGCCGACTGGCGATATCGCTTGGTTGCGATATCAAACATGCAAGTAAATTGATCTATACATCGGCATTTCCAAAGCCAGCCAATGACGCCTTCAGCAAGATCGGCATTAACTGTCATCTATGCCTCAGACATAACTGCTCACAACGGGCGCATGACCCGTTGTTCATTGAGCTCAACACCGACACAACAAGGCGTGGTGAAACCCGCTATGAGAGTTAATTTTTCAGGGTTTGAATGCTGAATGAAAGCGGATGTTTGGTTGTCCTTTTCGCAAACATCCCTGTTTGTCCAGACCGGCTCAGCAAAGCCGCCGCGGAAAAACCAAAATCACGCTTTTATCGCCACAAACCGAAATTTCATGCTATTTTGCCATGTGCAAAACATAATCGAACAGTGCCAAACGATTGCAGGATTGAGATTTGTCGCAAGATTATGACATCAATGAGGTGATTGAGATGGCCTTGTCCGACCATACCAGCTTTGGCGACATCGAAAAGCTGTACGGGCTTAGTGCGGATGATGTAAAGCGCATTATGCGCCAAAATCTGAAACGCGGCAGCTATGAAGCCTGGCGACGGCGTGTCCGCAAATTTTCGGACCGGCGCGAACATTACAAATAGCCCACATCGGTCCAAAAACCGTAAATCGGCTAGAAAGCCTAATCTAGGCGTCCATCTTTATAGGCTAGCCACAATTCATGCAGCATTTCTTCGGCTTCTTCGTTCGACAGGAATTGGGGCTTTTCCTCGAAACTGCTAAAGACCTTTCCGACAAATTCCTCGGCGGAATTCGAGCTTGGCAAAAACATCTCTGCCTTATGCAGAAAAATATGCAGATCAGTTGCCCATTTTTTTACTTCCTGATTTAAAATCATCATATCCCCCAATTAAGACCAAATTGTCATGCAATCATGGTCAAGATTGGGCGGCAAATCAATGTTTGCTGTCAAAGATGCCAAGCTTTACGCCATAATCAACCGCGATGCCGTAATCTGGGTCATCGTCACTATCGACGATCAACTGCCCCGATTTGGATAAAAGCCGATGACAATCACGGGTAAGATGGCGAAGCAATAATGTCTTTCCAGCGGCATCATATTTTGCCGCAACATCTTCGATGGCCTGCAACGCCGATTGGTCAACAACGCGCGATGCCGAGAAATCAATAATCACCTTATCAGGGTCATTGTTGATATCGAATAATTCATGGAAACTTGCAATCGAGCCAAAAAATAGCGGGCCTTGGATATCATAGACCAAAGCGCCCGCTTCGCGTACCGATGGGCGGGTCGAAGCATCAATCCGCTTGGCAGCATTCCACGCATAAACCAGCGCTGACATAATTACACCAACAACAACCGCAACCGCCAGATCTTCAGCAACCGTAACGCAGGTCACAACAATCGTCACCAGCGCATCCGCGCGGGGCACGATCAGCAGGCTTTTAAGAGAATTCCAGGCAAACGTGCCAATAACCACCATAAACATCACGCCGGTCAGCGCTGCAATCGGAATCATTTCGATCACCGGACCGGTATAGAGAATAAAACATAATAAAAACAGCGCCGCGACAATGCCTGAAATGCGGCTTCGGCCACCCGATTTCACATTGATCATCGACTGGCCAATCATCGCGCACCCACCCATGCCGCCGAAAAAGCCCGTGCATAGATTGGCCGCACCCTGCGCCAAACATTCCTGTGACGCACCGCCGCGTTGATTGGTCATTTCGCCAACAAGGTTCAGCGTCAGCAGGCTCTCAATCAACCCGATGGCCGATAGGATCAAGGCATAGGGGAAAATGATCATTAAGGTTTCAATTGTCATTGGCACCATCGGGATCGCAAAGCTTGGCAAACCGCCCGACAGGCTAGCAAGGTCTCCAACACGCTGCACATCAAGATCAAACCCAAGAACAACAGCCGTCACAACACCAATGGCAAGCAAAGGAGCCGGTATAAGGCGGGTCAGACGCGGCGTTACCCAGATCAAAACCATTGTTGCGACAACCAACCCGCAAGTCAGAATTAATGTGTCACCCGATAACCAGTCACTTTGACCCGCACTGTTGGTGATTTTGAATTGATCAATCTGCGCAAGGCCGATCACAATGGCCAATCCATTAACAAAACCAAGCATCACCGGATGCGGCACCATGCGAATGAATTTCCCCCATCGCATCGCACCGGCAAATAACTGCAAAATCCCCATCAAGATGACCGTTGCAAACAGATATTGAACGCCGTGTTGGGCGACAAGCGCAACCATCACCACCGCCAAAGCACCGGTTGCACCCGAGATCATTCCCGGCCGCCCACCAAAGACCGCGGTGATCAACCCAACAATAAAGGCAGCATAAAGCCCAACAAGCGGGGCAACACCAGCGACAAAGGCAAAGGCAATCGCTTCGGGAACCAATGCCAGCGAAACCGTTAAACCCGACAGCACATCCAAATTTATTTGACGAAGGCTCAGACGTTGCGGGGAATTGGCATCATGCGCGGTTCCAAGCAAAAACTGTGGTAACCGGGAAAAAAAACTAGGGCGCAAAAGAATCTCGCTTTTTGATCAGTGAAATTAAGCCTTATAGAGACTTTCCCTGATAAAGCCACCGCCGATATGGGTTTGGTGATGTGACATTGGTAATTTTCGCCAAAATGCCAACTTATTTAGCTGGAAAAACCAGCTTTACAGATGCACCGGCTTACCATGCGGGGTTTGCAAATAGGCGTCGCGCCATTGCGCCTTAATAGATGCCAGCATCTCGGCATCGACAAGCCCTTTTTCCTGCATAAATTCGATCAAGGTTTGGAGCCAGATTTGATAATAATCATCACTGCCATCAAGCCCCTCACCCACGCCAATCTTGACCATTTTTGCCGCCGCCAGATTTTCACCAAACCGGCCTGCCCATTCCGGCCAATCAAAATGGCCGCCCTCATTCAAATGAACGGCAAGGGCAAACACTTCGGCATGCCAAGGCGCGTCAAAGGCTTGTTCGGGTGATGGCTGCATCGCCGCCACGCCGGTTTCCCCCTTTTTCATCATTCGAGATATGGGGTCTTTTGGCAATTGTCCGGTCATGTCAATGGCTCAAGATAGCTTTGCCAGCAATCAACAATCACACGATCGCCAGCATCGCCATCCGGCCATAGGTTGGCGCTGGAAAATTCAACCGAATAAAGCGGTTCGGGACATTCACCCAGAAAATGTGCATTGCTGTTCGGCAATACATGATGGCCATGAGAAAACAGAATCACACCAATTTTGTCCGCTGCATAATGCGGCAACCTTGTATGGCCTGGCATTTGCCGCTTGGTGGCATCGGGCAAGCGTGTTCGCACTTTCTGACCTTGCTGAAACAATGGTTTAGCTACTTCTGGGCGCGAGGCCTTGGCACCTGCTGCCAACATCGCCAGCACCCGATCAGCGCCAAGCGCCGCAGCATGAAGCGGCTGTTTTGTGCCAGATGGTAATCCATTGATAATCTCATCACGCGTGACAAACCCTTTGGCAACAAACAAATTGGTCAATGCAGCAAGCCATTTTTCATAATAGCTAAAAGACTGATAATCTGTTTTGGGCAGGTTTTCTCGCCAAAATCGTGACGTATCAATGCTCCACGCCCCCATCGCCCCGCCAGCAACGGTTAGTCCCAAAACGCGCTTGTGCCACGGTTTGGCAAATATCGGGTCATCTGGCTTATCGGGTATGATTGGCCCTGCCGGATCGCCGCCCATATCATAATGCGGTTTCATCTTGCGGCCAGTCATGTCTTGGCCGGGGGCTGAGGCAAGCCAGTGCCGATCATGGCATTACGGTTTACCCATAAAGCCAGTTCGCTTTTATCAAGGCCGTGGCTTTGCGCGGGCTGCATTGGCAATACCAGATATCGGATTTCGGCGGTTGAATCCCAAACACGAATCTTTTGCTCAGGCGGGATTATCATACCAAATTCAGCCAAAACCTGTCTTGGTTCACGCACCGCACGACTGCGATAGGCATCGGATTTATACCATGCTGGCGGCACGCCTAAAACTGGCCATGGATAACAGCTGCATAAGGTGCAAACGACAAGATTGTGGCAATCAGGCGTGTTTTCCACCACGACAATATGTTCACCTTGCCGTCCACCAAAACCAAGGTCAGACAAAATACCGTCGGTATTGTTGACAAGCTGCGCCTTGAATGCCGGATCAGACCAAGCGCGTGCGATCAACCCAGCGCCAATTTGCGGGCCGATATGATGTTCATACCGGTCGATGATCGCATCGACTGCCGCCGGATCAATCAGTCCCTTTTGCACCAAAATTGTCTCAAGCGCCTTGACCCGCAGCGCAGGCTCGCTTGGCAATAGAGAATGGGCATCTTCATCATGGTTATCATGGGGCATGCCAAAATCCTAGCATCTGAATTTGAGACAAGTCCAGAAATGAAAAACTGCCTAAACTCAAAAACAGATCACGAAAATGCTTTATCGGTACCGCTTGGCAAAATCGTCAAAAGCTTTATGGTATTTTTCATCATCAGTCGGCTTTTTCGCCGGTGATAACAGTTAATATAGGTGCGTAAATGCAAGCGAGACTCGACGGGCGTAACGCGATCATCACCGGCGGCAGCGCCGGCATTGGTAAAGCCATTGCCAAAAATTTTCTGACCTCAGGTGCTAATGTCGCAATTGTGGCACGGCGACGCGATTTTCTGGATGCAGCAAAGGCTGAAATCGAAGCCGAAGGCGCAAAAGCCGGCAGCATTGGCAAAGTCATTGCGCTATCTGCCGATATCCGCCGCGATGATGAATGCACCGCCGTTATCGACAACATTATCGCTGAATTCGGCAAGATTGATGTTTTGGTGAATAATGCAGGCACATCGCAACGTGGCGCGTTTCTCGAAGTAAGCGACGAAGTTTGGCAAGATGATCTTGATTTGAAATTATTTTCCGCAATCCGACTCAGCCGTTTGGTCATTCCGGGCATGCGGGAACGCAAATGGGGTCGCATCATCAATGTTCTGAATCTTGGCGCAAAAGCCCCAAATGCAGGCGGCGCACCAACCGCAGTCAGCCGCGCTGCGGGCATGGCCCTGACCAAGGTTCTGGCAAATGAAAATGCCGGCTTTAATATTCTGGTCAATGGTCTTCTTGTTGGCCGCATCCGCAGCGATCAATGGGAAAAGCGACATGCCGCCGACCCGCGCGGCCTAACCCTTGAAGAATGGTATGCTGACGCTGCTCAAGGCTTGAATATCGGGCGGTTTGGCACGGCTGAAGAATTTGCCAATATGGCAACATTTCTGGCCTCAGATGCCGGATCCTACATCAATGGAACGGCAATCAATGTCGATGGTGGCAGCTCACCAGTCGTCTAGCTCCAAAAAGCCCCCAAGAAAAGGCCAGTGCGAAAGGCCAGTGCGAAAGGCCAGTGCGAAACCGGCTTGTTTCAGGTTGCGCTGGCCTTTTGCCGAACGCGTTCACGGTGAAAGGCGTAAACGCCCATGCCAATCACGATACAGCTTCCCAAAATCGTCATTTGATCAGGCAAATTTCCAAAAAGCAAAAAGCCGAATAAAATCGCCCAGATCATGCCGGTATAGCGAAATGGCGCAACAAAGCTAATATCCCCATTACGCATGGCCATCACGGCAAATGAATAGCCGCAAGTAATGGCGATCGCAGCTACAAACACAATCATGCCCATTGACCAAGATATTGGCGTCCAGCCCGTTGTCACCGTCATGGCCCCGCCAAACAGAAAAATCGGAATAGCCGAGACAAAGGCAACAAACAGCGATGGCACCGAATGGTCAAGACGCCGCGTAATTGCATCACGCAACGTGATAAACCCAACCGCAACCAGTGCCAGAACAGCATATTCGTTAAAACCATCACTTCCCGGGCGGATGATAATCAAAACCCCGATGAATCCAACGAGAATGGCGCTCCACCGACGCCAGCCAACCACCTCGCCAAAAAATACCGCGGCAAACATTGTCACGGTCAGCGGCAATGATTGTAAAATGGCGGTAATATTGGCTAACGGCATATGCGCCAAAGCGTTTAGAAACAACATTGTCGAAATAAGCTCGGCAAAAGCACGAACAAGGATCACTCGCCAATTTCGCCAATCAATGCGGATAAACAGGCTTTTGCGAAAATAGGCGATCACCGCAAGAAGCGGAACCGACACAAGCCCGCGCATGAAGATACCCTGTTCAACCGAAATGGTTTGAAACAGAAATTTCATTAAGGCATCATTCCCAATGAATGACAGCATGCTGACCGCCATAAAAATGGCACCAAAAACATTATCCGTTAATTTCATTCTCGGTTTCACCCAATGGCGGTTGCGATCGCAACATGATGAAAAGGTCTGCCCGCCCGCTTTGCCGAAATTCTATCGACTATTTGCTTATGCGCTTGAATTTTCGATAAAACAACAAGAAACCATATCGGAACTCACCGCAAAATTTGCAAAAATCACGCGCTATTCTTATCGATAATGCAAAAGTTCTTTTCCAATTACCCCCTGCAAAAACAATCTAAAACGAGTAAATTATAGCTACGTGATTAGTTGATGGTTTGGCCGCTGGCAGCCATCAGGCACGCCAAGATTTTTGAAAATGCCGAAAAAGCCTTTTGGCGTTGGCAAACTGGAGTCCTTTGATGTCAATTCGTCCTGTTAAAATGTCAAGCGAAGCACGCCCAACAACCGAAGGGGCTGGCGTCCATCTTCACCGCATCTTCGGATTCGGCGACACCAAACCATTCGATCCTTTTTTGATGATGGATGATTTCCGCAATGATGATCCTCATCTCTACAAAAACGGGTTTCCGTGGCACCCGCATCGCGGCATCGAGACCATCACCTATGTTTTAAAAGGCACGGTTGATCATGGTGACAGCCTAGGCAATGTCGGCACGCTTGGTAGCGGCGATATTCAATGGATGACCGCCGGCTCGGGCATTATTCATCAAGAAATGCCAAAAGGCGATAAAGCTGGTGCTATGCATGGCTTTCAACTATGGGCCAATCTGCCATCATCGCAAAAAATGACAACGCCGCGCTATCAGGATATCAAATCGCAGGAAATTTCCGAGACGCTTGATGATGATGGCAGTAAAATTCGCATCATTGCTGGAAATTACCGTGGCTATAAAGGGCCGGTTGACGGCATTGCCGCTGATCCACAATATCTGGACATCACCCTTCCCCCACGTTGTTTCAAACGGTTTCCGTTTGATACGCGGCGACAGGGCTTTGCCTATATTTTTGAAGGTAGCGCGCGCTTCAAAGATGCATCAAACCCGTTTGGCATCAAAGTCGAGAAAGAATTTCAGGGTGAAGAGCTGGAAATTCGTGATTTATCGGGCAACCGTACATTGGTGGTTTTTGGAGCCGGTGATGAAGTTGCCGTCACCTCGGGCGATGAAGGCGTTCGATTCCTATTGATTTCGGGAGCGCCACTTCGCGAGCCTGTTGCCTGGCACGGGCCGATTGTGATGAACACACAGGCCGAGTTACAAACTGCCATGCGCGAGTTAAACAATGGTACCTTTATCAAAACCGGTGCCGCTGGCTGGTAAGCCAGCGCGGTTTGAAAACGGGTCATGCAAGATCATTCACCGCATTAAACAGATATAAAAGATCGGGCAATTTCGATGCGTAAAATTCAATCCCAAGGGGTTCATCACATCACTTTAGTTGGTGCAGACCGCCAGACATCCATTGATTTTTGGGATGGCGTTCTTGGGATGGCTTTTGTGTTTGAACAGCCAAATCTAGATAACCCAAACGAAGGCCATCTGTATTTTGATCCGGGTGATGGCCGATTAATCACCATTTTCACTGATGAGACCCGCACCACGAAAATGATCCGCCTTCCCCAGAATCCGGGTCAGGTGCATCACATAGCCTTTGCCGTGTCTCAGGCAAGTTTCTGGCAAGCGGTTGACCGGCTTGACCAACGCAAGGTCAAACATTCGGGGCCAAAAGATCGTGGTTTTATGGATTCAATCTATTTTCGCGACCCGCTTGGCCTGTTGATTGAATTGGCATCATACCGGTTTGAACCGCCAGCCGGTGCGACCCATACCGATGTCTTGACCGCAGCGCATCATATCCGCGTTGCCGCTGGTGCTGCAACGATTGACCAAAATCATATTGCCGATGCAATTGAACAAATTGCCCATGCCAAGGCGCAATCATTGTCATCAGACCGCAGCGCCAAAAACCCATTTTAGGCATTTTGGATGCCCTACACCGCGCCATGAGTCGGGTTATCAATGGTCAGGTTTATCTTTGGCCGGTTTTTGCTGTGCCGATCTATTATGGGCACGCGCAAATTGACGGCCCGTGCGAAGCGCCTCAATCCCCATTTTGCCATGGAGTTGATCAACCGCCGCTTCAAGCCGGTTGCGCTTGTCATCATCACCACCTTCAAGATCAAAAAGCCGCGCCTCAGAAGGTTCGCCAAGATTATCAACACCAATTCCTATTAATCTGTATGAATTCGATTTTTTAACTTCAGGACGCAAAAGTTCACGTCCAATATCAAACAGATGATAAGCCTTGTCGATCCGGCTTGGCACGGTCCGGCTTCGGCTGATAATTCGGTGGTTTGACCGCTTTAATTTAAGCGTCACCGTACTGCCTGCCAGCTGCTTTGCTTTCAACCGTGCCGACAGTTTCTGGCATAGAAATTCAAGTTCGGTTTCCAGCGCAGCAAGATCGGACAAATCTTTGGCAAAGGTGGTTTCATTCGAAATTGATTTTGTTTCGCGTTCGCTTACGACGGGGCGCGGATCAATGCCTTTGGCGAGATTCATCACTGTTATTGTCTGGCTGCCAAGCGCCGTTGAAAGCGCCTTTGGATCGCCCTCGGCCAGATCATGGCAGGTAAAAACACCAATCGCATCCAGTCGTGCAATTGCCGATTTGCCAACCCCATACAAAACCGAAACTGGCTGCGGTGCAAGCCATGCCGCTGCTTCCCGCGTGCCAATGACAAAAAACCCATCAGGCTTATCACGATCAGATGCCATTTTGGCAAGCGATTTGGTGCCACTCAGCCCAACCGAAACCGAAATGCCAATATCACGTTTAATTTCCTGTTGAAGCCGGTGCAGCGCCTCGGCCGGACTGGCACGATGCAGCTTTTGCGTACCAGCAAGATCAAGAAAAGCCTCATCAATTGACAATGGCTGCACCAAGGGTGTTAAAGACAGCATTTTGTCGCGCACCTGCTGGCCAATATCAACGTAACGGCTCATTCTTGGCCGGATCACCACCGCATCAGGGCATTTTTTCAAGGCTTGCCATGCTGGCATTGCCGAACGCACACCGAATTGACGGGCGATATAGCATGCCGCTGCAACAACCCCGCGATCACCGCCACCAACAATCACTGGCCGATCAGCAAGCGCCGGATTATCCAGCTTTTCAACTGACGCAAAAAACGCATCACAATCAATATGCGCAATGGTCAGGGTAAATAGATCAGGATGGGTGCGAATATGGTTTGACTGGCAAGACGGACAGGCGGTTAATGGCACCGCGCTGCCAACATGCCCAGCAGTTCCGCAATTGCGGCACAACATGGCATAGGCTGCGGTTTCCTGAAGACCGGCCATGACGCCAGCACCCCTCCTTTTGCCAGAATTAGTTTTCTATTCTGGCATGTTTTAACCAATCACCAGCGCCAAGCCACCCCCCGGACGAGGCCAATCACGATCACAAGGCCGATGCCCAGCTATTCTCTAGCTAAAGGTCACGGCGCGTGCATATTGATCTGGCACTGATGATGTGCTGCGAAGCGCCTTTGCCGCGCGCCATGTCCAATGCGGATCTCGCAAAAACTCACGCGCCAAGGCAACCATATCAGCCTGTCCAGTGCGGATAATCGTTTCAGCCTGAACGGGGTCGGTAATCATCCCAACTGCAATGATTGGCATTGCCACCTCATCACGAATTTGTTTGGCAAGATCGGCCTGATACCCATAGCCAATATTGATTTTCTGCGCCAATGAATTGCCACCGCTCGACACATGAAGCGCGGCACAGCCAACCGCATCAAGTGCCTTGGCAAATTCGATGGTCTGTTCAACATCCCAGCCGCCATCAACCCAATCAGAGGCCGACACACGAACCAGAACCGGCATATCGGCAGGAACAGCCGCTTTGACAGCGTCAAATATTTCCAGCGGATAACGCAGTCTGTTTTCCAGTAAACCACCATAGGCATCATCGCGTTGGTTGCTGATCGGTGACAGGAATTGATGAAGAAGGTAACCATGGGCAGCATGCAGTTCAATCGCGTCAATGCCAAGCTTGACTGCGCGTTTTGCCGAATCAACAAAGGCCTGTTTGATCCGTGCCAAACCTGCATCATCAAGCGCCTCAGGCGTATGCCAGCCATCGGCAAAAGGAATCGCTGATGGGGCATAGGTTTGCCAAACATCCTGTGACAAGGCATTGCCGCCTTCCCATGGCCGCTGTGACGAGGCTTTACGGCCAGCATGGCCAAGCTGGATACCGATCTTGCTTTGACCAACTGATTTGCAAAAATCAACAACCCGCTTTATCGCGGCTTCATTTTCATCTGAATAAAGCCCTGAACAGCCATGCGTGATGCGCCCTGCTGCCTCAACACCAGTCGCCTCGATAATGATCAGCCCCGGGCCACTCATCGCAAACTGGCCAAGATTTGCCAGATGCCAGTCATTAATCGTTCCCTCATTTGCCGAATATTGGCACATTGGCGCGACCACAACCCGGTTGGCAAGCGCCAGACCGGATAGTTCAATCGGGGTAAATAAACAGCTAGACATAAATTTGCTCCTAGAAATAACAGTAACCGGACAGATAATCAGACCAGTTTAGCATGAAACGCAACGGCGCTTTGGTACGAGGATTCCTTTGAATTGACTAAGCAGATTGCCAGTCGAATAGATAGTCAGATCGTCAACGATATCATATCGCCGTGAGCCCGATTGTAGCGGCGTCACAAGCATAATACCACTAAATCCGGCGCATATTTTGGGCATAGACAATGGCTAATTGACACTACGCTGCTGATGCTCACGATAAAATGAATAAAGACCGCTTAGAACAACAAGGATTGTGCCAAATCCGGTCCAGCCATCTGGCCATTCGCCGAATAGCAACGCCCCCAATAAAACCGCCCAAACCAGCCCGATATATCGAAATGGCGCGACAAAGCTTAGATCGCCAAACCGCATGGTCATCACCTGAAAGAAATATCCCGCAGCAACGCTAAGCCCGCAGAATGACAAGATCAGCCAGTTAAAGGCAGAAATTGTCTGCCACGGTATGGTCGCGGTCATCGCGCCACTAAACAGGCAGACGCCGATTGCCGTAAACAGCGCCGCAAACAGGGCTGGCACACGATCCTGCAAATGGCGCGTCACCGCATCATTGACTGTGGCAAAGGCCACCGCCCCAACGGCAAGCGTTGAATAGCTATTGAAATCATCGGTTCCCGGGCGGATCACCATCAACACCCCGCAAAACCCAATCACAACCGCGCTCCAGCGCCGCCATCCAACCACTTCACCCAGAAACAGGGCCGCCACCACAATCAGCGATAATGGTACGATCTGCATAATGGCTGAAACATTGGCAATTGGCATATGGGCAAGTGCCGTCAAAAAACAGCTGGCCATACCAATTTGTGCCGCAGCGCGGATCGACAAAAGGCCAAAATCAACCATACTTGGTCGAACCAATAGGCAATTGCGATACCATGCTAGGCCAGCAATGATTGGCACTGCCACCGTGCCGCGCAAAAACATCGCCTGAAACACCGACATATCAACAAACAGAAATTTCATAAAAACGTCATTCGTGACAAATGCAAAACGCGCAATTGTCATCAAAATGGCGCCCTTAATGTTGGCAGATACCATCAAAAGACCCAGTTACCTCGTTAACGCGGCTCATTAAGCCGTGCAATCGGCGTTAGGGCAATAGCTTTTCGATATAGCGCGGCAGGCTGAAAGCGGCTTTATGAACCGATGCGTGTAATAGTCAAGATCAAGACCAGCCGCTTCAAGACACTTGGTTAGAACGGCAACATCAACATCCCTTGCTTTGCTGCTATCACTGCCCCAGCCAAAGGCCATTGGACCACCTGCATAGGTTGGTATGCTGGCAATATAGGATCCCCAATCGGCAAAAAGCTGTTGAAAGGCGCACATCGTGCCGGTCAATTCGCTTGGCTGCATGAACTGAATGCAATATTGTTGATATTTTTTATAATGGAATTTCACCAGTGCGATTCTATCTGTCCCGATCGCCTGATTACGGCGCCTTTCGCAAAAGAGACTTGACCCCAAAGGCTGGATATGGAAAAGCCTGAGGCCAACGATGTATTCGCCTTGGTTTATGGCTATTGTCATGGGTACCGCCCGACATGGTTGAACATTGCAGAACGAGGATAAGATGGAAAATTTGAAAGCGCTTGGTCAAGCCGCCAAACAGCCAAACAGCCCAGAAGAGGCCGAACTGGAACGCGTTCCCAATCCTCATCCTGACAGCAATTTTGTTGCCCGTTTTACCCAGCCCGAATTCACCTCGCTTTGTCCGGTGACAGCGCAGCCAGATTTCGCGCATCTGGTGATTGATTATATTCCCGATCAATGGATGGTCGAATCAAAATCGCTGAAACTTTATCTTGGCAGCTTTCGCAACCATCAGGCGTTTCACGAAGCCTGCACCGTTGATATAGCGAAAGAACTGATCGCACTTTTATCGCCAAGGTGGATTAGGATTGGTGGCTATTGGTATCCGCGTGGCGGCATTCCGATTGATGTGTTTTGGCAGCATGGCACCATTCCTGAGGGGACTTGGGTGCCTGATCAAGGTGTGGCTGGCTATCGCGGACGCGGCTAGGCCTGTTGACGCCGCACCACATAGCTGCACAGCCGGTCAACCGACGTATGCAGCAACAGGGTCAAAACCGCCAAGACGATCAATGCGGCAAACATTAAATCAATTTTGGCGCGGCCATTTGCCAATAGCATTAGATAGCCAAGCCCCTGTGACGCGCCAACCCATTCGCCAATGATTGCGCCAATCGGCGCATAAACCGCAGCCAACCGTAATCCCGATGCCAATGCCGGAATGGCGGCTGGAATACGGATATAACGCATAATCTGCCATGGCCGCGCCTGCATGACCTTTGCCTGATCAAGCATGCCGCGCGGCGTTTGCATCAAACCGTCAAAAAAGGCCGACGTCACCGGAAAATATATAATCAGCAAGGCCATGATGATTTTAGGCCATAAGCCATAGCCAAGCCATAGCGTTAAAACCGGTGCCAAGGCAAAAACCGGCAAAGCCTGACTAAGAACCATCATCGGCCGCACAACAACGCGGGCGATCGGCGACTGCGCCAGGCTGATCGCCGTTGCCACCCCAAGAACCGCACCAAGAAGCAAGCCGATCATCACTTCGGCCATGGTGACGCTGGCGTGATGCGCAATCAATCCAAGATTGCCAGCCAAAGCCATGCCAACGCGTGCCGGAGATGGCAGGATAAAGGCAGGCAAGCCCGTCAAAACAACAAGAAGATGCCATAAAGACAGAATGAACATAGTCACCCCGATGATGCGAAGCGCGCGCATCATGACGTCTCACGAAGCAGCCGCAAAAGCTGACCCTGACAGGCCAGAACATCCGGCGCATCATAGGGGCGTATCACCGGCGATGATGGCGGGGTAACGCTGTGTAATCCGGTTGCATTCATCACGAAAATCACATCACCAAGCCGTGCCGCCTCTCCGGGGTCATGCGTAATCAAACATACGGTTTTGCCAGCAAACAAACCTGCGGCCAATTCCTGCATTTCCGCACGAATTTTGGCGTCAAGCGCCGAGAAAGGCTCGTCAAGCAAGACAATCGGCCTGCCTTCCATCAAGGTGCGCGCCAAGGCCACCCTTTGACGCTGGCCACCCGATAACGCATTTGGCTTTTTATGTCGGTGCGCGGCAAGGCCAACCTGCACGATCAGCCTTTCAGCCCGATCACCATTAACCGCATCCCCACGAAGCCGACTGCCAATCACGATATTTTCGAAAACATCAAGCCACGGCATCAGATTATCGGTTTGCGCCATCAAGCTTATGCGGCCAGTAAGCGGTTGACCATCGCTTGTCTTGATAGATCCAACATGATCAATATTATCGCCCAGCCCTGCCAGCAGGCGCAAAATAGTTGTTTTGCCAACGCCAGACGCGCCAAGAAGGCAGGTCCATTTCCCCGCGGCAACATCAAGATCAAGTGGGTCAAAAACAGACGTTCCGGCAATTGCGGCACTGCCATGAAAATGCAACGCCGGGCTGTTGGACATGAATGCCCCCTGCCCCATTTTTTGCATCTCGGCCAATTTTGCCCTGCTGCCTGTCACCTGTTAAGCCCCATTTGCCAAAAGCCGGCCTCAAGCCTTGTGGCTGTGGCAAAACGCTGGCAAAGCCCAGCCCAACGCGGACTTTTTGTCGGTTGATCACCAAGCCGGCGTAAAACCGCATTATCAATCAATGTTCCTACATCGCGGCAAACCTGCTGATAATCCTCGCCACCATAGGTTTTGATCCAATCAGCATAGGTGGCGTCATGATGTGCGGCCAGCAGCCTTGCGCCAATTTCACCATAACCAAGAACGCAAGGTGCCAAGGCAGCCATCAGATCCAGAAAATCACCTGAATGGCCAGCATCAAGAACATAGCGCGTATAGGCCAGATTGGCGGTTTCTTCGGTGGCGGAAAATAATGTGGCCTCGTCAATGCCTGCCGCGGCGCAAATGCGGATATGCAAACCGATCTCGTCATTGACAAGCGCATTCACTGTCGCCGCGCAGGCGCGCATTTCAGCAACATCATCGGCCTTGGTAACGGCAAGCGCCCATGCCCGAGAAAAATGGATCAAAAACAGATAATCTTGAACCAGATAATGCAGAAAGGCCGATTTGGGCAGCCTGCCACTGCCCAAATCAGTTACAAATTCATGGCAAACATAATCGTGCCATGCTGTCCTTGTTGCCTTACGCCAAGCGGCAAAGCTATGACCATATTCCGTCATTGTGCCCCCAGATCAATCGCCAGTTCCGATACAGGACGAATATCCTTTAACAGACCCGCCTCTTTCAAAAAGCTTTCAAAGCGGCTGTAACGGCCTTCATCCAATGCCTCGGGACGCAAGGCAAAGCGTGGCAGAGTGTCTTTCCATGCGCGGGCATTCAATTCATCGTCCAATTCCTTGGCGGTGCCTTTGAAAATTTCCCAGCTTTCCTGCGGATGATTAACGATGAATTGCGTTGCAAGCTCGGTTGCCTGCAAGAAACGGCGGACAACATCCTTATTCATACGATCGGGATTGGCGACATAGATCAATTCGTCATATGCCGGAAGACCTTCTTCTTCAAGATAGAAACAACGTCCCGGAACCCCTTCGATATCCATCTGATTTAATTCAAAATTGCGAAAGGCGCCGATCACTGCATCAACCTGTCCTGACATTAATGATGGCGACAAGGACCAGTTCACATTCACCAGTTCAATATCCGTCATCGACAGGCCGTTCCGTGCCAAAATCGTTGTCAACAGGGCTTCTTCAACACCAGCAACGGAAAATCCAACCTTTTTTCCTTTTAGATCAGCAATGGATTTGATCTTGCCGTCTTTTAGCACTAGCAGACAATTTAGCGGTGTCGCTACCAAGGTTCCAACCCGAACAAGGGGCATGCCCTCGGCAACTTGAAGATGCAATTGCGGCTGATAGGAAACGGCTAGATCAGCCTTTCCAGCTGCCACCATTTTTGGCGGATCAGCTGGATCGGCCGGCGCGATCACCTCAACCTCAAGGCCGGCATCGGCAAAATAACCCTTTTCCTGAGCAATGATAATTGGCCCATGATCAGGGTTGATAAACCAATCCAGCAAAAGCGTTATCCGATTTTGCGCCTGCAACGGTGTGCTTAGCAATAAACAAAATAAAACAATAAGATACTTTTTCATCTTCAACCTCTTTTTTGCATGAAATTTGGATCGCCAGCCGCGATCAGTGAAATGGATCCAGACCAGAATCCGGAAAGCTTTTCTGCCGCGGCCCATGCACGTTGGCCAGACCGACAGCAAAAGACAACATGTCCAACGCCCGTAAGCGGTAAATCGGGTGTGATCTGATCAAGGCCAAGCCGCTGCGCATCAGCCGTAATCAAATCAGCCTCACCCGCGGCGCGCAAATCAATGACAAGATCACCACTTTTTATTTGTTGCGAGCTGATAAATGCCAGCGAGGCATCGGGTTCTTCGACCTCATCAAAGCGGAACCCACCAAACCGGTTTCCAATGGCCTCATAAGTCACAAGCTGGCCAAGTGGTGATGAGAGTTGTTTCGTGATCACAGCAAGCGTCATTTGCGCCTGAAGCGATCCTATAATGCCAACAATTGGCCCCAAAACACCATCTTCAGCACAGCTTCCAAACCGTTGTGGCAGATCAGGGAAAACCGCACGAAGGCTTGGCGCCTTATAACAAAACCCGCCAACATAGCCTGCCGTTCCGACAACTGATGCATGGATCAGTGGTAACCGGTTTAAGCAATAATCGGAAAGACTATAGCTAACGGCAAAGCTATCGGCACAATCCAGCACCAGATCGACATCACTGGCATATGTTGCAATATTATCAGGCGTCAACGGCTCGATAATCGGCGTAATCTGGCAATCAGGATTCAAGCCGCGCATATTTGTTGCAGCCGCAACAGCCTTAGCCAGCCCCAGATCATCCGTACGGAAAATCGTTTGCCGGTGCATGTTGTTCACACTGACAATATCGTAATCCATTACATTTATATGACCAAGGCCAGCGCCTGCCAGATATTGCAAAACAGGGCTTGCTAGCCCCCCAGCCCCAACAACAAGAATTTTGGCCGTAGCCAGTTTTTTCTGACCATCAACCCCAAATTCAGCAACGCTGATCTGTCGGTCATACCGGTTCATCTTGTTGCCTTTACCCAGCCTTTTAGGCGGTCTTCAGGATTTTCATTCAATGTGATATCGGTCACAACCGACACGATATCAGCACCAGCTGCATAAACCCCTGCGGCGCGATCAATCGTCATGCCGCCAATGCCGACAAGCGGCAAATCACCAATATGGTTTTTCCATTGCTGAACCCGATCCAGCCCCTGTTCAACCCATTTCATTTTCTTCAAAATTGTTGGATAAACCGGCCCAAGCGCAACATAATTAGGCTGTTCGGCCAAGGCACGGTCAAGTTCTTCCTTATCATGCGTGCTGATGCCTATTTTCAAGCCAGCACGCCGGATTGCCGCCATATCAGCATCGGCAAGATCTTCTTGACCAAGGTGGATCCAGTCACAATCAAGATCAATCGCCATTTCCCAAAAATCATTCACCACCATGATGGCACCCGCCGCATCGCATAATTGCTTTGATCGTTGTAAGGCCGCGCGGGTTTCATCTGCTGGCAAATCCTTGATCCGCATTTGCACAAGCTTGACCCCTAATGGCAACATACGCTCCAGCCAGTCAGGATGATCAAAAATGGGGTAGAACCGATCAAGATTCATTGTAAAAACGCCTTTCCAATTAGCGGGGTAGATGGCGCGGCCATATCGCGCGGATCCATCGGGTCGGCGTTTCTGGCAAGCTTGCCAGCCTCAATCGCCTTGGCAAACGCAATGGCCATCGCCACCGGATCACCAGCCTTGGCGACTGCGGTATTCAGCAGCACCGCATCAAACCCCATTTCCATTGCCTGCGCCGCCTGTGACGGCAGGCCAAGTCCCGCATCAATAACCATTGGCACATCAGGATATTGCGCGCGCAAGCTTCGTAATCCGTAGGGGTTAACCAGCCCCAATCCGGTCCCAATTGGCGCACCCCACGGCATCAGCACCTCGCAGCCAGCATCAAGAAGCCGGTCAGCAAGAACCAGATCTTCGGTCGTATACGGAAACACTTTAAACCCGTCACGGCAAAGGCTGGCCGCCGCTTCGACAAGGCCAAACGGGTCGGGCTGCAAGCTATCGCTATGGCCGATGACTTCAAGCTTGATCCAGTCGGTTTCAAATAATTCGCGTGCCATTTTTGCCGTGGTGATCGCCTCGCTTGGCGAATGACAACCGGCGGTATTGGGCAATACATGCACGCCAAGATCGCGAATAAGCCGCCAGAACCCCTCGCCTGCCTGTGCACCAGCAGCCTCGCGCCGAACCGAAACCGTCGCAACTGATGCCGCCGACTCGCCAAATGCCGCGCCAAGAATTGCTGGCGATGGATATTGCGCCGTCCCAAGCATGAAGGCGGTTGGCAATTCAACTCCGTAAAATGCTGTCACATCACCCTCCTTGCCGCGGCGCGACAATTTCCAACTGATCACCAGCCTCGATCGGGCATGATTCACGCTGGCCAACCGGAACAAATTGGCCATTCACCGCGGTCGCCACACGCGCATCACCATAGCCAGCCTCATGCAAAACGGCCGCTAGATTGGTGCTGGTGACGTCTTTTGCCACGCCGTTAATTGAGATTTTCATCCATAACCTCTGGAATCTGTCCTGAAAGAAGATAATCGGCTGCCATCCGCGCCATCGCTGGTGCCAGCAAAAACCCATGCCGAAACAGACCATTGACATAAAGCCGGTCGCCACGGCGTCTGATACGCGGTAAATTATCGGGAAAGGCAGGCCGCGCATCGACGCCAATTTCCAATATCTCGGCCTCGCCAAAAGCCGGGTGAAGCGCATAGGCAGCGCTTAGCAATTCAAGAACCGAACGCACGCTTGCCGCATGCCGGTTCCCCGACTCAATTTGCGTTGCGCCAAGCATGAAAACACCATCGCCGCGCGGCACAAGATAGATCGGAATTCGCGGATGAAGCAACCGCACCGGCCGTGATAAACGAATATCAGCTGACCGGATTACCAGCATTTCACCTTTGACCCCTCGCAAATCATGCATGGCATCCGATGCTGACAGGCCGCGACAATCAATTTTACGAACCTCGGTTGGTAGCGCTGCTTGATTATCATTATCTGGAAAATCCAGACCATCGGCAGTTTCAATCGTGATATTGCGGCTTTCTAATTCACCAACAAGACAGGCCAAAGCATCACGCGGTGATAAATGCGCTTCGGTTGGAAAGAACAGGCCGCGCCGCGCCCGGCCAGCCAAATCAGCCTCTAGGGCCGCCACATCATCAGCATCAACCCATTCATGCTGGTCGGTTCGGCGGGCAAAGCGATCCAATTCGCCACCATCACGGCTAAGCGCCAGCACCAACGAGCCATTGCGCTGAACATTCACATTATGACGCTGCCACCATCCAGCGGCTTCTTGACCAAGCCTGACAACCGGCTCTTCAGCCGCCTCGCTTTCACAAAACGGTGCCAACATGCCACCAGCCCACCATGAACAGCCATGTTCGGCAGGGCGGCCATAGCGGTCAAAAATCCGCAAAGAAACACCGCGTTCTGCCAATTCAGCAGCAAGGCAAAGTCCGGCAACCCCGCCACCAACAATGGTAATCTGTGGTTCCGTCACGCGCTATCTCCAGAATTGGTGAAAATGATGCACCGGCCCATGACCTTGCCCAATGCCAAGCTCATCGGCAGCCTTGATTGCGCCATGAAGCCATTGATGCGCTGTGCCAATGGCGTCATCAAGTGCTAAATTTTTAGCAAGACCCGCGGCAATCGCCGATGACAGCGAACATCCCGTGCCATGCGTATTGCCGGTATTAATGCGCGGCGCGTTGAAACCGATGATTTGCGACTCAGTCACCAAATAATCATGGCAAACCGCGCCATCGGCATGGCCGCCTTTCATTAAAATCGCCGCGGGCCCCAGCGCCAAAAGCGCTTTGCCCTGGTTTTGTGGCGTCAAATCACCCTTGCCCGACAAAAGCCGATGTGCTTCGGGGATATTGGGGGTTAGCAGGCTGGCACGCGGCAGCAACCTGTCAATCAGGCAGGATACGGCATCATCTTGCAGCAATGCATCGCCTGATTTTGCCACCATGACCGGATCAAGGACAATCGGCCCACGAAAATCGGCAAGACCATCGGCAACAGCGTTAATTACCGCAGGCGTTGCCAACATCCCAATTTTAATAGCGTCAATCCGGATATCCGACAGCACCGCGTCAATCTGCGCCCTGATCATCGCTGGTGAAATCGCTTCGACCTTTGTGACCAATCGGGTGTTTTGCGCCGTGACCGCAGTAACAACGCTTGCGCCATAAACGCAATGCGCGGAAAAGCTTTTCAAATCAGCCTGAATCCCCGCGCCGCCGCCACTGTCCGAACCGGCAATGGTCAATGCGGATGCAACTGGCTTTTGTTTGTCTGATTTCAACATGCGACGCGTCCCAAAAACAAATGACTTGCTTGGGAACAGGAGAGATAGCCGCTACGATCTGGTATGATCTCCGTTCCCTACGCCAGTTTTAACTGGATCAGGTTCTATGAGTTAGCTCTCGCTTCTCAGCCTTGGCATCACCTAACTGGTCAAACCAATGCACCCCAACAGATATCTCATCCTAGCCAGCCACAGCACCAATTTCAAGCACGAAGATCACTGCCGCGACGACGGCTCGATTAGGCATTGTCTCAAACCCCACATTTTCAAAAAATATTTCCTAAATTTTCAATCGACGAGCATTTATTTTCTGTATGAGCGGATTATGACTTTCCAAAAGAATAAAAAATGCTATCTGGAGTGCCTTACAGCTTTTGACTGAGGTGCGGTGTGGAAACAATTTTCGAATGGCGCGACATTTATGGTGTCACGACGCTTGTTCTCGCAGCAAGTCTGCTTGTTGGCGGTCTGTTTGGTTGGCTTGCCGAACGAAGTGATTATTGCGCTCGCTCGGCCTATGACGAGATATTTTCATTGGCCAGCCGCCAAGGACGCGGCCAGCTCAACCAGCTTTGGCAAGTTGCTATTGCTGGCATATCGGCGATTATTGCAATTTTGATCGCACGCCAGCTCGAATTGTTTGACATTGAGCAGGCGCGGCAATTTAAAGCGCCCCTAAATCTGGTTGGTTTGTTTTTTGGAACATTGCTTTTCGGGGTTGGTATGGGGCTTAGCCGTGGTTGCGTGTCGCGGCTGATCATCTTATCGGCCCGCGGAAATATCCGCGCCTTGATCACATTGGTGTTTTTATCGCTTTTCGCATGGTCGGCAATCAGCGGCGTTTTGGCAGTGCCGCGGATCACCCTTGCCAGCCTTGGGCAGATTGAATACAGCTCGGCTTTCTCCCACAGCCTGTTTGCAATCTGGGTTCTGTTATTGCTTGCAGCTATTGTTTTGGTCGTGCGGCGCGATGGTGCCGACCAGCTAGTAAAACGCGCCCTCATGGCAGCCTCTATTGGCCTACTGGTGCCAGCTTGTTTCTTTATCACTGCCGTTATTGGTGCCGATGAATTTGATCCGGTTCCGGTCGAGGGCCTGCGGTTTATCCTGCCTGTCGCTGATAGTCTTGGCTATTTTGTCTATTCAACCGCCCTCACCCCGAAATTTGGTCTCGGGCTGGTTGGCGGTGCCTTTATCGGCGCGATTTTATCGGCAAAATTATCTAGCCGCATTGTTATTGAAGGCTTTAACAATGCACCACACCCGCTTCGCTATATCCTTGGTGCATTTTTCATGGCCTTTGGCGGGGTGATTGCTAGCGGTTGCACGGTTGGTTGGCTTCTAACCGGCGGCAGTGTTTTGAATGGCGGCGTACTAATTGCCTTTGTTGGTTTTGGCCTTGGCAATTTGTCATTGCGTTTGCCCTTTATTAGTGGCTTTCTTAACAGCAAGACGGTGACCAGTAGCGTTTAATCTGATTTTAATTCAACATCAGTTTGATCGGCGCAAGTGACCGCCACCAGTTACCAGATGCTTGAGACTAATCATGATTAAAGCTGTTCTATTCGATACATTTGGCACCATTGTTGACTGGCGCTCGTCAATTGCACGCGAAGGCGCGGCTGTTGCCCTACAAAAGGGCCTTTCCGAGTTTGATGGTGATGGATTTGCACGTGCCTGGCGTGCCGGATATCGGCCGGGTATGGCGCGCGTAACAGCTGGCGAGCGGTCATGGGTTTCTATTGACTTCATTCATCGTGAACGGCTGGATGAAATCTTGCCTCAATTTGGTTTGCCGATGCTCGATGAAGCAGAACGCGACCATCTAAACCGCGCATGGCACCGCCTAACCCCATGGCCTGACAGTGTCCCCGGTTTAAAGCGGATCAAATCAAAATTCCTAATCTCACCTCTATCGAACGGATCGGTCGTTCTGTTGTCGACCATAGCAAAACGTGCTGGGATTCCATGGGATTTTATTTTCTCAAGCGATATGCATCGCGCCTTCAAACGCAATCCGGCTGTTTATCAAAACGCCATCCGTCTTTTGGGCATGGCACCTGATGAAATCATGATGGCAGCAGCGCATAATGATGATCTAGAGGCCGCGCGCAAAGAGGGTATGCGCACCGCCTATATCAATCGGCCAACCGAATATGGCATTGACCAAAAAGTCGATTTTGAAGCCGCCAGTGACTGGGATATTATCGCTGATACGGTTGAAGGCGTCGCTGATGAACTGGATTGTCCAAAAATTTGACACGTGCCAAGGACGGTTATAATGAACGCAGATAAACCCGCCTATATTCTGGTCGACACGAAAATAACTGACCCTGTTGCCTATGAAGATTATAAAGCTGCGGCCAAACCGATTGCCGAACATTATGGCGGTGTCTACCTGACCCGCGGTGGTAAAATGGATATTATACAGACTGAATTATGGGATCCTGCCCGCATCGTATTGGTAAAATTTCCATCGATGGCAGCAGCCCATGCCTTTTTAGACAGCCCCGAATATGCGCCCGTTAAATCAATCCGGCTGGCAAATTCCAAAGCGACATTGCTGGTTCTGGAGGGACTCTAGCTTGTAGAAGCTTTTACCAGATTCTTTTGGGCAATCTGGCAATGGGCAAGCTTGGCAAAACGGTAATTGGCAAAACGATTATAAACCATCGCGGCAATCTGGTGGATAATGGGCAAACCAACCAGAACTGCCAAAAACCGCCAGTACCGAAGCTGCTGCCAAATGACCAAAAAGGCCGCGGCACCAATATGCCAATTACCTCCTGAATCGCGAACATGAAGATGGCGCAAAGCATCGGCTTGCGAGATTTGATGCGCTGCCAGCGGTGATGCGTCAGTCGCAATATCCATCCATGCAAAAATGCCTGATGGCGCAATACTCTGGTAATAGGCAATCTCTTTACTGCAAAGCCCACATTTACCATCAAAAAATACTTCAATCATCAAAATCACCCAATCGCTGGCCGCCTGACTCCCCATGGGGTAAATGGGCATGATCAGGGCCTTTGGCAAGCCCCACAGACGCTTTGCTGGTAAATTGCAGCCATCACATGCAGGGCATGGCGTATCTTCGATTAGAAAGCTGCAATTTGCGACTATTTAGGCTTGGTAATCAATGCACAACATGCTTAGCCTTACCTTAGACGGCATCGCACAGGACAAGGTTTCCAAAATGCAGTTAAATGACGAAGAAAAGGCTATGCTGAACGGCGATTTTGGCAAGGCAAAACAATGGGCAATTGATCACCAGATCAAGGTTGGCAATTTTTTTGATGCGCCCGATATGGTGGCGGTTAGTCAGGCACATATGATGGCCGACCCTGAATCGATTGGTGAGGCCGGCGCGGGTTTTATGGAATCGATCGCCAATGATGGTGGCCAGGTTGTAATCCCGATGATCACAGACCCGCGCGGGGTTGATCTAAATCATTACCGCCCACTTGGCCAAACCGAAGAAATGGCCAATATAGAGCGAAGATTTATAGCTGCTTGCGAGGCGATTGGCATAATGATGACTAACACTTGCGTTAACTATCAAACCATCATGCCGCCATTGCTAGGCGATCATGTTGCCTATGGCGATACTGGCGTTGTAATCTATTCAAACAGCGTTTGTGGCGCACGGTCTAATTTTGAAGGTGGCCCATCTGCATTGGCGGCCGGACTTACCGGACGCACGCCGCGCTATGGTTTGCATCTTGACCAGAATCGCCAAGCAACACGCCGCTTTCAGGTAACGGTTCAACCTGCCGAATTGACCGATTGGGGGGTTCTTGGCGCGGTGATCGGCCGGATGGCTGGATCCTATTGGGAAGTGCCGGTGATTGAAGGCATCGAGCGCGTGCCAACATCGGATGAGATCAAGCATTTTGGCGCGGCGATGGCCAGCTATGGATCAACCCCGCTTTTTCATATGATTGGCATTACCCCCGAAGCGCCAAATCTGGCAGCGGTTGGCGGCACCAACCTGCCCGTCACGCAAATAGCCGATTTCGACCTTGCGTCCTTGAGAAGCAATTTTGCCGGCCAAGGCGAACGGCCGGATGTAGTGGTTTTTGCCGCCCCACAATTATCGATTGTCGAAATGGAACAGGTTGCCAGCCTAGTTGATGGTCATAAATTGCAATTGCCGCTAATTGTTTGTACGTCGCCGCAAACCTATGGTGATGCTGGGCGGATGGGCTTTATCAACAAGATCGAAACGGCTGGCGGCACCGTGCTTGAAGGCACTTGTTTCTATAATCAATACGCCCGCGAAATTGGCGAAGCAAATGGCTGGGTTCACCTGCTCAGCAATTCGACAAAAATTGTCAATATTTTAGGTGGTTATGGCTATAAACCAGTGCTTGCCAGCATGCAGGATTGTGTTGCAGCAGCCATTCACGGAGAGATGATCTGATGAAACGATTGAAATGTCATAAAGGCGTTGGGCCAAAGGTTAGCGGCGAGGCGCTTGTTGCCGATGATAATTTTTCCGCACGCTATGACCTTGACCGGATAAAGGGAATTTTTTCACGCCCACAGCACAAGCTTGCCGGACAATCATATGATCAGAAAATTCTTGTGTTCAACACGGCAAAAGGAGGCGTTGCAACCGCGTGGATGCTGCATGAAATGACCGCTAGAGGCATCACGCCAAAAGGAATTTTGTTTAATGAGGCAAACACCATTCTGGTGCAAGGGGCGGCATTGGCCAATATGGCCATGTGTGACCGATTTGAAGATGGCGATGTGACCAGCCTTATCAAATCAGGACAAATCATTGAAATTGACCCTGCCGCGGGCGAGGTCATAATTCACGATTAAATCAGGCGCACACGGTGATGTCGCAGATCCGTTGGCTAAAGCGGGCCAAAGGCAAATTCAGCAGAGCCAACAGGCTGGTCCTGCTTGCGCTTGTCAGTATGCCATTTTGCCTGATCGAAATCATGATGATATTTTTCAGTCAGCTGGGTCGCGATTGTCATCACATCCGGTGAAACCTGCACCGCAATCTGACTGAGCATCACTTGCAATGCCTCATCGCGGGTTAATCCGGTATCAACCAACACCCGAATGGTGGCCTCGATCACATCGACAATTATATCCGAACTCAATTTTGCTGCCATAACGCATTCCTTCCTGATCTTTTGTCACCCAAGATGAACGCAAAATTCATGCCAGAGTCAGCTTTGAGCAGGTATGGGCAGTGCCGCACCAATATATCGGGCGCGTTTTTTCGGCTTTAGCTGGCGGATATCGACAAGCACCAATCCATCAACACAATGATTAAAGGCCGGATCAATGCTAAAGCCGCAAAACCGCACTCCACCCGGGGTGCAAACATCGGCATATTGTTTGAATAATGTTGGAATTTTCAGCCCCATAAACCCAAGCTGGCTGCGGAGCCATTCATGATCCATGTCAAAATCCAGACCGGGCATCTGCTGACGCAAATCCGCCAAATTATCAGCATCAATCACATAGGGGATGGCAGGAAGCGCAAAATGATCGGGATCGGCAAAATGGGTTTCATAGAAATGCACCAACATATCACGCGCCGGTTTTGGCATATTATTTGACAAGCTGACCGGGCCAAACAGATATCTGACTTGCGGATGCGGTGCGAGATAGGCACCAATCCCCTGCCATAGATAATCAAGACTGCGAAGCCCCCAATATTGAGGCTGGACAAAGCTTCGCCCAAGTTCCAAACCTTGCGCGAACAGGGGCTGAATTGACGGCTGATAGTCAAAAAGCGAATGTGAATAAAGCTTTGTTTTTGGCTGTCCCTGCCAGCGCCATATCTCGCCAAGGCGATAGGCACCTGCAATTTCCAGCCGATCATCATCCCACAATAATAGATGGCGGTAATAATGATCGAACTGGTCAATATCCTTGCTTTTCCCTGTACCCTCACCGACAGACCGAAAGGTCAGTTCGCGCAACCGGCCAATTTCATCCATAACCGCGTTGTTCTCGGCATAATCAACCAGCAAAATATGCTTGTTATCCGCGGTAACGCCAAGCTTTTCAGCCGATTTCAACTCGTCGCGAAGGGTTTTTCGTGACACCGGATGAATAATGCCTTTTGGCGTTTTAAAGACGGGGGGTTTTCCGCGCCCAAGACGCCGCAAATGCCGGTTCACAAGCTGCGCCTTTTCACGCCGCCCCATCGGCAGTGACTCGAAATCACCAATGGGAATCAGCTGGCCGATGGTCAGGCTGATCTTGCCCTTAAATCCGGTCATTTCACGCGGCAGCATCAGCATGGATAATGTCGCGCTTAGCCTCGCAACAAGATAAAAAAGAACCGAATTTCGCGCTCGAATATGGATTGGCAATATGGGCGCTGATGTCTTTTCGGCAATGCGTAAAAACCCCGATAGCCATTTGCCATCACGAATGCCTTTTGGCCCCGCCCGCGACACCGCACCAGCGGGAAAAATAATAACCGCACGATCCTGATTTAACGCCGTGATGATCCGCTCTAAATCGGCTTTATGCGTTTCCCCACCAAATGCATTAACCGGTAGAAACATGCTGTTTAGCGAATTGATATTACATAATAATTCATTCACAACAATCGACACGTCACGGCGTGTTTTCCCAATGAGGCGAAGCAATGCCAACCCATCCAGTCCGCCAAGCGGATGATTGGCAACAATCAGCACCCGCCCGGTAACGGGGATGTTTTTGATCTCGTCATGGCGAACCAGATAATCAAGCTGCAATTCGTCAAAAACCTGATCAATAAGATCAAATCCATTGAGATAGCCATGTTTTTGCAAAAATTGATTAATGCGGTCTTCATTCACAAGGGTGCGAAGACACCAGATCAAAAACCGGACAAGCACCGCCGGATAATGCTTTAAGGATGGCAGACGAGCCAGTAAAACCGCGCCAACATCAATCAATTTTGTCGTTGTGTCAGGCATATCCAACATCACAGCCTCGCTAGTTTGCACGGCATAATCGCCAATTGATGTTACGATTTTATGACAATTGATAAATCTGTCCAAATTTTGTTAGCAAACCGGCAAAGCCGGCTAGGGCTTTGGCGGGAAGGCAATTGATTGTCCATCAGGACTCCATTGCGGATATTTCTGCATCACCAGCCGGAAACTAGCCGAGTCAAGAAAACCGCCAAGCCATGCGTGAAGATGCGGCCAGGATTGATTGTCAAACCAGTCAGGGTCGGCAATACGGAATTGGCGCACAAAAGGCAGGCTGGCGAAATCCAATAGGCCAAGCTGCGCCCCTGACAGCGCGCCTGTTTGCTGTAAATCTTGGTCAATCTCGGCCAAAAATGCGCCGCCGTTATCGCGATGAGCCGAACCGGCGTCACGATCATAACGGTTGGCATATTTATACCGGTCAAGATCATGTTTAAACCCGCCATCCAGCCGATTCAAAAAGGCCATGGTCAAAGCCGGATTTTGCCGCCAAACAGCAAGCCAGTTTTCAGGATCATTCTGTCCAAGCGCCCAGAACATGATATCGCGGCTTTCGTCAATCACCTGCCCATTTTCAAGCTTTAGGACTGGTACTGTGCCTTTTGGCGATGTGGCCAGAAAATTGGCCGGTTTGTCACGAAGCAGAATTTCGCGCAATTCAACTTTTTGACCACTTGCCGCAATCGCAAGCCGCGCCCGCATGGCATAGGGGCAACGCCGAAAACTCCAGAAAATCGGGGGATGGTCGACATGCGCCATGTTGTTAGGCTTTGCTGATATGGGCGACAATCGTAAAATCAGAACCGGTAACGGTAAAGGCCTTGGCAAAACCCAACACCAAAACACCATCACGCGGCACTAGCTGGAACATATGAAAATCGCCAAAATTGCGGATCAAATCCATCGTAGGCCCATGCGCTGCAGAAAAATCGTCACAAAGCCCGCCGAATTTGGCATCGTCACGCGCAATTTCAACCGCATCCACGGCAAATTTCAATCGGTTACGCGCCCAAATATTTTGGCTTTTGGCCTCATCAGCACAAAGCATACAGGTTGCCGCGCCTTGCGCCATCAAATCGCGAACATGCTGCGAGAGATGGCTGGTAAAAATATATAATCCGTCATCACGCCGGATAAAGGGCGACACGCCCATTTCAGGACTATCTTGCTGGCTGTTTACCGATATATAAAGAGTACGAAGTTGCATAAGCGCATCACGCGCTTGCTCAATCTTTTCGCGCGACATTCCGGACGAATCTTCAAAGGCGGCGTTTTCCTGCATCTGCATTATCCTAAATCATCAAAACCAAATAGCATTGCAAACCAATGCGCAATATCTAACATGGCATTATCTAACATGGTTGCGAAGGTTGACAAAATCAACTGCCTTGGCACAGCGCAACAATCATGCCTTGCCAAGCCAATCACAATGCGCTTCGATGGGGTCGGGCTACCAACAAGGGCGAAGGCACATGACGCAATCTGTTGATGTTGAAATCTACGCCGATATCATTTGCCCTTGGTGTTATATTGGCAAAAAGCGGCTTGATGCCGCCTTTGCCGCCCGCCCCCATGTAACCCCGCGCTATATCTGGCGGTGTTTTTTGCTTAATCCCACAATGCCCTCGACTGGCATGGATCGTCAGGCTTATCTAATTGGCAAATTCGGTAATGCCGCCAAGGCCGTTTATGGCCGTATTGCCGACGCCGGTCTTGAAAGCGGAATTGCCTTTAATTTTGACGGAATCAAGTGCACCCCCGATAGTCGCAAAACCCATCGCTATCTGCTTGCCGCCGCTGCCAAAGGCCATGATTTAAGCGACGCGTTTTTCAAAGCCTATTTCATTGATGGCCGCGATATTGGCGATGATGATGAACTTGCCAAAATAGCCCATGAAAACGGCTTTACCATTGATCCGGCCAGCCTTGCCGATCCAGCCCTTGACCGGCAAATTGCCAATGATATCGAAATGTCGCGCCAGCTTCGGGTCGATGGCGTTCCGTTTATGATTTTTGCGGGGCAATATGCCATTGCCGGTGCGCATATGCCCGAACATCTGATCCCCGCCATTGATGGCTGTCTTGTCAAACCGGCAGAATAGGCCGTTCCGGCGGTAAATGCCTGAATTTTTGATTCGCAAGCCGCTATAGCAGCGCGACAAGGTCTTGCAAGACGGTTTTGCAGGCTGCTGGCTGCATCTCAGGCTTTGGAATTGGCGTTGCCACCACCAGACGATGATCGGCACGAAGCTGCACCCGCCCGCCCTGTTCGGCAATCCAGCCGATCAGCGCATCCGGACGAGCAAAATGATTATCGCGAAATGCCAATGACAATCCTTTTGGTCCTGCATCAATTTTTTCGATATTTGCCAATCGGCATAATTGTTTTAATTCGATCACCAAAAACAGGTTTTTAACCGGATCGGGCAAAACACCAAAACGGTCAACAAGCTCGGCGATCAATATATCGGTTACCTGTGGATCAGCAAGATCGGCAATCCGGCGATAAAGCGACAGACGCACGGTTAGATCGGGTACATAGGATTCAGGCAGCCGGATTTCCAGCCCAAGATTGATTTGCGGTGTCCATGCCGGTTTTGCATCTTCTTCACTTTCACCGCCACGCCCAGATTTGGCGGTATCAACAGCTTGTCGCAACATCTCTTGATAAAGCTCGACCCCAACCTCACGAACATGGCCGGATTGTTCATCACCAAGCAGATTTCCGGCACCGCGAATATCCATATCATAAGATGCAAGCGTAAATCCGGCACCAAGCGTATCGAGCGTTTGCATAACCTCAAGACGGCGGCGCGCCTGCGGGCTTAACAGCCGTTGCGGATCAGATGTTAAATAGGCATAGGCGCGCTGGCGACCCCGCCCAACACGGCCACGAAGCTGGTAAAGCTGCGACAGGCCAAACATATCGGCGCGATGAATAATCATCGTATTGGCCGACGGGATATCAATTCCCGATTCAACAATATTGGTCGATAGCAGAATATCGGCTTCACCATCAGCAAATTTGGTCATGACCTGATCAAGCTCGTTGGCTGGCATGCGCCCATGCGCTGAAATCACCCGTGCTTCGGGTGCCAGCTTGGTAATACGGTCATAAACCCGCTGCATATCATCAATGCGGGGACAAACCATAAACACCTGCCCGCCACGGAACATTTCCCGCTGGATCGCCTCGCGAAGAACAACGCCATCCCATGGACCAACGAAGGTGCGAACCGCCAACCGGTCTACTGGCGGTGTTGCAATCAATGACATTTCGCGAACACCTGACAGCGCCATTTGCAGCGTGCGCGGGATCGGCGTTGCAGACAGAGTTAACACATGAATATCACCGCGAAGCTCTTTTAACCGTTCCTTTTGGCCAACGCCAAAATGCTGTTCTTCATCAATGATCAAAAGACCAAGGTTATTAAACGCGATCGATTTTGCCAGAAGCGCATGCGTACCAATGGCAATTTGGATTTCGCCGCTGGCAATATTTTCACGAATGATTTTCGCATCGGCTGTTGACGTCATTCGAGACAACACGCCAATTTTGACCGGAAAACCGGCAAATCGTTCGACAAAAACCTTGCCATGCTGGCGCGCCAACAATGTTGTTGGCGCGACCAAAGCCACCTGATAACCCGCCATCGCCGCAATAAAGGCCGCGCGCAACGCCACTTCGGTTTTGCCAAAACCAACATCGCCGCAAATCAGGCGGTCACTGGCTTTACCCGACGCCAAATCATCAACAACATCATTGATTGCATTTAACTGATCTTCAGTTTCGGTAAAGGCAAAGCGCGCGCAAAATTCGCCAAAACTGCCATCTTCTGCAATCAAAGGTTCGGCACGCGCACGATAACGCGCCGCCGCAATCTTGATAAGCTGTTCGGCCATAATCCGAACGCGGCCTTTGATGCGGGCAACACGCGCCTGCCATGCAACACCACCTAGCTTGTCAAGCTGGGCTTCGCCACCGGCGTTGCCATAGCGCGACAACAGCTCGATATTTTCCACCGGCAAATATAATTTATCGCCGCCAGAATAAACAAGATGAAGACAATCATGGTCGCCGCCAGCGCTATTAATGATGATCAGCCCTTCATAGCGGCCAATACCATGTTCGGCATGAACCACGAGATCGCCTGTTTCAAGAACGCTGACCTCGCGCAGAAAATCATCACCTCTGGCACGTTTTGATTGCGGCCGTGATAAACGCTGGCCAAAGATATCTGGCTCGGAGACCACCACCAGATGATCGGTTTGAAACCCCGCTTCAAGCGGCCATTGCATCACATAAAAACCGCCAGAAGCCGCATCTTCGATCGCGGTAAGCGGTTGCAGCGCACCCGCGTCAAGATGCCCGTCCAACAAATCGGCTAACCGGCTTGCCGCCCCGGGCGAACTACAGGCAACAATGATCGGGCGTTTGGCGGCGCTACGCTCGGCCGTGACAAAGGCAGCCAATTCCGGAACCGCACTTTTGCCTTCGACTTTGATCAGCCGGATTGCCGCCCGCCCACCAGCATCTTGCATTTGAGGCTGGTCGGCTTTGGCTAAATCTTTTGCGCCATCTCGCCCACCATCCTGCATAGGGGCAAAGGCAAACAGGCGACAGGCCATGCCCTGTTCGAATAAGTGATCGGTTTCAGTTTGCGATAGATACAGCTTTTCTGGCGCCAATGGCCGGTACGGGCTTGCCGTATCATCACTTCCATGCACCAGACGTGCCTCGTGGAAATCATGAATTTGCGCATAACGTGCGGCAATGGCGGCATCGCTTTCGTGATCCAACACAATTGGCCACCCCGAACAATAATCCGTCAAACAGGCCAAATCGCCATGAAATAGCGGTAACCAATGTTCAATTCCCGGATGGCTTCGCCCTGCTGACACCGACTCATAAAGCGCATCACGGCTGGCCTTTGCGCCAAATAGCGACAGATAGCTAGTACGAAATTGCGCAATCGTCGCATCATTCATCATAAATTCTGCGACTGGGCGCAAAATTAGGCGTTCGAGCTTGCCAATGCTTCGCTGGGTCGCCGGATCAAAACTGCGGATCGTTTCAACATCATCACCAAAAAAATCGAGCCGTGCTGGTGCTGTTTGCCCGGGTGGAAACACATCCAAAATGCCGCCTCGAACCGCAAATTCACCGGTTTCCCGCACCGTATCAGTTCGCAAATAAGCCTGACCGGCAAGGTAATCCGCCAAGGCAGCAAGCCCTAGCGTTTGCCTATTTGTCAAATCCTTGGTTGGCTGACCCGCGGTAATCACCAGACTGCTGTCGGTAAAATAGGTTTTTGGCGGCACGCGCTGCAAAATCGCATTAATTGTTGTCAGCAAAATGCGTGGTCGTGTACCCGCATCACTGGCAAGCTGGGCAAGCGTTTCAATCCGCCTTCCAACCAATCCGCCTTGCGGTGACAGCCGGTCAAATGGCAAACAATCCCATGCCGGAAATTTAAGGAGGCGCAAATCGGGCGCTAACCGCCGCAGACTGTCGCCCATTGCCGTCATGCGAACATCATCGCGTGCCACATAGACAAAGGGTTTTCCGGCCGAAGCGATCTGCAACAGCGCCAAAGAGGTCACCCCATCAGGCGCACCCCAAATATCATTTTTTAAATTAATTTTATTAATATTTTTCATGTAATTAATGTTGTTTTTTAAACTCTTTAATTAAATGAAAAACAGGCGTGTCATAGGCTTCGGGCAGCGGCGCATTGCCCATCACCCATGCATAAATCGCAGGATCACCCGCCTCAAGCAAATTTTCAAAATCGGTCAGATCGGATTCATTGAGATGCGGCAAATGCATTTTGGCAAAATGCCCAAGCAAAAGGTCGGTTTCCTTCATGCCGGTATAGCTGGCCTTATAAATCAACCGGCGAACGCGGTTTGACAATTCAGGCATAACAGGCGGTACAGCTGACGATGACATAAACAACTTCCTTTTTAAATCCGGTTTTTTAAAAATCTGTGGCTTAGCCTTTTTCAAAAACTGGCTTGCTGGCAAATGACACCAACAAATGGCTGGCATGAGATAACAGATATGGGCGATAATGCCTAGACACAAGCGTGCTTGTGTCCGATCATTTCGTCGGTGACAGGCAGTGAGCGGCCGCCGCCTGATAAGGAGACAAGCATCGTGCACCCAAAGCGCCCCGCCGAGATATTTCAGCTTTTTGCGTCAACCACCAGCCTTGCCGGTGTTGGTGCCAAGCTGGCATCGGTGCTGGAAAAGCGTGTTGGACAGCATGTGATTGATGTTTTGCGGCATTTGCCGATTGGCCTGATTGACCGCAGCCAGCGCCCATCGCTTGCCAATGTTGATGATGGTGCGATTGCCACTTTTGATTGTCTTGTGATTAAACATGACCGCCCGCCGCGTGGTGTTCGCCGTCCCTATCGGGTATTTTGCGAAAATGAAACTGGCACACTGGAGCTGGTTTTTTTCCATGCGCATGATGATTATGTCGCCAAGCAATTGCCCATTGGCGAGCGCCGGCTGATCAGCGGACGCGTCGAGCTGTTTCAAGGCCGAGTGCAAATGGCACATCCCGATCATATTTTACCGCCCTCTCAAGCCAGTAAAATGCCAATTTTTGAACCAATCTATCCATTAACAGCGGGCTTAACGCCGAAAATTCTGCGCCGCACCATTGCCGATGCCTTGACCCGCATTCCCGATTTACCCGAATGGATTCCCCCCGCCATCATACAGCAGTATGGCTGGCCCGATTTTGCCACAGCGATGTGCGCAGTTCATGCCCCGCAAAACCCGCCTGACCTGTTGCCGACCAGTCCGGTGCGGGCGCGTCTTGCCTTTGACGAATTGCTGGCAAACCAGCTGGCGATGCGCATGGTACGCCGTAGCGCCGCCGAGGCAACACCGGGCCGCGCCTATTGCGGCGATGGCCATATCACCAGCAAGCTTCGCGCCAGCCTTCCCTATGAAATGACCGGCGCCCAAAACCGCGCCATTGACGAAATTACGAGTGATCAAGCCAAACCCAAACGCATGCTTCGTATGTTACAAGGCGATGTTGGCTCGGGAAAAACGCTTGTCGCATTATGGGCGATGCTCAATGCGATGGAAGCGGGGGCGCAAGCCGCGCTTTTGGCACCAACCGAGGTTTTGGCGCGCCAGCATCATGCCAGCATCCAAGCGATGCTTGCCCCGCTTGATATCGAAATTGGCCTTTTACTTGGCCAAGGGCGCGGTACGGCAAATGCAAAAACCGGAACCACCACCATGCCTGTTCTAAGCCGGAAAGACACGCTTGAAAAACTGGCCGATGGCAGCCTGTCACTCGTGGTTGGAACGCATGCGCTATTATCGGAAACTGTTGCTTTTCACGATCTTGGCTTGGCGGTTGTTGACGAACAGCATCGGTTTGGCGTGCGACAGCGGATTCTTCTTGGCGAAAAAGGGGCGCACGTCGATGTTATGGTGATGACCGCAACGCCAATTCCGCGAAGCCTTGCCATGACCGCCTATGGCGATCTTGATCATTCCCGCCTTGACGAAAAACCGCTTGGCCGTTTGCCAATCGACACGCGCGTTCTGCCAAGTGATCGTTTAGGCGATGTGATATCCAGCCTTGGCCGCGCGCTTGGCAAGGGAAAACGCGCCTATTGGATTTGCCCGCTTGTTGAAGAATCTGACAAGTTGGACATTGCCGCCGCCGAAGACAGGTTTACCGCTTTGGCACGCGCGCTTCCCGATATCACGGTTGCGCTGGCGCATGGCAAAATGAAAGCTGGTGAGCGCGACAGCGCGATGCAGGCATTCCGCAATGGTATGGCGCAATTGTTGGTCGCGACGACAGTAGTCGAAGTTGGCGTTGATGTGCCTGAAGCCAGCATTATAATTATCGAACATGCTGAACGGTTTGGCCTTGCACAATTGCACCAGCTACGCGGCCGTGTTGGCCGAAGTGACCAGCAAAGTAGTTGTCTTTTGGTCTATCACGTTGCGTTAAGCGAAACCGCGGCAAAACGACTTAGCGTCATGCGCGACACGAATGACGGTTTTGTGATTGCCGAAGAAGATTTGGAATTGCGCGGGCCGGGTGAATTTCTGGGACAACGGCAATCCGGCATGCCCGAATTTGTGCTTGCTGATCTTGCAGCGCATCGTGACCTGCTCAGCCTTGCCCGAAGCGAGGCTGGCCGGATATTAGAGCAGAATGACCAAAAGAATATGAATTTGCTGCTCAGCCTGTTTGAACGCGATAGTGCGGTCAAATTCCTAGCGTCCGGCTAGATGTGCGATTAACCCGCTTTTTTAGCGGCTTTTTTTTACCCCGGTTTCTTTTCTAAAGACTTTTAAGCAGCGGGCTTTTTCGCTACAGCCTTTTTTGCGGCAGGCTTTTTCGCTACAGCCTTTTTCGCGGCAGGCTTTTTCGCGGCTTTACCCGCATTGATCGCTCTATCAGGCGGCGATACGATACCGCCCGACACGACCAGCTTGACCGCTTCTTCATTCGTCATATCGAGACGGATGATATCTTTTACCGGACAAAACAGCAAAAAGCCTGATGTTGGGTTTGGCGTTGTCGGGATAAACACATTCACATTTGACCCCGGAACCAGACGGGCGACCTCGCCCTTTGTCGAGCCAGTTACAAAGCCGATGACCCACAAGCCACGGCGTGGATATTCAACAAGAACCACCTCGCGAAACGCATCGGACTGGGCGGAAATCACAGTTTCCAAAATCTGCTTTGTGGCACCATAGATCGTGCGAACCACTGGCATACGATTTAGTAAAGATTCGCCAAGCCGGATAATCCAGCGTCCCAAGAAACCGGCAGCAACCGCACCAATCAGCGTGATCATCACGCCGCCAACAACAAGCCCTGCTCCCGGAATATCGCCAATGTTCCAGGTTGAAAAAGCTGGAATAAGCTTATTCACCTGACCATCGATCAATTTAATCGCGGCCCAAGTGATATAGACGGTCAATAAAACCGGTGCCGTGACAAGAAGGCCGGTAAAGAACCACCCGCGCACCCGCGCGAAAATACCGGGCTTTACAATTTCTGATTCATTATCGCTGATATTCATGCCAATTCCCGTTATCAAACATCAAAACATGTCAAAAGGCGCATGCCTTGGCCGACCCAAAGCTGCGCCTCCATTATTTGCGCTTTTTACACCGATTTAGCAAATGGTTTCAATTCCCCCCCTGCATGATCGGTGATTTACCCAAATCCCAAACAATATATCATATGGATGCTGCTTTTCATTGTTAAAGACATCATCACTTTGATAGGCTGGCGCGCATGACAAATCATCTAAATGAACTTGACCGGCTGTATCAGATTATGATCCGACTTCGTGATCCAGAAACCGGCTGTCCGTGGGATGTCGCGCAAGATTTTGCTAGCATCGCCCCCTATACAATTGAAGAAGCCTATGAGGTGGCTGATGCCATTCAAATTGGCAACCGCACCGCCATTCGTGACGAGCTTGGCGATCTTTTGCTACAAGTTGTCTTTCACGCACGCATTGCCGAAGAGGAAGGCAGTTTTGCGCTTGAAGATGTCGCCAAAAGCATTTCCGACAAAATGGTGGCCCGCCATCCGCATGTATTTGGCGATGATGATCGGCCATCGGTTGAATCGCAAAACGGGCTTTGGGAAGATATCAAGGCGCGCGAACGGGCTCAAAAAGGCGAAACCAAACTTCTTGACGGCATTGCCCGCGGCCTGCCGCCGATGCTGCGCGCGTTGAAATTGCAAAAAAGAGCCGCACGAGTTGGGTTTGACTGGCCCGAAATTGATCAGATTCTGGATAAAATGAGAGAAGAGGCCGAAGAATTAGCCGTTGAGCTTGCCCGTGAAAATAAAGACCAATCCCGCATTCAAGATGAGGTTGGTGATCTGCTTTTTGTTGCAATTAATCTGGCAAGAAAAGCTGGGGTTGATCCGGAAATAGCCCTTCAGAACTGCAATATAAAGTTTGAAAATAGATTTAACTATGTCGAGGAAAATATTGTTTCTAAACATAAAAACTTTACTGGTGTATCGCTTGATGTGATGGAAGGCTATTGGCAGGATGCCAAGGCCTATGATCGCAAACAGACATCTGACTAATCGCGCCAAACCGCGTCACGCAAACGGTTCCAACCAGCCTGGCTCGATACGGCCATAAAGGGTGCTTTCATGGCGACATGGAACCGGCTTTCATCGCGAAGCATCGCCGCATAGCCGCCCGCCTCACGGCATAGCAGATCAACGGGCGCATGATCCCATGGTGTTGAATTCCCGTGAATGAGGAAATCTTCATCACCGCTAGCGATCAAACAAGCCTGAATGCCGGCACTGCCGGTAAAGCGACGCCCAGCCAACAATCGTAACCGCGCTTGAAAGGCGCTTTTTTGCGGCTCGATCAGCCCAAGACTATTGCCCGAACCAAACATCAGATCGACATCATCTGAACGGTTTTTAAGACGAAGGCTGGACGCACCGTTTTTATCAATGCGAACCGCACCCTGCCCTTCGGCAGCGTAAAACAGCGTTTGGGTCAGCGGCTGCCAGATCCAGCTTTGCACTGGCTGACCATTCCACAGCAAAGCCACCATGCTGCAAAAGGCCGGTTTGCCTTTGACAAAATTCTTGGTGCCGTCAAGCGGGTCAATCGTCCAGCCATAACCAACCGGGATTTGATCACAAATGGCCGGTGTCAGCGATGCGGCTTCTTCGCCAATCACAAATCCGGGCTGTAAAACTGATAATTTAGGCGCAAGCCATGCTTCGGCCTGTTGGTCAGCGATGGTAACGAAATCCGTATCGCTGGTTTTGGTGGCGATGTCTTGCGATTGTAAATTTTGAAAGCGCGGAACGATGAAACGATCAGCCGCCTCGCGCAACAGATCGGTAATGACGGCTTTTAGCGTTGGATTGGCGGATGGTCTCTCAAGCACCGGCTCAATCGCTGCGTCACTCACCTTCGATATCCATGTCCTTTTCATCAAAGTCCTGAAGCTGAACCCGCGCCACAGGCATGATTGTCGAAATTGCATGTTTATAGACAAGCTGCACATGCTGATCGCGCTTCAAGAGAATCGAAAAATTATCAAACCAAGTGATAACGCCCTGCAGCTTGACGCCGTTTACGAGAAACACCGTAACAGCGGCATGGGACTTACGAACATTATTTAGGAAAATCTCTTGCAAATTGCGGCTCTTTTCACTGGCCATCTTATTATCCCCCTTAAGAGAGACAAAGCTTAACGGTAAAAATGAAAATAAACAATGCCTCGTCACCGGCTTTTTCCGCTGCGGTCACGACTGGTCATCTGAAATCAAATGAGCGTGGTTTTTGAAATTTGATTTTCGGCATGAACTTTGTTGGACAGGTTTGTGCCTAGAAAAAATCCAGCCGAACCGATAACAGTTTCTCCACCTGCGCAATCTTGCCGCGCACAACAAAGATAATCACTGTATCGCCAGCTTCGATCACGGTATCCCCACGAATCGCAATTGCCTTGCCATCGCGGTAAACGCCGCCAATTGCCAAGCCTTTCGGGATTTTGGCCGCCCGCAAAGGTTTGCCAACAAGCAAGGATGATGGCAGGGCTTCAGCTTCAAGAACCTCGCCAAGATCTTCAACAATGGGATGAACATCACGAATACGGCCACGGCGCACATGTTCCAGAATCGATGAAACGGTGATCTGCGATGGGTTGATCACTGCATCAACACCAAGCGTGCTGACAAGCGGGATAAAGCCTGGGATATTCACCAAGGCCACCGCGTGTTTGGCACCAGTTCGTTTGGCAAGCAAGGCTGACAGGATATTCACCTCGTCATCTTCGGTTACCGCAACAAAGGTTTCGGTCTTGTGAACACCGGCCTCACGAAGAATGGCACTGTCCAGTGCATCACCATTGATAATACCGGTTCCCTGCAATTCCTCGGCAAGCGATTTTGCCCGACCAGCGTGAAGTTCGATGATCTGGTTATGCGTATTTTGGAAATTGGCTTCGATTTCCCGTGACAACATCAGCCCGATACTGCCACCACCAGCAATGACCACCGACCGCGCCTCGCCTTCTTCATGGCCAAAACTGGCCATAGCGCGATCAAGATGCGTGCTGTCACAGACAAAGTAAACGCGGTCGCCAGTCTCCATTGATTCAACGCCTGACCGCGGTAAAATCACCTTGCCATCGCGGATAATCGCCAAAACAGTGAGGCTAAGATCAGGGAATAAGCTTGTGAGATGGCGAAGTGACGTTCCCAAAATAGGGCTGTTTTCTGTACATTGGACGCCAACAAGGTTCATTTTGCCGTCACATAGATTCTGCACATCAAATGCCCCTGGCACGCGAAGCTGGTTGCTAATCGCTGCCGACACTTCCGCCTCAGGCGAGATGATATGATCAATGGGTAGGTTTTCCGGACCGTAAAGGCTGGCAAAGGCTGGATCAAGATAGGCAGTACTGCGAATACGGGCAAGTTTTACCGGCGTATTGAAAATCGTATGGCTAACCTGACAGGCAACCATATTCACCTCATCAGACTCGGTGACCGCAATCAATAATTCGGCATCACGAACGCCAGCTTCGGAAAGCCGGTCAGGATGCGATGCAACCCCAACAACACCATGCACATCATATTGATCGGTAATACGCTGAATATTCTCGGCCGAGGCATCAATCACTGTTACGTCATTTTGTTCT
Source organism: Candidatus Ponderosibacter sp. Uisw_141_02 (assembly GCF_048087665.1). Taxonomy (NCBI): domain Bacteria; kingdom Pseudomonadati; phylum Pseudomonadota; class Alphaproteobacteria; order Puniceispirillales (SeqCode); family Puniceispirillaceae (SeqCode); genus Candidatus Ponderosibacter; species Candidatus Ponderosibacter sp. Uisw_141_02. Next base: position 1,000,965 of record NZ_CP159807.1, on the reverse strand, counting down.
TCGCAAAGGTGGCTTGCGATGGCACTGCCAACAAGTCCGGCGCCGCAGATGACAATTTTCATGTCTTTTTACCCTCTTCTTGAAGATCCGTTGCGATATCAAGCGATTTCATTTTGCGATGCAAGGCAGATCGTTCCATTCCGATAAACGCCGCCATACGCGAGATATTTCCATTGAATTTATGCAATTGTGTTTCCAAATATTCGCGTTCAAATTCTTCACGCGCGCCGCGCAATGGCAAGGCCATCAATTGTTCCATATCAGAATTGGTACCTTGACGCGACATATTCTGAATTTCAGCCGGAAGCAAATCAAGCCCCACAGGCTGGTTGCGGTCATCAGGTGCCATGATCAGCAAGGTTTCAATTACATTACGCATTTGCCGCACATTGCCCGGCCAATCATAGCCCTGCATCGCAGCAAAAATCTCATCACTAAGATGAATGGGCTTTACCCCAACATGTTTGGCAATGCGATTGGTGAAATATTTTGCCAGAACCGGAATATCTTCACGCCGATCGGCAAGTGACGGCATTGATAATGGCACCACGCCAAGCCGGTAATATAAATCTTCGCGAAGACGGCCAGCGCTAGTCTCCGACAACAGATCACGGCTTGACGCCGAAATAACCCGCACATCAACCACAACCTCGCTATTGCCACCAACACGCCGAAACCGCTGTTGATTGACGGCGCGCACAATCTTGCCTTGCGTTTCCAGTGGCAAATCGCAAATTTCATCAAAATACAATGTTCCGCGATGCGCCTGTTCAAACAAGCCAACAATACGGCGATGGCTTTGCAGGCTTTCCGCACCAAATAGTTCAGCATCAACGCGTTCGGTTGATAATCTGGCACAATTGGCGACAACAAATTGTTCTTGACGGCGATCTGACTGGCTGTGAATCGTGCGCGCAGCCAATTCTTTGCCGCTTCCGCTTGGCCCATTGATCAAAACACGGCTGGCGGTTGGCGCGATTTTTTCGATTGATTGACGGATTGTCCGCATCACCGCCGAATTACCAATTAATTCAGGGGTTTCCCCATCATCAATTCGCGCCCGCAATTCGATATTTTCGCGTGCAAGCCGCGCATTATCAAGCGCCCGCTCAACCATCATCAACAGGCGAGCTTCTTTGAACGGTTTTTCGATAAAGTCATAAGCCCCAAGCCGAATGGCCTGAACCGCGGTTTCAATTGTTCCATGCCCTGAAATCATCAGTACTGGCAATGACGGATAGATGGATTTCACCCATTCAAGCAATTCGATGCCGTCCATATCGGAATCGCGCATCCATATATCAAGAATAGCCAGCTTCGGCGGCTGCGCCAGCAATGCTGATCTTGCCTCATCAGCATTAGCCGCTTGCAGGGTGGCATATCCTTCATCTTCAAGCGTCATGCTTAACAACGAGCGAATGTCTTTTTCATCATCAACAATCAGAATATCATCAGCCATTATATGATTTGTCCATTACGCGTTGTTGTGTGGATTGGAAATTTCAAACAAACCAATGCGCCGCCGCCATCAGCCTTGCCAAGCTGCATGTTACCGCCATGATCCTCCATAATTTTACTGACAATGGCAAGACCAAGTCCGGTGCCCTTTTGCCGCGTTGTTACGTAGGGTTCAAGCAGCTTGCCAAGATCCATTTCGGGGAATCCCGGGCCATTATCGACAAGGGTGATGGCAATCATATCATCTTCGCTTGCCATTGAAATGCGAATGGCTGGCGCGGCGACATGATGCTCTTGCAAACTATCTTTGGCATTTTGCAGCAGATTGGTTAGCGCTTGGCGAACCAACCCAGCATCACAAATGGTAATATAATCCTGCTTGGCATCATCAATTTCAACATCAAGCGACAGATCCTTGCTGGCAAAAAGTGAAATCTGCCCATTGACAATTTCCAGCAAAGAATGGCGATCCATTTCGGGTTGCGGCATGCGGGCAAAGGCCGAAAATTCATCAACCATGCGGCCAATATCATCGACCTGACGCATGATGATGCGAACATATTCCTCGAATTGATCAGCCGCCTTTTGATCATCTGGACGGTATTTTTTCAACAAGCGGTCGGAGGCAAGCTGGATTGGCGTTAATGGATTCTTGATTTCATGCGCAATTCGCCGCGCAATATCAGACCAAGCAGCCTTGCGCTGCGCACTTAGCAGGCTGGTGACATCGTCAAAGGTCACAACATAACCAATGACCCGCCCTTCAATCACCTCGCTGACGATACGCGCCCGTAGGATTAAATGACCGTTTTGCCGCTGAAGAATAATCTGTTCTTCACCAAAGCGGCGTTTTTTCTGATTGGTGATCGCCAGCAAGCCTTTGAATTCAGGAATAACATCAGCCAGCTTTCGGCCAATCAGGTCGGTATCTTTTTTGCCAAGCAATTCGCGCGCTGTTGCATTCGGCAACGTAACCTTGCCATCCCGATCGAGACCAACAACACCTGATGACACCCCGCCAAGAACCGCCTCGGTAAATTCACGGCGCTGATCAATCTGGGTATTGGCCTGCACAAGCTGTTCGCGGCTTCGCGCCAACTCGTCAAGCATGCGGTTAAAGGCCGACCCAAGACGCGAAATTTCCTCAAGCTGCAAATCTTCGGGCACGCGCTGCGACAAATTACCGGCACGCACCTGTTCAGCAACATGGATAACCGAGCCGAGCGGCCCAACAATTGCCGTTGCCAAATTCAAGCCAATCCACAGGGACGTAATCAGAATCAGCAGAAGAATAATCCCAAACAACACCGCAAAGCTGATTTGAAGGTCAAGCTGTTGGAATCCTAGCTGTTGATAATCTGATGCGGCAAGGCGCGTCTGATCCATCGCTAGCAGAACCTTTGAGTCGATAAAACGGCCAACAAGAAGATACGCATCGACATAGCTGTTTAATTTTACCACGGCGCGCAATTTATTGGTTTCATCGGCGCGAAGCACAACCACCTCGCCCTTGCGGGCCTTTTCGACCCAGCTTGATTCAAGATTGGTAAAAGTAATTGCAAAGGCAAACTGCGATTTTGCCAAAACCTGTCCGGTACCATCAAAAATAATCGCATCCGACAAATTGCGAAGTGCGGCCTGATCGCTAAGATAGCGGTCCATCAGATTGCCCTTGCCAACCAGCCGATAGGCCTCGCGGTTGATATCATTGGCCATTGTTAGCACTTCACCCGAAATCGAACGTGCATGTTCGTCAAAATAGGATTCAGCAACACGAACAGATTCATTTACCGCGGTTGAGATGCGCTCAGCAAACCAGCCTCGCAGTGAATAATCGACAACAAAAAGCGCAAATAGCGTCACAATAATCGCTGGAAACGTAGTCACCCCACCAAACAGAACCGCCATCCGCCAATGCAGCTGATGACCGGCAAGCCGTTGGCGGCGTTCCGACCATAAGCGCCAGATTTGGCGCCCCACAAGCGTGCCAAGCACAAGCAATGCCAGCGCATCAATCATGATCAGCCACATCACGAAATCAGTATCGTTTGACAGATAGTCAACACGGGTCAAGGCATAGGCCGTGGCCGCCCCCATTCCAAGGGTGAACAGGATCGAAATATAGGCTAGCCGATCTTCGCTAAACCAGCTTTTCTTATTCGTCATGGATGTGTTTTGATCATTCGATTTCAACATTTTAGCGACCTGCCTTTATGTTCAGATCCTTGATCTTTTTGCGCAAGGTATTCCGGTTTAGCCCCAAAATATCGGCGGCGCGAACCTGGTTACCACGGGTTACCTCTAACGTGGCGAGAATAAGCGGATGCTCGACCTCGCGCAAAATACGGCCGTAAAGCCCCGGGGCGGGCATGCCGCCTTTCAACGCCTCAAAATAACGCCGGATATGCGCGTCAACTGACTCGGACAGGCTTTCGGCATCTTCATTCAAATCGGCTTGGGTGGCTGGAAATTCATGTTCAACCGCCGCCGCATCAATGCTGTTATCGGCGTGAAGCACCAGCATGCGCCTGACCAGATTTTCCAATTCGCGCACATTGCCCGGCCAATGCCAAGATTTCAGCGCACGCAATGCTTCTGGGGTAAAGGTTTTTGACGGCAGCCCCTCCTTGACCGCAAGAATCTGGAAATGCGCAACAAGCGGGCCGATATCTTCAACGCGTTCACGTAATGACGGCAACCGTAATGGCACCACATTCAACCGGTAAAACAAATCTTCACGAAACAGGCCTTGATGCATGAGATGATGCAAATTCTGGTTTGTTGCGGCAATGACCCTGATATTTGTTTTGACTGGTCGCTGCGCACCAACGGGCAGATATTCACCATCCTGTAACACCCGCAAAAGCCTTGTTTGTGCCTCGGGTGGCATATCGCCGACTTCATCAAGAAACAGCGTTCCGCCTTCAGCCTGTTCAAACCGGCCCTGATGATGCTTTGCCGGACTAGACCCATCATCCTTGGCCCGCCCGAATAATTCGGCTTCGACAAGGTCACGCGGTATCGCGGCAAGATTGATCGCGACAAAAGGGCCAGCGCGGCGGCTTCCAAGATCATGCAGCGCACGCGCAACCAATTCCTTGCCCGTCCCGCTTTCACCCGTCACAAGGACGGTTAAATCGGTGCTAACAACCCGCGCCATCGCTTTGAAAATATCCTGCATTGGGCGCGACCGGCCAATTAACGGGCCGCCCTCTTCGATTGAGGCTGTCTTGGTACTTGACCGGCTTGGCGTGCCGATGGTTTCAACCGCGCGCTGCGTCACCTCGATCAAACTGCGCAGTTCAAATGGTTTTGGCAGATATTCAAAAACGCCAACCTGCTGGGCTTTTACGGCGGTCAGCAATGTTGAACGCGCGCTCATCACAATGACCGGTAAATCGGGGCGGCGTTCTTGAATGCGGGGCAGCAGATCAAGCGCATCACCATCCGGCAAGGCAACATCGGTAATCAAAACATCGCCTTTGCCGGATTCGATCAATTTCCACAAACCCGCCGCCGTGCCGCTTGATTGCACAGCATAGCCCTGACGGGCAAGCGCCTGCTGCACGACAAGCCTGACCGATTTATCATCCTCAGCAACAAGAATAAGCGGTGGCTTTGCATTCATTCGGCTGATCCTTTTGCCGGTTTCGGTGGCGAAGACGCCGGTTTACCCGACTCGGCAACCGGAAAATTCATCCGAAAGGCGGTTCGACCCGCCGTTGAATCCACCTCAATCATACCGCCATGATCAGCAACAACGCTGGCAACCATCGTCAAGCCAAGCCCACTGCCACCATTGCGCCCCGATACAAACGGGTCAAAAATATGGTTGCGGATATCTTCGGGAATGCCGCGCCCATTATCGATAATATCAACCTGAACCGGCACATGCGATCCGCCATCGCTTGCCGCCAATGACAGGCGGCGACCGCGTGAATAGGATGTTTTTATCACAAGTTCTGCATTTTTATCAGTTGCTTCTGATGCGTTTTTGATAATATTAATGAAGGATTGAATCAACAGGTCACGATGCCCATTCACCAATGGCAAGGACGGATCATATTGCCGGCGGATCACCAGATGCGCACCATAAGATGCCGCTGCCAGCCCAAGACAATGATCTAAAACCTCGTGAATATTCACCGGGCTAAGAACAAGGCGCGCACCACCGGCAAAGCCTTCCATACGATCAAGAAGCGCGGCAACCCGGTCACTTTCCTCGACAATCATGCGGGTCAAGACGCGGTCTTCATCGCCAAGCCCGGACTCCAATAGCTGGGCAGCGCCTTTAATGCCGGCAAGCGGGTTTTTGACCTCATGCGCCAGCAGAGCCGCCATTGCCGAGATAGACCTTGCCGCACCGCGAAATAGTGACTGGCCGCGAAGCCGTTCAGCAAGCGCGCGCTCTTGGATTGACACCAGCAGGCGCGGCGTGTCACCAAACGGCGTGATTTGTACATTGACAAGCTTTAGCCCCAGCTTTGGCCCTGCCAGTTCCAGCCCTTGATCACCTACCGACACATGCTGATCGCGGGCGCGCTGCAACATCGAAAACAAGCTACCATCAGCCGGAATAAATCCATCTAGCGGCATGCCAGACAGGATCATCTGGCTTGATTGAAAAAACATCTCAGCCGCTTGATTGAGATAGATAAAGCAATTATCCGCATCCAAAACAAAGATCGGGTTAGGCAGGCTGGCCAGAATCTGCGCCATGCTAACGCCCGAATGGTGATCGAGATCATGGTCATGGTGCAGATATGCGGTTTGATCGGTCGCATCTGACCTGTCTGACGGTATTGATTTTGACGGCGAACGCATCACGCCGCCACATCGCTTGGGTCAAGCGCTTCAAAAAATTCATCGACCGCCGCGAACACCATTGCGGCATCGGTATTGTTATTGGCAATATCACGCAATTCGGCAGCACCGGGAAGACCATGCGCATACCACGCGATATGTTTGCGTGCCAACCGCATCGCCGCGGTTCCATAATGGCTAAGCATATCGTCAAGATGCGCCCGCATCAGATGATGCCGCATACCGATTGACGGGGTTGGGCGAACCGCCTGTCCCGCCAGAAAATCACCAGCCTGCGCCAAAAGCCACGGACGCCCTTGCGCCCCGCGCCCGATCATCACACCAGCTGCCCCGCTTTGTTCAATCGCCTTTTGCATTGTGTCAAGACAGGTAATATCCCCATTCGCCACCACCGGAATATCAACCGCCGCCACTACATCCGCAATTTTTGCCCAATCGGCCGCGCCATTATACATCTGACAGCGTGTTCTGCCGTGGATGGCCAGCATCTTGATTCCGGCATTTTCAGCCATCTTGGCAAGTTGCGGCGCATTCAGGCTGTCATCATCCCAACCAAGCCGCATTTTCAACGTAACCGGCACATCAACAGCATCAACCACAGCCGCCATAATGGCACCGGCAAGATGCGGATCTCGCATCAAGGCCGAGCCTGACAATTTGCCAGTAACCTTTTTGGCAGGGCAGCCCATATTGATATCGATAAAGCTTGCACCAAGATCAGCACAGATTTTCGCCGCTTCGGCCATAACCGGCGGTTCCCAGCCCGCAAGCTGGATTGATAGCGGTGCTTCGGCAATCGCTTCGGTTCGCAATTTCCGCATTTCGCTTTTCACATCGCGCAGGACGGCGGCGCTGGCAATCATTTCGGTCACCACCAAACCGCCGCCACAGCGGCGTACAGCGCGGCGAAACGGCCAGTCGGTTACCCCTGACATCGGCGCCAAAATGGCCGCATGGGGCAAGATGTTTCCATCAATAGCAAGAGACATAAAAGACCCCGAAACAGACCCGAAAAGACAAGCACCGATAATGAACATCGATAAAACGCCCACATAATAGGCAATTAATGCACAAAAATCCATCACTTAACGTCAATTGCCGCCAAAGCACCAACAATATGATCAAATTGGCGAACCGCCCTGATGGTACGCGCTTGCCAAGCTGAATATCCATTGGACAAAGCGCCAGACATTGGGGATAAGAAGGACTGTCATGCACGAAAAAATTATCTCACGCCCAGATCAATCCGGCAGCAATTCATGCGCGGCGATTATTGTCGCCGCCGGATCAGGCGTGCGCGCGGCCAGCACAAGCAAATTCGCCTCGCGCCAAGATAGCCCCTTGGGGCATGATGACTTTGGGCATGATGACTTTGGGCATGATGACTTTGGGCATGATGACTTTGGGCATGATGACTTTGGGCATGATAATTTTGCGATAAATAATTTCGGGAATGACCTGCCAAAGCAATTCTGGCGATTAGGTGACAAACCGGTTATCGCCCATGCGTTTGATTATTTTCATCACCATCGGGCGATTGCTGCCATCATTCTGGTCGTGGCCGAGCCTTTTATCCCCCATATGGCCGATATTTTACCCGAAACGCAGAAACCCGTTCATCTTGTCGCTGGCGGGGCCACGCGCCAGGACTCGGTTCACGCTGGTTTGACTGCCCTTGCTGGCCTAAAAAATTGCCAAAATATCGACTATGTTGCCATTCACGATGCTGCCCGTCCCTTGATACCAGCCGATCTTTTGGGCGGTTTAATCGCCGCAATAGACAATAGCAATGACGGCAAGCAGATAAACGAAATCATTGGCGCGGTTCCGGTTTTGCCGCTTGCCGACAGCATCAAAACCATCGACAAGGACAATAGCCACGACAACCCGACAAGCCGCCGCGGCCTTATTAGTGGTGGCCTTATCACTGGTGGTATTGACCGAAGCCAGCTTGCCGCGGCGCAAACACCGCAATTATTCCGCCGCGATATCATCACCAAGCTGCATGATGATTTTGCCGGCAAAGGCGGCTTTACCGATGATTGCAGCCTTGCCGAAGCAGCCGGTTTCAAAATTACCATGATCGATGGTGCCAAACAGCTTATGAAGCTGACCGATGCTGATGATTTTGCTATGTTATCGCATCTTGTCGCGGCCGACAGCGCGATGCCAAATTACCAGCAGCAAACGGATGATAGCAGCATGACAGAAACACGCTTTGGCACCGGCTTTGATGTTCATAAATTCAGTGATAAAGCTGGCCCCATCTGGCTTGGCGGCATCAAGCTGGATAGCGACCGCCGCATGTTGGCACATTCGGATGGTGATGTTGGATTACACGCCTTGTGTGACGCGATTTTTGGCGCGCTTGCTGATGGCGATATTGGCGCCCATTTCCCGCCATCTGATCCGCAATGGCAAAATGCCGATAGCACGATATTTCTGGATTTTGCCACCAAACGTGTTTTGGCACGCGGCGGCCGGATTATGAATCTTGATCTTACCTTTATTTGCGAGACGCCAAAAATTGGCCCGCATCGCGATGCCATTCGCAGCCGCATTGCCGAAATATGCGGCATTTCAATCGACCGTGTTAGCGTCAAGGCCACAACATCCGAAGGGCTTGGCTTTACCGGTCGGGGCGAAGGGATCGCCGCACAAGCAAGCGCCAGCATCACCTTGCCGGCATCACCTGACCAAAACTTGCCAGATGACACGGCAAAGTGATGGTTATTCGCGGCTCACTTCGATCATCGCTTGCTTATCTTGCCACGCTTGGCCCGATTGGGCATTTACGCCCTGCCCCGGGCACAATCGGATCGGTTGTCGGGGTCGTAAGCGGCTATATGATTGCCGGCTATGGCGCCGGAATATTGGCCGCGGCAACTTTGCTTGTTACGATTATCGGCGTTTTCGCGGCTGATGCTTATGGCCAAACCACCGGCCGCAAGGACGCACCAGAGGTCATCATTGATGAAGTGGCAGGGCAATGGATCGCCCTGATCATTCTGCCGCTTGATCTTTGGTGGTTTGCCGCTGCCTTTGTTTTGTTCCGGTTTTTTGACATTACCAAGATTGGCCCTGTTGGCATGGCCGAGCAGCTTTCGGGCGGTGTTGGCGTTATGGCCGATGATATTGTCGCCGGCCTATTGGCCGCACTTTGCCTGTGGGGCGCAGGACAAATATTTTTCGGCTTTTAGATTTAACTTCGGTGGCGAGGCGCAATGACTGATAACGCAACCATGACAATATCTGAACTGGCCAAGGCCATTATCACGCTTGCCAGTGAAAAAAACGTGATGCTTGTTCTTGCCGAATCCTGCACCGGCGGCATGATTGCCGCTGCATTGACCGATATTGCCGGTTCATCGGCGGTTCTTGATCGTGGCCTTGTGACCTATAGTAATCAGGCAAAACAAGACCTTCTTGGCGTCAGTGACGATATCTTGGCCAGCTATGGCGCGGTTTCGGCCGAGACGGCCATTGCCATGACCACTGGCGCGCTATTGAAAACGCCTGCCGCCCAATTGGCAGCATCGGTTACCGGCATTGCCGGGCCGGGTGGCGGCAGCCAAGATAAACCTGTTGGGCTGGTGCATTTTAGCTGTCAATGGCGCGGCAAACCGGCGGTTCATGATCATCACATCTTTACTGGCGATCGTGATTCAGTTCGCAAGAAATCCCTATATAATTCATTAACAATGATTTATAATGAATTGAAATAATTTATTATTTATTGATCAATCTTTTGCCGTACAGTGAATCGGCGCGGGTCTCAAATGCCCGCACCATGCGCTTAACCGCCTCGGTAAATAGCGTCTCAATGACCGATTGCAACAGCCGCGAATTAAATTCAAAATCGACATAGAAATCAATTTCACAGCCATCAGGGTGATCAAGAAACCGCCAGTGATTGGTCAAATGTTTGAACGGCCCTTCGGCATATTTCACAGTGATTTCCAGCGTTGCAGGATCAAGCTCGACATAGGATGTGAATTTTTCGCGAAACATATTAAAGCCGATGATCAAATCAGCGGTCAAAGCATCGGTTGATTCCTGCCGGATGCGTGACGCCAGACACCATGGCAGAAATTCAGGATATGACCGCACATCGGCAACAAGCGCATAAAGGTCTTGTGGCCGGTGATGGATCACCCGTTTTTCCTTATGGATTGTCATTCTTGCGCGCTCCGATACCTATGCGCCAAGATACACAGCGTTTCGGGCCGCTTGCAATGCGGCAAAATCGGCATCGGCATGATAGCTGGATCGGGTCAAAGGCGTTGACGACATCAGCAAAAACCCTTTGCCAGCGCCTATGTTCGCAAATTGTGCGAAAATAGCAGGCTCGACAAACCGGTCGACAACCGCATGTTTTGGCGTTGGTTGCAGATATTGACCAATCGTCATGAAATCAACATCGGCGCTTCGCAGGTCATCCATCAATTGCCCAACCTCGCCATCGGTTTCACCAAGGCCAACCATAATGCCCGATTTGGTAAAGATGGTTGGATCAAGTTCTTTGACTTTTTGCAAGATGGATAGCGAGTGGAAATAGCGCGCACCGGGCCTAATTGTCGGATAGAGGCGCGGTACGGTTTCCATATTATGGTTAAAAACATCAGGCCGCGCCGCGACAACAATTTCAACAGCGCCTTCTTTACGCAGGAAATCTGGCGTCAAAACCTCAATTGTGGTGCCAGGTGACAATTGGCGGATGGCCAGAATTGTATCGGCAAAATGCTGTGCGCCGCCATCATCCAGATCATCACGGTCAACCGAGGTTATCACCACATGACGAAGCCCAAGCTTTGCCACTGCTTTGCCAACATTTTCCGGCTCATGCGGATCCAAAAGATCAGGTCTCCCCGTGGCAACATTGCAAAAGGCGCAAGCCCGCGTGCAAACCGATCCCAAAATCATCATGGTGGCGTGTTTTTGTGCCCAGCATTCACCAATATTCGGGCAAGCCGCCTCTTCACATACGGTCACAAGATTCAGATCACGCATCAATGATCTTGTTTCAGCATAGGCAGCGGAAACCGGCGCTTTTACGCGCAACCATTCAGGACGGCGCGGCTGCGGCCGATCCGGATTTTTGCGTTTTTCGGGGTGGCGTTCCGCCCCTTTGCTTGTGTTCATCTGTGGCATGGTTTTTTCTTAGCAGACTAACCAGATAAAGAACAACCGATTAACGGCTGGCAAAAAGGCTTTTGCCAAAAAACAGATAATGCAAAGACAAGACAGCCAGCATCATCAGCCTTACAATTTTAGAAATGAATGGCGCGATCATAGGCATCAAGAACCGATTCATGCATTGCCTCAGACAGGGTTGGATGCGGGAAAATCGTTGCCATTAATTCGGCTTCGGTTGCTTCTAATGTCCGCGCAATTGCATAGCCTTGAATCAATTCGGTGACTTCAGGCCCAACCATATGCGCCCCCAGCAATTCGCCGGTTTTCGCATCGAAAATCGTTTTGACAAAGCCGCCATCATCGCCAAGGGCAATCGCCTTGCCATTGCCAGCAAAGGGGAACTGGCCAATTTTCAGATCATGGCCAGCCTGTTTTGCCGCCGCTTCGGTCATGCCAACTGATGCGACTTGTGGGCGGCAATAGGTGCATCCGGGCACAGCCCCCGCGCCAATCGCATGAACATCTTTTTGACCGGTGATTTTTTCGACACAGATAATGCCTTCATGGCTGGCTTTATGCGCCAGCCAAGGCGGGCCGGTTACATCGCCAATGGCATAGATGCCAGCCTCGCCGGTCGCCCCCCATTGATCGGTCACGATATGGCCGCGATCGACTTTGATTTTGGTCGCCTCAAGGCCAAGATTTTCGGTGTTGCCGGTAATGCCAACCGCAAGAATCATCCGGCTTGCCTGCAATGGCTTGTCTTGGCCTTCAATGCTGGCCTGAACGCCGTTTGCATCGCTTGTCACCGCCTGCAATTTGACGCCGGTCATAATCTTGATGCCGCGCTTTTCGAATGATTTTTGAACAAAAGCAGACACATCTTCATCTTCAACCGGCAAAATACGGTCAAGCGCCTCGAACAGCGTCACCTTGACACCCATATCATGATAGAATGAGGCAAATTCACTTCCAATCGCCCCGGAACCAACAATGATAAGCGATTCCGGCATGGTTTCGGGAACCATTGCTTCGCGGTAGGTCAGGATGGTTTTGCCATTAGCCTCGATATTGGGCAGAGCGCGGGCGCGGGCACCCGTGGCGATGATCACATGCTTGGCTGATACCATATCCCCATTTGACAGATTGATCTGGCGCAAACCGTCTTTTGCTGCGCCAAGCTTGGCTTCGGCCGCAATCACCGTCACCTTGTTCTTTTTCAGCAGATGCTTAACCCCCATCGACAGGCGGCCGGCAACCTTGCGTGACCGTTTCACCACAGCCGCAAGATCGACTTTCACCTCGCCAACCGTGATGCCGAAATCGGCCATTTCATCAATTGAATGACGTAATTCGGCAGCGCGCAGCAAGGCTTTGGTTGGAATACAGCCCCAATTCAGGCAGATACCGCCAAGATTCTCACGCTCGATCACCACCGGCTTTAGCCCAAGCTGGGCTGCCCGAATGGCCGCAACATAGCCACCAGGCCCGCCACCAATCACGGCAATGTCAAATTGGGTATCGGTCATTCTAGTCTCCTAATCGGCGAACTGGTCGGCTTGCAATTGGTCAATCGCACGGCGCATTACAACAGCATCGTGCCTTACAAAAACATCGCGCCTTACAAAAGCATGGTAACGGGATTTTCAACAAACCCCTTAAAGGCCTGAAGCCATCTAGCACCAACCGCCCCGTCAACAGCGCGATGATCGGCCGAAAGGGTAACGCTCATCACTGTTGCCACGGCAAGATTGCCATCAATGACAATTGGCCGCTGTTCACCGGCACCAACCGCTAGAATACCACCATGCGGCGGGTTAATGACCGCGGCAAATTCACGAACACCAAACATGCCAAGATTGGAAATTGTAAAGCTGCCACCGGTATATTCGTTGGCGGCTAATTTCCCATCACGCGCGCGGGCAGCCAGATCGGTAGTCACCTGCGATAGGGCGGCAAGCCCCTTTTGTTCTGCGGCCCAAACGATTGGCGTGATTAACCCGCCATCAATGGCCACTGCCATCGCAATATCGGCATGGCGGAACAGCCGTGTATTCTCGCCTTCCCATGACGCATTGGCTTCAGGAACAGCAATCAATGCCATCGCCGCGGCGCGGATAATCATGTCATTGACCGAGATTTTGATCCCTTCGGCTGCCTTGGCATTCAATGATTTGCGCGCTTCGAGCAAATTGTCGATTACACAATCAACGGTCAGATAGAAATGTGGCGCTTGCTGCTTTGAGTCCTGAAGCCGGCTAGCAATGGCCTTGCGCATCTGGCTATTGGCAACAAGATAGCTGTCGCCTTGCTGGGTCGCCCCTGCTAATGCTGCGGTTGTCTGCGCGATTGGGGCGGTGGCGGCAGATTCAACATCACGGCGTAAAATCCGGCCATAGGGGCCGCTTCCGGTAATGCCCTCAAGCGCAATATTCCGATCAGCCGCAATCCGGCGCGCCAGCGGGCTGGCAAATATTCGCGGCTTGTCGCTGCTTTTGGTTTTGGGGGCCGGTACTGCTTTTACTGGTGCGGCGGTTACTGGTGCTGGTTCGGCTCGCTCTTTTGCTTCGGCTGCGACTGACGTTACAGGCACTGGCGATGATGGTTCCTGAAGGCCGGCTTTGGCAACATCACTTGCGGTTTCACCATCTTCTGCCAGAACTGCGATCACCGCGCCAACAGCGACGTTTTCGGTACCAGCATCAACGAAAATTTTGGCCATAACGCCATCATCGACCGATTCAACTTCCATTGTTGCCTTATCGGTTTCGATTTCGGCAATCACATCCCCCGAATTGACGCGGTCGCCCTCGCCAACAAGCCATTTTGCCAAGGTTCCGGTTGTCATGGTTGGTGACAAGGCCGGCATTTTAATTTCAATCGCCATCAGCCCTACCCCTTAAACCCATCACAAGTGGTGCGCGCCGCGGCAACAATGTCGTCGATTTGCGGCAATGCCAACGCTTCGAGATTGGCTGCATACGGCATTGGAACATCCTTGCCGGTCACACGCGTAATTGGCGCATCAAGCCAGTCAAAGGCCTGTTCCATAACCTGCATGGCAATCTCAGCGCCAATACCAGCAAACGGAAAGCCCTCTTCACAAGTAACCAGACGCGAGGTCTTTTTGACCGATTCAACAATGGTTGCACTGTCAAGTGGGCGAATTGACCGTAAATCAATGACTTCGGCGCTAATGCCCTGTTCGGCAAGACGGTCAGCCGCCTCAAGTGCGCGGCCAACCATGATCGAAAAGGCAACGATGGTGACATCGCTTCCGCTTCGCAAAATATTGGCCTTGCCAATTGGCACGATCCAATCATCATCATCCGGCACGTCAAAGCTTTGGCCATATAAGACTTCATGCTCAAGGAAAATGACCGGATTTGGGTCACGAATGGCGGCTTTTAACAAGCCCTTGGCATCAGCGGCCGAATAAGGCGCAACAACCTTTAATCCCGGACAATGCGCATACCAGCTGGCAAAACATTGCGAATGCTGCGCTGCCACACGGCTTGCCGCGCCATTTGGCCCCCGAAACACAATCGGACAGCCCATTTGACCACCCGACATATACAGGGTTTTAGCGGCTGAATTGATAATCTGATCGATCGCCTGCATGGCAAAATTGAACGTCATGAACTCGACAATCGGCCGCAATTCGCCAAAGGCCGCGCCAACGCCAAGACCGGCAAAGCCCTGTTCAGTAATTGGCGTATCAATCACCCGTTTTGAGCCAAATTCGTCAAGAAGCCCCTGTGTTACCTTATAGGCACCCTGATATTCGGCAACTTCTTCACCCATGATAAAGACATTTTCATCGCGGCGCATTTCTTCGGCCATCGCATCACGAAGTGACTCGCGAACAGTAAGCGACGTCGAACTGCCTGACCATTCGGTTTCTGCCATCGGGGTTGCCACTGTTTCCGCCATTGGTGCTGTTTCGGCAGACGGGTTCGTATCATCGGCAACAGGCGCTGCCACCGGTTCAGCAGGCGCATCAGGCGCATCAGGCGTTGGTAATTTCATGTCACTGGCGCTTTCGCCATCTTCCAGCAACATGGCAATCACCGCATTCACCTTTACATGCTGGGTTCCGGCAGGCACCAAAATCTGGCCGATTTTACCATCTTCAATGGCTTCGACTTCCATTGTTGCCTTATCGGTTTCGATTTCGGCTATCACATCGCCCGAACGCACGTCATCGCCATCAGCAACAAGCCATTTTGCAAGCGTGCCTTCTTCCATGGTTGGCGACAAAGCCGGCATTTTAATTTCAATGGCCATGATTACACCTTTGCAACAAGTTTGTTGTCGGTCAGCGGCAACAGAATATCGGTAAAAAGCTCAGATGGATCTGGCTCAGGGCTGGTTTGGGCAAATTCGGTTGCTTTGGTCACGGTTGCCTTAACGGCTGAGTCAATTTCCTTTAGCCGCGCATCGTCAACATGCTGGTTTTTCAAAAGATCGCGAATTTGGTCAATTGGATCATGCTGCTTGCGCATGGCATCGACCTCTTCGCGGGTGCGGTATTTTGCCGGATCTGACATTGAATGACCGCGATAGCGATAGGTTTTCATTTCCAGGATATAAGGCCCATTCCCATCACGGCAATGTGCCAAGGCTTCAAGCGCGGCAGTGCGAACCGCCAAAACATCCATGCCATCAACCTGTTTGCCAGGGATACCATAGGCCATGCCGCGATCGGCAAGCGCCCGCCCAGCGGCCGCACGCGTCACTTTGGTTCCCATGCCATATTGGTTATTTTCAATCACAAACACGACTGGAAGACCCCACAATGCCGCCATGTTAAAGCTTTCATAGACCTGGCCTTGATTCACCGCGCCATCACCAAGATAGGTCATGCAGACATTTGGCTCATTCTTATATTTATGGGAAAATGCAAGCCCGACACCGATTGGCACCTGCGCGCCGACAATACCGTGACCGCCAAAGAAATTCTTTTCGCGGCTGAACATATGCATCGAACCGCCCTTGCCGCGCGAATAACCACCTTCGCGGCCCGTCAATTCAGCCATCACACCATCAGCATCCATGCCGCAAGCCAGCATATGGCCATGGTCACGATATGATGTCACAACAGTGTCACCCGGTTTTGAGGCTGACTGAAGCCCAATGACAACGGCTTCTTGCCCGATATAGAGATGACAAAATCCACCAATTTGACCCATGCCATATAGTTGGCCGGCCTTTTCTTCAAACCTGCGGATCAGCAGCATGTCTTTATACATGGCAACCAAATCTTCGGTTGGCGGCATGTCATTCACGCCTGATCCGACTGTCTTTGGCGGCCGTCCCGGGCCACGTTTGCGCTTGGTTTCTGCTTTCGCCGTCATTTGTCTCACCTTTTTGTGACCGCGGCAGACAGCGCTTTATCGCCAGCCCATCCATGGTCTGTTTGAACCGGACATTTTGGTGAAACACAGACAAAGTTGCCAATTCACCAAATCCCCGTCCGATGTGCCAGCCTCCAAAGGCAAAACACCCGCATGACATGATCACAAGACGAGAATTCAGCGAATTTCGTATTTTTGCAACAATTTTATTATTCTGTTTTTATTGAGTTTTTTAAGTATAAACTGAAAATCAGTTAACAGACCATATGCCACTTGTGATATTAAAATTTCAAATCTGACAGATCAATTGAAACAATCACATCATTTGGTGCGTAAAGCCCCAACTCGGCACGCGCCGTTTCGGCAAGAATATCGGCATCAACACCGCCCTTATGCATCAAACCAATCCGGTGAGTCAAAAATGTCTGATGCTTTTCCAGCAAGGCAAGCTGTTCTTCGGCAAGCATGATTTTGCGTTCAAGCTGCGGGCGCGCCAGCATGCCACGCTCACCAGCCACTGTATGAACCCCGAAAAACACGATCATCGTTCCAAGCAGAAAGAAGCTGCCAGCAAACGCCAATGTTTTCCGCATTACAAACATGAACCCGTCCCCGCTAATTTCCTGTCTCGCAATCCTCCTCATGGCTGATCACAACACCACTGAATCAGAGCTGATTCATCTCGTCAAGCAAAAAGCGAATCGCCGTGTTTCCTTATTTTTTTAAGAATTACCAACCTAGCCGCGTAAGATTGAGCGGCCAGCATAAAGACCGGTGCGGTCCAGTTCTTCTTCGATGCGAAGCAGTTGGTTATATTTCGACAACCGATCCGATCTTGATAACGAACCGGTTTTGATCTGGCCGGCATTTGTCGCAACCGCCAGATCAGCAATAAAGCTATCTTCGGTTTCGCCTGAACGGTGCGAAATGATAACTCCAAATCCTGCTTTTTGCGCCATATCAATAGCTTGCATGGTTTCGGTTAGCGTGCCGATCTGGTTCACCTTAATCAAGATAGCATTGCCAGCAGCCTCGGTGATACCACGGCTAAGACGATCGGGGTTGGTCACAAAAAGATCATCGCCAACAATCTGAACATTGCCGCCAATGGCATTGGTCAGGTTTTGAAACCCGCTCCAATCATCTTCATGCAATGGGTCTTCAATCGACACGATCGGATAGCGGCCGGTCAATTCCTGCCACATTGCATTCATTTCATCGCTGCCAAGGATGCGCCCCTCGCCTGCCAGATTATATTGAAAATCAGTGCGAAACTCGCTTGCGGCGGCATCTAATGCAATCATCACATCATCGCCAGGCTTGTAACCGGCAGCCTCAATCGACTTGGTGATATAGCCAAGCGCTTCGTCAGTTGAATTAATGGCTGGCGCAAAGCCGCCCTCATCACCAACCGCGGTTGATAATGACGCATCCGACAACAGCTTTTTCAACGCGTGAAAGATTTCTGCGCCCATGCGCAAGCCGTCGGCAAAATGACTTGCCCCCACAGGCATCACCATGAATTCTTGGACATCCAGCGCATTATCAGCATGCGCGCCGCCATTGATGATATTCATCATTGGCACTGGCAACAGATGCGCATGCACGCCGCCAAGATAGCGCCATAGCGGCATTTCAGCCGAATCCGCCGACGCGCGCGCCACCGCCATCGACACACCCAAAATGGCATTGGCACCAAGCCGCGCCTTGTTTGGCGTGCCATCAAGCTCGATCAAATCCTGATCAAGACCCGCCTGATCAAAAGCATCGGCACCGGTCAGGGCGTCAAAAATTTCAAAATTAACCACATCAACGGCTTTCAACACGCCTTTACCGCCATAACGATCCGCATCGCCATCGCGCATTTCAACCGCCTCATAAGCACCGGTAGACGCGCCTGACGGTACAGCCGCACGGCCAACCGCGCCATCTTCAAGAATAACATCCACTTCGACAGTCGGGTTTCCACGGGAATCAAGAATTTCACGCGCCTGAATATCTACGATCGTTGACATGGGCTTGGCTCTTTTCGGTCTTTAAGGGTTGAGATGAGCGATCAATAGCGAAAATAGCCGATTAGCGCAACTGATCTTGAGGCGCTAGATTGGCTTGCTAGGCGCGGCGCGCCTGATCAATCTGCATCAATTTTGCAAGCACGGATGGCATTTCAGATAATGGCACCATATTTGGCCCGTCAGATGGCGCCTGATCAGGGTTTTCATGTGATTCCATAAACAAACCCTGCACCCCAACAGCAACCGCTGCCCGCGCCAAAACTGGTACAAATTCACGTTGACCACCAGAACTGCCCCCAAGGCCGCCCGGTTGCTGCACCGAATGTGTTGCATCAAAAATCACCGGATGCCCAAAGGCCGCCATTGTTGGCAATGACCGCATATCTGATACCAGCGTATTATAGCCAAATGAAGTGCCGCGCTCGGTCAATAACAGCTTTTGATTGCCAGCATTGGTAACTTTTTCGGCAACATGTTTCATATCCCACGGTGCCAGAAACTGCCCTTTTTTGATATTAATCACGCGTCCAGTTTTTGCCGCTGCAACCAACAAATCGGTTTGCCGGCATAAAAAAGCAGGAATCTGAATGATGTCCAGCACCTCGGCAGCCGCGGCGCATTGCTCGGGAAGATGAACATCGCTTAACACCGGAACACCAATTTGCGCCTTTACCTTGGCCAGTATTTCCAACCCCTCATCCATGCCAACGCCGCGTTCAGCACCAGCCGATGTTCGGTTTGCCTTGTCATATGATGATTTATAGACAAATCCCATTCCGGCATCTGCGGCCATTTTCGCAAGGGATTCAGTACAAGACAGCGCATGATCCAGCCCTTCAATCTGACAGGGGCCAGCGATTAACAGCAATGGCGACTCGCCGCCGCATTGCACATTTCCAATGGTTACAATCTGCACGGCATCATCTCCCCAATCACGTTAAAACCGCTACGGCCAGCCGCACATCACATGAAATGCAAGCCCCATTCAACACCGGCCAAAAACGATAAAGGCCTATTTCGATATCGCGATCATCACGCGGCGGCGCAGATTAAACCAGACGCGATTTTTCCATTGATGCAGCGACAAAACCGGTAAATAGCGGGTGCGGGTCGAATGGTTTTGATTTTAATTCTGGATGGAATTGAACCGCCACAAAAAATGGATGATCAGCCCGCTCGACAATTTCTGGCAAACTGCCATCTGGCGACAGACCAGAAATGACCATGCCAGCCGCCTCAAGCTGGTCACGATAAGCGATATTCACCTCATAACGGTGACGGTGACGCTCAGAAATCACCTGCTCGCCATAAAGACGGCTTGCGGTTGATCCCGGGGTCAGGTGACATTCATACGCACCAAGGCGCATGGTACCGCCAAGATCATCATCGGCACTGCGCTGCAAGGTTTCATTGCCAACGGTCCATTCGGTCATCAAACCAACAAGTGACAATTTCGTATCGCCAAATTCGCTTGATCCAGCATCAGGCATATCAGCCAGATTACGCGCCGTCTCCAAAACCGCCATTTGCATACCAAAGCAAATGCCGAAATAGGGAATATTCTGTTCACGCGCAAACCGGACAGCGCGGATTTTGCCTTCTGATCCACGCTCGCCAAAACCACCTGGTACCAGAATCCCGCCAACATGCTGCAAGCTTTGAATGGCGGCGTCTTCTTGTTCAAACAATTCCGAGTCAATCCAGTCGATATTGACCTTAACCCCATTGGCAATGCCGCCATGAACAAGCGCTTCACCCAATGATTTATAGGAGTCCTGCAAGCTGGTATATTTTCCAACAATGGCGATATTCACCTCGCCCTCAGGATTGGCAACAACATGGCAAATTCGTTTCCAGTGCGACAGATCCGGCGTCGTATCGGCAAGCCCGAAATGGCGAACAACTTCGCTATCCAGCCCTTCATCGTGATAGGCAAGCGGCACTTCATAAATATTGCTAACGTCACGCGCCAACACCACGGCCGATTGCCGGATATTACAGAAAAGGCCGATTTTGGCGCGCTGTTCGGCTGGCAATGGATGTTCGGTACGGCACAACAGAATATCGGGCTGGATGCCAACCGATTGCAGTTCTTTGACCGAATGCTGGGTTGGTTTGGTTTTCAATTCACCCGCAGCGGCGATATAGGGAATCAATGTGACATGCAAATAACAGGTTGATTCGCGGCCAAGCTCATTGCCAATTTGCCGGATGGCCTCAAGAAAGGGTAATGATTCAATATCACCAACCGTTCCACCGATTTCACAAAGGATGAAATCTTCATCATCATGGTTGGATAGAACAAATGCCTTGATCGCATCGGTGACATGCGGAATGACCTGAATGGTGGCGCCAAGATAGTCGCCGCGCCGCTCTTTGGCCAGAACATCTGAATAGATACGTCCGGTCGTCACATTATCGGTGCGTTTGGCATGGACACCGGTAAAACGTTCATAATGACCAAGATCAAGATCGGTCTCCGCCCCGTCATCAGTGACAAACACTTCACCATGCTGTGTTGGCGACATGGTGCCGGGATCGACATTCAAATAGGGATCGAGTTTACGAAGGCGAACCGAGTATCCGCGCGCTTGCAATAATGATGCGAGCGCTGCTGCACCAAGACCTTTACCAAGCGAGGAAACCACGCCACCAGTGATGAAAATATAACGAGGCATGGACAAATTTAATAGCCTATTGCCGCGCACTTGATAAGGCACAAAATGCAACGAAATGCAAAATAGTGAAAATTCTTAGGATTGACAAAGGGCCGCGTTCCGGCCTTGGCCTATTGCCCTGTTGGAACGACCGGCCCAGATGTGTTGGCAGGGGCTTCCTTGATCACATCGTCAACGATCGAGACCGGCTCTTTACCCGCGCCAGCCATGATCGCAAGCGTAACCGTTGTGGTAAAAAAGCCAACAGCCAAGATCGTTGTCAAACGGGTTAACAGATTGGCTGTTCCGCGAGCAGTCATAAAACCGCCACCGCCACCGCCGCCGCCAATGCCAAGACCGCCGCCTTCACTACGTTGCAGCAAAACGGTGATGACCAGCCCAAGGGCGATCAGAATGTGAATGGTCAGAACCAGCGTTTCCATGATCTGTTATTTTCCTGCAAATAAAGTCGTTGCGCCGCTTATATGGTTTTTTGGACTATTTTTCAACCAAAATACCGCACCAAAATGCCGCAAAAGACAGCTTTGACAGCCGATCGGGCGCATTTTTCCGAAAAGTTAGGATTTTGACATTTGTAAAACCGCCAACTCGCAGATCGAATCAAACGCCGTCGCATCAAGGCTGGCCCCACCAACAAGCGCCCCGCCAACATGGTCAATGGCGAAAATTGCCTTTGCATTATCGGCATTCACCGACCCGCCATAAAGAATGGGCAATGGTGCTTTATGGCCGTTCTGGCTTTTTGGCAATTCGCTGGCAATGGCCTGATGCATCGCTGCAATATCGTCAACCGATGCCACTTCGCCAGTGCCAATCGCCCAGACGGGTTCATAGGCAATCATCACCCGGCCATGAAGGCTATCGTCGCCATCTGGCAGATTCGTTGGCAATGACGCATGTAATTGGTCAATCACAATCTGTTCGGCCAGTCCGGCGCGGCGCTCGTCCAAAGTTTCACCAAGACAGATCATCACATCAAGATCATGCGCCAATGCCTGCGCTGCCTTTGCGGCGATCAATGCGCTTGTCTCACCATGATTGGCGCGGCGTTCTGAATGGCCTAAAAGAACCACCGACGCGCCACAATCGCGAAGCATCGCCGCCGACACATCACCTGTATGCGCGCCCGACAAATCTTGATGGCAATCCTGACCACCAAGCCGGACATCACTTCCCCCAAGCCGAACCGAGATTGGCACCAAATAAGGATGCGGTGCGAACAGGATGCGGGTAACAGGTTCAAAGCTGCGCACCGTCAATGCATTCGCCAGCTGGCCAGCCAACGCGAGCGATGGGTTCATTTTCCAATTTCCAGCAATAATCATTGATTAAATCCCGCTATCATTGGCAGATGTTACGTCAAAGCGACCATCGCGGCGCTCTTTGATTGAGTTCAGATGGCACAACATTACCCGCTCGAACGTCATCATGCCAGCCTTCTGATCAACCCCTTTTGGCAATTTGATCAAAAAACCCTGCTTTTTCGCCCAGAAACTCATTATTTTCCGATATTGAAGTTGCCCCACTTGTCGGCAATCTTTATTACCAATATGAAAGATTTTGATCTTCAGGCTTAACCGCCTGACCAACAAAGAAATGGACGACACAAAAATGCTACAGGCAATGCGCAGCGGTGCCAAATCTCCAATCATGAAGTTTTTTCTCCTGTTTTTGGCAGGTGGCTTTGCGTTATGGGGTATTGGTGATGGCACAACCGGCCTCATTGGTGGCAGCGATAAAGCCGTCTCGGCTGGTGAGGAATCCGTGTCACCGCGCGAAGTTGCAATGGAATTTGAGCGCACGCGCCGCAATTATCTGCCAAACAGTAGTGTTGGCGAGGCGCTTCAAGGCGGTTTGTTAAATGACATCATGGGCGCAATGTCGCGCGATGTCTTGTTTCGTGCCGAAAATCGTTCGCTTGGCCTAACCGTTACCCGCGACATGCAGCGCGACGCCATTGTCAATGAAGGCTCGTTCAAGGATGAGCTTGGTAATTTTTCCGAAGGCCGCTTCATGCAGACCCTTGCCAATGCTGGCATGTCTGAAGGTGAATATCTGCAGCGTGTTGATGGCGTATTGATGCGTGATCAGCTTGTTGGCGCTTTGGCATCTGGATCACGCTTTGATGAGGCCAGCGCCCGTATTGTGGCAGCTTACGACCTTGAGCGTCGCCGTGTGCGCCTGACCAGCTTTCCGGTCACGCCCGAAACAATCGAAGCGCCAACCGAAAGCGCACTTGCTGCCTATTTTGCCGAAAATAAATCGGTCTATGACGCGCCCGAGCTGCGCAGTGCAACAATCGCCAGCATTTCGGCTGATTTGATTGCCAGCAGCATCGACATTACTGATGCCGAAATTCAAGCCGCATTTGAAAATCGCATTGACGAGTTCAGCACCCCGGAAACACGCCAGATCCGGCAAATGGTTTTTGACGATAAGGCAACCGCTGACACCGCCCTGTCCCGCCTTACGGCAGGTGAAGAGTTTGCTGCGGTTGCGGCCGATATGCTGAATTGGACCGAAACTGACACTGATCTTGGCACTGTGACAAAATCGGCGCTTGATCCGGCGCTTGCTGATGTTGCGTTTGCAACCGCAGCTGGCACGCCTGCCGGCCCTGTTGAGACTGCCTTTGGCCAGCATATTTTGGTCGTTGACGCAATTACCGAAGGCGGCGCGGCCGAGCTTGATGATGTGAAGGACAAGATTGTCGACGCGCTTCGTGCGGAACAATCAATCGGCATTCTTTATGACAAAGCCAATGAATTTGAGGATGCGCTTGGGTCGGGGGCAACTTTGGCTGAAGCTGCGGCCAAGGTTGGCGGCACGCTTGCCGAAATCAATAATGTCAGCCGTAATGGTCTCGACATTGATGGCAATCCGGTGAATGGCGATGGTGCCGACCTTATTCAGGATAGCGCCGTTCTTGATCTGATTTGGACAAGCGCCGTGAATGAAACAAGCGTTATCCAAGAAGGTGGTGACGATATGTTCTTTGCGGTTCGAGTCAATTCGCAAAGCCCACAAACCGAACGAAGCTTGAATGATGTGAAAAGCCGCGCCATTGCCGATTGGAAATTGGTGCAGGCAATCAAAAAGGCCAAAGCCAGCGCCGAAGCTGCGGCCAAAGCCAATGATGATAATGGAACAATCACCGAGCCTTTCCGCCGCAACGGTCTTGGCCTTGATCATCAGGCTGCGGGTCTGATCGCTAATAAAGCCTTTTCGCAGGCAACTGGTGCAAGCAGCATTGTCGAAACCGGCAGTGAAGCCATCGCTGTCAAAACCATCGAGATTGTCGCGGCGAAAGATGCCGAAATTGACGAAACCAGCAAAATCGTTATCGAAGTGATGAATAATGCCCTGCAAGAAGACATGTTGAATATGGTGTTATTATCCTTGTCGGAAAAACATGACCTGCAGCTGAATGTTGCGCCGGTTCAACAATTGTTGGTTGGAAGCCAGCAATAATGCTTGCAAGCAGTGAAAATTTCGACAGATTTGCGGCGCAATTTCAGGCTGGCAATCGCCAGCTTGTCTCGCGGGTTCTTGTTGCTGATACTCAAACGCCAGTGTCGGCCTACCTAAAGCTGGCTGGTGACAAGCCAAATTGCTTTTTGCTGGAATCGGTCGAAGGCGGCGAAGTTCGCGGCCGTTTTTCGGTGATTGGTCTTGCCCCTGATTTGATCTGGCGTTGCCGTGATGGCCGCGCTGAAATCAACATCACACCAGCCGATGATGCTGGCTTCCAGACGCAATCACTAACGCCGCTTGAATCGCTTCGCGATTTGATGCGTCAATCTGAAATGCCTGATACTGGCGATCTGCCGCCAATGGCTGCCGGATTATTTGGCTATTTCGGTTATGATATGATCCGGTTGATCGAAGACATTCCCAACGCCAATCAAGCGGCGGTTGAGATGGATGATTCATTGCTGTTACGGCCATCGCTCATCGCCATTTTTGACCGGTTAAAAGACAATATCACCTTGGTGACGCAAATTCGCCCGAACGACTGGGACGATGCAAAATCGGCATGGGATGACGCGCAATCACGGCTTGCCGCAGCGATCGAGGATTTGGACCGGCCATTGCCACATACCGAAATGGGCGATGCCAATACCCCGCTTCCCGAGCCTGAAACCAATATGGAAAAATCGACCTTTTTGGAAATGGTCGCCAAAGCCAAGGATTATATCCGTTCGGGCGATGTGTTCCAGATTGTGCTATCCCAACGTTTCAGCATTCCGTTTCACCTTCCCTCGATCAATCTTTACCGGTCATTGCGGCGGTTGAATCCATCGCCCTTTTTGTTTCATTTCAATTTTGGCAAAATGTCGATTGTTGGGTCTAGCCCTGAAATTCTGGTGCGGTTGCGCGGCAAGGATGTCACCATTCGGCCGGTTGCCGGCACCCGAAAACGTGGCGAAACGCCTGATGAAGATGCCGCAAATGCTGCCGATCTGATGGCCGATATCAAAGAACGCGCCGAACATTTGATGCTTCTTGACCTTGGCCGCAATGATGTTGGCCGCGTGTCAAAGCCCGGAACCGTCAGGGTGAAATCAAATTACGATGTCGAATATTACAGCCATGTGATGCATATCGCCTCGCAGGTTGAAGGCGAAATCCGTGATGATCTGGATGCGGTTGATGCGCTCATTGCCGGTTTTCCTGCTGGCACCGTATCTGGCGCCCCGAAAATTCGCGCAATGGAATTAATTGACGCGCTTGAGCCCGACCGCCGGGGTGCCTATTCAGGTGCGATTGGCTATATTTCGGTGGCCGGTGATCTTGATACCTGTATCGCCCTTCGCACGGCTGTGGTGAAGGATCAAACCATGTATGTTCAGGCCGGTGCTGGCATTGTCTATGACAGTGACCCTGATTCCGAATATGAAGAAACCCGCAATAAAGCGCGCGCCTTGATCCGCGCCGCTGGCGAAGCGCTTCGTTTCACCCATTAAGCCCGAAACTAATAAAGCAAATAAGCTTGGCGTGACTTCAATTCTAAACGCCCCCTATACTGCCGACATATTAGATGTTTCTAAACTTATTCTCATCATCAGCCAATTTGCTGAAGGAGGTAGGATGCAATCTCTGTGTCATCGATTTGTGGTTTGTTTTACAATTATAATCTGGTCATTCGGTGTTGCCGCCGCGTAGCATGATGCGCCGCCGCAAAAACATAATATCAAAGCGGCTGAAAATGCGGCAATTTGTGCTGCCTTTGCCAAAATCATGGGAATGCAAACCAGCCTATATCCCAAAGCCGCGAAACGATGGCATGGCCGCCAGCATCATGCCACCAATCAGATGCGCGACATTGCCATCCAAAATGGCCGCCAAGGTATCGATCAACAGAATATCGACTTGATTACCGCCCGTTATGCTAGCTGGATTCTTAGCCGGCTAACCAATGATGACCGCCAGATTAACCCGAACGCTTTTCAAAAAACGGGAAAATTAATTGGCGAGGCGTGCACGAAAATTTTCTATCACGCTGATCTGTCAAGCGTTAAACAGGCCGCGGCAAACCCGAACACCGATAAGGATGCCAGCAATATCCGTCCCAAAACGCCGAGCAATGATCATATGGTCGCGACAATGGCAAGAACATCAATGCCGCCGATAAATCAGCAAATGATCACCCCACGATCCAGCGGGTCCGGATATCATGTCGATCTTGGCACATTTCGCACCCTGTTCGCCGCCAAACGCGCTTCACGACAGTTGCAACATTGGCTCGGCCAGAATGCGATCAATCTATGGCTCTATATCACGCCGGTAACGGTTGATGGGCGTGCGCGCTTGCGGCTGCATAGCGACACGCTGCAGCTTGATGAATCAAAACGGCTTTGCACCATCGCATGGGCGGCACAGCAAGCTTGTGTTCTAACGCCATCTGATCCGCCGCCTCTTATTCCGGCTTGGCATTAGGCGTTACCTGCCCCACGCCTTACCTGCAGCCCCACCTTACCTGCCGCAAGCCCCTCTTTTGCCCACGGATCGCTTGCCAAGCATTCACCGCTTTGCCTAGAGTGATGGTTGATGTCATGGCTTGGTCATATCCAATGGCGTGATAAACTTCAGCGTGGTTATTCTGGCCTTATGGATTTACCAACCCTTTTATCATTTAGTCTTTTTGCCTTTGTTGCCGCTTTTACGCCCGGGCCAAATAATGTGATGTTGGCGGCGTCGGGTGCCAATTTTGGCTTTCGTGCCAGCCTGCCGCATATTCTAGGCGTTTTTAGCGGCTTTACGATCCTTGTCGTGGCGGCCGGATTTGGCCTTGCCAGCCTGTTTACCGCGCTTCCCGCACTTTATGATATTTTAAAGATCATCAGCATTTTATTTCTGCTCTATCTTGCGTGGAAAATTGCCCGCGCGGGCCGCGCTGAAACGCGCCATGATAACCAGCCTTTGCGGTTTTGGCAGGCCGCCATGTTTCAACTGGTTAATCCAAAGGGCATTACAGTCATCATTTCATCGGTTACGGCCTATACCAGCAGCGCTGCCAATCTTGCTAGTGAAGTGCTGGCAATCTTCATCGTCTTAGCGCTGGTCACAATTGGGTCGACCTGTACTTGGACGCTATTTGGCATTCTGATTGGACAATTTTTAAAAACAGAAACCCGATTGCGCCTGTTCAACATCTTAATGGCATCACTGTTATTGGTCAGTCTTTTGCCGGTTTTGCTTGGCTGAACACCAGCCTGATTTGCCTTTTTTCCGGCTTTCTGGCACGGTTAAACGATGCGATCGGGGAACAAGCATGCTGAATTGCTGTTTTTGCGAATTTTGGCAACCAATTGGTGATGACCGTATTGCGGCAACCAATGAATATTGCCGCTTTAACGCCCCTGCAGCCATTCTGCCACATCAGCTAAGCCGCAAAGATTTATCCGAGCGCGATAAATTTGAACTTGGCGAACGTGCTGTGCCGCCCCGCGCCTTTCAGCCAATTCATCCGATCACAAATTCACTATGGAGCTGCGCGCAGGCAAAACGCCTCAAAACCAAACGCTAAATTCCGATCAATCGCATTGCATTTGCCCGATTTTTCGATAGGCTTATCACCAGACAATAACCATCCTAAAGACAGCAAAGCATGAGTGCGACCACAAAAAAGGCCGATATGTCTCGTTATGTCACCAAAGCCAATCTTGCCGGTGCTTTTTTTGAAAATGCGGCTATGCTTGGCGCGAAGCCGCTGTTGTTCCATAAGAGCAAAGGCAGATGGACGGGTAAAAACTGGAACGAGGTTGCAGACTCTGTCAGGCGGCTGGCAGGTGCCTTGGTTGCCGCGGGCATAAAGCCGCGCGACCGTGTTTTGATTAGCGCAGAAAACCGCCCCGAATGGGCAATTGCCGATTTGGCTGTTATGTCTATCGGTGCCATTGTTGTGCCAGCCTACACAACCAATACCGAAGATGATCATGTCTATATCATGGAACATTCTGGCGCGTTGATTGCCATTACATCGGGCGGCCTTCTTGCCAGCCGTGTCGCCCTTGCCGCATCACGCGTTCAGCATATGCGCATGCTGATCACCATGGATCCTGATACCAAACTTCCCGATCTTGGCAGACGAGCCGTTCATAGTTGGCAGGATTTGCTGGCCAAAACCGAACCTTTAGTCGATATCGACAGCCGGATCGCGGCACAAGACAGTGATGATACTTGTTGTTTTGTCTATACATCCGGCACTGGCGGACGCCCCAAAGGGGTGATGCTGACACATCGGTCGATTCAGGCTTGCATTAACGCCTCAATCGAAATTCTAAGCGAAGGCGGTGTTGAGGAAGACCAACGGTTTCTATCACTTTTGCCCCTATCGCATTCCTATGAACATACCGCAGGCATGCATTTGCCAATCCAGACCAAATCAGAGGTTTGGTATTGCGAGTCTGCCGAACAGATTGGTGCCAATCTGCAAGAAGTATCGCCAAGCCTGATGACAGCGGTACCGCGGCTCTATGACGTGCTTCATGAACGAATCATGCGCAGCATCCGCACCAAGGGCGGCTTTTCCGAAACCCTGTTCATGGAAACAATCCGCCTTGGTCGCAAACGGCTTAAAGGCCGAACGTTTCTACCGCATGAATTTTTCCTTGATTTGCTTCTTGAAAGATTGATCCGCCAGAAAATACAGGCGCGATTGGGCGGCAAGCTGAAATATTTCATTTCCGGCGGAGCAGCGTTAAACCCCGAAATTGGCAGTTTTTTCATGGCGCTTGGGGTCAAGCTGCTGCAAGGCTATGGCCAAACCGAAGCATCGCCAGTGATATCGGCAAATCGCCCGGGAAAGATCAAGATCGAAACTGTCGGCCCGCCAGTTGCTGGCGTTGAGGTTCGCTTTGCCGATGATGGGGAGATTTTGGTTCGCGGTGATTTGCTGATGAAAGGTTATTGGCGCGATGATCACAGCACCGCCGCCACCATTCGTGACGGTTGGCTTTACACTGGTGATATTGGCAGTTGTGATGATGATGGCTATATCACCATTACTGGCCGCAAAAAGGAAATCATTGTCAATTCAGGCGGCGAAAACATCGTTCCAAGCCGGGTTGAAGCCCTGTTGACCATCGAACCTGAAATTGAACAGGCGCTTGTTGATGGCGACCGGCGGCCATGGCTGGCAGCGGTGATTGTGCCAAGCGCTGAAGCGCGTGCTGCAGCCGCATCAGATGAGGCGTTGAAATTGCTGATTGCCGAGACGGTTGAGCGCGCCAATAGCCGCCTTTCGCAAATTGAAAGAGTGCGAAGATTTATTATTGCTGATGAAGGATTTACAACTGAAAACAGTCAATTAACAGCCACATTAAAAGTAAGGCGCCATGTTGTAAAGGCCCAATATCAAGATCGACTCGCCGCCCTTTATGCACGCGGCAAGCAAAATTAAATCACCCGCATTTCGCCAAGACAGTTTTGCAGCGCGCCATCATTGCTGGCTGTTTATGACGGCTTGATCGCGGTTGCTTATTTCACCCAAGTTGAGCTGCGTTTCGGCCCTAAATCATCGCGCATCATCTCGCTAAAAGCCTCGGCAAAACTGCGGTTTGCTTCGCGGTTCTTTTTGAGAATAGCATCAAGTGGTATCACGATATCACCATCTTTACGCAGCCGCGGCGGGTCATAATTACCAAATCTGGCAACCAATGTTTGCAAGGCTGCCATTAATTCTTTTTCCTGCTCATCATAGGCCATTGCCAACTCCTCTTGAACCTCAACATATATTCACTGTGACCGGCAATCAGATTAACGGCGCAGATTGGCAAACTTCAAGTCACATTGCGGCGGTGATGTGACCAAAACGGCAAGAACTGAGCAAAATACTTTATCGCCGACTGTTCGCTATCGGCTATCTTTCAGCCGTATTCTGAACATTTCATTTGGGGTAACCGGCGTTAGCTATTATCAAGGATATTCCAACTGCGTGCCAGACGAGGCCAAGATGAAAAACCAAGCACAAGTCGTAGTCATTGGAGGCGGCGTTGTTGGCGCCTCAATTTTATACCATCTCAGCAAACTTGGATGCCATGATGCGATCATGCTTGAACGGTCGGAATTGACGTCAGGTTCGACATGGCATGCCGCGGGTGGCATGCACACCATCAATGGCGATCCCAATGTTGCTAAATTACAGCAATATACAATCAAGCTTTATCAGGAAATCGAGGAATTATCGGGTCAGAATATCGGCCTTCACATGACCGGCGGGATTATGCTTGCCGCCACAAATGAGCGGTTTGACTGGCTGAAATCGGTCTATGCCAAAGGTAAATATCTTGGCATGGATGATCTTGAGATCATCACCCCTGAACGCGCGCATGAGCTTATGCCGCTGATCGACCCTTCGCAATTTGTTGGTGCCATGTATGATCCGATTGAAGGTCACTGCGACCCTTACGGCGTTACCCATGCCTATGCCAAGGCGGCGCGCAAAAAAGGCGCGGATTTTGAAACCCATGTCAAGGTTAAGGCGCTTAGTCAGCAGGCCGATGGCCAATGGGTCGTCACAACCAATAAAGGCGTCATTATCGCCGAACATGTGGTGAATGCCGCTGGTCTTTGGGCGCGTGAAGTTGGCCGCATGGTAGGGCTTGAACTGCCGGTTTTGGCAATGGAACATATGTATCTGTTGACCGAAGACATGCCCGAAGTTGCCGAAATCAATCAAAAAACCGGTGCCGAAGTTTTGCATGCAGTTGATTTTGATGGTGAAATCTATCTTCGCCAAGAACGTGGCGGTATGTTGATGGGCACCTATGAGCGCGCCTGCAAACCATGGTCGGAAACCGAAACGCCGTGGGATTTTGGCCATCAGCTGCTCGACCCTGACATTGACCGGATTGCGCCATCGCTTGAAGTCGGGTTCCGCCATTTTCCGGCGTTTGAAAATGCTGGCATCAAACAAATCATCAATGGCCCCTTCACGTTTGCACCCGATGGAAACCCGCTTGTTGGGCCGGTAAAGGGCATGACCAATTACTGGTCTGCTTCTGCGGTAATGGCTGGCTTTAGTCAGGGTGGCGGTGTCGGGCTGGCATTAGCCAATTGGATTGTGAATGGTGATCCCGGATTTGATGTCTGGGCGATGGATGTATCACGGTTTGGTGATTATGCCAGCATGGCCTATACCAATGCCCGTGTCAGAGAGAATTATTCGCGGCGGTTCTCGATCCGGTACCCGAATGAAGAGTTACAAGCCGCCCGCCCCTTATTAACCACCAGCATCTATGACAGACAGAAACAGGCTGGCGCGCAGTTTGGCGCTGCGTTTGGGCTTGAGGTACCGCAATGGTTCGCACCTGATGGAACTGCCGATGTTTTCTCATGGCGTCGATCGGTTGATTTTGTCCATGTTGGCAATGAGGCAAAGGCTGTCAGAAACGCGGTTGGGCTTGGTGATATATCAAGCTTTGCCAAATATGAGGTCAGTGGCAGCGGCGCGGCGGCATGGCTTGATCAGCTTCTCGCCGCAGCGATACCGCCAATTGGCCGCATGACTTTGGCACCAATGCTAAAGGATGATGGTAAAATCATTGGCGATTTGTCGCTTGCCCGCCTCGGTACTACACGGTTCCTGATTATTGGATCAGGCATTGCCGAAAGCTATCACATGCGCTGGTTCCTGTCACATTTGCCCGATGATGGCTCGGTTCACGTCAAAAGCCTTGGTCTTGATCTTGTTGGGCTTACGATTGCGGGGCCAAAGGCGCGTGAGGTTCTGCAAAAATGCTGCAAAACCGATATTTCGCATGACACAATGGGCTTTATGGCGGTTCGGGAAATGGATGTTGGCATGACACCGGCAATTGTTGGCAGGGTCAGCTATAGCGGTGATCTTGGTTATGAAATCTGGGTAAAGCCGGCAAGCCTTGTACGGCTCTATGATGATTTGATGGCGGCGGGTAGCGATTTTGACATCCGCCCGTTTGGTTCGCGCGCACTCAACGCCCTGCGACTGGAAAAAAATTATGGGTCGTGGGGGCGGGAATATCGCCCACTTTACGGCCCTGTCGAGGTTGGACTAGACCGGTTTGTGGCCTACGATAAAGCAGCTGATTTCATTGGCAAGGCAGCGGCATTGGCCGAACGCGATAATGGCGGCAGCAAACGGCTTATCAGCCTTGCCGTTGCTGCGGTTGACGCTGATGTTATCGGTGATGAGCCAGTCTCAATTGACGGGGCTGTGGTTGGCTGGGTTACATCTGGCGGGTTTGCGCATGCCTCCAAAACATCGGTTGCGCTGGCGATGGTGCCAAAGGAATTTGCCCTTCGCAATGATGGCTGGACTGTTGAACTTCTGGGTCAAAGCCTGAAAGCCAGCTTGATAAATGAGCCGCTATTTGACGCAAATGCCAGCCGGATGCGAAGCTAGGAAAAAGCGTGAAACAGCAACATTTACCTTTTTTTCAATCGCCAACAGGTGATCGGCCATTTTTGGCAATGGGTTTGTTGCTTGTCGGCGTTTTCACGCTGGCGCTTCAGGATGCGACGGTCAAGCTGATTGCCCCTGAAACTTCGTTCTGGCAATTCCAGACAATTCGCGCCACCGGCAATGCGTCTTTTATCGTGATGCTTGCCATGATCAGTGGTGGCTATCACCTGCTTGTGTCGCAAAACTGGCGTCCGGTCTATTTTCGGGCTGTTATGCTTAGCATCTGCATGTTTTGCTTTTTTTCTGGGGCGCCTTACCTGACCGTCGCGCAGATGGCTGCCGGATTATATACCTATCCGCTTTTTGTTTCGCTTCTTGCCGGGCCAATTCTTGGCGAAAAAGTTGGCCCTTGGCGCATTGCCGCGCTGATGATCGGTGCCGTGGGTGCGCTGTTTATTCTTGATCCGTTTGATGCGCGTTTCTCGCCAATCCAGCTTCTTCCGGTTGCCGCAGGTTTTTTCTATGCTTGCAACATTCTGACCCTTCGCCATTCCTGCCGGCATGAAAACCCATTATCACTTACCATTGCGGTTGCAGTTTTATTTTTTCTGACTGGCCTTGCTGGCATCGTGGTTTTGACGCTGTTTCCTGTGCCAGCGGATATCTCGGCGGCAATGCCTTTTGTCGCGATTGGCTGGCCAGAATTGACCTGGCTTATATTTGGCGTTGCGATCGCCTGTTCGGTGCTGAATCTATCGGGCAATATCTGCCTTGCGCGCGCCTATCAGACGGCTGATAGCAGCTGGCTTGCACCGATTGATTTCACCTATCTATTATTTGCCGCCTTTTGGGGGCGGGTTATTTTCGACGCATGGCCGCCGCAACAAGCGCTTCTTGGCATGAGCTTAATTGCCTTTGCTGGTATCTTGACCGCATGGCGCGAACAAAAACGGCAGGCCAACTAGAAACCAGAAGCTAAAACCAGAAGCTAAAACCACAAGTAAAAACCATAACTAAAAACCAAAGCCTCAAGTGGTTCGGCCTTTGCCATTTCAACAGGCTTGAAATCCTTTGAAATTCATCGGATCTTCGGTAAGGTAATATTCTTGATCTTTGTCCTGTTTGGGCAGATTGCTGTTACGTTTGGAGCCTGTTTTATGAGTGAAATTCTGTCAAACCTAGCCCAAGATTGTCACCGGATTCTTAGTGAGGCACCGGGCCCGGATGGGCGGAAAAAAATTGCCGACTTGTTGCAAAACCTGCTTTCAGATCCAGCCAATGTCGAAACGCTGGTTCCGCTAACAACAGGTGAGCGCGATTTGCTTTATCAAGATGCCGAGCTTGGCTTTTGTATTTTGGCGCATAATTATGACAGCCCAAAAACATCACCACCGCATGATCATGGGCCATCATGGGCGATTTATGCCCAAGCGCGCGGCGAAACCGAAATGCGCGATTATAACAAAATCGAAGATGCCAGCGCCAAAAAAGTAGGTAAGGTTCAGGTATCACGCACCTATCGCCTGACCCCGGGGGTTGCCCATGTCTATAATGAAGGCGATCTGCATTCACCAACCCGCGAAGGGCCAACCAGCCTTGTCCGGATTGAAGGCACTGATATGAGCAAAGTGAAACGGTTCCGTTATGAACTAGCCTAGCCGCCCGTTCAATCTTTTGGCGCAGCCTTTTGCCCAACCTTTTACTCCAACCATTTGCCCAATCTTGCGTCTTACCCGCGCCAATGCCTATTAGGAAAATGATATGAGTTACGGATTATTCGCCGCGCTATATGACGCTGGAACATGCTTTGCCCTGATCGACAGCCGCGAACGGCGCGACTATGTCGCCGGTCACTGGTTTGGCAGCACCAATATACCGCTTTCGCTTTTTTCAACGCGGCTTGGCTATCTTTTTCAAGACCTTGATTTTCCGATTCATTTTCTGGACTGGCAGGACAAGGCAAGCGCTGAGGCCATCCATCAATTAAAAGCGATTGGATTTAGAAATATAACCATTCACAACACCCAAAAGCCAGCGATGATGGGGCGTGGCTTTGTGAAAGGCGAATATGTCTGGTCAAAAGCGTTTGGCGAAGTAGTTGCGCATGAAATTGATCTTCCTGAAGTTACGTCAGAACAATATCTCGCCGATTATCAGGATGCACAGCTTTTCGATGTGCGCCCAACGGCCGAATATCAAGATTTCACCCTGCCAAAGTCGCAAAGCCTGCCAAACAGCCTTTTGCTTGCCAATGTTCAGGCCTTGAAAGACACTGGCAAAATGTCGCTTTTGCATTGCGCCGGGCGAACAAGATCGATCATTGGTGCCTTTACCTTGATGGCATCAGGCTATGAGGGCCCCTTTGCAGTATTTCGCGGCGGCACGCAAGCTTGGCAGCTTGATGGCTATGAACGCGAGCATGATGCCAACCGTCTGTTTGCAGCAGACCATGAAGCCTCTGACGCGGTTGCCAATTTCCTGCGCCGTTGGCAAATCCCCGCAACGCGTGTTACGGCCGATGGGCTTGGCGCCTTTGTTGCTGACCATAAAACCGAGCTATTATTCGATGTGTCGGATGACGCCGCGACTGGCCAGCCGCTGGCGCATGGTATTATCAAAATTTCGGGAACCAATCTTATCCAGCAGACTGACCGGTCGATTGGACGCTACCATGTTCCGGTTGTCCTGTTTGACCAAGAATCGGGAAGCCGTGCTGCCTTTGCCGCTTTCTGGCTGCGCTGCATGGGGTTCGGCGTAACGATTGTCTATCGTGATGCGCCCATTGCCGCAATTGAAACCATCACAAACACTGTAACGAGCAATATTGCCAACAATATTGCCAGTAATGATGCCGGTAAAGATACGAGGGTGGTCACGCCTTTTGCCGCGACCCAGCTGGATATCTGGCAAAAGGACAAAATTGCGTTATATGATTTCAGGCCGTCAAAGGCCTTCAAATCGGGTCATATCGCCAACAGCCATTGGCAAAATATCGGTGCCATTTTAGGTCAAACACCAGCCGATAGACCAATTGCCATCATCGCCGACAATGCTGACCAAGGCCACATGATTGCCGATTGTCTTATCCGGCATGGCTGGCAAATTGCCGGTGTTTATCTTTGGCATGACGCTGATTTTGACATGGCGACGCTGGCAAGTGGCGGGCTTGATTTACCGCTTGATGAACCGGCGCTTTTTGCCGGACGGCATCACGGTGTGCTGCAAGATGCCCGCGATTATCTGGCATGGGAAGAAGATCTTCCAAGCGAGATTGATGAACCAATTCATGATTTATGGTGTCAGGAATTGGCGACTTCGCCAAAATTGGACTAGTAAATTAGGCTATTGCGGCGGATCAGTCTGAATCCGTGCTTGACGCCAGATGATAAGTAAACCACCGGCAATGATCGCCAGAACGCCTGGAAACAAGCGGTCTAACGGGGCTTCGGCAAAAAACCACCAGCCCAAAAACATCGAAAATGGAATGCCAAAATATTCAAACGGGGCAAGCAGGCTTGGCTGGGACATGCGGTAAGCCACAACAAGCCCAAGAACCCCTGCCCCACCAAGCAAGCCAAGCGCAAGAAATAGGCCAAGATCAAATGCCGATGCAATCGGTACCATTTCGCCAAAGCTAAGCCATAGCAACAGGGAAAACCCCACCGAAAAAATTTGCGAACGGAACTGGATCACGCCTGACAAGCGATCAGCCGAAAAGATTTTCACAAGCGTACTCGACATCGCATAGCACAGCGCGGCCAGCACCGGCAAAATCGAAAATAGCGAAAAGATGCTTGCACCTGGCTGCATGATCATAACGACCCCGCAAAAACCTAAAATCACCGCCGACCACCGCCAAAACCCAACCACGGCTCCAAGCAGCGGAACCGATAAGGCGGTGACAAAAAACGGCCCTGAAAACGCCAAGGTAGCAACAGTGGCAAATTCCAATTTGCTATAGGCCATGAACAAACATAATTGCGCCAGACTGACACTGCCGCCGCGCAATGCGCAAATCATCCATTCTTGCCGGTTAAATGGGGTTTTTAACGCCCCCATCTGTTTACTATAGGCAAGAAGCAGTAAAATCGGCAGAAAGCCAAAAAAATTACGCGTAAATGAAATCTGGAAAATCGAATAATCAGCGGTCAATATGCGGACAGCGACGCCCATCAATGAGAATGAAAAAATCGCCGCTATAATCGTCAAAATCGCCCGCGTCACATAAAATATCCCTATAGCACTAAATGCGGCTTATGATTGATTGCCCGATCGCTTGCCCGAACAGCGCCGCCAAAGTCCCGCAAAAGATAAACCGGTAAGACCTATGCTGTATTAGGACTAGCTTGCGGTGATTGGATCAACGTCAAATGCCTTGATGGTCATTGAAATCAGCGCGTAATAGCCCAAAACACCAACAAGATCGACCGTTCCCTCCTCACCAAGAATGGTGATTGTACGCGCATATAACGCATCAGACACGCCGCGCGTCAGGTTCAGTTCGCGCGAGAATTGATAGACAAGCTGTTCATCATCATTGGAAAAATCTGGATCATGATCGGCCGCCAGCGCGTCAACAACAGCTTGGTCAATGCCCGCCGCCAACGCATGCGGCACATGCGCCTGCCATTCAAACGCCGCATCCCATATCCGCGCTGTTGTCAGGATCGCCAATTCGGACAAACGCGGCGATAGCGATGAATCATACCGGCAATAACGACCCAATTGCTGTGCCTTATCGGCCAATTCGGCGCGATATAGCCAAACCGCCAATGGCCCGCGCACATTGCCGCGTGGGCCAAAGACGATATCGTCATAAATCTCTTTTTGTCGTTTATTCATTTTAGCTTGGTCAAGCGCTAACAATCGAGCCATCTAAATACCTCATCAAATATTGGCTTGGTCAAAACACCGGAATGAGGGGCAAAAAGCACGGTGATGCGATCAATTACCCTCGATTATTACCCCGACATCACTATAGTCATGCGCCAGCGAATTGACCTAGCATTTTCAACCACCCCGCGCCAAAATCATGTATAGGGTAGAGATGAATTTTGTTACGGGGCTATCATGTCAAACCAAACAGCCATTCCCTTCACCCAGATGCGTGGCGGCAGTTCAAAAGGAATTTACTTTCACCTTGCCGATTTGCCGCAAGATAAATCAACCCGTGACAATTTGCTGAAATGGGTCATGGGTGCCTATGGTGACCCGCGTCAGATTGATGGCCTTGGCGGGGCTGATCCGCTTAGCTCAAAAATCGCAATTGTTGCGCCGTCTCAACGCGATGACAGCGATATTGATTACAGCTTTGTGCAGGCGCTTGTCGGCGAAGATGGGCTGGATGACACCCCCAATTGCGGCAATATTCTATCTGGCATTGGGGCCTTTGCGGTTGAAACCGGTCTGATAAAACCCTTTGGTGATCAGGCCAGCATCCGCGTCTATATGACCAATAGCGGCAATCGCTGCCGGCTGCAGTTTCCGCTGGAAAACGGATTTCCCATCTATCATGGTGAGGCGCGCATTGACGGGGTATTTGGTTCATCAGCACCTGTTATGTGTCATTATCAAGATTTGGAAGGATCAGCCTGCGGCAGCCTGTTTCCAACTAGCAAACATTGTGATGAATTTGATAATGTGCGCGTGACCTGCATTGATAATGGAATGCCTGTTGTTTGCTTGCGCGGTGAAGATTTTGGTCTGAATGGTGATGAAACCCCTGACCAGCTTAACCGTGATGAGATTTTGAAATCGCGCCTTGAGTCGATCCGTCTTCAGGCCGGTCTGGCAATGGGGCTTGGTGATGTATCAGGCAAAGCTGTGCCGAAAATGAGCCTGATTTCAAAACCGCGTTCCGGTGGTGCGGTCAATACACGAACCTTTATCCCTAAATATTGCCACAAGGCCATTGGCGTTCTTGGCGCGGTTTCAGTGGCTAGTGCCGCGCTTTATGAAGATAGCGCGGTTCATGATCTTGCTGCACTTCCCGATGGCATGGTGAAAGATATGATCATCGAGCATCCATCAGGTAAATTTGATGTTCAGCTTTGTCTTGAAAACCGTGATGGTGCTCTGCAGATCGAACGCGCTGGCCTGCTGCGAACAACACGCCTGCTGGCGCGTGGTGAAGTCTTTGTGCCCGTCTCGGTTTGGGATGGCAAACAAGTGTAAATTCTCGATCAGACGAAGGTATGTCCGGTCTTGGCATCTGGCAGAACAAGCCGCCCCGACAGGGCAATAATCGCCAAACAAGCGGGTATCAGGCATACAATGCCAATATTCCAGCTATGGGTCGTTTCAACAACCCAGCTAATCAAAGCCGGCCCCACTAGCATGCCAAGCCCTTGGATTTGAAACACCCAAGCGACAAAAACAGGCATATTTTGCGGATCATCATTTGCGCGACTGACAAGATAGAAAAAAATTGGCGCTGACCCGCCTGACACCAAGCCGGTCAAAATCAAAACCAGAACCAGCAAAAATGGTGATTGGTTGAACAAAACCAGCAAAATCAGCAAAATTGGCACAATAGAAAAGACTAGCCTGACAATATGCGCCGGCTTTTTTCCAGTTTGTAACGCCTGTCCGGCAATCAAATTACCAATGAAATTAACCGCACAAAAAAGTCCCGTGATCATCGCCCCCTCGGCAAGGCTGAACCCGCCAAGCGATTGCGATATTAATGGCATAAATTGAATAAGTGTCTGATAAACCAATGAATGAAGAGCAAAACTAAGCCCGATAATGGCCAGCAATGGCAAGGCAATCGCCACCTTGAGCGCAACCAAATCAAATTGCCTTTTTATCGGTGATCGATCATCAGGAATGAACAGCCAGCCAAGACCACAAACAAAAACTGAAAAGCCAAACCCAACTTGCCAGACCAGATGCCAGCCCCCTTGTTCGATAAGATAGGGCGCGGCGATAATCGCAAGCCCGTTGCCAAGTGGCATAAACCCGCCCCATGTTCCCATCACCCAGCCCCGATTTGCCGGATCGGTATGTTGGGCTAGCAGGCTTGGCGCGGTCAAAGTCAGGGCAATCAGGCTAACCCCCTCGATGGCGCGTCCAATAAATAGGCCTGTCACCGAACTGCCCATAAGGCTGATAGCATTGCCAATACAGGCAATGATCAGGGCTGCCATTAAAATACGTTTTGTGCCGGCGCCGCGCACAATGCCGCCAATCAATACCCCCGCCACGACCATGATAAGGGTGAAAACAGACGCTAACAGCCCGATCTGCGACAGGCTGAGGCCAAAACTGATCGATAATTCATTTATCGAAGGTGCCAATTTGGCAATATTGATACCGCTTAAGCTGCCACAAAATAAAATGGTGATCGTCAGCCGCAAATCACGCGCAAAAGATGAAGACGGCATTGCCATGATCTGTCTCAAATCCCTTTAGGTTGGCATTATTTGCGGTGGCTGATAACCGCGAGTAACAGATCGTCATTTTTGCCGGATATCGGGCAAAGCAGCAAGCGTATTCCCACAAAGCCACTCGCAAAATCGCGCTGCCATTGGCACTTTATCACACCCCTCATACAGCGCGTGTAACCGCCCGCCAGCCCGGTGACACTACAAACACAAAAAAGGCAATAACA
The DNA here is from genome assembly GCF_048087665.1 of Candidatus Ponderosibacter sp. Uisw_141_02. Classification (NCBI taxonomy): domain Bacteria; kingdom Pseudomonadati; phylum Pseudomonadota; class Alphaproteobacteria; order Puniceispirillales (SeqCode); family Puniceispirillaceae (SeqCode); genus Candidatus Ponderosibacter; species Candidatus Ponderosibacter sp. Uisw_141_02. The sequence continues at coordinate 959,998 of NZ_CP159807.1, read as the reverse complement.
AAGGCCGCTGACACAAATATATGCATCATTTCAGGCGCAATAAACGCAAGGCTGGCGCCTGTTGCCAGCGGGCCAGCCGCCGCGCCAACATCACGCCATGTCTGGTTGCGCGCCAATGCCTTGACCTTATTATCGGGATAAATTCGCGCCACGGCGGCCGGAAACAGGGTTCCCAAGGCACCACGCGCCAACACCAATGCAACCGACCCTTGAACCAAAAGTCCGGCACCAATCATCGCAAAACCGGCAATGGCCAACGCAATCATCAGGGTTAACGGCAGGCGAATGCCAAATCTATCAGCAATTATGCCCGAACATGGCGCCACCAGCATCTCGCTTAGACGGCGTGCGGCAAGAATACTACCGCCAAATAAAATCGCCATTTCAGTTGAAACATATTGCGCCCACATCAGCGATATCGAAACGGTAAAGACGCCGTCAATCCCTGCCCCCATCCAGAAAATCAGCATATCCAAACTATCGGGTCGCGGAAAAATGCGATCGCGGGCAACCGGCTTTTTGACTCTGGCGGGTTGTGCAGAATCATCAAGACCGAAGGCCAGCATGACAGAAACAGCCGTTGCCAGCGAAAGATATAAAAACACATCTCTTGGCCCAACAATGGTGGCAAGCCATGCCCCTACTGTCATCGCCAAAAGCGGGCCAACCTGTTCAACCGACCGGCTGAGCCCGATGCGGGTGCCAGTTTTGGCCGGATTCACCGCAGCATAGGTCAAAGTGACCAGCAAAAGCGCCGCAAACGATAAACCCCATACCATGCGCGACAAGGATAACAGAATTTCACCTTCAAACAAGCCATAGCCCGCGGTTGATAATGTCGCCGTGACCGCCGCAATAAGACACAGGTTTTTCACCCCAATCCGTTCGGCCAATTCAACAATTAACCCATAGGCAAAGGTGCGAATTATCCGGTTTACCGCCAGTAAAAACCCAACCATCAGCATGCTAACACCGAACGCATCGGCATGAACCGGCAGAATCACATAGATCAACGCATCACCAAAAAGAGATAGTGATAAAACCCATGATGAAACCCAGACATTGCGCAAAACGAGCCGGTCAAGCATGATGAGAACCCCGTATCAAAATAACCTCTGAAATTCCTGAATTGGCAGGGTAAAAACAATCAATCCATGCTGACTCTCTTGTCACCACATCGCAAGACAATTATCGCCATCACCAAGATGCGTGACAATCAAAACCAAAAGACAAACCGCTCGAATCAAACGCCTTTTTTAATAAGGATAACATGATGAAAACCGTTGCCGTTCGTACAATCAAGCGCGCCGATGCCGACACCACAAAGGCCTTGGGCGAAGCTGGCGTTTCAACCGTCCATGAGGCGCAAGGGCGCATTGGTCTGATGAAACCCTATATGCGCCCAATTTATGCTGGTGCAAGGGTCAGCGGGACGGCAATCACCGTTTTGGCGCAACCGGGCGATAATTGGATGTTGCATGTTGCGATCGAACTTTGCCAGCCAGGCGATATGCTTGTCGTTGCCTGCACCACCGATAATGGCGACGGGTTCTTTGGCGATCTTTTAGCCACATCAGCCCGCGCACGCGGCGTTGTTGGGCTGGTGATTGATGGCGGCACCCGCGATGTTGCTGATTTAAAGCAAATGGAATTTCCAGTCTGGTCACGCGCCATTTCATCAAAAGGCACGGTTAAAAACACCCCCGGTGCGGTTAATGTGCCAATTATCTGCGCCGGACAAATCATCTTTCCGGGCGATGTGATCATTGCCGATGATGACGGCATTTGTGTTGTTGCCCGAAAAGACGCCCCAGCCGCGCGCCAAGCCGCCGATGAACGCATTGCCAATGAAGATGCCAAACGTGTCAAACTGGCTGCGGGCGAGCTTGGGATCGATATCTATAATATGCGCCCCGCTTTGACAGAAGCCGGCTTTCACTATGTCGAGACGCTCGATGATCTTGGCGAATTTAACGGCATTGATTGCCGTAACCGCGATTAGGGCAATGACATCTCAAAACAGGCGGTCTAAAATCCAACGAAAGAATGATTATCTGCAAAAAACGGGGGCAGCCTATGCGGCAGCGCTGATTTATGGCAGTTTGTTAGAGTAACACGCCGCTAGATCGCAATATGATTTTACCGAGGCCAGATTTGACCCAAGACAAGCCTGAATCTGCTGCAGCATCAGCTTTGGCGGTTATGGATCGCCATCTTCACGCCTTGAATGGCCTGCAGGAAAATGACCTTGCCGATACGCTGCATTTTCCGCATTTCAGATTGGTCGGCACAACATTAGATTGTTGGCCGTCGGCTGAAACTTATTTGTCAGATTTCAGAGCAAGAGCTGGCGATGATTGGGCAAGAACCGCATGGCAAGCGATCGATGTTCAGCGTGAAAGCGCCGATAAGGTTCATCTAGCGGTGCGAATCAACCGGTTTGATATCAATAATCAATTGATTGCCGATTTTGACTCGCTTTGGGTTATCACTTTTAAAAATGGCAAATGGGCAGCGCAATTCAGATCCAGTTTCGCCGCCTCTTAGGAACAGATATGAAACACACTCTCACGCTTTTGACATTTTGCGGTTTTAAAACCATGCTGATCATCGCCTTTGCCACATGCGCTGCCTTGGCACAGGAAACGACACCAAGCTTTGAGATTGCCAGCCCGCCAGCTTGCCAGAACAATAAAGGCGAGCCGGTTCGGTTTGAAAACCAGATATCGCCAAAAGCCAAGTCCGCCGCTGGCATGGCAAGACGCGATGATAAGGGCGTGCCGGTCATTTACCGGTTTGCCTATGCAAAATCACCGCAATCATTGCAAAAATTTATTGATCGCCATGAATGTGCGCATCATCAAACCGGCGATATTGATCGGCCACATCCGCCACGCAACAGTCCCGATCACATGATGAATGAAAGCATTGCCGATTGTATCGCAATATTGCGCATGCGTGACGAAACCACCGACAGCCAAGGCCAAATCAAAAATGTGACAATTGCGTTAACCGAGGCGATGGATGCGGTCGGGTTTCCGCCAAGCACAATTGATAGCCGGATATCAAATATTGATAACTGCGCTCAAAAAGACACTATTGCCGCTGAATTCATCAAGGCTGTTATGGATCACCGCGCCGCAAATTAGCCGCCCATAAGCATGGTTGCAAAAAAGGTTAGGCCTTTTTGAATGGTGTCATGGTGGCGCTTGCTGGTCCTTCCGCAACCCATGATGAATCAGCAATCTCGCCAACCCACTCAACCGCAGATTTGCCAAAAATATGTTTGGCAGGAACAAGCTCATGATGCTGATCAAGACAGCCAGTGCGAATCATGAACAGCGTTTTGGCAGGATCAGCTGCATAAAGATGACTGCCGCATTTGCCGCAAAAACCCTGCAACCGCTTATTACCACTTTCGGCAATTTTCAAAAATTCAGTTACGGTACCAGAAATTTTCACAGCATCCGCCGCGATAACCGCAACAGCGCGATATGGCGCGCCGCTGAATTTCTGGCAATCGGTGCAATGACAGGCCATGATCTTATCTGATGATACTTCGCCCGTAATCGTGATGTCGCCGCAATAGCAACCACCATTAATCTTAATCGCGTCAGCCATGCTTCAATGATCCCCTATCTGATCACCCTTCCAAGACTAACCACGATTGAAAAAGGGTCAATTCGAAATTGCCGCTTACGGTATTTTTGAACCAAAACTGAGGGGTTGCGTGCTTAAAACTGAAGCTTGAACCCTTCATGCGAAGGCACGAAACCAAGCTCTTGATAAAACCGTTGGGCGTCTTTGCGGGTTTTATCGCTTGTCAGTTGCACCAATGAACACCCCTGTTCGCGGCATTTTTCAATTGCCCACACCATCATAAGCGTTCCATAGCCGTTGCCACGAACATTTGCAGCAACCCGCACCGATTCGATCTGGCCACGCAAGGCACCACGGCGCGACAGCCCCGGAATGAATGAAATTTGCAAACAGCCAATGATGTTATCGTCCTTTTCAAACACCGCCATATATTGATTAGGATCAGCATCAATGGCGGTAAAGGCGCGCCGATAATCATCATGCGGAGTCACTTGCAGCGTTTCGCGCAATTGCCCCAATGCATCATCCGCCAATAATTGCAAAATGCGGGGTAAATCGGCGTTTTGCATTTTGCGTACATGAACATCACGCATATTTAATGTCATTTCATGCCTCATAAACAACAACCCGCATCCAATAAACGGCACCCAATAACCAGTAAACAGGACATTTTGCCTGCTGGCCTATCAATCAACAATCATTTAAATGAAAAATGGTCGGAGCGGCGGGATTTGAACCCACGACCCCTACACCCCCAGTATAGTGCGCTACCAGGCTGCGCTACGGACTATTCCAATAAAAATCAATACAATACCCTAACGTTATTAATACATAACATTATACGTATTTTCAGGGTTTTTCAAGCTAAAACGGCATTAATTGAGACCATTTGTGACAGATTGTGACAGCGGGTTGAAGCGCCCTACCCGCATGGCCCACCCCGCCCTACGGCGTTACGTGTGCACAAGCTCAACCCATGATTATGGTCAAACGTCCTTATACCATGCACTACGTCCACGTTGGTTAGCCACCCCGATAAAGACACCACGAAAACATATGCGGTGGCCGCCGCAGATAGATGGGGTTTAATGGCAGTTTAAGAATCAATGGCATGGTTTAAGGCTGTGCTGGCTATATCGAGCAGCCTGCTTGGTCAGGGCTGCTGTATGGCTCTTAAATCGCTGTTTCTGATTTTGGGGGCTTAACGTTACCAGTACCCGTTTGCCTTAAGCGACAGGCGAAAGAAATTCATATAGGGCAAATAAATGATAGTACGTATTTGAACCAATCACAGCCATCGCAAAACAGAAAGCTAGTGAGCGCTTTATTAGACCTTTTGGGCAAATAATCGCAACAAAGGGGGCAGAAACTAAAATCATTAAATCAGAAATATTGGTCATGGAATAAATTGAAGCTCCCGGAACCTTAAACCCAAGCCAATCACAAACGCTTCCATAAGCGAAAATATCAAGGGTTAATCCACCTACACCACCGAGCAGGATGGCTGCAAAAAAATGCCTGGTAGACCGTCCTTTTATCTGTCAGGTAACGACAGAGTGTTATCGAGGCCCAAACTAGAAACATTACCGATGGCAGCCGGTATATTGTTGGCTCGCTTCCATCAACAAAAAACCCACCAAAATTAAAAACAGGTTCACCAATGAAAAACCAGCTTACATCGACAGGTTCTGGAAAAACGGAATGCACTGCATTCACATTGAAATAATATGAAAGATAAAGGTTAGAGGCTGCGGTTAACAGACCAAATAAAAGAAACACATTCATAAACAACACTCGTAATGATGTGGATATAGGGGCTGCATCTATAACAGCCTTAATGGAGTGATATAAAAAAGGGCCAACGCAAACGCTGGCCCATTGCTATTAGACTAATTTTATCGGCTCACTCTCAAAACTGTCATCTGAATTAAAAGTGCCAAAGCGCCTTTTAAGCCTGGTTATTCTAACCCCATCAGAAGTCTGCTGAATAGTGACGAGCTCTTGCTTAATTACACCGTCTGGTGCTGGGTTAGTTTTATCATTATATAAGGAAACGTGGTGTGTGGTCATAACACAATACTCCGCTTTAGTGCTTTAGGCGGGGTGCCAAGGCGCACAATTTGGTTATTAACAGCCTTCATTCGGATAACAAAAGTGCTCTGGTTTTACAATTTAAAATTGTTAACCCCTACCACAAACCAACAACCAAAATCATTGTAACAAGTATAAAATGAGCTAAAGCCAGTTCAGTAAGTGTTCTCGGCAATTTGAAACCCCAGTAATTTGTTTTTTCCAATCAGCATTTACAGGTTTTTTGCCACAACTTGCTCATATTCAACGCCTTCAAGAAGGTTAGGGCCATTTTCTTTCAGGTGATTACTCAATGCAGTTTTAATAGCAAAATCACTCAGATAAGGCATCAATAACGTAATGTCCAATTTATCCACTGAATAATTTTTTACCCGCCACTCTAGGTTTACATCAGGCATTTCTGGTTCAGGCTCTTCCTCAAAATCCTCTTCAAAGCTTGGTTGAGATGTAGGCATTGCAACTGATACAACAGGGTCTCCTTGAAGAGTAATCCCAACAGGTCGCCTCGGGAGTGCTTCAGGGGCCTGAGTACCCTCAATCGAAATACGCTCTCGCTCCGCGTTCCGTTGTCGCACTGCTTCCGCTTCGCTAGCTAATCTGGCCGTATAATCTGATAATATATCAGACAATCGGTTATCAAGAGCCTTTAGCCTGTCTTCAGTTTTTCCAAACCACTCTTTTATAACCTTAGTGGCCTCAGAAAACGGTCGCCCATCTGAAAGGCGCGCTTTGCTAACCTCTCGCATTTGACTACGAATATTAGTAACCAAAGTTTTTAACTTTTCTGCTTCATTGTTTGAGGTTATTGGCCCCTGAAAGACTGAACCCTCGTCAAGAATGTTTTCTGCTTTCGATACTATTTGAGCGTTTGCTTCTTGGAGCACTGTTTCAATATAATCAAAATCTATTGAAAAAAGATTGCTATCAGCTTGAGCGCGTCGACGTCGCGGCATTCTTAACTCCTTGTATCATATCAAATTTTTAAATCTTTAATCTTTTCAATTCCTTCAGTTTTTTAAATAATACAAAATTAAATATCAATTGGACCAAGATTAATGATGGGCAAAGAATAACAAATAACCAAATATTGATTTCTTCGTATGTAATTCCAAGCCAGCCAGCAACTTCATACAAAAGCCTGACGCACCAGTTAAATGTAACATCAACCCAATAAATCCCAGAATTTGCCATTCAAACCACCCCAGCTAAATGGTGACTATAATCACAACAATACGGTGAAATATTAATTGGGCAAGTTTAAGGCAGTAGTAGGTAAACTTTTTTCAGTCCCAGCCACTGGAAAAATACATTTTTCACCTGGCCTTTTTTAAAAATTAACCCTAGCGTTACTAACTCGTGGATTAATACACACCATTTTTTTGCAGTTACACGCTCCAGTGACATTGATAGTTAAATGCTGAACATTTAGATATTATGCCAGTCTACACGCTTTTAAATGATGACGGTCGCGAAATAGACGCAACCTTCGAGCTTGAGCATAACCACATAATCTTTCACTCGCGAGGCGGAACTAAAGGCACTCCCTCCGCACGAAACTCGGACTACGCTGAAGGTTTGAGATACATTTTCTCGCGCTTAGAGCACTCTGAACACCCTATCGAGCGCGTTCTTGTTGATAGCAAAAAAGTACAGAATCTCAATTTAAATGAACGAACAGTGTTCACCTCGAATGGCGGACCAAAGTCGGTAGCTGAGATGTTTACCCAAGTAACCAGGACTATGGCCAAGGTTGGTCAATCAACTGGTTCAAGCGGGGGAAATCAAACAAAAAGGCTTAAACTGGAATTAGCTGGAAACACTTCGGTCGAGCCTTTATTGGCCTTGCTTCGAGGCGTGAGGGTGAAAGCACAGTCACGCTTATCCGCAACTGACCAAAACAGGGTAACCGCTGAACACATCTGGCGAGCTATCCAAAAATTAGAAGATAAACCAACAAATAGTAACGTTGAGCCTGACGGTCATTTTTATGTTGTTTCAGAGGGGAACAAAAAATTGTCTCCAAAAGCCGTTTTCTCTGAAGCGCTGAAGCTGGCTCTCAACAAAGAGGTAGGTCATAGAGATTTTTCTGTAGGTATTGATTCTATTTGCTTTCAGACAATTAAGGCCTCTGGGTATGATATTATTGCAAAGGATGAAAAAGCACCCCCAAACAAAGTGCCTTTGGCTCCAGAAGATAAAATGTGGGCTGAAGGAAATCAAAAACGGGTTTCACATTTAAAACGAGAAAGGCAAAGCGGGCTGTCGCCAGCGAAACGCGCAGCATTCATTGCTCAGCATGGCAAGCTGTTTTGCGAGCGTTGCAACCTTGACCCTGTTGAAGCTTTTGGTGAATTGGGGACGGCCTGCATCGAAGTCCATCACATTGTGCCATTATCAACAGTTGATAAAATATCGAATACCAAGCTTGATGACTTGGTCTGCTTGTGCGCCAACTGCCATCGAATTATCCATCGAGAGTTGCGCGCATAGGCATAGAATGATGGAAAATTGAATTGAACGAAACTTACCTAACCCCACACGCAGCTCAGAGGCTGGGTGAAAGAACATCCTTGTCACCGTCAGAGCTCGTTAGAATTTTATCCACTGATAACCTAGTGTCGCTGGGTGTTGAGCTTGGAACCAGCCGCGAGTCAAAGCTATTTTTCTCAAAGTTTGATGACAAATTTTTTGTTGCAATACAAGATACTTGTGACGGATACGTTGTTACTGTTTTAACTCTTGAATACTGGCATAATCTTAGTGAAAAACACTTTTTTGAAAAGCGGATAGTTTCCAAACAAGAGTTGCTAAATGCAATCATGGTAAGTGACCCAGAAAATCTGATATGCCAACATCCTCCTATATTAGGCAACAAGACTCTTGCAATTTCTTTAATCTTGCAAAGCCAGAGGGTTTTGAATGCAGGGTCAATCGATATTGAAGCGCTCCTATCCAGTTCAATCTTAGATTTGACCAAGACTTTGAAAAATCAGTTTGGTCAGAAACTTCAAGCGAGAGAACTTCATAAAGAGAGAATTACTGGAGCTTTATGGAGACTTAAAAATGAAGAAAATCCTCATGGCATTCGTTTTGGGCACGACGTTGAATATGAGAACTTTATCGGCGCCATGAAACAAGATTTGCTAAAAAGAAAAGCCCTATTTAAAAAATATGAAGATTTCTCGGAAGTTTTAAATAGGCGAAAAGAAATGAATTACTATACGGATAGGGATAGCTAAATGAGCGGCAAAGACAGCAAAAGTAAAATTATAAAAGTTGACTTCAAAACAAATAATCTAGCCAAAGCTCAGCAAACAAACACTAAAGACCCCCTAACCTCAGAAAAGGTTCGATTTGAGGATGCACTAGTTGCAGCAAAATCCTCAATGGTAAGAGGAATAATTATAGGAGAAAATGAAAATGGTGATACCCAACTAATCACGTCCATAGAAGACCCTGAGCAAGGCTTAATGCTAGTTGATGAAGCTAAATCCTTTTTGGAAAGCTACGGTGAAACACCAATTAAAGACGATACGGATTAGAATATGGCACGAGCGCGCTATTATGACCCGATGTCCAGCGAACCGTTTCAATTATCCAGAACCGGTTTGGAACAGTTTTTACGCTGTCCAAGGTGTTTTTATCAACAACGGCGTCTTGGTTTAGCACAACCAAGAATGGTTCCGTTGACGCTTGCTGTCGCAACGGATGCGTTGTTGAAGAATGAGTTTGATGAAATAAGGGGGACCGACGCCACGCATCCTGTTTGGCAGAAATATGACTTAAAAATGAGTGCTTACGCTCATGAAGATATGGATAACTGGCGAAATAACTTCCGTGGAATAAGAATACGGCACGAAAAAACGAATATAGAAATCTTTGGTGCAGTGGATGATGTTTGGCAAAATACCGAGACAAAAAAGCTTCACATCGTTGATTATAAATCGACTTCTAAAAAGGGTGAGCCTTCAATAGAAGGCGGCGGATTTGCTGACGGATACAAACGGCAGATGGAAATATATCAGTGGATATTTGGGAAAGCTGGACATGACATCAGCAACACCGGATATTTTCTTTATGTGAACGGCCAGAAGACTAATGGCTTTTATTTTGATGATTTTGAAGGCCGAATGATTTTTGACACCACATTAATTCAATATGACGGCAAAATTGACTGGGTAGAGCAAACGATTTTTGATGCAAAAGACTGTCTTCATGCAGAAAATCTTCCCGATAGCAAGGATGATTGCGATAATTGTCGGTATTTCACACAACGAAATACCATTGAAAAACAATATGATGATTAATTTTTCAAAAAATATTTAAATCACAATGTAATATTTTTATGCCTCCTACGTCACTTGAGTGTGACTTTTTTTAATGGAGGAATTAATGCGTATATTTGCAGAACAATTTACTGACCTATCACTAGGACAAACTCAGTTTTTCAACAAGCTTGCCGTAATACCAATCCACGCGAAAGCAAGCTTTCAACGTCATGACATCAAAACATTCGACGAACTCAGTGCACTTAATTTAGCCGAAGCCTCAGAGATATCGGAGGATGGCTCCGTCGGTACCATCCGTGTTTTAAACAAAAGCGAGTCATACCTCGCAATCTTTGACAATGACATAATCGTTGGCGCCAAACAAAACCGTGTCGCCAAATCAACAGTAATCATCCCACCCTTTGAGGCGGTAAACTTACCTGTTTACTGCGTCGAGCGAGGAAGATGGCGTTACGAAAACAGCCATAAATTCAAAAGAAGTCAGCACTCTCTTAGTCCTCAAATACGTGAAAAAAAAATCATGATGATGAAGTCGGGCAACACTCGTAATATTCAGCATGAGGTTTGGAATGATGTTGACGAATTGTCTTACAAGCTCAATGCCTTCAGCTCGACCTCAAATTTTACAGATGTAGTTGGAGCCCAAGAATATAAATGCGAGGCCCAGCTTAGGGATTTTGTCAAAAACACCAAATCAAGAGGCTATGTGATTGCAACCGGCAAAAAGCTATTTTGTGAGCTCTTTTTTAATGAACAAGCCTGTAGGTCTCAATCACTTAAATCCATTAAATCCTGGCTGGCTGATGTAACAGAAGAAAAAAGCTATCCGCTTAAAAGCCAAATGAAAATTAAAGAGGATTTAATCAATTCAACGTGGCACCCTGTTAACTCTATCGGTGTGGAAACAGCTTTCGAAGCATCTGGCTCAAGGCAGGGGCAATCTGCTTTGCTTCAAGATAACTTCATCCATGGCCTGCTGTACCTTTAGGAGAAATTTTATGTGTGTCGGTTGCCCAGAATTCATCAGAGAAAAAACGGCAGTTATTGAGTCTCCTGCCAAGTTGCAGCATCACCGCTTATTACCATTGCTCAGCGACTATGAGGATTTGTGTCAGAGCGCTTATATGCGGATTATCGAGGCAAAAGAAAGTGTTCCTGACCTCATCAATAAGCCAAACGCTTATCTCCATAAGTTAGTTGCAAATTTAAATATTGATGCATGGAGGCAGGAACGGCGTGCTAGTAGAGTTGCAGAGCATGCAGAATTGATTGAACATCATGTGCAATCAAGGTCTTCCCAAAATCCAGACCGAATGATGGATATCAAGCGACTTTTTGATGCTGCAACGACAGAAGATGAACGAAGGGCCCTGCTTTCGGTCGCAAATGATGAGAGCTTAGACGATTATTCGGACGCAATCTCCGAGACAAAAGGTAACGCGTCAGTAAAACGAATGCGATTAATTTCAAGAATTGCAAAACGATTGAATGAAGGAGGCAGGTGATGGGCATTACTTTTTTTGAAGATAATGAATTAATCACCTTTGCTCAAAACGCTATGCGGGGCGTGATTTTGCAGGATGACGCCCCTCGCCCAAGAGTTAGCAGAAACATAAGCATGCTTATGAGCACAGAGGACCAGAACCCCCGCTCCACGAGTGCCAGGAGTAGCAAAACCCGAAGCAAGTCTATGAAGGAAAGTGTGGATTTTTTGAAACAGCAGGTATTTCGTGAAAGTTCTCAACAACAAGAACCCAAACCAGCTTTAATTAAACATATCCACGATAGCTTTCAAATTGGTTTTGAAGCAAAGAAAACACGGAGCCTTTCTCAATCAAATATAATGAGTTTTGCCAATGATAACTCTACGGAGCTATATCGCTACTTTCGGTATTTTCTCGAACGTGAAGAAAACAGCTGGATGGATGCCGAGCTTTTTGAAAAAGCGTTAATAGGATGGGTTCCGCCGTCAAACCTAAAAACTGAGGCTTTGGAAAGACTTGAAAAAGCCTACGCTAGCTTTAACGCTGAAACAAACCACCTTAGCCATAGATACAATGAAAGAGCGCATCAAATTAACAGGCGTTTTGAAAGTGAGTTTGAGCAGCTTGAAGACCTTATTACTAAACAAAACAAATCCACCGGTAGGCAGTCCACAGACGAAATAGCAAATCTTTTGAAAAGCATCGATGTTGGATTACCTGAACTGCTTAACGAGCAGCAGGAAATTCTTAGAGAAGTGATTGATAGAAACCAGATAGCTGCCGAAAAGTTCAAAAGTTACTTATCTGAAACTTCAAAGACCATAATGGAGCAGTCAAAGATTGATGAAGAAAAGCACTCATTACAAAATAATACTTTTGCTCTGAGACGTATTCAAGAACATGCAAAATCAATCTCAACCGCTAAGCAAGCCGTAAGAAAAGCGTTCGATTAGGAGGAATTTATGAGCCTTAAGGATATTCAATGCACATGTCCAGATTGTGGGGCTGAGTTTTCAATAGATAAGGCTATTGGTGAACAGACGCTGGCTAGAGTTCAGGCTGAAGTTGCGCAACTGAGTGACCAGGAAATAGAGCTTAAGATTTTATCTGCTAAAGAATTGGCACTGGAACAGGGAAAAGAGCTAGCCAAAGAGCAAATGCGTGAGGAAGTTTTGAAACAATCAAAAGAAGTTTCTTCAATGAAGCAAAAACTTGACGCTCTTGAACTCGAAAAACTTCGAATTGAAAATGAAAAAACGCGGTTGCACGATGCCCAAGAGACAGCCGTTGCCCTTGCACTTCAAAAACAAGAGTTATTACTGAATTCAGCCAGTGCAAAAGAAAAACGCCGTTTAGAACTCCAGGTAGAAACCTTGAAAGCAGATGTCCTAAAAGCTTCTGAAAGGGCGGAGCAAGGCTCAATGCAAGCTCAAGGTGAAGCAAGTGAATTATTGATTGAGGACACTCTCAGGAATATTTTTCCAAGGGATGAAGTGAGTGAGATAAAAAAAGGGCAGCGAGGCGCAGACTGTGTTTTGACCGTCCGAAATTCTGCTGGCCGACCAGTTGGCAAAATAAATATAGAATCTAAACAAACAAAAAATTTCTCTAACGAGTGGTTAAAGAAACTAAAAGATGACTCTTTATCAATTGGTGCTCACTTCTCAGTTCTCGTGACCAGCACATTTCCTAACGATAATAAAAACGCCCACCTTAGAGATGGTGTCTGGGTATGTGGCTTTGGTGACTACCAAATTCTATTACGTGCTCTAAGAAACTCATTAATTGATTTATCAAACGCTGTAGCCTCTGAGAGTGTTCGAGAGGAAAAAGCCCAAATAATGTTTGATTTCCTTACCAGCCAAGAATTTGCTGGAACGATTGAAAGAATGGTGTCGCCCATACTCAGGATGCAAGAGCAGCTAAACAAGGAAAAAAGTGCCTTAACTAGGATTTGGAAAGAACGTGAGGCACTAATTGAGGGCTCAATTACTGGCGCAGAGAACTTATATTACAAGATACAGGGCATAGCCCAAGTAAACCTCCCTAAAATATCTGGATTAGAAACCGTTGACGCCCTAGGTTTTGAAATTTTAGATGAAAAAAATGAGAGGTAGCTTAACTAAATCTTGAAAATTATTTTTAAAACAATATACTGACCGGTTTTTTGAAGGAGTAAAAAATGTATCGGTCAAAAAAAGAAATTATTTTCGCAAATGAAGTCAGAAAGCATTTTGGACTTTTTGAAACCAACCCTAAAAGGGTCTTTGGAACACCTGACCTTTATTTCAAGGAATGCAAACTAGCGGTATTTTTCAACGGGTGCTTTTGGCACAGCCACCACTGTCAAACTAAGCAACTTTCGGACGTTTGGAAGGAGAAGCTATCAAAAATTGCAGACAATGACAGGAATGTTATTCAACAATTGGCTAAAGAGGACGTGGCTTCCTTGACCATTTGGGAGTGTAACTGGGACCAAAATTCACAAAGGGAGATGGGCCGCCTGTTTGACTACCAAAATTTGTTACTCAATTATATCATCAGGCTACGGAACAAGACTTCCAAATCATCCTCAGCCATAGTCGAATAGAGACGTCGGCCACCACTCAAGTTAATTCGTCGAAACCAAGCTCTATATTTTTCTCGTTCCATTATCTCGGGCTTTGATGTTTTACCATATTCATCGATAACTATATTTGTGATGGCATTAAAAACTCCACTAACGCGTGCACTCGTGGGTCTTCCTGTCAACGAAGACCTAAAATCCGTTAACGTTAACACCACTTTTAACACGTCTGAAAGCGGATGCCTCTCATTTTTACTGCAGACGTAAGCATACCACCATAATGAGGCAAGAGCGTTGTTTCGGTGAAGGCCACGTTGCCCCCCCCGAGCAAAGAAATGGTATTTGATGCTATTCACTTTCTCTTCGGGTGACATTCTCGATGTAACCCAACGATTAAATGAGAACGCAGGTGCGACCTGATGAGTTAGCGCAACCCATACACGTTCATCTGCCGCAAGATACGGCGTCATGCCTTCGAACGCGTTAAATACCAAATTTGCATTGAATGCGTCTGCCGCGCCAGTTGCTTCAGTTTTCAGGCTTGCAAAAGCGTTTTCATCGACTTTGACTGTTTCAACGGTTCTCTGATGCTCCAAACATTCAGGCTTTTGCAGAAAAGTGCTGATGTCACAATTCTCATAACTAGAGAGATTATCTTCCACGCTTTTGTGAAGGAGTTCGACAAGGCTTCTTTTATATATTGGCAAATCAATCATGAGCTTAAAAACGCCTTTTTAGAAAATTCGCTAAGGGGATTACGCAACAACTTCTGAGCGTTTTGAATGCTCTTCAATTCATCGGACCATTCTAATTTCAACGCATCAGCTTTAGCCCTAATTATCGATGCCCATCGCAAAGTGTCAGCCTTTTCTCCATCTTTCGCCAGCTCCAGCAAAAGCTCGGCAATTATAGGAATATAAAAACTTGATAACAAACCTAATTGCGCATCTTGAATGTTTTCAGCTGCCCGACATTGCGAGACAAAATCTGGGTGAGCATAGACAACTACATAATCATTCTCAGTGCCTAAAATGTACTCGCCATATTTGATTTCAGGATTAGGGTGAAAATCAATAATAGAACGAACAGTTCGATACTGTTCTTTCTCTATTGAAAAAGGCATTGGAGGGTGCCACGCAATGATACTTCCCTTTTTGAGAAGGAAACTGTCAAATCCAAAATCAGGATGAATTGATTTCGATGAAAACGTAAAGTCTTCTGTCGCCACAACGTAAGGGTGAACTTCAATTACATCGCGTAGGTTGGTCAGGTCGATTTCGATAACACCATCAAAGCCAACGTCATATTGTTTTGCAAAAAAGGTTCTTCCACATCGGATGTCCACTTTAATAGATAGTTTTTGTGAACGAATCTCGTCTTCCATTTCAGGAACAGAAACTGTGAATTCATATTCTAATTCAGCAACGTTTGGGTTTTCAACAGACCGCTTCAAATCAAAAACTGGTTCAAATTGTGCACGCGGAAAATCCATATTTTTGATTTTTTCATCTTCAAAAACTGGGCGCAATACTGGATACCCAAAAGATTTGTCTCTATCAAACTGCATTATAATGACCCTCGGACTAGCAGCTTAATGCCACCAACAACTTCCTTTTCACACTCAAATTTAAGTTTAACAGGCTTGCCAGCCTCAAATTCAATCAGAACACCTTTATCTGTAACGCTTCCCTCATTGCAATTTTTAATTGATAAATCCTCAGAAAAGTCAGCTCCTACTTCTTGTAATGTTATTAGAGCTTTAGCTGCTTTTTCAACTGTGATGATGGCTGTAACCGTTTCACTCTCAATTCCAATCACACGTTTGTTTGAGAGCTTTATATTGTCCTTATTCTTTTCTGGGTCTCTAGACCCCTTGTTCCCTGTTCCGCCTGTTCCATCACCTTCGCCATCACCATGACCATCAACACCGCCGCCGCCGCCGCCACCGTCCGTGCCTGAGCCTCCGTCAGTGCCATGACCTTCTTCTTCGGCGATGATTTCCTCTTCATCCTCTTCTTGGTCATCAATACTGATTACAGGCGGTGGAGCAAACTTTGGGGGTCGGGAGCTTATCTTGAACAAACCCGTGGGGTTAATATCTTCATTCTCTATATTGTCGGCACCTTCCCCACCCTCATCAGAGAAAAATTCTTTCAATATTTCAATTGGACCCGTATCAACATCACCGCCAATTTTCATATTTTCTTTAACAATATCCTTTAGTTTTTGACCAAGCGCCCTCAGACTAGATTTTCCTCCCCGCCTCTCTGTGACAGGCAACCAATCAGCATTTAATTCTGTATGGCTTGGGTTTTCCATGCGTCGTAAAAGCTGATAGCCTGTCTCATTTTCAACTTCAAAAACACCCGCATAATTACTAAATTGCTGACTTTTTTGTTTGAAAAACGTTGGTATTTGGTCTGTGATAAAAATATTATTTCTTATGAATGCAATTCTTTGCGGGGCGTCATCATCTTTCAGCAACGATACGCGCGATGCATTTATGCCAGGATTTATCTGCGTTTTGTGTTCTGTAACACCTTCGTCTTCGAGGCACCTTAGGTAGAATAGCGAATTGACAAATTGTTCTCCATAACCCTGTCCAGCCTGGTCCAAAACGGATTTTATATTTTGACTCGTCGTTGTACCGACAAAAAAGTCCCTAAAGTCCCCGTCACCCCCAACACTAACCTCTTTAGTGTTTGCTCTTCTTACTGAAATAATGAGTTTTTTGCGTTGAAACGCAGCGAAGTAACTTATCAAGGCATGACCAATTACAGACATTTCCCATCTTTCCGGGGAGTCCCACCCGACAAGAAATAATGAAGTACCTGTTGTTGTCCTTTCCATCCAGCTAAATTCTTCTGGTATTTTTTCTAGCGGTTGAAAATCAGGCCCACCCAGATAACCTTTTTGCCCGAGGGTTTTGCCATCTGGCATCTCTCTCCCAAGCATAAAGCTTAACCCTTGAAAAAGGCTTTTCTCAGCACCGTCTTCTTCCCACTTAGTACTAACAAAAATAGTTCTCAACTCTGTGTTTACCAATGGTGCAAATTTTCCAAGCCCGTGAGACCCTCCTCGGCTTGTATCAGCCGTGCTATCTCCACTAGTTTTCAGATAGTTATGAAAAGGCTGGCGCCTTATCGCAGGCCCTGGCATTCCGGTTGTATGATAGTCGGCGATTTCTAAAACTTTTATTTTCTGGCTTTGTGCAAGTTCCAGCGCGGACTTTATGCCTTTACGAACCTCTTCATTTGAGGCGTCAACTTGCTTTAAACAGTCTTTTAATGTCTTTTGCAGGTCATCTATTCCAGGCACATTCTCACGGTCAACACTGTGCTCTAAAAACTGGACAATAATTGGTGTTTCATCCCCATTATCTGGGTGGGGATTATCAAGACTGTTTTGCAAAGTTTCTCGGACGAGATTAGAAAGTGCGCCTGACCGAAATTGAGCTAACCCAGGGTGGTTCCACCCCTCAATACTGCCACTGTTGAGTTCATCAAACTGCCATTCCATCAGGCGCTCCTCATTTTAAATTCATCTTGAGACGCAAGCTCTCCCAAAATAACGCCTGCTATTTTCTCTGAAACAACTGGACTGACTGAGTTTCCAATCATCCGATATTTTGCATTGCCCGGCAAATCTGGAAAATTGAAATTTTCGGGGAAACCTTGCATCCGCAAGCATTCCCGTTCAGTCATTTTGCGTAATTTTCCATTTTGAATCAAAAATGGAACATTATGCCCACCAAGCCCCATATTTGCAGTTAGCGTCGGGCAAATGTTCTCTTTTTGAGGACGGACCATATGTTGTCTAAGCTGGATAAGTTGGCCAGGTTGCATTTTCGCCCCCTCTGATAAAATCCATTTGCCATATCTGTTATTATCCGAAAGATAGTAAGATGGTTCATGTTCAATGTCTAAATCAAGCATTTCTACATTTTTTTTATATTTTTTTATGGTCGGTATTTCGCCAAAGGGATTAAACCCAATAAATGATTTCAAAGTCGCAAAAAGAAACAGTCTCTCTCTCTTTTGCGGCAAGCCCGCATGTTCATGTGTCGAGACCATAACGGCATTTTGTTCGTCAAACCAATAACCAGCTTTTTTAATTCGATACTTAATATGCCGGAACCAATCGCCGTTACCTCCAGATTTTAGGTGTGTTGAATTCTCGAAAAGTAGAACCTTTGGCTTCCAATTTGATTTACTAATTTTGTCCATCATTACATTGAACAATTGTCCTCGAGGGTCATCAAATCCCAGCCTATTACCGGCCTGAGAGAAGCTCTGACATGGAAACCCAGCATGGAGAACGTCCACTGGTTCCAGATTGTCAAAATCAAGTTCACAAATATCTTGCTGAATAAATTTTATATTTGGAAAATTATGGGCATAAGTCCTTGCAACCTGGTCGTCGAAATCATTGACCCACAAAGTATTGAAACCCTGCCGCTCAAAACCAATACAAAAACCACCGATTCCTGCGAATAAACCTCCACACGTGTAGGTGTTTCTAATCATCCCAAATCACACTCTCTATAATCTTATTAATTTTTGTCTCAAATTTTACAATCTGTTTGTCCATTATTTTTTTATGCCTTTTGTACCTCCAATTTATCTCTTCATCCAAAAGTGCGCTGGTTACATCGCGATACTTATTTTTTATAATAATTGAGACGAAGGGTTTCTGCAAAATATTACACGCTACACCGTACCACTCGGCATCTTCACCAAATTCATCATCTATGGTTTTTCGAAAATTTTCTAGTTTCTGTCGGAGCACCGCTGCAGTGATAGCTGACGGAACTTGAACTCTGATATCTTCGTGTTCCTCTCCGTTATTTTCGTGTTCATCGTCCTCTTTTATGAGTTCCGGCTCCAAGGCCACCGGACGGTTTGGAATATTATTTACCAAATCAAAAAGCTTTGTATCAAGAGATGCGATAGAGTTTTTTATCACACTTATTTCATCAAGAATTTGATTGTTGTGAATTTCATCAATCTTATCGCTTGGACTGCTATCGTCATCTTCTTTGGCTAAATTTGCATTCCCATTTTCAAGAAAAGAAACTATTGCGTCCTTTATTTCTTCTTTCTGTTTCTCAATTTTCTCTTCAAACTTGCTTGGGATTACAGCAACCTCTAACACCCGCATGTACGCTGAAAAGACAGTTAAATTCCAACCAATCTCAGGTCTATCAGAAAAGTCATGTGCCGCAGCGTTGCGTGCATCACGAAGAATTCTCAAAAGACTAATTAACTCTCGAAACCTAAAAATCAAAAAATGCAATTTTGGATTTTGATTGAAACGTCCTAATTTACTGATATTTCGTAAAAAAACATTTAATCTTATGGTCTGGCTGGCGATTGTGCTCGTAGCTGAAGTGTTTACCTCAAGATAAAATACGGTTTGCAATGCCGTTATGTCAGAATTTTGAAATGTAGAAAGTTGAGCTATCAATCTTTTGCATTCGACTTCAGATATGGCGTCCCGTTCTTTGAGTTGGCGCAAAACCCCTTCAACTGTCAGAAGAACCAAAGCTGTTAGCAAACGCTGAAAGCGCAAAGTTTGGACAATGTCACGCCAAGTTATCATTTTTTTTACTTCCAAAAGCGGTTGAGCGCCTCAACTTTACGGACTGCATTTGAGAGTTCTAAGATACACACGACAGAACCCAAAATACAAACTCTAGCTGCTATCAAATTTTTGTTAATTTAGGTCTTGATTTTGAACAAAGGAGCAGCAAAATATTGTTTAGGCATTTAATTACCAACTTGTGCGCCTTGGCAGTCCGCCAAAAGCACTAAAGCGGAGGCATACAATGACTAATATTGTCGACTTTCCCAAAAAAGAGAAACGTTCCAAGCCACTGCCACGGCAGAGGGTATTCTACATCGGCTATTGGTATGTAGGGCCAACCCTATGCCAAGAAGTTCAGAGCCTTTATCTTAAGCGTAAAGGCATGAAAAATGGATTTCGTTATTGGTCTGTCATTACTTACGGCAAGTATGATGAGAGTGATACGAGGACATATTCAATTGAAATTGAGCAGTGTGAGGAGAACGATGTTCCAGACATGCTTGAGGCTTTTGATTTAGGTAACGAGGTGACCTTCTCAGAACTTGCAGACATGGGCTGGCGGGGGCGGGTTATGTATTCAGCTCCTGTTAAAAGCATTTTTCATAGGTGTTATGATGGACTGAGGTTTCCAGATTTTGTGATTCCACTCAAAGGCTGTCAGTTTGACGGCCGGAAGATGGGTGTCCAATCAGGAGCCGCTAAGACCCGTCTAGACGGAAAACCTGTACACACCTACACTTTCTTTGGAAGCAATAATCATAGCTGGGTTTGGATGAATTTAGAAACTTTTGATGGACGGGAAATAAAGGCAGTGCCGGTAAAGCTTAAGACTGATATTCCTGAAACACTTCAAAAGAATCTTCTGCTTCAAAAGCAGACATAAGGTTTGATATTTAGCTTGAACTACAGCTGTCTAAATGTTTCCCCAGGGAAGTTTTTAGGCAGCTATTTCTGTCACTGAGTGACAAAAATGATGCCGGTAAATTAACGCGTTTTACCTAAGCATTTTTCAAAGGAAAATTGTGCTACCATTTGTGTACCCCTAGGCATGGGCCACCCCACCCCACAGGGTTACTTGTGCACGAGCCCCACCCCTTATTATGTACGAATGTCCTTATACCACTCACCGGGTCTGTATCTGGCAATTACCAGTATAGAGAAACTACAGAAACATATGCAGTGGCCGCCGCATATACATATGGCTTTAATGGCGTTTTAAGAATCAACGGCATGGTTTAAGACTGCGCAAGCTACCTTGGGCAGCTTGCTTTGTTAGAGCTGCTGTGTGAGTCAGTATGGGCGATTAATTGGAGGTGGTGTTTCACTGATAATGACACAGCAAAGTTTAAACTGCAGGAAACCTAGCTTTGCGAGGTCTTCTTTTTATGGCAAGTTTATAAAATGGAATTTGTTTTATTATATCTAGTTTTCTTTATCATTTGACCCGGTGAGGAGAACCCCCACAAATGAGCCGATATTCAGTATTCTGGCAAGTGTTGTTTGCTGGTGTGTTGTTGATGTTTATTTACTGGTTATTCGTAAGTGGCGTTGCAAAGACCATGCTAGATATCGTTTTATCCTTCTTCGGTATTTTGGTCAGTGGGGCCAGCAAAGTTTTTGCTTCAGGAGTGGAGAAAGTTAGAAATGCAGATGGATTTATAGAAACAGTATTTGCGATTATTTTTTATTTCTTCTTCTTCCCCTGCATGGTTGTTGGGTTTGTTTGCGGTATCACCGTCCTATTGGTGACAGTCGTTACGCAACCTATCAAGTCAATTGAATTTGCTTTAATCAAGCTTAAAGAATTTTTTGGTGCTGCATTTATGTTATTATTGAAATTCAGTTTATTATGGTTTGTTGCTATCGGCATCCCCATTGTTGTTAATGGGCAACTACTTGGATTAGGGTATCATTTCATTTTTGCATATTGGGGACTGCTAGCGGCTTTTTTATTTTGGTGGTTTTTTGTTAGTAAATGAAACACCGCCAAAAATATTTAATATCGAGAAAGCAAAAAGAAATCTCCCAGTGCTGCAAAGTGATAGTACGTACTCGAACTAACAATAGCTATCGCAGTACAAAAACCTAATGAGCGTGCAATCAATCCTTTTACGCAAATCAACGCTGCAATTGGTGCAGAAACTAAAATCATTAAATCTGAGATGTTTGTCATCGAATAAATAGTCGCTTCAGGGACTTTAAAGCCAAGCCAGTCGCAAACGCTTCCGTAAGCCAGAATATCAAGAGTTAGTCCGCCTACACCGCCAAGAAGGATGGCTGCAAAAAGTGATTGGGCAACTGTCCTCGTGTGCATCAAGTAACGAAAAAGGGCTATACTCAAGATTATAAGAAAGATTGTTGATGGAAGCCGATAAATTGTCGGCTCATTGCTGCTAACAAAGAAGCCGCCATAGTTGAATGCGGGTTCGCCCAAAAAGAACCAGTTGGTATCTAAAGGTTTCGACAATACGAGGTCTTCGGCATTGACATTGAAGTAATAGGACAGGGATAAGTTAAGGGTTGCTGCGAGCAAACCAAATGGAAGAAATACGTTTTTGCCTGCTTTCATAATGACGATGCTATCCGGAGATGTGTGGGGGTGTTAAGTAATATGCCTAATGTCGTTATTCCATTCTTCTGCTGTGTGGACATCACCTAACCCAGCATCAACGAATTTTATTTCTAACGTGCCTTTATCAACATCAACGGATGATGCTTTCAGCCGTTGTTCTAAACTCATCTCACGAAACAGTCTTTCAGCTTCAAAACCGTTTTTAGCTTCTATTTCCACCTGTCGGTGAGCAGCATCTTTCCAGTCGAATTTATATGTCATGTGATTGTTACCTTTGAGTTGAAATCAAATGTTGGCCTAGCTGGACTACCTTTGACGGTTCCAAGCGGAAGTTTGTCAATCTCAAATAGAGACATCGTTTCCATTAAGGAGGCATTCCAAATAAGCCAATCGGGATAAGCAGGGGCCAAATTCATCTGCTCGTATGGGTTGTATTCCATCGCATAAATAAAGTAGTCGCGGTACTGATAAGTGGTATCATTTATCTTAGGGGGTAAAAGCCCAAGCTTCTGAATTTTTCTTTCTGTCCCAGCGATGTCATGCCCACTCATTGCAGATATGCGTGATAATTCACCATCATCTTCCATTGAAAACTTTTTCAACCAAGCCGCCCACCCTCCTTTGAACCTCAGTTCAAGAATTTGACGACAGACAATAATGGTTTCAAATTCAGTTATTATGGTCATATGGCTCTGACTTATCTAGAAACTGGCAAAGGTTATGTTTTGATGCTCAGTTCAGTCCCCACAAAACTAGCCTGACAATAAAGTCTTCCCTCATCACTGAAGCAATCCCCAATTATTTCATTTGATTCAGACGTTGTACGCGTCACCAATGTTGCCTCACCCCTTTGAAATCTCATTGCTTGTTCGCCAACATCTAAGCAAGGCGTATTGTATATTCTTTCCCGCCATTCTCCATCCCGAAGCATACAAATTTCGTCAGGTTGTGAGTCAGATTCTTCTAAACTGTCTTTTAAAATTACTTCCGGCCTGCCAACATAACCAACATGACCAATAGGCCTAACCTTAATTTTATTATTAATTGCTGGAACAGTTTTAACCTTAATTTCATTTTCAATCGCGGGGATAACAACGAATTTTTGTTTTGTTATCATGGATTCCAAAACCCACACGGATACAGTTGCACAAGCGAGAACTGTAAGAGTTAAGCCAGCTAATAGTATTTGGGATAGGGTTTTCATATTTAGAATGTAATCTGGTTTTGGCAATTCGGTAAAGTGATGCGTACCAAACCAGTTTTAAGCGAAAACACAGGGTTTATATTTAGTTGATAAAAACAGCAGCCAAAATATCGTTACAGCATATGCAAAAATTGTTTGATGCTATCAAAGCTAGAGCAAACGATTTATCTGCCAACACTAGGTGGACAGGTAGCCAAGTGGCAAAATTTCTTAACGCATCATTGGCCACTACAGCTGCGACAGATGTAGACCGGTACTTACGGGGTGTTTTTGAGACGAGTTCAACAGCTTATGACAAAGCAATGGACCATGGTCGCAACTTAATGAATGAGTTTGGAGGTGACCACAGACTTTTTGATGGTGGACACTCAGTAAATGGAGCCTGGGAGGCTGTAAAATCTGCTTTGCCAGATGATACCTTAGGCGAAGAAGCAATGGGCTTTTTACAGGCTTATTGGAAAGACCTCGTTACCCCAATGGGAATGCCCGTCACCACTTTAAATCGAGAGGGTTTTGAGGCTGTGGCAAAGATGGCGGGTAATCTAGATATAGAAAAAGAGTGGTTATTGGACCTTGTTTCATTTACGGCGACAGAATCTGTGGGGGCATTTGCGGCAGTCCTTGGTGCTAGTTTAAATTGGGGAAAATCGGAAACTAGAGAGTTTTCAAAACTTGCGGCATCAGTCTCCACCAGTGCTGTTCTTGCTGCCAACCCACTGGCAATGACAGTTGCATTACTTCTTGTCGCTCGGTCAGTGCATAGAGGCCGTAAAGAAAACAAATTGAAAAATGTTTTCAAGGCATTTGGTTGGGGAGCAGCTAAATCTGGGGCGTTTATCGGAGCAGCAAGCATCGTCGGTGGCGGAGCTTGGATTGGTATTGGATGTGGTCTGATGGCTGCTTTCATAGTCCATAAATATGAAAACCGGCTGAGTGACAGTGATGGAAAATATGACCCCAGCCACATGTCGAGAGTGATGACCCCTCTTTTACAAAGTCAATTGGTACCGTTGCTAGAGCACAAGCAATGACGATTGCCTAATACTGATAAAGCTCCTTAACGTTACCAGTACCCGTTTCAATATGTATTGCTAAAATACAAATAATCATTATAATTCAATTGATTAAATAGTAATAAATTTTATTGGATAAGCATGATAAGAAAAATAACTGAAGATATTTCTAAAGAGTTGTTAAGCAAGGGTAGCCGTCAAAGAAAACTTCAAGGAAATAGGCTTAATAACCTAATTATGTCAGTTGAAAAGCTGATTAGGGATAGCGTTTCCATACGCTTTTCGCGTTCCCGAATGAATTTGGCGTCAATTAGAAAGCGCCCCGGCGCGTATACTAAAAGCCGTTACAACAGCCGTCTTTCATACCGTATCCATGTACAGCTAGCATATGGGGGGATGTGCAGGTTGGGATACCTGGAAGAGGTAAAAGCTGGCGTATCACATGGTGCTATAGGGCTCTATCTCACGCGATATAAGGCCACCGCAAAGCTCATTCGATGCTTTAAAGAGGTTGAACTTGCCACTTTACCAGTGATTGCAGGCCCCGAGCCCATTGTTGAAACCATCAGAGTTCAAATCAAAGAGCTAGAATGGAATGCTAAACTTAGCAAGATGGGCACAAGAAAGCGGCTTATTGAATATACTGATACTGATGAGACACAGGTTATGCGGAATAATCTGTCGAGGATAAATCAGGCTATATCGTCAAGATGGATAGACCTTGAGCTATCTGATGATGGCTTTGTAGCCCTGCAAGCCAGAATGCGGGCGCGGGACTATAGTTTTGATGAAAATGACAAGCAGCTGGATTTAACACGTACCCAGCTTTACCGCGTATTCAATGATACCGGGTTTAGAACAGGTGGCCGCTTTTACGGCGGTTGGTGGCAGAATATACCAAAAGAATACCGTTCAATGATTATCATTAACGGCAGTCGTACAGTAGAAGCTGACTTCAGTAGCCTTCACCCTGCAATCATATATGCAAAAAAAGGCCTCGAGCCCCCTGTTGATGCCTACAGCAATATATTACCTGATTTACCCAGAAAGGTTGCAAAGCAGGCCTTCAATGCAATGGTGAACGCGCACAAATTCATGCAATCCCAGCCTCGGGGCATGAAGCTATCTACTTATGGTTACAAATGGGCTGATGTTGTTGAAGCAATGGCGCAAAGACACAAAACCATCAAAGAAGCCTTTTTTTCAGGTACCGGAGGCCATTTGCAGCGCCTTGATAGCGAGTTGGCCGAGCGAGTGATGCTCAGCTTCATCACCTATCCATCACCAGTTGCAATCCTGCCAATGCATGACAGCTTCATCATACATCGTGGTTACGAAGCCGAACTTAAAGAGTTTATGGAACTCCATTTTGCCGAGATGTTTGGCCAGACCATCAATATTGATGTCGAATACATTAGTCATGGAGCAAATTCAACCACACCGGTCACAACAGATTTGGATGAGCTTTTGGCGATGCAAGCTGGTCATGATAAGCGATTGGATAAATTCCGCTCAATCAGCCAGTAAGCAACAGTTTTAAAATAGCTAAGCGCTTATTACGCGAATGATTTTCAAAGCTATATTTACAAGCGTGGATGATGAAAAATATATTGCCAACGGCAACACAATGGCTGTCACACGTAATGAATACTTAATAGCCTTTGGTTCAGGCCTTGTAAAAATCCATGTCGTAATGGCGCCAGCCAGAATAGACAGCCAGGCAAGTACAAATAGCCCCATATAGGTAACCACAAACTCGTGGATAGCCTCTTGCCAATAGACTTCAACATGCGGCTGCCGCTTTAGAATGATATTCGTAATCAGATAAAAAAGAACGCAGTACAACGTGCCCAAATAAAGGCCATAATAGAAAATGATAAGCTTTCTGAGCCGTGAATTTAGGCCTTTAAAGATTTCTACTAATTGCGTCATCTTAGCTCCATTTTAAAACGCATTTTTTTGATGCCGCGTAACACATTGAATCAATTACTAAAAAAACTCAGACGTCTGGAAAAAATATTCATTAAATCAATAGCTTAAATATAATTATATGATTTTATTGTATTTTTTAACATCGCTGGATAAAGGGTTCTAGGTCGACACAAATAACCAGAATTCAATCGTAACACACGGAAGTTTAAATGCTGGCTTCACATAATCCTTGCCTGCGTTTGTCAGCCCCGCATGGGTTGAATATTACATAAATGTTTACATGCACCTGTATGACAGTAACCTTATACTTAGAAACAGCCGCCGAGCATTTAGCTCAAATTGATAGTTAGGATAGCTCATGGAGAGCCGTAAAAAACTGCTAACTTTGTTTGCAGGATTATTTGTTTTTAACACAGAAATTTCTGCGGCCCAAACAAGCGGTAATTCTCCAATTGCCAATGCCGAGCTTTACTCTGTTCGAACTAAATCTTCTATCCGTTACTCATTTTATGAAGATGACGCTGGCTCAAGTAATGGCGCAGGTTTCTTAGTAGACCGTTCGATGGGCTGGATTTTAACCAATGCTCATGTTTCAGGGCGTGGAACTGGTGACATTGAGGTATCATTCAAAAGTGAGCCCTTTATCGCAGCTAAATTAGTATATGTGGACACCGAATTAGATGCGGCAATCATAAAAGTTGACCAAAAGGATATACCAGAAAACGCGACCGAGGCTCCTCTGCAATGCGAGACAAGTGAATTAAGCGGTCAAGAAGTTGCAGCATTTGGTCACCCACACGGCCTTAGCTATTCAGCCAGCCGTGGCATTGTATCAAAAGTCCGCTATTACAATGGTAGGGACTGGATACAAATTGATGCCGCAATAAATCCCGGAAACTCAGGTGGACCGCTCATTAATTTGAGTAACGGCAAGGTTATTGGCATTAATGCTATGGCTCTCAAAGATACAGAAGGACTGAACTTTGCTGTTCCTATTATACCCATCTGTAAAATATTAGACTTACTGAAGCAGGGTAAAAACCCCTCACCGCCCAAACTATTAATTAACTTCACAAAAAACTCGCAAAGCGAAGAGTATTTAATTATTGGCCCTGCAGCGCATTTTGAAAAACTACCTGACGGTCTCAGGATTGGTGACCGCTTAACCCATATTGATGGCCAGGAAGTGGCCACCCCAACCGAGGTGAACACAATCTTGCGCGGATTGAACCAAGAAGTTGAAATCACCATTAAACGCGACGAGAAGACGATAAAGAAGTCAATATACGTGTCACCACAAGAGCTTGTCACAAAACGTAAATATGTGCTTGCTGATGGCGCGCTAATATCATTTGACCCCTTCCCGGAAAGACGGCGTGAGAGTGGTTTCCTGACTGTACATTCAGTTCGAGCGGGTTCTTACGCGGAGCGCACAGGTTGGGAGCAATACAGCGTTTTAATAGCCATCGATGGCATTGAACCAAAATCATTGGAACAGGTAAAAGAAATGCTGTCCGGTGATGAAACAAAGAAAGTAACGCTCAGAACCTGGTCAAACAGAGACACCACGCTTTATGATTATGACGAAATTGACTACTGGCCGTATAATGTTGAGATAAAAACAAACAGCCAAGAAGTATCCGACTGAACAAAGCTTCAATCAATTTATTTGAAGGCTTCAACATTCGAAAAGAAACAAGGTGTTCAATGACCCCCAAAAATTTAAAATTGTTTTTAGATACGTTAGAAAAAAGCCTGACTGAACTGAGCGTCAAGCTTGAGCGTGATGGTGGGCAAATGAGTTTGCTTAAAGAATATGACGCTCTTTTTGCTGATATTGTTGGAGCAGTGCTACATACGCGCAACACGGCAGCATCCAAAAGAGGCAGAGAACTCAACAAAAGTGCTGGAAATTTGCATGAAAGAATCATTTCAGCCATCCCGCTAAACAAACTAGAGAGCGCAGCAAAAGACGGTGATAATGAAGCAGCGTGGCTCCTTGCCTCAAAATTTGACAAAAAATTAGGCGTTACTGATGACTGGCTTGAAGAAAATCAGGACAACTATTTTAAATGGTCTGAGCAAGCTCTTATTGGCTGTGAACAAAAAGGACTTTCTTGGCGAAAGTGGAACCTCGCATACGATTATATTGAGGTTGAAAACTTTAAACGCGCAAAAGAATTGCTGCTTCAAGCCTTAGATGAAGGTGAAGTGCACGCGGCAACAATGCTCGGCGAGCTTTACTCAACTGGTAATAGCGAGATGGAAGCTGATGGCCAAAAGGCACAGCATTATTACGAGCTAGCCATAGCTGAAGGCGATGAAATCGCGATGAATGCACTCGCTCGCATGTATTTTACCGGTCACTTACTCGAGGAAGACGAGCGCCAAGCCTTTTTGCTGACAAATAGAGCAGCAAAACTCGGCAATGAAGAAGCCAAAGAATTTTTAAGTAGCTGTTATTTTTATGGCTGGGGCACCAGAGCAAACACTCCAAAAGCTGTAAAACTGATGTTAGAGCTGGGACCAGATTACAGTATTGAGAACAACAATTTTTTAGCAAACGCATATCTACATGGAGAAGGCGTTAAACAAGATATCAAAAGGGGACTTAATCTTCTAAAACGCGCATCAGCAGAAGATTCTGGGGCTGCAAAAGAACGGTTAGCCATTATTTACAGCGATGGTGATATTGTAAGGCAAAATAAAAAATTATCTTTTCAGTATTTCCAAGAAGCGTCGAGTTTAGATGGGGCCAGCTCTCAAACATACTTGGGTCTGGGAATTGCTTATTTGTACGGTTATGGATGCAAAAAAGACGACAAGATGGCCGAGCATTGGTTCAAAATGGCCTATAACGAGCCTACAATAGAGAGCCATAAAATGGAGGCACTGGTCTATCTAGAGGACTATATGGGGATTGCAATGGAAGTTCAGGATGGCGACGAATAAATTTCAATGCCAAAACTGCCGGATACTTAAATCTGGGAGCGCATTTTTCACGACAAAGCGCCTCGGACTTGAAAAAGGATTAGTCTGCAGAACCTGCCACTCTATTGTTTTTGAATTTCAAAACAAACCAAATCTTGAAGATGAGTTAACACTCAGACTAGAGCTATTTAATATAGAGAACTCGTTTTCTTTGAACGTCACTCCAGTCAACAGAGAGCTCTCAAAGTTCCTTTCTGAATACAGGTCAGGTCACTGGGAGCCGGCGCTCCTTTATATTGGCAGAGCCACTGAAGCCTTAACGTTTTCACTAGCCAAGCACCTCCAACTTGGGATTTGCCGCCCAAGAATTAAAAGTCTCAATAAAATTGAAAGCGCACATAAAGCCATTATGGAGAGCGCAAAGACCATGCTCGCCTCAATGGAAGCTAATGATAGCCTCAAAAAAAAAATCACAGAACAAACTAAAAATCTGGCGATAGCCGCCCATGACATCCAATCTGAGCTTGAGCATATCCTCAAAACTAAAACCGTCATTGAACACGACAATCAAGATTTTAGTTATGCGCTAAAACAATTAGAGACATATTTTGCAAAAACAAAGGGTGGCGATACATATATTAAATTCTGCAATCAAGTATCTAAGCCCAGCAGAAGCATAATGGACGCCAGAGCCAAGGCAGCTCACAGTAATAGAAATGGCGAACGTAGAACCATTCGTAAGAGCGCTATTAAAAAAGCCCACGGCTCCCTCAAAGAAGTTATTCAAGCGCTACCAAACTTCCTCACAATCAAATCTAAAGATGCGTGACTGTAGCGCATCAGCATAGATAGCGTTCTGTGCCCACTAATCGATGCAACTTCCGGTGGAGTAAGACCAAATTCAAAGAACCGGCTAATTGCTTCGTGCCTGAAGTCATGAAACCTGATGTGAGTGAGCCCGGCACGCGCTCTACACCTCTCAAAGCTCATCCTTACTGCATTTGGCGTCATATCCAGCAAACTATTGTCAGAACTAAGCTGAGCTAGCGCCATAGCGGCAGCTTTTGCATCAGCTGTCATGGGAACCACTCTAGGAAAGCCAGTCTTGGTGGCTTCAATGTTTATTATTCCTCTATCAAAACAAACTGAGCGCTTATCGAGCGAGCAAAGCTCCCCCCTTCTCATACCTGTTTCGCGTGCAAGGGTTATCAAGTGGCTCATTTTTGCTGTTTTACACTGAGCACACGCCTCGATTAGCCGGATAAACTCATCATTGCTAATTCTACGAGGGATTTTTATAGCATTGACGCGTGCGCGGCGGATTTTCAGGAACCTGTCATCAAATTCCCAAAGCCACTCATCCCTGGCAACAGCACAGGCGACTTTGAGCACACTGAACTGGCGATTAAAACTCGAAGGTTTGATGCTGCGAAGTCGGCGGTCTCTATATTCCGCAATATGTGAGGTTGAAAGGCGCTGGATTGGCATTAGAGCCCAGTTTTCTTTCAGCATCAGTCCAATTATGTATTTTTCAACCACATGCCCCTGATTCTGGCGCGATTCGCCATTGAGATAGCGTTGTAATATTTCAGCGACACAATCGGGCTTATACATAAGTCTTGTATCTTCGCTGCCGATGAGGTCGGCCTCAATTAGTGTCGCCCATTTATTAGCGTCAGCGCGTGATAGGAAGGTTGCAGATTTTGTTTTACCAAGCATTCTGACTTGTGCTTGAAAACGTCCATTTCGGTGTCTAATGGATGCCATTTTAGCGCCTCCTGTGACAAATTGTGACAGAAAGGGCAGAAAGAGCCGAATGGCTATTCCTTTATCATATTGATTTTTATAAATGAAAAATGGTCGGAGCGGCGGGATTCGAACCCACGACCCCTACACCCCCAGTATAGTGCGCACAATTTTTTATATCAAATTAAATATAATTTTATCATACCTTATTCTAAATTCACTATTTCACTTTCTATCTATGTCCACACTATGTCTACATTGTAATGATATTCGAACAAACTCAAGTGAAGTTAGAAAACACTACAAAATCCCTGAAAATATTCTGTTTTCAGGTCAATCAACAGACCTTTTGAGCTGCAATTGCTCATTAACCACCCTCAAAACGTCCAAATAGCTGCCCTCAGCGCCTGTAACAACCTCAACCCTCGCCTTGCCCCAACCGCGGTCTAGCAGCGCCTGAGCCGCGGTTCCACGTACGCGCTCGTCCTTGCCTTCACGCATTAGCTCAACCAGCGTGTCTATAGCCTCAACCGTCTAGGAGCGAGCTAGTTCAGCGACGCGGTGTTCGTCCTTTGGGCGGCCTCCGGGGTTGCCGGATTGACCGGGAGCGAATTGGCCTGATCTAAGTCGAGCTTTTTGGATGGATTGCATATGGGGGATTTTAGCATTAGTGGATGTAGGGAGCTAGGCCACCTAATAAACCACAAAACTTCTACTCCAGCAAAAAACCGTCACAATGCGGGTGCAAGATTATTTTTGAATCTGACGTATTTTTTCCCTAGACTCGGCCGGCTAATGATTGAAAGAATGTAAACGTTTCAAAAATGGCAAATTTTTTTTCGAGAACTGATTTTGACTGAACTTGTATCTTTAGCTCTGATTTATTTTGCGGTCATTGATCCAATCGGAACAATACCAATATTTTTATCGATTACAGAGCGATTTGACTACAAACAAAAGCAACGAGTTGCCCTCCGAGGGTGTGCCATTGCTTTCTTTGTGTTGGTGTTTTTCGGATTTTTTGGCGATTTGATTTTATCACATTTGAAGATTTCTTCGGCAACCTTTAACATTGCTGGTGGGGCCATACTTTTTCTTATTTCTATGGAAATGGTAAATGGGAGGAGGCAAGCAAGAAAAAGTAAAGCTGCAGAGAATGATCAGGTTGCTGCAGAGGAGTTGATAAGGATTTCTTCCAGCCCGCTTGGTGTTCCGCTTCTTGCAGGGCCAGGTGCGATTACATCTATTATGGTTTTTGGAGATTTTACGTCAGTAGATAAATTAGTAATAAATTTATCTTCAATCTTTATAGCTTTAGCCGCTTCCGCTTTATTACTTTATTTTGCTGCCTGGGGCTCGAGGTTTATCAATTTAACCATTTCAACCGTTATGTCTCGCTTAGTTGGAATTCTCCTGGCTGCGATTGCTATTCAAATCATACTCAACGGATTTAATGAACTTGGTATAATATCGATTTAGTTCTTAAATGTGTCTTTACCCTACGTAAGTCTCAAGAAATTGAATGGGTATATGAAATTGCCTTTTAGTTCGTAACTTGTCACCCGCTGCGTGATGTTTCCGGCCTGATTGCAGCCTTGCTTTTTGGATGGATAGCATAGGGAGATTGTAGCATTAGCAAGTGGAGGGAGTAAGGCCACCTACTTAGCCTCACAAACACCCCAGTCCAGCCATAAACCCGTCACAATATCAGCGCAGCCTCAATGCTGAACCTAACGCATTCCCTCCCTAAACTCGGCCAGCCTTTGCGCTGGCCTTTTCTTTGTGGCAGGGTTTTAACTAGGAGGATCACTCAATGAAAAAGCTATCAGTCATACGTTTTAAACCAAACCCTGAGCATTATGACGAGTTTACACGGACTCTTCGTGAATTTCTTGACCAACGTACCCGCGAAGGGGTCGAGCATTTTTACGTTATGACAAAAGATGACGAGGTATTTAGCGTAGGCATCCGAGATACAGAATTTTTGCAGCAAAGCGCCAAAGAGAGCGTTGAGTGGCTCGATGGCGTAAGGCATATGCTACAAGAGTATAATCCAATAGATCGCCACACTATTCCTATTACTGGGGACCTTTTTGAGGGTTAGATTCTATGACCCGCACCCTACTTACCGTTCTATTTCAAACCGTTTTAAGCCAACTGGCTTGGGGAGCTAAGAATGATTGTTGCTAATACAATTAACGATTTAGTTGGCAACACACCTATTCTTCGACTTAACCGACTTTTCAAAAAATCCTCTTGCTCCATATTTGCAAAACTGGAGATGCAAAACCCGACATCACTTAAGGACAGAGCTGTTCTTGGAATGGTAACGGATGCAATTGAGGCTGGCAAAATACTGCCGGGCACAGAAGTTGTTGAAGCCACCAGTGGCAACACTGGTATAGCCCTTGCCGCTTTGGCGCCTGCGTTAGGGTTTAAAGCAAGACTATATATGAGCGAACTTTGCAGCATTGAGCGACAAAAAATTATGGCCGCTTTTGGCGCTACGGTTGTTCTGACCCCAGCAGCAGAACATACCAGAGGGGCTCGGGAAAGAGCTTTGGACTATATCGCCAGAAACCTAAGTAGCACCTATTTTTTGAACCAACACTCAAATCCAGCGAATGGTGACTTCCATTACAAATCCACTGGCCCGGAAATCTGGGAGCAATTGAACGGTAGGGTAGACGCAATTGTTCTAGGTTTAGGCACCTGTGGCACTTTTGAAGGTACATCAAAATATTTAAAAGAGAACAATCCGGATGTTAAAGTTTTTGGTGTAGAGCCCTTTGCTAGTCCTGTTTATTCAGGTGGTGTCGCAGGAACACATCACATAACCGGTATCGGACCCGGGTTTATAACAGAAAACTTTAAACGCGGCGCTGAACGACTGGATGAAATTATTCTTGTAGAAGATGCAAAAGCATTTGAATGGGCAAGAAAGATCGCACAAACTGAGGGAATACTTGTTGGGCCATCATCTGGCGCCAATTTGTTTGCAGTTGACCAAATCATTCACCGCCCTGAATTTATTGGTAAGCGTATCGCCTGTATATTGTGCGACACTGGCGAGAGATATCTATCAGAAGATGGCTTCGTAGATGTTTCCAGCATTATTGCCTTCCAAACTCCCGAGGCTGTGCCTTGATGCCCCCGCTGTTGCATTGGAAGCGTGATACTGGAGAGGTCTCTCCGCGTAAAATTTTCAAGAGGCAAGATTCCAAACAATGGAAGCACCTCTCTATTGAAGAAAACTCGGTGCTTGTTTCGCGTACTTTCCGCTAGGGTCAGCAATTTTGTTTCAGCATATATCTCGAAAGCATCCGAAAAGGATTTGCTCGCTTTGGCCGCAGATTGCTTTTGAAGATAGTTCGGGTCAGAGAACTCTACTGCTAATTTTCTGGCAGCATCCCTCGCCTGCTCAACGCTCCACTCACCGCAGCGCCCTATTGTTATCTGTTTAACCTGTGACGCACCCTTTGGACGCTTCTCAAAAACAAAGGACTTAATACCTTTATTGGTGATTCGCACTGCAAAACCAGACACCTCAGTGTCCCGCACCCACGCCTGCTCTTTTTCAGTTGGGCATCGAAGCTTGGCAACTACAGATGCTGTTATTTTCTGTTTCATCACACCCCGTCGATTATTAAAGTGGGGGGCTGCCAAGCAGCCGTGTCTACACTATGTCTACAATAAATCGATATTTTAACGGTATTAGATGAAATCAAGACAAACAAGAAAAAACCACAGAGACATAATATCCCTATGGTTTTGTTGTATTTTCTTGAAAAAAAATGGTCGGAGCGGCGGGATTTGAACCCACGACCCCTACACCCCCAGTATAGTGCGCTACCAGGCTGCGCTACGCTCCGGCCAGTGCTGGTTATAGCCGCGCCAAGATATCTAGGCAATCGGCTTTTCAGCAAAAATGATACGGCTTAGTGGTTAAGCTGCTGTTTTAGCGCTGCAAGGCGGGTTTTCACATCATTAAGCATCGCCATTGCCGCGGCAAGATCTTTGCCTGATAAGCTGCTTGCTGTGGCGGGGGCACTTGGTTTGGTCGCTGCTTTTTTGCTTCTTACCAGCTTTTGCGCACCCTTAATGGTAAAGCCATCAACATATAAAAGCTGTCTAATTCGGCGTAAAACGGCAACATCGTCAGGCCGGTAATAACGCCGCCCACCGCTTCGCTTTAATGGGCGAAGGCTGGAAAATTTGCTTTCCCAAAAGCGCAAAACATGTTGTGGCACGTCAAGCAGTGCAGAGACTTCAGAAATTGTTTTGAAAGCGTCGTTAGCTTTATCGTTCATTGCGAACCGTCTACACGATCCTTGAGGATATGCGACGGACGAAACGACAAAACGCGGCGTGATGTGATGACCGCTTCGATCCCTGTTTTCGGGTTACGGCCAACGCGCTCGCTTTTCGACTGAACTGAAAAAGTGCCAAAAGAGGACAGTTTTACTTCTTCACCAGCCTCAAGACAGGCGCAAATTTCCTCAAGAACCGCCTCGACAAGATCGGAGGATTCATTTCTTGACAACCCTATATTCCGGTACACGGATTCGGTTAAATCTGCGCGTGTAAGTGTTCCCATAGCCTCGAAACGGTACCCACTTTTGAACCTGTGGTCAATTCAGAAAATTATTACAAATGATGGATTAGGGCGAAAAGCCCAAAAAAATTGATATTTGCGTCATTCAGCCAAAATCAACGGGCAAAAGTCATAATGGGCGACCGAATTTTACCAAGGCTGCGCCCCAAGCAAGACCGCCACCAATCGCTTCCATCGCCAAAACATCACCATTTTTGATTCGGCCATCATCGACTGCCGCACTAAGCGCCAGCGGAATTGATGCTGCCGATGTATTGGCATGCTGTTCGACCGTGCGCACAACCCGATCAGATGGCAAATCCATTTTTTTCTGCATGGCATCAATAATGCGCACATTGGCCTGATGCGGAACCAGCCAGTCAATATCGCCCGCTTGCATATTGGCAGCGCTCAAGGCTTCATCCATAACCGATGCAAGCTTTTCAACGGCATGGCGAAACACTTCTTTGCCTTCCATGCGCACATGACCAACCGCAGCATTGCTTGATGGGCCACCATCGACATAGAGAATATCACGATAGGCACCATCAGAATGAAGTACCGACGAGCGAATGCCCCAATCACCAGCATCATCACCGGCATCATCGGCAAGCTCAAGCACCACAGCACCAGCGCCATCACCAAACAAAACGCAGGTTGCCCGGTCTTCCCAATCAAGCAATTTTGAAAAGCTTTCCGCCCCAACAACAAGCGCGCGGCGTCCACGCCCCGATCGCAACATGGCATCAGCAACATCAAGTGCATAGACGAAACCGGCGCAAACCGCTTGGATGTCAAAGGCAATCGCGCCTTTGGCGTCAATCATATGCTGTAACTTTGTGGCGGTTGAGGGAAAGGTATTATCAGGGGTTGTAGTGGCAATAATGATAAGGTCAATATCGCCGCCGGCCAGCCCAGCATTGGCAAGCGCCTTTGTGGCAGCATGATAAGCCAGATCGGAAGTGGTTTCACCATCAGCAACAAGATGGCGTTGGGCAATGCCAGTACGCCTCCTGATCCAGGCATCATCCGTATCAACAAAGCTGGAAAGCGCTTCATTCGTGACGACATTGGCTGGCAAGTAAGACCCGACAGCGGTCATCAAAACCCGTTGATTAGTCATTCACAATCTTTCTTTGTTCGCGGATCAACCCCGCCTTTTCAATGGCAGCACTGACATCAGGAATAAATCCATGATCAACAAGATTGGCCGCAACATCAATAGCATTTGAAAACCCAAGTGAGTCGGTTCCGCCATGCGACTTTACCGCAATTCCGTTCAACCCCAGAAAAACCGCACCATTATAACGTCTTGGATCCATCTTGGTTTGGAAATTCTTGAGCGATTTGCGGGCAAATAAATAGCCAATACGCGCAAAAACCGAAGCCCGAAACGAGCGGCGCAGCATCAAGGCAAATAATCCAGCAACGCCTTCCGCGGTTTTCAGCGCAATATTGCCAGAAAATCCATCCGTCACGACAATATCAACGCTGCCCTTGACCAGATCAGACCCTTCAACAAAGCCACGATAATTCACCCCTAAATCGGGGTTTGACAATTCTTGGGCTGCCAAACGCAAATATTCATGGCCCTTTTGCTCTTCTTCACCAACATTCAACAAACCGACGGTTGGATTATCTTTTCCCATCAATGACAGATAAAATGCCTGCCCCATCAGGGCGAATTGCACCAAATTTTCCTCGTCACATTCAAGATTGGCACCAAGATCGAGCATGCACATGGGGTCATGTTCGGTTGGGAAAAAGCCGGCAATGGCTGGGCGGGTGATGCCAGGCATGGTGCGAAGTTGTAATTTCGCCATCGCCATCAACGCGCCAGTATTGCCAGCCGACACAATGGCATCAGCCCGCTTGGCCGCAACTTCGGCAATGGCAAGCCACATCGAGCTTTCACGCCCGCGGCGCACCGCCTGCGAGGCTGTTTCCTTTGACGAAACCGCAAATTCGGTGTGAGTCACGTCGGCGTCTTTGAGATACTTTGATTTGGCCAGCAACGGACGAATCACCGTTTCGTCACCAACGAACAGAATCTCGATATGCGGCGATTTTGCCTTGGCAATATCGGCGCCATCAATGACTGATGCTGGCGCGTTATCGCCACCCATCGCATCAAGCGCAATCTTAATTACTCCAGACAGGGTATATCCTCCCAACCTGCTTTACATTATTTGGGGGGCTGGCGTTTTAACGCAGCAAGCCCAGCAAATGGATAATCCGACGATTCCTCGCCAATTGTGAATGTTTCCGGTGCTTCAGGCGCACGCGGCCACGGGGTAACTGCAACCGCAAGCGATTGCGCCAACATTTCGCCAATCTTGATTGCGCCATTTTCAAGAGGTTCTGCCTCATCAAGATGGACTTCAACCTCGTCAGGGTCGCCGGCGGTGCGAACATAGCGTTCTTCGAGCAGAAAATCTATAGTCTCGCTGACTGGGACGCCAGTTGCACCACAAGCCTGAACAATCTCACCCTGTAACTGACCTGAAACATCCCAGCAACCGCGCGCTGCTTTGCGAACGCGAAGCTCGGCCGATAACGATTTAACCTCAATAAAATCAAACCGCGCCGCTAACAGCTGGCATTCGGCGTCAGTGGCAACAAATTTATAGAAACTGCCCGTATCCGGCCGGACGCGTTCAACATTGATTTCGGAATCCAAATTTATCAGAGGCATTTTTTTATTCACCAAGCTATTTTGCGGCCAAAAGTGACTGTTCCATCCAGCTTTACTGGTTCAAGTTGATTGACCCTAAATAACCAGCGAAACACCATCCGCCAAACATAAGCGCAAAGCAAAACGGTGAGTAGAACGAGAAACAGTGCTGGCCTATTTAATGTCAAGCATGCCCACGAGAACCTGTTCAGCCGGAAGATTATCGATTTCCTTGACCAGCGCAAACAGATAATCGACAAGGCCATTCGCCAAGGGATCAATTGTTTCGTTGCCGCGAAATAAATTACGGTTCAAGGCTGCCGAAAAAGATTTCTTATCATTATTATCAATGGCATCAACATAGGATTCAAGACGGCCCATAAAGGCTTCGGCCATGGCGCGAACGCGTTTTGAAACGCCAATATCGCCTGCGCCCATTTCCCGAAGCGACAAATCCATGTCAGCAAACATCGAATCGAACAATTGCTGGCTTAATGCTTTGCCATCATCATCCAATGTTTTCAGCTTTCGCATCACCAAAGCCACAATCAAGCTAAGCGCATCAAAACGCCCATCAACATCATCGGCAACACCATATCTGTCGAAAAAGGCTGGATTTCGAGCTAAACGAACCGCCTCCGCATATAGCTTTTCCGCATTATTAGCCTGCCGGCGCTGCCCCCAGCCAAGTAAATTGCCCAGCCATGCTTGTGCTTTTTTGTTCATTGTTGCAACATCCCGCATTATTGACCTAATTTATTGGCGTGACCAAAATGGCCGCGTGGCCCTTTCTATATCGCAGGAACCCCATAATGACCAGTGTCTCTTTGACTCGACTATCTATCCTACGCCAAATCAAACAAGGCTTTGGCACGCTTGGCATTGGCATTTTCTGCCTTGGCTTTCTATCCGGATGCGGCGAAAGGATTAGCGAACATGGCCATGTTATCAATCAGGCCGAGATGGACATAATCAAAATTGGCCAAACCAATCGCGCCGATATCATCGGCATGCTTGGCAGGCCAAGCTTTGAGGGCGCTTTTGATAGTCACAAAATCTATTATGCCAGTCAAATTATGGAACAGCCGGTTGGCGGCATTAACAAAACCAAATCGCGGGTGATTTACGCCTTTACATTTGATGAAAGCAACAGCTTGCAAGAAATTGATTTAGTTGATGAAAAAAGTGGTCTTAATGTCGCGCATATCGATTCTAAAACACCAACATCTGGTGATACATTCGGCGTCATCGAGCAGCTTTTCTCAAATTTGAAACGCCAGCAAGCAACCGAATAAACGGCCAAGCCTAACCGCCAAAACCTATTTCCCCATCTCAACAATGCGGGCGTTGTGCGCCATGCGATCAAGAACGGCATTCACAAACCCGACATCGCATCCGCATGCATCACTCAAAGCGGCATATTCGCTGACCGCTGCACGGGCGGGGATATGCGGCATTGAGCGCAATTCATAAGCTCCACATCGCAATAAAGATAATTCGATCCGAGCTAGACGATCAAGCGACCATCCCTCGGCAAGCTGGGCGGCAATTGCCGCATCAATTTCAACAACACCATGTTCAACACCAGCATAAAGCGCATTGAGATGCCCTTCATCCAGATCTTTGACCTTGAATAATTTTGCCGCATCACCAGCATAATGCGCTAAAAATTGCGGTGCAAAATTAATTGCAGACTGACCGGTAATCAATGTTTGATAGATAATCTGAACGGCTGCAAGCCGCGCCGCAGACCGACGACGAACCGGAACCGCTTTTAATGTTTGTTTGTCATCACTCATCAGATTAACCACAAAATTCCCGTTTTAACGCTGCCATGGCCAGCGCCGCACGAGCGGCACCACCGCCCTTATCCTTGCGCGCTGCATCAGCACGCGCCCAAGCCTGATCTTCATTTTCAACGGTCAAAATGCCATTGCCAATCGCCAATCCATCAGCCAGCGACAGATCCATCAATCCGCGTGCTGATTCATTGCAAACCGTATCATAATGGCTGGTTTCGCCGCGAATAACGCAGCCAAGCGCAACATAGCCATCAAAATGCCGGTCGCCAATCGACGCCATAGCGATCGCCGCAGGTATTTCGAGCGCACCAGGTACCGAAACACGCTCATAGCTTGCCCCTGCTGCCTCGAGCGCGGCAACGGCGCCTGCGGCCTGTACATCGGCGATCTCGCCATAGAAACGCGCCTCAACGATCAAAAAATGCCCGGCCATTATATTTGCTCCTGATGAATGCGCTGCCAATCGGTGATTTCAAGGTCATATCCTTCAAGGCTCACCACATTTGGACGTGTGTCGGATAACAAGATCATTTTGCTAATACCAAGATCGGTTAGAATTTGCGCACCAACGCCATAATCGCGCAAATCGCGATTGCCGCCTGTATCACTTGTCATATTCAATTTCTGGCTCACCATTGATGAAAGGCTAGAAGCGATGGATTCACGCAATACAACGATAACGCCGCATCCGGCTTTGGCAATTGCCGCCATTGCTGTTGCCAATTCGTCACCTGCCCGCTTTTCCGACACTGCGCCAAGAAGATCGGCCATCAGATCAAGCGCATGCATACGCACCAAAATAGGATCACCAGCGCTGATATCACCCTTTACCAAGGCAATATGTTCGATGTTCGATACCGTATTGGCATAGATCACCATACGCCAGTCACCACCAATGCGTGTTGTGATTGCGCTTTCAACGGTGCGTTGAACAAGCGATTCATTGCGCCGCCGCCATGCGATCAGATCGGCAATTGATGCAATTTTCAGATCATGTTCTTTGGAAAAACCAATCAAATCGGGAAGACGTGCCATTTCGCCATCATCTTTCATGATTTCACAAATCACGCCAGACGGATGATCTGACCCGCAGGCACGCGCAATATCGACAACAGCTTCGGTGTGGCCAGCGCGAACCAAAGTTCCACCATCGCGGGCAATCAATGGAAAGATATGACCCGGGGTGGTGATATCGCGTTCGCCACAATTTGGATCAATCGCAGTTTTGATAGTCAGGGCACGATCTGCGGCCGAAATGCCAGTTGTTACGCCCTCACGCGCCTCAATTGAGATGGTAAAAGCGGTTTCATGCCGCGACTCATTGCGGCGTTCCATCATTGTCAGGCCAAGCTGTTCGGTGCGAATACGCGTCAAAGCAAGACAGATTAATCCGCGGCCATATTTAGCCATGAAATTGATCGCATCTGCCGTCGCATATTCACCAATGACACATAGATCGCCTTCATTTTCGCGGTCCTCGTCATCAACAAGGATGAAAAGCTTGCCTGCCTTGGCATCGGCAATCACCTCTTCGATTGTTGACAAACCATTGCGGCTTGGTGGGGTCATTGCATTAATCCTTATCAAACGCTGCAAGGCGGGCAACATAGCGCGCCAGCATATCAATTTCCATATTCATCTTTTGCCCGACGACAGCCTGTCCCCAGCCGGTTACTTCCCAGCTATGCTGGATGATATTCAGGCTGAACGCATTGCCCTTGACCGCATTGACCGTCAAGGACACGCCATCAAGCGCAACTGACCCCTTTGGGGCAACAAATTTGGCCAAGGCCTGCGGTGCCTCTAGCCAGACAACATGGCTGTCGCCAGCCGGCGTGATTGACGTAATCACGGCCAAACCGTCAACATGACCCGATACGATATGCCCGCCAAGCTCGTCGCCAAGGCAAAGGGCGCGTTCAAGATTTATGCGATTTCCCTGCTGCCAATTGCCAAGCGTTGTCACGGCCATGGTTTCGGCTGAAGCGGCGACTTCAAACCAATGATCCTGTCGGTCAATCACGGTTAAGCAAATCCCCGAACAGGCGATTGACGCACCAAGATCAATGGCGGCGCAATCCCAATCGCAGGAAATGCGCAATCGCCGATCGCCTGTATCGGTGATCGCCTCGAGGCGGCCAATGGCTGTAATAATACCGGTAAACATGGTTTATGCCTGTGTTATGCCAGTGTTGGCGTTGGGTTTTTGCAAGATGATCAGGCGGTCACCGCCGATTGCCTGATAATGCGTCTGGATATATCGGTTTTCGGCAAAGATTGCCACCGCATTGATTGTTTGAGACGCAAATTGCCCAACTGCTGGCAAGGCGTCCCCCCCTAAAATATGATCTGATTGTGTCCAGTAAAGGCAATCAGCGGCATCGGCCGCCAAAAAGCTGGTCACAAGACCGGTACCGGCCTCGACAAGCGCATGATTGACTCCCCTCATGCCCATATAGCGCAATGCCGCACCAATATCAGGCCGCCCTTCAGCATCACCGGGCAAAGGCACAATCACACATCCGGCATCACTAAGCGCTTGGCGGCGTGGTTCAGATGCTGCCTCACTGCAAAACAACGTCAACGGATGGGGGCTTTGCAAAATTGCTGCGGCGGTGGGAATCCGCAAAAGCCGATCAAAAATGAAAATAGGCGGGCTGTCATTTTCCAGCCCTTCATTGCGACAATTCAACTGCGGATCATCGGCAAGAACAGTGCCGATACCGGTGATAATGGCATCGGCCTGACTGCGCAACAAATGCACATAGCGGCGCATTTCTGGGCCGGTTAACCAGCGCTTTTTGCGGTCAGAAAGCGCAATTCTACCATCAATTGACGCTGCAATTTTAAGTGAGCAGTAAGGTTTATCATTATGAATTTTATGAATAAAATATTTTAACGATTCAGATGCCAGCGCAGCCTCAACACCAAGGCAAACAATGATGCCTTCATTGGCAATTTGCGCCAAACCATTGCCATTTACCCGCGGATCAGGATCTTGAAGCGCAACAACAAGACGCGCAATGCCAGCGGCGATGAGCGCATCGGCGCATGGCGGGGTTTTCCCGTGATGGGCGCAAGGTTCAAGCGTGACATAGGCAGTGCCGCCTTGAAGTGAAATACGTCCAGCATCATCAAGATTTGCCAGCGCCGCAGACTCGGCATGGGGAACGCCGCCTGCCCCTGTATGGCCAGATGCCAGCAATTGCCCATTAGCACCAATCAGAACACAACCAACCGGCGGGTTAACCCCGCTACGGCCAATGCCGCGCTTTGCCGCCATGACGGCAGCCCGCATCCATCTTGTATCTTCGGGGAAAAGTGGATTTGACTGGAAATCCTGCGTCTTAGCCGCTTTACTCACCAAGCTCTTTTTCGACAAAGGCTTCAAAATCCTTGGCCTCTCGGAAGTTACG
Source organism: Candidatus Ponderosibacter sp. Uisw_141_02 (assembly GCF_048087665.1). Taxonomy (NCBI): domain Bacteria; kingdom Pseudomonadati; phylum Pseudomonadota; class Alphaproteobacteria; order Puniceispirillales (SeqCode); family Puniceispirillaceae (SeqCode); genus Candidatus Ponderosibacter; species Candidatus Ponderosibacter sp. Uisw_141_02. The sequence goes on along the minus strand of NZ_CP159807.1, from coordinate 916,498 downwards.
ATATACCGACGCGTAGCGGACATAGGCGACTTGATCCAGCTTGTACAATGCTGCCATCACCAATTCACCAACACGCGCACTTGGCACGTCACCATCGGCATGGCTTTCTAGCTGGCGGACGATATCATTGATCGCCATGCCAACAGCCTCGGCGTCAACATCGCGTTTGCGAAGGGCAATATCGAATGACCGTTCCAGCTTTTCACGGTCAAAAACGGATTTACGACCATCACGTTTAACCAACGCAATCTCGCGGATTTGCACCCGTTCAAAGGTGGTAAATCTGGCGTCACATTTCCCACATAAGCGCCGGCGTCGGATCGCCCCGCCATCTTCGGCAGGGCGTGAATCCTTTACCTGTGTATCTTCGTTCCCGCAAAACGGACAAATCATCGTATCACACTACCCTAATTCGGAAATGGCAAACAACATTTGGTGTCTGCGGTGAGTGTATACCCTATTGATAGATTGGGAAAGCCCGACATAATGCGCGCACTTCTTCGCGCACACGCGCCTCAACCGCCTTGTTATCCTCGGCATTTTGCGCCAAACCATCAAGAACATCACCAATCAGATGGCCAATTTTGACAAATTCGTCATTACCAAAACCGCGTGTTGTTCCAGCAGGTGTGCCAAGACGAACACCCGATGTCACTGTCGGCGGCTGCGGATCAAACGGAATACCGTTTTTGTTACAGGTGATCCCCGCATGTTCAAGCGATAGCTCGGTCACGTTACCGGTCAAACCCTTTGGCCGAAGATCAACAAGAACAACATGGGTATCTGTGCCGCCTGAAACGATAGACACACCGCGCGAAATCAATGTTTCGGCAAGAATGCGCGCATTGCTGACAACCATATTTGTATAGGCCTTGAATTCAGGGCGAAGCGCCTCGCCAAAGGCAACCGCTTTACCAGCGATGGCATGCATCAATGGGCCGCCTTGCAAGCCGGGAAAAACGGCTGAATTGAATTTTTTGGCAAGCGCCTCATCATTGGTTAGGATCAAGCCGCCGCGTGACGCCCGCAAGGTTTTATGCGTGGTCGAGGTGACAACATGCGCATGCTCAATCGGGCTTGGATGCGCACCAGCAGCAACCAGACCCGAAATATGCGCCATATCAACCATGAAATAGGCACCAACCGAGTTTGCAATCTTACGGAATGCGGCAAAATCCAATGTCCGTGGATAGGCGGATCCACCAGCAAGGATCATTTTCGGCTTATGCTCGAGGGCGAGCCGCTGTAATTCGTCAAAATCCACCTGTGCGGTGGCTTCATCCACGCCATATTGGATTGCGTTGAACCATTTACCAGACAGGTTTGGTGCGGCACCATGCGTTAGATGGCCGCCGGCTGCCAATGACATGCCAAGAATGGTATCGCCTGGCTTTAACAGGCTTAGGAAAACAGCCTGGTTTGCCTGCGCGCCCGAATGCGGCTGCACGTTGACGAAATTACAATTGAACAATCTTTTCGCGCGCTCGATCGCCAATGTTTCGATCACATCAACATATTCGCAACCGCCGTAATAGCGACGACCTGAATAGCCTTCGGCATATTTATTGGTTAGGACCGACCCTTGGGCTTCCATTACCGCGGTGCTGACAATGTTTTCTGAGGCAATCATTTCGATCTGATCTTGCTGACGCACCAATTCATCACCAATCGCAGCAGCCACTTCAGGATCACTTTGTGCCAGTGTATTGCTGAAAAAACCGTCCATTTTCATTGCAGCTTGCGCATTACCGAATTCATCCATCTTTCGTCTCCTCAAAAACATGCCTTACCGCAGTCAAAACCATGACTTAAGCGGCATCAGTCTAATTTATAAACGCGGAAAACCTGCAATCAATATTGCAAGCCTATTCGAATTCCAAACGACCATTACCAATCGCGGTTAATTTATCTACCCGCCGCTGATGACGACCACCTTCAAAGGCAGTGTCTAAAAACGCCTCAACACATGTAAGCGCTAATGCCCGATCAATCAACCGTTCGCCCAAAGCTAAAACATTCGCATCATTGTGCTGGCGCGACAGGCTGGCCGCTTCGGCCGTGCTAACAAGCGCCGCCCGTACCCAAGAAAACCGGTTTACCGCAATCGAAATGCCAATACCGCTTCCACAAATTACAATACCGCGCGCGGCTGTGTCATCCCTTAGCGCCATCGCCAGTTTGACACCATAATCAGGATAATCAACCGACTCGCCTTTATACGGCCCAAGATCAACAATTTGATACCCAGCAGCAGCAAGATGCGCACAAACAGCAGCTTTCAGCTCGCATCCAGCATGGTCTGATGCCAGATAAATTGTTTCTTTTTGCATTATTTTGTTGTCCCTTGTGCCAACAGGCCAGCCGATATAGTCAGCGTCTTAACCATAATCGTCTGATAACATGGTTTTTTGGCCAAACACAAAGATAAACGAACCTCTGGCAAAGGCTGCGTCACTTAGCGCAGTTGGTTACCGATTTTATTGCTGGCAAGCGAATTAGGCAATTTTTTGTCTGATTTGTTAGATTTTCGTAAATTTTATGTCGACAAGCCGATGAAAGTTTCCTAACGTTTTTTGACAGGTTGCCAAAACCGAGTTTAGGGAGAGCGAACACTGGCACTAAGATCAGTGATTGAAAAAGGCAAGGCGTAAGCCTTGCTTTTCTTTTGGAAAAAAATTGGCGCTTTATGTCAATCAGTCGGCAAGCACTCTAGCCCTACCATGCCCCCGCCGCCTGAATAGCGGCAAAGACCTAAAGCTGATCAAGCGACAGCAGACCCGAATCAATCACCCAAAACACGATGGCAAATAGGACCGACGCAATCATCGTGGCAATCATCGCTTTGCGCCAAAGCATTGGTTTTTCCGGCGCTGATGTGGCATGGCCAACCTCAACCGAGTCAGGCGTCTTCACGCCAAATGGCAAGGTCATAAAGAACACCCACCACCATAGCAGAATAAAAACCACGATTCCTGAAACAATATCCATCTAATGCGCCCCACCTTCGGTAACCTGTTCTAATTCAATAAGCGTGCCGTTGAAATCTTTTGGATGCAAAAACAGCACCGGATTGCCATGTGCGCCCATTTTCACACTGCCGTCACCTAGCACCCGCGCGCCCTTTGCTTCTAGCTTGGCGCGTGCTTGGTCAATATTGGCAACCTCATAACAGATATGATGCATGCCACCATCAGGGTTACGCTTTAAGAATCCGGCAATGGGCGAGGCTTCGCCAAAAGGCTCCATCAATTCAACCTGACCATTGGCCGAACGCACAAACACAATTCGCACGCCATGTTCAGGCAATGTTTGCGCTTGGCTAACTTCGGCACCAAGCATGTCGCGCCAATGTGCAGCGGCCGCGTCAAGATCGGGAACGACAATCGCAATATGATTTATATTTCCAATCATGCTCGTAAATCCTCTTCGCCGACCCGCATGATATGAACCTGCGCGATTGGTCGCAAGCCGAACATTGACCGCGCAACCCGCCGCACGGCCTGAGAGACAACATCTTCAACCGATGCATCATTGCACCGTGCTGTTTTACCCAGAATTTCAATTGCATCTTCAACCGCAATCGAGGCTGCCGCAACATAGTCGCTTGCAGCATCGCCATCACCAAGGCCGCTTTGCGCGACGCTTGGCACGGTGCAAAGCGCCCCTGCCTTGTTCAAGATCACCGAAACGGTAACAACGCCATTCCATAGCATCCGTCGCCTTGCCCGCATCATATCGGCCTGCAATTCGATAATATTGCCCTTTTCGGCAGTCAAAGCCCCGGTATGAACATGATCAATGATTCCAGCCCTATCACCATTCAGCCGGATCACCACACCATTATCAGGAAGGATTGTTTGCGAGACCTGACAGGAATCGGCCAATGCCGCATGCGCCAGCAAATGCCGCGCGGTGCCATGAACCGGAATGGCAATTTTCGGCCGGATCAGACCATACATTTCGATCATTTCACCGCGTGACGGATGCCCCGACACATGAACCGGCGCGTCCTGATCGGTCACAAGATGAATTTTTCGCCGGATCAACATATCTTGAACCCGCGCAATGGCATTTTCATTGCCCGGAATTTGCCGTGATGAATAGATAACGGTATCACCTGCCTCAAGGCTGATCGTTTCATGCGCCGCAGCGGCAATACGCGCCATGGCTGCCCGCGGCTCGCCTTGGGTACCGGTACAAACAATCACAATCGAATCGCGTGGTAATAAATCAACATCGCCTTCGGGTACCAGATCTGGCAAATCGGCAAGATAACCAATCTCACGCGCGGCCGAAATCGCCCGATTAAGCGCCCGCCCGACAATTGCCACTGACCGGCCATTGGCTTTGGCCGCCTTGCAGATCGAGTCGATCCGCGCGACATTGCTGGCAAAACAGGTGATGGCCACCCGTCCGGTTGCTTTGGCAATGGCGGCTGTTAACCCGGCCTTGGCATCACTTTCAGATCCGGTACGCCCCTCGACCATGGCATTGGTCGAGTCCCCGACAAGTGCTAAAACCCCCTCATCACCAATGGCGGCAAGACGCGGTGCGTCAGTGTCGGTACCAAGAACCGGCGTTTTGTCGAATTTCCAGTCGCCTGTATGAAAGACGGTGCCAGCGTCAGTGCGGATGGCAAGCGCTGCCGGATCGGGAATCGAATGGTTTAATGCCACCATTTCAATTTCAAACGCACCAAGCTTAAACGGAGCATTCATACCAATTTCATGAAGTTTTATGTCAAAATCACCGCGTGACTCGGCAAGCTTGCGCCGTAACAGTGCGAGGGTAAAGGCGCTGCCATAGATTGGACAACCAAGTTGGCTCCATAGATAGGGAATTGCGCCCAGATGATCCTCATGGCCATGGGTCAGAACCAGACCGGCCAATTTATCGCGCCGATCCGCAATGAATTTCAAATCGGGAAGAATGACATCAACACCTGGGGTGCTTTCATCGGGAAAGGAAATGCCAAGATCAACCATGATCCAGCTGTCTTGATAATGGTAAAGATTGACATTCATGCCAATCTCGCCAGATCCACCTAAGGGCGCAAACAGCAGATCATCTTTTGCATAATTCATAAACAAGGCCTTACTTTTATGTAACAGATTTGGTTTCAGTTCAGTTTTATTTGGGTTCAGTCTTATTTTGGGCGTGGATGCGCACCAAACCTTTCAGGGTAAGATCGGAATCAACGATTGAGATTGCTTTGACATGTTCGGCGAATAATGGTGCGAGACCGCCAGTGGCAATGGCAAGAAGATCTTTACCATGATCACGGCGCAATCGCTCGATTAATCCTTCAACCATGCTGACATATCCCCAAAAAATGCCTGAATGCATGGCACTAACCGTATCTTTTCCCAACACCGGCATATCAGATGCCCAAGGTTCAACCGCAAGGCGCGGCAACCGCGCCGCCGCCATATAGAGCGCCTCAACCGACAAATTGACTCCGGGCGCGATAATGCCGCCTTGATAGGCACCGCCCTTGCCGATCAGGTCAAATGTTGTTGCCGTGCCGAAATCGAGAATAATCGCTGGCAAATCATGAAAGTCACGCGCCGCCACGGCATTGACAAGACGATCAGCACCAGCCTGATCGGGCCGATCAATTTGAATATCAATGCCAAGGTCAATGCCACTGCCACCAACGACCTGCGGCACGATACCAAAGCCACGCGATGCCAGATTGATCAATTTTGGCTGTACCTCGGGCACAACGCTGGCAATGATCATGTCGGTTACATCATCAACTGCCAGTGAGTTGAGACTCATCAGCTGGGTTAACCAGACAAGATATTCATCCGCGCTGCGCTTGGGATCGGTACTAATCCGCCAGTTTGCCCGCTGGATATCGCCATCATAAAGGGCAAATACAATATTCGTATTGCCGCAATCTACTGCCAAAAGCATTGGTTAACTGCCCAAAAGTTTTACATCACCTGTAGTGATATGGCGTGTCTGACCTAAATCATCAAGCAAAAGCATCGTGCCGTCCATGCCAAGATCGTGAAAAATCCCTGAAAGCGCTTTTGTTCCGCACTGAACGGCAACGCGCTTGCCCAAAAACAGCGCATTTTCCAACCACGCATCGCGAATTGGGCCAAAACCTGATTGGCAGAACCGATCATACCAGAATGCCAACCGGTCAAGATAGGCGGTAGCAAGATCATAAGGTTGCGGCAAAGCACCAGCACCATCAGGCCATACATCGGCAAGCGCAATAGGTGCGATATTCTGCGATTCCATCTGACCGACTGGCGCGATGTTAATCCCGCTTCCGACAATCAACGCCTTGCCGTCAACCTCAAGCAGGATACCCGAAATCTTGCCGCCCGAGACAATCACATCATTTGGCCATTTCAAACCGGTTTGCGGCATTTCAAGCGGCGATAAATGCGCGGCAAGCTGGCCACACACCGCCTCTAAAACAGCCAGAGAAGCGGCAAATGACAAAGCAAACCACTGATCAATTGGCACGCTGGGGCGAAGCAGAGCCGATAAATACATACCGCCTTTTTGCGAGTCCCAATGACGGCCATGCCGCCCACGCCCTGCAGTCTGTTCAATGGCCAGAAACGCATGCCCCGACTGCGCGCCATCGGCCGCCGCCCGTTTGGCAAGATCAGATGTTGATGTTGCGCTTTGTTCTGTTGTAATCAACCAATTGATAGGTTCTGTCATAAGAGCCTAAAGCTGGGTCATCAGGGCTGTTGCCGCCACATTTGCTGCTTCAAGCAAAGGGCTAAGCCCGAGGAAAAACAGCAAAATAACGCCAATCGACACACCAAGTACCATTTTATTGGCAGTCGGCATATCGGTATCAAGCGGCTCGTCGGTTTCTTCGAAATACATGATCTTGATGATCCGCAAATAATAGAAGGCACCAACCACGCTCATCACAACACCAACAATGGCAAGCGGAACAAGCCCGGCATTTACCGCCGCCAAAAACACATACCATTTCCCAAAGAAACCAGCCAAAGGCGGAATACCAGCCATTGAAAACATCATGATCATCAGGCCAAGCGCCAACATCGGATGGGTTCGTGACAGACCCTGCAAATCAGCAATCCGCGTTGCCGATTGCCCATCACGCCGCATCAGCAGAATAATCGCAAAACTGCCAGCGCCCATAAAGATATAACCGGTCATGTAAATCATCACGCCTAGCGCACCTTGATGGCTGCCAGCAGCCAATCCGGCAAGCGCATATCCCATATGGGCAATCGATGAATAGGCCATCATGCGTTTGATATCGCGCTGCATAATCGCGCCAAGCGCACCAACAACCATTGAGGCAATCGACAAGGCAACCAAAACCTGTGACCATTCGACCTCAATCGCGCCAAAGGCACCATAGGTCAGCCGCATCATCAGCGCCATTGCAGCCACTTTTGGTGCAATCGCAAACAATGCTGTTACGGGACTTGGCGAGCCTTCGTAAACATCAGGTGTCCACATATGGAATGGCGCAGCAGAAATCTTAAATGCGATGCCCGACACCATAAAGACCATGCCAATGATAAAGGCCACTGGCAATTGATCGGCCGATACTGCCGCGGCAATGCCGGAAAAGCTGGTGGTGCCAGCAAAGCCATAGACCAGCGACGCGCCATAAAGAAGCATGCCTGATGACAAGGCGCCAAGCAGAAAATATTTCAATCCAGCCTCGGATGAGCGCAATGAATTGGTGCGCATCGCCGCCACCACATAAAGCGGCAGCGACTGTAACTCAACCGCCATGTAAAGCGACATCAGGTCATTCGCTGAAATCATCAGCATCATGCCAACAAGTGCCAGCACAACAAGAAGCGCAAATTCAGGCTTGTTGATATCATCCTTGGCAAGCGGCGTGATCGACATATACAGCGCGCCAAAAGTGCCAAGAAGAACCAGAATTTTCATATAGCTGGCAAAGCTGTCAGCCTTGAACATGCCACCAAAGGCAGTTTCATCAGCCGCCGTTCCCGACCAAATCAATATCAATGCCAGTACAATACCGCCAAGGGCGATGCGTGTGACACGTTTTGCATTTTCGGCACCCTCGCCGCCATATGCCACGATAAGAACCAGAACAAGCGCCAAGGTCGCCAGAATCATTTCAGGCAAGGCAGGCAGGATATCAGCTAGATCAAAAATCATTTTATGTCCTCAGAAACCCTTAATTTGCTGCCAGTAAAGACAAACCACTTGCCGACAGACCATCCAGCACAAACTGGATCGACACGGCCATCACATCGAGAAGTGCCATCGGATAAACCCCGAACAACAACACCAGAAAGGTCAATGGCAGAAAAATCGAAAATTCGCGCATCTGCATTGGCTCCATCGCCTTGACCTGGTCATTGACAATGGCACCAAACATAACGCGCCGATAAAGCCACAACATATAGGTGGCGCCAAGAACAAGACCGGTTGCGGTAAAGAAGGCAACCCAACTGCTGGCATGCCATGCGCCAACCAGCACCAGCATTTCGCCAACAAACCCACTGGTTCCGGGCAGGCCAACCGATGCCAGCATCATAAACATGAAAAACACGGCATAGCGCGGCATCACTGCTGCCACACCGCCATAGGCGCTGATTTCACGCGTATGAAGCCGGTCATAGACAACGCCAACGCAAAAGAACAAGGCGGCTGAAACCAAACCATGGCTGATCATCTGGAACATAGCACCGGCAATGCCTTGTTCGGTCATGGTGAAAATGCCAATGGTCACAAATCCCATATGCGCAACCGATGAATAGGCAATCATCTTTTTCATATCCGACTGCGCCAACGCCACCAGCGATGTGTAAATCACCGCAATGATTGATAGCGTAAAGATCAAAGGTGCGAAAAATTCCGACGCCAGCGGGAACATCGGCAATGAAAAGCGCAAAAACCCATAGCCACCCATTTTCAACAAAACACCCGCCAGAATCATTGATCCTGCTGTTGGTGCCTCGACATGCGCATCGGGAAGCCATGTATGCACCGGCCACATTGGCACCTTTACCGCGAATGATGCCAGGAAGCCAAGGAACAGCCATGTCTGCATTGACTCGGCAAATTCATGCGCGGTCAAGGCCGGAATGTCGGTGGTGCCAGCATCGATATACATCACCAGCATACAAACCAGCATCAGCACCGAACCAAGAAGCGTATATAGGAAGAATTTGAACGCGGCATAAACGCGGCGTGGCCCGCCCCAGATACCAATGATCAGAAACATCGGGATCAGAACCGCCTCGAAAAACAGATAGAACATCAACATGTCGAGCGAAACAAACATGCCGACCATCATGGTTTCCAGCACCAAAAACGCGATCATATATTCACGAACACGATGCGTAATGGCACGCCAGCTTGCCAAAATCGACAAGGGTGTCAAAAGCGTGCTTAACAAAACAAACGGCATTGAAATACCGTCAACACCCATATGATAGCCAATGCCAGTCCCCGCAAGCCAAACGGCTTTTTCTTCGAATTGATAGCCGGTTACGCTGCTATCAAACCCGATCAGCAATGGCAATGAGACCAAAAAGGTGAAACCCGAAACCCACATCGCAACAAAACGCGAATTCTGCGCCAACGCCTTTTCATCGCCCTTGATCATTAACAAGAACAACACACCAGCCAACGGCAGGAAGGTGACAATAGATAAGATAGGCCAATTATCAATCATCACCTAAGCCCCTTTAAAGCGTAAATAGTACCAGCTCACCAGCACGACAACGCCAATCAGCATGGCAAAAGCGTAATGGAACACAAAGCCGGTTTGCACCCTCGAACACATTCCCGACAGGCGGTAAATGAATGCTGACATGCCGTCAGGACCAAAGCCGTCAATCGTGTCACGATCACCGCGCTTCCATAAATAGGCACCAAACCGCACCGCAGGGCTAACAAAGATCGCGTCATATAGCTCGTCAAAATACCATTTATTGTAAAACAGCAAATAGACCGGACGGAAGATCGCCGCAATCCGCGCTGGCATCGAAGTCCAGTAAGCATATAACAGAACCGCAAGCGCAACCCCGCTTGATGCCAGAACAATTGGCAAAAGCTTAACCCATGATGGCACATGATGCGCATCTTCCATTGCCGTATTTGTTGGCAGAATGAAAATTGACGCGCCCCAGAATTGTTTCATGTCATGGCCGACAAATAATTCATAGCCAAGCCAACCAGCAAACACCGCACCAATCGCCAAAACCAGCAATGGCAGTGTCATTACTTTTGGTGACTCATGCACATGTGACATCACTTGCGCACTGGCACGCGGCGCACCATGAAACGCCATAATCAGCAAACGCCAGCTATAGAAGGCCGTCAAAAAGGCGGCAAGACAGCCAAGCCAAAATGCCATGCTGCCAACCCCGCTTTGCGCGGCATAGGCGGCTTCAAGGATCATGTCTTTTGAATAGTAACCGGCAAAGAACGGAAAGCCAGCCAACGCCAATGAGCCAATCCACATCATCGCATAGGTAACCGGCACTTTTTTCCAGATCCCGCCCATATTGCGAAGATCTTGCTCATCTGACAGGGCATGAATAACCGAACCCGCGCCAAGAAACAGCAACGCCTTGAAAAACGCATGTGTTGTTAGATGGAACATCGCTGCCGGATAGGCCGAAACGCCAGCCGCAAAAAACATATAACCAAGCTGCGAGCAGGTTGAATAGGCAATGACACGTTTGATATCAAATTGAGTCATGCCAACCGTTGCCGCAAAAATAGCGGTCAAGGCACCGATCACGGTAATCACATCGAGCGCGAATGGCGCATATTCTAGCATTGGCGACAAACGGCAGATCATAAAGACGCCAGCCGTCACCATCGTTGCCGCATGTATCAGCGCCGAAACCGGTGTTGGCCCCTCCATTGCATCAGGAAGCCATGTATGAAGGCCAAGCTGGGCTGATTTGCCCATCGCGCCGATGAATAACAAAATACCAGCAACTTCAAGCGCTGGAAGGCGATAGCCAAGGAAATTGATATCGGTTGCGGCAATCACGCTTGATTGCGCAAAAATCACATCAAACTGAACCGAACCAAACAGCGCATAAACTGCCAAAATGCCAAGCGCAAAGCCAAAGTCACCAACACGGTTCACAACAAAGGCTTTCATTGCCGCGCTATGGGCAGAATCCTTTTTATACCAAAAACCGATCAGCAAATAAGAGGCAACACCAACACCTTCCCAGCCAAAGAACATCTGGACAAGATTATCAGCCGTTACCAGCATCAGCATGGCAAAGGTGAATAGGCTGAGATACGCCATAAAGCGTGCCCGCGCATTATCATGCGACATATAGCCAATCGAATAAATATGCACCATTGAGGAAACGCCGGTCACAACGATCAGCATGACCGCGGTCAGCGTGTCAAACCGCAGGCTCCAATTGGCAACAAAGCTGCCGGATGAAATCCACCGCGCCAAATTGACTGTTTCTGGCTGCCCACCAATCGCGACATTCGCAAAAGCGATAATCGAAAACAGCAAAGACAGCAAAAGGCCTGAAACCGTGACGATTTCGGCTGCGCGATCGCGATTGCTAAGGCTTAGCAAACCTGCAATCACGGCCCCTAGCAGGGGAAGGAAAACGATGAGCGAATACATGAACTGCCCTAACCCTTCAAAATATTCACATCTTCAACCGCGATGGAACCACGGTTGCGGAAAAACACGACCAGAATAGCAAGGCCAATCGCCGCTTCGGCCGCGGCAACAGTTAAAATAAACAGCGAGAAAATCTGGCCTTCGAGGTTGCCACTATAGGCCGAGAAAGCGACCATATTGATATTGACCGCCAACAGCATCAATTCGATTGACATCAAAATGGTGATCACGTTTTTCCGGTTTAGAAAAATACCGAAAATACCAAGCGCAAACAGCATGGCTGATACAGCCAGATAATGATTTAGCGTTAATTCCAACATTGCGCCGACCCCCTATTTATCATCAACACTGCCAGCGGCAGCATCGTCTTTGGCTTTGGTCTTATCCGATGGCATTTTGACAATTTCCATCACATCTTCGCGGCGGCGGCTGTTCTGGTCGGCAATCGACTGCCGCCGAACCCCAACGCGTTTGCGCATGGTCAATGAAATTGCGCCAATCATCGCCACCAGCAGGATCAGGCCTGAAATCTGGAACAAAAAGGCATATTTTGTGTAAAGCACGCCGCCAAGCTGGGTGGTGTTGGGAATTTCTGAGGCGACTGGCAGGCTGGCCTTTGAAAAGGCATCGCCATACATTGCTGCAACCAATTCAAAAACCAAAATACCGCCAACAATCAAACCAAGGGGAAGATATTTTTGAAAACCAGCGCGCATTTCAGCAAAATTGATATCCAGCATCATCACGACAAACAGGAATAAAACCGCCACCGCACCGACATAGACAACAACAAGCAGCATCGCCAAAAATTCGGCGCCAATCAGCACAAACATGCCTGCCGCATTGAAAAAGGCAAGGATCAGAAACAACACTGAATAAACAGGGTTACGCGACACCACCACCATAAAGCCACTGGCAAGCATCACCCCGGCAAACAGGTAAAAGAACAAAGCTTCAATCATTGTATGGCTGTCTTTCTTTTGTCATCGATGCGCCGTGTCGTTCCGCCTAACGCCATTTCGCGTCTGCAGCAAGGTTACGGGCAATTTCGGTTTCCCAACGGTCGCCATTCGCCAAAAGCTTGTCTTTGTCATAATACAGCTCTTCGCGGGTTTCGGTGGCAAATTCAAAATTCGGGCCTTCGACAATCGCATCGACCGGACAGGCTTCCTGACAAAAGCCGCAATAGATACATTTGGTCATGTCGATATCATAACGTGTGGTACGCCGGCTGCCATCATCGCGGGGTTCGGCTTCGATGGTGATGGCCTGCGCCGGACAAACCGCTTCGCATAGCTTACAAGCGATACAGCGTTCCTCGCCATTCGGATAGCGGCGCAACGCGTGCTCACCACGGAAACGCGGTGACAGGCTGCCTTTTTCATAAGGATAATTGATCGTGACCTTCGGCTTGAAGAAATATTTCAAGGTCAAGAACATGCCCTTGCCAAGCTCAAGAAGCAAAAACGAGCGAACTGCATTTACCAAAGCGGACATTCGTATTTCTCCTTAACCCAAAGCCACAGATGGCAGACGATCAGTCACCAACAGGAAACCGGCCGTCAACACAACATAGGTCAGCGAGAATGGTAAAAAGATTTTCCATCCAAGACGCATAAGCTGGTCATAGCGGTAACGCGGCGTTGTTGCCCGCACCCACAAGAACACAAACAATACCAGCATGATCTTGATGATAAACCAAAGCGGGCCGGGAATAATATTCAGCGGCCAGATATCAAATGGTGGCAACCATCCACCAAGGAACAAAACAACAGTCATGCTGCTCATCAGGATCATATTTGCATATTCACCAAGGAAGAACAGCGCAAATGACATTGATGAATATTCGACAAAATAACCTGCGACCAATTCAGATTCGCCTTCCGGCAAATCAAATGGCGCGCGGTTGGTTTCGGCAAGTGTCGAGATAAAGAACACAATAAACATCGGCAATAATGGCAAGGCAAACCACATGCCGCGCTGCGCCTCGACAATCGCGCTCAAATTCAATGATCCGGCGCATAAAAGAACATTGATGATGACCAGCCCCATCGAGACTTCATACGACACCATCTGTGCGGCTGACCGCAAAGCGCCCAAAAACGCATATTTGGAATTACTGGCCCATCCCGCCATGATCACGCCGTAAACGCCAAGCGATGAAATGGCAAACAGGTATAAAATACCAACATTAATATCCGCAATCACCAGATCTTCGCCAAAAGGAATCACCGCCCATGCGACCAAAGATAGAATAAAGGTCAACATCGGCGCGATCATAAAGACCACTTTATTGGCACCAGCAGGCATGATGGTTTCTTTTGCCATCAGCTTTAGCGCATCGGCAAAAGGCTGGAACAGACCAAACGGGCCAACCACATTCGGCCCTTTGCGAAGCTGCATAAAGCCAATAACGCGGCGTTCGGCAAGCGTAAGATAGGAAACAGCAATCAATAATGGCCCAATAACAACCATGATCTTGGCAACAATCCAACCAAGTTCCAAAATCCAGTCCTGTGTCAAAAATTCAATCATGGCCGTCACTCCGCTGCAACCGCGGCACCGTGATCACCGCTGCTGGCGCGGACACATTCCGCCATTGTTTCTGACGCACGGCTAATCGCGCAGGTCATGTAGAAATTATCAAATGCCTGTCCAACCGGCTCGGCTGACAATTTCGCCCGTCCGCCAAATGAAGCCCATTTCGCCGGCGCAATTTCATCAGCATCGGCAAAATGCGGATGATCGGCGCATAAGGCTTCGCGCAATTCGGCAAGCGTATCAAATCCGATTGACTTTCCAACAGCGCCCGAAACAGCACGGATGATGGTCCAATCTTCACGCGCGTCACCCGGCGGGAACGCGGCGCGGGTTGCATATTGAACACGGCCTTCGGTATTGACATAAATACCGTCTTTTTCGGTATAGGCCGCTCCCGGAAGCACCAGATCGGCATGATGGGCACCAGCATCACCATGATGCCCCTGATACACAACAAAACTAGACGTAAATGGCTCAAAATCAATCTCATCGGCGCCAAGCAACCATAAAAGATCAAGCTTGCCAGCCTTGGCCGCCTTGCCCATCGCCGCAATATCCATGCCGCCACGCGCCGGTACAAAGCCAAGATCAAGACCGCCAACACGTGCTGCGGCGTTATGCAAAATGTTAAAGCCGTTCCATTCCTTTGTGACAACACCATAGCTTTCGGCAATTTGACGTGCCTTGCCAAGCATTGCCGCGCCATCAGCCCGCGCCAAAGCCCCCATGCCAATGATAATCATTGGCCGTTTGGCTTTTTTCAATTTGGCGGCAAATTTATGGCTTCCATCGACAAGCGCATCCAGAATTGCCGGATCTTGACCAAGAAAATCAGCATCATAAGTCAAATCGACCTTTGGCCCAACAACCGCGACCGGCATCCGGCTAGACAGCCAGTTGCGGCGGATACGCGCATTCAGAACGGCCGCTTCAATGCGGGGATTGCTGCCAATAATCAACAGAACGTCAGCATCATCAATGCCAGCGATTGTCGAATTGAACAAATAGCCAGCGCGGTTCCCGCCAATTTTGGCACCATCTTGACGGCAATCAAGATTTGGACTGCCAAGGCGTGTCATCAGGCTTTTCAGCGCATAAAGTGATTCAGCATCGGCCTGATTACCGGCAATCGCACCAATCGCATTTGGTTTGGCCTTGCGAAGCGCGGTTGCAATGCTTTTCAATGCCTCATCCCAGCTTACCGGATGCAACCTGCCATCACGGCCACGCGCATAGGGCTTGTCGAGACGTTGCCGACGAAGACCATCAATGGCATAGCGGGTTTTATCGGAAATCCATTCTTCATTGATATCTTCGTTCAGCCGCGGCAATACCCGCATGACCTGCGCGCCGCGCGCATCAACCCGGATATTGCTGCCAAGCGCATCCATCACATCAATGGTTTCGACCTTGTTCAATTCCCACGGCCGCGCCGCAAAGGCATAAGGGCGTGATGTCAAAGCGCCAACCGGACAAAGATCAATGACATTGGCCGATAATTCAGATGCCAGTGTCTTTTCAAGATAGGTGGTGATTTCCATCGACTCGCCGCGGCCAATCGCGCCAAGTTCGGGCACACCAGCAACCTCGGTCGCAAAACGGACACAGCGTGTGCAATGGATACAGCGGGTCATCACTGTGCTGATCAATGGCCCCATATGTTTATTATCAACAGCGCGTTTATTCTCAGAAAAGCGTGATCCATCAAGGCCATAGCCCATTGCCTGATCCTGCAAATCACATTCGCCACCCTGATCACAGATCGGGCAATCCAGCGGGTGATTGATCAAAAGAAACTCCATCACCCCTTCACGCGCCTTTTTCACCCGATCGGTATCGGTGCGGATAACCATGCCGTCACCGGCAGGCATGGCGCAGGACGCAATCGGCTTTGGTGCGCGTTCCATATCGACAAGACACATCCGGCAATTGCCGGCGATCGACAAACGGTCGTGATAGCAAAAGCGCGGGATTTCAACACCGGCCGACTCGCACGCATGAAGCACGGTTGACCCGTCTTCAACTTCCACTTCAACATCATTTACCGTCAGTTTTGGCATGGTGCTGTCCGCTTCCTATTCTGCCGCATTCACAGCATCAACCGCATGGCGCGCTGCAATCCGTCGTTCGATTTCGGGCCGGAAATGTTTGATAAGCCCCTGAATTGGCCATGCCGCAGCATCACCAAGCGCACAAATTGTATGACCTTCGATTTGGCGCGTTACCTGTTCAAGCGTGTCAATTTCATGGCTTTCCGCCTCACCGCGAACAAGTCGTTCCATCATCCGCCACATCCAGCCAGTGCCTTCACGGCATGGTGTGCATTGGCCGCAAGATTCATGCTTGTAAAAATAAGATAGCCGCGAAATCGCCTTAACCACATCGGTGCTTTTATCCATCACGATGATGCCAGCAGTGCCAAGCCCTGTTCCGGCGTTGCGAAGCGCGTCAAAATCCATGGTGATATCGGCGCATACATCTTTTGGCATCAATGGTGTTGATGATCCACCCGGAATGACCGCAAGCAGATTATCCCAGCCACCGCGAACCCCGCCAGCATGCTTTTCCAGCAATTCACGAAGCGGAATGCCCATTTCTTCTTCGACATTACACGGGTTATTCACATGACCCGAAATGCAGAATAATTTTGTGCCTGTGTTATTTTCTTTGCCAAGACCGGCAAACCAATCGGCACCACGACGCAAAATAGTTGGGGCAACAGCAATCGACTCAACATTATTCACCGTTGTCGGACAGCCATAAAGACCAACACCGGCTGGGAATGGCGGTTTTAGACGTGGTTGGCCTTTCCGGCCTTCCAATGACTCCAATAGCGCGGTTTCTTCGCCGCAGATGTAAGCCCCTGCACCGCGATGCAGATAAATATCAAATGCCCAGCCTGATTTTGCCGCATCTTTGCCAAGCAGGCCAGCGTCATAAGCCTCGTCAATCGCGGCTTGAAGGCGGCGAGCCTCATTCACAAATTCGCCGCGGATATAGATATAGGCCGCATGTGCCCGCATCGCAAAACCGGCGACAACACACCCCTCAAGCAATTTATGCGGCTCGTGACGGATGATATCACGATCCTTGCATGTGCCTGGCTCAGACTCATCAGCATTCACCACCAGATAATGCGGACGGTCTTTCACCTCTTTTGGCATGAATGACCATTTCAGTCCGGTTGGAAATCCCGCGCCGCCGCGCCCCCGGAGGCCCGATGCCTTCATTCGCTCAACAATCTCATCATGGCCAAGCGCCAACAGCGTGGCGGTTTTATCCCAGTCCCCGCGTGCCTTTGCACCCTTTAAACCAGCGTCACCCCAGCCATAGATATTGGTAAAAATACGGTCTGAATCATTAAGCATTGGCCTGACTCCGCTTTTTGGTTGCGCCAGTTGCCGCCTTGCCCGGTTTTCCGGCTGCTAGCGTTGTTGCACCGGTTGTCGGCTCGGATCCAGATCGGCCAAGAACCGATCCAACCGCCAATGGCGCATCCGCCTCAAGCGAGTCGAAAAGTGCGCCAGTGGATTGATAGTCAAGATCTTCGTAAAAATCGTCATTCACTTGCAGGATTGGCGCGTTCACGCACGCCCCAAGACATTCAACCTCAAGAAGCGAGAACCGCCCACAAGCCGAGGTTTGCCCTGATGAAATTTGATAACGGTCTTTGATGGCTCGCATCATTTCATCTGATCCGCGCAACCAACAAGGCGTTGTTGTGCAGGCCTGCAGGAAAAATTTTCCAACCGGCTTTAGATTGAACATGGTGTAGAAAGTTGCCACTTCAAGAACGCGAATCTCTGCCATATCCAGCTTGGTCGCGATCAGTTCAATCGCCTTCATTGGAATCCAATTTTCATGCTGGCGTTGCGCCAGATCAAGAAGCGGCATCACCGCACTGGCCTGACGACCTTTTGGATATTTTGCAATAATCCGCTTGATTTCAGCTTCATTTTCCTTGGAAAAGGCAAAGCTGTCAGGCTGATCACTGGCAATGCGGTCTTCAATACTCATCGGTCAATCTCACCAAAAACAATATCAAGCGATCCAATAATCGCCACTGAATCGGCCAGCATATGACCGCGCGACAAATGATCTACCGCTGCCATGAAATAAAACCCCGGCGCGCGGATTTTGCACCGATAGGGCTTATTTGTGCCATCCGACACCAAAAACACGCCAAATTCACCCTTTGGCGCTTCAACAGCGGTATAGCTTTCGCCCTCAGGAACATGGAACCCTTCGGTGTAAAGCTTGAAATGATGAATCAAGGCTTCCATCGATTGTTTCATCTCACCACGTTGTGGCGGCGTCACCTTATGATCGGGTGCCATTACCGGCCCGCCTGGCATATTGGCAATCGCCTGCTCGATGATACGCAGTGACTGGCGCATTTCCTCGACACGAATCAAATAACGCGCATAGCAATCACCGGTTTTGCCGATGGGAATGTCGAAATCCATTTCATCATAGGCATCATAAGGCTGATTTTTACGCAAATCCCACGCCACGCCCGATCCGCGAAGACAAGGGCCGGTCATGCCAAGCGACAAGGCGTCTTCTTCACTGATTACGCCAATATCAACCGTACGCTGTTTAAAGATGCGGTTTTCGCTGAGCAGGGTTTCCATATCCTGAATGAAGGCCGGAAATGTTTTGGTCCAGTTATTGATGTCGCGAAGCAAATCATCGGGCAAATCTTGATGCACACCGCCAGGGCGGAAATAGGCAGCGTGAAGCCGCGCCCCGCATGCGCGCTCGTAAAACCCCATCAAATGTTCGCGTTCTTCAAAGCCCCACAAAAGCGGCGTCATCGCCCCAACATCAATGGCAAAGGTGGTCAGATTCAAAAGATGATTCAAAATCCGGCCAATTTCGCAATAAAGAACACGGATATATTGCGCCCGCTTTGGCACCTTGATGCCAAGCGCCTTTTCAACCGCCAACGCCCAGGCATGTTCCTGATTCATTGGCGACACATAATCCAGACGATCAAAATAGGGCAAAGCCTGAAGATAAGTTTTGTGCTCGATCAGCTTTTCCGTACCGCGATGCAAAAGACCGATATGCGGATCGGCGCGCTCGATCACTTCGCCATCCATTTCCAGCACAAGCCGCAAAACACCATGCGCTGCCGGATGCTGCGGGCCAAAATTCATCGTAATCGGTTTGATTTGCATCTCTGCCATGTTTGTCTCTTTACGCCCTATTTTGCCGTTTTGTCGGGGTCAGCTTTGGCAGCATTGCCACCAAGCTCGTTATGCATCCCTTCCCACGGGCTAAGGAAATCAAAATCGCGGAATTCTTGAACCAGATGCACCGGCTCGTTAATGACGCGGCGCTGCGTATCATCATAACGAACCTCGACATGGCCGGTCAGCGGGAAATCCTTGCGAAGCGGATGCCCCTCAAAACCATAATCGGTCAAAAGGCGACGCAGATCAGGATGGCCGGAAAAGAAAATGCCAAACATGTCCCAAACTTCGCGTTCAGCCCAATTAGCCGCCATGAACACGCCGGTTACTGACGGAACGGTCTGGCCTTCACTCACCGTCGCAACAATGCGAAGCCGCATGTTATTGCTCATCGACAGCATTTGATAAACAACATCAAACCGGTCTTTGCGCTCGGGATAGTCAACCGCTGTCAAATCAATAAGCTGGGTAAAGGCGGCCTGCCGGTCATCGCGCACCAACAACAATAATTGCGCCACATTGCCAGCATCCACCTGCAATTCAATTTCACCTTGGACAATACCCGATGACAGTACAATCCCCTGCCCGATTTCGCGCAAATGATCGGCCATTATCTGCAAAGGCGACTCGCTGGTGCTGCCAGCTTCGTCAATCAGGTCATTTTCATTCATTGCAGCGCCCTCTCAAGGCTAGCTTACATAAGGAAACGGCGGGTTGTTGGTCTAGCTGCGGGCAATCGTCGCGGTACGACGGATTTTCTTCTGCAACTGCAAAAGACCATAAATCAACGCTTCGGCCGTTGGTGGACAACCCGGCACATAAACATCAACAGGAACAATACGATCACAACCGCGAACAACAGCATAGGAATAATGATAATAGCCGCCACCATTGGCACATGACCCCATCGACAGAACCCAACGCGGCTCTGGCATCTGGTCATAAACACGGCGCAAAGCAGGTGCCATCTTATTGGTCAGGGTACCAGCAACAATCATCACATCTGACTGGCGCGGGCTCGGCCGGAACAGCATGCCGTAACGATCCATGTCATACCGGCTGGCGGCTGAATGCATCATTTCAACAGCGCAACAAGCCAAACCAAAGGTCATTGGCCATAGCGAGCCTGATCGCGCCCAATTGAACAATTTATCAGCCTTGGCGATGACAAAACCGCGATTGGTGATTTCGTCACCAACAGCGCGCAAAATAGCGTCCTGATCGGCGCCCGGTGGTATTGGCGGTGCCAATGATGGATCCATCACTCCCATTCCAGCGCTCCCTTTTTCCATTCATAGATAAAGCCGATGGTCAAAACGGCAAGAAACAGCATCATTGACCAGAAACCGAACAACCCGATGCCACCAAGCGCAACTGCCCAAGGGAATAGAAATGCCACCTCAAGGTCAAAAATAATAAACAGAATGGCGACAAGGTAAAACCGAACGTCAAATTGACGGCGCGAGTCATCAAACGCGTCAAATCCACATTCATAGGCGGTCATTTTTTCGCTATCAGGTCGCTGATTGCCAAACACAAATGCGGTCAGCACAAAGGCAATAGACAGCCCAATCGCAATGGCAAAAAAGACCGCAATTGGCAGATATTCACCGAGAAACAAATCCAATGGGGGCTCCTGAACAGCAGGTCGGAAACATACCTCAATTGGAATAATTCAGCGACGCCCTAATTGCAAGCTACAAAGCGGAAAAATATCGGATAAAAGCCAAAATTCTGGGAACTAAGAAGCTTGGCCGGACGCAGGCCTTGTGATGGATAGTTGCATCTTACATTGAAGATTGCCTAGATTACTTTTAACCACACTGGCAGGCCACGCCGAAAGACTAACTTTTATCTGATCGCCAAAAAGGATCGAGTGATGAACCAACAAGCCCCGCACAGCCAAATTCCGGACATGCCTTCCCTGCTTGGTTGGGGCGGTCTTATTCCCTTTGGGCTCGCCGCGCTTGGCACACATAGCGGCGTTGACGCGCTGGTGCTTTATGGATTCATTGGCGGCACCACCTATGGTGCAATTATCCTCAGCTTTCTTGGCGCGGTTCACTGGGGATTGGCCATGCAGGACGATCGCAGCCCCTATTGGTATGTCTGGTCGATCACACCGGCACTTATGGGGTTTGCCAGCCTGTTGATTTTTGATGCTAATCTGCGGCTTCTTGCCTTGATGCCGTTATTTGCCCTGACCTGGTCGGTGGATCGCCAAGCCGCCACTCGCGGGCTTATTCCCGCTTGGTATATGCAGCTTCGCACCATTTTGACCATCGGCGCGGTGACCAGCCTAGCGACGATGTTACTTGCCTAGAAAATCACTCATCTAGCGGGCGCGGATCATGATGATATTGCCAGCCACAACAAGCCCTAATCCGGCAATACCAAGCAAGGTCCAATGGTAATTTTCAAATCCGGTTGAAATCAGCAGGGCAAACACCGGAAATACCACAGTCGCATAGCCTGCGCGGCTGGCACCAATCTTGCCAATCAGCATCAAATAACAACTAAATGTCAGAACTGACGAAATAATCGTCAACCACATCAGCGAGCCAACATAAAGCGGGGTTCGTTCGATCATAAATTCATAGCCCATGACATATGACACCAGCCCAAGATAGCAGGCCCCATAGGTCATGCCCCAAGCCGTCGACGCAAAAACCGGAATGCCGCGACGCTGGCTGGCGGCCGAAACCATATTGCCACTGCAAAAAAACAATGTGCCAACAAGGCAAAGTATCAGGCTTGGCAATGCTGTTTCGGATAGCTTTAATTCAGGCCAATATAACAGCGCAACCCCGCTGATCCCAACAAAGGCGGCAAGCAGATGCCGTATTGGCGGACGCTGACGTCCAAGCGCTGCCCCCATAAGAACATTAACCAATGAAGCGGTTGAAAAAACCACCGCCAAAAGCCCTGACGCCACCCCGTTGGCAGCGTGATAAAATAGCGTGAAATTACCTGAGAAAATAAACAGGCCAAGCGCGGCAAACCGCCAATGAACCCGCCAATCAAACCGCAGTGACTGGCCAGACATGCTCGCCAAAAGCGCCATCATCGGTGCTGCCATCAAAAACCGCCAGAATAAAGAGATTTCAGGCGCGACAACCCCAAGCTGCCATTTTAACGGCAGCCAGCTTGTTGACCAGCCAAACACCACGCCAGCATAAAGCAGCATGTCAAACGGCGCCATATCGCCTCCTTACGGGCAGGCTCGAAACGCTAGGCCGACACCCAGTCCTTGGGATCGATATCAAGATAGGCCTCGACCGCAGCGGTGGCGATTACAGATTTGGTATTATGAACATTATCAACAACATCTAGGCCGCCCTTGACGACTTGGACTGTCGCATTTCCGCGCGGAAGCTTGGCGGCAACAATGGCTTGGTCAACCTTTTCTGGATCCTGCACGGCGATGGTCACACGCACATCCATATCGGCATGATCAAACCCAAGTGACCGGAACAGAATCAAAGAACTATGGTGAAGCGCGTCATCAACAGCCCGGCACGCCGCCTTTGTATAATCTTCACCATAAAGATCATTGCCGGTACCCATTTCAAGAATGATACGTTTCATCATGCGGCTCCTGCAGGCTCAAGATTGAGATAAACCACCACCGCCGCATTGGCGATAACGGTAACGCCGCCATCAGGTTTTGGCACGTCAAGACCGCCATGAACCGCGCGAACCGACCCCTGCCCATAAGGCAAGATTGCGGCAACCTTGTCCGTATCCACCTTTTCTGGCTGCTGGACGCCAATTTCCACTTCGATGATCATTGCCGAACGATCAAGGCCAAAGGCATCAGCAATTGATAAAGAATTATGCCAGAGCGCGTCTTCAACCGCGCGGCATGCCGCCCGCGTATAATCTTGCTGGCGAAGCGAGCTGCCCATGCCAAGCTCCATCACCATCCGTTTTTTTGCCATGATCAAAACACCTTCATGCATCAAAGGAAATGCGGCCAACCGCATTATTTACCTGCAGAGTTATAATCATTTGTTTTGGCAAAACCAACCCAAACAAATGCGCCCCCCAATCAGGCAAGCCCAAGCGCCGTTTGCACTTCGGCTGTCCAGCCAACAAAACTATTGTCACCTCTTTCAATGACCGGCCGTTTGATCAAAGTTGGGTTCGCCCCAAGCAACGCCAGAACAGGCTGTTGGCGCGCCTGATCATCAAGTCCGCGCCATGTTGTTGATTTACGGTTTACCAGAACCGCATCACCATGTTCATCAAGCCATTTTTGCAATTGCTCAGCCGCAACTGGCACTGCCCGAAGATCAATAAATTCAACTGATTGTCCAGCAGATTGCAACGCCTTTAGCGCCTTTTTGCAACTATCACAATTTTTCAGCCCATAAAGTTTCACAATCCGCCTCCTGTTTGATCGAAGCCAAGCTTACCGCCCCATAACAGCCCTGCCAAGCGCGGTTTTGATGATGTCTAAACAGGCATAAACCCAGAAATAGCCCTAGAAACAGCCCAACTCACAACAGCGCTTGCCACGCCTGATCGAAACGCGCAAATTCAATGGCTGACTGTCTTGAGTCAGTGCCTGTTCTAAATGAATAAATGACCAAAATCATTGGTGGGCTTGATAAAATGATTTTGGGCACCGTCACAATCCACGCCGCACCTTTTGGAGGCAGTTTTGCTTCGCCGTTTCATCTATGCCAACCATGAACGCCAGCTCAACCGAACCTATCGCAACCGGCTTGCCAATCGCGGCAACACCGCCCAAGGCGTTTTCTGGCGTTCACAAACAAGCCAGATTGCGCGTTTTGATGCTTTGCTATCGCTTGTGCATCAAATAGCACCACAAAAGCCAGTCACAATTGCCGATATTGGCTGCGGCTATGGTGCCATGCTGGCATTTATCAACAAGACACCAGCCTATGCCCAAACGATCTATCATGGGGTTGATATCAATCGGGCAATGATCGCCGCCTGCCACCAGACATTTCCTGCCGAAAATGCGCTTTTCACAATCGGCAATACGCCGCCAAAACTGGTGGATTTTTGTCTGTTTTCCGGCACATTCAACCTAACCCATAGTGATGATCCTGACCTATGGATGGATTATATCTTTGCCTGTCTTGACCGTTGTATGGCACGGGCGCGTTATGGGCTGGTGCTTAATCTTTTATGTGCGCCAAAGGCCAAGATCGAAAGCCAGATATTTTATGCAGATCGTGCAGCCTTTATCCGCCGTGCCGAAGCCATGATTGGCCCAACCCATGCACAATCAACAAAATATGTTTCGGGTGACGTCAGTTTTGTGATCACCCAAAAAACCTGATCAAGAATGTCAGAATTCGATGACCATACCGTCATGCCCAACCGAACAGCGTCCGTCAAAGCTGCGGCCGGTTTCTGCCTGCCAATCGGCATCACTGCAAATATCGCGTTCAGGGGGAATCAGGTGATTTAACACCAGATGCCCAACATTGGCCGAAGCAGCAATCTGCCCTACCTGTTCAGCAAAGCTATGCGCTGCAAGAAAATGGTTTTTAAGCCGGTCATCACTAGTTTTGGTTTTTGCCAGCACATGACTAAGCCCCTTTGCCAGCATCGCCTCATGCACCAGAACATCACTATTTTTAGCAAAGCCGGCCAAAGACGGCAAATAACGTGTGTCGCCGGAAAATGTTATTGATTTTTCATCTGCATCAAAACGCAAAGCATAGGAATCAACAATCGGCGGGTGATCATTACGCATCGCCGATACGGTCAGGCCATCTTCATCGACAAGCCGAATTGGATCGGACGTTTTCGCATCAATGATGTTGATCTGCGCCATTGCGGCAAATGGCACGCGGCCTTCATCGGCCATTCGGATGGTGATATCAAACCGCATCATCTCGCAAAATTGGCGCCAGATGGCGGCAATTTCAGGCGGGCCAAACACCGACACGGGCCGATCAAGACCAGCTGTCCATGCGGTATGCAGCAACGCGCCAAATTCAAGAATATGATCCGAATGGCAATGGGTAATGAAAATATCGGTCAGGCCGGTCAATGAATAGCCTGCTTTGACCATGCTGGCGGTAACGCCAAGGCCGCAATCAATGATGATCGACCGGCCGGCAATTGCCAAATGCGACGAAGTTGGCAAAAAAGACGCACCTTCGCCGCGAAGTGACGGGCCGCCCTTAGTGCCAAGTAAAACCAGCTTTGCCATGTTACCTGCTTTGTTCCTATTCCCCAGCAACCGACTCTACACTTATCGGTTTTGCCCAAACCAGCGATAGGCAGTTTGCAGCAGATCGACCAAATTGCCAATGGATTGGTCGAGGCTGACACGATCAGCAGTAGAAAAAAAGTTTAGCTAACCGTCAGATGGGATTCGCAAGCCGCAAATACATCTTTGGACAAAGCCCGTTATTTGGCTGCAAAGATCAGGGTGGTCTTGTTGACGCCTAAACAAACGAAACTGAAAGGCAGATTTTGCCGTTCACCGCGATAAATGATGTTTTGACAAGAAATGGCGGGAGTGACGGGACTCGAACCCGCGGCCTCCGGCGTGACAGGCCGGCGCTCTAACCAACTGAGCTACACCCCCTTAAAACAAGGGCTTGTTATTGGGCGTTTGTAGCATGGTTTTTCCATCGGACAACCCTAAAAATGCGTTTCATCAGGCAAGAATTTAAAAAAATTGATCCAACTTTGCTATTGCGTCAAACCAGCGGACAGCAGACAGTATCAACAGCGCCCAGCAACAAGCACCGCCTTTTGCAGATGATATATATTTTGGGGAAATATGCGGGAATGGTGGGTGGTGAGGGGTTCGAACCCCCGACCTACTCGGTGTAAACGAGTTGCTCTCCCAGCTGAGCTAACCACCCTATTCATTCCGGCGTTACTGTTCACCTAAGCGACAATAGTTAACGCCGACCCTTATATCGAGCCGGCGTTAAAAAAGATAGACTAAAATTAGCTATTCACTGCATCTTTTAAAGGAGCGCCAGCTTTAAATTTAGGCTGCTTTGATGCCTTGATCTGGATCGTTTCACCAGTTCTTGGATTGCGGCCAGTTGTTGCTGCGCGGCTTGCAACAGAAAATGTACCAAAACCAACAATACGCACATCGCCACCTGACTTCAACGCACCTGCAATGCTGTCAAAAACACCATCAACAGCGCGACCAGCATCGGCCTTTGTCAGACCAGCAGCATCAGCAACTGCAGAAACGAGATCATTCTTATTCATAGGAACCCCCTATTTGTAGGTTACGTTTAAAAAGTAAACATTGATAGAAAGTTACACCCCTTTTCCACTACTGGCAAAGGGTTTTCTCAAGAAAAAGCGCCATAAAATGACGGTTTAAATCTCAAAATACTACGAAAGGATTAATGCGCGACAATATCACTGTTATTTTCGGTTTTTTCACCAACCGGAACCGCGGCACCATCATCGCCTATTGTTTCAAGCGCGGCAGGAACCGGCTCACGCACCAATGCCGCCGACAACGCCTCATCAACCATGCCCACGGGCACAATTTCAAGCGCGCCTTTGACATTGTCCGGAACATCAGCAAGGTCTTTTTCGTTTTCTTTTGGGATCAGAACGGTTTTTAACCCGCCGCGTTGCGCTGCAAGCAGCTTTTCTTTTAACCCACCAATCGGCAAAACACGGCCACGAAGCGTAATTTCGCCAGTCATTGCCACATCACGACGAATGGCGATGCCGGTAATGGCTGAAATGATTGATGTTGCCATTGCCACACCCGCCGATGGGCCGTCTTTTGGTGTTGCGCCCTCAGGGACGTGGACATGAACATCATGTTTGGCAAGATCGGCCAGATCAATGCCATAGATTTGTGCGCGCGATTTGATAAAGAATTCAGCAGCCTGAATTGATTCTTTCATCACATCGCCAAGCTTGCCAGTCGCGCTAACCTTGCCTTTTCCAGGTACTTTTACCGCTTCGATATTCAGCAATTCACCGCCAACTTCGGTCCATGCAAGCCCAGTGCTGACACCGATCTGGTCATTATCTTCCATTTCGCCAAAGCGGAATCGGATGACGCCCAGATAATCTTCGATATTATCAGGTGTGACTGTAATTGTTGACTCTTTGCCAGATACGATCGCTGTTACGGTTTTGCGGGCAATCTTGGCAATTTCGCGCTCAAGATTACGAACCCCCGCCTCACGCGTATAGAGCTGGATTATCGAACGAACCGCATCATCAGTGATGGTTAATTCGCCGTCTTTCAAACCATGATCATCAAGCTGCTTTTTCATCAGATGGCGTTTGGCGATTTCCAGCTTTTCATCTTCCGTATAGCCAGACAGACGGATAATTTCCATCCGATCCATCAGAGGCTGCGGCATATTCAATGTATTGGCCGTTGTGACAAACATTACATTCGACAGGTCGAAATCGACTTCCATGTAATGGTCCTGAAACGCGTTATTTTGCGCTGGATCAAGCACTTCAAGAAGCGCCGATGTCGGGTCACCGCGCCAATCAGCACCAAGCTTGTCAACCTCATCAAGAAGGAATAGCGGATTGTTCATTCCAGCTTTTTTCATACCTTGCAGCACTTTGCCGGGCATTGACCCGATGTAGGTGCGGCGATGGCCACGAATTTCGGCTTCATCACGAACGCCGCCAAGTGCCATACGCACATATTGACGGCCGGTTGCTTTGGCAATTGACTTGCCAAGCGATGTTTTACCAACACCTGGCGGGCCAACAAGGCAAAGAATAGGGCCGCGCATGGCTTTGGTTCGCTGCTGAACAGCCAGAAACTCAACGATGCGGTCTTTGACTTTATCAAGTCCATAGTGATCGGCATCAAGAACCGCGCGCGCCGCAACAATATCTTTTTTCAGGCGGCTGGCTTTTTTCCACGGCAGCGCAAGAATCCACTCAAGATAGTTCCGAACAACCGTTGCTTCGGCGCTCATCGGCCCCATATTGCGCAGTTTTTTCAATTCGGCTGTGGCTTTTTCGCGAACTGGCTTTGGCAGTTTCATGTCATTCAGCTGAGCTTCGATCTCATCAAGCTCATTCATGCCATCCTCGCCCTCACCAAGCTCTTTCTGGATGGCCTTCATCTGCTCGTTTAAATAATATTCGCGCTGGGTCTTTTCCATCTGCCGCTTTACGCGGTTACGCACTCTTTTTTCGACCTGAAGCGCGCCAATTTCGCCTTCCATCACGCCCAAAATCTTTTCAAGGCGTTCATGCACATCAAGCGTTTCGAGCAAACCCTGCTTTTCGGCGATTTTCACGGCCAGATGCGAGGCAATCATATCGGCAATTTTATCTGCCTCATCGACCTGCTCAACCGCACTTAACACTTCTGACGCGATCTTTTTATTCAGCTTGATATATTGTTCAAACTGCTGAACCGTTGCGCGGCTCAGCGCAGCTGTATCGGCGCCACGATCACCCGTTTGTTCCGCCGGCTCGGCCTCGACAAACAAATAGCCTTTGTCATCGGTCAATGTATCAAGACGCAAACGCAAACGCTCGCCGCCTTCAACAAGCACCTTTACCGCACCATCAGGCAGTTTCAATAGCTGCAAAATCGAGCCAACAGTACCCGTGGTGTAAAGACCATCACCATCAGGATCTTCAATGCCAGCTTCAGTTTGGGTTGCAAGGATGATTTGCTTGTCTTCAGCCATAACAGCCTCAAGCGCCTTGATCGATTTTTCGCGGCCGACAAAAAGCGGCACGATCATATGCGGAAACACCACAATATCGCGAAGCGGAAGAACAGGAAGCGCAGGTACAGACGAAACAGCCATTGAAAACAACCCTTAACTAGACAAAAAGGAATAACGGCGCAATCCGACGCCTACTATTGATATGGGGCTTGTACGGTCAGCTTTCAACCGCCCAAATGCACAAACCAACAGGGCAATTATGCGCCCTGTTCTGCCCCTTGTGGCCGTTTGGCATGAACAACCAGTGGTGCGGCGCCATTATCAACGACGTCAGCATTGATCACAACCTCTTCGATATCACCCGTCGTTGGAATATCAAACATTGGCTCCATCAAAATATTTTCCATGATTGACCGAAGCCCCCGCGCGCCTGTTTTCCGCTCAATCGCCTTTTTGGCAACGGCTTTCAACGCGTCATCACGGAATTCAAGATTGACGTCATCCATTTCAAACAGCTTTTGATATTGCTTCAAAAGCGCATTTTTCGGCTCGGTCAAAATCTGAATCAGCGCGTCTTCATCAAGGTCTTCAAGCGTCGCCACAACTGGCAAACGGCCAACAAATTCAGGGATCAGACCAAATTTGATCAAATCTTCCGGCTCAAGTTCGGCAAGGAGCTCACCAATTTTGCGGTCATCTGGATCGCGAACATCAGCACCAAAACCAATACCAGCACCCGTATGGCGACCAGCGATCAACTTGTCGAGACCGGCAAAGGCTCCTCCACAGATGAACAGAATATTGGTGGTATCAACCTGCAAAAATTCTTGCTGGGGATGCTTGCGCCCCCCTTGCGGTGGCACGGATGCAACGGTGCCTTCCATGATCTTTAACAAAGCCTGCTGCACGCCCTCGCCCGATACATCGCGCGTGATTGACGGATTATCAGATTTGCGGGAAATTTTATCGACCTCGTCAATATAGACAATGCCGCGTTGCGCACGCTCAACATTGTAATCGGCGGCCTGCAGCAATTTCAGGATAATGTTTTCGACATCTTCACCAACATAGCCAGCCTCGGTCAATGTGGTGGCATCGGCCATGGTGAACGGTACATCAAGCATCCGCGCCAACGTTTGCGCCAGCAATGTTTTGCCACAACCGGTAGGACCAACAAGAAGGATGTTCGATTTGGAAATTTCCACATCACCCGTACGGCTAGCATTTGCCAGACGCTTGTAATGATTATGAACAGCGACCGCCAAAACGCGTTTGGCCCGTGCCTGACCGATTACATATTCATCAAGCACCTGCTTGATATCGGCCGGTGTTGGCACACCGTCATGGCTTTTTGATAGCTGGGTTTTATGCTCTTCACGGATGATATCCATGCAAAGTTCAACACATTCATCGCAGATAAAGACAGTTGGCCCTGCAATGAGCTTGCGCACCTCATGCTGGCTCTTTCCACAAAAAGAGCAGAACAAAGTTCCCTTATCAGCATCATCTTTTTTTGCCATTTTACGGCTCCTGCGCTTGATCATATGGGCGGCTTTGATGCCGTCCGGTCGGTATATTGCAGCCCCAGTTTAGAGCGCGTCCATAGTTACTTACAAACAAAATCTGTGCCAAAGTCAAAATCGACAGATCAGGTATCTGTCAAAAGCGTGGCTTTAGCCTTCAGTCTTTGGGACCGGGCGCTTTTCAACCACCTCGTCAATCAGGCCAAAATCTTTTGCATCTTCGGCTGTCATGAAGGTATCACGATCCATGATTTTTTCGATTTGTTTGATTGTTTTGCCGGAATGTTTTTCGTAAATGCCGTTCAAACGCTGGCGTAAATCGAGAATTTCCTTGGCATGAATTTCGATATCGGTTGCTTGGCCTTGAAACCCGCCAGATGGCTGATGTGTCATGATGCGGGCATTTGGCAGGCTGAAACGCTTGCCAGCGGCGCCTGCAGTCAGCAAAAGCGAGCCCATTGAGGCGGCTTGCCCCATACAAACGGTCGAAACATCGGGGCGGATATATTCCATCGTGTCATAAATCGCCAAACCAGACGTCACAATTCCGCCGGGTGAATTGATATACATTGAGATGTCTTTGGTCGGGTTTTCGGACTCTAAAAACAGCAATTGCGAACAAACAAGTGACGCAACACCGTCATCAATCGGCCCATTCAGGAAAATAATCCGTTCTTTCAGCAGCCGCGAAAAAATATCATAGGCGCGTTCGCCGCGATTGGTTTGCTCGACCACCATCGGCACCAGATTTGCCTGAATTGGATCTTGAATCCGGTCTTGCACGCTAAAAGGAAAATTTCCGGTATTTTGGCTCATTCACTGTCTCCTGGGACATATCGCAAGACCGCAATGTGCAGCCCGTTTCATTCTAAATCACGCATCCACCAAAACAGCAGCGTTAAGCCTGCAATCAGACTCATACCATGACCGGCGATCCGCTTTGTTACTATATGGGCATCGGCAAAAACGGTTCAAGCAAAAGATCAAGAAACCTTGCCGGTTTTCCCGGATTTTCCAAAAAACCAGCACGAACACCGACCCATCGAAGGAAACGGAGCCTAGCCAAGCCACATAAGCCCACCCGCCCGATCAACACCGCCTTCAAGAAAACTCTGCCACAAAAATATGGCCAGCATTATACGGCCAACAAAAAGGGCCGCCAAATCCGGCAGCCCTTCTGGTTTCGGTAGCAGGCAGGCTGGATATAAAGCCTGCCCATTTCACCTGTTAGACAGCCAGTTTGACTGTTTATTTCTTGACGGCTTATTTCTTGGCGGCTGGCTTTTTCGCAGCGGCTTTCTTAGCAGCTGGCTTTTTCGCCGCAGCTTTCTTGGCAACTGGCTTTTTCGCCGCGGCTTTCTTGGCTGGTGCTGCCTCTTCGGGTGCGGCGTACAGAGTATCTGTGTCGATTGTGACATCAGTTACCTTGGCCATTTCAAGAATGAAATCAATGACCTTATCTTCAAAGATCGGGCCAGCAATTTGCTGCGTCGCTTGTGGGTTTTTCTGGAAATATTCCAGCACCATCTGTTCTTGACCCGGATAACGGCGTGCTTCTTCAAATACCGCACGGCGGGTATCTTCTTCGGTCACTTCAATATTGTTTTCACGGCCAATTTCGGTGATCAGCAGCCCAAGCCGAACGCGGCGTGTGGCAACTGCTTCAGCTTCAGCTTTGGCATCATCATCCATGCCCTCATCGACAGCGGGATGGTCATGGCCATGATCATGGTCATGGTCATGACCATGGTCATGGTCATGGTCGTGATCCTGCTCAGCCGCTTTCGGATTCATCGCCCGTGCCACTGACTCATATTCCTGCTTGAACAATGATGGCGGCACGTCAAAGGCATCGCCTTCAGCAAGCGCATCAAGAACATTTTTCTTGGTCATTTGACGCAAGGCTGTTTGATGCTGGCCATTGATCTGCTCGGCGATTGCGCCTTTCAGACCATCAAGATTTTCAAATCCAAGGCGTGTTGCCAATTCATCATCAATGCTGGCATCGGCCTTTTCATGAAGCTCGTTTAGTTTCACTTCGAAAACAGCCAATTTACCAGCCAGATGGGCAGCTTGATAATCTTCTGGGAAGGTTACTGGCACATCGATTGTTGTCCCTGGCTTTGCACCAACAATTCCGTCTTCAAAACCCGGGATAAAGCTGTTTGAACCAAGTTCAAGCGAATGGCCTTCGGCCGTACCGCCGTCAAAATCCTCGCCATCGATACGACCAATGAAATCGATCATCGCAACATCGCCTGATTTGGCAGCGCGTGCCTTAGCAATTGGGGCTGTTGGGCGGTTTTCATCGGCAATGCGCCCCAACGTCTCTTCAACTTCTTTTGGATCGCTGTCAATTTTCGGACGATCAACACTAACTTTGCCAAGATCAGGGATCGTAATTGCTGGCATGACTTCACATGCAAGCGATGCTTCGAGGTCTTTGCCATCTTCATAAGATTTGATATCGACCTGTGGCTGGCTTGCAAGACGAAGATCATTACCTTCGATCGCCTGACGAGCGCCTTCATCAAGTGCTGCCTTGATCGCATCGCCGCGAACCTGATCGCTAAAGCGTGATTTCACAACCGACATTGGCACTTTACCCGGGCGGAAACCCGGCATTTTGACTGTTGTCGCAATTTCTTCCAGCTTTTTGGAAACTTCGGCGTCAATCTCGGCTGCGGTGATTACGATTTGATATTCACGCAACAAGCCTTCTGATTTGGTCTCAGACACATTCATCGAACCATTTATCCTTTATCTTGCCATGACCGGTCATCCGGCCGATTTGTGATATGACGGCACAGCCATATCGGGTTTTCCCAGACCGGCTTGATCTTAAACGATCTAGGCAAAACTATTTGTTGCCCGTACCGGCCTAACCTAAACGCTGGGACAGACGGCACCGCCCGATCGGCATTCACCCTGTCACCTTAAACCTGAACCGCAGATGCGGCAAAAATCCTTGCAATCAGATGGTGCGGGCGGAGGGACTCGAACCCCCACGACTTTCGCCACTGGTACCTAAAACCAGCGCGTCTACCAATTCCGCCACGCCCGCACATCGTCATCTGCTTCTTTTGCCAACGTCTTTCATCCGCTTTGACAGCGCGGCCACAGACGCCGGTTTCCCCATCAATTGTCAGGAGAAATGGGGCGAGTGACCGGTTTTGAACCGGCGACCTCCAGTGCCACAAACTGGCGCTCTAACCAACTGAGCTACACCCGCCATCAGCAACGCACCCAGCCTTCTCCGTAAATCAAAGAATACCCAGGCCGAAACTGGACGCGAACATAATCCAAGCCTTGCCAGCATGCAAGGGGCTTTTACAGGTCTTTTTCCCATGCAAATGAAAGGCCGGTGCCGCTTTTGCGAATGCGGCTTGATCGCACCGTGACAACCTAGCCTTTCAGCGGCCGTCCGGGTTTAAAGACACCGCTTGCCGACGCGATCACCCGGCCATCGGGAGCCAGAACCTCGCCCTCGGCAAAAAACACTGACTTACCGCCGCCTGTTCGCCGCGCCTTGGCAAGGGCAAAACCATCTTCTAGCTGCAGTGGCGCGATATATTGCGTCGTCAAAGACAAGGTCAGCCCGGGATACAGCCCGTCAGGTGCAGGCCGGTAACTGCCGGACATTGCCAATGCCACATCCAGCATGCTGGCATAAAGCCCGCCATGGACAAGCCCAAGCGGGTTAAGATGATCATGCGTCAAATCAACCTGAAGCAATGCCAAACCGTCCTGCCAGTCAAGAATCATGATTCCATTACAATGATTGAACCCGCCGGCTTGGTTCAATTGGTTGATCCGCTGATCTGCATGCGCCTTGATCATGATCCGGCAACCGGAAAATCGCGGCCAAGAGTGTAAAATTCAGCATTTGGGCGCATCGAAGTCAGGCTCGCCATCCGGTTCGACAGCGCAAATAGGCCGGTAATGGCGGCAATATCCCAGATGTCATCATCGCTGAAACCATGCTGGTGAAGCATGGCGAAATCATCGTCACCTATGTCTTGGGACCGATTACAGGTTTTGATGGCAAAATCCAGCATCGCCTTTTGCCGGTCCGTAATATCGGCTTTCTTATAATTGGTCGCGATGGCATCAGCGATGGTTGCCGATTTTTCATAGATCCGCAGAATGGCACCATGCGCCACAACGCAGTAAAGACAGTTGTTTTCTGCCGAGGTGGCAACAACGATCATTTCGCGCTCACCTTTGCTAAGGCCGGAATCGCGTAGCATCAATGCTTCATGATAGGCCCAAAAGGCACGCAATTCATCGGGTCGATGCGCCAATGCCCAAAACACATTTGGCACAAAGCCCGCCTTTTTCGAGACATCGTGAAATAGCTTTTGCAGATCGGCTGGCAAAGCCGCAAAATCCGGAACCGGAAACCGGCTGATGGCATGTGTTGTCATTATGTCCTCATATTCAAGAATAACCGGCAAATGATCCGCGTTGTAACGCGGCAATTTAGACGAGAACAACCCTTCAGAGTCTTGCCCTTTTCTTTTCCTACGCGTGTCTTAGTCACCATATCTTTGTCTTTCCCCGATCGCAACTATGCCTAAAATTTAGGCAATATGCTTATCGTAAGGGCAGATTTGCCAAAATAGGCATCGAAGCCCGTCACCCACATCTGGCCGGTCTTGCCTTAACCCTGTCGATTGGACAGAAGAAGGTTAAGATTCGCGGCCATGCGGCGGCTGGTTGGCGTTGCCTCGTCTAAAGACGGTCGCTCTTTTTGAAATGTAGTCTCAGGCCCTAACAGAAAAGTGACAGCTTATGAAAAAAATTGAAGCCATTATTAAACCCTTCAAATTGGATGAAGTGAAAGAAGCTTTGCATGATGTAGGGATTTAAGGAATCACCGTACTCGAAGCCAAGGGTTTCGGCCGCCAGAAAGGCCATACCGAGCTTTATCGCGGTGCTGAATATGTCGTCGATTTCCTGCCAAAGGTTAAAATTGAGGTCGTAATTGACGATGCCATGACCGACCGGGTGGTTGACGCCATTCAAAACGCGGCGCAAACAGGCCGCATTGGTGATGGAAAGATTTTTATCTCGACAATTGACGAAGCGATCCGCATCCGCACGGGCGAACGCGGCAGTGACGCGGTTTAAGCACTGGTCTCGACCGTGCCGAACCCAGACTAAACAGAGTTTAACGATTAAGTTTTAAATGACCGATAACGGAAGGATCCCTAAAATGTCTGACGCAAAAAAAATCATGGAAATGATCAAAGAACACGACATCACTTACGTCGATCTGCGTTTCACCGATACGCTTGGTAAAATGCAGCATGTAACCCAGCATATCGACACGATTGATGAAGATGCGCTGAACGAAGGCTTTATGTTTGACGGCTCGTCAATTGCTGGTTGGAAAGCCATCAATGACTCAGACATGACATTGATGCCTGATCTGTATCGTGCTTACATCGACCCGTTCTTTGCCCAGCCAACATTGGCATTGTTCTGCGACGTTCTTGAGCCATCAAGCGGCGAAGCTTACGATCGCGACCCGCGCGGCACAGCCAAGGCAGCTCTTGCGCATATCGAAACTTTGGGCATTGCTGATACAGCCTTTTTCGGTCCTGAAGCCGAATTCTTCATTTTTGAAGATGTCAAAATCGACGTATCAATGAACCGTGGCCTATACTCGGTCGATAGTGTCGAAGGTCCCTACAACAGCGCCCGCAAATATGGCGAAGGCAACCTTGGCCACCGTCCGGGTGTCAAAGGCGGCTATTTCCCGGTGCCACCAGTCGATTCGGGGCAGGACATCCGGTCTGAAATGGTATCGGTTATGGCCGATATGGGCGTTGCTGTTGAAAAGCATCACCATGAAGTTGCCCCATCGCAGCATGAGCTTGGCATCAAATTTGGCACCTTGCTGGAAACTGCTGACAACATGCAGCTTTATAAATATTGCGTTCATCAGGTTGCCCATGCTTATGGCGTAACCGCGACTTTCATGCCGAAGCCAATTTCTGGTGATAACGGATCAGGCATGCATGTTCACCAGTCGCTTTGGTCAGATGGCAAGCCGCTCTTCGCTGGCAACCAATATGCCGATCTGTCTGAAACTGCGCTTTACTACATTGGCGGCATCATTAAACACGCCAAGTCACTGAACGCTTTCACCAACCCATCTACCAACAGCTACAAGCGGTTGATCCCGGGTTATGAAGCCCCTGTTCTGTTGGCTTACTCATCACGCAACCGGTCAGCATCATGCCGTATTCCGCATGTGAATTCACCGGCTGGCAAGCGTGTTGAAGTGCGTTTTCCAGATGCAACAGCAAACCCATATCTGTCATTCTCGGCAATGCTGATGGCCGGTGTTGACGGTATTCGCAACAAGATTCACCCCGGTGATGCGATGGATAAGGATCTTTATGATCTGCCACCTGAAGAACTGTCACAAATCCCGACCGTTTGTGGATCACTTCGCGAGGCACTTGAGGCATTGAATGAAGACCGCGCCTATCTGACTCAGGGCAATGTGTTCACCGACGATCAGATCGACGCCTTTATCGAGCTAAAAATGCAAGATGTGATCCGTCTGGAGCACACACCTGCACCTGTCGAATTTGATATGTATTATTCATATTAAGCGATCGCAAAAGATAATCTGAAAAGGCGGGGCTGGTTCCCGCCTTTTTCTTTTCCGTCTCAAATCTGCTGTTTCTGGTATCGGCTGTTTCTGGTATCAGCTGTTTCTGGTATCAGCTGTTTCTGGTATCAGCTGTTTCTGGTATCAGCTGTTTCTGGTATCAGCTGTTTTTGGGGCATTCTTGGGTATTTTGCCAGTCAATCACAATATATTGGCGTTTGAGCAACAGATCGTTGCTAGATACGGTAGACAGACGCTATCCAAGGCCGATATAGTGGCGCAACGCCGCATTCTGCTGGCGACCGCCTTTAAACCCGATGAGTGATTGATGGCTGATCTTTTTGGCAATGCCGCAAAAACCGATGATTATGATGCATCCAATATCGAGGTATTGGAAGGGCTAGAGCCTGTTCGCCATCGTCCGGGAATGTATATTGGCGGCACTGACGACCGCGCCTTGCATCATCTGGCTGCTGAAATTCTCGACAATTCGATGGATGAAGCTGTTGCTGGCCATGCCAACCGGATTGATATTCATCTCGAATCTGCCGACCGATTAACCATTCGAGATAACGGACGCGGCATGCCAACGGGCAAACATCCAAAATTTCCCGATCAATCCGCCGTTGAAGTCATTATGACAACGCTTCATGCTGGCGGTAAATTTTCGGGCAAGGCCTATGCAACCTCAGGCGGTCTGCATGGTGTTGGCGCGTCAGTCGTGAATGCGTTATCAAGCGATTTAATGGTTGAGATCGCGCGTGACAAAATTCTGTTTCAACAGCGATTTTCGCGCGGCAAGCCGCTTGGCCCGCTGGTTGAAGTTGGCGCTGCCCCTAATCGCCGCGGCACATCGGTTAGCTTTACGCCCGATACTGAGATTTTTGGTGCTGGCGCAAAATTCCGCCCTGCCACCCTGTACCGGATGGCACGATCCAAGGCCTATCTATTTGCCGGTGTTGAAATTCGTTGGCGGTGCGATCCGGCATTGCTTGGCAATGATGATCCCATTCCGGCCGAGGCCAGCCTGCATTACCCGGGCGGCCTTGCCGATTATCTTACCGATGCGACCACTGACAAAGCATTGATGATTTCCACCCCTTTTGCCGAAGCGGTAGAGCTTGACGGGCAGAAATTTGAATGGGCCATCACTTGGCTTGGTCCGGGTGAAGATGGCTTTTTCCACAGCTATTGCAACACGGTGCCAACACCATCAGGTGGAACACACGAAACCGGCTTTCGCCAGGCCATCGTTCGCGGCCTTCGCAGCTTTGGCGATTTGGTTGGCAATAAAAAAGCCGCCGACATCACCGCTGATGATGCGCTTGCTGGCGGCGGCATCATGCTGTCAGTGTTTTTGCGCGATCCGCAATTTCAGGGGCAGACCAAAGACCGGCTTGTCTCAACCGATGCAACTCGCCAAACCGAACAGGCCGTTCGTGACCGGTTTGATCAATGGCTATCAGCCGATGCCGGACGAGCAACATTTTTGCTGGATGCCGCGATTGAGCGCGCGGATGACCGCAAACGCCGCAAAAAGGAAAAAGAAGTTGCGCGGAAATCGGCGACAAGACGTTTGCGCCTTCCGGGTAAACTGGCTGATTGTTCGTCAAGCGATCATGAAGCAACCGAATTATTCTTGGTCGAGGGTGATTCGGCTGGCGGATCGGCAAAACAGGCACGCGATCGGAAAATTCAAGCGGTGTTACCCCTTCGCGGTAAAATCTTGAATGTCGCAAGCGCATCGACCGAAAAATTAAGCGCCAATCAAGAATTATCGGACCTGTCTTTGGCATTGGGCGTCAAACCGGGAAAGGATTTCCGGCTTGATGACCTTCGCTATGGCCGGATTATCATCATGACCGATGCCGATGTTGATGGTGCGCATATCGCGGCATTGCTAATGACCTATTTTTACCGCGAAATGCCCCAGCTTGTTGAGGCTGGACGGCTTTATCTG
Organism: Candidatus Ponderosibacter sp. Uisw_141_02; assembly: GCF_048087665.1. NCBI lineage: Bacteria > Pseudomonadati > Pseudomonadota > Alphaproteobacteria > Puniceispirillales (SeqCode) > Puniceispirillaceae (SeqCode) > Candidatus Ponderosibacter > Candidatus Ponderosibacter sp. Uisw_141_02. Next base: position 877,396 of record NZ_CP159807.1, on the reverse strand, counting down.
GCGCAGCCGCCGCTGTACCGGCTGACGCAAGGCGGCAAAACAGTCTATGCGCTTGATGAAGAACAGCGCGAAGCCAGCATGAAAAACATCTTTGATGGGCGCGGTAAGGTTGAAATCAGCCGCTTTAAGGGGCTTGGTGAAATGCCACCATCACAATTGAAAGAGACAACGATGAATCCGGCAAGCCGCCGCTTGTTGCAGGTTTCATTGCCGCTTCGCGACTCGGTTGGCGCCGATTTGCGGCGTCACACTGACCAGCTGGTCAATACATTGATGGGCAAAAAGGCCGAATTGCGATTTGGTTATATTCGCGATCATGCCGAAGATGCGCTGGCTAATCTTGATGTATAGCGTTCCCCAGATTTTGAGGTTTTCATGCGTCCACAACTAGCACTTCGACTGATCGGTAGCGGGCTGGTTTTGCAAGGGCTGCTGTTTTACGGCTTTGCAACACCGCTGACGATCCAGATTTTCCCAGGTGCCAGCGATGAAGCGGTTCATGTTGGTATAATCATGCGGCGCGGCCTTGCGGCAATGTCTTTTCTGGCGGGTCTGGTCATTTTTCTGGTTCGCAACGATGGATATCGAACAACAAAACGCGTGTTATTCGGCTGTGGCATCGGATTTGCCGCCATTACCTTGTCACTGATTAAGATCCTTGCTGAACAGGCTGCGGTTATCCCACTGCCCGCAATCGCGTTTTATGGCTTTGTCGCGGTCTATGCGCTGTATATTTCGGTTCGCAAGCAGAAAACAGCCTAGCCGCTAATCGGCAGCGCGCTCGAATAATGACTCAATCGCGTTGGTGACGGCCTCGGGCGCCTCGATTGATGACAGATGTCCAATACCATTTAGCAGGCATAATTCGGCCTGCGGCGCAAGACCGGCCATTTCAACCGACAGATTTGGCGGCGTCAAAACATCCATATTGCCACATAAAACAAGAATCGGCGCGACAAAGCTGGCCAGCGTGTCACGCTGGGCGCGCCGCCCCATAATTGCCGTTTGCTGTTGGACAAAGCCAATGCGCCCAATTTCGGCTGCCATGGCCAGAACATCGGCAACAACCGCCTCATCTTGCAGTGCCGCCTCAGATAATAGGCGCGGCATCAAACGGCGTGTGACGCCTTGAAAGCCTTTTTGTTTGGCAAGAGCGATTGCCTGCTGGCGTTGGCGTTGGCTTTCGGCGCTATCATCGCGGCAATTGGTGCTAAGCAATGCCATCGCTGCCATCCGTTGCGGTGCCAGCCGCGCCATTTCCAAAGCCACATAACCACCCATTGACAGGCCAATCGGCACCAAGGGGCCTTCACAAAGATCAAGTGCTGCCTGCGCCATGTCATGAATTGAGTCATGACGCGTTGTATCAGCGATATAACCCTGATTTGGCAGGCTGGCGCGCTGTTTGGCAAAAAGCAATTCGGTACAAAGAAGACCGGGAATAAAAATTGGTGTGAATGACGGCATCAAGGGCTCGGTGGGAGTGATAGAATGAAAGATTGACCTCGGCAGCATTACTCTGTATCACCAGCAACGTTGAAAGCCCATAAAAACTTATGGAATTTACGGTAAATTGCCCGTTTGTGGTGCGAAGACATTTCCAGTCAATATCAATAGGGAACTTATCTTTGAACTTTTCAGATCTCGGCCTCAGTGACGAGCTAAGCAGGGCGGTAGCCGATCTAGGTTATACCAGCCCAACACCCATCCAAGAAAAATCCATCCCTATTGTATTGATGGGCCGTGATATTCTTGGCTCGGCGCAGACCGGCACTGGCAAAACTGCCTCATTCACCTTGCCGATGATTGATATTCTGGCCTCTGGCCGCGCCAAGGCACGCCTGCCCCGATCGCTAATTCTTGCGCCAACGCGCGAATTGGCGGCACAGGTCGCCGATTCTTTCGAAAAATTCAGCTCATACCATAAATTAAGCATGGCATTATTAATCGGCGGGGTCAGCTTTACCGAACAGAATGCAGCGCTCAGCAAGGGTGTTGATGTTCTGATCGCTACGCCGGGTCGGTTGCTCGATCATTTCGAACGCGGCAAAGTTCTGTTGAATGATGTGAAAATTCTGGTAATCGACGAAGCCGACCGGATGCTGGATATGGGCTTTATCCCCGATGTTGAGCGGATCGCTAGCCTGTTACCGCGGATGCGCCAAACGCTGTTTTTCTCAGCAACATTGTCTGATGATATTCAAAAGCTTGGCGCAAAATTTGTGATGAATCCAAAGGTCATCGAAGTGGCTCCACCTGCGGCAACAGCCGATACAGTTGCCCAGCATTTAATTTGGACTGATACCAGGAAAAAACGCCAGATATTGCGCGATATTCTGCGCCATGAAGCCGTCAAAAATGCGGTTATTTTCTGCAATCGCAAACGCGATATCGCTGAATTGATCAAATCGCTGACGCGGCATGGCTTTTCGGCTGTTGCGCTTCATGGAGACATGACCCAATCAGCGCGCCTTGAAGCTCTGCAACGTTTCAAAGATGGCGCAGTGCCGCTTATGATCGCCTCGGATGTGGCTGCACGCGGGCTTGATATTGCCGGTCTTAGCCATGTTTTCAATTTTGATGTGCCAACCCATGCCGAAGATTATGTTCATCGCATTGGCCGGACTGGCCGCGCTGGCAAGTCAGGGCGTGCCTTTACCATCGCTGCCAGCGCAGATGACATCAAATATATTGGCTTTATTGAAAAGCTAATTGGCAAACCTGTTCCGCAAATCACAGTTGTTGATGGCAAGGTTGTTGAGTCAAGGGCAAAATCATCAGCGTCAAAACCCGCAATCTGTGATGATCAAGACATTACCAAAACCGATGATGGCCAGTCAAATGTGACCGGCGCATCGACAAAAGAGACTGTTGAAAAACCAGCGTCAAAGGGCCGTGGTCGCGGCGGGAATGACAAGAAAACAGCGGAAAAGCCCGCCAGAACGGATGCATCAAATAGTAATGCGGCGCAAAATGACCTGGTGAAAATTGATGCGGCCAGCGAAAAACCCGCTAAACCGGCAAAGGCAAAATCGGCTGGTGGTTCGGCTGGCAGTTCTTCATCAGCGCTAGCCGCAAAACCAGCACCCAAAACAGCCACAAAAACCAAAAACCGGAATCGCGATGATGAATTGCCATCACCGCCGGATTGTTCGGGCAATACTTTGGGTGAAACAGGTCATATTCCGGCATTTTTGCGCCGCTAGCATCACAGCAAAACCACGATTGATCATCGCCTGATTATTGCCGTCGGTCATCGCCAGTGATGATTGTCTAATCAAATCTATGCCATGTGGCACCATGACCCGCCTTTTACGCGGGTGACGGCCTATCGCCAAGCGCCTTATCAAGGACCTCACGAAGATCATTTGATTGCGCCTGTTTTTGTATCTTTTCCAACACCGCGCCCATCTTTGCACGCCGTTCGGGGGCATATTGCGCCATTCGGGTCAAAGGCAAGGCCATCCTTGCCGCCAATTGCGGATTACGCGCATCGATATCAATCAGGCAGTCGCCGATAAAATCAAACCCTGATCCATCATCAGCATAGAAATGCACCGGATTACCAGTCATAAAAGCACCAAGAACCGACCGTAATTTATTTGGATTATTCGCATCAAATGCCGGATGCGCCATTAATTCGCCAAGCCGCGCAACCGTGCCAGAGACAAGCGACATCGATTCCATCATGAACCATTTTTCCATGACAAGCGGGCTGTCCTGCCACCGATCATGAAACGCCTGCAAAGCAATGGCACGCGCTGGATGATCACAATGGTTCAAGGCCATTAATGCGCCTTGTGACAGGGTCATATTCTGGTCATGCACCTGGTTTGCAGCGCGTTCAATCGCGGCATTGTCACCGGCCGCAATGGCCAATCCCAACAGCCGGTTTAACAGGGCACGCCCACCATTTGTTTTGGTCATGATGGCCACATTTTCATCTGTCAGCGCAGATTTGATTTGCGGTGCTAGCATTCGCCCAAGAGCCGCCTCAACCACCCGTCTTGTATGAAATAACGCCACTGGATCGGCTGGCGTCATACGGCTTTCCAGAACCGAAATGGCGGGAAGCGTTAAAAGACCCGATTTAAACATATCCAGTAAATCTGGATTGGCGAGACTGTTGGCATAGGCTTTGGCAAGTGCTGCAATTGCGGTTTCATCAACGCCATGATTCGGATCATCTGCAATTGCCAGAATTTGATCGGCAAGAAGCGTTTGTGCCGCATCCCAACGATTGAACATATCGGCATCATGCGCCATTAAATGCAGCCGTTCAGATGATGATAAATCATCTTTCAAAATAACCGGTGCTGAAAAATTGCGAAGCAAACTTGGCACGACTTTTCCGGATGATGCGGGGAAAATCGGTTGGAGATGCGTTTTGCCAGTGACCAGAGTCACCTGTTCATCAAGATAGGGCGCATCGGCCGACAGCCGGAATGGTACAATCGCCCCATCATCGCCAACAAGTCCAATGCGAACCGGTATCGGCAGCGGCAAGCGGGGTGTCTTTGCCATGGTTTCAGGAATAGTCTGGGTAAATTCGATGGCAAACGCCTGATTTTCATCAATCGCCACGCGGCTGGCGGTCAATTCAGGCGTTCCGGCCTGCGAATACCAACCAGCAAACTCTGACAGATCAACGCCATTCGCATCGGCGAGTGCCGCCACAAAATCATCACACGTTACCGCCGCCCCATCATGGCGCTCAAAATAAAGATCGGTGCCGCGCCGAAACCCATCCTTGCCAAGATAGCTAGCAAGCATGCGAATGACCTCAGCACCTTTTTCATATACCGTCGCCGTGTAAAAATTATTGATCTCGCGATAGCTTTCAGGCCGGATCGGGTGCGCTGTCGGGCTGCGATCTTCGGGGAATTGCGCCGCGCGAAGCATCGACACATCATCGGCGCGTTGCAGACCAGCATCATGCATATCGGCTGAAAAACACTGATCGCGAAAAACCGTCAGCCCCTCTTTCAGAGTTAATTGAAACCAGTCACGGCAGGTCACACGATTGCCAGTCCAATTATGGAAATATTCATGGGCAATAATCGATTCGACACGATGTAGGTCAGTATCAGTTGCGGTTTTCGGATCGGCCAGCACAAATTTGCTGTTGAAAATATTCAGGCCTTTATTTTCCATCGCGCCCATATTAAAATGGCTAACCGCAACGATCTGGAACAGATCAAGGTCATATTCAAGGCCATAAACCTCTTCATCCCAGCGCATTGACCGTTTCAGCGAATCCATCGCATGGTGGGTCAAACCAACATTGCCCTTTTCTACATAAATATGAAGATTAACCTTGCGCCCCGACATGGTTTGAAAGCTGTCAACTGCGCAATCAAGATCACCAACGACCGCCGCGAATAGATAGCTTGGTTTTGGATGCGGGTCATGCCAGATAGCAAAATGCCGGTCAGTACCACAATGGCCGGTTTCGATCAGATTTCCATTCGACAGCAATTGCGGGTAGGCGCGCGCGGCTTCTAACCGAACGGTGAAAATGCTCATCACATCGGGGCGATCAGGGTAAAACCCGATCCGGCGAAACCCTTCAGGCTCGCATTGCGTGCAATACATGCCGCCCGATAGATACAGCCCTTCGAGTGCGGTATTGGTTTCAGGGTGGCATTCGGCGATTGTTTCAACAACACAAGCACCATTCAGGCCGGTAATCTGCAATCCTGATTCATCATGGCTATAGTCAGTATCGGCCAAGGGTTTGCCATCAATCGAAATTGCTTGAAGCTCAAGCCCACGCCCATCAAGATGCAAGATCCCCGCCCCACCAGCCGCAGGGTTCGGCGTGACGGCCAATTTGGTTGTGACAATGCTGCTAAGTTCATGAATATCGATGTTCAGATCGACTGACGTTACCAGAAAAGCGGGCGGCGTATAGTCCTCGCGACGTTTTAGCATCGGCGTTAGCTTGAGTCGCGTGATGTTGTATAGGCTTCTTGGCAGTGTGTCAGGCAATAGGGCTTGCCAGGTACAATCGCATCACCGCAAAAGACAAAGCCATTTTTCTTGGGATCACCAGTTGGCCAGCAACATTTACTTCTGGACCATTCCAATTGGCGCAATTCAAGGCGCAACGGCAAATTTTCAGTCACCTCAGGCACGGCGACTTTTGGCTTTTCAACCTTTGGCCGGCTAATTGGAGATGGACGCTTTGGCAGGCCCATCCGGTGGGCTTTGCCAGCAATCGCGTTGCGCGATACGCCAAGTGCCTCGCCAATTTGCGAAATGGACAAGCCTTGTGTCCATAACTCTTTCAGCTTTTCAAGACGTTCATCAGTCCAAACATTTGCTGTATCGGTCATTCACTTCCTCATTTTCCAACGATTGCGCCAACAACTACGCCAGTGCAGCACCGCCCATTTATAGCTGTCTGGCCAAACGAACTCAATGACCGAATCGGCCATTTGGCTATAACGCCCCGATAAATTTACCGATCAGGTCGATTTGGTAATCCAGCATATGCCGCCCATAATGCACCCGAAGCCCTGCTTTTTGTGCCGCAGCAAGCCATTCGGTCTCAGCAGGAACCATGATGATATCGGCAATCACCGTATCAGGGCGCACCGCATCCAGTACCAGAGGCAAGGCATCGCCCGGTTTCAGACCAAGGCTAGTGCTGTTAATGATCATATCAGCGTCACCGCCATCACAATCAGCAAGCGCGGCGGCGTGAACATTGGCAAAGCCGGTTTTGCTGACAAGCAGGCTGGCAAGTTCTTCAGCCTTGCTAAGGCTGCGATTGGCGATGGTCAATTTACCAATTTTTGCCTCAACCAGCGCCGCCGCAATCGCACGGGCAGCACCGCCTGCCCCAATCAGCAAAATCGTTTTATCGGCAACATCATATCCATTGCCAATCGCGCCAGCGACAAAACCGGCACCATCAAAATTATCGCCATGCATTGTGCCATCATCATCAAACCGCACCGCATTAACCGCACAGGTCAATTGGGCGGCGGTGCCAAGGCTGTCACAAAGATCGGCAAGCGGCATTTTATGGGGGATCGTCACCGCAAGCCCGCCAAAATTTGGCATGGCGCGAAGCGCGTTGATGATGCGTTCCAGCTTTTCTGAGGGCGCATTGATTGGCACCATGATATGGGGCAAACCCGCCGCCGCAAAACGCGGGTTAAACACCATTGGTGCCCGAACATGATCAACCGGATGAGCGATCACACCAAAGACGCGTGTTGCCCCGTCAACCCATGGCATCGGGTTTGATAATTCAGTTTCAGGCGGCAAAGACATCTACCCATTTCCCTTTATCATGACCAGCATGGCCGGTCTTGTCAGCCTGCTGCGCCTTTTGTTGTCGTCAAGCTATGCCCACGATGGGGTAAAAGCAAGTCATGCCTGCCAAAATCATGGCAAATCATTGCCAAATTATTGCCCAATTATAGCCAATTTATTACCACGAAAAGATCACAGCCGCGCCCCTTTTCCGCCCCTATTTAACAGGATTATAGCGATGTGGCACCGGTATGCTGGAATTCATCACCCACTGTTTGTTCGGCTCCAGTGTCAATTTTCGTAAATGCGTTAAAAAAGCGCCCCAAAAACAGCAACCAAAGGAAAAGCCTATGAAACAGCGTTATTTCCCCGTTCTGATCGGTGCCGGTCTTCTGGTATCGGGAAGCATCATCACCGGACTTGCCAATGCCGATATGGACGATGCGTCACATAAGCGCGACAAGTTCATGGCCAAAAAACTCGACATTAATAATGATGGTATGCTCAGCCTTGAAGAACTCACCAGCCGCCAAGATAAACGGTTTCAAATGCTTGATCTTAACGCCGACGGCATGATCGACAAAACCGAGTTTAACGGTCGTATCGTCGCCATGTTCGAGAAGATGGACAGCAATGATGATGGCAACTTGGATGATAAAGAAATCCGCAAGATGAAGCGCCATAACTACGGCAAGATATAAAACGCAACAGGCGGATATTCCAATTCGCTCGCCTTCACCGGCCTTTGCCCATCACCTCCTCCTATTCGTCGCTCACAAAATCCAGTGCCGCCGAATTGATGCAATAGCGAAGGCCGGTGGGTTGCGGCCCATCAGGAAACACATGGCCAAGATGTGCGTCACAACGGTCACAATGAACCTCGGTGCGGCGCATAAAAAAGCTTTCATCAACCGTTTTGCCGATATTTGCCTCTTCAACCAGCGCAAAAAAGCTTGGCCAGCCCGATCCTGAGTCAAATTTGGTCTCGGATGAAAATAACGGTGTTGCACAGCAGATACAAAGATAGGTGCCAGCGTCATAATGTTTATCAAGACGGCCTGAAAAAGCCCGCTCGGTGCCATGTTTGCGTGTTACATGATATTGCTCTTCAGTCAGTTGTTCACGCCATTCTTCATCAGTTTTGTTAATTTTATCACTCACCCTACTCTCCTTTATGCATCGGCGAATTGGCGGCTTTGGCCTTCATCGCATGAAAAATGGCCAGCGGCGTTGCCGGCATATCAATATGGGTAATGTCCAGCGCATCACAAATGGCCGAAATCACCGCTTGCGGCGCACCAATAGCGCCAGCTTCTCCCGACCCTTTGATGCCAAGTGCATTATTGGCACAAGCCGTATTGCGTGTGCTGATCTGAAACCCAGGAAAATGATCGGCGCGCGGCAAGGCGTAATCCATCAATGATCCGGCCAAAAGCTGACCCGAATCATCATAAACAACATGTTCCAAAAGCGCCTGACCAACACCTTGCGCAATGCCGCCATGAATTTGCCCCTCAAGGGTTAACGGGTTGATAACAAGCCCAAAATCATCAACAACATGATAGCTGGCAATCTCAACAGCACAGGTCTGCCGGTCAATTTCAAGCTCAATGATATGGCATCCATAAGGATAGGTTGCACCATCGGTTTCATAAGGCTGCGACCAATTCAGCCGGTGCTTTTCGCCGGAAATGGCAAGCTGGCGGACAAGGTCTTCAATCGCGATTGACCGGTTGGTGTCCTGCCGCAAAAACAGGCCATCGGTAAAATTCAGATCATCTTCGTCACATTCCAGCGTTTCGGCAGCAAAAGGCTTGGCAAGATCAATAATCTTTGCCGCTGCCACTGTGGTTGCCGACCCTAGAACCGCGGTCATTCGCGCGCCGCCGGTTGTGCCACGCGGGCTGCGGTTGGAATCGCCTTGTTTGACTGTAATCAGATCAGCATCATAGCCAAGACGGTCAGACAAGATTTGCGTTACCGTGGTTTGATGCCCTTGCCCGTTACATTGCTGCGAGCCATGAAGGATAATCCGCCCATCGTCCTGAAATTCAATATCAACACCTTCATCAGCGCCATTGCCGCATTGCTCGAGATACATACCAAAGCCGATGCCGCGAAGCTTGCCATTTTCAGCCGATTCCGCCTTGCGTTTGGCAAATCCAGCAACATCAGCCGTGGCGAGCGCCATATCAAATAGTTCGGTCATTTCACCTGAATCAATTGTGCCGCCACAAACCATCGCATAGGGAATTTGACTTGGCTTGATCATATTGACGCGGCGAACATCAATCCGACTATGGCCGGTTTCAGCGGCGATATGATCCATCAGCCGTTCCATCAGATAATTGGCCTCAGGCCGTCCTGCACCTCGATAGGCATCAACCGCTGGTGTATTGGTCATCACACCGATCACCCGCAGGCTTGCCGCCTGAATATCATAATTGGTGGTCAGGGTGCGGCTTCCCGAAAGCGTTGGAATATAGGTCGAAAAATTTGACAGCCATGCTCCCATATTGGCATGGGCGGTAACTTGAAGCGCCAGAATACGCCCTGTTTTGTCAATTGCCGCACGCGCCCGAGACCGGTTATCACGACCATGTAAATCCGACAGGAATCCATCAGATCGTCCCTGCTGCCACCGCACCATTTGCCCAAGGCGGCGCGCCGCCCATGCAATGCAGATTTGTTCAGGATGCAGAAAGATCTTAAAGCCAAAACTGCCGCCAACATCGCCGGTTTGAACCCTTACATCAACGCGTTCCATTGATAGCGCCTTGGCAATCTGTTCGGCAATGCCAACCACGCCCTGTGTTCCACACCAGATATCCAATGTGCCGTCTTTGGCACCAGGGGCAGCGACCATCGGGCGGGTTTCCATCGAATTGATCACAACGCGGCTATTCACCACATCGATCTCGATAATCTGATGGCCATCGGCAATCGCGGCGTCCATGGCGCGTTCAGTCTCGTCAAATTTGCCAGCCCCCCATTCAAAGGCAATGTTATTGGGGTAACAATCATAAAGCTGCGGCGCGCCATCTTTCATCGCTTCGTAGATATCAGTAACTGCTGGCATTGGTTCAAATTCAGCGTTGATTGATTCGATCGCGGAATCGGCAGTTTCCTGCCGATCAGCAACAACCATCGCCACAATATCGCCCGCATGACGATTGATATCCCGAACCATCGCCGGCTTGCTTACAAGCTGCATTTTACCGCCGCCAATTAGGGGCGGTCGATATTGGCAAAGAACATCACCAATATGATCGGCATCAAGATCAGCCTGTGTTGCGACAAGATGAACCCCGTCTATCTGCCGCGCTGCCTCTAGATCAATTTTCAGCAGGTGCGCATGCGCATAGGGCGCACGCAAAAACGCGACATGCAAGCCCTGTCCGGGCGCAATATCATCACTATAACGGCCAACGCCGATCAGCAGCCGCCGGTCTTCGACCCGCGCGGTAGATTGTCCAATTCCAAATTTCATTTATCCTGCGCTCCTTAAAGACCAAAACCGCTCCATTTGATCGTGAAGACGAAACCAAGCCTCTAGTCATTGAATTGGCGATATGCTGCGTAGATGCGGGTGCCAGTTGTCACCCAACATAAAATGCCAAAGATGATTGCCATAACACTGAAATGGTCAGGCCAGACCAGGATTGCAAGGATCAGCAAGATCGTTTCTGTCCCTTCGGTCAAACCGCCAAGATAATAAAATGCCTTTTTGCCGCGGATTTGGGTGGTGACATGATGTTTTTCGGCAAGAATGGCAAAGCCAAGAAAACTGGTGGCGGTGCCGATAAAGCTGAAAATCAGGAACGCTGCCGCAAGCGCGGTTTCTGGCCGCGCCACGGCAAAGGCCAGTGGAATCGCACTGTAAAAAATAAAATCGCTAACAATATCAAGATAGCCGCCAAAATCGCTTGACCAGCTGGCGCGCGCCACCGCACCATCCAGCCCGTCAATGACACGGTTTGCAATGACAAACCACAAGGCCGGATAAAACAGGCCGGCGACAACTAACCCCGCCGCAATCAAGCCAAAAGCAGCGCCAATAATCGTCACTTGGTTGGCAGTGACACCAAGCGTCACAAGCCCTCGCCCAATCGGGTTTAACAACCGGTCACTCACGGGGCGAAGCTGAGCGTCTAACATTGGTTCTAGCTCCGTTTTGTGCTTGGACTGCGGGCAAATTGTGCAATGCCGGTTTCGCCAGCGATCACATGCTGGCCCGTTTCGATCAGCAATTTGCATCCCGCCGGCACGAAAACATCAACAACACCGGCAATGCGCGCCATGCCAATCGGCGCACCAGCTTGAACAAATTTTCCTTCGGCCAGACGGCAAATCAATTGACGCGCGGTTTTGCTGCCAAGTTGCACAAGCATGATTTCACGGTCATAGGCATCACGAATACGGATTTCGCGGCGTTCATTTGACCCGCGCGCCGCCTGCCAGCTAGTGCGATCAAATCCCCATTTGCGAAACAAACCGGGTAACAGCAAATTTTCGACAATATGGCCGGTGATCGGACTTGTTTGCAATTGCGTATCAGTCAAACGCGTTTGAATGGTGATGCGTTTGGTGGGCGAGGCATCATCACCGGCAAGACTATCAGGGAATTGATCAGTTTCAATATCAAGAACAACACCATCTGCCGGTGCATAAATGATCTGGTCATCGGCTTTGGTTTGCCGGTTTGGCAGCCGAAGCCCATGCGCAAGCCACATCATAATGCCAAGGAAAAAACAGCCAAGCGGCAAAAAGATCATGCTTGTCAGGATGGTCACAATACCAGCAAGTGCCAGCACCGGCCAACCATCATCGGCAATTTTCCAGTCAGGTATGAAAGTCATGTCTTGGCCTCATTTCCGATAACAGCGCCATTGCTACGCATAGCAAAGCTGTATTACCGGTCATCTAATTTTTATCAGACGCCGCGGTAGATGATTGCGGCACGGCAAAAATCTGTTTCGGGAAAATCAGATCAGGATCGACAATATCTTGCTTGTTGCGCCGAACAATATCGACATATTTAACCCCCTCGCCCAACTGGTGATAGGCAATGCGCCACAACATATCGCCCTTATTAACCACGACCAGCGGCGATCCGTCTTGTCCCTTGGCCAGATCACGCGCTTTGACCGGCAGGTCATAACGGGCAATGATCTGATTGGCGTCATCGAATAACGCAAAGCGCAAATGATTCACCGCAATATCCATATCAAGACCGCCGGCCACCTGCCATGCGCCATCTGCTAAAACCAGCGCCTCACCAAATTGCCCTTTGGCATCATTAACCGCAACCCGAACGCCGCCTCTTGCTGTGCCGGATATCAGAATACGGCTTGCATCGCGCCAGACAATCGCACTTGGTGCCAATGCCGCAATTTGGCTGTTGGCTTGGAGTTTTGCTGGGGCTGCCTCGGCCGTTTCGGGCATCGCCGCATCAGGCGACTGGATTAGCACCGGCACCTCGGTCGCGGTTTCCGGCAAGAGCGCAACGAGTGGTTTGGTTTCGGTATCTTGATAAATTTCAATAGCCAGACTGCGATCGGCCATTTCGGTTGTTCCGTCGCTGCGTTCCATAGCAACCGAGATCAAATGCTGGCCAGCCGCAAGTGATTTTTCAAGCACAATCACCCATTCACCATTTGCATTGGCAATTGTTTCGCCAAGCAGAATGTCGCCTTCAAAAATACGGATTTTTGCATTCGGCGCCGCCGTGCCAGCAAATACCGCTGCGCCATCGGGCTTGACGCGTGCAAGATCAATCATCAAAGGAGCTGCAGGCGTGGCATCGGTTGGCCGCAAGCTCGTGCCACTATCCTCGCTGGCATCCAATGTTTCAGCCTTATCAGCTGCCGGTTTCGACAACTCAATTGACGGGCTTTGTGGATTAACCTGTTGGTCACCCTCATCATCAAGAAGCACCATCGACAAGGCGATCGCAACAAGCACCCCGCCTACCGCAAACAGAATATAAAGTATCGATCGCACTGATGTGGTTTCCTGTTTGTTGATGAATGACTGTTAACAGAGTAATACTAATTGCGTTAGGGTTCAATGTTAGTTAACTGCAGCCTTGGCATCAAAAGGGATTTCGATGAAAAAAATTTGTGTTTTTACCGGCGCCGCCTCAGGCATAAACCCCCTATATAAAGACGCTGCCTATCAGATGGGACAAATGATCGGGTCACGCGGTCTTGGGCTTGTTTATGGTGGCGGCAAAATGGGTTTGATGGGCGCGGTCGCCGATGGGGTGCTTGCTGCCAATGGCCGCGTTACCGGCATTATTCCGCAATTTCTTGATAATGTTGAGGTTGGGCATAAGGGCGTTACCGATCTTCACATCATCGATTCGATGCATGAACGAAAAGCCATGATGTATGATATTTCAGACGCCTTTGTCATTTTTCCCGGTGGCCTTGGCACACTTGATGAAACCATGGAAATCATCACATGGCGCCAACTTGGATTGCATAACAAGCCGATTATAATCGTTAATTTAAACGGTTATTGGGATTCGATGTTGATCATGTTTCAGAATATTATTGAGCAGGGCTTTATGCATCATGGGCATGCAGGTCATTTTCATCAGGTAGATGATCTTGACGGTCTGATGGACAAGCTCGATCAGCTGTTCCAGTCCGACCATTTACAGGCCTAGCAAAGAAGGCCTGGCAAGCGCGCCAAGCAATGGGGACAAGGCTTATTTTTTAGACGCGCCAATAAGCGCGTTATCATCACATGAAAATCCCCGATAATGATGGTCACATGGAACATCACTATCGGGGGTTATTTTCGATTTGGCGAGGTAATTTACCGCCAAAAATATTTGCCCAAAAAATTTGGGCAATTAGCCGATGATGCTATTCAGCGTCGCGCTTGGGCGCATCACCAATGCCACCTTGTCACTGGCAGCATGATAATAGCCGCCAAGATCGCATGGTGTGCCTTGGGTTGACGCCAATTCGGCAGTGATTGTCTTTTCATTATCAGCAAGCTCCGTCGCCAATGCGGCAAAATCATTGGCCAGATCCTGATCTTCGGTTTGAGCGGCAAGGGCCTGCGCCCAATAAAGCGCAAAATAATAATGGCTATCACGCGTGTCGGTCTGGCCAACACGGCGTGACGGCGATTTATCATTTGCCAACAGCAATTGCGTTGCGGCATCAACCGCTTTGCCAAGCAGGCCAGCCTTTCTGTTACCAGTCGATTCAGCAACAAAATTCAAAGATTCACCAAGCGCACAAAATTCACCAAGCGAGTCCCAGCGCAAATGGCCTTCTTCGACCAATTGCTGAACATGTTTTGGGGCTGATCCGCCGGCGCCTGTTTCAAACAGACCGCCGCCATTCATCAGCTTGACCACAGACAGCATTTTTGCCGATGTGCCAAGCTCAAGAATAGGAAATAAATCAGTTAGATAGTCACGAAGTACATTGCCGGTGATTGAAATGCAATCTTTGCCAGCGGTGATGGTTTCAAGTGAAAACCGGGTCGCCTCATGCGGCGCCATGATTTTGACCGACGCTTCATCAACGCCAAGCTTGGCAAGCATTGCTTTCACATAAACAATGATTTCCGCATCATGTGGGCGTGCCGCATTCAGCCAGAACACGGCCTCGGCACCGGTTGCCTTTTGACGGGCAAGACCAAGCTTAACCCAATCTTCAATCGGTGCCTGATTGGTGCTAGATGATCGCCAGATATCGCCTTTTTGCACCTGATGCTCATGCAAAACTTCGCCATTTTCGAGAACATAGCGAACCACACCATCTTCTGCCATTTGAAATGTTGTTGGATGTGATCCATATTCTTCGGCCTTTTGCGCCATCAGGCCAACATTGGATACTGATCCGGCTGTTGTTGGGTCAAGCGCGCCATTTTCTTTAAAGAAATTAATCGCTTCCTCATAAACAGGCGCATAGGAATTATCCGGAATGACGCATTTGCAATCTTGTTCGCTGCCATCTGGCCCCCAGCCCTTGCCGCCAGCGCGGATTAAAGCTGGCATTGACGCATCAATAATCACATCTGATGAGACATGGAAATTGCTAAGCCCTTTATCCGAATTCACCATGTAAAGCGGTGGATTGGCGGCAAAGCAAGCCGCAAGATCGGTTTTAAGTTCAGCGCGTTTTGGAGCCGGAAGCGCGGCAATTCGCGCCTCAAGATCGCTAAGCCCCAAATTATAATCCATACCCAATTCGCGCAAAACATCATCATGTTTGGCGACAAAATCTTCAAGCAGCACGCCAACAGCCTGACCAAAGATAATCGGGTCAGAGACTTTCATCATCGTTGCTTTTAGATGAACCGAAAATAAAACAGATTTTGTTTTGGCATCGGCCAGCTCGTCGCGCAAAAAGGCGCGTAAAGCAGCCAAGGACATGAATGAGGCGTCAACAACGGTTCCCGCCTTTAGCGTCAGGCCTTCTTTTAAAACAGTGACCGCGCCAGCCTTGTTTTGAAATTCGATTTTTGCCTTACCAGCCTGATCAGCGCTCAAAGTTGCCGATTTTTCATTCGAGAAGAAATCACCTGATGACATTGATGATACATGGGTTTTTGAATCAGCCGCCCAAACGCCCATTGAATGCGGATTGTTCTGAGCATAGATCTTGACCGCCTGCGCACTACGCCGGTCAGAATTGCCTTCACGCAGAACCGGATTAACCGCACTACCCTTGACCGCATCATAACGCGCTGCAATGGCGCGTTCTTCATCATTTGCTGGTGCTACCGGATAATCGGGAAGATTATAGCCTTGCGCCTGCAATTCGCTGATCGCGCCAACAAGCTGGGGAATTGATGCTGAAATATTTGGCAGCTTGATCACATTGGCAGCCGGTGTTTTCACCCATTTTCCCAATTCAGCTAAATCATCCGACTGGCGCTGGGCATCGGTCAGAACTTCGGGAAATACGGCAATCACACGGCCGGCAAGCGAGATATCACGTCGCCCAATCGTTAACCCAGCAGGCTTTACAAAACGATTGATAATCGGCAGGAGCGAGGCACTTGCCAATTCTGGGGCTTCGTCCACTTTTGTATAGATTAAATCTGGGTTGGCTGTATCTGACATATTCTTTGCCTTTTCATATGATGACCAAAACACACCCCGTGATTGGGGAAAACGTAACTGGACTTTTTGGCCAGTTTTATAGGGCGGCTGAGACCGCTTTTAATGCTTCGGCTGCTTTGCTGGCATCAGGGCCACCGGCCTGCGCCATATCAAGCCGTCCACCGCCGCCGCCGCCGCCAAGCGCCGCCGACCCAATCTTAACCAGATCAACCGCGCTTTTTTGACCAGCAAGATCCGCCGTAACGGCGACAACAATCGACGCTTTGCCAGCATCAGTCGCAACAAGACAGATCACCGCATTTTCAACCGATGATTTGATTTCATCGGCCAGTGATTTCAATTCGCGTGCCGGCGTGTCTTCGAGCAACCGCCCAACAAAATTGACGCCATTGACAATATTACTGCCATTGTCTGCACCGCCACCGCCGCCAGCGGCCAATTTACGCCGCAGCTGACTGATATCACGTTCAGCCTTTCTACGGTCTTCAACAAGTTGGGCAACACGATCGGCAAGCTGGTCGGGCGCAATCTTCAACAGATCAGCACTCTTGGTCAAAATGGCATCACGCGCATCAATCCACGCCAGCGCGCCTTCATGCGTTACCGCCTCAATGCGGCGCACCCCGCCAGCAACAGCCGATTCCGAAATGATTTTCAATAGGCTGATATCGCCAGTTCGGCCAACATGGGTGCCGCCACATAATTCAACCGACCATGCCTTGCTTGGATCATCATCGGCCGCACCGCCCATTTGCACAACGCGAACTTCTTCGCCGTATTTTTCGCCAAACAGCGCCAATGCGCCAAGTTCAATCGCAGCGTCAGGCGTCATAATGCGGGTTGTGACATCCGAATTCATCCGAATCCGTGCATTGACGATCTGCTGAACCTGATGCAATTCATCAGGCGAAACCGCCTTTTGATGGGAAAAATCAAACCGCAGCCGGTTAGGGCTGACAAGCGAGCCCTTTTGCGCCACATGATCGCCGAGCACAAGCCGAAGCGATTCATGAAGAAGATGCGTTGCCGAATGATTGGCGCGAAGCCGCAAACGGCGCGATACGTCAATCTGCAACCGAACCTCTTGCCCCTTGGCAAGCGTGCCAGAGATATTTTCGACATGATGGATAAACAAGCCTGACGGGGTTTTCTGGGTATCGGTGACGCGGGCGGTGCCATTGTCCCAGCTAATCGTGCCAATATCACCAACCTGACCACCCAATTCGCCATAAAACGGGGTTTGATTGACAATCATCCGCCCTTTGCCAGCTGTGCCAATTTCTTCAATTTCGTCATTACCATCAACAAGCGCGGTAACAATGGCTTCGGCTGAGTCTGACGTGTAGCCCAAAAATTCTGTCGGTTCTAGATTTTGCGCCAGATCAAGCCAGATGGTTTCAGTGGCGCTGTCGCCCGATCCGCTCCATGCACGGCGGGCATTGGCCTTTTGTGCATCCATTGCGGCGTTAAAGCCATCAAGATCAACCTGCCAGCCATAACCCCGCATGAAATCTTGGGTCAGATCAAGCGGAAAGCCAAAAGTATCATAAAGCTTAAAGGCGGTTGCGCCATCAAGCGTGCCACCGGCAGTCTTACCTGCCAGCTCGTCATTCAAAATGCGAAGGCCGCGACCAAGCGTTTCTTTAAAACGGGTTTCTTCCAGCTTTAGCGTTTCGGTAATCAGCGATTGCGCACGGCCTAACTCACCATATTGCGCGCCCATTTCGGCAACAAGGGTTGGCACAAGCCGGTACATGGTCGGCTCAGCGCACCCCATTTGGTGAATATGGCGCATCGCACGCCGCATAATCCGGCGCAAAACATAGCCGCGCCCCTCATTTGACGGCAAAACACCATCGGCAATCAAAAAGGATGACGCCCGCAAATGATCTGCCACAACCCGATGCGATATATTATGGCTTCCATCGGCATCAATATCCGAAACATCTGCCGACGCCTCAATCAATGCCCGCATAAGGTCAATGTCATAATTATCATGCTTGCCCTGAAGTACCGCCGCGATACGTTCTAGCCCCATGCCTGTATCAATTGACGGCTTTGGCAAAGCGATACGTTTGCCTGGCGTCTGCTCAAATTGCATAAAGACCAGATTCCAGATTTCGATAAAGCGATCACCATCTTCATCAGGTGAGCCTGGCGGACCGCCCGGGATATGGTCGCCATGATCATAAAATATTTCCGAACAAGGCCCACAAGGACCGGTATCGCCCATCGCCCAGAAATTGTCGGATGTGGCAATGCGGATGATGCGGTCATCTTTCAGACCGGCGATTTTAGTCCACAGATTGGCCGCTTCATCATCTTCATGGTAGACCGTGACAAGCAGTTTTGACGCATCAAGTCCATATTCCTTGGTGATCAAATTCCACGCCAATTCAATGGCATTTTCCTTAAAATAATCACCAAATGAGAAATTACCAAGCATTTCAAAAAATGTATGGTGACGCGCCGTGTAGCCGACATTTTCCAGATCATTATGCTTGCCACCAGCACGAACACATTTCTGCGCTGTTGTTGCCCGAACATAATCGCGGGTTTCGACACCGGTAAACAGATTTTTAAATTGCACCATGCCCGAATTGGCAAACATCAAGGTTGGATCATTCTGAGGCACAAGCGGGCTTGATGCGACAATTTCATGCCCGTTTTTGCCAAAATAATCCAGAAAAGTGGCGCGGATATCATTCACACTCGACATAAGACTGCCCCCAGCACAGCGTTTGGCTTGTCACGTTTGGTTTGCAGCGGCCCTGCCATCACGGCAAGCAGTCATTTATGGCGCCGCACAACGCCCAATCAATAGCGGTTATTATCTACCCGCCACAGGGGGTGTCTGTCTAGATTAACTTGATGCAAGCTTGACGCTTTTTAGCAAAGACGGCGATGGCGGCAAAAGCCCTAATTCTGGCAATCGCATCACAAAGACAAATGGCCAGCTCCAAACCGGAACTGACCATTTCACACAATTAACGATCTGACCAAGCCTATCCCCATAAAGTTGATGGGTTATCGGCGATAAAACCTTATTTTGGCATTGTCGGTGTATCGGGCAGATCAGGCGTGTCTGGCACTTGTGCTTCTTCGCTTGACGCGATTGATGTATCAAGCATCTGATCACCAACAAGACCGGCATTTTGCCGAATGGCCGCTTCGATTTCGGCTGCCAGTTCGGTATGTTCACGAAGGAACGTTTTGGCATTCTCGCGACCTTGGCCAATGCGCTGTCCCTTGTAGGAAATCCAAGCCCCAGATTTATCAACAATTCCAGCAGCGACGCCAAGATCGAGCAATTCGCCCATTTTGGAAATGCCTTCGCCATACATAATGTCAAATTCGATGGTGCGGAACGGCGCGGCAACCTTGTTTTTCACCACTTTGACGCGGGTCTGGTTACCAACAACCTCATCACGATCTTTAATCGCACCAATCCGGCGAATATCCAACCTGACCGAAGCATAGAATTTCAGCGCATTACCGCCTGTGGTGGTTTCCGGATTGCCAAACATCACACCAATTTTCAAACGAATCTGGTTGATGAAAATTACCAAGCAATTTGAACGCGCAATTGACGAAGTGAGTTTGCGAAGTGCCTGGCTCATCAAACGTGCATGAAGCCCGACATGATGATCGCCCATTTCGCCTTCAAGTTCGGCACGCGGCACCAAGGCGGCGACCGAGTCAACAACAAGAACATCAACCGCACCTGAACGAACCAGCGTATCGGTAATTTCCAGCGCCTGTTCACCAGCGTCAGGCTGCGAGATCAACAGATCATCAATATTGACGCCAAGTTTGCGTGCATAAGACGGGTCAAGCGCGTGTTCAGCGTCAACAAAGGCACAAGTGCCACCTTCTTTTTGCGCCTCGGCAACAGCATGAAGTGCCAGCGTTGTTTTGCCTGATGATTCTGGGCCGTAGATTTCAATAATCCGGCCTTTCGGAAAACCACCAATGCCAAGGCCAATATCAAGCCCAAGCGATCCGGTTGAAATTGACTGAACATCGACCGCAGATTCGCGTTGGCCGAGTTTCATCACCGACCCCTTGCCAAACGCCTTTTCAATCTGGCCAATGGCCGCTTCAAGCGCCTTGTTCTTGTCGTCACTTTTCATTTTCATATCCACTACAACCCCAGCCATTTATGCCTCCTTAGTTGCACAACCACCGCCCCCCTGTCCATTCACTTTATAGTCCATACACTTTATATTCATGCATTTATATCGATGCTCATAATCACGCCAATTGCGGCTAATGAATTTGAGCCTTTACACTTTGGCGTGACGAAACGCCTGAAATGCCGGACTGGGGCTTTTTAAAATTTGCACCATATTTGGTAACAAGACCCTATTATGTACTTGTTTTGTTCTAATTGCAAGGATATTTTCACCTTTTGTTCTATTTTATCCGTTTTCCAAAAGAAACGCCCATACCATTTCAAGATACGGGCGTAGGGTCGGTTTCAAAATTTTGGCAAATGCCCTAATCGTCGCGATGGACACGTTCCATGCGTTCATGGCGTTCTTGCGCATGAAGACTTAACGAGGCAATGGGCCGCGCTTCGAGGCGGCGAAGATTGATTGGCTCGTCAGTTTCAACGCAATAGCCATAGCTGCCATCATCAATGCGGCGCAGGGCCGCTTCTATTTTCTGCAATAATTTGCGTTCACGGTCGCGGGTTCTAAGGTCAAGCGCAGCATTGCTTTCAATTTGCGCGCGATCCATCTGGTCTGGCTGATGCAGATTTTCCTGCGACAGGCCGGTAATGGTGCCGCTGGCATCATCCAATAATTCGGCTTTCCAGGATTCCAACTTTTTCTGGAAATATAAAAGCTGAAGCGGATTCATGAAATCTTCATCTTCGCTTGGCTGGTAATCATCGGGAAGCATATTTTGGGCAATCGACCCAGCGCCAGCTTTTGTCTTTGGTGCCACTTTGGCGCCATTTGTCGTTGTCGCCTTGCCATTTTTGGGCTCGGCAATCTCTGCTGTACCGGAATTCAGCTTCTTGTTCTTCATTTCATCACCTTCGCAATCAAATTGAAGTTGGCGACCAAAATGGTGCCCCTAAAAAGAGGGCTGTGAATTACACCAATTCAACCTGAACTGCAAGGGGATTTTGGTCAAAAGGACCTATCTGAATTCGCCTAACCATGAAAAAACATTATTAAAAAGTTAATCACGCATATGTAATTTGTTATCACTCTCTTACCCGCCTACCCTTTTGATAGCCACAATTAAGCGCGATATTTTGAGGGTTTTTTGATGCGTGGCAATGGTTCGGTTTCGTTCGCGCATGAGAAAATGAAATGACGTATTAACCGTTTAAAAGAGAGAGTTTTCAAAATGCATGTACTCATAGTTGAAGATGATCCAATTGTTGCAGATGTTCTTGGCATGACATTAGAAGAAGCTGGGCATTTCAAAACGACGGCAAACACCATCGAAACGGCCCTATCTGAGTTAAAGCATAATCGAATCGATGCAATTCTGCTCGATCTTAACCTGCCTAATGGCGATGGCACACGACTAGCGCGGCTTGTTCGCAAAAATCACATCCTTGTCCCGATATTGGTTATTTCCGGCAACAGCAGCATTGATGAGAAAATCACCGCACTTGGCGCCGGCGCCGATGGTTATTTGACTAAACCATTTGACCGATATGAATTGATGGCAAATCTCGATGCCATCATGCGGCGGTCACGTGATCACGGTGCTGCAACGATTTCGGTCGGCAATCTAGTTGTTGATCCAAGCCGCAATTACGCCAAGGCTGGCGAAACGCGACTTGAGCTAACCGCCAAAGAATTTCAGATCAATGAGTTTTTGGCGCTGCGAAAAGGTGCTGTTCTTAGCAAAAATGCATTTTTGAACCATCTTTATGGTTGCATTGATGAACCGGAACGAAAGATCATCGACGTGTTTATATGAAAGCTGCGGCACAAACTTGTTGAAAATGGCGCCGAAGGCATAAGCGTTGATAAGGTTTGGGGGCACGGTTACATCCTTCGCGAAACGCGATTATCAAATGCTTGAAAAAGCAGGCTAGCCGTCGCCCCTTGTTTGTTGAGGCTGTGCCTGTCCCCCTCCAATTCATCTCCCGTTTGGACCGAGTTAGCACACAGCCTCACAGTTACCCACCAGCCTAGCGATCTCTTAAAACGAGATTAACCCTCCTATGCTACCTCTATTTGCAATTGGAGCGGCTTGGGGTTTTTTGTGTCAAATGGGCTTGCCAGCCGCCACCCAATCATGGCAGGAAAGCCTCGGTGCCTTTGAGCGCTTTTCGTGAAAAAACCCATAGGATATCCGCAATTGCTTTATTTCAGCCTTGGTGATTTTGTGATCCATCCGGATCGGCCCGATTGGGGCATTGGTCAGGTTCAATCTATCGTTGGGATGAATGTAACAGTTAATTTCGAACATGCGGGTAAACAGATGATTAATTGCAACATTATTGCTTTGAACGCTGCACCGCGCCCGACCAAATAAATATCTAGTTGTCGCCCTCTGCTGCATAATACCAATCCATCTTTTGGCAGGACCCAATGTCGCATGGTATGATATGCCATAATGCTGTAATGAAACGCCTCAAGTTTTATATGGATTTTTCTGGCCATTAATTGTAGCAACCGCATCGCCGAATGCACGCGCGCCGCAGGAGATATATTCGTGGATTATCGCGAAGTTTTGAAAAGCAAGCTAAACCAGCTAAAAGGCGAAAGCCGCTACCGGACCTTTATTGAGCTGGAGCGTCAAACCGGCTGGCATCCGCATGCGCTGTGGAACAGCCCTAACGGGCCAAAAGATGTCGTTATCTGGTGTTCAAACGATTATCTTGGCATGGGGCAGAACTCGGATGTCGTCAAAGCATTGACCAGTGCCATTGATGTTCATGGTACTGGCGCTGGCGGCACCCGCAATATTTCCGGCACCAGCGCCGCCATTGTTGCGCTTGAGAGAACTTGCCGATCTTCATGGCAAGGAACGTGCCCTTGTGCTGACAAGCGGCTATGTTGCCAATGAAGCCAGCATCAGTGCCATTGCCGGTTTATTCGATAATGTGCTGACTCTATCCGACGCGATGAATCATGCCTCGATCATCTCCGGCATTCGCTATGCGCGCTGTGACAAGGAAATTTTCCGCCATAATGATTTGGCACATCTTGAAGAATTGCTTGCTGCCCAGCCAATTGACCGGCCAAAGCTTATTGTTTTTGAGTCGGTCTATTCGATGGATGGAGACACTGGCCCGATTGTTGAAATTGTCGAACTTGCCGAAAAATATAATGCGCTGACCTATCTTGATGAAGTTCATGCGGTTGGTATGTATGGCAATGAAGGCGGGGGCATTGCGCAAATGCGCGGTGTTCAAGATCGCGTTGATATCATCCAAGGCACTCTTGGAAAGGCCTTTGGCGTTGTGGGCGGCTATATTGCAGCTGATGATGTGATTTGCGATGCGGTTCGCAGCTTTGGATCAGGTTTTATTTTCACCACTGCCCTGCCACCAGCCTTGGCCAGCGGGGCATTGGCTTCGGTTCAGCATTTGCGCCGCAACTCGCATGAGCGTTTGGCACAGCAGCGTCAGGCTAACAAATTGAAAGCAAAATTGCACGAAGTTGGTTTGCCCATTCTGGAAGGCGACACGCATATCATTCCAGTCATGGTCAAAGACGCGGCAAAATGCAGCCAGATCTGTCAGATTCTGTTAAATGATTTCGGCATTTATGTGCAGCCGATTAATTATCCGACCGTACCGGTGGGTACCGAACGGTTAAGGCTTACCCCAGGCCCGCTGCATACCGATGCGATGATTGATCATCTTGTGGACTCACTGCAAAAGGCATTTGCCATCGCAGGCGATACCGATGCCCAGCAAACTGGTTAAGCAAACTGGCCCAACCGAGCCGGCTCAAGCAAATTGGCCCAAGCAACTCAGCCCAACAAAATGGGTTAGTCCACCCATTGCCGCCAGAGGTTTTTGCGAAAAAACCAATGTGCATTATTAGCAAGGCTGGATTTCGCCACCCATAGCCCCTACATTAGAGGCAGTCAGGCGTTTTTGCCTAGTTTTGATGTTATGGTCGCTGTTCGGTGAACAGCGCTCTGGCGTTTTTAGTGCCTTTGCGGCTGTTGATGGAACGTGATTATGCCAATTACCCCTACCCCTTCCGATCACCCTCATTTCCCCGGCCGCGGCAAAACCGGCCTGCTTTTGGTCAATCTTGGCACGCCCGATGGCACCGACACGCCATCAATGCGGCGCTATCTAAAGCAGTTTTTATCCGACCGCCGCGTGATCGAGGTGCCGCGCCTGTTGTGGTGGCTGATTCTGAACGGCATTATTTTGAATATCCGCCCCCGCAAATCAGGTGATGCTTATGCACGGATTTGGCTGAAAAACGATCCAGATGGATCACCGCTTCGCCGCATCACCCGCCTTCAGGCCGAACATGTCGCCAACAGCTTTCAAAGTGATGAACTGATCACTGACTACGCCATGCGTTATGGCAAGCCGTCAATTCAATCGCAAATGCAAAAGCTGCAAAATGCCGGATGCAGCCAGATTCTGGTGATGCCGCTTTATCCGCAATATGCCGCATCAACGACCGCAACGGTCAATGACGAAGTGTTTAAATGGGCGCTTGATCTGCGATGGCAACCGGCCATTCGCACCGCACCGCCATGGCATGACCACCCTGTCTATATCAAGGCTTTGGCAGATTCGGTTCGGCAATCGGTCAAGAAAAACGGCATGCCTGATGATCTGGTGATTTCATTTCACGGCATTCCCAAAAGCTATTTCTTGGCGGGTGATCCCTATCATTGCCAATGTTTGAAAACAGCCCGCCTTCTTCGTGAAGAACTTGATTGGGACAAAGATCATTTTCACGCGACCTTCCAATCGCGGTTTGGGTCGGAACCTTGGCTTCAGCCCTATACCGACAAAAGCGTTGTGGCACTCGCCAAAAATGGATCGAAACATGTTGCCATCATGGCACCCGGTTTTGTTGCTGATTGTCTGGAAACATTGGACGAGTTGGATATCGAACTGCATGAAGAATTTTTGGAACATGGCGGCGAGACATTTAGCTATATTCCCTGTTTGAATGACAGTCCGGCTGGCATGAAGGTGATTGAGCAAATTGCCACTGAAAATCTGGCCGGTTGGGTGGACACACCGAAAAAAGGCACAGTGAAAAAAGCGGTTGCGAAAAAACCAGCCGCAAAGAAAGCTGTTGCGAAAAAGCGGGTCGCAAAGAAAGCCGCTGCAAAAAAGCGCCGCTAAACCAAATCTGGTCGGGCTTGAAAAAGTCGCTGGCTAGATTTTGCTTTTTAGATTGGGCTGAGGGCTCTGCCCAATAGCGCGGCTATGGCAAGATTTAATCTGACGGGAATTTTGGCCTGTTGCCAACGCAAAAATGGTCTTTTGTCGATACTCATCGCTAGCCGCTGCCCCTGCCAGATGTAAATTTTCATGTGATCGCCATCACCGCTTTGCCGCACTCGTGAAACTTTTACGGCTTTCAAAAACAAATTCTGTTCATTGTGTCTTTTCATGCAAGTAATTGTAAGCTCGTACAGCAAAGCCTTTTCATTCTGAATCAAGGATGTTATACAGTCGGTCTCGAGCGAGAGCTGCGACGACACGGCTCTGGGTCAGGATGGTAACAGGCATATTCTAGTGTCTCAAAAGCGCTATCAGCTGTTGGTGAATTGGTAAAAAACCGCAAAAATTACCAGCAATGATGTTTTATTGAGAAATATTCCTCTACTATTCAGTGCCTTAAGATCGCTCAACTGCGGCGTTTGTGTAGTGGTAAGACCTTAGCCTTCCAAGCTAAAGACGCGGGTTCGATTCCCGCACGCCGCTCCAACTACACTCATAAAAAGTCCTTGGTCCTATATACAAGTATCTGTTTCTAAACGATTAGCGTTCTGGAGCAGGAGTTTTTTGTCTTATGGTGTTGGTAAGATTGCCGGTATACTTTTACAAAAGAAAAGCTACTTTTTATTTCTTTCGGTCAATTCCATCTGACCTTCAACATCGCTTCAAAAAGCGAAAAATTGAAGTATCCCTCCAAACAAAATCCGAATCAAAAGCAGCCAAGCCTGCTGCAGCATTATCCAATAGGCTTGAACGCTATTGGGACAGTTTACGAATGGAAATAATCTACTGCCTAAAAGTCCTGCAAGACACAAAAAGACCCAACGGTAATCATTGCAGTTTGTCGGACGCGCCAGCGCTCTATCATCGCGTAAAAGGTAAAGGTAAAAACCAACTGTTCTATGACTTATCAAACAGAAGTAACCGCTATCTGGAGGAGGGTTTAGGACATGAAAATCTATCAGACTTGAAAATTTCTGATGCAGGACGGTTCAGAGACTATTTATTTGCTCGCGACATGTCATCCTCATCAGGCAAAAGAGTGTTGTCTTCGGTAAAATCAATCTTCAATTTAGCAATTAAAGAACAAGGACTGGCTATAACCAACGTTTTAGCGGCACATTCATTCCAAGTGATGGTGCAAAACAACGCAGAAATCCTATTCCATCAGACGTGCTTCGACGTTTACGGCTAGAGTGCCAAAACCCTGATGACGAGGTTCGAGGACCAACTCCCAACCAAAAAAAGTCCATGGTCCACATTGGGATTAATCACCATTTTGACGGCATAAAGATGTTTCTAAAGCGTTCGTGCCACGGCACTTGGCCAACAGTCAGCCATACGTTCTCTTGAAGAGCGCTATTCTGAAAATCAATTAAGGGCGCAACTAAATTTTGAAACACACTGCGCTGTCCAATAATAATAGAACAATCAACCAGTAGCCCTGGATAAAGATAAAATTGAGTATCAGCAGAATTAAACATTAATTCGTCCGTGGTTAAACGGACAATGTAGGCAGCCCCATCATCCTCTGTTTTAACTGTATCTGGGCTGATTACCGATACTTTGGCTTTTATTGGCTTAAATAAGCTACTGTTGGGCCCAGAAAGTCTTATAAGCGCTTCCTGGCCTGTCGACACAAAACCAATGTCACTTACCAGCAACTGCGCTTCAATCTCCAGCTTTTCCTCTGATGGTACGATTTCTGCAATACTCATACCGGCACCTACTACGCCCCCGACAGTGGTCACAAAAAGCTGTTTTACTGTTCCATCAACTGGAGATTTTACCTCACGTCGCCCCAGTTCATCTTCAAACCTTTGAAGGCGGCTTGAATATTTTTGTTCTTCTTCAGTATAGTCCTGTATTTTGGCCTTGAGTTCGTTATCAAATCTGTTTTTGAGAAGCTGAATTTTCAATGCGTTATCATCAATTCTAGATTGGAAAGTATGAATTTTTTGTTTGGCTTCTGTGATTTCAGAATTTATTTCTTGCCTCGATCGAAGCAAGTCCAGATGTGCCAACTCGCTCGTCAACTGCTCAGATAGAATGTCTTTGCTTATCTTGATTTGTTGGTCAAGGAGCTTCCCAATCTTTTGCTTTTCAGCAATTTTACTCTTCATTATATTTATCGATCGCCGGAGGTTATCTTGGTCACTGACTTGCTGCTCAATTTCCGAGTTCAACAAAACTGCCATTGAAGCCGCATTTTCCTCGCTTGCTTTTACAATATTTGCGTAATTTTTTTGATACTCTTCGGGATAATTAGGGATTTGGCTTTTTGAAAGGCTAGTCATTGAAATGATTTCCGTTTTCAGAAAAACAATGCGCGTCAAAAGTTCCTCAACCTCAGACTTTGACGCAAGCTTTTCTAATTCAATAATAACATCACCACTACGCACCAAATCTCCCTGCTTCACATTAATTTTTTTAACGATACCGCCTTCCAAATTTTGAAGGGTTTTAGTCTTACCGAAAGGCACCACAGTGCCCGAAGCGTGCGTGACAATATCAATTTTACTGAAATACGAAACCCAGACAGCTCCAAATACAAGAAGAAGGGTTAGGTAAACGCAAATACGTAGAGCCACCATTAAGGCTTCTCCTGCTTTGGCAATTTTGACGAAGCCTTCTCTAGTCGCGACGAGGTATTTTTTAGCCCAGGCTTTAAACCGCCCTGATCATCAATGACAATATTGTGCCCGACGCCTTTTATAATAATCGGGTCAGAGGTAGCAATGATTAAGGTTCGCTGGTCTGCAATCATCCTGTTTATAAAATTATAGAAAATAAGCGCTGTCTGAGGATCAAGGCCAGCAGTGGGTTCATCCAACACAATCAGCGACGGCTGCTTAGCAATAATTCCAGCAAGGCCTATTCGTTTTCGAATTTTAAGGCTGGTCAGACTACGATCACGAAGTGGAGTATTGACGCCTCGCGGCAGATGATCCACCAGTGATTTCAAACCAGACTGCACTAAGGCCATGGAAATACTGTCATCATCTCCGCCCCACTGTCCGAGATAAGCATGGAGCGTTTCCTCTAAAAAATAAGGTTCTTCTGAAAGGTAGCCATAATGCGCCTTCCACCAATCTGGCGAGATTTGCTGCATTTCTACGCCATCGATTAAAACTTGGCCTGATTGTGGGGCTAGTTTTCCAGTGATTATTCTTAGGAAAGTAGATTTGCCAGCGCCAAGGTTTCCTGAGACTGCAGTTGTTGTTCCAGCCTCGAAATGATATGAACAATTAGATAAGGAAACACTATTTGGGTGGTTATCAGTAAAACAAAAGTCGACAGCCCGAGATGTCACATTACCGTTGAAGTTGACTAATTTACTAGTTCCCGCCGACTTTTTTGCAATTGCAAGTAATTTCCCAATTTCATTTAGATTTTTATCGCCACGATACACGTTCAATAAAGTTGGTAACTGCATCAGTTGACTGAAGCTTCTTGCCACTAATATGTTCAAAGCAATCAAGCCACCGATTTGCAATTCACCGTTAAAAACCAAAATCACTGAGGAGAAAATGATGCAGACCATTAAGAAATTTGATAAAAATTGCTCTGAGAATCGTCGGTTTTGTTGATTGGAAGACAGCTTTAGCCTTCGGTGCGCAATAAACGAATCATTCGCCTTGAATTCATCAATCCATCTGGCTTGAGAGATTGGCGACGCATCATCAAAAGCTCTGGAGAGCAGGTCTTGCTCAGCATAATTTGTGGTATAACCCTGAGCGGTCATCTCAGAACGCATTTTGTTCTCAGTCATTGAGAAGTAGATTTGGATACTGCAGCCCAATATTACAAAAACTAAAAATGTAATGAAAGCAATGGGTGATATTACGTATATAAACACCAAGAAAATTGCCACGAACAGCATATCATACATATTGAGCACCGCATCTATATTTTGATGCGATTTATTTTGCCGCATGCGCTGTATACGGGATGCAAGGTTTGGAATAGACAGCAATGTCGGGTTTGACAGATTCAATTGCATTAAATCACCAAAGAATGATGATTTTTCATGACTGCCTTGCAACATCAAAAACACCGATTGTTTGCGATATTGCCTAAGTAGAAACTCAGCGCTCAAGCTCAACAGAACAATTGCGGTCAATGAATATAAAGTGGCATCAACACCAGAATTTAAATAGCGTGTTAATGCTTGGATAACATAGATAGGCAATGCCAATGACAGCAAGTTTATTACAAATGAAATGATCCAAAGATCAATTTTCTTAAGAAGCGATGAGAGCATTTACGCTACCAATGCTCACAATCCAACTTCACGAGAATGTAAACGCGTCGCTAGCTGCATCATAGGTTGCTTGCGTAATGCTGTCGTCGACGTCGAAAAATATATCATTATTTGCTGATCCATTTCCATCCACATCAATTCCAAACACGATATTTCCAGACATTCCGCCAAGGTTTCCAGCGTCAAACAAGCATACATCACCCAAAACGCCGCCGCCTGATCCATCACCAGTAAATTTGTTATCAGCTGAATTCAAAGAAATCAACTCAGAGCCGTTAGCCACATTCAAATTGGTATTTCCATATTTCAAAGTGATGTTTTCAAATCTTAATTTGTCGGTATTTCCCAGTCCCATACTTACACCGGTCGTGAACTGCGAAGGGTTACCAAAATCCATCCATCCGTAATTGATCTTGTCACCGAACGCTTCGTTAGTTAGAGAAGCCAAGTCAGAACTATTGTAGTTGAAAACAACATTTGGCAAACCACCCGAATAGAGCATATCACCCATTTCGGCGCCGGTAATAATGTCGCCTGCAAACCGCGCGGTTATGTCGTCGGACGAAGAAGTGCCAATAATTTCACTGGCTGTAAAATTCAACGGTGGAGGTGCGTAGGCATTGACCGGGGCAGCACCCACCACCGGGTCGATATAGCCGGCCGGATAAGGATCGACATAGCCAGCCGGTCCATAAGGGTCACCATAGCCAAACGGTCCATAAGGGTCACCATAGCCACCCGGTGCATAAGGGTCGCCATAGCCACCGGCCATTGGGCCGCCAAAGCCGCCATCCATTGGCCCGCCATAGCCACCGGCCATTGGGCCGCCAAAGCCGCCATCCATTGGCCCGCCATAGCCACCGGCCATTGGGCCGCCAAAGCCGCCATCCATTGGCCCGCCATAGCCACCCGGTGCATAAGGGTCGCCATAGCCTCCAGCCATTGGACCGCCATAGCCACCATCCATTGGCCCGCCATAGCCACCCGGTGCATAAGGGTCGCCATAGCCACCGGCCGCCGGATCTGCATACCCAGGCATCGCACCGCCTGGCGGAGCGTAACCACCAGTAGCCGCAAGATGGGCTGCGTAATCAAATCCAGGATTAGCCGCAGCACCACCAGTTTCAGCCATCAACGCCCCAAAGCCTGCAGGATCCATACCCTGCATTCCAGGCATTGCACCACCTGGCGGCGTGTACCCCCCCGGCATTCCGGCCATGCCTGGGTTCATACCCGGCATTCCGGGATCCATACCCGGCATTCCTGGCATTCCTGGGTTCATACCCATCATTCCGGGATCCATACCTGGCATTCCTGGCATTCCTGGCATTCCTGGGTTCATACCCATCATTCCGGGATCCATACCTGGCATTCCAGCCATGCCTGAGTTCATACCCATCATTCCAGGATCCATACCTGGCATTCCTGGCATTCCTGGGTTCATACCCATCATTCCGGGATCCATACCTGGCATTCCAGCCATGCCTGGGTTCATACCCATCATTCCAGGATCCATACCTGGCATTCCAGCCATGCCTGAGTTCATACCCATCATTCCAGGATCCATACCTGGCATTCCAGGCATTCCTGGCATTCCTGGGTTCATACCCATCATTCCGGGATCCATACCTGGCATTCCAGCCATGCCTGGGTTCATACCCATCATTCCAGGATCCATACCTGGCATTCCAGCCATGCCTGGGTTCATACCCATCATTCCAGGATCCATACCTGGCATTCCAGCCATGCCTGGGTTCATACCCATCATTCCGGGATCCATACCTGGCATTCCAGGCATTCCTGGGTTCATACCCATCATCCCAGGATCCATACCTGGCATTCCTGGCATTGCGCCACCTGGGGGCGCATAACCACCAGTAGCCGCAAGATGCGCCGCGTAATCAAATCCAGGAAGCGCCGCAGCGCCACCAGTTTCAGCCATCAACGACCCAAAGGCTGAAGGATCCATACCCATCATTCCGGGATCCATACCTGGCATTCCTGGCATTCCTGGGTTCATACCCATCATTCCGGGATCCATACCCATCATCCCAGGATCCATACCCGGCATTCCGGGATCCATACCTGGCATTCCAGGCATTCCTGGCATTCCGGCCATGCCTGGGTTCATACCCATCATTCCAGGATCCATACCCGGCATTCCGGCCATGCCTGGGTTCATACCCATCATTCCAGGATCCATACCTGGCATTCCTGGCATTCCTGGGTTCATACCCATCATTCCGGGATCCATACCTGGCATTCCGGGCATTCCTGGCATTCCGGCCATGCCTGGGTTCATACCCATCATTCCAGAATCCATACCTGGCATTCCTGGGTTCATACCCATCATTCCAGGATCCATACCTGGCATTCCGGCCATGCCTGGGTTCATACCCATCATTCCGGGATCCATACCTGGCATTCCAGGCATTCCTGGCATTCCGGCCATGCCTGGGTTCATACCCATCATTCCAGAATCCATACCTGGCATTCCTGGGTTCATACCCATCATTCCAGGATCCATACCTGGCATTCCGGGATCCATACCTGGCATTCCAGGCATTCCAGGCATTCCGGCCATGCCTGGGTTCATACCCATCATTCCGGGATCCATACCCGGCATTCCAGCCATGCCTGGGTTCATCCCAGGGTTACTGGGGTCCATACCTGGCATTCCGGGCATTCCAGCCATGCCTGGATTCATCCCAGGGTTACTGGGATCCATACCTGGCATTCCGGGCATTCCAGCCATGCCTGGACTCATCCCAGGGTTACTGGGATCCATACCCGGCGTTCCAGGCATTTCGGCCATACCTGGGTTCATCCCAGGGTTGCTAGGATCCATAACCGGGCTATCCAGGCCATCGCCCGAAGTCGCGTTTTGCCCATCACCCGATACTGCTAAATCCCCACTAGCCTCCATTATCTGGTTACCGTTTTCATCCAGTAAGAAATTTCCATCGGCATCTAACTTTGGACGCAGACCAGCGCCTTTAGCCAAATTTTGCGGGCCCGCATTCGCTTGGCCCTCTGAAGGAGACGATTTGGCGGCCGTTGCACGTGCATCGTCTGCCGGAGCCGCAGCTGTTGCAGCTGGTGCATCGCCTGGAACTGGGACTGGCGCTCCGTCTGCCGGAGCAGCGGCTGTTGCTGCTGGTGCATCGCCTGGTACCGGAGCTGGCGCTCCGTCTGCCGGAGCTGCGGCTGTTGCTGCTGGCGCATCGCCTGGTACTGGAACTGGTGCTCCGTCTGCCGGAGCAGCGGCTGTTGCTGCTGGCGCATCGCCTGGTACCGGAGCTGGCGCTCCGTCTGCCGGAGCAGCGGCTGTTGCTGCTGGTGCATCACCTGGTACTGGAACTGGCGCTCCGTCTGCCGGAGCTGCGGCTGTTGCTGCTGGTGCATCACCTGGTACTGGAACTGGCGCTCCGTCTGCCGGAGCAGCGGCTGTTGCTGCTGGTGCATCACCTGGTACCGGAGCTGGCGCTCCGTCTGCCGGAGCAGCGGCTGTTGCTGCTGGCGCATCGCCTGGTACTGGAGCTGGCGCTCCGTCTGCCGGAGCAGCGGCTGTTGCTGCTGGTGCATCACCTGGTACTGGAACTGGCGCTCCGTCTGCCGGAGCAGCGGCTGTTGCTGCTGGTGCATCACCTGGTACCGGAGCTGGCGCTCCGTCTGCCGGAGCAGCGGCTGTTGCTGCTGGCGCATCGCCTGGTACTAGAGCTGGCGCTCCGTCTGCCGGAGCTGCGGCTGTTGCTGCTGGCGCATCGCCTGGTACTGGAACTGGTGCTCCGTCTGCCGGAGCAGCGGCTGTTGCTGCTGGCGCATCGCCTGGTACTGGAGCTGGCGCTCCGTCTGCCGGAGCAGCGGCTGTTGCTGCTGGCGCATCGCCTGGTACTGGAACTGGTGCTCCGTCTGCCGGAGCAGCGGCTGTTGCTGCTGGCGCAACGCCTGGTACTGGAACTGGTGCTCCGTCTGCCGGAGCAGCGGCTGTTGCTGCTGGTGCATCACCTGGTACCGGAGCTGGCGCTCCGTCTGCCGGAGCAGCGGCTGTTGCTGCTGGCGCATCGCCTGGTACTGGAGCTGGCGCTCCGTCTGCCGGAGCAGCGGCTGTTGCTGCTGGCGCATCGCCTGGTACCGGAGCTGGCGCTCCGTCTGCCGGAGCAGCGGCTGTTGCTGCTGGTGCATCACCTGGTACTGGAACTGGCGCTCCGTCTGCCGGAGCAGCGGCTGTTGCTGCTGGTGCATCACCTGGTACTGGAACTGGTGCTCCGTCTGCCGGAGCAGCGGCTGTTGCTGCTGGCGCATCGCCTGGTACTGGAGCTGGCGCTCCGTCTGCCGGAGCAGCGGCTGTTGCTGCTGGTGCATCACCTGGTACCGGAGCTGGCGCTCCGTCTGCCGGAGCTGCGGCTGTTGCTGCTGGTGCATCACCTGGTACTGGAACTGGTGCTCCGTCTGCCGGAGCAGCGGCTGTTGCTGCTGGCGCATCGCCTGGTACTGGAGCTGGCGCTCCGTCTGCCGGAGCAGCGGCTGTTGCTGCTGGTGCATCACCTGGTACCGGAGCTGGCGCTCCGTCTGCCGGAGCTGCGGCTGTTGCTGCTGGCGCATCGCCTGGTACTGGAACTGGTGCTCCGTCTGCCGGAGCAGCGGCTGTTGCTGCTGGCGCATCGCCTGGTACCGGAGCTGGCGCTCCGTCTGCCGGAGCAGCGGCTGTTGCTGCTGGTGCATCACCTGGTACTGGAACTGGCGCTCCGTCTGCCGGAGCAGCGGCTGTTGCTGCTGGTGCATCACCTGGTACCGGAGCTGGCGCTCCGTCTGCCGGAGCTGCGGCTGTTGCTGCTGGCGCATCGCCTGGTACTGGAACTGGTGCTCCGTCTGCCGGAGCAGCGGCTGTTGCTGCTGGCGCATCGCCTGGTACTGGAGCTGGCGCTCCGTCTGCCGGAGCAGCGGCTGTTGCTGCTGGTGCATCACCTGGTACTGGAACTGGCGCTCCGTCTGCCGGAGCAGCGGCTGTTGCTGCTGGCGTATCTCCCGGGAGCAGAATGATTGGATTTCCATCTGCATCGAGCTGTGGCGCATCGCCTGCTGGGGCCGCAGCGGTATCAGCTGGTGCCGTCGTGTTGATCACAGTATTTGTATTCACAGTATTTGTATTGTAGTTCTCAGTATTTATTGCGTTGTTAGTTTGTGAATTTGTTGTTGCGTTGTTAGTTTGTGAACTTGATTGAGACCCAGAGAAAATAGACGGAGCAGCGGCTGTTGCAGCTTGCGCATCACCTGGAAGCACATTTATTGGACTACCATCTGCCTCTTCCAAGAACTGCGGCGCAGCACTCGAGGCACTTGATTGCGGCGTTGTAGCTATTGGTGCGTCTATCGGTGGGGTGCCGGTTGGGTTATTTGATTGTGATGATTGTGCCAAGACAATATCTGGGTTCTCAGTTTGACTATCACTAACTCTTTTGAATTCGTCTGCAAATTTAGTCATATCAAACTCCCCCTAATTACTACTGGTAGAATTGGTCTCGGGCTTGGCTTCTTGTTCGCTTTTGATATCTTTCCGGAATTCTTCAACTCGGCGCTTATAATCTTCAATAGCCGCTGCTCTAGCTTCATCTTCCTGAACCGCAGACTTTTGCAACGCATCAACGGAGAGTAACCCCTGCTGAGCTAACAAGTTATAAACTTGGACTGCATAGTCGCCAGTATTGTTTTCAAATGCTTTTTGGGCATTTACCAAAGCGTTTTGTGCATTTACAACCAAAAGCATCTGGCCCCTGCCTTGCTTTACCTCCATCTGTGCAAGACGCAGGAATTGTTTAGCAATTTCAACTTGATTTTGAATATTAGATCTTGAACCAGAGGCGGTTTGAAAAGCGATCCAAGAATTAGAGATCGAATTTTCGATGTCACGTTGCGCCTTGGCTAACGCCAGAGTTGCTCCTTCAAACTTATATTCAGACGAACGATAGCTGTTTAGCTGAGTTCCAAATAATTCGATCGGCCATGTAAGTTCGACTTTGCCAATATATTCAGTTTTTCCGCCTAAAGTTCCGCCAGCGTCACCCTTATAATTGGCCTCAGCAGTAGCCTTAAACTCAGGTAGGAAAGAGGCCGCAAATGACTTTTCTGAATTAACCCTCGCTCTGTCAAACGCCAGCCTAGCCATTTTCAACTGATCGCCACTACTCAAAACCCCCTCTCTAAACGCCGCTCTGGATTGAGGAACAAGCGTATTTGGCACACGTATTGGAAGCAGCAACGCTGCATTCTCCGGTGTTGCACCAAAGCGTGTTTTAAAATCATTCATAGCACGTTCAAAACCGCCTTGCGCCGCAACTCTTGCAGTTACTGCTCCAGCCAAAGCATTCTTTGCCTGCAAGACGTCTGTACCAACGGCAGCGCCTCGGCTTAGACGGAAGTCTTGCTGACCAGTTTGCTGCTTCAACGTGGCTTCAGTTTCTAAGGCCAACCGATATTGAGCATGCGCCCTTTTCAAGCCAATATAGGCCTGAGCGGCAAGCTTAATGGCGTTGTTACGGGCTGAAACAACCCCAAGGTCTGCCTGCTCCACACCGAGCTGGCCAGTCTTTATACCCGCCTGTGCTTCCCCAAAATCCCATAGCTTTTGAGTGATTTTCAATTTAGCTTCAGTGGGGTTGTATCGTTTGTTAGCACCAGTAGGAACGACGTCAGATTGCTGAGCTGAATTTAACGTGATATCAGCCTTTGGGTACCAGACACTCCAGGCTGCTTTTGCAGATTCTTGAGCAGACAAAAGATCAAGCTTCGCTTGTCTCAAACTTTCATCTTTTTTAATAGCGTTAGGCAAAATATCCAGAAAATTAATGTACTCAAGTTGAGGCTGTTCAGTTTTGGCAGGCGTTGGTCGTTCAGTTTGAGCGTTGGACATGCCTGGCATGCCCAGACCAATAAAAACCGCTACAACGGCAAGGTTTAAGTAACAGTAACGCTTCATCAGCCTACACCCCATTATATTAAGAAACACTAAACCATTAAACCAATCCGACTCAGGACAAATGTTATCTGAGTATTGCTTTAGCGTCCAATGTATGAACTCCAAAAATGGCTACGAAACTTTGATCGTAGAGCCCAACTTTTATTTAGTCCAGTCTGTTTTAACTTTCTATTTGCAACTTATTTGAGCGCTTTGGCTTTGGCTACCATCGAGCAATGTTGCTATATTTGGGTTGCGCCCCCGCGGCTTGGCGCCTAGCAAAGCACTAATGGATGTCAGCTGACCCTGGAGCGCCGCCCTATGAGCCGGGTGCAACCCAACTAAATTTGTGATGGTAATTTGTTTGTTTTCTTGATTTTTATTTTGCTCTTTCGCCAGACTTGCAACTAATTTTGACTTTGAGGTGCATGTTTTATAAAAAGGTGCGCTGAGAACACTACTTTTTACAGGTACGGTAGCCGCCGCCATCATCAATGAGGATTCGTTTAGCTGGGACACTCCATGAGCAACTCTTTGGTATTTTTTGGCATTAGCCTTTTTTGTTTCAAATATCTTGGTCGCACTGTGCGCAGGACCCTCTGGAACTCGAGCAGCCACAGCCCTGACGGACTCGCGGGCAGGCTTTGGAAAAACCTTTGGTTTGGACACCAAGCGGACGTGTTCACGCAGTGACTTTGAAACAATTTGTTTCTCTGCCTCGATTGGCTTTAACGGGATGTTGTCTTTTTCAACTGGGGCTCGGGTGGCCGCAACCTTGACAGACCCTTGATCAGGTTTTGAACGAAACTTTGGTTTGGACACCAAGCGGACTTGTCCACGCAGTGATTTTGAAGCAATTTGTTTCTCTGCCTCGATTGGCTTTAACGGGATGTTACCTTTTTCAACTGGGGCTTCATAAACAAAACCTACAACAAACACATCATCATATATTTTTTCTCGTAAATCTGGACGCATTAAATCAGGTTTTAGGTATAGAAAAGCAGCAAAAAAACCCAAATGGAATAGAACAGATAACGTCCAAAATCGCATGTCCATCACACCATTACAAAAACAACAAATTATGTTAATATATTTTGACTGCTCATCAGCAGTTTGATCAAGTGACACCCAACACCACAACTTTACAAAAATTACCACACAATGGCTAGCCATTTCGTTACAAGTGGCTCAACGTCTATTACACCAATAAGTGGTGCTCAGCGTGAAAATCTGAAGCAAATATGTCGATTCACGCAGTTCATAGATAAAATCAATTCAGTGAGGTATTATTAGTCCTCGAAACTTAGCTTTGGCACTGCTGTGTCTCGGGCTTTATCAGTGGGCCATATGAGGTGGTTCACTACGATATTGTTTTGAATATATTTATTTGCGGATTGGCGCTTCGGATAGGCTTAGAACTGCGCGCACGCCGCTCCAACTAAACATCATTCCACTTTGGGTGTGCCTGCCCTATATTCGGCAGGCTTTGCTGTTTCATTATGGAAAATGGCAGCCTCGTCCTCCATCTCAAGCATCATCACATCATTGAATTTATTGAAAAAGGTGCAAAGGGTGATGCGTAGCGTCAGCTCGACAATTTGGGTTTCGCTGAAATGCGCACGCAGCCCGTCAAACTGGCGATCACCAACGCGGTTATGGTCGCGCGTCACCTGCGCCGCATAATCACGAACCATGCGATCTACCGGATCAAGCCCCGGGCAATCCTCATCCAGAATTCGGTCAATAACAATCCGCGGCAATCCAAAATCCAACAAACGCGAGCCATGATGGGCAACACAATAATCACAACGATTGATTGCCGATACGGTAACGATGGCAATTTCAAGATGGCGTTTGTCAAGAATGGGGTTGTCGGCCATTTCAAGAAGCATGCCCATCAGATGGCGAAGCGCAATCGGCCGATGGGCAAATATTTTCACCTGATTTAAAAACGGACCATATTCATCGGCAAATCGCTGATAAACCGGCTTGGCATCTTCGGGCACTTCATCAATGCCAACATCACGAACACGGGCCATGATCTATCTCCCCCCATCGCCATTCGGTGCCGGCTATCATCACCGGCTTTGCCTTTTCTGTTCCAGCCTAGGGGGGAAATGCCCACGCTTGCAACCCTGTTCACATCCCGATGCCAGTAATATCTACCGCCCCTTTGACACTATTATATTCAAATATTTGATTAATTTTTAGGCATCAAATGCAAATATTGCCTTAAATTTTACCAAAATAGCGAACATTGATTAAATTTTTGGCATTTTTATTGATTTGGCATCGCGGATGGTCAGACTGCGCCGGTAATCATGCGTCAAATTTTGGCGTTTGCCCCAGAATTATGGAGTACAGTTGATGCAGTTTCCTTTTTCGGCCATCCAGCGGCTTGGTACCGGCCTTATTGCCGCCAGCCTTGTTGCCAGCCCTGTCTTTGCGGCCGACAGTGCCATTGATAGCGGCGACACCGCATGGATATTGACCGCAACCGCGCTGGTTCTTTTGATGACCTTACCCGGATTGGCACTTTTTTACGCTGGCCTTGTGCAGTCCAAAAACATCGTTTCGGTTTTGATGCATCATTTTGCCATTGCGGCACTGATGTCAATTTTGTGGGTGATTGCAGGTTACTCGCTTGCCTTTTCAGGTGATGGTGCTTGGTTTGGCGATCTTGCCAATAGCTTCATGAGCAATATCTCACTCGACTCGGCGAGTGGCACGATCCCTGAATCAGTCTTTGCGGCATTCCAAATGACCTTTGCGATCATCACCCCCGCGCTGATCATTGGTGCTTATGTCGAGCGGATGAAATTTGCCGCGATACTGCTGTTTTCGGCAGTTTGGCTTTTGGCCGTCTATGCACCGGTCACGCATTGGGTTTGGGGCGGCGGCATCATGGCCGAGTGGGGTGTTCTGGATTTTGCTGGCGGCATTGTCGTCCACGCAACCGCCGGTACAGCCGCGCTCGTATGTGCGCTTGTTGTTGGCAAACGCCGCGGCTTTCCAACTTCAGTCCAGCCACCGCATAGCCCGGTTTTGACCATGATTGGTGCCAGCATGCTGTGGATTGGCTGGTTTGGCTTTAATGGTGGTTCGGCTTTGGGTGCTGGCAACAGCGCAGGCATGGCGCTTTTGGTAACGCATATTGCCGCCGCAACAGCTTCACTTGTTTGGATGTTTATCGAATGGTTCCGCTTTGGCCGGCCATCGCTTGTTGGCATCGTAACCGGTATGGTTGCCGGCTTGGCAACCGTAACGCCGGCATCGGGCTTTATCGGCGTTCCTGGCGGTCTGATCCTTGGCCTTGCTGGCGGCGTTGCCTGTTATGTTGCCGTTGATCTGATCCGGGTGCGGCTAAAGATTGATGACTCACTTGATGTGTTTGCCGTTCACGGTGTTGGTGGCATTCTTGGTAGCCTTCTTGTTGCCTATCTTGCACTGCCAGCCTTTGGCGGACTTGGACTTACCGATGGCGTGACAGCTGGAAGCCAGTTTATGGTTCAATTGGCATCGGTTGCCATTACGGTTCTTTGGACAGGCATTGGCAGCTATGTGATTTTGAAAGTCATTGGTGCGTTGATTGGGCTTCGCGTTGATCAGCAGGACGAGATCGAGGGTCTTGATCTCAGCCAGCATGGCGAGCGCGGCTATCACAACGGCTAATCAGCCTCAAAATGAAATAATCAACCAGCGGCTTTTCCCTAAAGTCGCTGTTTTTTTTGTGGGTAATCATTGGATGATGCGCAGAATGGAGCTAGTTATCTTGCCATTCGCGGCGCACCGATTGATCGCGTTCATCGGGCAAATAAACGTGGCGCAACCCTTGCCAGATATCATCATCAGCTAGCTGGCGAAGCGCCCAGATTGCCATAGCCCGCAGCAAAGCCGACGAATGATCCAGAAACGGCGTAACCATGGGCATCAAACCAGTATCGCCACTATTTCCAGCCGCAATAAGCACATTTCGCAAAAACCTTTCATAACCGGCACGGCGCACCGGCGTCCCCGCAAAAAACTGACGGAAACCAGCATTATCAAGTCTCAGCAAATCAGCAAGTGGCGGCAAATCAGTTCCGGCCTTGGCGGCTAGTTTTTGCTCTTTGGCAAGACTGGCAAATTTATTCCAAGGACAGATTGCCAAACAATCATCACAGCCAAAAATGCGATTGCCGATGGCGTGACGAAAACTGCGGTCAATCACCCCCTTATGCTCGATTGTCAGATAGGAAATACATCGCCGTGCATCCAGCCGGTAAGGCGCGGGAAACGCATTGGTCGGGCAGATATCAAGACATTGACGGCAACCACCGCAATGATCGGTTTCAGGCGTATCGTAAGGTAAAACAGCATCGGTCAGGATCACCCCTAAAAATAGCCATGATCCAGCCTTGCGCGAGACAAGATTTGTATGTTTGCCCTGCCAGCCAATGCCTGCGGTTTGCGCTAATGGCTTTTCCATCAAGGGCGCCGTATCGACAAATACTTTTACCTCATGGCCAGTCTGCGCAGCAAATTGGCCTGCCAGCTGTTTTAGCTTGCCCTTGACCAGATCGTGATAATCACGCCCCCGCGCATAAACCGAAATATTACCTGCTGACTTTGCCGCCAAATTATCCATCGGGTTATGCGCGGGGCCGTAATTCATCCCAAGAACAATCGCTGTTTTAGCATCTGGCCACATCGCCTGCGGCTGGTGGCGTTTTGCCGCGGTATCGCGAAGCCAGCCCATATCGCCTTCAAAGGCATCATCCAGAAACGCCGCCAGCCCTGCCCTGTTTACCGAGCCGATATCTGCCGGACCAATGCCAGCCAGCAAAAACCCCTCATGCGCGGCGGCCTCGATTAACCAGCCGCGCGGGTCTTTATAGGCATTTGGCTTTGGATGCTGAATTGTCTTGCTCACAATGGGTCAATATCTCCCATTGCTTGCATCGCGTGAAAATTCGCTTCATAGTCGGCAAAAGTACCAGCTTCGATCGCAAGCCGCATATCGGCCATCAGATCTTGATAATAGTGAATATTATGCCAGCTAAGCAGCATCAGTGACAAAACTTCTTCCGCCTTGAACAGATGATGAAGATAGGCACGGCTATAGCGCGAACAGGCCGGACAGCCGCAGGCTTCATCAAGTGGGCGTGAATCCTCGGCATGGCGGGCATTTTTCAAATTCACCGGCCCGCGGCGGGTAAATCCCTGTCCGGTGCGCCCGGATCTTGTTGGCAAAACGCAATCAAACATATCAATACCGCGCGCCACCCCGCCAACAAGATCGGAAGGCTTGCCAACCCCCATCAGATAGCGCGGCTTGTCCTGCCGCATCAGCGGCGTTGTAACCTCAAGCGTTTCAAACATCGCTTGCTGCCCCTCGCCAACGGCAAGACCGCCAACGGCATAGCCTTCGAAATCAATGTCTTCAAGCACAGCAACAGACTCGGCCCGCAAATCAGGAAACACCGACCCTTGGACAATGCCAAACTGGCCATAACCGGTTCGTGCCTGAAACGCGCTGCGTGACCGTTTGGCCCATCGCATCGACAATGCCATTGATTCAGCGGCAACCGGCTTGGTTGCCGGAAATGGCGTACATTCATCAAAGGCCATTGTAATGGTTGCATCAAGAAGATGCTGGATCTCGGTAGACCGTTCGGCTGTAAGCCGGTGCTTGCTGCCATCAAGATGCGATTTGAAAGTCACCCCATCTTCATCAAGCTTGCGAAGCGGGCCAAGCGACATCACCTGAAACCCACCTGAATCTGTCAATAGCGGGCCATCCCATCCCATCATTTTGCGAACCCCGCCAAGCCGTGCAACACGTTCGGCCCCGGGACGAAGCATAAGATGATAGGTATTTGCCAGAATGATGCTAGCACCGGTTGATTTTACCGAATCCGGCATCATGCCCTTTACAGTGGCGGCGGTGCCAACCGGCATAAAAACCGGCGTTTCAACTGCGCCCCATGCGGTGGTCAAACGACCCCGACGCGCCATGCCATCAGTGGCTTTCAGGGTAAAACCAAATTTTTCAGTTTGTTGAGACATGGCAAAATCCTTAGATTGATTTGAAAGCAGCTATTGATCAGCAATGGCGGCGATGCTGGCGATGATATCAGGAGATGGGTTGCGTGTCATAAAACAGGCATCGCCATAAGAGAAAAAGCGGTAATCATTGGCAATGGCATGGCGGTAGGCTAGGGCAATTTTCTGCATGCCGGTAAAGGCGCTGACAAGCATCAGCAAGGTTGATTTTGGCAGGTGAAAATTCGTCAATAATGCGTCAATGACGCCGAACTCATATCCGGGTGTGATGAAAATATCGGTTTCACCGGCAAATTCGATCACCGCACCATGTTGCTGGTAGCAGGCCTCAAGAATTCGCAGGCTCGTCGTACCAACTGCAATGACCCGCCCACCTTTGGCACACGCCTCGGCAATGGCGGTTGCGGTTTCGGCGCTGATCTGGCCCCATTCACTATGCATCTTGTGATCTTTGACATCATCAGCTGTCACCGGCAGGAAAGTGCCCGCGCCAACATGCAGCGTGACTGGCAGAATGCGTGCGCCGGTGGCGGCAATGGCTTTGGCCAGATTATCGGTGAAATGCAGTCCGGCTGTTGGTGCCGCCACCGCCCCGCGATGGCGTGCAAACATGGTTTGGTAGTCTTGCCGGTCGGCTGGTTCGGCACCATCTGGACGGGCGATATAGGGCGGCAAAGGCATGCTGCCATAGCGATCAAGACAGGCGTCAAGTTCAAGCCTTGTCAAACAAGCCGCAGTTGCCGGATTGATAAAGCCAAGCGCGACATCACCGCCCTCGCCGCGACCAAGCACCGTTGCGGCAAAATCATCGGCAAAAATAATCACATCATCAATGCGGCATTTCTTGGCCGGTTTGGCGAAAACGCGCCAAATATGATCCGATTCATGTTTATGAAGCGTCACGCTGATTTTCGCCTGCCCGCGCCGCCCCTCAAGGCGGGCGGGAATCACTTGGGTATTATTGACAATCAAGACATCATCCGCACGAAGCAATGCTGGCATATCGCCAATATGGCGGTCGGCAATGCCATCACCTGACAGGTCGAGCAAACGGGCGGATTCGCGTGGATCAGCCGGTTTTGTGGCAATTTTTTCAGCGGGAAGGCTATAGTCAAAGGCGTCGAGCTTCATAATATTTACCCGCCCAAAAACAAAGGCTAGTAGAGAAAAATTGTATTAAAACCGGATGATATCACCGTGAAAAACGGCCTATATGTCTATTCATAAATCTGGATCACACCATCGACATGGCCAGTCTCGGCAATCACCACAAGACATTGCACTCTCGATTCCAGCATTTTTGTCTCAGCCACCCCCACCATCTCGTCAGGGCCAATCGTTAAAGGTACCGGGCTGGCAACATCACAAACCTTGGTGCTTTTCAAATCGGCGCCATTGACCAGCAAGCGGCGTAAGTCGCCATCGGTAATCACGCCGGATAATTTGTCACGGCTGCCAACCAATGTAAGTCCAAGACGGCCTTCAGTCATCACCAACAGCGCATCTTGAACCGACGCCGTTGCATCGACAAAAGGCAGGTTCTCGGACCGCATCTTATCACGAACACGCGTCAATAACCGGCGACCAAGCGCACCGCCAGGGTGGGTGTTGGCAAAGTCGCTTTCTTGAAAGCCGCGT
Organism: Candidatus Ponderosibacter sp. Uisw_141_02; assembly: GCF_048087665.1. Classification (NCBI taxonomy): domain Bacteria; kingdom Pseudomonadati; phylum Pseudomonadota; class Alphaproteobacteria; order Puniceispirillales (SeqCode); family Puniceispirillaceae (SeqCode); genus Candidatus Ponderosibacter; species Candidatus Ponderosibacter sp. Uisw_141_02. The sequence goes on along the minus strand of NZ_CP159807.1, from coordinate 832,725 downwards.
GCCTCCATCAGAGCGACAGCAATTGCATCACCAAGAACAAGCGAATTCAGACTGGATGTTGTTGGCGCCAGATTCAACGGGCAAGCTTCGCGATCAACCGAAATATCAAGGCTGATTTCGGCGCTTGTTGCGATCATGCTTGACGGATTACCAGTCATCGCAATCAACCGCGCATCCAGTCTTTTGAACGCCGGCAGCAGCCGCACAATTTCTTCGGTACTGCCCGAATAGGATATTAACAGCACGATATCGCCGCGGCGCACCATGCCAAGATCGCCATGAATGGCCTCGGCCGGATGTAAAAACAGTGATGGTGTTCCTGTTGATGCCAATGTTGCTGAAATTTTTCGGCCAATAATGCCCGATTTCCCCATGCCGCAAACAACAACATGGCCAGTGCTGGCCCTCATTAAATCAACGGTTTTGGAAAAATCTGACCCAAGACCGGCCTCAAGGCCTGTCAAGGCTTCGCGATAAGCAGAAAATAATGTCTTTGCCGATGCAATTACCTGATTGGTCATGCGCGTGCGGCTCCTCTTGCCCTGACAGGTCGAACAACAATCTAATAACCGGTTTTAAGACGAAAAGCCAGATCAGCGTCAGTTTTATGATGGGTTACCTATCTTGTGATGGCTTGGTCAAAAATTCAATCGCCAGATCAAAATCATCAGGCCGGTTCAAATTCATAAAGGGATCGGGCGTTCCCACAAATTCAACCGTTACGCAATGATAGCGCGCGGTAAAATCATCGATTTTGCGTAATCCGTCATCAATTACCGCCTTGCGAAGGGCGTCAGCCAGTGCCACCGGCCAGATGGCAAAAACCGGATGGCGACGCGTATATGACATGGCCTGAGCGATATCAGCCCCATCATCAAGCCCCGATCCAAGCCGCGCAATCAAATCAATTGGTAAAAAAGGTGCATCGGTGGCAAGGCTAACCATATGGGTGCAATCAGCCTGATTTGCCGCGACCCATTCAAGGCCGGTCAAAATGCCCGCCAACGGCCCTGCATAACCGTCAATCACATCAGCGCAGACCGGCAGGCCAAAATCGGCATAGCGAGCCGGATCACCATTCGCATTCAGCATGATCGGCCGGTTGGCAAAATCAACACGGTCAAGAACATGGCGCAAAACCGGTTTACCGGCCAATTCAATCAGGTTTTTATCGCCGCCACCCATGCGCCGCGCCTGCCCACCGGCAAGCAATATGATTGCTGATTTTCGGGTCATTAGCGTTCATCCTGCTGGGCGGCGCGTTGACGTGACGGGCTGTCGGCCACATCAGCCGCATCGCCGCTGTCAAAAATGATCCGTTCAATGCCCGACAAAGCGATGAATCTTTTGCCCTTTGCGCGGCCAATTAGCGTTAATCCCGCCTGCCGTGCCAGATCAACCGCCGCGGCGGTAAAGCCCGAGCGCGACACCAAAACCGGGATCTGCATTTGCACGGTTTTGATCACCATTTCCGTGGTTAAGCGTCCGGTCGTATAAAACACCTTGTCATGCGGTGATGCGTCATTCAAAAACATCCAGCCAGCAATTTTATCAACCGCATTATGCCGCCCGATATCTTCCATATAGACAAGCGGCCGGTTTTTCTGACACAGCACGCAGCCATGAATGGCTCCTGCACTCAAATACAGGCTTGGCGCGGTATTGATTGCCTTTGAAAGTTCGATCAGCCAGCTGGCATTGAAACGGGCATCCTTATCAAGCGCAATATCGTCAAAACGTTCCATCATATCGCCATAGGCAGTGCCCTCAGCACAGCCACTAGTCCGGATTTTCCGTTTCATCTTGGCTTCAAAATCGGTTTCGCGCGCAGTACGTACAATCACCACACCAAGATCATCATCAACATCAATGCCGGTGATTTCATCATCGCGCTGAAGCATGTTCTGGTTCAAGAAATAGCCAACTGCCAGTTCCGGCACCCAGTCACCAAGCGTCATTGAGGTCACAATTTCTTGCCGGTTCAAAAACAAGGTGATGGGTTTTTCCGTCACCACGGGCAAAGTAACTGGCTGACCGGTTTCATTGACCCCCTCAACCGGCTGTGACAGGCCGGGGGTATCTGGATTTGGCTGAATTAGAAATGGGGAATTGCTCATCCGGTGAAGATGGCCGATATCGGTGCCAATTGGCAAGTGGTTTTGCCTTTGAGCGGCAAAAACTCTATGATAAGCCATGCATTGAGATTATCCCAACCATTGATCCTATGATAGCAGGTGGTCATGAAACTCCATTTTAGCGCTTCTGAACATGATGAGGCCAAACTTCGCCTTACGCAGCTGACCGAACTTTATGGTCAGACCAAAATCGAGGACGCGACCCATATTGTTGCGCTTGGCGGTGATGGGCATATGTTACATGTGTTGCAGGATTCATTGTCATATGGCTTGCCTGTTTTTGGCATGAATTGCGGGCGACTTGGGTTTTTGATGAACAATTACGAAAATGATGATTTGCCTGATCGAGTTGCCGCTGCCGAAACCGCACCTTTGCATCCGTTGCGGATGACCGCAACAGCACGCGATGGAGACACGCATGACGCATTGGCAATCAATGAAGTATCTTTATTACGGCAAACGCATAATGCGGCGCATATCGCCATTTCGGTGAATGATAAACAGCAAATGGAATGCCTTGTTTGTGACGGTATCCTTGTTGCAACCCCAGCCGGATCAACCGCCTATAATTTATCAGCACAAGGTCCGGTCATTCCGCTTGGCGGTGGGTTAATGGCGTTAACGCCAATTTCGGCCTTTCGGCCACGGCGCTGGCGGGGTGCATTATTGCCCGATGACTCGAGAGTGGTCCTTGATGTTCTTGAACATGAATTCCGTCCGGTAAGCGCCAGCGCTGACAGTGCCGAAATTCGGCATGTGACCCGCGTTGCTGTTGAGCAGGCTACTGATATCACGCTTAATCTTTTATATGATCCAGGCTTTTCGCTGTCCGAGCGCGCGACAAGAGAACAATTCTTAACCTGATCCGTAATCCTCTTGATCCAGGATATTTATGCAAATTTAATCAAATTTAAAGACGCTTTAGATATCCTAACCATGCTGTTTTTCAAAGCATGGTGATGGTCATGACAAAGGCAAAGCATCTCGACGTTACGCAGGCAAGGCGCACGCTTAGCCTGAAACAGGCCAGCAGCGACGAAAACACCACGCCATTCAGCATCTTATTCACGCATGGCAGCCTTGTTGTCGAAGTGTATCAAACCATGACATCCGATCATCAAAAACCGCATGATCACGACGAATGCTATGTCATCATTGAAGGTGATGGAAACTTCGAAATGGGTGATGAAATTATATCATTTGGCCCGGGTGATTTCTTGTTTGTACCAGCTCGCCTGCCGCATCGCTTTACCGATTTCAGCGACACAATGTCGACATGGGTGATGTTTTATGGCCCTGAGGGTGGCGAAAACGCTAATAGCACTAAAAAAACCGGCTAATTATCGTCAATCTCATAGCTATAGGCGGTGTCCAGCCGCGCTAAAAAAAGATCAACATGATGCCATAAAGCGTCGGTTACTTCGGGCAATTCGCGGGTTAATTCATGCCGCGCACCATCAAAGACAATACGCTCAAGATTCCTGATATGGGGAAGATTGCTATCGGTTGCCGGCGCAAAGACAACGCGCTCATCGCCAGGGACAAAAGCCAGAACCGGCACATCAAGCGCGGCTAACCAGTCGGGATTTAACGTGTAGAGCGCACAAGATTGATAGGCCGCGCTAACCCAGCCAATGGTTGGCCCGCTGCGGCGCAATTCGGGCGCATCATCGAACCAGACAAATTGATCCTCATATCCTTTCGGATACCGCGTCAGCACATTTTCTGGCCGATAATGCCGCACCCAATCCAAAGACAGCACGCGGTGAAATGGTGGATGCGATCGGGCAAGGCCAAGACCACCAAGAAGATAGCTGGCTAACCGGATTAACCAGACCGGCATGACTGGCGGAGCCATCATTGGTGCCGACAAGATTACCGACGCGACCCTATAGGAGCGCCATGCGGCATAGCGAAGCGCAAGATGCCCGCCCATCGAATGACCAAATAGCACGAGTTCATGCTCGTCCAGACCAACAGCCGAAACCACCGCATCAAGCGCCGATAGATGATGATCAAAATCGGTACAATGAACCGCAAGCGGATGTCGGCCAAAATGGCCTGACTGACCTTGCCCGGGCCAATCAATGATCAAAACATGATAGCCCTTTTCATGGAAATGCAGGACTTCGGCACTGTATTTTTCGCAAAATTCGGTAAATCCGGGAAGGATGACAATGGTTTTATGCGCGGTTGACGGGGCAGGCGCAGTGGCATCAACAGCATATTTTTCATCCGGATTCCGCGCTGCCTGACCAGCTGGCCAGAAATGCGCCCGAACCGAGGCGTCACGATGATAAACATATAAATCATGGCCACCAAGCATGGGCAACCCCGCCGAACGCGCCCAATCAAACATTAAAGCTGAACCCCCTGCAAACCGGCTTTGTTATGCATAATATCAGAAGCCCGTTCATCATCTTGAAACCCTGATGATTGGCGTTCCCACATCTGCGCATATAACCCTTTTTGCGACAGAAGCTGGCGATGGGTTCCGCGTTCGACAATTTCGCCTTCGGCAAGAACAAGAATTTCATCAGCATTCACAATTGTCGATAGGCGATGCGCAATTACCACGGTGGTTTGGCTTTTCGATACCGTATCAAGCGCATGCTGGATTTCTTTTTCAGTGCGGCTATCCAGTGCCGAGGTTGCCTCATCAAACAAAAAGATTGACGGTTTTTTCAAAATGGCACGAGCAATCGCAACACGCTGTTTTTCACCACCGGATAATTTCAGCCCGCGTTCCCCAACCATCGTGTCATAACCATCAGGCAAACCAGCAATGAACTGGTCAATCGAGGCCATCTTTGACGCTGCGGCAATATCATCTTGGTTCGCGCCATTGCGCCCATAGCCAATATTATAGCCAATCGTTGAATTGAACATCACCGTATCTTGCGGCACCACACCAATGGCCGCACGAACGCTGGCCTGCGTTACATCACGAAGATCCTGCCCATCAAGACGAACCGCGCCCGATACCGGATCATAAAACCGGAATAACAGCCGTGAAATGGTGGTTTTTCCCGACCCGCTTGGCCCGACAATCGCAACACGTTTACCCGGCTTAACGGTAAAGCTGACGCCTTTTAAAATTGGCCGGTCACCATAGGCAAAATGCACATTATCAAAAACCACTTCACCGCCATCAATCTTGATCGGTTTTGCCGCTGGCTTGTCGGCAATGCCCGGTTCTTCATCAAGCAGACCAAACATCCGTTCCATATCAACAAGCGCCTGGCGCAATTCACGATAAACCCAACCAAGGAAATTAAGCGGCAGATAAAGCTGCAAAAGATAGGTATTCACCGCAACAAAATCGCCAACGGTCAAATTGCCCTTTTGAATATCAGAACCCGCCATTGCCATAACCGCCATCAGGCCAAATGCAATGATGGTTCCCTGCCCGATATTGACGACTGACAAAGATGTGCGGGACCGAACCGCCATCACCTCATAATTGGCCATCGCTGTATCATAGCGCGCTGCCTCAACACCTTCAGCATTGAAATATTTGACGGTTTCGTAATTGAGCAAGGAATCAACCGCGCGAGTGGCGGCGGCTTCATCAGCCGTGTTCATTTCACGGCGAAACCTGATCCGCCATTCGGTGACGCGAATGGTGAAATAGACATAGGCTGCAACGGTTAAAAAGGTAACACCTGCGTAAAACCCGCCAAATAAATGCCACATGATGATGCTGACAAAGGCCACTTCGACAAAAAGCGGCAAAACCTCGAAAAAGGCGATCGTCAGTAGGAATTCAATCCCCTTGGCACCGCGATCAATCGCGCGCGTCATGCCGCCAGTTTGACGATCCATATGGAATTGAAGCGATAATTTGTGGAGATAGCGAAAGGCGTTCAATGCCGCGCCACGAACAGCGCGTTGTGCCACCTTGGCAAAAAGATATTGTTTGGCCTCGCTAAACACCTGCTGGCCAAGTCGCGCCAACGCATAGCCACCAACAAGAAACATCAAAGCCGACATCGCAAAGCCGGAATCGCCATTCACCAGATCAACCGCCGTCCCATACAAAAGCGGAGTGACCATGTTCGAGCTTTTCGCCGCGACAAGACAGGCAAAGGCTGCACCAATTCGCACACGGATTTTATTATCGCCACGCGGGGCGGTGTAATGCATCAGCGCACGAAGGAGCGACGCCGTTTTGCGCAAATTGGACGAAGCCATAGCTGCCTTACAATCGTTAAAACGCGCCAGGGTTTATGATGGTGTTGAAACCGAAAAGCTCTCACCACAGCCGCAGCGGGCAATTTCATTGGGATTACTAAAAACAAATTTGGCGGAAAATTTATCTTCCTGCCAATCCATTTGCGAGCCAATCAAAAACATCACGGCGGTTGGGTCAATAAATAAGGTCACACCGTCCTGTTCGATTTTATCTTCAAATGGCTTTTGCTCGGTGGCAAATTGAACATCATATTGCATGCCCGAACAGCCCGCCGTTTTCACCCCGACACGAAGACCAATTACATTATTATCAGCCCGCGCCATCAAACGGTGAACATGGCTAGTCGCAGCTTCGGTCAAGGTGACAATTGGTTTTGTTGGGTCAAACATGTTTTTAAAGCTCCAAATAGCCGGTCTTTCGCAAACCGCTCAATTAAAAATCCAAAGCAAGGCGCGCATCATCACTCATACGCTCGGGCGTCCAAGGCGGGCTCCAGACCAATTCGACCGAAACTTCGCCAACGCCGTCAACCGCAGCCAATGCCCGTGCTACCTGCCCTGGCATTTCACCAGCAACAGGGCAGCCAGGCGCTGTCAGTGACATGGTAACATAAACATCACCATTTTGCCGTCGTTCAACATCATAGATCAGACCAAGATCATAAATATTCACCGGAATTTCCGGATCATGAACCGATTTCAGCGCATCTTCAACGGCCACCGGATCAGCCTGTCCAGCCGGATTTTCAAGCGCAGCACCAGCCTTGGCAATATAGCCATTACTGGTATCGGGCAGAAAATCGGCAAGACCCGGACCATCAAGACCCGGACCGTCATTATCAAGACCAGCATCATCTGGCGCGACTGTTTTGGAATTGTGATCTTGTGTCATCACCCCGCCCCTATGTGAAAATCCGGTTCACTTTTTCCAGCGAAATTGCCAGAGCGTCAAATTCTTCACGCGTGGTGTAGATGCCGACCGATGCCCGCGCGGTTGATGGAAGATCATAGAAATCCATCAAAGGCTGGGCGCAATGATGGCCAGCACGAATGGCCACACCATCATTATCAATGATTGTTGAAATATCATGCGGGTGGGCGCAATCCATCGTAAAGGATACAACACCCGATTTTCCAACGGCCGTACCAATCAGGCGCAAGCCATCAACCGCGGAAAGCCGCTGATGCGCATAGCCCAGAATATCTTGTTCATGCGACCGAATGGCTTCCATACCAATCGATTGCACATAATCAACCGCCGCCCCAAGGGCGATGGTTTCGGCAATGGCCGGTGTTCCCGCCTCAAAACGATGCGGCGGCAAAGCATAGGTGGATTTTTCGATGGTCACGCGGTCAATCATATCGCCGCCGCCCAAAAATGGCGGTAATTCGGCCAGAATTTCAGCCTTGGCCCACAGAATACCAACACCATTCGGCCCATAGAGCTTATGTGCGGAAAAAACATAAAAATCAGCACCCAAGGCCTGAACATCAACAGGCATATGAACGACGCCCTGACAACCATCAACAACCATTAGCGCATTGGCGTCGTGTGCGATCTTGGCCATTTCAGTAACCGGAAATACGGTGCCAAGCACATTTGAGACATGCGGTACCGACACAATTTTGGTTCGGGCTGTGACCATGTCGGTAAAGGCCGTCATATTGAAACTGCCATCTTCATCAACCGGAAAGGCACGAAGAACCGCACCGGTCTTTTCGGCCACCATTTGCCACGGCACGATATTCGCGTGATGTTCGGCAATGCTGATCAAAATCTCGTCACCTGCCTTTAATCTTGGCAAGGCCCAGCATTGTGCAATCATGTTCAACGCCATTGTTGCACCAGCGGTCAGCACGATTTCATCACCTGATTTTGCGCCAATGAAATGCGCAACCTTGCCACGCACCGCCTCATAGGCATCGGTTGACGCCTCAGACAGGAAATGCAGGCCACGATGGACATTTGAATATGTATCGCAATAGGCCGAAACCAACGCATCAATCACCACTTTTGGTTTTTGCGCCGATGCCGCAGAATCAAGGTAAACCAATGGCTTGCCGTGAATTTTACGCGACAAGATTGGAAAATCAGACCGGATTTTTTCGATATCATATCCGCCAGTCATATTGGTAGTCATGCTGGTATCTGCGGCATTTGCATCCATTATTTATCTCCGGTTTCAGAACGGTTTGATGCCGTCATCCATGCGGTCGTCACCGGCCGCAACATGTCTGCCAATGCGGGATGGCTGATGCTGTCAATGGCATCATCGAGAAATGCCGAGATCAACATTCCACGCGCCGTTTCACGGTCAATACCGCGGCTTGTCAGATAGAAAAGCTGGGTTTCATCAAGTTCGCCAACCGTTGCCCCATGCGCGCACAAAACATCATCCGCATAGATTTCCAATTCGGGCTTGGCGTCGGCTTCGGCTTTGCGCGACAAAAGCAAGGCACGGCTCATTTGCTGGCCATCGGTCTTTTGTGCATCGGGTGCGACATGCACCTTGCCTTGAAACACACCACGCGCCGAATCATCAAGAACCCCGCGGATAATCTGGTTCGACAGACAATGCCCTTTGGCATGGTTCATATTGGTGGTGATATCATGGTGCTGATTTGCCCGACCAAGATAGATTGCCGATAAGGTGCAATCAGCATTTTCACCCGACAAGGTGATATGCGTTTCAAGGCGCGCCAATTGACCGCCAACGGAAATCTGGAACCCCTCGAAAACCGAACCTTCACCAAGCGTCAAGCCAGTTGCCGCCAGATGCGCGCTTTGTGCTGAGTCATGCTGTACCTTGGCATAATCAAGCCGCGCCTTGTCACCAACCTCGATTGCCATCAACGGTGCTGACAAACCAACAGCCGACTGATGCCACTCAGCCAGAACCGCCGACGCGCCTTCAGCAAGCTTGACCGACACAACCGGATGCGAAGACACCCCATTGTCATCACCGGTAAAGACCAAAATGATCGGCACATCAACCTTGCCCACAATCTCTAAATGCAGACCGGTTGTCATCACGGCCAGCGACAGGTCGCTAACCGGATGCGACGCTGGCACCGATGCGGCAAGCGCGGCAAGGGCCGTGTCATTCTCGCTTAAAAAGCTGGCGGTTACGCCATCGGGCAAAGCGGCAAGATTGGCAACATCCAAAACACCATTGCTAAAGGACAGGGTCACGGCATTTTCCGGCAAGTCAGCCGAAATGGCCACGGTTTCCGCCGCTGCAGCAGCCGAAGCTGGATGAAGGTCCATTTTTTCAAGGCTTGCCAAGCGGGTAAACCGCCATTGTTCGACCCGGCTATGTGGCCAGCCTGTTTCCTGCCAGCGTGTTAACGCCCCTGCACGAACGCCGGTCAATCCCGCAAGCTGGTCCAAATTAGGCTGCATCGTCGATGCCGACATAACCCGACTCCTCTACTTCAAGTGCGAGTTCTTTACCGCCAGTGCGGCGGATTTTGCCACCGGCCAAAATATGAACATAGTCAGGCACAATATGGTTTAGCAAACGCTGGTAATGAGTGATCACAAGCATGCTTCGGGCTGGATCACGCAATAGATTCACGCCGTCAGAGACAATTTTCAATGCGTCAACATCAAGCCCTGAATCGGTTTCATCAAGAACCGAAAGAACCGGCTCGAGAAGTGCCATTTGCAAAATCTCATAGCGTTTCTTCTCGCCACCAGAAAAGCCGACATTCACCGCCCGCTTTAGCATATCATCATTGATGCTTAGATGTTTTGCTTTGGCGCGAACCAGCTTTACAAATTCCAGCTGGTCGATTTCATCTTTGCCAGCTTCAATCCGGCGGGCATTAACCGCGGCGCGCAAAAAGCTCATGCCGCCAACACCCGGTAATTCTACCGGATATTGAAAGGCCAGAAACATGCCGGCACGGGCGCGTTCATCTGATTCCATTTCCAGCATGGAAACGCCATTCATCAGAATGTCACCGCCAGTGACCTCATAGCCGTCACGGCCAGCAAGCACATAAGACATGGTGCTTTTGCCCGATCCATTCGGCCCCATGATGGCGTGAATTTCACCAGCATTGATCGTTAAGTTGATGCCTTTCAGGATTGGTGTATCACCAACCGAGGCGTGGAGGTCTCTAATTTCAAGTAAAGGTGCCATAAGTCTTTTCCAATTATATCTAGTTATTTTCTGGTTTGGTTTTAGCCAACCGAACCTTCAAGGCTGATGCCAATAAGCTTTTGGGCTTCCACCGCAAATTCCATTGGCAGTTCTTTCATCACTTCCTTGCAAAATCCATTGACGATCAGCGACACCGAATCTTCAGTTGAGATGCCGCGTTGCTGACAATAGAAAAGCTGGTCTTCGGAAATGCGCGAGGTGGTGGCCTCATGTTCAATTTTGGCGCTTGGGTTGCGCGAAACGATATAGGGAACCGTATGCGCCCCACATTTATCGCCAACAAGAAGCGAGTCACATTGGGTGAAATTACGCGCATTTTCAGCGCCAGGCTGAATGCGAACAAGACCGCGATAGCAATTTTGCGACCGGCCCGCCGAAATACCTTTCGAAATAATCGTTGACCGGCTGCCTTCGCCAATATGAATCATTTTGGTGCCAGTATCGGCCTGCTGGAGATTATTGGTCAGCGCAACCGAATAAAACTCGCCAACCGAATCCTTCCCTTGCAGAATACAAGATGGATATTTCCAAGTGATCGCTGATCCGGTTTCAACCTGTGTCCATGAGATTTTGGACCGGTCACCACGGCATGCACCGCGCTTGGTCACAAAATTATAAATACCGCCACGGCCGTTTTCATCACCCGGATACCAGTTCTGTACGGTTGAATATTTGATTTCGGCATCATCCATCGCCACCAGTTCGACAACGGCGGCATGAAGCTGGTTTTCATCGCGTTGCGGTGCCGTACAACCTTCGAGATAGCTGACATAGGCTTCATCTTCGGCAATGATCAAAGTCCGTTCAAACTGGCCTGTATTGGCCTCGTTGATGCGGAAATAGGTCGATAATTCCATCGGGCAGCGAACCCCCTTTGGAATATAGACGAATGATCCGTCGGTAAAGACGGCCGAATTCAAAGCCGAGAAATAATTATCGGCAACCGGCACAACCGAACCGATATATTTCTTCACCAGATCAGGATAGTCACGAATAGCCTCGGAGATCGGGCAGAAAATCACCCCGACCTTGGCCAATTCACCGCGGAATGTCGTGGCAACCGACACTGAGTCAAAAACCGCATCAACCGCAACAACACCAGCAAGAATTTTTTGCTCATCAAGCGGAATGCCAAGCTTGGCATAGGTTTTAAGCAATTCCGGATCAACTTCATCCAGTGACGCCGGCCCCTCACCACTTTTTGGTGCCGCATAATAATGGATATCCTGATAATCAATCGGCTCGATATCCAGCTTGGCCCAATCAGGTGTTTCCATCTTTTGCCATGTCGCAAACGCTTTCAAGCGCCAATCAAGCATCCATTGTGGTTCGTCCTTCTTGGCAGAGATGAACCGAATAATATCCTCGTTCAGGCCTTTGGGTGCCTTGTCCGATTCAATATCAGTCACAAACCCGTATTTATATTTACCGGTTGCTTCTTCAAGCGTGTCGATGGTTTCTTGCGTTGCGACCATAAGGCTGGTTCCTTTTTATAGTAACGTTATGCCGACTATTGTCGGGACAACTGACTGTCGTCTTCGGTTATTGGCGGTGATACCGGCAAGGGAAACAATTGTGCCGGATCAGTTAAATCTTCAAGGCTGACATCATTCAAGGCATTGCGAATGGCAAGATTGACATGGTTCCAATGACTGCTCATGAAACAGCAATTGCTAACCGCGCATGGATCTTGCGCTCCATCGACGCAATCAGTCACCGCAATCGGGCCTTCCATTGCTTCGACAATATCAACAAGCGAGATCGCCGCCGGTGCTTTTGTCAATCTATAGCCCCCACGCACCCCGCGCTGGGTTTCAACCAAATCGGCGGCCAACAGGATTTTCGAAACTTTCGCCACGGTTGGTTGGGCCAATCCGGTTAATTCAGCCAGATGCGCCGTAGCCAAAACATCGCCATGCCGATGCGCAAGCGCGCCAAGCACAACAATGGCATAATCGGTCATCCGGTTTAAGCGAAGCATATTAGCCTGTCTATCCTATCAAGCCGGTCAATTCAAAAAGCGGAAAACCCTTTCAAAACCGGCGTTTTGCGAATGATTATCATAATCAAGACCAATTTAGTCCTGATTACCAGTAGATAGACTGATCAGCCCATTTTTTCAAGGCAACGGGCGGCAGTTTTTTAAAAAAAAGCAGAATTTCCAATAAAAACCGGCAAATTGCCGGTTGGGAGAAAATCAACAAACGAAATGCCTGCCAATGGGGCAGATTGCCGCAATGGCAAAAGCCTAGTTAAATGCCTCGGGGTGAAGCACATAGCGCTCGCCATCAAGCCCGTCAAACATATCGTCGACGTCAGGATGGCTTACCGGGCCATTTTCGCCATCGGGAAGCAAATTCTGCTGACTGACATAGGCTGTGTAATAGCTGTCCGAATTTTCCGCGAGAAGATGATAGAAGGGCTGTTCTTTATTGGGGCGCACTTCGGCAGGAATGGCTTCATACCATTCATCGGTATTGTCAAATTCTGGATCAACATCAACAACGACGCCACGGAACGGATAGACGCGATGACGTACAATCGCTCCAATACCAAATTTTGCGTTTTTATCGTTCATAAAGTGATGATGCCTGTCAGCGGTGCCAGAGTGAAAGCCAGAATTAAGCGCGCCCTGCTCAGCAAGACGCAGCTGTAACTAGATACGCTCTTTAACTTTAAGGACTTGCTTGCCGCGATACATACCAGTTTTAAGATCGATATGATGCGGGCGATGCAATTCACCGGTGACCTTATCTTCAACATAGGCATCAGAAGACAATGCGTCGTGTGCCCGCCGCATATTGCGCTTGGACTTGGTGATCTTACTCTTTGGAACAGCCATTTTCTTGCTCTTTCTAATGACCTGGCGGTGCTGATGGGCCAGCGCTGCGCCAGATTTTGCGACCGATCGATTTGGTGATCGTTTCAACCGCTGATAATTGATGCCTGATGCGTAGCGGCTGACAAACTCACGCCGTCTACAAACCGGAGTGTGGTTTAGGCGAAACACCAAAGATTGTCAAGAGATGGAACAGCAAAAGCATGATGTCAATTTCTGTCAAAAAAACGTGCTGCATTAACAGTTTCTAAATTATTTATCTCTATTGTTGAAAGCAAGGGAGAGGTTCACCTGCCGGTCGGCGATGCTGTCGCCCCACTGGCTTGTTCAAGGAGGCGTTTCAAATGCCTTATCTAATTTCAATCCTTAGCCAGTTCGAGATCCCCTTAGCCAGTTCGAGACCCGTTACAAAATGGTGTTGATTTTGACGCTTGGCTTCATCATGCTTGTGCTTGGAAGTCCAAGTAAGCTTCATGCCGACGAGCATCACAAAGCGCAGATTCAATATATGATCGGCCTCAAGCTGTCAAAAGATCAAAGCCAAAATGCTGCATCCAATCATGCCAAAGCTAATATCTGATTTACCATGGCCGCCTTTGAAGGGCATGAAGCGGCATTGTTTCATCTCGGGGTTTCCTATGAAAATGGCCGTGGCGTGCAGAAGGGTTTACGGCTGGCAGCGCATTTTTACCGTCTGGCCGCCGCACGGCATCATGTCGCCGCGCAATATAATCTGGCGGTAATGACGGCACATGGAAAAGGCGTCAAACGCGATCTGGAAAAAGCTCTCGCCCTAATTTTGATTGCCAAACAAAATACCGACCTTAACCCCAATGTCCGATTGCGGCTAAATCAGTTTCAAACCGCTGTTGAGACAATGCTGAGCAATGCCCAAATCAACCGCACCGAATGGCAGGTGGTAAAATTATTTGGCACGCGCATCTAGCGGGGCTTGAAATCAAATTTGCAATCCCTAAATCAAACAGGTGACGCCGTTACGGGTCACGATTTGTTCCAAAGCTGCTGTCTTGCTGAACAGGAGATGGCAGATAACTCGCTTTTAAAAGGAGATGAATATGACGTTTTTTAGCACCCCTATGGCACGCCAGTTTGTTGGCTTTGACTCACTGTTTGACGAGTTAAACTCGCTGGCAGACCGTAAAGAATCAAACTATCCGGCCTATAATATTGCCAAAGATGATGATGAGCATTACCGGATCGAACTGGCACTTGCCGGGTTCAGCAGTGATGAAATCACCATCCAGACCGAAAAGGGCATTTTGACAATCGAGGCCAATAAAGCCGAAGAGCGCGGCAATTATATCCATCAGGGCATTGCCAAGCGCGGATTTTCCAAGATGTTCCGGCTCGCCGAATATATGAAGGTCGATGACGCCCAATTTGTCGATGGCATTTTGACGGTGTTTTTACATCGCGAAGTGCCCGAAGCCGACCGGCCACAGCAGATTAGCATCAATGCCAACCCAAAAAAGCTGGTCAAGGCTGCCTAGCGGCTCGAAACCGACCTTAAACCACCCAAACAACAAAAGCGGGCCATAAATGGCCCGCTTTTTCGTCGTGATAATCCATGGCCTTTAGCGTGTCACTTTCCCATCAGGCTGCGAAAGGCGCTTTGAAACCGGTCTTTGTCCACATGATGCGCGGTTTTGACGGTTGCAAGCTTGTCATCAACGGTTTGATCGGCTGTCGCAAGAAGGTTTTTAATCGCTTTTTGAAGTTGGTCTTTTTCAACCGCTGGCGCTGATTGCGGTTCTGGCGTACCACGCTTTGTGGCCGTCACCGCAACCGATGCGGCAGGGTCAGCGCGGTCACCGGTCACAATATGTCACATATCATCATGTCACTCATCATCTTCAGTGACTTTTGGCACAAGCAGTTCCTGCCAAACATCTTTATAGGCGCGGTCATTGATACGCTTATAGAGCGCCTCTTCATCCGGCCCATCAAAGGTCAAACCGCCACCGATCAATTGTTTGCGCCTAATCAGGCCAAGAACACCCGCATGTTGGCTCGCCTGAATTATCAAATCATCCAGTTGCAATGTCGCTGTCTTCGACTCTTTTGGCTCAATATATTCAGCTTTAATTGCTGCTTGAACTCGTTGTAAAGCGTCTGATTTGATCGATGCAAGCTTTGAAAGCGATGATTTGGTGACCCGTTTGATCTCATTTTCCAGATCATCTTCTTGCTGTACGGTTAGCCGCGGCTTGACCACTTTTAACTCACGCTGTGAACTAGTGTCGATATTGATAAATTTATTTTCTTTCAAAACGGCCACAGCACCACTAATGGCGATCGGGTTATGAACAATTACTTTAAAAGTCCCAGCCATCGGGTCGGGGCCGAGATCAACTTCGACAAAATCGCGTAAACGGCGTTTTTTCCCCTCAACTTCGATATCGGCGCGCCGGAAAAGATTGAGAACGGCAAGTGCTGAGCCAACCTCATTAAGACGCAAAACCAATCCGTCTAACTCAATAGCCATTCGTTCTTTTGCGGCCATTGAATAGGAGTCTTCAGACTTTTTCATATCCAGTTGCATGGCGACCTCCCATAGTTTGACAATGTTGAACCTAAAGCACTAAAGACAGTGTACCAATAAATGGAATAATTGAAAGCGTCGTGGGAGGGTAATTATTTTTAATGATTTCGACGACTATGTTGGCGCACCTTTCAATTGCTGACCGCTCAAAAAGACGGTGCAGACACCAAGCACACAAAAACCACCAGCCATAATGTGGCAGGCGGATACTTAATCTAGGTGTGATTTGAGGGAATTTGGTGGAGCCAGACGGGATCGAACCGACGACCTCCTGCTTGCAAAGCAGGCGCTCTCCCAGCTGAGCTATGGCCCCTAAATCTGCACGGGTTTTGTACATGCGCGATCCGGCAACGCGCCAGAACAGGCCGCTTTATCTGCCAATGTGCGACGCTGGTCAACCCTTTTTTACCTATATTGACGGTTTTTTCTGCTGCCGGTTAATTATCTGGCAAAAACCATGCTGATTCAGACCAATTACGGCGCGACTACCGCTGGCAAATCTCACCTGCTCACGTGCCAACGTCATTACCGGCAGAGCCAAAGCTGGATCATTGACAAAATTTATGAATGACTGGTCAGGGACCATTTTTTACAAAAAGGGGCGGCAAAGCGCCGCCCGTTATCATGCGTTTCATTTCATATTTGACGTGTTGCCGCTAGGCAGACAGTTCTTCACCAATCGCATCCAGAACCGCCGGATAGACAATCTTGCCACCAGCCACATTCAAACCATTTGCCAGATGCGGATTGTCATCAAGCGCGGCAACACCATTGTCAGCCAATGCTAGCACATGCGGCAAGGTTGCGTTGTTTAGGGCTTCGGATGAAGTGCGCGGCACTGAACCTGGCATATTAGCAACGCAATAATGAACGATACCATCAACCATATAGGTTGGCTCATCATGCGTTGTGGCGCGTGATGTCTCAAAACAACCACCTTGGTCAATCGCCACATCGACAAGAACCGCGCCTTGACGCATCGTTGCCAATTGCGCGCGTGAAATCAGCTTTGGCGCAGCTGCACCCGGGATCAACACAGCACCGATAACCATATCGGCAGATTTAATGGCTTCGGCAATCACCGCATTGCTTGAATAGCGCGTTGTGATGCTATTGCCGAAAATATCGGACAAATAACGAAGCCGCGGCACTGACCGGTCAAAAACCGTGACGCGCGCGCCAAGACCAACGGCCATTTTCGCTGCATTCACCCCGACAACACCGCCGCCAATCACCAAAACATCAGCCGGCGCGGTTCCCGGAACACCCGAAATCAGCACACCACGACCACCAGCATTGGCTTTGAGATGTGATGCCCCTTCGATAACGGCAAGCCTGCCAGCGACTTCGCTCATTGGCGCCAGCAAAGGCAAACCACCCTGATCATCGGTGATGGTCTCATAGGCAATGGCGGTACAACCCGATTTGGCAAGGCCATATGCCTGCGGTGCATCAGCTGCAAGATGAAGATAGGTAAATAGAATCTGGTTTGGTGATAGCTGCACCCATTCATCGGGCTGCGGCTCTTTGACTTTGACGATCATATCTGCCTTGGCAAAAACATCACCAGCCGTTGCCGCAATGTCAGCACCAGCCGCACGATATTCATCATCACTGGCACCAATGCCAATGCCAGCATTGGTTTCAACAAGAACCTGATGGCCACGATGCACAAGCTCGGCAACCAAACTTGGCACAAGCCCAACCCGAAATTCCCGCGTCTTAATTTCTTTTGGAACACCTACAAGCATTTTAATTCTCCCCGTAATGCGAAATAGCTCTGTCACTGCCCCAATCGAGCCAGTCCGCATCGTCACAAACACCCCTGAAACCGTTACGCCATGGCAGCAGGCCCAACTTCCAGATATATGACGGCATATTATGCGAAACATAAGGGTATTTCATTGCTTTATCTTGTTAATAATCCAGTAATTTTCACATTTTATTTGAATTTTTATCGAAACAGCGCAATATTATTCACATATTAATCTTAGGGTAAGAGAGAGGCATCATGGATCGGATTGATCGGTCGATTTTAACGGCATTGCAGGATAATGCGCGGATTTCGAATGTTGATCTTGCCGCGCATGTTGGCCTGTCACCATCGGCCTGTTTGCGACGCGTTGCCCTGCTTGAGCAGAATGGGGTCATTAACGGCTATCACGCCGATTTGAACGCTGCCAAAATGGGGCATGATGTGCTTGTTCTGCTGCATATCACCCTGCATGGCCAATCAGCCGAAATGATGGCCGAATTTGAAGCCGCTGTTGCCAATATCCCGCAGGTTTTAGCCTGTTTTCTGATCGCAGGCGAAAATGACTATATTTTGCGCGTCGCAGCGCGTGATGTGAATGATTTCGGCCGCGTCCATTCAACCTATCTGTCGTCCCTGCCCCATGTTTTACGCATGGAAAGTAGCTTTGTACTTCGCGAAGTGATGAATCGCGGCATAACGCCAAGCCAGATTTAGGCTTTAGTCCCGCCAATAATGCTTGGCATTGGCACCGCCAAATCACCACCATAGGCATAGCGCATCTGATGAATGGCGGTAATTTTATCGGATAGTAATGACCAATCATCACTTGCCGCAATTGGTGCCCAAATGGCTTCAACCTCATCAATTGTCATCGACACGGCTTTTGCCGATTGGAAATGCGGATGGTCAAGCGCAGTTGGATTTCGCGGCTTTGCCGCCTGCAAGGTCTCAAGAACTGGCCTCCAGCAATCATCATCATAGCCATCAACCCGCGCTTTACCGCCATAAAGATCGTGAAACATCTGATCAAAACCGCACTGGCTTTGTTTTGCGGCACCAAAGATATCACGCGCCAGCGCCGCGTCACGCACCGGATCGTCTTCGTCAAAAACAACACCCAAACGCCATTGCATCTGTTTCGCCAGCCGCGCCTCCAGAAGTGGATAAAAAGTGGCAAGCCTGTCTTCAAGGTCTTTTTGCGGCACCAGCTTCACAAAACAATCAGCAAGCCGGCACACCGCCCAAAGTGCCGCATCTGATTGCCGCCCATAGGCATAGCGACCGGCCTGGTCAAAATAGGCCGCAGTCAGCCCCAGCTCAAAGCTTGGTAAAAATCTCCATGGCCCGTAATCAAAGCTTTCACCAGTTATGTTGAAATTATCCGTGTTCAAAACACCATGCACAAATCCGGCAGCCAGCCAGCGGCCAGCCGTATCGGCAATGGCAGCGGCAACATGACTTAGCAGCGCGGGCAAAAGCTCGCTCAAAGGCGCATCGGCATCAAGTCGGTCACTATCTTTGTGCAGTCCGGTTTGGGTCGCCCCGCCAAAATAATGCCGCGCCACATGCCGCGCCAGCATTTCAATAGCATCCATATCATCCATATAGGCAAGCCGTTGAAAACTGCCGATGCGGATATGACTATGCGACAGGCGCACCAGAACAGCCGAGCGCGTTGGCGATGGCTCATCATTGCGCTCAAGCTGTTCACCCGTTTCAATCACCGAAAAGCTTTGTGAAGTCGTAACATCAAGCGCAGTCAACATTTCGGTTGCCAAAATTTCGCGAACCGCCCCTTTCAGCGTTAGCCGGCCATCGGCAGATCGTGAAAACGGCGTTGTTCCCGACCCTTTGGTGCCAAGATCCATTAACCGGTTTTGGTGGTCTCGCATCTGGGCATACAAAAACCCCCGCCCATCACCCAGATCAGGATTATAATGGCCAAATTGATGACCATGATAGCAAAGCGCCAACGGCGCGGGAAAACTGCCATTCAAGGGCTGAAAATGGCCAAAATGCCGAACCCATGACGCGCCATCTAAATCATCTAGCCCAACGCTTTTGGCCGCCGCATGATTGCGATAACGCAGCTGATGTTGGGGGAATTGCGCTGCCTCAACCTGCCGGTAAAACCGCTGATCCAATTGTTGATGGATGATTTCAGGACGAAACAAGATCGGCGCGGAAGACATTCAGTTCACTTTCCATAGTTTAAACGCGACGCCAAATGCCGCAGTCAAGACAGACAGGAAATCCTTTATGAGTGGAAACAGGATAGTAATGCAATATTTATCGCCTTATCGGCCTTGTCAGGTTGAGGAGACCAAAAATGCTTGATCTTACCAAAGTAAAAGCACCAATTGAAACGGCCAATGGCCTGCCGAATGGTTGCTATGTTGACGCTGATCTGTATCAGCATGAACAAAACACTTTATTCCGCGACAATTGGGCGGCAATCGGCTTTGGCAAAGATGTGCCAAAATCGGGCTCCGTGAAACCAATTGAATTTGCAGGTTTACCGCTGTTGTTGGTGCGTAATCAGGATAATGAAATCAAAGTCTTTGAAAATGTTTGCCGTCATCGTGGTATGATTTTGGTCAGCGAGGCACAACAGCTTCGCGGGCCAATCACCTGCCCCTATCACGCGTGGGCTTATGATTTAAACGGCCAACTTCGCAAAACCCCGCATATTGGCGGGCCGGATGTGCATGAGCATGATACCGTCAATCATTGCGATTATCCGCTGAACGAGGTGCGCTCGCACCAATGGCGCGATATTGTTTTCGTGAATATTGGCGGACAGGCCGCGCCATTCGAGACCTATGCAAACGATTTGATTGCGCGCTGGCAGGAATTTGATCAGCCCGTCTATCATAGCGGGCCAGATTCATCCTTCAGCCTGACGGTCAATTGCAATTGGAAACTTGCGGTCGAAAATTACTGTGAGGCCTATCATCTGCCCTTTATCCATCCGGGGCTAAACAGCTATTCACGGCTTGAGGATCATTATAATATCATGCCGGTTCCCGCCTATGCCGGTCAGGGTTCAACCGTTTATGCACCGCAAATCAGCGATGATGGCCGCGCCTTTCCAAATTTTGACGGCCTGTCGCAACAATGGTCATCAGGTGCGGAATATGTTGCACTATTTCCAAATCTGCTTTTTGGCGTTCATCGCGACCATTGCTATGGCATTATTTTGGTGCCTGATGGGCCAAATCGCACCATCGAGCATGTTGAGATCTATTACGCGCAAGACGCGGCAACAAAGCCGGCCTTTGCCGATATGCGTGCCACCAATACCGCCATGTGGCGTGATATTTTTGTCGAAGATGTGTTTGTTGTGGAAGGCATGCAAAAAGGCCGTCATTCCAGCAAATATGATGGCGGCAAATTCTCGGCGGTGATGGATGCGCCAACGCATCATTTTCATAAATGGGTTGCCACGGCGTTATGCGGGTAAATCAAAGCGGCGTTAATTGGCCGTTTCGGCATAGATCCGGTCAAGCTCGCCGCTGATAACATATTCAACCAGAAATTCGCCAAGCCGTTCAATTTCGCGGTGAAACCGCGTGCCTTCGATACCGTCAAGGCCAGAAAAACCTGGTGTGGCGTTTCGTGCTGCTGATAATTCAGAGAGGGGCGGCGCCAGAATAGCATTGACTTCGGATAACGCATCGCTGATTGGCTGGAAATTACGCTGATGCGGCGACACCCGGTTGGGGACAACAACAACATGCGGCGTGACTGATCGCAAATCGGCCTTTCGCTCATCAATTTCCTTGATAAAATCAATCGTTGGCCTCAAATCAGCCCACGACATTGAGGTTGGCACCAAAAGCGTGTTGCATAAAAAAGCCAATTGCCAAAAATTACCAAGCTTGCCAGCTCCGGTATCAACGACTGCCATATTTTCATTTTGCGCAAGCAAGCGACGAAGCACGCCGTCAAGCGTGGACATATTGACGCCATCGTAACGGTCACCAACTGGCAAAAATCGTACGTCACCACTCTTGCTTTTTGGTTCCATCAGCTCAAATGAAGTACCTTGCGGGTCAGTATCAATCAACGTCACCGACTGACGTTTAAATCGGCGGCGCAAATATTCTGTCAGGTAAACGCTAAGCGTGCTTTTCCCAACACCCCCTTTGATATTCCCAACAAAGATTGCTTTGGCGATTTGCGGTGCCATTTCACTCATTTCTCACTTACAGTCAGGTGAACGCTGATCTAATCATCAAGTTCAGAAACGCTGTCACAATTTATTGGATTATGCAAAGGGTTAACGGCGAGTGACAAATTTCTGTTATTGAGCAGTCTAAGCAAGCTCAATGCCAAACCTTACCAATTATCGATTGCCAACCGTTTTTATTTTCCACAAAACAGGTGATGAAGTGGTTTTACTCGAACGACAAAATCAATTGCTACTTTAATAACGAGCGCGTTGTGGCAAGGAAAATTCGATAAGGTTACTTATGATCGATCCGTTTGGCTTCTTAATGCTTTTGCTTTCCCGTAAAGACGGCGCGTTTCGACCACATAGACATCTTTTAAGATATGACCATCAGCAAATAGCTGTTTAACAGCAAGCATTTCCTGCTCGATTGCTGACAACGCTAGATCGTCGTCGCATTGCACTGTTTCTTCACCCGTGCGTTTAAAAAACTGGAACCCGTCTTTGGATAAGGCCTCTGACGAATGGCTGTCACCAAGGTTAACTGGATCATCGCTTAAATTCGAGCCAAGTTTTGTTTGCTTGTCTAACAGAGCCTGGACAACACGAAGTGAAATCCAAAGACAAATGAAACTAACAACAAGAGCTAGGCCAGCTAGAACAAAGCGGCCATTTGGATTCGCCAGCAAAACGCTAAGAAAAGGAAAATCAACAAAGATTTGCGAAGGAATCCACAGCAAAAGCTGATCTATGAGTGTTTCAATTATTTGTTGCAATTCTGTCATGTTAGTTTTTTGCTCAACTAAAAAGTCAACACCATTACGACGACACCTTGGCAATAGATACATTCTAAACTAGGGTTTGGAAACAGCTAACGGTTGCAATGATTAATAAACTTTCAAAGACCTTTCGGCTGTCCGGCAACCCCGGTGACTATATTTTATCAACCAAGCTTGATCAGAGACCATTCACAACAAGAGGCACTATCATAATTATACCAGCCCATCTTTGCCGCAAATCATACATTCTTATAGCCTTAAATGGTTGATTCAAAATGGCAAAACACCCGATGGTGCAGCTATGATATCAATCAATTTGGAGGAGCAAAACCATGCAACATGTCAGCTTTATCCGCATGGACGAAGGCACCGCGGAAGATTATGCCTTTTTGAATGCACTCGAAGATGAATTTGCTGTGGCTTTGCCCGACCGTTTGCTTGCTGCCCTTACCAGCCTTGAGGGCTCGCTTACCGGTTATCAGATCAACCGGCTTGAACATTCATTGCAATCTGCGACGCGTGCCGAGGCTGATGGGGCTGATATCGAGCTGATTGTTAGCGCATTGATTCACGATCTTGGTGATGATCTGGCACCGCTTAACCATTCCCAGCTCGCCGCCGCAATCATTCGCCCCTATGTTCGTGCCGAAGTCGCATGGATTATCGAACATCATGGCGTTTTCCAGATGTATTATTATGGCGATGCGATGGGCGTTGATAAAAACGCCCGTGATATTTACCGCGACCATGTCTGGTTTGGTAGCTGCGAGCGATTTTGCCGTGATTGGGATCAGATGGCCTTTGATCCCAATTACCCAACCAAGCCATTGGCGCATTTTGAACCAATGCTTCGCGAAATCTTTACCCGTCCGCCTTTTGATCCGGCGATTATCAATCCGGCCGGCTAGCCAGCATCTGCAAAAAGCAATTCATCTTTTCACCATTTAGCGATAAGGGCCTAACCCATGTCAAAAACCCTGTTGATCACTGGTGCCAATCGCGGCATCGGCTTTGAAATGACAAAACAGGCAGCCGAACGCGGCGATCAGGTCATTGCCTGCGCCCGAAATATTATGGAGGCCCCTGATTTGGTTGCGCTTGCCCGTGACAATCCGGCAATCAGCCTTCTTGGGCTTGATGTAACCGCCGAGGCTGATATGAAACAAATCGCCGCTGGTATGACCCGCAAAATCGACATTCTGGTTTGTAATGCGGGGGTGCTTAATGGCTATGGCGGCCTTGAAGATCCGGCACATCACAGCCGCGCCATTGAGTCGGTTCTGATGACCAATATTGCCGGTGTATTTTTCACCACACGATCATTTTTACCGCATTTGCTGGAACCCGCTGATGGCGATAATCACCCATCTGGCATGACCGGTAAAATTGCGGTCATTTCGTCAATTATGGGCAGTCAGGAACGTGCCAGCAGCAATGCGCCTATCTATCGTGCCTCCAAAGCTGGCGCAACCAATATTGCCCGAACGCTTGCTGCTGAACTGGCACCGCGCGGGGTTGCTGTTGGTGCCTATCACCCGGGATGGGTGCGAACCGATATGGGCGGGGCTGCCGCCGATGTTGCGCCAGCGGATAGCGCGGCCGGACTTCTGGCACGTTTCGATGCGCTTGATCTTGCGACAACCGGCATTTACGAAAGCTATCGCGGCGAGCCATTGCCATTCTAATCGCTTTGGCGGTCGCTAAATAAGCTGAATCGCCACAGCAAATGCGCTAATGCCGCAAAGCAGCGAAAAGATCAGGCGCTTGCTAATGAACATTGCCAGCAATCCGCCACCTAGCCCAATCAGGCGGTGATCAAGGCCGGTGGTTGCCAATACGCCAGTTGGATGAACCAATATCAGCAATAAAACCGCCGAAACCATGGCATAGGCCATCGTGTTGACCCATCCCATCACCGGCCCATCAGCCGGAATGCGCGACGCCAGAACAACACCGGCAATCCGCCAGATGATCGTTCCAACAATGGCGCAAAATACCGCTGCCCAAGATTGGAAAAAACCATAATCTTCCATTAAATCACCTGCCGCATCATCATCACCCTATTGCACTGGATCGAGATGCCATTTGGCAATGAACCGGCTGTAAAGGCTGGCCAAACTGCCGCCAAGAATGCCAGCGATCAGAATGGCCCATTCACCGGAAAATGGAAAAAATACTGGGCTGAGAACCCCACCAATTAAGACGGCAAGCCGGTTCGCCTTTTGCCGCGCATTGATGATTAAAAGCAAAATATAAATTGGCGTGATAAAGATCACCACGCGCAAAATATCCGGAGGCAATAGATCACTTAAGAAGAACCCAAAGATCGTGCCAAGAATGCCAAAGGCAAAAATTGTCAGGGCAAAACCCTGATAATATGGCAATAAAAGATGTGAGGGGTATTTTTGCTGCGCCAGTCCTAAATTTGCCCATGCCGTAATTGCCAGAAACTGCATCCAGAAGATCCGTTTCCAAAGAGGCAAATCATGCGATTTCAGATGCATCATATCAGCCGCTGAAATGACCATCAGCAACATCCGCATATTCGCCAGCGATACCGCAACAAAAATGATAAATAAAGATGCGCCTGCCGAATAAAGGCTGGCAAAGGCCACCTGCCCAGGCATCCCCCAAACGCCAAGCGAGGTCACAAGCGCCATCCAGAAATCAAAACCAGATTCGCGGGCGATTGTGGAAAATCCGGCCATCGTAATGCCAAGCGCATAACAAGGCGCGCGCAACGCATCAATCGCGGCGTTACGGCGGGTCTGACTGGCATTTAGCGCGTAAAATTCAGGATTGGCCATGCGGTCTCATAATTGGGCGAGTGCCGAATAATCGTCGGTCTAATGATTGGAGCAAAAATCACGGGGTCAAAAATCATGCATTTTGTGACCGATCGGCAAACCAGCCAGCCACCATAGGTGTAAGGTAAAGCGGTAATTGATAGGCCGCAACAAAAAGCGCAAATAGCGGATCGGCGGGTAATGCGGCGAAATATAGTCCAAGATTGCGATTGCCAGCGACGACCGCAACCGAACGGGTGCCTTCGGGAAACGGCATGGCTTTGCCCGATGCAGCGCGTTCAAACTGGCCAAAACGGCCAAGCAATCGGCCACCGGCAAAAACCAATGCCTGCGAGCCGAAATTCAGCCCAAAAACAAGTCCAAGACAGGCCAGCGCCAAAATTGGCACGGCCATGACCATCGCGCCAATACCATCAAAAACTGGAAGAAGAAAAGCAAGCATCGACAAGGTGGAGACCCCATCAAGCCGGTGCCGGTTGGCCTCAATCCGCTCTTCACCGAGAACCTTTTTGGCAAGTAACGCCAATAATAACCCACCACCAAGAATGATGCCTAGCCGCAAACAGAGCATTGCCGATGATATCGGCACCGCGGCGCCAAGAAGATATTCACCAAGATAAGGGCCGGTGAAAGGTGCCAGCAAATTTGTCAGAACAACGATTTCCATCGCAATCGGCGCGGTAAAACCCAAAAAGATACACATCCAGATCGTTGTACCAATTGGCGGTGCCACCGCATACCAAGTCACCAATGGCAAGAAATGATCGGGAAGGCCAAACCATTTTGCCACGTTGAAAAAAACCACTGGCACAATGATTAAAAGACCAAGCGAAATGGCAAAATTGCGAATTAATCTTTGTGGCTGAAGCGCGGCTTTTAAAACCGCGCCGATATCAAGCCGTACCAGAGCTGCGCCAATCAGAACCGCAAGGATATAGGGCGCGGCCGGTTTGAAAAAGGCACCGCTGCTTGGCAATAGTAAGGCCAGCACCACCCCAAGCGGCAACAAAATACGGGCATGCCGCCCGCTTGCCGCGAGAAGCCAAAGAAACAGATGAAAGTTCATACGGCTATTGTTTACCGCCCTGAACGATCCGGTCAAGGATCATTGCACAAAACAAAACAGTATAGCCTGTCAGAATGCCTTGACCAAAATTGGCATATTGAGGCGCTTCAAGGACATCTTCACCAAGCCCCCTCGCCCCAATCAACGATGCCACAACAATCATCGCAAGGCTTAACATAATCGTTTGATTGACACTGGCACGAATTGATGGGCTGGCAAGTGGCAGATTAGTCATGTGGGTTCTGGCTTCGCGTTTCCAAAATACTGCAGAAAAAATACATGCAACGCTAACTCAGCCAGTGCTGCGCTAAACAAATGGTTAAAGCCCCTGTGTGCCTAAGACGTGCGTAATCCATTCTTTTAGGCATAGTGTTCGTGACAGGCTAAGAACTGTTGAATGCCCAACAGACATAATTGATGCAATTGGCGGATGGTCAACCGAAGGTGTTGGACAACACTATGGCGTGGGTTTTGACCTCAAACTAAAGTCAAAATGGATGAAAAGAATTAACCTATAATTGACCAAACAGAGAGGCCGACCACGGCTAAAAGGCAGATAGCCATAAAAACGTTTATGTTTCTTTGAACTTTCTCGGGTAGTTTCAATTGATTGATTTCGACGCCTAAATAAAGCCAAAGGAAATGGATAAATATCCAAATCACATTTGCTATTAAAAGTTTAATCGCTGTTTCAATAAAAAAGTCGTTTGGATAGAAAGCGAAGCCACTGAAAAGTGTTATGTGAACGGCATAGGCTTTGGGATTGATAAGTTGAATTGTTGTACCAGTTACCAAACCGGGTTTAGGCATCTGGATAAATGCAATTTTAGCGTCTGAAAAAGCAATCCTGAATGCGAGATAACCCAAATACGTTGCCGATATAATCAGTAGAGTCATACGAATTGAAGGATTTGCTAAAAGCACAGTGGCAAGCCCAGAAATCACAGCAATGCAAACGAGATTGTTACCGATAAACAAACCAGATAGATAGCTTATCCCCTGCCGCCAGCCAAAAGCTGCGCCAACACCAGCCAGAGACAAGACACCCGGACCCGGCGTAATAAGCAATAAAAGAACTGCTAGAGCAAAAGCAATCATCTAAAGAACCAACTAATAACTATTAAAAAAACTAGACCCAAGGAAACAGTCACTTGTATCGGGCTCCTGTCAAAAACCCGCAGAAAATTCAGCGTTTCGGCTTATTCGCTTAATCGTGGGTCTACAACCTTCTCCATCCAAGCGGCTAAAATATCCAGCTTGTATCCATCGCCACCACGTTGGCCTGAAACATCAATGATTCTGCAACCTACTGACGCGCGCGGCAAGTCGAATATGCAACCATTCGTGCGACCGTAGCGCCTGATCCGCTGATATCCCCCATCGAATTTATGCTTGAAGGTGGTTTGTGTGATTCGTGAGCGGGTCAGAACAGCCAAACAACGCAACATAATAGAGCCGTCCATGTACTGTTATATAACAGATATAAACCTTGTTATGAGAGTGGACGGCCTAGAATAGGTCGGTGTCAGTTGATGTTTTACGAGGTTCGTCATAAAACTACATCAATCAGGTTTAACGTGAGGTGTCACTATGCTTGCTGATAGCTACGGAAATAAGAATTCGACAAATTCTGCTGATGCTATTGCGTCATATAACCAAGGCGTCCATCAATTTCTTGGCGCCGAGCCGGGCGTTGAGGCCAGTTTCAGGACCGCAATAAGCGCTGACCCTAACTTTACCTTGGGTCATATTGGACTTGCTCGGGAAATGCAATTGCGTGGTCGTTCGGATGATGTGAAACAATCCCTCAATACGGCCTTTGAAACCAGCCAAAATCTCTCGGCTCGAGAACAATCCCACTTAAATGTGTCGAGCTTACTACTTAGGGGAAAGTCTGCTGAAGCTCGCGCGGCTGTATATGAACATGTGAAAGAATGGCCTCGCGACGTACTCATCGCGCAGATGTGTACCAGTGTCTTTGGCCTGATTGGTTTCTCTGGTTTGCCCGGTAGGGAGGCTGAACAGCTGTCTTTCATGACAAACCTTGCCCCCAATTATGGTGATGACTGGTGGTGCAAAGCTCAGTTGGCATTTGCGCAGCTTGAAGTTGGGCGATTGGATGAGGCTGGCATTAACATTGAAGAGGCACTCATATCAAACCCGAATAGCGCACATTCAAAGCATATTAGAGCGCACCTTTATTACGAAAATCTGCAGGACGAGGACGGCTTGAACTACCTCCAAAGGCATTGGGCAAATTATGATCCGTCGGGTGCGCTTTACAACCATATCTCCTGGCATGTGGGTTTATGGTCTCTTGAGGCTGGAAATTTCGAGCAAATGTGGGACGTTTTGGACAAGCACATTTCCCCTGATAATAGTCAAGGGCCTCCATTGAATATTTTGACTGACAGTGCAGCTCTCCTTTTCAGAGCTGAGCTTGCAGGGGTTGAAGTTACACCCGAAAGGTGGAAAGGCCTCAGTGCATACGCTATGACTAAATTTGCTAACCCGGGCCTTGGCTTTGCTGATCTTCATGCTGCAATCACGCATGCCAGAGCAGGTAATATCGAAGCATTAGAAAATATAATTGCTAATGCAAAAGGGCCGGTTTCCACCCTGACCAAAAAAGTTGCAAAGGCGTATCGTCACATGCAGGAAGGGGAGTGGTTATCAGCGTCTGAACTATTTATAAGCGTGGTTCGTGAGCACGCTCGTTTTGGCGGATCCAACGCCCAAAGAGATTTGTTGGACTTTTCTTTGGCCGCATGTTTGATCCATCAAGGCAGAACGCGGGAAGCAAAAACAATTCTTGCAATCACTAGACCGCGGGCTTTGCAAAAAGATATTATCTCAGGATTACATTGAGCGCAGATTGTGTCGATTTTGGAGATAGTAAATGCCACATTGGTGGCAGAAGATCGACGCAGACTTATTCGTCTCACCAATAGAGAGGACAAACTCAATGGACAAAGATCGACTATATGGAAATTGTCACTGTGGGACGGTGCAGTTCTCAATCCCGCGCAATATTGATATGAGTGCCGTACGACGCTGTGACTGCAGCCTCTGCAAGCGTCGCGGTGCGGTTATGTTGGCATGCCCAATTGAGGATGTGAAAATTGAAGCCGGTGCTGAACATCTAGTCCATTATAAGTGGAATACAAAAGTTGCCACGCACCACTTTTGCTCAAAGTGTGGGATTATGACCCATCATCAAAGGCGAACTACGCCAGAAATTTTTGGCATCAATATCGGCTGCATTGATGAAATTGACTATCGCAGTTTTCAGGACGTGCCAATGAACAATGGCGTCGATTTAACATTAGCAGAAAAGTAACCAAACACTGGCTTTGCACTCTAGCTTTACCCTTAATTTTGCGTTTCATTGCGCTTGGAGAGCATGATTTCATTTACCAACCTCAAAACGTCGAAATAGCTGTTCTCAGCGCCTGTGAAAACCTTAATTTTCTCTGCCCCAACCGCGGTTTAGGGGTGCCTGAGCCGCGATCCCACGCACACGTTCATCCTTGCCACCACGCATTAGCTCAAGCAACGTGTTAATGGCCTCAACCCGATACAAGCGATCTAAATCAGCGATATAGTGTTCGTCTGTGCGCAAAGTGCACACGATTTTCTATGGAAGTTCCTGTAGGCCGGCATATAGCTTAATGCCGACTCATAACCAACCAATTAAAGTATCGTTTCTTTTTTAAAAACATAATCGACGAAACAGGACAAACCCTTGACTCTTAGCTATGTAGACTTAACGTGAATTGACAAAAAAACCACAGGGACGCTTTGGATTTAATCCTGAAGGGTCCGATTAGGGAGACATCTAAATGAAAAAAGTATTAGCATCTATATTGATGGCAGGGTCGCTCTTGCTTGGCGGTGCTGCAGCTCACGCCGACAAATCTGGCGGGACGCTCTCATTCCTCGTTCAGCCTGAGCCACCAACCTTGGCATCATATGTATCAACATCGGGGCCGATTGGCCTTGTGATGCCAAAAGTCTATGAAGGGCTTTTCGATTATAATAACGACGGTACCATGGTACCAATTCTAGCTGAAAGTTATTCGGCTAGCGCTGATGGTAAAACCGTCACTTTCAATCTCCGCAAAGGTGTAAAATGGCATGATGGCAAGCCCTTTACCTCGGCTGATGTGCAATTCACTGTCATGGAGGTGCTGAAAAAAGTGCACCCTCGTGGACCAAACTCGTTCCGCGAAGTAACCAGCATTGACACGCCCAATGATCACACGGCTGTTTTCAATTTAAAAAAGCCTGCACCTTATATGATGCGCTCATTCTCGGCATATGAGTCGCCGATGGTTCCAAAACATCTTTTGGAAGGCAAAGATATCAAATCTGCACCATTGGCAAACAACCCTGTAGGCACTGGTCCGTTTAAATTTGTCGAGTGGAAAAAAGGTCAGTACATCCGCTTAGATAAGAACAAAGATTATTGGCAAAAGGGTTTGCCACATCTAGATCGGATTGTTGGTCGCTTCATTCCTGATGCGTCAACACGGACAGCTGCAATGGAAAATGGCGAAGTTCTGTATGCTGCCTATAACGCCATCCCAAATATCGATGCTGTTCGCCTGAAAGAGCGTGATGACATTGACGTAACCACCGAGGGTTATTCAATGATCAATCCGATGGCGCTGATCGAATTCAACACCAAAGAAGGCCCGTTTGTAGACCCGGCTATTCGTCGCGCCATTTCGGTTGCGATTGACCGCCGGTTTATGATCGACACGATTTTCTTTGGCTATGGAAAACCAGCCACAAGCGCGTTGAGCAGTAACTTCAAGGCAACAAACCTACATGCTGAAATGCCAAATTACCCTGAAAAAGGCGATAAGGCCGCAGCAAACGCAATTCTTGACAAAGCTGGTTACAAGCGTGACGGCAACGGCGTTCGCTTGAAAGCTGTTCTAGACCTTATCCCTTATGGTGAAGACTGGCGCCGCGCTGGTGAATATCTAAAGCAAGCACTTGGTGATATCGGTATCCAGCTAGAGCTGCGTTATGAAGATGTACCAACATGGTTGAAGCGTGTTTACCACCGCTATGACTTCCAGATGAATGTGAACTATTTTTACCAGCTGCCGGATCCGGTTCTGGGTGTCCATCGTCACTATGGTACTGACCAAATCCGTAAAGGCACACATTTTGTGAACTCATCACGCTATAGCAACCCCAAATTGGATGCGTTACTTGATGCGGGTGCTGGCGAGCCAGATGCTGCAAAGCGGACAGCTGCCTATAAAGAGATCCAGCAGATTTTGGCAGATGACATGCCTGTCGTGAATTTGTTCGAGCTTGAATTCCTGGTCGTTTATAACACCAAGCTGAAAGGCGCTTACGGCTCTGCAATGGGTGCCTATGGCTCATTCAGAGAAGCCTACATTGACGATTAAGGCGTAACATTTATTGGGCCAGAATTTAATGTCTGGCCCAATATACTTATTTATTCATTCATCTACCTTTATATCCAGAATTTCCGGATAGGCTCATCACATGACAAGATCCACAAAAATTTTCAAATATGTTGGCAAACGATTATTGCAAGGAATACCGATTATTCTTGCTATCGTGATCATCAATTTCTTTCTTTTGAATCTGGCTGAAGGCGATGCGGTTGACGTATTGGCTGGCGAGGCAGGCTCGGCCACCCCCGAATATATGGCGCAGTTGCGCAAGAAGTTTGGTTTGGATCAGCCGTTACCCGTCCAGTTGATGGTTTATCTGAAAAATGTTCTAAGCCTTGATCTTGGATATTCTTTTAGACATGACATGCCCGTCAATGAATTAATCTTTGACCGGTTTGCCGCCACCGGCTTGCTGATGACAAGCACAATTATTCTGGCTGTTGGTTTTGGCATATTGTTAGGTCTTTTGGCTGCAATGCGGCTGAACACATGGAAAGATGCCGTGATTACCATATTTGCCCTGATCACTTATGCAACGCCACTATTCTGGGTGGGGTTAATGATGATCGTGGTCTTTTCGCTAAATCTTGGATGGTTTCCCACAAGTGGTATGACCAATATTGCAGCCTTTTATGAAGGTTGGGACTATGTTGTGGATGTGTCTCGCCATCTCGTTCTTCCAACGATTACATTGTCGCTTTTCTATCTGGCGTTATATACGCGAATGATGCGGGCCTCGATGCTAGAACAATATGGACAGGATTACGTTGTGACGGCACGGGCAAAGGGTCTGACCGAAAGGCGTATCACCTATGTCCATGTTTTACGTAACGCGCTTTTACCTGTTGTAACGATGGCTGGAGTTCAGGTTGGTGCATTGATTGGTGGGTCGGTGATTGTCGAGTCCGTCTTTGCCTGGCCAGGATTGGGAATGCTTGCGTTTGAATCGCTGTTTGCGCGCGATCTAAACCTGCTTCTTGGCATTTTCCTTTTATCGTCAATGCTCGTTGTCGTGGTGAATTTAATTGTCGACATTATTTACTGCTTCCTCGATCCACGAATTGAGGTGAATTGAAATGGAAAATTTTTGGTCTCGCTACAAACGAAATCATGCTGCTGTTTTTGGGTTATTCGTTGTTGTATTGATTATTGTGATGGCGATAACAGCAAGTTTTCTTTATCCAGAAGATCCTTTCCGTTTGGTTGGCAAGCCACTATCAAAACCGCTAACCAATGGCTTTTTACTTGGTAGTGACTCGCTTGGGCGTGATGTGGCTTCAGGCATTGTCCATGGTGCCAAAACATCATTGCTGATTGGATTTGTAGCCACGCTTGTTTCAGTGTTTATTGGGATTTTCTTTGGTGCTTTTGCCGGTTATTTTGGCGGCATTATTGATGATATTCTGATGCGTGTGACCGAAATTTTTCAAACAATCCCGTCCTTTATCTTCGCCATTTTGCTGGTGGCTATTATGAAACCGTCAATGAGCAGTATTGTTATTGCGATTGCGGTTGTTTCATGGCCAGGCGTTGCAAGGCTTGTGCGCGGTGAATTTTTGGCAGTCAAGAATCGTGAATTTGTGCAAGCATGCCACACGCTGGGGATGAGTGACTTTCGCATCATGTTGCGGGAAATCCTGCCGAACTGCCTTAGCCCGATTATTGTCGTTGGCTCTTTGATGGTGGCAACCGCAATTCTGATTGAAAGTGGGCTCGCCTTTCTTGGTCTTGGTGATCCAAATATCATGAGCTGGGGTTTTCTTATTGGCGCGGGCCGCACCATGTTGCGATCGGCTTGGTGGGTTTGCACATTTCCTGGTGTTGCAATTTTGATAACAGTGCTGGCAATTAACCTGATTGGTGAGGGGCTGAATGATGCGCTGAACCCTCGTTTGAAAGAACGTCAATGACAAAAAAGCTTCTCTCGATAAATGATCTTTCTATTTTGCTGCCAACTGGCGCTGACCGGCAATATGCGGTTGAAGACATTGACCTTGAACTGAATGCAGGTGAAACCGTTTGTGTTGTTGGTGAAAGTGGGTCAGGAAAATCACTAACGGCCCGCGCTGTTATGGGTTTGTTACCAGCGCCACATGTGCGTGTTGGCAAGGGTGAAATTATCTTTGGTGGGGAAGATCTAACCGAAGTCACCTATGAACGCCTTCGTGAATTGCGTGGCAGTGAAATTTCGATGATTTTCCAAGAACCCATGACTGCCTTGAATCCAGTTATGACAATTGGCGATCAAATTGATGAAATTTTTCGCTATCATGTATCAATGTCACCGAGGGAACGAGCCGAAAAGGCGTTAAGCCTATTGGTTGATGTCAATTTGCCCGACCCTGAAAAGATCATTGATGCCTATCCGCATGAGCTTTCTGGTGGTCAAAGACAGCGCTCAATGATCGCTATGGCACTTGCACTTGGCCCAAAGATCCTAATTGCTGATGAGCCAACAACTGCTCTTGATGTAACAACACAAGCGCAGATTCTCGAATTGATTAACGATATGCAAAAACGGCTTGATACCGGCGTATTATTCATTACCCATGATTTCGGTGTCGTCGCGGATATAGCTGATCGCGTTATTGTAATGCAGCATGGCAAGATTGTTGAAACCGGAACCACCAAGCAAGTTCTGCAAAGTCCAAAACATCCCTATACTAAATCTTTGATTGCTGCCATCCCGCGGCTAAAGCCACGCAAAGCAAGATCAAGGGCGGCTGAAGTCGTGTTGAAAACCGAAGGTGTTTGCAAATCATTTGGTGGCGGTAAAAGCTTTTTTGGATTAGGAAAGCCAAACCGCGAGGTCAAAGCCGTTCAAAATGTGCAAATCGAATTGCGCCGCGGCGAAACCCTTGGCGTGGTTGGCGAGAGTGGATCGGGAAAATCCACATTGGCACGTTGTGTAATCAGGCTCATTGATAGCGACGAAGGCCAGATCAAACTTGGTGATGTTGATATTACCAAATTAAGTCGCAAGGAATTACGCCCATACAGAAAGCGCATACAGATGGTGTTTCAAGACCCATTTGCGTCATTGAATCCACGCATCCGGGTTGGCGATATCATTTCGCAAGGTCCAATTCTACAGGGCGAAGATAAGGAAGACGCGTCCAAACGCGCCTATGAACTTCTAGATATTGTTGGCCTTGATCGCAGGTCATTTGATCGCTTCCCGCATGAATTTTCTGGTGGACAGCGCCAGCGCATCGGAATTGCAAGAGCACTATCGCTAAAGCCAGATATCTTGGTTGCCGATGAACCAGTTTCGGCATTGGATGTTTCAATTCAGGCACAGATTCTTGAACTGCTGGATGACATTCGCGAGCAAATGGATTTATCCATGCTGTTCATCACGCATGATTTGCGTGTCGCAGCGCAGGTCTGTGATTACGTTGCCGTCATGCAATATGGCAAAATTGTTGAAATGGGGCCAACGGCTGAATTATTCAAAGATCCAAAAGATGCTTACACGAAATCACTTCTTGCTGCGGTTCCGGGAAAAGACTGGCATTTTGGAAAATTGAAGTCATAGACGCTATGCACCAATAGCCTGTACCTTATACTTTGACCCTTGCCATTATGCATTTGAGATATTTGTGATGTCGAACCCCAAAACCCTTGATCCTTTGAACACAATTCATGGGCTTTATCGCAGCTACCAGAGCAACAGCACCAAGCCAAGCATCGTTATTCAGGCCTACCTGGATGAAATAGAACGGCTAAACCCCCACCTTGGCGCCTATCAAGATACATGGGCTGATACCGCATTGGAAATGGCGACGGCGGCAGATAAATCGTTGGCTTCGGGATTTGCTGCAGGGCCATTTTACGGGATGCCTTATGCCTTGAAAGATATTTTCCATGTCGAGGGTAAGGTAACAACCTGCGGGTCGGCGGCGATGCTTGATAAGACTGCCAGCACCACCGCAACAATGGTTCAGCGGCTCACAGCAGCTGGTGGGATTATTCTTGGTAAAACCAAAACGGTTGAATGCGCCTTTGGCGGCTGGGGAACCAATCAGAAAATGGGAACCCCAATGAACCCGTGGGATATGGAAACGCACCGGATACCGGGCGGGTCTTCATCGGGAACGGCGGTGGCGGTGGCGGCAGGCATGGCGCCATGCGGCATTGGCAGTGATACAGGTGGGTCAATTCGTTTGCCAGCTGCCTATTGTGGGCTTGTTGGCCTAAAGGTGACGGCAGGGCGCTTGCCCTTGCATGGGATCATGCCGCTATCACAATCGCTTGATACACCCGGGCCAATTGCCCAGACTGTGCTTGACTGCCTGATCATGTTTGATGTGCTGGATGGCTGCGAAGGGTGGAAAATTGCCCAGGATATGGATAATGGCAATGGTTTATATGCGGTATTAAATAAGGGCGTCTATGGATTGCGCCTTGGCAGCCTTGCCGATAGCGAGCGCCAACAATGTTCCGAAGATATGCTTGCATCCTATGACATGGCTTTGGGTCGTTTGCGCGCGATGGGGGCTGAAATTATACCATTTGAAAATCCTGTATCCTACGGCGATATGGCCGATGATAACGGGATGATCACCGCGGTTGAGGCATTTCATAATCATGGCCGTTTCTACAAAGACCCTGATTTGCCAATGGATGAAGATGTGCGCACGCGAATGCTGCTGGGAGAGCATTATCATGCCCATGATTATTTCCGTGTTTTGCAACAGCGCAAAAAAACCATTGCCACCTTTGGTAATGCGATGCGCGGTTTTGATGCGCTTGTGATGCCAACTAGCACGAGCACTGCCCCAGCGCTGGCCAATGTCGATCAGGCGGTATCACCGGGCTATTTCACCAGGCCCTTTAATTTTCTGGAAATGTGCGGTCTATCGCTGCCAATTAACCTTGCAAGTGACGGCATGCCAACCAGCATACAAATCGTCGGTAAAGCGCATGATGAAGCGATGTGCCTTCGTGTTGGCGCCACCCTTGAGCAGGATTTACCGCCAATTGGTCGGCCGGATTTGTCCTAGGACCCAACAAATTTACGTACAACATTTCTAAGCAACGTTGAAATATTGTTATCATAATTGTTCCAAGGCAATGACCCGCAAAAGGTGATTGAACCAACTGCAAATACTTGTCCGCCTTTATCTGTTTTAAAATAGACCATATCAGCCCGTTTTGCATCAGCCTCGGGGCTACCTGACAGGTTTGTTAGATGCGTTAACATTTCTTCTGGAACAAGAATGAACCGGTTACCCTCGTCATAAGATTGCGCAAGAGTGATGATATCCTCGCCCTCATCAAGCTTTTCATCGCGCCGATCAAGTTCAAACCCGGCCGCTCCATGTCCGCTAAAGCCGAAATCGCCAAGCAACTCGCCATTAATGCCGTCAAAAACCCAGTCCATGTTTTTGTCGTAGTTAACACGCTTATAGGGCATGCCAACAAAATTTCCCTGTGCGGTAAAGCCAATTCCAACAAGCTTTTGTGGAGGGCGTCCATTGCGTCGCCAGAGGCCGCCATAACTGCCGTCAAAGGCATTATAATATTCCCCTGGTTCAGACGCCCATGCGCGCAATCCATCTTCAGACCGCCTGATTTCAAGCAAGGTAGGATCTTCAGAATGGCGCACAATCCGCCAGTAAAATCCATTGCCGCCAAGATAAATAAGTCCTCCACCGTTATCCCGATAATCTCTCAACGCATCCAGTGTTGCGCTGGTGTGATATTCAGGATGGCTTCCGGTTAAGACAGCTTTATAGCCTGAGATGGCGGCAACACCATCACGATCAAGCTCATCGTCGGTGACAATGTCATATGCAATGTCCTGATTATGCAACCATGAGATCAAATGGCTATCTGCCTGAAAATGGCGAAGGCCAGAACAACTTGCTTCGCCAAAGGTCAGATACCCAGGTCGAAGATTGAAAAGAACGCGTTTATGTGAGGCGTGGCAAATGCCCGAGCCGTCGGTATGATTATTATAGGTCGACAGCCCATAATGCCGGTATTCAGACGGGTTATTCGGGTAAGCATTCCATGCACTGATCTTTTCAAGCCATGATGGCGCAAAGTCGGGGCGGGCATGATTCCCATAGATCGTGTAGGTAAAAGTTGAGACCAGAACACATAAATCTGCACGGCGCTTACCAAGTGGTGGGCAAACAAAAAACGGCATGGCATCATAATGCCCTTCAGCCTCGATGCGCATAATATATATGCCGGAAGGCATATCATCTGGAACCACAAATTCAAAATCTCTGTCCCACTCAAAATCATAAATATCATCATCATGAAACAATATTGCAGCATAATGTTCTGGTTTGTGTCGCCAGCAAAATTCGGTTGCGTCCCACTTGCAACCCGTGACTCCCCTGGTGGGGGCGTTCCTCAACAAAAGATCAGGCCCGGTATGAGCTTTTACCGATAGCGATGATATGGATTGAGCAAAATCCCATTTTGCAATTAAAGCGCCGTCAACCAGAATTTCCGGCGCCTCAATTTTCCCATTAAAGCAACAAGGGGCGTCACCAAAGCCAGCCGCGATGCGAACCGGTGTGGTCACTGAAAGTGGAAACATCCGGGCAATGCTCAATTCTGTGTGGCTACTTTTTGCAACCCCAATATTTGATTTTTTCGTTATCATATATTTTACATCAAGCGTTATCGTACCCGATGCTAAAACCGTCAGCTCGAGGCTGTGCCATTGGTTGCACTTTACTTCAACGGTTGTAGAAATAGATATGCCACCCGGTAATTTGGCAGTGATTATACCCTGTGAATCAAGGACAAGCGAAACATGCCCCCAAGCGATTAACGTTTGATCTGCAGACACCAGAACCGTCGGCAGAAACCATAATTTTATCAAAAGGTCAGTGTTGATTTCGGCTCGCAGATCTGTTGTGCTTTGGGCAAATGAGCCAGGTGTAAACCCCTGATAGCGAGACGTAAAAGACGATGATCTGAAATAAATGCTAGCGTCCTCTTCGACAATGCCAGGCCCATCCGGATTCGGATCTGCCGAAATCGAGCGATGCAATGTTGCCTTAAAATCCGAAACCGCACGGCTGGACACAAAAAATCTGATAGTATCGCTTGGCCTTGCCGACAGTTTATCTGAATATCCCGCTATAAATACATCTTGCATGACTGCTCAATCCTGTTCGATCGAAAATAGGTTGATTAGGCTGCGTGTCGATAGCCCTTGCTCATACTGAAACACGCGCTTGTAAAATGATCAAGATCGGCAGTTATAAGATTAAAGCGCTAGAAAACCGCTACTGATTAGGGTTAGATAAAATTGTGGTATCGGATTATTTCACTGGCCTCGAGCTTGCAACAAAAGCATAGCCAAACACAAAAGTCGACTCAAATGCTAGGCGGATAGTTAGCTATAATCATATAAAATTGGAGCCGGTGAAGGGGGGCGGTGCCTGTCGGCGGCAAAGCGCCTGCATCAGAGGGGCGGCACTCACGGCCAGCCTTTGCGCTGGCCTTGTTTTGTGGCAGAGTACGTGAATATTTTAATGGGAGTTTGAAGATGTATATCAGGGTTGTTTCTATTACTGCGCAATCTAAGTTACAGTTTGATATGACAGTGACTTATTTTGAAAATATTTGGTCACCAAAAGTCATACGCTTAGGAGCAATTTCTGCTGAATTTATTCAAAGCACTGATAACTCTGGAATGTATATTATTCACTACCCAGATAAAAAAACTGCAATTTCAGTATTCGATAAAATCAAACCTGAAGTTGAGGAAGTTCGTATCCAAAATCGTATTAACATTACCGAAGGCGAGAGGCTCTTCAGGGTCGACAGCTGACACATGGGATGAAAAGCAAAGGTTTTGGTGTCAAAAGACTTATCAGTTCATAACAGATGGGCTTTTCAATTACAGGCCAGTAACGCTCTAGGGCAGCACAAACATAATGCAAGGCGACTAGTAATAACGGAAAGGTAACAAATAATGACTGATAAAAACGATTGGGAATTTGTTCATAGCGTCGCAGATGAGGCCGAATGGAAGCCCGGTCTTCGAAAAATATTTGACTACCGTGACCTCGGCGTTAAGGGTGGAACTGACGGTGATTTCATAGCGCATGTAATTCGCCGCAATGATACCAAAGGCACTGACGGCGTACAGTCTTGGCATGTCCATGACTGTCAGTTCCAAATGGTTTATGTATTAAACGGTTGGGCCACATTTGAATATGATGGTCAAGGAGAGCGCACAATCCGAAAAGGTGATGCGGTTCTCCAAGTTCCAATGATTAAGCATCGTGAGATTGCATGCTCAGATGACTTTGAAGTTTTGGAAATTGTTTCACCAGCAAATTTTGATACGAATGTTGTCGACCCACCTGTCTAAATATATAGCATGTGCAAAATTAATATAGCATCGGAATTGTCTCCACTTGGGCAGTATAACAAAGACAAAACCCCAGCCATAAACCCGTCACGATATCAGCGTAGCGTCGAAACTGAACCTAACCCATTCCTTTCCAAACTCGTCCAGCCTTTGCGTTGTACAATATATGTTACAGGATAACTTATGAGGAGGTTCGCTAATGAAGCCAATAAGCTTAAAAAACTTTGCCAAAATGGCAGTTAAGGCAGGAAATGTAATTTACAGCGTCAACGATGCCAGTGATAGCGTCTATTTAGTACATAGTGGCTCAGTTCAGATAGAAAGCAAACAGGGAATGGTCCTCGGCGTTTTAAACGAAGGTGAATTATTTGGCGAAGTTGGCCTGATCACCTCAGAACCAAGAACCGTGACTGTGAGAGCAAAGACTAACGCGATGCTCATCAAGCTGGATGAGCCGGTATTTCGGGCAAAAATGGCTCAAGCTGACCCAATATGCAATGCAATCATTCGAGGACTTGCGTTGAGGATTAGTGACGCAAATGCACTTGCAGAAAAATATTGGAGGGAATTGAATATTTATAAGTCTATCGACAATAGCTAGCTAATTTTAGTCAACCAAAAGTCTCTACGCACAAATCATAACTTCTGTCTCGTTTGTCTCGTTGACTTTCCCCTGCCTTTTGAACAACCTGTCAATGGTTCGTTCAGGAGGATTCGGTGTCCCATTTAACAAAAGAACAAATCGACTTGTACAATCGTGACGGCTTCATTGCTCCGATTGATATCTATTCACGGGAAGAGGCTGCAGCAATCAGGCAAGAACTTGAAGTTTTGGAAGCATCGTATCCAGAAGCAGTAACCGGTCGCAACCGCAACAATGTTCATTATGTAACTTCACTTTTTGACAAAATAGTTCACAATCCCGACATTCTTGATGTTGTCGAAACCCTTATC
This sequence comes from Candidatus Ponderosibacter sp. Uisw_141_02, assembly GCF_048087665.1. Classification (NCBI taxonomy): domain Bacteria; kingdom Pseudomonadati; phylum Pseudomonadota; class Alphaproteobacteria; order Puniceispirillales (SeqCode); family Puniceispirillaceae (SeqCode); genus Candidatus Ponderosibacter; species Candidatus Ponderosibacter sp. Uisw_141_02. Next base: position 791,498 of record NZ_CP159807.1, on the reverse strand, counting down.
GGTAAAGATTTTTTAGTTGGCGGAACTACATTGTTCATCAAAGAACCAGAGCAGCGAGGGTTCATAAGCTGGCATCAAGATGCACGTTACATAGGATTGGAACCAGAAAATTGGGTAACTGCTTGGCTGGCATTGTCCGATGTCACAACCGAAAACGGTTGTATGTATATGTGGCCTGGCAGTCATTTAGAAGGCGCCCGCGAACACTTGGATACTTTTGACGAGGAGAATCTTCTTACTCGCGGACAAACTGTTCAAAATGTTCCAAAAAACGATACAATTCCAGTTGCACTCAAAGCAGGTCAATTATCCCTACACCACCCGTGGGTTGTCCACGGCTCTGGCCATAATAGCTCCAAAAGCCGTCGAATTGGCTTCGCTATTCAGTCATACATCGGGACAAACGTAGATTCTGTGCACGGAAAAATATTTGTCCAACAAGCACGAGGCTCAGACACGTATAGATACCATCAGCATACCCCCCGGCCATCGTCCGTTATGGCCGAGCAAGATGTCGCATTTCGCGACAAAGCAAATGAGGCGCTAAAAGCAATATTTTATCGTGGCGCCAAGAAAATAGGGAAATATTAGGTTTCTTGAATTGCCTTACCGACTGCTAAACTGAACCTAACCCTCTCCTCCCAAACTCGGCCAGCCTTTGCGCTGGCCTTATTTTGTGGCAAAATTTTCAGACTAAACAAGGAGAGAAAGATGAAGTTTTTATTTTTAGGAAAATACTCCAATGCTGGCCTTGCTGGGTTTTTGAAAAATCCAGAAGATGACAGGCGTGCTGCAATTTCTGCCATGGTAGAAAAGTCGGGTGGTAATTTTATTGACCTGCAATTCCTGAGAGGAAAGTACGATATAGCGGTTGTTGCAGAGGTTTCGAGCTTCGAAGATGCAGCAGCTGTGAAAGTTTTGGTGGCTGCATCAGGGGCTTTAAACGAATTGGAGATGCTCGAATATATTGATATGAACGACATAGCCGGTCGAGCAAACAAAATAACCGGTGCATATCGCGCACCTGGTGCTTAAATGATGAACTAACGTTGTTATAGTAAAGCCAGCCTTTGCGCTGGCCTTACTTGACAGCAGATTTTTTTGAAAAAAAATACTGGCAGATACGTAGTTGAAATCTGAAAAATCTAATTTTTATTGTGATGTATTAGTGGTTGGCGGTGGCCTTGCCGCACTCTCTGCCGCAATCAGCGCGGCAGATAATGGAGCCACTGTCCTTCTAATCAACAAGGGGATTACCGGAAATTCTGGCTCTTCGGCCAAGGCTGATGGGTTTGGTCTAAACGCATTATCCATTTGCCGCATGTTCTGCCAATTGGTTGCCATAGGCAAATAATGCGGCTGCGCCACCAGTATGCAAGAAGATGACATCTTTGTCAGACTCGAAAAAATTCTGACCAGCAAGTCCAATCATGCCTGCAAGCCCTTTGCCCGAATAAACCGGATCAAAAAGCAGTCCCTCACGCCGTGCGATCAGGTTAATTGCGTCAAGCGTGCCTTGGGTTGGTTGACCATAACCAGCGCCAACGTAACCATCATCGACAATCACTTTTTCAACACCAAGCGGCGTATCGGTCAATTGTGCAGCAGTTAAAACTGCCAGTTTGTGAACCGCGGCAATTTGCTTGTCCTCAGGCTGGCGAACGCTTACTCCCATAACTGGAATTGTTGACCCAGCTGCATGCAGACCAGCCAGCATACCAGCATGCGTTCCCGCACTTCCCGTTGCTAGAACAATCCAGCCAACATCAAGTTTATTCGCTTTGATCTGCTCAAGCAGTTCATAGGCGCAGGAAACATATCCAAGCGCACCAATCTCGTTTGAACCACCGCCCGGAATAAAATAGGCCTTGCGGCCAGCCGCAGCCAGCTTCTCGGTCACCGCCATCGCTTCGGCATTCATATCCAGACCCGCTGGCCGAAATTCGAGGCTTGTACCAAACATCTGATCGAAAAGAACATTGCCTGTAGTTTCGTAATCATTTGCCCGATCCGGCACACGCCGTTCCAAAAGCGCATGGCAATCAAGGCCAAATTTGCAGGCGGCGGCGGCCGTCTGACGGACATGATTTGATTGAACCGCGCCCTGTGTCACCACCATATCAGCGCCTTTTTCAATCGCATCAGCAATCAAAAATTCCAGCTTGCGCGTCTTGTTACCGCCGGTGGCAAGGCCGGTACAATCATCGCGTTTGATCCATAGCCTTGGTCCGCCAAGCGATTCACTCATCCGCGGCATAAATTCCAACGGCGTTGGTTGGTGGCAAAGGGGAACTGAAGGAAATTCACTTAGCTTTTTAGCCATTCTGTGGCATCCGTTCTTTTGTCTGAGTTACATCAAACACGCCGTTTGCAGCGCATCATGATATGATAAACCTTGACGCGCTTTAGTCATTAATGCCAATGTTTATTTTGCATTCACATGATGCGTTTTTTGCATGGAGCAATCATAGTCATGGATTTTCAATGGTTTGATGACCTGGCAGCCGTTCAGGAAACTGGCCATTTCTCATTGGCAGCACAAAAATCGCATATCAGCCAGCCCGCCTTGAGCCGACGCATCAAGGCTTTGGAAGATTGGGCCGGATTTTCGCTTGTTGACCGCCGTTCGCGCCCTGTCAGGCTGACACCAGCTGGCGAGCAGATCCTTGATGTGGCTTTATCATCTTTCAAACGGCTTGCTGATGAACGGAATATTTTGCAACAAAGCAACCTGATGGCCGATCACTATGTTGTCCGTTTTGCCGCCCAGCATTCGGTGGCTTGGCGGTTCTTTCCTGATTGGCTGCAAGGCTTTGAAAATAGCTTCGGGCCAATTATGTCGCGCCTTCGGGTTGATGATCTTCCCGATTGCATAAGCAGTTTTCTGGTTGGCGATGTTGATTTTCTAATTGCCTATAACAATCCACTTATTGACGGACGCGCGAGCGGTGCCATCAGCGAGGCCATCGAGATCGGAACCGACAGGCTGGTGCCGGTTTGCAAACCCGATGAAAATAGCCACCCCCTATATTCATTGGATGATGATACCAGCGCCTCGCTTCCCCATATCGGCTTTTCACCCGGATCATCACTTGGCAAGCTGTTTTCACGCCATATGGCTGGCCGCATTGACCGCGACCGGTTAAAACCAGTTTATCAAAATTCGATGGTTGGCGCGCTTCGGGTTCGTGCCTGGAACGGTTCGGGGGTGTCGTGGCTTCCGCACAGCCTGATTGCCGCTGACATTCAGACCGGCGTTCTGTGCCGGGCTGGTGCCAATCAATGGGATATTGGCCTTACCATTAATCTTATGCGCCTAAAACGCAAACAGGACAGCCAGCTTGATCATATCTGGCAGCATTTAAAAACAACCACATCAGCCAAACAACAGCTCCTAACGTAACGACCAAAATCTGCGGCCAAAACCAAAGGACAGCCAGAGATGGATTTCACCACCGACTTTATCAGCAACACAAATATCCATGATGGGGTTGGCATTCATTTTCGTATGGCCGGAACGGGGCCGCCGCTGTTACTGCTTCATGGTTATCCGCAGACCGGTTATATGTGGCATAAGATTGTCCCTGCCCTTGCCAGCCAGTTCAGCGTCGTGATCCCCGACCTTCGCGGCTATGGCGATAGCGACAAGCCAGAAACCGATGCCAATCACAGCCCCTACTCAAAGCGTGCCATGGCGGCAGATATGATGGCGCTAATGACCGCGTTGGGACATGATCATTTCGCCGTTGCTGGCCATGATCGCGGCGGGCGTGTTGCCCATCGTTTGGCGCGTGATAACCCGGATGCGGTGACCCATCTTGCAGTGCTTGATATCACGCCAACCGAGGCAATGTATGGCACAACCGACAAGGCATTTGCCACCGCCTATTACCATTGGTTCTTTTTGATTCAACCAGCCCCCTTTCCCGAAACTTTGATCGGCCATGATCCAGAATTTTTTCTGCATCATAAGACCGGTCATTGGGGTCGCACCAAAGGCGCCATTACCGATCAGGCCTTTGCCGAATATTTGCGCTGTTTTAAAAATCCGGCCACCATTCATGCCAGTTGCGAGGATTATCGTGCCGCAGCCAGCATCGATCTAGACCATGATGCTGCCGATAATGGCAAAAAACTGAAAATGCCTGTTCTGGCGCTATGGGGCGATATCGGATTTGTTGGCAAACATTATGATGTGATTGCCGAATGGCAAAAATATGCCGGCCATGTTGAGGGTCAGTCGATCAATAGTGGGCATTTTCTGGCCGAAGAAGCACCCAATCAAACCTTGGCCGCCCTTATCCGTTTTTTCACCAAAACAGACCCGTCATGCCAATGACCACCCCACCCCCGCTATCGCCGCCATCTGATTGGATTATGCAGCAGGCGCAAAACTGGCCAGATGGCGCCAGAATTCTTGATTTTGCGGCGGGCGGTGGGCGGCATTGCTGCGCGCTGGATCATGCTTTTCCCGGCCGGTTTTCATTCGTGGCAATTGACCGCGATCATGCTGCATTGGCGGCGTTAAAGACCAGATGTCCGCAAATTGAAATCTGCCAATTTGATCTGGAAGATATGAATATATGGGGCTTTGCTGATGATGGGTTCGATATTGTGATTGTCGCCAATTACCTTTACCGGCCACGGCTTGATGATTTATTCGGGCTTGTGCGGCCGGGCGGCTATCTTGCCTATGAAACCTTTTCCACCGGCAATGAATCCTTTGGCCGCCCAAGCAATCCTGACTTTCTGTTACAGGACGGCGAGCTGGCTGCAAGACTGCCTGATGATTTTACCATTCTTGATTATTTTCACGGCAGAATTGACCAGCCAAAACCCGCCATCATCCAACGGCTGGCAGCCAAACGCCAACCTAAAAATTTTTGAGCCAAAAACTGTTAAGCCAGCATATGATTAGGCATGATAAACATCAACGCATAATAAAGGGGTTCGCCGCTGTGGTTTGCTGGGCAATCCAGACCGATTTAACCTGCAGGAATTCCTTGATTGATTCCTTGCCACTTTCACGCCCTTCACCGCTGCGCTTATAGCCACCAAATGGCGAGGTAAAGCTAACCGCGCGATAGGTATTCACCCAGACCGTTCCCGCCTTTAGTTTTTCCGACATGCGCAAAGCACGGCCAATATCACTTGTCCAGACCCCCGCAGCCAGCCCGTAAACAATGTCATTGCCAATGGCAATTGCCTCATCTTCAGTATCAAACGGGATCACTGACAGAACCGGCCCAAATACTTCTTCTTGGGCGATGCGCATTTGGTTATGAACGCCGGTAAAGATCGTTGGCTGGACAAATTGTTTGCCCTTTGCCTCCGCACCGCGATAAGCATCGCCGCCAAGAACGCAAACAGCCCCTTCGGATTTTGCAATATTGATATAATCCATGATTTTTTCATATTGCGGCATCGTTGTGACCGGCCCCACATGCGTTTCGGTCGACATTGGATCACCAATTTTCGCCACGCCGGCAACCTCGACAAGGCGTTTTACAAATTTATCATGGATCGAACGCTGCACAAGAAGCCGTGATCCGGCGATGCAGGTTTGTCCTGTTGCTGCAAAAATTCCCGAAATCGCACCCATGACGGCGGCTTCAAAATCGGCATCTTCAAAAACGATATTGGGGGATTTACCGCCAAGTTCTAGCGTGACCGGCATGATTTTCTTGGCCGCTGCCTCATAGATTTTCTGCCCCGACACATCCGAGCCAGTAAAGGCAATCTTATCAACATGGGGGTGATCGACCAAAGGCGCGCCAACCTCCATACCAAAACCGGTAATTGCATTCACCACACCCGCGGGAAAGCCTGCTTCTTCGATAAGTGCCATAAATTCCAATGTTGATGCTGAGGTATATTCGGATGGTTTTACCACGGCGGTATTTCCCGCCGCCAAAGCCGGTGCCAATTTCCATGACAGCAACAGCAAAGGCGAATTCCACGCCGTAATCATGCCAATAACGCCAAGCGGCTCATAACGGGTGAAATTGAAAATACCAGGCTTGTCAGAGGGGATGACCGCGCCTTCAATCTTGTCGGCAAGCCCGCCAAAATACCGGTACCATTCAGCCAGATATTTGGTTTGCGCGCCCATTTCGGCAATCAGCTTGCCATTGTCACGAACTTCGATCTCGCCAAGCCGTACGGCCTCGCGCTCGATAATTTCGGCCAGCTTGACCATCAGCTTGCCGCGGGCGGTTGGGCCAGTTGCACCCCATTCACCGTCAAAGGTGGCTTTTGCCGCTGTCACCGCACGATCCACATCTTCAGCATTGCCACGGGCTATTTTCGCCCATACTTCACCCGTATAGGGATTTTCACTGTCAAACCATTCACCCGAAGCTGGATCACATAACGCCCCATTAATATAATGTTGATAGGTCTTCATCATGCATATCTCCTTGCAAAAGGGCTTGGCCTTCGGTTATTTCGAATCATTTCCCAACGGCCAAACGGCCAGCACTCACAACAGTGCCAGCAAAAAACGTCGCTGCCAATGCTGATCCAAATGCGTCGTTGGAAATATTTTCCCGCCACCAGCATTTGTCAGTTGCCTTGGCCGCGCTTTCTTATCTATCGTAAATTATCGAAGCGATCATTTTCTTGGTCGCCACAAATCTATACAGCATCGCAATCGTCTGCGGCATTCAAATGAAACGTGATAATTGAGAGAAAGCAAATGGCTGTTTCCACACCCCATATTTGGGAAGATGATATTTATAACGCTTTCAAGAAAGCTGACATCAGCCAGGTTCCCTATGTTCCCGATGCCGGTCATGCGCATTTAATCCGGCGGGTACATGATGACCCTGATATGACGCCAATTGTGCTGACCACCGAAGAGGAAGGCATTGCATCATCTTGCGGTGCATGGCTTGGCGGCAAGAAATCGGCGCTTTTGATGCAATCAAGCGGCGTTGGCAATTGCGTCAACATGCTTAGCCTTGTCACTAATTGCAATTTTCCTTTTGTGACGATTGTCAGCATGCGCGGCGAATATGGCGAATTTAATTCATGGCAGGTGCCAATGGCGCGCGCCACGCCAACCAGCTTTGAAATGATGGGTATCGAAGTGATGCGTTGTAACAGCCCTGACGAAGTTGGGCCGACGGTAGACGCCGCCCTTTACGCCGCTTTTGCCAGTGAACAGAAAATCGCAATTCTATTATCGCAGCGCCTTATTGGCCGCAAGGAGTGGTAGAGATGTCAGAAATAGTAACCATTGAACGCCGTGCGGCGGTAGAACATTTGCTGCAAAATCGTGATGATATGCTTGTGGTTTGCGGCCTTGGCTCGTCAACCTATGATGTCTATGCCGCTGGCGACCATCATGCCAATTTCTATTTATGGGGTGCGATGGGCGGTGCTGTTATGATCGGTCTTGGCCTTGCCATTGCCGAACCTGACCGGCAAGTGATGGTCATCACCGGCGATGGTGAGGCCTTAATGGGGATTGGCGCGCTTGCCACGGTTGCGGCGCAAAAGCCAAATAATCTTAGCATTGTTGTTCTGGACAATGGGCATTTTGGCGAAACCGGCATGCAGAAAAGCCATACATCACATGGTGTCGACCTTGCCGAGATTGCCACTGGGTGTGGGTTTGTTGGTTGTCAGACCATCTATGATTATGATGTTCTTGATGCTTTCACCAATAAACCGAACGATCCAACTGGCCCGCGTTTGGCCGTGGTGAAGATTACCACCGACAATCCGCCGCGCGCCTTGCCAAATGTTGACGGAATCTATGTCAAGACACGGCTTCGGCAATGGCTTGGCCACCAGCCCTGCTAGGCAGCAAATAAACTTGCCTCTGGCATGGCCTGATCAGATCAAATTTGCTATGGCTGCTCCGTTGTCAGTTTAAACATTGCCCTTGCCGTTGCTTACGGCTGGCTGTGTTTTTGCTGGCATGGCAATATAAGACTGACAATATTTCTAAGATTACAGTGCAAGGCGAGATCATGAAAAAGACCCAGCTAAAGCAATCCAATCGCTATATCAATGATTTGCGCCGGATGAATTATCAACAGGGCCAAGTCAAAAATGCCCGATCAGGGCTTTTGCCCTTTGTGATTGCGGCCATCTTTTTAATTATTGCTGGCATTTATGGCAGCCTAAGCCTTGATGTCGCCAGTGAAAATATCGTCATGCTGGTTGCCGCGGCGATTATCGGCGGCTACATGGCGCTGAATATTGGCGCAAATGATGTTGCCAATAACATGGGGCCGGCAGTTGGCGGCAAGGTGTTGACGGTTACCGCTGCCGTTGTGATTGCTGCAGTTTGTGAGAGCGCTGGTGCAATTCTGGCTGGCGGCGATGTTGTACAAACAGTGGCCAAAGGTATTATCAACCCCGGCGATGGCGTGACGGCGACCGATTTTCGAAATCTGATGCTAAGCGCCCTATTCGCCGCCGCGCTATGGATTAATCTAGCAACCTTTTTAAATGCGCCGGTTTCAACCACCCATTCGATTGTTGGCGGGGTTATGGGCGCGGGAATCGCCGGGGCTGGCTTTGGCTTGGTCAATTGGATAACCATGTCGAAAATCGCCGCAAGCTGGGTTATTTCGCCTGTTTTTGGCGGTATTGTCGCCGCGGCGCTGTTGTTATTGATCAAGGTCAAGATTTTGAATGCCGAAGACCGCAAACAGGCAGCGCGCCGCTGGGTGCCGGTTTTAATCGGTTTGATGGCAAGCGCCTTTACGGCCTATATGGCAATGAAGGGGCTAAAAAAAATTTGGAAACCATCGACGATCGAGATTTACGCCTATTCAATTGCCGCGTTTTTTATCGCATGGCTTTTGTCGGTCCCCTATATCGCCAAACGCGCTAAATCAATCACCAACCGCAAAAAGCAAATCTACACGCTGTTTGACCTGCCTTTGGTGATTGGTGTTTCGCTGTTATGTTTTGCCCATGGCGCGAATGATGTGGCCAATGCCGTTGGCCCTTTGGCCGCGATTGTGTCGACCTTTAGTTCGGGCGGTGTTGCCGCAAAGGTCGCCATTCCGCTTTGGGTGATGATCATTGGCGCGGCTGGTCTGGTACTTGGCCTGTTATTATTCGGGCCGAAATTGATCAATACCGTTGGGGAAAAAATCACCCGCTTGAACGCGCCGCGTGCTTATTGCGTTGCGCTAGCCTCAGCTGTAACTGTGTTGATTGCCACGACATTGGGTTTGCCGGTTAGTTCAACCCATATTGCGATTGGTGCCATTTTTGGCGTTGGGTTTCTTCGTGAATTTATTGAAAACCCCGACAAAAAGCGCCTAAAGCCAAGTCACAAGCTGAACGCCACCGCGCTTGACGCTTTTAAAAACGTCAACATCAGACTGCGGCGCAAGCTGGTAAGGCGACAATTTATGCTGTCGATTGGGGCGGCATGGGTTATCACCGTGCCAGCATCGGCCACGCTAGCCGCTATGCTTTTTTATGTTTTGCAGTTTTTAGTATCAGCGGTTTAATCGCGGCAAATTGGTTAATCACCAGTCGGAAATCTTCACGATCAGTCACCCGTGGCGCATCGTCTAGCAACGCCCAATGGCGTTCGCGTTTTAGCTGTTCGGGCCATTCGTCAAATTGCTTTGACACCAACATCGGATAATAGGTCACCGCAACCTGACTAACGGCACCATTATTGGATTTGGTCACCACATGGGTCATCGGAAAATCGGTCAGGATACGACCTTTGATTCCCGCCTCTTCAAAGGCTTCACGCTTGCACCCCTTTTTATGGCTTTCATCTGGCTTTAGGTTGCCCTTTGGCAAAATCCAGCGCCCACGCCGCTGGGATGTAACAAACATGATGGCAATGTTATCGCCGCTAATATCAAACGGTATGACACCAATTTTATGATCCATAGATTGTTTCCCTGTTTCGGTAATGTAACGGCGCACAATTGAACGGCATCATGGCACATTGGCCTGACATCAATTAGCTAGATGGTCCAACCATAAAACTAATTGCCAAAATTAAACAACGCGAGTTTTCATCACGGCGCGTAATTGAACCACCGATCAGGATCGCATAAACACATCATAACGAACCGTTTTGCCAATGATCTGATGTGATGCTGGTGCGATATCGGCCATTGGTGCGGCCTTGGCTGGCCATTTTAAAACAACACGCCGCAACGCATGCGCCAACGCGGTTTGCATCAGGCGGGTCTGATCATTATCAATGCCGACAATCGCACGAATTTGGCGCATCTCCGCCTTGACCAAAGCCGATTTATTGCGCGGCGGGTGCATCGGGTCAACAAGCACGATTTCCGGCGATAGGCTGGGTAAAAGCTGGATAGCATCGCCATGGATCAGCGTCATCCGGCTAATGATTTCGGCAGTCACCCCGCCCGCATCAAGCGCCCGCGCCATGCCATCGAGCAATAATGCATGCATATCTGCAGAACGTTCGATCATTGTAACCGTGGCACCGAGCGAGGCCAGCAAAAAAGCATCACGGCCAAGCCCCGCCGTCGCATCGATAATATGCGGGTTAACGCTCGGCTTGAAACCCACCGCCTTTGGCAAATCCTGTCCTCGCCCACCACCAAAGTGCAAACGATGCCGCACCGCGCCACCCACAAAATCACAACGAAGCGCCCTGCCCATCGGCAAATTGTTATCATCATGTGCCGGATTGGCTGGTAGGTTATTTTTGTCTTTATCACGCATGTGACATGCGATTCCTTATTCGTCTATTTGGCCTTATTGGCCGTATCAGCTTTTTGCCAAAATTATTTTCGACATGTTTTTGAACAATTCCTTGTTGTCACAGCATGGCAACAGCGTAACAGCAAGCCTGGCAGCGACAGTTACAATTCTATCGCGGCATAGCCGGTTCAGGCAATGGGTTTGCCAGCATTTTTACCGCCTGTTTTCATGCCGTCCCGGTGCTTTGCGTTATGCAGCCCTGCCTGTACCGTTAGGGCTGGTGGATGCACGAAAATAGACGCATAATATTTTGGGATTTCAATCGAAATACCATCATTGAGTGCAAAAGGAACATTGGCGCATGGAACAACGGAAATTTGGCAATACCGGCCTTGCGGTGTCGCGACTGACCTTTGGATGTGGTGCCGTTGGCGGGTTGATGACCAAAGGCGATGCGCGCGATCAGGATCGTGCCATTGGCTGGGCTCGTGATCATGGCATTAATTTTTTTGATACGGCGGCAAGCTATGGCAATGGCGTTTCCGAGGAAAATCTTGGGCGTGCACTGAATGGCAATAGCGACGGTTTGGTGATCAGCACGAAAGTCGGGCTAAGCAATGATGATTTATCCGACGTTTATGGTGCCATCACCCGTTCGCTTGATGCCAGCCTCGCCCGGCTAAGGCTTGAACATGTTGATATTTTCCAGCTTCACAACACGTTAGGCCGAACCGATTTTCGCGGCACATTGACGATTGGCCAGATTATGGATGCGGTTGTGCCGGCCTTTGACAAGCTTCGCGACACCGGCAAGGCTCGGTTTCTTGGCTTTACGGCAAAAGGCGAAGCCGATGATGTTCACAAGCTGGTTTCCTGCGGCGTGTTTGCCAGCGCGCAGGTGTTTTACAACTTGCTTGTCCCCTCGGCCGGCGAACCAATCGATGCCAATTATCCGTCAGACGATTATAAATTGCTTCTTGAAACCGCCAAGGATCATGGCGTTGGGGCGATTGGTGTTCGCGTTCTGGCTGGTGGTGCATTGTCCGGCAGCGCGGCGCGTCACCCGCTTGGCATGAGCAATGTTACGCCGATTGGATCTGAAACTGATTACGCAACCGATGTAAAACGCGGGCTTGCATTCATGCCGCTGGTCGAAGCCGGTCATGCTGGATCATTGATTGAATTGGCAATCCGTTATGTAATTTCGAATTCGGCCTTGCCAACAACCGAAATTGGCATTGCAACGCTTGAAGAGCTGCAACAGGCAACGGCCGCGGTGAATAAAGGGCCGCTTTCCATCAATGCGTTAGCCGCGATTAAAAAGGTGCAAGCTGGATTTGTTATTTAGCCTTTTGGCAAACACCAAAAGGGATATTAAGTCACCAATGGAATGACGGTCAAAATAAACAGTCGTAGCGACATATAAGTGCCGCCTCATTTTTTCCTTAGCGCAAATGCAGTCAACCATCTGATGATTGCGATGCTATTGGCCGTACTTCACTGGCATTAGGCACAGATATTTGAAAGGTTATGACCCAGTTATATAGTCCTACTGGACGAAGATGCCAGAGGAATGTGACGTAGAATCATGGCTTCAATCGGCTTACAGTTGATTTTGCAACACCTCTATTAGCATACAGTTTGCAAAAATTATGATCTGTAATCAGTACTTTGGTGTCCAGAGTAAAAAAAAAATTAAAATAACTAAAACTTTTTAAGTTTGCGTCGTTAGGGTTTTTGCGAAGCCTTTTTCATCGGAGGTCATAATGGCTATAAATATTAATACAAAACCTGGATTTATATTTGGGGCAAATGCCTCAAGCAAAAATCAAAACTTTTATGAAAAGACAATTGAAAAATTATCCAGTGGCAAAAGCATTAACAGCGCCGCTGATGATGCAGCTGGAATAGCGGTGCTGTCCAAATTAGAAGCGGCCTTATCCGGAAAGGAACAAGCAATCAGGAATGCTGCAGATGGGCAAGGCCTGTTGCAAACAGCTGATTCAGGCGCCGCTAAAATCTCAAATATCCTAAACAGAATGAAAGAACTTGCAGTACAAGCTGCCAATGGGACTAACAGTATTGCACAACGTGAGGCGTTGCAAAGCGAGGCTGATCAATTAACTGCCGAAATAAGCCGCATAGCCGATAGCACATCGTTCAATGGTCGAACTCCACTTTCAGGCGAAGATATAAATCTGCAAGTCGGTTCGTCAACTGAAGACCAAATAAATGTCACAATGGAGGCGGTGAATTCGAGTGACCTACAGCTTGATTCTGGGCGTGTTTCATTTGATACTTCTTCCGATGCGCGTGATGCCATGTCAACCATTGATGCGGCAATTGAAAAAGTAAACTCGGTTAGAGGTGATATCGGCGCCAATGTGAACAGGATCTCAAGTACTATTGAAAATTTAAGTAACACACAAAAAAGCACCAAAGTTGCGGCTGGCCGAGTTTCAGATGCCGACATCGCGGGTGAAGCTACGCGTCGTGCCAAGTCACAACTTTTGCAACAATCTGGGGTCGCCATGTTAACGCACGGAAACGCATCGAAAGGGGCAATGCTTCGACTCCTTTCCTGATGTATTGAATAGATATTGGCTGCCTTGATTGAGTGTTACAGCGATTTAGGTGAAATACTATCACTCGGGGCTAGGCACCCGCTTTTCCTAAATAAGTTTGTAGGCATTTTCGTGATCCATTAATCTGCATCCAAAAAGGCAACTGATAGGGTTTACCGGGGTCAAAGCCTGAGTTGTGGTTTTGTTTTGGTATACAAATGCAGCAGGCGGCGGGATCATGCCCACCCTTAAGTGTTATTTCCAAGGTTTCAGGTGTGACTTTCTAAGCTTAAGTTCTAACTGCCTAGAGTCTGCAGCCCATGGCCCTAAGGTTTACATAGGCCTCAGCACCCTTTCTGAGGCTGCTGCGCTCTAGTGATTTCAGACATCCATGTTACCGGCTCCATTCTAATTGCATCAATCAACGAGGGAACTTTGTGGCAGCTAAAAATCATCAGGCATAAAGGCGTTCTTTTAGTTGGCATTTCACTCTGGCGCATGAAGCTCATTAATGCGCCTTTTTTCTCACATTTTTGTGCTTAATGACGTTAACGAAGTCAGGCTATCCACAATGCGTTGGGAAGATGACGGTAATTAACACAAATACATCTGCGTTAAAGGCACGACTTGCTGGGCAAATTGCTAACAGCGAAGTCGACACTGCTGCGCTTCGTCTTTCATCTGGCAAAAGGTTAAACTTTGGCGCCGATGATGCCGCTGGCGCTGCCGTTTTTATGAAAATGAATGCTCAACTGATGGGCCAAAAAGCGTCGATCAAAACTGCGGCTGACGCACTATCACTTTTAAACGTGCAAGAAGTTGCAGTGGAGCAGTTTGCGAATATAACGCACCGCATTAAAGAGCTCGGTGTTCAGATGGCGAACGGTACTTACTCTGATGCTGATAGAGCTCTCGCACAGCTTGAAGCAGATCAATTAGTTTCCCAATTTCAGATGGTTGCGGCAAATACGCGGTTTAATGAGCTTCAAGTAGTCAATGGAACAGTTGGCGGAACGCCATATACAATCCAAGTTGGCCCAAATGCCTCAGATACATTTACTCTTGCCATTACCCCCGGAGCTACCCTATCGACAACGTTGCCCACATTTGTCGATTTGACAACTCAGGCCAACGCGACGCAAACATTTGACACCACGTTGTCGATTTTACAGACAATGAACGAACAAAGATCTATTATAGGGGCATCCATCAACAGAATGATGGCATCAATCAATAATTTGAGCTCAGCCGCTGTAAAAACGGAAGTTGCCATTGGACGAATTATTGACGCCGATTTTGCACTTGAGTCAGCCAAACTTGCAAAGCACCAAATATTATCACAGTCATCCAATCAAATGCTATCAATCGCCAATCAGTCAAAAAATCTTTTGACGCAGCTATTACAATAAGTGGTGGCTAAATGTTAGTAAGGTCAAAAAAGCGCTAAATTCCCCTCAGCATTTATGGCTTACACAGCAAACGCCAACTCAAATAAAATTTATTAAGTGATTACGTTTTTTTATTGTAAGTCGACTGGTACTTTTTGCACGTCAGTTTTTGCACCAGTTGCTGGCAACTAGCTACGCCTAAACTGGCAGAGACGTTTGATGATAGATGTTATTTGGTGTCTGTAGGAAGAAACCCCAGCCTCTCGAGTGCGCCATTGCGATATCACCGGAGGCATTACAACGCCAGCCTGTGCGTTAGCCTCATTATATGGCACCGTTTACTTGTCAAATGTATGCAACTCCAAGAGTTGCAAGAACAATAAAAATCAACACCCATACCCAGAACCAGGCAGGCTCCCCGGCATCGCGTGAAAGGAGGTTGTGTTTTTTTCTTAACGTCTTACCTGTGAGTTTAACCCTCTTAAAGGTTTCAAATTCTTTACTCGAAAGCCTTTTCAAAGCCAAGCGCCTAGCTGTTATTGGTAACGCCCTGAGACTTCTACTGAGCAACGCAGTATTCTTCTCGTTTTCATTAAATAATCTTAAAAGAGCATTGTCATACCTATCAGACATTTGCTGATTAGAAAAATCTACTTTTTCGATCAAAGCAGAAAAATCTTCCAGGCCCGAATTACGGATATAAGTGTATTTGAATTGCTCTAAAAATATTCGTTTAACTGAAAAATTATCAATTTTAACGATTATCTCCAGCGCTTTTTCATAATCATTTGCGGTCAATGAAAATAAAGCGATCAATAGTGGCTGGGCAATCTCACTAGCTCTTTCCCTACCAAACACCAACGAGGCTGAGAGAGAAAGCACGGCCTTGTCAGACCATTGTTGAAGATGCTCGGCTTGTTTGACGTCAGCATTTTTGTTCATCGTCAATGCTTTCAACTTGATTTTATTAGGTAGTAAACTTGAAGCAGCTGCTCAACAGCATGTTACACTAATTTTGCAGTTTTTGTCAGATATGGTTTGCTAAATTATTTACCAGGCGCGTTCCACGCTTGACTTGACCAGCATTTATTTTCAGTCACTTTATGCGACAGGGTAGCCTCTGGGGAGGAAAGCTAATGAAGCCGATAAATTTAAAAAATTTTGCCAAAATAGCAGTTAAGGGAGGTGATATTATTTACAATGTCAATGATGCAAGTCATAGCTTCTATTTAGTGCATAGTGGCTCTGTCCAAATAGAGAGTAAACAAGGAATGGTCCTGGGTGTTCTAAGCGAGGGTGAATTGTTTGGCGAAGTTGGCCTCATCACCTCAGAACCAAGGACTATGACTGTTAGAGCAAAGACCAACGCGATGCTCATCAAGCTGGATGAGCCGGTGTTTCGCGCAAAAATGGCTCAAGCTGATCCAAGATGCAATGCAATCATTGGAGGGCTTGCTTTGAGGATAAGCGACGCAAATTCACTCGCAGAAAAATACTGGAGAGAGCCAAATATTTAAAAGTCCATCGACAATAGCTAACTGATATCAGGCAAACTTGAGCCAAAATCCCAACCGTCAATTTGTCGCCAGTTAGTGACGATGGGACAGACATATCAGCGTTACTTGCGAACAGCATTTGCGCCAGTCATTTTCTTAAGTTGGGAGGGTCACACTCAAATTGAGTGCCTTGTTCGTTTTAAAACGCAAAATTGGCAATAAAGTTGCGAGCGATGCACCGGCTATCCGCCGACACCACTGCGTGCGTCATCAATAATTTTTGGTGACGCACGCTTTTAGTTTCTGATTTGAAAACGATTTTAGAATTTGGCAGAGGGACGCAATGACCAACTACAACAGTACGGGCTCACTGACCGCACAAATCGATAAATTACACAAAGAAGTCAGCGCCTTAAAAAGTGAGAGAAAGGTGCTATTTTTTATCGCCTCATGCGGTATTTCTAATGCGGTGCTCCAATTCTCCCTTCTAGCCGCCGTCATTTTAATTGTTGTTTCTTTCTCGTTTTGCTTCCTTGAAGACATTATTAAAGGCGAATAGCAGTTAAAAAATTAGCTCGTTTTCCTTGGGAGCACGAGATAAATTTTGGAACGCCCATAAAAACTAAAATAGCCAATAATTTTTCCAACTTAATCAATTCCTTGACTGGATGCGAAACACGCCCCAGTAGGCGTTTTTCTAGAGAAATTCAAGATACACAAGCCGGAAAACAAAAAAGCGCCAAGACTGACGCTCTGCTGCAAAAATCTCTTGAAGGAAATGGTGGGAGTGACAGGGATTGAACCTGTGACCCCTTCATGTCAACGAAGTGCTTCCCGCTGAAATATATAATTAACTTACTGTTTTTAATATTTTTATTTATATTTCTTTGCTAATGATGTAGTTGGCGTGTCTACACTATGACCACATTATCCAGCAAAAACCCTGCTCTGAGGACTACCTGAACCTGCAAGTTGCACGTTCCCTACCACCGGGCTGAGATTCTTTCCAAGTTTGGCCTAGCTTAGCGTAACGATAACGCCTATTCCAAGACGGCTGAGCAAAATTGATTACTGTCTCGCCCCAAGCAAGTTTGCTTCCTAACCGAGTACCAGAAAATTTACAAATCGCAGTATCACGGCCAAATGACGGCTTTTGTGAGTCAGTCTCCGGACACCAATCAACAAATTGGCCAGAACTGTTCTTGACAAAAACACTAGATGAAAAGAAACCGCTTTCAAGACGAAAAACTTTCTGTCCAGAACCTTTTACTCTGCAGATGATTTCCTCGTCAGCAAAAGACAGTTGAGCTTGAAATGAAAACAGTAAGACAAAGCCTATAAAAAATCTGATCACTCTCATTTTCAACCTTCAATACATCAAGAGGCAATAAATGAACGATGCTCGCGCATCTCGATAACGCGTCCGCCTTTGTTCGTTAGATTGCCAAGCTAGTTGCAATTTGACAAATGAGCAACGCCCATTGAAATCATAGGAAGCATTTAAACACTAAAACTGACGCTCGGCTTCAAAAATATATTGTAGGAAATGGTGGGAGTGACAGGGATTGAACCTGTGACCCCTTCGATGTCAACGAAGTGCTCTCCCGCTGAGCTACACCCCCACACTATTTCATATGGTCGGCCAATCAAACCAGCATAACAATCATGTTGATGCTGGCTTTGTGCCAACCGGCGAGCCATGTGCGCGGTAACGCTGGCCACCGGCTATATCTGCACCAACCGGCCGGTCATATCAAGCCTTTTTTCGGCCAATGCCGGTCAGATATCACAAAACCTGCCGTCAAATTGGGGCAAATGCCAAGGCGGCGCAAAACTTGGCTATTGTCGCCATCACAATCGCAAGTTAGACTGCACCAATGAGCATAGTAACCGCGCCAAAGTCAGATGCCCATATTGCGGTTAATCCTGCCAACAATACCGCGATCGATCCCGCGATCGATCCCGAAATCACCCCCACCCATAATCCCGCGCCGATTGCGTCAACAGCCGCATCAAGACGCGATGATTTGGGGCCGGTAATCCTGCCGCTGGTCGCGCTTGCCGCGCCGCATTTTACCGCTGCCGAAATCTTGACCCCTCCATCGCATTGCCAACCAAGCGCGGTGGTCTTGTCATCGCCGCATGCGGGACGGGTTTATCCGGCCGAATTTATCGCTGCCAGCATTGCCGACGTAAATGCCCTTCGCGGGCTTGAAGATTTTGCTGTTGATCAATTGATTGGCAGCGTTCGCGATCATGGCATCACCTGTATCAATAACCAGATTTCGCGTGCCTATATCGATGTAAACCGGCCGGTTGATGCGCTTGATACTGCCATGTTTACCTCGCCGCCAGCCGCGGCCAATACCGCCGCCGCCGCATCACGCCATGTTCGGGCTGGTTATGGGCTGTTGCCGCGCCTAACCGCCGCGCGTGAGGTGATCCATCGGCAATTACTGCCGTCGGATGAGGTGGAAAGCCGCATCGCGCTTGTCCATAAACCCTATCATCAGGCGGTGCAAGCCGCATTAGCCACCGCCCATAGCCATTTTGGCCGGTCTCTACTGATTGATTGCCATTCAATGCCATCGCATGACCAGCATGACAAACCGCTTGCCGATTTCGTGCTTGGCGATCTGCATCACAGCACGCTTGATCCGGCAATTGGCGATCTTTTGGCAAAAATCATTACCGAGGCTGGCTATAGCCTTGCCTGGAACCACCCTTATGCCGGCGGCTATATCACCAAAAATTACGGCCGCGCCGCCACATGCCAGCAATCAATCCAGATCGAGATCAACCGCCGCCTCTATATGACGCGCAAATATACGCTTGATCAGCAGGGAAGCGAAAATATCGCCGCCCTTCTGGCGCGTATCGGGGCGGTATTATCAGATAAATTGGCCAAAGCCTAGCTTGGCGCAAACGGGTTTTCGCGCTTGCGCATCACCATGCGGATTGGCACGCCGCGCAATCCGAAATCAGCCCGCAGCCCGCTTGTCAGATAGCGAAGATAGCTTTCCGGCAGATCAGCCGGACGACTGACAAATAATGCAAATGTCGGCGGGCGGGTTTTAATCTGGGTCATATAGCGAATGCGAAGCCGGCGCCCCTCGACCAATGGCGGCGGATGCGCTTCGAGCATCGTATCAAGCCACCGATTCAACCGGCCGGTGGAAATGCGCGTATTCCAAATGCTATACATTTCATCAGCCGCGTCAAGCAGCTTGCTAAGACCCTTTTTATGCAGCCCTGACATTTGCACAACCGGAACGCCGCGCAATTGCGCAAGCGAGGTTTGCAGCCGATCCGAAATCTGGCCGCTTGCCGCCTGTTTATCGCGAACCGCATCCCATTTATTCGCCCCGATAACAATCGCTCGGCCTTCATCCTCGATCAGGCGGGCAATGGTTAGATCCTGTTTGTGAATTTCTTCGTTAGCATCAATCAATAAAACACAAAGATGGGCATATTGAACCGCGCGCAACGCATCATCGACCATCAGCTTTTCAACCTTGTCGGCAATCCGCGCCCGCCGACGCATTCCGGCCGTATCAACAAGCTTGTAAGGCTTGCCATGCCATTGAAATGGCACTTCGATGGAATCGCGCGTAATTCCCGCCTCAGGGCCGGTCAATAAACGGTCTTCGTCAATCAAGCTGTTGATCAGCGTTGATTTTCCCATGTTTGGGCGGCCAACAATGGCAATACGCATTGGCTGGTTGACCTGTTCATCCTGCCAAACATCAATGGGATTGCCATCGGCATCCAGCTTTTCATCAAGCCCATCAGCATCGGTGAATAAATGGTCATCAGAATCATCATCAGCATCGCCGGTCAGAACATCGCCAAGCCCAATGGCCTGCGCTGCCGCCAGCATGGCATCATGCAAATCGACAAGCCCCTCGCCATGCGCTGCTGAAATTGGCACTGGCTCACCAAGCCCAAGCGCCCATGCCTCCGACAGGCCAGCAGCGCCCGCCTTGCCCTCGCATTTATTCGCCAACAGCACGACCCGCGCGCCCGATTTTCTGATTTCGCTGGCAAAAAATTTATCAACCGGCGTGACCCCAGCTTTGGCATCGACAACCATCAAAGTGATATTGGCATCGCGAATGGCCATTTCGGTTTGACGGCGCATCCGCGCCTCAAGCGAGCCGTCATCAGCCTCTTCAAGACCGGCCGTGTCAATAACGGCAAAGGCCAAGCTGGCAAGATATCCCTGTCCTTCGCGGCGATCACGCGTCACCCCTGGCTGGTCGTCAACAATCGCGTGCTGACGGCCAATCAACCGGTTAAACAGCGTTGATTTCCCAACATTTGGGCGGCCAACAATGGCAAAAGTAACAGTCATAAAATAATAACGATCCTATTCAAAAGCCGTAAGCGTGCCATTGCCGCTTAGGACAAACATCATGCCGCTTGCCAATTGAGGTGCGGTCACAACATCGGTTCCAACATCAATGGTCTTGCCGCCATCACCGGTATCAGCATCAAAGGCAAAAAGGCTTCCCGATTTTGAAATGACCATAACCTTACCATCAACAACGACCGGCCCGACATAACGCGAAATGTCTTCGGATGCGACAACACCATTTGGCAAGGCGCCGGGCAAATCGGCAATCCAGCGCACCGCGCCATCAGTACGGCGCAAAGCATAAAGCCGTCCTTCAATGGTTTGTAGAAACAGTGATTTGCCTGCGACCCACGGCATTTCAATACCGCCAATCGGCTGATCCCAAATCAACAAGCCTGACCGCGCATTAAACGCCGCGATTTGCCCTGCTTGCGAGACCGCAAAAACAAGGCCGCCATCAAAAACAGGATGCGCCCGAATGTCGCCAAGCCGCTGAAGCGGAGTACGCGGGCTGAATGCAGCCAATGTGTCAGACCAGATAATCTGTCCTGAATTGGCTTCGAGAAGGCTGATATCACCACCATAACCCGCCACCGCCAATTGATCATTGGCAAAGGCTGGTGACGGCGCACCATAAACAACCGTATTCACTGGCAAGCCGGCGCGTTCCCAGAAAAGCGAACCATCATTGGTTGAATAGGCGAAAACATTACCGTCAAGATCGGTTACGGCAATTGCTTCTTGTCCGATTATTGTTGGCCCGCCGCGAACCGGAAAACGCAGTGATATTGACCATATTGTTAACCCGTCCTGTACCGACAGCGCCGCCAGACTGCGCCCACCAGCATGAACAAATAATGTCTCATCACGAACCGCCAGCCCGCCAGCAATCCCCGGCAATGGATCATCGGTAAATTCTTCAATACTCACCTGCCAGTTAGTTTTGCCATTTTTAATGTCAAAAGCTGTGACTGTGCCATTTGGCGCAACGGTAAAGACCTGCTCACCCGCCACCATTGGCTGGGCAAGCTCGGTCAAGTCATTGCCAGATCCACCAATTGACGCGCGCCAAGCCCGCTTGAACGGCAAGGCTGCTTTGACATTACCGCCAGTATGACCAGCACTTAGCCCGGGATGGCCTGCATTCAGGATATCAATCGCATCAGGCAAGCCTGCGCCTTCGGCGAGTGCCGCCGAATCAGCGGCGATCATATCGCTTGCCGTAATGATGGCAACACGATCACCATCAAGGATCAATTCAGACTCTGAACAGGCTGATAATGCAATCAGCACAAATCCGGCTGATAGCGATTTGCCAAGCACCAACGATAATGGACGCAGCAAAGACCGACCATTCATCAAGATTCCCCTTGCCGTCATGACAACTCCCTTAGCATGCGTTTGAAACCGACTTTGTTTCGCCAGATTCATGCTTTTTAAATAAATGCCTAGCGCCATGCACCACGCATTACCCTTTTAGAATTTGCACCATCTGACGCGCTCGTTGACGCACCCCAGCCGGAATATCCGACAAACCTACCAATGATTCATATTTGGCCATTGCCGCTTTGCGATCACCCGACCGCAGGGCCAACCCTGCTGCCTGTTCAAGCGCCATTGACTGCCAAGGGCCAGCCTGACTTTCAAGATAGGTCAATCGTGCGGCCAATTCATCATGTTTGCGGCTTTCTGGTGCGTTCATGACCGACAGCAAAATTGCCGCTTGCTGATAAAGAAGCTTTACATCAGGGTCTGTCGAAAGCGCAAGATAGCTTGCCTCGGCGGCATCAAAATCTTTGTTTTCGGCCTGTTTTGCAGCGATACGGAACTGCGCCAGCATCGCATAGCCCGGGCTTAGCGTATCGAGCTGCGCTGTGAGGGCAGCCGCACTGTCATCGGCTTTCAACGCCTGATGGTAAATCGCGGCGGCTTCGGTTGCCTGACGATCCTGCCACGCCGTATAGCCTTGACGTGCGCCAACACCAATAACCACCAGCGCAACTGCAATGATTACATATTTACCATAGCGCGACCATAATTCCTGCATTTGGTCACGTTTCAGATCTTCATTAATCTCATCAAAAATATCAGCCATTCGCCCAACAATCACTTCCGGTCAAAACAGCATTTCACTGCTGAATACCTAAGGTTTATCCACAGCCCGATTGGTCAATTTATCCGGCACCGTAATAGCAATTCTTTTTACCGAAATGCCAGTGCTTTATTGACCTTAACCGAAAGCTGTCTCAACATAACTTGGAATAGGAAAAACAGCCACCACTAAAAGCTAGGTAACAGCAAACCATATGCAGCGTATATCCAACCCGAAAAAGCTTCGCAAACCATTATTCTTTAACCGAAGCGAACTTGGACAGATTCTAGCAACCTATAGCACCCGCGTTGCCAGCGGGGAATGGCGCGATTACGCCATTGATCATTTACCGGGCAGCGCCGCCTTTTCGATTTTCCGGCATACGCATGAAACCCCGCTTTATGTTGTTGAAAAACAACAACGCTTTCCAACTGAAGCGCCGAAATTCACCCTTCGCGATCGCAATAAAATTCTATGCAAAGGCAGCTCGATGCAGGAAATTGTCAGTTATTTCAACCGCCTGCCACGCCTGATCACTGGCTAGCCACCAGCTGGCTCAAGCTTAGGTCTTTTCCCGCAGAAAACCATATCGATTCATTTCGTCTATTGCGCATATCTAATATATAAGATATTTCTAAATTAGAACAAAACATGAACAAATATCAGAAGGTCGCGATGCCCATGCCAAAGGCACTGCCTGACCGCTTGTGAAAGGTTGTCTAAAATGGGTTGGCATAAACGGCAACATACCGCATTGGACGAACCAAAGAATCCAACCACGCTTGCCGATATGATTCATGAAGGATTGTCAGTTTTTTGCTGGTGCAACCGCTGCGGCCATAACAGCACCATTGATCCGGTGCCGCTGGCAACGGCACTTGGGTCGCTATTTCCAGTTCCCGAACTTGGCGGACGCATGCGTTGCAGCCTTTGTCAGGCTCGTGATATCGCCACCCGCCCTGCCTGGCCAAGCCATGGCGGCGGGCAAATTGCCAGACATATCTAGACCCACCCTTTGCCCATTTACGGCAAAACCACGCGTCAATGCAAATGAAACATCCCCTTGGGCTTGCCTGATAAGGCATGATCAGGTAGTCGTGTACAAGATACAAATTTATGGCAATCCGGCTCACTTTTTCAGCAGAGCCAAATCAAAATAAGAGGCATGTCCGATGAACGCCAGTGATACCGCAAAAGTCCAACGCTATTTACGCCAGCGTTTTGGCAATCATAAATTAACGCTTGCGCGTCGTGAAAATAAGGATGATTCCGCCGAATTGATGCTGGAAGATGAATTTATCGGTGTAGTGTTTCAAGATACTGAAGACGGCGAGATCTGTTACCATGTCCAGATTTCCATTCTTGAAGAAGATCTGAATGATTAATCTTGAACTTGGGCGGTAAGATCCCCGCCCAATTAGATCCGCTGACTCAGACCCAGCCGCCAGCACGCAACATGGCCAGCGCCAGCGTAAACATTATCAGCGCAATGACTGAATTTAATAGCCGCCATGATCTTGGGTGCCGCATAAAGCCCGACAGCAAATAGCCGCAATAACCAAGAATGACAAAAAACACCAGACTGGCCGTCATGGCACCAGCGGCGAAGGCTATTTTTGCCATGCCGTCAAATTGCAATGATACAGTGCCAATCAACACTACTGTATCAAGATAGACATGCGGATTGCCAAAGGTCAAAATGGCGGCCATGCCAAGACTTGTGGCAAGGCTGCCAACAGGCTGGTCATCAGCGGTCAATGCTTGATTGCTAAACGCGTCGCGCATGCGCAAAACCCCATATCCGGCAAGCCAGATTGCCGCGCCACCAAATAGCCATGGCGCAAGTTGGTCAACAAAATCAGCAATTAAAAGCGATAATCCACCAACCCCAACCATAATCAACAGCGCATCTGAGACCGCACAAAACAGCACAATGGCACCAATATGCTGGCGAAGAATCGCTTGACGCAAGACAAAGGCATTTTGCGAACCAATGGCCAAAATCAATGAAAAACTAAGGGCAAAGCCTGTCAAATAGGCAAAGAGTATCAACACCTCTGATCTCCACAATGGTTGTCAACATCCACCAAATCACGGGGCCATCATTCAAATTTTCAGACTGGCATCAACAGTCAGTCCAGTGCCGATGGCACAAGATGCTTTTCCATAAACAGGCTTAGCGGATCATCAAGATAGCTGCCAAATGGCTGGATATGACAAATAACCCAAAGATTCTTAAAGGCCAATCGCTGCCTTTTGTAAAACCCCTGTTTCAAGCCGCACCATGGCAATGCCTTCAGCAATGGTAGCCTGTTCAATTTTAGCCATTAACTTGCTGGCAATGGCCTTGCCGCGATAGGCCGGATCAACATAAAGCCGTTTGATTTATCCTCAAGCATTTGACTTGGTGATTTTTAATCTACTCCCACTCAGTAGTAACGTTAATATTTTCTTGTTTAATATCATGTATTTACTACCTATCAATAATTAATGTACAACTGGTGTGTAACTCACTATCCACTTTGCACGTTTTATCTACGCTTGTGTCACTATTGCAATTCAATAGTTTACGCAATCGCTTGTTGCACATCGTAAGACGAAGAACGTGCTTAAACCACACGTTCTTCTGTTCTTTCTGTTCACTTGTTCTTTTGTGTCATTCGTCTGCCAAACTGCGCTTGCTTCTCTATCAGTGCATCTAACTCACCAAGCTCTGCAGCTTCACGCACCTTAGCTAGCACATCCGCCACCTCTGCCTCACTGCCTAGTTCGATAGCATTCTTACCTTTGGCAAACTCTAATGGCTTGCTGCCATAGCGCACTACAAGATTTATCTTTCCATCAACACTAGCAGTCCACCAACGCTTAACTCGTTTAGCAACTTCTACTTTGCGTTGGTTACCATGTTCGTCAGTAACCCACTTGTGTTGCGTAGGTGTGTAATCTTTATTTGCTGCAAGTTGGATTTGTTCATCAATCTTTGCTATCAACTTACGACGACGAATAGCGATAGGGTTATTGTTTTTAAGTGGATTAAACGCAACGAAATTCAGTGTATCGAGTACAGTCATAACAGCCTCCTTGTTAGCTAAAAGCATTATGCTTTCAGAGTTAGAAGGCTGTCATCCGAAGATTAGTCGTCAGTGCTAAGAAACTTATCGAGCGGAGAAGTTGTAGGCTTAGATGCTGGCGCTGTGTCTCTACCAATGTTGTGCATTGCACGTTCAACCACAGCCAACTTTACGTTCTGCTTGCTTGTAAGTCTGCTGTCATCACTCAGCTTTTCATGACTCCAGAAGTTACTAAGCGTGGCAGTGAAACTATGTCTGCGCTCAAGTCGCCACCTACTTCAAAGTCGATATCTCTATCAAACCAAATGCGAAGACTGCTGTTATAGTGCAGAATTTCTTGCAGTATCTCTAACGCATTTTCGCAAAGGCTTTCACTCTTGTTGTAGAACTTCTTAGCAGTAGAGTGCTTGCCTTTACTGCTATATCCTTCTGCACGATTGTAGTCAAAGGTAGCTTGCTTCAGCTTCTCTTCGTAACGTTTCAAGTCGCTGGGTTTGTCTTTAAATTCTTCACGTAGCTCAAGTTGCTCTTGCCACTCACACTCAAGCTGTTCGTATTCTTCTTCGCTTAACCACGTTTTTAGCTGACGATTTTGCACGTTTTCTCCACGCTTAAGTCTGTCAGCTATCGCTTCTAACTTTGCTAGGCGTTTAGTTTCTTCTGCAGTCAGTTCGCTGCGTGGATTAGCTTTACCAACTCGTTCTTGCAGCAACCTACGCAAGTTACTACTTGGAATCTTTTGATTGTCGTGCCACTCAATCATTGGGTAAAACCAATTCAAACTTTTGACTACATCTTTATTGCAGATCTCCCAGTATAATCAGTCACGTTGAATAATGGCTTATACTCCATCGTTGAAAAGTACTCATCTACAGCTTTCCGTGCCCCTTCCCAATGTCCATAGTCGTCAATAATCAAAACTCCTCCAACACTCAAAACCGGATACAAGATTTCCAGCTCAGTCTTGGTTGATTCATACCAATCAGTATCAAGCCTTAAAACAGAAATCTCACGTGGAAGATTTTGTTTTTCCAACAAGGTTTTATTTACATCACCCTTTATGAATTTGAAGTCTTCGACTCTCAATCCTGATTTTCTACAATTATCTTGCACATCCTCTAGTGATGCGAAACACCATTCATTATGCGTATCTAATTGCCTTCTTTTATACTTACCAAGTGCGTGCTTTTTTGATTTAGCTGCTACATCAAATTCGGTTGGTTCCGTCATTCCCTCAAAGGTATCAAACATCCAAACGTGTCTCTGAGAATCTAATTCGTCAAATAATTTCTTGGCTAAAATCCCATTACCACCACGCCATACGCCAGCTTCAACAAAATCACCAGGTATCTTATTTTCAACTACGTATCTGCAGGACTTTAAGGTGTTAACAAGCCTAAGCACACTTGTCATAGTATATCCGCTATCGAGTACGTACTTAATCAAATCAACATCATTGTCATCAAGTTCTACAGCAATATTGTGGTGCTGAGTGAGAATTGGTTGAATTGTATACCCCAAGCTTTGTACGAATTTTACGATGTTTCGCTTCACTAACTTCTTCATTTTTCACCTCGCCCTTTAGCAAGCGCACCCTTAAGCATCCCAGCAGTAAAGCCAAACTCTTTACACAGACGCTTTACTTCTTTCAGTGCGTTAGCACGTTCGTTCTTCTTAGCTTCAACCATCTGCTGCTGAATTGCTTCCATTTCAGCTTTCAATTCGTCGTAAGATTTCATCTCACACCTCCGTAGGTTAAGTATCAGTCTTATATTATAGATTTGTTGAGAGCATGAACAGCACGTTTTTTCTACGCTTACTGTAGAGCATTTATTTTAGCGAGAAGTATTTGCATAGCGGCTCACTATGCCAGTCAGTCAGTGTGTCAATCAAATAGTCAAACAGCTACGAACCATGCACTTTTGACTGGTTTTCTAACGTTTTTCTCTGTTGTCTTGTTGATTTGGTAACGGTGGTTGTGGACGAATAGGTGTGAAGTCTATTCGTTCTGGGTCTTTTGATGTCGTCTGCTGCTGTGGTTTCTGCGTAACTATCTTTGTCTTTGGAACAGCTACAGTGCGTGTGACTGTCTTTGTTTCTGGTTTTACCATCTTCTTAGCGAGTGCTACTACACTGCGGCTTGTGCCTAGCATTAACTCAAGTGCTGCCCACTTTGTCTCGTCATCAACCCGTTCTATCTCGCTTCGTATCGAGTTCAATGCTTGTTGTATGTCTTGTAAGGCACTCTTGTTCATATTGTTATTTAGCAACTAGCAGAAATGGGTGATGCAAAATCACCACCTAACTATGAAAAGTACTCCACCGCTGAAAACTGCTGCACGAAATTTTCACGCTTAAAACCCAATTTTGGATGACGAGGTTGTTGATGTGAAGCTAGAGTGCTAGTTGTCAAACCCTCACCTCGTCTTACCACCACCCCACAGCATCCGTATTAATCTGCTTGTGGCACTGTTCGCTAAGTTCGATAAAACGTTTACCAAGCTGCGTATGCTGTTCTGTTGCCGTCATACAGCGTCCGTAGTGCTGTAGTTTGCTTGCACATATAGCTAACGTACCTACGCTTGGTTTAACACGCTTAAAACGCAGCGTACGCATGTAGCACTCGCTTCTGCATAGCCAATCTTTGCTGAATTCGCTTTCGCTGCTCACAGCACCTATCTGCTGCAATAACTCAAATACGTCGTTTAGTACCGTTTTCTGCATCCATTTCTTCCTCAGTTGATAAATAACAATATGCACAGCTTGTTAATGTTGCTGTGTATTTATCTGCACATAGTGCTTTGTTAATGATAAAGAGTTTGCCAGCGAAAGCTGTAGCCATCGGATTTTGTCAGCACACGTAGCGTTTTAGCAGAGACGCACAACAGCGGTAGCTTCGTAATCGCTATATAAAACAAGAAGCGCACTAAGCCTACGGATGATGAAACTGTAGGGGCTGCGTAGCACACTGTGTATTGCTGCGTAGTTGCGTTGGTACTTAGGCAAGTAAACGGTGACAGCCCAACTGCACCGAAACTTAGGTAAAACTAAGAAGGCTTGATACACAGTGGCTGATAAGCAACTCAAATGAGACGCTGTTAGGCTGTAGGAAGGCTGCTTAAGCCTTCTTATGGCTAAACACAATCTAAATGAGCCACATCAATAACGTTAAGAAGATTAATACGCTGTGTTGTTTGAGATTGAGCGAATGCGAAAGAACAAACGGCACAAGTAGTGTTAGCGAAGCTGACACTTAAACAGCACTTAGAATATATAAGAAAACTACAATTATCTTACATTTCCACGTAAGTCACTGAGATACATATGGATTTATATAAGCAGATTTCGATTGCCCAAATAGAACATCAGAAAATACGCTATATGCACGAAAAAATTACATTTAGGTGGTGGCGTATGGCACAAGCAAAGACTCTCAACAAAACAGAACTCAAGCAGCTACTAGACGTAACAAATTCGTGCAGTCGTTATCCACTACGTGACAGTACGATGCTGCTATTTACGCACTTGTGTGGTTTACGTGTTGGAGAAGTGGCTGCACTGCGCTTTGATGACGTACTAGATGCAAACGACACAGTACGAGACGAAATGACACTAGATGCAGCACGTACCAAGTCAAAACGAGCACGTAAGATATTTCTTCCAAAGCAGATGCAACGTCAACTACAAGCATACGTTAGCAGCGTTACAAAGCGTCCACAGCACGGTTATTTGTTCTCTACACAGAAGCAAGCACACTTTAGTGCAAATACAGCTACACAGCACCTAAAACGCTTGTACGCACGTGCTGGGATTAGTGGTGCTACGTCACACAGTGGACGACGCACTTGGCTTACTGCACTTAGTCAGAGAGGGGTTAGTGTGTTTGTGCTAGCTGATATGGCTGGACATAGAAGCATTCAAACAACACAGCGTTACGTAACAGTTAACGATGAGATGAAGCGTAATGCAGCTGAGTTGATTTAATTACATCTCAGTAATGTACTCAGCTAATGCCTTCATGAATGTCTCTGCAATCTCTTCAAGTTCATTCCTGTTGTTCTCATACTCTTCCTCATCAACATCGGTTAGCGAGAGGATATGGGTATAATCTAAATAAAAAGTTGCTGATTTCTCGTCTCTATCCCATCCATCGAAGTCAAATCCGTGTTTATTCATTTCATCAACAGACGCATCTATGTCACGTGGGTAAAGTACTTTGACGCTTATTACACCTTCATCATCAATCGAGTATTTCATTACAACACCTCTATCGTTCCATCTTCTCTACGTCTGTAGTCAGCTACAGCGTTGGTTAAACGTATTTCATCATTCAAGTGGTAATACGTCTTTTCTATCTGCGCCACGCTTGTGCCACACATATCAGCTATCTGCCTAAACGTTAAGCCACTCATAATACGTTGCGTAATCATAAAGTGACGCAAGCTGTAAGGTACTAAGTCACGCACATCCCTATCTGCAATGTCTGCTAACTCAATCATCTTGTGCCAGTGGTATAGCAGCGTACGTTTGCTTAGTTCGTTAGCGTTATCCACTGTAAAGATTAACTCATCAGCACTTTTAGACTTAGATATCTCTTGTAAGCGTTCAAAGTACTGTCCATTGCGACACAAGAAAGTACGGCTTGTACGCACTTTACTTGTTTCAGCGCGAACGTGGATACGTGCTAGCTTTTGTTCTTCGCCATTCACTTTGTGCTGTTCTATCTGCACATCACTCCAACGTAACTGTCGCTGTTCGCCAACTCGTAAACCACTGTTAGCTGCGATTAGAACGTAGTGCTGCACGATTTTTCGCACTCTAAGTTCAGCATCATCTAGCTTGTTGTGTTTGGCAGTGTAGGTACGCATAGCGCGATAGAGTGTTTCGTATTCATCGTTAGTTAGTGTTGCACGACGAATAGCTTCATTGCCTTTATCTAAGCGTGGCAGTTTCTTAAATTCAAAGCTGTCAATATGAGTCTCGCCGTTCTTATTCAGCCACTTCATCAGTGCATTAATTGTGCTTTGTTCGTTTTGAACTGTGACTTGTTTGACGTTGCCGTTGGTGCTTTTGTGGCGATGGTAGAAGTAGTTTTCGCAGTCAGTGCGTTCTAGTTCTTTGAGCTTAGTGTCTTTGCCAATGAAGCTTAGAAAGTGCTGTAAATGCGTTGCGATTGTTGTGTGCCGTCCCTTAACGATGTGTCCAAGTTCAACGTCACGCATACGAAACGACAAGTACTTCTCCACACCTTCTTTTGTGGTTATGGAAAAGTAGGATTTGCCTTGCTGCAAGTTGCCATAAATCTCTAAGTAAGCTGCTTTACCACGCTCTACAGCAGTGCTTTCGCTGCGTGTGCGTAGGCTTTTACGTGCGTACTTGTTCTCTTTAGGCAACCACAAGCGAAACTGCCAATACTCGCCACGCTTGTACACACAAGCTTCATCAAATATTGCTATTTCGCCTTCAGCAAAGTTTTGTTTTTTAAGTGCCAAGTTTGCTCGCAGAGTTACTATGATTTTCAGTAGTCACACGTTTGTGCAACATTCTGTGTAACTGTATGAGAAAACTTCAATTAAATCAACGATTGATTTTATATGTGAAACTTATGTGTAAGTTAATAATCGTTTAATATCAATAACTTACAATAGAATAACTACTCCCACTCAATCGTTCCTGGGGGTTTTGATGTCACGTCATAGACCACGCGGTTTACCCCACGCACTTCGTTAACAATGCGGGTTGCCGCGCGGCTTAAAAACGCATGGCTAAACGCATAGCTATCAGCGGTCATCCCGTCGCTAGACGTCACCGCCCGAAGCGCACAGACATATTCATATGAACGTGCATCACCCATCACACCAACGGATTTGACTGGCAATAAAACAGCAAAGGCCTGCCAGATATCATCATAAAGACCGGCTTTACGAATTTCATCAAGATAAACCGCATCAGCCGCCCGCA
Source organism: Candidatus Ponderosibacter sp. Uisw_141_02 (assembly GCF_048087665.1). NCBI lineage: Bacteria > Pseudomonadati > Pseudomonadota > Alphaproteobacteria > Puniceispirillales (SeqCode) > Puniceispirillaceae (SeqCode) > Candidatus Ponderosibacter > Candidatus Ponderosibacter sp. Uisw_141_02. The sequence goes on along the minus strand of NZ_CP159807.1, from coordinate 759,898 downwards.
GAATATCCAGCTTTTCAACCGTAATATCGCCCGGAATGCGAATGGCAAGCCCCGGTCCCGGAAATGGGTGGCGTCCAACAAGGCTTTCGGGAAGGCCAAGTTCGCGGCCAAGCTCGCGCACCTCATCCTTAAATAGCTCGCGAAGCGGCTCGACAAGATCAAGCGCCATGTCATCAGGCAAGCCGCCAACATTATGATGCGATTTAATGGTTACGGCGCTGCCACCGGCGGCTGAAATGCTTTCGATCACATCCGGATAGAGTGTGCCTTGTGCCAAAAACTGTACATCCTTGATCTTGCTGGCTTCATCATCAAAGACTTCGATAAAGCTGGCACCAATAATTTTGCGCTTTTCTTCTGGGTCGCTGACCCCTTGCAAACGACCCAAAAACAAATCTGAAGCGTCTTTATGGATAAGCGGAATATTGTAGTGATCACCAAACAGGCGCACCACCTCTTCGGCCTCACCGGCGCGAAGCAAGCCATGATCGACAAAAACACAGGTCAATTGCGCACCGATCGCCTCATGGATCAGCACCGCCGCAACTGATGAATCAACCCCGCCAGACAGGCCACAAATCACCTTCGCATCACCAACCTGCTGGCGGATTGCGCCAATGGCGCGGCTGCGATAGGAAGCCATTGACCAGCTGCCCGTACAGCCACAGATGCCAAGCGCAAATCGTGCCAATAAATCGGCACCATTCTGGGTATGCACAACCTCGGGGTGAAACTGCACACCGTAATAATGGCGTGACTCATCGGCTACTGCGGCAAAAGGCGCACCGGCTGATGTGGCAACAACGGTAAATCCATCGGGCAATTTGGCAACATGATCACCATGGCTCATCCACACCGTATGCTGGCCACCAACCTGCCAAAACCCCTCAAACAGCGAACAGGGCGCGGCGATATTAAGTGCCGCCCGCCCAAATTCGCGGCTTGTTCCCGGTTCAACCCGCCCGCCAAGCTGGGCACACATGGTTTGCTGGCCATAGCAAATGCCAAGAACTGGAACGCCAAGATCAAAAACAATTTGTGGCGCGCGCGGTGTATCGGCAAGCGCAACCGAATTTGGCCCACCTGATAAAATGATGCCATTTGGCGCGGCAGCGCTGATTTTTTCAACATCGGTGGTACAAGGCAGAATCTCGGTATAGACACCAGCTTCACGAAGGCGGCGCGCAATCAATTGCGTGACCTGCGAGCCAAAATCAATAATTAGAATTGAGTCAGACATTGTTTATTCCTTTACCACCAGCCGCATGATGCGACCCTATTCGATCATTATAATAGATTGCTGTTAACGCAATCTTGCCTGAAGAACCGCAATGAAAAATCCGTCGGTGCCATCACGTCCGGGCAAAAGCTGCAACAGCCCATCATTGGTTGGCGGGCAAGCCCCACCCCCAATTTTGCCAATCGTATCACCCCAGATATCGGTGATATCGGCAAGTTCAATTTCGGGTGCATTGGCCAAAAACTGTTTGATCAAGTCAGCGCCTTCACTGGCAAGAACCGAACAGGTGATATAGATAATGCGCCCACCTGGAACCACCATCGCCCGCGCTTTTTCCAGCAAAATTGCCTGTGTGTCTTTGATCTTGTCCAGTTTTTCCGACGTGAGCTGCCATCGGGCATCAACCTGACGGCGCCATGTGCCCGACCCCGAACAGGGCGCATCGATCACAACACGGTCAAATTTACCGCGCCATGAACGGTTTGACCATTTTTCGGCAACCAGCTTGCGCTCGACATTATGAATGGCAGCGCGGCGCAGTCTCTCACCACTTTTTTCCAGCCGTTCGGCATCTGGATCAAGCGCCAGAATTCGGCCCTTATTTTCCATTTTTGCGGCCATCACAAGTGATTTACCACCAGCACCAGCGCAGATATCGGCAACCTGCATCCCCGGCCTCGCATCGCAGAGCAGCGCCGCAAGTTGGGAGCCTTCATCCTGAACGTCGAAAAGACCGGCTTTCCACTCTTGCAAATCTTCAAGCCTTGTTCGCTTTTCAAGCCGAACACCAAGCGGTGACAGGCGCGTTGGATGCCCTTTGATACCACGACCGGCAAGCTGGTCACGAAGGCGGCGGCGATCAGGTTGTTTTAGCGGGTTAATCCGCACATCGGTTGGTGCCTCGGTCATCAATGCCGCCAATTCACGCATCAACCCATCACCAAGACCAGCCTTGGCATCAGCCATTAACCATTCAGGCCATTCAAGCGCAATATGCTCAGGCATAGCAGGGTCGATAAAATCGCGCGTTTCAAGCATGGCAACAAGCGCCGCTTCGCGATCATCAAGCGGTGCTGGCGCATGTGCTATTTCGGCAGAAAATAATTGGGGCAGAGCAGCTGATTTCTGTTCCATTAACACCAGGGCTGCAAGCGTGATATTGCGCGGATTTTCTGGCGCATTAATCGATGCCAAATGCCACCCAAGTCGCGCCCGTCCACGTTGAATTTTCCAGAACAGATCACCAACCGCCGCGCGGTCGCCCGATCCGGCGTAACGACGGCGCTGCAATCCAGCCCGAAGCCATTGCCCGGCCTGCCTGCCAAGCAAGGTTCCGGCCGCGCTGGCCAACTGCATATCGGCAAGGATTTCAATCACGGCAGCAATTCTAGCGGCTGGCGTCATGATGAATTTTTCCACATCTGGCCCATTGCAGGCCGCAAACAAGATTACAAAACAAATCAGCCACACCAATAAGGCAAGGCCATCTTGCGCCTACATGCCTGGTCGGTAATTCGGTGCTTCGCGCGTGATCGTGACATCATGCACATGCGATTCCGCCAATCCGGCGCCGGTAATCCGCAAGAATTTGACATTGGCCTGTAATTTGGCAATTGATTCATTGCCGGTATAGCCCATTGCCGCGCGCAAACCGCCAAGCAGTTGATGCAAAACATTTTCCACCGGCCCCTTATAGGGAACCTGACCTTCAATCCCTTCGGGGACAAGCTTTAGCGGCTGCGAAATTTCCGCCTGAAAATAGCGGTCAGCCGACCCACGTGCCATTGCACCAGTTGATCCCATACCACGATAGGCCTTGTAGGAACGCCCCTGATAAAGATACACCTCACCCGGGGTTTCATTAGTTCCGGCAAGCAATGAACCAATCATCGCCACATCACCACCAGCGGCAATCGCCTTGGCAAGGTCGCCTGAATATTTGATGCCGCCATCGGCGATCACCGGAATATTTTGTTTGTGACACACATCAGCCGCATCCATGATCGCGGTCAATTGCGGCACTCCAACACCAGCAACCATGCGCGTGGTGCAGATTGATCCAGGCCCAATCCCCACTTTGACAGCATCAGCACCGGCATCGATCAATGCCTTGGCACCATCTGCCGTGGCAACATTACCACCAATGATCTGCACATGATTGGCAAGTTTACGAACCGCGGTGACTGATTCCAAAACACCTTCGGAATGGCCATGCGCCGTATCAACAACAATCACATCAGCACCCGCCGCAATCAAGGCTTCGGCGCGGAGAATGCCATCTGGCCCTGCCCCGGTTGCTGCCGCCACCAAAAGCCGCCCCCGATCATCTTTTGATGCCAGTGGATGATTTTGCGCCTTTTCCATATCCTTGACCGTAATCAGTCCGATACAGGCACCGGCATCATCTACAACGACCAGCTTTTCAATGCGATGTTCATGCAACAACCGCCGCGCCTCATCAGGTGCGGTGCCATCACAAACCGTTACAACATTGCGGGTCATCAGATCGGCAACACTTTGACCCGGATCAGTGGCAAACCGCACATCGCGATTGGTTAAAATACCAACAAGCCGCTGATTGCCCTCAACCACCGGAATACCGCTGATGCGGTTCTGTTCCATCATTTCAAGCGCTTCGCGAAGCGGCTGATTCGGCGCGATGGTCAGCGGATTGACAACCATACCGGCTTCGAATTTTTTCACCATGGTAATTTCAAGTGCCTGTTCTTCGATGGTGAAATTCTTGTGCACAACACCAATACCCCCAGCCTGCGCCATGGCAATGGCCAGCCTATGCTCAGTCACCGTATCCATTGCCGCCGACATAAGCGGAACACGAAGATTGATTTTCTGGGTCAAGCGCGTGCTGATATCCGTATTGGCTGGCAATACGGCCGAGCGCGCAGGCTCTAAAAGCACATCGTCAAAGGTAAAAGCGTCGCGAATTTTCATAGGGTGCCTTCCGTTCATCCGGTGGCACCGGAATATACCTAAACCGATCGCATATTGATAGTGCAAAACCGCACGTGATTACATGATTAATGCACCATCAGCATCACGTCTTCCGGCTGCAATATCGGCGGCAATATCCTCGGCGTGCCCGCTGCCGTGAAAACCCGTTGCAAGAACATAGCTTTCGACCGACTCAGCGCGGCTAGCAGCTGGCTTGACATGCCGAACCGTCTTGAAATTACGCTGCATCACATCAAGCAAGCTTCTTTCGGCACCACCACGAAAACATTTCGCCAGAAAAAACCCATCTTTATTCAAAACATCAATGGCAAAATCCAACGCTGCCTCAAGCAAAGCGGTTGTTCGCAAATGATCGGTTGCACGATGACCGGTTGTATCTGCCGCCATATCACTCAAAACGCCATCTGCCGCCCCGCCAGTGGCAAGCCGCACTTTTTCCAACATTTCGGGATCGGTCATATCGCCGGTGAAAATATCGGCTCCAACAACGCCTTCGGTTTCGAGCAGATCAATTCCAACAAGCCGCGCCTCGCCATGACCAAGCTTGGTGCGGATTGACGAAACCTGCAACCAGCCACCAGGTGCACAACCAAGATCAATAATGGCCATGCCCGGCTGCAAAAGATGATAGCGATCATCCATCTGTTCCAGCTTTAACGCTGCACGCGACCGAAAGCCGCGCGATTTGGCCTCGGCAACAAAGGGATCATTCAATTGGCGCGTCAACCAACGCTGCGACGAGACTTTGCGTCCGCGCATCTTTTTGGGCTGGCGCGTCAAGCCTGTCGCATTGCGATAGCTGCGCCCCGATGGGCCTTTTTTGCCCGCTTTACCGTTACCTGATTGATCTACCATGTCTGCTTATCGCCAAACTTGCCGGATTTTACAACCGCCAATTCACAAAGCCGGGCTTCTGCTGTTTTTGATAATGGTCAAAACTACGTCAATTTGGCATTGCAAAAAGGGCTTTTTCACCATGATGATTTGGGCTAGCCGTGCTGACCATTTCGGATAGACTAACGCTTATGACACACCCTATCTATTTTGACCAAATCTGCCCGAATTTGCCAATCGCTGATCCAGCCAATCAGGTGGTTCGTGATGATTTTGTCACGACATTCACACAGAAATGGCCGGAAAACACACTTTTCCAAAGCGGCTATGGCGCAGATGATCTGGCGGCAATGCTGGTGACAAGTCAATATCTCCAAAGGCTTGCTTTGCGCCATGGCGACGATGTCGGCCCCTGCCTAAACGGCCAAGCGGCAAGCCAGATCAATATTGCAAAAACCCAATTTATCGCGTCAATGCAATCGGCTGGCGATGAAAAAACCGCGTTACGAGCAATCCGCGTCTGGCGGGAAAGAACCGCGCTTATGGTGGCGCTATCCGATCTTGCTGGACGCGAAGACATGCCACAGCAAATGCAATGGCTAAGCGAGGCGGCACAAACGGTCTTGTCAGCAACAATCCAATATCTATTCCGCCAAGCCGCGCAACGCGGCAAGATCAAAAATTTTGATGCCGATTTATCAGGATGTGGTTGGACCGTTCTGGCGCTTGGCAAGTTGGGTGCTGGCGAACTTAATTTCTCATCCGATATTGATTTGATCATGCTTCATGACACGCATCACGCCCCTTTTGACAATCACGATGCTGTTCAGCCCTTTTTTGTCGCCATGACGCGTGATCTGATCCGCCTTCTTGGCAGCGCCACAAGTGACGGCATTGGCTGGCGTGTTGATTTGCGGCTTCGACCCGACCCGGGCGCAACCGCGGTAAGCATCGATCTGACAGCCGCGATCAGCTATTATGAATCGATTGCCCGCACATGGGAACGCGCCGCCTTTATTCGCGCGCGACCCGTGGCAGGCGATCTTGCGCTTGGCAACAGCTTTCTTGAACAAATACAGCCTTTTATTTGGCGCAAAACGCTTGATTACACGGTGATGGAAGATATGAAAACCATGCTTCGCCGCCCACCACAGGGCAATGGCTGGCGTGGTTATAACCTGAAGACCGGTAAAAATGGCATTCGGCAAATCGAGTTTTTTACGCATGTGTTACAGCTTGTGGCTGGTGGACGCGATAAAGAGCTGCGGCATCGCAATAGCCTTGCTGCGCTTGGTGCGCTTGCCGCAGCCACATGGATTACCAATGAACAGGCGGCCGCGCTTGGCACTGCATATCACCAGCTACGCCGGATCGAACATAGGCTGCAAATGATTGCCGATAATCAGACCCACAGCCTGCCGCGCGGCGAAGAAGATTTAGAAAAATTCGCGCATTTCATGGGGCATCGAACCGCTGCTGATTTCTGCAATAAATTGGACAATTTGCTTGATCAAGTTGGCGCGAACGCCAAGCATGGTTTGCTGAACCCTGCCGATAGCAACATATCTGCGGCAGATGGTATGAAAGATATCCTGCTTGATGATTATGATGCGCTTGTTGGATGGCTTGGCAATCATGGTTTTGAACGGCCGAAAATCATTGCCGATACTCTGTCCGGCTGGATGGCAGGGCGCATTTCGGCAACACGCAGTGAACGGGCGCGCGCCCTGTTAAACCGGTTAATGCCTGAAATTTTGATGTCTTTTACCGCCGCGGATGCACCTGATGACAAATTTGCCGCGCTTGCGCAATTTATCGAAGGCCTGCCAGCAAGCGTGCAGATTTTCTCACTTCTTGATTATAACCGGCATCTGACCCGCCTGTTATGCGATATTCTGTTACTATCGCCGCAGCTTGGCAATCATTTACGCCAATATCCAACTTTGTTTGATCTATTGCTTTATCAAAGCTTTTTCAAACCATTGCCCGATGCAACTATAATGACCGCGCAATTGCAGCAAATATGTGATGGACGCAATATCGAGGACGCGCTTGATCAGATCAAAATAAAAACACGCGAATGGAAATTTCAGGTTGAAATCCAAGCCCTGAGCCAAACCATTGACAGCACGACCCTTGCCACCGGCCTTAGCGCAATTGCCACAGCGACGGTTAGGCTGATCCTTGATCTGGCGCGCGCCGATATGACCCGCCGCCACGGCCAGATTGACGGCAGCGTGACGATCCTTGCGCTTGGCAGGCTTGGCACTGGGCAAATGACGGTCAGTTCTGATCTTGATCTTTTGTTTGTTTATGACGCGCCTGAAACGGCGCTATCTGACAGCAAACGCCCCATCAATGCGCCAACCTATTTTGCCCGCCTTGCGCAGACGATGGTCAGCTGGCTTAGCACTGCAACCGCCGAAGGCGTGCTTTATCCGGTTGATTTACGGTTACGTCCCGAGGGTGAAGCTGGTGCCATCGCCACATCGCTTGATCGGCTGAAAACCTATTTTGCGGCTGACGCATGGATTTGGGAAAAGCTGGCACTTGCCAAAGCACGGCCAATTGCCGGTGACGCTGATTTAACCAAAAAACTGCATCTCGCGACTCACGCGATTGTTAATCAGCCGCATGATCATAGCCTGATCGGGCCAGCCATTGACAATATGTTGGTGCGGATCCGCAAAGTCCGCAAAGGCAAATCAAAATGGTATTTGCGTGCGCGTGATGGTGGCCTTGTCGAGCTTGATCTTTTAATCCAAGGCATGCGCCTTCAACATGGCGATCTGTTTGACCAAACCGGACAATCAGTTGCGGCCATTCTGGCACAATTGAAAACCAGCGGTAACATCGATGCCAACCATGCTGAAGCACTGCAAGATGCTGACCGGCTGTTCAGCGAAATCCATCAATGTTTACGCCTGACCTTTGGCAATACCGCTTCGGTTCCTGATCAGCTGCCACCGCCATTGCAACAATTCATGCTTGCCCGTATGGATCTTGCAGACGAACAGCAACTCACCCTGTTATTGGAGACAGCATTAGAAACGGTCTTTGCGATTTTAAATCAATATCTCGCAAATGATCCGGCCATTTCAGCATGAAGTATCAACAATGTTGTTAAAACGACCGTCAAACAACGCTTTTGGAACAGACTGCATATGCTTGTAAGACTTATCTAACCCCATGCAGTAGCGCGTTATATGACGCCGTACCCTGCTACTACGAGCAGGGTTTTGCCATATGTTCAATTACAGTGAAGCAACGTCATATTACGTTTGAAAGGCGTGCCTAATGCTAAAGGCCATCGTATCAACATGGACTTTGTTTTTTGGTCTTTTGCTCATTTCTGCGGGCAATGGCCTGCAGGTGGTTTTGCTTGGTACGCGCGCGCCCGAGGCCGGTTTTAGCAATATTGCAACCGGCATTGTTATGTCAGGCTATTTTGCCGGTATCTTTGCCGGTTCAATCATTGTTCCGCATATTTTGGCGCGCGTTGGCCATGTCCGGGTTTTTGGCGCCATGTCTGCCATTGCGTCGGCAGCGGTGTTGCTACATGTGGTGTTTCTTGATCCTTTCGTTTGGACCGGCATGCGCTTTACCAGCGGGTTTAGTTTTGCTGGCATGTATATCGTTTGCGAAAGCTGGTTGAATGAAAAAGCCACCAATGAAACCCGCGGCCAGCTTTTATCGCTTTATATGATCACCAATATGGCTGGCATGGCCGCCGGACAATTGATGATTTCGCTTGGCGAGGATGGCAGCGCGGGATTGTTTCTATTGGCATCGGTTATGGTGTCGATTGCGGTTGTGCCGATTTTGATTACCGCCAGCGCGGCTCCCAGCTTTGAGGCCCCCGAGCGTATTAGTTTTCGCCGGCTGGTTCAGGTTTCGCCCTTGGCCGTTGTCGGCATGGTATTTGTTGGGATCGTGATCTCGATGGTGTTTGGTATGGGCGCTGTTTATGGACGCAATATCGAGCTGGACAATACCCAAGTCGGCTATTTCATGACTTCAATTACACTTGGCACCTTGGCACTTCAATATCCGGTTGGCCGCCTTTCTGATAAATTTGACCGACGGGTTGTTATTTTTGGCGTGACGGTGACTGGCGGCATTGCGATTGGCATCGCCAGCCTTTTCGGTGCGGATCAATTTGGCTTGCTTTTGATCATGATGTTGATTTTTGGCGGGCTTGTTTTTTCGCTTTATTCGCTTTTCATCGCACATGCCAATGACTATCTGGCACCAAGCCAGATGGTGGCCATGTCGTCAGGCCTGTTGATGGTCAATGGCGCTGGCGCGGTGATCGGGTCGCCACTTGCCGCATCGGTTATCGAAATTGTTGGCACCCGCGGATTCATGCCAACAATTGCCGGTTTTCTATTCTTACTGGCGGGGTTTGTCCTGTACCGGATGAAAATGCGTAGCGCGGTACCAGCCGAAGCACAAGGAGCGTTTGTTGCCATTCCTGATGCATCATCCGGCGTTGCGGTGAATTTGAGCCCTGAGGTGGAGTGGGTGATGGATCAGGACGAGGATGATGACGAAAATGATCCGTTCAAAAACAACCCTTATGTCAATTAGGTTTGACCCTTTTTGACGACCCTGACCAATCCAAAACATCTGGCATAGCGAATCATTGGGCTTTTGCGTTTTGCGCCGTGTTTTCATCAGCCGGCAGGTTTTTCCAGCCTCGCTCGGCGGCCTTCGCCTTTCGCGTTCTACAGCATTTGCGCACCCGACCGGTCAATCACGGTTCTTCTTTGTTTTAAAGATAAATAATATTATTATAGCTAATGCAAATTTTTCTACGGTTTTTCCATTACGCTGTTTTCCTGTCTATCCTTGGATTTGGCAGCATCCACGCCCCAAAAGCCACGGCAAATGACAGCCAGTTGCCGGAAAATTTTGCCATTTCTGGAAGCGTTACCATCACCCGCATTAGCGACGGCGACTCGCTTCGAAGTGGCAAATTGCGGATCCGGCTTTTTGGCATTGATGCCCCTGAAAAGAAACAGCAATGCACCGATGCCGATGGTGCAAAATGGGATTGCGGTACGGCGGCGCAAAAGGCACTCACTGCATTGGTGTCAAGCGCGCCTCAATTGCAATGTGATTTGATTGATGTTGATCGCTATGGCCGCGTTGTAATGCGGTGTTTTGCCGGAAAAACCGATCTAGGCGCGGCGCTTGTTCAAGCTGGGCTGGCGCTGGCTTATCGGCAATATTCGTCCATCTATAGCGCCGATGAAGAGAGTGCCAAAATCGCCAAATTGGGCATGTGGGCAGGCGCCTTTACCGCGCCATGGGCATGGCGCCGGTTACAATAGTCCCTAAAAAGCTTGAGGCCGCCCAAAAGCCTAAAATTCCATAAAGCTTGGGAAACAATCGCATAATCGCTCTCACCCGGAATGATTGCCGAAAATCAACCACGCAACATGGTATAAAACAGGGTTGGCACGCATTGGGGGTGGCGCAAATTGGCGCTAGTCAGGATTGGGGTTTAAAAAATACCAAGATTGCGCAATTCGGCGGCCAGTTCGGCAGGCATATCACCCGTATCATCCGTGCCGATATCAGGCGGCGCATCTTTTGCTTCAAGATAACGCCAGCCCTGAAAAATACGCATTTTGGTTGGGGCAACTTGAATGATTTCAGGTGACAACACAATGCCGCAGGCCGGTGTTCCATCGGCGCGTTGCGCCTCAGCAAGGTCAATAATAGCCTGACGCGCGGTGACCACACCCTTGATGATCCAATAGATTGATCCCCCATCAAGCAGTTCTTCAGCACGGCGCGGCCGATTGCGCGTGACATGAACCAATCTGCCGCCTTGCGCCAGACGAAGCGCCTGCCAATCACGAAGATTACCAAGCGATTGCGAGCCAACTGATAATTTTTTTAAATGAACCGTCATGAAAACACCAAATTCAACCCGTGCCATATCGGTATGGTTTACCTTTTTACAACAAACCGCGCCGATCACCTCGGTCTTTTGATGCCGCCTACATCAAATAGAGTGCGGCAAGCCCAAGGAATACAAAAAACCCAACAACATCCGTTATCGTTGTCACAAAAACGCTTGATGCCACCGCCGGATCGACCCCCGCACGAAGCAGCCCAATCGGCACCAAGGTGCCGCTAAGACCCGCAATCAACAAATTCGCAAACATGGCAACCGCCATCACCGTGGCAATTTCCGGATCACCAAACCACACAAAAGATACTGCGGCGGCCAAAACCGCAAAAAGTAATCCATTCAGCAATGCCACCAAGCCTTCGCGAATAACGAAATTGCGCGTCGAAACCGCATCTAATTGACGCAAGGCAATCGCCCGCACCGCAACGGTCACTGTTTGAGTACCAGCATTGCCGCCCATTGACGCAACAATCGGCATCAACACCGCCAAGGCAACCAATTGTTCGATAGTCGCATCAAACACCCCAATCACAACCGACGCCAAAATCGCGGTTAGCAAGTTGACCAAAAGCCAGGTTGTCCGCCCCTGCAAAGTCTCGCGGATACTCGATCGCAAACTGGCCTCGCCAACACCGGCAAGCGCCATCAAATCCTCTTCGGCTTCTTCATCAATCACATCAATTACATCATCAATGGTGATCATGCCTACAAGCCGCTCGCCAAGATCGACAACACCGGCACTGACCATGCCGTAACGCCGAAACAGAACCGCCACTTCTTCTTGATCCATATCAACCGGAATCGAACGAAAATCAGATTCCATAATTTCGGAAATACGCCGCGGACGCTGCGCGCACAAAAGTTTACTCAGCGGCACTTCGCCAAGCGGTTTGCGCGCCGGATCGACAACAAAAATCAGATAGAAATCTTCGGTTGCCGATTTGCCGCCCCGCAAATAGTCAATTGTCTGGCCAACTGTCCAGAAAGACGGCACCGTGACAATCTCGCGCTGCATAAGACGGCCCGCCGAATCTTCCGGGAAAGACAGGCCCTCTTCGACAAGAACCCGGTCTTCGGCCGAAAGCGCCGCCAACACATCGGCAAGCGCGTCATCTTCAAGCTCTTCAATAATATCAATGGCATCATCGGTTGACAGATCATGAAGCTGGCGCGCCAAAGCCTTTGCGCCCATCACTTCGACAATAGCTTCACGTGTGTTTTCATCAAGATAAGTCAGCGTTTCAGCATCAAGATGATCGCCAAGAAACCGCACAAGTGATGCGGCCGTCCGCGCTGGCATGCGCTCTAAAAGATCGGCTTGATCGGCTGGATGAAGCGGCGCAACAAGCGTGCGAAGACGGCGAACGGCACCCGCCTGAACAGCCTCAATAATTGCCGTTTCAACCTTTGGAGTCAGACCGTAAAGCGCCGCAAGCCGGTCACTGCCGTCATCCTTGCGTTCAATCTGTTCATTATCTTGCATCATTGCCTATACGCCATCTTGGTGACTGTTCCGTCAGATTTTATAGCATCGATGCCCGCTCTAGCCTGGTTCAACTCTTGTGCCATAGGCTAGCAGATCACGGCTGGTTTTAAAACAACGCATGGCAATAAACCAAGGCAAATTTTGCTTTGTAATTTTATTTCAAAAAGCTGAAATCGTCATTTTTGTAATAATATTTCAAAATTTGGCGCTTGCTTGCCATCCGCAAAAACTGCACCACCGACAAGCCAAGCAAGTGACGTTTTTCCCAAAAAATTGTTGTGGGTTATTTGCTGGTTGTGCCTTTGGTCCCAAGGTCATAAAGACCGATCCGGCGCATCGGCCCGTCAAAGCGCAATTCATGGCCAATCGGCGGGTGCGCTCTTTGGGTGCAATCCATGCGCTCGCAAACCGAACAGCCAACGCCAATCTGGTCAAGCCGTGCCGATTTGGAAATATCAATCTGATCGGCATAGATCATATCACGGGCATGGTGCAATTCGCATCCAAGCGTAACAGCAAATTCCGGTGATTGCGCCAAGGTTGGCGACCATAATGGCGGCGCGGTGCGGGCAAGCATGAAATATTTCTGTCCATTCGGCAATTCGGCCGCCTGTGCCAGAATCTTTTCCGGTGTCCGAAAGGCCTTATGCATCGTCCATTTCGGACAAGTGCCACCATGTGTGGCAAATTGCATACCGGCAGCGGCAAGCCGTTTGGAAATATTGCCAGCATCATCGACCCGAATGAAGAAAAACGGAATCCCACGCGCATTTGGTGCATTTAATGTTGTCAGGCGGTGACAGACCTGTTCAAAGCTGCACCCAAACCGGCGCCCCAAAAGATCGAGATCATAACGAAGGCTTTTGGCCGAATCCAGAAAGGCCGAATAGGGCATCATCACCGCACCGGCAAAGTAACCGGCAAGCGTGATTTTCAACAGCGATTGCGCCTGCGTATCCTGAACCGCCTGATCTTGGCAGATTTTGTCCAAGATCGCCTGCTGGCTTAGAAGCGCGATTTGAATCAGAAGGTGAAACTGCCGTTGTGGGCGGCGTAATGCCTCGCTTAGCAAAATTTCGCGGCGATGCAGATCATAGCGGCGAAGCTGGTTCTGCATCACCTCTACCGGCATGATTCTGACCCGAAGGCCAAGCGTGACTTTCACATGGGCGGCAAGGCTGGCAAGCGTATTATCGCCCGTCAGACCGAAATCACTGATCGCTTCAATTTTAGCCGCGCGGCGCAATTCATCTGCCGCGTCTTCAAGGGTCGGAAAGTAATTATTCGACTGCTGCAATGTGGCGCGCACTTTTTCAACAGGATTACTCATCTGCCGAACGCCGCCATCCCCCGCGGTTGCTTCCAATTCATCACGCACTTTGCGATAGGCCTGAAACAGCGTCACCAATCCGCGCGCCGCCCCCGGCGCGGCAGTGATCATGTCCTGAATTTCACGACGTGGCACCTGCTCATCGGCAAGCAATGGATCGGCAAAAATTTCAGACATGCCCGTTGACAGGCTGGCCGCGTCATCTTCGGCAAAATCCTTGAGATCAATATCAAAGCTATTGCCAAGGCGAAGAAGCAACCCAACGGTCAAAGGACGCTGATTATGTTCTAGAAGATTCAGATAAGATGGGCTAATTTCCAGCGCTTCCGCCATCGCTGTTTGTGACAGGCCAATGGATTTGCGAAACCGCCGCAATTTATGCCCAACAAGAATTTTCTCCTGCATCGTGCCTTTTCCCTGATCTTGGCTGCTGTTTCGCTCTGCTTACAAATTCAGCATAACCTGTAAATAGAAAATGTAAATATTTTACAATTTTCAAATTTGCTTTTTTTTCCTTGCCCGTAACCTCGCAAAAAAGGCACAAGGAAAGGGCAGAACAGACGTATCAATCGCAGATGATCTGCACGAATTTAGCCGGCGATTTTAGACGGCAATTATAGAGCTTTGCGATATAGGTTGCGGCAGACGAAGCCAGCTTGGGGGAGTTTGTTTGGTTTACCAATCCTATCCGCAAATCAGGGTCGGTCAGGACTTTATGTCTTGCCCGACCCTTTTCTTATTCAGCTCATCTATTATCTGACTCATTTTTGGCAGAAAATCATTCTGGACGGCATTGCGCCCTCGGCAAAAACATCAATCTTGCGCAATAATCAAAACCAGGTCGGCAAGGTTGGTGCCCGTTGCCCCGACCATCAAAAGCTGATCATGCGCTTTTAGGTAATCATAGCTGTTATGCGATAACAGCGCAGCACGCGCCGCGGTTTGATCAAAATTTTGTGACGCGGCCATAATGCCACCAGCCGCATCGGTTGGCCCATCACGGCCATCGGTGCCGCCAGCCAAAATCACCCAGTTTTTAGGGGCGCTTGATCTAGCTGCTGTCATTGCCGCTGCAAAAGCAAGCGCCAGTTCCTGCGACCGCCCACCCTTGCCGGGATTAGCCATATCAAGGGTTACGGTTGTTTCGCCACCAGCCACCAATGCGCACGGCTTGTCAGCATGGCGCTGGCTGATGACCTGCGCCGCCAAATGCGCTGCCATCTGACTGGCCTCGCCATCAAGGGCTGGCGCATCGAGAAACTGCATTTTGGGCATCGCTTGGCGGATATAACCTGCGGCCGCATCACGGCATTGTGCATTGCTTGCCAAAATTCTGGTTTGCACCTTATCAAGAACCAGATCACCCGATCGCACTGGCCCATCGGCGGTTCCGTTCTGGATTGCCTGCAAATGCGGCATGACAAAATCAAGCCGATCGAGACCATGTTTTTGAATGAGCTGAAGCGCATCATCAAACGGCACCGGATCGGCAACGGCAGGGCCGCTGGCGATTGACTCAGGCAAATCACCCGGCACATCAGATAACAGAAATTGCGTTACCTTGGCAGGTGCTGCCAATCGCGCCAGCCGTCCGCCTTTCAGCCGCGAAAATAACCGCCGAACCACATTCATCGCGTGGATATCAAGACCGCTTGCCAGCAATGCATCATTCAGCGCAATTTTCTGGGCAAGGCTGATGCCACTTGAGGGTGCTGGCAATAAGGCCGAGCCGCCACCGCTGATCAGCAACAGCAAATGATCTGCCTGACCAAGGGATTTGACCTGATTTTCGACCGCAATTGCGGCGGCAAGACCACGTTCATCGGGAACCGGATGCGCACTGGCAAAACAATCAAAACCATCAATCTGGCGGTGATTTTCATCGGTGGTAATCACAAGACCCGAACCATCATAGCCGCCATTGCGAACCGCCGCTGCCATCGCCCCAGCCGCTTTGCCAAGCGCAATCACCGCTGTTGGTTTCTGGTCAAGCGCTGCATAGGCTGATCGGGTGATGCGATCCGGCTGGCCTGCGGCAAGCGCCGCGGCAAAGCTGTTGCGAGCCAACGCTTCGAATGAAGCATCAAAATGCATGCGATCTACCTCAAACCGGATCAATCAAAGGCTGGCCAGCAAAAAAGGCACACGCATTTTCAACAACCTTTAGCCCCATCGCGGTTCGCGTTTCGATTGTTGCCGACCCCAAATGTGGCAATAAAACGGTATTTGGCGCCGCCAGCAATACCGGATCAATCACCGGCTCACCTTGAAACACATCAAGCCCCGCCCCGCCAAGCTGTTTGGCCGAAAGCGCCGCCGCCAATGCGGTTTCATCAATAACATCACCGCGCGCTGTATTAATAACATAAGCATCAGGCTTCATCATCGCCAACCGCTCAGCATTCAAAATATGGAATGTATCGGCACTTGCCGCGCAATGAAGCGACAGACAATCAGCGATTTGGCAAACGCTTTCAACATCATCAAGCTGGCGTGCCGGATAGGCCGATATATCGTCAATCCGTGACCGGTTATAAAACACAATCTTCATGCCAAAGCCCAATGCCGCCCGCTGCGCCACCGCTTTGCCAATGCGCCCCATTCCGATAATGCCAAGCGTTTTGCCCTGCAAGGCACGCCCCATCAAATGGGTTGGCCGCCAGCCTTGCCATTCACCGGCGCGCAATTCACGCTCACCTTCGCCAGCACGGCGCGACAGCATCAAAATCAACGTCAAGGCCAGATCAGCCGTGGCATCGGTTAACACACCGGGCGTGTTGCTAACCGCGATACCAGCCGCGGCAGCGGCACCGAGGTCAATATGATTTACACCAACGCCAAAATTGGCAATCAGCCGCCCCTTTCCATTGGCACCGGCCGTAATGATATCAGCGCCAATCTTGTCAGATACGGTTGGCGCAATGGCATCATGGCTGGCAAAACCAGCGGCCATTTCAGCGGCAGAAAGCGGCCGATCATCCAAATTAAAGGTTGGAATAAAATATTGAGAAAGCTCAGCTTCAGCATCGGCTGGCCAGCGGCGCGTCACGAAAATACTGGGCTTGCCAGCACTGGATTGATCTGTATTTATCATGGCCATAGTCTGCGCAGAAACAGCCGGAAAATACAGCCTTTTTTGACCGCGCATATACTGTTTTAAAGGATTTTTAATATAGCGGCAGAAAACAGCATCAAAAAAGGGACATCCCGTTTGAGACACCCCTTTTCCTGTTTTTCAATCGTCAGGCTAGCGCATTAGCCCGGGATTTTGCCCGAAATACCATCGACGTAATAATCAAGCGTTTGGAACAGCTCACCGTCATTCAAGGTCTTGCCAGCAGGAACACGAATCTTGCCAGAATTGTCTTTGATTGGACCAGTGAAGATCTTGTTTTTGCCTGATTTGATATCGGCAGCAGCCTTGGCCGCAGCGGCGGCAACATCCGAAGGCATGTTCTCAAATGGTGACAACACCAGATAATCATCTGCCATACCAACCCACGTGTTACCAGCCCAGTGATCAGGGCCCTCGCCAGTTGACCATTTTCCATCCATCATCTGTTGAATTTTTGAAATATAGTAGGGTCCCCAGTTATTCACAGAGCTAAACAATTGTGCCTTTGGCGCAAAAGCTTTCATATCACTTGACTGGCCAAAGCCATGAACACCAGCTTTTTGTGCAGTCTGCAGCATAGCAGGGCTGTCTGTGTGCTGAGCAAGAATGTCCGCACCTTCGGCAATATGAACTTTAGCTGCATCAGCTTCTTTAACCGGATCATACCAAGAGTTCACCCAGATAACTGAAACTTCGGCCTTTGGGTTCACCGAGCGAAGACCAATGCCAAATGCATTTATACCCTGAATTACCTCGGGGATTGGGAAAGATGCCAAATAACCAATTTTGTTTGATTTGGTCATCAGACCAGCAACAACACCTTGGACATAACGGCCTTCGTAAAACCGGATATTACCGGTAGCCACATTTGGAGACCGCTTATAGCCCGTTATATGCTCAAATTTCACGTTTGGAAATTCTTTAGCGACCTTGATCGTATGATCCATGTAGCCAAAAGAGGTGGTGAAAATGATTTCATTTCCTTGTTTTGCCAATTCGCGGATGACGCGTGCTGAGTCAGGGCCCTCTGGAACATTTTCAACAAAGGTTGTTACAACCTTATCGCCAAAATGCTTTTCAACATCCTGACGAGCAACTTCGTGCGCATAAGTCCAGCCATGGTCACCCGGTGTTGTCAGATAGACAAAGCCAACCTTGACTTTATCAGCTGCATTCGCCGTAGTCACCGTTGTCAAACCAACCAAGGCCGACAAGGCCAAGCTGGCAACAGCAACAACTGCACCAAATGAAAGGGTATTTTTTGTTTTCATTGTTTCCTCCTGAAACATTAAATGCCTAATGCCATAAAAGATTTGATGCCTGATGACATCTATTTGTTACCGATAAACAAACGCCCCAAACAGGCTGGGGAATTTGCCAAAGCGAAATCACGGTTACGCGCAATCACCACCAAAACAATGATTGTCGCAATATAAGGCAGCATCGACAGCATCTGTGACGGCACGGTCCATCCCCGCGCCTGTCCGGCCAGCTGCATAATTGTAATTCCGCCGAATAATAACGCGCCAACAAGAATACGCGAAGGAATCCAAGATGCAAAGACCACAAGCGCAAGTGCAATCCAGCCACGCCCCGCGGTCATGCCCTCAGACCAATGTGGCGTTAGCACAAGCGGCAAATATGCCCCGCCAAGTCCAGCCATCATACCGCCAAATGACACCGCACCAAACCGCACCAAAAGCACCCGATAACCAAGCGCATGCGCCGAATCGTGGCTATTGCCAACCGCCCGCAATACCAAACCGGCCCGCGTCCGGTTCAAAAACCACGCCACAAACACAAGAAAGCCAATCGATAAATAGACCATGATGTCGTGGTTAAACAGCAAATCGCCAATAACCGGAATATCAGCAAGAAGCGGAATGGCAAGATTGGGCAAACCATCAACCGTGCCGCCGACAAAGGGTGCGCCAACAAGTCCTGACAAGCCTGATCCAAAAATGGTTAGGGCAAGACCTGTTGCGACCTGATTGGTGGCAAGACCCAAGGCAAATAGCGAAAATACGGCGGCGGTCATCGCCCCAGCAACCGCACCAGCCAGAATGCCCATATAAGGATTTCCGAGGATTGATGTTGCCGCAAAGGCCGACACAGCCCCCATCAGCATCATGCCTTCAACCCCCAGATTCAACACCCCGCTTCGTTCGGCAACCAATTCACCCGTTGCCGCAAAAATCAACGGCACCGACGTCAATAGAACGGTTAGAATCAAAGCTTCCATTCTATTGCTCCTTTGAAACCGGTAACACGGCCGGACGCCGCCAAGTGATGTGATAACGGTTAAATGTCTCGCCTGCCAACAGCATGAACAGTAAGATTCCCTTGAAAACACCTGTCACCACCTTTGGCATGCCAAGCGCGATCTGCGCATAATCGCCTCCAAGTTCGGCAAGGGCGACAATCAAGCCGGCAAAAATCACCCCAATCGGGTTTAACCGTGCCAGAAACGCAACAATGATGGCGGTAAATCCATAGCCAAAAGACACATTCGGCTGCAGCTGACCCATGCTAGCAGACACTTCAACCATTCCCGCAAGCCCGGCTGCACCCCCAGCAATTGCCATCACGCCAATCGTAACCAGATGCGTCTTAAAGCCAGCAAACCGACCGGCTCGCGGCGCATCGCCCATGACCTTGATCTGAAATCCTAAAATCGTGCGCGACAGCACGAAACTGCCCGCAATCGCCAATAGCAACGCACCGACAACCCCCCAATGCAACTGCCCCAAACTGCCAACAAATGGCACATCAATCCGGTGGATCAGACCAGCATCGCTATACATTTTCGTCAGCGGAAACCCGAATGACATCGGATCACGCCATGGGCCACGCACCAGCCAGTCGATAAACAGCGCCGCAACATAAGTCAGCATCAACGACACCAATATTTCATTGGTGTTAAACCTGACCTTTAACAAGGCCGGTATCATCGCCCAGCATATACCGCCAATAATGCTTGCCAAGACCATTGCCGGCATCAGGGTTATTGCTGGCCATTCCGGAAAACTCAGCGCCACCCAACCCGAAAAGATGGCGCCAAAAACCAACTGACCTTCAGCGCCGATATTCCAAACATTCGCTCGAAAACAGAATACCAGCCCAGTAGCGGTAATGATTAGCGGACAGGCCTTGACAAAAAGATCACCGATTTGATCAGGGCGCGAAATTGGCGCGACAAAAAAAGTATAAAGTGACCCAAGCGGGCTAAAGCCAAGAAGACCAAAAATACCGGCACCAACAGCCAAGGTCAGGAAAATGGCAACCGCTGGCGTCAGTAGCGTTAGCGACAGCGGAATATGTTTGCGCGGAGTCATGCTTATCATGCGCTTGCTCCTTGAACTGCTTCTTTTGCCGCATCTTTTGGGGCATCACTGCCGCCCATTAAAAGCCCAACCTCTTCAGCCGTCAATTTTGTGGCCAATTCAGCCGACGATAAAACACCTTCATGCAATACGGCAATGCGATGCGAAATCGCAAAAATTTCTTCGAGATCCTGCGATATCATCACAACTGCTGATCCTTTGGCCGCAAGATCAAGCATTGCCGCACGGATAAACACCGCCGCCCCGATATCAACACCCCATGTTGGTTGCGATACGATAAGCACGCGTGGCACTTTGATAATTTCGCGCCCAACGACAAATTTCTGCAAATTACCACCCGATAAAGATGATGCCAGCGGGTTAGGTTCGGGAAGGCGAACATCAAAATCCGCTGCAATCGCTGCGGCTTTGGTGCGCATGCCGACGAGATCAAGCACCCCACCACGCACCACACCGGCAAGCGAATGATTGGTTAGCAACGCATTGTCGGCAAGACTCATTGACGGCACTGCCGCATGGCCATTGCGCTCTTCAGGAATAAACCCCATGCCCGCAAGGCGGCGTTCGGCTGGCCCTTGCGATGAAATATCACCGCCATCAAGCGTGATGACTCCCGATTGATTGCCAAGCCATTCACCCGTTAGCGCCGCCATTAATTCATCTTGGCCGTTACCGGCGATGCCGGCGATCCCGAAAATCTCACCGGCGCGCGCCTCAATGGTAATATCGCGAAGCGTCACCGAGAACGCATTTTGCTTTGGCCGGTTTAAGTTGTTGACGGAAAATAATATCTTGCTTTTGGCTGGCGCTTTTTGGCGCGCCACATCCTTGACCTTGGTGCCAATCATCAATTCGGCAAGCTGGCGGTTTGATTGGCCTTTGGTATTTACCGAGCCAACATTCTGTCCGCGCCGCAATACGGTTGCACGGCTTGTCAAAGCCCGAATTTCATCCAGCTTGTGCGAAATAAACAACACCGCAAGCCCATTTTCGGCAAACCGGCGAAGCACTTCAAAAAGCTGTTCGGTTTCCTGCGGGGTTAAAACCGATGTTGGCTCATCCATGATCAGCAATTTCGGGTCTTGCAGCAAACAGCGAACAATCTCAACACGCTGCTGCTGACCAACGGACAGATTGTGAATACGCGCCACCGGATCAACCTCGATGCCATATTCTTTTGAAATGCTGGCAATGCGACCCGATAGGGACGCAATCGTTTCACCCGGAGGCATTGCCAATTGGATATTTTCGGCGACGGTCAATGCGTCAAACAGCGAAAAATGTTGGAACACCATGCCAATGCCGTGCTGGCGTGCCTGTTGGGGGCCGGGAATGGAAACTGGCTCGCCATTCCAAAATAGCTGGCCAGCATCAGGCTGTAATAGCCCATAAGCAATTTTTACAAAGGTCGATTTGCCAGCACCATTTTCACCTAAAAGCGCGTGAATTTCGCCAACATCAATCCGAAAAGACACATCGTCATTAGCGATGAAATCGCCGAATCTCTTGGTCACGCCAACAGCTTCAAAAAGTGGTTTGGTGCTCGAACGACCTTCGTTTAATGTTTGCGACATTACTCTCTCAGCTCTATTGCGCACCGCTAGTTTTCGACAAAAATCATCGGGGATAATTAGGTGCTAGAATAGGAGAAAAAAACCGCCGCTGTAAAGCTTCTAAAATTGAGTGAAAACAATACTCTTTCAGAATTTATTGTTCTTTTTTTTCCTAATGAATAGCCAGCCCCGATAAAACCGGCGCTGGCTAACTTTATTTTGCTGCAACTTTGATTTTGCGAATTATCTAGCGTGAAAACTCGGGATAGGCATCCATACCAAGTTCAGCACTATCCAAACCTGCCAGCTCGTCTTCTTCACTGACCCGAATACCCATGATTTTATCAATGGCAAACCAGACAATTAATGAGACCACAAAAGTGAACACACCAACAATGAGAATTGACGTTAGCTGGGTTACAAAGCTGGCATCACCATTGGTCAAAGGCACGGCAAGCGTTCCCCAGATACCGGCCATCAGGTGAACCGGAATGGCACCAACAACATCGTCAATTTTGATTTTGTCGAGGAAAGGCACCGCAAAGACCACAATCACGCCGCCAAAGCCACCAATTAATGTCGCTGCGCCCAAAGTCGGGGTCAGCGGTTCTGCAGTAATCGACACAAGGCCCGCAAGCGCACCGTTTAACACCATTGTCAAATCAACCTTGCCGTAGAAAATCTGGGTCAGTGCCAGCGCGACAAGCGCACCACCAGCCGCAGCGGCATTGGTATTGGCAAAGATACGCGAGATATCAGCAACATCGCCAATGCTTCCCATCGCCAATTGCGACCCACCGTTAAACCCAAACCAGCCCATCCATAAAATGAAGGTTCCAAGCGTTGCCAGCGGCAAATTCGCACCAGGCATCGGCACAACACGGCCGTCTTTATATTTTCCAATTCTAGGGCCAAGGATCAATACACCGGCAAGCGCCGCCCAGCCACCGACTGAGTGAACAACCGTTGAACCGGCAAAATCGAGAAAGCCCATGCTGTCAAGAAAACCACCGCCCCATTTCCAGCTTGCCTGCAGCGGATAGATTACCGCGGTCAGGGCAAAAGTGAAAAGCAGAAACGGCCATAGTTTGATCCGCTCAGCAAGTACGCCCGACACAATCGAGGCTGTTGCAGCGCAGAACATCAACTGGAAAAAGAAATCTGATCCGGTTGACGCGTAACTAATGTCGTCAACCTTATCTGGCGCCACCCCAACCGCTTCGAGTACAGCCACCGCTGGAGTGACCCCTGACAAAACGCCTTCGACTGACCATGTCCCCAACGGGTACATTAGGTTATAGCCAACAAGGTAATAGCCAATTGCCGCCAGCGAGAACAACGCCACATTTTTGGTCAATTGCATTGTTGTGTTTTTCGCCCGCACAAGACCGGCCTCAAGCATGCAAAAACCGCAAGCCATGAACATAACCAAAAACCCTGACATCAAAAACAGCAATGAGTTCAGAATGAAAACGCTGTGCGCTGGTGCCTCTTGCGCAAAAGCCGGGCTAGCCATCAAACTAGCCGCGCCAGCAAGACACGAATATTTTAAAATTGTTTTAACCATTGGTAACTCCTAAATGATGCCTTTAAAGGGCGCTGTCGCCAGTTTCGTTGGTACGAATCCGAACCGCTTCTTGAAGATCGAAAATGAAAATCTTGCCATCGCCAATTTTGCCGCTTGAGCTAGCGGTTTTGATTACATCAATCGCCTTTGCAAACATTTTTGCTGGCAAGGCGAGCTCAATCTTAACTTTTGGCAAGAAATGAACTGTATATTCGGCACCGCGATAAATCTCGCTTTTGCCCTTTTGCCGTCCATAGCCCTGCACTTCGGTAACGGTCATGCCGGTGATGCCAATTTCCAGCAGCGCATCATGCACCGCAGTCAATTTTGCCGGCTGGATGATTGCGATTATATATTTCATGTCTCGTCCTTCCTTGACGTCTGTCCGGCAAATCTGATGCCGTCCTGAGTAAGCCCGATGCCAGCCCCGTTCTGGGTCGCCTATATTCGGGCGGTAATTCGTGACGGTCTTTTGGAGGAATAGGGCGCCGTCGATCCCGCGGTTTTGAGCCGATGGCACGGTACTAACAGCTGTTTGATTAAAAAAATTCTGCTAGTTTTGCATAATTGTGATGCAGTTTTTGCATCACATAGCTAAGCTGGCGTCATAATTTTTGTGTTTTCGCCAGTTTTTGGGGTGTTTTCTGATATGCGCTTTATGACGTCATTACGCTTTATCGACGCGGTTGCCCGCGAAAAATCAATTCGCAAAGCCGCCGAAAAGCTAGCCATCACCTCAACCGCGTTGAATCGGCGGATTCTGCAAATTGAAGACGAAATCGGCCAACCCCTGTTCGAACGTTTGGCATCGGGGGTCAGGCTGAACACCGCGGGTGAATTATTTGTCCAGCATATCCGCACCCAAACCGCCGAATTGGCGCGGGTACAATCGCAAATTGCCGATCTATCGGGAATTCGGCGTGGTCATGTCCGCATTGCCAGCGGCGCTGATACGATGCGCTATTTTCTGCCTGAAACCGTTGCCCACTATCGCGGCGAACATCCGGCGGTTACTTTTGATCTGGTCCGCCAGTCAGGGGATTCGGCCGAACAGGCGCTTCGCACGTTAGAGGCTGATCTGGCTTTGATCTTTGAACCGATCAAAAGCGCTGATTTCCAGACAATGGCCACCGCCCGTCAACAGCTTTATTGTATGATGTCAGCCGATCACCCTTTGGCCAAAAAACCGATGATCCGGCTTCGCGATTGCGTTGGGCAACCCGCCATTCTACCGCGTGCCGATGCCGGATTACGGCAATTGCTCAATGTTGGCCTTATCCGGCGCAATGTCGAACTTGGAACGGTAATCGAATCAAACAGTCAGGAATTTTTGCAAAATTATCTGACCCATGAAATGGTGATTTCCTTTCAAATTCCAATCGCCATGCCAAGCGACCTGATCACCGCTCCCACACCTAACAGCGCGATCGTAACAAGGCCGGTTGATCTTGCCGATGTGCCAGCTGGTATTTTGCATATTGGCCAGCTAAAAGGGCGCGTTCTACCTGTTGCAGCGGCCAAATTTCTGGACAGTGTCATCACCGAACTTGGCGCACGCTATGGCGATGATATCGATCAGTAAAACAGTCTATTATCCCGCAATAAGCTGGATTTCAGTGATCAGATCCGCTATCGTCCCGCCCAAGCTTGGCAATCTTTATAAGATAAATTACATAACCTGATCGGAGCAGACTGACATGGCGGCAACGCAACTTCCCAGCTATCTGGCACAACGTTATCTTGGCTGGAAAGCGACAAAATTTCAGGAAAATAAAGCCTGGTTCCGGCATCTTGCCGATATGGGCCAGCATCCGCGTGCCATGGTGATTTCTTGTTGTGACAGCCGGGTTCATGTAACGGCGATTTTTGGCTCGGATACAGGTGAATTTTTCATCCACCGTAATATTGCCAATCTGGTGCCACCCTATCAGCCCGATGGCGATCATCACGGCACCTCAGCTGCGGTTGAATATGCGGTTACAACGCTTAAAGTCGCGCATATTGTGGTTCTTGGCCATTCCAATTGCGGCGGGGTGAATGGCTGTTATGAAATGTGTTCAGGTGCAGCGCCTGAACTTGAGCAATCCTCCAGCTTTGTTGGCCGCTGGATGGACATCCTTCGCCCCGGCTATGAACGCGTCAAGAATCTCGGCTCACGCGAAGAACAGCTTGTTGCTCTTGAACGTGAAGGGGTGCTGGTATCGTTGGAAAATCTTATGAGCTTTCCGTTTGTCCGCGAAGCCGTCGAGGGCGAAACCATTTCAATTCACGGACTTTGGAACGATATTGGCGATGGCAGCCTGCTCTATTTTGACCCCGAGCATGCTGATTGGCGGCCGGTCGAATAGCGATTAGTGAATCGTCATTATGGCATGGCCATTATGAACGGTGGCGATTAAACGGTTCCTGTCACATAGCCGCCTGTTATATGGCCATCATGGGGCTAGGCATTTTGTCCGGCAACAAAGCCAGATGACCATGCCCATTGGAAATTATAGCCGCCCAAATGACCGGTTACATCAACCACCTCGCCAATGAAATACAGACCAGACACGGTTTTGGCTTCCATCGTTTTTGATGACAGGCCATTGGTATCAACCCCGCCAAGTGTCACTTCGGCGGTGCGATAGCCTTCAGTGCCGTTCGGAGTCAATTGCCAATCATTCACCATTTTGCCCAAATAGCGAAGATGTTTGTCACTGCGGTCGGCAAGACGTCCAACAACGCCAACAAGATCACAGATTTCCGCGGCCAGCCGTTTTGGCAGTAAATCAGCAAGGCAATTTGCCACATCCGCCTTTGGCTGTCTGGCCTTGCCACCAAGAAGATGCGCCGCCGCGTCATGCTGGGGTGCCAAATTTACCGAAACCGGCATTGCCTCATGCCAATAGGATGAAATTTGCAGAATTGACGGGCCGCTTAGGCCGCGATGCGTGAATAACAACCCTTCGGCAAAAGCCGTTGACCGATAACCAACCTCAGCCTCAACCGACAGGCCGGACAGGGACTTGCATCTTGTCAGTACATCTTGATCAAATGTCAGCGGCACAAGGCCAGGTCGTTGCGCAAGAGTCTGCAATCCGAATTGTTTGGCAAGCTGATAGCCGAAACCCGTTGCGCCAATTTTCGGGATCGACAGGCCGCCGGTTGCCACCACCAGTGATTGCGCCCGAACAACTCCTGTATCAAGGGTGATGTGAAAACCATCTTCGCGCCTATCAACATTGTTGATTTTGCGCCCCATTTGCAGATCAACACCCGCCTGCTGGCATTCAAGAACCAGCATATCGATGATATTTTGCGCCGAATCATCGCAGAACAACTGGCCAAGTTTTTTTTCGTGATAGGCAATCTTATGACGGTCAACAAGCGCGATAAAATCATGCTGGTCATATTGCCGAAGCGCCGATTTGCAGAAATGCGGGTTGGCTGACAAAAACGCCTCTGGCGCTGTATAAAGATTGGTGAAATTACACCGCCCTCCGCCTGAGATACGAATCTTTTCGGCAAGTTTCGTTGCATGATCAACAAGCAGGACACGCCGACCACGTTTGCCAGCGGTGTTGGCACACATCAAACCGGCCGCCCCTGCCCCGATGACCATAACATCAATATCGGTTGCCATCATCACTTTGCCCGAACCATTCTCAAACCCAAAATCCCAAAAACCCTGTTCGGTGCATCCACTGTACCGCTTATCGCGCCAGCCACGCTAGCATGCTGGTAAATATCGCCCTGTCCGCTATGCTATAGCCAAACCATGTGATGGGTGATGCGTTTATGGACTGGCTTGTTTACATCGTTGAATGCCGTGACGGCAGTCTTTATACCGGCATCACCAATGATCTGCAAAAACGAATTGAGTCACATAATGCCGGAACTGGTGCCAAATATACAGCGGCGCGACGACCGGTACGGCTGGTCTACCGCGAAGATGCCGCCAGCCGATCAGCCGCCAGCAAACGTGAAATCACCATCAAACGGCTGACCCGAAAGGCGAAACAGGCGCTTTGTCTTAAGCCATAACCTGATCAAGCGCCGCTTCGAAATTGCGCACGGTGCGATCAATGTGATGAAGTTTATCAAGCCCAAACAGGCCAATACGAAAGCTTTTATAATCTGGCCCCTCACCGCATTCCAGCGGAACACCAGCGGCAATTTGAACACCGGCGGCAGCAAATTTACTGCCGTTCTTGATCAGATCATCATCGGTAAAGCTAACCACCACACTTGGCGCTTGAAAGCCTTCGGCCGCAACTGACCGGAAACCACGGCTTTCCAGCAATTTGCGGATGGCCGCGCCAAGCGCAATTTGCTCGTCACGCACTTTTTCAAAGCCATATTCCTGTGTTTCAATCAGCGTATCACGGAAAACCGCCAAAGCATCGGTTGGCATGGTGGCATGATAGGCATGGCCGCCATTTTCATAAGCCTGCATAATGCCATGCCATTTTTTCACATCGCAAACATAACTATTGGATTCGGTTTCGCCAACGCGTGCCACCGCCGCCGCCGACAGCATCACAAGCCCGCTGCAAGGTGATGCGCTCCAGCCCTTTTGCGGGGCGCTCAGCAACACATCGACACCCAGCGCCTTCATATCAACCCAAAGCGTGCCTGATGCAACGCAATCAAGAACAAACAAACCGCCAACGGCATGAACCGCTGCCGCAACCTGTTTGATATAATCATCGGGAAGAATCATCCCGGCCGACGTTTCGACATGCGGGGCAAACACAACTGCAGGCTTGTCGGCCGCAATACGGGACGTAACTTCATCAATCGGCACCGGCGCAAAAGGCTCTTGCTGATTACTGCCCGAAGCCCCCGCCTGACGACGCGCACTCAGCACTTTTGTGCTGGCAGCAATTTTTCCTTTTTTAAGAATTTCCGACCACCGAAAGCTGAACCAGCCATTGCGGATGACCATCACATGCTGATCTCCGGCAAATTGGCGCGCAATTGATTCCATTCCATAGGTGCCGCCACCCGGAATCACCACTACCGCATCAGCATTATAAGCCGTCTTTAACGCAGCCGAAATGTCATTCATCACGCCCTGAAACGACTTTGACATTGAATTAAGCGACCGGTCAGTAAACACCACCGAATATTCAAGCAATCCATCCGGATCAATATGGGGAAGCAATGATGACATGATATTCTCCTGAAAGGCACGGCATCGAACCGGCCAAATTACAGACTAAATATAGACCTCGTACCGGTTGATTGCAATTAAGCAAAAACCATCTTTGGCAAAAATGGCTTTGCCAATTTACAACATGCCCAAAAAATCATCTGGCAATGTGAAGGGAACGCCATATATCCAGCCCTCTTGCCGTGCTGCGAGTTTGATATCAGCCGAAAGGCAAAAGCTTGATCCCGTGCTAAAATGCCGCAAAGCCGCGGCCGCGATGATGGCATCAGCTTCATCCGCATCATGCCCCATCGCCCGAAAATCGGCTGATACGCCATCACTGCCATAACCGGCAAGCGCCTGATTTAGAAAAGCCGGATCGGCAGCAGCCTTTTTTGCTGGCACCATGCCAAGCCGGTAAAAATAAAAGCTGGGAAAAATTTCCACCAGAACCAGATTAGTCTGACCCGCAACAATCGCGTCAAAAGGCCAAACCGAAAGCCGCGCGCCCAATTGCTGTTTTAATTGGTTAAGCAACCGCATTCCGGCAAGTGAACCTGTTGACACATTGTCAGCACCAACCGCCTTGAAGGTTGGCGAGGGGCTTCGCCCCGCTGCCCGCGCTGCAATTTCAGTGACACGGCGGCGGCTGGCATAATGCCGCGCCTGATAATGTGGCGGTGCTAAATAGTACTCGCCCCATATCGCATGCCGAAACATTGCCCCACCATAAAGATCAGGCTGGCCAGCATTTACCTGATCAATCATGGCCCATAGCGAAACGACATCGGCAGGTGACAAATCAGTTTCCGGAAAATAGCTGTGCTTATCGGCAAACGGATGGGCAAAGGCAAAATCAATTCCCACCAAAACCGGATCTTTTCCTTTGGCATTTTCAGCTATTTCAACAAGATAATCAAAAACCTGCTGGCGTGACCAATATTTTGACAAAGGTGGCGATATCCGCAATGGCACCCCCGTTCCGGGGATGGCATGTGCAAGCTGTAATCCGGCATGGCTTTTTGCCTTGGCACCTGACCAATCGATTCCCAGAAAGGCGGAAAAGCCTGATGAGTCCGCAATTCGGCTTTTCATATGAGACCGCAAAAATCTATGATATCACCAAGCATGAAAAGTCCTTTTGCAACTGCCATCTAAATAATTTGCCTGCGGGCAAAGCTAGCCCAGTTGGTGGGTGCTGTTAAGTTATTTGATTTTAGGTATATCTGCCGTGACCACATCACAAAATCCAGCATCTTCTCCAACCAAAGCCGCAGCCGATCCGGCCTTGTTTGACCTTCTTGTTCTTGGCAGCGGCATTGCCGGACTTGCCACGGCCCGATTGGCCGAAGATGACGGCAAAAGGGTTTTGCTGATCGACAAGGGGCGACGGCTTGGCGGGCGGGTATCCACACGGCGGCAAGATGGCTTTGTTTTCAATCATGGTGCCCAATTTGTAACAGCAAAGGGCGCCGAATTTGCCAGCCTTTTGGCCAAGGCAACAGCAGCTGGAAACATCAAAGACTGGCAAATCAGTGATGATAAGAACGTTCAGATCGGCACCCCGTCAATGCGTGATTTGCCGCAATTCATGGCAACCGGATTGATGATCCGCCAACAAACCGAAATTACCCAAATTGCCCACCATGGCGGCCATATTGGTTTTTTTGACGAGGGTGGTCTGGTGGCCACTGGCCGCCGAGCGATTATTACCGCGCCAGCAGCGCAAACCGGCAAGCTTTTGTCCGATATCTATCCAGATCTTGCTGCCACCGCTGGCCTTGCCAGATATGATCCTTGCTGGACAATCATGCTTGGGCTTGAAGATGATCGTGGTCTTGGCACCGAACCATTGCGTGACGAGGCGGCTGGCATCGCGCTTGGAGTGCCCGAATTCACCCGATCAAATCAACAATCCGGCCTTGACGCGCCCGCCCTCACCATTCAGGCAACTGGCGTATGGAGCCAGCAGCATCTGCAAAATGACCCGCAAATGGTAATCGAAAGCTTGTGTCAAATCTGGCAAAATCTAAGAGGTGAAACACTTGGCAAAATCATCACTTCCGCCGCACATCGTTGGCTTTATGCCAAAGTCACAACAGCCGCGCCAAGCGATGCGCCGCGTCTTAGCCATGATGGAAAATTGGCGATTGCCGGCGATTGGCTTGGCGGGCCGAGGGTTGAGCAGGCCTTTGATAGCGGCCAGCAAGCCTATCATCATTTGCGCTGATGATGCCCAAACAAGGCACCAGCATATAATATAGGCTGGCAAAGCCTCTAGCCCATAGCCGCACCCGCACCCGCCATGCTATAGACACCAAAACCGCCACAACGAAAATTGTTTCCATGATTGACGTCCTAAATATTTCGATCCCGTTCTTTGCGCTTATCTTTCTTGGGTTTGGCGCGCATGCAATCGGGTTTATCGACGCGGCTGGCGCGCGCACGATGTCTAGATTTGCATTTTATGTCACGCTGCCGCCCTATATGTTTTTGAAAGTATCGGCAAGCGAGCCATCAAGCATTCTGAACTGGGGTTTTGTCTGGCGCTATGAAAGCGGCACGATCATCATGTATCTGACCGCCGCCGCGATCGGTTATTGGCTGTTTTGTCTCAAGCGTCTGGAAAGCGGTATTTTCGGGTTGAATGTGGCCTATCCGAATTATGGTTATATGGGCATTCCCCTTGCCATTCTTGCCTTTGGTGATGCCGCCGCCTTGCCAATGGCATTGATCCTATTTGCCGATACAATCGTGCTTTTGGCGCTGACCTCTTGTTTTGTTGCTGGCAATGATGGCGGCGTTACCGAGTCGGTGAAACGGATTGCCATCACAATGGTCAGCAACCCGCTGGTGCTGGCGGTTTTGGCGGGGTTGTTATTTTCCGCATCGGGTTTGCCCTTGCCAAAGATTCCCCAGCAATTTGGCAGTCTTTTAGCCGGTGCCGCAGCACCTGTTGCCCTATTTGCCCTTGGTGCCACGCTATTTGGCCAGCCGGTTCGGGCGGCGGCGGGCGAAGTGACCGCCATTTCCATGTTGAAGCTGATTGTTCATCCGCTTCTGGTCGCTTCTTCTTTTTGGCGATACCGGGTCAAGACCCACTTTGGATCAAGGTTGCTATCTTATCGAGTTGCCTGCCGGTTGCCGCAAATGTGTTTATGCTTGCCAATCACTATGGCGCCTATACGGGGCGTACAGCATCGGCCATTCTGGTCAGCACGGTTTTTGCCAGCACCACCGTGCCGGTCTTTTTATATTGGTTGTTTTATGGGCAAGGCTAACCTGCCAAACAAAAGCCTAGCCGCCATGCAGCGGGTGTGCGACATATCGTCTTGCCGGTCGGGTTCATGCCTGCCAGCATTTTGCCAGACGCAATCTTATGATAGAGTGCGTCCGTAGATTTGATCGTTCGGATGCGCATTATCTTTTAACCGAAAGCTGTTTGATGTCATGATTGCCGAACTTGGACATTTTGCCCTTATCACCGCGTTTATTCTAAGCGTTGCACAAGGTGTTTTGCCGCTTTTTGGGGCTGCGCGTGGCAATAGCGCCATGATGCTGATTGCGCCGGCAGCAGCGATCAGCGTTGCGCTTGCCGTGGCCTTTTCGTTTGGCGCGCTCGTCTGGGGCTTTATCACGTCAGATTTCTCGCTTGCGCTTGTTGCCAATCATTCACATTCGACCAAGCCGATGATCTATAAGATTTCCGGTACATGGGGCAATCATGAAGGCTCTTTGCTGCTATGGATTTTGATCCTTGCCATTTATGGCGGGGTTCTGGCGCTTGGCGGCAGCGCCATACCAATGACGTTAAAAGCGCGAATTCTGGCGGTTCAAGGCATGGTCACGACCGGCTTTTTGGCCTTTAGTCTATTTACGTCAAATCCGTTTCTGCGGCTTGCCAATATACCGCTTGATGGCAAGGGGCTGAACCCGATTTTGCAAGATCCGGGTTTGGCCATTCATCCGCCAATGCTGTATCTTGGCTATGTTGGCCTGTCGATGGCCTTTGCCTTTGCCGTTGCGGCGTTGATTACCGGCGAAGTTGATCGTCTATGGGCAAAATGGTTGCGCCCATGGATCATGGCGGCATGGTGTGCGCTGACCTGCGGCATCGCGCTTGGCAGCTGGTGGGCCTATTATGAACTTGGCTGGGGCGGCTGGTGGTTTTGGGATCCGGTCGAAAATGCATCATTGATGCCGTGGCTTGCTGCGACTGCCTTGTTGCATTCGGCAATTGTTGTTGAAAAACGTGGCCAGTTAAAAAGCTGGACCGTGCTTCTTGCCATTATGGCCTTTTCGCTATCGCTTGTTGGCACCTTCATTGTGCGGTCAGGCTTATTGACCTCAGTTCACAGCTTCGCGTCTGATCCGGCGCGCGGCGTTTTCGTGCTTGCGATTTTGCTTTTTGCCGTTGGCATTCCTTTGGCGCTTTACGCATGGCGTGGCCCGCAATTGGTAACAACTGCCGATTTCACCCTGACAAGCCGCGAAGGTGGTTTGATTGCCAATAATATGCTTCTTGTTGTGGCAACGGCGATTGTGCTTCTTGGTACCTTCTATCCGCTTGGGCTTGAAATGGTGACTGGGGCGCGCATTACCGTTGGCCCGCCCTTTTTTGACGCCACTTTCAATCCGGTCATGGCGCTTTTGATGGTCTTTATGGCAATCGGGCCGGTCATGGCATGGCGGCGGGGCCAAACAGCGCGGTTGCGGCCAGTGCTGACCTGCGCTGCGGTTGGTGCTGGCATTATTGCGTTGGCAGGGTCAAGCTTTGCCTTAGGCTTTGGCATTGGACCTTTGGCAGCGTTGGGACTAATCGGATGGCTTGGCGCAGGCATTGGCGCCGATATCTGGCAACAGCTAAAACCAAATGGCACAGCCGGCATCGGCGCACGCGCAAAGCGCATCCCGAATGATGCGATTGGCATGTGGGTGGCGCATTTTGGCGTTGTGATTTTCATGCTTGGTGCCGTTGGCGATAATCTTTTCAATAGCGAACAGGTGGTGCGGGCAAAACCGGGTGATGTTATCCAGATTGCCGACCGCAATGTAACCTTTACCGGGGTAAAGCAGGTCGAAGGGCCAAATTACCAAGCGCTTGCCGCGCAGCTCGAATATCGCGATGAAGATGGCCGATTATTCGCCCTTCTGACCCCTGAAAAACGCGTCTATAACGCCGAACGCCAGACCACCACCGAGGCGGCTATCCGGCCAACCTTGCGCGGTGATGATTATGCCGTTCTTGGCGATGGTGACAGTAAAATCGGTTATACTTTGCGCCTCTATTACAAGCCGCTTGTCAGCTGGATTTGGGGCGGTGCAGTGATTATGGCACTTGGTGGGTTGATTGCCGCATTTGGACGTCAACGCGCCGCAACCAAACAGGCAAGCCTGCAGCAAAATGCAGCAAGCGCCCTATCCACGCCGGATGGTGGTGCCTGATGAGCCAGCTGCGCCTGTCATTCCTGTTGCCGCTTGTGGCATTTGGCATTCTGGCCTTGGTTGGCGGGATGGCGCTTTACGGCACATTATCGGGCAGTCGTGACCCTACCCAATTGCCATCGGTGTTTATTGATAAACCAGCACCGCAAACCAATTTACCGCGGCTTGTTCAAACCGGATCAGCAACCGGCAATAACGTG
Organism: Candidatus Ponderosibacter sp. Uisw_141_02; assembly: GCF_048087665.1. Classification (NCBI taxonomy): domain Bacteria; kingdom Pseudomonadati; phylum Pseudomonadota; class Alphaproteobacteria; order Puniceispirillales (SeqCode); family Puniceispirillaceae (SeqCode); genus Candidatus Ponderosibacter; species Candidatus Ponderosibacter sp. Uisw_141_02. The sequence continues at coordinate 725,748 of NZ_CP159807.1, read as the reverse complement.
TCAGTGACCATGTTTCAGGGCAAACCGGTTTTGGTGAATTTCTTTGCGTCATGGTGTGCGCCTTGCCGCGCCGAAGCACCCGCGCTTGAAATGCTGTCAAAACGCGTTGCTATTTTTGGCATTGCCTATAAAGATCGCGGCGAAGACACAACCGCCTTTCTACAGCAATATGGTAATCCGTTTCAGGCGATTGGTATGGATGCTGATGGCCGAACCGGCATTGAATGGGGCGTTTATGGCGTGCCGGAAACCTATCTTCTTGATGCAAATGGTGTGGTAAAGCTGCGTCACGCGGGGCCATTGACCCGCGGTGTTCTTGAAAGCACGGTTTTTCCGGCATTAGAGGCGCTTGGATCATGATGACGGCATCGGGTTTATGGCGGACGCCTATCCTCATCGGGATTGCCCTTTTGAATATGGCCATTGGCCTTGTGTTGATCAGCGCCACAACCACACCGGCATACGCCATTACCGCCGAAGAAATGCTGGCCAATCCGGTGCTTGAAGAGCGAGCACGCAATCTATCAAAACAATTGCGCTGTCTTGTTTGTCAAAATCAATCAATTGATGACAGCGATGCCGATCTTGCTCGCGATCTTCGCCGCGAAGTTCGGAGCCAAATTGCCGCCGGCACCAGCGATGACGCAATCATTGACCAGCTTCGCGCAAAATATGGGGATTATGTGCTGCTTAACCCGCCGCTGGATCGGGCGACATTGTTTTTGTGGCTTTCCCCGCTTGGGTTTATTCTTCTTGGTGGGCTAATTGTGATGATGGCACGGCGTCAGCGCGGTGCCACCATTGCCACTGAATTAGACGCCGCCGAACGCGCGCGTATCCAAAAAATGCTGGCAAGGCGTGACAGTGAAAACAGGCCAAAAACATGACCGCGCAAATTTTGAATAATCTGTCACTTGCCAGCCTGCCGGTGATTATCGTTGCGATTGTCATCGGGCTTGGTTTAACCGGGCTGTTACTGTGGATCATCAGCCGTGGCTGCCCACATCAATCAACCGATATACAAACCGCCGCGCTATTCAGCAAAATTGATCTTCTACAGGCCGAACGCCAGCGTTGTGATGCCGATCACGCCAATGGCAATATCAACGCCGAAGAACACGCTAGCGCCTGCCGCGACATTGACCGGCGGCTGCTTGGGCTTAGCACCGAGATGGATCGGCTGGGGCAAAGCGGAACGTCAATTTTAACGCCGCGCAACATTTCGACCAGCCTTTTGATGCCGGCATTGTCATTGGTAATCTATCTTGGCATTGGCAACCCACAAAGCCCCGACCGCCCTTTTGCCAGCCGTAGCGCGGAAATCACCGCAGCCAAGGCAGGTGCCAGTCAAAACCAGAATGCGGCGGCAACCGCGCTTCGTGATGCAATCAAGGCAACCGAGGCATCACCAAATAACGTTGAGGCATGGCTTTTACTGGCTCAGGCAGCGGCCAATGTGAATGATAATGAAACCGAAATCCGCGCGCTTCGAACCGCCATCGACATCACCAAAGGCGATATTGCCATCACCTCGATGCTTGCCGAAGCATTGAGCCGTGCCGCCGACGGACAGGTCACAATCCCTGCCCGCGCGTTGATTAAAACCGTTCTTGAGACTGATCCGGCCGAACCGCGAGCGCTGTTCCTTGACGGTTTAGCGGCATTTCAAGATGGTGATTATGCCATTGCCATTGGCCAGTGGCAGGCATTGCTTGCCGTCTCAAACCCTGATGCGCCATGGGTGACGCTTGTTCGTGAAAATATGCAACGTGCCGCCGAGGCTGGTAATATCACATTACCGCCAGAACAAGCCACCGCCGCCGCACCAGCCGGACCCGATGCCCAAGCGATGGCCGATGCCGCCAATATGACCGAGGCTGAGCGCGATGAGATGATTGCCAGCATGGTAAAGCGGCTTGAAGACCGGCTTGTCGAAACGCCTGATGATACCGATGGCTGGGTTCGGCTTGCCCGCGCCTATGATGTTCTTGGCCAAAACGAAAAGGCGCTTGAAGCGCTTGCCAATGCTGCCCGATCAGCGCCTGATGATCTTGACGTCCAGCTAAGCTTTCTTGAATTGATCCTTGCGTCTGGAACCACATCTGCCGATATCACACGGGCCACAGCCGCGCTTGCCGCCGCCAAGAAGATTGCCCCAAACAATCCGCAAACGCTGTTTTTTGAAGGGCATATTGCCCGCCTTGCCGGCGATAATGCGACCGCGCGTGCTGCATGGTCGGCATTGCTAAAACTAATGACGCCAGGTTCAAGGCCAGCAAAGGCGCTTGAAGCCGAAATCAACAAGCTGAATTAGCCACCACCTCTTTGGATTAAAGCGCCTTTTTCAATTTTGCAGCATCTTGTTTGACAGCGTCAAATTCGGCACGCAAACGGGCAATCTCAGCCTTTGATAAAAGCGCAATATTGGAATAATCTTTTTTCCAGTTAGCCGCCCCCGTCCATTGAAGCGGTGACTGCTTGATCGTACGCGGCGCGGTTGCATCAACCAGCAAATCAACCGCCAATTTCGCGGCAAGATCCTGCGAAGGCTGGTCATGCGGTAGACCCGCGCCATTACCAAGCGGTAGATCATTAAACAAAAGGCGCGGTGCACCAACATAGGCAATGATATCACGCGCACAGCCCATGATCACCGTTGCAATGCCCGCCGCTTCAAGATGCGCCGCCGCCAAAGCCGTTGATTGATGGCATACCGGGCAATTTGGCACCATAACAACCGCATCGACCGCATCAGCCTGACATAAGGATAATAATTTTGGGCAATCGGTTTGGGTGGTGACGCGCTGCGAACGATTGGTTGGCAATCCATAGAAATTTGGTGATACCGATCCGATATATCTGGCATCGGCAAGCCGCAATAATGCAGCAAGCGGGAAATAGCTTGCCGTATCGCTTGCGGTTGTATGCGCCCGATCAATGGCAATATGCGCCACTCTTACATCGGGAAAAGGGGCGATCGGTTCGGCATAGCTGGTGAAAAATTTGGCCTTGCCATTATAGGGCGCACCCGGCCCCTGCTCGCCATTTGCCGGATTGAAAAGCGACGCTGTTGTGACAATGCCAATGCGCGCCGCCGAAAGTGGTTTTTGCAAATTGGCAAACGGCACATCATCAAGCTTGGCCCATTCATAGGGTTTGCCATAGCCAAGACCGACATAATAGCTTTTGATCCGCGGTAAATAATCAAGCGGGGCGTCAAAATCGATATCCATTATCCGTCCTTCAACAAGTTTAGCGCCCTTAAATGGCTAGCAGACTAAGTCAGGCGGCGCATCACAATTCGGCCAACCAGAAGGCCCGCGATCATAAGACCAAAAAACGGCAGCATAGCTTGGCCATTCAAAAGTAGGCTTGCCACCACCGGCCCTGGACACAGACCAGCAAGTCCCCAACCCACCCCAAAAATGGCACTGCCAATCACCAATGGCTTGTCAATATTGGTTGAGGTTGGCATTGAAAATGTGGCGCATTGAACTGGCGCTTTGCGTTTCATCACAAGGCGGTGGCCAATAGCATTCACCAAAACACCGCCTCCCATCACAAATGCCAATGACGGATCCCAATCCCCAAAAATATCAAGAAACCCAACAACCTTAATGGGATTCAACATGCCAGCAATGGCAAGGCCGGTACCAAAAATCGTGCCGATGATCAAAGCTGTTATCAAGCGTGTCATGATCTGTCTCCGCCGCTAAATATAATTGACGATGGCAACAGTTGCCACCGCGCTTGTCATAAAGGTCATCACCGCAATCAATGACCGTGGCGAAAGTCGGGCAAGGCCGGAAATGCCATGTCCCGATGTACAGCCCGACCCGATTGCCGTGCCAAGCCCAACCAAAAAGGCTGCGATATAGAATTGTGGCCCGCTGGCAACCGCCTGCCAGATGATGGGTGCTTTGGTAATCATCTGCCAGATAATCGGGCCAGCCACCGCACCTAGCAAAAACGCCAATCGCCAGCCCCGCTCGGCCGGTGATGCGGTTCCGAGCAGCCCACCAATAATGCCGCTAACGCCCATAATGCGGCCTTGAAACACCATCAGCAGTAATGCTGCCAGCCCGATTAAACAGCCGCCCAGAAAGGCGCTAATCGGGGTAAAACTTGCCCATGCAATCGTCATCGATTTTCCTTTGGTAACAATAATCTTTCTGATTGATCTTGATGGCGCGACCTTGGCCAGCCAATCACGTCAGAACCAGTAAAATTAAGAAGATTTTTTGGATTTTAATCCCGAAATAGGAACCTTTAGATAGGTATCGCCATCCGGCTCGGCAGCGGGCATATGGCCTGCCCGCATATTCACCTGAATTGACGGCATAATCAGGGTTGGCATGGCAAGCGTCGCATCACGTTTCAACCGCATTGCCACGAAATCGGCCTCGCTTGCGCCTTTGCCAATATGAATATTTTTGGCGCGTTCTTCGGCAACCGTTGTTTGCCAAGCAATAGAACGTCCGTCAGGGCCATAATCATGGCAGACAAAAATCCGCATTGCGTCATCTAGTGCCAAAATCTTCTGAATGGACTGATATAACTGGGCGGCATCACCACCCGGGAAATCGGCGCGTGCAGTGCCGCCATCAGGCATGAATAGCGTATCACCAACAAAAATGGCATCGCCAATCACATGCGTCATACAAGCAGGGGTATGGCCGGGAGTATGCATCACATAGGCCGGCATTTCGCCGATCAAATAGCGACTTCCATCTTGGAACAAAACATCAAACTGGCTGCCATCACGCTGGAATTCGGTACCAGCATTGAACATTTTGCCAAAGACTTCCTGCACCTCGACAATTTGTTTTGCAATGCCGATTTTTCCACCGTGTTCCTGCTGGATATAAGGGGCAGCCGATAAATGATCAGCATGAACATGCGTTTCGATAAGCCATTCAACCGATAATTGATGTTTTTCAACATAATCAATGATCATATCGGCATGCGTATAGGCAATTTTGCCAGCGGCGTAATCAAGATCAAGAACGCTGTCAATGATCGCACAGGCATTGCTTTGCGGGTCTTTTACCACATAGCTGATGGTGTTGCTTGCCGCGTGAAAAAAGCCTTCAACATGAGGAATAATCTGGCTTGATTGGGGATCGGGTGGCATTTTTTAAGTCTTACTTTCCTCAAATCGAAATGAAATTAAAAATCATGGTACTAGCTTGCAAGGTCACACCATCGGCACGCGCAAAAGAAACGACTGATCGCATCAGCTATTAGAAATATATAGTATCAAAAACCGCAGGGCAGGCAAATATTTTCCAGTTGTAATTCGCCAAATCGCCTGCCAGACTTTTTTCATCTTCACTGAACACCTTGGTAACAGGGATGTTCTTTTTTGATCCAGATCTGGTTTCGATCCCGCAAAACCCAGAATTTGGCTTTTTAACGACTGCGGGCAAAACGGAATGTAAAATGCGCAAAGCTTATTGGATTAGCACTTATCAAAAAGTCATTGATGACACAAAACTAGCCGCCTATGCGGCCTTGGCTGGGCCGGCTATTTCGGCTGGTGGTGGCCGGTTTCTGGCTCGTGGCACACCGGCAAAAGTCTATGAGGCTGGCGTTCTTGAACGTACGGTTTTGATTGAATTTGACTCGCTTGATGCGGCAATCAGCACACATGATGGCGCTGCCTATGGCGCGGCGCTTGATGCGCTTGATGGCGGTGCAATCCGTGAAATTCGCATTGTCGAAGCTGCCGAATAAAACCGTCAATTGAACCGCCACATCAGCGGCCTTTTTGTAAATGGGGTATCTATTATGGATTATGAAATCAGGCCGTTAACGCAAGGTTTTGGTGCCGAGATATTCGGCCTTGATCTGGCTTCGGGCTTTAGTGACAATTTGGCACAAGATCTGGTTGGGGCGTGGGTTGACGCTGGCGGCCTGATGGTGATCCATAATCAAACCCTATCAAGCGAACAGCATATTGCCTTGTCGCGGCATTTCGGCCCCTTATTCGGCGATCCAAATGAAAGCCCGCTGCAAGACACGGTTAGCCGCTATATCCATCCCGATCATCCGGAAATTTACCGTGTATCAAATCAGGTGAGTACAGATGGTAAACCCAAAGGGCGAAAAGGGGCTGGCACTTACTGGCATTCGGATGTGTCATTTCGTGACCGCCCAGCCCAAGCATCTTTGCTTCATGCCAAAACCATCCCGCCAGTGGGAGGTGATACAATCTTTGCCGATCAGGCTGCTGCCTATGAAGCTTTAAGTGATGGCATGAAGGCAATCCTTGACCCACTTTACGCATGGCATGATTTTGAAGTGGCAGCCCGCACCCAATATGCCAAGCCGGTCATTGCCGAAAATGATATGGATGGCGCCAATCGCGCGCGCCACCCTCTGGTTCGCACCAAGCCTGAAAATAACAGCAAAAGCCTATTTGTGAATCCGGGTTTTACCTCGCATATTGACGGGCTTGATGCTGCTGAAAGCCAGGCCATTCTTGATTTTCTGTATCAACATTCAATCCAGCCACAATTTTTATACCGGCACAGGTGGAATGAGGGTGATTTGTTGATTTGGGATAATCGTTCCTTGATGCATTTTGCCGTTATGGATTATCCCGATGATGAACCACGCTATATGGAACGTTGCACAGTCATTGGCGAAACCCCCGCCTAAATCATTAGAATTTTAGCGTTAACAGGAGTGTCAAATGCCAAAGGCCTATTGGATCACAACCTATCACAGCATTTCTGACATCAGCAAAGTCGAAGCCTATGCCAAGCTGGCAGGACCAGCGGTTGAAGCCTGCGGTGGGCAATATCTGGCGCGCGGCGTTGCCCAAGCGGTTTATGAAGCAGGCATTGCCGAGCGCACCGTTCTAAGTGTCTTTCCAAGTCTTGACGCCGCCATTAAAGCGCATGACAGCCAAGGTTATGGCGCAGCACTCGAGGCACTTGGTGACGGCGCTGTTCGCGAAATCCGGATTATCGAAGGGTTGGAATAGCGATTGAACTGACCGCAAGCAACCACATGGGAAGCAACCGCTTGTTCACCTTGCCTTATTGACCTTCAATCATCAAGGCGGCGCATTTTGCGCGGGTGGGCGCGTCAATCGCCAGCGGACGCTGGTCAGCAGTGGCAACATTCACATGCACAAAAACACCCGTTGCCGCGGTGATATCAGCATCGGCCAGAAACAGGCCAACATCATAAGTAACCGAGCTTTTGCCAATGCGGCGCACCGCAAGCCCAACATCAACATCACATGGATAGGCCACATCGGTAAAATAATCGCAGCCCGATGACGCCACCAGAAACTGGGTTTTATCTCCGGCAAGCGCCAAGATACCTGAATCAATCAGGAATTTATTGACCGCCGAGTCAAATAATTCGTAATAGACCGCATTATTCATGTGCCCATATTGATCATTGTCACGCCAGCGCGTGGCAAAGGCGGTGAAATGGCGATAGGCCTCGCGCCCTTTAGGGCGAGGCCTTGTATTTTGTTCAGCCATCAAAGATCAGCCCTACCGATTACGGCCGGACATAGGCATAGCCCTGTTCCTGCAATTCGACCAACCGAACAACCCCCGATGGCACTATGCCAACACCGTCAATCAGCGCAACATCCTTGCCAGCCTTTTCGCTCATCTTGCGATGCGTATTGCCGCATGCTGAAAATTGCAGATCATCAATCGACATCGACATAACCGAAATCCGCTCTTCATCCGGGCTTTTGCCTTTGACAAACATATTCATCCCCGGCCCATAGGCAACAAGCTCAATAATGACTTTTTCGCCCTTGCCAGCATAGTAATTTGAGACATTCTGCACATTGTTCAGTGCCATATTCATGACTTTTGGATCACTCTCATCAACATGAAACGCAGTTTTATGCGTTTTCACATCGGCAAATGCCATCGTTGTCGTCACTAGCAACAGGCCGATCATAATTGAAATTCTTTTAAAAATTGTCATTACCATCTCCGTTGAATTCACCATTCAAACCTGACAAGGAATCACCACCTTTGCAAGGGGCTAATCAAATTGGCAATCTTTGATATTTGACGTTTCATCCCTTGCCATTATCAGGCCAAATGGGTTTCCAAAAACGCCATGCTCCGCCCCCAAGCCAGCGCTGCTGCATCGGCATCATACTGGCCGCGATGATCGCAGTTAAAACCGTGTCCAGCATCATAAAAATGCGTTTCAACCGAGGGCTGCGCCGCGGCAAAGCTGCGCGCGCCCGCTTCGGGGATTGAGGCGTCATGAATGCCAAAATGCGCCATGACCGGATAGGCCGCATCACGCCCTGCAAGCGATGGCAATTCACCGCCATAATAGCTAATCGCCGCAGCAAGGCCGCTTGTTTTGTCACAGGCCATGCGCCATGCAAGTGACCCACCCCAGCAAAAACCAACAACACCAACCGCCCCAGCAGATGCCACATGGTCAATCGCCGCCTTGACATCAAATTCGCTATTTGCATCTGCCTGTTCTTTCAGGCCACGCCCTTCGGCAACACCATCATCATAGGCAAGCGTGATATCGGGCGCAATCCGGTCAAACAGCGCAGGCGCAATGGCAAGATATCCAGCCGCCGCAAACCGGTCAGCAACCTCTTTAATATGGGCATTCACCCCAAAAATTTCCTGAATGACAACCACCGCAGCCTTTGGCGTTCCGGCAGGTGTGGCAAGATAAGCCTTGAACGAATGTCCGTCCGCTGCTGTCAGGTTAATGCTGTTTTTCATAACAACCTCATTCTATCGTGACGACTTGGGACCTCGCCCAATTCGAATAAACCATCTTGTCACTGTGGCCCAACAAGCCCGCCATGACAATGACTGTTCACCTCACCAACATCTGTCTATCAATCTTTCCCCGTCATCATCCAAGGGCAGTTATCACTTGAAGCGGGATTGCTGGCATGAAATACTGGGGCTCCTATCATGGAACGGCAGACGATAGCGCCTTTGGCGATCCATGCCGCCGCCAAATCAGATCAAGACCACGCCGCGATCCAAGCTTATTTCAGGAGATTTCATGCATCAAAGAAAGCTCGGCAAATCAGGCCCTAAGTTATCCGCTATTGGCATTGGCGCTATGTCTTTTACCGATTTTTACGGCGCAACATCCGAAGCGGAATCACATGCGGTTTTGACCCATGCGCTTGATCTCGGGGTCAATCACATCGACACCGCCAATGTTTATGGCGGCGGGTTGAGCGAAAGTGTAATTGGCCTCTTTCTGGCCAAGCAGGGCGCGCAAAAGACCAAGCTTTTTCATATTGCCACCAAGGCGGGCATCGCCGTTGATAAGGAAACAGGACGCCGCTATTTCGACAATAGCCCTGCCTATCTTCAGGCCGAACTTGACGCCTCGCTTGCGCGGCTGGGACTGGATTATGTCGATCTTTACTATATTCACCGCCGCGACAGTGAAACACCGATTGAAGAAGTGACCGAAACGCTGGCGGCAATGGTCAAGGCCGGCAAGATTGGCGGTTTTGGGTTTTCCGAAATCGCCCCAACATCGCTGTATCGGGCCGCCGCCATTCACGAAATCGCCGCCGTTCAATCCGAATATTCGCTATCGGTTCGTAGCCCGGAAATGGGATTGGTACAGGCAACGTCTGCGCTTGACGTGTCATTGGTGGCCTTTTCGCCATTGGGCCGGTCATTGCTGACCGACAAGCCGCATTCGCGCGCCACGGCGGTGGCAAGTGGCTGGTTGAAATCAAACCCGCGATTTGTCGAACCAAATCTGACCGCCAATATCGAAGCTGTAGCGCGTTTCCGCGCACTGGCCGCCGAAATGGGGATGAGCGCGGCGGCGCTTGCGATTGCATGGCTACTGCATAAAGCGCCGCATATCCTGCCAATTCCGGGAACAAGATCGGTTGATCATCTTCGCGAACATTGTGACGGCGCGACAAAAGCATTGTCATCTGATGATATGGATCGCATTGAGGCAGCTTTGCCAATTGGTTGGGCGCATGGCGACCGTTATGCCGATGCGCAATGGGTTGGCCCCGAGCGTTACTGCTAGGCAAAGATAGCATTTTTGATCAAAGGCACATTCGATCAACGGGGCATTTGATTGCCCTTTTTTCCACTTTTGATATGATTGTGCGAGTATTTGTCTCAAAAGAGGGTTTGCAAAATGCCAAGTTTTGACATTGTCAGTAAAATTGACACAACCGCGGTTGATAACGCGCTTGCTGGCGTCACCAAGGAAATGGATGTGCGCTATGATTTCAAGGGCAGCCATTGCGAAGTCTCGCGAACTGAAGACGCCATCCTGATCAAGGCCGATGACGAATTAAAGCGCCGTCAGGTTGAAGAATTGATCGTCACCCATCTTACCCGTAAAGGCGTTGACACCAAGGCCTTGGAATTTGAAAAGCCCGAACAGGCTGGCGGCAACAGCGTTCGGCAGACGGTGCAAGTGCGGCAGGGCGTGCATCGCGAAGTCGCGCAGAAAATTGTCAAAGCCATCAAAGGTGCCAAGCTGAAAACACAAGCCGCGATCCAAGGCGAGGAAATTCGTGTTTCCGGCAAAAAACGTGATGATTTGCAGGCAACAATGGCGATGATTAAGGCCTTGGATATTGATCTGCCGCTGCAATATGAAAATTTCCGCGACTAGGGGTTTGACGATTTGTTTTGGGCGTCTGATTTTGCCGTATAATCCGCTTGGCCAAATCCAGAAAGATGAATAATCGCACCTCCCGATGGTGATGCGCTGGCATTGATCCGGAAGATCACTAACCCGGAAGGTAGTGACAAATCTAGTTATGAAGAAATAGATTTTCGGACACTCAATTAGCGTGTTGGAGCAAACTGCCCTTTTGAGGCAGATAAGCTACTGATAGCCAAACACAGGCAAGAATGCCCATTAGATATTGTTGAGGATCAATTTTTACCAAATTCTATTTGGAATGATGATACATTATCAAGTCCAGTTTGAAGATACCACGCAAGCAACGAGTTGAAAAAGCAGAACTTTGTTGACCATCTCGAGCAAAATCAGCCGTCAATGGCGACCACCTTTCATCCGCTCATGAACAGCTGTCATTCCTCTCTAAGTCATATCAGTAACTTCTACCGCATGTTTTTTGAGCAGGTTTACAACAGCCGCGTTCGAAGAAGTCTGGGTTACTTTTACACCCTTGCCGGTCTTTTCAATCTCCGCATCAATCTTCTCATAAACACCAAACAATGCGTCCAATGTTGGCGATTGTATGATAACGGCTGGGTTTTTCCCTCTTGAAGACGTGTAACCATTATTGAAACATGAGATACGATTGCGTCGCGTAATTCAACATCCTGAGCTTCAGTTATTGTGATGATACCGTTTGGTAATTTCTCAACCGATCTTACTATGCCTTCGTGAGAGCGAAATATTTTCTTAAGATCGTCTATCTCTTGTTCAGCAATGTCTTCGCCCTGCAACCCTGGCATGTTTATCTCATCATGTTGGTGCTGGCTCGAGCGAGCTTCTTTTTGTGACGCCTGATTACCATGATGCGAATGGTGCTTCGTAAAATAATTGTGATTGTTGAATTTAAAGCACATGAATGCAAAAGCTGCAGCGGCTCCAATGCAAAGCATAAGCAGATATTTCACAGTGGTATTCATTCCACTATTTTTTCATCGAGCATTTTCAGATATTTCGCAATAAGATTTCTATCTTCTGTAGTAAGTTTTGCTGTGTTATCAATTACTGCTGCCATCTTACCCCCGGCAACATCAAAATCAGGCGTCATACCTGAGAGTAAATATTCAGAAACCTCTTCAACGGTCCATTTCAAATCATTGGGGTGAATGCTAGGGATCCTACCCTTACCACTCGGATTCTTTGCTCCTTTCATCCACTGGCTTCTTATCGAGGCTCCAAAAACATCTCGCGGTGAGTGACACTCTGCGCAATGGCCAAGTGCCTCAACCAAATATGTACCTCGCTCATGCGGGTTTGCAATAAATGAGGAATCGAAGAATAGTTTTTTCCAGATACCAACACTCATTCGAATGTTGAAAGGAAAATCCAACTCATGATCTTTGCTCGGCGTTTCGACGCTCGGCAGTGTTTTCCAATACTCCCAAAGGTCAGCAATATCCTGATTAGTCATTTTGGAATATGAGGTGAATGGGAAAGCTGGGTAATAATGGTTATTCTGCGGGCTTTGACCAAATTTTAATGCGGTATAAAAATCGCCAAATGACCACCCGCCAATTCCATGAGTTTTGCTCATCGAGACATTAGGCGCGTAGAAGGTGCCAAATGGCGTCACAAATTGCTCACCACCACCTAAATACAATTTTTGATCTTTGCTTTGGCCCAGGTGGCAACTATTACAACCGGCTGCAGCAAAGATGTATTCGCCACTGGCTTTGCTTCCAGTCAGGTTCAAAACACTAGTTTTGATTTTCTGACCGGGCTGTGCCAACGCGTAAAGAAAAAAGATCAGGCATATAATAATGCCGGAGATGAAATAGACTTGCGTTCTGTAAGATCGAAAAATAACACCCAATTTTATTTCTTTTCTCGGTAGCTTGTATGGCAAGTTTTGCAAGACTTGGACAACTGCCCCAAAGCAGGTTTTAAATTTTCGAAGCTTTGAAAAGAGGCGGCCAGACTATTTGCATCTGTCGCTAATTTCAGTGAAATCTCAGTGAAATTATCAAACTCTGCCCAGATGTTGGGCTTAGCCTCTGATTTAGGATCAGTAGCATTCTTTTTAAAGGCACCAGGCGTTTCAGTCGCCAAACGTGAAATTTCTTTAATCGCGTTGACTGCTTTTTCTTGCTCAAAAGGAATCTTCTGTTTGAGCATCATACCAATCACTTTCATATTATCAGCCATCAAAGACATCAACTTCATTCTTGCCATCACATCTTTGTCTTTGACATCGCTGTGAGCTAACGCAGCACTAACGGTTAAGAAATTGAAAACAATAATTACTTTTAAACTTTTTGTGACCATTTCAACTCTCCCTTTGCAAACAAAACAATCGTACCAACCAAAAACACTGGTGAGAGCGTTCAAGGCGCCGCTATATCAAGTTCATGATCCCGCTTTTTTCTCCATTTCCTTGTTCAGCTTATAATCAGCATTTACCTTGTTATGGATTTCAACAATGTCCGCGGGCCATCTGGATTTGATATAAGACAAAGCAGCAATTATTTCATCGTCTTTGAGTACACCCTCATAAACAGGCATACTAACTTTGTATTTGCTGCCTATCATTGCTTCAAACCCATATTTAGTAAGGTTAAACAACAATTCATCAGGATGATGCCATGTATGCCCTGAGCGATCATGGGGGGAGCTAATCTCATCCCATCAACCATTTTGTCACGCCAACCTTCTTGGCCCTCAAGGTTTACACCATGGCAACTTGCACATTGATCCACATAGATATTTTTACCTAGCTTAACGTAAACAGGGTCATTTGGACGCAACTCCACCACGCCAGCAATTGCAACATTCGATGCAAATACACACCCTAAAACAGTGTTGAATACAAAGATTGAGGCTTTCATGGCTCAACTGCTCCTATGTTTTTAGTGACACGCCTTGCCTAACGCCTTTAAACGCCAGTAATTATACGGTAATGGAGTTACAAACCCAGCGACCAACATCAAAGGCACTGCCCACCAAGTGAGCATGGCCCCGCCGGTGAGAAGGAAGTCTGTTAAGTTCATCGCTGCTTCCATTGAAACCATTGATATCAATGACATCCCCAAGGCAGTTTTAAACGCTAATTGCAACACCATTTGTCGCGCTAGAATAATTGTTTCAAGAATTATTGATGTCAGCAAACCATTGAATATTGCCAGTGACATTATCCAAAGCACTGGCCACTCAATTCCAGTGACTTGGAAATACAATATCGTACCCATATCTCCAATTGAACATCCTAATAGACACCAGCTTGTATTGTAACTTGCTCGTCTCCAAGTATGCTTGCACTGCCAGTGGATATTTAGTGCACTAATAGCAATAGCAATAGCCATACCCGTCTCCTTTTTTTAATCGATAAGGCTTCCCCTAAGGGTAAAGTCAATACAGTAAGGAGAGTTGACTTATGAAAATTGGTCAAGCAGCCAAAAAGTCAAGTTTAACGACAAAGACCGTTCGCTACTACGCGAATATTGGTCTATTTTATCCTGAGGTTGACCCATCAACTGGATATCGAAAATACAAACAAGCTGATGTTGCAAAACTGCAGTTTGTTGGCACAGCAAGCCAGCCACCTATCTGGTCAATCATGTCTGATGGACACTTACAGGGCCAAAAATCGCCACATTCTCCACAAATTGAGAACAAATACCTTGCATATAAACCCCTCAGTCAATTAAGGGTTATAATATGAACAAGATACTTTTAGCAGCCGCACTCCTCTCTCTTGGCGGGTGTAATGCTGCTTACAATGAAGCAGTCAACAAGCAGTTAGCAGAAGGGTACAGATGGGTTGAGATACCTTGCCGCCCTGCTAACCCTGATTTGCCAGCGATCACTATTGATGCCCCTAACGGACAGAAGTTAGTTTGCAACGTTCTAAGGAAGTAGGGGTCATGAAAGAAATCATTCAAAGCAATCTCAAGCCATCAACCGCCACAGTCCTCTTGAGAGAGTTGCTCGTATTTGTATGTTTTGCAATAGGCGTTGAATTTGAAAACATAGTGTTGGAAAGAAACGCACAGCAAACATTACAGGTGCAATGGAGAGTATGGATATGATGATAAAATAAGTGGTTAGTGTGGTTGGTTATTTTTTGTAATAGATAGCTTGCGTGTGGCGATTTAAGGGGCGCAAACATCCAAATATTATTCAAAGGTCGGTGAAATGATTTTTCAGGTGTTTTTCTATGGTGATTTCACAAACTGCTGCTGACAGCGTGGCTGCTTTGGAAGAGTTAGAATAAACTTCAGGATTATTTCCTATGACGTCGTTTGCCCTTTTTTGAGCTTTTACAATTATGTCTGTTTGAAATGCCTCACGATTCAAAATTCCATATGCTGAAGTAAGGACGAGTGCCGCATCATTTTTTCCCTTAGAGTATTGTCCGCCTTCATCCCAAATACCCTCCTTAATTGGGTCACCTATCACCCTTAAAAATTCATGAATGCTATTCATTGGAATGCCAAGCTCTTGCCAACATTCAATAAGAAACTCTATTCGTTTTTTCTTCTTCCACAAAGCTCCCTTAAAGACCATATCTATCGACATAGCTGACATATAAATAACAAAACCCTTTACATATGGGTCATTTATGGCGGCAGTCAGCAACTTGTTTTTTTTGTTAGTTGGGCAAGCAGCTATTCCCTTTAGTAAAGTTTTTTTGATAGCCCTACCGATTTTAGCGCCTTGTTTTTTGTGTTCAGAAAAAATCAAAATAAACCAACCATTTCCCGAAAACTGGTTTTGATTGCAATTATGCTATCAGGAAATTAAGACGGTGGAAAGAGATGCAAAAATCTTCAGGTAAAGGAATAAACCTATATATCCTTATCGTTATCAGTGCAGAGCAAGTGACCAGCTAAGTGATATCTGAGTTTCTACTGAGTACAGGGTAAGTGGGTGTGTAGGTGATATTCATCTAAACCCTGAATAACACTTATCTGTATCACCTAGACTGCATCAGCAATCTTCATAAGGAATGTATCTATCTTATCATATACACCTTCATTCCATTAACCGAAGATTTCTATTCACTGTGAAAGAAACTGTGAAAGATTACGTGCCGGTTGACAGTGAGTCAGTGACACATAATATGTGAATATTGCTGATGTTCAGGTCAGTGATGGTGCATAGATAAGGCATAACACTGTGTCTCGGCCGCACCATTCTCCTTAGCAAAACCGCGGAAACCCTAGTGTTTAGCCAGTTATTTTGTTATAACAGGTGTCACAAGGGTATCACAAATGCGAGTTTGGCTCGACTTGAAGTATGTTCTGCGAAAGCCGTCTGGTCGGTATTATTACAGAAGACGCATCCCTGATGACTTAAAAGGTCACCATGATGGACTGTCGTTCTTCGTTCAATCCCTAAAGACACATGAGGCTGCTAAGGCTGAGGCTGCGGCAATTCGTATTACACAGCAATTAGACACGCTGTGGGCTTATTTTCGTAATCCTGATGACCGTTCTATTCCATTAACCTTGCGTCAAAGAGCAACAGCCTTCCTTGAGAGCCATGGATTCGAGCCAGGGGAAGCCAAGAAGCCTTTGAGCAAGATTGACCATGAGGCACCCTTTACAGCCATCGACCTTATGCTTGAGTTGTACGAGGGTAAGCTAGATGACGTTCGTCATGGCTCAAAAGAAGAGACTGAAGAGACTGCTATCATCAGAGAAGCTTTAACTCAGTTGAACTATGGGAAGGCTTGGCATTGGGAAGATGCTCTTTCTCTTCATCACCAGATGAATGGTGATGGTAAGTCCAAGAATGACCTTAACCACATCGAGCGACCGATTAGGCGATTGTTGTCAGTATTAGGCGACAAGCCTTTGTCTGAGTACACCAGACAAGATGCACAAAAATTCAAAGACTGGCTGTACGATGAGACAGACCAAGCACTTAACAAGTCACCTTTGTCTACTTCCAGCGTCAAACGCTCTATGGATTCTGTAAATTCGGTCTTTAATCTGGCTAATCAGGAGCATTCACTAAAGCTAGACAACCCCTTTTCTGGTCTTCGTTACAGGAAGCAAGAGCCAAAAGAGAGACCAGCGATACCAGTCGAACACATCGCTCAGGTACAGGTGCTGTGCCAAAAGTTTGATGATGATATGCGTTGGTTAATAGCCTTAATTAGCGACACTGGCCTCAGGCTTGGAGAGGCTGCTGGATTAGAGCGAAGCCACGTTGACCTTAGTGCTGAAGTTCCTCACGTTATCGTTCAAGAGACCGACAACAGGCGTCTTAAGACAAAGACAAGCAAGAGACGTGTTCCTCTTGTTGGAGTGGCTCTATGGGCCGCTAGGAGGGCTGTAGAAGCCTCTTTGCGAAACAATACGCCCTTCTTATTCCCGAGGTACAACAAGCAAGCCAGCACCAACAGTAACTCTGCTAGCAATGGTCTTAACAAATGGATGAAGGAGCATATCCCGCCTCAGTATGTTCTTCACGGTTTTCGACACGCGATGAGGGACAGGCTACGCGAGGTCGATTGTCCTGCAGATGTTATGGATGAGATAGGTGGATGGTCAAAATCCAGCATCGGTCAAACCTATGGCCAGGGGTCGTCTCTGGAGAGGCTTCATAGGTACATGAAGCAGGTCGTTATTTAACTGCAGTTTTGAGAAATTTATTCGGATAAGGGGTTGACTTTTATAAAGAAATGTGGTTCTTATCCTATCGTCAGCTTAGATGATTAAGCGTCAGCGACAACACACCTAATCCCCACAATCTAGGATGCCTTTTAACGGCGATTTGAGAGTCACTGAGCGGGGTTGAATGGTCGAGACATACTTGCCTAGCAAACACCCCCTAAAGAGGCTTCAGTGAGTCTTAAATCGCGATTTAGAAAACACTGACCTCCGCACCTTTGGTTCACCAATGTCAGACAGCCTCAATTAAGACGACAACAACAACATCATCATCTCCCCCTAAAGTAACTATAGGTAACCATAATGTCCTTAGTTAAGGTTCTTACTAGGGTGTTGGTCATGTTAGATACTAGGGTAACCTCTAGTACCTTAGTACCTTAGTACCTTAGTACCTTAGTCTCGTCTTACGGTTACTAGTACACCCAGGTCACCTTCAGTTTCGATGTTGGTCTTTAGGTGGTAACCATTATGATTGTTACTTATCGCAAACACCTAAGGGCAGTCTTATGGGTAACCTAAGGTAACCTAGAGAGGGTGTTCTTATGCGTACTAGTGTACTCCGGTCCACCCTGCCTGACTATTGGCAGTAGGTGGAAGGTGTCGTAGTTGGTAACAACCATGATTAACAATCAAGACTGAACCTTAGGCTCTAGGTTCCATATGCCAGTGTAACCTCATACCAAAGTAACCTTAGTTCCCCAGTCCAAACAAAAAGGTGTAGCGGGTGTAGGGGTAAACTATAGGTTCTATCGAACAATGGTTCTGTAGAATTAAGGTTTTGAGCCTCCACCTCCTACACCACCATCAAAGAGATAAGGCCAAGGAAAACCAAAAGCCACCTCTAAACGTCAACTGCAAGTCTGCAAACTCTTCGTTGACAAGCATCTGAACCAATGCCTACGGTTGTGGCTTAAATTTGCGGAGACGGTAATCATGAGAAGAATAACCTTACTTTTGACTGCATCAACTCTTGCCATTTCAGGCTGTTCTTCGATTGGCAGTGGGTGGGATAACACCGTCGATTTTATATTCGGCCCGGATGATGGCGCAGGTCAACGTCAAGAAGCCGCTGCAAAGATGGCTTCGGATGCTGCAGGTAGTGCCAATCCAGAACAGGCGTTAGTCGATAACGTTGTGAAGAAAAGCGTTGATAAAGCCGCAATGTCAACGGCGGCTGCCATCGATAACTCCATGACCCATTCCAAAACCGATATCAGCATAACTGGCATCAAAAGCAAAAAGACACGTTATGCGGTTACCAATGTCAAAGGCTTTGAGCCAAGTGACAATGGTCATGCGCAAACGTTCATGCAATCATCGCTTACGAACGCCAATTCAAGAGCTATTTTGAACTTAGGTTTAGGACGCCGTTACCTTAGTGATGATGAAAGCGTTATTACAGGCTTTAACGCATTTTTGGACTACGACCCAAAATATGGCCACCAACGGGTCAGTATTGGGGCAGAGTTGAAAGCCTCAGCGTTTGAATTTACTGCAAATAGCTACAAGGCGCTAACCAAATGGAAAAAAGGTAAAAACAGTAATCAAGAACGGGCATTAGACGGGCATGACATTGAGTTGGGCGCACAAATCCCCTACATGCCGGCTGCAAAGCTTTATGTGAAGAATTGGAAATGGAAGGGTGAAGATGGCGTTGGCGATACCAAAGGTAACACCTACAGCATAGCGTTCTCGCAGTTGATAAATGGCGTTCAGGTCGAACTTGGCCGTAGAGACTATGATGGTCTGACAAAAGATGAAAATTTTGGCCAACTGACTTACACTATTCCGATGGGTGGTGCGCCTGCCCAGTCAAGCAAACCGTTATTCTCTGGCGAGATGTTTGAGAACTCTTCGATGAAAGACAAAATGCTTGATAAAGTTCGGCGTAACAATGCAATCGTAATTCAGACACAGTTTAGCTCAGGAGTCAGCGGTGTATAAATATGTTCTAGCGACAGTAACAGCGTGTGTTCTAATATTTACTGGCCACTTGTCTACCAATGTGTCGATGGCTGCTGCTACTAATGTCTCGCCTGGTGCTGCTTCCCCAACTTGTGATACGAGCTCTCCTTTCACATCCGGTGGTGACTGCACTGTTACTCCTAGCTCTTACAAAGTTACAATTTATGAGATGGGGCTTTGCAAAAGCCATCCATATGGCACCGCAAAAACAGATGAAGAGTTTGATGCATCGAGTTGTGTGGTAACTTATAGAGATGCCGCGCCAACAACAGTTGACGTCGCGACGATTTTAACCGGCGGGTCGATCTCTATGCCCGGCGCTAGCTCGGCTCCGACTGAAGGAAGCTACGGGTACCCTTATATCATCATGGGCTCAACCTTTGTCACTTCAGCAGTTCATACTAACTCCGTAGACACTTATTACAGCAAGTCCGATTGTACTGTAACCACTACTGAAGCTGATTTTGGGGAATGCACTGATAGCTTAACCCAATTTGGTAATGGCGGTGGTGGTGGTACCGATTGTGACTCAGGCTACGTTGGGGCAGTTGTGAGTGGTGGAACGATAGATGCTTTTGTGACCAATACTAGCCTTTCGCGTAGTCAAAAAACTAACGGTGCCTCTAGTGGTGTGTGCATAAAATCTGGCCGTTTAGTTGGTGTCATGAACGTGCCCACTCCAGTGACTGTTACAGCAAATACTATTTCTGTTGTGTTTAACTTTGTATTGACCAACTACGGCGCTCAGTTTTACGAGAATGATGGTGGTGGTAATACAGTAGCTGACGAAACTGGGAGCGGACCGTTCTCTGGGTATTTTGTGGTTACCGAAGCTGATTAAGTTACGTCAAGCACTACTCGGCTTAAAAGGTTAAATATTTAACTAAACAACAGCCAAACACAGCCTAACCTTCAACCCCCTTTTTGAAGTCATGAGATTTCGATGGGTACTAGGGTATGATTTTGGACGTAAGATTCCTAAAATCCTTAGCCTTAAAAAGGTATCACAAAGGGTATCACAAGCCTCTTGCCAAGAGTTAAAACTGTCT
Source organism: Candidatus Ponderosibacter sp. Uisw_141_02 (assembly GCF_048087665.1). Classification (NCBI taxonomy): domain Bacteria; kingdom Pseudomonadati; phylum Pseudomonadota; class Alphaproteobacteria; order Puniceispirillales (SeqCode); family Puniceispirillaceae (SeqCode); genus Candidatus Ponderosibacter; species Candidatus Ponderosibacter sp. Uisw_141_02. The sequence continues at coordinate 705,407 of NZ_CP159807.1, read as the reverse complement.
ATAATATTCAATTAGTTAGACACTATTAGTTCCGCACCACATTGCGTCTCGGCCGCACCATCTTCTTATCTAAACACCTGATATGTCAGCACATTATGTGCAACAGATTAGGCGCGTGAAATAGACAATCACGAAATCTTTATTCAATCAAATCTAGATAAAATTGGTGAGTAAATTGGAATTTCTACTTCTTTGGGTTCTTGGTGGTAATATTTTGGATAGTGGTCTCCGTTATGAAAATGCTGGCAGTTGTTACGCTGCTGCTCAGAACAGTGGCAAAGACCTTCAGGAGGTGGGCTTAGCACCACCAAAGTTCACCTGCGTTCCAGTCGCTGAAAACAAGGAACTGAAACTTCTAGTTCCTGAACAACAAGGCTCACGTTTCCCATTCTAAGGTGATTAGATTTTCTTCATCCACCTTTCTAAGACCTGCAATGGATACCCATTTCCATAGCCATGAACTACTCCACTGGTCTTCCATCCTCCTATTGCATCAACAATATCACTGGGACATTCCACTGCTCTTAACCTATCTCTGAGGCTGCGTCTGAAGCTATGGATGACACAGTTATCAGGCACATACTGATGCAACCATTTATTCAAGCCTCCACTCGCTGAGTTAGCTTTGCAGCCTGTTTCATCGCAGTATCTGGGAAACGCAAATATACTATCATTATTGGCCTCTATAAGCCTCTTAGAAGCCCATAGAGCCTCTTTGGTTAATGGAATGAGTCTTTTGACTGCCTCTAGTTTTTAGACTCCTCCACGGATGAGGTTTGAGGTCTATATGAGGAATAGGTTCACTCACCTTTATATCCTCTTTCAACAGCCCAGCAGCTTCTCCTAATCTCATGCCAGTGTCACTGATTAGAGCAATCAACCATCTAATCTCATCGTCAATGTCTTTGCACAGAGATTGCACCTTCCGAATGTCCGGAATGGATATTGGTTGACTTGCTTGGGCATTGTCATCATCAGAGAAGTAGGGCTTGGCAATGACGTCTTCTCGGCCGCACCATTCTCCTTACAAAGGTTAAGATATCCTATTGATCTTAAATGATTCTTTTGAATTGCCGTGAGGGTGGGTAGTACAGCGTTTATTCTTGGTGCCGCCGTGATGCCACAAAGAGTGACAAAACACACAAGGCTGAAAAAAAAATCAGAATGAATAATGGAACGTCTGCTTGTCCCGAAAGTTTTACCTGTAAGAGAGCTGTGACCATCAAAAGGAAACCGATTGCAGATGAAAACAACAACCTTTGTGCCGTCGATTTCGGACTAGACTGGCACGAAAACAATATTACGCCAATAAAGGCACAGCCTGCCCCCATATTTTTCCGCAATGCCACACCGACGTCGATTGCTTGCTGGTTCTCAGCAAAATCTGGAAACATTAACAGGGTGAAGAATTCTGGAAACATCCAAAAGGCTCCTCCAAGAATTATCATTAAGGTTCCATTGAGTGCTAAAATAGCCCGTGAACTATGCAACATTTGATCTCTCCAATCCTCAGCTTTCATCGCCCTTCAATTTCATGTTGACACTAGGGTTAGATTACGTGATTTACTCAGCAAATCAAACCCCTCACCATAACTCTGCCCAACACCAGCAGTAGTTCAACCACCTATCTGATCAATCATATCTGATGGACACTGAACAGCCCTCAGTCTGTCTCTGAGGCTGTGTCTAAAGCTTTGGATTACACATCCTTCTGGCAGTCTAGGCTTCAGCCACTTGTTGATTGCTGCTGATGCAGAGTTGGCGTTAATCCCTTCAGCTGATGTGTATCTAGGAAAGGCATATGGACTAGCAGTATGGTTAGCTTTAACCCTCTTAGCAGCCCATAGAGAAGCTCCTACAAGTGGTATTTGTCTCTGACTGCCTTTTGACAATCAAAGCAAAATTATAAATGCAATGATAAAAGAGCAACAACCGACCCCTTAGCCCCTTTTTTGAAGTCGTAAGATTACGATGGGTACTGGGGGGCGTCTTCAGTCAACAGGAGTCACACTGGTGTGTAACACTGTGTATAACAAATGTACGTGTTGACACTGCCCAGTGATTGGATAACCTGTTGTTATTGCTCAAGAGGAACTTGAGTTGACGTAGGTTTCGTAGGTGCGATGGATAGGAAAATGGTGCGGCCGAGAAGGGTTAGCACCACTGCGATAGCCCAATAACTCCAGAGATTCTGCCACCTAAGATTGAGCGCGGCAAGTCGAATGTACGACCATTTGTACGACCGTAGCGCTTGATCCGCCGATACCCCCCCATCGAAATAACGGGCTGGGGTGGCTTATGCGATATGCACGTCTCTTTTTCCTCCTGCCAACCGCTCGTTAACGGCTCGCAAGACGTCCAAATAGCTGCCCTCAGCGCCTGTAACCACTTCTACCTTCGCCTTGCCCCAACCGCGGTCTAGGAGCGCCTGAGCCGCGGTTCCGCGAATACGTTCGTCCTTCCCATCACGCATTAATTCAACCAGCGTGTCTATGGCCTCAAGCGTGTAGGAGCGCGATAGTTCAGCGACGCGATGTTCGTCCTTTGGACGGCCTCCGGGGTTACCCGATTGGCCGGGAGCGAATTGGCCGGATCTAAGCCGAGCTTTTTGGATGGTTTGCATAGGGAGATTATAGCATTGGTGGGCGAAGGGGGTAAGGGGGCTATGTCCGCCTCATCGCTTCTTGCGTTGGAGCGTGGTAAACCTTGAATAGCAATCAAGAGTAATGCCTCAAAAAAACTCTGATGTAGACCAAAATAAAGTCTGTTATTTTTTTGTTTTAATTTCAACTGTCACCCGTTTTGTGATCTACATCTGCCTTTCAAGACAAGTCCATTATTGAAATCTCACCAAAACCGCGTCTGCATTTCCTTGTATTTGGGGCGTTTGGCTACCTGCTGAATATCTGTCCACGTTTTTCTGAACATATTTGTGAAGCTCTCCAGCAGTGATCTTTTTATCACTGTTACCATCGGCATCACCCTCTAAACCACGCATTACAAAATAACTAAACATACCGTGCTTGACCTCTTCCAGAGGCTTAGCTGTTTGATCATTTCCTGCAGCTGTAATTACGGTGAATTTTTTAGGAATTGATTGTGGCTTGGCCTTTATGCTGACTGGCCTTGCAGAGACAAGCTGCTCCTCTGAACGCGATGTGCCGGAATAACATGTATCCAAGAATACAGTCACAGATCGAGGGTTTGTCGCATCAATATCACCAAATAAGACATCCCTGCGAATTGCCGACTCTTCTAGAAGTTCAGGGGCCCCATCATAGGGCAGCAAAAACATATTATTTCCGTTATCGGATGCCATTCCGTGACCAGCAAAAAATACAAACACATCTGATTGCCGAGGAGAAACCATCCTTTTGAGCCAATTCTTACTCGCAATTTTCAGCTCAACTAAATCCGCCTTCTCATTAGTCAGTTCCAAAATTTTATTTTCAGGCACGCCAAGTTTGAGGGTTGCGTAATCATAAAAATATTTAGCATCGTCGTCTGCGTATGCCGCTCTTGCAGATGTCCGCTCGTAGTCAGCGATGCCAACGATCAGAGCTATGGCATTTTTGTTTTTCTTAGCGTCTCTTTTTACAGGATTTAATTCAGCAAACATAACCCGCGTAGTTTTGTCTATTTTTCCACGCTCTAAAAATAAATCAAAAGTTGAGCTGTTGCCAGCAGCATCTTCAGCAGTGATTTTCACCAATTTTCCATTTCGTGGAATGTAGACCTCTTGCCTGAATTTTCCCTCATCATCTATATTGAGAGTTTCTTTTCCTGCACGCGCAAATTTTATTGTCACATTATCGGTTATTACGCCCTCAACAATAGCTTTTGCTCCTTCTGCTTTTATGATTTCAGCAAGTATTTTGGGAGGTATTTTGTCTGTACTGGTCGTCGCCAGCTTTTGTTGTTCTGCTTCCTTTTTCGCAGCATCGGCTGCAGCTATCCCGGCCTCTTCTTCTGCTTTCTTTCTGGCAGCCTCAGCTGCAGCTAAACGAGCCTCTTCTTCTGCTTTCTTTCTAGCTGCTTCTGCTGCAGCTAAACGAGCCTCTTCTTCGGCTTTCTTTTTGGCTGCTTCTGCTGCCGCTAACCGAGCCTCTTCTTCTGCTTTCTTTCTAGCTGCTTCTGCTGCAGCTAAACGAGCCTCTTCTTCGGCTTTCTTTTTGGCTGCTTCTGCTGCCGCTAACCGAGCCTCTTCTTCTGCTTTCTTTCTAGCTGCTTCTGCTGCCGCTAACCGAGCCTCTTCTTCGGCTTTTTTCTGCAACTTTTCTAAAGCTAAAAGCTTAGATTTTTCAGCTTTTTGCTTTCTCGCAAGCTCAATCTCAGCTTGACGTTTTTCTTCTTCTGCTTTTTTTCTGGCGGCCTCAGCTGCAGCTAAACGAGCCTCTTCTTCTGCTTTTTTTCTGGTGGCCTCAACTGCTGCCAAGCGTACGACTTCCTCTGCTTTTCGGCGGGCTTCTTCAACAGCCTTCAAACGAGCAATTTCCTCAGCTTTCTTTTTAGCGGTCTCAGCTGCTGCTAGCCGTTCCTCCTCTGCTTTCTTTTTTTGGGCCCCGGTTGTGGCCAGATTTTGTTTATGGTTTAAAGTAAGAGTTCGTTCCTTTTGACTGCCAGATTTAGCTTCTGCTAGGAGGCTTTCTTTTGCCCCAGAAAAGTCGTATTTAAACCCAAAATTCAAACCCAATTTACCCATCTTTTTCAGAACATATTCTTGGTTTTGTGCCAGGACGGTTAATTGGGCGGCACGCGCATTGATTGAAATGTTAATTTCGTCAGGCTGGTAAATAAACATCGAGCATTTACGCCAAAATGAGCCTGAACTGTACTCTCCAATCACCTTTTTTGATAAAAGTGCTTCAGTTAAATTTTTGCCGCGAATGTTAAATGTCATCCAGTCAAGATTATCCCGCCACTTACTCGACGCCTCAGAGACCCTAATCTCAAAGCGGTCTCGAGAAACACGGCGGCCCCGGTACATTTTAAAGCCAGAAGATGAGATGCTTCCAAATGATCCATAAAACATCTCGTTGTCGAAAAACCCCTTGAAGCCAAGTTGAAACTTTTTCTGATTACTATCTTCACATTTCAGAAAAACTCTGGTGACAACGTTTGGAAATGTGGTTGGCACACGCCGAATTGGCATATCCGCAATTTTGGTGGGGTCGTCAGTGTTCCAATTTTTGCCATAAGATGGAACGTCATAAAACAGGCCAAGGCACAATAAGACGTATATAATTTTGGATGAATTATTCATTAAAATACAACACTGATTGATTTTCCTGAGCCACTCAGAAACATTTTAATGAACAATACTCGCGGCTGATCTTCCATAGCTTTCATGATTATTTGTTGACCGCCATCAATTACTGAAACCTAACCAAAACTGCGTCTGCATTTCCCTGTATTTGGGGCGTTTGGCTACCTGCTGAATATCTGTCCACGTTTTTCTGAACATATTTGTGAAGCTCTCCAGCAGTGATCTTTTTATCACTGTTACCATCGGCATCACCCTCTAAACCACGCATTACAAAATAACTAAACATACCGTGCTTGACCTCTTCCAGAGGCTTAGCTGTTTGATCATTTCCTGCAGCTGTAATTACGGTGAATTTTTTAGGAATTGATTGTGGCTTGGCCTTTATGCTGACTGGCCTTGCAGAGACAAGCTGCTCCTCTGAACGCGATGTGCCGGAATAACATGTATCCAAGAATACAGTCACAGATCGAGGGTTTGTCGCATCAATATCACCAAATAAGACATCCCTGCGAATTGCCGACTCTTCTAGAAGTTCAGGGGCCCCATCATAGGGCAGCAAAAACATATTATTTCCGTTATCGGATGCCATTCCGTGACCAGCAAAAAATACAAACACATCTGATTGCCGAGGAGAAACTGCTTTTTTTAACCAACTCTTTGTAGCAATTTTCAATTCAGTTCTGTCAGCTCTATCATTAATAAGCTCCAAAACATTTTCTTCAGGCACACCAAGTTTGAGGGTTGCATAGTCATAAAAATATTTAGCGTCGTCGTCTGCATATGCTGCCCTTGCAGATGTCCGCTCGTAGTCAGCGATGCCTATTATCATTGCAATTGCATTTTTGTTTGAGGCTGCTTTTCTTTTTACAGGGTTCAAAGCTGCAAATTTTTGGCGGGTTGGTCTAGATGTTTTACCACGCACTAACTCGAGCTTGAACTCAGTTTTTTTGCCCGCATCATCGGATGCGATAAAGGTAAGAGTTTTGCCACTTCGGGGAATGTAAACAACAGAAGTAAAAGATCCGTCAGCAGCAAGCTTTAATGCCTCTCCATCAACATTTGCGAATTTTACTCCGACATCATCAGAAATCGTGCCCTCAACAACCGCTTCAGGGCCTTCGGCTTGAGTGATCTCTGCAAAGATCTTTGGAGGCGATTTATCCAACTCAGATGCAGTGAGGCTTGCTTCATCATCAGCTTTTTTCAAGGCTAATTCGGCAGCTTCAGCAAGCTTAAGCTGTTCATCAGCCATTTTCTTTGCTTCAGCAATTTCTAATAGTTGTTTTTGCTGCTCAGCTTTCTTTCTGGCGGCCTCAGATGCCGCTAACCGGGCCTCTTCTTCTGCTTTCTTTCTGGCGGCTTCAGCTGCCGCTAAACGAGCCTCTTCTTCTGCTTTCTTTCTAGCGGCCTCAGCTGCCGCTAAACGAGCCTCTTCTTCTGCTTTCTTTCTGGCGGCCTCAGCTGCCGCTAAACGAGCCTCTTCTTCTGCTTTCTTTCTGGCGGCCTCAGCTGCCGCTAAACGAGCCTCTTCTTCTGCTTTTTTCTGCAACTTTTCTAAAGCTAAAAGCTGAGATTTTTCAGCTTTTCGCTTTCTCGCAAGCTCAATCTCAGCCTGACGTTTTTCTTCTTCTGCTTTCTTTCTGGCGGCTTCAGCTGCTGCCAAGCGCGCCTCTTCTTTTGCTTTCTTTCTGGCGGCCTCAGCTGCCGCTATCCGTGCCTCTTCTTCTGCTTTCTTTTTAGCTGCTTCTGCTGCCGCTAAACGAGCCTCTTCCGCTGATTTTCGGCGGCCTTCTTCAACAGCCTTCAAACGAGCAATTTCCGCAGCTTTCTTTTTAGCTAACAACGCCTCAGCTTGCTTTAACTCCTCATTGACCTGCTTTTGAGCGGTTTCTGATTCAGCTATGCGTTCATCTTGTTTTTTCTTCAACCGCAATGCGGCCTCTTTTTGAAGTTTTGCTAAACGAGCCTCTTCCTTCGAGCGCTTTATAGCCAGCTCAGCTTCAGCTTTGCGGCGTTCTTCAGCCGCTGCAACTTCAAGCTTGTTCGCCAAACCCACAAAATCATACTTTTCATCTTTAAGCCAGCCATGCCCAAAGAACTCATGTAATACGCCCGCTTGACTGAGCTCCATTGCTTCCAGTGCGCGAGTTTGTGCAAGAAAAGGGCGGTTATTGTTTTTGTAACTATCGACATCACGAAGCTGGGAAAGTTTAAGGGTGCATTCTCTCCAATAGCCACCGCCACTCTCGTACCGCCCTGTAACCCCTTTTAGAAGAGCATCAACAACATTTTTTCCCTTTAAGCGGTATTGGATCCAAACAGGTTTGTCTCTCCACTTCGTGGAGGCCTCTGAAACAGTGATGACAAAGAGATTTCTATTGGCTCTTTTGCCTGTATATAACCTGGATTGGTTACGACCTATCGCACCGCTCCAAAAGAAATCATTACTGACATATGCGTATAGCCTGTCGCTCCACTTACTACCTTTTTGGGTTTTGCAGTTTTGATCAAGTGTAAAGCTATACTCTGGAAAAGACCTGGGGACGCTTCTCGTCTGGATTTTGGTATAATCAAAAGTCTTACCGCTACTTTTGCCAACATTCCAATTTCCTGCAGTGGCCTTGATGGGAAATAAAACAAACCCGCCAAGAGCAAGCAAAAAAAATCCTGTCAAGGCTGCAAATGAGCCTGCCTCAAATAACGTTATATTTTTTTTGAAGCCCAGCGACATTGAGTTTCTCACAATATCCTTGTGCACAACCCCTTATCAAAAGGCGAGGCGCCTATGAGTTCTAATTAGCCGCAGCTATATACTTTACCTTGGCGAGAAACAATTCGCTTCCGTTTGAATATTTAGCAGTGCTTTGAGATTTCAATTCCTCACTAGTGAGCGACCTCGATGCGTAAAATGTCTCTTTGTAACCAGCATAAAAATCTCTTAATGCCATAAACTCTCCACTGACGACCGCAAAATCACCCGAAGATAATTTTGAGACTTCTCTATATTCTCTGCTGTCATAATTGATCGTTGCACCCCAAACATCTTCGCCATCTGGGACCTTCAACTGACCGGTGCCAATTTGCGTACCACACCACAATTCCAGCACAATGGCTGCATCTCCGTCTACCGATGTATTTTTAGGAGCAACGACCTGCTTCACGGAAACAACTTTTACGATCCAATCATTGAACGCACCCTCTGGCAAGAGACCATCCAAATCAAGCTGCCTTTTCTTCTTAGTCATATTTACTTTAATTTCATTACGCGATTCTGTCGCTTCAGCGAGCTCAGCTATATGACGGTTTGTCAAATCACAAAATTGCCTTTGTTGGATAGGAGCATATTTCTCAGCATCACCCCATGAATTTGGCCCTGCATATACTTTGTCGATAGCAACGTTGGAGCAAGCAATTAGAGTTAAGGCAGCTAAAACCGGCGAGGCTTTCATAATAAAATCTCCAAAATAAACATTTTTCATGCCCCTACCTTCCAACTTTTTTTAGCAAGATATCAAGCAATTTATCTAATTTGCTCTGTCTGTAGTAACATTTTTAGAGAGGATTACGACCTCGTCTATTGCAGCACGCGTTGCCTTGCTATTTCTTTTTCCAATTCAAATATCGCAGCCCCTAATTCGTCCTTGGTGTCGTCCGAACCAATTTCAGACTTCATTTCATCGACTATGGTCTGACTTATCAATAATTTAGGATACTCAATTAGAACAACATAGGTGTGCTTTGCCTGCGCTCTGATCAAATGTTTCTGAACAATTTTATAACCCGATAGCTTTGTTTTCTTAATCGCTGAGTTCGTGATTACCTCAATCTTAGATGTGGTTTCCTCGTTTTCATTGCTCAATATCGAGGTAACAATTTCTTCCATAGTTGACGAAATCACCCCATTAACTTGATCAGCTATTTGTCGTTTTGCGTCCATTGTAGCTCGCGAGCGCGCCATTGATAAGCTTTTGCTCTCTGCAATACCACAAGCTTTGATTAAATGGTCGTCTTCAATGAAATTAAGACACCAATCTGGAATTTGATTTGATTGAATTTTCAAAACCCAAACGTTGTGAGACGCCGACATACCGGCAGGGATCTGGAACGCAAACAAATTGCTGGCGAAAGAAATAAAAATTGAAAAACAAGACAACCCCAAAAAAAATGAACAATTCATTAATGCGAACTCCAAAATCAATTTTTCAAAACATTGTAACCCATTTTTATCATCTGCCAATTATCACGGCCAAGCGAGTTCAGCCTTTGATAAAGGCTGGCAGAATTTTCAATCTCCAGCAAATCAAACGGCCTTTTTGTTGCTAGCAGAATCAGAACCTCAAATTGAACATTTTCATCTAAATTCATATCAGGTTCTGCATAAAAACCATATTGTGACTGACCCTCCAAAGAAGGGATGGCAAATTTTCCACTAACATTTTCAAATTTTTCAAAGGTATTTGGTGAAAGTTTATAATATTTATCATCGCTTATGTTGGGGTACCAAGCCATTAAAAAAAGGTTTGTTTTCTGGTTCGTCTCGCCTTCCACTAAGATTTCATCTCCCTTTAACTTTGTCCTTTTTCCCTTCAAGCTTGCAGATAAGGCAAAATTTGGATCAGGCAATTGACTATAACGTTGCACGTCAGCTTCAATCTCAATGATGCACTCTCTTTGCCCACCAGAAGCAGTTTCTGATTTATTTAAAATATTAAATGATGAGATATATCCTCCATCAAAATAGCTCAACGTTTCCTGATGAAGCTCGCAATTTGCGATGGAGCTGGTCTCAACACAAACCTCCATCGAGGAAGAGGTAAGCCCCTCTAAGCCAAACTTACTCATTGCAGATTTTTTAGCATCTAAAAGAGCTTCGCCAAAACACTTATCTAGGCTAATGCTTGAGGGAAAAGGGTGCATACCCTTTGAAATAACGCTATCTGCACCAGAGAAAGTTGGCAAAGTCCAGAAAAGAGTTACACTGATTGCGAGAAGTGTTTTTTGCATCATCGGAATTCAAGCTCATTCTAGTCAAATTTAAGATCAATATTTTAAGAATAACCTAAAGATTGTTTTTCAACCAATTCAAGTTGCAGAAATCGTCAATTTGTGACCTAGTTAAAACGCTTCACCTAGATCTCGCAGATTTAAAGGGCTTTATTAGCATTTACATAAAATAGAGTTATTGTTTTACAAGCTCTTTGTTATCCAATGGACGCTGTCATGAATTTTTTGCGGAAGCTGAATAATCATAATTTTCTTTTGGTTTTCTTTTTGTCTTTGAGTTTGGCCGCCTTCTCTCAAACAAACATCGAAGCAAAAGCAACTGAAACCGGCAATCAGGCTGTCGAGCTCTTGCAAAAAGAGAATAAAAAACTCAAAACCCAACTTGACCTGATGATCAAGAAACTTTTAGCACAAGAAAAAGAACTTGTCAGTTTGCGCGAAACTTTGGAAAAGCAAAAGTTGTTTAAGGATAAAACAACCCTAAAAACTTCAGGTGATAACACCAAAAAGTCCAACGACTGGGCAAATTTTCAGCAGAACCTATCTATCCAGCAAGTCCAGTTTTGCGCACTTGCGGGACGGTTTTTTAAACAGCTTGAAGAGGCGAGAGCAAGCGGCAACGAAATAAAGGTCAACCTTGTGTTGAAAAGCCGGCAGGATGACCTCGATGCGCTTATCCCAAAAGGTGTTTTTGAAAATTGGATTTTTGAGGCGGTAAAAATCGAACAAGTCGAAGATGGCTCCGCAGCAGTAATCATGAAATCACAATGCGGCACTCTTGTCGGGTCAGGGCAAATAGAAACAACTGGATTATTTGGCAAGAGGGAGTGGCGTGCAACCATTCCATACAAAGATCGTCGGTTTCGTGAGCTAGCAAAACTAAACGCAGGGCAATTTGTTACCGCCTCTGGTAACTTTGAGGAGGTAAAGGCATACAAGCCGGGGCAACCTGAGACCTTTTATGCGAGCATGCCCATCGGCGAGCACCCTCTGATAAAAGATATGGATATTGGCGAGGAACTTTTCATTGCAGATTTTAGCTATATCGCCTCGCTAACCCAATAAACTTCCAAATTGAAATTAAGCACATGTGGGGTTGGTGGGTACCCTATAGGGGGTACCCACCCCACCCACATTTTGTGCCGGAATTTAGTGCTCTGCATCCATATCAGGGGCGTCGGCATTGCTGGCAAGGCTGGATGGCGATGAGGCGACGAGGATAAAGCGGTCAAAGCCACTCAATGCAGATCAAAAAACAGCCCTTGAGGCGCTGAGAAATGCGATGATAGATCGTTCAATTGACCGCGTTGCGATGACAATTTGGAGCGAAGACCATAGGGCAAAATGTCCGGATTTAGACCGCAAAAGGGCGCAAGAGGCACGTCATTCGCTAATTGAGGCCAGAATTGTGGGGTCGGACAAACATACGGCTTAGGTAATCAATGAAAACAGATAGTTATCAAAAAATGTCCGGTGTCCGCCGGACGTGTCCGGTGTTTTGCGGACGTGTCCGTCCTGTCCGGTTTCCCTTAGGGAACCGGACGGACACTATCCGGACGGACGGACAGGAAAAGGGGTAAGATAATGGCGACTAAAAAGACAACGAGGCCGAGGCCAAAACCTAGTAAGGTTTATTATCAGGCTGCTCAGTCAGCGATGAGGCGGACATAGCCCCCTTACCCCCTTCGCCCACCAATGCTATAATCTCCCTATGCAAACCATCCAAAAAGCTCGGTCTCGCGTCCTCAACGATTTTTGAATGGAATTTGCCCCATAATGCGGCACAAGATCCGTTGGAATGCGTTTTTGGAGGTAGTAAATACCGCGTTTGCGGTACAAGTAAGGAGCTGAAACTTTCGTCATAAAGTACGACCATTTGTACGACCCTTGGGGCATAAAATGGGAATATCGCTATATTTTCTGCGGGTTTCAGAAGGAGAATGGTGCGGCCGAGACGCAATGTGGTGCGGAATCAATAGTGTCTAACTAATTGAATCTTATAGACAGTCATAACTATTTGCAAGCGGCTTGTGATACCGATTGTGACACCTTTTTAAGGCTAAGGATTTTAGGAATCCTACGCCTAAAATCCTACCCCAGTACCAATCGTAATCTCACGACTTCAAAAAAAGAGGCTAAAGGGTCGGTTGTTGTTCGTGTTTTTGTCATCTAACCTATCGTTATTGACTGACATTGCCTTTGTACCAATTTGCATGAGTTTCAGTAATGGATTTTGTCTACCGATAGTTCTAAAAGTTTGATTTGAACTGCAGACCATATTCATGCTTTGGTCCGCTGTTCAGGTTTTCATAACTGAAGTAAAACTTGCCTGTGATTCCTTTTTCGTCATTCTTCTTTCCTATTTGGAAATAGACACCAGTGTTGCAAGCATCAATTTTGTTTCCTGACTTCATGTTCTCACAGGCGTAAGATGGATTTACGCTCACAAAATCTTTTATCCCATTCTGGTTGGCAAAACTTTCATACAGGAACTCTGGCTCTACTGTTATTCTAAACACGGTTGGCATCGGCAAGGCTGCCTCAACTACTGCGCTACCAAGACTGGTTGTCGAGACAAATCTTTTCCTGATCAGATATTCACGGCTGTAAGATAGAGCCAAGGTTGGCTTTATCCAAAGCTCCGGATAAATCCCGTATTGGCCAGTAAGTTGTGCTCCACCTGAGACTGAATAGGTTCGCATTTTCCCAATCACATTCGTGTAAGTGCTCCGGAAAGATGATTTTGTCTGAGTGTAAATCAAATCACCGAAGATACCCCCAAAGACTTTTTCGTTGAAACTGTGCGATAGACTTGCACCCACTCGATATGCTCTTGCCTTGCTGAAGGATTTGATTGGGTGGTTCCCTTTACCGTCGCTTTGTTTAAAGCCAAACCGATACTGTGAAGAGGTTTTTTCAGAAATGCCAACGTCAAAAAGGGAGAGGGCAGAGACAACTTGAGTGACGCTCTCGTTTCTTGAGTGAACCCGCTTTGCGTCAATCATAATCCGCCTTCTGAATTGATCGCCAACAATATCAGTCTGGTGATATTTTCCGTCACCAACCATTCCAAAAGAGTTGCCGTTGAGATTGAAATTATAATCTACAAAGCTAGTGGTCGCTGTTGATGGTTCTGCCCGCATCATTTCTCCGTGAAATACCATCTTTTCACGCATAATAAATTCGGCAGTTTTAACCTGCTCGACTGAATTGGAGATTAAACCATTTTTTGTGATGCTCTCAATTTCAGTTTTTATAGCCTCAAAAGCAACAACTGGATCATTAGATGGGCTCGGCAAGTTAATTAAGGTTTCATCAATAAACCAGTCTTCAAATACAGAACCACAACTCGTAGCCGGAACACAACTGTATGTAAATGTGATAGAGGTGACATTTGAGTACGTTAACAATGTGGTGATCTGAAAGCTTCCGTCTGAGTTGGCGCTTGAATATGTGAGAGAATTTCCAGCAGTAGACGACGTGCTGCTTGTGTCAGTGATAGTTGCGCCTGACCCAGAGACAGTGATCACTGCACCTTCTGGGATCCCTGCGTCACCAAAATAAGTTATTTTTGCTATTGAGCCGCTGATGGGAGTGTTCATTGAGAACGTCACATTTCCCGTTACACCTGTGTTGGGGTTGTTGTCTGATCTTATGAGAAAATCAGTGCCCGCACCGAGCACAAAATACGCCTCATTGCCTAACTCTGCAGCTGTTGAGGTTGAAGTCACAGTGGCGGTCACTCCACTTATACCTCCAAATCCAGCAATCGTCTTTGATCCACCGTTCCATACATCGGATGGCACAAGGGTTGCACTGCCACGCACGCCATCAATATCGCTAAAATCAAGTATGGCTGCCTCCGCCTTGTTGTCGTCGACAGCGAGTGATTCAAAAAAAAATAAAACTAACAGAATGATTTTCAGCATTAATGATTTACTACGGGATCAGCACAACTTCAAAAGAGCAAAAGGAAAATAGGGTGAGCTTGCGGGTCATTCAAACCCCTCGATTACTCTGACGTCACGCTTAACACCATCTAGTAGTGCAAATGCGGCCTGATACACGTCACTGGTGAAAGCGGCTTGGGCTTCATCTGTACTTCCAAACTCAACGATAACTGCCCGCTGATTCATGCCATTTTCATATGTAGCTACTGGCATTCCTCTGGCTATGAATTTGCCCCCAGCATTTTTAATAGCTTCCATGGCTTTTGGAGCGTAGTTGCTAAGGTTCTCGTCTGTTGGCAACTCCAGATAGGAAACCATTATGTAGCCTTTTGGCATTTTATCCTCCATTTTTCTTTTTAGTTCGTCCGTAGGATCATAATGGTCGTCTGGTTCTTTGTCGTCCTCTTTTTTAGCGTGAGGATCGCCCAGAATGAGCGTCTTGACGAAAAAAGTTCACGCCGATTTCTCAGTGAGGCATCTCGTTTGCTTAAGAAAGGAATGACACCATTCCGTCAACCTCGTTTAAAGGCCAATCAGGCCAACGGTTTGATGTCACAAGTGTTTAGCTACATGATTTAGCCCAAAGCTAATGCTTGTTGTCTTGTCTCGTCATTTTGTCTGATCCACCCTCGCCCACACGTTTCAGGATTTCTAACCTGTGGCTAGGTTGAATATTAGTAAAAACAAAACTGTAATCCCTAGCGATACTGCAGTGGCAAGTGGAGGCATCGTGACGTTTTTAAACTCTATATTGTGTTCGTTAGTTATAAAGCAGACAACATGTAGTAATTTTAGGTGCCGACGTCAAAAACAAAATTTACCATTTTCAGCTCAAAGCTAACGCCTGTTTTCTTGTCTCATTATTCCGTCTAAGCAACTCACCCCTAATCATACATCCATTCTTCAAACAACCTACGCATCCTAGGTGACGGAAGGTAAAGAGTGATTGGCTCCCCTCTCCTGACCCTAGAACGCCATACCCACTGTATTAGCTCAGTGAGAGCATAGGAGTCTTTGAAATCTTGCGAACTGTTTCCCAACCAACGTGCCAATATGGGATTGATGTTTTGGTCGTAGAGGTAAATTAGATGCGAACAATGGATGTAGTCGTTGGTGCCTCTGGTCGTGTTAGCGATCCAATTCACATCCTTCATTCTTGAGCCTTTAGCAAAGACACCCGGTTTGATGTTTTTCTTTGGTCCTTCATCTTCGTCTTCAATGTCTGGGTTGTTGTCGTTAGCCGCTTTGATCCAAGCGTCCTTCTTGCTGGTGAGGAGAATGTTGTTGATGTCGACACCAACCAGCTTCCTCTCCTTCAGATTCTTCAGTGACTGGGCTACCTTGGTCGCATAAGACGGGGACGACATCCCCTTCTCTTGACCGGTGAAACTAAAGTTGGTCTTGGACAATGCAGGAATGTTCTCAATCGTGATCAACTCAGCAGCCTTTGACCTGAAGTCTTTCTCCAGTTTATTGTCGTTGCTGACTTCGTAAGACAACCCAAGTTTGCGAAGGTAAGCCAAAAGCATTGAGCCGTCGGACTTGTATGTCATCACAGTTACCGACCTACCGCCAGTTAGGATGCACTGAGGCAAAGCCCAGATAAACATCTTCCCTTCTTGAAGGTAAAGACAACCAGTCTCAGCAAAGTTGAGTATCTTTGGGCTAAGGGTGTCGGAGACTTCGTCTCTGTTATGCCACCACTTCATTGTTGGTCTTACGCGACCAGTAGTAGCATCGACATCCATATAGCCAGCATCCAAGTAAAACTCTTGAATCGAAGTCTTGGACTTAGACGTTACCATCTCCACTACCTTTGGCACCTCATCAATGATGATGTCGTAATCATCCAAGAGACCAGCTTTGACCATAGGCACCAGTCGTTCGTACATCTCATGAGTGGTCGCTATGTTGCTGCCGAGCAAGAGATGTGACTCTAGACTGCTGGTCTTGGTTCCTTGGTCATTGTCATTTGCATGAGGTTGGACAAACTCAATGTCCTTTGACCCCTCGATAACACGGTCAACTTCAGACAACAAAGGTAGGATGACAAGGTACTTTTGGTCTTCCTTGAAGTTTTCAATCACTCTTGTCGTTTTGCCACTACCGCAAGGGTAGTCTTCAATCTTAATTACTTTGTTCATTCTTGTTTATTCTCCTTGTTTCAAACAAAAGAAAACCCTGAGGCACAAAAAGCGCCTCAAGGCTATCATTAGCTATTGATTTTAAACGATTATTCGACCTACCCCTTAAAGGAAAGACTACAGTCTAACCAAGTGGTTTGGTCGTTAAGTTGTGAGTTGTTTTGGTTGTCAGCAACCTAGTTCGCCACCACCTCAACCAACCTTGTCTTCATGAGACCAAGGAAGCATGAAGTTAACTAAGGTAGCCGATAGGTTTTTAGATGTGTTGTGTGTCTAACCAAAAAACCCAATACCAGTGAACCACTCGCACTAGTCCATCTTAGGAGAGGGGTAACTTCTGCATGGGTTGAACTAGTCGCCCCGTGCATAGGCAACACCTCTGACCAGAGTTGCTTAGGGAAGCTGGCGCAAGTTTGAGCAAATGGAGTGAAAATTCTAAAGAAGTGCAACGCAATGTCGTTATTATTTGTGGAAGCAATAAGAGGACACTGCGTTACGTTCCTCCCTTAGCAAAAGCCATGCCTCACAGAGTAATCTGTGGGGCTTTTTTACTTTTGGCACACGAAATGCTACTTTTAACCATGAGGTGGTTGGATTCGCTCCTTCCCTTACAGAAAACTAGTTGAACCGAGCGGTTGCGAATGTCGCCACCTCACGTCTCCCACGGTTGGCTTCTGAACCTCCTGCGCTTACAACATTTGCTTTATGGCTTCGTGCATAAGCGACACCCCTGCCTTGAACACCGATTAAACTAGGTTATCAATGGTGCCTCGAGGCAGCAGAAGACAAGTTACTTGTCTTTTATTTCATAAGTGTCCAGGTTTGAGGTGACCGGAGGTTCCCATTCTTTGATAAAAGCCAACGGCTCCATCCAGACAAAAATCTGATGAAGAAGACTAGATAGCGACCTGTTTCATGTACCTATGAAGTCTCTCCAAAGACGACCCCTGGCCATAGGTTTGACCAACGCTGGATTTTGACCATCCACCTATCTCATCCATAACATCTGCAGGACAATCGACCTCGCGTAGCCTGTCCCTCATTGCGTGTCTAAAGCCGTGAAGAACATACTGAGGCGGGATATGCTCCTTCATCCATTTGTTAAGACCATTGCTAGCAGAGTTACTGTTGGTGCTGGCTTGCTTGTTGTACCTCGGGAATAAGAAGGGCGTATTGTTTCGCAAAGAGGCTTCTACAGCCCTCCTAGCGGCCCATAGAGCCACTCCAACAAGAGGAACACGTCTCTTGCTTGTCTTTGTCTTAAGACGCCTGTTGTCGGTCTCTTGAACGATAACGTGAGGAACTTCAGCACTAAGGTCAACGTGGCTTCGCTCTAATCCAGCAGCCTCTCCAAGCCTGAGGCCAGTGTCGCTAATTAAGGCTATTAACCAACGCATATCATCATCAAACTTTTGGCACAGCACCTGTACCTGAGCGATGTGTTCGACTGGTATCGCTGGTCTCTCTTTTGGCTCTTGCTTCCTGTAACGAAGACCAGAAAAGGGGTTGTCTAGCTTTAGTGAATGCTCCTGATTAGCCAGATTAAAGACCGAATTTACAGAATCCATAGAGCGTTTGACGCTGGAAGTAGACAAAGGTGACTTGTTAAGTGCTTGGTCTGTCTCATCGTACAGCCAGTCTTTGAATTTTTGTGCATCTTGTCTGGTGTACTCAGACAAAGGCTTGTCGCCTAATACTGACAACAATCGCCTAATCGGTCGCTCGATGTGGTTAAGGTCATTCTTGGACTTACCATCACCATTCATCTGGTGATGAAGAGAAAGAGCATCTTCCCAATGCCAAGCCTTCCCATAGTTCAACTGAGTTAAAGCTTCTCTGATGATAGCAGTCTCTTCAGTCTCTTCTTTTGAGCCATGACGAACGTCATCTAGCTTACCCTCGTACAACTCAAGCATAAGGTCGATGGCTGTAAAGGGTGCCTCATGGTCAATCTTGCTCAAAGGCTTCTTGGCTTCCCCTGGCTCGAATCCATGGCTCTCAAGGAAGGCTGTTGCTCTTTGACGCAAGGTTAATGGAATAGAACGGTCATCAGGATTACGAAAATAAGCCCACAGCGTGTCTAATTGCTGCGTAATACGAATTGCCGCAGCCTCAGCTTTAGCAGCCTCATGTGTCTTTAAAGATTGAACAAAGAATGACAGCCCATCATGGTGACCCTTGAGGTCATCAGGGATGCGCCTTCTGTAATAATACCGACCAGACGGCTTTCGCAGAACATACTTCAAGTCGAGCCAAACTCGCATTTGTGATACCTTTGTGATACCTGTTATAACAAAATAACTGGCTAAACACTAGGGTTTCCGCGGTTTTACTAAGGAGAATGGTGCGGCCGAGAAGACTCGAACTTCCACGGGGGTTAGCCCACAGCGACCTCAACGCTGCGCGTCTACCAATTCCGCCACGGCCGCACGTCTGAGGTGCCCTTTATATGTCACCTTCATTCTCATTTATCAAGCCTGTTTCGCTGCCTTTGGTGAAAAAGACAAAAGCCAGCCCATCAGCCGCTTTCACGCGTCAGCCCGCTTTCGCGCATCACAAACCCAAGGCCGCATGACCAAACCGCATAACCGGCGCGAAAACATAGCCAGCCAGTAAAACACAAGCTATGCTATGGCCAGTAACCATGATGGCTTTTGCAAACCGGATCATAACCATGCCGCCAGCAGCCCCGCCTGAAAATGCAAATCAAGACGCCGCACTATCGCCCGTGCCTAGCTTGCCGCTGGCATGGCGTTATTTTGCCGGTTTACAGCCCTATGAGCCGCTTTTGGCCGAAATGCAGGAATATGCAACCGCCATTCGCCAAAACGCCGCTGCCGAGGCTGTGTGGCTTCTTGAACATGAGGCGGTTTACACCGGCGGCACATCGGCAAAACCGCATGATCTTTTGACACCCGGAAATGTGCCCATTTCGCATGTCGGGCGCGGCGGCCAATGGACCTGGCACGGGCCGGGCCAGCGTGTTGCCTATGTTATGCTTGACCTCAGTCGCCGCGGTCAGGATGTGCGCGCCCTTGTTCATGGGCTGGAAAGCTGGATCATTGCCAGCCTTGCCGTCTTTGGCATTGCCGGTCAACGGCGCGACGGCTTGCCTGGAATCTGGGTTAAAAATGGCAAAAGCGACAGCGGGCTTGATAAAATTGCGGCGATTGGTATCCGCATCAGCCGCTGGGTCAGCTGGCATGGCATTGCGATTAATCTTAATCCCGATCTGGCCGCTTTTGATGCCATTGTGCCATGCGGCGTCCATGATGGCGGGGTGACATCATTTGTCGATCTTGGCGTGAGCGCCAGCATGGATGATCTTGACCATGGTCTACGAGCGCAATTTCCGGTGTTTTTCCCAAACCCGTAACATAATCCACCGCACCATAACCCACCGCAACAGCGTAAAACCAGCGGGCAAAAGCCAATCGGCAAAGGTTAGCCGGCCAAAGCTAATCAGTAAGCCGCAAATCATCCAAAAAATCCAAAAGCGCAATCACCGCCCGTTCGGCATCACCGGCAAGCCAGCGGCCAGCATCCGCCTCGCCCATCAAACCATCGCTTGGCCCTTCATGGTGAAGCAGGTAATTGCGCCGCCCGCGAAGCCAGCCAAGATTAGCCGTGCTGCCAGCATAGGCAAATGCCGCCCCATCAAGATAGCCAGCAGGGCCAGCCTGTTCATTCTGAACAATATCAACAATGGCGGCGGCAAGAATGATCGTGCTTGCTGGCAATCTGGCGGATGCGCTGGCAATCAATTCACGGTAAAGCAGGCTGGCATGTGGCCCCAAATCAGCGATATCAAAACCCGACAGGCGGCCAAGCAAAGACGCGCTTAGCGCCGCATGCCCCATTGCCCGTTTCATATCTTTGCTTTTTCTGGCAAAGATTGGTCGGCCAGTAACGCCAAAAACCGCGCCGCATCCTGTAATTCAGCGCGCAAAAACCCATGCCGGTCGGCGGTTTCGAAATCGGTTCCCCATGTTTCGTTCTGCCAAAGCTCATCAAGAAAGGCGAGATCAAACATCGCGTCACTGTCAATCATCATCGACACAAACCCAAGCCCCAGCACCAGCGATCCCGACAGGCTGGTAGCGCGGTACAAAATGCCAAGCTGCCAATCATCGTGTGCGGTAATCAGCGCGCCAAATTTTTTCGCATCGCTTTGCCCAATTGGCATGATGCCAGTAACAATCTGAAGATGGATATCATGTTCGGCGGCCAACCGGTCCAGCCAAGGCTGCCACTGATCATGCTGGCGGCTGGCAAGATCAGTTTGCGCATCGCGATAACAAAGCAGATCATTCCCGCCATAGGCAGCGAGTTCGGCCATCACCATATCACGTTGCGGCGTCACCCGATCGGTCACCGTGACAGCAAGGCTGAATAGAGGCATTGTTGCCGGATCAATATCATCGCCCTGCGCCCGCCATTCATCGGCAATCGCCGATGCCAAAGCCATTGTTGGCAGGCGCAACAGGCTTCCCGCTGGTGAGCGTAAATTCCGCCCATCAAGCTGGATCGACAGGCCATCATCGGCCAGCAAGACTGATTTATAAAATCGTTTTTTTGCCGCCATCACACCTGACAATCCCTATCCAACATAAAAACTTTAAATTCAGAATTTTGCGCCGGTTTTGGCCTGCGCCGATTTTGGCCATTGCCTAATAATCTTGAAACCGCCAGCCTGCTGCCGGTAAATCCATACCAAGATCGGCAAGGCTTGCTTTTAGGTGCGGGCTTGGCGGTGCGGTAATCACTTTGCCATCGGTCAGTCTTAACTGCCACGCATGAAGATGCAGCCGGCGTGCAATCAACCCGCCCGGATGCGCGTCATCACCAGCATATTTCCCATCACCGCAAATCGGGTGGCCAATATGCGCCATATGAACGCGCAATTGATGCGTTCTTCCGGTTAAGGGGCGCAGCGCCACCAACGCCATTTTCCGACCAGCATGATCAAGCCGGCGATACAGGGTTTGCGCCGATTGCCCATCTTCGTGAACCTGCATTTTTTCGCCAGCCTTGCCGCCAAGCTTTAAAATTGGATCACGGATACTGCCCGATTCAGGCGGCAGTCCCATGACCAGCGCAAGATAGGTTTTTTCCAGCCGGTGTTTTTGAAACGCATCGGTCAGGCTGCGCGCCGCCTCGATCGTTTTGGCCAACAAAAGAACGCCGCTTGTATCTTTATCAATCCGATGAACCAGCCGTAACCGGCTGCCAGCATCATCACTCATGGCCCGCATCATGCCGTCAATATGGTGATGCGTGCCCGAGCCGCCCTGAACCGCCAGCCCGCTTGGCTTGTTCAACGCCAGCCAGCCCTTGCCTTCGGCAAGGAACATATCGTCAAATTGCTGGCGAAGTGAACTGCTGGCCACAATCCGCGGTACCGCCGGTTTGCTGGCGGCAGGGGTTTCGGCAATCACCGGCGGAAGACGCAGCGTCTGGCCACTGGCAAGCCGTGTCGCCGCCTTGGCCTTGGCACCATCAAGCCGGATCAGACCATTGCGCAGCATTCGTTCAATCTGCCCTTGGCCAAGCCCGGGAAATAGCCGCCGTAAAAACCGGTCAAGCCGCGTGCCGTCCTCATGGTTGGGAACCGCCTCAAAGCGCCATTTATTGCCGGTTGCCGCAGGCCTTTTGGCCACAATATCTTTACTCATTGCCATATTCCACCGTGCCTAACCGCCCAAAAACCCGCGCCAAATGCCAAAAGCGACAATAGCACTGATGCCACAACATAAGCACCGGTCATTACCATACCCTGTTTCTGCCATAAATGACCCGCATCAAGCGCAAAGCTGGAAAAGGTGGTCAGCGCGCCAAGCAAGCCAATGGCAAAAAAGCCTCGCCATGCCTCGGGCAAAACCATGCCAGCGGCAACTGCACCAGCAAGACAGCCCATCAAACCCGAACCGGCAATATTCACCAGCAATGTTGCTAATGGCCCGGCAATGCCAAATAGGCCAGCACCAACGCTAAGGCTAACCCCATAGCGCAAAACAGCACCAATCGCCCCTCCCGCCGCAATGGCGGCAATCATTGTTGCACTTGCCATCTAGCCCTCGTCAGTCTTTTCGCCGGCTTCAAGCACCGGTTGTTTGCTTGCCCGTAAACGATCCCAATAGGCAAGACGTTTGGCAATTTCGCGCTCATAGCCGCGTTCAACCGGATGATAGAAAACCTGCCGACCCATCCCATCGGGAAAACAGTTCTGTCCGGAAAATCCGTCCGGATCGTCATGGTCATACGCATAATCAGCACCATAGCCAAGCTGTTTCATCAATTTGGTTGGCGCATTCAAAATATGCGCTGGCGGGCTAAGCGATCCAGTTTGAGCAGCCGCCTTTGTTGCGACCTTAAACGCCTTATAGGTGGCGTTTGATTTTGGCGCTGTTGCCAGATAAATTACCAATCCGGCAATGGCAAGATCACCTTCAGGGCTGCCAAGCCTTTCATAGGCCTGCCATGCGGCCAAGGCACGCGGCTGTGCTTCAGGTTCGGCAAGCCCGATATCCTCGGTGGCAAAACGGGTTAGACGCCGCAAAATATAATGTGGATCCTCACCGCCAGCCAACATACGAGCAAGCCAGTAAAGCCCAGCATCAGCATCCGATGACCGCAAGGTTTTATGCAAGGCCGACATCAAATTATAATGTTGATCCCCTGCCCGATCAAAGGCGGGGGCGCGCCCTGCTACCAATTCGGCAAGACCGCGACTATCCAGACTTTTCGTTGCTGGCATTTCAACAAGCAGACTTGCCATATTCAGCAAATAACGCCCATCGCCATCAGCCATGCCAAGAAGCGCGGTGCGGGCGTCATCATCAATTGGCAAATCACGCCCGATATGCGCCTCAAGACGGCTCAAAATCGCCTCAAGCGCGGCACGATCCAACCGGTCAAGAACCAGCACTTGCGCCCGCGACAGCAATGCACCATTCAAGGCAAAGGAAGGGTTTTCCGTGGTTGCCCCAACAAGCGTCACTGTGCCATCTTCGACACGCGGCAATAGGCCATCCTGCTGCGCCTTATTAAACCGGTGGACTTCATCAACAAATAAAAGCGTGCGCTGTCCCTGCAAGCGGCGTTGGGCGGCGCGGTCAAAAACCTTACGCAATTCACCAACCCCATCAAATACCGCCGATATTGGTTCAAACGCCATATCAGCCGCATCTGCCAGCAGCCGCGCAATCGTTGTTTTACCAGTACCGGGTGGCCCCCAAAAGATAATCGAGCCAAGTGACCCATGCGCAAGCATCAAACGAAGTCGACCCTGCGGGCCAAACAATTGCGCCTGACCGACAACATCATCAAGCGTTTTTGGACGCAATATCTCGGCCAGCGGTGCCGCTGGTGCGGCCTCAAGATCAAGTTCATTCATAGGCTCTATATTCACCCAACCATCATATTGGTGCAAAGAAAAAAGGGCCACCTGAAGGCAGCCCTTTCATCAATTCACAATTTTACCCTGCGTTTCACGCCAGCGATTACGCTGCGGCTCCGGCTTCAACTTCGGTTGACTCATCCATTTCAACAGGGCCTGAATCCTTGCCGCGTGCATCTTCGTCACGATCGACAAGCTCAATAACTGCCATTGGTGCAGAGTCGCCATAACGGAAACCAGCTTTCAGCACCCGTGTATAGCCGCCTGCACGTTCTTGATAACGTGGGCCAAGAACATCAAACAGCTTTTTGGTCATGGCTTCGCAACGGATCCGTGCAAAGGCCAAACGGCGGGCATGAAGATCGCCGCGCTTGCCAAGCGTGATAAGACGTTCAACGACAGGGCGCAATTCCTTTGCCTTCGGCAAGGTTGTCACGATTTGTTCATGTTTGATCAAAGCCTGAGCCATGTTGCGGAACAACATTTGGCGATGCTGCGAGGTGCGGTTCAGTTTCCGGCCGGCATTACGATGACGCATTGTATTTCTCCTTAGTTCCTCTGGGGTGAGGCTGGTGTTCCGTTAAAACGGCTCATCCAAGCGTCGCGCCAATTCTTCAACGTTTTCCGGTGGCCAGTTGGTGATATCCATCCCAAGCTCAAGATTCATGCCTTTCAGCACTTCCTTGATCTCGTTCAGCGATTTCCGGCCAAAATTAGGTGTCCGAAGCATTTCATGCTCGGTTTTCAGAACCAGATCGCCAATATAGACGATATTGTCATTCTTCAGGCAATTTGCTGAACGAACAGACAGCTCAAGCTCATCAACCTTGCGAAGCAGGTTGCGGCTAAATGGCAACTCAGGCTCGGTTGGGGCTGGCTCACCTTTTGGCTCTTCAAAGTTAATGAAGGTCTGAAGCTGTTCCTGCAAAATACGCGCCGCATAAGCAACCGCATCTTCCGGTGTGATTGATCCATCAGTTTCGATGGTCAAAAGCAGCTTGTCATAATCGGTGATCTGGCCAACGCGGGCATTTTCCACTTTATAGGCAACCTGCAGAACTGGGCTGAAAATCGCATCAATCGGGATCAGGCCGATCGGTGAATCTTCGGAACGGTGAACGCTGGCAGGGACATAGCCTTTGCCAGTATCGACAGTCAGTTCCATTGCCAATTTCGCGCCCTTGTCCAAATGACAAAGAACATGGTCAGGATTCATAATGTCAACATTGGCTGTCTCGGTGATCATGCCGGCGGTCACGGTTGCCGGACCGTCAACATTCAAACGAAGCCGCTTTGGTCCCTCTTCGCCCATGCGAACCGCAACACCTTTGAGGTTTAGCACGAGGTCGGTTACGTCTTCACGAACGCCGGGGACCGACGAAAACTCATGGACAACGCCTTGGATCTGGACTGAAGTGACCGCAGCACCCTGCAGCGAAGACAACAGAACACGCCGCAATGCGTTACCAATGGTAACACCAAAGCCGCGCTCAAACGGGCCAACAGCAACAACGGCCTGACTAGGGTTATATTCGGAAACCTTGATTTCCATTTCGTCCGGCTTTTTGAGGTCTAGCCAATTCTTTTCAATCATGGCGATATCCTTTAATTCGAGATGAACCTGCAATCTGCCATACAGCAAATGCCGGTATTAAATTCAACAATAATGGCGGAATTAAACCCGGCGCCGTTTCCGCGGGCGACAACCATTATGTGGAATTGGGGTTACGTCACGGATTGATGTGACATTGAACCCAACTGACTGCAATGCACGAAGCGCAGACTCGCGCCCAGAACCCGGGCCGCGTACCTGAACATCAAGCGACTTCATGCCATGTTCAGCTGCCTTCTTGCCAGCATCTTCAGCCGCAAGCTGTGCGGCAAATGGTGTTGATTTCCGTGAGCCTTTAAAGCCCATGCCACCGGCCGACGCCCAAGCAATTGTATTGCCCTGAACATCAGTGATCGTAACCATTGTGTTGTTAAAGGTGGAATTCACATGCGCAACGCCACTGGTGATATTTTTCCGCTCGCGACGACGAACACGGCCTTGGCTTGGTTGTTTTGCCATTTGATTGGTCTCCTAAGTTCGCGTTGCTATTTCTTCTTACCGGCAATGGCCTTCGCAGGGCCTTTGCGGGTACGCGCATTTGTATGGGTACGCTGGCCACGGACCGGCAGATTGCGACGATGGCGAAGCCCACGCAAACAACCAAGATCAAGATAGCGCTTGATATTCATTGAAGTCTGACGACGAAGATCACCTTCAACAAGATGGTCGGCGTCAATAATATCGCGAAGACGAGTTAATTCCTCTTCCGACAGGTCATTGACGCGGCGTTCGTCTGGAACACTCGCCTTTGCACAGATATTTTTGGCACTGGTTGTCCCAATACCATGAATGTAAGTCAGTGCGATCTCGACCCGTTTTTTGGTCGGAATATTTACACCAGCAATTCGTGCCACAGCCTGGCTCCTTTTCAACTCACGACTATCTTCATCGGTCTTCCGCGACGCGGAACCCATTTCGCCAGATTCATCGGGCTTTCCCTTTGAAGGCGGCGAATTATAGGCCTAAACCTGAAACAGTCAACCTTAACGCAAACGCGTTATCCTAAAATTCGATCTATTTGTGACGCGACTTCATCAATTGAATTCATCCCGTCAACAGTCTTCAACACCCCTTTACCCGCATAATACGGAAGCAACGGTGCTGTATTCTCATGATATACCGCCAAACGCTTGCGCAATGTGTCGGCATTGTCATCACTTCTGGCACCGCCAGTTTCGGCAGCGCGGTTTTCGATGCGCGCAAAGAGCGCAGCTTCGTCAACCTTAATTTCAATTACACAATCAAGGGCAAGACCCTTGCTGTCCAGCATCTCGTCAAGCGCATGCGCCTGTGCCACTGTGCGCGGAAACCCGTCCAGAATAACGCCATTGGCGCAATCATCATCATCCATACGCGCCGCGATCATCCCAAGGATAATATCGTCAGATACAAGATCGCCCCGATCCATAATGTCTTTGGCGCGAAGCCCAAGATCGGTTCCGGCAGCAATCGCCGCGCGAAGCATATCACCAGTTGACAATTGAACAAGCCCGCGACCCGCAACAAGCCTCTCCGCCTGCGTACCCTTACCAGCACCCGGTGCGCCAAACATAATAATATTCATCTATCTGCGCCCTTTCAAACGAGACTTCTTCACTAGACCTTCATATTGATGTGCCAGCAAATGCGACTGGATCTGACCAACCGTATCTAATGTTACCGTTACAACGATCAGCAAGGATGTACCACCAAAATAAAAAGGGACGGCATATTTACTAATCAGCAGTTCTGGCAGGATACAAATCGCCGATAGATAGGCAGCGCCAAGAACAGTCAAACGGGTCAGCACAAAATCAAGATAGTCCGCGGTCGATTTCCCTGGACGGATGCCCGGGATATAGCCGCCATACTTCCGCAAATTCTCGGCTGTGTCTTCAGGATTGAACACAATCGCTGTGTAGAAGAATGCAAAGAACACGATCATCGATACATAGATCAGCAGATAAAGTGGCTGTCCGCGACCCAACATTGCATTCAAGGCAACAAGCCAATCAGCACCGCCAGCCTGTCCGCCGGTTAGATTAATGATCGATACTGGCATCAGCAAAAGCGATGAGGCAAAAATCGGCGGGATCACACCCGGAACATTGATCTTTAGCGGCAGGAACGACTGATCACCGCCAAACACTTTATTGCCATGTTGGCGCTTTGGATATTGCACAAGGATCTTGCGTACCGACCGTTCGATAAACACGATAAAGGCAATCACCGCAGCCGCCATCACAAATAGCAACACAATCAACAATGAAGACAAAGCACCAGTGCGGCCGAGTTCAAGAGTACCGGCAAGCGCGGTTGGCAGATTGGCTACAATGCCGGCAAAAATGATAAGCGAGATACCATTGCCAACGCCGCGGCTGGTGATTTGTTCGCCAAGCCACATCAAGAACAGCGTTCCACCAACGAGCGTGACAACCGTGGTCACACGGAAAAACAATCCCGGATCATCGACAACGCCGCTGGCTGATTCAAGACCAACCGCAATGCCATAGCCCTGAACAGTGGCCAATAACACGGTTAAATAGCGGGTATATTGATTGATCATCTTACGACCAGCTTCGCCATCCTTTTTCAAGGCTTCAAGCGAAGGCACAATCGCGGTCATGAGCTGCATGATAATCGATGCCGTAATATAGGGCATGATATTAAGCGCAAAAATGGTCATCCGGCTAAGCGCGCCACCTGAGAACATGTCAAACATGCCCAAAATGCCGCTTGATTGCTGCGAAAAGATATCGGCAAGCGCGCCCGGATCAATACCTGGCAAAGGCAAATAGGTGCCAAGCCGGTAAATGATCAGCGCACCAACAGTAAACCAGAGACGCTTTTTCAGCTCGTCGGCTTTTGCCAACGCGCCAAACCCTGCGCCTGCTGCCATGCGGTCTGTTGATGATGCCATATGCTTTGTCTACCTAACTATTCGGCTGAAACGGCAGGGACAATGATCTTGCCACCAGCTTTTTCGACGGCTTCAACAGCTGCTTTAGACGCACCAGCTGCGTGAATCTCAACCTTTTTCGCGGTCAATTCGCCTTTAGCTAGGATCCGAACACCGTCCCGCATCTTTGAGATGACGCCGGCGCTTACCAATGTTGCGGCATCAACCGGCTTGCTGGCATCCAGCTTGCCTGAATCGATTGCGGCTTGCAGACGGCCAAGGTTAACCTCGACATAATTCTTGCGGAAAATATTATTGAAACCGCGCTTTGGCAAACGGCGATGGATCGGCATCTGGCCACCCTCAAAACCGTTGATTGACACACCTGAGCGTGCCTTCTGGCCCTTATGGCCACTGCCTGATGTCTTGCCGGTTCCCGAACCAATACCACGGCCAACCCGCTTGGCGTTCTTTGTTGCGCCTGGATTGTCTCTGACTTCGTTCAATTTCATTTGTCACTCCTGCCAGTGCGCCACTCAAAAGCGCTCTGCTGATAAAAACCGTTTACTGTTGTTCAACCCGAACCAGATGTTTGACCTTGTTGATCATACCGCGGACCGATGCTGTGTCTTCCAGCTCGCGGGTACGGCCAATTTTGTTCAGCCCAAGCCCAATCAGGGTCAAGCGCTGGTCAGCCTTACGGCCAATTGCGCTTTTTGTCTGGGTGACAATCACTGTTGCTTTGGCAGCCATCTTACTCTCTCCTGTTAGGATGCAGCGGCGTCGTCGCCGGTCGCAGCCTTATCTTCACGTTTCACAAGAATGTCGCCAACGCGCTTGCCGCGCTTTTGCGCCACAGCCCGTGGTGCCTGGATATGGTTCAATGCTGAAAAAGTCGCTTTGATCATATTATGTGGGTTCGAGCTGCCGATTGACTTGGCAACGATATCCTGAATGCCAAGCACCTCAAAAACAGCTCGCATTGGGCCACCGGCGATAATTCCAGTACCAGCAGGTGCCGCACGAAGCAGAACCTTGCCTGCGCCGTAATTGCCCTTGTTGTCATGGTGCAATGTGCGACCATCACGAAGGGGAATACGAACCATATTGCGCTTGGCGCCTTCAGTTGCCTTGCGGATTGCTTCAGGAACCTCACGGGCCTTGCCTGTGCCGAAGCCAGCGCGGCCTTTGCCGTCACCAACCACAACCAATGCTGCGAAACCAAACCGGCGACCACCCTTGACAACTTTAGCCACACGGTTAATGCCAACCAACTTTTCGAGCAACTCGGGCTCTTCGCGCTCCTGGCCACGGTCCCGTCTGTCGTTATTGCGTGCCATCAATCGTGCTCCCTAGAATTTCAAACCGGCTTCGCGCGCGGCTTCAGCCAACGCCTTGACCCGGCCGTGGAAAATGTAACCGCCGCGGTCGAAAACCACTGCGTCAATGCCTTTTGCCTTGGCGCGCTCGGCGACCAATTTGCCAACCACGCTTGCTGCGGCGACATCGGCTGTCTTGCTTGATGCTGACTTGAAATCGGCGTCAAGTGTCGAAGCTGCTGCCAAAGTGATACCGGCAGTGTCATCAATAACCTGAGCATAGATATGCTTTGATGAACGATGCACAGACAAACGAAGCTGTCCTTTGCAGGTCTGGCGTAGCTTGGAACGGGTCCGCTGACGGCGGCGTTCAAATAATTCTTTAGATGTAAACATGACCTGCCCCTACTTCTTCTTGCCTTCTTTGCGGACAATATGCTCTTCAGCATATTTCACACCCTTGCCCTTGAATGGCTCAGGTGGACGCTTGGACCGAATTTCAGATGCGAACTGACCAAGCAATTGCTTGTCAGCACCGGTGATTGTGATTGACGTGTTGTTTTCAACAACCGCAGTCAAACCGGCAGGAACATCCATCTCAACAGGGTGGCTAAACCCAAGACTAAGCACAATTTTATTGCCCTGCATTGCCGCACGATAACCAACACCGTTGATTTCCAATTTGCGGGTAAAGCCACTACCAACACCGACAACCATATTGCTGATTGACGCACGCATTGTACCCCATAGCGATAGGGCAAGCTTGGTTTTGCGCTTTGGCTTTAAGGTGGCAATATTATCGGCAATGCTTAACTCGACCTCACTGTGAAGTGGGGCGCTGAGCTCACCGTTTTTTCCTTTGGCGACGATCATACCGTCCTGCTGTGACAAGGTCACATCAGCCGGGATGACAATCGCACTATTTCCGATACGAGACATGCGAACAGCTCCTTAAAATACGTGGCAGAGGACTTCGCCGCCAACTTTCGCTGTGCGGGCCTCATTGTCAGACAGGACACCACGCGGAGTAGACAAGATGGCAATGCCAAGACCATTGTACACCCGCGGCAAGTCGCGAAGACCGAAATATACGCGACGACCCGGACGGGATACGCGCTTGATTTCAGAAATCACTGGCTGACCTTCATGATATTTCAGCTCGATCTTTAGCTCTTTCAGGCCCGGACGGATATCAACGCTTGAATAATTGCGGATATAGCCTTCGCGTTTCAGAACTTCTAGAACATTGCTGCGGAACCGTGATGCCGGGCTAGAGACGACGCTTTTGCGTGCGTTCTGACCGTTACGGATGCGTGTTAGCATATCGCCAAGAGGATCACTCATAGACATTTGCTTTATCTCCTCTTTACCAGCTTGACTTCACAACGCCCGGAACCTGACCCATTGAGGCCAAATCACGAAGGGCGATACGAGACATTCTAAGTTTACGGTCATAACCACGTGGACGGCCTGAGACCTCACACCGGTTACGAATACGAATTTTTGCACTATCGCGTGGCTCATCAGCCAGCTTGAGAACAGCCTGGAAACGATCTTCCATTGACACATTCTTGTCGGCGATGATTGCCTTTAATGCAGCGCGACGAGCACCACGGGCGGCAACGATACGCTTGCGCTTGTTATTTTTTTCAACGGCGCTTTTCTTAGCCATGATTAAACCCCTTTGCTCTTACGCTTTAACGAACGGGAACTGAAAACCTACGAGTAATTCGCGGGCCTCATCGTCCGTCGTTGCTGATGTCACCACAATGATATCCATTCCGCGGATCTCATCTACCTGGTCATAATCGACCTCGGGGAAAATGATCTGCTCTTTTACACCCATGGCATAATTGCCACGACCATCAAAGCTCTTACCATTCAAACCGCGGAAGTCACGAACCCGAGGAAGGGCAATATTTACCAGCCGATCGAGAAATTCATACATATGCTCGCGGCGCAATGTGACCTTACAGCCAATTGGCATCCCTTCGCGCAATTTGAAAGCCGCATTAGCCTTCTTTGAACGAGTGATAACCGGCTTCTGGCCAGTAATTGCAGCGAGCTCACGGGCAGCATGTTCGACTTTTTTCGAGTCGCGAACCGCTTCACCAACACCCATATTAATGACAATCTTCTCGAGCTTTGGCGCCTGCATAGCATTGGCATAACCAAATTTCTCAATCAGAGCCGGGCGAACTGCCGTCAGATAATGTTCTTCTAAACGCGTCTTCATCTCAGCTTTTTCACTCCTTACCCTTGGACTTACGCCAGGGCTTTTCCGGAACGGCGAGCGATCCGGACTTTTGTACCATCTTTTACCTCATAACCGACACGCGTTGCTGTGCCGCTATCAGGATCGATATGTGCAACATTCGAAATATGCAAAGGCGCTTCCATCGAAATAATGCCACCTGTGTCTGTCTGGGTTGCGCGGCGATGGCGCTTGACCATATTGATCCCCTGAACACGAACACGCGACTCGGCTCGAAGCACTTCAAGCACCTCACCCTTTTTGCCTTTGTCACGACCGGTAGTGACAATTACCTGATCGCCTTTTTTGATTTTAAACTTCTCAGCCATTACAGCACCTCCGGTGCCAGAGAAATGATCTTCATGAACTTGCGGCCACGCAACTCGCGGGTCACAGGGCCAAAAATACGTGTGCCAATCGGCTCGTCCTGTTTGTTCAGCAAAACAGCGGCGTTCCGGTCAAAACGAATGGCACTGCCGTCCGCCCGGCGGATTTCTTTGGCTGTCCGTACGATCACCGCACGATGAACATCACCTTTTTTCACCTTGCCGCGGGGAATGGCTTCTTTGACCGAAACAACGATCACATCACCAACGCCAGCGACCTTACGGCCTGAACCACCAAGCACCTTGATACACTGGACGCGACGCGCACCAGAATTATCGGCAACTTCAAGATTTGACTGCATTTGAATCATGTCAGTCTCTCCTAGTTTTTCGCTGCATCGTCATAGACCACTTCATGGGTCTTAGACTTTGAAACAGGTGGGCATTCACGAATGCGAACAGAATCACCTTCTTTAAAGCGGTTTTCAGCGTCATGGGCTGCAAACTTCTTCGATTTGGTAATAATCTTTTTATACACCGGATGCATGATGCGACGCTCGACGCGGACGGTTACCGTCTTATCGCCTTTATCGCTCACAACAGTGCCTTGCATGGTACGCTTTGGCATAACTAGACTTCCCTATTTTGCTGCATTTTCTGAACTGGCTTTTTGGCCAAGCACAGTTTTGATGCGGGCGATCTCACGGCGCACAATCTTGGCCCGTGTTGGATTTTCGACCTGACCACCAGCGGCCTGAAAGCGCAGATTGAACTGCTCTTTTTTCAGATCAATAAGCTGTGTCTTCAGCTCATCTGGGGTCTTTGCGCGAAGCGCTTCAGCTTTAACAATTGCCATCGGTGCTTCCCTTCTTAATCAGTATCGCCAAGGCGACGAACAATCCGCGTGTCCAGCGGTAATTTTGCGGCTGCTAGGGTAAATGCCTCTTTCGCCAAATTCCAAGGAACACCGTCAATCTCAAACATGATGCGGCCAGGCTTTACGCGGGCCACCCAAAATTCTGGTGAGCCTTTACCTTTACCCATCCGTACTTCGGCAGGCTTGCTCGATACAGGCACATCAGGAAAAATCCGAATCCAGACACGACCGGCACGACGCAGGTGACGTGTAATGGCACGACGTGCAGCCTCGATTTGACGTGCTGTTACACGCTCAGGCGTTACGGCCTTAAGACCGTAAGAACCAAAATTCAGCTGCGTTCCACCCTTTGCAAGACCGTGAATCCGGCCTTTATGGGCTTTGCGAAATTTTGTACGCTTTGGCGAAAGCATCTACTTATCTCCTAAGACTTAACCGTTGCCGCGTGGTGCTGGGCCAGACTGCTGCTCGGCCATCCGCTTATCCTGGGCCATTGGGTCATGAGCCATGACCTCACCCTTAAATATCCAAACCTTGATGCCGCAGGCACCATAGGTTGTGAATGCTGTTGCTTCACCGTAATCAACTTCGGCGCGCAATGTATGAAGGGGAACGCGGCCTTCGCGATACCATTCAGTACGCGCGATCTCGGCACCACCGAGACGACCAGCGCAGTTGATCCGAACACCCAACGCACCAAGACGCATTGCCGATTGAACGGCGCGCTTCATCGCACGGCGGAAACCGACCCGGCGCTCAAGCTGCTGTGCAATGTTCTCGGCAACCAATTTGGCATCAATCTCAGGCTTGCGAACCTCAACAATGTTCAGGCTAACCTCGCCACCGATGCGGCTTGACAGATCAAGGCGCAACTTTTCGATGTCCTGACCCTTTTTACCAATGATCAGACCCGGACGGCCAGCATGAATGGTCACGCGGGCACGGCCAGCTGGACGCTCGATCACAACGCGGCTGATAGCTGCCTGCTTGAGGCGATCCATCAAATATGCGCGAAGCTTAATGTCTTCGTGAAGCAACTGCCCATAGTTACGGCCAGCATACCAGCGCGAATCCCATGTCCGGTTAATACCGACACGCAGGCCGATTGGCTTGACTTTCTGACCCATCCTACTGCTCTCCTCTTTCACCGACGATGATCGTCAGGTGTGAAAATGGCTTTAAAATCCGTGCCCCGCGGCCCTTGGCCCGTGCGCGGAAACGCTTCATAACAAGACCCTTGCCAACATGCGCTTCTTTCACAAACAAACGGTCAACATCCAATGAATGGTTGTTTTCTGCATTGGCAATAGCTGATTGCAGCGCTTTTTTCACATCGCCAGAGATACGGCGGCGCGAGAATGACAAAGCGGCAATCGCTTTATTCACATCCATGCCCCGGATCATTGTCGCAACAAGATTCAGCTTTTGTGGGCTGACGCGCAGATTGCGAACGACAGATTTTGCTTCACTGTCGGCCAAGCTGCGTGGATTTGATTGCTTACCCATAACCTACCCCTAACGCTTTGATTTCTTGTCGGCGGCATGGCCGTAATAAGTGCGGGTAGGCGAAAATTCACCAAGCTTGTGTCCAACCATTTCTTCCGAAACAGACACAGGGATGAATTTATTGCCGTTATGCACACCAAATGTAAGCCCCACAAACTGCGGCATAATCGTTGAACGACGTGACCATGTTTTGATCACTTCGTTTCGACCAGACTCGCGAACCTTGTCCGCTTTCTTCAACAAATGCCCATCAACAAACGGGCCTTTCCAAACTGAACGTGCCATGATTAAGAATGACCCTTATGGCTTGCGACGCCGCACAATCAGGCGGTCAGTCTTCTTGTTAGAACGAGTACGCTTGCCCTTGGTTGGCTTACCCCAAGGTGTTACCGGATGACGGCCACCTGACGTACGACCCTCTCCACCACCATGCGGGTGATCAACAGGGTTCATAACCACGCCGCGTACATGCGGGCGACGGCCAAGCCAGCGGTTACGGCCAGCCTTACCAATTTTGATGTTCTGCTGGTCAGGGTTTGATACAGCACCGATAGATGCCATACACTCCGACCGAACTAAACGAACTTCACCAGATGTCAGGCGCAAAATCGCGTAACCGCGGTCACGACCAACAAGCTGGATATAGGTTCCGGCTGAACGTGCCAGCTGACCACCCTTTCCCGGCTTCAATTCGACATTATGGATCAACGTTCCAACTGGAATATTGGCCAACGGCAGGGCGTTGCCCGGCTTGATGTCCGACCCAATGCCTGCGCGAACCTTATCACCAACTGACAACCGCTGTGGTGCAAGAATATAGCTTTGTTCGCCATCTTCATAAGTGATGAGTGCGATGAATGCGGTCCGGTTCGGATCATATTCAATCCGCTCAACAGCCGCAAACATGCCAGTTTTGGTGCGCTTGAAATCGATCAGGCGATAACGGCGCTTATGGCCACCACCTTTTTGCCATGCAGTCACGTGACCCGAATTATTACGGCCACC
This sequence comes from Candidatus Ponderosibacter sp. Uisw_141_02, assembly GCF_048087665.1. Lineage (NCBI taxonomy): Bacteria > Pseudomonadati > Pseudomonadota > Alphaproteobacteria > Puniceispirillales (SeqCode) > Puniceispirillaceae (SeqCode) > Candidatus Ponderosibacter > Candidatus Ponderosibacter sp. Uisw_141_02. Next base: position 669,867 of record NZ_CP159807.1, on the reverse strand, counting down.
TGTCTTTGACAGACCCTCAGTCAACTTTTTAACCGGACCACCCTTGTAAAGGGCAGATTTGTCAACAAGGACAAGATTCCGCTGGCTTGGGGTTGTTGGATTAAATTTCTTTAACGCCATCTGATTAAACTCCCATCAGGTCAATATTCTGACCCTCAGCCAATGTGACCATTGCCTTTTTCATGTCAGAGCGACGACCCGGCCGACCTTTAAAGGTTTTGGCCTTGCCCTTTTGGACAATCGTATTCACCGCAGTGACCTTGACATTAAACAGCATTTCAACTGCTGCCTTGATTTGTGGCTTGGTTGCTGTAATCGCAACCGCAAAGGTTACCTGACCGTGCTCATTCGCCATCGTCGCCTTTTCGGTGATGATTGGACGAAGGATCGTGTCATAGGCAGCCGCCTTTGTGACCACAGTTGTTACTGGCTTGCGCGCACGAACACTCATTTCAGGCGCTCCTCAAGATGGGCCGCAGCATCCTTGGACAGAACCAGAACATCGCGACGCAGGATATCATATACATTAATGCCCTGCTGTGGCAGCACATCAACCAACGGAATGTTACGCGCAGCCTTAACAAAGCCTGCATCCAACTCAGCGCCACCAATAATCAGCGCGTTTTCAGCACCAAGCTTAACCAGCTGCTCGCGAAGCTTTGCTGTCTTACCAGCAGATTTGCCAGTTGACGCCAAACTATCAAGAACCAGCAATTTGCCTTCAGCGGCCTTTGTCGACAAAGCCGAACGCAGACCAAGCTGGCGCACCTTCTTTGGCAGAGCGTGACCATGATCACGGACAACCGGGCCATGAACAACACCACCACCACGGAACTGGACAACAGCGGCAGAACCGTGACGTGCGCGGCCAGTGCCCTTCTGTTTGAACATTTTGGCTGTAGTAATTGCCACTTCAGCGCGCGACTTCACCTTATGTGTGCCAGCGCGACGTTTGGCAAGCTGCCACTTCACCACCCGCGCAACAATATCGGCACGTGGTGCGACCCCAAAGACTGCATCGGCAAGCGTAATGTCGCCAGCGGCCTTGTTGTCGATTGTTTTCACATCAATCTTCATGACCCTTATTCCTTCTCGGCTTCGGCATCAGCAGCGGCTGGTGCCTCGGCAACAGCCTCGTCAGATGAAACCGCATCAACAGCAGACTCTTCAGCCGCAACATCCTCGGCCGGTGCTTCATCGCTAGAAGGAGCCAGATCTGACAGCAGACCCGCCGGGAATGGCGCAGCATCAGGACGTGCCACCTTGATAGCATCACTGATCAAAACCCAACCATTCTTTGGCCCCGGAACCGAACCGCAAAGCAGGACGACACCTTCGTCATTATCAACAGCAACAACTTCGATATTTTGCGTGGTGTTGCGCGACGCACCCATATGGCCAGCCATCTTCTTGCCTTTAAACACCTTGCCCGGATCCTGACACTGGCCAGTTGAACCGTGCGAGCGATGCGAAACCGACACACCATGCGATGCGCGAAGACCAGCAAAATTGTGACGCTTCATCGCACCGGCAAAACCCTTACCCTGCGTTGTGCCAACAACATCAACTTTCTGACCAGCAACAAAATGCGATGGTACTAAAGTCGAGCCGATTTCGAGAACCGCATCATCGCCAACCCGAAATTCGGCCAGCTTTGCCTTTGGCAATACATTGGCTTTTGCAAAATGGCCACGCATCGGCTTTGATACGTTCTTTGCCTTGGCAACACCCGCGCCAAGCTGAACAGCTGTATAGCCATCCCGGTCCTTGCTACGAACTGCCACCACTTGGACATCGTCGAGTTTCAGAACGGTAACCGGCACATGGTGGCCAGCATCGTTAAACACGCGTGTCATTCCCAATTTACGGGCGATAATGCCGCTACGCATAACTCTGGTCCCTTCCCTAGAGCTTAATCTCGACATCGACACCGGCCGCAAGATCGAGCTTCATCAGCGCGTCAACGGTCTGTGGTGTTGGGTCGATAATATCCAATAGACGCTTATGCGTACGAATTTCGAACTGCTCGCGGCTTTTCTTGTCGATATGCGGCGAGCGAAGCACGGTCATGCGGCGCATGTTGGTCGGCAGCGGGATAGGCCCACGCACTTCAGCACCTGTACGCTTGGCCGTGTTCACGATCTCTGCCGTGGACTGGTCAAGAATACGGTGATCAAATGCCTTCAATCGGATTCTGATATTCTGGGTTTCCATAACTGCCTTACCTCGTTTGGATAAACAAAGAAGGGCGAAAATACGCCCCTCTTAACTATAGCCTAATTATTTAATAACCGTTGCGACGACGCCGGCACCAACGGTGCGGCCACCTTCGCGGATCGCAAAGCGAAGACCTTCATCCATCGCGATTGGCGCAATCAATGTCACAGTCATGGCAATGTTATCACCAGGCATAACCATCTCGGTACCTTCCGGCAATTCCACAGATCCGGTCACATCAGTTGTGCGGAAATAGAATTGTGGACGATAGTTCGAGAAAAACGGTGTATGACGACCGCCCTCATCCTTGGTCAGAACATAGGCCTCACATTTGAATTCAGTATGTGGCGCAATTGAACCCGGCTTACACAGTACCTGACCACGCTCAACATCTTCACGCTTGGTACCACGAAGAAGCACACCAACATTATCGCCAGCTTCGCCCTGATCCAAAAGCTTGCGGAACATCTCAACACCAGTACAGGTTGTCTTGACGGTGTCCTTCAGACCAACAATCTCGATCTCTTCACCAACATTCACAATGCCGCGCTCAATACGACCAGTCACAACCGTACCACGACCCGAAATTGAAAACACATCCTCAATCGGCATCAAGAATGGCTGATCCTTCGGACGCTCTGGCTGCGGAATGTAACTATCAACAGCTTCCATCAATGCCTTGATCGCCTCACGACCAATGGTCTCATTGCTATCTTCCAATGCTGCCAAGGCTGAACCACGAACGATCGGAATATCATCGCCAGGGAAATCATATGATGACAACAGCTCGCGAATTTCCATCTCAACAAGCTCAAGCAACTCTTCATCGTCAACCTGATCAACCTTGTTCATGAATACGCACAATGCCGGAACACCAACCTGACGCGCCAACAAGATATGCTCCCGGGTCTGCGGCATTGGCCCATCAGCTGCTGATACAACCAAAATCGCACCATCCATCTGCGCCGCACCAGTGATCATGTTCTTCACATAATCGGCGTGACCCGGACAATCCACATGCGCATAGTGACGGTTTGCTGTCTCATACTCAACATGCGCTGTTGAAATTGTGATACCGCGGGCGCGCTCTTCAGGCGCCTTGTCAATCTGGTCATAAGCTGAATATTCAGCGCCGCCAGACTCAGCCAGAATCTTTGTGATCGCTGCGGTCAGTGAAGTCTTGCCATGATCAACATGGCCAATTGTGCCAATGTTGCAATGCGGCTTGGAACGGTCAAACTTTTCCTTGGACATCTTATCTGCTCTCCTGCTCTTTGGTTCGGTTAGGCCATCTTGGCGCGGACTTCATCCGCAACCGCTTGAGGCACTTGTTCGTAATGGTCAAAAGTCATTGAATATTGGGCGCGGCCTTGGCTCATTGAGCGCAAAGTGTTGATATAGCCAAACATATTGGCAAGCGGCACCATCGCATCGATTGCCCGCGCGTTGCCCCGCTGGTTCATGCCCCCAACATTGCCACGACGGCTGTTCAGATCGCCGATGATATCACCCATATATTCTTCAGGGGTCAGAACCTCGACCTTCATGACTGGCTCAAGCAATTTCGGGCTTGCCTTGTTCATGGCTTCACGGAAAGCAGCGCGACCTGCAATCTCAAAGGCCAGAACAGACGAGTCAACGTCATGACTTGCGCCGTCAATAAGCTCGGCCTCGAAGTCAATCACAGGGAAACCAGCGATTGTGCCTGAATCCTTTGCCTGATTGATGCCTTTTTCAACACCCGGTACATATTCTTTTGGAACCGATCCACCAACAACTGAATTGCTGAACTGGAAACCGCCCTCGGCCAAAGGCGCAAACCGGATTTTAACCCGTGCGAACTGACCTGAACCACCAGACTGCTTCTTGTGGGTATAATCAACTTCAACTTCTTTGGTGATGGTCTCGCGATAAGCAACCTGCGGCGCGCCAATATTGGCTTCGACCTTAAATTCACGCTTCAGGCGATCGACCAAGATATCGAGGTGCAATTCACCCATACCACGCATAATGGTCTGGCCCGATTCAAAATCAGTGCTGACCTGGAAAGAAGGATCTTCGGCAGCCAAACGCGCAAGACCTGCACCCATTTTTTCCTGGTCGTTCTTTGTCTTTGGCTCAATCGCGATCTCGATAACCGGATCAGGGAAGGTCATTGTTTCAAGAACAACTGGCTTCAACGGGTCACACAAAGTGTTACCTGTCGTGCTATCCTTCATGCCAGCAAGCGCGACAATGTCACCTGCGAAGGCTTCTTCGATTTCTTCACGGTTGTTTGAGTGCATCATCATCATCCGGCCAACGCGCTCGCGCTTGCCTTTTGTTGAATTCAGCAGGCTGTCGCCTTTTTTCAAAACACCTGAATAGATGCGAACAAAGGTCAATGAACCAACAAATGGGTCATTCATGATCTTAAAAGCAAGGCCAGAGAACGGCTCAGCATCATTTGCACGCCGCTCAATGTTCCGAGTCTCAGTTGCATCATCTGGCGAAAAGCCAGTGTAGGCAGCAACGTCCAATGGGCCAGGCAAATAATCGATAACGCCGTTCAGCAAAGGCTGGACACCCTTGTTTTTGAAAGCCGATCCACACAAGACCGGAACAAAAGACATGTTCAATGTGCCTTTACGGATCAAACGCTGGATTGTCTCGACATCTGGCTCTTCGCCTTCAAGAAACTTCTCCATGACGTCATCGTCCTGCTCGATGATCAACTCGATCAACTCGGCGCGCATTTCAGCGGCTTTGTCGGCAAGCTCCGGACGGATATCATTCAAACGCCAAGTCGCGCCCAGATCTTCCGAATCCCAAACCCATTCCTGCATCGTCACAAGGTTGATAAGACCAGCGAATTCATTCTCAGCGCCGATTGGCAAATGCACAGGCAAAGGCTGCGCGCCAGTACGGTCTTTGATCATGTTGACACAGTTAAAGAAATCAGCGCCGATCTTGTCCATTTTATTGACGAAAACGATCCGCGGAACCTTGTACCGGTCAGCCTGACGCCAGACTGTCTCTGTTTGTGGCTCGACACCGGCATTCGCATCAAGAACGCAAACGGCGCCATCAAGAACCGCCAGTGAGCGCTCAACTTCAATCGTAAAGTCAACGTGGCCTGGTGTGTCGATGATGTTAAAGCGGAATTTTGCCGCCTCAGGATCATCACCATGCTCACCCGATGGATCGGTGCCGTTTTCGGTGCGGTACCAAAAACAGGTTGTCGCAGCAGAGGTAATGGTAATTCCACGCTCTTGCTCTTGCTCCATCCAATCCATGGTCGCATTGCCGTCATGCACTTCACCGATCTTGTGCGACCGGCCTGTGTAATAAAGAATCCGCTCAGTCGCAGTGGTCTTGCCAGCATCAATATGCGCCATGATGCCGAAATTGCGATAACGATCTAAAGTATATTCGCGTGCCATGATCTAGCTCCTACTAACTCAATTACCAGCGGTAATGTGAGAAAGCCCGATTTGCCTCGGCCATTTTATGGGTGTCTTCACGTTTTTTAACCGCGTTACCGCGATTATTGGCCGCATCCATCAACTCGCCTGATAGACGGTCAACCATTGTGGTCTCACCGCGTTTGCGCGAACTGTCAATCAACCAGCGGATTGCAAGAGCCTGTGCCCGCTCAGAGCGAACTTCGACCGGCACCTGATAGGTTGCCCCACCAACACGCCGCGAGCGAACCTCAAGATTAGGGCGCACATTTTCAAGCGCATCGTGAAAGATTTTAACTGGCTCATTGCCTGACTTTTCCTGAATACGGTCAAACGCACCGTAAACGATCTTTTCAGCCACTGAACGCTTGCCATCAAACATCAGGCAAGACATGAATTTTGAAACAACAGTGTCCTTGAACTTCGCATCAGGAAGAACTGGGCGTTTTACTGCTCTATGACGACGTGACATATCTGCCTCTTCTTACTTAGGACGCTTGGCGCCATATTTCGAACGACGCTGGCGACGATCACCGACGCCCTGTGTGTCCAAAGTACCGCGAATGATGTGGTAACGCACACCCGGAAGGTCTTTTACACGACCGCCGCAAATCATCACCACTGAGTGTTCCTGCAGATTATGCCCTTCACCAGGGATATAGCTGGAGACTTCAAACCCATTGGTAAGACGCACACGGGCGACCTTACGAAGCGCCGAGTTCGGCTTCTTCGGTGTTGTTGTGTACACTCTGGTGCATACGCCACGCTTTTGTGGACATGCTTCCATAGCCGGAACTTTGGTACGTGCTACCGGACGCTTGCGCCCGTGACGGATCAACTGGTTAATCGTTGGCATTCCTGCCCCTTTTTCTCGACCTAAACGCACAAAACGTGCAACAGGGCGGTTCTGCTCTAATTAGATATGAGCAGAACACCCATCCTTCTCCGCTGGCGGAGCCTCATTTTCGACACCTAATATTCTGACCTAGCGTCTAGATCGACCACTGTTTTGCAGCAGGGTGATCCACCACCTAAGTCCAAAAGGTTGCCGGATACTATTTTTTGCAGGGCGAGCGGTCAAGCGGTTTTTACGCCTTCCCCTCGGTTATCCGCATTTTTTTTCATTCGCCGCCAAATTCACGGTATCTGGCGGCGAATTCTTATATATTTGCCTCGACTTCGGTCAATTCTGTCTCAATTCGGTTACTTCAAGCGCCGGCGCGGCAGCTGCACGCTGTGCCATGATCGATTTATCACGATCTGCGGCGATCCGGCGAAGCCGATTCATGACCGACCCGGTTCCCGCGGGAATCAGGCGGCCAACGATCACATTTTCCTTCAAACCATCAAGCGTGTCTTCTTTTCCGCTTACCGCAGCTTCGGTTAACACTCTTGTTGTCTCTTGAAATGACGCAGCTGAAATAAAGCTGTTTGTCTGCAATGATGCCTTGGTGATACCAAGCAGGACGGGATGCGCTGTGGCTGGCCGCAGACCTTCAGCTTCAAGAGATGAATTGGCACGGGCAAACTCTTCACGATCAACCTGCTCACCATTCAAGAAGGTGCTATCAGCAGCGTCTTCAACCTCGACCTTTTGCAGCATCTGGCGAACGATCACTTCAATATGCTTGTCATCGATTTTCACACCTTGCAATCGGTACACATCCTGAACTTCCTTGACCAGATATTCAGCAAGCGCTTCGACACCAAGGATGCTAAGGATGTCATGCGGCACCGGGCTGCCATCTAGAAGCAAGTCACCCTTACGAACGACATCGCCCTCATTGACAGCAAGCGTACGGCCCTTTGGCAGCAGATATTCAACTGCATCAAGATCGCCATTTGTTGGCACAACCCGAATACGCCGCTTGGCTTTATAGTCATTGCCAAACTCGACCCGTCCCTCGCCTTCGGAAATAACAGCAAAATCCTTTGGACGACGTGCTTCAAACAATTCAGCAACGCGCGGAAGACCACCGGTAATGTCACGCGTCTTTGATGACTCGCGCGGGATACGCGCCAAAACATCACCCGCCTGTACCTTGGCACCATTCTCAACTGAAAGAATCGAACCAGCTGACAAGAAGTAACGTGCCTCAAGACCGTTTGTCAGGGTCAACACCTCACCTTTTTCATCACGAAGCGTGATGCGCGGGCGAAGATTGGCGCCACCAGCAGCCTGTTTCCAGTCAACCACTTCATTGCTCGAAATGCCCGTTGCGTCATCAGTGACTTCACGAACAGACACGCCCTCGGTCAAATCAACGAAATTGGCAACACCGTTCATTTCGGTAATGATTGGCATCGTGTATGGATCCCATTCAATCAAAATGGCACCAGCCGTAACTTCCTGACCGTCTTTGACCAGCAATTTACCACCATAAGGCAAACGGAAGCGTGAACGCTCACGCTCTTGCTCATCAAGAATCAGCAATTCGGTATTCCGGCTCATCACAATATTGCTGCCTGTCTTATCAACAACGAGTGATGCATCTTCCAGCTTCACAACACCGCCGATATTAGCTTCGATATTTGACTGTTCGGCACCACGCTGCGCCGCACCACCAACGTGGAAGGTACGCATCGTCAACTGTGTTCCCGGCTCGCCGATTGACTGGGCAGCAATAACACCGACCGCTTCACCGATATTCACATCCGTACCGCGGGCAAGGTCACGACCATAGCAATTGCCACAAATGCCTTTTTCGGCTTCACACAGCAGTGCCGAGCGAATCAATGCCTGATCAACACCTGATGACCCGATTGCCTCGGCATGTTCTTCAGTGACCATCTGGCCAGCGGCGACAAGGACATTGCCTGACTTCAAATCAATCAGATCTTCGGCAAGAACGCGGCCCAAGATACGATCATAAAGCGGATCAACAACATCACTGCCATTCATAACAGGGCGGATGGTGAGACCTTTATTCGTGCCACAATCGACCTCATGAACAATACAATCCTGCGCCACGTCAACAAGACGGCGGGTTAGATAACCCGAATTGGCTGTTTTCAGGGCAGTATCGGCAAGACCTTTTCGCGCACCATGAGTCGAGTTGAAATATTCCAGAACATTTAGGCCTTCTTTAAAGGACGAAATGATCGGCGTTTCAATAATCTCGCCAGACGGCTTTGCCATCAAACCACGCATACCGGCCAGCTGTTTAATCTGCGCGGCTGAACCACGCGCACCTGAATGCGCCATCATCCAAACCGAGTTGATTGGCTCGCCATCCTTGGTGGTAGAAATGCCCTTCATCATCTCGTCAGCAACAAGATCAGAACAACGCGACCAAACATCAACCACCTTGTTATATTTCTCGCCTTGTGTGATCAGGCCATCAAGATATTGCTGTTCAAAGGTTTTGACCTCTGTTTCAGCTTCAGAAACGTATTTTTCTTTCAATTCGGGTGTTGTCAGATCGGCAATACCAAATGAAATACCGGCGTCACACGCCTGACCAAAGCCAAGACTCATTAGACGGTCACAGAAAATCACCGTGTCTTTCTGACCACAATGGCGATAGACATGATCGATCACATCACTGACCTCTTTTTTGGTCATCAACTTGTTTACCAGCTCAAATGAACAGGCCGGATTGTCAGGCAACAAATCAGCCAGCTGCGCACGACCCGGTGTTGTTTCGATCACTTTCAGAACACGCGTTCCATCTTCGCTGTCGCGCGTTGGGACACGAGCTTTCACCTTGGCATGCAGGCTTACCGAGCCATTGCCAAGCGCAAGCAGGATTTCCTGAACATTCGAGAACATCATGCCCTCGCCCTTTTCATTGTCGCGTTCCATCGACATATAATAAAGGCCAAGAATGATATCCTGCGACGGCACAATGATTGGCTTACCGTTTGCAGGGCTCAAAATGTTGTTTGTCGACATCATCAGCACGCGGGCTTCAAGCTGAGCCTCAAGCGACAAAGGCACATGAACCGCCATCTGGTCACCGTCAAAGTCAGCATTAAACGCGGTACAAACAAGCGGGTGCAACTGGATTGCCTTGCCTTCGACAAGAACCGGCTCAAAGGCCTGAATGCCAAGACGGTGCAAAGTTGGCGCACGGTTCAGCATGACTGGATGTTCACGAATGACTTCTTCAAGAATATCCCACACTTCAGGACGTTCCTTTTCGACCATGCGTTTGGCCATTTTGACTGTGCTGGCAAGCGAATATAGCTCGAGCTTTGAATAGATAAACGGCTTGAACAGTTCGAGTGCCATTTTCTTTGGCAAGCCACACTGGTGCAGCTTTAACTCTGGGCCAACAACAATAACCGAACGACCTGAATAATCGACGCGCTTACCGAGCAGGTTCTGCCGGAAACGGCCCTGTTTGCCTTTCAGCATGTCAGATAGTGATTTCAGCGGACGCTTGTTAACACCGCTGATCACCCGGCCACGACGACCATTGTCAAACAGCGCATCAACTGATTCCTGCAACATCCGCTTTTCGTTACGAACGATGATATCAGGCGCACGAAGCTCGATCAGACGCTTTAGACGGTTATTCCGGTTAATCACGCGGCGATAAAGATCGTTCAGATCAGATGTGGCAAACCGGCCACCGTCAAGCGGCACCAATGGGCGCAGCTCGGGCGGAATTACCGGAACAACATCCATGATCATCCACTCAGGACGACAGCCTGATTCACGGAATGCATCAACAAGTTTTAGGCGCTTGACCAGCTTTTTACGCTTGGCTTCAGAACCGGTTTCGGCAAGATCGGTACAAATCTTGACACGCTCGACATCAAGATCAAGCTCTTCAAGAATTTTCTTGATCGCCTCGGCACCGATGCTGGCTTCAAAAGCGTCGTCGCCATACTCGTCCTGCGCATCATAGAATTCTTCCTCAGACAAAAGCTGGCCTTTAACCAGTGACGTCATGCCGGGTTCGATGACCACAAAATTTTCGAAATACAGAACCCGCTCAAGATCCTTTAGCGTCATATCAACAAGCAAACCAATGCGGCTCGGCAATGATTTCAAGAACCAGATATGGGCAACAGGCGCTGCCAATTCGATATGACCCATGCGCTCGCGCCGTACCTTTGACAAGGTCACTTCAACGCCGCATTTCTCGCAGATAATACCGCGATACTTCATGCGCTTATATTTACCGCACAAACATTCGTAATCTCGGACAGGGCCAAAGATACGGGCGCAGAAAAGACCGTCTTTTTCTGGCTTAAAGGTACGATAATTGATGGTTTCAGGCTTTTTAATCTCACCAAATGACCATGAACGTATACGCTCAGGTGCGGCGATTGAGATTCTGATCTTGTCAAAGCTTTGTGGGCCTTGGGACTGCCCGAAAGGGTTCATCAAATCATTCATCTATTTATCTCCCCAACATTAGTTGGTGTCGTGTGAGTCAATTGCGTTTAGGTCAGCCAGACCAGCCCTGATAACAAGGCTGGTCAGATGCCGGTTTAATATTCAGCCTCATGGAGATCCACATTCAAGCCAAGCGAGCGAAGCTCTTTGACAAGAACATTAAAGGATTCCGGAATGCCGGACTCAAAATCATCATCGCCGCGAACGATCGCTTCATAAACCTTGGTTCGGCCTGAAACATCATCCGATTTGACAGTAAGCATTTCCTGCAAGGTGTAGGCGGCGCCATAGGCTTCAAGCGCCCAGACTTCCATCTCACCAAAGCGCTGGCCACCGAATTGCGCTTTACCACCAAGCGGCTGCTGGGTAACAAGCGAGTAAGGACCAATCGAACGCGCATGGATCTTGTCATCGACAAGGTGATGCAGCTTTAACATATAGATGTAGCCAACGGTCACTTGCCGGTCAAAGACCTCACCTGTACGGCCATCGGTCAACCATTCCTGTCCGGTATGGCTAAGATTTGCCATGCCAAGAAGCGAAATGACATCGGCTTCACGCGCACCGTCAAACACTGGCGTACCCATTGGAACGCCGCGTGCCAAAATACCTGCCTGTTCGATGATTTGATCATCATCCATGACAGCCAATTCAGCATCATATTGTTCTTTGCTGTAGATATCGGCCAGCATTTTGCGGATTGGCTTGGTGTCGAGACTGGCGCGTGCCGCTTCGGCGGCAGCACCAACCTGTTTGCCAAGGCCGCGCGCGGCCCAGCCAAGATGCGTTTCCAGAATCTGTCCGACATTCATTCGTGATGGCACGCCAAGCGGGTTCAACACGATATCAACCGGTGTTCCGTCATCCAGATATGGCATATCTTCCATTGGCACGATCCGTGAAATCACACCCTTGTTACCATGACGGCCAGCCATTTTATCACCTGGCTGAAGCTTGCGCTTAATCGCCACAAAGACTTTGACCATCTTCATAACGCCGGGCAGCAATTCATCACCGCCCTGCAGCTTGTCTACCTTATCGGTAAAGCGCGCCTGCAACGCCGCAACGGCTGTTTCAAAGTTGGCAATCTGTGCTTCGACCAGCTTTTGAACCGCATCATCCTTGACCGCGATCTGCTGCCATTGTGATTTTGGTAATTCGTCAAGAATCTCCTGGCTTAGCTTGGTACCAGCTTTCATGCCTTTTGGTCCGCTTGCAAGGGTTTGCCCTTCGAAAAGCTCACTCATCCGGCCTTGGAAACCACGCTCTAGAATTGCCCGCTCGTCATCACGGTCTTTTCCAAGGCGGTCAATTTCAGCGCGGTCAATGGCCAAGGCGCGTTCGTCTTTTTCCACGCCGCGGCGCGAGAAGACCCGAACCTCAACAATGGTACCCGACCCGCCCGGTGGCAGTTTAAGTGATGTGTCACGGACGTCAGATGCTTTTTCACCAAAGATGGCACGAAGCAGCTTTTCTTCCGGTGTCATTGGTGACTCGCCCTTTGGCGTGACTTTACCAACAAGAATATCACCTGGTCCAACTTCTGCGCCGACATAAACAATGCCGGCCTCATCCAGATTTTTCAGGGCTTCTTCACCAACATTCGGAATATCGCGGGTGATTTCTTCCTGACCAAGCTTGGTATCACGCGCCATGACCTCATATTCCTCAATGTGGATCGAAGTAAAGACGTCATCACGAACGATACGCTCAGAAATCAGGATTGAGTCCTCAAAATTGTAACCATTCCATGGCATGAAGGCCACAAGCACGTTACGACCAAGCGCCAATTCACCATCTTCGGTTGATGGGCCATCAGCAATGATATCACCGCGGCGAACCGTATCACCCACTTTGACAAGCGGACGCTGGTTTACCGTTGTGTTCTGGTTTGAACGCTGGAATTTCAGCAGGCTGTAGATATCGACAGGCGAGACATTGCCTTCGGTATCTTCACTGGCACGAACCACGACGCGCGTTGCGTCAACCTGATCAATCACACCGGCGCGGCGGGCCACGATTGTCACGCCTGAATCACGGGCAACCCGCGCTTCCATGCCAGTACCAACGATTGGTGCCTCGGCGCGCAAAAGTGGAACTGCCTGACGCTGCATGTTCGATCCCATCAGGGCGCGGTTCGCATCGTCATTCTCAAGGAACGGGATCAAGGCGGCGGCAACTGAAACCAACTGTTTCGGCGACACATCCATCAATTCAATATCGGTTGGACGGGCAAGCCCAATGTCGCCTGACCGGCGAACGGGGATCAATTCACCAACAAATTTATTGTCACCATCCAATTCGGCATTTGCCTGCGCGATTGTATAGCGGCCTTCTTCCATTGCCGAAATATAACGCACTTCGGCGGTAACCTTACCCTCAACAACCTTGCGATAAGGTGTTTCGATAAAGCCATAGCGGTTGATCTTGGCAAAAGTAGCCAATGAGTTGATCAAACCAATATTCGGGCCTTCAGGTGTTTCAATTGGGCAGATACGGCCATAATGGGTTGGATGCACATCGCGCACCTCAAAGCCCGCACGTTCACGGGTCAAACCACCCGGCCCAAGAGCCGAAACACGACGCTTGTGGGTGATTTCAGACAAAGGATTGGTCTGATCCATAAATTGCGACAATTGTGATGAGCCGAAAAATTCACGAACCGCAGCGGCGGCCGGCTTGGCATTAATCAGATCGGCAGGCATAACCGTATCGATCTCGACCGAGCCCATCCGTTCGCGAATTGCCCGCTCCATACGAAGCAAGCCGATGCGATACTGGTTTTCCATCAATTCACCGACCGAGCGCACGCGGCGGTTGCCAAGATGGTCGATATCGTCAATGTCGCCCTGACCGTCTTTCAAGCTGACAAGGACTTTCAGAATGGCCATCACATCCTGCTTACGCAGAACACGAAGATTGTCGTCGGTTTCCATTTCAAGGCGTGAATTCATCTTCACGCGGCCAACCGATGACAAATCATAACGGTCGGAATTGAAGAACAGGCTCTGGAACAGGCCGTGTGAGCTTTCCAATGTTGGCGGCTCACCCGGACGCATGACACGGTAAATATCGACCAGCGCTTCTTCACGACAGGTATTGCGGTCGGCGGCAAGCGTATTGCGAAGATGCGGGCCGTAATTCACATTGTCGATGAATAGGATGCTGATTTCTTTGGTACCATTCGCCTCAAACTTGGCCAACAGATCTTCGGTAATCTCGTCACCAGCTTCGGCAAAGACTTCGCCGGTGGTCATGTTAACAACATCTTCAGCGGCAAACCGGCCAAGAAGATCAGAATCGCCAACAAGAACCGCCTTCACACCGGCTTCAGCCAGCTTGTTCAGCGAGCGCGGGGTCATTTTCGTGCCAGCACTGGCGATGACCTTTTTGGTTTTGGCATCAACCAAATCACGGATTAGCTTGCTGCCTTTAAGTGACTCAACATCAAAATCATAGGCCCAGCCGTCACCCTGACGACGATAGGTTACTGATTTGTAGAAATGGCCGAGAATTTCTTCACGGCTCATGCCAACAATCTTGCTTGGATCAACGGTATCGCCGCTTTCCGCACAGCCATCAAGATAGACAAGCGATTTATCATCGGGGAGTGCCATCATGAAGGTTGTTGCCGGCAGCTTGCGCTTGCGGTCAATCCTTACATTCAAAATGTCTTTGGCATCAAATTCAAAATCCAGCCAAGACCCGCGATAAGGGATAACGCGCGCGGCAAATAGCAATTTACCAGATGCATGAGTTTTGCCACGGTCATGGTCGAAAAACACGCCCGGAGAACGGTGCATCTGCGATACGATAACACGCTCGGTGCCATTAACGATAAAGGTACCGTTCGATGTCATCAAAGGCATATCGCCCATATAGACATCCTGTTCCTTGATATCGCGGATCGAGCGTGAACCCGTGTCTTCGTTTTCTTCCCAGACAACAAGCCGAAGCGTTACGCGCAGCGGCGACGCATAGGTCAAACCGCGCTGCTGGCATTCTTCAACATCATATTTTGGGGTCTCAAGGTCATAAGAGACAAATTCAAGAATTGACCGTCCGGCAAAATCCTCGATCGGAAAGACCGATTTGAACGTTTCCTGCAAACCAAGCCCATCACGCTCGTGCGAGGCCACATCCATCTGCAAGAAGGTATCGTAGCTGGAACGCTGAACATCAATAAGATTGGGCATTGGGGTCACTTCTTCAAGTTGACCGAAAGTGCGACGTACCCGTTTGCGGCTGTCCAGAGTGCTTACATGCGATGCCATCAGTGATCCCTCGTCAAAATTCCAGCTGCCAGTGACCAAATTTGATAGCCATCCGCGCTTTTTAAATGGGTTTCGGACCGGTTATAAAACCGCCAATTATTAAACGAACTTGCACCGGACAGCCGAAACCACCCGGTGCAAAATATTTTAGACAGCTAAGAAATCAGCTGTGCTGCCAAGTTATTTAACTTCGACAGTTGCGCCAGCTTCTTCAAGCTTTGCTTTGATCTGCTCGGCTTCGTCCTTAGACACGCCTTCTTTGACAGCCTTTGGTGCGTCTTCAACCAGATCTTTAGCTTCTTTCAAGCCAAGACCGGTGACGGTGCGGACTTCTTTAATGACGTTGATCTTTGAAGCCCCTGCGGCCGCCAAGATTACATCAAATTCAGTCTTTTCTTCTGCTGCGCCACCGGCGTCACCACCAGCAGGCATTGCAACAGCCATAGGAGCAGCAGCGGCAGAAACGCCCCACTTCTCTTCTAGCATGGTTGCTAATTCAGCAGCTTCAAGAACTGTCAGGTTAGAAAGGTCTTCTGCGATTTTTGCGATATCAGCCATGATATACTCCATAAAGGCTTGAACTTCTGATTGAGGGCATTATGCCCCTTGCTGCAATTGGTCTTCACGTGCCTTGATCACACGGGCAACTTTGCCGGCCGGAGCCTGCGTAACCCGAGCAATTTTGACTGCCGGAGCTTGGATAAGCCCGACAAGCTTGCCACGCAATTCGTCAAGAGAAGGCATTGTGGCCAGTGCTTCAACGCCAGCTTTGTCGAGAGTTTTCCCGTCCATGCTGCCGCCAACAATGGTCAGCTTTTTGTTTCCCTTGGCATAATCGACGAGGATTTTGGCAGCTGAAACTGGGTCTTGCGACATACCAACGGCTGTTGGTCCAGTGAACAGGCTGTCAAGATCTTCGAAGCGCGTACCTTTAAGCGCTAGCTTGGCAATCCGATTTTTGGTTACCTTGAAGCCAGCTTCGGCGTCCCGCATTTTTTTGCGCAGGTCACCGCTTTCCGCAACGGTCATACCAGCCTGATGCGCCACAACAATTGTTGATGACTCATTGAAGGCTGATTGCAGCGTTTCGATCAGTTCGGCTTTTTCTGTTCTATTCACCGATCGTCTCCGCTCTCGTTTGGGCAGTGTGGGCCAACCACGACCTGCCTTGTTGCAAAATGGACTAACGATTATCGCCAGTCCGCTGGCCTGCCCATAAGAAGTTCAAGCGGTATAATCCACTCTTGCTCCCCGTCTATTACGGGTGATTAAGTCCTGCCGATGGCAGCACCCCCGTAGTCTTGGACAGGTGCGGGGCATTTGCGATTCTTGCATTTGCCCCTAATTTTCAGCCACACCGAATGGCAGCGGCTGAAAAATCTGTGTTTCGGCCTTATTGTGCGGCCGCATCCTCAACGAACACACCAGCGCTCATTGTTGATGAGATAGTAATCTTTTTTACATACTGGCCTTTGGCACCTGATGGGCGCGCTTTGCGAACCGCGTCGATAAAGGCTGTTGCATTCTCAACGATTTTGGCTTCGTCAAAGCTTGCCTTGCCAATACCAGCATGAACAACACCTGCCTTTTCAGCGCGATACTGAACTTCACCAGCTTTGGCAGCATTCACCGCCGCAGTCACATCGGCAGTTACTGTTCCCAATTTCGGGTTTGGCATCAAACCGCGTGGGCCAAGCACCTTACCAAGACGACCAACAACACCCATCATATCAGGGGTTGCAATCACCCGGTCAAAGCCTGACTCGCCATTCTGGATGGCTTCGGCCAGATCTTCAGCACCAACGAGGTCAGCACCCGCTGCTTTGGCTTCATCAGCCTTGGCATCTTTGGCAAATACGGCAACGCGCATGGTCTTGCCGGTGCCGTTTGGCATGGCAACAACACCGCGAACCATCTGATCTGCGTGGCGCGGGTCAACGCCAAGATTCATCGCAATTTCGATGGTCTCATCAAATTTTGCTTTTGCATTGCCTTTTACCAGAGACACCGCTTCGGCAAGTCCATAGGCTTTGTTCCGGTCGATTGCTGCATAGGCTGCTTTTAAATTTTTGCTATTTCTTGCCATGTTCTTAGCCCTCCACGACTTCGAGGCCCATGGCACGGGCAGATCCCAAAACCATTTGCATTGCGCCTTCGACGTCAACTGCATTCATATCGCCCATCTTCTGATCGGCAATTTCGCGCACCTGCGCCATTGTGACTTTACCAGCGACCGAACGGCCTGGCTCTTTTGATCCGCTTTTCAGACCAGCCGCTTTTTTCAAGAAATAGCTAACTGGTGCAGTTTTTGTGACAAAAGAAAACGACTTGTCCTGAAACACGGTGATGACCACCGGTACTGGCATGTTCTTTTCCAGTGAATTTGTTGCCGCGTTAAACGCCTTACAAAATTCCATGATGTTGACACCACGCTGGCCCAATGCCGGTCCAACTGGAGGCGACGGGTTGGCCGCGCCTGCCGGAATATTTAGCTTGATGTAACCTTGGATCTTCTTTGCCATCTTAATGCTTCCCTGACATCGATACCGCCTGCCACCTGCAGGCGTTTTGTTCATTTACCGCCCAAAAGGTACGGCATGTTAAAACTTTATATTTTTTCGACCTGACTATATTCCAGCTCAACCGGCGTTGACCGACCAAAGATCGACACTGCCACCTTCAACCGCGCCTTATCATCATCGGCTTCTTCAACAAAGCCGTTGAATGACGCAAATGGCCCATCAGCCACCCGCACCTGCTCGCCGATATCAAAGGTAATTGTCGTGCGCGGACGCTCGACCCCCTCGCTAACCTGACGGATCAGACGCTCAGCCTCTTTGTCGGTGATAGGAATTGGACGGCCTTTTCCACCAAGGAAACCGGTTACGCGCGGCTGGCTTGTAACCATTTGCCACGCTTCGTCACTTAATTCCAATTTCACCAGAATGTAACCCGGGAAAAATTTACGCTCGCCTTCAACGCGGACACCGCGCTTGACCTCAACCACATTCTCGGTCGGAACCATGACGTCTTCTACCTGACCTTCTAGTCCATGCGTGACGGCTTGCTCACGGATAGACTGTGCGACCTTTTTCTCAGATCCTGAGAAGACATGAAGGACATACCAACGCTTGGCCATTACCATTCTTTCCCGATGCGATTCGCCGGAACGAAACAACAAAAAGCCACTTCGTTCTTAACCACCAAGGCCAAGAACAAATTGGACACCATTCGACAAAACCCAATCAACCAACAGAAAAAACAATGCGGCGATGGTTGTCATTATAAACACAGTCAATGTAGCAGTGCCGGTTTCACGCCTAGACGCCCAAGAAATCCGGTTGATTTCCTGACGGACCTGTCTAACAAATTGTGCGGGCGACACTTTAGCCATCGATATCTGCCAATTCAAGTTCTAATTAACCACGACATAACAAACAGCACCCTACGTTTTCCGTGGGTTTTCGATCAGGCTAACGGCCAGCATCTTTAAAATCGATACTAGCAATTTCTACCGTGAAAGGCTGGACGCACATCCTTGGATGAGGGCTTCTATCAAAACCATCGCACGAAGGCAACCATTTATCGTGAATTTGGCGCCAGAAAAGATGACAAGGCAGCACATAGCGCCATGATGAGCAAAC
Organism: Candidatus Ponderosibacter sp. Uisw_141_02; assembly: GCF_048087665.1. Classification (NCBI taxonomy): domain Bacteria; kingdom Pseudomonadati; phylum Pseudomonadota; class Alphaproteobacteria; order Puniceispirillales (SeqCode); family Puniceispirillaceae (SeqCode); genus Candidatus Ponderosibacter; species Candidatus Ponderosibacter sp. Uisw_141_02. The sequence goes on along the minus strand of NZ_CP159807.1, from coordinate 650,939 downwards.
CGGTTGCCGTTACGCTAAAATGATCGGCACCGCCAAGCGCAATGATTGCGCTTCCCGCAACCCCGCCAAACAGCATCTGCATTGCGCCCAAAAGACCAGTACCCGCACCGCTATTGCGGCCGGCGGCGCGCATGCTGCAAATCATTGCATTCGCAATGACAAGCCCGTTGCAGACACCAAAACAGAAACATAAAAACGACAGCCATAAAGGCGTCAACAAGCCGGTCAAACCCCCAGCCAGCATCAGCATTGGCACCAGCGCCGTTAGCAGGCTGCCAAGATAGGCCATGTGGACAACGCCAACTCGCCCAACCAGCAAACCATTGATAAAATTACCGAGAATATAGCCAACCGAGGTCATGGCAAAGAACAGCCCATATTCCAGCGGGCCGATCCCCATCCGGTCAAATTCATAGGGCATTGCCCCGCCCATCGCGAAAAACATACCCACCGCAAGACCGCTTGTTAGACCATGAAGCATGACACCCGGTGTTTTAAGCAAAGCCAGATAAGCGGCAATCAATGATGCCGATCGAAACAGCACCGGATCACCGCGCCGCGATTCGTCAATAAAAAGATAAGACATGACCGCAATCAACAGTGCGCCCATCACCATGATGCCAATACTACCCCGCCAGCCAATAAATTCGGCAATCACCCCGCCAAAGGCAAATCCAAGCGCTGGCACAATGGCCTGCGCGCTGCTGACAATTGATAATTTGCGCGCCGCCTCACTGTCCTGATAGACATCATTCACGATCACCCGCCCCATCGTCATGCAGGCCGCAGCACCCGCGCCTTGCAAAATCCGAAAGCCGATCAACATATCAATTGTTGTCGATAATAGCGCGCCAATGCCGCCAATGATGAAAATCACCGAACCGCCAAGCAAAACCTTTTTGCGGCCAAACCGGTCAGACAGTGACCCGCTGATTAATTGGCTGATCGCAACCGACAGCATAAAAGCACTTAGCACAAGCTGTGCCCGATCGGCCGAGGCTGAAAAATCATCACGCAAAATGGTGATAACGGGTGACAAAATGGCCAGACCAAGATTAGCGCTCGATGCCGCAAGAGTCAGCACCCCAATGGGCGGCACCTTTACGGGCAACATAGCCGGTGATGACATCGATACTCCGGGATAGTCTCAAAAGGTCAGGCCAATAACAGCCAGCATAAAACGGATCAATCAGAACGGCCAATCAAAGCAACAAATCAAACCCGCAATTCATCATAGGACACCATCACATGCAACCGGTAAGCCGGCCGCTGGCATAGCAGTTCGTAATAGCGCCGCACATGCGGCAAATCACGCCGCACGACATCAATATCGTAATAGCGATATAAACAATAGCCCAAGGCGATATCAGCAAGCGTGAAATCATCACCGGCAAGATAGGTGCTTTTGGCAAGCTTGGCATCGGCTATCGCCAGGATGTCTTCAACCGTCACCAACGCCGCGGCAACAGCGGCATGGTCAATTTCATCAACCGGCGTGCGAACCAATTTCCAAAATAGATTCATAATGAAAATATGACCGAAATTCCATTTTGCCCATTCGGCCCATTTATCAATCTGCGCCCGCGCGGCCGCATCTTTTGGCCAAAAAACATCGTCACCATATAGGTTGGCAAGATAGCGCAATATCGAAGCCGATTCAAAAATCGGCTGGCCATCACCATCAATCAAGACCGGCACACGGCCATTAGGATTCATTGCCTTGAACGCATCTGTATCAACCACACCGTAAACAAAGCCGGCATCAACTCGCTGATAAGTAAGATTTAGCTCATCAAGCGTCCAGAGAACCAGTTGAACATTGACCGAGGATTTACGCCCCCAGACGCGGATGTCACCCATGAAACTATCCCTACGGCTTGATGAAATTATACGGCAAGCGTGGTTTTGAAGACCGGCTGTCAAATCCGCAAACAACGGTTTTCCATATTGGTGACAAGCATCATGAAGGTCAAGCCACAGCAGCCCCAAAGAACAAAAGCCCCAAATATATGGCCCGCAATATTTGAATTTTCCCCGATTACCGTAATGGCTCAATCCGCCACTATCAGCCAAAGCTGCAAAACAGCATTTACCAGCGCTATCAAAATGGGCTAGCGTTTTGGCATCGAATATCTCTCATTAAAAATCATCTGCCACCATGACCATCGGCAAAGGGAACTATTTCACATGAAATCAATTGGGTTTGTTGGGTTGGGCGCAATGGGGTCTGTTATGGCGCCTTTGCCCGTTGAAGCAGGTTTCACCGTCACCGGATTTGATCCGGTGGCACGCCTTGATGCATCATGCGGCGTTGTCATGGCTGCAAATTTGCATGATCTTGCCAGTTGCGACGCCATCGTTTTGATGCTTCCCGATGGCACCGTGGTCACCAAGGTTGCGACCAGCCTTGTCCAAGTCGGTTTTGCCGGTCTGTTAATTGATATGTCATCCAGCCAACCCGACGGCACAATCGCGCTTGGCAAACAGCTTGGCGAAAGCGGTATTCGCCTGATTGACGCGCCGGTTTCAGGTGGACGCAAAAAAGCCGCGCTTGGCACATTGATGGTGATGACCGGCGGTAGCGCGGACGATCTGAAAGCTGCTGGCACACTATTGGCCTGTTTTGGTACGGTTGCCCATGTCGGGCCACTGGCCGCAGGCCATGCAATGAAGGCGCTAAATAATTATGTTTCAGCAGCCGGCTTGCTGGCCAGCATGCAGGCCTTGGCAACGGCGGAGTCATTCGGCATCGCGCCTGAAACCTTTACCAAGGTCATTAACGGATCGACCGGCCGCAACAACACGACCGAGGTCAAGTTGGAACCTTTCATCATTTCACGCCACTATGATTCAGGCTTTTTCCTGCGTTTGATGGCAAAAGATGTCGGTATTGCCAGCGACTTGATCAAAAATGCCGGATTTGACGCGCCCATCACCACGGCCTTGAATGAATATCTGGAAAGCGCGGTTGATCATCTTGGGGCGGATGCCGACCATACCGGCCTTTACGAAATGGTCAACCCAGCAAAACCATAAACGCATAACATCTAGCGATAGCCAGCACCCATTGCCTGCAAGGCCTTTTCGCCGTAATCCATCAATTCATATTTCAGCGATATCGCCGCCATTTTTGCCGCGGCCGCATCGGGGGTTTTCGGCAAGGGTGGATTCGGCGAAAAGAAACCATAGGCAAAGCGTGGGGCAACATTCGTTGGCGTGCCAATCATCACAAGCAATTTGTCGATATGCTTGTTCAATTCGGTATCAATATGCTGAACGTCATGCGCTAGGCTTTGTACTGGCGCGCTTGCTGATCCTCGCATCTTGGCAAGCTCGGCGCGCAATTCATCAAGATAGCGCGGCACATCATGGCGCGAAAACGCCATGCCGGTTCGACGCTCAACAAGTTCCATCGCGGCAAATTCGACACGAAGCTTTCGCACAAAATAATAGTCGCGGCTTTGCCGTGCCTTGACCCGATTTGCCACCACGCCAAACCCATTTGACGCTGATCGCGAATGATCGTCGCCTCCTGACTGATTGCCGATGGCGGCGCTACCTTCCCCCGCCCCAGCACTTGAACCGGCACTTGAAGAGCCACCTGAATTGGTCGAAGCGTCATTACCACTGCCGCCGCTTGGCGCATCATCGTCACCCGCGCTTACCGATGCTGGTTCGGCATCACTGCTAAACCCCGGATATTGTGCAAAGGCAAGATCAGGCCGGCCGAACAGAACCGCCATGACAACCAACATAGACAGGCCGCCATAATGCCGCGGCCATGACAATGACAATGACCGGCAAGAACCGGCAGCCGCTTGATCAATCACCATGGGTGCGCGCATCGATTGAGTTTCCTTTTGTTGCCAGCCAGATATTTAGCTAGCCATCAAACTAATTAACGTCGCATATGGCGCGGTATTTAGAAAAAGAAAAACCCTTCCGACCGGAACGGCCGAAAGGGTTTTTATTTGGCAGGAGTGGAGGGGCTCGAACCCCCAGCCCCCGGTTTTGGAGACCGGTGCTCTACCAATTGAGCTACACTCCTAAATGACCGGCAATCCAAGGATTGCCGGTCATCATTATTATTTAATAACCGTTGCGACGACGCCGGCACCAACGGTGCGGCCACCTTCGCGGATCGCAAAGCGAAGACCTTCATCCATCGCGATTGGCGCAATCAATGTCACAGTCATGGCAATGTTATCACCAGGCATAACCATCTCGGTACCTTCCGGCAATTCCACAGATCCGGTCACATCAGTTGTGCGGAAATAGAATTGTGGACGATAGTTCGAGAAAAACGGTGTATGACGACCGCCCTCATCCTTGGTCAGAACATAGGCCTCACATTTGAATTCAGTATGTGGCGCAATTGAACCCGGCTTACACAGTACCTGACCACGCTCAACATCTTCACGCTTGGTACCACGAAGAAGCACACCAACATTATCGCCAGCTTCGCCCTGATCCAAAAGCTTGCGGAACATCTCAACACCAGTACAGGTTGTCTTGACGGTGTCCTTCAGACCAACAATCTCGATCTCTTCACCAACATTCACAATGCCGCGCTCAATACGACCAGTCACAACCGTACCACGACCCGAAATTGAAAACACATCCTCAATCGGCATCAAGAATGGCTGATCCTTCGGACGCTCTGGCTGCGGAATGTAACTATCAACAGCTTCCATCAATGCCTTGATCGCCTCACGACCAATGGTCTCATTGCTATCTTCCAATGCTGCCAAGGCTGAACCACGAACGATCGGAATATCATCGCCAGGGAAATCATATGATGACAACAGCTCGCGAATTTCCATCTCAACAAGCTCAAGCAACTCTTCATCGTCAACCTGATCAACCTTGTTCATGAATACGCACAATGCCGGAACACCAACCTGACGCGCCAACAAGATATGCTCCCGGGTCTGCGGCATTGGCCCATCAGCTGCTGATACAACCAAAATCGCACCATCCATCTGCGCCGCACCAGTGATCATGTTCTTCACATAATCGGCGTGACCCGGACAATCCACATGCGCATAGTGACGGTTTGCTGTCTCATACTCAACATGCGCTGTTGAAATTGTGATACCGCGGGCGCGCTCTTCAGGCGCCTTGTCAATCTGGTCATAAGCTGAATATTCAGCGCCGCCAGACTCAGCCAGAATCTTTGTGATCGCTGCGGTCAGTGAAGTCTTGCCATGATCAACATGGCCAATTGTGCCAATGTTGCAATGCGGCTTGGAACGGTCAAACTTTTCCTTGGACATCTTGCTTTCGCCCTTTTTTTCGATTTAAAGGCCAACGTCACGCGACGTCATTGCGGCCCGTTTGATTTCAACCCGAAACGATGGCGGCTTGCCAACGTTACCCAGCGCAAATACGCTTTCCTCTTTTTGGCAATGGTGGTGGGGGTAGGATTCGAACCTACGTACGCTACGCGGGCAGATTTACAGTCTGCTGCCTTTAACCACTCGGCCACCCCACCGGTTTGCCATTTTCATCGAACACTCTTTCCTTGCAAAGCTACGACGATCCTGCGAGATAAAAAGGCACAGCTAATTTGTCAACAAAGAAGTCGTCTTATGACCCCAAAAAGCGCGAAAAAACAACATTCGGCGAAAAACCCGCACCGAAATCGGCAAAAGCCAATTCCCAATCGTGCTGACGTTAACGCTGGCGGCGGACGCCATAATGCCAATAAGCGACCCTCGCATCACGGGCAAGACGGCACCCCAACTGGCAAGACCGCCCCAAAACCCCCACAAAATGGCTATTTCATCTGGGGACGCCATGCGGTTTTTGCCGCGCTTGCGAATCCGGATCGCCGGGTTCAACAGCTTTATGTCGCCGCCGACAGCGCCGACGCGCTGGAAACCGAAATTGGCCATCTTGACCAGCAGCGTCAAAATGATACCCCCACGCCGCAAATGATTGAACGCGCGCGGCTCGATGGCATTGGCGGGGCTGGAGAAAAGGCTGTTCATCAAGGCATGGCCGCCGCGGTCTGGCCGCTTGACCCCCCACATCTTGACGATTTTCTGGCGGGGCTTGTCGTCAGTCAAGACATGGCAGCAAACCCAGACAGCGTGTCACCAGTGCGGCTATTGCTTCTTGATCAGCTATCCGACCCGCGCAATGTCGGGGCGATAATGCGCTCGGCACGCGCCTTTGGTGTTGCCGGCTTGATCACCACATTTCGCAATGCCGCCGAAGAAAATGGCGTGCTGGCCCGCACAGCATCAGGAGCGCTTGATCATGTGCCGTTGATCCGCGTGGTGAATCTGGCGCGTGCCATTGAACAATTGCAGAATAACGGGTTTTTGGTTGCTGGCCTTGCCGGCGAAGGTGATGTCGAGGTTGGCGCACTCGCCGCCCATCAACAGCTTGCCATCATGCTTGGCGCTGAGGGCAGCGGTTTGCGCCGCCTGAGCCGCGATCATTGCGACATGCTTGTCCGAATCAATATCAATGATGATGCTGAAAGCCTGAATGTGTCGAATGCGGCCGCTATCGCGCTTTACGCCGCCAGCCTGTACAGAGCCGATTAACCGCCAGAACGCATGAACGCCCGATATTGGCAACCCTTTGCCAAAATCTGTTGAATTCAGCACGAGGTTGGCCAGTTCAAGAGAGGTGGCCGCAAACTACCCCGCGAACTAGCCCACGAACTAGCCCAGCGCAATTTTCAGGCGATCGGCACCCTATGATGGCCGTGATCAGCGTGTTTTCGGCAAAAGATAATTTTAACGCCGCGCGAATGATCGCCAGAACAGCTTGTCCCGCTTCGGCATTTGCCGCTGCAGCTTTTGCCATTGGCGCTGGCCTATGAACAGCGTTGCATCTTTCGCAAACATGCAACCGACAGTCTTGACGCCGAAAATATCCCATGGGATCTCGCTTTTGTTACGGCAGGCTGTGTTGATTGTATCCCCTATATCAGCGCTGGCCTTGCAATTGTCGCCGTTTTAAAGGGAACCGAGCCGGAAGATTGGCAAGAAATCCCCGCCAGTGCAGGCCTTCCCAAATTATCCGAATTCATGATTTATCTTTATATCACTGACGGGCCAGCAAGCCTTTTGGCACATCACCTTGCTAGTATCGTCCGTGATGCCTTTTTGCATTAGGCCAATTACCAGTCATGAAATGGAATAGATTTTGCCAAAAGACATTTTTTTCACCTGACATCTATTGACCACGCAGAAATCTCTGTTAAAAAGCCGGTAATAGCTGGCGTGGCTCAATTGGTAGAGCACCCGATTTGTAATCGGGCGGTTGGGAGTTCAAGTCTCTCCGCCAGCACCATCCTCCCCATTGCATCATGTGTTAACATATTGAATTTGAAGCGTTGCTGTTCGGTTCACTTGTTCTTAAAATAATCCCGGTTTAGTGGCTTGGCTGCTATTACCGTTAAAAGCCAAACAATTGTGAATAATGCTAAAATTCCATATTCCCAGTCAGACACTTCAATTTTGTACAGAATTATCCCGCCTGATATAACAAGGTAGAACAGAAATTGACTGAGAAAGTGGATTGGTAAATATTCCTGATTTTTCCCAAGAAGGTGAAGCACTCCATAATGAGCAAAGGTCAGAAGGATGGCTATTCTGAGGCTTTGCAGTCGGTGTAAAGGTATTTCATCAACTCCAGCGATTACCCACGGGAAATGTATGGTGACCCCAATAAATTCTGCGACTGACACCGCTAATGTCCAAAGTACAAAAAAAGCGATAACACCATTTGCCACTAGTCTGAGCATTTACAGCTTAACCTCATCGTTTTAAAAATATCAGCCTAATTAGCCGCCACAATCCTCTAAACAGGATTGCCCTTAGGAATGGGTTTTGCAATAGCCGTTGAATAAAAAAACGCAGCTTTGGCATTAAGCGCATTGCGAACATTACTAGTGCAACAGCAAATATGGATATGATGATTATCTTAATCATTTAAGGTGTTTCTATCTTCCCACTGACTGTATTCAGGTGGCCCATGAATTTGTTCTTCAAATGATAGTTCGTCCCAATCTTTGCCGTCAAATGAAGACGGAAGCATCGCACCTATCTCTTCTTTGACTTTAATGTCCTTTTTAAAGTGACCATAAAATGCTCTTCGCATGTCTTCTTCTAGTTCCCCCAACTCCCCATGCCCGTAATGCATGATGAAACTGTCATGCACTGGCAAAACTGGGGCATAATCAGATTTCACAAATTTTAGCATGATGTCTTCAGCCATAACACTGTCGACAAATTGCAAGTGATTCCCATGTCCTTGAAAAAACATGTCAGCTATTGGCTTGTGAGCATCGAGGATGGATTGTCTCAGATGCTTCCAATCAAAATCAACCTCACTCAAATCGATATCTTTTGGCTCTTTAATCAGCGGCGTTGATGATTGTATCATTGCATTGAAAGCCTCTTTAACGAGGTCACGATGCTCACCATCAAATACCCTGCTGTAAGCATCCTCACTGCCAATTGCTTTGCCTCGAAGAAAGTAGACCATGTGCGGGTTCAACTGGGAGTAGTCATATTCATTTGTTCTTTTACCATCGATTGTGATGTATTTCCGGTACTCGCTGGGAACATTCTCCCACCACCCTCTGTAAAAGCGTCCACCGTGGTCAAATCTTCCGTTAGAAAAAATTCTAACAAGTGAACATCTGGTTAAATCGATTGGCCGTTTCTTGGGGTCAGTCATTATTCTTTGTTGAAGAGGTATCCAATCCTCATCTCTAATTCGGATATCGGGGTAGTGGCTCGCTAGACAGCGATTGATTAACATTAAGTTGTCACGCATTTCGGTGACAGCAGGTGTTTCCAGATATGGAACTTGCTTTTTCTTTCCATCAATTTCATCACGCATAATGATGCACTGCGCATCCAAGTTGGGCTTTATGGCCACAAATGGGTCTTCTTTTATTTCAGATAACAGGGACAGCAAATCATCGGTGGCGATAAATCGAGTGATGCTTCCCTCAAGTGTTTCACGATTAAAGTAACCACGTTGTGTTTCTTCAATGAGGCCAAGGGCAATCAACCCGTTGTAAGCAGCAATAGTTTGTTTGAATGTGAGGTTTGGGTCTCTGTATTGCGGATACTCTGAGTACCATCCTGAACGCTTGTTTATGCTGCCCTCATAACCATCGTGGATTTGGGTACCTTTCCACAGCTGGATAACTAAATATTGTATCCCGTGAAGAAAATGATGTTGGTCTGTTGTTTTTCCTCGGCGGTCACGACCTTCCGCTGATGTGATTTCAGCTGCAAGTCGATTAACAAGGTCTAACAAAAACTCGTTCACTCTTACCATCCTGCCACTGTAAATTATTAATCGTTACTCAACCATTATGCACAAGTGTGAACCGTTTACAGAAGATTAGTAAACATACCCCCCTTTAACCCATTACTTTGTAAGGGGTTAAAGGGGGGTATTTGGCGGCCACGAATCGGCCCCTTCTTAATGTGCATGTGCACTCCCCACAATCTTTCCTCTGCAGCCTTTCACCTGCCGCATCGGCACAACAGCGCGGCATTCGTTCCACAATCCATAATGATGCCTCGGTCACCCCAACAAGGCCGCTTCATCTGGCGCATTGCGCTGTTGAAAGACGAACTTATGGCAGAAGGATATTGGGCGAAGCCCAAAAAATCAGTAGACTATCCGCTTTCCGTGCCATGACCATTGATGCAGCATGGCAAGTATTTAAAGACAGCAAACGAGGCTCAATCGAAAATGGTAAATTAGCAGATTTGGTAATTTTATCAGAAAACCCACTAGAAACATCAAAGTCACTAAATGACATTCGCGTTATGCAAACAATCCGCCGTGGCACAATTGCCTATCATTTGTAGGGCTGGTTCACGCGCCGCGCCCATTTCGCGGGTAGGCTTTGCAGCATCATAATCTTCTTGGATCAAGCAGATGATCAGGTTAGGTTTACTGGCTTTTTAAGATCGTCATTTTCAGCAAGGTTACGAATCATTGCAACAATTTGGAACTTTCGCGCCGACAGGTGTTAGCCGCCTTATCCTTGGGCTGGCAAAAATGGGGCTTGGACGCGGCCGGTTAAAGTTGCTGTTCTCGCAGCTTTGGAACCGGATCAATGGCGACAAGCCTGTTGACCTGATTTACCAGAATTTGAAATTGCGGCTTCAACCGCGCCAAAACACCATCGAATCTAAAATCATGTTTAGTGCAAAACAGCGCGAAGCCACCGAATTAGCGCTGATCAAGCGTCATTTGACCGATGGCGGCGTTTTTGTCGATATTGGATCCAATATTGGATATTACGCGTTGAATGTTGCGCTGATGGGCGCTGGAAAGGTCATCGCAATTGAGCCAAACCCGCCCGTTCTGGCGCGGCTGCGCGACAATATGGCGCTCAATGATTTGCAATCAAAAATTACCGTTCATGATGTTGCCATTGGGGCCACAAAAGGCATCGCGCATCTCACCATTTCAGATAATGATTTTGGCAGCAGCTCAATCGTCAATCAGCGCGTTGGCAAAACGCATATTGATGTTGAGGTTTTACCGCTTGTTGAAATCTTGAAAATCAATGACATTGCCCGCGCCGATGTGATCAAGATCGACATTGAAGGTATGGAAGATCGCGCGCTTTTTCCCTTTTTTGAAAATATTGCCAAAACGCAATATCCGAAATTAATTGTGATGGAAGATGGCATTAACGAACAATGGGAACGCGATATTCTAAGCTGGCTATTGGCCAATGGCTATCATGCTGCGGCGCGCACCCGTGGCAATGTCATGCTTGAACGCAATGGCTAGCCACATAATTTAAACCAAATTTAAGCCAAACTCCCACTCCGATCAGACGCGCCACTTAAAGACGCCACTCAATCACGCAGGGCGGGCAGGCCAACACCGGTTGAGTCAAAGCCGCCATCAACCGCCAATGTCTGGCCCGTAATATAGCTGGCCTTTTCCGAACCAAGAAACACAATCGCCTCGGCAATTTCGGTCTCACTGCCATAGCGGTTCAGCGGGATCGCATCATGATAAGCACCAATAATCGCCTGACTATGAACCGCAATTGCCAATTTCGTACGCACCGGACCGGGTGCCACGCAATTCACCCGAATGCCAAATTCACCCATTTCGGCGGCAAATTGCTGGGTTAGATGGATCACACCCGCCTTTGACGTGCCATAGGCAACGCGCAATGTTGATGCGCGCAATCCGGAAATCGAAGCAATATTGACAATGCTGCCACGGCTTTGCTTCAGCGCGGCAAGAACCGCCCGCGAACATAGATAAACACCGTCAAGATTGGTTGCCATAACAGTGCGCCAACGCGCAAAGCTGGTATCTTCAATCGGGCAGAAATCAGCAACACCCGCATTATTGACAAGACAATCAATCCGCCCTGAACCCGCCAGAACCGCAGCAACCATTTCGTCAACAGCTGCCGGGTCAGACACATCACAAACAAAGGCCGTGCCGCCAGCAAGTGACGCCGCCGCCGCATCAAGCGCGTCTTCATCGCGATCAACCATCGCCACCTGATAGCCCTGATCGACAAAAAGCCGGGCCGTGGCAAGTCCAATGCCGCGGGCTGCACCTGTTACAATTGCCATTTTCATCAGCTCTATCTCCATAGGTTATATTGGCCCGTTGGCGATCTCCGAAAAGATTAGTTTTACCAAAGGCCAATGGCGGCGAATTATCGGTAAAAATATCAGCCAATTCACTGTCTCTGATTGACGCCAGCTTGACAAGCTGGATTGATAGAGAACCGGCAAATCGCAGAAACGAGGATAAAATGAAGTTAAAGCTGCATCATATAAATCTATCAACCAATAATGTTGCTGGTATGGATCATTTCTACCGCGATGTTTTGGGGCTAAAAACCGAAACCGAAGGATTGCCGGTTCTCGAAAAGAAAAAGGGCTATGATGGCGATGTTGCCTTTGTTTCAGATGGCCATATCCAAACCCATCTAGCGCAAAAGGATTTGCAAGTTGGATTTCGCACCGGCCATATCGTCAACCCGCTTGACCGTGGTCACATTGCCTATCGCACCGATGATTTAGCCGCTTTCAAAGCGCATCTTGAGGAAAAGGGCATTGCCTATTCTGATTGGGGCGAAACAGCGGTTGCGGGCTGGCAACAGATCTTCTTTTATGACCCTGATGGTAACATTATCGAAGTGCATGAAATCACGCGCTAAAGGCACAATGCTGCACCGCTGAAAGGACATGATCATGCCCCGCCTTCACGCCCCGAAACAAGATGGTTTGACGATTTTGCCATTGGCGAAACTTTCTATATCCCATCACGAACAATGACGGATGCGCTGTTTGCGGCATTCCAATTGGCATCGGGCGACAATGACCCAATCCATTATGATGTCGAATTCTGCAAGGAGCGTGGCCATCCAGCACTGTTGGCGCATGGCCTGCAGGTTTTTATCCAGACTGCCGCCGGTGCTGACAATTTCCCCAGCAAACAGCCGATAGCCTTGTTGCGCTTTTATCTTTTTCCGGCGAAATGCATCACCCGCTTTATGCTGTTGATACCGCCTATCCGGGGCTGGAAATCGTCAAATTAACGCCGCAGCGCACCACCGGCATTATCGAAATACGGGCAATTGTTTTGAACCAGCATGCCCAGCTTATCATGGAAGGAACGCATCGCTATCTGGTAAAAAAATCCAGCCGGTTGATAATGAATCATTGTAAGGGAAATCTGCGCCAAGCGCCCCTAGCCAGCGAAAACCGCAAAGCCGAGCCCAATCGACACGCCAAAAAGCGAATGCATCATCAAGGCTAATGCGCAAACCAATGGCGGGTTTGGAGCTAAACGCGCTAACATACCTTTGCCAAGACAAGGTAGAAAAAAGAACCACGGCACCGCCACGCTTATCACGCCAAAAATCAAGCCATCAATCAACCCTGCCTGCAAAATAGTGGCATGCATAAGCCACGCATAAACGGCCGCATACCCAATCGCGACGCTGTAATGAACAAGCCAGCCAACCGCTAGTTCATTTTTTCGATCAGCTTGAGATTCAAGATCACGGGCGATTAATTGACCACCGGTCATTAAGCCAAGGCTCCATCGCCCCACCATCGCCCAGTTGCTTGGCGGAATCGCTGTCATCTTTTGAAACACACGCTGCCAGAGATCGAAAATGGCACAGGCAACAATGCCAACAATTAGAATTTGAACAACAAGCATTTCAGATATGCCTCACTGACGAAAACAATAAATCGCGCCATCGCCAGACCGGCCAGAACACGATAAGGGATTGATGTTTGTCCAGAACATGGCTTGCGTCAATCGCTGATCAATCATCATCGCTGCCCCACAAATCCATTGCCGCAAATTTACCGCTAAGGGTTGATCGGCATCCTTGGCTCGGGTTAGGCTTGGGATATCGATTTTTACTCGGCAGGTCGCTTTTCGCAAGTCGCTTTGCCCTTTCATCCCACCGAGGCCCATTATCATGCCACACAGAACTATTTTCCACGAAAATGAGGAAGACACCACCCTTGGCGGGCGCATTTCAATGGCACGCGAAGCATCGGGATTAAGTGTTGCCGATGTTGTCAAACGCCTTGGCGTGCGAGCAAACACCTATGAAGCATGGGAAGCAGACCGATCTGAACCACGGGCAAACAAGCTTGTTGCGCTTGCTGGTATTTTGAATATTTCACCGCCTTATTTGCTAAGCGGGCTTGGCAAACAGCCGCCAAAATCAGCCCTGCCTGAACGCCAGATCGCCCAGTTAAAAACCCAGGTTGAACAGCTGGAACAAAGCCTGAAAACAGCTACCGCCAGCCTTCGCCAAATCAAAAAGATGGTTAACAAAATGAAATAACCATTTTGCCATGATTGCGCGCAGCGGCGATGATACATCCGCCAATTTCAAATGAAAGCCGCTATATTACGGGTAAGTTGGCGCAACAAATTCGTCAAAAGCACTGATAGGCGGCATTATCATATTGCTGGTGACGGGCAAAATGCTCTAGCTTGGCGTCTTCAGATTTACTGTTGATTATAAAGGATCGAAAGACATTATGGATATTGCAGGTAAAAAAGCCATCGTTCTTGGCGGCACATCAGGTATTGGCCTTGCGACAAGTCTTATGCTTGTTGAAAAAGGCGCAGATGTTGTTGCGGTAAGCCGTGACCCAAGCAAAGCTGGTAATGTTCCGGCTGGCATTCGCCTTGCCGCGCTAGACAGCCGTGACAGTGAGGCGGTCGAAGCCTTTTTCAATGCTGAAGGTGATATCGACATTCTGGTCAATTCAGCCACCGGCGGTTCACGTGCCTTTGGCCCATTCATGGAAATGGATATGAAAGGCTTTCAAGGCTCGTTTGACAAGCTATGGGGCTATGCCAATGTTCTGCGCTATGGCGCATCGCATGTTTGCGATCATGGAAGCATCGTTCTTGTTAGCGGCAGTCCTGCCCGCAAACCAAAGCCCGGGCAGATTGCCCTATCGGCTGTTGGTGGCGCTGTTGAAGCCTTGGCGCGTGCCATCGCCGCCGAAATCGCACCAAAGCGGGTGAATGTGGTTTCACCGGGCATTATCGACACGCCAATGGTGGCGTTGAGTGGTGAAGATCGCGCCAAACATTACCAGAATGTCACAAAAACCCATCTGGTAGACCGCGCTGGCCATCCTGCCGAAGTGGCACAAGCCATTATCTTTGCGATCGAGAATGATTTTATCACTGGCACCACAATTGACGTCGATGGTGGCTGGCTCGTCGCACAATAGGACAGCACAAACCGAACAAACATTGTTCCAACACCGCGCACCATTAAAGCAAGAAGATCATTCATCATGGATAGGCAAAAATGGCTTGAATGGACAGGTGTTGGAACAGCAATTCTATATTCAATGCTGATTGCGTTAAATATCGGCGCGGAATTTATCGGCTTCCTGCTTTTGTTTCTGTCGGCAGGTTTGATTGGCCTGTGGGCTCATTTCGGCAAGCACCGTGGCATCATGCTTCTTCAGCTATTTTACGCTTCAGCAGGGCTAATTGGCATGTTTCGTTGGTTTTAATTGAATAAATCAGGCCAAGCGCCCTTGGCTTGCCGCGATCAGACCATTACAATTAATCTAATGTTAATAGCCCGAGATTGGCCGGCACCGTTGCGTGTATTTTCCGGCATTTTATCTAATTTTACTTCAGTATGAGATTTATAAAGACCCCATGAACCCGCATTTTTCAAAATTCTTCTCGCATTGGTTTGTGCTTATTTTTCTTGCTTATCTTGGCTTGGCTGCGTTTCAAATTCTGATCATCATGCCGATTGAAACGGTGATGGTGGAACGCAATGTTGCTGTCGTCAGCCTTTTGTACCTACCCCATGCGGTAAGGGTGCTAGGAGCATGGATGGTTGGGCCAAAATCGATTTTGGCGCTTATTCCCGCCTCGATCTGCGTCTATTTTGTGACGCGCCCCGAAACTGGCTCATTGACACAGGCAGATTTTATCATTCCGATGGTTGGTGCATTATGCGCACCGGTTGCGTTCGAGTTGATGCGTTTTGTCCGGATTGATGTTTACCCGAGATTAACTGGCGTGATTAGCTGGCGAACGCTGGTTTTTGCCGGACTTTTAAGTTCGATTATCAACTCCTTTTTCTCAACCCTATTTCTTGAAGGTCGGTTTCCGATTGAGGATACTTTTAATGTGCTAACGCGTTTCATTATTGGTGATGTTATGGGACTTGTGGTAGTATTGTTCGTATTAGTCGGGTTGTTAAAAGTGTTTAGGAGATTTGCAAGTGTCTAGCCGCCTCGTGTTTGCACGATTGCTTGAAACCATTACCGACATGGAAAAAGACGTTGGCTTGGCTGATTTTACCGCAAATGAACAGCAAGTCTATGCAGCTGTTGTACTACTATCAAATGATACTAACGAACCAGTATCAATCCATGATATCCGATCGCATTATCTGGTTCGTAACATTCCGATGCCAACGGTTTACCGGTCATTCAACCGGCTGATTAGCGCAGAAAAGATCATCCATATTGGTGGTGAGCGGTCAGGGCTTTATGCCATTACCGCCTAGCGGAATGTAACAGCTTTTATCGGGTCATAACCCAAATAGATCATCATTTGGTCATTGGATGACCACGTCAAAATCACAAAATGCCAATCGTTAAAATAGCACCGACAGTCGCACCCGCCATGATCCACATCGCGATCAATGGCATCCTTCCCTTTAGGGTCGGCGACTTGGTAAATAATGCCTGATCGGTAAAAGCCTTAATTTCGGCTTCATTCAGCGATGTTGATTGTCGCATCAAATATCCCCATGAGCATTATATGGCCGATAGGGTGCTTTCCGCCCCATTCAATTTGCAGAATGGGGCCGGTTAATTCTTTTATCCAAATCAGTGCAGTAGAATTGCCAGATAAGTGCGCCGTGAAATTCTATCTTAGCCTTGCGTTTCTATCCCGGATTGAACATCGGATAGATCAGTCAATTGGCGTCACGACATAACCGACAACCGGAAAATGCACAGCAATATCACCAACCTGTTCATGGTTATGATCAATCGAAATGCGCATGCCATCACAATAGCGAAGCGTGCCAACAACATCAGGATCGGCGGTTTCACCCTTTGGCCGAATCATCACTCTCTGGCCAATGGCAAGGCTGCTGGCACCGTCAATAATGCCGATTGGCGATTGCGGCTTGGCAGCCTTGGCAATGGCAAGCGCGGCCTCGGCGTCCAAATCTTGCGGCTGACCATCACCAAGCTGGTCAAGCGCAGCCTCAAGCACGCACAAAGCCGGGTAATTCGCCAGCAACGCCGCACCGCCATCCCATCGTCCACGCAGGAACCAGCAAATATAGCCAATCGCCGCATCGCCATAACAAGGCTGATGCCCCGCAAGATAAACGCCCTCTGTTGCGCCAAGATGCGCCTCAACAAAGCCAAGTGACGCCCGCAATTCATGCATCACCGATGGTAGAGTTGCCCGCAGGCTGGCTTCGGTCCAGTTCGACTCAAAATACAGCGATCCGCGATCACGGATAAACTCTTCAGGCACCTTGCCAAGCGCATGCGTTAGGACAAGCCTTACCGACAGATCAAAAAGCGTGGTTTCGGCCCAATTGCTGATCATCATAGCCAAGCCATAAGTTTGATCGGGAAACAGACAACACGGCGCGCCTGATTGATCAATGGCATGCGCAATATTCTGGCTGTCACAATAAATATCAGCTCCAATCTGCAACACTGGCGTACGCCGATAACCGGCGGTCAGCGGCACCAAAAGCGGCTTTGGCGGCAAACGTGGAATTTCTACCGACTGCCAGCTTGCACCGGTAATGCGAAGCGCCATTCGCACCTTATGGGCAACCGGCGATTGCGGGTAATGATGAAGGATCAGTGATGTCATGTCGGCATATCCCTTTCGGGTTAGATATGTGATGGCAGAAACCTGCCCTTCGATCGGTCAAAACTAGCGCAAAGTCTCAAGAAATACATCTTTTTAGACCGCCTGTCGCAAAGCAAAAATTTGCGCTTTGTATTGCCGAAACTTTATGTTTTACTCCGCCTAATCGGAAGATATCTCCAGTCCTAAAAATCAAATTTGCGGTGCCCCTACAGCAACGTCTTAGTGAAAATGAGCCAGAAAGAGTGCTGCTCCCATGTCGATAAACCAAAAAATTGTTAATGATTTTATTAAGAATAGAATCGAATTTGTGACCACTGTGCCATGTAAACAGCTCGCTGGCGTCATTGACGAGATCGAAGCTTCGAAAGACATTTATCATATTCCGTCAAACAAGGAAGATGAAGGGATGGGGCTTTGCGCTGGTGCCTATATGGGCGGCAAGCGCTCGGCAATCATTATGCAGAATACAGCGATTGGTGTCACCATTAACACGCTTGTGACTTTGATCCAATATTACAATATTCCGCTGCCGATGCTGATCAGCTATCGCGGTGAAATTGGCGAGCCGGTTGCCTGTCAGGTCGAAATGGCGGTTCATACAAAGGCATTGTTGAACCAGTTGAATATTCCAACCTACCATTTCCATACACAAAGCGACGCTGACGAGCTGAACGCTATTCTAAACCACAGCTTTATGGCGAAAAAGCCTGTTGCCATTCTTACCGATGCCAGCTTTTGGCAGGGAGCATAACCGATGATTAGAAGCGACGTCTTAAAAACACTGATCCCGATGATTTCTGATCAATTGGTTGTCTCTAACATCGGCTTGCCATCCCAAGAATTGCATCTGCTTGATGACCAGCCAACCAATTTCTACATGCTTGGCACAATGGGTCTTTCCTCATCAATCGGCCTTGGCCTTGCCCTCGCGCAAAAAGCCAAGGTGATTGCGATTGATGGCGATGGTTCGGTTCTGACCAATTTTGGGACATTGCCAACAATTGCCAATAATCCGGCTGATAATTTTATCCTGCTGATTATCGATAATGGCAGCTATGGCTCAACTGGTGATCAACCAACCTATGCTGGCATGAAAACATCGCTTGCCAAAGTTGCTGAGGCTTGCGGTTGTGAAAATGTTGTTGAATGTTCGGCCGAAGATACCGCAGCGGCGGTTCAAAAGGCGCTTGACGGTGACAAGATGACCATCATTGTCAGCAAATGCGAGTCAGGCAATATCAAGGTACCTGTCATTGACATGGATGCACCGGTTATCCGCCATCGCTTTATGGCCGAAGTCAGCCGGCGTAACGCATAAATATGACCGATCAGCCCGCCAGCATAAAATGCCAATCAAAGCTGTCTTTGCGCCACTGTTTCATGGTGATTTTGCGGTTTGGAAAGCTGGCGGCGCTTTTATCTATTTTGCTTTTGGCGGTCAATCTGCCAGTGCGGGCTGATGATGGCCGGTTTGACGGCACGGTCATTTTCCTGCGTCATGCCTTGGCACCTGGCAATGGCGATCCAGCCAATTTCAATCTGAAAGATTGCCAGACCCAGCGCAATCTTGACGAAACCGGACGCATGCAGGCACGCGGCATTGGCAAACGAATCGCCGCTGCCAATCTTAATCTAGCGGGTGTTTATTCCAGCGAATGGTGCCGCTGTCTTGAAACCGCGCTTTTGCTGGATCTAGGCCCTGTCACCCCGTTTAGCGGGCTGAATTCATTTTATGAAAACCATGCCCCGCGCGATGCAACCTTGGCCAAGCTTCAAGCCAAACTGGACAGTCTGCCCCGTGACGGCGCGCCGGTTATTATGGTAACGCATTATGTAACCATTCAGGCCATCGCCAATATCGCGGTACCGTCAGGCGGTGCGGTGCTGTTTGATCTTGCCACAGGCTATGCACGCGAGTTGTCATTATTGGCTTTTTCCCCTGCCCACTAGCACTCACCAACTAATATCTGCCAATAAGCCCGCGCCTAGCTGGCTGAGCGATCTGTCGCGCCAGCGGCAATATCTTTGACCCGCCGGATGGTGGCCCAGACTAAAAAGGCAATCACCGGCACCGACACGGCCTTGATATAGGTCAGTGACAATCCCCATTCGGCAATTGGCAGGCTGACAGCAACATAGCCAACAAGCCCAACCCCGTAATAGGTAACCGCAGCAATCGACAGGCGTTCAACCATCTGCTGAAGCCGAAGCTGATGCTTGGCGCGTTCATCCATTGATTTCAGCAAATCTCGATTTTGGCGTTGAATGACCAATTCAGTTTGGGTGCGCAGCAATTCACCAGCGCGGCTGATCCGCCGCGACAGGCTCGCAAGCCGTTCAGAAAATGCCGAACAGCTTTGCATCGCGGGTGCCATTCGCCGATCGAGAAAGCCGCGAACGCCCTGAAAACCCGGTAGGCGCGTCATCTGCATCCGGTCAAGGCGCGACGCCAGAATATTTAGATAGGCCGTTGTCGCCGCCAATCGGTATGAAGTTTTGGAATAGATGTCTTCGACTTCGGCGGCCTGCGACGACAAAACCGACAACAAGGCCTGAACCTTGCCGTCGGGAAGCTTGATCTGCTCGGCAAGGTCATTGGTCAATGTGCTGACAACATCTTCGATTAGGCCAAGACGGCCCGAATATTCCTTGACCGTTGCCAATCCAAGCAATGCGAGCAACCGGTAGGTTTCAACCTCGACAACGCGTTGCACAACACGCCCCATCCGGGTCGCCTCAATCGAATGGTTAAAAATCACCACCCGCGAAAAACCGGCATCATCAATATCAAACGCAAAATGTACCTGTGCCGCATTATCACTGAACTGGTTTGCCGCCACCACGCGGCTTTGCAAAATCTCCAGCATGCGTGCCTGATCTAGACCGCGCAGTGGCTTGCCGCCAACCTCGACCCAGATTGCATGAAACAGCGGGGCTGGCGCATTTCGCGCCCAAGAAAAGGGCATATGTTCAAGCGCTGTTTCATCAAACGCATTCGTGGCTAGACCATTTTTTGCTCGCAAGCTTTTTTCGACAAAGCTGATTGACAGAAATTCAGTGTGGCGTTCAATGCGAAGTGCATAGCCAGCCATGTCATGGCGACGGAATTTTTCGCCTGCATCAATCGGGGCTAGGCCCTCGGCAGATAGGAATTTATTGATATAGGCAAGAATTTTGCTGTCATCACCGCCAACCAGAAAAACAAAGCGGATAAATCGGCCTGCACCATCAAAATCGTGAAACGCACGCGCATGTAATTCGTCTGATAAAACGCGGCGAAGGGCATATTCCTGCATACGAAAAAATCCTAAAAACTAACTTCCCTGTTCCAGACTGCGTTTTTCGGCGCAAACTGTCCAGCCCCAAAGCCCGAACCTGCGGCGAAATGCGCCAACGCTATCAGGCCATCCGCAAAACAATAACTCCGCTGAAAATCGTCAAGATGATGCCGGCTTTAAACCATGTCATTTTTTCTTTCAAGAACAGAACTCCAAGTGCCAACGCAAACAGAACCGAGGTCTCGCGAAGCGATGACACCACGGCAACAGGCGCCGACAGACAAGCCCAAAGCACCGCAACATAAGCAAAATAAGACGCCGCCCCGCCAATCACAAAAGTGCGTGGCGCATCGCGATACATGCGCGTCAAAACCGTTGGATGAAACCGTGCCAGATACAATCCTAATAAAACCGCATTGGACGTGGTCGATGCGCCATAATAGCTGATTGCACTTTGCGTCAAGCGCGTGCCAGCTGCATCAACAATCGAATAGCTGGCAATAAAACAGCCCGTGATTACCGCCAAAACAATTCCGGTAACGCCAACCGCCTTGTTGCGATGTTGAACAATGCCAAAGGTCATGATCGCCCCCGACACCATGATCACGCCAATCACCTCCATTGGATTTAAAACACCCGGAACAGTGATCATGGTAAACAGGGTAATCAACAGCGGCGATGCCCCGCGAGCAACCGGATAAATCTGCGTCAGCTCGCCAAAACGATAGGCATTTAACAAAAATACCTGATAGCCAAGATGCAACACCGCACTTGCCATCACATAAGGCCATGCGCCTTCGGGCGGCAGGCCAGTATAGAAAAGGCCAATAAAAGCCAGCGGCAGATGGCCAAACATAACCGCCGCCATGCCAAGCGCCTTGTCATGCGTACCACGAACCAGAAAATTCCAAAAGGCGTGCAAAAAGGCCGCGCCAAGCACCACAAGAACAATGCTGATGTCCATAAACAGCCCAACCCTCTGCCTTTTGCGGCTTTTGCGCCCGCGCCCATTATTGGAATAACAACGCGTCAAACACCATCACGCCGGAAATATCAGCGTAAATCTAGCACATAAAGTCAGCGGGAAGAACGAAATAGGTCGGTCAGATGATCACTTGGCAAGCGCAGTTTCAATGGCCTTGCGAAGACGACCACTTTTTGGGCCAGTAGTCGAGGTAAACCAATCAACCAAATCGCCATTACCATCAATCACATGTTTGTGGAAATTCCAGCGCGGCACGGCAAGACCGCCATGCGCATCGGCAACCCATTTATAATAGGGATGTGCGTTTGGGCCTTTGACATGAACAATATCGGCCATTGGGAAATCAATACCGTAATTCAACGTGCAGAATTCCTTGACCTGTTTGGCATCATCCAATTCTTGGCCGCCAAAATCATCGCTTGGCACACCAAGAACGACAAGCCCCTTATCCTTATATTCCGTCCACAGGCTTTGCAGCCCTTCATATTGGCCGGTAAAGCCACACATCGACGCGGTATTAACCAGCAAAACCACTTTGCCACGATATGTTGCCAAGGGCAGATCACCGCCATCAATGCTAGTAAAACTAAAATCATGGGCAGTAGCAGCAGCGGCAGGCATGATGCCACCTTTCAGCATAAATAGGGCAAGAAGCAATAAAAAACGATGGATAAGTTTGCGTGTCATGGAGCGATAAATGGTGATCATATTTCCCAAGTGCAAGCCCCTCGGCATCATCATCCCGCAAAAACCTAGTGACAGGCGATGATTTTGTTCCTAGGCTTATTCCCATAGTTGCAACAAATTGAAAAGGAGGTGATCTGATGTCTAGTGATAAACGGTTTGGTTCGAAGGACTTGGTTTCTGTTTGGCGGGCTGAGGAGCAGCCTTCTGGGTCCGCATAGATCAGAAATTGACGGGCATTTCCCCGTAGAACAGGTCTTTTGATGACCTATCACGAAAAGGGGGGCCAAAACCCCCCTTTTTTTCTGCCTTCGCGTTGTGCCAACAGATTTTGATTATTGGCTTTTCGGACGCTCGCCCAAAGCCTTAGGCTTCAGACTTGCCACCAGCGGCAATCCAATCGGAAATGCCGCCAACATTACACACATTCTGATATCCCATTTCCTTTAGCGTCTTGCCAGCCAGCGCGGCCTGTCCACCAGCACCGCAAACAAGAACGATATCGGCATCTTTGCTGAGGCTTGCATTGAAATAGGGCAGGTTTTCATCAGCCGCAAATTCCAGAAATCCGCGTGGAATCCGAAGCGCACCAGCGATCGTGCCGCTTTTGGCAATATCGCCGCTATCGCGAACATCAATGAACAGGCTGTTACCAGCACCATGTTTGGCAATGCCATCAGCGGCGGAGATACGCGGAACGACGGCATTGGCTTCTTGGAGGAATTGTTTGGCATCTTTCATGGGTCGGCCTTTCAGTTTCAATTGTTTCAGGTTTGTTTCTCGCAAAATTATAAGCTTTGTCTGGTTGGTCTGGCAAATCGCAAAAAAACACTGCCAATGGCAATATGCTAGCCAATTAGACGGGTTTTCACCTCGCGCAAATGATCGGGCGAGATACCGCAACAGCCGCCAATAATATCAGCGCCCGATGCCGCCCATTTCACCGCATAATCAGCATAGGAAGACGGCGTTATATCTCCGCGAAGATCATGCAGGGTGGCATTTGCCCCGCTATATGTTTTTTCGATCAAAGGAAAGGCATTGGCCAAAACTCCGACAAGCGGCGGCATGACCTTACCAGCAAAATGCGTAACCACGGTCCGTATTGCATCATCCATCACTTCAGGCTGGCTGCAATTAAACAAAACAGCCGATGGCGGCGCCTCATCAATCGCTGCCAATAAATCGGTCAATGGCTCGCCTGACCGCAATTGCGGCGTTCCAGCAACCGGGTTGGCATCCTCCAATGTGAGTGACAGCCAAACAGGCTTGTCACAATCAGCAAATACCGCCAGAAAACATATAGCTTCGGCAATCGAGCTATGGGTTTCAGCCATAAAAAAATCGGCATAGGGGTCAAGCTTTTGGCGAAACAGTCCAATCATCTCGGTGGCGCGGCCAGCGTCAAATTTATCGGGCTGATATGATCCAAACATTGGCGGCACACCGGCGGCGACCTGTACCGGATGCGGTGCGGCATCGGCGGCATCACGCGCCAATTGGCCAGCCAAATCTAGCAAGGCACCAGCCTGATCGCGAAACAAATCCTCGCCAATATGAAATGGCACAACAGCATAGCTGTTGGTGGTGATGATTGTGGCACCGGACTCAATAAAGGCATCATGCGCGGCGCGCACAAATTCCGGCCCATCCATCAGCGCCAACGCCGACCATTCCGGCTGGCGAAACGGCGCGCCCATTGCCTTTAGTTGGCGACCGAGCCCCCCATCAAGAATAATCATATGCGTACCTTTTCTTAACAATGATAGGCTAGCCACAACGTGATCTTTGCTATGACAAGTGATCGACAAGAATAACCTAACGCTAATCGATCGATCCGTCATGATGTTTTCGTGCCACTGCTGGCCGTTACATCATATCGGAATAATGATCGCCAATTTGTTTTGGAGCAACCCAAATTATCTCGGGATTACTAAGTATGACCGCGGCCAAGCCACCCGATTACATGAACTGACGGCAACGCTTTTCGACCTTGAAGAAACCTGATTGTTTGGCGGGTTGTCCTATATGATGCATGGCCAGATCTGCTTTGCCTTATGGGATGATTATCTGGTCATCCGTATTGGCAATGAAAGCGCCAGCATGCTTGTCGCGGGTGATCCCCATGCGCGCCTGTTTGATCTGAATGGTAAAACCATGAAGGGGTGGGTGATGATTGCCACTGATGCGCTTAGTGAAGATGAAGATTTACAGAATTATATCGATATGGCGATGTTATCCACCTGCACATTGCCTCCAAAAACCGCAAAACAGACACCAAAAAGAACGCGGCGCAAAGCTGATTAATTTAGGGTAAACCCGCACATTGCCGCAATCTGGCGAACAGTCTCGCTATTGCGAACCGCAAAAGGCAAAATCGCCACCGCCAACAGCACCATGCCAAGCCAAATCAACCATACCGAACGATCGGCGGGACGAACCAGCTTTTGGTCATTATTCTGCTGATCAATTTGGGTCATCAAAATCCTTATCTCGGCTTGTTGCTAGCTTTGCATGACAAATTCAAGGCCCGATTGGCTGCCAACATAAAGGCCCGGTTTTTTCATATAAAGCGAGATCAGCAAACCGCCTTGATCAAGCGCAACATCGACACGGTTGCCCTGAATCCGCACAATTTTGCCCTTGGCCACCTTATCGGTTTCGATACAGGTCAAATCCACTTGTTTGTCTAAGCTTAACATGGGCTGTTATCCTTTTCCATTTGTGAAATCTGACCCGCCGGAATTCCCGATTAATTCAAGTCAATTGCATGCGCTTTCAAATCATCAAGCTGGCACACGGCAAGTGTTACCTGATTGGTGGCGGCAAGCCGAACCTTTGGTGCCTTGCCATCGGCCCGCGCCTGTTCCCACCGCGCCGCGCATAAACACCATTGATCACCCGCTTTCAAACCGGGGAACCCGAATTCGGGATGCGGCGTTGACAGATCATTGCCAGCGGCTTTGCTGTATTCAAGAAACGCATCGGTCATAATTGCGCATACGGTATGTAGCCCGCGGTCAGATGGCCCTGTATTGCAACAGCCATCGCGGAAATATCCGGTAACCGGATCATGCGAGCAGCTGGTTAGAGGGCTGCCAAGAACATTCATTTGCCCTTGCGGGCGACCGGCTGATCCATCCATTTTTATGCCTTTTCCTGATTTTTTATAAATGGCGCATCAAGAATTTCCATACGATCCTCAATACGCTGTTTAAGGGTTGCCATAAAGCTTTTTCGGTCAAGCCCGGGGTCAATTGGATCGAGAAATTCAACCGTTACAAGCCCCGGATATTTCATCCAGCTATTGCGCGGCCAAACATGACCCGAACTCAAGGCCACTGGCACAACCGGCAATCCGGTTGCCTCATATAGCGCGAAAACACCAATCTCGTATGGTTGATCAACACCGGGTGCAATGCGGGTTCCTTGCGGGAAAATCAGCATTGACCGGCCTTTGGCGGCAAGCGTCTTACCGGCAAGGCGCATATCGCGAAGTGCCTTCATGCCAGCCGAACGATCAACCGGAATACAGCCGGTTTTCAAAAAGAACCAGCCAATAATCGGCAAGCGCAACAATTCCCGTTTTAGCACAAAGGCTGGTGCTGATAACAGCCAGCTTAGAATGATCGTTTCCCATGCCGATTGATGCTTGACCGCATATAGAACCTGCCGATCAAGATGGCGGTTGCCATGAACCGATTGTTTGATGCCAATCATCGCCAGCAACAAGTAAGTCATATAGCCCCAAAAACGGGCAACAGCCCGCGCAAAGCGCGATGGCAACAGCAGCACCGGCCCCATGACAATCACCAAGATACCGGTGCCAACATAGAACAAGCTGTTAAAAACAAGAGATTTCAGATAAACCATGGGCGGATGTTAGGCACAAACCGGTCTGGCTTCAATAGCCAAAACACCGAAAAAACCGCAAAATAATCCAGCCTGAACTGCTGGTTTTGATTGATCATGGATTTGGCCGCATAGGAGGCCGACCTGCCAAAAAGGAACGCATTTGATGTCGCCGCCAACAAATCAGGATCATGTCTGGCAAAACCGCGCCGAAATGGTGCTTGCCTCAGCCACAAGCCTAGGCCGGATTGTAACCTATGCCGAAATGGCCGACGCGGCTGATATTCCGGCACCACAACGTATTCATAAATTGACCCTATGGCTTGAGGCGACCATGCGGCAAGATCATGCCGCTGGCCAGCCACTGCGGGCGGCATTGGTCATATCACGCAATCGAAACGGACTTCCCGCACCCGGGTTTTTTCTTCTTTGTCAGGAACTTGGGCTTTATCAAGGCGGCGAAACCGGTGCTGATGCGGCGCAGTTTCATCAAACCATACTTGCCGCGCTGATGCCGCGCTAGGCTGATCGGCTGCTAGGCAAGTGCCTTGGCGATACGCATGGTAAACACACCGTCCTTTGCCACGCTTTCCAGCAGGTCATGCCCACCAGTTTGGCAAAAATGATCAAAATCCAATGGCGCAGCTGGATCATCGGCAATCACCACCAAAATACCACCGGCAGGCATCTGGCCGATTTGACGGCGCGCCTTTAGCACCGGCAACGGACATTTCAGGCCGGTCAGGTCCATGGTGATCAATCCGGCATCATCACCGCTAATTGGCATCTCTTGCGTGTTTTTTGTGTCATCCATAGGCGCACCATAAATCCAGCCAAAGCGAATTGCCAGCCCCATTTTTGCGAATTCGCCTTGTTGGGTTTTCCCAGCAGAATCACGTGATAAATCTTGCCTTTCGCACCCGTTGCCAGCTAGATAAGGCCATGAGCATTTGGGGCATCATTATTGGCGGCACTGCGGGGTTTGCCCTTGGCGGGCCGATTGGCGGATTGCTTGGCGCGGCGGCTGGTCATGCGGTCGAGTCCAAATTTGTGCCATCGCGCCCTGACCCGCAAGCCACAAAGCGTGTTGCCTTTACCGTTGCGGTGATCGCGCTTTCGGCAAAAATGGCCAAGGCCGATGGCATTGTGACACGTGATGAAATTACCGCTTTTCGCGCGCGTGTCCATATCCCGCCATCCGAAGTAAAACAAGTTGGCCGTTTTTGGGATTTGGCGCGCCAGACACCTGACGGGTTTGAAGATTACGCCAAACAAGTGGCACGGCTGTTTGTGCCGCACGCGCCAGTGCTGGAACAATTGCTTGATCTATTGTTTCACATTGCCAAGTCAGATGGTGACATCACCGGCCCCGAATTATCCTATCTGGCAACGGTTGCTAGGATTTTCGGCTTTGATGACGCCGATTTTGACCGGCTTTTAGCGCTGCATCAGTCAAATGGCCCCTCGCCCTATGAAATTTTAGGGGTAACAAGTGACATTGATGATCAGGCACTTCGCCAACATTGGAAACATCTGGCACGAACCCATCACCCCGACACTTTGACCGCCGATGGCATGCCCGAAGAATTCATCGCCGCCGCGAATGACCGGCTGGCCAATATCAATGCGGCCTATGATGCCATTGCCCGCCAGCGCGGCCTGTAACCGGTCAGGATAGATATTATGGCACCCCCTCTTTTGACCATTGCCGATGCTGGCGTCAATCTTGGCGACCGATGGCTGCTTCGTGGTGCCGATCTATCACTTCATGCTGGCGACCGGCTGGCGCTTGTTGGGCCGAATGGTGCCGGAAAATCAACCTTGATGAAACTTCTTGCTGGCCAAGGCGAGATGGATGAAGGCACGCTATGGATGTCGCCTGGTGCCGAAATTGCCTATTTGCCACAAGCCCCGCAAATTCCGCCGGGTATGAGCCTTCGCGCGCTTGTCACCGCCGGCATGGAAGATACTAAAATTGGTCATAAAGCCGATGCCATGTTAATGCGCATGGGGCTTGATCCGCTGCGGATGAGTGACGGACTGTCAGGCGGCGAGACGCGGCGCGTATCTTTGGCACGCGCGCTTTACACCAAGCCCGATATCCTGCTTCTTGATGAGCCGACCAACCATATGGATTTGCCAACCATTGAATGGATGGAAGATATGCTTCGCCAGCATCGCGGGGCGCTTTTGGTGGTCAGTCACGACCGCGCCTTTTTGCGCAATCTTGGCACTGGCATCATCTGGCTTCATGGCAGCAAGCTGCGCCGCCGTGATGGGCATTTTGACGAATTTGAGGCATGGTCAGATGGCATTCTTGCGGATGAGGCGGTGGTGCTTCACAAGATGGATCGCCGTATCGCCAGCGAAACTAAATGGTCGCGCGAAGGCATTTCGGCAAGACGCAAACGCAATCAAGGGCGGCTTCGCGAACTTGCTTGCATGCGCGCTGAACGCGCCAAGGCTGGCGGGCTTACGCAACGCAGCATGCGCATGGAAACCGGCCCTGCTGATGGCGGCGGTCAATTGGTTCTAGAAGCGATTGACCTTTGCGCCAGCGTGCCAATCACCCAGCATAGTGCCAACAAAGATGAAACCAGTACCATACCCGAACAACGCCGGCAATTGCTGCAACATTTCAATTTGCTAGTACGGCGAACCGACCGGATTGGCATTGTCGGGCCGAATGGCGTTGGCAAATCAACGCTGGTGCGATTGCTGCTGGATATCACCAAACCCGATAGTGGGCGCGTGCGCCAAGGGTTTGGCCTGATACCTGCCTATTTTGACCAACGCCGCGAAGCGCTCGACCGCGATCAATCGCCATGGACAATCCTTAGTGAAGGCGGAAGCGATATGATCGAAGTTGCCGGTCAAAGCAAACATGTTACCAGCTATCTTCGTGATTTCATGTTTGATGATGTGAAAATGACCCAGCGTGTTTCCACCCTGTCAGGCGGCGAGCAAAACCGGCTGTTGCTTGCCAAGCTATTTGCCCAGACCCATAATTTTTTGGTTCTTGATGAGCCAACGAATGATCTGGACATTGAAACGCTGGAATTGCTGCAAGAAGTGATTGCCGATTATGACGGTACGGTTTTGATCGTTAGCCATGACCGCGATTTTCTGGATCGCACCGTCACCGGCATTCTGGCTTTTGAAGGCGACGCAAAGATTGTTGCCCATGCCGGCGGCTATTCCGATTATCTGGCGCGCAAAAAAGCCGCTGAAGCACGCCAGATAGAAAAATCAGACCGCAAGAAACCAAAAAAATCAGCATCCGAAAACCCCAAAACCAACCGGCCTGCCCGCCTGAGTTTCCGGGACAAGCACCGGCTTGATACTTTGCCTGATGAAATTGCCGCGATTGACGCCGAAATCGCCACGATTGAAACCAAACTGGCGGTGCCTGACCTTTTTCAAAATGATCCCGACCTTTTTAACCGGCTGGTGGACATGCTTGCCGCGCAAAAAGACAGCAAGGATCAGAAGGAAATGGAATGGCTGGAAGCAGCCGAAAAGGCCGAGGCCTTGGAACAAGGCGGCCATCAAGACTAGGCCATCAAGACTCGGCAGGGCAGCGCGAGAGGCGGTTTTTGCCATGTGATGATTCTCGCCGAAACCACCGATCAAATGGCCTACAAAAGATGATTGGGTCTAGCCATTTTGATGCGCCAAAGCCTGCTCACCAAGATGGATCAGGAAAAAACCGCTGGCGGTGATAAATAGCCCTACAAATCCAATCAGCAAACTGCGCTGGTGAGGCCAATGCCATTCAGATCGCAAGCTGAAATAGGCCCCAACAAGCAGTACCGCAATCGCATAACGGAAAAACAGCAACGTAAAAGTACCCGATAGCGGCAAACAATAATTCATCTGCGCCGATGATCCGCCTTGTGCGCGCCGCCGGGTGCATATTTGCCTTCTCCCCAATTTACTGTTTCAAGACAAACATCATTAATCATGCTGACAAAGGCGAAATGGCACGGCCGGTGCGGAAAGCGATATTCTGCGTCATATATTCACGCCAAGCCCCATATTGACGTCATGCCCCGCCGCGCCCTATAGTCCGGCGCTGTCAGATGGTCGGGTGACTGCTGCCCCAGTTCGCAAGAGATGGGGGAGAGGAAAGTCCGGGCTCCACAGGATCAGGATGCCGGGTAACGCCCGGCGGGGGCAACCCTAGGGAAAGTGCCACAGAAAAGATACCGCCATGGCGTGCCATGGTAAGGGTGAAATGGTGCGGTAAGAGCGCACCGCCGGTCTGGCAACAGAACGGGCATGGTAAACCCCATCCGGAGCAAAACCATATAGGGACATGGGAACGGCTTGTTCGTTCAGATGCGGTCCTGCATCATGTCCGGGTAGGTTGCTTGAAGTGGCTGGTAACAGCCGTTCTAGATGAATAGTCGCCAATGCTGGTAACAGCATTACAGAACCCGGCTTACAGACCATCTGACAGTTTTTCGCAACATTCAATGCCACTTCGACACTCATTGAAGCAAATGGCCCAAAGCCATGCTGACGGTTATTTTATGCCATTATGTGCCGGTAAATCCCACTAAATGCCGGACTCTCATTTAATATGTCACTCTATATTTAGCGTGTGATTCCCAGAATCACCTTACAGCCATCGGGTTGAGACATGCTTTCCAGAAAACAGAACAAAAGCAGAACATAATTATATCAAAATGATATATATTGTTATGATTCAGTGGGTTGCTGAATATTCCTTATTTTTAATATTAACTCACTGAAAAGATTAGCTTTTCCCAAAAAGAACAGGTTAAAACCCATTGACGTCCATTAATTCCCATGATATCCCATAATATCCCAGTTTTGGATTTCCTTGCGGGTTTTGGCGTCTCTCCCTAGCCAAACCCGCTGAAACTCTCAGAAAAACTGGGCCGGGCGGTTTTGGCAACCTTGGTCCCGGATTGGTCGGCACGGGGATGAATAGGAGCTTTGGGTATCGTGGATTTATTTCTATCCACATTTGAGCATCGTATAGATAAGAAGGGGCGCCTGTCCGTGCCGGCTCCTTTTCGGTCTGTGCTTGAGCGCCGCCGTGACCCGCTTTATCTGTTTAAGTCACTCACCGAACCATGCCTTGAGGGCTGTGGGCCCGAGCGCATTGGCCAGATCGTTGACGCGATCGATTCAATGGACAGCCTGTCAGCCGAAGTCGCCACATTGCAAACCATGCTGTCAAGCGCGCAGGAAATGAAGCTTGATTCCGAAGGTCGCATCATGCTGAACGCTGATTTCATGGCCTTTGCCGAATTGAATGATGCCGCGCTTTATGCCGGTATTGGCCGGTCTTTTCAAATTTGGCTACCTGATCGCTATCGCGGTCGTGAAGCCGAAGCGCGCGCCCGCGCCAAAACCAATGGCTTGCCAAGCCTTCGCCTCAGCCGAACCAACCCAAACCCCTCTAACAGCGGGGGTAGCTGATGTCTGGACAGATGCTTCACCAATCTGTTCTGTTAAACGAGGTGGTGGATGCGCTTGGCCCGCAAAATGGCGGTTGCTACCTTGATGCAACCTTTGGCAATGGCGGCTATAGCCGCGCCATTCTTGACACTGCTAGCTGCACCCTTCTTGCCATTGATCGTGATCCCGATGCGATTGCCCGTGGCGCGCCAATGCTTGCCGAATATGACGGCCGGTTTCATCTTGCCGAAGGTTGTTTTTCGGATATGACCACACTGTTGCAGGCGCAATTAACCGACTTTGACGGGCTGGATGGTGCTGCCTTTGATCTTGGCGTTTGCTCAACCCAGCTTGACCAGCCCGAGCGCGGCTTTTCATTTCGCGCCGATGGCCCGCTTGACATGCGCATGTCAAAATCAGGGCAAAGTGCCGCCGATATTGTCATGCAAACCGACGAAGCCGATCTGGCACGCATCTTCTGGGAATATGGCGAAGAAAAAGCATCACGCCGCATCGCCAAGGCCATTTGCCGTGTCCGCGAAGAAACCGACATTACCAGCACCAGTCAATTGGCCGCCATTATCCATAGCGTTATGCCAGCCAAACGACCCGGCCAGATTGATCCGGCAACGCGCAGTTTTCAGGCCTTGCGGATTTTCGTCAATCGCGAACTTTACGAATTGACGGCTGGGCTTGAGGCGGTTGAACGCCTTCTGCGCCCAGGCGGTATTTTGGCGGTGGTTTCTTTTCATTCGCTTGAAGACCGTATCGTCAAACGCTTTTTGGCAAGCCGCGGCCAGCACGCATCGAGGCCATCACGGCACAGGCCGGTGATTGACGGCCCTGCGCCCAGCTTCGAAATTCTGAGCCGCAAGGCCATTCTGCCAATTGAAGATGAACGTAATCAAAACAGCCGCGCACGGTCAGCCAAATTACGCATTGCGCGCCGCACCGTCGCGCCGCCTCTTGGCATGGCCGCCGCGCCCACTTCGACTGCAAACCAAGCCATAAGATCCCAAAAGGAGACATCGCAATGCGGCTAATTCTGCTAAGCGCGCTAATCTTGGTTGGATTGGGAACCACCCTCTATCAGGTCAAAACCGGCATTGACGAACGTCAGGATTGGTTGCAGCAGCTTGAGCTTCGCATTGCCAACACCAAACGCGATATCGCCGTTCTCGAGGCCGAATGGGCCTATCTGTCACGCCCCGAACGGGTGATGACGCTTTCGGGCGATCTGTTGCAGATGACGCCAATCGGACAAGACCGGATTTTGCCGCTTGATGCCATTCCGATGCGCATTGAATTTGACCAAACCGGCCTCAAGAAAATCATTTTTGACCCTGCAATTCAGCCTCAAAAGAAAGATCAGGCCGAATGACTGCGCCGCTGCAGAAATTACGGCAGCTGATTTTGCCGCCACGACCCGATCCGGCACGGTCGCGCCGTATCGCTGAAGGGCGTTTGATGATTGGCTGTCTTGTTGCCTTTGGGATTTTCATCACCATTGGCGTGCGGATCGTTGGTCTTGCGGATGCCAGCGCCAGCACCCGTCTTGCCCAAAGCGCCGCCGCCATCACCACCGAACGCGGCCGCATCCTTGACCGCAAGGGCCGGCTACTGGCTGGTAATCTGCCAATTACCGTTCTTCACGCTGACCCCAGCGAAATTATGGATGCGCGCGATGCGGCTGCCAAATTGGCCCCCTTGTTGAACCAGCATGACCGTGCCAGCCTGATCAAATTACTGACCAAGAAAACGCGCTATGTCGAGCTTGACCGGCAATTGCCGCCAAAGCGTCATGCGCAAATTCTACAACTGGGGATTCCGGGAGTTTATTTCGCCAAGGGCGCGGTTCGCGTCTATCCGCGCGAACATGCTGCGGCGCATATTCTTGGTCATGTCGATACTGACAATATTGGCATTGCCGGAATCGAAAAGTCACTGAACGCCAAGCTGGCAGCAGGCGAAGATGTCACCTTGTCAATTGATCTTGGCTTGCAGGCGGTGATCCGGCGCGAAATTCAACAGCAGATTGACAAGTTCGAAGCCATTGGCGGTGCGGGTATTTTGCTTGATATCAAAAGCGGTGAAATGCTGGCGGTCGCATCACTTCCCGATTTCAATCCTAATCAATTTGCGCTTGCCAGCGATGATATGCGTTTCAATCGCGCCACCAAAGGCCTGTATGAAATGGGGTCTACCTTCAAAGTGCTGAATACGGCCATCGCGCTCGAGTCTGGCGCGGCGACAACCAACCAGCGTTTTGAAGTGTCAAAACCAATGCGGGTCTCGCGCTTTACCATCACCGATTACCACCCGCATAACAAACCATTGAACGTGCCTGAAATTCTGATCTATTCGTCAAATATCGGATCAGCGAGAATGGCCGAGGCTATTGGCGCCGAAACCCAGCGTGCCTTTATGGACAAGCTTGGGCTGCTTGATCGGCTAGAGCTTGAACTGCCCGAAATCTCACGCCCACTCTCGCCAAAACGCTGGCACCGCACAACGACAGTTACCCTTTCCTATGGGCATGGCATTTCAATTTCACCAGCCCATCTTGCCAGCGCGGTTGCCGCCGCATCAGGCAATGGTCACTGGATTCAGCCAACCTTGCTAAAACGCCAGACCGGTGACAGCCCCTTGCGCCTGCGCGTCTTTTCCGAGCAAACAGCGCTTGCCGTGCGGTCAATGATGCGGCTGGTTATCTCGCATGAGGATGGTACCGGCAATTTTGCCGAAGCCCGCGGATATATGGTTGGCGGCAAAACCGGTACAGCCGAAAAAATTCAGGTTGGCGGCTATAATAAAAAGGCCAATCTTGCCACATTTGTTGCCACCTTCCCCGTGCATGACCCGCGCTATGTGATTGTCACTCTTGTTGACGAACCCAAAGGACAGAAGCATTCGCACGGTTATGCAACCGCTGGTTGGGTTGTCGCACCGGCCATTCGCCGGATTGTCGAACAGATTGCACCAATGCTTGGGGTTCTTCCTGTTGACGAAAAATCGCCGCTAATTCGCCAAAAACTGCTGCTTGACTTCACGATTGGTAATGAGGAGGCTACACTTGCATCTTACTGATCTATGTCATGGTCTGATCGACATCCCCGATCAAACCGGTGCCATTATGGTGACCGGTCTTGCGGTTGATTCAAAGCGCGTTTCTGCTGGCAATCTGTTTTTTGCGTTTGCTGGCAGCCATCGTGATGGTCGTGACTTTATTGGTGATGCAATCAAGGCTGGCGCGGCGGCGATTGTAACCGGCATGGCACCACTGGCAAATGACATTGCCAAGCTGGCGCAACAGGCGGCAATCCCAATCCTGCAATACGAAAACCCACGCCGCATCATGGCCAAAATGGCCGCCATTCACTGGCCATCACAACCTGGCATGGTTGCCGCTGTTACCGGCACAAATGGCAAAACATCGACCACCGAATTTTTGCGCCAGCTATGGCAGCGCGCCACATGGCAAGCCATTGCGGTTGGCACGCTTGGCATCACCGGCACCGATATGATCAAATCGGATGGGGCGCTGTTAAGCCTGCCACCCCTGACCACACCGGACAGCATCAGCCTTCACGCAACATTGGCACCCCTGACCAAGGCCGGTGTCACGCATCTCGCACTTGAGGCAAGCAGTCACGGCCTTGAACAGCATCGTCTGGATGGGCTGAATATCCATATTGCCGCCTTTACCAATCTTAGCCGTGACCATCTTGACCATCATATTGATATGGGTCGTTATTTTGCCGCAAAACGCCGGCTATTTACCGATCTTCTTAGCGAAGGCGGCGCGGCCATCATCAATCTTGACGATCATCATAGCGCGGCCATCATCGACAGTTTGCAAGACCGTGCCATTGTTATCAAAACCTTTGGCTATGCTGAAGATGCTGATTTCCGCATCCTATCCATCACCCCATCGGGTGATGGTCTTGATATGAAGGTCGTCTATCAAGATCAGACATGGGATATTCCGCTGGCACTTTCCGGCACGTTTCAGGCGATCAATGCCCTGACTGCCGCGGTTATGGCGCATTTTGGTGGTTTGCCGCTTCATGATGCGCTTGGTGCTTTGCCATATCTAAAAGCCGCACCGGGCCGCATGCAAACAATTCATGGTC
Source organism: Candidatus Ponderosibacter sp. Uisw_141_02 (assembly GCF_048087665.1). Lineage (NCBI taxonomy): Bacteria > Pseudomonadati > Pseudomonadota > Alphaproteobacteria > Puniceispirillales (SeqCode) > Puniceispirillaceae (SeqCode) > Candidatus Ponderosibacter > Candidatus Ponderosibacter sp. Uisw_141_02. The sequence continues at coordinate 615,171 of NZ_CP159807.1, read as the reverse complement.
ATCCCGCAGGGGCGCGTGTCGTTGTTGATTATGCGCATACGCCTGATGCGCTTGCAGCAGCGCTTAGCGCTTTGCGCCCCGAGGCTAGTGGCAAGCTTGTTGTGCTTTTTGGCTGTGGCGGCGACCGTGATCCGGGCAAGCGCGCAATGATGGGCAAGGTTGCCTGTAAAATTGCTGATGAGATCATCATCACCGATGACAATCCACGAAGCGAAGATCCTGCCAGCATTCGTAGTGCCATTTTGCAATCTTGTGATAAGGCCACCGAAATTGTGCCGCGCGACAAAGCAATTGCCAGCGCGCTAGGCAATCTTGTTGCTGGCGATGTTTTGCTGATTGCTGGCAAGGGTCATGAAACCGGCCAATTGATTGGCAATGAAACCTTGCCATTTGACGATGCGTCAGTTGCAAATAACAAAATCCGAACCATGCGGGAGGCCTTGCAATGACGGCACCGCTGTGGATTTGTGACGATTTGCTTGCCGGGTGCAGCGGCGCATTATTTGACCCGGCTTTTGCGTGCAGTTTGGTTTCAAACATTGAAATTGATAGCCGTCATTGCAAATCGGGTGATTTGTTCGTCGCGCTTGTTGGTGACAAGCAAGATGGGCATGATTTTATCACCAAGGCCGCCGATGCTGGCGCGGCGGCGTGTCTTGTTAGTCGTCCAAACGCTGATGCCCCGATTGCGCAGATCATTGTCGATGATCCGCTTGACGCGCTGGCGCGTCTTGGGCGGGCTGGCCGAAACCGCTTTGCCGGCAAAATGATTGGCATCACGGGTTCGGTTGGCAAAACCGGCAGCAAAGATATGTTGGCGCATGCTCTTGCCGCTTTTGGAAAAACCCATGCTAGCCAGCGCAGCTTTAACAACCATATTGGCGTGCCAATCACCCTTGCCACACTTGCCGCTGATTGCGATTTTGCCGTTCAGGAAATGGGCATGAATTCAGCCGGCGAAATTGCCGCCTTGGCCGCGCTGGCGCGCCCCGACATTGCGTTGATTACGCGGATTGCCAGCACGCATGGCGGCTTTTTTGACAGCCTTGATGATATCGCCAAAGCCAAGGCCGAAATTTTCCAAGGCTTGCAAGCTGGCGGAACAGCCATCTTGAATATTGACGATCCGTTTTATGACCAGCTTGCCAGCGCGGCAACCACAGCAGGCGCAGGGCGCATTATCAGTTTTGGCCGCAAGGATGATGCCGAATTTTGTCTTCTTGAGGCACGCCAGCATGACGATGGCATGACAGTCCATGCCGAAATTGCGGGGCGTGAATTGCGCTTTGAAATGCAAATGCATGGCATCCATTGGGCGCAAAATGCGCTTGGCGTTCTGGCCTGTATCGACGCGCTTGGCTTGTCGGTTGATGACGCGGCGGTGCGGCTTGCCAGCTGTCCAACACCAAAGGGGCGCGGCGGGCGTTTATCTGGCCGCTATCATGATTGCAAAATCACGCTGATTGATGACAGCTATAATGCCAGCCCAGCATCGATGGCCGCTGCCTTTGCCAGCATGACAGCAACAGCGCCAACAGTCATGATTCTCAGCGAAATGCGCGAATTGGGCGATGCCACCGCAACCGAACATGCTGCGCTGATGCCGCAAATCAATGGCCTGTCGCCACGGCTTGTCATTGCCTTGGGATCGGTCATGCATGATGCGCTTGGTGGACTGGATGACGCCATTTCCGCCATCGCCGCACCTGATACCAAATCCGCAGTGCAGATACTCGAAAATGCCGTTGAAGATGGTGACATCATCTTTATCAAAGGATCATTTGGGTCGGGATCATGGCGCGTTCGCGATGCCATTCTTGCAAATTTCGAAACCGCATCATCACCCGATACATCATCCAAGAATGGAGGGAACAGCCATGCTGCCTGACCTGCTTGTTCCTCTATCTGATCATTTTCAGCCCTTTAACCTGTTCCGCTATATTACCTTCCGGACAGGTGGGGCGACAATTACAGCCCTGTTGATTGCCCTGATCTGCGGGCCGGCCTTTATCCGCTGGCTTAAAACGCATCAGGCCGAGGGTCAGCCAATCCGTGATGATGGGCCACAATCACATCTTCTTACCAAAATTGGCACGCCAACAATGGGCGGGTTGCTGATCCTAATTGCCTTTGCCGTTTCGACACTTTTATGGATGCCGCTATCCAACCCCTATTTATGGCCGGTTCTTCTAATCGCGCTCAGCTTTGGTGCGATTGGCAGCCTTGATGATTGGATGAAACTGCGCAAACGGTCGCATAATGGCATGTCGGCACGCATGAAAATGCTGTTACAGCTTGTGATCGCCTTTTTCGCCACTTTAATTTTCATCGAATTATCCCCAGAACAGCTTCGTTATGGCGTTGCCGTTCCATTTTTCAAAGACACGTTGTTCACCATGGGGATGTTTTATGTGCCGTTTGCAATGATGGTTATCGTTGGCGCGTCAAATGCGGTGAATCTCACCGATGGTTTGGATGGGCTTGCCATTGTGCCGGTGATGATCGTCGCGGGCTGTTTTGCGCTGATCGCCTATCTTGCCGGAAATTATAATTTCGCCACCTATCTTCAGATCAATTTTGTTCCCGGTACGGGAGATCTGGCGGTGATGTGCGGTGCTTTGATCGGTGCCGGTCTTGGCTTTTTATGGTTTAACGCCCCGCCTGCCCGGGTATTTATGGGCGATACCGGATCGCTTGCGCTTGGCGGCACGTTGGGCGCGATTGCGGTGGCGACCCGTCACGAGTTGGTGCTGGCCATTACGGGCGGCCTTTTCGTTGTTGAAACCTTGTCGGTTATCTTGCAGGTGGCCTCGTTCAAATTGACCGGCAAGCGGATTTTCCTGATGGCACCGCTGCATCATCATTTTGAGAAAAAAGGCTGGGCCGAGCCAACAATCGTCATTCGTTTCTGGATCATTGCAGTGGTACTGGCTGTGGCTGGCCTGTCATCGCTAAAGCTGCGTTAGGGGAATGGCCTGAATGCTGGTTCCACATGACATGAACGGACAGACAGTCGGGGTCTTAGGCCTTGGCGGATCCGGTGTTGCCGCAGTTGCCGCATTGCGGGCAGCCGGCGCGCATGTCGTTGCCTTTGATGATGGAAAATGCCAGCAAGATCTTCCGGCAATTCAAATGACCGATTGGCGCGAGTGGCCGTGGCAGGATATGGCGGCAATGGTGATCAGCCCGGGCATCCCGCATCTTCATCCAAAGCCGCATCCTGCAGCAGCCCATGCCAACAGCCTTCAAATTGACGTGATCAGCGAAGTCGAACTCGCCTTGCGGGCAAAACCAAAAGCCCAGCTTGTTGTGGTCACTGGCACCAACGGTAAATCAACAACAACAGCGCTGATCGGCCATTGCCTTGCAACCGCCGGACGCGCCCATGCGATTGGCGGTAATCTAGGTGAGCCAGCCTGCTCGCTTGATGATCCGGGCAAAGATGGCGTTCTTGTTCTTGAACTATCCTCTTATCAGCTGGAAACCACCCCATCATTGGCACCCGACATTTCGATCCTGCTGAATATCAGCCCCGATCACCTTGACCGGCATGGCGGCATGAATGGTTATATCGCGGCCAAGGCCGTGGTTCTTGACCAGCTTGGGGCAGATTGCCTAGCGATTATCGGCGATGGTGATGAGCATGTAAAAGCGCTTGCCGCCGCAACCCGCAAGCGCGGAATCAAAACCATGATTGCCAGCCCCGATGACGCCCCGGATGCACAGTGTCATTCAGCATCGCTTGCCGGATTGCATAATGCCGAAAACGCCGCTGCCGCAGCCTTTGCGCTTGCCGCGCTTGGGCTTGATATGGCGATGATCAATCGCGGCGTCAAAAGCTATTCCAGCCTGCCGCATCGTCTGCAAACCGTTGCCCGCTGTGGTAAAATCCAGTTTGTGAATGACTCAAAAGCCACCAACGGCGTTGCCGCGGCAAAGGCATTGTCGGCCTTTGATGATATTTATTGGGTGGCTGGCGGTCTTGCCAAACAGGACGGGCTGGCACCGGCGATGCAATATCTTGGCGCTGTCAAAAAAGCCTATCTAATTGGCACGGCTGCCGCCGAATTTGCCAAAAGCATTGATGGACAATGCCCAGCAGCGATTTGTGGTGATCTGGAAAAAGCCACACGCGCCGCATTTGATGATGCCAGCGCAGCAATTGATGGTGGCACCATTCTTTTGGCACCGGCGGCAGCATCATTTGATCAATTTACCAGCTTTGGTGCGCGCGGCGATGCCTTTGCCGCGCTTGCCCAAAATCTTTGCGCCAACACCGCAGGAGGCAATCATGCTTGATCGCACCGATCGTTCGCTTGTTGGCATCTGGTGGTGGACTGTTGATAAATGGCTTTTGGCCAGTGTCTTGCTGTTAATGACCCTTGGCGTGATTTTGGTAATGGCCGCCAGCCCCGCGGTTGCCAGCCTGATCAATCTATCATCTCAACATTTCATCGTGCGCCAGCTTATCTATCTTGCACCGGCATTGCTGATCATGCTGTCGGTTTCAATGCTTGAACCGCGCCCCATTCGCGCCTTGTCGCTTGTCGGGCTTGTTCTGGTGATTGGGTTGATGATCCTTGCCATTGTTGCTGGCAGTGAAATCAAGGGCGCCACAAGATGGATATCAGTTGCAGGCTTTACCTTACAGCCATCTGAATTGGCGAAACCTTTATTTGCAATTGTTTCGGCATGGTTGCTGACGCTTTGGCGGGAGGGGCAGGATTTCCCGGGCTGGGCCTATGCGTCAGGTCTGGCCGCAATCATTGTTGGCATTCTTGTCGCTCAGCCCGATATCGGCATGACCGCTTTGATCTTGATGACATGGGGCTTTCAGATGTTCCTTGCTGGCATGCCAATGTTGTTTGTCATTGGTGCTGCCGGTTTGGCACCCGTTGGGTTCTATCTTGCCTATTTGAACCTGTCGCATGTTCAGCTTCGTGTTGATAAATTCTTTGAAGGTGGGTCATGGCAGGTTGAACGCGCCAAAGAAAGCTTTGCCGAAGGCGGCTATTTTGGCGTTGGACCGGGTGATGGCGTGGTCAAGCTGCATCTACCTGACGCCCATTCCGATTTCATCTTTGCCGTTGCTGCCGAAGAATATGGCGCCATCGCTTGTCTGGCGCTTTTGGGGCTATATGGATTTGTGATCATTCGCGGTTTTGCCCGCGCCCTGTCGGGTGAAGGACTTTTCTGTCTGATCGCCACAGCCAGTCTGGTCATGCAATTTGGCGTTCAGGCCAGCATTCATATGGCATCATCGGTCAATCTGATCCCGACCAAAGGCATGACCCTACCCTTTATCAGCTATGGCGGCTCATCCTTGCTGGCAAGCAGTCTAACCATGGGGCTGATCCTTGCCCTGACCCGCAAACGCACCACGATTGATCACTTTGCCGATGGAGGCCAGTCATGAGCGCGGGCATCATCTATCTTGCCGCAGGGGGCACAGGCGGCCATATTTTTCCGGCACTTGCCGTTGCCGAAGCGATGAACGCCAAGGGCTATCAAACCTGTCTGTTTACCGATAAACGCGGCGCGGCACTTTTGGCCGATATCAAAAAACTGCCAGTTCGTCTTCATGTGATCAGCGCAGCCTCACCGTTTCAATCGGGCATTTTCCGCCGGATCATGGCGCTTACCAAACTTGGCATGGGGGCGTTATCCTGCCTGTGGCATATTGGGCTTCGCCCACCAATGGTGATGGTCGGCTTTGGCGGCTATCCATCTTTTGCACCGCTTTTGATTGCGCGCCTTTTCGGCATACCGGTAATGGTGCATGAACAAAATGCCTATCTTGGACGCGCCAATCACGCCCTTGCCACCCGGGCGCGGCTCATCGCGCTTAGCTGGCCACAAACAAAAAATCTACCTGATGGTGTGGCAACCCATATTACCGGCATGCCGGTTCGTACCGCCTTTTTTGCCAAACGGCGGCCAAGCTGTGCTGGTGATAAGCTGGTTCTTAGCGTTCTTGGTGGATCACAAGGTGCAACCATTCTTGGCACGCTTATGCCGGATGCGCTGGAAATGATTGACCCGCCATTGCGCGATAATATCAAAATCTATCAGCAAGCCCGCCCCGAACAGATTGACAATCTAAAAGCGCGTTATCGTGCCTTGGGAATCACAGCATCGATCAAACCATTTTTCACCAATATGCCAGATCTTTTGGCCAAAAGTGATCTTGTGATCAGCCGATCAGGGGCATCTTCAATTGCCGAAATTGCCGCAACCGGGCGCGCCTCATTGATGCTGCCGTTGCCAAGCGCGATGGATGACCACCAAAAAGCTAACGCCCTGCAAATGGAACAGGCAGGCGGCGGCTATTGCCTTGACGAAGCCACGATCAGTCCTGCCTTTTTGGCAACACGCATCATGCAGCTTTTTGAAGCCCCTGCCGAGCTTGGCAAGATGGCCGCCAATGCCACCAGCTTGGCAAGCCCACAAGCCGCCAGTGATATTGCCGATCTTGCCGAAGGGCTGATCACCAAACGCAACGCACCAAATTTAGGAGCTGTCGCATGAGTGAATTGCCTCTATCCATCGGCACCATGCATTTCACCGGCATTGGCGGCATCGGCATGAGCGGGATCGCCGAGATTCTGTTCGAGCTTGGCTATGCTGTTCAAGGAAGTGACATGTCAGATAATGCCAATGTCAGACGGCTGCGCGACAAGGGCATTCCGGTTATTACCGGCCAAGCTGCGGAAAATATCGATAATGCGGCCTTGGTGGTGATTTCAACCGCGATCAAACCTGACAATCCCGAAGTGGTTGCCGCCCGTGCCAAATTCCTGCCAGTCGTGCATCGCGCCGAAATGCTTAGTGAATTGATGCGGCTTCGCTGGTCTATCGCCGTTGCCGGAACGCATGGCAAAACCACAACGACCAGCCTTGTTGCTACCTTGTTAAACAGCGCCGAGATTGACCCGACCGTTATCAATGGCGGCATCATCACCGGATGGGGCAGCAATGCGCGTCTTGGCAAAGGAAGCTGGATGGTGGTCGAAGCCGATGAAAGCGACGGATCTTTTGCCAAGCTGAAACCAACCGTTGCCGTGGTCACCAATATTGACCCCGAGCATCTTGATCATCATGGCAGTTTTGAAGCGCTGGAAATCGCCTTTTTGAATTTTGTGGCCTCGATCCCCTTTTACGGCTTTGCCACCCTCTGCATCGATCACCCGTCGGTTCAGCGCCTTTTGTCAGGCATCAAAGACCGCCGGATCATCACCTATGGCATGAGCGCCAATGCCGATGTGCAGGCCATCAATCTTCGGGTTGATCAGGGCGCCATGCTGTTTGATGTCCAGCTATCTGACCGTATTCAGGGCGATAGTGCCGCCCTGCAAAATGTTCGGTTCCCGATGCTTGGCGATCATAATGTGCAAAACTGCCTTGCGGCCATTGGTGTGGCGTTGGAAATGAATATTGATGCATCACGCATTCTTGGCGCATTAGCCGCATTTGGCGGGGTTGGCCGCAGATTTGAAACCAAAGGCGTCAGCAATGGCGTCACCATCATTGATGATTACGGCCATCATCCGGTTGAAATAAAGGCCGCATTAAAAGCGGGAAGAATGCTTAGTGGTAATCACAAGCTGATCGCCGTTGTTCAACCGCACCGCTATAGTCGCCTTGCCGATCTATTTGCCGATTTCTGCAGTTGTTTCAATGATGCTGACGAAGTCTTGGTGGCCGATATCTATGCTGCTGGCGAAGCCCCAATTGACGGCGCTGACAAGGCATCCTTGGTTGCCGGATTGCGCGATCATGGGCATAAGGCCGCTGCCGGCCTTGATGGGCCAGAAACGCTGGCCACCGAAATTGCCGCACGCACATCACAGGGTGATGTGGTGATGTGTCTCGGCGCTGGCGATATCACCGCATGGGCCGCCGCCTTGCCGCATCAATTAGATAAATTGGCAGGAGAGAGCGCATGACCTCGATCCTTGACCGGCTTCCAAAAGTGCGCGGAAGCTATACGCCAAATGATTTGATGGCACGCCATACTTGGTTTGGCGTTGGCGGGCCTGCCGATATTCTGTTCAGCCCGATTGATGAGCAGGATCTTGCCGCTTTTCTGGCCGATTGCCCCGATGATATTCCGCTAATCGCCGTTGGCGCCGGATCGAATTTGCTGGTTCGTGATGGCGGTGTTGCTGGTGTCGTGATCAAGCTTGGCACCCATCTGAATGCCATCCGCCATGACGGTACGCGCATCACTGCCCAAACCGGCGCAACCGATGCCGATGTGGCGCGCTATGCGCAAAAGGCTGGCATTGCTGGTCTGGAGTTCCTGATTGGCATTCCGGGAACGATTGGCGGCGGCCTGCGAATGAATGCTGGTGCCTATGGAAGCGAATTTAAAGATGTAACAAGTCTTGCGCATGGGTTTGACCGTGCTGGCAAGCCTGTCACCGCCACGCCAAGCGCGATGGGCATGGCCTATCGCCACAACGACGCACCAGCTGATTGGATTTTCACCTCTGCCGAATTACAGGGGCATGATGGTGATCCGGCTGCCATCAAGGCGCGGATGAAAGACATCATTGCCAGTCGCGGCGAAGCGCAACCACGCGGCGTCCGAACCGGCGGCAGTACCTTTGCCAATCCTGATGGCGGCAAAGCATGGCAGGAAATCGAAAAGGCAGGCTGTCGCGGGCTTCGCATTGGCGGTGCCCAAGTGTCGGAAAAACATTGCAATTTCCTGATCAATACAGGCACCGCCACCGCCGACGATATCGAAACGCTGGGCGAGACGGTTCGCGGGCGTGTGCTTGCCGGCGGCGGGCCATCATTAAGATGGGAAATTCGCCGCATTGGACGCAACCAGACCGAGGGGGCAACCGAATGACCGATAATCGTGACCGCGTCGCCGTTTTGATGGGCGGATGGACATCTGAAGCCGCGGTTAGCCGCGTTTCGGCAAGCTTTTGCGGGCAAGCCGCACGCAATGCCGGCTGGGATGCGATCGAAGTTGAGGTTGACCGCGACATTGCTACCAAACTGAAAGAGCTGAACCCGTCACGCGCCTTTAATGCGCTTCATGGACAGATTGGCGAGGATGGTAATATTCAGGGTCTGCTGAATATCATGAATATCCCCTATACCCATAGCGGCCTGACCGCATCGGCCATTGCCATGGACAAGCTTTTGGCGAAAACACTTCTTGCCGGTGCCGGTATTTTGGTGCCGCCAACCTTGGCCTTGATCGAAGATAGCCATGTCTATCCTGAAGGCAGCATCGGTGCGCATGTGATCAAACCGCGCAATGACGGATCGAGTTTTGGCGTGGTAATTGTACCGGATGCCAAAGCGCGGCCACCTGCCCGCAACACATGGCCTGCGCATACGCAACTGATTTGCGAGCCTTATATCCACGGCCGCGAATTAACCGTTTCGGTTCTTGATGGCACCGCACTTTGCGTTACCGAAATCACTTCCGAGCGCGAATTTTACGATTTTGATGCAAAATATGCCGTTGGCGGATCAAAACATATTCTGCCTGCCGATATTCCGGAGCCAGTTAGCCTAAAAGCCTGTCTTTGGGCCGAACATGCTTATCGCCAGCTTGGGTGCCGCGGCATCATCCGCGTCGATTATCGCTGGGATGATAAAAATGACCAGCTATTCATGCTTGAGGTGAATACCCAGCCGGGCATGACCGCAACATCGCTTGTGCCTGAACAGGCACGCTTTGTCGGCATGTCGGGTGAAGAGCTGGTGAATCATCTATTGGAGATTGCACAATGCGACGACTGATTGGATGGATCAAACCACAACCGCACAGCCTGTCGCCGCAGACCAGCTTGTGGCGCAGGGTCAAGATTGGCTTTGTATCGCTTTTTGCCGTTGCAACAGCAAGCACGATTGGCATGGCGATGCTGGATCGTAAAAAGCTGAGCAATGATCTTTTGACAATCAGCGGGAATGCCGGATTGGTGGTGACCGATATTCAGGTACGTGGCCGCGCCCACACGCCACAATCGCGCCTGTTGGCAGCGTTGAATTTGCAAATCGGCGCGCCAATCCTTGGCATTGATCTGCAAAATCTGCACCGCAATATCAGCCAGATTGGCTGGGTTGAGGATGCCATTGTTGAGCGCCGCCTTCCCGGCACGATTCGTATCACCCTTCTCGAGCGTGTGCCAATCGCTCTGTTGCAAAACAATGATAAACATAAATTGATTGATCGAAGCGGTGCCATTATTAATGGCGCTGATCCAAGCCAATTCACCCATCTGACAGTTGTTGCCGGTGACAGCGCCGCGCCGCATGCTGCCGCCATTTTATCGATTTTGAAAACCGAACCGGAATTATTCAGCGAAGTATGGGCGGTAAGCTATCGCTCAAAACGGCGCTGGGATGTTCATCTGAAAAACGGCATGGAAGTGCGGCTTCCCGAAATTGATCCCGTATCAGCATGGTCACGCCTTGCAATGATTGATCGCAAAAAAGCCATCACCCATCGCGATCTGGCCGTCATTGATATGCGCGTTCCACAACAATTGATTGTCGAGCCAAATATTCCGGTAAGAGGAAGGGGAAGCAAAACATGATCCTCAGCAAAACCAAAGCCATTACACGGCGTCCCTTTGCCGTTCTGGATATCGGATCATCAAAAATCTGCTGCATGATTGGCGAGGCCGATGGCGCGGGCGGGGTGCGGCTTCTTGGTCATGGAACGCATGCCTCAGCTGGCATCCGCGGCGGCGAAGTCAGCGAATTAGAAGCACTAAGCACGGTGATTGGCAAAACCGTTCAAGCGGCCGAGCGCGATGCCGGTATTTCGGTTACATCAGTCACGGCTGTTGCCCCGGGCGGGACACCGTTTTCAAGCATCTGCAAAAAATCGGTCAAGCTAAGTGATGCGGTAGTTCGGCGGCGTGATATCGACCGGCTAATGGCGCGCAGTGACAATGGCAATATTCCAGAAAACTATCAGCCAATGCATCTTCAAACCCTGCAATACGGGCTTGACGATGTGCGCGGCATTGCCGACCCGCGCGGCATGCGCGGCACCAATCTTTCGGTTGATTACACGCTTGTTTGCGGCCTTCGCACCTCGCTTGCCAATTTGAGTGAAGCCCTGGCGTTAAACCATCTTGAAACTGATCGGTTTCTGCATTCAGCCTATGCAAGCGGTCTTGCCTGTCTTAGTGCCGAAGAGCGCGATCTTGGCAGTGTCATTGTCGATATGGGCGGCGGCACAACGTCAATTGCCATCTTTATGGAAGGCAAGCTTGTTTATGTCGACACGATCAAAATTGGCGGCAACCGCGTCACCACCGACATTGCACGCATTCTATCAACCCCGCTTGCCGATGCTGAAAGGCTAAAGGCGATTGACGGATCGGTCATGCCAACCGACATAACCGGCGTTGCCCCGGACTCACTTCGCGAAGTCGTTCGGCTTGGCCGCAGTGACAATATTACCATTCCCGCGCTTGGCACGACCACCGAAGTGGCCGGTCAAACCATTGAACGCAATTTGCTAAGCGCGATTATCCGGCCGCGCATCGAAGAAATTCTGGAATTATTGCATGGCCGTATGGAACGCGCCCGCATGGAACATACCGCTGGCAGCCGTTATGTGCTGACCGGCGGTGCCAGCCAGCTTACCGGCCTTGCCGATCTATTTGCCAAACAGGCAAAGAAATCGGTCGGGCTTGGCAGACCTATCGGTATTGCCGGTCTTGACGAGGATAGCAGCGGCCCCGGCTTTGCCGCCAGCATTGGCGCGCTGATCCATGTCAGCCGGATTGAGGAAAATGACCCAACAGACAGGCAGACCCGCACCCTGCCGCATGGGCCATTTGAACGTATAGGTGCGTGGCTTCGTGACAATCTGTAAGCGAGGAGACGATTGATGATCATATGTTCAAACCCAATTTTCCGCTGGCGACCCGCCCAGCACCATCTAGGACTCCAGCAGATTTGCCCTGCCGGCTCCGCCAGCCTATTGCGCCCAAGCAAGTCTATTTCAACGCAGAATATCTCAATCCTTAATGAAGGGAGTCAGTCATGACCATCAACCTTACCGTTCCACAAACAATGCAAGAGCTTCGTCCCCGCATCACCGTTGTTGGTGTTGGTGGCGCTGGCTGTAATGCCGTGAATAATATGATCAACGCCAATCTTGAGGGTGTTGATTTTCTGGTCGCCAATACCGACGGTCAAGCGCTTGCCCATTCGCTTTCAAGCCGGAAAATCCAGCTCGGCAGTGCCATCACACAAGGTCTTGGTGCAGGATCAAAGCCCGAGATTGGCCGGTTGGCCGCTGAAGAAAGCCTGCAAGATGTGATGGCTGAATTGGCTGATTGCAACATGGTGTTTATCACCGCAGGCATGGGTGGCGGCACCGGCACAGGCGCCGCACCAGTTATTGCCCGCGCTGCTCGTGAACGCGGCATTCTGACCGTTGGCGTTATTACCAAGCCATTTGAATTTGAGGGCCAGCGCCGGATGAAACAGGCCGAAGAAGGCATTGAAGAATTGCAGGCCTATGTTGACACGCTGATCGTTATTCCAAACCAGAATCTGTTCAGACTGGCGAATGAGCGTACCACCTTTGCCGATGCGTTCCATATGGCAGATGCGGTTCTGCACCAAGGCGTTTGCGGTGTCACCGATCTGATGATCAAGCCGGGTCAAATCAATCTTGATTTCGCCGATATTCGCGCCGTTATGGGCGAAATGGGCAAGGCAATGATGGGAACTGGCGAGGCATCAGGCGACGCGCGTGCAACGCAGGCCGCCGAAGCCGCAATCAATAACCCGCTTCTGGACGACACCACAATGAAAGGGGCCAATGCGGTTCTGATTAACATTACCGGCGGTCTTGATATGACCCTGTTTGAAGTTGACGAAGCTGCCAACCGTATCCGCAAAGAAGTTGATCCGGATGCAACCATCATCTTTGGTTCGGCCTTTGACGATAAATTGGAAGGCGTGATGCGTGTATCGGTTGTTGCAACCGGTATTAGCGGTGCGAGCCAGATCAATAGCCGCCCAAGCATGATGCCGCAAAAAACCGAGGCCGTTGAGCCGCGGGTAAGCACAATTCTGCCAAACCCGCTCAGCAGCTTCTTAAGCCCAGCGCGTGAAGCAGATGCCCAACCAGCCGCTGAAACAATGGCTGCAACAAAGGCTGAAACAATGTTTGACGATCAGAAAATGGTTACAAACAGCGATCTTGCAACCGCCCCAACAATGGCCGGTGACACTGCTGATACGCTCGACAGCCAGCTTAGCAACGAGCTTGCCAGCGAAGCGATTGCAGAAGTAATCAACACGGCTGACGATACCAACCAGCAGATGGATATCGATGATGCCATCAATGCCGCCTCAAAAGATGCGGCACCGGCTGATCTTGACACGCCAGCATCAATTGACAATGGCACGCCATCGGCATTGGGGGATGCGCCAACAATGCCGTTAACCATTGCCAATGACGAAGCGGCAACAGCACGGGCAAAGTTTATTCCGGCAGCACCAACAAACATGCCGGACGAAGAAAGCGTCGATGTGGCAGCCCAGACACCGGTCACACGCCCATCAAGCCTGATCAATAGAATTTCCGGATTATGGTCAAGCAAGCCGCAAAGCCAACCTGCCGGATCAAGCGATCAAAGCCGCAGTGAGCCTGCCTTGGACGAAGCTGCAGCCAAAGAGCAGATTGCGGTTTCAATCCTTGATTTGTCACGGTCTGACATGGTTGGAAAAGGGTCAGACACAACCCCCGCAAAGGCACCAAATGCTGACGAAGATGATCTTGATATTCCGGCATTTTTACGCCGTCAGGCCAATTAACAATGTAGCAATGGCAACCACTTGCCATTGCTACAAACTGTAACCAAATGTGATTTGGAATGACCTGAGGAAAAGGGTAGTATTTTTTCAGGTTTTCATATGGCTCATTACTTTATGGCTAGGTCGGTCAAACCTTAGCCAGTCAAGATCAGCCTTTGAATTGAAAAAGATGTATTTCCGCGATCGGGTTATCCCCCTCGTGATGGCAACAGATGAGAGAGTTACCGCCGCCCCATGCCTGATACGCTTTCCTACAATATGTTTGTTGAACAGCTGTTTCAAACAACGGTTCGCCAGATCGCGCACCTTGAAGGCATCGGTCTGCATTCGGGGCGGTTTGTCCGCATGGCCATTTGCCCTGCCCCTGCCAATAGCGGCATAAAATTTCGCCGCATTGATATTGATGGTCAGCTACAAACGGTGATTGCCCATGCCAGCTATGCCGAACGCGCACGTTTATGCACACGCATTGTGAATAGCGAAGGCATCACGCTTGAAACCATCGAACATCTGATGGCCGCCTTTGCCGGTGTTGGGCTTGATAATGCCATCATCGAAATTGACGCATCTGAAGCGCCCATTCTGGATGGCAGCAGCCAGCCTGTTCTGGACGCGCTGACCAATGCTGGTCTCGAAATTCTGCCAGCGCGGCGCAAATATATGATCGTCACCAAACCGCTTGAGGTTCAGCTTGATTGCGGCGCATGGGCGCGGCTTGAGCCAGCCGACCAATTGCAAATTGATGTTAAAATTGAATTTGATGATAGCGCCATAGGCAATCAAAGCTTTAGCTATAGCCATAGCGATGGCAGTTTTGCTGCCGAATTGGCAACCGCACGGACATTCTGCCAATTGCGGGATGTTGAATTGATGCAGAATGCCGGACTAGCGCTTGGCGGGTCATTGAACAACGCCATCGTTGTTGATAATGGCCAAATATTAAATGAAGGCGGTTTGCGTATTGAACGTGAATTCGTGCGTCACAAGGTGCTTGACTGTCTTGGCGATCTGTTTTTGATCGGTATGCCGGTCAAAGCGAAAATGACCGCATCACGCCCAGGCCATGCGCTTAGCACCAAATTGGTGCAAACATTATTGAATGACCCAACCGCTCATAAGGTGATCGAGGCTGGTAGTCAACATAGCCGGTCAGATAGCTTTGCCATGCCCGATCTTGCCGCCGCCGCAATGGCCTAGGCAAAGGCCGGTTGATATCTGGCAAAACAGCCTAAAACCCATGCAAATTTTCGTGAATATGCTACCATGCGCAACGCGCTCTTTTCAGTAAGCTTTTATCGGGCTATTGTGGGGCTATCGGGATTTATCTATCCCTTTTATCTTTATCGTAAGCCGCCAGCGGAGCCGGATGTGACCAGTCAAAAGAAAATCCTGATGTTTGCCGCCTGCTGTCTTGTCGCCGCATGTTCA
Source organism: Candidatus Ponderosibacter sp. Uisw_141_02 (assembly GCF_048087665.1). Taxonomy (NCBI): domain Bacteria; kingdom Pseudomonadati; phylum Pseudomonadota; class Alphaproteobacteria; order Puniceispirillales (SeqCode); family Puniceispirillaceae (SeqCode); genus Candidatus Ponderosibacter; species Candidatus Ponderosibacter sp. Uisw_141_02. Next base: position 599,925 of record NZ_CP159807.1, on the reverse strand, counting down.
ACCAGCCCCGAAATTGTTGAACAGGTCGAACAGCCGGTTGATGTTTTATATCGTGACGCCCTGAATACGGCCATCGGTGGTGATCCAAAAGCAGCTGCGCCCAAATTTGAAGAAGTTGAACGCCAGCACCCCTATTCCGATTTGGCCACCCACGCCCAGATCATGGCGGCATGGTCATTTTACGAGGCTAATCAATATGCACGCGCCATTTCAGCACTTGATCGGTTTGTCGAGCTAAACCCAGCCGACCTGATGGTTGAATATGCCTATTACCTGAAGGCCTTGAGCTATTACGAACAGATTGTCGATGTTGAGCGCGATGCGGAAATGACCAAATTGTCATTTGCCGCCTTTGAAGAACTGGTTCGCCGCTTTCCCGAGGGCACCTATGCCCGTGACGGCCAGTTGAAAATCGACCTGACAAAGTCGCATCTCGCTGGCAAGGAAATGGCGGTTGGCCGGTTTTATCTGGAACGCGAGCAATATACCGCCGCGATCCGCCGCTTTAATATCGTTATCAAGGCCTATGATACCACCAATCAGGTGCCTGAAGCCTTGTACCGGACTGCCGAAGCCTATTATGCGCTTGGCCTTTCCGATCAATCCGAGCGTCTTTATCAGGTTGCCCAATATAACTATCCGGAATCCATCTGGACGGAACGGCTGGCCAATTTGCGTGCCGACCCAGAACAACCCCCAGAAAAGGGTATGTTTGAGCGATCCATTGACGTGATTACCGATATTTTTAACTGACCATGCTGCAAAGCCTTACTGTTTCCAACATTGTCCTGATCGAGCAATTAACTTTGCAATTCGCACCGGGGCTGACGGTACTGACTGGCGAGACCGGTGCTGGCAAATCGATTCTGCTTGATGCGTTGGGGCTGGCGCTGGGCAGCCGCGCCGATTTTGGACTGATCCGGCAAGGGCATGACCAAGCCCATGTAAGTGCCAGCTTTGCGCTTCCGGCAAATCATCCAGCATGGCAGCTTGTCGAAGAGGCAGGCATCATGCAAGAAGATGAGATGATCCTGCGCCGCCGCCTGAAAAGTGATGGCAAATCATCAGCCAGCATTAATGACATCGCCGTATCGGTTGGTCTATTGCGACAGGTCGGTGATTTATTGGTTGAGATTCAAGGCCAGTTTGAAGGGCGCGGCCTTTTGGATATTTCGACACATATGACGCTTCTTGATCGCGCCGCGGGACATCGTGATTTACTGGCCAAAACCAAAGAAGGCTGGCAGCAATGGGATATCGCCCGCAAGGCACTGGAGGCAGCGCGTGATGCGCTTGTCAAAGCCAAGGCCGAAGAAGACTGGCTTCGTGACGCGGTTGACGCGCTTGATCGGCTTGCCCCCGAAATTGGCGAAGAAGACAGCCTGATCGCCCAGCGCACCCTTTTGGCTAATGTGTCAAAAATCGGTGAAAGCCTGTCTTTGGCTGAAGAGGCTGTTTTTGGCGAGCTTGGCGCACAAGCAGGGCTTGGCCGTGCCCTAGCCGCATTGGAAAAAGTCGCACCGCTTGCTGGTGGCAAGCTAGATCAGGCGCTTGACGCATTGGCACGCGCTGATGCCGAACTTAGCGAGGCGAACAGCGCCATTCAATCTGCCGGACATGCGCTTGAGGCCAATCCTAACCTGCTGCAACAGCTCGATGACCGGCTTCATGAATTGCGTCAACAGGCGCGCAAACATAATTGCGGCCTTGATGATTTGCCAGCAATCCACCAAACATTGGCAAGCAGGCTTGCCGCTATTGAAGATGAATCCGGCATGCTTGGCAAGCTTGGTGAGACAGCACAAAAATGGCAGGATTACTATCTGGATATGTCACGCCAGCTTGATGCCAGCCGGAAAAAGGCGGCCATCAATCTTGATAAGGCCGTGCTTGCCGAATTGCCGCCACTCAAACTTGATGGTGCGCGATTTACCACCGCCATCACCCCACTTCATGATGCGCAATGGGGGCCGCGCGGCACCACCGCCGTCCGCTTTGAAGCCAGCACCAATGAAGGCATGAATGCAGGGCCAATTGACCGCATTGCCTCAGGTGGTGAATTAGCCCGCTTCTTGCTTGCGCTCAAAGTCTGTTTGGAAGAAAGCAGTCATCCGCGAAGCCTGATTTTCGATGAGGTCGATTCAGGTGTTGGCGGCGCTGTTGCCGCTGCGGTCGGTGATCGGTTATCCCGCCTTGGTGCCAGCACACAAACCCTTGTCATCACGCATTCACCGCAAGTGGCTGCCCGCGCCAACCAGCATTTGCGCATTGCCAAAACCGCCACTGATAGCGGCGTTGTTAGTGCCACACGCGCGTTAAGTGACGATGAAAGAACCGAAGAAATCGCGCGTATGCTGGCCGGCGAAACAGTCACCGCCGAAGCTCGAGCCGCCGCCGCCGCGCTGCTGGAGGGTTAGGCAATGACAAAACCCGCTTTCAGCCTTGGCACCGACGATCCAGCAAAGATGGATTCGGGCTCGGCCGCCACTGAACTGGCCGGCCTTGCCGCCGAAATTGCCCGCCATGACAAGCTGTATCATGGTCAGGATGCCCCCGAAATATCCGATGCAGACTATGACCGGCTGGTGGCGCGCAATCGCGCCATTGAGGCAGCCTTTCCGCTGCTTGTCCGGCCCGACAGCCCAAGCAGGCGCGTTGGCACTGATCTACCAGCCCAAGGCCAGTTTGGCAAAATTCGCCATGCCCGCCCAATGCTGTCGCTTAGCAATGGCTTTAGCGATGAAGATATCAAAGATTTTGTCACAAGGGTTCGCAAATTTCTGTCTTTGTCCGACGCTGATCCTGCGCAATTTGTTGCCGAACCCAAAATTGACGGCCTGTCGCTAAGCCTTCGTTACGAAAATGGCAAGCTGGTTCAAGCAGCAACGCGCGGCGACGGTGCCGAAGGCGAAGATGTCACCGCCAATGTCATTCAGATTGCCAGCCTGCCAAAACAGCTTTCCGGGTCACCACCGGCAATTTTCGAGGTGCGCGGCGAAATGTTTATGGATCGGCATGATTTTCTAGCGCTCAACACAGCACAGGAAACGAATGAGAAAAAGATTTTTGCCAATCCGCGCAATGCGGCCGCAGGATCACTTCGGCAAAAAGATGCCGGTATCACCGGCAAGCGCAATTTGCAATTTTTTGCCTATTCGATTGGCGAGACAAGCGCCCCCATTGCCGGAACCCATTGGGGAGTTCTGGCGGCGCTTCGTAATTTCGGATTTTCGGTAAATGATTTATCACACCGATGCGATGATGTTGCCGATTTGCTGGCCACCTATCAAATGATTGGTCGTCAACGCGTTGATTTGCCATATGATATTGACGGTGTGGTTTATAAAATTGACCGGCATGATTATCAGCAACGGCTTGGTCAAGTTGCCCGCGCCCCGCGCTGGGCAATGGCGCATAAATTCCCCGCTGAACAGGCCGAAACCGTGATTGATGCCATTGATATTCAGGTTGGCCGCACGGGCGCGCTTACGCCCGTGGCACGGCTTGCCCCCATTTCGGTTGGCGGGGTCATTGTCTCAAACGCAACTTTGCATAATGAAGATGAAATCGCGCGCAAAGATATCCGGATTGGCGACCGCGTCATAATCCAGCGGGCTGGTGATGTGATTCCGCAAATTGTCAGGGCGCTAAGTGACGCCCGCACAGGAAATGAGACCATCTTTGATTTTCCTGAATCATGTCCGGTTTGCCATGCTGCCGCAATCCGGCCCGAGGGCGAAGCGGTGCGGCGATGCAGTGGCGGGCTGAATTGCGCCGCCCAGCTGTTTGAAGGGCTAAAACATTTTGTTGCGCGTGATGCCCTTGATATCGAAGGCCTTGGCGCCCGCCAGATCGAACAATTTATTGACCTTGGCTGGGTTCAAACACCAGCTGATATCTTCCGGCTTGGCGACAAATCAGCGGCCATGGCCGCGCTTGACGGATATGGCGATTTATCAATCAAGAAATTGCTATCAGCCATTGCTGTTCGGCGCGAAATTGGCCTTGAACGCTTTATCTATGCGCTTGGAATAAGACAGGTTGGACAGGCAACGGCGCGTCTGTTGGCGCTTCATTACGGATCTGTCGAGGCAATGATGGCAGCGCTGAATCCCGATGCCGATCTTGACGCGGCGCATCAGGCGCTTGTTGAAATCGACCAGATTGGCGCGGCAATGGCTAATGACGTCACCGCCTTTTTCGGCAATCCTGACTTGTATCAATTGATTGTTGATCTTGTTGTAGAATTGACCATTTTACCGCCTGAGCGCCCTGCCGAAAACAGCGCGATTAGCGGCAAAACAATCGTGTTTACCGGCACCTTGACCCGCATGTCACGCGCCGAGGCCAAAGCCAAAGCCGAATCTCTTGGTGCCAAAGTATCAGGCACTGTTTCAGCAAAAACCGATTTTTTGGTCGCGGGTGCGGATGCCGGATCAAAAGCTCGCAAGGCAGCCGATCTTGGCATTACCGTTCTTGATGAAGATGGCTATTCGGCGCTGCTTGGCAACCAATAGCATCTTGCCACTATCGCCCTGCCAGTATCGTTTAAATCTATATCGGGCGGCAGGCGGCCTCTAACCATGATTTGGCCATTGGCGATAGATGTGCGTGTAATTGTTCATAAACCGCGCGATGATAGCGGTCAATCCAGTCTATCTCGCCAGCATCAAGACGCGTTTTATCAATCAGACGGCGATCAAGCGGGCAAAGAGTGATTGTTTCAAATTCCAGAAACCCGGTTTGTTTTACTGATGTCACGACGATCAGATTTTCAATCCGAATGCCCCAATCACCTGTCTGGTAATAACCCGGCTCATTCGATAAAACCATGCCCGCTTCAAGCGCCACGTCACCCCGTTTGGAAATGCTGGCAGGCCCTTCATGAACCGATAAAACATGACCAACACCATGACCGGTGCCATGCGCAAAATCCAGCCCCGCCGCCCATAGCGGCGCGCGTGCAATCGCATCTAGCTGTTTGCCATTCGTGCCTTCGGGAAATTTCGCCACGGCGAGGTGAATAAGGCTTTGCAGAACATGGCTATAGGCCGCAACCGCGCCTTTGGGCGGGGTTCCAATCGCGATGGTACGGGTGATATCTGTTGTGCCATCACGGTAATGGCCGCCCGAATCCAACAACAAAAGATCATCGCTTGCCAGTTCGCGATCTGCCCCCGCAATGGCCCGATAATGCACAATGGCGCCATTCGGGCCTGATCCGGCAATGGTGTTAAAGCTTGGTGCTAGAAACCCGTCTTGCTGTTGGCGAAACGCCAGTAATTTATCGGCAAGATCACTTTCGGTAATGCTAGAAGACGGAGTGGATACTGCCTGATCAAGCCAGCATAAAAATTCAACCATCGCCGCACCATCACGCTGATGCGCGGCGCGAAACCCGCGCAATTCAGCCGGTGTCTTGCAGGCTTTTTCGATGGTCAGCGGACAATCGGCCTCAAATGTTTGCACACCGCTTGCCACAATCTGTTCAAACAGCATTTTGGGAAGGCTTGCGGCTTCAATCATCAAACGGCCATCACCCATATCACCAAGCATTCCTGGCAATTGGGTCAAAGGCGCAACGGTGATATCGGGCGTTAAAACCGACTGAAGGCGCGATTGATCACCTAAAATGCACAGACCGGCTTCGCGGTGATACAGCGCAAAACAGAGATTGACCGGCGTACAGGGCAAATCCCCGCCCCGCATATTCACCAGCCAATTCACCGAATCCACCCGCGTTAGCAGAACCGCAGCGCAATCTTTGGCATCAAGATAGGCGGCAAGATCATCGCTCTTTTCGGCAAGTGACTTACCGGCATTTTCAATCGGCATCTGCCAGCTTGCCGCTGGCGGCAAAGTCGGCCGATCATGCCATTGCTGATCAAGCAGGTTTGCGTGGTGACAAACAAGTGTTCCACCTGCCGCAAGAACCGATTTTTCAAAGCGTCTAAAGCCTGAAACCGTGACCAGCCTTCCATCAATGGCGATGATTGAACCACTGGCTAACCCCGCTGTTTTCAGCCAATCTTCGAATGTCACATCGGGGATTGTGTTGCAATCCCAATCTGCCGAATTGGTTTGTGCGGGCATTTGCAAACTATAGCGGCCATCACTAAACAGCCCCGCCCGATCGCCAAGCACCACCGCAAAGCCAGCCGATCCAGTAAATCCGGACAAATAGGCAAGCCGCTCATCACCGGCCGGCACTTCTTCGCCCTGATACATATCTTCGCGGCCAATAATCCAGCCATCAAATCTAGCCGCAGCTATTGCGCTGCGCAGCGTTTCTAACCGCTTGGCGCGGGTTTGATCCTGCTGGCTCACCGTCCACTCCATAATTGCGGCATTGTGCCTGCCGCCGATGGCCGCATGATGATTGTTGTCCAATCGCCAATACGAATTCGGTGCCACACACGAAGCCGCTGCTGCCGATAGGCCGCCTCAACTGTGGTTGCCTGCCCATTTAGAATACCCGACAAAATAAGCCACCCACCCTTGGCCAATCGCGGTGCAAGATCGGGTGCCATCCGGCATAGCGGCCCCGCCAGAATATTGGCAAGCACCAAATCATACGGCGCATGATTGCAAACAATGCGGCTGCCAAATCCTTGCGAAACGGCAAACCGCATTTTTGCCGGCGCAATGGCGTTCAGCGCCCGATTATGCGCCGCAACCCGAACCGCAACCGGATCATTATCAGCCGCAATTGTCTGACAGGATGGCCAAAGCCGCGATGCCGCCATTGCCAGAATTGCCGACCCACAGCCCATATCGAGAACCCGCCGTGGGGCAATCCGCCGGATCATCTGCATTGCGCGCAAACAGCCCTCGGTTGTCGGATGCGTTCCCGAGCCAAAGGCCAAGGCAGCATCAATCAACAAAGGCAGGCTCGCCACCGGACGGGGCGTGGTGACATGACTTCCGTAAACCCAGAAACGGCCAATATGCAATGGCGGAAAGGCAGCACGATTTTCGGCAAGCCAGTCGCGCTGTTCAACCGGTGATATGGTGATTGGCACTGGGGTAATCGATTTATGCTGATAAAGCGGTGCCAGCATCTGATCAATCTTGGCCACATCAGGGGTGAAGGTGAACAGGGCTTCGATCTGCCAATCACCAGTATCATCGCGCTGGAAAGATGTGGCGGCGCTGTCCAAAAGCTCGCTAAAAACACCTTCAAAGGCAGCTATTGCCCGATCATCAAGCCGCGCCGGCAAGGTTAAAACGACAGATTGAAGCGCGGTCATGGCTTGCTCACAAATCCTGAAACGACCTTTTTATGGCCTGCTTTATCAAACGCAATCAATAGCTTGTCTCCATCAATTGTCAAAATATTGCCCATGCCAAATTTCTGGTGAAACACACGGTCGCCGATTGTAAATTCGGTCTTGTTATTGGCTGGTTCCCAATTGCCATCAGCCGGTTCGGCGCGCCGTGCCGCCATCCGTCGCCACCCCGCACCATAGCCGCCATTCGCGCCAAAGCCATTCGTACCCGACGCATCACCAAGGCGCGCCGCGGTCACACGGCCAAGCCTCATGCCTTGTTCTATATCTTCAATAATATTTTCAGGCGGCAATTCCTGAACAAAGCGTGATGGAATTGACGATTGCCACTGGCCATGAATCCGCCGGCTATTGGCAAAGCTAATGAAAAGATCGCGCCGCGCTCGGGTGATACCAACATAGGCCAAGCGGCGTTCTTCTTCGAGACCAACAGCGCCATTTTCATCCATTGTGCGCTGGCTTGGGAAAACCCCTTCTTCCCAGCCGGGTAAAAAAACCGCATCAAATTCTAGCCCTTTTGCCGCATGAAGCGTCATTAGCGTCACCTCGCCATGCTCAGGGTCGGCATCACCATCGGTAACAAGCGCGATATGTTCCAAAAACCCCTGAAGCGAGTCAAAATCCTGCATTGCATTGATCAATTCGGTCAGATTCTCCAGCCGGCCCTCAGCATCGGGTGATTTATCAAGCTGCCACATTTGTGTATAGCCCGATTCATCAAGCACCATTTTGGCAAGATCCGCCTGATGCGTTGATCCGGCAAGATCGCGCCAACGTTTGATATCCTGCACAAAACTGCCAAGCGCGTTACGTGCCGCAGGACGCAATTCTTCGGTTTGCACAAGATCAATCGCCGCCGTCAAAAGCGGCTTGTCCGACGACCGCGCCTGAATATGAACCACCTGCAAACTGGCCGTACCAAGGCCACGCTTTGGCGTATTGATAATCCGCTCAAACGCCAGATCATCGGCGGGTTGGGCGATAAGCCGCAAATAGGCAATGGCATCGCGAATTTCTGCGCGTTCATAAAACCGCGCACCAACCACCCGATAAGGAAGGCCAATCGCAATAAACCGTTCTTCAAATTCACGGGTTTGAAATCCGGCACGAACCAGAACGGCGATTTGCGAGAGATGAACACCATCTTTCATCATTGTTTCAATCTGGCTGGCGATATTTCGCGCCTCGTCAGGCCCATCCCAATAGCCATTGACCCGCAGTTTTTCGCCGTCATCTGCCGATGTATATAAGGTTTTGCCAAGCCGCGTTTCGTTATGCGCGATGATTTTGGACGCCGCTGCCAGAATATGGCCGGTTGACCGGTAATTTTCTTCAAGCCGAACCGTCTTGGCACCGATGAAATCGCTTTCAAAGCGCAAAATATTGCCAACTTCGGCACCACGCCAGCCATAGATCGACTGATCATCATCGCCAACACAGCAAAGATTGTTCCGGTTGCCGGTCAATAGCCGCAACCATAGATATTGCGCAACATTCGTATCTTGATATTCATCAACCATAATATGGGTGATGCGGTTTTGATAATCGGCCAAAACATCGGCATGGGTGGTGAAAATGCTTAGCATGTGAAGCAGCAAATCACCAAAATCGACAGCATTCAGTGTAATGAGGCGGGTTTGATAACGTTCATAAAGCACCCGAACACGCCCATTGGCAATATCACCAGCCTCGGCGAGCCCCACTTTTTCTGGCGGCAGCCCACGGTCTTTCCACCGCGAAATCACCCCGCCAAGCATTCGCGCTGGCCAGCGTTTGGAATCAATATCTTCGGCTTCCATCAATTGTTTCAGCAGTCTGATCTGATCATCAGTGTCGAGAATGGTAAAATCAGACCGCAAACCAACAAGATCGGCATGGCGGCGCAACATTTTGGCAGCAAGCGCATGAAACGTGCCAAGCCATACTTGCTCGACCATCGGCCCAACCAGACCAGCAACGCGCAATTTCATCTCACGTGCAGCCTTGTTGGTAAAGGTCACCGCCAAAATATTCCACGGCTTTGCGGTGCCGCTGGCAACCAATTCAGCAAGGCGCGAGGTCAACACACGCGTTTTACCGGTACCGGCACCCGACAAAACCAACAATGGCCCATCAAGGGTTTTCACAGCTTCGCTTTGTGCCGTATTAAGCCCATCAAGCCATGGGCTGGCTGGCGTTTTTACAAGTTCGTTCATGATGTGTTCAAACTCGCAAATGCAGATGGGTGGGTCAATCGCAATGCGATGTCTTGGGTCACTTATTTTTTCATAATTTTGCCTAATTGCTATTCGCATAATGCCGAATAATTTTTGCATTCAGCCTTTATTGCGATATGTTGCATATAAAGTTCTGTAACCCATGAATGGATAGCTATGTTTGCCTTATCAAAACGTCGCAGGAATCGCATTTCAGCCGCCCCCTTTGCGGCTATCTTGCTTTTGGCGGCATGCAGTTCTGTTCCCGACGCCGAAAGAACGGATGCGCGCGACCCATATGAAGGATCGAATTGCAAAGCCTTTGCCTTTAACATGGGTCTTGATACGCATGTTTTGGAACCAGCCGCCAATGGTTATCGCAATGTCATGCCGCCAGCCGGCCGCCGCGCGATTGATAACCATATTGACTGGACAGGGCTTCCGGCCACCACATTCAATTCAACATTGCAGGGGCGTTTTGAAAATGCGGGTCTGTCGACAGTGCATTTTATCGTCAACAGCCTGACACTGGGACTGGTTGATCTGACCGAGGATCCAAAAGCGGTCAAAAGCCAGGATTTTGGCCAGACCTTGGCATCGTTTGATGTGCCTGAAGGCAATTATCTGATGGTGCCAGTTCTTGGCCCAAATACCAGCCGAAGCCTAACCGGCCGGGTTGTTGATTCGGTAACCAACCCGATGTCGTTTCTAAAAGCTGGTGATGCCGTCCAGACAATGCAAACATTGCGCGCACCAGTCGCGGCTGTATCAACGCGGGCTAATCTGTTTGAAGTCTTTAACGATGTGAAATATAATTCGCTTGACCCTTACGCCCGCACCCGCTCGCTGTATTATCAGGGGCGGGCTGGCCGCATTAATGCCACGGTTGGAAAACCAACCGATAATCGCACCGCTGATGACCAGTTTGAATCATTCCTTGAGGACCCTAAATGACACGCAAACGCCAAATTGGAATTTTGATCTTTGATTTGCGTAGCTGGCTTCGCAGCAGCTTTGTTTGTCTATGTCTGATACCGCTGTTGTTGAGCGCTTTGCCAGCGCGTGCCAGCGATCAGATTACCGCTGCCAATGATGTTATCACAAGCATGATCAGCCAAGTTGAAGCCTATCTGAAAACAGATTCCGGCAATATTGAAAAACGAACCGAAAATATTACAAAAATTCTTGATACACATTTTGATTTACCAGCGATTGCCCGCTTTTCTGCTGGGCCTTATTGGCGCGCCGCCAATCAACAAGAACGCATTGATTATGTCCAAACCATGCGAGATGTTGTGGTTGAGACCGTTGTTCGCAATTTCGATCAATTATCGGGTTTGCGCTTTACCGCAATTGATAGTCAGGCCAAGGGTGACAAGATGGTTCTAGTTCGCGGTGTCTTTAATGACTCAACGGGTAAGCGCCCATCTGTTTCGGTTGGCTGGCGCGTCATTACACCAGCGATGGCACCGGCAAAGGTTTTGGATGTTGAAATTGAGAATATTTCAATGCTTGTGACTCAAAAACAGGAAAACGTCACCATCATTCGCCAGAATGAAGGCCGGTTTTCAGCGTTGATTGAGGCAATGCGCAAACGCCAGCAAGCACCATAAATCTGCCCAAAAATCCGCCATCCAAAAAGCCGGAACATTCCGGCTTTTTGGATGGCGTGATCTGCTATTTTTTTAAATCACCGGCCTAGCGCGAGATTGGCTTATATTTAATGCGGGTTGGCCGATCAGCATCGGCACCAAGACGCCGCTTTTTATCCGCCTCATAGGCTTCATAATTGCCTTCAAACCATTCAACATGGCTGTCGCCCTCAAAAGCCAGAATATGAGTTGCAATCCGGTCAAGGAACCAACGGTCGTGGCTGACCACAACCGCACAGCCAGCAAATTCCAAAAGCGCCTCTTCAAGGGCGCGAAGCGTATCGACATCAAGATCATTTGTCGGCTCATCGAGAAGCAGCAGATTGGCCCCTGATTTCAACATACGCGCCAGATGCACCCTGTTGCGCTCACCGCCTGATAACTGGCCAACGGTTTTTTGCTGATCGCCGCCCTTGAAATTAAACTGTCCGACATAGGCACGCGATTGCATGGTGCGTTTGCCAAGCTCGATTTCTTCCATACCGTCTGAAATGACCTGCCAAACCGTCTGCTTATCATCCAACGCATCGCGCGATTGGTCGACATAGCCAAGCTTGACCGTATCACCAACAAAAAAATCACCTTCATCAGCCGCTTCATCGCCGGTAATCATGCGAAATAGCGTGGTTTTACCCGCGCCGTTCGGGCCAATCACTCCAACAATACCACCTGGCGGCAGGCGGAAAGACAAATCATCAATCAACAGCCGATCGCCAAAACCTTTGCGAAGCCCATTGGCGTTAATCACCACATCGCCAAGCCGTGGGCCAGCCGGAATCGAAATCCGCGCCACATCAACCTGTTTTTGCTGGTCATCGGCAAGCAGCTTTTCATAGGCATTGATCCGTGCCTTGGATTTGGCCTGACGTGCCTTTGGTGCAGCGCGCACCCATTCCAATTCGCGAGACAATGATTTTACCCGCGCATCGTCGGCACGGCCTTCTTGTTCAAGCCGCTTTTGCTTTTGTTCAAGCCAGCCCGAATAATTCCCCTCATAAGGGATACCAGCTCCGCGATCGAGTTCAAGAATCCAGCCAGCAACATCATCAAGGAAATAACGATCATGCGTAATGGTGACAACGGTGCCCGGGAAATCATGAAGGAATTTTTGCAGCCATGCGACTGATTCGGCATCCAAATGGTTTGTCGGCTCGTCAAGAAGCAGCATGTCAGGCGCACTTAGCAATAGCTGGCAAAGCGCAACACGGCGCTTTTCACCACCTGATAATTTCGTGACATCGGCATCGCCCGGCGGCACGCGAAGCGCATCCATCGCAATTTCGGCTTTGCGTTCTAGATCCCATGCGTCAATGGCATCAATTTCTTCTTGCAGTTCGGCCTGTTCGGCAATGACGGCATTCATTTCGTCATCGCTCATTTCTTCGGCAAATTTCGCACTCACTTCGTTAAACCGGTCAACAAGCTGTTTGGCACGACCCATGCCAGCAAGAACATTGCTAGTCACATCCAATGACGGGTCTAATTCGGGTTCTTGCGCCAGATAACCAACTTTGATGCCATCGGCAGCCCATGCTTCACCCTGAAATTCGGTTTCAATTCCAGCCATGATTTTCAGCAAGGTTGATTTACCCGATCCATTCAGACCCAAAACGCCAATTTTGGCACCTGGCAGAAATGACAGGCTGATATTTTTCAGAACTTCCTTACCACCGGGCCATGCCTTGCTTAAGCGGTTCATTACATAAACATATTGATGGCTAGCCATGATTTTTCCAGTTCTCTTTCGGGCCGCGTCAGGATTTTTGATACAGCATTTTCAAGGATGCGTAGCGCGTCAAAACGGGCAAATCCAGCCCAGCAATGACAAACCGGCACTCACATCGTCCTTATGTATCTTTTTTTGACGCAATATGCCAGCCCCCGATCAATTCGGGTTGCCGCTTTTCATCATGCGGGCGCAGGATCTTGGGCTTGCATCGCGCGCTGTATTCGGTTTTTATGGAGGCAGATACAGCCCCCTTTATGATCACGATCTGGAACCATTTGCATGATTACAACCACCCCTCCGATCGGCATTTTGATTGATCTGCCTTTTGGTTTGCTGATGTGGACCAGCTTTGTGCATTTTCTGCTGATCATTGTGATGAATGAAGATAGTGGCTTTTCACTGTTACGGCTGTTGCGTGGGCTAAACGCCCCGATCTATGCGGTGATAAACTTGATCAAACCAGCCTTTATCATCAGCCGCCTATTGCCGCTTTACGCTGCGGGCATCCTGTTTATCGTTCGGTATTATGTTTTGCCGCTGGCGGTCGGGTTTGATGTGTGGAGCTTTAGCGACATGCCGCTGGAACGGCTGCTTTTATCGGCTAAATCCGATTTGGGTCTTTAGGCAACACGGGCGCGATTGGCGAATTTTACCGCTGGGGCGCGATGCGGGTTTTGCGCTGAATTTTACCTGACGCGTCGAGCTGCCATAATTGCTGGCCGGTTTTATCTTCGACAATGACAAGCATTTGCCCCTTAGCGCCAAGGCTGGCACCAGTAATCCGGCTATCAGCAGGAATTACAAGCTCATTTTGCTGAATTGTCTTGGCCGAATTGGCGGCGGTAAGCCGGCTATAGATTGTCACGATAATGACCGCCAATGCCGCCACGATCAAAATTGCCATGATGATGGCCATAGCCTTAATCAGCCCAAGATTTCGGACAATAGCCGACGGCGCTTCGGTGTTTGTTTCAGATGATTGTGGGGCTGTTGTATTTGACGCTTTTGCTTTATTGTCCTGACCCATGATCCATTCCTCTGACGATCCAACAACCCGTCTTGTTCACCTTGCCGCTGACGATATACCTGCCGACCGCGTTGACCGGTTTCTGGCGGCCCATTTTGGCACGCCAAGCCAGCCTTTGTCACGCAGCCGGATTAAAGCGCTGATCCTTGATGGGCAGCTAAGCGAAGATGGACGCACCCTAACCGATCCCTCAGCACCGGTCAAACCCGGTGCAAGCTATGCGCTGATTTTGCCGCCGCCGGTTGATGCCGTGCCAAAAGCCGAAAATATCGCGCTTGATATTCTATTTGAAGATGCGCATTTGATTGTCCTGAATAAACCGGCAGGGCTGGTTGTGCATCCGGCACCGGGGTCGTTAACCGGCACTTTGGTGAATGCGCTGATTGCCCATTGCGGACCATCGCTTACCGGCATTGGCGGAGTCATGCGGCCGGGTATTGTTCACCGTCTGGATAAAGACACATCTGGCACGATGGTAGTCGCCAAAACAGATGCGGCGCATCACGGCCTGACCGGAATGTTTGCCGCACATGATATTGACCGGCGCTATCACGCGCTTGTTTGGGGAACAAGTGTTGAACGTGATGGCACGATTGACGAACCAATCGGCCGCGCCAGCTATGATCGCAAACGCCAAGCCATCACCACCAAAGGCCGTAACGCGGTAACGCATTGGCAATTGCTGCGCCGTTTCCCGCCTTTTGGTTCGCATGTTGAATGCCGTCTTGAAACTGGTAGAACACATCAGATCCGTGTTCATATGGCGCATATCAATCATGGGGTGATCGGCGACCCATTATATGGACGGGCACCGCGTTCGGGACAAATGCCGGATAATTTGGCGCGTACCGGCCTGTCACAGATGCGCGATTTTGGCCGTCAGGCACTGCATGCAGCGCGGCTTGGCTTTGCCCATCCGATTACCGGCGAGGCTCTGCATTTTGAAACACCGCTTCCCGACGATATGGCGGGTCTCCTCGCATTGATGGAACGCACTGTTTCCGACCGTGCGACTGGGAAAACCCATCCTTCTGGCTAGAATTGATTTTTGCGATTACTGCGCGTAATTTTCGGGTTTTGACCGTCTATATGTGCGAAAATTAGAATTATTGAAAAAGAGTTTTGCAAAAAATAGCCTTAATCTAGCCCCGATTAAATGGTTTTATCTACTTGTAGAAAGGTCGGCAAAGCGCGGTAGCATCGCGCCAAAGTGACGCAAAATGCCTCACGATATGAGTTCGATCTCGAGGAGAAATGAAAATGGCTGCTAAATCTATGCTTCCTGCGCTTAGCCCAGATGGAAATCTGTCGCGCTACCTTGAGCAAATTCGCACCTTTCCAATGCTAGAGCCGGGCGAGGAATATATGCTGGCAAAATCATGGAAAGACAAAGGCGACATCAAAGCAGCGCATAAGCTCGTGACCAGTCATTTGCGGCTTGTCGCCAAAATCGCAATGGGATATCGCGGTTACGGCCTTCCGGTTGCCGACCTGATCTCTGAGGGCAATCTTGGCATGATGCATGCGGTCAAAAAATTTGAACCTGAAAAAGGCTTTCGGCTTGCCACCTATGCCATGTGGTGGATTAAAGCGGCAATTCAGGAATATATATTGCGGTCATGGTCGCTGGTCAAAATCGGCACCACCGCCGGGCAAAAGAAATTGTTTTTCAATCTACGCCGCATCAAAGGACAGATCCAAGCGATTGAAGATGGCGATCTAAAGCCCGAACAGGTTACGCAGATTGCCACTCAGCTTGATGTGTCCGAAACTGAAGTGATTTCAATGAATCAGCGCATGGCTGGCAATGACAGATCTTTGAATATACCGCTTAGCCGCGATGGCGAGGGCAGTGGCGAATGGCAGGATTGGCTGGAAGATGACAGCGTTGATCAGGAAACCAATTTTGCCGAAGAGGAAGAGTATGGCGCGCGCCGCAATTTGATGGTTGATGCGATGCAGGGGCTAAACCCGCGCGAACAACGTATTCTCGAGGCGCGACGGCTTGCCGAACCGCCGCTAACACTCGAAGATCTGGCCGCCGAATTCAGCGTCAGCCGCGAACGAATTCGCCAGATTGAAGTGCGCGCCTTTGAGAAGCTGCAAAAGGCCGTTCGTGACAAGGCCGAAGAAATGCAGCTATTGCCGCATCACAGCGAAGCTGAGGCCTAGCGTTCAAACGGGTCGCGAACCAGAATCGTATCATCGCGTTCGGGGCTTGTTGATAGCAGCGTAACCGGCAATTTGGTCATTTCTTCAACACGGCGAATATATTTGACCGCATTAGCAGGTAATTCAGCCCAGCTACGCGCGCCATAGGTGCTGTCTGACCAGCCGGGCATTTCTTCGTAGATTGGCTTGCAAGCGGCCTGTGCGCCAGCATCGGACGGGAAATAATCCAAAACCTTGTCGCTGCCGTCAATTTGATAGCCAACACATATCTTTAAAACATCAAACCCATCGAGAACATCAAGCTTGGTCAAAGCCATGCCGGTGATGCCCGCAACATGACCTGCCTGGCGAACCATAACCGAATCAAACCAGCCACAACGCCGCTTGCGTCCTGTGACCGTGCCAAATTCGCGGCCTCGTTCGCCCATACGTTCGCCATCGGCACCAAAATCCTCGGTTGGGAATGGGCCACTGCCAACGCGGGTTGTATAGGCCTTGGTAATGCCAAGGACAAATCCGATATCGGTTGGGCCGGTTCCCGCACCCGTTGCGGCCTGACCCGCCACAGTATTGCTTGAGGTCACAAAAGGATAAGTGCCGTGATCAATATCAAGCATCACCCCTTGGGCACCTTCAAACAAAACCCGCTTATTTGCCGCGCGCGCATCGGCAAGGCAACGCCAGCTTTGGCCAGCATAGGTCAGCAATTCGTCACGCATCGCCAAAAGATCGGCCTTCATCTTGTCAGCATCGGCAAGCGGCTGTTCGGCAGCAGCAAGCCAGACATTGTGATGCGCCACCAGCGCCGCCAGCTTTTCCGTTAGCACATCTTCGGATGCCAAATCGCCAAGGCGAACCGCGCGGCGGGCAATTTTATCTTCATAGGCAGGGCCAATGCCGCGGCCGGTTGTGCCGATTTTACCAGCACCGCGCAACGCTTCGCGCGCCGCATCAACCGCCTGATGAACCGGCAAGATCAAAGCCGCAGATTCGGATACCAAAAGACTTGCCGGACTGATTGCCGCGCCCTGACTTCGCAGAATGCCAATTTCCTTGAGCAAATGCGCCGGATCAATCACAACACCATTGCCAATGACCGATAATTTTCTCGGCCGTACAATGCCTGATGGCAAAAGCGATAATTTATATTCAACGCCGTCAATGACAAGCGTATGACCCGCATTATGGCCACCTTGAAACCTGACAACAATATCGGCGCGGCTTGACAACCAATCGACAATCTTGCCTTTGCCCTCATCACCCCATTGCGCACCAATTACAGCTACATTTGCCATGAAAAAACCTTTGTCCCACCAAGGGGATCGACATCAAGATCGAAAGACAGGAAAGACGCCATGCCGCTGCGATATTGCAACGGGTCAAGTTCGCCTACCTTGAAACCATAGATCATGCCGTCGGGCCGCATGAACCGCCGCCGTTTATAGCAGAGTTCACGCGGCAAAGGCAACGGTGCCATGCCAATGGCAGAGGTTAATTGATCAGCATTCCATGCCACGCATGACCACAGCCGAAACGCGGCCTATCGGCCGGCAACAATCGGCAATTAAATATCAAGCGCGAAATGCAGTGCGTCTGCCCGCACCACCTGATCCAGCGCGCGGATTTCAGGCAACATGGTTTTGGGCAAGCCACCATCAATCTCGACAAGGGCAATCGCCTCGCCGCCAGCTTCACGCCGCCCAAGATGGAAAGTCGCAATATTGATCCCATGTTTGCCACAAAGGCTGCCAAGATCACCAATAAAACCCGGCTTGTCATAATTGCGAAGATACAGAAGATATGGCGGGAAATCTGATTCGACAGCGATATGCTGCACCTCGACAATCCGCGGCTTATTCCCACCAACCAAGGTTCCGGCGATCGTCCGATCACCTGTTTTATGCGAGATTGTTACCCGAAGCAGAGTTTCATAGTCGCATTGGCGATCATGGCGAACTGTCGATACGGCAATCCCATTTGACGAGGCGACCGCAGCGGCATTGACCATATTGACCGATTCCATTGCCGGTCCAAGAAGCCCTGCCAAAGTTGTTGCCACTACTGATTCTGGGTTTAGCGCGGCTGCCTTGCCGTCAAATTCGGTTACCACTGCGGTGATGCCATCGGCTTCGACCTGCCCCAAAAAGCTGCCAAGCAAGCCGCCAAGCACCATGTAAGGCTTAAGAATCGGGGCTTCTTCGGCTGAAACAGATGCCATGTTCAAGGCGTTGGTGACCGCCCCTTTCATCAGATAATCAGCCATTTGTTCAGCCACCTGAAGTGCCACTTTTTCCTGCGCTTCGGTTGTGCTGGCACCAAGATGCGGCGTGGCAATGACATTATCAAAACCAAAAAGCACATTATCGGTAGCGGGCTCTACCTCAAACACATCAAAGGCGGCACCAGCGACATGGCCACTTTTCAATGCTGCCGCCATCGCCAGCTCGTCAACAAGACCGCCACGCGCGCAATTGACAATCCGAACCCCCTTTTTGGTTTTGTTCAACGCATCGGCGCTAATTATATTACGCGTTGCATCGGTCAATGGCGTGTGAAGCGTGATAAAATCTGCCCGCGCCAATAATTCATCAAGCTCAAGCTTTTCAATGCCAAGCCGGGTCGCATTTTCAGGGCTAAGATACGGGTCATAACCAATAACCCGCATTTTCAGGCCTTGCGCGCGTTCAGCAACAATCGTTCCGATATTGCCACAGCCAATCAGACCTAATGTTTTGCCGGTAATTTCGGTTCCCATAAAGCGTGATTTTTCCCATTTACCAGCTTTGGTGGATTTATTGGCATCGGGAATTTGCCGCGCCAAGGACAGCATCAAGGTAATGGCATGTTCGGCAGTTGTAACCGCATTGCCATTCGGGGTATTCATCACGATCACACCGCGTTTGGTTGCCGCCGCAATATCGACATTATCCACCCCGATCCCAGCACGGCCAACGACTTTCAGATTTGTGGCGGCGTTCAAAATATCAGCCGTAACCTTGGTCGCCGAACGGATCGCCAGCCCATCATAATCGGCAATAATGGCCTTTAGCTCATCAGGTGAAAGCCCCGGTTTGACATCAACATCAATGCCATGTTCTTCAAAAATTGCCGCTGCCCGCGGGCTTAATTTGTCACTAATCAATACTTTTGGCATGGCTTCATCTCATTCATTAACTGGCCCCAGAAACAGGGCAATTCATGGCAATCAAAATTCATATCGATACAGAATTACCAGTACCGCAGGATTGCGGTCATCGATATCGCAGATTAGGCAGCAGCCAACTCGGCTTGCCGGATTTCGGCATAGGCCCAATCCAGCCACGGCAATAGCGCCTCGACATCACTTGGCTCAACCGTTGGGCCAGCCCAGATGCGTAAGCCGGGAGGCGCATCACGATATGATGCGGCGTCAAGCGCAACCCCTTCTTTTGCCAAGGTTTTTTCAAGCCCCGAAGCAACTGCCTTTTTTGCCGCATCATCTAACGCGACAAACCAAGGATCAGTGATCGACAGGGTGATGCCGGTGTTTGAAATTGTTGCTGGATCTTGTGCCAAAAAGCCAAAATATGGCGTTTTCGCAACCCATGATTTCACCGCATCAAGGCTGGCATTTGACCGCGCGATTAACGCTGGCAACCCGCCAATTGACTTTGCCCAATTCAACGCGTCAATTGCATCTTCGACGACCAGCAATGACGGGGTGTTGATCGTCGCAGCATCAAAAATGCCTTCATTCAATTTGCCCTTAGAGGTCAAGCGGAACAATTTTGGAATTGGCCATGACGGGGTATAGCTCTCCAGCCGTTCAACAGCCCGCGGAGACAGAATCAGCACGCCATGTCCACCCTCACCGCCAAGCGATTTCTGGAAACTAAAGGTCACAACATCAAGCTTTTGCCATGGCAAATCCATCGCAAAACAGGCAGATGTTGAATCAGCAATGGTCAAACCGGCACGATTATCGGGAATCCAATCGCCATTTGGTACTTTGACGCCAGCCGCGGTGCCGTTCCAAGTGAAAATAACATCATTATTGAAATTGACTGCATTCAGATCAGGCAATTGCCCATAAGGGGCAACATGTGTCACCGGATCAATTTTCAACTGGCTTACCGCATCGGTAACCCAATCTTTACCAAAGGCCTCCCACGCCAAAAGTTCAACGCCACGCGCGCCAAGCATTGACCACATTGCCATCTCAACCGCGCCCGTATCAGAGCCCGGAACGATGCCGATGCGATAATCATCAGGCAGACCCAGAATTTCACTGGCGAGGGTCATCGCTGTTTGGATTTTATTTTTTGCAGGTGCTGAACGATGCGACCGACCGGTGCAAGCATCTTCAAGTGCAGTCGGAGACCATCCCGGACGTTTCTTTGTTGGTCCAGAAGAAAAATACGGCATAACCGGACGGATTGCCGGTTTGGCATATGTTGACATAACACATTCTCGCGCTCAGATTTGGCTATCCGTTGGGGGATAGCGGCCCGCAAAAGAAGTCGCATAAAATGATGTCGCAAGTCAACATGCTGTCTGACCGGTAGAGGGAAATAAATTCCTAACCAGCAAGCATCTGTTTTTGATATATTTTATTAAGCCTCAGCGGTAATGCGCAAAATTAACGCATCCATTGCCTCGGTTACAAGCGCGTCAGTTTCGGCTTCGACCATCACGCGAACCAAAGCTTCGGTTCCAGATGGGCGTACCAGAACACGCCCCTTTCCGTTTAGATTAGTCTCAATATTAGCAAGGTCGGATTGCAGTTTTTTATCCTGAAGAACCGCCGGATCAATTCCGCGCAGATTTTCTAGCCTTTGGGGATTTGGCGAAAAGCTGTTGAACAGCGCGCTGGATTTTTTGCCGCTTGTCTTGAGCAGGGTTAGCATCTGCAATGCCGTTAGCAAGCCATCACCCGACCGCGCAAAATCGGTCATCAGCATATGGCCTGACGGTTCGCCACCAAGATTCAGCCCATCTTGCCGCATCTTTTCAAGAATATAGCGATCACCAACAGCAACGCGGTGCAAATCAATCCCTGCCTTGCCAAGTCTGGCCTCAAGGCCGCGATTGGTCATCACCGTGCCAACAACCGCGTTGTTGGCAAGCGTTCCGCGTTCCTGCATGACAAGCGCAAGGCAACCCAAAATCTGATCACCATCAATAATTTTGCCAGTTTCATCAGCCATGATCAGCCGGTCGGCATCACCATCAAGGCAAATCCCCACATCAGCACCATGCGCCACCACCGCCGCTGCCATCACCTGCGGATGAACCGCACCGCAATTTTCGTTAATATTGAAACCGTCAGGTGATACCGCCAATGGCACAATTTCAGCACCAAGTTCATAAAGCGTGTCCGGCGCGGTGCGATAGGCAGCGCCATTCGCACAATCAACAACCAGCTTTAGCCCATCAAGACGCGTGCGCCCAGGCAAGGTGGATTTGGCAAATTCAACATAGCGACCAACCGAATCAAGCATGCGGCGCGCACGGCCAAGATCAGGCGCGTCAGCAAGCGCAATTGAACCGGCAGCCAATGCCGAAATTTCAACTTCGATTTTGTCATCAAGCTTAAACCCATCGGGGCCAAACAGCTTGATGCCATTATCATGATGCGGGTTATGGCTAGCCGAGATCATCACGCCCAATTCCGCCCGAAGCGAGCGCGTTAAATGCGCCACCGCTGGCGTTGGGATCGGACCAAGCAAACGGCAATCAAGTCCGATTGAGGTAAAGCCTGCAACCAATGCCGATTCCAACATATAGCCTGAAAGACGCGTATCCTTGCCAATGACAACAATCGGGCGTGCATGGGTAGACCGGTCATTATAATCGGCAAACCAACGCCCCGCGGCCAATGCCAGCCTTACAACGGCTTCGGCAGTCATCGGCCCCGTATTGATGCGCGCGCGAACGCCGTCAGTACCGAATAATCCTGCCATGATGTTTCCTTTGTCACTCTGTCGATCACATTTCGGTAATCGCATTTGCGGCCAAATGGCTGCTTGGGTTTAGGATAGAATAGCTTGCCCCTATTTCACAAGCACTCAAAACAATCCAAAATTAGCTGTCGGTGGCACGCAAGGCTGCCTCGACCGCCAGCGCTTGCGCCGTTTCGGCAACATCGTGAACGCGAATAATCTGCGCGCCCTGCCGCCATGCCGCTGCAGCCAATGCCAATGATCCAGCAAGCCGCGCTTCAGCCGGTTCGCCAGCCGATATTTTCGCAATTGACGATTTACGGCTGGCCCCAAACAGAACAACGACACCAAGCCCGTGAAATAGTGACAACCAATTCACCAATTGCAAATTATGGGTCACTGTCTTGCCAAAGCCAAAACCGGGATCAATGGCAATTGATGATGCCGGAATGCCAGCGGCAATCGCCGCCGCAACGCGCTGTTTCAAAAATTCGTAGATTTCTACCGGCGCAAAATCATAAACCGGATCCTGCTGCATGGTTTCGGGCGTCCCCTTCATATGCATCATGACCACTGGCGCACCGCTTGCCGCGGCGGCCGTCATCGCATCTTCGCCCTGCAATGCCTGAACATCATTAATGATTGCTGCCCCAGCCGCTGTTGCCCGTGTCATCACCGCAGCATGGCGGGTATCAACCGAGATCAGCATCTCAGCCCGCGCTAATGCGGTAATCGGCGGCAGAATACGCGCCAGTTCCTGATTACGGCTAACCGGCTCGGCGCCCGGACGGGTGGATTCGCCGCCAATATCAATGATTGACGCGCCTTCCACCGCCATCGCCTTGCCAGCGGCAATTGCCTTGGCTAGGCCATGATTAACCCCGCCATCTGAAAAGCTGTCAGGGGTTACATTCAGCACCCCCATCAAATGCGACCAGCTCATATCAAGACCGGCAAAATGCGGCCGCGCAATGGTTAAATCATCAATGGCCTTGCTTGCCATATTCCGATCATCGGCAAGGGCAAAAAGCTGGTCGCAATCCATCCGGCTTGCCACATATCCATCAATGCCGTCAGCCATGACAACGTCAAGCTGGCAAAAGCTGGTAGGTCCGCCTGCCAATTTATACTGGCCGCCAGATGTGATGATGGGGCGAAGCCATGTTGGTTGGCAAAAAGGCGGCACTTTTGGCACCGCCTCATAGGCTAGTTTAGATGTCGCGTCTGTATTCATCAAAATACAGGCTTAGGCAGGTTCGCTGCCAGGCTTTTTCGACCGACCAGTACCAGGAAGGCCGGTCCGCGATTTGCGCTTTGGCTTTTGATTGATTGGCGTGTCCTCGGCATCTTTGCGAACAAGCGTGCCCCCTTCAACGATAATCTTGATTTCATTGCCATCAAGCGTTTCATATTCAAGCAAGCCCTGCGCCAAGCGTTCCAGCTCAACATCGTTCTTTTTAAGGATTTTGGTCGCGTCTTTATAGGCCTCGTCAACAATCCGGCGCACTTCATCATCAATGATCGACGCGGTTGCATCAGCAACATTCTTTTGTTGCGACACTGACCGACCAAGGAAAACTTCCTGCTCATCGGCGCTATAGGCCAAAAAGCCCAACTTGTCGGACATGCCCCATTCAGTCACCATTCGGCGCGCCATATCGGTAACCATGCGGATATCAGATGACGCACCAGTGGTAATCTTGTCATGGCCAAAGATCAGATCTTCGGCAATCCGGCCACCACAGGCCACCCGCAAATCGGCGTGAATTTTGTCACGCGCCAGTGAAATACGATCGCCTTCTGGAAGCCGCATCACCATGCCAAGCGCACGTCCACGCGGAATGATGGTGGCTTTATGAATTGGATCAGATGCAGAGCAATGCAATGCCACAACAGCATGTCCGGCCTCGTGATAGGCTGTCAGGCGCTTTTCCTCGTCGGTCATCACCATCGACCGGCGTTCGGCACCAAGCATAACCTTATCCTTGGCCTCTTCAAATTCGGCCATTGAGACCGTGCGGCGACCTTTACGCGCTGCCAGCAATGCTGCCTCATTCACCAGATTGGCAAGGTCGGCACCCGAAAAACCGGGGGTGCCACGCGCGATCACGCGCGGCTCAACACCTTCTGACAGTGGTGTTTTACGCATGTGAACTTTCAGAATTTTTTCGCGACCAATCACATCGGGATTTGGCACAACAACCTGCCGGTCAAAACGACCCGGGCGAAGCAACGCCGGATCAAGCACGTCAGGACGGTTGGTTGCGGCGATCAGGATCACCCCTTCATTCGCCTCAAAACCATCCATTTCAACAAGCATCTGGTTCAGAGTCTGTTCGCGTTCGTCATTGCCGCCACCAAGACCGGCACCACGATGCCGTCCAACCGCGTCAATCTCGTCAATGAAGATGATACAAGGCGCATTTTTCTTGCCCTGTTCAAACATATCGCGAACACGGCTGGCACCAACACCAACAAACATTTCGACAAAATCAGAACCTGATATAGTAAAGAAAGGCACATTGGCTTCGCCAGCAATCGCCTTGGCAAGCAAGGTTTTACCGGTACCCGGAGGGCCAACAAGCAAAACGCCTTTTGGAATTTTGCCACCAAGACGCTGAAACTTGCCCGGATCCTTGAGGAATTCGACAACTTCTTCCAATTCGGTTTTGGCTTCATCAATACCAGCCACATCTTCAAAAGTGACGCGACCTTGATGTTCGGTCAGCAATTTCGCCCGCGATTTGCCAAAGCCCATCGCGCCGCGTGAACCGCCCTGCATTTGCCGCATGAAGAAAATCCAGATGCCAATAAACAGCAGCATTGGGAACCATGACAGTAAAATCGAGAAGAAGCTTGGCATGCCACTATCTTCGGGGGTTGCAACGATGCGAACATCATTTTCATCCAGTATTTTTACAACATCGGTTGATGGCGGCATCACAGTTGTGATTACCCGTCCGGCGCTGGATTTACCGCGCAAATTGCGACCATCGATCAATACTTCTTCGATCTGGTTGGTTTTGACCTTCCCCACAAAATCGGAATAGGCCACCTGATCGGCTGGTGTTCCGGTTGACGGGGTTTGGAACATATTGAACAGCCCCATAAGCGCCGCGCCAAAAATGAGCCAGATGATAATATTGCGTGCCAGATTATTCACCAGATCTATCCTATCAATGTATCTGCAAGAAACGTTGGACGTCTTGCCATCCCTAGAAACCGCGCCGCCATAGTGGCTGGCAGCTGAGTGCTATTATACCCTTTTAATTGGGGATAAATCGACCCGCCGTCAAGGGTTGTTAACACAGGAATTGCCTGTCTTGCGCGATGCGGCAGCAAATGCCACCCATCCGGCATGGATTTGACATGCAAAGCAGCGCCGGAATCACCCTGTATTCTGGGCGTATCGGAAAATCCATGCAGCATGCCCGCCTGCGCGCTTTTGACCAACCAACAACCGGCAAAGACCAGTTCTTGGCCAGCGGCAATCGGCGTGGCAGTTACCTTGCGGCCCGTTTCGCGAAACAGATGATAATTAGCCCCTGATGCGTGGCGTGATGACGGCGTGGTAATTGGGCTAAAATGACAGCCGCCAATCGTTGCCGAAACACCATCATCACAACGCTGGCGAAGCTGATCCAGAGCCATTCTTGCCGCCCCATATTGCCCACCGCCGACCGCCATAATGAGCCGGCGCATGATAAGCGCCCAAAATGATTGCGGCAGATCGGCAAAGGCGGCCATGGTCACGCTGGCATAACCCGCCGGATGCAAGTCAACCGCTTGCTCAATAATCCGATCACAAGCCTTGTCAGCCGCCGCGCCTAGCCGCGCTGCGCCAACACCAAGACGGCGCAATTGCCATGAAGACAGCGCTATATCACCTGTTGCGGCATCTTGGCGATCAAGATCAGCCAGAAATTTTCGGATACGAACGCGTTCAAACTGGTGATTTTGGTTACTAGGATCAATTTCAAAATCGCAATCAAGATGACGGCAAACCGCCTTCAACTGATCGGGCATCCAGCCCAAAACCGGCCGCGCAACGACAACATCATGCTGCAATCGGTGGCAAGCAATCCCGCCAAGACCGTTTAAACCCGATGATTTCAACAAGCGCATTGCCACGGTTTCAGCCTGATCGCTGGCATGATGCGCAAATAGCAAAGCGGCCTTTTTTTGCCGTGCCACTGCTAATAGCGCGTGATGCCGGTTGATCCGCGCCCATTCCTGTGATCCGGCTGTCGGGCGCGGTTCGGTAATCTGGATAATATCGCTGCCAATGCCAAAGCGGCGCAAACGCGTTTGCACCCTTTCTGCCTCATCACCCGAGCCTTCACGCAAACCATGATCGACAATCACCGCATGATGATGCTTGCCGGTTACATTGGCATAACGCTGCGTCAATAAAGTCAGCGCGGTACTATCTGGCCCACCCGACAATGCTGTGACATAGCCTTTGCATTGATCAAGCCCCAGCCCCGCCATGACAGCGGCGAAACGGGCGTCAAAAGCCACAATCGAGTTAGCTTTTACACTTGGCAGCATCACTAAGGGCGGCAAGCTGGGCCATGAAAGCTTCAGGCGGCGTATCAAGAAGCTTTGGCAAGGATGCGTAGATTTCGCAGGCTTGTTCTGCTGGTGCGAAATGCGAGACTGACTCGGCGATCCACATGGTTGTATCAACAAGCCGTGCATCATTTGCATAGGTGCTGTTAAATTCGGAAAATGTCATGGCGGCTTTTTCATATTCACCGCGCATGAACTGCACCCGCCCCAGCCAGAAAGTGGCATCGGCCTGACGTTGGTGATCTTTGTTGAAGACCCGAAATTCGGCAAAGGCCAATTCGGCTGTTTCCAAATCATTCTGCAAGGCTCGCCCAAGCGCAAAGCGATATTGCTCTTCGGGGCTAACCGCAGGCAAAACCTCAGGTTCGGCAGG
The DNA here is from genome assembly GCF_048087665.1 of Candidatus Ponderosibacter sp. Uisw_141_02. Lineage (NCBI taxonomy): Bacteria > Pseudomonadati > Pseudomonadota > Alphaproteobacteria > Puniceispirillales (SeqCode) > Puniceispirillaceae (SeqCode) > Candidatus Ponderosibacter > Candidatus Ponderosibacter sp. Uisw_141_02. The sequence goes on along the minus strand of NZ_CP159807.1, from coordinate 572,995 downwards.
TTGCGCAGGAACGACAGGTACATCATTTACCGCAACATCGGCGTTCAGGGTGCCTACATCGCCAGAAACCGCATTATCAGCAGTTGATGCGCTGTCACCGGCCTTCTCAACACCATCTTTGGTGGCGGCGTCGGGTGCACTGGCCGTATCCAATGTCTCTAGCTCGCGGTTAAGCGCGCCTTCTTCAACCGACCATTTGGTGACACCACTATTGCTTTCGCGGGTCATTTGTACATTGGCTGGCGCATCGGCAGCGGTTGTTTCCTGCTGTGCTGCCGCACTGGCAAGATCACTGCCGCCAAGCGAGATCAGCGTTTGCACCCGCTTTTCCAGCCGCAGCAAACGAAATTCGGTATCAGATGTGATTTCAAGTGTGCGTTCCATCCGGCGACTGGTCATTGCCAATGTATCATTCAGCTTTTCCATCTCATTGTGAAGCGCATTCAGATCAGCCACCTGCGCAGTGCCAGCCTGTGCCGAGCTTGACCCAAGCTGTTCAACCTTAAGCTTGATTTCGCGAAGATCCTGTTCAATGACCCCACGGATTTCTTTCAAACCCTGCTCCAGAATATCCATGCGTTGCTGTTGGCGTGTTAACAGCGCGCTGGAATTTGACGATATCGCATTATCGCTTGCCGCGCTTTGTGCCATCGCATTTGCTGGCAGCAGCAAACTGGCCAACACCAAAAAGACTATCCGTTTATTCATCACGTCAATTCCCAACGACAAAGAAAAATTGATGATTGCAATCATCTGTTGCAAACATACTACAGGCGATTTTAGGCAGAAATTAGGCAAAAAAAGAGGGGCTCTTGCCCCCCTTTTCAAACAGATCAACAGGTCTAGTTTAGAACGGTTGCAGCACGGCGGTTAAATTCCCATGACCCTTCATTTGAACCAGAAACCGCTGGGCGCTCTTTACCATATGACACGGTACGGATGCGAGAAGCGTTGAGGCCCTTTGCGAGAAGATAGTCACGGACAGCCACTGCACGGCGATCACCAAGCGCTAGGTTGTACTCGCGGGTTCCACGCTCATCGGCATGACCCTCAATTATAACGACCATAGTTGGATTCACATTTAAGAATGCGGCCTGACGATCCAGAATAGCTTGTGCCTCACCGGCCAGCTCAGAGCTGTCAAATCCGAAATACACAGTGTTACCAACTTGCGCCAGCTTTTCAGCATCGCTCATCTGTGTTGCCGTTGTTGAGCTGCTGCTTGATCCAGCTGATGTTGCACTGCTTGATGAGCTGCCAGAGGCACTCTCACTGGCAACGTTTGAAGCCGTTTCACAGGCAGTGAAAAGAAAAGCTACTGCGCATATAGCGAAGAGTCGTTGAAACATCTGTATGCTCCCCAATTTTTTTCCGGCACACCGGATGGTTTCCATTTCTTATTGTATCCGGTGGCCTCGTTAACAGCAAGCCAACGGAACACCACGGTACTCGTCTTGCGACCCCACCACAGATTAGGGCTAAGCCACACCAAATTCTGCACTGTCCTTACATCAAATTTATGGCAAATGAAACCAAAAAATTGACCAATCAACTATAAAGTCGAAATTTTTTAGAAAGACCGCCTATCTTCGCGCCGAATAACATGATGATGATCGCCCTGCCCAAACATCATCGGGCACACCAATTACTATTTCCCAAGGCCTGCAGACAAAGATTGCAAAATTTCCATTAACTTGCCGAATTCGTTTCGTTAACGCAATATAGGCGACCACGCTGGATCAGATGCATCCGATGGGGTAATGATACGCTTCTCATTAAACCCGGTAATATCGATCCGGTAAACGTGCGTATCGCCACCACTGCCATCGGTTTCAAAGGGCTGTTGCTTGAAATACATCAAGACTCGGCCATTTGGTGCCCATGTTGGCCCTTCAACAAGAAACCCACTTGCAAGAAGCCGCTCACCAGACCCATCAACATTCATCACGCCAATGTAAAATTGGCCATTCGCCATTTTGGTAAAGGCAATGATATCTCCGCGGGGCGACCAAACCGGCGTTGCATAGCGGCCTTGGTTAAAGCTAATGCGCCGAACATTGGCACCATCAGCATCCATCACATAAAGCTGTTGGCTGCCGCCACGATCAGAATTGAACACAATTTTTGAACCATCAGGTGAATAGGATGGCGATGTGTCAATCGACGCCGATTGCGTCAGGCGATTGATCGCTTGAGTTCGCATATCCATTTCATAAATGTCGGTCATGCCATTTTGCGCAAGACTCATGATCAATTTATCACCTGATGGCGCAAAGCGGGGTGCAAAGGTCATGCCCGGGAACGAGCCAAGCCGTTCGGTGCGCCCTGTCGCAATTTCGAACAAATAGACATTTGGTTCATCATTGAAATAGTTCAGATAGGCAATTTCATTGGCTGTTGGTGAAAAACGCGGGGTCAAAACCAGATCAGCACCTGAGGTCAAAAATTGATGATTATGGCCATCCTGATCCATAATGGCCAACCGCTTTAAACGGCGGCTTTGCGACCCTGATTCAGCAACATAGACTACGCGCGTATCAAAATACCCTCTGTCACCAGTGAATTCCTCATAGACGAAATCGGCAATCTGATGCGAAATCCGGCGAATGGCATTTTGATCGGCATTGCCGCCACCGCCAGTGATATTGCGCTGGATCACCACATCCCACAGCACAAATTCCACCTGCAACATGCCAGCCGAATCAACATATGCCGACCCAACAAGAAGCCCCTTGACCCCCAACGGGCTCCAATTGGTGAAATTTGGCCGAATTGACGGCGCTTTTGGTGGCTCGATAAAGGCCGCGCTATCAACCGGCGCAAACAGACCTGAACTTTCCAGATCTTCGGAAATAATCTGGGCGATTTGTTTGCCGACCTCGGACACGACACCATCAGGGCCGGTAAAATTGGCGATCGCGATCGGTGTTGGCGCGACCTGACCTTCGGTTATATCAATGCGAAGCTGGGCATGCGCGATATTACCGAACAGACCAAAACAAGCCGCAACCACAATTACCAATCGCAAAAACATCATCATCGCTAATCCATTCCTATCTTTTTACCTGCCAATATGCGCTGTGCGGCGCAAACCATGTCACTTCATTATCGTGTTAAAAATTTCGGATCAAACCCGAAGATAAAGCTTTTCCATTGTTCATATTTGTCCAACGGCACCGGCAAAGGCGAACATTTAAACATTGTGCGAATGGCCTCATCGGCGGCAACCCGATATGTCCGGTCGGTGGCAAGTCGCATTTTATTGTCAACCTCGGCAGTCAAAACCTTTCCGTCTCTATCTAACGTGACAATTATGTCAACAATTAGCGTGTTTGCACCTGCCGTGCCAATTGGCGGCGACCAGCATGATGACACATGCTGGCGAATGCGATCAATGTCGGAAAGGCCAAGCGGGCCAACAACTGGCTTTTCGGGCGCGCGGATGGCATTGCCAGCCGCCGTTGTCAAATTGCTGGTCAAAGTTTCAGCCGCTTCTTTACGTTCTTTTTCGCGCCGTTTCTTTTCGGCATCTTCGGATACCGCCTTGGCCTTGGCAAGATTTTGCATCACCCCGCTCAACGCGTCTTCGCGCTGTTTTTGCAACGCTTTCTGGCGTGCCAGCTTATTGATGCGTTTGGGCGGTGATTGCGGCAGACGTTTTGGTGCTTTCAGAGTCGCGGTGGTTTTTGGCTTTGATTTTGGCGGCGCCGGTGGCTGGGCAATTGCCGGCTTGGGCTTGGGCGTGATTTTTTGTGGCAGGATTTCTGCTTTTGGATCAGGCGCTTTTGAGACTGGCTTGGCAACGGGCTTTGGCGCGGGCGGTTTTGCACGCGGCGGGGCTGGCGGTGGTGGCGGGGGTGGCTTTTTTGATTTTACTGCCTTTTGTTCCTTTTTTGCTGTATTCGGCTTATCGCCTTGCGTCAAATTTGTCGTTGGCACTGATTGCACCATTTCCATCACCACGATGGGCTGTTCGGCGGGAAGATCGCGCTTGATTGACGGCAAGCCAATCCACGCCAGTGTTGCAACACTGACGTGCAATCCAACCGAAATAATCAACGAACGACGATCCATCTCTAGCGTTCCACGCAAATTTCCATCATGCAGTCATTATTTCGCTTCAGGAAGCTGGGCCACTAATGCAACCTTTTCAAATCCGGCTGCCTGAATGCGACCCATAACACCAAGCACATCGCCATAGGTCACTGCCTGATCACCACGCACAAAAATACGAACATCAGGATTGGCGTTGGAAATGGCCTTCAGGCGCGGGATCAAAACCTCGGCGTCAACCGCGGCTTCTTGCAAATAAAGACTCCCATCAGCTTTGATCGAAACCACCAAAGGCGCTGCATCAGCATTGATTGCCCCAGCTTTGGTTTTTGGTAAATCAACCTCAACACCAACGGTCAAAAGCGGTGCTGTCACCATAAACACAATCAGCAGCACCAGCATAACATCAACAAAGGGTGTGACGTTAATCTCGCCCATTGGACGATGCCGCCGCCCGCCGGTTGATCGTTTGACTCCCGCTCCCATTATTTGCCGCCTTCATCAAGCTGGCGCGCCAAAAGCGTGCTGAATTCCTGCGCAAATGTTTCAAGCCGCGCGCCAAATCGTTCAAGATCACCAGCAAATTTATTATAGGCAATAACCGCCGGAATGGCCGCCGCTAGCCCAAGCGCGGTGGCAAAAAGCGCCTCGGCAATTCCGGGCGCGACAACCGCAAGGCTGGTGTTTTTTGACTCGGCAATCGACTGGAACGAACTCATGATCCCCCAGACCGTGCCAAGCAAACCAACAAAAGGCGATACTGAACCAATTGACGCCAGAAGATTCATCCCGCGCTCCATCCGTTCCATTTCACGCGTGATGGTGAAATTCATCGACCGGTCAATCCGGCTAACCAATGACGCGCGCAAATCGGCACGGCCAGCATCGGCAAGCCCGCGTGACGTTGCCCGTCGCCATTCACGCATCGCTGCAACAAACACAATTGACATTGCATCGCGCGGATTGGCACCTGTATCATCATACAGCTTATCAATCGATCCACCTGACCAGAAAGCATCTTCAAAGGCCTGCGCCAAACGCCGCTCGCGCCGAATGATGGTGATTTTTTCCACCACAATCGCCCAGCACCAGATCGATGCAAAAATCAAAAGCAACATGACCAGCTTGACGAAAGGATCCGCCGCCCAGAACAACCCCATGATGCTAAGATCTGCACTTGAATGGGTTACCGTCAACTCCACAGAATTCATTTATTCACCCTCTGTTTTCGTCCAAATAGCATTTTCGTTCGCACCTTTCGCCGGTGCGAGTTATCCATCTGACAATGCCAGATCGGAAAATTTGGCTTTGACCGCCGCCGGCAGCCGACATATTTTTGGCCGCGCCCCATCGGCCAGCGCGACAAGTCCTATGTCTACGACAAGTCGGGCAAGAATATGGCGATTTTCACGATTTATGATTTTTTGTTGAAGTTTCAGCGATGCGCCGCCAAGCCGAAGCAAGCCGCTTTCAACATCAAGAATATCACCAAGACCAGCAGGAAGATGAAAATCAGCCTCGATCCGGCGCACCACAAAGCCTAATCTGTCATCGGCAAGCATCGCCGGCTGGTCAATGCCAAGACATCGAAGCCACGCTGATCGGGCGCGTTCGGCAAAGGCCAGATATTGGGCATGATAAACAACGCCGGCAGCGTCGGTATCTTCATATTGAACACGAAGCGAATAAAAATGATTGCCAGCGTCGAGCCGGCCATCAAGCATGGCATCGGCACCGGCTGCCAGATTGGCATGATCGAAGGTTCCTGCCTGATTTTTTTGCCGACCACCCACCATCATACCCTATTCGATATCTGCCTCATCACCGGCGATTTGCGTCAGAAGGTCAATCTGCTTGGCAGCCGATGCAGGCGGCGTCATACCAAGATAGGCCCAGCCACCAACCGACAGGCACCGCCCACGCGGGGTTCGCATCAGTAATCCGGTTTGCATCAAATAAGGTTCGATCACTTCTTCCAAAACATCACGCTGTTCAGACAATACCGCCGCCAGCGTTTCCACACCAACCGGCCCACCAGCATAGGATTCAGCCAAACAGGCAAGATAGCGCCGATCCATCTGATCAAGGCCGTTGGCATCAACTTCAAGCCGGTGCAAAGCGGCATCGGCAACCACCGCGGTTACGGTTCCAGCGGCCTCGACCGCCGCAATATCACGAACCCGCCGCAATAGTCGGCCCGCCACACGCGGCGTTCCGCGCGCACGCCCAGCAATTTCGGCCGCGCCATCAGCGCCAAGATCAAGCCCAAGCTTGATCGCCTGTTTGGTCAGAATAAGTGACAATTCATCAGGGGTATAAAACTGCATCCGCATTTGAATGCCAAACCGGTCACGAAGCGGGGTTGTTAATAGTCCCGATCTTGTGGTCGCACCAACAAGCGTAAATGGCGGCAAATCAATCCGCACTGAACGCGCCGACGGCCCCTCGCCGATGATCAGATCAAGCTGAAAATCCTCCATCGCCGGATACAGAACTTCTTCGACCGCAGGCGCAAGACGGTGAATTTCGTCAATAAACAACACATCGCGTGGCCGTAAATTGGTAAGCAGTGCTGCCAAATCACCCGCCCGCGCAATCACCGGCCCTGATGTTGCCCGAAAGCCAACACCCAATTCAGCGGCGATAATCTGCGCCAAGGTTGTTTTGCCAAGACCCGGCGGCCCGTGAAGCAGGCTGTGATCCATCGCATCACCCCGATCACGCGCGGCATGAATGAATGTTTCAAGATTGCGGCGTCCATTGCCCTGTCCAATAAATTCGGCAAGTGAGCTTGGCCGCAAAGCATTGTCACTTCTCTCCTGGCTATCAGCGCCAATCAGGCGGCTGGGGTCATCTGCTTGGGTCATGTTCCCATCTCCCGCAAGGCCGCCGCAATCATATCTGAAAGATTGTCACCGCCTGCCTTTGCCTGAACCCGCATTACCGCGCTATGCGCCTCGGCGCGTCCATAGCCAAGATTGACCAGCGCCGAAACCGCATCACCAAATAACCCAGCGGCGGCACCGTCAAGCCCGCCAGCCGTGCCAGCGGCAGAATCACCAATCGCCAAAGCACCGCCAAGGCTGGTGATTTTGCCAATTTTCTCGCCAAGTTCATTGACCACACGCTGGGCAATTTTGGGGCCAACACCGTCGGCGCGCGCCACCATTGCCTTGTCACCTGCGATAATGGCATTGGTTAAATCGCTTGGTGACAACACCGACAAAATCGCCATCGCCGCCTTGGCACCAACACCCTGAACCGTGATCAAAAGCCGAAACGCATCGCGTTCAGCCAGATCAAGAAAGCCAAACAGCGTCATGCTGTCCTCGCGAACCTGCATTTCGGTTAAAAGCGCAACCTCGCCTGCCATGGCGCCAAGCTGGCCTTGCGTGCGGCCAGAAATATTGACTGCATAGCCAACCCCCTGAACATCAAGAATCGTCTGCTGATCATCAGTTCGCACTATGGTGCCACGCAATTGCGCAATCATGTCTTGCCCCCATTGCTGACATCATCTCGGGCAAGCGCCGCAGCAATAGCCGCCGACAGACCCCCAGTCGTCTGTCCCTTGCCCACTTGTTCCTTGCCCGCCTGCCCTTGGCCCAACTCTACCCCGACTGACGCCGCTGTACCAGCCTCATTGCTGGCGGCGATCGCAATTGCCAGCGCGTCGGCAGCATCGGCATTTTGTGCCGTGACCGCCAACAGGCGCGTGACCATATCTTGGACTTGCTTTTTATCAGCAGTGCCAGTGCCAGCAACAGCCTTTTTGACCGCGCGCGCCGAAATTTCGCCAACGCCAAGCCGATTGACGCCGCAAGCAAGAATGCCAACGCCGCGCGCCATGCCAAGCCGAAGCGCCGATCCGGCTGATTTTGCCACAAAGATTTGTTCAATCGCCGCCTGATCGGGCTGGTGAAGATTAATCACCTCGCAAAGCCCATCAAAAATAATTTGCAGTCGCGCCGCATCATCAAGCGTGGGTTTGGGCTGGATTGCACCATTGGCAATATGCTGCAACCGCCCGCCATCAAGGGCAACAACGCCCCAGCCGGTGCATCGCAATCCGGGATCGATGCCAAGAATTCGCATCATCGACCCCACTTAGGCAAGCTTGGCAATGACGTCATCCGAAATGTCAAAATTTGACGACACATTCTGCACATCGTCATTATCATCAAGCGCATCAAGGAGCTTTAACAAGGTCGTGGCCTGCCCCTCATCAACGGCAATCAAATTTTGCGGTTTCCATGTCAGACCCGATTCCTCGGGCGCACCGAACACGGTTTCCAATGCTTCGCGAACGGCGTTGAAATCATCCGGTGCGCAAATCACTTCATGCCCATTTTCATCTGACTCCACATTTTCGGCACCGGCTTCAAGAACCACTTCGAACATTGTATCAGCATCGGTCACATCAGCCGGATAGATAATTTGGCCAACCCGATCAAACATAAAGCTAACCGATCCGGTTTCGCCAAGTGACCCGCCAAATTTGTTAAAGGCGGCGCGCACTTCTGATGCGGTGCGGTTCCGGTTATCGGTCATCGCATCAACGATTAGCGCGGTGCCACCCGGGCCATAGCCCTCATAGCGGATTTCATCATAATTTTCACCCTCACCGCCCTCGGCGCGTTTGAGCACGCGTTCGATATTATCCTTGGGCATATTGGCAGCGCGCGCCGCCGATAGAGCCGAGCGCAAGCGCGGGTTTGAATCAGGATCGGTGCTGCTGCGGGCGGCAACGGTCAGCTCTTTAATAAGACGACCGAAAACCTTGGCGCGTTTTTTGTCCTGCGCACCTTTGCGATGCATGATATTTTTAAATTTGGAATGGCCTGCCATGATCTCTTGTTGCTTGTCTGCTTTATTGACGGGTTTGCTTGTCTATTTTCGGCTCAAGCCAACGGCAAGACCCGATGCGCAAAGGTATAGCAGATCAAAGCTTGGGGAACCAGCCTTGCCACTCATTTTTCGTCACGACCATTATCGCTGGCATAATGGTTGGCATTATGGCTGGCATTATAGTTGGCAAAGATGCCGCATCAGCTAGGCTGGCGACAAAACCCCGCCACGGCGAAGCGGATAAATTGCTGTTGCAAGGCCAGTATCGGCTGTTTTAACAATCACACCGCTTAGCGTTACAGGTCCAAGCGCGACCGAAAGACGGCTATTGCCTCGCCCAAGAAAGCGGTCGGTTGCCGCGCCCTTATCCATGCCAATCACACTATCATAATCGCCGCACATACCAGCATCGGTCTGATAGGCCGTGCCGCCCGCCAGAATACGGTGATCGGCCGTTGGCACATGTGTATGCGTTCCCACCACAAGCGAGGCTCGGCCATCAGCATAATGGCCAAGCGCCATTTTTTCCGATGTTGCCTCGCCATGAACATCAATCAAGATAAAATCGGCATCACGGCCAAGCTTGTTGCGAACCAGCGCATCATTCAATGCCGGAAAAACCGGATCATTTGCCGCCATATACAGATTGGTCATCAAATTCACCGCAACAAGCCGCTTGCCAGAAGCATTCGTTACCTGAACTATGCCTTTTCCCGGGGTGCCTTCAGCCATGTTCAACGGCCGCAGCAACTTTGGTTCAGACGCGATGTAATCAATAATTTCCTTTTTGTCCCAGACATGATTGCCGGTTGTCAGGACATCAGCACCAGCGGCAAAAAGCGCATCACAGATTTTCGGCGTGATGCCAAACCCGCCAGCCGCATTCTCACAATTTACCACAATAAAATCGAGCGCCAATTCATTACGAAGAAGTGGTAATTGTTCAATCACATCATTGCGCGCCGTCCGGCCAACAATATCTCCCAAAAACAAAACGCGCATTACACTCAATCCTTACTCAATGCCACTGTTCTGCAGCATTGCTTGGCATATCACGATCACCGAAATAATTACCGCCAGTAAACATCCAAAAGCGGCAATCAAACCACGGTCATCAAATCAATTTTGCGGAGGCACCGGCGTGAACAAACCGGTTGGGCACAAAACCGCATCAAGCGGCATGTCATAGGGGCCAACCGGTATTTTGTCCAGCTTTTGGCCATCATAGGCAATGCCGATTGCCGATAGATGATGCCCTGCGCCCCTGAGAACAGCAAGCGTGCGATCATAAAAACCACCACCATAGCCAAGCCGCCAGCCAGCCGCATCAAACGCCAGCATCGGTGCCAGAATCACATCAGGACGGCAAAGCGGCTGATCTGCAGGCGGTTGTTTGGTGCCATAAGGCCCATCATCAAGCCGATCACCAACCGCCCAGCGATGAAAGCGCAAAGGCTGACCCTCGGCTGGCGTGATGGGCAAAGCGGTCGCACAACCCAAACCGGCAAGCCGCGCCAACAGATCAAACGGCGATAATTCACTTCGGATGGGGGAATAGGCAGCATAAATGCCGTTGCCAAAACGGTCAATTAAACGCTCGGCATGCGTTGCCAGCAAGGCCACGGCATCGGTTTGACTTGCGGCAAGGTGATTGCGATTTTGCGCCGCCAGCTTGCGGCAGGCCGCTTTGGCCTCGGCTGGTTCAAGATTGGCTTTGGACAAAATAGACGTCTTTTGTGACATGCAAGCCTCATGGCCAATAGCAAGAAAGCGGCGACAACCACCTCAACCGTCGTTGTATCATCCTCTGTGACCTGCTTTGCAGGTGGGTGCCACATAACCAAGCCACGGCTCGGCCAGAGGCAGCTCCCGAGAGAAAATTTATGGCCCCAGGGATTGAAAAACTAATCGCGAAAAAGCAGTCGTCACCTGAGGCATTATTTAGGGTTTTGTCGCATCAAATGCAAGCTTTGATGTCAGCGTGGCAATCTTTGCCGCTGCATCTTCCAAAAGCGCCGCAGCCCGATATTCGGCTGCGCTTGCATCATCGGCTGATGCGCCTGCTGGCGGGGCGGCTGGTGCCGCCGCATTGGATGCGCCATTTGCCGCTGCGGCCGTGCTGGCGTGATCGGCCAGAATAAGAGCCACCATAGCCAGCAACCGCGCTTCGCCAATTTGGCCAACCGAACCGACAAGCGACTGCATGATCGATTCAACTTCAGCCCCCAAATTGGCAACATGATCTTCTTCACCAGCACCGCAGCCGATCTGATAAGGATGGCCGTTTAACCGAATGGTGACAACTGACTGGCTCATTCACTGTCTCCGTTTCCGATGTCGCCAGCATTCGCCGCGCTTGTTTGCGCCGCATCAATATCGGCAATCACCTGCATGGCTTCGCCAAGCTTGGCTTCAATCCCGCTAACCTCGTCAATCAGCGCGGCAAAATCAGCCTTTGAGGAAGTCGCTGCAATGGCGCTTGATGCAGACGCCTCGATCGATGATTCAACTGCCGATTCCAATGCTGCAAGGGCATCGCCTAGCTGTTTTTCGGCATTTTGCAATCGCGTCATTACCGGCCAAATCTCTCTTGGTTACCGTAACTATTGTTTTCCTATGGCATGCATTACCGCCAAAACAGACAAAACATTACATCGGTTTTTTCTCTAGAACATAATACGTTATGAAGCGAATCTTGCCTGATTCACGAATCGAAATAAAGCGCAAAATATGACTCAACCCAGAAAGATGCCCTGTTTGACCGCGCTAATCTTGGCGTTGATGCATTGACGAACGCGCCCAACAAGGGCAAATTGCGGCTCATCAATTACTTGTCGATTATGCCGAAAAAAAAATATGCCGAAAAAAAAATATGCCGAAAAAAAAGGGCATGATCTTGCCTGACATTCAAACCAGCAATCTTTGGAGGCTATCATGCCGAATTCGTCTCAACGTCAAACAATGGCAAATGCGATTCGGACTCTTGCAATGGATGCTGTCCAAGCCGCCAATTCGGGCCATCCGGGCATGCCAATGGGCATGGCCGATGCGGCAACCGCGCTATTTTGTGACCATCTGAAATTTGACGCGGCCAGCCCTGATTGGCCTGATCGTGATCGGTTTGTTCTATCTGCCGGACATGGCTCGATGCTGATTTATGCGCTTTTACACCTGACCGGTTACGAAGATATGACCATCGAGCAGATTCGCAATTTCCGCCAGCTTGGTGCCCGCACCGCCGGACATCCCGAATTTGGTCATGCCAAAGGCATTGAGACCACAACCGGCCCGCTTGGTCAGGGCATTGCCAATGCTGTTGGCATGGCGATGGCCGAACGCCATATGGCCGCACGTTATGGCGATGATCTGGTTGATCACCACACTTATGTTATTGCGGGTGATGGCTGTCTTATGGAAGGCGTTAGCCATGAAGCCGCTTCAATGGCAGGTCATATGAAGCTTGGCCGGTTAATCGTGCTGTTTGACGACAACAATATTTCAATTGATGGCAGCACTGACCTGTCAACATCGGATGATACAAGCAGCCGGTTCGAGGCCTATGGCTGGCAGGTGCTAAGCTGTGACGGGCATGATATGGACGCCGTTTCCGCCGCGATCAGCGCCGCTCAAGCCGATGACCGGCCAAGCCTGATCTGCTGTAAAACCATAATCGGCCTTGGCGCGCCGAATAAACAGGGCACATCCGGCGTTCACGGCGCCCCGCTTGGCGATGCCGAAATTGCGCTGGCACGCGAAACAATTGGCTGGCCACATGCAGCATTTGAAATCCCCGCCGATATTCTGGCCGAATGGCGCGCTGTTGGTGCCCGCGGCGCGGCGGCGCATCAATCATGGCAAGATCGGCATGCAGCGAGCCAGAACAAAACCGCCTTTGACGCTGCCATTGCCAATGATTTTGACAAGAATGTTGCCGCTGCGGTTCTTGCATGGAAAAACCAATTGGCAAGCGCACCGCAAAAACTGGCAACGCGCGTTGCCAGCCAGAAAGCCATCGAAGCCATTTTACCGGCCTGCCCAACCCTATTCGGTGGATCGGCCGACCTGACCGGATCCAACAATACCCGGGTTGCCGATCACACGATTTTCGACCATGGCAATTATGGCGGCACCTATATTCATTATGGTGTTCGCGAACATGGTATGGCGGCAGCGATGAACGGCATTGCCCTTCATGGCGGTGCCATCCCTTATGGCGGCACCTTTATGGTGTTTACCGATTATTGCCGCCCCTCCATTCGTTTGTCGGCACTGATGGAACAGCGCGTTATCTATGTCATGACGCATGACTCCATTGGCCTTGGCGAAGATGGCCCAACGCATCAGCCGGTTGAACATCTTGCCGCGCTTCGCGTCATGCCGAATTTATTTGTATTCCGCCCGGGCGATGCTGTGGAAACCGCCGAAGCATGGCAAACCGCACTCGAGGCCAAAACCACGCCATCAATTCTGGCATTGAGCCGTCAAGGGCTGGCGCAATTCCGGCATGGTGATATGGCTGAAAACAAAACCGCAAATGGCGCTTATGTCGCTGTTGATTGTGACGGCACACGCCAGATCACTCTGTTGGCCTCGGGATCCGAAGTCGGCATTGCCATTGACGCGCAAAAACAACTTGCCGACAGCGGTATCAACGCTGCTGTTGTTTCGGTGCCTTGTCTCGATCTTTTTGCCATGCAGGATGCGGCCTATCGCACGCAGGTGCTTGGCAAAGCGCCGCGCATTGCTATTGAGGCTGGGCTGCGGCAAAGCTGGGATTGGCTGCTTGACGAGACTGACAGCTTTATCGGCATGACTGGCTTTGGTGCGTCAGCGCCGATTGATGATCTGTATAATCATTTTGGCATTACCGCTGACGCTGTTGTTGCAGCGGCCAAACGCCAAATTGGATAAATGGACGAACCATAAACAGCATAATTTTGAGATGATATCTGGCCAAGGTGTGATTGGTCAGCCGAACAAATCAAGGAGATAGTCGCGTGACATTAAGATTGGCGATCAGCGGATTTGGCCGTATTGGCCGGATGGCACTTCGTGCTTTTCAGGAAATGGGGCATCAGGACATGGAAATTGTACTGATCAACAGCCCCGGGCCAGTTGAGACCTCGGCACATCTTTATGAATTTGACTCGGTTCATGGACGCGCTGCCGGCACAGTGACACATGGCGAAGATTGGATGGATGTTGGCAGTGGCAAAATCCATATGAGCCGCGAACGCGATCCGGCCAATATTCCGCATGCCGCACATGGCGTTGATATCGTTCTGGAATGTTCGGGAAAATTCAACAGCCGCGAAGCATCGGCCGCGCATCTTGCCGCTGGCGCGAAAAAAGTGCTTGTGTCCGCACCCTGCAAGAACGCCGACCAGACCATTGTTTTTGGCGTCAATGACAGCCTGTTAACAGCTGATACCGATGTGGTGTCAAACGCGTCCTGCACGACCAATTGTCTTGCCCCTGTTGCCAAGGTTCTGGCCGACAGCGTTGGTATTGAAGCTGGCTATATGACAACAATCCACGCCTATACTGGCGACCAGCCAACACTCGACTCAAGCCATAAGGATTTGCGCCGCGCCCGCGCCGCCGCCATGTCAATGATTCCAACCTCAACCGGTGCCACAAAAGCTGTTGGCGAGGTTCTGCCGCAGTTACAGGGCAAGATGTCGGGATCGGCCATTCGGGTTCCAACTGCCAATGTTTCGGTTGTCGATCTGGTGGTCACAACAAGCCGCGATACATCACTTGAAGAAATAAACCAGCTACTCACCGCCGCTGCAAATGGCCCAATGAAGGGTGTTCTTGGCATCAATGAGCGCCCGCTTGTTTCGATTGATTTTAACCATGATCCGCATTCTTCGGTTGCCGATCTGACCCAAACAAGCGTATTGAACAAGCGTTTGGTAAGGGTGCTGGCATGGTATGACAATGAATGGGGCTTTTCCTGCCGGATGCTGGATAATGCCGTCGCCATCGGCAAATTTTTGTAAACACGGATAGACCTTTGCTGCAAACCGCAGCGATGCGAACAAGGATTTAGCGATGAAACTCAACGGAAATGCCGTCAAACCCGGCAATGTGATCGAACATAATGGTCGTCTTTGGACAGCGGTGAAAGTGGCGCATGTCAAACCCGGAAAAGGCGGTGCTTTTGCCCAGATCGAACTGCGTGATATCCGCGATGGCACCAAATTAAATGAACGCTTTCGGTCATCAGAAACGGTTGAGCGCGTAATCCTTGATGAAGCGGCCTGTGCCTTTCTTTATGACGAAGGCGACCATCTGGTGTTCATGCATTCCGAAACCTTTGAACAAATCAGCATTGTTAAAGATATGGTTGGCGAGCGCGCTGCCTATTTACAAGATGGCATGGTTGTGACCATGTCCAGCCATGAAGGTGATCCAATTTCAATTGAGCTTCCCGATACGGTTGTTATGGAAGTTGTCGAGGCCGATGCTGTTGTCAAAGGCCAAACCGCATCATCATCATACAAGCCCGCTATTTTGGAAAATGGCGAGCGTGTTATGGTGCCGCCGCATATCGAATCTGGCACACGCATTGTTGTGCGGCCGGAAGATGCAAGCTATGTAGAGCGTGCAAAGAATTAATTTTTAGCGTTACAGGACTTTTTATGGCAACCCGCTCCGCCCTCATCAATGTCATGCACAAGGCGGCCACTGCCGCTAGCCGCAATATGCTTCGCGATTTTGGCGAAGTCGAAAATTTACAGGTTAGCCGCAAAGGGCCAGCCGATTTTGTTTCACGCGTTGACACCAATGCCGAACGCATCATCAAGGCTGAATTATCAAAGGCTCGCCCCGATTGGGGATTTGAGATGGAAGAAAGCGGCATCACCGCTGGTGCCGATCCTGATGCGCCTTGCTGGATTGTTGATCCGCTTGACGGCACCACAAACTATCTTCATGGCATTCCGCATTTTGCCATTTCGATTGCCGTTCGCGACAAGGGCAAAATCACCGCAGCCTTAGTCTTTGACCCGCTTCGCCATGAATATTTCTTTGCCGAGGCTGGATCAGGTGCCTATGTCAATGACCGCAGATTGCGCGTTTCTGGGCGTCGTCAGATGGGCGAATCTATTTTCGCCACCGGCATTCCATTTATCGGGCGCGGCAGTGATGAAGACCATGCGCTTTTTGCCCGCGAATTATTCAATATCATGGGGGTCAGCGCTGGCGTGCGCCGGTTTGGTTCGGCTGCGCTTGACCTTGCCTATGTCGCTGCAGGGCGGTTTGACGGCTATTGGGAACATGGGTTGAAAAGCTGGGATATCGCCGCAGGTATCCTGTTGGTTCGCGAAGCTGGTGGCTTTGTGTCTGACTTTGCGTCGCGCGACCGCGTATTGCAAAGCGGCGATGTGGTCGCTGGCAATCCGGCCGTCCATGCCGAATTGCTAAAGCATCTTGCCAAGGCCAGGGCATAGCCCCTTTTCTTTTCCTGCCATATTTTGGAACGCGGCCAAAAGCTGCTTGGTTGTTGCTGTCCAGAATCAGGATGATTTTCGCGCCGTGATTGTAATTTCATCCGGCAAGACTTGCGAATATTCACAATCCTGCCATTGTTTGATGGCAAGAATTTACGCTATGTGGATTTTCGTGCCTGTCTCGCAGTTGCGATCATCCGCCTAAAACTGCCGTGACCGACCATGCCTAGGAGATAAGATCATGGAAACCAACCCAAGACGTTATCTTGTCAGAATGTTCATCTTTTTGCTTGGGGTTGCCATTATTGCCGCGCTTTTGGCCGTGCCGTTACAGACCGCTTTTATGGGAAATCCAGCACTAAATGGCGTTATTCTTGGCGCATTTGGCATTGGCATTCTCTATATCATCCGGCAAACCCTGCGGCTGATGCCCGAACGCAACTGGCTTCTTGCGGTGAAATCCACTGGCAAGCTTGATCCACCCGAACGCCGGCCGGTTCTGTTGGCAACTGTTTATGCAATGCTGGCAGATTCGCGCCATGATGCGCAGCTATCGGCTTTGTCGCTGCGTTCGGTTCTTGATGGGGTGGCCGCTCGCCTTGATGAAGGCCGCGAAATTTCCCGCTATATGATTGGCCTATTGGTCTTTTTGGGATTGCTTGGCACTTTTTGGGGGTTGCTTCAGACGATTGGCGCGGTTGGGAATGTTGTGAGTTCAATCGACACTAACAGCAATAATTTCGAGGCGATGATGGGGCAATTGCGCATTGGACTTGATGCGCCGCTTTCCGGCATGGCAACCGCATTTTCATCATCTTTATTTGGCCTTGCCGGTTCTTTGATCCTTGGGTTTCTTGACCTTCAGCTAGGCCAAGCCATGGGGCGGTTTTTTAACGAGCTAGAAGATTGGCTGTCGGCCTTTGCCCGGTTTAATGATAGCAGCCCATCATCAAACGCCGAACAAAATGCGCTTGCCAGCGGCATGAGCGAAGAAGCCGCCCGCGCGGTTATAGCTTTGTCGCAATCAATTTCAAATGGCGAGGATAACCGTGAACGCCTGCTCGTTCAGATCTCACAATTGACTGGCACGATGGCGAATCTGAACGAAGCCTTGGCCGATGACCGCCGCATTCGAGAGCATCTGGCACAGTTAAACGCCAATATCATGCAGTTATCCGAAGATTTGCGCGCTGATCGAAACCAGCAAACCGATATTGTGGCCAGTGAATTGCGCGGCCTGTCCTCATCAATCGCCGCGATGATTGATGTCAAAACGCGTCGCGGCAAAGGGGAATAGCCACAATGGCGCTGGCACGAATTGGCAATGCGCGGCGGGTCGAAAACTTCACCTGGCCCGGCTTTGTTGACGCCTTAGCAACCTTGCTGATGGTGATCATTTTCGTGCTGATGGTCTTTGTGTTGATTCAGGTGAATTTGGCCTATCGTGTCTCGGGCCAAGATGCCACCCTTGGCGAGATGCGCCAGCAATTAGCCTCGCTTGGCGAGCTGTTGAATATTGAACGCCGTGCAAGCGCCGATCTTGCCGCCAATCTGGCACAAATCACCAACCAGTTAAATGCCAGCAATGCCAATAAGGACGAGTTGCAAGCCCAATTGGCAAACGTGCAAGCCGCCATTGTGGCGCGAAATAGCCAAATTGCTGCCCTGACAGCAACACAGGCCGATACCGAGGCCGCCCTTGCCGCCGCGCGGAACAGCCTTGAAGAACGGCTCGGCGCGCTGCAGCTTGCCGAAGGGCAATTGGCAATGGCTCAAGCCCAGAACCAAAGCGCCGCCAATCGGATTGACGCGTTGCGCGCCGAAACCACCGCGTCAAAAGCCGAAATCGCACAAATGACCGGTGCCTTGGCCGCCTTGCGGCTTCGTATTGAAGAATTAACAAGCCTTCTTGCCGAAAAAGACCGGCAGGCAACGCAAGACAAGGTTGCCATTGCTAGTCTCGGGCGGTCATTGAACAATGCCTTGGCAAGCCGTGTTCAAGAATTACAGCGTTTCCGGTCAGAATTTTTTGGGCGATTGCGTGACGTTTTGAAAGGACGCGACGATGTTCAGATTGTTGGCGATCGTTTTGTCTTTCAATCTGAAGTTCTATTTGCCCAAGGTCAGGCCGAAATTGCCGTTGAAGGTCAGGACCAGCTTGCCAAGCTTGCGGTTGCCCTTGCCGATATCGCCACCAAAATTCCCGAAGACATCAATTGGGTTTTGCAGGTTGACGGTCATACTGATGACGTACCGATCCGCGCTGGCCGCTATGCTGATAACTGGGATCTTTCAACCGAGCGAGCGTTATCGGTGGTTCGCTTTCTCAATCAGCAAGGCTTGCCAGCCAACCGGCTAGCCGCTGCTGGGTATGGTGAGTTTCAGCCACTCGATGCCGCTGATAATGATGATGCCCGCCGCAAAAACCGCCGTATCGAGCTGAAAATTACCCAGCGCGTTGCCGTGAAATAACCCAGCCCAAACGTCAAAAACACCAACACAGCACTTATACTGACCCGTCGCATTGCCCCTTAGCACCCTTAAGTCGCACCCGCATCACCCATCGGCATTGCCGATAGACATCATCAAGTCACACCGCCGCCGCATAATTGCGCCAAATGATACTTTTGGGCTATTTTTGGGATATGTGCGCCCCCCAACAGATGGTCACTGCCACTGCATGTGACCCAGCGACGTCAAAAGGGGCGTGTTTGCGGCCTTTTGACCGCTTTTATCATCACAACAAGCAGTTGTATGTCCACTGGACCAAAACCGGAAACGCCAAGTAGCCCTGCACGGAAAACAACCTTTCAACACACCATGGCGGCAGTGGCGGTTTCGCCCCTGCCAAACACCGCTCTCGAGCCGCAGATGCTTACTTTTCCGAATATTGGATGCGCAATCGCTGGAACCCCTGATTTTATGGCGCTGGATTTGCCAGCGGTCGAGACGGCGGTTTTGGCGCGTCACGATTTTAATCAGCTTGTCGGTTTCAAAGCCAAACTTCTGTTACCGGACATCAACCGATTGCATTTTATCTACCCCGATCAAACCCATCTTCACTCAATCAACAAAATCACGCTTGAAGCACAATCCCTGCCGTCCATTGACTTTTATTCCCAGCAAACCATTATGCCAATTTTGCAATTTCCAGAGCCGTTGACAATCAGCCTCTACCGGCCATTGTCGATACAGACGCTGTGCTATTGTTTTGGATCTGAAAACCCATCACGTTTTTCCGGCACTGGCATGATTAATATGGATTTCACGAATCAAACCGCCAATGTCCGCGAGATTGATCTTAACGATAACAATATGCATAACCTTCGCGGCAGCATGACATTTCAGATCAGCAATCGAACCAACAACTTTTCAGATGAAAGCGCCATTATGATGCTGCGGCTGGATCAACACGGTGAAAATAGCTGGGACACCCGTGTGATTGGCGCCGTCCAAACACCCGAAACACCCGTGATCAACGGCCAATTTATCGCCACATCAAACACAGATGAAGCGATGATGATCGGGCATTTTACCAGCCAGTAAACGGGTTATTTTGGACATTACCCGACTTTTGGAATTGAAAACTGCAATTCAGCAAGCGTGCGATATAGTGCCGATTCAACCATAAGCGACTCATGAGTTCCAACCGCCAGCAATCTACCCCGATCCATCAGCAAAATACGATCAGCGCGAACAACTGTTGCCAGACGGTGCGCAATCACAAGGCTTGTGCGATCAGCCATCAGATTCTCCAAAGCATGCTGAACCGCAGCTTCAGATTGTGCATCAAGCGAGCTTGTCGCCTCATCGAGAAGCAGCAAACGAGGATTGCGGAGAATCGCGCGGGCAATGGCAATCCGCTGGCGTTGCCCCCCCGAAAGCCGAACGCCCTTTTCGCCGACAAAAGCATCATAGCCACCATCAATTGCCATGATGAAATCATGCGCTTGTGCCTGTTTTGCCACGGCGACAATGGCCGCATCATCGGCATCTGGCTGGCCAAAGGCGATATTTTCGCGAAGCGTTGCCGAAAACAGTGCCGAATCCTGCGGCACCAAACCGATATGGCCGCGCAATTCAGCAAGCGACAGATCACGAAGATTAATCCCACCAACCCGAACCGCGCCATTCACCGGATCATAAAATCTGAGAAGAAGATGAAAAATGGTTGATTTCCCCGCCCCGCTTGGCCCGACAATCGCCACACGCTCGCCAGCCTTGATGGCAAAGCTTACATCGCTGATTGCCGGCCGGTTCACCGCGGCCGGATAGGCAAATTGAACAGCGGCAAATTCGCATGCTGTTGCAGCCGCCCGATTGACCGGTTGCGGCGATGCTGCTGCGGGCAGGCTTGCCTTGGTGTCCAGCAATTGCGCAATGCGTTCAGCCGCACCCGCCGCCCGCTGTAAATCACCAGCAAGTTCGGATAGAAAACCGGTCGAGCTTGCCACCAGAAAAGCATAAAAAATGAAAGATGACAGGTCGCCAGCGCTAATCCGTCCCGCCATCAAATCCTGCCCGCCAATCCACAGAATGACGCCAATTCCGCTAAAGACCAGAAAAATCACAATGCCGCTTAACAGACCGCGAAGTCGAACTCGTGCAAGACCAGCGTCAAGCGACAGATCAACTGCCTGTTCAAAATGCCCTTTGACGTAATCTTCGCGGCCAAAGGCCTGCACCGTGCGGATAGCGCTAACCGTTTCTTCGGCTTCAACCCCTACATCGGCAAGGCGATCTTGTGCTAATCTTGAAGCAGCGCGTAACCGCCGTCCCATGAAAATCAGCGGCAACACAACCAGCGGCACAACGATCAACACCACAAGCGACATTTTTGGACTGGATAGGACCACCATCACAAGCCCGCCAATCAAAAGCAGGAAATTACGCGCTGCCATTGACAGGGTCGAGGTCATGACCGTTTGAACAATGCTCGTATCGGTTGTGATTCTGGATAACACATCACCGGTTCGGGCATTTTCAAACCATCCAGCCGATAAGGTAATGGCATGGCCAAAAATAGCACGGCGAATATCAGCCAGCACCATTTCACCAATTTTATTCACCATGCTGGTGCGAAGATAGCTGCCAAAGGCCAGAACCACAGCAATCATCGCTGTTGCCATCACCGCACGATCAAGCAAGGCAGGGTCGCGTTTGCCAAGCCCTTCATCAACAAGATAGGCAAGCCCGCGCCCCATTCCAAGAAGCGCACCAGCAACAAGCACAAGCGCCAAAATGGCAAGCGCGATTCGGAGACGATGCGGCTGAAGATAGGGCCAAAAGACGGCCAATAGCTGGCGGCTGTTGTAACGGCGCGCTGTTTCTGAGGTCTGATCCGCCGGAGTTGTTGTCTGTTGATCAGTTTTCTGCCCGTTATTCATTCATCAACCCCAATTTTCGTTCACCCAGCCCGCAAACCATTTATTTTCTAAGTCGGGGGGGCTTGCTTATCATCGCTATAGGGGATATACCACCAGCGCTGTTTGTTGGCGAGGAACATTCTGCCGCATGGCAAATCTAGCATCACGAACGGGCAGTTAAGCGTAAAACCGGAGACCGGCATGAAAAAAGATATTCACCCAGATTACCACGAAATCACCGTTGTAATGACCGATGGCAGCGAACATACAACGCGCTCGACTTGGGGAAAGCCTGGCGATGTGTTGAAACTCGACATTGACCCAAAGACCCATCCAGCATGGACTGGCCAGCACCGTATCCTTGACTCAGGTGGTCAGGTTGCCCGCTTTAACAAGCGCTTTGGCGGTCTTGGCATCAAATAAGGCTGTCCCAGCCCGATTTGAAACCCAAATCTACCCATCGCCAAAAGCCAGCAATTGCTGGCTTTTTTCTTGTCCTAACCCTTTTGATGGCGAGATGCCTCTTTTGATGGCAAGGGGCCGCACCGCAACCGAACCGGCGGCGTTTTTGCGGCAGCGATTTATGCCGATAACAGGCAAGGATTAATCGGTTTGGCGGGTTTTAATCGTGGCCTGCGCAGCGGCAAGACGCGCCGCAGGAACGCGGTAAGGCGAACAAGACACATAATCAAGACCGACCTTTTCAAAAAACAGAATTGAATCGCCATCGCCGCCATGTTCACCGCAAATACCAAGCTTGATATCGGGGCGGGATTTGCGGCCACGCTCAACCCCCATTTCAACCAAACTGCCAACCCCTTCAAGGTCAATCGACACAAACGGATCAACCGGATAAATCTCTTTATCAGCATAATCATGCAGGAAAGATCCGGCATCGTCACGGCTGATGCCAAGCGAGGTTTGCGTCAGATCATTCGTCCCAAAGGAAAAGAATTCGGCCTCAACCGCCAGATCAGCCGCGCAGATTGACGCACGAGGCAATTCAACCATTGTGCCAACAAGATATGAAATCGTAACGCCGGTTTCCGCCATCACCGCAGCCGCAGCCGCGTCAATCTCGGCCTTACAAAGCGCAATTTCCCGCGCGGTTGCCGCAAGGGGAACCATCACTTCGGGAACTGGCGATTCGCCAGTGTTTTTGGCAACAGCGCAGGCCGCCTCAAAAATAGCGCGGGCTTGCATCCGACAGATTTCCGGATAAGTCACCGCCAAGCGGCAGCCACGATGGCCAAGCATCGGGTTGGTCTCAGCAAGCTTAACCGAGCGTTGGCGTGCCGTCTCGATTGTGACGCCAGCAGCGGCGGCAACTTCGGCCAATTCATCAGCAGAATGCGGTAAAAACTCATGCAATGGCGGATCAAGAAGCCGGATGGTGACTGGCAAGCCAGCCATGATGGTAAATAATTCTTCAAAATCACGGCGCTGCATCGGCAATAGTTTGGCAAGTGCCAATTCACGGCCTTCAGTATCGGCAGCCATGATCATCTGACGCATGGCAATGATTCGGTCAGCATCGAAAAACATATGTTCGGTTCGGCATAGGCCGATGCCCTGCGCGCCAAAATCAAGGGCAACACGCGCCTCGGTCGGGGTTTCGGCATTGGTACGCACTTCCATGCGGCGCACCTCGTCAGCCCAGCCCATTACGCTGGCAAAGGCACCTGACATTTTCGGCTGGATCATATCGACTTTTCCGGCATAAACCTCGCCGCTGGTGCCATCAATGGTGATGATATCACCTTCGACCAAAACCTGATCGGCGATAAAGACCTTGCCGCTTACCTCGTCAAAGCGCACGTCGCTTGCACCCGAAACACAGGCCCGCCCCATGCCACGCGCAACCACCGCCGCATGGCTTGTCATGCCGCCACGCGCCGTCAGGATACCGGCAGCAGCATGCATACCGTGAATATCTTCAGGGCTGGTTTCAAGACGCACCAGAATCACCACCTCGCCGCCGGCCGCCATTTCCTCGGCACGATCAGCATTCAGCACAATCTTGCCGCATGCAGCGCCAGGAGATGCGGGCAGACCGCGTGCCAGAATGACCTTTTCAGCATTGGGATCAAGTGTTGGATGAAGCAGCTGGTCAAGCGCGTTCGGATCAACCCGACATAGAGCTTCGTCACGGGTGATCAGCCCTTCATCGGCCATTTCAACAGCCATGCGAAGCGCGGCTTCGGCAGTGCGTTTTCCACTACGGGTTTGCAGCATATATAACACGCCCTGCTGGACGGTAAATTCAAGATCCTGCATGTCGCGATAATGCGCCTCAAGCTTTTTGCGAACCGCATCAAGCTGATCAAAGGCCGCTGGCATGGCTTCCTGCATTGACAAAGCTTCGCCGCCACCTTTTTTGCGGGCAGCCACCGTCAATGGCAATGGCGTGCGAATACCGGCGACAACATCTTCGCCTTGTGCATTGATCAAAAACTCGCCGTAAAAGTTGTTTTCACCAGTTGATGGATCACGCGTAAACGCAACACCAGTCGCGCAATCATCGCCCATATTGCCAAACACCATGGCCTGAATATTGATCGCTGTTCCCCATGCCACAGGAATGTTATTCAGCCGTCGATAGGTGATGGCGCGGGTATTCATCCAGCTGGCAAATACCGCCCCAATCGCGCCCCAGAGCTGTTCCCATGGATCTTGCGGGAAGCCGGTGCCAGCCTCATCTTGAACAATGTCCTTATAGCTGGCGACCAGAGCCTTTAAATCATCACCGGTCAATTCAGTGTCTTCATAAACGCCGCGTTGAAGTTTCATATCCTCAAGCGCATCTTCAAACAGGCCGTGATCGACCTCCATCACGACATCGCTATACATTTGGATAAACCGGCGATAGCTGTCATAGGCAAAACGCGCATCATTTGCGCGGCTGGCAAGGCCTACGACGGTGACGTCGTTCAGCCCGAGATTGAGAACCGTATCCATCATACCCGGCATCGAGGCACGCGCACCCGATCGAACCGAAACAAGAAGCGGATTAGCAGAATCAGCAAAACGAGTGCCGGTTTCGCTTTCGATCTTTGCAATGGCTTCACGCACCTGCTGATCTAAAGTGTCAGGATATGTTTTGTCATGGTCATAAAAATGCGTGCAGACATCGGTACTAAGGGTAAATCCGGGCGGAACTGGCAGGCCAATACCGCTCATTTCGGCGAGATTAGCACCCTTGCCGCCAAGAAGATTGCGACGCGATGCATCGCCATCGGTTCCGGTTTTACCAAAATTATAAACCCATTGTGTCATGTCTCTATCTAGCCTTCTATTTTTGTGAAATCAGCCACAGCCAACATTTTTTCACGAATCATTGCCAAAAGCCCAAGTCGGTTCAGGCGGATAGCCGGATCATCATCATTCACAACGATTTTTTCAAAAAACAAATCAATGGGGGAACGCAACGCACCAAGCGCGGCTAGCTGCAACTCAATATTGTCCTGATTCACAGCCATTGTCGACAGTGGATCAAAAAGCGCTTTTTCAGCTTCGGTAAATAGCGCCGGATCAGATGTTGCGGCAAAGGTGGTTTTGGCCTTTTTTTCCTCAGCAGCAAGGATGCTGCTGACCCGCCGCCAACTAGCCATCAATCCGGTGCCATCGACGGCGGCCAAAAAGTCAGCAAGCGTTGATGCGCGTGTCGCCATCAAATAGATATCGTCACCATCATCATCGGCCAAGGCCGCGGCAACCACATCATGCCGCATTTTTTGATCACGAAGATAGCCGCGAAGCCGGTCACGAATAAAGGGCAACAGATCGGCATCAACTTTGGCAAAGCCATAGCCGCTGGCACTCTCCTGCAAAATCTTGCCAAGCGGGATGGTTAGCTGTCCATCAGCAATAATGCGGATAATGCCCAAGGCCGCACGGCGAAGCGCAAACGGATCTTTTGAGCCGGTTGGTTTGGCATCAATGCCAAAAAACCCGACAAGCGTGTCAATCTTATCCGCCAGTGCAACAACCATGGCTTCGTGTGTTGCTGGCAAATCATCGGCCGGGCCTTGCGGCCGGTAATGCGCGGTGATGGCATCACAAACGGCTTTATCCTCGCCGCTGGCAGCCGCGTAATAACCGCCCATGATGCCCTGCAATTCAGGAAACTCACCAACCATACCCGTGACAAGATCAGCCTTGGCAAGACGGGCAGCGCGTGATGCGGCTTTTGGGTTAGCAGATGGCATATGCGGCGCAATGGCGCTTGCCAGCTTTTCCATACGGATTGCCTTATCGTGGATTGAGCCAAGCCCCTCATAGAATGTAACATCGCCAAGCGCGGGAAGATAGCTTTCCAATTGGCGCGCCTGATCCTGTTGCGAGAAAAATTCAGCATCGGCCAATCGCGCCCGCAACACACGCTGATTACCGGCGATAATCACCTTATCGCGTACCGCATCGCCAAGCCGGTTCGATAGAACGATAAAATGTGACGAGAATTTTCCATCAGAATCACTCAGCGTGATGTATTTCTGATGCATTGCAATTGTGGCTTGCAGCAATTCTGGCGGCAGCACCATGAACCGGTCTTCGATCTGACCCATAAGCGGCGTTGGCCATTCGACCAAGCCAGCAATATCGGCAAGATAACTTCCAAGCTGAACCTCATTGAGATGGCATGACTGGCTGGCGGCTAGTTTTTTTGCCTCGCTGATAATCGCGTCATGGCGTTCATCTTGGTCAAGCATCACATAGCCAGCCCGCAATCTGGCCTTTACATCATCGAGGCTGGTAACGCCGGCAAGGTCAATATCGTCAGGTGCTTCAAAATAATGGCCGCAACTGGTCGCGCCAAAAGTGATTGCATCGCCACCACCTAGATCCAGCGCGCCGGCAAGCGGTTTGCCATCAAACAGAATATTGATCCGGTGGAGCGGGCGCACCCAGCGGAATTTGCCACGACCCCATCGCTGGCTTTTCGGCCATGGAAAATGGGTCAGTATATTAATGATGAGCGGCGCCAACAGCGCGGCTGTATCACCGCCGGTGATTTCGCTTCGCGCAAATAAGAACCGGCCTTTTGGCGTATCTTCTTCAACAAGGTCTTCGCGGCTGACCCCAGCCGATTTCAAAAAACCGGCGATCGCCGCCTCGGGCGCATCAACACGAGGCCCACGTTTTTCGATGATGCGATCCGGCTGCGATGCGGCAATATTGGTGACATAGGCCAGCAAATGACGCGGCGCACAAAGGCCGGTTGCCACACTGTTACCTTGCCAGACGCCAAGCGTTGTTAAAGCCGTTTCAATAAGCCGTGCCAGATCACGGCCAGCACCAGACTGCATACGTGCAGGAATTTCTTCTGAGACAAATTCAATTACCAGATCAGCCATTGGTTGTGGTCTCCGTCATTCCCATCCATGCTTCGCAGCATCCTTTGGCCAAGTTCCGAACACGCGCGATATAGGCGGCGCGTTCAGTCACCGAAATCACCCCACGCGCATCAAGCATATTAAACAGATGGCTGGCTTTCATACATTGATCATAGGCTGGCAATGCGAGTGGTGTTTCCAGCCCCAGCAAGCGACCACATTCCATTTCGGCATCACGGAAATGCCCAAGAAGCATATCGGTATCGGCATGTTCAAAATTCCAGCCGGAAAATTCAACCTCAGCGCGTTTGAAAATATCGCCATAAGTTTTGCCACCTTCGGCCTCTGGCACACCATCCCAATCAAGGTCATAGACATTTTCAACGCCTTGAATATACATCGCCAGCCTTTCCAGCCCATAGGTAAGTTCAAGCGGCACCGGATTACATTCAATCCCGCCAACCTGTTGGAAGTAGGTGAATTGGGAAATTTCCATGCCATCACACCAGACTTCCCAGCCAAGACCCCATGCGCCAAGCGTTGGCGATTCCCAATCATCTTCGACAAACCGGATATCATGCTTGTCGGGGTCAAGCCCGATTGCCTTTAAAGAGTCGAGATACAGCGCCTGCGATTCCGCTGGCGATGGCTTGAAAATCACCTGAAACTGGTAAAAATGCTGCATCCGGTTTGGGTTTTCACCATAGCGCCCATCCGAAGGCCGCCGCGATGGCTGAACATAGGCCGCGCGCCAAATATCATCGGGGCCAAGCGCACGAAGCGTTGTTGCCGGGTGAAATGTACCCGCGCCAACCTCCATATCATAGGGCTGCAAGACAACCGCGCCCTGCTTTGCCCAATGGCGTTGTAAATTCAGAATAATCGACTGGAAATCGGTTCTAATTTCGTCGCTTTGTGATGTTGGCATCCGTCACGATTCCTATTGCAAAAGATGCACGGAAATTAGCCGGAAACCGTATCAAAAGGCAAGCTGTTGCTGCCGCTAATAGGGACAGTTTTCCCTATCACAGGTCTCGCCGCTTACCCATGCCCCGCAAATTGTGCATTCCTGCAAATCAACCGATGCGTCATTCGGGTCTTTTTTCGCTGCTCCCGCCGTGTCGCCATTTTTATCTACTGGCTGATCAGCACGGTTCTTCTGGCGTGCCTCGATAAATCGAAATACCATCCAGACAAGCCAGATCAGGGCAAAAAGACCAAGGATTTTCGGAAGTGAGAGAACCATGATTCAAGCGTCCTTTAAAGGCGTAATCCGACATGCATAATGCAACCGGCGTCATGCTGGATTTTGCGGAAAGCCAGCGTTTGTTCTGCCAGCAACGGCGAATATGGCGCTATCCTGACATAACCGGTTTGGCTTTTACAGCCCGAAACGCGAAAAATAAGCGCGCTCAATCGCAAGATCGGCGGTTTCTTGCACAAGTTGGCTGCTCATTGCCGGAAGCCCAAGCGGCAGGAATTTGCGCTTTGGCTCAACAAACATCACATCAGTGTCATCACCAAAACGCTGAAGCAATGTTTGGCGACATTCACCAAGCCCATCAATCAATCCCAATTCAAGCGCACGTTGACCTGTCCAGAACGCGCCGCTGAATAATTCATCATGCGCGCCTCTCAGCCGTGACCCTCGACGCTGTTCGATATGGCTGATAAATTGTTTGTGAATATCGGCCTGCAATCCTTTCAGCCGGCTAATTTCTTCATCGCGTTCAGGCTGAAACGGATCAAGCGTCATTTTGGCCTCGCCAGCGGTGTAAACCCGCCGGTCAATGCCGAGCTTGGCAATGGCTTTATCAAAACCGAAACCGGCCGATATCACCCCAATAGACCCGATCACCGATGCCGGATTGGCATAAATCTCATCTGCTGATGCCGCCAGCCAATAACCGCCACTCGCCGCCACATCCTCACAAAACGCCAAAACCGGCACATCGGCGCGGCTGGCAAGGTCACGAATGCGCTGGCCAATCAATGATGATTGCACTGGCGAGCCTCCGGGCGAGTTAATGATGATGGCAACCGCCATGGCACGCTTAACCGAAAAGGCCTTTTTCAATTGCGGTTCAACCGATTCAAGCGATAGGCCGCGCCGCCCAAGACTGCCCGATTGCGAGATTACACCGCTTAAGCGCACCACTGGCACAACCGACCTGCGGCGTCGCCAAAACATTATTTTGGACAAAAGTCCCATTTCGCCTATTTCCCTTCATCTGGCATCACTGCCAATCACACCCTGCCAATCACGAACTGCCAATCACGCTATGCCGATCATCCACTGGCAATCACGCCTAGACCCTGCGGGCAGGATGCATCATATACAGACCTTCACCATTCATAATGCGGCTAGCGGCTTCGGTAAAGCTGCCATCATCATTATGCATGATAAGACCGGGTAAAATCGCGCCCGGGCCAGACACCGCCTTGCGGACCTGAATGATCACCCGCCCAGCCGGCACCATTGGCCGCGGCCAAAGCGGGAATTGCAGAATTTCTGAAGCACCTGCCGTGGTAAAAAGATGGATTAATTCATCCGCCCGATCTGCCCGGCAAATAAAGCTGATCCGTCCGCGCGGTTTTGCCGCCCACATTGCCGATTTAACCCAATCACCGAGTGCCAGACCTTCGCCGATATGTGCTAAAGCCCGCCGTTTGTCGCGCGGCCTTGTGCCGGTTGCGTAATGATAGGGCGGGTTACTAACAACATGATCAAAACTACCCGCCAGAACGGGTGGCATTTTGGCAATATCATCGCGCAGAATACGAAGCCGGTCATCAAAACCATTGGTTGCGACATTCCGCTGCGCCAATGCCGCCATCACTGGATCAATCTCAATCGCGGTGATCTGCACCGCATCAAGCCGCCGTGCCAAACACAGGCTGACCCCGCCAACCCCTGCCCCCATATCCAGAATACGGCCACGATTAACCTCAATCGCCGCGGCCAGAAGCACCGCATCCGTGCCAACGCGAAACCCGCTTTTTGGCTGCATAATCGACACGGTTTTGCCAAGCAAATGATCATGTGTTACCGCCAGATCATCAAGACCATCAGGCGATGCGCCATCGCCGGTTTTGGCATCATTTCCAATTGTCGGATCTTGGCTCATGTTTTTGTCACCCATAACAGGGGCTGGCTCGGCTGGCTTTGCTGCCAGCCGCCGGACAAACGACCATGATCAATCATCATAAAATTCATTTGCATCCTCAAGCAGCGTTTTTGCCGCCAAAAGCCGTTTCGTCGGGACCATAATCCGGCGCGGAAAAGCCCCAATGCCAGCCTCAAGCGCCGAAATATTTGCATCAAACACATGCGCCTTAATGCCCGCATCACGCAACAGCGCCAGCAAAAATGACAGGCGCACATTATTGGTTGTGCTAACAAGATGTTCCATGACGCCGCATCATGCCGCATTTTTGGCGAATTACCAAGCGTTGCAACGACAAAATTCGCCGTGGGCTGGCCTTTTTTCCTTGCTAGTCGGTGATGTGGCATCGTAATGAATGGAAAAGATTTTAGACACGCCATCCATGCGCGCCGCCAATGGCTAGCGCGGTGACGCTGTCGCCAAAAAGCCAAACGGCTTTAAATTGCGCAAATGCATATTTCCGGTAGGAAGATGGCAAATCGTCATTTGATAGGTTGAAAGAATGAGTGCTAATCCTGCAATCGAGAATCACGGCGAATTGGTTTCGCTTGACCCGCTGGTCAATCTGCTTGCCGATGATATGAAAGCCGTCAATGCAATGATTTTGCAGCGGCTTGCCAGTGACGTGCCATTGATCCCGGAATTGGCCGGACATTTGATTGCCGCTGGCGGTAAACGCATCCGCCCGATGATGACACTTGCCGGCGCGCAAATTGCCGGTGGCAGCGCGCATGCTGTGGGGCTTGCAACCGCTGTCGAATTCATCCATTCGGCAACTCTTCTTCATGATGATGTGATTGATGAATCAAATTTGCGACGTGGCCGCGATACGGCAAATGCGCTTTGGGGAAATGAGGCGTCGGTTCTGGTGGGTGATTTTCTGTTTGCCCGCGCCTTTGAATTGATGGTTGAGGCGGGTGATATTACGGTTCTTGGCCAACTGGCCAATGCGTCAGCGCGGATCACTGAAGGCGAAATCAAACAAATGACCATCGCCGGCATGCCCGACACGCCTCAAGATGCCTATTTCGATGTGATCACTGGCAAAACCGCCATTTTATTCGCCGCCGCCGCCGCCGCCGGTGCCGAGCTGGCAGGCGCAAATGATGATGATGTTGCGGTGATGCATGATTACGGGCTGCAGCTTGGGCTGGCATTCCAGATCATGGATGATGCAATGGATTATGGCGTCAGCAGCAGCTCGATGGGCAAAAATACCGGCGATGATTTCATCGACCAGAAAATCACCCTTCCGGTTATTCTGGCATGGCAGGATGGCGGTGCAAATGATCGCGAATTCTGGCAACGCACAATGGGTGATGGCAATTTTACCGATGGCGATCTTGCCACCGCGCAGGCCATTCTTGCCAGCCATGATGCCATTGACCGGTCCATTGCGATTGCCGGTGATTATGCCAATGCCGCCATTGCCGCGCTGTCACGCCTGTCGTCACCGGGTCAAAGCCAGATGCCCATCATCGCCGCGCTTGCCGCCGCCGCTAGGTTTTCAGCAGCACGGCAAAATTAGGTACCCAATCTATCTGCGCCCAAACTATCCGCGCCCAAACACCCGCAGCAAATAAAGGGCATCTGTTCGCGTCATTTTACGGCTTATGCACACCGCGAAGCCGGGCGGCAATATTGGTGGCGCGGTGCCGTGTTTGACGCGCCCAAAGGCTGTTTTCGGCTTCATCAGCCGCCCCCTGCCAATTGCCGCGATTAATCACCGCGCGCATCCGGCGAAAACCGGCAAGACGCGGTTTCCCGAGATTAAAAGCCACTGAAATAAGCGCTGCCTGCCGCGCCGGTGTAAAGCTGGCAAAAGACGGATATAAACCTTGGCAAATCTGCAACGCAATCACCAGATCATTGGCAAACAGATAGTCAATTTCATCATCGGCAAGGCCGCGATCGTTAAGATTGCGCCCAACCGCGATGGTTAATCTGCCGTGCCGTTTTTTGATCTTTCGGCAAGTGCCGGCGGCGGCACGCGAATTGACCTTGCCAGCGAGACGGCGCAAGATCCCTATAATCAGTTGGTTTTCCACGCCAATGGCTTGCCAAGCTTTGCCGGCGTCAAACCGCCGCCTTGCGGATGATTTCCATCAACGGCGATTCGATGGTTCCACTTCTTGAACATGATGATACGGTGATGCTTGATTGCAGTCAGACCCGTCCGTCACCGCCGGGTATTTTCATACTTGATGATGGTGTTGGTCTTGTTGCCAAACGCATTGAAATTATTCCCAGCCCACACCGCTAATGCTTCGCATTTCTTCGGAAAATTCGGCCTAAAGCAGTTACCAGCGGCGGATTGATGAGGTACATATCATCCGGCGTGTGGTATGGTTTGCGCGTCGCCTGTAATGAAGCATTTCTAATGAAGCTTTTTGAATTGGGTGTTTTCTTTCTTGCGCCAAGACGCGCATGTCAAATTTAACCAATAAGGGCGATCAGCAAATGGCACGCCAATCCAACCGAAAGCCAAGCAAGAAACGGTCGGCAAAATCGAACCAGATGGCTGGCCGCCTACCCCGCAATGCACCACCAATCGAGGTGACAATCAGCCATATTGGCGGGCGCGGCGATGGCATTGCCAAAGCGCTTTACACCCATAATTACAGCGAAGCCGAACATGATGTATTTGTTCCGGCCAGCCTTCCGGGCGAACGCTTGCTGGTTCAGCCACTTTCATTGACGTCACAAGGGATCAAGGCGCGCATTATCGAGCTATATACGCCATCACCCGATCGCCATTCACCGCGCTGCGATGCCTTTCCAGCATGTGGCGGATGCCGGTTCCAGCATTGGGATGAAACCGAAATCAGCAACTGGAAAAGCGCCCTTGTTGCCAATTTCCTTGATCGCACCAAAATCAAGGCTGGCACGATAAGGCCGCTTTACAGCTCGCCGCTGAAAAGCCGAAGACGCGCCAGCTTCCATCTGAAATGCATTGCTGATAGGGCGATTGTCGGTTTTCGCGAACATATGGGTCAACATATTATCAGCCCTGACGGCTGCGCTGTTCTTCACCCAAACCTGTTAGCTCTCCAAAACGCCTTGCAGGATTTTGCCAGCGCCCACCTTCCCTCTGGCTTTGCTGCAGATGCGCATGCCAACCTTCTTGACCGTAGCACCGGCAATGCAAAAGACAGCAATATCTGTCTTTATATCGAGCCAATTTCAGGGGCGCAGCCTTGGAGCCCAGACATGCTTGCCAAATTGGGCGATTGGGCGGCAAGCATAAGATTAGCAAGACTTTCGGTTAGCGATCATGGCAGTCCGATGACGCTTTTTGCCCCTGAAATTCCTGTGGTTCAATTTGGCAAAATTGGCGTTTCGCCGCCTCCGGGGGCTTTTTTGCAGGCGACCCGTGATGGCGAGGCTATGTTACAAAATGCCATTGCTGAAATCGCTGGATCAGCGCGCCAGATTGTCGATCTTTTTGCCGGATGCGGCACGCTTAGCCTGCCGCTGCTGGACAATATTACCAATCTTCTGGCGGTCGAACAAAGCGAAGGCGCCCTTGCTGCGTTGAAATTTGGCGTTGATGCTGCTGGCATTGGCGGGCGAGTAAAGACCGCCGGCCGCAATCTGTTTGACGCGCCATTAATGCCTGATGAGCTGGAAGGCTTTGACATGGCCATTCTTGACCCGCCACGAAGCGGTGCCGCTGCACAATGCCAGATGCTGGCACAATCGGGCATTGCAACAATCGCTATGGTGTCATGCAATCCGGCGAGTTTTGCCCGGGATGCAGCCATTTTGACAGAAAGCGGGTTTCAGCTTGAATGGGTTCAGGTCATTGATCAATTCTCATTCAGCAATCATCTCGAAATGATTGGCGGTTTCCGCCGCTAGCATCAATCGTCATTGGCGGCATCGCAAATCTTGACCAAGGCCGCATTGCAAAATGCCTTTGCCAAAAACTGGTTTGCCAAAAACGGCCTCTAAAGCGCATGATATTAGGATTATGATCAAGCGATCCATGACCATTCACGGACACCGGACAAGCGTGTCATTGGAACAGCCCTTTTGGGACATGCTGCGGGATATTGCCGCCAGCCGTGGGCAATCGCTTGCCAGCCTTGTGCAAAATATTGACCACAAACGTGATGGCGGGCTGTCTTCGGCCTTGCGACTATTCGTTCTGGCCGAATTAAAAAAAGAAACTGCCGTTGTTAAGACAGATACAAAGCCGCTGGATCACTAGCCTTTTTGGGACTATAAGTCGTTTTGGGATCATGAGCGGTTTTGGGTTGGCATGTTATTGCCGCAGATAAACGAGCTCTGCGCATAGATAGGAAGCATCACATATGCATATTGCAATTCTTTTGGCGGGTCATACCAACAAGGCAATGCCCCAGCGCTTTCATGATTATAATGATATGTTCAGCGATCTTTTTGCCAGCCTTCCAATTGGCAAAAATTTTCGCTTTACCACATTGGCCGTGGTTGATGATGTGTTTCCGGTGCATATTGACGATTATGATGGCTATCTTGTTTCGGGTTCCGCCTATGGTGTTTATGACGATGCGCCATTCATTCCAAAATTGATGGATTTACTGCGCCAAATCTATGCAGCCAAAAAGCCACTTGCGGGCGTTTGTTTTGGCCATCAGATCATTGCGCATGCGCTTGGCGGCCATGCAGGTAAATGGGATAAAGGCTGGGGGCTTGGCGTCAAGGAACTGGCCTTAACCGACCTTCCGGATTGGATTGAAACCAGCCGTGATAAGATCAATCTGATTCATGTTCATCAAGATCAGGTGACCAGCCTTCCCGATGGGGCGCGGCGTATTGCCAGCACCAACCATTGCACAAATGCGGCTTTTGTTATCCGGGATGATGTTTTTGCCATTCAGGGTCATCCCGAATTTGACGCTGACTATACCGATGCGCTTTCCAACCTGCTAGTTGATCGGGCCGGTGCCGATTGCGTCAATGAAGCGCGTCAATCACTTGCCACACCGCATGACGGCAAATTGGTTGCAAGCTGGATTTTGGCGTTTTTTGCCAAACATGCGCCAACCGGATAATCGCATTTTTGGGTGATCGGCGTAATTTGCGATCTGGCACCAAACCAAAAGGAATAATCGCATGTCACTTGTAATCGGCCTTGATACTGGCGGCACCTACACTGATGCGGCGCTTCTTGATGTCGATCGCGGTATTGTCTTGGCAACTGGCAAGGCGCTGACCACACGCGATGATTTGTCGGTTGGTCTTGGCGGTGCCATTGCCAAAATTCTTGCCGATTTCGACGGCACACCGGATGATATCAAGATGGTGTCGCTGTCGACAACGCTTGCCACCAACGCTGTTGTCGAGGGTGTTGGTGGGCGCGTTGGCCTGTTTTTGATCGGATTTGACGAGGCCGCGCTTGAACGTGCCGATCTGGCGCGCGCGCTTGGACAGGATCCGGTCTATTTCATCAATGGCGGTCATCGCCCCGATGGCGGTATTCAGGCACCATTAGACATTGCCGCGCTAGATGCTGCTGCAATCAAGCTGAAATCCGAAGTCTCAGCCTTTGCGGTTGCTGGTCATTTTGCCACACGAAACCCGCTTCATGAAACCGAAACCCGCGATTTGCTTCGCGAAATTACCGGCCTTCCCATCACTTGCAGCCATGAATTATCGTCATCGCTTGGCGGGCCACGACGCGCCCTGACCGCGGTGTTAAACGCCCGCCTAATCAATCTTCTGGAACGGCTGATTACCGCCACGCAAAACATTATGTCACAACAAGGCCTGACCTGCCCGTTGATGGTGGTCAAGGGTGATGGCTCGCTGCTTCATGCTGATTTTGCCCTGTCGCGCCCGGTTGAAACCGTTTTGTCGGGTCCGGCCGCCAGCCTTTCCGGCGCGGCGTTTCTAGCTGGTGCCAAATCAGCCTTGATTGCTGATATTGGCGGCACCACAACCGATATTGCCTTTTTGCATAATGGCACGCCGCGTTTGAAAAAAGACGGGGCCTTTGTTGGCGGCTGGCAAACAATGGTCGAGGCGGCCGAGATACGAACCTGCGGGCTTGGCGGCGACAGCGAGGTCACGCCAATCTTGCGTGGCAGAACGGGCGGGCTTAGCCTTGGCCCAAGACGGGCAACGCCACTGTCTTTGCTGGCGCTGCGCTGGCCAACATTAAAAGACCATCTTTCGCGCCAGCTCGATCTGGCTGTGCCAATGGCAACAGATGCGCGGTTCGTCTTTCCAATCATGCCTGATGGCGTTCCGCAATGGCTTACGCGGTCGGAAATCAGGCTTGCCGAAAAGGCCATTGCCGCTGGCCCCGCACCAGTTGCTGAATTGGCGGCAACGCAATTGGCGCTTGGCGCGGTTGACCGGTTGATCAGCCGCGGGCTTCTTGGCCTGTCCAGCTTTACCCCGACCGATGCGGCGCATGTCACCGGTGCCTTTACCGAATTTGACGATGAGGCCGCCAAGCTTGGCGCAAAATTAATGGCTCGCCAGCGCAATGGTGCCGGCATTGCAATTGCGGCAACGCCGCTCAATCTTGCCGAAATGACGCTTGACGAATTGCACCGGCGATCGGTTTTGGCCTTGATGGATGCGGCCTTGGCGCATGAAGGCGGCGACGAAGCGGCAGTTTCCAGCAACCCGCTGCTGGCACAATCATTTCGCAAAACACCGGCCAGCAACGACCAGCTTGTCTCGGTTGGGGTAAAATTAAATACCGACCTCATTGCGCTTGGCGCATCGGCCGCCACCCATTACCCGCCAATCGCCAACATGGTGAGGGTTGCGCTGACGGTTCCTGATCATGCCGATGTTGCTGGCGCGGTTGGCGCGGCGGCCGGATCGGTTCGCCAGCGGGTGATGGTGTCGATTACCCAGCCTGCTGAAACAAAATTCCGCATTCATCTTGCTGATGGCCCGATTGATAAATCCAGCCTTGACGACGCGCTTGCCGCCGCACGGATTGCGGCCAAACAGCTTGCCGAAGCACGCGCCAAAAGCGCCGGTGCCACCAAAATTGACCTTCATCTTGAAGAAGATATAAAGCTGGTGCCTTTATCATCGAATAAGGATTTGTTTATCGAGGCGCTTATCTACGCCACTGCCGAAGGCCGCGCAACGTAAGGTCCCCTTGCCCGCTAAAACAAACGCTGGCGCATCACATCACAATCAGCGGTGAATAATTTATGATCGCTATAGCGTTTCTTGATGCTTCGAATGGCACCAAGCGGCAAATAATCGCGCACCTCATGCCAATGCCAATCAACCTGAACACGACCCGAAACGCGGTTTAGCCGAATATTCATTTCATGTTCATTGGTTGGCGTTTCAACATA
Source organism: Candidatus Ponderosibacter sp. Uisw_141_02 (assembly GCF_048087665.1). Classification (NCBI taxonomy): domain Bacteria; kingdom Pseudomonadati; phylum Pseudomonadota; class Alphaproteobacteria; order Puniceispirillales (SeqCode); family Puniceispirillaceae (SeqCode); genus Candidatus Ponderosibacter; species Candidatus Ponderosibacter sp. Uisw_141_02. The sequence continues at coordinate 535,455 of NZ_CP159807.1, read as the reverse complement.
GGGATCATCGCCATTAACGGCAAAAACCATCGGGCCTGATTGCGAAACTTTACTAATCCATAAATGATCTTGGCTTGTGGTAAAATCAATCAAATCACCATTGGCTGGCTGTGAAATATTTTTAATAAAATCCAATGATGACATGCGGCGGTTTCGTTCAATCAGCACCATCTGCACGCGCGATACATCCCCGCCATCAAGTTCAACCGTTACATAGACCGAGCCGTCAAATTGTTCGGTTTCGGTGATTTCACCGCGCATCCGTTCAACATCAAAAAGGCCATTGCAAACCATCGAAACCGTATTGGCCGCAGCTAGCACAACCGAAAATGGCAGCAACAGCAACAGCGATAAAAGCCATAAGCCGCGGCGCGCCAACATCACCGGCCTTGTAATCATTTGGCGGTTTTTTATCTTTGTCATAAAGCCTCCTTTGCCATGCGCCAGAAAGACCGGTGCATAGAACATAAGGAACAGATTAATTACATTAAGCTTTTAAACAAAATGATGGTTTATTTGGTGGCATGGGCACCGGAAGTCAGGCGATATGATTCATGAAATTAGGGGGCTGACAAATCCGGCGGGTATCAGCGGCCAAAAAAATGCGCGATATCCGGCAGATTGGCGCTGCAATTGACAGTCAGGGCGTGGCACTGGTGAGTGATATTTCGGCAGCCGATGCGATCATGTCAGGGCAGCTGGTGCCACTCACTGATCGCTGGCTGGCATCTGGCAACGGATATCATATCGTATCTGGTGCAGGCAGACCACGTCGAGATGGAGATGAGTTTCCAGGATGGATGGCGGACGGGCTAGTATTTGAAGTTGCTTCATCTGCATGAACGGGTATGGCCACGCAACCATCGCGACAGACGATACAAAAAGCAAGGGTTGGTGGGCCCGGCAGGACTCGAACCTGCAACAACACGGTTATGAGCCGTGGGTTCTAACCAATTGAACTACAGGCCCCACCCTTTGGCGGGTTAATGACAAGCGCAAGCGCCAGCCCCCTTTCCCGCAACAGATATTTTCAACGCGCGCCCCATCAGGGCATGCCGCATCACCCTAGCTTTCGAGAAAGCTACGCAATTTACGCGACCGTGACGGATGCTTTAGCTTGCGAAGCGCCTTGGCCTCGATTTGCCGGATACGTTCGCGTGTCACGCTAAATTGCTGGCCCACTTCTTCAAGCGTGTGATCAGTATTCATGCCAATGCCAAACCGCATGCGCAAGACGCGTTCTTCACGCGCGGTCAGACTGGCCAGAACCCGCGTTGTGGTTTCGCGCAAATTGGCATGGATGGCGGCGTCAAGCGGCTGAACGGCATTTTTATCTTCGATGAAATCACCAAGATGGCTGTCTTCTTCATCGCCAATTGGAGTTTCAAGGCTGATTGGCTCTTTGGCAATCTTCAAAACCTTGCGCACTTTATCAATCGGCATTGACAGTTTTTCGGCAAGCTCTTCAGGTGTTGGCTCGCGGCCAATTTCATGCAGCATCTGGCGCGAAGTGCGAACCAGCTTATTGATTGTTTCGATCATATGAACCGGAATCCGGATCGTGCGCGCCTGGTCGGCAATCGAGCGCGTGATGGCCTGTCTAATCCACCATGTTGCATAGGTCGAAAATTTATAGCCGCGCCGATATTCAAATTTATCAACCGCCTTCATCAGGCCGATATTGCCCTCTTGAATAAGATCGAGGAATTGCAGGCCGCGATTGGTGTATTTCTTGGCAATCGAAATCACCAGCCGCAAATTGGCTTCGACCATTTCGCGTTTGGCACGCGCTGCCTCGCGCTGGCCACGCTGGATGGTTTGGATCACTTCACGGAATTCGGGAACCGACAGACCAATATCATCGACGACAAGCTTGATCTTGTCGCGCAGTTCGGCAATTTCATCCGCACTATTGGCCAACAGCTTTTTCCAAGCCTTAGTGTTATAGCCATTGCCGGGCCAATCTTCACAAACCTCACGGCCATTCCATGCGTCAATCATCTGAACGCGGGTCACGCCATTATCGGTGGCAAGGCGCATCAGGCGACCTTCGATTTGGGTAACATGCCGGTTCAAGGTAAAGACCTGCTCGCTCAAGGCTTCAATCCGGTTCGGGTTGAAAATCACCCCTTCCATCAATTCACACAGCTTGACCTTAATCTCGAAATGCGTTGTTTCGCTTTTTGCGACAAGCGGTTGTTCTTTGGCCATGCGGGCAAGGCGGCGATCCTGACTTTTGACAAAGGCCTTATAGGTTGTGCCAACTTCGTCAAGAAGCGCCATCACATCATCACGAACGGCATCTTCCAGCGCGGCAAGCGATAGGTTCAGATCATCATTTTCATCATTATCATTATGCGAGTCACGGGTTGATGTGTCGGTGTCGCTATCCCCGCTTTCATCATCCTCATCTTCGTCTTCTTCATCTTCAATTTCTTCTTCTTCGTCTTCATCATCCTCGAGATCATCATCCGGAATGTCATCGCCAAGCGGGTTGACGGTATTTTGGTCGATCAGCGGGTTGCCATTGATTTTGGCGTAGGTGGCTTCAAGATCGATAATATCACGAAGCGGAACAACGCCATCGGCAATCTGGTCACGCCAATGCATCAAGGCGCGAATGGTCAATGGCGATTCACAAATGCCACCAATCATCATTTCGCGGCCAGCTTCAATCCGTTTGGCAATGGCGATTTCGCCCTCGCGCGACAACAGCTCGACACTGCCCATTTCGCGAAGATACATCCGCACCGGATCATCGGTGCCCGAAACATCACTATCCGACAGATTGCCGGCGGCGCGGCCTTCTTCGGCGCCTTCGTCATCACTATCGCTTTCGGCGCTGTCAACGACCGACACGCCCATCTCGCTTAAAGATGACATCACATCATCAATCTGTTCGGATGTATAATCTTCGGCAGGAAGCGCCGCGTTCAGCTCGTCATGCGTAACAAAGCCGCGTTCCTTGCCAAGCTTCATCAAAGTTTTGATGGTTTGCTGGGCTGCGTCGAGGCTGGCCGCTTCGGCTGCCTCTGGGGTGTTCTGATCAGGTTCGGCTTGTTTTTTTGCTTTACTGGCCATTTTGTTGCTCATGTTCCTGTCCGGCTGTGCAAGCAACCAGATGCGCTTGATCCAGTGTTGTTGCATCAAATGTCATTTGCCTGCCATTTTAGCAGAGCCTGTGGGCAAAGGCCCGGTATTATCTATTTTTTTGGGGTGCCGGCCTGCGAAAACAATCCGGACTTACCGCCGACAAGTTGAAGTAATTCATCTAAATGTATCGCAGCTTTGTCATTTGACAATTGGTGCGGGTCAAATGGCAGTCTGGCTTTCATATCATCCCCCGTCACTGCCGCCAATACATCACCTGAATTCGATCCTTGTAGATGATAGTTTATCGCTGCTGCGTCAAGGTCTGGATCGCGGATTACCGCGTCAATAAGTGCTTTTTTCAGCCTTTCGAGTGATTGATCCCCCGAATCGAGCATCGACAAAGCCTCAAAATTGGCAGAAACCAAGGATGGATGCGCCAATAACAGCGCCACAACCGCACGATGTCGATTAATCAGCCCTGTTTGTGGCCGAGACGCACGCCGCGGCGCCACCATTGAAGATATGCCGCGGATTTGATTACGCATTGCGGCGATTCGGCTTTCAATTTCATCACCATAGGCACTTCGCACGTGATTATTGCCAATGCTGCGAACATGGCCGCGAACCACCTGCCAGAATTGCGCCCGCGCCTCGGGCTGGCGAATATCAAATTTGGCCTGACTCTGTTCCCACAAAATATCAACAAGTGACCGCGCCGTGTCAATCACTTTGCGAAACCCCTCAGGCCCGCTTGCCGCAATCAGATCGTCAGGGTCTTTGCCTTCAGGAAGCACCGCCAGCCGCGCCGATCGTCCAGGCTCGAGAAGCGGTAAAATCCGTTCAAGCGCCCGCGTTTGCGCCCGCTGTCCGGCAGCATCACCGTCAAAACACAAAACCGGTTCATCATGCAATTTCCATAACAGCGCAATCTGTTCGGGCGTCAAGGCGGTGCCAAGCGGGGCCACTGCCGCGGCAGCGCCACTGTGATGAATGGCAATCACATCCATATAACCTTCAGCAACTACAAGCGGCAGATTCCGGCGAAGCCCTTCGCGCGCTTGAACCCAGCCATATAGGACGGCTTTTTTGGAAAATGTCGGCCCCTCGCCCGAATTCAGATATTTTGGTTGGGCATCACCAAGCGCCCGCGCGCCAAAGGCAATCACCTTGCCTTGTCTGTTTTCGATCGGAAACATGACGCGATCACGAAAATAATCATAAAGACTGCCATCGCGATCCGATTTGCGGATGACACCGGCGACAAGCATATCCTCATCGGAAAAGCCCTTATCCTTTAATGCGGCACGCAGCCCCATTCGCGGCGAATAGCCAATCCGGTAGGTTTTCACAATCGCCGAATCAAGCCCACGCTGCTTTAAATAGCGGGTTGCATCGCGGCCATCATCACGCCGCAATGCGTCTTCGAAAAACAAGGTCGTTTCTTCCAGAATATCGAGCGCGGCCTTGCGCTGACGTGATGCGGCCGGATCTTGTGGCACTGTGCGCGGCACGGCCAATCCAGCCATTTCGGCAAGACGTTCAACCGCTTCCATAAATTCCAAACCGTCCATTTCACGAAGAAACGAAATCGCATCGCCATGAACGCCACACCCAAAACAATGATAGAAACCATCATCGTCAACAACTGAAAAAGACGGGGTTTTTTCGGCATGGAACGGGCATAGACCACTATGACGGCGGCCTTTGCGGATCAGCTTCACCCGCCGTCCAACAACATCAGACAGCGGCACGCGTTGACGAAGATCTTCGATAAATTCGGGCGGCACCGCCATAATTCAAAGCTCCGCTTGGTTGGTCAGCAAAAGGGCATTTAGTGATGGGGTCACTGCTCGCCAGCAACCATGGGGTACCGATATCATAAACGTGGGCATCAAAACCACCAAATTTGGGCAAGGCCAATTAATATAACGTCAGGCGCGTCTAATCAGCATGCCGCAAAACTGTGACGAATACCGCAACGAATAACGAGAATCTTCGGCATGATCAAAAGACCAATCAGCCGTTTCCCATCAGAGCTGTCTTGACCGCCTGACTGGCCGCCGAAAAATCCATCTGGCCAGCGTAATTGCTTTTCAAAAAGCCCATGACCTGTCCCATATCCTTGACCGATGCTGCGCCTGTCTGTTCAATGGCAGCGGCAATTGCCACACTCATTTCATCATCACTTAGCTGGGCTGGCAAAAATTCTTTGATGATGGCAATTTCGGCTTCTTCAGCGGCGGCCAGTTCGGGACGCCCACCATCATTATACATTTTTGCTGATTCGGTGCGTTGCTTTATCATAGTCTGTAACAGGCCAAGGATATCATCATCGCTGATGCCATCAGGATTACCATTGCCTCTTGCCGCGATGTCACGATCTTTCAGGGCAGCCATGATAAGCCGCATCGTGCCTAGTGCTGCCTGATCCTTATCCTTTAATGCCTGCTTCATTGCTGCTGCAATATTTTCGCGCATGAGAATGTAATCCTTTATGAAACCAATCAAGGTGTCGCCCCGACCAAACGACGCGGTTTTACGCGACTAAACCAAATGCCGCAAGCCCTCCTGCTTTGGCTTGACCAATGGCGTCCGCTCGGGTAAGACAACAGCCGTTTGGCAAACATTTGTTTGCTAACGGGTTTCTTATAACAGGATATGGGATCAAATGGGGCAGAAAATCAAGTCTGGCCAGTATTTTGCTGCGCTTCGCGCCAATCGGGATAATCCGACAGCAGCCCTCATTCTTGAAGATGGATCTGTCTTCACCGGCTATGGATTCGGTGCCGCCACCAGCAATGTTGGCGAAATATGTTTCAACACATCAATGACTGGCTATCAAGAAATTCTAACCGATCCTTCCTATGCCGGACAGATCATCACCTTCACCTTTCCGCATATTGGCAATGTTGGCGCCAATGATCAGGATTTCGAGACCATTACACCGGCCGCCTTGGGATTGATCGTTCGTCAAGCCGTCACCAATCCGGCAAGCTGGCGGGCAACAAGCGATCTTGATAGCTGGCTGAAAACACATAATCTGCCTGGGATTAGCGGCATTGACACGCGCGCGCTAACCCGCCGCATCCGCGATCTTGGCGCACCACGCGGCGCTTTGTGTTGTGCGCCTGATGGCAATATTGATATTGACGCGCTAAAGGCACAGGCTGCCGCATGGCCTGGTCTGAAAAATATGGATCTTGCGGTTGATGTTACCTGCGACAATCCACACGATTGGCATCAGGGAAGCTGGCAGATGGACAAATCAGCCCATCTTGAAACGCCATCCAAATATAAAGTTGTGGCTATGGATTTTGGCTGCAAACACAATATTTTGCGCAGTCTTGAAGACGCCGGCTGTGCAGTTCATGTTGTGCCAGCTAACGCCACAGCTGACGAAATCATGGCTTTGCAGCCAGACGGGGTGTTTTTATCAAATGGCCCGGGTGATCCAGCTGCAACCGCCGCTTATGCTGGCCCACAAATTGCAAAGCTGATTGATCAAAATATGCCGGTTTTTGGCATTTGCATCGGTCATCAGCTTATGGCCCTGGCGCTTGGTGCCAAAACCCACAAAATGGACCGCGGTCATCGCGGCGCTAATCATCCGGTCAAAGACCTTGCCACTGGCAAGATCGAGATCACCAGTCAGAATCATGGGTTTGTGGTCGATCCGGACAGCCTGCCTGCCGAATTGGAAGTGTCGCATATTTCGCTGTTCGATAAATCGGTCGAAGGGCTGCGCCATACCAGCAAACCTGCCTTTTGTGTTCAATATCACCCCGAATCATCACCCGGACCACATGATTCGCGGTATCTATTTGAACGATTTACCGACCTGATGGAAAAAACGAGAGCTTAAGATATGCCGCGCCGCAACGATATCAAATCTATTCTCATTATCGGCGCCGGCCCCATTATTATTGGGCAGGCCTGCGAATTTGACTATTCTGGCGCACAGGCCTGTAAGGCATTGAAGGCCGATGGCTATCGCATCATTCTGGTCAATTCCAATCCAGCAACGATCATGACTGATCCAGACATGGCCGACGCCACCTATATCGAGCCAATCACCCCGGGCATCGTTGCCAAAATCATCGAAGCCGAGCGCCCCGACGCATTATTGCCGACAATGGGTGGTCAAACCGCGCTGAATACCGCGCTTTCGCTTTACAATGATGGCACTTTGGAAAAATACGGCGTTGAAATGATTGGCGCACGAACTGCCTCAATAGAAATGGCCGAAGACCGAGAATTATTTCGTCTGGCGATGGAACGGATTGAGCTTGAATGCGCCCGCGCCAGCACGGTCAATAATTTTGCCGATGCACTGGCTGCCCTTGATAAGGTTGGTTTGCCAGCGATTATTCGCCCATCTTTCACCCTTGGTGGTGAAGGTGGCGGTGTTGCTTATAACCGCGCCGAATTTGAAACCATCGTTGGCAATGGTCTTCGCCTGTCACCAGTGTCAGAAGTGCTGATTGAAGAGTCGCTTCTTGGCTGGAAAGAATTTGAGATGGAGGTTGTGCGCGACACGACCGATAATTGCATCATCATCTGTTCAATCGAAAATATTGATCCGATGGGTGTCCATACTGGCGATTCGGTTACGGTTGCCCCCGCGCTGACCCTGACCGACAAGGAATATCAGGTGCTTCGTGATGCTTCATTGGCGGTGCTTCGTGAAATTGGCGTCGATACTGGCGGGTCAAATGTGCAATTTGCCGTTTGCCCAAACACCGGCCGTGTCATTGTGATCGAGATGAACCCGCGCGTCAGCCGCTCATCAGCGCTTGCATCAAAAGCAACCGGTTTTCCGATTGCCAAAGTCGCTGCCAAATTGGCGGTGGGATATCGGCTTGACGAGCTGGTCAATGACATTACCGGCGTCACCCCAGCCAGTTTTGAGCCAACCATTGATTATGTTGTGACCAAAATTCCGCGCTTTACCTTTGAAAAATTTGCCGGTGCCGATCAGAATCTTTCGACCTCGATGAAATCGGTTGGCGAGGCCATGGCGGTTGGCCGGTCATTTGAAGAAAGCCTGCAAAAGGCGCTTCGCTCGATGGAAATTGGCCTGACTGGTTTGAACAATGTCGATATGCCTGCACCTGATAGCGCGCTTGGCGAAGACCCGCTTCGCGGCTGGCTTGGCGAGCTGGTTCCAAACCGGATTTTACGCATTGCGATGGCATTGCGAAGCGGTATGTCAATTGCCGAAGTGCATAGCGCAACAAGCTGGGATATCTGGTTTCTGGAACGGATTGCGGCCATTATTGAGGCTGAAAACGCCGTTATCGATAATGGCTTGCCAGATGATGCGGTATCGCTTCGCCATCTGAAATCACTTGGCTTTGCCGACAACCGCCTTGCCGAGCTTGCCAATCTTGATGATGCCACCGTTCGGGCGATGCGCGTAACCCTAGGGGTCAAACCTGTCTATAAGCGGATTGATACTTGCGCTGCCGAATTTGCATCTGATACCGCCTATATGTATTCAACCTATGAAGTCACCGGTCAGGCCGAATGTGAGTCTGATCCAAGTGACCGGAAAAAAATTGTCATCCTTGGCGGCGGGCCAAACCGCATTGGTCAGGGAATCGAATTTGACTATTGCTGTGTTCATGCTTGCTATGCGCTGTCGGAGGCGGGCTATGAAACCATCATGATCAATTGTAACCCGGAAACGGTGTCAACCGATTATGACACGTCCGACCGGCTGTATTTTGAGCCTTTGACAGACGAAGATGTGATTTCGGTTATCAAACGCGAGGCCGAAAAGGGCGATTTGCGCGGCGTTATCGTTCAGCTTGGTGGCCAAACCCCGCTGAAAATCGCCGCCGCCTTGGAAGTCGAAGGCATCCCCATCCTTGGCACCAGCCCGGATGCAATCGACCTTGCCGAAGACCGTGAACGTTTTCAGAAACTCATACAAAAGCTGGACCTGTTGCAGCCCGAAAATGGCATCGCCCATTCGGCTGAAGAAGCCCGCGCAATTGTTGACCGTATCGGCTTGCCGGTTGTCATACGGCCATCCTATGTTCTTGGTGGGCGGGCAATGGAAGTCGTTCACCAGATCACCGATCTTGAACGCTATATGCGTGATGCCGTTGTTGTATCGGGAACCAACCCTGTATTGATTGACAGTTTTCTCAATAATGCCATCGAAGTTGATGTTGATGCGTTATGCGACGGCACTGATGTCTATATCGGCGGCATCATGGAACATATCGAAGAAGCGGGTATTCATTCTGGCGATTCGGCCTGTTCGTTACCGCCACAGCATTTGTCTGACGAAATTCTTGCTGAAATCCGCCGCCAAACCTCCGAGCTTGCCTTTGCCTTGAATGTTGTCGGTTTGATGAATATCCAATTCGCCATCCGCGAAGATAAAATCTATCTTCTTGAGGTGAATCCGCGCGGCAGCCGCACGGTGCCGTTTGTGGCGAAAACCACCGGCGTTCCGCTTGCCAAAATCGCCTCACGCGTGATGGCTGGTGAAAAGCTAGCAAGCTTTAATCTCAAGGATCTTGATTTGCCGCATGTCGCGGTGAAAGAAGCGGTTTTCCCATTTGCCCGCTTCCCCGGTGTTGATGTGTTCCTTGGCCCTGAAATGAAATCAACGGGCGAGGTCATGGGCATTGACCGCAGCTTTGGCGCGGCATTTGCCAAAAGTCAGCAAGGGGCCGGTGTTGATTTGCCGCTATCAGGCACTGTCTTTATTTCGGTCAAGGATGAAGACAAACAAGCCTTTGTCGAAATTTGCCAAAACCTTGTCGAAGACGGCTTTAAGATTCTGGCAACCGGCGGTACTACCGATGCTTTGAACGCGACAGGGGTTCCGGCAACACGGATCAATAAGGTGATGGAAGGTAGGCCGCATGCTGTTGATGCGATGCTGTCTGGCGAAATTCAGCTTGTTTTCAACACAGCCAAGGGTGCTGGGGCGATCAAGGATTCTTTCTCGCTTCGGCAAAATGCCCTCACCAATAAAATCCCCTATTACACAACGGCTTCCGGAAGCCGCGCCGCGGCTGAAGCCATTCGCGCCCTTCGTCAAGGACAGCTTGGTGTTCGCACCTTGCAGGATTATCTTGCAGATATTAAGCGTTAACCGTTAACCTACGGTAATACTATTGGGTAACGCCGCTTCGCGGCTCGCGTAAATGGATTTGTAAAACGATGGAAAAAATACCTTTCACCCCACAGGGGCTTGATGTCATTAAAGAAGAGCTTGCGCATCTCAAAGGCACCGAGCGTCAGGCAGTGATTAATGCCATTGCCGTTGCCCGCGAACATGGTGATTTGTCGGAAAACGCCGAATATCACGCTGCGCGTGAAAAACAATCATTCATCGAAGGGCGTATTTCCGAGCTTGAAGATGTGACAAGCCGCGCCGAAGTTATCGATGCCGATAAGTTAAATGGCGAAAAAGTGACATTCGGCACCAGCGTTGGTGTTGTTGACGAAGAAACCGACGAAGAAGCGCTTTATCATATTGTCGGGCCTTACGAGACCGATATTTCCAAACGCATGATTTCAACATCATCACCTATTGCGCGGGCCGTCATTGGCAAAAGCGTTGGTGACTCGGTTGAGGTGCAAACCCCGGGCGGCGTGCGGTCTTATGAGATATTGTCAATCGCCTTGTTTGACATCACCAAGGTTTAGGAAAATCAACCAAGCTTTAGCAAAACCGAACCAGGCTTGGCGGTTGCTAGGTTTGGCGGTTGCTAGGTTTGGCAGTCTCTAGGTTTGGCTGATTGGCACGCCAACAAGCTGTTTTGCCGACCGGATCGACAAGGCGGTTTTCACATGGCTGACATTTTTTGCTGGTGTCAGATGGCTGGTCAGGAATTTCTGGAAATCATCCCAATCATGCGCAACGATTTTCAATAGAAAATCGGTTTCGCCCATCAGCATATGGCATTCGCGCACTTGCGGCCATGTCGATACCAGCGTTTCAAAATCCTGCAAATCGGTTTCGGCCTGGCTGGTCAGGCCAACAAAGGCAAATACCTGAACGCTATAGCCAAGCGCGTCCGAATCGATGTCGGCATGATAGCCTTTGATAATACCCGCATCTTCCAGCGCGCGAACCCGCCGAAGGCATGGCGGTGCCGAAATACCGGCATTTTTGGCAAGATCGACATTCGTCATGCGTCCATGATCTTGCAAATCATGCAAAATTTGCCGATCAACCGAGTCCAGTTTGATTTTTTCAGCCATAAATACAGCGCCAGCAGTGATAAAGCGTTACGTTACGACCTGCATAATAGACGCGCCACGCATCATTCGACAAGCGATATTGCGTAATATTATTGCCTGAAGACCGCGCTCAAGTTACTTATAGTTATCAACCCGACCAAGATGGAGACATCGCCTTGCCCACATCCACCCCTTTGCCACCATCGGGCAAAACCGCCGAAACCAATGGTAAAAAACCCCAGATTTGGGTGATTAGCGATGGCACGGCAGGCATGCGGCTGCAGGCAATTGCGCTTGGCGAGGCGTTGATCGCTGCCGACATAACAAACCAGACCAGCCTTGCCGATATCGTCATCAAACCGTCTTGGTGGCTTCGGCATTTGCCGCGGCTTGTTCCTTTCCTGCCAAAGGCATTGTTATCACCATGGCTTGGGTCAATTGGGGGTCGGCTAAACAAGGACAAACCGGCAATTATCATCACTTGTGGTCGGCGCATGGCGGGAACGTCGATTGCGCTTAACCGACTTTCAAAGGCATATGCGGTTGGCACCCGTACAATCCATATTCAAGATCCGCGCTTGCCGCCGCATTATTTTGATATGTTGATCGTGCCCAAACATGATCCGGCACGCGGCGCAAATGTTGTGACAAGCCTAGCATCGTTAAACCGTCTTGATATGCCGAAAATCGCCGATGCGGCAAGTCAGCTTAATGAGAAATGGCGCGCCCTTCCCGCGCCGCGCGTGGCGGTGCTGCTTGGCGGAACCAACCAGCGCTATGCTATTTCGGCGATGATGGCAAAGGATATGGCAAAACGGCTTGCCGATTTTGCCACCAAAACTGGCGCTAGCCTTGCGCTCATCCCATCACGGCGCACACCTGCTAATCTTGTTAGCCAGCTTACTGCCGCGCTTGGGTCATGGCCCTATGCGGTTATGGATCAGGCCGAAAACAATCCCTATCCGGGAATTTTGGGGCTCGTTGATGCGGTGATTGTTACATCTGATTCGGTCAATATGATTTCTGAGGCTACAATCACCGGCCTGCCAGTTCTGATTGTCGAATGGCAAAGCGAGACCGGTCGGATTGGCGCGTTTCATGATGCGATGATGGCAGCGGGGCATATTGCTCCAATGCGCGACCAGCTTCCGCAAGACGGCTTTACCCCGCTTGTTGAAATGCCCACGATTGTAAAATCGGTTTTGGCGCGGCTTAACAGCTAAAGTGCCGTCATCCGCGCCAAAGGTAATTGATGAAATAAAAAGTAATCAGTGAAATAATTTGCGGCCATCATTGGGGAACATCCCATCATAAAGACCGGCAACCTGTTCACCATATCCGTTATAGATTTGCGTTCTTACATTCTTATTACTACCAAGCAGCCGTTCGGTTTTTTGCGACCAACGCGGATGCGGCACATCGGGATTTACATTCGCCCAAAATCCATATTCATTTCCATTCAACTGTTCCCAAAAAGACACGGGCTGTTTGTCGGTAAAGGTAAAGCGCGTAATTGATTTGACCGATTTAAATCCATATTTCCACGGTGTCACCAACCGGATTGGCGCACCGTTCTGCGCTGGCATTGGCTTGCCGTAAATGCCGGTTGCCAAAAAGGCCAGTTCATTTGTGGCTTCGGCAAGGGTTAGCCCCTCAACATAGGGCCATGGATACCAGCTTTGCTTTTGCCCGGGGGCAATTGATGGGTCAAGGAAGGTTTCCATTTGCAAATATTTGGCTTCGGGCTTTGGCTTTGCCAATTTGACCAAATTGGCCAATGGTACCCCGCTCCACGGCACCGCCATCGCCCATGCCTCAACACAGCGATGCCGGTAAAGGCGTTCTTCCAACCCGCCTGCCTTGGCAATCAAATCTTCGGCATCAAGCTGTATTTCAGTTTCAACCAAGCCGTCAATTGTGACCATCCATGGATCGGTAACCAGCTTTTGCGCCCGTTTCCAGATATTCTTTGATGATCCAAATTCATAGAAATTCGTATAGGTTGTTGCATCATCTTCAGGTGTGATATCGCGGTCTAGCCGATAGGCCATATTGCGCGGCGCTGGATATCCTTCGATGGCAGCAACCGCCGCCGCCGCAAACCCGCCAACACCAGTCAAGGCCGTCGTCAGTCCAAGACCGGCAAAGCCTGCAGCGCGAAGCCATTCTCGGCGGTTGAGGTAGATATGTTCAGATGTTGCATCGGCTTCAGCCATAGCCCAGCTTGGGCGTTTTTTGATCAGCATTAGCTATCTCCTTCGGCGATAAGGCTTTGCTCATCTCTATGTCTACCGGGTCAATATGGCAAAGATGCGGCATAATCTTGCGGCACCTGCACCGATCGTGACATCAGATATCTCACGACAGGCTGGCGGTTACTTTCGCAATTCTTTGCATCGCATCGGCCAAAACATCATCCGCCGCGGCATATGAGATTCGGAAATAGGGCGACAGACCAAACGCAACTCCCGGCACCACCGCCACTTCACCCGCCTCAAGAAGATAGCTGACAAAATCGCTATCGCTCTCGATAATTTTACCATCAGGCCGCTTTTTCCCAATCAATTTGGCAATCGAGGGATAGACATAAAAAGCCCCATCGGGAAGCGGGCAATCAATCCCGTCAATTTTGTTCAGCGCTTCACAAACAAGCTGGCGACGACGGGCAAAGGCAGCGCGGTTTTCAGCCATGAAATCCAACGGCCCGTCCAGTGCGGCAATCGCCGCATATTGTGCCATTGAATTCGGACTTGATGTTGATTGCGATTGCACCTTTGCCATTGCCTTGATCAATGGCACCGGCCCACTGCCATAGCCAATACGCCAGCCAGTCATGCAATAGGATTTTGACACGCCATTGACGGTTAGAATACGGTCTTGCAGATCGGGCGCAATCGTTGCCATGGTCACAAATTTGAAATCGTCATAAACCAGATGTTCATAGATATCGTCACTGATCAAATGCAATTGCGGGTGGCGACGCATGACCGCGGCAAACGCCATCAAATCATCCGCATCATAGCCAACCCCGCCCGGGTTTGACGGGCTGTTCAGGATAAGCCATTTGCTATTTGGCGTAATGGCCGCTTCCAGATCTTCGGCGCTAATCTTCATGGGATTGGCACCGCTTCCCCTTACAAAGACCGGTTTTGCCTCGCAAATTTCGACAATGCCGGCAAAGCTAACCCAGTAAGGTGTTGGAATAATCACTTCATCGCTTGGGTTCAGACTGGCCATTAGCGCGTTAAACAAAACCTGCTTGCCACCGGTGCTTACCGTAATCATATCCGCTGTACAGGTAACGTTGTTTTCACGCGCAAATTTGCGGCAGATCGCTTGCTTCAATTCGGGGATACCGTCAACTTGCGTATATTTTGTCTTGCCTGCTTTCATCGCCGCATTCGCAGCATCTTTGATATGCTGCGGCGTATCAAAATCAGGCTCACCAGCAGCAAGCCCAATTACCTTGCGGCCTGCAGCTTTCATATTCAATGCCATGTCGGTAATCGACACGGTTGGTGATGGCGCGATGCGGTTTAGCCTGTCCGAAATAAGGCCCATTGATCCGGTCTCCTTTCCCCTTTGAAATTTATGGGGTGCTTTGTGGTTTAGGACAAGTGCTTTTCGCCGCGCCCCCTTTCTTCTTTGGGCGAACATGCCTATCTTAGGGGCATGAACGAAACCAGTAACGACAATCTCATCATCACCCGATCAAGCGGCCCGGCAAATTTTGACCTAACCTCAGAATTTAAACCGGCTGGTGATCAGCCAACTGCGATTGCCGAATTGATCGAAGGCATTCAAACGGGTGAACGCGATCAGGTTCTGCTTGGGGTGACAGGATCAGGCAAAACCTTTACCGCCGCGCATGTCATCCAGCAGATCAAACGGCCAACGCTGATTTTAGCGCCAAACAAAACATTGGCCGCCCAGCTCTATGGCGAGATGAAGTCGTTATTCCCCAATAATGCTGTCGAATATTTCGTTTCCTATTATGATTATTACCAGCCCGAAGCCTATGTGCCGCGATCCGATACCTATATCGAAAAAGAATCGTCAATCAATGAACAGATTGACCGGATGCGCCATTCGGCAACCCGCGCCCTTCTTGAACGTGACGATGTTATCATTGTCGCGTCGGTATCATGTATCTATGGCATTGGTTCGGTTGAAACCTATTCCAGCATGACGATGAAATTGGGTGCTGGTGAAACGGTCTCACGACAAGTTTTGCTGCGCCAGCTGACCGAGCTTCAATATCGCCGCAATGATACAAATTTTGTGCGTGGCGCATTTCGGGTTCGCGGTGACTCGGTTGAATTATTTCCGGCGCATCTTGAAGATAGCGCCTGGCGTATTTCGCTTTTTGGCGATGAGATCGAAGCCATTTTTGAATTTGACCCACTAACCGGCTCAAAAAATGCGAAACTGGATAGCATCACAATTTTCGCCAATTCGCATTATGTAACGCCGCGGCCAACCTTGCAGCAGGCCTGCAAGCAGATCAAACAGGAACTCAAAGGCCGCATTGCCGAATTCACCGCCAATAACCAGCTTCTCGAAGCCCAGCGTATCGAACAACGCACGCAATTTGATGTTGAAATGATCGAAGCGACGGGCGCTTGTGCCGGAATTGAAAATTATTCGCGCTATCTTTCTGGTCGTGGGCCGGGCGAACCACCGCCAACGCTGTTTGAATATCTGCCAGAAAATGCACTTTTGATCATTGATGAAAGCCATGTCACCGTTCCCCAGCTTGGCGCGATGTATAAGGGCGATTTTGCACGCAAATCAACCTTGTCAAATTATGGCTTTCGGTTGCCATCATGCCTTGATAACCGGCCTTTGAAATTCGAAGAATGGGAAGGATTCAGGCCACAAACCATTTTTGTTTCGGCCACCCCGGGCAAATGGGAGCTAGAGCGAACCGGCGGTGTCTTTAGTGAACAGGTGGTGCGGCCAACAGGATTGATTGATCCAGATTGTATTGTTCGGCCAACGGTCAATCAGGTTGATGATATCATTGCCGAATGCCGTGACGTTGCCGCCAAGGGTCAGCGTGCGCTGATTACAACCCTGACCAAAAAGATGGCCGAAGCCTTGTCCGAATATATGTATGAGTCAGGATTGCGCGTTCGCTATCTGCATTCAGACATTGATACGCTTGAACGGATCGAAATCATGCGCGATCTGCGCCTTGGCGTATTTGATGTGCTGATCGGCATTAACCTGCTTCGTGAGGGGCTTGATATCCCCGAATGTTCGCTTGTTGGCATTTTGGACGCTGATAAGGAAGGCTATCTTCGGTCGCGAACGTCACTTATCCAGACCATCGGGCGCGCCGCGCGAAATCTCGATGGCCGCGTTATCCTTTACGGCGACCGCATAACCGATTCAATGCAATATGCGCTGGATGAAACCAACCGGCGGCGCGAGCGCCAAACAGCCTATAACAAAGCCCATGGCATTACGCCTGAATCGGTTCGCAAAGACATCGCTGATGTTCTGGATTCGGTTTATGAACGTGGTGACCATCTAACGCCGCAAGCGGGTGCCAAATCAGGCGATCTGATCGGCAGCAATTTCAAAACCGTGCTTGCTGATCTTGAAACCAATATGAAAGCCGCTGCGGCCAATCTTGAATTTGAGGAAGCGGCACGATTGCGCGATGAAATTCGCCGCATGGAAGCCGCCCAGCTTGGCCTGTTTGAACCCGGGGTTCCATCCGCCATTGCCGAAAGGCATGGGTTTCCTGCTGGTACCCCCGGCGCGCCAATTAAAAAGCGTGGACGGCGGCGCTAAAGCTGATAAAAGCCAAAGAACCAAGGTGTCACACCGCTTTGCGCCAATTGCAAAAATCACTGTAAAACAGCGGCTAATCGCCAGTGGTTTTGCACAAGTTCTGCAAAAATGCCTTGATTCGGTTAGCTGGCTTTAGAATTTACGCCGATTGAACGTCTTTTTGCCCTTGAAATATGTTAACTATCTGTATTAATTTAATTTTAATTTTATGCCTATTTTTTAGGCAAAGGGTAATTTGTCGTAGAAAAACAGTACGCCATAAAAAAATTTAGGGGTTTTTCCACAGGTTTATCCACAGCAATCGGGGAAAACAATTTTTAGCATTTCCGAAGATAAAATCTAGTTGATTCGCAAATTCCGCATTTGCGCCGCAAGGCAGCAACCATATCCTTGTATTCCGGCGCAAATCATCGATCGGTCACTAATGAATCGAGGTCGAAGATCATTGGCATGATTTGAAAATCGCCACATTTCCGACTGCGACAATGACTTTGCTTGGGAAATTTTTTATACTGCTATTCGTGTCGGGACGCGCACCAAACCGCCGTCAAGAATTCGGCAATCATAAGCCAGCAAACAACGCCAGAACCGCGGCCAAACCCCAATAGGTGAGACATAAAGTGGAAGACGCACAGAACATGCCGCCAAATTTGAAACGCGGTATTGCCTATTTGAAAACCGAGCTTAAGACCTTGCCAAGTCAGCCCGGGGTTTACCGTATGCAAAATGCGGCTGGCGAGGTGCTTTATGTTGGTAAGGCGCGCAATCTTGTTCGCCGCGTTACAAACTACACCCAGCCAAATCGCCTATCCAACCGGATCATGCGCATGGTTGGCGAAACCCAAAAATTAGAGGTCATTGTCACAAAATCCGAAATCGAAGCACTGCTGCTTGAATCAAATCTGATCAAGAAAATGCAACCACGATATAATATCTTGCTTCGTGACGATAAAAGCCTGCCGCAAATTCTGCTAACCGACGATCATGAATTTGGCCAATTGACCAAACATCGTGGCCGGAAAAACCGCAAAGGCGACTATTTCGGACCATTTGCCTCGGCCGGATCGGTCAACCGCACCGTAGCCGACCTTGCCCGCGCCTTTATGCTTCGCACCTGTTCTGACAATGTGTTTGCAAGTCGCACGCGCCCCTGTTTGCAATATCAGATCAAACGTTGCTCGGGGCCTTGTGTCGGGCTTGTTAGCCGCGAAGATTACGCCAAGCAAATGGCGCAAGCCCGCCGTTTCCTAAATGGCGAATCCGCCAATGTGCAGCGTGAATATGCCGCCCGCATGCATGCGGCGGCTGAAACGCTGGAATTTGAAACGGCGGCGATCTGGCGCAACCGCATTCGCGCCTTGACCGGTATTCAGGCCAATCAAGACATCAATCTACCAACTGTCAGTGATGCTGATATCATCGCTGCGGCGCGAAGTGGCGAGCGAAGCTGCATTCAGATTTTCTTTATCCGTGGCGGATCAAATTATGGCAACCGGTCCTATTTTCTGGCGCATCTTGCTGATACCCCAGCCCATGAGGTGATTGGTGCCTTTATCGGCCAATTTTATGAAGATAAAGAACCGCCTGCCGAAATCATGCTTAGCGAAATGCCCGAAGATCACCGCCTGTTAAGCGAGGCATTGACCCGTAATGCAGGCCATAAGGTCACGCTTAGCTGTCCAGTGCGCGGCGATCGGCGCAAAGTCACAACAATGGCGCTTAAAAATGCCGAAGAAGCGCTTGCCCGCCATCTTGCCAACGCATCATCACAACGCCGTCTTTTGCGCGAACTGGCAGCCGCGCTTGATCTGGCTGAACCACCAACGCGCATTGAAATTTATGATAATTCGCATATTCAAGGCAAACATGCGGTTGGCGGCATGGTTGTTGCGGGGCCAGAAGGTTTCGAAAAGGGCGCCTATCGCCGCTTTAACATCAAGGATGAAGGCAAATTTGCAACGGCCATTGGTGATGATTTTGCCATGATGCGGCAGGTGATCCATCGGCGATTTTCACGCGCCTTGAAAGAAGATGCCGACCGCCAATCGGGCAATTGGCCTGATTTGCTGTTGATTGATGGCGGCGTTGGCCAGCTATCGGCCGTGCATGAGGCACTTGATGATCTTGGGCTTGTTGATCTAAACGTCGTTGCCATTTCAAAAGGGCCTGACCGGCATGCCGGACGCGAACAATTTCATATCCGTGGCCGCGCCAGCTTTACCCTTGCACCCGACAGCGCAGCAATGCATTTTCTGCAACGGCTTCGTGACGAATCACATCGCTATGCCATCGGCGCGCATCGCGCCAAACGAACCAAGACCGAATTCACCAATCCGTTAGACGCGGTTCCGGGCATTGGGCCAAAACGCAAAAAGGCACTTTTGGCGCATTTTGGCTCGGCGCGCGCGGTTTCTGCCGCTGGGCTTAGCGATTTAGAAGCGGTTGAGGGAATTTCGAAAAAATATGCTCAACAAATCTATGATTGGTTCTATAGTGGCTCTTAGATAGTCCAGTTGGTTCACCTGAACCATCTTTAAGGGCTAAATTATAAACTAGGCTTTTCGCAAAGGATCGCAGGCGCATTCATGTTTACACTTGCTTCGCTTCCAAATTGGATGACCGTTATGCGCATTGCCATCACGCCGCTGATTGCGGTTTTGATCTGGAGTGACGTCGCGCCATTCTATTACCAATTGGCGCTGTATCTCTATACAATCGCCAGCGTCACTGATTATGTTGACGGCTATATTGCGCGGCGGCTTAAAGTTGAATCGCCGTTTGGCGAGATGCTGGATCCGATCGCCGATAAATTGCTGATTGCGGCGGTGTTGCTGGCGCTTGCCAGTGTGCAAACAAGTGGATGGCTGTTTTTGGTACCAGCTTTGATAATTCTCATTCGTGAATTTATGATTTCGGGATTGCGCGAATATCTGGCGAAACAAAATGTATCAGCACCCGTCACCAAGCTTGCCAAATGGAAAACAACCGCGCAGATTCTGGCGCTTGGCTTTTTGATGGGTGCGCCGGGCTTTCCGGGCTTTCCTTTCGCGCATGAGATTGGGCTAATCCTTTTATGGATTGCCGCAATTCTGACCGTGCAGACAGGGTCAGGCTATGTCAGGGGTGCCTTGGGGCATGTAAATAGTCTTCGCTAGGCTGCATCATTGCCGCAAAATCACGATTAGGCCTTGATTGACCGCATTGGCTGTTGAATCATAGCAAGGCAAAAATTGGCAGCTTCGTGATTACCGACTGCCCAACAATGATAAATGAGACCATAGATAATGAAAATTATGTATTTTGCATGGCTAAAGGAACATACCGGCTGTTCTTTTGAAGATATGCCCATCCCAGATGGCGTTGATACTGTTGGCGCCCTGATCCCGCATATCACATGTAAATCAGCTGGTCATAAAACCGCTTTACAAAATCTTGATGCGGTTCGGGTTGCGGTCAACCGTGTTTATGGTGACCTTGCCACGCCGATTGGCGATCGTGACGAAGTTGCCTTTTTCCCGCCCGTTACCGGCGGCTAAGAAAAAGCCACCAACCGCATGCGGTTCGTGGCTCTTGCAATCTTCAAATCATTTCGGACGTTGGATCAATTAGGCGTGAACCAATGCGCTATAGCCTTCAACCATTTTGCGGCAAATTTCACCCGGGGTGAATTGATAGTCACCGATTCTAGAAACCGGCGTAACCTCGGCTGCCGTGCCGGTTAAAAAACATTCCCGCATTGCGCCTAACTCATCTGGCTTAATGTGCCGTTCGACCACTTCAATTTGCATTGATTTGGCCATCGAAATCACGCTTTGGCGCGTGATGCCATTCAAGAAACAATCGGCAATCGGTGTATGAAGCGTGCCGGCATCATCAACAAAAAACACATTGGCGCCGGTGGCCTCGGCAACATAGCCGCGATAATCCATCATCAATGCATCTTGAAAGCCCTTGCGCTCAGCCTCATGTTTCGACAGCGTGCAAATCATATAAAGACCGGCTGCCTTGGCATGAACCGGTGCTGATTCGGGCGATGGCCGTTTCCAGCTCGCAATATCAAGCGTAATGCCCTTCATTTTGGTTTCAGGGTCAAAATAGCTTGGCCATTCCCATGCAGCAATCGCCAGATGCGCGGTTGTTTGCTGCGCAGAAATCGCCATCATTTCGGAACCGCGCCAACAATAGGCCCGCACATAACCATCAACAATGTTATTGGCTTCGATAACCGCCTGTTTGGCAGCATCCACCGCATCATCTGGAATCGGCAGATCAAAATCCAACAATTTGCTTGATTGGCGGAGCCGAACCGTATGTTCGCGCCCTTTGAAGATTTTACCGGCATAGACGCGCTCGCCTTCGAACACCAGACTGGCATAATGCAGCCCGTGACTTAACGTATGCGCTTTTGCGTCACGCCATGGCACAATTTCGCCATCCATCCAAATGCTACCATCGCGATCATCAAACGGAATCAATGCCATATCCTGCTCTCCCTAAAAACAGCCAAAGCGTTTATCTCACGAATTTAAATGGTTCCATTTCGGCCATTTCATGCTAAAGACTAGATGTTTTTTTTACCACTTACATTCTATATTGGTCAACATGGCTGACGTAAAACCAATTGGCAAGGCTCTTTTTCTCCGCGAAGAAGAATTGCGCCGCGGCATTGAATTAATGTTTTTCGCTTACCGCGATTTCACCGGTGAAGCCGACTCGATTCTTGCTGAACAGAATATGGGGCGTGCGCATCATCGGGCAATCTATTTTATTGGTCGCAACCCCGGAATCACGGTAAGTGATCTTTTGACCATCCTTTGCATCACCAAACAAAGCCTGTCGCGTGTTCTGTCTGGATTGATGCAAGATGGCTATGTCGCGCAAAAACCGGGGGCAACTGACCGCCGCCAGCGTTTGCTATATCTTACCGAAACCGGCATTGCGCTTGAATCACGCCTAACCTCGTTGCAGGGGCGCCGTTTTGCCGCTGCCTATCGTGAAGCCGGTGTTGATGCAGTTGATGGCTTCCAACGGGTATTGCGAGGATTACTCGACAGCTATACGATTGACCAGATTGCGCAGCAAGATCAGGCAAGTGATATCTGATTACGACGATTACGCCAATCGAGTCGAAATGACCAGAATTGGGCTAAATTGAATTGACGTGAAATTGAGTTGAATTGACGGGCCTTAAATTCACTGAACCCAGCATTCAATCATAGAGGGGCTTTATGTCAGAGCATCACATCCTTGTCATCGATGATGATGAACGACTTCGCATTCTGCTTCGCCGGTTTCTCGAAGAAAGCGGCTTTCGCGTCACTGATGCTGGCAATGCCAGCGAAGCGCGCAAAATTCTGCAAGGCATTGCCTTTGATCTTTTGGTTGTTGATATCATGATGCCTGGTGAAACGGGGCTTGAATTTCTGGCTGATATTCGGAAAAACAATGCAGTGCCTGCGCTGTTCCTAACCGCAATGTCCGACACGGAAAACCGCATTGAAGGGCTAGAGGCGGGTGCTGATGATTATATGTCAAAGCCATTTGAGCCGCGCGAACTTGTGCTGCGGATCAAACGTATTCTCCAGCGCAACCGCAGCAATGACCATTTTGACATGCAAATCAATTTTGGCCCGTTTCTGTTTGATCCCGATACCGGCATGTTATCGAAATCAGGCGACCGGCTGCATATCACAACGGCCGAGCAACAGCTTTTGACCAGTTTCGGCAAACGCCCCAATCAAATCCTATCGCGTGATGATCTTGGCGCAGCGCTTGATGGGCGCATGGAAGGCCGGTCAATTGATGTGGCTGTTGCCCGACTTCGCCGCAAGCTAGAGCCTGACCCCCGCCATCCTGTTTATCTGCAAACTGTGCGGAACCGTGGCTGGATGCTGCGCACCGACAGCGCCGCACCAAAACGTTAGGCAGGGCTGATCATGCAATTGCGCGAATTTCTTCCCAAAACCCTGTTTGGCCGCATGCTGTCAATCATTTTGGTGCCAATGATTTTTGTGCAGGTCATTACCGTTTTCATTTTCTATGAACGTCACTGGGATACTGTCACCCGCCATATGGCGCAAAACCTAGCTGGCGAAATAGCCTTGCTGATTAGTGATATTGGCACAAATCCAGATCCTGAGAGCATCACGGCCATCACCGAAAAAGGCTGGAAATATTTTAGCTTTCCGATTGATTTTCAAGCGGGCGCGGTTTTGCCTGCCACCTCAATCGCCCCGCCGGAAACCTATGCCGAAACCATGCTTCGGCGTGAGTTGAAACGGCAGATCAAACTGCCCTGGATTCTTGATATCAGCACTGACCCAAATCTGATTTTCATTGATCTGCAAATGGAAAATGGCGTTTTGCGGATCTATGCAGGTCGTAAACGGATCTTTAGCTCAACAAGCTGGACCTTTATTGGTTGGACGGTTGGCAGTTCAATCATTCTGTTTGGCATTGCCTTGATGTTTCTTCGCGGACAGGTGCGCCCAATCCACCGTTTGGCCGCAGCGGCACGCCAGCTTGGGCTTGGACGCGCTGCCCCCGATTACCGGCTTGAGGGGGCGCGCGAGGTTCGACTTGCTGGCCGCGCCTTTCAGGCAATGCGCTATCGCATCATGCGGCAATTGAATGAACGCACCGAAATGCTTGCCGGCGTTAGTCATGATTTGCGCACGCCACTGACTCGCATGCGTCTTCAACTGGCCTTGATGACCGATAATGAAGACACCAAAGCTATCAGCAGCGATATCAGCGAGATGGAAGAAATGATTGACGGCTATCTTGCGTTTGCCGCTGGCGAGGGTGACGAGACTCCGCAAGAATTGGCGGTTGATGAGCTTTTGAACCGGCTGGTGACACAAGCGCAAAAAAGCCACAAATTTGATATCACCCTATCACCAGTCAAGGATGAGATTCCGGCGTTCCCGATGCGGCGCAATGCCATCCAGCGCGCCTTTTCCAACATCATTTCCAATGCCATTCGCTATTCAACCAAAACCATTGTGGCAATCCGCATACGCAATGATGAAGTGATCATTACCTTTGATGATAATGGTGCTGGCATTCCGCAAGAACGCCGCGCCGATGCAATACGCCCCTTTATCCGGCTTGAAGAATCACGCAACCGACGCACCGGCGGTGCCGGTCTTGGCCTGTCGATTACCAGTGATGTGATCCTAAGCCATGGCGGCGAGCTAACGCTTGGTGACTCGCCGCTTGGCGGGCTTCGTGTTGCGATCAAATTACCTGTCTAAAACAGTTTTCCACCATCTGGCACCGGCTGATCTGGCATGACCAGCACAACCTCGCCTGCGGCATCCGGCACGCCAAGCGTCAAGACTTCTGACATAAATGGCCCAATCTGGCGCGGTGGAAAATTGACCACTGCCATGACTTTTTTGCCAATCAATTCGTCTAGCTGGTAATGGGTGGTAATTTGCGCGGATGATTTGCGCGTTCCCAGCGGCGCACCAAAATCAATCTCCAGCTTATAGGCGGGCTTGCGCGCTTCGGGAAAAGGCCGGGCCGCAACAATCGTTCCGCATCTGATATCGAGTTTCAGAAAATCGTCAAATGACGCCTCAGTCATTATCAACACCATACCACCTCGCTGATGCGTCATCATGATGATCTTGATCGGCTTGGTCGCCATGCTTGCCGCCAAACAGGCGAAGGCTGACGCCCCATTCTTCGGCTTTCACCATCCGTTGATCGAGCATTTTCATGGTTGCTGCAAGATCAGGACTGTCATCTTTCATCCAAACGCGTGCTGTTGCCAAAAATACCGCAACAACCCCTTTGACCCGCAACATGCCTTTTAACCCCTGCGCAGGATCACCAGCCATCACCAGAACACGCCGCACCACGGCTTCCAGCCCATCAAGCAAACGCAACGCCAATTCAGGATGGCAACGAGCCGACCGGTTCAACTGATCAATCTGCGCACGATATGGGGCATAGGTTTCAAACCGGTGAAGCAGGCCCTCGATGATTTTCTCACGAATAGATACCTCACCAGCATCCTCAATATCGTCAAAACTTTCCATGACTGATTGGTGATCCAGCGCGGCCATCTTGGCCAGAGCCAGTCTTTGCACACTGCCGCCAAGGGCGCCTGCCAAACCATGCTCAATACCTGCCATATCGGCAACCATATCAAGACTAATCTTATCGATTTCATGCGTGGCCAAAAGCGCCCATGCCGCATCGGCAAGCGCGGCGCGTTTTTCATCATTTGAGTGCGGAGAGGCAGTATCCTGCAACATCAGACATCCTTTTCATAAATTTGTATAACAGTCTGAACAGATGATGGCACCGTTCAACAGCTGCAACAAATATAGCACAGATTCGGCATGAAATCTAAATAGAGGATATTTTGGCCGTCTTTTGGCCTATTCGCCAAGTTCGATTGACCGTGCTTTTGCCGCGGCAACTGCCTTTGTCATCAAGCTTGCCAACCCATCATCGGCCATCAAAACCGCCAGTGCCGCCGCCGTTGTACCGCCTTTGCTTGTCACATTTTCACGCAGAATAGAAGGTGCTGCATCAACCGCCGCCATCAGCGCGCCAGCGCCACAAACCGTTGCCTTTGCCAATTCAGCTGCCAAATCATCGGGAAGCCCTGCTTTGATGCCTGCCTCGGTCATGGCTTCGACCAGTAAAAAAACATAGGCAGGCCCTGATCCGGACAAAGCGGTGACGCCATCCATCAGGGCTTCATCTTGAACATACACAACCTGCCCGACAGCCGCCAAAAGCTGGCTTGCCAGATTACGCGCTTGATTGGGCGCTTGATTAGGCGCTTGATTGGGCGGCTGATTTGATGCCTGATTTGGCGCATCGGCATAAAGCGCGGTAATGCCTTTGCCAATCGCCGCCGGTGTATTCGGCATCGCCCTAATGACAATCGCCGCATCACCAAGCCGTTGTTTCAACCAGCCTGTTGAAATGCCAGCAGCGATCGAAAGATAGGCGCAATCAGCATGTTTCATCACGCCAAGATTGGCAATGGCGTCATCCATCATTTGTGGTTTAACGGCAAGAACGATCATTGTGCTAACCGTTGCGCCATCGGCAATCGCCGCCGAACAATCGGCATAAAGCCGAACAGTCTTTTGCCCTTGCAGCCAACCAAGATGGGTTTGATGCGGTTCGATTATGGTAAAATTGGCGTCAAGGTTAGTATCGGCAAGCCAGCCTTCCAGCATTGCGCTTCCCATCTTGCCACACCCCAACAGCGTGATCTGCTGCTGCGCCATGATAATTAGGCCTCGCCCTCGGTAGTGAATAAGGCTGCCGCTGCCGCATCACTTGCCGACAGCTGGTTACCCGCCACCTGAAAAATTGCTGGAAAACAATGTTCACATTCGCCAAGCATGATATCGACAACATCTTCAATCTGTTCAGGTGTCGCTCCACCAGCCCCGCGAAGCGGCAAAGTATGCCGCAATTCCAGCTCGCCAGTGCCAATATCGAGTGCCAGATGCCCCATGAATATCTGCTGGTTCAACAATGCGGCAAGAAGCGCGATCTCGCCAAGACGGTCAGTTTCACATTGAACATCAATGCGACAAGTGACTTGCATCGCTTCTTCATTGTTCTGCCACGTAACAGCCAATTGGTAATCACACCATTTGCCCGGCACCTCAACAAGAACCGCATTTTTGGCACGCCGTTGCAACAGCCAGTCCTGATTGGTGACAAAACGCGTGACCAATTCGATGGGATCACCAAGAGGGATATCATGCTGATTTTGGCTAGGTGCCATGCGATGCATTCCAATAATCCGGGTTCGGCTTCATTGCCGATGACCAGCCTTAAAATGCCAAATTCGGAGCGCGCATTCAATCTAATTCAATACAATATTTTGTGGCTCAAACAGACATGACCCACATGAAATTGTGTTTTTCCCGCCTTTTCCGCTGATTCGCGGCGGGTTCAAATCATCGATTATTTTCTAGTCTTTTTTGCTGCTGACTTGGCTTTTTCCACTGGTTTAGCAGCCGCAGCGGCCTTGCCCGCCGACTCGGCCGGTGATGCCATTGTCGATTCGAGAAACGCCAAGCGCGCCGCAAGCGCTTCATGGCGGGTACGAAGCGCGTCAAATTCTTCGCGCGTCACAAGACCGCGGGCATTCAAGGTCCGTTCCATACGCTGGCGAATCAGATTATCCACTTCTTCGCGCATCCCGCCAAAGGCTGACGCCGCACCATTTGCCATTTGCGCAATATCGGCCATGAAATTTGAACGCGGTGCCATGATATCTCTCCTACTCGGTTTTCACCGTCCGGTTTACGCAACCAGTAATTGTTACGATCTTTTCGCGTGACTGATGTTTCTTATCATAGATAATGCCGCTAGAGTAACGTTGCAATCGTTGTTGATGGCGACAAATCGTGTCGCAGATGCATATTTTGATGACAAATGCCATTGTGGTGCTGCTGAAAACCCGAAAGACACGATATGACAATCCAGCCGAAGCCCGTTGAATTTCTCCATAGCGCCATCACGCTTCCTGAATTTAATGTCTTTGCCATTGATTTTGGCGGGTTTGGTATTCGTTGGTATGCGCTTGCCTATATCGCTGGGTTGCTTATAGGCATCTATATTCTGCGTCGTGAAACGCGGTCACCGCATGCGGTGATGACAGCCGACCAGACGGATTGGCTGCTTAATTATCTGTTGGTCGGCATCATTCTTGGTGGGCGGCTTGGTTATGTGTTTTTCTATAATACTGACTATTATCTGGAAAATCCACTTTCGATCCTGCATGTCTGGCAGGGCGGCATGTCCTTTCACGGCGCGTTGATCGGCGTTGGGCTTGCGCTTTTCACGATGGCAAAGCGGCATAATATTGCGTTTCTGGCCTTAAGCGATAGGGTGGCGATGGTCACCCCCATTGGCCTGTTTTTGGGGCGCTTGTCCAATTTCATCAATGGCGAGCTTTATGGCCGCGTTACCGATGTGCCTTGGGCAATGATCTTTCCGCATAGTGATGGCTTGCCGCGCCACCCAAGCCAGCTTTACGAGGCTGGACTTGAAGGGATTTTGCTTGGGCTTGCCATGTATCTATGCTGGCGGCGGGGCTGGCTAAAGGCAACCGGACGGCTGACCGGCCTATTCTTGTTTGGCTATGGTCTGGCGCGGTTTCTTGTCGAGTTGGTACGCCAACCCGATGCGCATATAGGCCTTCTTGCGGGTGGGCTTAGCATGGGGCAGATATTGTCATTGCCGATGATGCTTTTGGGATTATATCTGCTTCGACATGGGTTGCGGCCAAGCCGTGATGAAAGCAGTGATCATGAATGAGCCGCATCCGTCGCAAACTGCAAAAGGCAGCCCCCTATTTGAAGCAATTGCCAGCCAGATTGAACAAGATGGGCCAATATCAGTGGCAAAATATATCGGCCTTGCACTTGGTGATGCGGATCACGGCTATTATCACAAACAAGACCCGTTTGGGGCAGATGGCGATTTTACCACTGCCCCTGAAATTTCCGGCCTGTTTGGCGAGATGTGCGGGCTTTATCTTGCGCATATGGCTGATCTGTGCGCCCTTGGCCAGCCGGCCATTCTAGAGCTTGGCCCGGGTCGCGGCAGTCTGATGGCCGATATGCGGCATGTCTGGTCGCAAATCATGCCGCAACTGGCCAAAGGCCCTGTGCATCTTGTCGAAACCAGCCCCACGCTTCGCCAGCGGCAAAAAGACCGGTTAGCGCCAGCCGATCTTTATTGGCATAAAGATCTTGATGATTTACCAGCCACACCAATTTTTGGCATTGCCAATGAATTTTTCGATGCCTTGCCAATTGATCAAGCGATTTGGCGCGACGGTCAAAATGGTACCGCCGGTTCATGGCGGCACCGGCTTGTTGGGCTTATCGATGGGCGGCTTGGCTTTGTTGATGGCGCACCGCTTAGCAAAGCCGAAATCGACATTTGGCATTTGGCGTCACAACCCACACCAGCCGATGGCAACATTGCCGAATATTGCGCGATGGCGGATGCCTATGTGGCCAAGTTGGCAACACATATTGCATCTTATGGCGGGGCTTGCTTAGTTATTGATTATGGGCGTGATGGGTCAATTGGCGACAGCCTGCAAGCCGTTGCCAATCACCAGCCCGTTGACGTGTTTCACCAGCCAGGAGATGCCGATTTGTCGCATTGGGTTGATTTCAGTGCTTTGCGTCGAACCGCAACAAATTGCGGCGCTCGCCTTGTGGGGCCCGTAACACAAGGTGATTTTCTGCAAGCCATCGGCATTGCCCAACGAACCGAAGCGGTCACAAAACTTGCCGATGCCGAAACAAGGCGCGGCCTTTATGCCGCGGTTGACCGGCTTGTCAGCAGCCAGCAAATGGGATCGGCTTTCAAAGTTGCCATGATACTTCCATCCGGAACCGGCCTGCCCCCGGCTTTGCAGCTGCCGATGATCAAGGATCAACAGCATGATCGCCACGGTGCCAGTCAATCTTAAAGGTGGACCCCAATGTTATCAGCATGCTGGCTGGCAGGATGACGCGGCGCGGAGATGGCACATAAGGCATGGGTTTTTCACCGCCAATGGCGGGGTAAGCACCGGTCTTTATCAAAGTCTGAATTGCGGTTTTGGATCGAATGATGACCCGGCATTGATTGCCGAGAACCGGCGGCGCGTTGCCAACAGCCTTGGGCTTCAACCTGACCAGATGTTTGGCCTTCGCCAAACGCACTCGGCACGCGTTGTGACGATTGACTCGGTCAGCGACGCCAGCATTGATGCTCGCGCCGACGCTGATGCGCTGATCACAAACAAAAGCGGCTATGCACTTGCAATCCTGACCGCCGATTGCGTTCCGGTGCTGTTTGCCGCACCGGAAATGGGGGTGATCGGTGCGGCGCATGCCGGATGGCGCGGCGCGGTTGATGGTGTTTTGGAAGCAACGATTGCCATGATGGCCAAACAAGGGATTGCGCCCGATCAAATCGAAGCCGTCATTGGCCCCGCCATTCAACAGGCCAATTATCAGGTTGGTGATGATCTTCGCTATGCCGTTCTTGCAGCGCATGATGATGCTGAGGTTTTTTTTGACCCCGATCAGGATATGGATGGGAAACACCGGTTTGATCTTCCCGGATTTGTCCAATCCCGCCTTCGCCAGGCCGGGCTGGGCAAAGTGACCGATCTTGGCATTGATACTTATGGCGAATCATCTGGCCTGTTTTCGCATCGTCACGCAACACATGCGGCTTTGCCCGATTCAGGCCGCCAAATTTCGGTGATCGGCCTTGTGCAAAACCCAACCCCAAAAATGACCTAAAAGAGACAATAACCATGCCGCATCTTTATATTTTCCTTGGATTGATGTTTCTTGCATTGATGGCATCTTGCTTTATTTCCTAGGCATGATGCGACAGTTTTTAACAAAATTCTGGCATATCTTCTTGCCCCGTCCGACCGTGATTGCTATAGCAATCGTCCAAGCAAAAGCGGGTCGTCCTACACAGGTTTTTGACGCATGAAGATTTTATCCTGCAATAGCAATCGACCGCTGGCTGAGGCCATCGCCGCCTATTTGGATGTTCCCCTTACCAAAGCCGATGTAAAACGCTTTGCCGATATGGAAGTTTTTGTCGAAATTGGCGAAAATGTCCGCGGTGAAGATGTGTTTGTTGTGCAATCAACATGTTTTCCGGCAAATGACAATGTGATGGAACTCTTGGTGGCACTTGATGCGCTTCGCCGTGGATCTGCTCGCCGGATTACCGCTGTCATCCCTTATTATGGCTATGCGCGCCAAGACCGTAAGTCTGGCCCGCGTACGCCAATCTCAGCGAAATTGCTAGCCAATCTTATCACCTCGGCGGGGGCTGATCGTGTTTTGACGATTGATCTTCACGCTGGGCAGATTTAGGGCTTTTTCGATATCCCAACCGATAATCTGTTTGCCGCACCGGTTTTTGTAAGCGATATCAAAGAACGTTATGACGGCTCGAAACTGATGATCGTATCACCTGACGTTGGCGGTGTTGTGCGGGCGCGGTCATTGGCACGCCGCCTCGAAGCTGATCTTGCCATTATTGATAAACGCCGGCCAAAAGCCGGGGTTTCTGAAGTGATGAATATCATTGGCGATGTAGAAGACCGCCATTGCATCATGGTTGATGATATTGTCGATTCCGGCGGCACGTTATGTAACGCTGCGGTTGCCTTGATGAAAGCTGGTGCGCTTTCGGTTGATGCCTATGTGACACATGGTGTTTTGTCGGGTGGTGCAGTTAGCCGTGTTGCCGCCTCACCGCTGAATTCGCTTGTCACAACCGATTCGATTCCGGCCACTGAAGCGGTTCGGGTTGCCCGCAATATCCGGCAATTATCGATTGCGCCACTTCTTGGCGAAGCGATGCTTCGGATCAATGAAGAACGGTCAGTTTCGACGCTGTTCTAGGCGGCCTTGTGAATCACTGCTGAAAACGCAAAAACGCTTGTATTTTCCCGATAATAAGCCTATTAATCCGCTGCCGCGCACCCCTGGAGGCGCGGTACATTGTTTTTAAAAAGGAGTTAGCAATGTCTGACAATACAACCATTAGCGCAGAACAGCGCGAACGGGTCGGTAAGGGGTCCGCCCGTGCGGTACGCCGTGCAGGTCGAGTCCCTGCCGTCATTTATGGCGACAAAAAGGACCCATTAGGCATCACCCTAGAGACACGTGAGATCACTAAGCTTGTTCATCAGCCCGGCATTTTTGGTCGGCTTTTAGATATTCAGGTTGGCAGCGGTAAACATACTGTTCTAACCCGTGATATTCAGTTTCATCCGGTGACCGATAATGTCCTTCATATGGATTTCCTCCGCGTATCAGGTTCGGCCAAAGTGGCTGTTGCTGTTGCTGTTGAATTTATCAATGAAGACGAATGCCCGGGAATTAAGGTTGGCGGCGTATTGAACGTTGTTCGTTACGAAGTTGAACTGTTATGTCCAGCAACGTCAATTCCGGAAAAAATCACGGTTGACCTTAGCGGTTTGAAGATTGGTGATTCGGTTCATATCAGCACCATCGAACTGCCGGATGGCGTTACCCCGACAATTACCGATCGTGACTTCACCGTTGCGACCATCGCCTCACCTGGCGGCGGCGTAAAGAATGAAGATGACGAAGATGCCGAAGCTGGTGAAGGCGAAGACGCCGGTGCCGCAGACGATAGCGCATCTGACGACTAGGCTTTTGCCGATCCAACCCGAACGGGACAATCATGCGTCTATTTGCAGGACTGGGAAACCCCGGATCAAACTATGCCATGAACCGGCACAATGTCGGTTTTTTGGCTATTGATCGTCTTGCCGACCGGCATGGATGTTCACCGTGGAAAAAAAAGGGGCCATCGCTGATTAGTGATGGCCGCATCGGGTCTGAAAAAATCATACTTGTGAAGCCGCAAAGCTTTATGAACAAATCCGGCTTACCAATTGCCGAGATTGCGCGGTTTCACAAGATCGATACCAATGATATTTTTGTGTTCCATGACGAGCTTGATCTTGCAGCCGGAAAGCTGCGCGTCAAAACCGGTGGTGGCCATGGCGGTCACAATGGGCTTCGTGATATCGACCGGCATATCGGTGTTGATTATTGGCGCGTCAGAATTGGCATTGGTCGCCCCCCGCATGAGGCGATGGATGTCAAATCATGGGTTTTGGCCGATTTCGGCCGTGATGAACAAACGGGCTGGCTGCCAAAGCTTTTAGATGCAATGGCGGATGAAGCCGACCGGCTTGTTGCGCATGATGATTGCGGCTTTATGAGCCGCGTTTCCTATCTTGCACCAGCACCACAGCCAAAAGGCGATAACGGCAAAGACCAACCCGCTGGCGCCGGATCAAAACAAAATTAACCAAAGACAGGATTTACCGGATATGGGATTTAATTGTGGCATTGTTGGCCTGCCAAATGTGGGAAAATCAACCCTGTTCAACGCTTTGACCCAAACAGCGGCGGCCGAAGCGGCCAATTATCCGTTCTGTACAATCGAGCCAAATACTGGACGCGTTGCGGTGCCAGATATCCGGCTTACCGCATTGGCCGAGCTTGCAAATTCGAAAACTGTTATTCCGACCCATCTCGAATTTGTTGATATTGCCGGCCTTGTTCGCGGCGCATCCAAAGGCGAAGGGCTTGGCAATCAATTTCTTGGCAATATCCGCGAGGTCGACGCGATTGCGCATGTTTTGCGCTGTTTTGAAGATGGCGAAATCACGCATGTTGATGGCGATGTTAATCCGGTTCGCGATGCTGGCACTGTTGAAACCGAATTGATGCTTGCCGATATTGATTCGCTTGAACGCCGAATGACGGCGCTGGTGAAAAAATCACGCGGCGGTGACAAGGACTCAAAGGCCGATCTAGCCCTTATGGAAAAGATCTTTGCCCATCTATCAGATGGCCAACCTGCCCGCAGCACCCCCGGCCTGACCGACGATGAGACTGCCCGCCTTCCCCATTTACAGCTATTGACCGCAAAGCCAGTTCTCTATGTCTGTAACGTTGCCGAGAGCGATGCAGCAACCGGCAATGCCTATTGCCAGCTTGTTGCCGACAAGGCCGCTGCCGAAGGCGCCGCCTATGTGATTGTCTCGGCTGCGATTGAATCGGAAATCGCCCAACTTGACGAGGCTGACAAGACTGAATTTCTGGGCGAGCTTGGGCTTGAAGAAGCCGGGTTGGCGCGGCTTATTCGTGCTGGTTACAGCTTGCTTGACCTTTTGACCTTTTTCACCGTTGGCCCAAAAGAGGCACGCGCATGGACGGTTGCCAAAGGCGCAACTGCACCACAAGCGGCAGGTGCAATCCACACTGATTTCCAACGTGGCTTTATTCGGGCGGAGACGATCGCCTATGCCGATTATCTGGCCTGTAAGGGCGAAAATGGCGCTAAGGAAGCTGGTAAATTACGCATCGAAGGAAGCGACTATAAAGTCGTTGATGGCGATGTGTTTCATTTCCGCTTTAACGTCTAGGCCGCCAGTTAGGGTAGCAGTTGAGATAGCCGTAGGGCTAACGCTTAAGCCACCAGCACAGGCGCGATTGCTCATAAGCACCAGCGATATGATCATTTACCAATCATTGCCCACATTTTGCGGCCAATTGCGTTTGGCCATTGGCAGCATTTTGCCAAATCAGCAAAACCTTAAAACAGCTAAGGCGTAAAAGCTGATAAGAAAAAACCCCGTCACAAGAACGGGGTGATTTCTTTTCAATATCTAGCCCCTTAATGGAGCTTGTCGCTTAATGGACGTCAGCCCATACGCGGCGTTTTGCCATATATGACACCACCACAAAGATGCCAAGGAAGAACACCGCAGCCACACCAATGCGTTTGCGGACTTCCATCTTTGGCTCGGCAGCCCACATCAAGAACTGCACCAGATCACTGGAAATACCTTCAATCGAAGCATCAGCATCACCGCTGTAGGTCACATCTTGACCATAGAGTGGCTGGGGCATCGCAATCAGACGACCAGGATAAGCCGCGTTATAATACATGCCGTCTGGCACTGTCATGCCTTCAGGTGCTTCTTTGTAACCAGCAAGAAGGCTGAACAGATAATCTGGGCCATTACCACGTGCCTTGGCAATCAGTGACAAATCGGGTGGCAGGGCACCATTATTGCTGGCACGTGCTGCATTGTCATTGGCATAGGGAGATGGAACATGGTCGGCAGCAATACCGGGACGCATAAACATTTCGCCATCGTCATTCGGGCCGTCCTGCACTTCATATTCGGCGGCAATCGCCTTGATCTCGTCATTGTTATAACCAAGATCGGCAAAATTACGGAATGCAATCAGCTTCATGCCATGACAGCCAGCACAGACTTCACGATAGGCCTGAAATCCACGCTGCATGGCGGCTTTGTCAAAAGTACCGAACGGGCCAGAAAAGCTCCAGTCGCGCTTTTGCAATTCAACATCGCCACCAGCGGCCATCGCTGGGCCTGCCAAAGTCACGGCAAGCAATGCTACAAAAAGACGTTTCAACATTAGGCTGTCCTCCCCGATGATCCGAGCACCGGTTCCGAAATCGATTTCGGCAAAGGTTTGGTTGTTTCAAACATGCTCAACAGCGGCAAAATGGCTAAGAAATGCAGGAAGTACCAAGCCGTCGCAACGCGCGACAGAATGACGTAGATTCCTTCAGCAGGCTTGCCGCCAAGATAGCCAAGGGCGATGGCATTGACAAAGAACAGCCAGAAGAAAATACGGAACAAAGGTCGGAACCGTGCCGAGCGAACAGGTGATCTGTCAAGCCACGGCAGGACAAACAGAACAGCAATCGCACCAAACATCAACAACACACCGCCAAGCTTGTCAGGCACCGCCCGCAAGATCGCATAGAAGGGCAGGAAGTACCATTCAGGAACGATATGCGCCGGCGTCTGCAAGGCATCCGCCGGAATATAATTGTCTGGGTGACCCATTGCATTCGGGAAGAAAAACACAGCCATCGCCAGCAAAAGCAAGAATACCGCAATGCCGAACACGTCTTTGATTGTGTAATAAGGGTGGAATGAAATTGTGTCTTGCGGGCCTTTTGTGTCGATGCCGATTGGGTTGTTTGACCCAAATCTGTGCAAGGCAACAATATGCAGAACCACAACACCGGCAATGATGAATGGCATCAAATAATGCAAGGAGAAGAACCGGTTCAATGTTGCATTATCAACCGAAAAGCCACCCCACAACAGGGTAACGATGCTTTCACCGACATAAGGAATGGCCGAGAACAGGTTGGTGATAACGGTCGCCCCCCAAAAGCTCATCTGACCCCAAGGCAGAACGTAGCCCATGAAAGCAGTTGCCATCATCAGCAAGAAAATAACCACACCAAGCATCCACAGCAATTCACGCGGCGCTTTGTAGGACCCGTAATAAAGCCCCCTGAACATGTGGAGATAAACAACAATGAAGAAGAAACTCGCCGTATTCATATGAATATAGCGAATCATCCATCCATGGTTCACATCGCGCATGATCCGTTCGACTGAGTCGAATGCGTAATCAACATGAGCCGTATAGCTCATGGCAAGCACAATACCTGTCACAATCATGATGGCCAGCGATAGGCCTGCAAGGCTGCCAAAATTCCACATGTAATTGAGGTTTTTGGGCGTTGGATAATCATGCGCTGTATGATGCAACATTGAAAAAACAGGTAGCCGATGATCAATCCATCGTACTACCGGGCTTTTAAACTGAGTGGCAGACATCGTTTTTGCACCTTTAATTTTCAGTGATTAGATAAACAATTAGCCGATACGGACGACCGAGTCGGATAGGAAACTATAAGGCGGGACTTCTAGATTTGTCGGCGCAGGGCCTTTGCGAATCCGGCCTGACGTATCATAATGTGATCCATGGCATGGGCAGAACCAACCATCATAGTCACCACGCACCTCGCCAGTTTTCTGACCAAGTGGAACGCAACCAAGATGCGTACAAACACCAACCAGAACTAGATATTCAGGCTTTTCAGCGCGTGCCGTATCAACTTCTGGGTCACGCAGATCATCGAGATTCGTATCATTTGCACGGGCAATTTCATCGGCGGTACGATGCCGGATAAACACCGGCTTGCCGCGCCATTTCACAGTGATCGACTGGCCAACAGCAATTTTCGAGATATCAACTTCGATATTGGCAAGTGCTAAAGTATCGGCAGCTGGGTTCAACTGATCGATCAGTGGCCAAGCAACCGCTGCAAGCGCCAAGGCCTGCCATCGCATAGGTTGCCACAACGATAAAATCACGACGTCCAGGTTCTTGAACATCACCTTTAGCGGAGTTTTTGTTTGTATCCGAATTAGCCATCTTGTCCTCTTTAACGCTGTTTTCCGAACATGTTATTCGACATGAATAAAAGTCATTTCGATCTTGCGAGATCAAACATGCCGGCTGGCAAAATTTCTCGAAGTTTTCCTAGCATGGTCACGCCCTGTTTTCCTACCCTAATTTTGCATGATTCGCGCAAAAATTTGCCGAAAACTAGCCAGTCTAATGATTTCAAACACCAAAACCATCACGGCCAGCGCACTTCAGGCGGTAAACTCATCAAAATCGCTTCGATATTTCCGCCAGTTTTCAAACCGAATAACGTGCCTCGGTCATAAAGCAAATTAAATTCAACATAACGGCCGCGGCGCACAAGCTGGGCATGACGATCTTCGTCAGTCCAGGGTAAATCCATGCGGCTTTTGACAATCTCGGCATAACCATTTTTAAATGCGGTTCCAACATCGCGGGTAAAGGCAAAATCCTTGGCCCAATCGCCGCTATTCAAATTATCATAGAAAATCCCGCCAGCGCCACGCGGCTCATCCCGATGTGGTAGATAAAAATATTCATCACACCATTTTTTATATTTTGGATAATAATCAGGATCATGGCTGTCACAGGCGGCTTTTAACGCTGCATGAAATTCAGCGCCCGCCGCCGCATCGGGCAAAAGCGGGGTTAAATCGCCACCACCGCCAAACCAGTTTTTTGAGGTCGCAATGAACCTTGTATTCATATGGGCAGCTGGTACATGCGGATTGCGCACATGCGCTACCAATGAGATGCCGGACGCCCAGAACCGGCCATCATCTTCAGCACCGCTGATCTGGCCTTTAAAATCATCTGAAAATGTGCCAAAAACGGTAGAGATATTTACCCCAACCTTCTCAAACACGCGGCCATGCATAAGGCTGATCTCGCCGCCGCCGCCGCCATCACGCTGCCAGTTCTTGCGCGCAAAACGGCCAGCCGGACGATCATCATCCCGGCCGGCATCTTCAATCGTTTCAAAAACTGCGCAAATCTCGTCACGAAGCGTTCGAAACCAGTTGCTTGCGTCAGTCTTTTTCTGCGCAATTGATGGCGTGGATTGGCTTGCTATTGCGGCCATGATTACCTTCATCTAATTTCCAAAAAGCCATTCCAGCAACGTTGCTTTTCCGAGCGTGAAATTCGACGTCACCCAGCGGTGTTCGGCTTCTTTTAACATCTGGCCCAGACCCGGGCCATTGTCAACGCCGTGCGACAATAAGTCTGCCCCGCAGATTGGGTTTTGTGGCGGCGTCCATGCGGTGAATTCGGCAAGGCGCGACGCATCTAGCACTTGGCCATTGCGCCATGATTGAACGGCGAAAAGCAACGCCGCCATATCGCCAAGATAATAGACAGCTTGCCGCCATCTTGCGCCGCTTAACATCGTAATGTCATCTTCGCCAAGTCCACGATCAAGCCGGGTAAGACAGCGTTCTTCAGCGCGGCTTAGCCGCAGCCGCTTTGCCAAAAGCGCGGCTGACCCAGACGGCATGGCCACAGCCAAATTGACCAGCCACGCAAAATCGACATTCTCGCCAAGACCAGCAATCATTGACCCAATGTCATCATCATTTGCCAATCGTGATGGATCAAGCGATAGGCCAAGTGCAGCTTGGTCAATTTTACTGTCTTGCATCAGACCAATGACATCTTTGAGGCGGCCACCAACCATGATGCGCCGCATTTCATTGGCCACACGCTCACCAGACAGGCCAGCGCATAGGCTGCCATATTCGCGCAACGCGTTTTCGGCCTGCGGCTCAATACCCATTGCTGCAAAGCGCGGCAAAAACCGGCAATAGCGAATCATGCGCAAGGCATCTTCTTGTACCCGCAGGCCAGCATCACCAGCAAAGCGCAACCGGCCAGCCTGCAAATCTGCCCTGCCGTCAAGCGGATCAAAAATGCCGCCAGATTTATCAAGATATAAGGCATTGATGGTGAAATCGCGCCGCGCCGCATCACGCGCCCAATCCTGATCATGCGCCACGATTGCATAACGCCCATCGGTTTCCAGATCGACGCGTGTTTGGGTTAATTCGATATGATCATCATCGTCATACAGCGTGATTGTGCCATGTTTCAGGCCGGTTTCAACAACGCGCATGTCGCAAGCCACCATATGACTTGCCACAGTTTCGATTGGCAAATTAATCGCCATATCAATATCACCAACTGGATAATTGGCAAGCCAATCACGAACCGCCCCACCAACAATGCGCGCCTCACCGCCTAGCGCCTGCGCGTGGGCAAAAATTTGCATTACAAGTGGCCGACGCGCCCAATCGGGCAAGCCGCCAAAATCATGGTTACTTCGGCTGCTCAAAACCGCCCCCGGTCACTGTTCCATTTTCAATTTTAGCAGGCGAATAGGTTGCATTCGCCGGTGCGCTATCTGATTCCAACCACCAGACGCCAAGCGCAAACACGACGAATCCGACAAGCGCCCCTAAGATGTAATTATTATTGATCGCTTCAACTGGCTTGCCGGTTTTGATGGCCTTTCGCATCTGCCAGTTTCGTACATATCCCATAACCAGAAACGCCGCGCCAAGGGCGGACAAAATTACCAGTAAGGCTCGCATCTTGAATCCACTCCAATGTTGCTTCTATTTTATGTCACCATTTTGGTGATTAGCTTATCGCCATATCGATTATATATGGGGTTTGCGCGCGGCAAGATCAAACAGCTTCACCGATGCGCCGATGAAGATCGTTCAACACGCGCGCCGAAAGCCCCCAAATCAGATGATCATCATGGTCAACAACCCAATAATCATTGCGCCGACCGTCGGTTTCGCGCGGTACCAAACGGAAATTGCTGGGATTGATGACATGCGACAGGGGAAGGGTAAAAATTAAATCAACTTCGGCCGGATCAGCCACTAAACCATCCAGACCGTCATCCCCACCAACAATACCAACAATAGGCTGGACGATAAATCCCGCCGGACTGCGCACCGCGTCAAGCCTGCCAGCGATGCTAACCGATTGTGGCATCAGGCGCACTTCTTCAAAAGCCTCACGAAGCGCCGCCGAAACCGGCCCATCATCATCAGGTTCGACCTTGCCACCGGGAAAGCTGATCTGTCCTGCGTGATGCGCCAGATGGTCGGCGCGCTTGGTCATCAAAACATGCCAGTGTCCCGCCGATCGCAGCAACGGAACCAGAATCGCGGCCGGCCGATCAGGCACTGGCGCCGCGTCAAGCCCCATTGCCGCCATGTCGCCAAGCGGGTTCAAACAGGCATCAAGACGCTGTTGCAGATCCAGATGGGTGATTTGCAACGCGGTGCTTGTCATTGTGGCTGGATTATCAGACAAGCGGGACATCAGGCCTCTAACGCAAAAAATCGATCATGGCTCCATACACCAAGCCGGCCATCTGGCCCGACCTCGGCATAATCGGCAAGCTGGTAATAGACCGGCCGCGATAATTTGGCCAGCAAACCGTCACGCACCTCAATATAGGGACGAAGATCGGGCGATTGCTTAGCAGCGCGCAATTGCAGCGGGTGTTCAATGTCCAGCAAAACCGTTTGATCAATATTGCTGTGAAAGCATATTTCATTTTGCTGGGGTCGGACGCCGGTTTTTACCGTCATATCACGAATGATAAAAGGCGCGTCATCAACCGTAATCCGCCCCTTTTCGGCAGGCGTTGCCAGCCAGTAATCACCGTCGTCATCAAGAACCAGAATTGAGGCAAATAATTTGACCAGCTC
This sequence comes from Candidatus Ponderosibacter sp. Uisw_141_02, assembly GCF_048087665.1. NCBI lineage: Bacteria > Pseudomonadati > Pseudomonadota > Alphaproteobacteria > Puniceispirillales (SeqCode) > Puniceispirillaceae (SeqCode) > Candidatus Ponderosibacter > Candidatus Ponderosibacter sp. Uisw_141_02. The sequence continues at coordinate 494,780 of NZ_CP159807.1, read as the reverse complement.
AAAACGGCGAATTTCATCACCTTCATGGAACCAGCGGCCATCACTGGCAATCCGAATGTCAAATTGCTGCGCGGCAACATGGCGCAAACGCTCAAGGCTGATTTTAGGTGAAATGGGTGTTTTCATGGCCGCAGTTTAGCAACTCTTGGTCTCTTACCAACAAAATTTTGCAAAAAGCACATCACAGAAACGCATGATCCGCCGCATGGCTCGCAAAAATTTGAAAAGAAATCAGGAGAACAAAATGGCAAGATCACCTGACTTTGAAGGTGAACAGTCAAAGGTCACTTCAATATTAAGGGCAATCGGCAACACCAAAAGGCTGCGCATCCTGAATGAATTATCAGATGGTCAGGAACGATCCGTGTCTGAGTTGGAAAATATAATCGCAACACTTAGCCAATCGGCTTTGTCGCAACATCTAGGTCGATTGCGACGCGCCAACATCGTGCGAACACGCCGCGAGTCGCAGACGATTTACTACTCAATTGATGATCATGATGTGCTTCGCATTTTGCGCTTATTGTCGCATATCTACGAAGATGGCCCAGTGATGCGCCTAACCCGTCATTAACCGAATTTTGGCGCAGATTTATCTGATTTGTTTTTCGCAAAGCAACGCAATTCAATGATTTTACAGCTTTATCGTTGCTTCATTTACCCTTGCGTCAAAAGCTTTTGCACCCTTGATCGGCCAAATTAATTTCGCAGATCAAACCAGAAATCGACCCATTTCGGCACAAGCGAGGAGCAAACCAAAGAGGCGGATTGCCCTTGCATCGAATGACACTCTATGCGACACCGAATTAGCAAAACGGTTTCATGTTTTTTGGGTTTCCCCCGACCTGCCCTTTTGCGTCAAATCCACATTCCTGATGCTGGCATCAATGTATATTTATTTACCTATTGCTGAAATTTCGATGCATATCGGCATCATCATCGGTCTGGGCGGTGGTGTTGGGTTCCTATCCGGGCTTTTCGGCGTTGGTGGCGGCTTCTTGATGACGCCATTATTGATCTTTTTTGGTATTCCGCCAGCGGTTGCGGTTGCGACCGAAGCCAATCAGATTGTGGCATCATCAGTATCAGGCGTTTTGGCGCATATGCGGCGCGGCAATGTTGATTTCAAAATGGGCGGTATTTTGCTGCTTGGCGGCGTCGTTGGATCATCGCTTGGCGTGGTGCTTTTCACCACGCTTCGCGAAATGGGTCAGATTGATCTTGTGATCAAGCTGTCTTATGTGGTGTTTCTTGGCATCATCGGGTTTTTGATGCTTTTAGAGAGCGTTCGAACCATTTTACGCACGCGTCGCCCAGGCAGCCGCAAAACCAAACTGCATCAGCATAATTGGCTTCACGGCTTGCCGTTAAAAATGCGGTTTCGCCGGTCAAAGCTCTATATCAGCGCACTTTTGCCACTTGCCATTGGCGCCTTTGTTGGTGTTTTGGCGGCGATCATGGGTGTTGGTGGCGGCTTTATCATGGTGCCGGCGATGATCTATCTTCTTGGCATGCCAACCTCGGTTGTTGTCGGCACATCTTTGTTCCAGATTATTTTTGTGACAGCAAACGTCACTTTCTTGCAATCGGTACAAACCCAGACGGTTGATTTCATGCTTGCCGGATTGCTGTTGTTTGGCGCGGTTATTGGTGCGCAGTTCGGCACAAGGGCAAGCGCATTATTGCGCGGTGAACAGCTTCGCGGGCTATTGGCGCTGATAGTGTTGGCAGTCTGTATCAAGCTTGGTTTTGATCTCGCCCTTCGGCCAGATGATCTGTTTAGCGTGGAGCTGTTGAAATGATCCGCGCACGCCATTTTATGCTCAGCTTTGGTCTGCTGCTTGGCATGAACAGTCTTGCCGCGGCAAATTCCGGCCGTTTGGTTGCTGATCTATCAAAATCAAATATCGCCATTACTAGCGGATTCCACGGCACTGATTTATTGTTATTCGGTGCAGTTGATGGCGCGGTTGGTGATGATATTCTGGTCGTGATTAGCGGTCCGCCAACCAATATCGCCCAGCGGCGCAAAGCAAATCGTGCTGGCATCTGGATTAATGTCGAAACAAATATTTGGCAAAAGGCACCAAGCCTTTACACCATTCTTGCCACCAGCCCGATCGACAAGATTGCCAACCCTGAAACGCTTGCCTCGCTTGCGATTGGCACAAATAATATTGGGCTGGAAATCGCGGCCGAGACGCCTGTTGCTGGCCAGTCGAAACCAACGGCAAATGAGTTTATTGCTGCGCTTCAGGCCAATATGGCAAGCATTGATTTATGGCCCGATCAAACTGGTAATGTCACCTTGACCGAAAACGCCCTGTTCCGCGCTGAGGTGAAATTGCCAGCAAATATTCTGTCTGGTACTTATAATGTACGGGTCTTGCAATTCCGCAATGGTGTTGCAATCAGCGAAGACATCACCAATCTCTATATCAAGAAAGGGGGGTTGAGTGCTGGCATTTACAATTTCGCGCACAATTATTCAGCACTGTATGGAATATTTGCGATCCTATTTGCGGTTGCTGCTGGCTGGTTGGCCGCAGTGGCATTCCGACGCAAATAAACCTTCATGCCCCCGATGATTGTGGAGATCTAGATATTATGGCAAAAGCAACAGCGAAACCAAAACAGCCGGTCTTTCTTGTTGTTGTTGATGATAGCGAGGAAATGCATCAGGCATTGCAATTCGCCTGTGGACGCGCCCGTTCGGTCGGTGGTCGCGTAGCATTAATGTATTGTATTGTTCCTGCTGAATTTGAATATTGGGCTGGTGTCGGTGAATTAATGCGCGAAGAAGCGCGTGAAGAAGCCGAAGCAAAAATGGCCATCCATGCCGATTATGTTAAAAAGCTGACCAACGGGACGCCAATCCTCTATGTCCGCGAAGGTGATATTCGTGATGAATTGTTGGAATTGATTGATCAGGAACATGAGATTAGCCTTCTTGTTCTTGGTGCCGACACCCAGTCGGAAACGGCTGGCCCTCTGATTACATTCCTGATGGCACACGGCGCATCACGTTGCCGTGTTCCCATCACTGTTGTTCCCGGGAATCTGACAGACGAACAGCTTGATGCGCTGTTCTAGTCACATTGCCTTTTTTGCAAGGATTTTGGTATGAAGTCTTTTCTGTTACGCATGCTAGGAGTTGGATTTTTAATTATGAGTGAAACAAGCGTGGCCGCGACCGGCTCAAATCTTCTACTTGAAACAAGTCAGGGACAGATTGAAATCAAACTGCTTCCCAACATTGCCCCAAACCATGTTGCCCGCATTTCCGAACTGGCAGCGTCTGGATTTTATGACGGCATTATTTTCCATCGTGTGATCCCCGGATTTATGGCGCAAACAGGCGATCCAACAGGCACCGGCATGGGTGGATCAGGAACCAAATTAACAGCCGAATTTAGCGATTATGAATATCGCAATGGTACTGTTGGCATGGCACGCTCAATGAGCCCTGATAGCGGTGACAGCCAGTTCTTTATCTGCTTTGACGGCTGCGGCCACCTAACCGGTCAATATACCGTTTGGGGACAGGTTGAAAAAGGCATGGATGCTGTTCAAAAGCTGGCCGTTGGTGAGCCGCCTGCCGAACCCGATCAGATCATTTCAGCAAAATTAATTGATTAGGCAATCGCCAATCGCAAAACAAAAGCCGGACTTTTGTCCGGCTTTTTTCATCCCACGTCAAAGCACCCGTATCAAAGCGCCCAATTATCGAGACGCTCAAATGTTACGGTGCCGGAACGGCAAGCCGCGCCACCCGCGCCCGTGTTGTGAAATAAACTGCAATCCCGATCCATATCAGCCCAAAAGCCACTAAATCACGCGGCATAAATTCCTCGGAAAAAACCACCACGCCAAGCAAAAGCTGCAGGGTGGGATTGCTGTAAAACAATAGGCTTGCCATCGTCATATGCAACGCGCGATTACCCTTTAAAAACAGCACAAGCGGCAAAACCGTAATGCCACCAGCCAGCAGCGCCAGCGCAATATTGACCGCACCACCGCCAAAAAACGGCACTTGCCCATTTGCCGCCATCCCCAATAGAAACCCAATGGCAAAGGGTAGTAAAAATAGGGTTTCAATAAACAGCCCTTGCAACGGATCCATATCCATCCGTTTGCGAATAACGGCATAAAGCGAAAAGCTGCCTGCCAGTGCCAAAGAAATCCATGGCACATCCATAAACATCATCGCCTTTGCCATCACGCCAAGACAAACAAGCCCAATGGCAAGCCACGCCCATTTATCAAGCCGTTCGCCAAGCACAAGAATGCCAAGCAGCACTGTGCAAAGCGGATAAATGAAATAGCCAAGCGCTGCCGACACCACCTGTCCGGTTTGCACGGCATAGACATAAATCCCCCAATTCAGCGATAAAAACAATGTTGTAATAAAAAAATTTAACAAATTCTTAGGCTGCTTGATCGTGATCCAAATCTCGCCAAGCTGACCCGCAATCCAGCAAATGATAAACAGCAATACCGCCGACCAAAGCGACCGATGCGCGACAATTTCATAAGGATCGTCAGCATCAATGAATTTGATGTAAACAGGAACAATTCCCCATAAAATTCCGGCACTTAGCGAAAAGCAAACGCCCGTCAGACTGTTTTTCTTGGGATTTTCCATAAATCGGCATCCACCACCAAATTACGACATATAATGGTCATTTAGATTGACATCGCGCCATCACTGTAGGCCCTGCCACCCCCCTCATTTTTACGCAGAAAAATAGCCCCGACGCCAGCACTCAAGCCATCGACGATCATTTATTGTTTGACTTTATATATTGCTGTTCCCATATGTATTTTGCCGAAAGGGCTTTATGAGACTAGAATCCAACGAAGGTTCGATGCCGCATAGAAGTCGTGTTAAAAAGATAATGGGCTGCGATCACCGGCAGATCAAGGCTGAAGTTGGAGACTAGATAATATGGCACAGGGTACTGTGAAGTGGTTTAACACCCAAAAAGGTTATGGCTTTATCAATCCGGATGATGACGGCAATGATGTATTTGTACATATAACTGCCGTCCAGAATTCAGGCCTGAACGGTTTGAACGAAGGTCAGAAGGTATCTTACGAACTCGAAGAACAGCGTAACGGCAAAATGGCCGCTGTTGGTCTCTCAATCGTCGAATAAGCCATCGCCTTTTGCGATAAAACAAATTGTACTTTGGCCATGTTAATCATGGACTAGATACAGGTGGGTCGCCCAACGTTTTGGGGCGACCTTTTTTGCTATTCAGGCTCGGCTGGGTTGGACGGCAGCGCAACAGGATTATGAATCCGATAGCGAACCACCAGATAATGAAGCATCCCACTCCATAAGGGTGATAAAAACAAGCTTGCGGCAATCACCGCCAGCAAGAAGTCTGCTTCAAAACTTGCAAAAATGCCCGATGCGACCCCGCTTGCTGTCAAAACAAAGCTGAATTCGCCGATTTGTGGGGTGACAAGCGATGACACAAGCGCCCGTCCCGCCGGCTCGCCGCCAATGGTTAAAAGCGCCCATCCAAGAAGGGTCTTGCGTAAATTTGTGTGGGCAAGCGCCAATCCATACCAGCAACGCCGCCAATATCACTAATGCAATCACCACCCGCACCAGCAATAATGGCCATTGCTGCAACACATCGATGCCCGATTGTGCAAAAACCAGCATCGGCACAACCGCGATATCCTGCGCCACCAGCACACCAACGGTCAGCTGGCCTGCATGGATCCGGCTCTGGCAAAGCCCTTGCAATACCATCAGGACCACCGCCGTTGATGATAATGTCAAAATAAAACCGATCAGCAGGATTTGCGGCAATGTCCAGTTGAAATAGGCATTCACCGACAGCGCCAAAAGAATTGATAAACATATAGCGTCAATCAGCGGCGTTGATGCGAGCTATAAGTTTTTCCGCAGTTTCGACGCGCTCGCTATATCTATCCGTAAGATAATCTGAGCAAGAACGGGTCAATAGTGTGAATTTCATCAACTCCTCCATCACATCGACCATTCTGTTGTAAAATGCCGATGGCTTCATTCGGTCATTTTCATCAAACTGTTGAAATGCCTTTGGTACTGATGATTGATTTGGGATGGTTATGCACCGCATCCAACGCCCTAATATCCGCATCTGGTTGACGGCGTTGAAGCTTTGTGAACCTCCATTCACCTGCATAACCGCCAAGACCTTGCCCTGTGTTGGGCGGATAGCGCCAAGCGACAGGGGAATCCAATCAATTTGCGCTTTCATTATGCCGGTCATTGCGCCGTGCCGTTCAGGGGAACACCAAACCATCGCTTCACTCCAGCTGACTAAATCACGAAGCTCGGCAACTTTAGGATGTGTTGGTTCAGCATCATCCGGTAACGGCAGTCCAGTTGGGTTAAATGTTTTTGTTTCAGCCCCTAGCTTGGATAAAACGAGCGTAGCCTCTTCTGTCATTAGCCTGCTAAATGAGCGCGCTCTCAATGAACCATACAAAAGAAGCACCTTTGGCTTGTGGCTTACTTGTTCAGATTTGCGTAGACGCTCGCCATCTATCGGTTGAAAACTATTTTCATCAATCTGATATGTATCTGACATCTATTGCTTTCTTTGGATTTCTATGCTGGAAAGTGCTGATTACCATTGCGGCATATAAAGTTGTCGCATGTTACTACAAAATATACCGGGTTTGACATCGTCTCTAGGGAGCAATTACGGTATTGATGCATCGCACATAACCCGCTAACGCCAACTCACAGCGCGTCAAACGGGTTTCGCGCCTTGGCGTCAGTAACCGCAATAATAAAGGCATCGTGATCCATCTTAGTTTCAGCGGCAAGACGGCTTGCGGCGGTTTCGCCATCTACCCATTCGGTGCTGGTGATAATCTGCCAGGCGTAATTGCCATCAAAATCAAGGCTTCGCGCCAGTAATTTATGACGCCCATCAAGCGCATCAATATGCACAAAAATGGCACCCGCATCGGCGTCGCCGCGGCGTGCCAGAACGCAATCAATAAAATTCGCGCTGGCGTGCCGAAGCGCCGCACTTACTAATATGCCCGATTTCACCCGTGTCATCACAACGCCTCATTTGCTAGCTGGCAAGCCGAAAAGCCAATCCCGCCAAAATCACATGGCTTAAAAATCGGTGCAACGTCCCTTTTGTTCCCAATCGCCATAGCGCGTTGGCTCGGGTCCTTTGGGACCATTCACCTCGGGTGGCAGTTCACTGTCAACCGCCTTATCCGGCAGATTATCGCTATTTTGCACGGTTTTATCGATCGCTTCACCAGCCATTGCAGGCGTGTTTTTCTTGTCTCTTTCCATAATTGGGTATATGCCCCTTTAAACGCGCAAAAACAAGTCATCAGCCGCTTTATGCAGATGAACCATCGGAATTTTCAATGCCTGATCGCAAAACCTCATCGACACCGACCCGCCTCGACAAGCCTCTTTTGCGTTTGGAAACGCCGAAACGTGCCGCAAAGCCGCGGCCAGCAAACCGTGGTGAGCGCCAATCCGCTGATCATCCCTCTTCGGGAGGTAAACCATCTTCGGGCAAACCATCTTCGGGGGGCGCACCATCGGCAAATAACAATCGGCCAACCTCGCGCCCGACTGGTGAGAAAACAGCCAGCCCCGCATCGCGGGCAAAGACCGGTGGCAAACCGGCAAAACCAGCTGGCAAAAGCCACGATGCAGCGCCAAAAAAAGCCGTTCCAACATCGCTGACAAGCCGCCGTATCGTTTATGATCTGTTGGTTGCTGTTGATGAAGGCATCCAGCTTGATAAGGCGCTTTCATCCAATCATGAATTACCCAAATTAGAAGATCGTGATCGCCGTTTTGTTCGTTTGCTGGCAACGACCAGCCTTCGCCATCGCGGCCAATTAGAGCGCGTGCTTGCCCCACTTGTTGCGCGCAGACCTTTTGGCGCACAAGCCAATGCCAATCTTATCCTGCTGATGGGCGCAGCGCAGCTTTTACTGTTGAAAACAGGGGCGCATGCCGCCGTTGACAGCACGGTCGAGCTGATGCGCCAAACCGGGTTTGACCGATTATGCGGGCTTGCCAATGCGGTCATGCGCCGCCTTACCCGTGAAGGCGAGGGCTTGTTTGAAGCGACCAGCCATATGGATAATCTGCCGGGCTGGCTGCAACAAAGCTGGCGGCATTATTGGGGCGAGGAAGCCACCACCGCCATTGCCGATCTTGCCATGCTGCCACCGCCGCTTGATATTTCCGTCAAAGACGATGCCGCCGGATGGGCGTTCAAGCTTGACGCCCGCGTGATTGATACTCACAGCCTGCGCCGTGAATTTGATGGCGACCCATCTTTGCTTGTTGGTTTTGAAGAAGGCGCATGGTGGGTGCAAGATGCCGCCGCTGCCTTGCCAGCCCGCCTGTTAAATATCGCCAAAGACGAGGCAGTTATTGATTTATGCGCCGCGCCCGGTGGCAAAACCGCGCAATTGATTGCCGCTGGTGGCCGCGTCACCGCGATTGATAATAGCCGCAAACGGCTCGACCGGTTACGGCGCAATTTGAAACGCCTGAAACTACCGGCTGATCTTGTGCTTGCCGATGGCGCCGGCTACAGCCCAGATGCGCCGGTTGACGCGGTTCTTGTCGATGCGCCTTGTTCGGCAACCGGCACGGTGCGGCGGCGCCCTGATATTTTGAACCAGCGCGAAGCCGAAGACATTATTGCCTTGCAGCAAATCCAATGGCAACTCGTGACAAATGCGCTTGGCTGGCTTCGTTCGGGTGGCCGCATGGTTTATGCCACCTGTTCATTACAACCCGAAGAGGGTGAAGATATCATCAGCGCAGTCATTGATGCCGCTGATGGGCGCTTTGGCATTGACCCCATCACCGCCGATGAGGCCGGCATCTTTGCCAAATCAATCACTGAAACAGGGTGTATCCGCATCCTGCCAAGCGACTATGTTGACATTGGCGGGGTTGATGGTTTTTTCATCGCGCGGTTAATGTCTTTAGAATAGGCAGCAAGGCCTTCATTTCGTGATCGTGATAAACGACAGGCAGTAATGGCGAAACGCGACAAAAATCCTGAACCATGGCGTGTTGGCAAGCTTGAACAGCTATTCCGGCATACCGGCCTGTTTTTGTGGAGTTTACGCGGCAGCAAGCCAAATGTGATCATCACCGGCTATTCCGATCATTGGCGCGGCGCGGCAAGCAAGGGATCGCAAATCATGACCAGCGATTCCAGCTGGCGGGTCAGCAGTGACGGCTTTGACGATTTTGAATGGCTTCGTGATTTACGCACATTTGGCGGCAGTCAGGCGCGCAGTCGGGCGCGAAGCCTGATCAGCAACTGGCTTAAGGTCAATGGTCGCTGGAACGCCAAAAGCTGGCAACCTGATATCATGGGAAAACGTCTGGCAAACCTTGTTTTTTGCTATGATTGGTATGGCAGTTCTGCCGATGAAACATTCCAACAGAAAATTAGCGACTCAATCGGGTTGCAGGCACGCTGTTTGGCGATTGATTGGAAGCGGCTTTATGACCATGATGCCCGCGTTGGCGCGTTACGCGGGCTGATCATTGCCAACGCCGCGCTTGGTGCCGAGGCCAGCGACCTTGATAATCTGGTAGAATTTCTGGTGCCGTTGATTGACGGCATGATCTATGCGGATGGCGGCCATAAAAGCCGTATGCCCGATAGGCATCTGGCCATCATGCGCGACCTGATTGAAATTCGGAACAGCGGCATTGCAAACCAGCTTGAACAGCTTGCTTGGCTTGATACAACCATTGCCAAAATGGGCGCAATCTGCCGCATGTGGCGTCATGCTGATGGACAATTTGCCCGCTTTAACGGTGCTGGCCTTTGCAATCCTGAGATAATCGAAGAAACGCTGGCGCGCGCAGGCCAAAAGGGCAAGCTGTTGCAACAAGCCCCCTACAGCGGTTTTTTGCGATTCTCATCGGGGCGATCAACCGTGATCATGGATGTTGGACAACCAGCTGAACATGCCGATGTGGCAGGGCTTGGCACGCTTGGTTTCGAATTTGCCGTTGGGCAGAATCTATTGGTGGTAAATCCAGGGCAGATAACCGGCGATGTTAACCTTCAGCGCCTGCTAAGCTCGACCAAAGCGCATTCGACCCTGACCCTTGATGGCCAGAATTCATCTGATTTTGCCACCGGCCGTCTTGCCAAAATATCTGATGTTGAAATGGGGCCAGCCGAGGGCGGGCTACTCGCAGTTGCCGGCCATAATGGCTATGAGGCATCGCATGGCATTATTCATCATCGCAAATTATACCTATCAACCGGCGGCGGCAATCTTCGCGGGGCTGATCGGCTGGAATATTCCGGCGCGCCGGGTGAAATTGCCCGTATGGCTGTTATTCGGTTTCATTTACACCCCCGCGTAACTGTTGCCATGCTTCGCGACCAGCGGGTTTTGATCAAGATTCGTGGCAATCGCGCAGGCTGGGTATTTCGAGCAAGCGCACCGGTAGCATTGGATACATCACTGTTTTTTGATATTGATGGGCGCAAGAATTGTCAGCAGATTGTTATTAATGTTCCGCTCGCCGATCTCCGGTCAATCGGCACAATTGACGTCAAATGGGCATTTCAGCGGAACGAGCCGTTGTAAAACACGATCTTGGCGAGTAATAGTCGTTGCAGCATATGTTTGACCCAAGAATTTGACCTTCATTGAAAGTTTGCATTTTTGACCCAGACCCCCCCCCAATCCAGACCAGATCAGATCGGCACAACTACACCGCCACCACTTGTGCAATCAACGGCCATCTGGGGCAAGATCGGGCTGTTGTCCTTTGGCGGGCCAACCGCACAGATTGCGCTGATGCATCGGCTGATTGTTGCCGAACGACGCTGGCTTAGCGAAGCGCAATTTTTGAATGCGCTTAGTTTTTGCATGTTGCTTCCGGGCCCCGAAGCGATGCAGCTTGCCACCTATGCTGGCTGGCGGATTCATGGCTTTCTTGGCGGGCTTATTGCTGGCTTGTTATTTGTTCTGCCCGGTGCCTTGATCATGCTTTGTCTTGGCATTGCCTATGTCTATTTCGGTACGTTCGGCATTGTTGGCGCGCTGTTTTTAGGGGTGAAAGCGGCGATTGTCGTCATTGTTTTACAGGCCTTGATCCGGCTTGCCAAAAAAGCCTTGCAAAAACCGCATCAATGGGTGACTGCCATCATCGGCTTTTGCGGCATTTTCATTCTTGCCCTGCCCTTTCCCTTGATCATTGCGATGGCAGCAATCTATGGTTTTGTCAGCAATCGCCAACCCCAAGCAACATCAACATTGCCGCCTTTGCCAAACGGCAAAGACACCGCCAAAACCATTTTGATCTGGGCTGGAATTTGGTGGGGGCCATTATTGGCAATTGATCTTTTTGCTGATGCGCCTCTGCTTGCCGAAATTGGCTATTTCTTTAGCAAGCTTGCCGTGGTGACTTTTGGGGGTGCCTATGCGGTGCTTGCCTATATGGCACAAGATGTCGTTGGCCAGCTTGGCTGGCTGCAACCAGCTGAAATGATGGACGGGCTTGGCCTTGCCGAAACCACCCCCGGCCCATTAATCCTTGTGACTGAATTTGTCGGCTTTCTGGCGGCGTTTAAAACAGCGGGCATTGCCTATGGGATCGCGGGTGCCGGCATTGCGCTTTGGGCAACTTTCATTCCCTGTTTTTTATGGATTTTTGCGGGTGCGCCCTATCTTGATTGGCTAACATATCAACCAGGTTTGCAAGGCGCATTGGCAAGCATTATGGCCGCCGTTGTTGGCGTGATTGCCAATTTATTCGCGTGGTTTGTGCTGCATTTGTTTTTTGCCAAAACCAGCATGACCGATCTTGGCATGATTCACATCCTGACCCCCGATCTGGCAAGCCCTGACCTGCGGGTGATTGCGATTACGCTGGTTTGCGCATTTCTGGCCTTTGGGCGCGGGCTTGGGCTTTTCTGGCTTTTGGGATTGGCCGCCTTGGCTGGCGCAATGATGCATCTTATCCCGCTTGGCTAGGTTGCTTGAACGCGTTTTATGGCGATCGGCAATTGCCTTTCCAGCCAAGCTCGGCCATAAAGACCGCCGTAAATTCAACCTTTCTGCTAGGCAGGATTGGCAAGCCATATCATGACCTCTTCTTCATCTGTTCCTATTCGCCGCGCCCTTCTTTCGGTTTCAGACAAGACCGGCCTTGTCGAACTTGCCACCCGGCTTGCCGCGGCCAATATTGATCTTTTATCAACCGGCGGGACGGCCAGCCTGCTTCGCGATGCCGGCCTTCGCGTTACCGATGTTGCCGATGTAACCGGATTTCCTGAAATTATGGGTGGGCGCGTCAAAACGCTTCACCCCAAAATTCATGGTGGGTTGCTGGCGCGGCGCGACCTTGATGACCATGTTGCCGCCATGACGGCCCAAGGCATCGAGGGAATCGACCTTCTGGTGGTAAATCTTTATCCGTTTGAGGATACATTAGCGCAAACCACTGACCATGATTCGCTTGTTGAAAAAATTGATATTGGCGGGCCTGCAATGCTGCGCGCTGCGGCTAAAAACCATGATTTTTTAACCGTTCTTTGTGACCCTGCCGATTATGGTGATGTTGCTGATGCCATCGAAAATCAGGGTGGAACAGACCTTGCACTTCGCCGGCGTCTGGCTGCAAAAACCTTTGCCCGTACGGCCGCTTATGACAGCGCCATTTCAGGGTGGATGGCAACAAGCCTTGGTGAAGACCTGCCGCAAATCACATCGACCGCTGGCCGGAAAATCATTGATTTGCGCTATGGCGAAAACCCGCATCAGCAAGCCGCCCTTTATAAAACCGGCGAGAACCGACCCGGGGTTGCCTCGGCTTTGCAAATTCAGGGCAAGCCATTATCCTATAACAACATCAATGATACCGATGCGGCGTTTGAACTTGTTGCCGAATTCGACAAGCCAACGATCGCCATTATCAAACATGCCAATCCGTGCGGCGTGGCAAGCGGTGAAAATCTTGTCGCGGCATGGCAAACGGCATTAGCGGCTGATCCTGTTAGCGCTTTTGGTGGTATCATTGCCATGAACCGGCCACTTGATGCCGAAACCGCCGCCGCTGTTGCCAGCATTTTTACCGAAGTGGTGATTGCCCCTGATGCCAGCGATGAGGCCAAGGCCATTATGGCGGCAAAGCCCAATCTGCGGCTGCTAATCACCGGCGACATGCCCGATCGAAGCACAAGCAGCATCAAAATCAAATCAGTTGCGGGTGGGTTTTTGGCGCAATCACGCGATGGCGGCATGGTTGGTGCTGACAATCTGAAAATCGTTACCAAACGCGCCCCAAGCCCAGCGGAAATTGCCGATATGTTGTTTGCGTGGAAAGTCACCAAACATGTGAAATCAAACGCCATTGTTTTTGTGAAAGACGCTAGCACCGCCGGCATTGGCGCCGGCCAGATGAGCCGTGTTGACGCTGCCCGCATCGCCGTTCACAAGGCGTCGGACATTGCCAAAATTCATGGGTGGCCGCAATCCCGCACGATTGGATCAGTCGCGGCGTCAGATGCGTTTTTTCCATTTGCCGATGGTCTTGAAGCCTTAATCAAAGCGGGGGCAACCGCGGTGATTCAACCCGGCGGATCAGTCAAGGACAATGACGTGATTGCGGCGGCTGATGCTGCCGGTATTGCCATGGTATTTACTGGCATACGCCACTTTAATCATTAAGAGCGCAATCATCAAAGGTCGCCGCTAGCGGCTGGCATGTGGCGGTAACAACATTGCCGCGGCGGCTTTCCATATTTTGCGCATCAGGCTTGGCAAATCGGCTGGACGCGGTTTTGCCCAATGACCTTTGATATCATCCGCGATTGGTTGCGGTGTCCCCTCAATGCTGGCAAGGCAAATTTTCATCTCAAGTGCAAAATGCGTAAAGACATGCAAAACAGGTTCATCCAGCAAAACCCAATCAGCGGCAAATGGTGCCATTGTCTGATCAAGATTTTGATCCGCCTGTTTTGACGCAAGGCCAATTTCAGGAAAGGCCAGCATACCGCCAAGAAGCCCTTGATTGGGGCGGCGATGCAAAAATATGTCGCCTTGATCATTGACCGCCACAAAGGCAATCGCCCGCCGAACCGGCTTGGGTGTTTTGACCGGCTTGACCGGCAATTGATCAACCAAGCCGCGCGCCAAAGCCTGACATGATTCGGCAAAACAACAGCCATCACAAAGCGGCTGTTTCGGTGTACAAACCGCATTGGCAAAATCCATCAAGGCCTGCGGCCAATCCGATGGGCGATCAACTGGCAAAATAGCCGCATAGGCCGCGGCAATTTCAGTTTTAGCCGCTGGTAGCGGGGTTGTAATCGCAAAATAGCGGCTGAACAGCCGTTCGATATTCCCATCAACAACCACCGCCTGCTGGCCAAACGCGATGGCAGCGATCGCACCGGCAGTATAGGGGCCGACCCCCGGAAGAGCGCGCAAATCAGCAACTGCATTGGCATGGCGATGATCACCGGAAAATTGTCCGCCCCATTCAGTCGCCACCATCACCGCCGCTTTATGCAAATTGCGCGCGCGGGCGTAATAACCAAGACCCGCCCATGCTGCCAACACATCATCAAGCGGTGCTGAGGCAAGGTCATTGATGGTTGGCCAGCGGCGGGTAAAATCGAGAAAATAGGGAATCACCGTTGCCACAACGGTTTGCTGAAGCATGATTTCCGACAGCCAGACGTGATAGGCCGAGGCTAAATATGGCCAGCGGCGACGCCATGGTAAATCGCGCCCATGCTTGTCATACCATCCAAACAAAGCGGCCGTTGGGAATGTTTGCGATTTTTGATTACCCACGCGATTATGTCCTGTTATTCGAAAAATTGATTTAGCGTTATGGATGTCTATCTATTTGGTCTGGCATATTTTGCATCAGGGATCGGTCATGCTAGTATATTCGGCAATCGGGTCAAGTCGCCCAAAACCTTTATTCTTATTCATCAACCAACAATTGAACCGGCATCGTAAATTATGGTGAAACCGCCCAAAAACCGATTGAATAAAATGCGGCGGCTATCGACCATGATCGAACCTATGGTCGCGCCATCGGCGAATGAGCGTGGTTTTGCGATTAGCCGCCTTATTTCGCATTGGCATGATATTGTTGGTGATACGGCTGCATGGTGCCGACCGGCAGATATTCACTTTCCGCGTGGCAGCAGCAATAACGGAACGCTGAAATTGCAAATCACCTCGGGTCGCGGCCCACAAGCCCAAGCCATATCAGCCCAAATCATTGATCAGGTAAATGCCGCCTTTGGATATCAGGCTGTTGGCCGGATTACCCTTGTGCAAAATCTGCCACCATCAACCCCCAAAACGCCGCCCAAAAAACCGGCTACAATTTCGGATGCGCCTGATATTTGGACGCTTGATGAAAAACTGAAACATATCAAATCACCCGAACTGCGCGCGGCGCTTCGGCGGCTAGGCGGGCCGGTTGGCGAAGATGAAGGCGCAAAGAATTAGCGCAAAAGATCAAACAAAGGATCGACGCCCAAATTAAATGCTATTGTCCTAAAATCGTGCATTGCCCCGCTTTTCCCCTTGGATTATGATTGCCCCATGAAGAAACAAAACCAAATGAATTTCGCCCTTGATCGCCGCGCTATCCTGCTGGGGGGTGCTGCGATATCGCTTTTGCCAACCGCTGCCTTTGCCCTTGAACCAACGATCGCGCATGTGACCTCACCGCGCGTTCTTGGCAAGGATGATGCCCCGATCAAAGTTGTTGAATTATTTTCAATGACCTGTCCGCATTGCGCCAGCTTTCACAACAACACCTTTCCCAATGTGAAAACACGGTTGATTGACACTGGCATGGTGCGGTTTGAGATGCAGCCCTTCCCGCTTGATCAAATTGCGCTTCGCGGCCATGCGCTGGCACGGGCTTTGCCAAAAAATAAATATTTCCCAATGATTTCGATGCTGTTGAAAGATATTGATCGCTGGGCGCGCAATCCGGATCCGCTTGCCGCCTTGTCGCAAATGGCGCGGCTTGCCGGAATGAGCGCCGCCGATTTTGACGCCGTTATGGGTAATAGGCCTCTTCTTGAAGCGATTGTTGAGATGCGTCAAAAAGCCTATAAAAGCTGGAAAATACAATCGACACCATCTTTTGTGGTCAATGACAAAACCATCATTTCTGGCGATCTGTCATACGAAGATTTTGCTGCCAAGATAAATGCAACAGACGCCTAATTTCAGACGTCACCAATGACAGGTTGTTAACGTGATTTTTCGAAGCCTGAAAATGGCCGGATTCAAATCCTTTGCGGAATCCGCCGAGGTTGAGATTGATTCCGGCCTAACAGGCATTGTCGGGCCAAATGGCTGTGGCAAATCCAATATCGTTGAGGGGCTTCGCTGGGTTATGGGCGAAAGCTCGGCGCGCCAAATGCGTGGCGGCGAAATGGATGATGTGATTTTTGGCGGCACCGAACAGCGCCCCGCGCGCAATCTTGCCGAAATCACCCTTCAGCTTGATAACCGTCATCGCCAAGCCCCTGCCGAATTCAATGATGTGGATGAATTGGAAATCACCCGCAAAATTGAGCGCGGCAAAGGCAGCAGCTATTATGTGAATGCCAAACCGGCGCGGGCGCGTGATGTGCAATTGCTGTTTGCCGATACCGCCACCGGCGCGCGATCATCCGGCATTGTCAGTCAGGGACGCATTGGCGCGATTGTTGGTGCCAAACCCGTTGACCGGCGAACCCTGATCGAAGAAGCGGCAAATATTCGCGGATTACACGCGCGACGACATGAGGCCGAATTACGGCTTCGCGCCGCCGAAACCAATCTTGAACGGCTTGATGATGTCATCGCCGGTCTGATCGAACAGCGTGATTCCTTGCGTAAACAAGCCCGCCAAGCGGCACGTTACCGGTCAGTTGCCGATCGCATTCGTAAAGCCGAAGCACAATTCCTTCTTGCTCGCTGGATGGCCGCTGAACAGGATCGCGATGCCGCCACCGCGGCGCTTGGTGCAGCCAAATTAGATGTTGGCGCGCGTGCCAAAATTGCCGCCCGTTGCGCCACAGCCCGAAGCGAGATTGCCGCATCGCTTCCGCCCCTGCGGGCAAGCGAGGCCGAAAAAGCCGCCGAATATCAACGCTTGGCGCTTGGCCGCGAAGAATTGGATCGTGAAGAGGCGCGTGTTACCGATGCCCTGACCCAGCTTGCCAACCGGCAAAACCAGCTTACCCAAGATATC
This sequence comes from Candidatus Ponderosibacter sp. Uisw_141_02, assembly GCF_048087665.1. Taxonomy (NCBI): domain Bacteria; kingdom Pseudomonadati; phylum Pseudomonadota; class Alphaproteobacteria; order Puniceispirillales (SeqCode); family Puniceispirillaceae (SeqCode); genus Candidatus Ponderosibacter; species Candidatus Ponderosibacter sp. Uisw_141_02. The sequence goes on along the minus strand of NZ_CP159807.1, from coordinate 477,511 downwards.
GCCCGCGAAACCAGCCTTCTTGATGATGCAAAATCAGCCGTTGCGCGACTTGCCGATGAAGCCGAATCCCTAGCCGTTCAAATTGCCGAAGCCAGCCCGCAACAGGCTGCGGCGAAAGATGTTTTAGAGGCGGCACGCCTGACCGCGAGCCAGAATGAGGCCAACCTTGCCGAGGCTAGCGCCGCTCTTCGCGCCGCTGCGACCACCCGCCATAGTTTGGCCAGCCGCAAACAGGATATCGAAAATCGTATTCAATCGGCAAATGCCGCGCTAGCGCAATTGTCGCTTGAAACCCTGCTTGCCGAGGCCACTCAGTCAGATCAGGCCAAACAAGAAACTGAAGCCGATTTCATGGCGGCCAAATCAGCCTTGGAAACAGCCGAACAAACCCTCACCGATGCGAATGCTGCTGCCGAATCTGCGCTGAATGCCAAACGTGACAGCGAATCGCACATGACTCGCCTTCAGGCGGAAATTGACGCGCTACAATATCTTCTGGCCGATCTTGGCGACCATGATGCTGCGCCAATTGCTGATCAGCTTTCGGTCAGTGATGGCATGGAAACCGCACTTGCCGGCTATCTTGCAGATGAATTAGCGGCACCGGTTGGCAGCGGCAATCAGGGGTTTTGGCGCGAAGGCAGCAAGGCCAGCCTGTCCCCGCCAGATGGCACGATGCCGCTTGCCGATTTTGTAACAGGGGCACCAGCACTGGCAGCGTCACTTGCCGGTGTTGGGGTGGTTGATGACGCATCGACAGCCGAAGCCTTGCAATTCAGCCTTCTTCCCGGCCAAGCCATTGCTACCAAATCGGGCAGTCTTTGGCGTTGGGACGGATTTGTACGCCATGCCAATCAATCTGACAAAAGCGCCGAGCGTATCCGCCAGCGTCGCCGCCTTGACGCCTTGCAAGATGACGCGGCAAAGGCTGGTCAAAAGCTGGATCAAAGCGGTGCCATCGCCAGCAGCAGCGAAACAACGCTTATTGCCGCGCGTGAGCATCTTCAATCTTGCCGTAGTGCCAGCATGCAGGCCGAACAGGCTTTTGGTGACAGCCGCCGCCACGCCGAATCCGACGCCTTGAAACTGGCCGCAGGGCGCGACCGGGCGGCCGAGCTAAATACCAGCCTTGATGAATTAGCCACCAGTCTGGCAAATTGCGAGGTTGAAATTGCGGGGCTTGCCGATGATGCCGCCCTTGCCGCTGGCGAAGTGGCGGCTCGAAACGCTGCCGAAACATCACGCACTGCCCTTACCGAGGCGATGCAGGCCGAATCACGCCTTGCCGATCTGGTTGGCACGGCGACCCGCCGCCAATCAAGCTGTAATCAGGAAGCAAGCGCATGGCAGCAACGTCTTGACGGCGCAAGCGGCCGCATTGCCGAATTGGAAAAACGCCTGATTGACGACAATCAAGAACAGCACCGTTTGGAAACGCTTCCCGAAACCATCGCCAAACAGCGTCTTGAGATTGGTGATCGGCTGGAAATTGCCGAACAGAATCGTCAAGATGCGGCGGATGCGCTTCGGCTTGCCGAAACCAGCCTTGCCGAGGCCGAATCACTGCAACGCGATTCTGATAATGCCCTTGCGACAGCGCGTGAAACCCAAATCCGCGCCGAGGCTGGCGAAGAACGCTGCAATGCCTCCCTTGCCGAATTAAAAGACCGCATTGCGGATAAATTGAATTGTGCGCCAAAAGATGTTGCCGAAATTGCTGGCATCGAAGATGGCGAGGCGCTTGCCAGTCTTGATGTTCTGGAAGAGCGTGTTCATCGCCTGATCCGCGAGCGCGATAATATCGGCCCTGTCAATTTGCGCGCCGAAGCGGAAATGGAAGATGTGGCAACGCGCATTACCAGCATGGAAACCGAACGTGATGATTTGATTGCCGCCATTGGCAAGTTACGCGCGGCGATCAGCCAATTGAACCGTGAAGGCCGCGAACGTCTTTTGAAAAGCTTTGGCGACGTGAATGAGCATTTCAAACGGCTATTCAAAAAGCTGTTTGGTGGCGGCACGGCGGAATTACAGCTGACCAATGCCGATGATCCGCTTGAGGCTGGGCTTGAGATTCTGGCAAGCCCACCGGGTAAACGCCTTCAATCACTGTCGCTTTTATCGGGCGGTGAACAGGCGCTAACCGCGCTGGCGATAATTTTTGCCGTCTTTTTGACGAATCCGGCGCCGATTTGCGTTCTTGATGAGGTGGATGCCCCGCTTGATGATTCGAATGTGGTTCGATTCTGTGATCTTTTGCGTGATATTTGCGACCAGACTGACACCCGATTCCTGGTGATTACGCATCACCGCATGACAATGGCGCGCATGGATCGGCTTTTCGGCATCACCATGGAACAGCGCGGCATCTCGAAATTGGTTTCCGTTGATCTTCAGACAGCCGAAAGAATCCGTGATAATGCGGTTGCTTAGCCCCTGCTTTTCAGCGATTCACCAAGAACATTTCCGCAAGCCAGCTAATCCGCAGAAATCTGCGGCAAAAGAACACCCATTGAAGGCTTGACAAAGACCAACCCACCCCCCTATTTTGAGCGCGATTTAGGTAGGGGTGGTCGCTGTCCATAACAGTGGCATTTCGCCTGCTCAATTCGGTATTGGATAACCATAGGAATAGCTTCGTGTGAACCCGCCATATCCTGCTGCAACGGACGCGGCTTTTTAGGATTGGGACGACCAGATGAACGACAAAGACACGCAAGGGGACAAACAACGTCTCGCGGACATTGACCGTCGTCTGGACAAGCTGCAAGCGCAGCGGGAGGAAAAAGACCGGCCCGGCCGATCTGCCCTTCCCGAAGGCATGGCAGCAATCATGGGACGCGTTGCCACCGAGCTTGTTGCAGGTGTTGTGGTTGGTGCCTTTATCGGCTGGGCGCTGGATCGATGGCTTGATACATCGCCGCTATTTATGTTGGTGATGTTTTTTATGGGAGCAATCGCTGGCATGTTAAATGTTTGGCGTGTATTTACTGGCCGAGGATTGGCCGCAGGTTATTTCGATGAGCATAAAAACTCATCAGACAAGGAAGATTAAGGGAGCTGACAGGCAATGAGCAATTCTGAAGGAATGCATTCCCCAGTCGAGCAGTTTGAAATCAAATCATTGGTTGAACTGTCACTTGGTGGTTATGATGTGTCATTCACCAATTCCAGCTTGTTTATGCTGCTTGCCATTGGCGTCAGTGCCATTTTTCTGATCAGCGCGATGCGCCGGGCCGATATGGTTCCAGGTCGCATGCAGGGCATGGCAGAAATGATGTATGAATTTGTTGCCGAAATGGTGCGAAGCAATGTCGGCAACGAAGGCCGCCCCTATTTCCCATTCATCTTTACGCTTTTTGTGTTTTTGCTGTTTGGCAATATGCTTGGGCTTATTCCTTATTCTTATACCTTTACCTCGCAGATCATAGTGACCTTTGCGATGGCGGCTTTTGTGTTTGTTGGCGTGACGATCATTGCGCTGTTCAAGCATGGCCTGCATTTCTTCAGTTTTTTCGTTCCAGCTGGCGCGCCAAAAGTGCTGATCCCCTTCTTGATTGTCATTGAAGTCATTTCATATTTCGTGCGTCCGGTCAGCCTGTCGGTTCGCCTTTTCGCTAATATGTTGGCAGGACATACCATGTTGAAAGTTTTCGCCGGTCTTGCCGTGATGATTTCTGGCGCTGGCGGGCTTGCAATGGCTGGGTCATTGCTGCCGTTTGTTGCTCTGATTGGCCTGACCGGCCTTGAAGTGCTTGTTGCCGCGCTGCAAGCCTATGTCTTCACCATCTTGACCTGTATGTATTTGAACGACGCCCTGCATCTACACTAGGCGCAGAGGCCTACCCGAATCCGCTGGGGAATCGCAGCGGTGTGAATTGAACTAAACAAAATAGAAACTCATGGAAGGACTATGATTATGGAAGTAGAAGCTGCAAAAATGATCGGTGCCGGTTTGGCCGTTATCGCTCTTGCTGGTGTTGGTGTTGGTATTGGCAACATCTTTGCTGCACTTGTAACCTCTATCGCACGCAACCCTGCGGCTCGTGGCGAAGTTTTCGGTATCGGCATTCTTGGTTTTGCCTTGACCGAAGCGATTGCTTTGTTCGCACTGGTTGTTGCCCTGTTGCTTTTGTTCGCTCTGTAAAAAGACCCGAATTCGCAACAAACATTCCATGACTTGCTTGCCGGCATTGCGGTTCGTTTTCGATCCACAACCGGCAGGCGGGCAAGGGGATAAAAATGACGGAAAATACAAGAAACCGGCTAACCGCAATTGCAGTCGCCCTTCCGGCATTCATGTCGGCAAAGGCTTTTGCAGCTGGCGCTAGCGAGCCGGGTCTGCCACAGCTTGATATTGCCACATGGCCATCACAGCTGTTCTGGCTCGTTGTGCTATTTGGTGCAGGCTATCTGGTTATGGCCAAAATCGTAACGCCACGCATTGGTGCTGTTCTCGAAGAACGTCGCCAGACCGTGGATGGCGATCTTGAAAAAGCCCGTGCAGCTAGCGCCGATGCCGCCAAAATTCGTGCCGATTATGAGAGCGATCTTGAAAAGGCGCGTATCGAAGCTGCTGAATTTGCCAAGCAAGCCGCAATGGAAGCCACCAAAAAAGCCGAAGCTGCTGATGCAAAAATTGCAAAGAAGCTTGCGGACAAAGTTGGGGCTGCCGAAGCCAAACTAGCTGAAGCCAAAACAAGTGCAATGGCCAATTTGAATGATGTTGCCGCTGAAGCTGCCATGGCAGCGGTTGCCTCGCTTGCCGGTATCAAAACTAGCAGCGCGCAGGCCAGCAAAACCGCATCATCAATTGCGACAAAACTTGCCAAGCAGGAGACAAACTGATGGAACAGGGAATCGTTCTTGAATCGGTATGGGTAGCCGTTGGCTTTGTGGTCTTCATTGCCCTTGTCTGGCGCAAAGCGGGCGGTGCCATCGGTGCCATGCTTGATGAGCGTTCAGAAAAGATCAGCAGTGAGCTGAAAGAAGCATCGGCATTGCGCGACGCGGCGCTTGAAGAACTGCAATCATATCAGCGGCTTCATCGTGAAGCAGCAGAAGAAGCAAAAGCCATTTTGCAATCGGCCGAAGCGACTGCCCAGCGCATTCGTGAAACAGCCGAGAAAAATGCTGTTGCAGCGGTCAAACGCCGTGAACAGCAGGCAGATGCCAAGATCAAGGCTGCCGAAGCCAGCATGGTTGCCGAACTGCGCGAGCGGGCCGCTGCCTTGGCTGTCGCCACAGCAACCGAAATCATCACTAGCAATCTAGATGAAAAGGCCAGTCTTGCCCTTGTCGATAGTGCGGCTGCCGAGATTGAAAAACTGAATTAAGGTCGTTAATGACGCATAAAAAATGCCTGTTCGGATGAGCAGGCGTTTTTTATGCGTTATATTCGGGGAAAATCCTAATAGGCAGGCCGGAGACTAATCACCAGCCTTGCCTCGGCCGGGACAAGCTGCTCGATATCGGCAACTGGGAATTTGCTGTCACTGCCTTTATCAAAGCCAACACGATAGCCAAATTCCTGATTAGAAATAACCGTTTGATTGGCATCAACAATCGCCGACATCATCGGCACAGCGACAACATCATTTTCCGCACCTTCCGCCAGCGAACGCTTTATCTTCAGCCCAACACTCAACGCCACCATCGTGCCGCCTGAATTATGCCGCGTACAGATGGCATTCACCCCATTCAGGCGAACATCGAAAACCTGTTTGACATTATCCGATCGCACAAAGGCACGCGCTCCTTCTTCGGGCGCGCTTATCGTTGGGCAAAAAACCACTTCATCTTGGCTGGCACAACCAGCCAAAAGAACCGAGCAGCCAATCAAGGCCATAAATGACATTTTTTTCATAGGTCCAACATAAAGCTTTTTTTCTTTAACAGCAATTGACCTAAACACAGGAAACGGGCAACAACAATACTTATGAAAACAAGTCGTAAAAAACTGACCATTGCTGCACCGCGCGGGTTTTGTGCTGGCGTTGATCGTGCCGTTCGCATTGTCGAGGTTGCCTTGGAAAAATTTGGGGTGCCCGTCTATGTTCGCCATGAGATCGTGCATAATAAGACGGTCGTTGACGGGCTGGCCGCACAAGGCGCAATTTTCGTTGATGAGTTGGACGACGTGCCAACAGATGCCCCGGTTGTCTTTTCCGCACATGGCGTTGCCCGTGCCGTTGTGGATGAGGCTGAACGCCGCAATATGATTGCCGTTGATGCCACCTGCCCATTGGTCACCAAAGTTCATATTGAAACGCGGCGTCATGCCGATAATCACCGTCATATTCTGCTGATTGGCCATGCTGGTCATCCCGAAGTCGAAGGCACAATGGGTCAGGTGAATCCAGACGAAGTGACCTTGATCGAAACGGTTGATGATGCACGGCATGTTACACCGCCCGAAGGCGTAGATCTTGCCTTTGCCACCCAGACAACCTTGTCAGTCGATGACACTGCCGAGATTATTTCGGTTCTGCAATTCCGCTTTCCCGATATATCGGGTCCGCGCGGCGAGGATATCTGCTATGCAACGACCAACCGGCAAAAGGCGGTCAAGGATATTGCCGGTGCGGTTGATCTGATGCTGGTGATCGGGGCTGAAAATTCGTCAAATTCAAAGCGGCTTGTCGAAGTTGCCAAGCTGGCTGGTGTCAAAGCGGCCTTTTTGATCGCTGATAAGGATGCGATTGATTGGTCACTTATTGATGAGGCTGATCATATTGGCCTGTCGGCAGGCGCATCAGCACCGGAAACATTGGTTGAAGATGTTGTTGCGGCGCTGCGCCAACGCTATCAGATTGACGTTAGCGAGCATGGCAAAATCCGTGAAACGGTGAATTTCAAATTACCGGCCATTTTAGCAAGCTAGAGGTTTCATGGCGGTTTATACCACAGTAGATGATCTGACGCTGGCGGCGTTTCTGTCGGGCTATGATCTTGGAAATGTTCTCAGCTTTGCTGGCATTGCCGAAGGTGTTGAAAACTCAAACTATCTTTTGCGAACTGACAAGGCGCATTATATTTTGACGCTTTATGAAAAACGCGTTGACGCTGATGATCTGCCGTTTTTCATGGAAGTCATGACTCATCTTGCCAGCAAAGGCATGAGTTGCCCCTTGCCGGTGGCCGCGCGTGACGGCAGCATTTTGCAGAAATTAATGGGGCGGCCTTGTGCGGTATTTTCATTTCTTGATGGCACATCATCGCGCTATCCTAACCGTGAAAAATGTCGCGCGCTTGGCGCCAGCCTTGCCGAGATGCATCTTCATGCCAGCGGCGTGACCCGCCGCCGTCCAAACGCGCTTGGCCCACAATCATGGCAGCCGCTTTTAGACAGTGTTGGTGTCCGCGCCGATGAAATTGCCCCGTCAATGCAGGCAATGACACAAACGCGGCTTGATTCGATTCTCGAATCATGGCCAAAAGATTTACCGCAAGGCGTCATTCATGCCGATCTTTTTCCCAATAATGTCTTATTCATCGGCGATCATTTAACCGGTGTGATTGATTTCTATTTCGCCTGTGATGATGTTCTTGCCTATGATATTGGCATTTGCCTGAATTCTTGGTGTTTCGAGGCTGATGGCAGCTTTAACATAACCAAATCGCGGTCGCTGATTCGCGGCTATCAGACAATACGGCCTTTATCAGATGCCGAAATTGCCGCTATTCCAGTTTTGGCGGCTGGCTCAGCCATGCGGTTTTTCCTGACCCGCCTATATGATTGGCTTCATACGCCAAAAGATGCGCTTGTCAGTCCAAAAGACCCGATGGAATATTGGTCAATCCTAGGGTTTCACCAATCGGTTTCGGGTGTTGGTGCCTACGGATTTGACTAGATAGGGGCAAAACAGCCAATGATCACGCCATGCCCCATAATTTTCACCACCCTTTCCCATTATAGGAGCCGTTAAATGCCGCAGGATGCGCCAGAACCGGTGGTAATCCATACCGATGGGTCATGCTTGTCAAACCCGGGCCCGGGCGGCTGGGCGGCAATCCTGCAATGGCAGGGCAATGAACGCGAACTGACCGGATCCGAGCCTGACACAACCAACAACAGGATGGAATTGATGGCGGCCATTATGGGGCTGAATGCAGTGACGCGTCCAATGCTTGTCGATCTGCATACCGATAGCCGTTATGTCATGAATGGTGTGCAGGATTGGATGCCCCGCTGGAAGGCCAATGGCTGGAAAACCGCCGCCAAAAAGCCGGTTGCCAATCAAGATTTATGGCAACAGCTTGACGAAGCGGTGATCCGCCATCAGGTGCGGTGGCACTGGGTCAAAGGGCATGCTGGCAACCCGCTGAATGAACGTTGTGACGTTCTTGCCCGCAGCGCCGCCGAGGCCATTGCCTTAAATTAATAATGCAAGGCCAGTTATAACCATCACCAAAAGGGGCAGCACGCCCCCTTGCCGGTTAAAGATTGGCGAGAACATGCTCGGCGCTTGACACTTCAAACGCGGCTGGCTCTTCCATAAACATATGCGTTAGAACGCCATTATCGATGACCATCGCACAACGCGCGGCGCGGCGACCCATGACTGGCCCCATAAAACGGCTAATGCCAAGCGCATCTGAAAAGCTGGCCAGCGGATCAGCAAGCATATCAACAATGCCATCGGCTTTGCTGTCGAGGCTCCACGCCCGCATCACATGCGCGTCATTGACCGCAAGACAGGCAATCTTGTCAATTCCGGCTGCCTTAAATTTATCGGCATGTTCGATATAGCCTGGCAGATGCCGCGCTGAACAGGTTGGGGTAAATGCACCCGGCAGCGCAAACATGACAACCCGGCAATCCTTGAAATAATCGGCGGTTTCAACAGCATCAATGCCATCTTCAGATTTGGTATGAATGGTCGCCTCTGGCATTTTTTGGCCAGCTTCGATGGTCGGGATTTCGTCGGTCATGGAGTCGCCTTCATTGGAAAAATTATGCGGTGAAAGACTGATGAATGCTATTTATACCGCTGCTCGTGATGATGCAAGTCCGACAAAGCGCCTAACGAGTCATGCCCGCCTTGATTAGCGCATTTTCAAGCATATCCGCGCGCAGCAATTCGCCAAGCAGAACACCTTCAGGTGCCTTTGGGCCATAAATGATATTGAACGGAATGCCAAACCGGTCATGACTTGCCAGAAATGCCGCAATGCGTGGGTCGGGACGCGTCCAGTCAGCTTTCAGCATCACCAGCTTGCCATCATCAACCAATGCCGCCAGCATCGGGGCTATGGGGGCCGTTTCAAGAACCAGCGCTTTATTGGCTTTGCAGGTGATGCACCAATCGGCGGTTACATCGACAAAGACCAGCTTGCCTTCGGCGCGGGCAGCCGCAGTGGCGTCATCTGACCAAACCTGCCAGACAAGCCCATTGGTCTGCGGTGCAAGGGCTGCAGGTGCGGGCAAAAATCCCAAACCCGCAAAAAGGCCAGCCCCAGCCAGCAAAATCCCGATTTTTTGACGGCATAAAATGGCCAAAAGCACAAAACCGATCAGGACAAACAGCAGCAACGCTGCCTGCCCGCCTTGAATTGTTTGTAACAGCCAACCAAGCCAGATCATCGTTGCGATCAGCAATCCCGCCAAACCGCGTTTTAACCAAACCATCCAATGCCCGGGTCGCGGCAAGAATCCAACCAGCGCCGGAAATAGAACAACCAGCCCCCACGGCGCGGCAAGACCAGCCCCCATCGCCATGAACACGGCAAACAGCTGTGCCATATCGCCGGTAAGCGCCACAGTGACCGCACTGCCGACAAATGGCGCCGAACAGGGCGTTGCCAACAAGGTTGCCAGCATACCAGCCATAAAGTCACCAAACAGAATTGTCAGACGCCCCTGCTCATTGGTATTTTGGCCTTTGCCGCGAAGACTGGCCTGCAAAAAAGCCGGAATCGGCAAAAAAAACCGGTCGAGCATATTCAGTGTAAACAGCCCCAGAACCAGCAGCATGATTGCCAGAAATACCGGACTTTGGAACTGAATCCCCCAACCAATCTGCCCACCAGCAAGCCGCAGCGCGGCCAGCCCCGCCGCCAAAATGGCAAAGCTGGACAAAATGCCCATCGCACCAGCCCCAAACCGCAACCGGACAAAACCGGGACTTTGACCAGAGGCTTCAATAATCGCCGCCAGCTTGATCGCAAGAACGGGCAAGACACAAGGCATCAAATTTAAAATCAGCCCGCCAAGAAAGGCAAAGCCAATCACCGTCCAGAATTGCGCCATCGCGCCAGCATCAGTTGGCATGGGCTTGCCTGCCACGAATGATCCGGCAAGCGGCGCGTCTTTTGCCACAATGATGCTTTGCGTTGTAAAATCATCACCAGCAATGACGGTTAGATCGACCGTCTGGCCGGCAAGCGGCGTTTTCAAATCGCCTTCTACATCAATCACCGCAATATTATTGGCAAATACCGGCTGTTTAAAGGCAATGCCCGCAGGCCCTTCGACAAAAATCTCGGTGACTGGCTGGCTGGTTGCGGCAAAGCCGATTTTTAGTTGCGATCCTGACTGCCATGCGGTTGCAATCTTGATTGGTGATGGCGCATCAATGCGCGGCACCTTGGCGGCAAATTGCGCGATCACCATTGCCATAGATGACGGTTCGGCGGGGCCATCAGCAAGATCAAGCCGCAGCGCCCCCGCCAAAGGAACACAAATATCCGAACAGACCAGCGCCTCGACCTGCCCACGAATCTGCAGTGCCGCGCCGCGATCATAACCGCGAACAGCAACCGGCAGGATTACCGCATCAGCATAACCAAAATTATCAAAGCCAAAGGCGTTAAACCGTTTTGGCACTGGCCATTCGATCTGGCTTTGCAGCGGCGCACCATTCGCCATTTGCAGATCAAGCGTTGGCGGTAATCCGGCCTCACCGGGGGTGCGCCAATAGATTTTCCAGCCGGGTGCCAAACGAAATTCAAGACCCAGCGGCAATTCTTCCAGATTGCCCATTGCCGAAACCGCCGAAACAAGCCGCACCTCTCCAAAGGCAGGATCACCAACCCAAGCGCCCGTTGCCATATTTGATTGGCTGGCGGCATGCAGCGGCGCGGTACTGCCAAGCATGACAAGCACCCATGCCATAAACCACCGTGCCAAAAACCGGCAAAACGGCTCGATTTGGCGCAGATCACCCATGGTGAATGATCGCTTGGATATGGATGGTTTTGACATGATCTGATCCATCGACGCATAGCTTGTGGCTAGTTTGCAAAAATGGTTTTGCTTTACCTGTTAAGGCTTTGCTGTCTAGTGTAAATAATGACGGTTAGAAAAGATACAAGTCAGACAGACAATCATTTGCATCATGTGACGCCTTTTGGTGCTGCGGCCAGCCTGCAAGGCCAACTTTTGATTGCCAGCCCTCATATTGATGACAGCCGCTTTCAACATAGCGTCATCATGATGTGCCAACATGACCAAAATGCGTCAATGGGCGTTGTGATCAATCAACGGTCAGCCCAGCTTGACCTTGGGCATCTATGTGAAACACTGGAAATGGGCGCGCCGCGGTTCCACGGCGACCAGCCCGTTTATATTGGTGGGCCGGTTGAAAGCACGCGCGGCTTTGTGCTGCATTCCCAAGATCATATGCGCCCCGAAAGCGTTGCCGTAACGCATGACATTGGCCTGACCTCAAGCGTCAATATCCTTCGCGATATCACCAATGGTACCGGACCGATTCATTCAATTGTTTCGCTTGGCTATGCTGGATGGCATGCAGGCCAGCTGGAACAGGAAATGGCCGCCAATGTCTGGCTTAACCTACCAGCAAGCAGCGATCTTTTATTCAGTGTTGAAAGTGACGATATCTGGGACAAGGCCTATGCGACCCTTGGCGTTGATCCAGCGCATTATGTTGCCGATGCAGGCACAGCCTAGGCAGCGAGCCGCGCCGCCAAATCATCATTCGACATTACCGCCAAAGACGGCCCAACACAGGCCATTGCAGGTGCATTTCCGGAAATCAGGCTGGCCGCCATTGCGGCGATCTTATGCCCGTCAATTTCGTCGATCGCAGCCAGCAATTCAGCATCCGATTGTGGCCGCCCAAAAAGCATGATCTGGCGTGCCAGCGCATCGCCGCACCCTGAAACCGATTCACGGCTCATCAATAGATGAGCGCGAATCTGGGCTTTGGCGCGCGCCACTTCATCAGCTTGCACGCCGCCTGCCACCGAGGCCAATTCATCCGCGCATACCGCCAACATTTCATCAACCTGATTGGCAGATGTGCCAGCATAGACCGAAAAGCTGCCACCGTCGGAATGAAGGGATGAAAATGAAAAAATCGAATAGCAAAGCCCGCGTTTTTCGCGCACCTGCTGGAATAATCGTGATGACATGCCGCCGCCATAAAGGGTCGATAACGCCATCAAAGAAAACCGTTCAGCCATTGTGTCAATTTTGGCCGGAAGCCCGAAAACAATATGCGATTGTTCAAGATCGCGCTTGGCCATTTTGCGGCCGCCTGCCCATGATGCGGCATGGCGCATCGCCGATGTGGCATTGCCGATATGGCCAAGCCGTTCGTCAATGCGCTGAACGAGATCATCATGATCAACTGATCCGGCAGCACAAACGAGCATTTGACCTGCGCCATAGTGACGCCGCAAAAACGCTTCCAAATCTTGCTGGCGAAATGCCGAAACGCTGTCGACTGTCCCTAAAATCGGCCGCCCAAGCGTATGACCATCATAACAGGCCGCTGAAAACAAATCGAAGACCAAATCATCTGGCGTATCAAGCGATTGCCCAATTTCCTGAATAATGACGCCGCGTTCGCGTTCGATTTCCAATTCAGGCAAGGTTGATTCGGTCAGAATATCAGCAAGAATATCAACGCCAAGATCAAGATGCTCGGGCAATAGCCGCAAATAATAGGCGGTTTCTTCGCGGCTTGTATGAGCGTTCATAAAGCCGCCGACATTTTCCACCTCGGTGGCAATGGCCTGCGCATCACGCCGTTTGGTGCCTTTAAAGGCCATGTGTTCAAGCATATGCGCAATGCCCTGTTCGTGATCGCCTTCATCGCGAGCGCCAGCATTAACCCATATACCAACTGACAAGGTGGTGGCATGCGGCATCGACCTTGTTGCGATTTTCAGCCCGTTCGCAAGCTCGCTCACTCTTGTTGTCATACGCTTCGCTTTCGTGCCAGAACCAATGATTTCACAGCATCGGCATTGGCATCAATTGTCTGCATTTTTTCAGGGCGCGTCATCAGATCGGCCATATGCGGTGGCAAAACAGGCTTTTGACCGGTTGCCGTTTCCACTGCTGATTCAAATTTTGCCGGATGCGCGCAGGCAAGGCTGATAATCGGCACATCTTTTGGCACTGTTCCATCAGCATGCGCACGCCGCGCCGCTGACAAACCAACCGCGCTATGCGGATCCAGAACCATGCCGTCATTCTTGGCTGTTGTCGCAATTTCGGCAACCGTTCCCGCATCATCAAGACGGTAGGCCGAAAACAACGCATAGGCCCGTTCCATCACATCAGCGTCAAGGGTGAAATGACCGCTTGCTGCGAAATCCTGCATCACAGCTGCTGTCTTGGCACCATCACGGCCAAGCAATTCAAATAGCAACCGCTCAAAATTACTCGATACCTGAATATCCATTGACGGGCTGAGTGACGGCACCACGGTTTCCCGCGCCATTGTGCCAGCCTCGAAGAACCGCGGCAGAATATCATTCTGATTCGATGCCACAATCAACCGTTCGACAGGCAAACCCATCTGCACCGCAGCATAGCCCGCAAACACATTTCCGAAATTACCTGTTGGCACCGAAAAGGCGACTTTTTGATGGGGCGCACCCAAGGCAAGTGCCGAGGAAAAATAATAGACAATTTGCGGCATCAAGCGCGCCCAATTGATCGAATTCACCGCCGACAGCCCAACCTGATCGCGGAATTGATGATCATTGAAAAGGGTTTTGACAAGCGCCTGACAATCGTCAAAATCGCCCTTAACCGAAACCGCAAAAGCACCATCAGTAATCACCGATGTCATTTGCCGCTGTTGCACTGGCGAAACACGGCCATCAGGGAACAGAATAAATACATCAACCGCATCGCGCCCCTGAAACGCCTCAAGCGCGGCCGAGCCTGTGTCTCCGCTTGTCGCCCCTAGAATCACCGCATGCTTTTGCTGTTTTGCCAAAGCGCGGTCAAAAGCGCGTGCCAAAAACTGCATGGCATAATCTTTAAAGGCGATTGTTGGGCCGTGAAACAGCTCAAGAATATGGATATCGTCATTTAATTTCACCAGCGGGGCAATCGCCGGGTCATCAAAACCAGCATAGGCATCCGCCGCCATCGCGGTCAATTCGGCCTCGCTGATTTCGCCATCACAAAATGGAGCCATGATGCGGCCCGCCAGCTCAGCATAAGTCAGGCCTTTCATCGCGGCAATTTCGGCCTTGGCGAAACGCGGCCATTCCACCGGCAGATACAGGCCGCCATCGCGTGCCAAGCCGCTTAGCAGTGCTTGTTCAAACCCTAATGGGCCATCTTGTCCACGCGTGCTGATGTAATCCATCTCTAGTCCTCTTGCCGACGCCCGAACTGCAAACGGCCAGCCTGATAATGGAAGGCGATGTAAACCCCGATCAAAGCCAAGGCAATGCCATACCATGTCATCGCGTAGCTTAGATGCGCATTGCGTAAATTCAATTTCGTTTTTGCCGCAATCGGCAAGGTCACAACATCCGACGTGCGAACCGCATCAGCATAAAATTGGCCAATCGCCTGCGCGCCCAAACCAAGATGCGCATTGATCTGGCTTGGCACGAGCGTAAACCAGAACCCATTATCCGGCTCGTTTTCAGGCACGAAATATCCTTTGACGCCCGGCCGCCGCAAAATGCCAGCAACCGTTACCGGCCCAGTGATCTGCGAAAAGGCACGCTTGGCCGGATCGCGGTAATCTTCAGAGACCCAACCGCGATTGATAAGAATGATTCGTCCATCATCAAGCTGGAAGGGGGTAACGATATGAAAACCGGCATTGCCTTCATAGGTTCGGCCAGTCAGGAACACTTCCTTGTCATGCTGGAAAGTGCCGACCAGCGCCAAACGGCGAAATTCGACATCATCAAGGCCGACATCTCCAAGGCTGGCATCAGCGGCCGGAACGGCAATTGGCGCCGCCGCCGCACGCGATTCAAAACTGGCGATCAGGTCATTTTTCCACTGCAAACGCTGCAGCTGCCATGACCCAAGCCCAACCAACACCAACAAGGCCGGCAGGGACACAATCGTTAACCATAGAAACGGGCGAAATCGCATTTTCATACCTCATGGCATCGCCATGTCAAAAGGGGTGCCAACGCCTGTTTAAGCCAGCGCCAGCACCCCGATTTTTTACAATATCAACTGCCGAACATCATGCCCGAAACAGCGGTTGAAGATCAACCGCCCCACCAGTAAACGGCAGCAAACAGGAACAACCAGACAACGTCAACAAAATGCCAATACCATGCCGCAGCTTCAAAACCGAAATGCTGCTCAGCGGTGAAATGGCCAGCCCGACCCCGGACCCAGCAAACTGCTAGGAACAGGGTACCAACAAGAACATGAAAGCCATGAAAACCGGTTGCCATGTAAAAAACAGACGGATAGATGCCGTCAGTAAAACCGAATGGCGCATGGCTATATTCAAGTGCCTGCAAACCGGTAAAAATAGCGCCAAGGGCAACGGTCAATGCCAGACCGGTCATGAAATCCTTGCGGTTTCCATGCTGTAACGCATGATGCGCCCATGTCACGGTACAGCCCGACAAAAGCAGTACCAGCGTATTGATCAATGGCAGATCAAACGGATCAAAAGTGGTGATGCCTTCTGGCGGCCATACCCCATCATTCGGGTAAATGGCACGGTCGAAAAACGCCCAGAAAAATGCGACAAAGAACATTACTTCTGAGGCGATAAACAGCATCATGCCATAGCGCATACCAATCTGAACGATCGGTGTGTGATGCCCTTGATATTCGGCTTCACGAACAATGTCGCGCCACCACATGAACATGGTTGCCAGAACCAGCGCAAATCCAAGTCCCAAAACGGCAACGCCATAGGCAACCTCATGCATATACATGACGCCACCAATCGCCGCGGTAAAGGCGGCGGCCGACCCGACGGCGGGCCATGGACTTGCTTCTACTAGATGATAGGGGTGTTTATTTGCACCACTCATGTTCGTCTCCTCAAAATCTGGCTGGCAATGATTTTACCAAGCCACCTCTCCTCGATTATTGACTGCCACTCTTCGCCGAGTTGCCCCCGAGTGCCGGAAAAAATGTGTATGACAGGGTAATTTCCTGAATATCACGCGCATTTTCATCCGTCACAATTTCTGGATCGACAAAAAACCGTACCGGCATGTCGACTGATTCACCAGGCTGCAATGTTTGTTCGATAAAACAAAAGCAGTCGAGCTTCATAAAAAATGGACCCGCCTTTACAGGCGTCACATTAAAGGTAGATGTTCCGGTGCTTGGCGTATCACCAAGGTTGGTGGCGCGGTAATTAATCACCACTTCCTCACCCGGATTCAATGTCACTTTGCGGTCAACGGCAACAAATTGCCAATTTAGCGCCGGATTCACATTGGCATCAAACCGCACATCAACCGGATGCCCCATGACAATCTGGCTAGACCCGCTGTCGGCGACCTGCGTTGTGCCACCATAGCCGGTGACTTTGCAGAACAATTCATAAAGCGGAACCGATGCATAAGATAATCCAACCATGCCAAACACCAAGGCACCAAGAATGGCCAAGGTGCGGCGGTTGCCATTCGGTGAAATATTGTTGCCGGACGCAATCATGTCGCCCCGCCAATCTTGACCAAGGTCAGGACGTAAAACAATACAACCAGTCCGGCAATTACCCCAACCAGCGCCAGATTACGCTTTTTACGCATCTGCTGCATTTCAACTCCGGTCTTTGGCTGACGACGACGATCCATTAGGCAGCCCCCGCCAAATAGCCAAGAACCGCATGGTCAATGACCAGCCCTAAAAACAGCAGGAATAAATACAAGATTGAATAGGCAAATAGCCGCATCGCATGTTTATGATCGCCAGTTTTAAAAAGCTGCAGGCTCATCGCCACAAACAGCAAGCCAGCAAGCGCGGCAATCACGCCATAGCCAACCGACGCCATGCCAATAAATGATGGCACAACCGCAAGCGGTGCCAACAAAACAGCATAGATCACAATCTGCCGGCGCGTCTCAAGTGATCCAGCGACAACTGGCAACATTGGGATATTGGCGGCCTTGTAATCGTCATTCTTTACCAACGCCAAAGCCCAGAAATGCGGCGGCGTCCACATAAAGATGATCGCAAAAAGCAGCAACGGCTCGATTGACAAGCTGCCGGTAACCGCGGCCCAGCCGATGACTGGCGGCAAGGCACCAGCAGCCCCGCCAATAACGATATTCTGCGGCGTGCTGCGCTTTAACCAGACGGTGTAAACAACAGCATAAAAGAAAATGGTAAAAGCAAGCAAACCGGCGGCAAGCCAGTTGGCAGCAAGACCAAGAAGCAGAACCGAAAGCGCCGAAATCACCAAGCCCATTGTCAGGGCTTCGGCGGGTGCCATAACACCGGCAGGGATCGGGCGGGTTTTGGTGCGGGTCATGACCGCGTCAATATCACGGTCATACCATTGATTTATCGCTCCCGAGGCACCAGCCCCTGCAGCAATGGCGAAAAGCGAGATCGCAAACACCAACGGATGCAACGCACCAGGCGCAACATACATGCCAGCAAAGCCGGTAAAAATAACCAGACTCATCACCCGTGGTTTCAGCAGCGACCAAAAATCGGCAACCGACGGCTCAAACAAGCCGTCGGTGTCACTGATCAATTGCTGATTTGATGTAACTGCCATCAAAATGCCTTTCAAATTCGGGCTATTGCCCTGCCTTACTTGACCTTCGGCAATTCGTCAAAGGTGTGGTAAGGCGGTGGAGATGCGACTTGCCATTCCAGCGTGGTTGCACCTTCGCCATAAGGATTGGCTTCGGCGCGACGCTTTGAAACAAAGGCTTCGATGATCACGATCAAGAACAAAATCGCACCAGCAGCACCAATATAAGACCCGATTGAAGCAACCATGTTCCAGCCAGCAAACGCGTCAGGATAGTCGATATAACGACGCGGCATTCCAGCAAGACCAAGGAAATGCATCGGGAAGAAGGTCAAATTCACACCGATAAAGGTGACGTAGAAATGCAGCTTGGCAAGGCCTTCCGAATATTCGTAACCGGTCATTTTTGAGAACCAGTAATAGAAACCGGCAAACAAGCCAAACACAGCACCAAGTGACAGCACATAATGGAAATGGGCGATCACATAATAGGTGTTATGCAAAACCACATCCAAGCCAGCATTTGACAAAACCACACCAGTCACACCACCAACGGTGAACAGGAAGATAAAGCCAATCGCCCACAACATTGGAACGCGAAAGGTGATTGAACCGCCCCACATTGTGGCAATCCATGAAAAGATTTTCACGCCAGTTGGTACGGCAATAACCATCGTTGCTGCGGTGAAATAGGCACGCGTATCGACGCTAAGGCCGACCGTATACATGTGATGCGCCCAGACCACAAAGCCGACAACGCCAATAGCCACCATCGCATAGGCCATTCCAAGATAGCCAAATACCGGCTTTTTCGAGAAGGTCGAGATGATGTGGCTGACAATGCCAAAGGCTGGCAGAATCATGATGTAAACTTCAGGATGGCCAAAGAACCAGAACAAATGCAGGAACAAGATCGGGTCACCGCCACCTTCTGGAATAAAGAAGGTTGTTCCAAAGTTACGGTCGGTCAACAACATGGTGATCGCACCAGCAAGAACCGGAACCGCAAGCAATAGCAAAAAGGCAGTGATCAACATGGCCCATGCAAATAATGGCATCTTGTGCAAAGTCATGCCTGGGGTGCGCATGTTGAAGATCGTGGTGATAAAGTTTGCAGCACCAAGAATCGATGAAACACCGGCAAGGTGAAGCGAAAAGATCGCCAGATCCATCGACATGCCAGGCGTACCGGCAGTTGATGACAATGGCGGATAGATCGTCCAGCCAACACCGGCACCGCCATCCATCACCGCTGACAAAAGCAGCAGGATAAAGGCTGGTGGCAATAGCCAGAAACTGATGTTGTTCATCCGCGGAAAGGCCATATCTGGCGCACCAATCATAATCGGCACGAACCAGTTACCAAATCCACCAATGAGACCCGGCATCACCACAAAGAACACCATGATCAAACCATGAGCGGTGGTGAATACGTTCCAAACATGACCGCTATCCATATATTGAACGCCAGGATTCATAAGTTCCATGCGCATATAGATAGACAGACCACCGCCGATAAAGGCCGCCAGAATGGCGAAGACCAAATACATGGTACCGATATCTTTGTGGTTAGTTGAATAGAGCCAGCGACGCACAAAACTTGAAGGTGCGCCGTGATCAGCGTGGGCTTGAGCACTCATTGTTAAATCCTCTTCGCTTAATTATTTGGCTGAAGCCAAAGTAACTTCTGGTTGCACAGGAACGATATCGTTCGATGCAAATTCTTTTTTCGCCTCAACTAGCCAAGCTGCATATTCAGCTTTTGGCAACGCTTTTACCTCAATTGGCATATAGGCGTGGTTTACGCCGCAAATCTGGTTGCACTGACCATAATAGGTCTGGCTACCAACAGGCACATCAATCCAGGCCTCATTGGTGCGGCCGATAAAGGCATAAATCTGCACGGCAAGTGATGGCACAAAGAATGAATGCATCACGTCATTGCCCGTTATAAGCAATTTGATGCGGGTGCCTTCAGGCACGACCATCGGGTAATCTACTGTCAACAAACGTGGCTGGCCCGGCTTCAAATCGGCCTCATCGACCATATAGCTATCAAAGGTAATGCCTTCGTCAGGATAGGTGTAGTTCCAATACCACTGATTGCCGGTAACCTTGATCACCATGTCAGTTTCGTTGGTACGGTCCATGTAATAAAGAAGACGGAATGACGGAACGGCAATACCAACCAAAATCAGCACCGGAATAACCGTCCAAAGAATTTCGATCACCGTATGGTGCGATGTCTTTGATGGGTTCGGGTTGCGGCTTGCACGGAACCGGACGCCAACATAAATCAGCAATCCAAGAACGAAAAGCGAGATCAGCGTGATCACCACCAACAGCAAATTATGCAGGTCGGTAGCCATCTCGGCAAGTGATCCGGCCGGCGGCTGCAGATCCATCTGCCACGGCACAGGTGCAGCAGCTTGAGCCGCACCAGATGCGGTCAGCGCTAGAACAACACCACCAAACAAAACACCGGCGAGGTTAGCTGCCTTGCGTCCCGAAAGAAACTGCGCGAAATGCGCATTGAATTTGGCCAAGATTGGCATGGATTCCTCTCCCAAAATTCGTCATCTGCCGTTCAAAATAATCTCTCTAGGTGGCGTAGGCGACAGACCTTTCCACCAAACCGAATTTGTTTAGACTGTTTGGGCTGAATAGAAAAGCCCCATGCGGCAGCCTGTCGCTATATTTTTTACTTTTTTCCTTTTTTTGGATGGAAAATCCAACATGGTGCCTATCTTCCCCCAAATGAGCGCGGCCACAAGCCTTGAATTTCATAGCAAACACGGCCATCATCATAAGGGCGGCAGAATATATTTATATGGCGCTTTTTTAATTTTAACCTGTCTTGTCAGGATGGATCATGGATCTGCTTCAGCAAACCGACGAACTTTTTTTCACCCGTACCAATCTCGATCTCGAACGAACCGGCAAAATCGTGCGCGATGCGCTTGCTGGCGGCGATGATGGTGAATTATTTCTTGAAATGCGCCATGCCGAAATGCTGGCCTTCGATGATGGTCGTCTAAAAACAGCAAGTTACGACCAATCAAGCGGGTTTGGTCTTCGTGCAGTGGCTGGCGAGGCGCATGGCTATGCGCATGCTGGCGAATTATCCGAAGCGGCTTTGCAGCGCGCTGCCGACAGCGTGTCTGCGGTAACCAAGGGCTATAGCGGCAATGCCGCATTGGCGCCAAGCGCGGGCGCGAACAACCCACTTTATTCGGATCAAAACCCATTAAACGCCACCTCATTCGATACTAAAATCAAATTGTTGCAGGAAATGGATGCCTATGCTCGCGATCGGATTCGCGGGTGAAACAGGTTAGCGCCAGCCTGACCGGATCATGGCAGGCGGTGCAGATCATGCGTGCCGATGGTATCCGCGTTGCCGATATCCGGCCTTTGGTACGAATCAATATCTGGGTTGCGGTTGAACAGAATGGACGTATGGAATCCGGCGGTGCCGGGGCTGGCGGCCGGGTGATGCTGGATCAGTGGCTTAGCCCGGAAAGCTGGCAGTCACAAGTCGATGAGGCGTTGCGCATTGCCATTTTGAATTTGCAATCCGTGCCGACACCCGCTGGTGAAATGGAAGTTGTTCTTGGTGCTGGCTGGCCCGGTGTCATGCTTCATGAAGCGGTTGGACATGGGCTGGAAGGCGATTTCAACCGGAAAGGCACATCCGTGTTTAGTGGCCGTGTTGGCCAGCAAGTGGCAGCCAAAGGCGTTACCGTCATTGACGATGGAACGATTGCCGATCGTCGCGGCTCGATTACTGTTGATGATGAAGGCACGCCAAGCCGCCGGAATATATTGATCGAAGATGGCATCTTGAAAGGTTATATGCAGGACCGGCAGAATGCGCGGCTGATGGGCGTTGACGCCACCGGCAATGGGCGGCGCGAATCCTATGCTCATGCCCCAATGCCACGCATGACCAATACCTATATGGAAAATGGCGATGCCGACCCGCAAGAGATTGTTGCTTCGATGAAAAAAGGCATTTATGCGGTGAATTTTGGCGGCGGTCAGGTGGATATCACATCTGGTAAATTCGTCTTTTCAGCGGCCGAGGCCTATCTTGTTGAAAATGGCAAGATTGGCGCACCGGTAAAAGGCGCAACGCTGATTGGCAATGGGCCTGACGCCATGTCAAAAATCACCTTGATTGGCAATGATACCAAGCTTGATAGCGGTATCGGCACCTGCGGCAAGGCTGGACAAAGCGTTCCGGTTGGCGTCGGCCAGCCGACCGTCAAAATGGGCGGGGTCACGGTTGGCGGCACCGAAGCGGCCTAGCCATTAGCACGCAAGGCTTTCACGTTTCCTGAAGACCGTAACCTATCACCAAGCTTTGGCTAGGCGGTCTTGATGGTTGGGCGTCGTTTCAGCACGATCACAACAATTAGCAAAATAAATGTGATACAGGCACCAAAGCCAAAAGGATAATGCGATCCGCCAAGCTGGTATAAAGGGCCGGCCAGAACCAATCCGGCCACCTGCCCAAGCGAGGCAAAGCCCTGAACCGTGCCAAGCGCACCGCCCATTGTTGTTTTGCCAGCCGCATTGCTTGCCGCTGCCGACAATGCCGGATTGCTAAAGCCAAAGCCAAAACAAACCGCGGTTGTCGTTAAAACGATTTGTGCCAGCGGATAGGCATCACCAATCAAAAACCCGACCGATAATAACGCCGTGATGATCTGTCCAAATACCAGCATGCTGGCACCAAACCCGACAGTGCCAACCTCGCCAAACCATTTTACCGCAACATTGATCAATCCGGCCTGCACCAAGACAATACAGACACCGATATAAGTAAATAGCCAGCCAGTTTGGGTTGCGCCAAAACCAAGATAGTCACGAAGCAACAGAATATAGCTTGCTTCGACCTGCGCAAAGGACAAATTCAAACAGAAAAAGGCCAAAGCATAAAGCGCAAGCTCGCTTCGCAAAACCGTCATGATGCGGATGCCAAGTGGTGCTGGCGGTGCTTTTTCAGCTGGTGCCTTTGCCGCGCTTTCGGTAAGCCGCATCGACAAGAACAAGGCGATAATGCCGAAACCGGCAGCCAGCAAAAACGGTGCCTGATGAAGCGGGCCGTCACCAAACCCGCTAAACAGCCCGCCAAGAGCTGGCCCAGCAACGAATCCAGTGCCAATCGCCGCACCAAATAGCCCCATATAGCGAGCCCGATCCTTGGCCGCAACACGATCGGCAATCATCGCCTGAATCACACCTGTATTGCCTGCAGCAAGACCCGCTAGAATCCGCGCGGCGAACATCTGCACAATATCACTGGAAAAGGCAAACCAGATATGCGCAAGCACATTGACCGCAAGGCTTACAATCAGCACTGGCCGCCTGCCAATATAATCGGACAAACGACCAAGGAGCGGGTTTGATAAAAACATGGCAAAGGCGAATGACGCCAGCAGCAGCGTCATCACCGTTGCCGATAAGCCAAGCGTTTCAATCACCGTATAGGGCAATACCGGAATCAGCGCGCCAATGCCGACGAAATTTATAAACACCACAAGCAGCAAGACGGGCATGATTTAAGAATCCTTAATGCGCGGCACAGCTAAATCTGGCGGCAATTTCGATGCTGTTAATATTGGTTTGACGTGAAAACCTGATCAATATCTTCTGCCCAATCACCATGATAAAGATCAAGCATCACTTCAGCTGGTGTTTTTTGCGTTGCAATCACTTTACGCAATGGCTGCAAGAACCCGCTTTCATCATCACCGCCATCATCAAAAATGCCACGGTTACGCAGCCCTTTTGAGGCAATATCAATGGTCTTTTTGGCAAGGGTGGCGACATCATGCGAACCAAGCTTTCCGCGAAGCCCGTCCTTTGCCACTGACAAGCGCGCCGCCATTACATCATCAGCACCGATATCACGAACCAGATCTTCGGCCTCAGCCAGCGCATCATCACAATATAATAGCCCAACCCAATAGGCAGGAAGCGCGCAGATATTGGCCCAAGACCCGCTATCAGCACCACGCATTTCCAGATATTGCTTTAACCGCACTTCGGGAAAGGCAGTGGTAATATGATCTTCAAAATCGGCCATTTGCGGCGGTTCGCCCTCAAAACCGGCAAGCGTTCCCGACAGATAATCGCGGAAAGATTTTCCGGCAACATCGACATAATCTTCGCCGCGATGCAGAAAATACATCGGCACATCAAGAATATAATCAATCCATTGTTCATAGCCAAAATGCGGGTCAAACACACAAGACGGCACGCCGCATCTTGCATTATCCGTATCGGTCCAAACATGCGCGCGCCCCGATAACCAGCCAGACGGTTTGCCATCTTTAAAAGGCGAATTGGCAAAAAGGGCTGTTGCGATTGGTTGCAGGGCAAGCGATGTGCGAAATTTCCGCCGCATATCGGCTTCGTCTGCATAATCAAGATTTACCTGAACTGTGCAAGAACGCAGCATCATATCAAGCCCCATTGTGCCGACTTTCGGCATATGGTTTCGCATGATCCGATAGCGGCCTTTTGGCATCCATGAAATATCGTCACGGCGCCATTTTGGCTGAAAGCCAATGCCAAGCATCCCGACCCCAAGCGCCGATGACACTGCCCGCATATGGCGCAAATGGCGGCCGGTTTCGGCACAGGTCTGATGTAGGTTCAACAAAGGCGCGCCCGATAATTCTAATTGCCCACCAGGTTCAAGCGACACAGACCCGCCATCACCATCTTTCAGGCCAATGATTTTGCCTTTTTCAATGATCGGTGTTGCCTTGTCACCAATCACCTTGCAAAGCGCATTGAGCATTGCCTCAACGCCGCTATCGCCGTCATAGGCAACAGGCCGCAAACTATCACGATGAAACAGAAATTTTTCATGTTCAGTTCCAATGCGCCAATCAACAGCCGGTTTTTCACCTTTGGCTAGCCATTCCACAAGCTGTCCGACATCTTTGATGATCGTGCTATGATTACCCATGCGGTTTGCCCTTTGCATTCAGGCCATGATGACATAAATCACCCAAGCCGGTTTCAGCCAGATTAAATGGCTAGCTTTGCCAATCTCCGCAAATTGACTGGTAACAGGAAAGTGCCGAAATGGCGGCGGTATCAGCGCGCAATATGCGCGGCCCTAGGGAAATTTTCAAACACTTAATTCTTGTCTGCAAATCGTGTCTCTCAGCCGGTGAAAACCCGCCTTCTGGCCCGATTAAAATAGCCGCCTTGTCATGCGGTGGCGCGGCGGCAAGCGCGGTGGTGATATTCAAAGCCGGATGCCCTGCACTCGCCTCATCACACCAAATCAAAAGACGATCATCGTCACAGGCGGCAAGAACGTCATGTAATGGATCAAAAGATCTGATTTCGGCTATATCCAGACGTTCGGTCTGTTCGGCAGCTTCAATCGCATTCGCCGCCAGCCGGTCATCATTAACCCGGCTAATCTGGCAATAATCGGTTTTGACCGGCCAGATTACCCGCACGCCCAATTCGCTGGCTTTTTGGGCAATGAAATCAAGGCGGGCTTTTTTCACCGGCGCGAATAGCAACCATAAATCACGGCAATATATCTGCTGGCGGCGCTGATCAGCGATGGTGATCGAACACTGCTTTTTCGCCACCGCAGAGATTGACGCGTTAAATTCACCATCAACACCATTAAAAACACCAATCACCGCGCCAAGATTCAAACGAAGCACATGAAGCAAATAATGCATCTGATCGGATGGCAGCGCGATAACGGCACCTGCGGCAAGCGGCGCATCAATATAAAGACGCGCTTTGATATCTGTTTGTTCCATCTTTTGATATGTACTGTTCATTATAAATCCTGACAAGCAGTCTTGGCGTGAAACATTTTTGCTTTTTACCGCTTTTTTCGCTAATGACTAACCGCATGACTATTGGCACCCCTTCACCCCATACGGATATCCAGTCGCGCGGCTGGTGGCATTGGCTGCCCGCATCATGGCATCCCTTCATTTATCTGGCACGACTTGACCGGCCAATTGGCTGGTGGTTGCTTTTGCTTCCGGGTTGGTGGTCGATTGCGCTTGGCGCACCCAGCCTTGGCGCAATGGTCTGGATCATGATGCTGTTTCTGGTTGGTGCCATTGCCACGCGCGCTGCGGGATGCATCATTAATGACATGTGGGATCGCCAGCTTGACCAGCGCGTTGCCCGCACCATCGCACGGCCACTTGTCGCTGGCACCATCTCGATGCTGCAGGCAGGCCTGTTCTTGTTAATGCTTGGGCTGATTGGCCTGTTTATCCTGTTTCAACTGCCGGTTCTGGCGATTTATGTTGGCCTTGCCGCCGCGCCTCTTGTGGTTTTGTATCCACTTGCCAAGCGTGTGACTTGGTTTCCGCAATTTGTGCTTGGACTCACATTTTCATGGGGGGTGTTTCTTGGCTGGGTTGCCGTGACTGGCACCCTTCCCGATCAATCAATCATGCTGATTTATGCAGGCTGTGCCGCATGGGTTTTCGGCTATGACACGATTTACGCCATTCAAGATATGCAAGATGACCGCATTGTCGGGGTCAAATCATCCGCCCTTGCCTTTGCCCATCATATCAAAGCTGGGGTCGCAACCGCCTATTGTCTGGCAATCGGTTTGATTGCGGCTGGGTTATTGGGATTTGATCATCAACCGTTTGTCGCCGCCTGGTTTGGCCTTGCTGGCATGGCTGTTCATCTTGGCCATCAAATTTGGCGGCTGAAAGGCAATGATGCCGTTTTGGCGCTGGCGCTTTTCAAATCAAATCGCAATGCCGGTCTTTTGCTTGTCGCCGGATTGGTGCTTGATCGGCTGCTTGCCATCTAACCAAACTTGTTCAGGCTGTCATAAATAGGCGTCAATGCCGTCAATCTGAACCACCTGCAATTGCCATGGCGGATTTTGCGGCTGGATGGCAAAGGGGCGCAACCGGTCAATAATCGCATCACGCGCCGCTTTATCTGCCTGCATTTCGGCGATGAATTGCGGCATTGTCCGATCATCATCAACCTTGGCAAGCTGGCGTAATTTGGTGGCGGCCTGATCTTGGGTCAGCGTTGCAAATTGCCGCCCCACGACCGGAATCGCCGCCAGACCGGCAGGCATGCCATCACCACAATCCAGAACACCAGCACGCGCCGCATAGCCGAATACCGGCGCAATTGGCAATTTGAATTGATGTTCGACGGTTTGCATTTCAACAAAATCATAGGCAACACCAATGCCTTCGGTTAGGTGCATCTGGATCAATTGATCATCATCAAGCCATGCAACATTCAGCTGCACAATGGTGCCTGATGATGGAAAAGCCGTACAAGGCACCGCTGCGTAATAGCCCAAAATCGCCGCATGGACGATATCACAATCATGCAATCTTGCTGGCGTTACCGGCACTGTGGCACGCACGCCAAATTTCCGCAGCAATTGCACCGGCGCCCGATTGGACCCAACCGATAAAACCGCCGTCCGGCCAGCCAGAATACCATCTTTATGATCATGGCTTAGATGCGATTCATCAAGATGAAACAAATCGCCATTTGACAGAACAAAGCCGCCCGATGGGGCGTGATAGGGATATTTGTGGGCGCGATCAATTTCGCTGACTGGCGTTAGAAAGGAAGCAGAATCGGCAATTTTCACAAGATCATCGCCACCATGAAACCGCATCTTGATTCGCCCTACCCTAAAATAATGAAACGCTGGCCATCCGAACAACAGCTTGGCCTGACCGGCCGCGACTGGTTAGCTGAGCCCGAAATGATCATCAAGGCCAAGGGCAATATTCATGTTCTGCACCGCAGCACCAGACGCGCCTTTGCCAAGATTATCCAGCCGTGCGGTTAACCAGAAACGCTGTTCAGTGGCATCACTAAACACGAATAATTCCATATCATTGCGCCCAGCAAGCGCATCGGCAGCAAGCATTGGCGGCACATCGGCATGATTGGCAGCCGCCGCCCCCATGCGCACCAAAGCCGACCCATCATACCAATCGGCAAGACAATTATAAATCATTGCCGCGGTGGCAGACCCCTCAATTTGATCGGCATGAAGCGGCATATGAACAAGCATACCAGCATAGAAATCGCCAACCGACGGCATGAAAATAGGCGGCGTTTTCAAGCCGGAATAAAGTGTCATTTCGCCAAGATGCTTATGCTGTAAATTCGTGCCATAGCTAAAGGCGGGATGAAGATCACCGGCATCATGCATTGCGATCATCGCCTTGCCGCCGCCACTATAGCCGCTGACCGCTGGCGCACAGACAAGTGCCGTATCAGACAATAGCCCGCTGGCAATCAATGGTCGCGCCAAGGCCAGAAAGCCGGTTGGATAACAACCCGGATTGGTGATCAATTTCCCATTGGCAATGGCGTCACGTTGACCGGGCTGTAATTCGGCAAAGCCGTAAACCCAATCGGGGTCGATCCGGTGCGCCGAAGATGCGTCAATCAGCCGTGTTTGTGATGCTTGCGCCAACGTGACCGCCTCAATAGCGGCCTCGTCGGGAAGACACAGAATGGTTACATCACTTGCCGCCATCATGTCGGCACGCGCTGCCGCATTTTTGCGTTCGGCCTCATCAACCCGCAAAATTTGGACATGCGGATGCTCTTGCAGACGTTCTGCGACTTTCAGGCCGGTTGTCCCCGCCTCACCATCAATAAAGACTTTAAATTCCATGACGCATTCATAAACCTAATCAAGCAGGACGACAAGCGGTTGAATTATGTGATGGCGCAGGGTATCAGATAATATATGGACACAAATCATCAAAACCTTATCGCCCAATTGCTTGACGCCGCCCAAACCGCCGGAGCCGATGGTGCCGACGCAATGCTGGCGCGTGGTCAAAGCAATAGCATCAGCCTGCGGCTTGGCAAGGTCGAAGCCAGCGAGCGTTCCGAAGATTTCGATATCGGATTGCGCGTATTTATCGGCCAGCGAACCGCGTCAATCTCAACAAGCCAGCTCGATCCGGAAAATATCAAAAATCTGGCCGAACGCGCTGTGGCTATGGCCAAGTTGGCACCCGAAGATCCGTATGTACGGCTTGCCACCGATGCCGAAATCGCCAAATCCATTCCCGATCTGGATATGTTTGACGAAACCATGCCAGATAGCGAACGCCTTCGCGAAAGAGCCGCACGCGCCGAAGATGCCGCCTTGTCACATAAGGGCATCAAAACATCTGATGGTGCCGATGCCGGTCATAGCATTGTCGATGTTCTGATTGGCACATCGAATGGCTTTCTTGCCGGTTACAAACGATCATCGCATGGCGTATCAACCGTGGTCATTGCCGAACAAGACGGGCATATGGAACGCGATTATGATTACAGCGCTGCCGTTTATGAAAGCGATTTGCAGCCAGCCGAAGAAGTTGGGAACAATGCAGCGAGCCGAACATTGGCAAGACTTGGTGCCCAAAAGCCCAAAACTGGCAAATTTCCAGTAATCTATGACCGGCGGGTCGCCGCATCGCTTGTTGGCACAATGGCTGGTGCAATCAATGGCGCATCAATTTCGCGCGGCACAAGCTTTCTAAAAGACAGCCTTGGCAAACAGGTTACCAGCAAAGGGCTTTGTTTTGTTGACGACCCATTGCGGTCGCGTGGGCTTGGCTCGCGCCTGTTTGATGGCGAGGGGCTGGCGGTTCAACGGCGCGTTATGGTTGATGACGGCGTGTTAACCGGCTGGTTTCTTGATCTTGCTTCGGCGGCCAAGCTGGAAATGACACCAACCGGCAATGCGCGACGCGGCCTTGGCAGCGCCCCATCACCCGGTGCCAGTAATTTTTACATCGAAAATTCGACCATCAGCCGTGATGCGCTGATTGCCGAGATTGACGAGGGTTTTTTAATTACCGAAATGATTGGCAGTTCGGTTGATATGATCACCGGCGATTACAGCCGTGGTGCGGGTGGATTCTGGATTTCCAAAGGCCAGATCACCCATCCGATCACCGAAGCCACAATTGCCGGTAATCTGGCCGAAATGTTTATGCAGATGACCGCAGCAAATGACATTGATCTTCGCGACAGTGTCGCATCACCATCACTTCGCCTTGACAGCATGATGGTCGCCGGATCATGAAATGGACCGCCCCGCCCGGAAAACGGCGCGGGGTCGCCGATTGGCTAGACCTGATCTTTAAGGATCATGGTTTCTTGCGTCTTTGTTGGCATAACCAGCATCTTGTTAGCGACGATCTATGGCGAAGCAATCAACCCGGGCCATCGCGCATTGCCGCATTAGGTCAGAACGGCATCAAAACCATTATCAATCTGCGCGGGCCACGCCAGGATGGCGGCTGGCAGCTTGAAGCCGAGGCCTGTGCCAAGGCTGGCATTACCCTTCTTGATTTCACCGCACGGTCACGCGCCGCGCCGTCAAAAGAAATGCTGTATGAAGCGCGTGATCTTTTTGCCGCGATCAAAACACCAGCATTGATGCATTGCAAATCGGGTGCTGATCGTGCTGGGTTAATGTCGGCACTTTATCTGTTGATTGCCAAAAAACAACCCACACGCGTTGCAATGGCTCAGCTTGCGTGGAAATATGGCCATGTCAAAGCGGCAAAAACCGGTCTTCTTGATGCGTTTTTTGCGGCCTATATCCCCTATGAAGACCAAGGCATGGCGTTTTTCGACTGGGTTGAAACCATTTATGATCCTGACGCTTTAGCAGCAAATTTTATGGCACAAGGCTGGGCTGTCAGGCTTACCGACACGATTCTTCGCCGTGAATAGGCAAGGTTAGTTGGACTGCGTCAATCTAGCCGGCCTTTTCATCATCAAAGAACTGCAATTGGCATAGCCTTGTATAAAGGCCGTTTTTGGCCATCAGCGCATCATGCGTTCCCTGTTCAGTGATGCGCCCCGATTCCATCACCAAAATCAAATCGGCATTGCGCACTGTTGCCAAACGATGCGCGACAACAAGCGTTGTGCGTCCGGCCTGCAATTTTTGAAGCGCGGTTTGAACCTGTTGTTCGGATTCGGCATCAAGCGCAGCGGTGGCCTCGTCAAGCAGCAGAATTGGCGCATCTTTTAACATCGCCCGGGCAATGGCAATGCGCTGGCGTTGCCCGCCTGAAAGCCGGTTTCCCATTGCACCAACGATTGTGTCATAGCCATCGGGAAGCGCGCAGATGAAAGCATCAGCCGCCGCATCCCGCGCCGCCGCCTCGACATCTTCGCGGCTGGCACCCTGGCGACCAAAGCCAATATTGGCCGCAACCGTATCATCAAATAGCACCGATTCCTGACTAACAAGCGATATGGCGCGGCGAAGGCTGGCAATCTGCACATCACTAATTGGCTGGCCATCAATGGTGATTATCCCGCTGCTCGCCTCAAAAAAGCGCGGAAGCAGGTTAATCACCGTGGTTTTGCCAGCACCGCTAGGACCGACCAAGGCGATGATCTGGCCTGCCTTGGCGGTAAAGCTGATTCCCGCAAGCGCTGCTGCGTTGCCATCACCATAGGCAAATCCAACATTATCATAGGCAATCTGTCCCTGTTTCACCGCCAGCACCGGCGCATTTTGCCGATCAGTAATCATGCGCGGCGTATCCAACAGCGCCAAAATACGCTCACAAGCGGCAAGCCCTTCTTGGGTGACCGCATTCAAGGTGCCAATGGCGCGCACCGGCTGCACCAGCAAAATAAGCGTTGTGATAAAGGCAATCACATCACCAACCTGCATATCGCCATTGGCAACACGCCAACTGGCAAGCGCAACAACACCGCCAACGGCAATCCCGCCGACCACTTCCAAGATCGGATCAATCTTGGCGCGACCTGTTAATAGCCCAACAAGCCGTCCATATAGCCCATCAAAAGCCTGATGCGTTCGCGATGTTTCAGCATCTTCGCGCTGATAAGCCTTAACCATTCGCGCCCCTTGCAAGGTCTCGGCAAGAAGCGCGGTCACGCTTTCCATATGGGTTTGCAGATTTCCCGAGGCTTTGCGCTGGCGGTTGCCAATCTTGATGATCGGCCCCATTGCCAGCGGATAGACACCAATCACGACAAGCGCCATCAGCCAATCAAGCCAGATCATCGCGCCAATCAAAACCACAATGGTTAAACTGTCACGAACCAGATTATTGGCCAATCTGACCAAGGCTTCACGAACCAGGTTCAAATCATTCATGATGCGTGACATGAACACCCCTGCCGGTTCACGGGTGATGGTTTGAAGGTCGGCCTCGATCAGGGTTTTTGCCATATCTTTTTGCAAATCGGTACTCACCCGAAGCGCAAGCGCATTCACCATGACCGTTTGCGCAAATAATGCCGTGCCTTTGACAAGCGCAAACAGAATAATCACCGGCGGTGCAAGCCAGATGATTTCATCCGCCCTGCCATCGGCAAGCCCATTGAAAATATATTTTGTTAAAAGCGGATAGGCTGACGCGCTGGCCGCCACGACAATCATCAGCAAAAGCGCCGTGATAAGGCGCGGCAAATAGCCTGCAATCCAGCCCTGCCAAATCCGCCTTATAATGTCACGATTGACCTGTTTTGGGCGTTTCGTTTCGGTCAAGCCGACAATCCTATCAAAAAAATGCCGATATCTTTTTCAATGACCAATGCCCATTTGCATCAGGCCATGACGGCGACACGGCACATTCACCGCAAGCCAACTGTAGCAATTTGCCACCCAATCCAAAAGCATTGATCGCAGTTTGGCTGGCATATTTGCAAAAAAGCGCGCCAATGCATAATTGATCAGCTATTTTTGCATCTGCCCATTCCGCAATTACCTTCTTACATGCTAGGGTTCGGGGGCAGATGATTTAACTCCAACGCAGTTTCGAGCGCATGATAAAAAAATTGATACGATCGCCATTTGGCAATGCCCTTGTTGGCTGGACAATTGGCAGCATCATCGCGCTTTTGATGGTCACTGTTCGCTGGCGGACGGTTGATCAGGAAAAATCCGATCAATTCATGGCCAGCCAGAATGGCATTATCATGGTGTTCTGGCATGAACGGGTCATGGCCATGCCATGGCTTTGGCCGTCGGCCTTTGCGCTTCACGCGCTGCAATCGCCACATCCTGATGGCCGCATGATGTCGCATGCGATTGGCTGTTTTGGAGTAAAAACGGTTTGGGGTAGTTCAAACCGCAACCCGCTGTCGGGATTACGCGGATTAAAACGCGTTCTTGATCGTGGCGAATCTGTTGCTATCACGCCTGATGGGCCGCGCGGCCCGGCCCGCAAATCGGCGCTTGGGCCTGTTGCGATTGCCCAAATGGCCGGAAAACCGATTGTGCCAATGTGCTGGTCAGTTGACCGTTACTGGCGTGCCACCGGCTGGGATCGGCTGATCATTCCAAAACCGTTTGCCCGTGGCCGGTTTATCATTGGCGATCCGATCTATCTTGATGATATCTCAAAAGACCAGCTCGAAACCGCCCGTCAACAGCTTGAAGATGCGCTGAATGCTCAGGCTGATGCGGTTGACCGACTTTTTATCGAGCCGCCGCAATGACCTTTGGCCTATATAATCTAGTTTGGCATTTGCTGCGCCCATTGATCCCGTTGATTTTGCGTTTGCGTGCATGGCGCGGCAAGGAAATTGCCAGCCGCCTTCAAGACCGGTTTGGCCAGCCCCAACTTGATCAAAAAATAAAAGGTGCGATCTGGATTCATGCGGTCAGTGTTGGCGAAACCGTGGCCGCCATCGGCCTTGCCAAAGCGCTTGCCAGCACCCTGCCAAAAGCCAGATTTCTGATCACCACCAACACGGTTAGCGCCGCGGCGATGGTTGAACGAGAAAGCGCCAATGGCATGGCGCTATCACATGCGTTTCAGCCGCTTGATCACCCGCATTTTGTCGATCAATTTTTGCAGCACACCCGACCGACATTGGCCATTTTCATGGAATCCGATTTCTGGCCCAATTTGATATCAAAAACCGCAGCCAAGGCAATTCCGGTCATTTTTGCCTCATCCCAATTATCCAGCACCGCCTTTCACCGCTGGACGAAACAGCCAGCAATGGCAAAGGCGGTTTTTGCGGCACCGCAAATGGTTTTGGCCGTTAATGATGCGCAGGCAGCGCAATTTCAACGCCTTGGCACGCCAGCCGATATTATCACCGTTTTAGGGTCACTCAAGCTTGGCACGATGGCAGATGCCGATCCAGCCCTTTGCCAAAGCCTGAAAACCGCCATTGGCAAACGGCAAATTTTGCTTGCCGCCTCAACGCATGATGGCGAAGATGCAAGCATGATCGCCGCTGCCAATGCGCTTGGCGATAACTGGCTGACAATCATTGCGCCGCGCCATCCCGATCGGGGCAGCCAGATTGCCGCGGCAAGCGGCGGCGCACCACAACGAAGCCTTGGCCAATTTCCGTCCAAGGATCATAACCTTTACATCATGGACAGCTTTGGCGAGATGGGCAGCCTGTTCAGCCTTGCCGATCTGGTTATTCTTGGCGGTTCCTTCATGCCGAAAGGCGGGCATAACCCGCTTGAGCCAGCGGCTTTCGGCTTGCCGATCATCACCGGCCAGCATATTTTTAAAAACAGCGCCGAATTTGCTGGCCTTCGCGATGTGGGGGTTGTGTTTGATGTGGCAGAAACCGATGGTGGGCTTGATGCCACGATAACCGGTCAAAAGCTTGCCAAGCTGGTGATCGCCATTGCAAATGACAAGCCGGCACGCCGCCGCATTGCCAGCGCGGCAAAAGCCTATGCGATGGCGGCAAATGAACGCTCTAACATCGCCGCGCGAAAAATTGTGCTAGAAACAATGAAACAACCCGTCAAGACCAACAGATGATCAAGACGAAACCATGATAAAAACGCCTGATTTCTGGACAAACCGAGGATTGCTGGCCGTGCTGCTGCTGCCATTTGCAGGCTTGTGGGCAGGCGCAACATTCATTCGCAATGCGCTGGCGCATGAAACAAAAACGGCATTACCAATCATCTGTATTGGCAATCTTAGTGCTGGCGGCACTGGCAAAACGCCAGTGACCTCGTTTTTATATGACCAATTGCAAGTCCGCGGTCACAAGCCGGCAATTCTAATTCGCGGCTATGGCGGAACGGCAAAGCGGCCTTTATGGGTCGATCCCAGTCTTCACCACGCAAATGAGGTTGGTGATGAGGCGTTAATGCTTGGCGAAAGCCGTGATGTTTTGGTGGCGCGTGATCGGGTTGCCGGTGCCGCAATGATCGCGGCTAATGGCAATCATGATGTAATTTTAATGGATGATGGTTTGCAGCATCCCTATATCGCCAAAGATTTTGCCATTGGTGTGTTTGATGGCAATGTTGGCATTGGCAATGGCTGGCTGATTCCCGCAGGTCCGCTTCGCATTGGCTTGCAAAGCGGCATCAAAACCATTCACGCTGCCATAATCAATGGTAATGATGAAACCGATATCACATCAAAGCTACAGCCCCATATGCCTGTCTTTGCAGGTCATCTGACGGCTGATCAAAGCATCATCGACGCGCTTGACGGCGATCCGGTGATGGGTTTTGCCGGTATTGGCCGCCCAAACCGGTTTTTTACCAGCTTGAAGGCAGCGGGGGCAAATCTTGTTCGCAGCTTGGCATTTGCCGATCACCACCCCTATAGCGAGGCTGATTTGGTCAGGCTGCAAGAAGATGCAGCCCGTCTTGGTGCCGCGCTTGTCACCACAAAAAAAGACTGGGTTCGCCTGCCTGCCGAATGGCGAGAACGGATTGGGTTTTTGCCGGTATCGCTTGATCTTGACGCTGCGGATGCGCTCGTGGATGCTATCATTGCAACCATCGCCAAAAAAGGAGCCTGACCAAAATGGCATTTTCGGCGGGTCAGATTTCACAAAAATGGTTTCGGCAAATCATTCGCTGGCCGCTTGAAGCATTGTTTGGCTTTGGCCTTTTCTATTTTGCCCGTTTGCTGCCAGTGCGCTTTGCCAATTGCGCAATGGGTGGGCTTTTGGGGATTATGGCACCTTTGACGCCGTGGCATAACCGTGCGCTTCGTAATCTCACCCATGCCATGCCAGATCTTGATGATGCCGAAAAAGACCGGATTTTACGCGCAATGTGGCGTAATCTCGGACGGGTCTTTGGCGAATATCCGCATATCAATTCAATTGTCGATAAGGGCTGGGTTGAATTTGTCGGGCTTGACCATCTAAAGGTGCTTGAAGGTGGCGGCTTTTTGATTGGGGCGCATATCGGCAATTGGGAA
Organism: Candidatus Ponderosibacter sp. Uisw_141_02; assembly: GCF_048087665.1. NCBI lineage: Bacteria > Pseudomonadati > Pseudomonadota > Alphaproteobacteria > Puniceispirillales (SeqCode) > Puniceispirillaceae (SeqCode) > Candidatus Ponderosibacter > Candidatus Ponderosibacter sp. Uisw_141_02. The sequence continues at coordinate 441,369 of NZ_CP159807.1, read as the reverse complement.
TTTGGTCCCTTTGCCGCTTTGACAACTGGCAAAAAAGTGGCGGCGATTTACCGGCCGTTGAATAATCCACTTTTGTCGGGCCTTTTGCATCGACGCCAAGAAACCTATGGCGGCGATATTTACCGCAAAGGCCGCGAGGCCGCGCTTGGCATGGTTAGCGCGCTTCGCAAAGGGCAGATGATGTGTCTTCTTGTTGATCAACAGCTTCGTGAAGGCGTTTCGGTTCCCTTTTTCGGGCATCCCGCCCGCACCTCGATCAGCCATATTAAAATTGCCGTCAAAAAACAGGTGCCGCTATTTTATATGCGAACCGAGCGGCTTGGTGCCTGCCGGTTTCGGGTGACGATTTCACCGCCAATTACACTGCCCGACACGGCAGATGATGCGGCGGTTTTGGCCTTGGCCACCGAAATTAACCACGAAATCGAAAGCTGGATTCGCACCACTCCCGAACAATGGTTCTGGCCGCATCGCCGCTGGGGAAAAAACATCTAGCTAGAAAAGCTTGTCCTGCCGGTCGTCATCTGCTGGTTTTCGTGCCGGTTTTGGCTTTGGTTTTGACCCCCGATTTGACCCTGGATTTGAGATCGCCTTGACCGGCTGCGCCATACCTCCGGCACTGGCATTGGCATTTAAAACCGCCCCGCGCGTGCCATCGGCAAACCGGATCATGACATTCGCCTGATCGGGGGCTGCTGCGGCGCGTTTGATGGGCGCACCAGCAGCATCAGTAACAAGCGTAAAGCCGCGATCAAGAACGCGCTCAAAGGAATTAGCATCAAGCAATTTAGCAATATTATCAATCTTTTGCTGACGATTTGCGAGGCTGGTGGCGAATTGTTGCTCAAAACGCTGGCCGATCTGCGATAAACGCCCAGCGGCTTCGGCAAGCTTGGTTGCAGGCGGCTGCAATCGTCCAGCCAGACCCGATAGCCGCAAGGCGCGCGCCGACAACCATTGATCAAGCCCGCGAAACAGCCCGCCAAGCGCATAATCTAGGCTTTGTGCCCGCCGCTGGATCAAATCTGCCGGATCAACAAGGCCGCGTGCCGCCAGCGCTGTTTGCTGGCCAGCATTTTCAAGCTTGCGCGCTGTTGCCCGCATCAAACGCGCATTCACCTCGCTTAGATAGGCGGCAAGATCGGTTTTGACCGGAACGGCAAGTTCGGCAGCCGCGGTTGGTGTCGGGGCGCGCAAATCAGCGGCAAAATCAATCAAGGTTGTATCGGTTTCATGGCCGATGGCCGAAATCACCGGAATACGGCACTCGGCAACTGCCCGCACAACGATTTCTTCGTTAAACGCCCATAAATCTTCTAATGCCCCACCACCGCGCGCGATGATCAACACATCTGGGCGCGGCAGGCTGCCATCTTCGGGCATCGCGTCAAAACCGCGAATAGCAGCGGCAACCTGCGCCGCCGCATCACGCCCTTGAACCAGCGTTCCCCAAACCAGCACATGAACGCCAAACCGATCTTGGAGCCGGTGCAGAATATCGCGGATAACCGCGCCTGTCGGGCTGGTGACAACGCCAATGGTTGTTGGCATTTTCGGAATTTTCTTTTTGCGGTCTTGATCAAACAGGCCTTCACCCGCCAGCATCCGGCGGCGGTCTTCAAGCTGTTTCAGCAATGCACCTTCACCAGCAATTTCGATCTGGCTAACAACGATCTGATATTTTGACTGACCGGCAAAGGTGGTCAGACGACCCGTCGCGATCACCTCAAGCCCTTCTTCAGGCTGGACCGCAAGATTGGCTGTCATGGTTTTCCAGCACACAGCTGCAAGGGTGGATCGATCATCTTTCAAGGTAAAATAAAGATGGCCGGACGGGGCTTTATTGGGGCGCGAAATTTCGGCGCGAACCCGCACAAACTCAAAAGCAGTCTCAACCGTTGTCTTTACGGCGCGTGAGAGCTCGCTAATCGTCAGATAGGGCGCGTTATCGCCGCTGTTTTGCTGATCGCCCTCTTCCATGATGAACCCATCTTATGCCATATTGGCCACGCCGCAACACCAAAGGATTGTTCGATGAATATTTTACTGATTGGCAGCGGGGGGCGCGAACATGCGCTTGCCTGGTCACTTGCAGATTCGCCATTAACCAGCAATTTGGTCATTGCCCCCGGTAATCCGGGCATGGCACCCTATGGCGAGATGCGGCCAGTGGCAGCGGATGATCTTGATGGTCTATGTGCCCTTGCTGTTGAAATATCGGCTGATCTGGTGGTGATTGGCCCTGAAGTGCCGCTTGTCGATGGCTTGGCTGACCGGCTTGCCAGCCTTGGCATAGCCGCCTTTGGCCCCAGCGCCGCCGCCGCCCAGCTTGAAGGGTCAAAGGAGTTTGCCCGCGCCTTTTGTGCGCGTCACAATGTTCCGCAGCCAGCCTATTTTCCGGTTAGCGATTATGCCACCGCCTGCCAGCATATTGACCAGCTTGGTGGCTTTTGCGTGATTAAGGCCGATGGGCTTGCCGCTGGCAAAGGCGTGGTGGTTGCCGATGATGCCGAAACCGCCAAAGACGCGGCAAAATCAATGCTTGATGGTCAATTCGGTGAATCGGGCAAACGGCTGGTGATCGAACAGCGCATTAGCGGCCCCGAAGCGTCACTTTTCGCGCTTCTTGATGGTGATTCGGCAATTTTAATGGCAACCGCCCAAGATCACAAACGCGCCTATGATAATGATGAAGGGCCGAATACCGGCGGCATGGGTGCCATTTCACCAGCGCCGCGCCTTGATAAGGCGCTTGAAGATCAGGTGATGCAAGAGGTGGTGGGACCCGTGGTGCGCGGCATGGCCGCCGAAGGCACGCCCTATCGCGGCGTGCTGTATGTCGGGCTTATGCTTACCAAAGACGGCCCGCAGGTCATCGAATTCAACTGTCGCTTTGGTGACCCCGAAGCACAGGTGATCCTGCCCCGCCTGAGAACTGATCTTGTCAGCGCCATGCTGGCAACAACCAATGCCAGCCTGCATCATTTTGATATGCGCTGGGATCCCCGCGCGGCGGTGACTGTCGTGATGGCCAACAAGGGCTATCCTGGAAGCTATGAAAAAGGCAGCGTCATCCGCGCGATTGACGCCGCTGAAACCGTGCCTGATTGCAATGTTTTTCATGCGGGAACCGCGCTTGCTGACAATGGCGATTTGATTGCTGTTGGCGGGCGGGTTTTGGCCGTTACCGCGCTTGGTGATGATGCCAAAACAGCGCGGCGCAATGCCTATGCTGGCGTTACCAAAATTGATTGGCAAGGCGGATTCTACCGAAGCGATATCGCCAAGACCTAGCGGCGTTCGGCGAAAAACGCTTGAAGCATCGCGCGGGCTTCAGCCGCGCCAATGCCACCATAAATCTCGGGCCGGTGATGACAGGACGGATTGTCAAAAAATCGGACGCCCGATTCAACCGCGCCTGCCTTTTCATCATGCGCGGCAAAATAGACCCGCCGCAATCTGGCATGCGCGATGGCACCAGCGCACATCGTACAAGGCTCAAGCGAAACCCATAAATCATAACCATCAAGGCGCGACTGGCCAGTGGCGGCCATGGCCGCCTCAATTGCCAGAATTTCGGCATGATGAAGCGCGTTACCATCCCGAACCATTCGATTTTCCGCAAGCGCAATCAAATCGCCCTTAGCATCAGTGATCGCGGCAGCAACCGGCACTTCGCCAGCCTTGGCCGCCGCCGCCGCCACCGCCAGAACCTTATCCATATGACCTTTCATTTTCATGCCTTCCTTGGTGACATAGATGACCGGCTTTACCAAGTAGAAATAGCCGTCATCAGTGATTGGCATTTGCCAAGGCGCAGATTTCCGGCTACATCCAAGCAGATGACAAAACAAAGCTTTACATTAGACCAGCAGGCCGTGTCCGAACGCATTGCCAAACGCATTGCCCGCGCCGGCATTTGTTCGCGCCGCGAAGCCGAAGCACGGATTATTGATGGGCGCGTCACCGTCAATGGTGAGGTGATTTCCAGCCCCGCGCTGAATGTTGGTGCGCGTGACAAAATCACCATTGATGGCAAACCCTTGCCCGGACGTGAACCTGCCGGATTATGGCGCTATTACAAACCACGCGGTCTGGTGGTCAGTGATCGTGACGAGCAAAACCGCGAAACAATTTTTGACCATCTGCCCCAAGATTTGCCGCGCCTGATGACGGTTGGCCGCCTTGATCTTGATTCCGAAGGTCTATTGTTGATGACAAATGATGGTGATCTTGCCCGCCATCTGGAACTGCCTTCAACCGGTTGGAGCCGCAAATATCGGGTTCGCGCGCAAGGCCAGATCAATGAGTCCCAGCTTGCCGCGCTTGCCGATGGTGTTACTATTGACGGCATCCGCTATGGGCAAGTGATCGCAAAGCTTGACCGGCAAATGGCAAGTAATGCATGGCTTACAGTTGCCATCCGTGAAGGCAAGAACCGCGAGATTCGCCGTATCATGGAATATCTCGGCCATAAGGTCAGCCGCCTGATCCGCATTTCCTACGGACCATTCCAGCTTGGCGATCTTGAAGATGGCGCGATTGAACAAGTCAAAGCGCGGGTGCTTGCCGATCAGCTTGGGCTTGGCGATGGCACTTTAGAAGCCAGCGAAAAACCAACGCTTTCGATTAATAAGCCAGCGCATAAATCAGGCGCGACGCGAGGCAGACATGAGAATCATAGCGGGAAGCCGTCGCGGGGCAATCCTCACAAAACTGGACGCCGTTAAAACCCGGCCAACGGCTGATCGGGTTCGCGAATCCCTGTTCAATATTCTGCAAGCTGGCCGGTTTCAGGGACTTTTGGCTGATAGTCAAGTGATTGATGTTTTTGCTGGCACCGGCGCGCTTGGGCTAGAAGCCATTTCGCGCGGTGCCGCCTTTGCCAGCTTTATTGAAAATGACGCGGCCGCCCTTGTGGTTTTGCGGGCGAATATTGCCAAGCTTCGGTTTCAATCCGCGGCCGCCGTTTTGGCCGCTGATGCAACAAATTTGGTGCATTGGCGGGCGGCACCAGCCAATCTTGTTTTTGTCGATGCGCCGTATCAAACCGGGGGCGGCCTTTTGGCGATTAACGCTTTGGCCAAAATTGGCGCGCTTGGTGACGCGGCGGTAATCATCATCGAAACCGCCAAAACCGAAATATTGGATAGCGACGCTTTGGCCGCTGGCCTGACGCCGATTGACCAGCGTAATTATGGCAAGGCCTTGCTGAATATCCTGAGCTATCAAAAGCCGTAACCGCCGCCTAGCTTCGGCCAAATAACCGTTCGATATCGGCAAGTGATAATTTCACCCAAGTTGGCCGACCATGATTACATTGCCCCGATCGCGGGGTTATTTCCATATCGCGAAGAAGCGCATTCATCTCGCTTGCGTTCAGCGGACGGCCAGCACGAACCGAGCCATGGCAGGACACGGTTGCCAAAACATGATTGATCCGGTCTTCGAGACTGGTACTGCCGCAAAGTTCAACAAGTTCTTCAGCAATATCAGCAACAAGCTGTTTGACATCGGGCGTGCCGAGAAGCGCTGGCACTGCCCGCACAACCACCGCACCGGCGCCAAATCCTTCGATCACCAGCCCAATTGTTTCCAGCATATCAGCCGCCTCGATAACCGCCGCAGCATGATGATCAGCAAGCGTGACAACCTCGGGCAAAAGCAGGTTTTGTGACGCAACACCGCTTTCGGCAAGCGCGGTTTTCATCCGTTCCATCACAAGACGTTCATGCGCCGCATGCTGGTCAATAATCGTCAGCCCATCTTCGGTTTCAGCAATGATATATGTTTTATGCAGCTGCGCCTTGGCCGCGCCAAGAAGATGATGACGCTGGTCGTTGTGCTGTTCGGCCTCGCTGTCAGATGCCATTCGCGCCGCTGGTGCCGCATCATCACCAAGCAAACCACGTAGCGGCAGTTGATCGGGTCGGTAAAAAGCATGGGCAAAGGCCATTTTCTGGCGTGATGGTGGGGCTAGATAGGAGCGTTGCGCACCGCTGGATAGCGTATTACCCGCTGGTGCAAAGTCGTTTTCTGACACCCGATCCGGCGCGGTTGAAAATTTACCAATTGCCGCAGTACCGCCTGCGCTGCTGGCGTTAATGCTGCCATCACGAAGCCGCGCCATTAACCCACCAACCAAAAGACTGCGAACCGCGGCGGCATCTTTGAACCGCACTTCGGCCTTTGCCGGATGGACATTCACATCAACCGCAGATGTTGGCACTTCAAGAAACAAAACAGCCATCGGGTGACGGCCACGCGGCAATGTATCGCCATAACCCGCCCTAATCGCCCCCAAAAGTGCGCGATCATGGATTGGACGGCCATTCACGAATAGAAAGATATTCGCCGTTGTCGGCCGGTTCATTGTCGGCAGACCGACAAGCCCGGTGAGCCGGATGTCATCGCGCACTGCGTCAAGCACGACCGCGTCAGCGGCAAATCCCTGTCCCATAATCGTGCCAATTCGTGCCTGCAACCCGCTTTGGCCTGGCAAACAGGCGGGTAAATCCAGCAAAAGACGGTCATCTGCGGTCAGATGAAACCCAACTTCGGGCCATGCCATGCCAAGCCGCCGCACGATATCGGCGCATTGCCCCTGTTCAGTGCGCTCGGTTTTCAGAAATTTCAGACGGGCAGGAAAGACCTTGAAAAGCTGGGTAACTGAAATCATCGACCCTTTGGCAAGGGCGGCCGGTTCAGGGCCAGAGACAATACCGCCATCAACAACAAGCCGCCACGCATGATCAAAACCAGCAGTGATCGAGGTCAAAGATAGCCGCGAAACAGCGCCAATTGACGGCAACGCCTCGCCGCGAAACCCCAATGAATGAATGTGATCAAGCGAATCATCAGGCAATTTCGACGTGGCATGGCGTTCAATCGCTAGCGCCATATCATCTGGCGTCATGCCGCTGCCATCATCAATAACGGTGATTTCGTCAATACCGCCGCGCCGAAGGGTGATGCTAATCTGTTGCGCCCCCGCATCAAGCGCATTTTCGACAAGTTCTTTCAGCGCACTTGCCGGTCTTTCAACGACCTCGCCAGCCGCGATCTGGTTAATCAACCGGTCGGGAAGTTGGCGGATAACGGCCATAACGGCGGTCTAATTGACGGTAAGCGGTTGATCGCTTGCTGGATCAATGGCCTTGGTGCCGCCTTTGGTTGGCGATTGACCGGCAAGACGCGCTTTGCGAAGCCGCAAATCTTCGGCCATTTTATCGAGAACCGGCCCCACATCAGGAACACCGCCAAACAGCGTTTGCAATGGCAACCGCTTTTCCAACTGAATGCCATAGGTTTCTTCATCGACCTTGGTGCGGATATCATCAGGAATGCCGGAAAAATCAAACAAACCCAAAAATTCAGACCCTTCAACTGTTTGCGAGCCAAGCAAATTTGCCGTGCTGGCCTGTGCAGTCACCTCACTGTTTTGCGCCGATTTCACAATATCTTCGGGGCTATCACCAAATCCGGGTGGAAGCGACAAAGGCGCGCGCACCACAACTTGAAACTCATCTGGTGCTGATTTGCCTTCGCCAATCGCACGGCGAAAATCAGAACAGGCAGACAGTCCGGCTGTCAGCACGACGGTCATACCAAGCATCATCACCCGTCTGGCCATCACTTGTCTGGCCATCACTGGTTTGGTCTTCACTTGTGTGGTCATGTCTCGTTTGTCTCCTGTCCAAACAAAATGCTATAGGCCCAAAGCCCCGCGCCAATCGTAATCGCTGCATCAGCAACATTAAATGCGGGCCAATGCCACGCGCCAATATGAAAGTCTATAAAATCAACAACCCGTCCAAAACGCAACCGATCAATTGCATTTCCAATCGCTCCACCGGCAATTGCCGCACCAGCAAGCCGCTGCAACCGGTCAAGTTTTGGCAACATCCAAACAAACCAGCCACTCACCGCAAAGGCCAGAACGGTCAAGCCAATGCGAACCGCAAGGCCGCCATCGGCAAGCATGCCAAAACTCATGCCGCTATTCCATACCGGAACGATATTTAACAGCAAGCCAATTTCGATATAGCGCGGCGGATTGAAAACCAAATCAAGCATAATCTGCTTGCTAATCTGATCAGCGGTAAGCACCGCACAAAATACCGGCAAGAATAAAGACAGCCCTGGCCATTTTTGAGTCGGCGAGCCCATGGTCATGATTGCGCCGAAACCACATCTTGACACCGGCTGCAAATATAAACATCGGCGCTGACTTCAGGGGTGATTTTCCAACAACGTGCGCATTTTTCACCATCGGCAACAGCAACGACAACGGCAACATCATCAATTGCGTCAAGCCGGAAGGCACCGTCTGGTGCGGCATCGCTGCTAAGCGTCGCGCTTGAGGTGATAAACAAACTCGCCGCATCCTGACCGGCAAAGGCAGCTTGCATATCAGCCGAGATATACACCATTGGCGTTGCCTGTAATGACGCCCCGATCTTGCCATCATTACGCGCCGTTTCAAGCGCGCTCATCACCACTTGACGGGCTTTTCTGATCTGCGCCCATTTTGCAGCAACAGCGTCATTATGCCAATCGGCTGGCACCGGATCATAGCTCCGCAAATGCACCGACTGATTAAGATCAGCGTGACGTGACTGCCATGCTTCTTCAGCGGTAAAACATAAAATCGGCGCAAGCCATGCGGTTAGCCGGTTAAAGACCTCATCCATCACCGTGCGGCAGGCACGACGTGCGGTTGCATCCGGATTGTCGCAATATAGCGTATCTTTACGAATTTCGAAATAAAATGCCGAAAGGTCACTGTTACAAAACTGATGAAGCTCGGAAAAAATACCGTGGAAATCATAGGTTTCGGTCATCTCACGAATGGCAGCGTCAATTGATGCCAAGCGGTGAAGAACCCATTTTTCCAGCTCGGGCATATCGGCATAGCCAAGCTTTTCACCAGCGTCAAACCCGTCTAGCGCACCAAGAAGGTAGCGAAGTGTATTGCGGAAACGGCGGTAATTATCAGTTGTGCGCTTGATGATTTCAGCGCCAATCCGGAGATCATTGTAATAATCAGAACTAACCACCCAGAGGCGCAAAATATCGGCACCATTCTGTTCCATCACCTTTTGCGGCGTTACCACATTGCCAAGTGATTTCGACATTTTGCGGCCCTGCTCATCCAACACGAAACCATGTGTCAGAACGGCCTTGTAGGGCGCTCTTGCGCGGGTTGCACAAGATTGCAGCAATGATGAATGGAACCAGCCACGGTGCTGATCCGACCCTTCAAGATAGAGATCAGCAGGGCTTTCAAGATCATCACGGTCTTCCAGAACAAATGAATGTGTCGATCCTGAATCAAACCAGACATCCAGAATATCGGTAATTTTTTCGTAATCATCAGGGTTATAATCATCGCCAAGAAAGCGCGATGCTTCAGACATGAACCAGCAATCGGCACCTTCGGCCTTCATCGCCTCAACAATCCGCGCATGAACAGCCGGATCACGAAGCGGCTCACCAGTTTGTTTATGGGCGAAAATCGTCAATGGCACACCCCATGCACGCTGGCGGCTAAGGCACCAATCAGGGCGTTGGGCAATCATCGAGGTTAACCGTTTTTGGCCAGCAGCCGGATAGAATTTTGTCTTGGCCAACTCACCAAGCGCGATATCGCGCAAACCATGTGATTCCATCGAGACAAACCATTGCGCCGTATTGCGGTAAATCAGCGGGGCTTTTGACCGCCATGAATGTGGATAGGAATGCACCAATTTGCCAATGCCGATCACGCCTTTATGCTCGGCCATGATTTCGGCAATTTTGGCATTGTCACGAAGCACATGCATACCGCCGAAAACCGGCAAATGCGGCAAGATAACGCCATCTTCGCCAACCGTATCAGGAACCGCAATGCCATGTTTGAGATGGGCAAGCTCGTAATCTTCCACACCATGTCCGGGCGCGATATGCACAAAACCGGTGCCTTGTTCGGTGGTCACATGGCTTCCTGCCAAAAGCGGCACGTCAAAATCATAGCCATGCCCCGCCATTGGATGGGCGGCGACCGACCCTGCCATTTCACGACCCATCATATGCGCGCGAATCTTGGTTTCGCTGACACCAATCGCACTAATAACGGAATCGGCAAGATCATCGGCAATCACCACAAAATCACCCTTGCTGCATAGCGCGCCATCATTTGCGGCAAGCACTTCGGTCACCTGATAGCTGATATCATCGCCATAGGCGACGGCACGGTTGGCCGGCATCGTCCATGGGGTGGTTGTCCAGATGATGACGCTGGCACCCTCTAAAGCGGCATGCGCCGCTTGGGTAACCGGAAAACGGGCATAGATTGTCGTTGATGTGTGATCTTCATATTCGATTTCGGCTTCGGCAAGCGCGGTTTTTTCAACAGGTGACCACATCACCGGCTTGGCACCGCGATACAGGCTGCCATCCATCAAGATGCGCCCAAGCTCTTCAGCAATTTTTGCCTCGGCAGCATAGGCCATTGTCGTGTAGGGGTTCTGCCAATCGCCAAGAACGCCAAGACGCTGGAATTCTTCGGATTGCACGCCTAACCAATGCGCGGCAAAATCGCGGCATTCTTGGCGGAATTCAGCAACCGGAACAACGTCTTTATCCTTGCCCTTTTTCCGGTATTGCTCTTCGATTTTCCATTCGATTGGCAATCCGTGACAATCCCAGCCCGGAACATAATTGGCATTTTTCCCAAGCATTGATTGTGACCGGTTGACCACATCTTTTAGAATTTTATTCAGCGCATGGCCGATGTGAAGCTGGCCATTGGCATAAGGCGGGCCATCATGAAGGGTGAAACGCGGCGCGTCTTTGCGTGCCTCTCGAAGCTTTTTATAGATATCAATATCCTGCCAATTTTGCAGAATTTGCGGTTCTTTTGTCGGCAAACCGCCTCGCATCGGAAAATCTGTTCGTGGCAGGAAAACTGTATCTTTGTAATTCATGATTGGCTCGATCTACTATCTCGAAGAAAAGGCTTGTTAAAAAAGGCAGGGTCATTGCTGACCAAGGGCGAATGGCGGTAAAAGCTGGCGTGCGGCTTCGGCATCTAAAGAAATCTGATTGATCAATTCTTCAATACCAGAAAATTTCTGTTCAGGTCGCAAAAAGGCCTTTAGCCGCACCAATAAACGCTTGTCATAAAGATCCATATCACGGTCAAACAAATGAGCCTCGCATAAAACGCCGCGATTTTGCACGGTTGGTCTGATGCCGATATTGGCAACACCATTGCCAATCTGGCGAACGAGACCTGCGCCATCGTCAAGATCAATTTCAACCGCATAGACCCCAAAAGCGGGATGCTGTAACGATCCAAGTGCGATATTGGCGGTTGGAAAGCCGATGGTGCGCCCACGGGAGTCGCCCCTGATGACGGTACCGGTCACCGCCCAATCATGGCCAAGCATCGCCGCGGCGGCATCCGGTGCGCCTGCCTGCAAGGCAGCACGGATACGGCTTGAGGAAATAACCGCCATATTTGCATCAACAAGCAACGGCACCGCTGTTGCGCTGATGCCCGAAGGTTTACCAACCTGATTGATTGTCTGCAAATCCCCGCCCCGCCCCTTGCCGAAGGCAAAATCAGTGCCGGCATAAAGCTGGCGAACGCCAAGACCGGCAAGAATGTTAGATACAAATTGATCGGCACCCGTGCTTCGTAACGCATCATCAAACCGGATATGAATGACGCGAGCTGGCCCCATCTGGCCAAGCAAACCCGCCAAAAGCCGGTCTTTTTCGCGGCGGTCGGCAAGATGGAATGGCGCCTCATCCTGACGGAAAAACTCGCGTGGATGCGGATCAAAGGTAATGACCGACGGCAGCAGGCCATCGCGCCGCGCCGCGGCGACCGCAGCGGCAACAACCTTTTGATGCCCGCGATGGACACCGTCAAAATTACCGATTGCCGCCGCCAGCCCCTCGCCAGCAAAAACAGTGCCAGCCAGCGGCGCATCGCCAACGGCCCAATCAATCATCTCAACCATGTTTGTCTGTTGGTTTTTCATAGCGCGGCACTATATCGCCTAACGCCACTCAATATCAATCTCTGATCAAAAAAAGCGGCAATCCCAAACAGGTTTTTTACCAATTAAGCCAATCGCGTTTGCGTCATTTTGAATCATTCGGTTCTACCCAATAGAATACTTTTACATCACCTGGCGCATTTGATAAGATCGCGGCAAATGATCGGGCGCCAAAAACAGCTGGTAAAGACCGGCGTTATGGCACCTGCTATATCCGTCTTGCTTTTAACCGTGATTGATTGTGACAGACAGAATATGGAAACCATCACCAATAGTTTGTTCTCCGTGGATTTGTTAAATCAGCCCGGCGCCGATTTGATGCTTGGATTTGCCACGAAGATTCTAGCTGGCATTTTGACCATTATCATCGGATTTTGGCTAGCCGGTCGCGCCAGCCGCCTTGTCGTTGACTCAATTTCTAAAATTGATCGAATCGACAAAACCATTATGCCAATGATTGGCGCCCTTATTCGTTATGCTGGCATGATCCTAACTTTGGTTGTGGCGCTTGGTAAATTTGGCGTTGAAACCACATCCATCATTGCGGTTCTTGGTGCGGCTGGCCTTGCCATCGGCCTTGCGCTTCAAGGCACTTTGTCAAATGTAGCCGCCGGATTGATGCTAGTATTTTTGCGGCCATTTAAACTTGGCGACTGGATTGAAACGGCTGGTATGTCAGGCATCGTTCGCGAAATCGGACTTTTCACCACGGTGATCGACACGTTTGACAAGGTTTATATCAGCGTTCCCAATTCGTCGATCTGGTCATCCAATATTGTCAATCATTCACGCTATCGAACACGGCGTCTCGATCTTGATATCGGCATTGCCTATGAAAGCAATCTGGATGATGCCGAAGCGGCCTTGATGAGCCTTGCGACAGATCCGCGTATTCTGCCCGATCCAGAACCGCGCTTTCTGGTTGTCAGCTATGCAGACTCGGCGATCATTGTGCGGCTTCGTGTGCATGCCACCTATGATGATTTCTTTGATCTTGGCTATGATCTGCATCGCCAGCTAAAAGGCGCAATGGCGGCACATAATGTTTCAATTCCTTATCCGCAACGCGTGATCCGTCATGCCAGCGACGATGAGGCTGATGGATCTGTTGGCGGGGCATGACAAGCAAGTCAAAGCCCAGCCATATCACTCGTGAATCCCTGCAAAGCTGGCGCGTTGCCACGCTGGCACGCGAACGTGATGGCAGCAATACGTCCATTGCAAGCGAAGACCAGCTTCTTGCATCACGGCGCGCCATGATCCCCGATGATACCGATTGCCGCGATTTATGGGTGTTTGGCTATGGAAGCCTTATTTACAACCCAATCATCGCCCATGAACAGCGCCTGATTGCCCGCATTCACGGCTATCACCGGCGGTTTTGTTTATGGACTCAGATTGGTCGCGGCTCGCCAGAATGTCCGGGGCTTGTGCTGTCGCTTGATCGAGGTGGATCATGTGTTGGTGTTGGCTTCAAATTACAGCCCGATACCGCGATTGCCGAACTTGATCTGTTATGGCGCCGCGAAATGATGACGCTTGCCTATAATGCACGCTGGCTGCGGCTTCACACCGATGATGGAATCAAGCGCGGGCTTGCCTTTGTTGCCAATCCGCAGCGTCCGGCCTATGCGCCGCCAATGCCGTTTGAAGATCTGATCACGACAGTGGCGACGGCAATCGGATTTAACGGTCCTTGCCATGATTACCTGTTTGACACGGTTGCAGGCATGAAGGAATGCGGTATTCGCGATCATTCGATGGAAAAACTGGCAAATGCAGTATCACAGAGGCTTGCATCGGCTGAATAATTTGGGTAGGAACTGTTCTCCTGTTGGAAAGTGCGGCTGTGGCGGAATGGTAGACGCGGCGGATTCAAAATCCGCTTCTGGTGACAGAGTGGGGGTTCAAGTCCCTTCAGCCGTACCAACAAGGATTATTTTTGGGATAGTGACCTTAAAGTCTTTTGCAAAAGGCGAACAAGTCCCAAGGTCTGATTTATGGTGACCGATGCCAGTTTGGCGATTTTTAAAGCAACAATATGATTTCCTAATTCGCGCTGCTGCGACCAAATTAGCGGTACGCGCAATGTATGTTTTTGCCGTTCTAGAATCGATCATTATTCCTGTTCCGGTCGATCCATTGCTTGTTGCGACGGTGCTGGCCCGCCCCACCCGTTGGCGGCAATTGGCCATTGGCTGCGCAATCGCATCGGTTATTGGCGGGGTTGGCGGCTGGGTGATTGGCCGTTTTTTCAGCCTTCATATTCACGATTGGCTGGCTGTTCTGCCGACCAAGCTTGCCGCACCAGCCGCCTTTGCCGCGGTTGAAACCGGCTTTGCCGAATTTGGCATTTTTCTGGTGTTTCTTGGCGCTTTTTCACCGCTTCCTTACAAGGTTATTGCGGTGAGCGCCGGCCTTGGCGGTTTTGCTCTTGTACCTTTTGTTCTGACTTCGATCATTGGCCGTGGTTTGCGATTTGCAATTATCGCTGCTATTGCAAGACACAATGGAAACCCTATGATAGTGATCTTGCTGGTGACGGCGCTTGTCTGTTTATTTGCCATTGCAATAGGGATGACGCGATGAACAAACCTATCATTCCTCTGATTGGCTATCGGCTTGGCCTGATGATCGCTGGCGGCATTTCCACTGGCTTGCTTGGCGGCGCCTTATTATTTCAATATGTTGGTGGTTTGGCACCTTGCAGCCTTTGTATCTGGCAACGTTGGCCTCATCTGGCGGTGATGATTCTGGCCTTTATCGGCCTTCGCGGCATTATGCCCCGCCTGATGCTACAGCTGATCTTTATCAGCGGAACAATCAGTGCGGTGCTTGGCGGTTATCATGCTGGCATAGAGTGGGGATTCTGGGCGGGGCCAAACGGCTGCACGGCCAATCTTTCGCTTGATGGTGACATTTCGGCAATGACGCAGCTGCTTCTTGAAACGCCGTTGGTGCGGTGCGACGATGTGGCATGGTCGCTTTTCGGCCTATCAATGGCAGGATGGAACGCGCTGATCAGTCTTGACATTATTGCCGCGGCACTTATCTCGTCAAGACGTATTTGATCCAATCCTGTTCCTGTCCGGCAAAGGCTTTTTCATGACAACGGCAAAAACCACAACAAACCGGCAAGATATCGAACGCTATATCCGTGTTGACCATGCTGGTGAACGCGCCGCCCAGCAAATTTACCGTGGGCAGTTGGTGGTGCTAGACAAACATCCGATGGGCGAAGAAATCCGCCATATGATGGCGCAAGAGGTTGAACACCTGGAAACCTTTGACTCGCTGATCAATGAACGTCGGGTTCGGCCATCTTTGCTCGACCCACTTTGGGGCGCTGCTGGATTTGCGCTTGGCGTAGTGACCGCAGCAATGGGGCCAAAGGCGGCAATGGCCTGCACAATTGCGGTCGAAGAGGTGATTGGCGAACATTACCAGAAACAGGCCGAAAATCTTGGTGAAGATGAAGCTGAATTAAGAACAAAAATCGAACGGTTTCGTGATGAAGAACTGGAACATCGCGATATTGCTGTTGATTATAAAGGGCGCGAAGCACGGCATTATAAATTGCTTCATGATGTCATCCAGACCGGATGCCGCACCGCCATTAAAATTGCCGAAAAAATCTAGCCCGGAAAAGTTAGCCCAAAAAAATTCAGCCCGTAAAATCTGGCCAGCCTTGGCCACGATAACATTGTTTAGCTGTTAAAAGGCCAGATTATTCATCACTTTGCAATTCGCTATCCCAATAAAGATAGTCACGCCATGATTTATGAAGATAATTTGGCGGAAAAGCGCGACCATTTTCCTGCAATTGCCAAACATTCGGCGCTGCCGGTTTCGACAAGGGATGCATATTGCACTGGCTAGGCAGCAAATTGCCCTTGCGCAAATTGCATGAACCGCAGGCCGCAACCACATTTGTCCAATTGGTTCGCCCACCTTTCGAGCGCGGCACGACATGATCAAAGGTTAAATCAGCCGCCGAAAAGCCAGTGCCGCAATATTGGCAGGAAAAGCGGTCACGCAGAAAAACGTTAAAACGGGTAAAGGCAGGGTTGCGTTTTTGCGGCACATATTCCTTCAGCGCAATGACCGATGGCAGGCTCATCTCCATGCTTGGCGACGAGATTTTTTGGTCATATTCCGAAATGATGGTCACCCGATTAAGACAGACAGCCTTGATCGAGTCCTGCCACGACCACAAGGATAGCGGAAAATAATTCAACGGCCGAAAATCTGCGTTCAAAACCAAAGCTGGTGCGAAACTGCCTGCATTCATTCATGTCTCCCTGTCTAAAGACAAATTGTCTTTTCGAAGTCTTTCCATGACGCCTGCCAAGCAAAACATGCCAGCGATTGAAAAACAACCCTCTGGAATCAAGATATGGACAGGAATATTCAAATAGCCACTAGGTATTGGCGATCACAATCACAAAGACTCTCGAAATCAGACGCTTGGCTTAAGCTGGTAGATATTTCGCCAGAAATGCAATCGCTGCGGATAGGCCATCGGGATCAATGCCGTGACCAAGCCCGTCACAGGCCACGGTTTCAACCACAATTGACCGGCTTTGCATCACATCATATGACGCGCTTTGCAGCGCAAAGGGCACAATTTGATCATCGGTACCATGAACCAACAGAACCGGTGGGTAATTCACGCCATCAGCAAGATCATCATGCCGCAAAAGCGCGCCAGAAAAACTGACAATGGCCGCTGGGGGTGCGGCATGGCGTAACCCACAATGGAGACTCATCATGCCGCCTTGCGAAAATCCGGCCAATGCCAATGCCGATGCTGACAGGTTCAATCCGTCAAGCGCCGCCGTTATTGCGACGTCAATAACCGGTGCTGCGACAACCGGCCCATTCACCCGATCATCAATATCAAACCATTCGCGCCCTGCGGGATTCATCTTGCAAGGTGCTGGCCCATTTGGCACGAAAAAGGCCGCCCCAGGAAACCGAACCGAAATCGGATAGGCCAGATCGGCAAGATCATTGCCATCAGCGCCCCAACCATGAAGAAGAACAATCAGGCTGCTAGGTTGGCCGCCACGTGCAGGCGGAATAAATGGTCCGGATAGATCACCAAAACTGCACATTTCCATAAACTTTCTCCCGTGAAGCGGCGTCAAAATCTGTTTTCGCCTTATGGTCTGTCAATTGTTAACAGTAAACCGGCCTTTGCCAAAACGCTTATCTGATTGCCTGCCCGATTGCCTGCCCCCGATTGATGAAAAAATTGGCTGGCAGATAAGTCATCAAGCCGCGTTTCGCCAATTTTGTCTCCCCATATTCATTGACGAAATTGTTTTAAAGCGATAGGTCTGGATCAAGAAGAACAGCAGGATCACTGCCATGGATCGCCCCGTGATTACCCGATTTGCGCCAAGCCCGACAGGGCTTTTACATCTTGGCCATGCCTATGCGGCAAAGGTGGCGCATGATCTGGCATTGCAATCGGGCGGCAAAATGATCCTTCGCATTGACGATATCGACCATACGCGGTGCCGCGACATTTATTGCGCGCAGATTTTCAATGATTTGGACTGGCTGGGGCTGAATTGGTATGGCAGTGCCAGTGACGCGCAATCAGGCAACAATGCACCCCGCCAATCACAGCGGATGCCAGCCTATCAAGCGGCGCTGAAAACGCTTCAGGACAAGGGGCTTGTCTATCCTTGCTATCTTAGCCGCCGAGAATTGAACGAACTGTTATCAGCGCCACATGCGCCCCCAGCATCACAAATTGATAAAAATACTTCAGCCGCCGCAGCCCCGGCTTTGGTGATTGCCAATACCGATCAATTATTAAGCCAAAAAGAACAGGCGCGCCGTCATGCCGCTGGTCAAGGCGCAGCATGGCGACTTCGGATGGATACCGCCATTGACATCGCCCTTAGTAATAATTGTGGGCTTGGGCATGATGGGAGCGAGAATGGTGATGATGGCGAAACCCTGTCTTGGTTTGACCATCTGGCTGGCCGACAAATTGCCGATCCGGCACAATTTGGCGATGTGGTGATTGCCCGCGCCGATATTGCCGTATCATATCATTTATCAGTGGTGATTGATGACGCACTTGATGGGGTCACGCTGGTTACCCGCGGCAATGACCTTGCCGCTTCAACCCATCTTCACCGGCTTTTACAGGCACTATTTGCACTTTTGGTTCCCGATTACTGTCATCATGCGCTTGTTCTTGATCAGGCTGGCAAGCGGCTTGCCAAACGCGACTCTGCACATTGCCTTGAAATGATGCGGCAGATTCATGACGATCCGTCATCACTATTTGCCAAAATGCCGCCAATGCCGACGGTAAATTTACATGGCAACGCCTAAAAGGCGCTAATTCAGGGGCATCTGCACAAAGCTGTAAAGCATTATCTATTTTTCTAACATTTAAATTAGTCAGTGGGGTTGACTTAAATAATTATTAATCCCATATATTGCATCGCACCAAATGAAATTTTGTGCGTTTCCTCCCTGAACTCGGTCGTGAGCTTGCTCACGACCTTTTTTTTGGCTTGTATCTTCACAAAATCTAATTTGAAAATTAATTGTTTCCATTATGTGCATAATAAAACAGGCTGTTTTAAATTGCTGCACCGCAACATAGCCGAAACCATGCCCGCCTCGACATCGCACCTAATGTGCTAAAATATGAAAACAAAATAAAAATTAGGCATGGTTGGGACGGCAAACCATGCCAAGCCAAGCCACCGCCATGGCGATAATCATTACTGGCCCAAGGGCTGATAAAACCATTACTTCCCAGCCAAATTGGCTGTGCAACGCGCCAGCGGCCAAGGACGCCGTGGTGACCGATGTTGTGGTGACCAGATCAGCAATGCCTTGAACCCGCCCGCGTTCTTCAGGCTTGGCCGCGCTTGCCACAAGCGAACTGCCGCCAATATAAAGAAAATTCCAGCCAAGCCCCATACAGGCTAGCGCCACAAAATACCACCAGAACCCATCACCAAGAAGCGCGCTAGCAATGGCTGCCAGATAAATCAGCACGCCACTTGTCAGAATGACTGGCGCGCCAAATCGGGCAATCAGATTGCCGGTAAAAAAGGCTGGCGCAAACATGGCAACAACATGCCATTGAATAATGGTCGCATTGGCCGAGGTTCCAAGCTTGGCAACATTAACCACCTGCAATGGCGTGGCGGTCATCATATAGCTCATCATCGCATATCCAATGGCAGCACTGATCACGCCAACGACAAAAATTGGCATTTTGAAAAAACGACCAATCGGCCGCCCACCCGAACCGGTAAGCTCTGGTTTTGGAATCTTCACCCCACTTAAAAAGCCAAGCGAGACAAGCTGCACCGCGGCAACGCTGAAAAAACAGCCCGCATAGAGATGCCCCGGCACAAAATCAACTGTATTGCGCGCAATTTCCGGCCCCATGAACGCTGCCAGCAAGCCACCAGCCAGTACATAGGAAATGGCCTTTGGTTTTTGTGACTCTTCGGCGCTATCAGCGGCGGCATAACGATAAAAACCGGCACAGCCATGCGCAATACCAAGAAACATCGACGCCAGACAGAACAGCCAGAAATTTGAAATGAGAATGGCAATGCCTTGGGTAAAGGCAGACCCAGCCGCGATCATCACCCCGCTCATAAAGACCGGCCGACGGCCAAATCGCACCATCAGCAATGACGCTGGCAAGGTGGTTAGCATTGACGTAACAAATTGAAGCGACAGCCCCAGCGTCGCCAGCCATGGCAAGGGCGATAAAAGACTGCCGACAAGCGCGGTATTGATGATATTCACATTCATCGTTGTCATTGATAGGGCCTGCGCCGCCGCAAGCCTGATCACGTTGCCGGTATTGCTTTTTGCCTGCATGATAGTGATGTCCAAGATAGGCGCCAGCCATAAAGCCATCGACCAGCATAGCGCATGAATAACAAAGCCAATATCACCCTATAATACGATTTCCAACGAAGCACAATCAGCGGCCATCACCGCAAATGACAGGCCAGTGCTATCGGTCAAAAACCGCGCATTGACCCATGTTCAAGATCTTCATTTAAAACTAGGGCTTTAACTTCCGGCCGAACAACTCAAGACGGTGATCAACAAGTTCATAGCCCATTTCACGGGCAATCTGTTCTTTCAAGGCTTCCAGCTCGGCATGGTAGAATTCGATTACCTCGCCGGTTTCGACATCGACAAGATGTTCATGATGTTCGCCAGATTCTTCATAGCGGGCGCGTCCATCACCAAATTCCAGCCGGTCAATAACCCCTGCCTCTTCCAGCAATTT
The DNA here is from genome assembly GCF_048087665.1 of Candidatus Ponderosibacter sp. Uisw_141_02. NCBI lineage: Bacteria > Pseudomonadati > Pseudomonadota > Alphaproteobacteria > Puniceispirillales (SeqCode) > Puniceispirillaceae (SeqCode) > Candidatus Ponderosibacter > Candidatus Ponderosibacter sp. Uisw_141_02. The sequence goes on along the minus strand of NZ_CP159807.1, from coordinate 421,020 downwards.
TACCGTTCGATAGACGGTGGCAATTGAAATTGTGCGATCCTGCTCAACCGAGCGCCGATGTAGCTGATCAACATCGGGGTGATCTTCTGACCCTTCAATGACCTCTAAAATAATCTGCCGCTGGCTCGTCATGCGAATGCCATTATTGAGGCATTTTTCAATAAGCCCGCTTGTCATGGCATCACCCATCTATTGAGTTGGTTACAAGATGGCTTAACTATAAGCCGGATAGATAAAGCAATCCAGCCCCAAGCGTGATTTTCACCATTGCGCTTTGCCCCAACCGAATTCAATTGACGTTGATCACGTTTGCGGGAACTGTTTTGCCCATGATACCACCAGCATCCAATCGCCTAGGCAATGATAGCGCAAGTGCGACAAAGGGCATTTTGCAGCTTTGTGCGGCCATGCTGTTTATTCCAATCCTTGATGTTTTTGCCAAGCTTCTTGGCCAGGCATTAGACCCTGTCGAAGTCACCTTCATGCGGTTTGTCATGCAGATTTTGCTGATGGCACCCTTGGTCATTTGGGCGCGTCAATGGCATGTCCCAGCTGGCACTTTGATGATGCAATTTGCCCGCGGCATCCTGTTGGCAATTGCCACCGTTTGTTTCTTTGCCGCGCTTCAGCATTTGCCGATGGCCGAGGCCATTTCGATTTATTTTGTCCAGCCATTGATCCTGACCGCGCTATCAGCACTTTTTCTGGGCGAGCAAATCCGACAAAGGCGGATTATCGCAATCATCATCGGGCTTTTCGGGGTGGTGGTGATTTTGCAGCCAAGCATCGTGATTTTTGGTGCGCCAGCCCTGTTTCCGCTGGCAACAGCACTGGCTATGGCAGGCTATGTTACGATCACCCGCCGCCTTGCTGGCAAAGCGCACCCGTTTCAAATGCAGTTCATTGTTGGCATTACAGCGACAATCGCACTTGGTGCTACCATGCTGATTGGCCAGATGTTTGATCTTGCTGGCACTGGCTTCATCATGCCAAATGCACAACAATTTGAATGGATTATCTATATGGGGATTGTCGCCACCATTGGCCATATCTTTATCGTCTGGGCGGCCAATAACGCACCAGCAAGTGTGCTGGCACCTTTTCAATATACCGAGATTATTTCGTCGGTGATTTTAGGCTATCTGGTGTTTGGCGATCTGCCCGCCAAAAGCACAATTCTTGGCGTTTGCATTATTGTTGGATGCGGCATCTATCTGTTTCATCGTGAACGCATTGCCGCACAAGAAGATCGCCAAGCCAGCCGCTAGTTGGTTTCGCTACCTTCATATTGCCGCCGCTCACGCAAGAACTGCAATGTCGACAAAGGCAGGCTAAGCGTGTAAATCACCACTACCGCCATATAAGTAAACCAAGGTTCGGTCACGACAGCAGCGCCAAGAAGGCCAATTACCGCCAAAATTGGAAGCACCGACTCGACGGGCAATTTCAACCGCTTGCCAGCAAAGGTTGGCAACGCGCTAACCGCGCCAGCACCAACCAAAACTAACCAAGCGGATACCCAATTTGGATCACGCGCAATTTCAAGATTGAATTGCAGATCAATGACGATCGGCAATAACACAAGAAAGCCTGATGCAGGTGCGGGAATGCCAGTAAAATAGCCCTTGGCATAATCAGGCGGGTCAGGCAGTTCAGAGTCAAAACGCGCCAGTCGAAGCGCAATTGAAACCGCATAGAACAATGTTGCCCACCATGCCATCGTGCCAGCATCCTGCAAGGCCCAGATGTAGAGGCATAACGCCGGAACAACGCCAAACACAACCAGATCAGACAAGCTGTCAAGCGCGGCACCAAAGGCGCTTGAAGTTTGAAACCGGCGCGCCGTGCGCCCATCAAGCGCATCAAAAACTGCAGCAACACTGATCAAAATAATCACCCCAGCCCAGCGTCCATCCATCGCAAATCGTAAAGCGGTTAGGCCTGAGGCAAATCCGGCAACGGTCAAAATATTGGGCAAAAGCCAATAGATCGAAACTGACCTGAAACGCTTTTTCTTTTGCGGACGCTCGCTCATCACCGGCAAACCCCATCAGTAATTTCGGCTGTCTTACCCGACAGATCGGCAAGGATTGTTTCACCAGCAATTGTTGTTTGCCCTGCCAAAACATAAACCGGCGTTGTTGCTGGCAACCATACATCAACACGGCTGCCAAATCGGATAATACCATATTGCTGACCAATATTCAGATAATCGCCAACCGCCGCTTCAAGCAAGATTCGGCGGGCAACAAGCCCTGCAATCTGGACAACACCAACAGGCTGACCCGATGCCATTTCGAGTACCATATTCTGGCGTTCATTCTGTTCCGACGCCTTATCCAGACTGGCGTTCAAAAACGCACCCTCGTGATAGGATGTGGCAATCACTTTACCGGCAACCGGCGCGCGGTTCACATGAACATCAAACACATTCATGAAAATCGAAATGCGCCGCCATTCGCCCTTTGGCAGATCAAGATCATCCGGCACCGGCACAATGCCAGTTGATAACACCCGCCCATCAGCAGGTGCAATGACAAGATGATCGGTCACCGGCGTTGTGCGCTTTGGATTGCGGAAAAAATAAATACACCATAGCGATAACAGGCTGCCCGGAAGCAGGAATCCTGCCCAAAAATAGGTGATGATTGCCGAAACAAGGATAAACAGGAAAATAAACGGCCAGCCAGCAGGATGGATTGGCACCAGAACTTCATCCTTGACGCTTTTGTAGATATTCATTTGTTTAAACCTGTTTTCCAATAACCGTTATCAGCGGTTGGTGCGCTTGCCGCGACAAAGCCAAAATTCGTTGCTGGCACCATATCCATTTGCAGCGCAAACGTCATCAAATAATTAACCTAGGAGCATTAGGCGATCTAGCGAGGCTGACGGCGACGATCATCGGCAAGGCGCATCGCCGCGCGAGCGGACTCGCGGGCAATCAAGCCACGTTCATAAAGATCATTCAGCTTGCCATGAAATGCGCCACTATTCAGCCGCCGCGTTGTGCCAAGTGACGGCACCTCGACATAAATGGCAAATTCGGCCATTTGCGGCGGGTCAATGGGCGTAGCCGCGGCAATTTTCTGCGCGGCCAGAGCTGGAACCATTTGCTGTGCATCGGTTTGGGCTGGGGCATTAACACCCAACCCCGCCGAATCATCTGCCGGATCACCTAGCGGCTGGCAGCCGCTTGCGTAAGCGGCGCCAACCGGTGCAAAATCGGCCGGAACGATATCCGGGCTGAGATCCTGCGGAGCGACTTTGGTCTGGCTTGGCACTACACCAAGTAATTCGGCGCCAGATACCGTCGGCACCATTACTGTTTGTTCTTCTTTGTCATTCCATATCTGGTTTGGTGCGGGCATCGCAATTTTTGTTGGCCGAACGCGGTAAAGCCCGATTTTATCGCCTTTTGGGCGTTGGCGTGGTACCGATCGGATACGACTGGATGACCAAGCCAGAAATTCACCCACCAGTTGTTTTGATGTAGCGTCAGCCTCAATCACCCATGCCCGTTCGGCATGGGGCAAAGCATCAATAAAGATGGCGCGTCTGCCAAGCCATCGCGCCTTTAACGCTGTTTCAAGTTGCCCGTCAATTTTCCGTTTTTTGGCAAATATTTCCAATCGCTGGCTCATAACCTGCGCAATGTGAACCATGTCAACAGCAACCGCATCCAATGCCGCCCGCATGCCGGGAGCCGATGACACCGTCATCTCGAACAGGCGGGGTGGGCGAAACCCAAACAGGCCTGATTTACCGGCAAACATATCAATGCTGATTGGCCCGCGCACCGGCTTGGCGGTGAATTCAATGAAAAAGCTGAGGCTTTTTTGCTGTTTGCGGGTTAACAGACGGTCGGCAAAAAAATTTGCCGCGGCGGCCAGTAATTCAACTTTACCTTTAGATGTTCCTACATCAGATCCGGTTTTGGCTTGGTTTGACGTTATTGCCGGGGTCACCTCAATCATCTTTACCCTATCCCTTTAGTCACTTCCCACATCACCCTGGGTCGATTGCAGAGCAGCCAATTTCTTGAATGAAAGCCATGCTCGCCAATTTGCAATTAATGATAGCCCGACTTCAGGTTTTCTCCAATTTACTAATTTAAATGCTACAAATCTAGAAAGAAACCAGGGGTTGTGATCTGATCAGATGACCGGCTTTGCCATGGAAAAACCCTATTGACTGGCTGGCCGACTGTCCGCAATCTTTATAGACAAAAATCTTAATTGATTGTCAGGTCTGACAAAAATGACCCACACAGCAAAAACGGCCGATTCGCGCCGCCAAACTCGATAACGGAATGGGAAAACCATGGATAAAGATCTATTTGAAACTGGCCTTGAAAAACGCAAAGCAACCCTTGGTGCCGAATATGTCCAGAAATCGCTTGATGGTGCTGATGATTTTTCACGCCCCTTTCAAGAAGCCATGACCGCTTGGTGCTGGGGTTTTGGTTGGGGCGATGAGGCGATTGACGTCAAAACACGGTCAATGATGAATCTAAGCATGATTGGCGCGCTTGGCAAGATGACCGAATGGGAATTGCATTGCCGTGGCGCAATCAAGAACGGCGTCACCCGCGAAGAATTGCGCGCGATCATCCATGTTGTTGGCATTTATTGCGGCGTACCGCAAGCGCTGGAATGTATGCGCGCCGCGCGGAAAGTTCTCGATGAGCTGGATCATCACAAAAACTGACCAAGGAACTACGCAGCATAACAGAATGATCGCAAAAAGAGTGGTAACAGCCCCAAAGGTCATGTCTTGAGAAATAAACAAGTGCTGAAAACTACTAGGTCATTGCTTTTTGTGTTATTTTCTTCTATCAGCTTAGAGTAGTCTAAACAATATGGATGAGCAGTCGTTTCTGTATTTGGGTTGCAACGCGTTGTCATCCACAGTATAAAAGCTGTCGCTGAAGTTATGGTCGCCTTGATAGACTTAAGGATTTGATACTATGTTACGCTCTTTACCTTATGCTTTTGGCGTCACGGTAGCGCTGTTTTTTTCTCAGTCTGTGATAGCTGGCGGCCTTCCAGAGAGCACGGATGCATCTGCACCCGCCAACTCGGTGCCAACTTCAAGTACCCAAACCACCACAAGCCAGAATCAGACGTCAACTACGTCGGGTCAAAGCACCAAAGATCAGGACGCCTCTGGAGCAGCTTTTGTTGCGATCGAAGATGATCCATTGATAGTCGATGTATCCGATATTGCAGACAGTGATGGAATGGGCACCTCACAAATTCAGTGGCAGATATCACGTGACGGCAAAAATTGGCTGAATTTATCCGGTGCCGTTCAGCAGTCATTCACGCCTCGAGAGGCCCACGTAGATCAGTATCTTCGGGTGGTCATTTCTTATGTTGATGGGCAAGGAAAATTAGAAACTCTGATTAGTCCACCTTCTACACCAGTGAAAAACATAAACGATAAACCTACAGGCTCGCCAAGGCTCTCTGGCGAAGCGCGCGAAAAGAGCACTCTCGTTGTCGATGCAAGTCTCATTTCAGATGAAGACGGCATTGGGAGTTATGAAATTATTTGGCAGCAATCAAAAACAGCAAACAATTGGCTATTATACCCATCCACGGAAGGCGGAGTACTTCAACTCACCCAGAAGGATGTTGGATATGCATTCCGTGCGGTAGTATCGTACGTTGACAGCCGTGGTACACGAGAAGTTTTAGTCACCAGCCCGTCAGAGGTTGTTATTAACGTAGACGATCCGGTAGATGGAGAAGCCATTATCGTTGGAGAGCCATTAGAAGGCACCACTCTCTCTGCAAACACTTCATCGATAGCTGATTTAGATGGAATAGCGAGCACAAATCTAACTTGGGAGGCGTCTAGTGATGGTCGAAATTGGGAAGCCGTTCCAGTCATCACCCCTAAGTCATTGCCGTTGACACAGGGATTAGTCGGCAAACAAATACGCATTCGCGTCAGCGTGGTAGACACATTTGGGGTAGAAACAATACTCTTCAGTAAGTCGAGCCTTGCTGTGCGAAATGTCAATAATAAGCCTGCTGGCAAAATCATTGTTCGCAGAGTGGGCAGTTAAAGCGTTGTCAAGAGATTTGGCATAGCAACATCAAACGAATTCAATACGCCGCTGGCATTGGACAGGTTCTCAGTAGTGAGTTTTTTAAGCCTTTCCGCTGAAAAAAGACCCGATCCAAGGAAATGCTCTCAATAGAGACCGCTCCTTTTTTCGCTTGAAGCTGATCATTCTTCACACTCGTTGAGTCGGTCAAGTGGAAGAACAGATTGTTCTCAAGGACTTTAGGGATATCATCAACCGCTCGTAATAAGCGCACCCATGCCCCCCAATTAAACCGGCTAGAGCTTAACAAGCAAAATGATTAGAAGGTTTTCGAGAGCGTATATGTGACTGACCATACAGTAGACTTTGATAGCGTCACATTGAATCAGTCACCCCACATTGCGCGGCTGGTTTACACTTCCCAGACACTGGAGCAGCATCAAGACCTGTTTAACTAAGTTCTGTTACTCTCGTTAAATCTCAACGTCCATTTTCTTTATAGCCAAGGCCGAACATGCACTTGGCCATTTCACTGGCTTTGACTGTGTCCATGGAAGTTGTTTCAACTACTTGCGTGGGTGACCCTGCCGTGTATGTTTTGTCTACAGACAGAACCGCAGCTATTTTTGCTGACTCGTCAGTTGCTTCTTTACTACAAAAATCTATGGCCGCAGCCAGAGGCAAAGCAGCGGACCCATTCTTTTCTTCCCATTGAAGATTTCTTGCGTCTGAACTCATTTTTGGCTGGTATTTCGAGTCAGCCACACATGAAGACACAGTACCAACGGAAAACACCAAAACAAATATTTGATAAACTTTTCTCACAACAGCAAAAGCTCCAGGCCGCGATAGATAAATAGATATTTTATTGATTAATTACAGTTACTAAAAATATTCATAATGAACTTGCGCAAGCTACGCTGACAAGAAGCATGTCTTAAGCATACGCAATAACAGACTTTCCTCAAGACACGATTGCTATGTTGGCTCAAAATGAGGCGCTTATTTACAAAGCCGAAAAATATCGATTCATTAATTTTGCTACGGTTTATTATAATGAAAATTCTGCAACTCAAACCATTAAATTTTTTGACCGTTACAACTTGATTATAGTCCGCAGTACATATTCATTAAGCTTATCTGGAGGCTAACCTGGGCAGGTATCTGACATCAGCGCAAAGACCCAGTAAAGGAAATAAACACAAATAAGAGCAACAACACCAGAAAAAACAATCAATTAAATAATACACCTGATTATTTGCGGTTTTTTGCATTTTTCACTTTCCCCAAAAGAAAAATCAAGACACACTACATGTCGTATGGAACGAGCATGGTTATATCAATTTGTTGATTTTTGGCGTGGTCAACGCCCAAACCATAACTTGACCTTCATTCATCCCCACAACGTCTCTTCGTTTATGGAGTATTGTCATGCGCATGACCGATCATGACTCACAGCAAGATTGCCGCGTCATTCCTTTCGTAAAGCCTGTCACCAATGAAGAAAATGTCGTGACAAGCAGCATTGCTGCCGTCATCGCCGTCACAATTTTGCATCATGAGGGCGAGTCGCCCGAAGAACACCTTCTTGAAATCATCGAAGCATCCGGTGAAGCCGAAGTTCTTGATATTGCTGATGTGCTGGAAGAATTTGAAACGCTTGGCAATGCGCCAATGCCGTTTGACCGACCGGCAAATGACAATCAATATCTAACGCGCATTTAAGCCGGGACCATAAAAAACGCTCCGGCAAATGCCGGAGCGTCATATTGGATTCAGCGAATGGTCAGCGATTAATCAGACAAAAAGCTGACCACGGAGGCCGGCAGAAAATTCAGGCTATCTCTGCGCCGATTTCACCAACCGCCATGCCACTGGCATCAAACAGGCGGCAATCACCAGCTTTAACGCATCACCATATAAAAATTTCGCCATACCAAGCATCAGCGCTTTTTCCATGCCGATAAAGCTTGTTAGCCATGATACGCCCATCGCATAGATCACGGCGTTACCAATCACCATCGCAATCACCGTGCTGATGACCGAGCGGCCCATGCCGCGTTCGGCCAAAAAGCCCATAACAACCGCCGCGACTAAAAAGCCGGCAAGATAACCACCCGTTGGCCCGACCAATGCCGCCATACCAACAGTAGCACCAGCAAAAACCGGCAATCCCATCGCCCCTTGAAGCAAATAAGCCGCAATTGTTGCCCCGCCAAGGCGCGGGCCGTAGGTCATGCCAATCAACAGAACAACCAATGTTTGGCCTGTTACCGGCACGGGATAAAACGGAATTTTGATTTGTGCCGACACGGCCAAAAGCAGGCTGCCAACCACAATCAGAAAAGCCTTTGCAACAGGCTCGGATATCGCCTTTCCTGCAAAGGGGCCAAAAAGAATAGCATCTGTTAGCACATGATGGCGCATCACTGCCGCAGTGGATGACACGGATTTTTGCATTAATCGTCTCCTGCCGATAAAATATATCAGGCCAAACTATAGGGCGGGGCGTCACACAAAGCAATAACGACACATCCGATTTCAAACAGGGCTGTTTTGACCATCGTCCAGATCAGACAAAGGCTGTTTGTTTATTGGTCATTCGTCTCGGTCGCAAATTTAGGCTGGCAAATCTGCCATTGCCACCACGGCATCAAGCATCGCATCAAATGCGGTTAAAGGTGCCATCACCACATAGCCATCACCAACGCCAGCCCCAATCGAAACCGGCGCGCCATTCACACGATTTGAGGTGCCGGTTCGTTTACCAAACGCCATCGTGACGTCATCCAACGGCCATTCCAGCCCGTGTGAGCGCAAAAAATGCTGTGTGCCAAGTGGCCAGACCGAAAACCGGCTTGCCAGCGGCAAGGTAATTTCGAAATCACCGCGCAAACGCAATAAAACATCATCACCACCAACCAATAAAACTGGCCGATCATGCGGCAATCGCGCCAGCGCATCAAGTGCCGCCAAGGAATGATCAAACCGGCCATCGAGAAAACCAATGCCAATGATTAGAGGCGCCGCAATCAAATCAAGCGATTTTTCAAAATCAGTATCATCTTGTCCGGATCGTTTTATCTGGCGAATATCATCGGCAAGCTGATCAAGATCATTTGCCGAATCCATATCGCCAATCACCGCTTGTGGACGAAGCCCGCATGACAAAGCCGTACCAAGCCCGCCATCTGCCGCCACAACCGGCCAAGTTTGACAGCGGTCAAGACAAGATAGAAGTGATCCGGCGATTGGGGCTGCACCAAATAACAGAATTGGGGCGGTAAATAGCAATTGATCTTCTCGGCCATATGCCATGCCGGAGCCCCCAAAATATCAGATTTAGCGATGCCGGATATAATGATATCAGATTATTAGCATCGCACCAAATTCACATATCGGGCAAGTTAGCATTAATCGTAATATTAGGCGTTGTAATTAAAGTTAGAACTTGCTAAGTTTATGTTATGAAACAGAACTTGTCACCAGTGGCAAACTCACAGCCCGCAACAGGCGGGCCACGCGACCCTGCGACCGCATTTCATAGTCTTTTGATTCTATTTCCGGTTCTATTGGCTGGCTATGTGATGACGCATATCGAATCTGAATTTAATGACATTCTGTTCAAGGCGATTGCCGATGCCTACATTCAGGTCAGCACCTTTGTTGCTGGTACATTTTTTATTTTCTACGGCATTGAACGGGTTTTGAACATTGATGCCGCTGCGGCGCTGCGTAAGGCGACGGTCTGGCAAGTGCCTGTTGCCGCCGCACTTGGCGCGCTTCCCGGTTGTGGCGGCGCCATTATTGTGGTGACGCAATATGTATCGGGCCGGCTTAGTTTTGGCAGTGTTGTTGCGGTATTGACCGCGACAATGGGCGACGCCGCATTTCTTTTGATTGCACAACAGCCGCTTGTCGGTCTTGCGATGGTTGTGCTTGGGTTTGTTGTTGGCACATTCAGCGGCTGGACCGTCAATTATATTCATGGCCGTGATTTTTTGCGCGGGTCGCTTGGCGATGGGCATGACGTCGACCATATGAACGAGGATGCCAGCACACCATGGCTAGACCGGATCTGGTTAATTATCATGCTTCCCGGGCTGGTTCTTGCCGCTCTTGTTGCCTTTCAGGTTGATGTTGATGCGTTGTTTGCAAGCGATTATCTCGATAAGCCTGCAAGCCTTCTTGGCGTACTTGGCGGTGTTTTAGCCGTTACCATGCGGTTGGCACCACGATTTGGTATTCGTGGCGATACCGCCTTTTCGGCAAGCGGAACAATCCTCCGGCGCACCGTTGCCGATACTAATTTTGTGACGGTCTGGGTGATTGGCGCCTATCTGGTGTTTGATTTATCGGTTTATTTCTTTGCGATTGACCTAAAACAAGTCTTTAGTGGCTTTACGCTTTTCACCCCGATGATCGCCATTTTGATTGGCTTTTTACCCGGATGCGGGCCGCAGGTTTTGGTCACGACAATGTATCTTGCTGGTATTCTGCCGCTATCGGCGCAGATCGGAAACGCACTTAGTAATGATGGTGACGCGCTATTTCCGGCCATTGCGATCGCGCCCAAAGTAGCGGTGGTGGCAACCCTTTATTCCGCCGTGCCAGCTGTGATTATCTCCTATGGCTGGCTATTTTTAGTTGAATGGTGATCGTATTGACCCGGATCACCCATTATCATTGATGTTTGAGATCATTTTATTTGCGCCGCAAATCCCGCCCAACACCGGCAATATTATCCGGCTGTCGGCAAATAGCGGCAATCGTCTGCATCTGGTCAAACCGCTTGGCTTTACGCTTGACGAAAAATCATGCCGGCGTGCGGGGCTGGATTATCACGCGCTTAGCGATGTTCATATTCATGACAATCTGGCGGCCTGTGTGGACTGGCTTGACCAGCCAAGGCTTTTTGCGATTACCACAAAGGGCGAAGGCACCATATATGACCGCGCCTTTGCCCCGGGCGATGCGTTTCTATTTGGCTCGGAAACCTCGGGGTTGCCAGCCGATATTCATGCCCGCATCGCGCCAGATCATAAATTACGTTTGCCAATGGTGGCAAATAACCGGTCGCTAAATCTTGCCAATGCCGTTTCGATTGTGATTTATGAAGCTTGGCGTCAGCATGATTTTGCTGGCAGCTAATTTCAAACCGGCGCAAAGGCCATTCATCACCCCGATAAAATACGCTATAATTTAAAGGTCTGTTTTTGATCCCGATCCAATAATCATCCAACCCTTGTTTCATCATTTTTGCGCCATTCTGGCCGCACAAGAGTAACGCCCATGCCAAACATGCCAAACCCGTCAATGCCCCCTCTTGCCATCGACCCGCCGAAGGCCGGTGAAATGGTTGCGCTTGCTGATGATCTTTACTGGATGCGCTTTACCCTTCCCTTTCGGTTAAACCATATCAATCTCTATGCCTTTGATACAAAAGATGGTTGGCTGCTTCTTGATTGCGGCATTCAAAGTCAGGCCATTGCCGATCAGTGGCAGGTGATGCTGGCAGGGGCCTTGGCTGACCAGCCGGTAATTGGCATTATCGTATCGCATTATCATGCTGACCATGTTGGCTATGCTGGGGCGCTGGCGGCGATCACTGGTGTGCCGATCTATATGGGCGCGGTTGAACATGCGCAGGCAAGCTGGAGCCTTGCCCAATCCGATGCCGCATTTGGCACGATCATGGGCGACACATATGCCCGTTTCGGGCTAGATGGCGACATTGTCGATCGCATCCGGTCACAGGGCAATTATTTCCGCAAATTATCGGGCGATCTTCCCGATGTCACAATCATTGATACCGATCACCGTTTTCACAGCAAATCAGGCATCTGGACACCGCGTTTTGATACCGGCCATTCACCAGGCCATATGAGCCTGTCCGATCATGACCGCAAGCTTCATATCTGTGTTGATTTTCTATTGCCCCGCATCTCGCCGAATATTTCGGTCAGCCTTCGGTCTATCGAGATTGATATGCTTGGGCATTATTACAGCTATCTCGATCAGATGCGCCATCTGACTGATGACTGGTTAATCATTCCAGGGCATGACTGGCCCTATTTTGGCGGCGGCGTGCGGGCGGCTGAATTGATTAAACATCACAATACGCGGCTTGATCTTTTACGCGGCGCTGCGGCCAACGGGCCCATCACAACGGCAGGTGCGATGCGCGCACTTTTTGCTTTTGATCTGACCGACCATGAATTATTCTTTGCCAGCTGCGAGGCCCGCGCGCATCTAAACCATCTTGTTGCCCGCGATGAAATGCAAATTCAGACCAAAGATGGGGTTGATTATTTTCACCTTGGCTAATCATCAAAAACAGCCTTTGCGCCCTCCAGCTTTTGCGATCGATGGTTTCGGCATGCTTTAGCCGCCGAAATGATCCATAAATGATGCCTTAATCGACTTGGCCTTATTGACTTGGCCTTATTGACTTGGCCTCATTGACTTGGCCTCATTGATTTGGCCTCATTGACTTGGCTTGCCGAAGCGGGCAGAAAGAATTTATCAAAACATCAAAAAAGGCGGCTTGAGATGAGCGGTGACTATAAATTTGACACGTTGAGCCTACATGCGGGTCATGTGCCTGACGAACGCCATGGTTCGCGCGCAGTGCCAATTCATCAGACAACATCCTATGTGTTTCAAAATACCGAACATGCAGCCGCGCTTTATAACCAAGAACTTGGCGGCCATCTATATACGCGCATCTCTAATCCAACTGTTGCCGTGCTTGAACAGCGTGTTGCCGCGCTTGAAGGCGGGGTTGCGGCAACGGCAACCGCATCGGGCATGGCGGCGCTTTCAACCGCGCTTTTGGTGCTATGTTCACAAGGCGACCATATCGTTTCATCATCGCGCATGTATGGTGCCAATATTAACCTGCTAGAAAACACCCTTACGCGCTTTGGCATCACCACAAGCTTTGTTGACCCGTCAGATCTTGCTGGCATCGAAAAGGCCATCCAGCCCAATACCAAATTGATTTTTGGTGAGGTGATTGGCAATCCGGGTCTGGATATCATGGATGTCGAAGCCGTTGGGAAAATTGCCGCCAAGGCCGGTATTCCATTGATGCTTGATTGTACATTTAACACCCCTTGGCTGTTAAAGCCTTTCGAGCTTGGTGCCAATCTGATCATTCATTCATTGACCAAATGGATTGGCGGTCATGGTGTTGCGATTGGCGGGGCAGTGGTTGATGGCGGTAATTTCGATTGGGGGCAGAATGACAAATTTCCCACCATTGCAGGCCCGCATTACGCGATGGATGGCATTAATTTCTACGAAGAATTTGGCCCTGCTGCCTTTACCGCAAAATTCCGCGCTGAAGGCATGTATAATTTTGGTCCGTCACTCTCGCCAACAAATGCCTTTCATATTCTGCAAGGCATGGAAACCCTGCCGTTACGAATGCAGCGTCACATGGATAATACTGCCAAGATGCTGGAATTTTTAAGCGGCCATGACGCGGTCGCTTGGGTACGTCATCCCAATCTTGCCGATCATCCGGGGCATGAATTGGCAAAACGCATGATGCCACGCGGCGCAGGCTCGATCATTGTATTCGGCCTGAAGGGTGGGCGCGATGCGGGACGCAGCTTTATTGAATCGGTTGAATTGGCATCGCATCTTGCTAATGTTGGTGATGCCAAAACGCTGGTGATCCATCCAGCAAGCACAACCCACTCGCATATTTCCGCCGAAGCGATGATCGAAGGCGGCCTGTCCGATGATATGATTCGCCTATCGGTTGGGCTGGAAGATTTCGACGATATCAAAGCTGATTTCGAAACCGGATTTCGGGCAGCCGCCAAATTTGCCAAGACCAAAGACTAACCGCACGGTCGATTAGGGGCAGTCACGATGAAGCATCAGCTATTTGACACACAAATCCATATCGCCACTGGCGGGCGATCCTTTGTCAATGATGGCGAGGCACTTGTTCTGCTTCATGGCAGCGGCCAGAACCATCTGACATGGGTTCTGCAAAGCCGGTATTTTGCCTATCGCGGCTATCAGGTTCTGGCGCCTGATTTCCCGGGTCACGGCCTGTCTGGCGGCACGCCACTGGAATCGATCGAAGATATGGCTGATTGGGTGATCGCCCTTCTTGATAGTCTGGATGTGAAAACGGCCTGTCTTGTTGGCCACTCCCAAGGCTGTCTAGTCGCCATTGATGCAGCCGCACGCTATCCAGAACGTGTCTCGCGCCTTGGCTTGATTGCTGGTGCTTTGGCCATTCCGGTAAATGATCAGCTTTTGACAATGTCAGACAAGGCTCTTAGCAAGGCCATCAGCGTGATGACAAGCTGGGGACATGGGCCAATGGCGCATATGCATGACAATACACAGCCCGGCCATTCGTTTCTTGGCTATGGAAACCGGTTGATGGCCAGCAATCATGCCGATGCGCTTCGCCATGATTTGACAGCTTGCAATAATTACAGTGGTGGCAAGGCGGCAGCGGCAAAAATCACCCACCCCACTTTGTGTATTTTGGCCGCATCTGACCGGATGACGCCGGTAAAATTTGGCAATGCAATGGCTGATAGTCTGGTCAATAGTGAACGTGTCACCATGGATGGCGCAGGCCATATGTTGCCAGCCGAACGCCCCGCCGAAGTCAATGACGCGCTTCGCGGCTTTCTGGCCAGCTAGATAACAAGAACCTGACAACAGGCCACTATTTTAAAGGATGATCAAATGAGCGCTGCAAATTTTCGTAATATTGCCGTGATTGGCGCTGGCACAATGGGAAGCGGCATCGCCGCGCAGATTGCTAATGCTGGTCATAATGTTTTACTGCTTGATCTTGGTGCCAAATCAGCGGGTGAAAAGACACCGGCCGAAAACGCCATTGACCGGCTTTTGGCATCGGATCCACCGCAATTAATGTCAAAAAAGAATGTTGCGCGTATTACCACTGGCGTCATTGATGATGATTTTAACAAGCTGGCCGATTGCGACTGGATCATTGAGGCCGTTGTTGAACGGCTAGATATCAAAAAAGCGCTCTATCGCCGTCTTGATGCGGTGATCGGCGCTGACTGTGTTGTCAGCTCGAACACATCAACCATTCCGATCAAGCTTCTTGTCGAGGATATGCCAAGCGTGTTTCGGCAGCGTTTCGCCATCACCCATTATTTCAATCCGGTTCGCTATATGCGGCTTCTCGAACTTGTTCGCGGCAGTGAAACAACCAGTGATGTTATTGACCGTCTTGCCGATTTCAATGACCGTGTTCTTGGCAAGGGGGTTGTTCGCTGCGCCGATACGCCGGGCTTTCTTGGTAATCGTGTTGGGGTATTTGCGCTTCAGGTTGGCATTGACGAAACCTTGAAATGCAATCTTGCCATCGAAGATGCTGATGCGTTATTCGGGCGGCCTATGGGCATCCCAAAAACAGGTGTCTTTGGTCTTTATGATCTGATCGGCATTGATCTTATGGCTGATGTTGTTGTCTCGCTTGGCAATATCTTGCCTGCCGATGATGCGTTTCATGCGGTTGGCGCTGCCAATCCAGCCATTGCTGCGATGATTGCCGCTGGCTTTACCGGTGATAAGGGCAAAGGCGGTTTTTACTGTTTGGATGGCACCAAACGCATGGCACGGCAATTTGCCGGTTACGAGGGCAATGATATGCCTCCCTTAAACCCCGCCAAAACAAAGCTTCCCGCCGCAGCAATTGCCGCTGCCGAAGCCGCTGCCCGTCAAGATGAACCTTTGTTCATGCTGCTTGATGGGCATGATGATCAGGCCAGATTCTGCCGCCGTGTCCTTGGCCGGATTTTGCATTATGCGGCAAGCCTTGTGCCATCAGTGACAACAACACCGCAGGATATTGACGATGCGATGAAACTTGGCTTTAACTGGCAACGCGGCCCGTTTGAAATGATTGACGCCATTGGCCAGCAGCGTTTTGCCGCGCTTCTTGACGAATGTGGTTTGACGGTGCCGGCATTTCTGGAAGATGGCGCGCCCAGTTACAGCGTTCAGGCAGGCAGCTTGATGATTCGCCATGCCGATGGCGCCCGCCAGCCGGTCAATTTACCCGAGGGGGTGATGCGCTTTCATATGACGCGGCGCACCCTTCATCCGATTTTGACAAATGACGCTGCCAGCCTCTTTGCCCTTGATGGCGATTTGCGGCTTGTTGAATTTCATTCAAAAGCCAATGCTTTAACCGATGCCTCGATGGAAATTGTTGCTGCCGCTGCCAATGATCATGGGGCAGGGATCATCATTCATAATGACGCGCAGCATTTTTCGGCTGGTGTTGACCTAAATGCGTTTCGCCGCATGACCGAGGCGGGTCAATGGGATGAAATTGACGGGTTTCTTTTGCGGTTCCAAACGGCTGTTGCCGCTTTGAAATATGCCCCAGTTCCCGTTGTTGGCGCGCCGTCCGGTCTTGCCGCTGGTGGCGGATTTGAGGTGCTGGCGCATTGTGACAAGCTTGTTGCGCATACCAATTCGGTTCTTGGTCTTGTCGAAGCGGCGGTTGGTGTTGTGCCAAGTGGTGGCGGGGTCAAGGAAAGCTATTTACGCTGGCATGCCCATCTTGGCGATTGGGAACAGGCCGCTTGGAAAGCATGGATGAATCTTGGATATGCCGCCACCGGATCTTCGCCCGAGCTTGCGTCACGCATGCAATATTTTCGGCAAGACCATGATGAAACCGTGATGAACCGAGACCGGCTATTGCCGCGGGCAATCCAGCTTGTTACCGAAATGGCCGCCTCTTACACGCCACCAAAACCGCCAAAGGCCGAATTGGCACCGGCAGCACTTGCCGAGAAAATGGCAGGCTTTATGCAAGATGGCGTTGATCGGGGCGATTTCATGCCGCATGACAAAACCGTTGCCATGCAGATTGCCACAATTATGGTGCAAAGCCCCGATGAGGATAGCCCGATTGATGAAGATGGGTTATTCGCCCGCGAAAGAGCCGCCTTTATCCGGCTGGCAAAGACGCCCGAAACCCACGCCCGCATCAGTGCCATGCTGGATGATGGCGCACCGGTTCGCAACTAGACCTGTGATGCCAAACCGTATAGAGCAGACCAGAACCGGCTAGAGCAAAATTTTGAAACGTGCCCGCAATTCGGCATCAAGCGCATCGGAAATATGGCTTGGATGTGAATTGGCCAGAATATCTTCTTTGCGTTGCCGCGCCACCTCAAGCAGATTTGGTTTGCCAAGCTCTTCCCATTCCTTTGGGCTAGAGCGGTCAGCAATCGCCGGATAGACATATTCGGTTTGCATCAGGTTGATGGTCTGGTCATGGCCAAGATAATGGCCAGGCCCACCCATGCAAATATCCTTCATCACCTGAACGGCCAAGGTTTCTTCATTTACCTCAATTCCGCGAACACAGCGTAAACATTGCCCCAACATGTCATTATCGATAATCAGACTATCAAGACAGAAGCCAAGCAATGACGCATGCATCCCAGCGGCCTCATAGACCATGTTCAGCCCTGACAGACCTGCCATGACAAGTGTACTACCTTTTTCATAGCCTGATTGCGCATCCGGCATTTTGGCATCGGCCATACCGGCGGCGGCACCTCCAGGCAAATCATAATATTGCAGCATTTGCGCACAGGCAGCGGTCAATAACCCTTGCTCACCCGATCCGCCCGACATTGCGCCAGTTCGCAAATCTGAAACAAATGGCCATGTTCCGCAAATACAGGGATGGCCCGGTTTCATCGCATTGACATAGATCAATCCGGCAATCACCTCAGACAGTGCCTGCGCCACCGCACCGGCAATGCTGGCTGGCGCTGTTGCCCCTGCTTGCCCTGCGGAAAGCAATAAAACCGGCATGCCGTTATGCACCGCTTCTTCCATCACCAGACAGGATTCAGTAGCAAACCGAAGTGGTGGCACGACAAAACAATTGCTGTTCGATACAAATGGACGCGCCCGCCATTTATCTTCGCCGCCAGCAACGCTGTGCAGCATTTCAAAAACCGGCTTCATAAATTCAGCTTCGGTAAAGCTGACGCCAACATGTTTTGTTGTTCCCTTGATCGCCGCATAGACCGTATTGAAATCCAGATCGGCCGGATCTGGGATATCGCGTGCTACCATCGGACGCTGAAAGAAATGAATATTATCCATCTGTTCGACAATCCGCGCCGCATCATAAATATCGGCAAGATAGGATTCACGATATTCATTCTTGGCCACATCAACAACATGAACCGCTGCACCCGCTGTGCCATAATGAACACGCGATCCTGATAACAGCAAATCATGTTTCGGGTTTTGACCATGAAGCGTGATATGGCGGGCGCATTTAGCAAGCGTATCTTCGACCAACCCCCGCGGGAACCGAAGACGGCCATCTTCGCCAAGAATGGCGCCAGCATCAGTCATATATTTCACGCCCGAATCTGGCGCTTGGCTAAGGCCGATTTCTTCCAAAATCTGATAAACAGTTGCATCAACCGCCTGAACAGCAGCCGCATCCAGAGGTTTGAAATTCCCCCCTTCAAGCCCAGCGCGTATTGGCCGCAAATCTTCGGCTAATGGTGCTGCCCGAAGGTTACGTCTTGCTTCACGGCCGCCGCTGCGCCGCGTCGAATATGGGATCAATCTATTCTGGATCATCAGCATGATCTCCTTAAAAGGGGCCCTATTTATAGTTTTATCTGACTTATAATTTTACCTGACTTATAATTTTACCTGCAGGGCCTTTGGGTCATACAGGGGACGCAAACTCACTTCGGCATCGACCAATTTACCGGCAACATCGATCTGATAATGGGCATTTAATTGTGACTCGGCAGTTTCGCCAATGCTGTTGCATTTGACATAGCCAAGCCCGATTGCACCGCCAAGATAATGACCATAATTGCCGCTTGTCAGATAGCCGATCACCGCGCCATCGCGGTAAATAGCTTCATTGTGATAAAGCAGAGGATCAGGGTCGGTCAGGCGGAATTGCATCAATCTTTGTGAAAGGCCGTCATTGCGTTTGGCCATAACTGCATCAGCGCCAATCATGCCGCCAAATTTGCTTTGCGCCTTATTTTCTTTAACGGCAAATCCAAGACCCGCTTCAAGAACATGATCTTCACTCGAAATATCATGGCCAAAATGGCGAAAGCCTTTTTCAATACGACAACTATCAAGCGCATGAAGTCCACACATAGCAATCGGATGATCATTGCGGCGTTCGGCAATGGCCTCGAAAACATGCGCTGACATATCGGCAGATACATACAGCTCCCATCCGAGCTCGCCAACATAGGTAACGCGGTGCGCGCGGGCGACGGCATGGCCAATTTCAATCTGCTGCATCGTGCCAAAGGGGAAATCATCATTGCCAAGGCTTTGCGGGATCATCGGCTGTAGGAAAGATCGCGCCTCTGGCCCCATGACCACCAAAACCGATTCCGACACGGTAACATCAATGGCAATGGCATGAGCCTGATCAGGGATATGACCATTGATCCAATGAAGGTCACGCCTGATTGTCGCCGCCGGTGTCACAATCAAAAATTCTTCAGGGCCAAGGCGCGTTACGGTCACATCAGCTTCAATATGGCCATCGTCATTTAAGAATTGCGTATAGACGATTTTTCCAACCGGAACCGCAACATCATTTGCCGCAATGATTTGCAGCACCGCCTCGGCATCGCGGCCAATCAATTTAATCTTGCCAAAGCTGGACATGTCAAACATCCCCACCTTTTGCCGGACAGCCATATGTTCAGCCGCGCTATAGTCAAACCAGTTCTGGCGACGCCAGCTATATTCATATTCGGCTTTTTTGCCTTTTTCTTTTTCGGATTTTGGCAAAAACCAATTGGCGCGTTCCCATCCAGCAACCTCGCCAAAACACGCGCCTTCAGCGTCAAGATAGCTATGAATTGGTGACCGCCGAACGCCACGCGCCGACGCAAATTGGCGATAGGGGAAATGATCGGCATAAAGCAGGCCAAGCGTTTCTGATACGCGTGTCTGCAAATAGCTGCGATTGGCCTGAAACGGCTGCATCCGCCGGATATCAACATCCCAAAGATCAATTGGCTGTCGCCCCCGGTCCATCCAATCAGCAAGAACCATCCCCGCGCCGCCTGCCGATTGAATGCCGATTGAGTTGAATCCGGCAGCGACATAAAAATTATCAAGCTCTGGCGCCTCACCAAGAATATAGCGATCGTCAGGGGTAAAGCTTTCAGGCCCATTGAAAAATGTTTGAATACCTGCCGATGCCAATAGCGGAAAGCGTTCGACAGCACGTTCAAGAATAGGCTCGAAATGATCAAAATCTTCAGGCAGTGAATCAAATTCAAAATCTTCGGGAATGCCGTTCATGCCCCATGGTTTTGAATTTGGCTCAAACGCGCCAAGCAGAATTTTACCGGCATCTTCTTTGTAATAAGCGCATTCATCCGGAACGCGCAATACCGGCAGATTGGCCTCGAGATCGGGCATGGCTTCGGTCACAATATAGAAATGTTCACACGCATGAAGCGGCACGGCAACATCTGCCATCGCGCCAATTTCACGACCCCACATACCACCAGCATTCACCACATAGTCAGCCTCAATCGGCCCATGATCAGTTTCAACACCTGTCACGCGGCCATTGGCCTGCTGAATTGCCGTGACCTTGACACCTTGCAGGATTGACGCGCCAAAATTGCGCGCGCCCTTTGCCAATGCTTGAGTAATATTTACCGGATCTGCCTGCCCGTCCTTTGGCAACCATACGCCGCCAACAACATCCGCTGTTGCCAGCCCCGGATAGCGACCGGCAATATCGCTTGGGGTAATTTCGTCAATCTCAACCCCAAAGGCACGCGCCATCGCCGCCGACCGGCGCAGTTCTTCCATACGCTCATCGGTTAGTGCCACCGTGATAGAACCATTGCGTTTAAAGCCAGTGGCTACGCCGGTTTCTGCCTCAAGGCCGAAGTAAAGTTCTTGTGAATATTTGGCAAGCCGCGTCATGTTCTGCGTTGCGCGAAGCTGTGCGATCAATCCTGCCGCATGCCATGTGGTGCCGCAGGTCAGCTGTTTGCGTTCAAGAAGCACAACATCCTTCCACCCCAATTTTCCGAGATGATAGGCAATCGAGCAGCCAATAACACCGCCACCAATAATTACGGCACGCGCCTTTGAAGGGATCTGCATTGGCTATACTTTCATCTTTGCATTTTCAGGATCATATAAAACATGGCCTTCGACCACAGTGGCACGGCGTTTCCGCCCTAAGACATGGACTGAAATATCCTTTGCCTTTGCGAGGGCTTCACGATCAACAACAGCCATCGCAATTGACGCCCCAACGCGGTGCCCATAGCCAGCCGATACAACCAGTCCGGCATCGGCGCCATCAATTGAAACATTGCTAAGATAAACCGCCTCGCCAAAGGGAGCGCCATCATCGGGATCATCAAGGGTAAGGGTGACAAATTCGCGCTGGCTGCCCGTCTGCTTTTCGGCCTGTAATGCGGCGCGGCCAACGAAATCATCCTTGTTAAAATTCACCCAGCGGCCAAGACCTGATTCAAACATCGTATAGTCAGACGTCAAATCTGATTTCCACGAACGATAGCCTTTTTCCAATCGCATCGAATCCAGTGCCAACATCCCAAAGGGGCGCAACTGATGCGAAGCACCAGCCGCCATAACCGCATCATAAACGGCGACAACATCATCCATCTGGCAATGAATTTCAAATCCGGCTTCGCCTGCGAAAGACACGCGAATGACATTTACCTGACAGCCAGCAAGATCAATCTTGCGGTGACTAAGCCAGGCAAAATCATCATGCATCATCGACTGACCCGTCATATCGGCCAGAATGGCCGGTGCTTTTGGTCCGGTCACTAGCAAGGTTGCCAAATTGCGCGTAACGTCATTTATCGTCACCAACCCGTCGGCTGGCAGATTTGCCATCAATAAATCACGATCATGCCAATAGGCCCCGGCACCGGTCATCAGCAAAAAGTCATTTTCGGCAAGACGTGTAACCGTCATCTCGGTCAGAATTTTGCCTTTTGGCGAGGCGAAATAAGCCAGCCCGATGCGCCCAATACGCGGCATATTGCCAGTGATTTGTTTGGTCAGCCATGCATCGGCACCATCGCCAGTGACATGAAATCTCGAAAATCCGGTTAGTTCGAGAATGCCAGCATGTGACGCAACATGACGACATTCATCACCAACCGCATCAAACCAATGTTGACGATCATAACTATCAGCCGGACGGCGGTCAGACTCATTGGCCGGGAACCAATCAGCGCGTTCCCATCCGCCATAGCTGCCAAATTCGGCACCCGCAGCCACCAGCCGGTCATAAAGCGGCGAACATTTTGATTTGCGACCAGCTGGCCACTGAATTTGCGGGAAATGCATCGCATATTCATGGCTGTATGTTTCGACGGCTTTTGCCGCGGTATAGGCGGTATCAACATGATCGGTAAAACGGCGCGGATCAACAGCCCAACTGTCACTCTCGGCTTCGCCTTCAATGATGATTTCAGCAAGCAGCTTGCCAGCGCCACCCGCCTGAACAATGCCAAAGGTAAAGACACAAGCCTCAAACGCATTTGGCACACCAGGCATCGGCCCAAGCAGCGGCAACCCATCGGGCGTATAGGGAATCGGGCCATTGACCACGCGCGTAATACCGGCCGTGCCAAGAATTGGCACCCTTGCGCACGCATCTTCAATATACCATTCCAGCCGTTCCAAATCGTCATTATAAAGTTGGAACGAAAAATCATCCGGCATCGGGTCATCAGACGACAACCAATGCGCCCGACAGTTTTTTTCATAAGGGCCAAGGAGCAACCCATCTTTTTCCTGGCGCAAATAATAAGAGCTATCAGGATCACGAAGCAACGGAAGCTTTTCATCGCGCGCGGTCAATTCGGCGATTGGCTCGGTAATCAAATATTGATGCGCCAATGACACGCAAGGCACGTCACGGCCAAACATCTTGCCAAGCTCGCCAGCCCGATAGCCAGCTGCATTGACCACATATTCAGCCCTGATTTCGCCATTTGGCGTGGTTATTTTCCATTCATCACCATTCCATTCAACCGCCGTCACCGGACAAAAGCGAATAACCTTTGCCCCGAGATCGCGCGCACCTTTGGCCAAGGCTTGGGTCAATTGCGCCGGATCAATATCACCATCCAACGGATCAAACTGACCACCATAAAGATCATGCGTTTCCAAAAATGGATAGATTGCCTGCATGTCGCTATTCGACATTTCCTCAAATTCAACACCCATATGCCGACCCATTGCCTGCACATGCCTGAATTCTTCCATGCGCTGGCGGCTATGCGCCAAACGGATGGCGCCGGTCACATGATAATTCATAGGATAATCAACAAGATCACCAAGCTTGCGATATAGCTCGGTCGAATAGGACTGCATTTTCATCATTGTCCATGAGCCGACAAAATTTGGGCAATTGCCAGCCGCATGCCATGTTGATCCTGATGTCAGCTCGTTCTTTTCCAGCAAAACACAATCGGTCCATCCCATTTCGGCAAGATGGTATAAAACCGAACAACCAACAGCCCCCCCACCAATCACCACCACACGCGCTGATGCGGGCAGTTTGGCTGATGCCTGTAATTCCGTGTCATTTGCAGCGGCTGTTTGATTTGTCATATCAAAGTCTCTTTCCAAAGGTTCAACCAAAATTTGTGGCCTTCTTTTTCATTTCGCCCGCAGTTTTAATAAACTGGCGGCGCAATAACCCATATCAAGACCGCATTGGTCTTGCCCTCATTAATCCATGTGATTTCTTCACCGGCAAAATGGAAACTATCCCCCGGATAAAGCTCGAAACGAACGCCATCAATAAACAGCACCAGACTGCCTTCAAGCACATAGCCTGCCTCTTCGGTTGGGCGCACAAAAGGTTCGGGGCACGCCGCCCCTGGCGCAAATACCGAATGGACAATTTCAAAAGCACCGCCCAAATCAGGCGATAACAGGCTTTCCGCCAGTCCTTTTGGCGCATCACTCATGATACGCCGCGAGCCGGCCCGAACAATATAGGCGGCCTCATCACTTACAGCGGCATCGGTAAAGAAAAAGCTGACCGGCAGCGAAAACAGGCCGGCGATTTTACGAATATCGTCAAGCGCAGGTTCAGACACATTGCGTTCAACCTGCGATAGCCAGCCAACCGAACGGTCAAGCTGTTCGGCAAGATCATTTAATGTCCAGTTGCGCGACCGACGCAATGCCCGAATATCACTGCCAATCTTGCCACTTGAACGTAACGGCGCTTTTTGCGGTGTCTTTTGCCGCATCGCCGCCTTATCACTATTTGTTAGATCAATCAGCATCATGTCCCCTTATTCGTCCAAAATACCTTGAACAGAGAAAATGAAATTTTCAATGATTTTTTCATCACCGCATAATTATTTATGATTTTTTCACAAATAAAGACCAAATACGGCCAACCGCCGGCGCGGGCTAGCCGGGTTTTTGATGGCCATCGGGCAACAGGTTACATGCGCTGTCACGCGGTCTTTATGTTTTTAAAATTTTGCTGATTTTAACCCGACAATATAGCGGTGATCTGGCTGCCATCTCGCGGTTTTTTAACGGTCAGATGGCTTGTCGGCCGAATCCTGGTCGGCGACAAACATGTCCTGTCCAGTTGCGCCAGTCATCCAGATAAGCGCGATAAAGGCCCCTTTGGCGCGGGGCAAAACAAAATAAACCCCTACAAGCGTTACCAGCGCCAGAATGGCAATGGCAAGCCATGGCGAAATTGTTGCATCGCGGCCAAGCATAATCATCAATGGCACAACCGCATGGCCAACAACCAAAAGCGTTAACCAAGCTGGCCCATCATCAGCGCTTATATGGCTAAAATCTTCACCGCAATGCGAACAGCAAGGCTGTGGCTTTAAATAGCCCGTTAAAAGCGGCCCAACACCACATTGCGGGCAATGTTTCAAGATCCCGCGCCACAAAAGCGCAAAAGAAAATTGACGCGCCGCAACGGCTGTGTCGGCGTGACGATTTTCGCCGTGGCGATCAAGGCGGCGAGATGCTGGTAGTTTTGTTGGTTTCATGCTTTGTTATGTAGCATGCAGCGTTAAAAAATGAAATGCGACAGACGCGCACGCCCCGCATATGGAAATGAACGCCGTACAAATCGTGATAGGGCTATATGCTGCCCCCTCAAGCGCCACGAATGCCCATATGCACCAATGATGCCCATATGCACCAATGATGAAAGGGACGAAAGATGAGCCGTTTTTTTGAGGAGCTGGATTACCAGCCAACCGCCATTGGCCCCATTTCATTGCGCCGACGCCGCGAATTGCGACTTGATGTTGATGTGTTGGAAATCCTGCTTGGTGATGAGCATCTGATGTCCGATCTTTTCACCACATCCGAGGTTGCGCTTGCTGAATGCGGGCTTGGCGCCATAACCGATGACAAGCCTTTGTCGGTGGTGGTTGGCGGGCTTGGCATGGGCTTTACCGCCGATGCCGCATTGAATGACACGCGCATTGAAAGCCTTGTTATTGTCGAAAAGCTGGCGCCGGTGATTGGCTGGCATGAAAGTGGCCTGATCCCGCTTGGCAAACGCTTAGGTGATGATCCGAAATGCCGGTTTGTTGAGGGTGATTTTTTTCAGATGGCGGCTAGCGATACCGGTTTTGACCCTGTTGAACCAGCGCGGAAGTTTGACGCCATTTTGCTTGATATAGACCATGCGCCTGATTTTCATCTTGCGCCTGCGCATGCCGGGTTTTACCAGCCCGACGGCTTGGCGAAATTGCAACAGCATCTGGTCGATGGTGGTATATTTGCGCTATGGTCAAACGACCCGCCCGATGCGGCATTTGCCGCAAGGCTGCAATCGGTGTTTCGCGTGGCAAATGCCGTTGAAGTGCCGTTTTACAACCCGCTTCAAGATCGCGATTTCATACAAAGCATCTATATTGCGCATCGCTAGATCGTGTGATTTATCCGGTCACGCACAATCAATACAAAGCGTGACCGCCGGATCAACCGCCAAACGGCCAGCAGCAATCTTGTCATCACATTCCAGGCAATAGCCATAACCACCCGAATCAACCCGTCTTAGCACCGCAGCCAATGCGGCAAGGCGTTGCTGGCGGCGTTCTTCGGTGGCAAGTTCCATTGATTGTTGCTGCATGGCATCCATGCGGGATAACCGGCCAACTGATTGTTGATCCAATGCAACCGGCGCACGGCTATCTTTTGCCGTTTCACTTAGATATTTCAATTGATCCATTTCACTGCGAATCATGGTCGCCAGATGATCAAGGTCATTATTTTCGTCGGTCATTACCTGCTCATTACTTATGGCCGCGCCTGACTATCGCCGATGGCTTGCCTTTCCTTGCTGATCTTGCTGACCTTGTTTGGCAACGGGCTTAGCGACGGGCATGGCCCTTGTCATAAAGGGTCAAACCGAAGCATAGTAATGGCGGCGTCCTTGTTATCAATCTCTCACCACAAATGCCAAAGGCCGGTCACATCATGTTCTGCTCCCTTATAATCAAATCTGTTATGTTTAAATATGTTTGGCAAGTGGTGCAGCGTCATTTGGTGCAACGTGATTTCGCTGGCCAGATGATACGCCTTTGCATGATTGGCTTGGTTATTCTTGGCGGGCCAATACTCCCCGCAGCCGCAGCCCCATTGATCCAGAAAATTGGCGCACCATTATCACATCCGTGGGGCATGGATTTTCTGGATGAGCGGCATTTATTTGTGACCGAGCGCAGCGGCAATTTATATCTTGTCGATCTGTTTACCGGCACCCGAAACAGCATTGGCAATTTGCCGGCAATTGCGGCTGCGCAACAGGGCGGTTTGCTTGATGTTGCGGTTTTCGCCAACCAAGATAACCAAGACGAAAATGATGCCATTATCTATCTATGTTACAGCCTCAAAATTGGCAGCCAAACCGTCACTGCCATTGACCGCGCAGGATTTGATGGCACCAACCTGACCAACAGGCAAACAATTTTCCAAGCCAATAATCCGACAACGCGCGCCATCCATTATGGTTGCCGCCTTGTTCTTGATCAGACCTATCTATATGCCAGCCTCGGCGATCGCGGTGCGCGCCATGATGCGCAAGACCCATCACGTCATGCGGGGGCGATTATCCGACTGTTTCACGATGGCAGTGTCCCTGCTGATAATCCAAAACGGGCTGGGTGGGCACCGGAACTATTTTCCAAAGGCCATCGCAACCCGCAGGGCCTTGCCATCAATCCTGAAACGGGCGCTATTTGGGCTCATGAACATGGGCCACGCGGCGGTGATGAAATCAATATCATACGGGCCGGACAGAATTATGGCTGGCCCAAAGTCAGCCATGGCGAAGAATATAGTGGCGGCAGCATTGGCAGCGGCACATCGGCGCCTGGCCTAACCGATCCGGTATGGATCTGGACTCCATCGATTGCGCCGTCGGGAATGGCTTTTTATCGCGGCACCATGTTCCCCTATTTGAACGGGCACCTACTTGTTGGCTCGCTAAAATTCAAGCGGCTTTATCTGGTGCTTTTGGAAAAGGGGCTGCCAGCTCAAGACGCAATCATGCTGGATGGCGCGATTGGGCGGGTTCGCGATGTTGCCATTGCCGCCGATGGCAGTGTTCTTTTGCTAAGCGATGAAGATGAAGGCGGGCTTTACCGCATTGCCGAGTCCGGCCAATAATCCGCATCTGCCACATCACAGGCCGACTTCATGGCCAAACATTAAAACCGGTTAATCACCCAGCGCAGCAAAAACAGCCCGATGGCAATCAGCATCAAAGGCCCGCCAATCATTTTCAATAGATTGGCGAGACGTGCGTCCTTATTGGCTTTGGCCGCTTTCTTGGCAAGGCTTTCACCGGATATATGAAGCGCATAACCGGCACCAGCCACTGCCATCAAAATAATTGTTAGCGAACTCAGCCCATCCATAATTCCGGTGCCAAACATATATTTTCTGCCTTTTTTGATCATCAGATTGCCATGTGCCGGCACGTTATCGCGAAAGTCACGCCTGCCGCAACAAAAAGACGATTGAAACCAACGCTATTGAGGCGTAATCAATCGAAATGACAAAAACACATGATCTCACCACAGGCTCGCTTGCTGGACATTTTCTGCGGCTTGCCGTACCGGCTGCCATCGGCATGGTATTTTCAACACTCTATAATGTTGTCGATGTGTTTTTTGCAGGCTTGATCAGCACCGATGCACAAGCTGGCCTCGCCATCTCCTTTCAGGCCTTTTTCGTTTTTGTCACGATTGGTTTTGGCCTTGGATCGGCAATGACCGCGCTTGTTGGCAATGCCATTGGCGCGAAAAACACCGCCGATGCCAGCAAAATTGCGATGCAGGGCATTGGCTTTGCAATTTTGGCGTCGGCTTTACTGATTATTATGGCGCTGGTGCTTGGCCCGCATTTATTGGCGTTTATCTCGACCGAAGGCGCCTATCGCGACGCTGGCACTGCCTATTTCACCATCCTGCTTTTCAGCCTTCCCGGCTTTGTTATGGGATATGGGTTAAACGGCCTTTTGCAGGCGCGCGGCGATACGGTTTCGATGCAATATGCGCTGATCGGTGCTTTTTTTGCGAATATCGGGCTGAACCCGCTGATGATGTTTGGCATTCCGGGAATATGGGACGGGATGGGGTTTGACGGCATTGCCGCCGCCACAGTGATTAGCCAGACCGGCGTTATGGTCTTTATCGGATTTCGGCTTGCCGGATCATCGCTAATCGATCAGAAAAAATTTGTCGATATTCTTCCCGATTTGACCGTTTACCGGCAAATTCTGGCACAGCTTTTACCGACAACATTTACCATGCTCGTGATGTTTACCGCCGGATTCATCGTGCAATTCTATTTGAAAACATTTGGCACATCTGCGGTTGCCGCTTACGGCGTTGCGCTTCGGGTTGAACAGTTATTTCTATTGCCGGTCTTCGGCCTGACAGGCGCATTATTGCCGATTGCCGCGCAGAATTTCGGCGCTGGCGAGAAAGAGCGTGTTCGCATTGCATTATTCACCTGCTGGAAATTTGGCTGGCTATTTATGTTTGTGGCCTGCCCAATCCTGTATTTTGCCGCGCCTTTTTTAATGCGCACCTTTACCCCTGATCCGGCAGTGATCGAAATTGGTGTCAGCTATCTTCGGGTTGATGGATTTATTCTGCCGATCTATATGATGCTATTTGCTATCAATTCCCTGTTACAGGCGCTGAAAAAACCAATCTGGACATTGCTTATCGGCATTTATCGCCAAGCTTTTGGCGTGGCGTTTTTCAGCTATATCTTTGTTCACATCTGGGAGTTTGGCGTGATTGGCGTTTGGTATGGTATTGCCACCAGTGTTCTATCTGGCCTGATCTTATCCTTGATCCTTGCCCATCATGCGGCAACACCACTGATTGGCGGTCTTTTCAGCCGTAAAAGCAAGGCTGAAAAAACCTGCTAGCTTTGGCCTTCCGGCATGGCCATTTCATGCATCATCAACGCAAGCGCATCAGCCGTATCAACATCGCGCAAAATAGCCGGATCATCACATGGTACAAGATTTTGCACAGCCTGATGATCATCAAGCAATTGTCGCCCGCCAGAATCCCCCGTCATGGCCGCAAGTTCGGGGAAAAACGCCTTTCCCCAAAGCACGGGGTTACCGCGCTTACCATCGCTGGTCGGCAAGGTAATACAGCGGTGATGATCTTCACGGTCAAGATGGCTTTGCACCAGCCTATCCAGCAATGGCGCTGATAAAAGCGGCATATCACCAAGCGCGATCAACAGATCGGTTACATCAGCGTCCAGCGCGGCAACCCCGACCCCGACCGAACTTGCCTGACCCTGCGCATAATCAGGATTAAACACCAGATGAACCGGCAAACCCTCCAAAGCGGAAGCAACCTTATCTGCCTCATGGCCAATGACAACGACCAACGGCGATAAACCCGCTTCGACCAACGCCTCGGCGGCGTGCCGGATCAGCGGTTTTCCGGCAACCGGCGCCAATAATTTATTGACCGTCCCCATGCGGCGCGATTGACCCGCAGCCAGCAAAATACCGGCCATTTTATCTTCGGTATGCGGGCTTGTCGCAAGCACACGCGGCATCGGGCGCGACGCAATCTCCATCAGCAGCCCGCCGGCCGCCATTTCGGCAAGCTCACCGCGGCTAAGCGGTATATCGGCAAGCACCAATTGCAGCACCCAATCAAGCCCGTTTAATTTTGGTGAACGCGCACATCCCGGCATGCCAATCACATGATGATGCCCAAGATCACTGCCAAGCTTGCCAATCATCAGCAAATTTCCCGGATCGACAGCAAGGCCGAATTGATCGATTTCACCGCCAGCGAGAACCAGCGCTTGTGGCAATTCGTCCTGACGATCAATGATGGCCGACCCGCCACAAACCAAAATAATTTCGGCACCAGCAGCAACGGCTAGGCGCATTTCGGCTGCAACCACCGCGCGATCATGAGCGCAAATACGGCTATCGACAAGCCGGCTTCCAAGCTGGGCAAGCCGCGCCTCGGTCACTTTTTGCGTGGCGCTGAACAAACGATCCCTTTGCCCCGCAAGACGCGTTTGAATAAGCCCAAAATTACAATTACGAAGCGCATGAAATGAAAATGCCACCCGATCAACAAACAAATTCTCAACGGCAATAATTGATGATTCCGCGACAAAAAAGGGAATGATCTTCAACGTCGCGGCCATCTGACTCGCATCAAGAAGCTGGTTATGCTGAACCAGCGAAAAGGTCATGGCCTCGTCAATTTCATTTAACTGGCGGATCAGGGCGCGATCATAGCGGATGATGCCGCGTTGCAAGGTGCGGATATTGACCCGACCTGTTGCGGCACGAGTGAACGCAACCGTCGCTGGCGATAAGGCCCGCGCCAAACGCTCGGCCGCCTCATCTTCATGAATATCGCCATCGTCAGGCTTGGCGCAAATCAATGATGTGACGCCATCTTTCTTTAATTGCGCCACCATCTTTGCCGTCAGGATTGTGCCTTTTTTCAGATTGCCGCTACGCCCTGTTTGGCGATGTGCCAAAACAAGGCCAAGACAATCTGCAAGCGCAAAATTTGCCAGCTTCATTACGCTATCTTTCCGCGAAAGGCCGCCACCAATTCGGCCAGAACCGAAATGGCAATCTCGGCTGGCGTTTTCGCGCCAATATCCAATCCAGCAGGGCCTTTGATCTTGGCGGTCACGTCAGCGTCAAATCCGGCCGCCGCAAGCCGTTCCAGACGCGCCGCATGGGTTCGCCTGCTGCCAAGACAGGCAATATGAAATAACGGTTTACCAAGAACAAGATGAAGTGCCGCATCGTCAATTTTGGGATCATGCGTCAAAGCCACAAGCGCGGTTTCCTGATCAAGCGCCATCTCGCCAAGAACGCGGTCAGGCCAATCGAAGACAAGCTTTATGCCCGAAAATCTGTCCGCCGTGGCAAAGGTTCGCCGTGGATCAATGACGGTTACGTCAAACCCGCTTTGCGTTGCCATTGATGCTAGATGCTGGCTGATATGAACTGCGCCAATGATAATGATTTGTGGCCGCGGTGCCTGCACAAACCAGAATTCATCGTCAACCAGCGCACTGGCCGCTGGCAATGACGCCGCTTGTCGCGCTGGCCCGCCATGAACCGGAAGACAAAAACCAACCGGTAATCGGTGCGCTAGCGATTTGGCAGCATCGGCAAGAAGAACCGGCGCAAAGCCGGTTTCAGATACCGCCATCACAAGCACCGAAATCTTGCCACCACATGACAAACCAACTTCCCACGCGGTTGCATCAGCAACGCCAAAATCAAGCCGCTGGCTGCCGCCAGTTTTGATAATTTCGAGGGCGGCATTAATAACCGCACCTTCGACACAGCCACCCGATACCGAACCGGCAATTTGCGAATCTTCACGAACCAACATCAAAGAGCCAACCTGTCGCGGTGATGATCCCCATGTGTGAATCACAAAGGCCAGCGCCAGACGATGCCCCGCGCTGTGCCAGTCTGCGGCCTTTGTTAACAACGCATCATCGGCAAGCATCATATTGCTATCCAGATGATTGATTGGCTGATCGCTAATCATACGGTATGTTCCTTTTCTTGTGCATAGCCCGCATGAGCCAACACCAAATCTGCGGCAAGGCTGGCGCGCCGCGCGGCGGCCTGCCATTCAGCCAATTTCGCATCGCGCCGCGTTTGCATCATGGCAAGACTGGCCGTCAAATCCGTCATGGCCTGCAACGAATGGATTGGCAGGAAATGATCAACATGCTGGATCATTGTTCGCACCGAATGGCTTTTTGGCGCAAAGCCATCAAATCGTAAAAGCGGGTTTAACCATAATAATGCCGCTGTTGATTTATGCAGCCGTTCCATATGCATGCCAAGCGCATCATCCGGGTTGCGGTCAAGACCGTCAGTAATCAATAGGGTTATCGGACCCTGCCCCATAACGCGGCGTGACCATCTGTGATTAAATGTTTCAAGACTGGCACTGATACGGGTGCCACCCGACCAGTCATCAACAAGATGCGAAACCGATTGAACAGCCTCATCGACATCACGATGCCGCATCTCGCGGCTGATATTGGTCAGGCGCGTGCCAAACAAAAAGCTTGAAACCTGCGGGTGATTGCGGGTCAATGCATGAATGAAATGAAGCATGATCCGGCTATAATGTTCCATTGACCCGGAAATATCACACAGAATGACAAGCGGGCGCGGCTTGGTTATGACCGAACGAAATTTTGGAATGACCATCCCGCCCTGACGCTCGGCATGTTGCAATGCGGCGCGCATCGCAATCAACTGGCCGCGTGATGAAAGTTTTGACCGCCGCGCTGATCGGCGTGGCAATTTTGGCTGAAGATTGGCAATCGCCTGTTCGGCATGACGCATTTCCGCCGCCGACATCATTTCAAAATCTTTATGTTGCAACCGGTCGGTATCGGCTACTGTGCCTTCAGTGTCAAAATCAATTTCCACATCTTCAGCCGTGGTTGGCGGGTCATCGGGCGGATCAGCCAATGCGTCAGACAGGCGGCGCAGCATTGGCTCAACATCTTCTTGCTGATGACCCGCCGCTTTGATCCTTGGCAGTATCAAATCACGAATTCGTTCATGGAATTTCGGGTTTTGCCAGAACAGGTAAAACGCCTGATCAAATAGCGGCTTATCTTCACGCCGTTTTATCAAACAGCTTACCAGCGCATGATACAGAAAATCCTTGTCCGCCACCCCGACCGTTTTTGCCGCATCAATCGCCTCAAGCATGCTTGCCGATCCAAGCTTTAAGCCGATGGCGCGAAGCAAGCGCACAAACAACATGATATTCTGGTCAAGT
Source organism: Candidatus Ponderosibacter sp. Uisw_141_02 (assembly GCF_048087665.1). Lineage (NCBI taxonomy): Bacteria > Pseudomonadati > Pseudomonadota > Alphaproteobacteria > Puniceispirillales (SeqCode) > Puniceispirillaceae (SeqCode) > Candidatus Ponderosibacter > Candidatus Ponderosibacter sp. Uisw_141_02. Next base: position 387,549 of record NZ_CP159807.1, on the reverse strand, counting down.
TTCGGCGTTGGATGTGAAATGCGGGTTGGAACGGTTTCGATCATGCGCGCGACAGCTCGCCTTGAACCAATGCCGCTTGAACTTCCGATAGGATACGCGCCGCTTCGCTTCCCTGAATACGGCTAATGTCATCTTGATATTTCAGCAAAACACCCATCGTGGAATCAACAATTTGCGGGTCGAGTGCAACACAGTTCAATTCAACCAACGCCTGCGCCCAATCAATGGTTTCGGCAACCCCCGGTGATTTGAATAATTGCTGGCCGCGAAGGGTTTGCACAAAATCAACCACCTGTGCCTGCAAAACAGCGCCAGCCTCGGGTGCTTTGAGCGCAAGAATTTCACGTTCAACTTCACGGCTTGGATAATCAACCCAATGATAAAAGCAACGCCGTTTCAACGCATCGTGGATTTCACGCGTCCGGTTCGAGGTTATGATTACAATCGGCGGCGTGGCAGCGGCGATTGTGCCAAGCTCGGGAATGCTGATCTGCCAGTCCGACAAGAGTTCGAGCAAATAGGCTTCAAACGCCTCATCAGCACGGTCAATCTCATCAATCAGCAGAATCGATGCGCCGCGCGGATTGGCGCGCAAAGCACGAAGCAACGGGCGCTCGATCAGGAAATCCTCACGAAACAGGTTATCCGAAGCCGGTTCCTCATTTTTGGCAGCTTGCCGCTGCGCCTGAATTTCAACAAGCTGGCGCGCATAATTCCACTCATAGGCAGCCTGATTAATATCCAGCCCCTCATAACATTGAAGCCGAATCAAATCACGATCAAGCACATGAGCAAGCATTTTGGCGATCTCGGTTTTACCAACGCCGGCCTCGCCTTCAAGAAAAAGTGCCCGTTGTTTTGCCAAGGCCAGAAACAGGCTGACTGCCAATCCGTCACTGGCGATATAGCCCGCAGAACCAAGCTCTTTTTGAACAGCCTCTACGGTATTAAATGCCAACATTGGTCTCATCAACCCCTTTTTCAACAACCCCTGAATTCCAATTGCATGTTTACAAATTCAGCGAATCCAGACAAGCTTTTCCTTATAGTGAAAGCTTTCACCAAATAATTGTTTTTAAATTATCAGCCGAAGGAGAGACAAATGCGAACCATTACAATGAAAGTAAATGGGGTCAGCACAAGCCATGATGTCTCAGACAATACATTGCTTGTTTCATTCCTGCGCGAAACCATGGGGCTGACCGGAACGCATATTGGCTGTGATACCAGCCAATGCGGAGCCTGTGTCGTGCATGTAAATGGCAAATCGACGAAATCATGCACCATTCTGGCGGCCCAGCTTGAGGGCGCTGAAGTGACAACAATCGAAGGGATTGCCAATGGTGATGAATTGCATCCAATGCAACAGGCATTCCATGAAAATCATGGCCTGCAATGCGGTTTTTGCACTCCGGGAATGGTGATGAGCGCAATCGAGCTTGTCGAAAAAAATAAGAACCTATCCGAACGTCAAATCCGTGAAGGACTTGAAGGTAATATCTGCCGCTGTACCGGATATCACAATATCGTGAAATCAGTGCAGGACGCTGCTGGAAAAATGGGAGGGTAAAATGCCAGAAGGAACTGTAAATCAGGGAATTGGCGCATCTGTTCGCCGCAAAGAGGACAAAAGATTTCTAATCGGAAAAGGAAATTACACAGACGATATCAATCGGGCAGGCCAGCTTCACGTCTATTTCCTTCGCTCTCCTGTCGCATTTGCGGATATTGTTTCCATTGACAAGCAGAAAGCTGAAAAAGCATCTGGAGTCGCGGCAATTCTGACCGGCGAAGATGTGGCTGCCGATGGTCTTGGCGGTCCTATTTGTGGATGGGCACCAACAAACAAAGACGGTTCGGCCCCATCTGAGCCACCGCACCCAATCCTTGCAAATGGACGGGTACGATATGTTGGCGATCATGTTGCAGCGGTGTTTGCCGAAACCCTTGAGCAAGCAATGTCTGCCGCTGAACTTATCGATGTGACCTATTCAGAAATGCCGGCAATCACCGATCTGAAATCAGCAATGAATAGCCCACAAATCCACGATGGTATGGAAAATAACACCTATTTTGATTGGGAACTTGGTGACGAAGCGGCCACCGAAGACGCCTTTGCCAAGGCCGCAACGATTGTCAATGTCGACATTCGAAATAACCGGGTGATTCCAAATGCGATGGAGCCACGCGCCGCTGTTGCCGATTTTGACACTGGCGATGGACGCTATACGCTTTTCACCACATCGCAGAATCCCCAATTGACCCGCCTTGTTATTGGCGCGTTCATGTTGAACATCCCTAAGTCAAAGTTTCGCGTTGTGGCACCAGACGTTGGCGGCGGATTCGGATCAAAGATTTATGTATATCCTGAAGAAGCTGTTTGTGTTTGGGCCTCAAAAAAGCTTGGACGCGCGGTTAAATGGACCGCCGACAGAACCCAAGCATTTCTTGGCGATGCGCATGGACGAGACCACATAAGCGAGGTCAAGCTTGCCCTCGATAAAAACAACCGCATAACCGGGCTTAGAGTCGATACGCTGGCAAATCTTGGTGCCTATCTATCTGCCTTTGCCATGGTGACGCCAACCTATCTTCACGGAACGCTGCTTTCGGGTGTTTACGATATCCCGGCGATCTACACGAATGTGAAAGGCATCTGCACCAATACAGTGAATGTTGACGCCTACCGCGGCGCGGGAAGACCCGAAGCAACCTATCTTCTGGAACGGACAATGGATGTTGCCGCAAAACAGGTTGGCATGGATCCGGCAGAATTCCGGCGTTTGAACTTTATTCCGAAAGATGCATTTCCGTATCAAACGGCTGTCGCGCTTCAATATGATGTTGGTGACTATGAGCCACTGTTAGATCGGGCGATGGCGATGATCGATTATAAAAATTTTGAGGATCGGCGTGCGGCATCTGCAAAGAATGGGAAATGCCGTGGCATTGGCATTAGCACCTATATCGAGGCGTGTGGCATTGCGCCATCTGCAGTGGTTGGCGCGCTTGGTGGCCGGGTTGGCCTATATGAAAGCGCAGTTGTCCGCGTCGATCCAACCGGCACCATCTCAGTGCTGACAGGCACCCATAGCCATGGTCAGGGCCATGACACAACCTTTGCGCAACTTGTTTGCGACAAGCTTGGCGTCGATATCGAGGCCGTCGAAATTGTCCATGGCGATTCGGACCGAACAGCTTTTGGCATGGGCACATATGGCTCACGGTCACTTGCCGTTGGCGGAACAGCCATATCAAAAGCCTTGGACAAGGTAATTGCCAAGGGCAAGATCATCGCTGCGCATATGCTTGAAGCCGCTGATGCCGATATCGAGTTCAAAGACGGTAAATTTACTGTCACTGGCACAGATCGGGGAAAATCATTTGGCGAGATTGCGCTATCGGCCTATGTCCCGCATAATTTTCCACATGACCGTCTCGAACCGGGCTTGGAAGAAACTTCGTTTTATGACCCATTGAATTTCACCTACCCATCAGGAACGCATATTGCCGAGGTGGAAATTGATCCGGCAACTGGCGTGGTGGAATTAGTCGATTGGGTATGTTGTGATGATTTTGGCAATCTGATCAACCCGATGGTTGTTGAAGGCCAGGTTCATGGCGGCATCGCCCAAGGTGTTGGCCAGGCATTATATGAAGAAGCAGCGTACAATGATAATGGGCAATTATTATCAGCTTCCTATATGGATTATTGCATGCCGCGCGCGGATCATTTTCCAACTATGAAGGTTGAAAATCTGGTGACCGCCTGCACGCATAATGACCTTGGCGTCAAAGGATGTGGCGAAGCCGGCGCCATTGCATCACCGCCAGCTGTTATCAATGCTGTTGTTGATGCTTTGTCGCCTCTTGGAGTCACAGACATAACAATGCCAGCAACACCGCAAAAGGTTTGGCAGGCAATTCAAGCTGCGCAAACCAAAGCAGCCGAATAAGGAGACGATTCATGTATTCAACAAAATATGTTAAAGCCAAAGACATTGATGACGCTGCCACGATCATGGCATCGGCTGAAGATGGTAAATTTCTGGCTGGTGGCATGACGTTAATCCCAACCTTAAAACAGCGACTTGCCAATCCTGATTGTCTGGTTGATCTGTCGGCTTGTGGATTATCGGCCATTGATGATGACGGCGGTGCCATCCGCATTGGCGCGATGACGCGTCATGTTGACGTTGCCGAATCTGCGCTTGTGCAAAAGGCCATTCCGGCGATTGCTGATCTGGCTGGTCATATTGGTGACCGGCAAGTTCGCAATTGCGGCACGATTGGCGGCTCGCTTGCCAATAATGATCCGGCAGCCTGTTATCCTGCGGCTTTGCTAGCACTTGGTGGCACGGTTCACACCCAAAACCGGTCGATCACTGCCGAGGATTATTTTGACGGCATGTTTGAAACCACGCTTGAAGAAGGCGAGATCATCCGTGAAGTTAGCCTGCCAAAGCCTGAAAAAGCCGCTTATGTCAAATTCCCAAATCCGGCCTCGCGCTATGCGATGGTTGGGGTGTTTGTGGCAAAATTTGCCGATGGCGTTCGTGTTGCCGTAACGGGTGCTGGTGAAGATGGCGTTTTCCGTGCCAGCAATCTTGAGGCCGCGCTTGATGCGAATTTCAGCGCTGATGCGATTGCCGATGGAACGGTGTCGGCTGATGGCTTGATGAGTGATATTCATGCTTCGGCCGAATATCGGGCGCATCTTATCGGCGAAATGACCCGCCGTGCAGTAACGGCCTGCGGTTGATAAAGCATCCAACATAAAATCAAAAAGGGTCAGCTTGCTGGCCCTTTTTTATGCGCTTTCATTGCCGTTATCCCTGGCCACGCCGGTTTTGCCACCATCACCAGCCTAAAAAGGATTTTTTTCACACTGCATAATTGATCATTCTGGAATTTTAATTAGTCTTAGAAACATATTTCCGCTTGATGTCGCGCCGTGGCACATTCACTTTACATATTTTTTCAAGAGAGTCGGTTTCATGTTTCATTACCCGCATAATCATGTCGAAATTCGCGATGCTGTTGCCAAATTATGTACCGATTTTGACGGCAAATATTGGCAGGCCTGTGATGCTGACCGCGCCTATCCTTCGGCATTTGTGAAGGCATTGACCGACGCTGGGTATCTATCGGCATTGATCCCTGAGGAATATGGTGGTCTTAGCCTGCCCATTTCGGCTGGTGCGGCCATTTTGGAAGAAATTCACCGTTCGGGCGGCAATGCCGCTGCCTGCCACGCGCAGATGTATACAATGGGAACCGTTTTACGCCACGGATCGGACGCACAAAAACAGCAATATCTGCCTTCGATTGCTGATGGCAGTTTGCGGCTTCAGGCCTTTGGCGTAACCGAGCCAACCAGCGGCACCGACACAACCGCGCTTCGCACAACCGCGCGGCGTGATGGCGATGATTATGTGGTCAATGGACAAAAGGTCTGGACATCACGCGCCGAATATTCCGATTTGATGCTGTTACTGGCGCGAACAACACCGCTTGACCAATGCGCCAAAAAAACTGACGGATTGTCAGTGTTTCTGGTCGATATGCGCGAAGTTCGTGGCAAATCACTCACCATCACGCCAATTCGCACAATGATGAACCATTCATCAACACAGCTATTCTTTGACGATATGCGGATTCCGGCAACCAGCCTTGTCGGCGAAGAAGGCAAAGGATTTCGCTATATTCTATCCGGAATGAATGCCGAACGAATTTTGATTGCTGCTGAATGTGTTGGTGATGCCAAATGGTTTATCGAGCGGGCATCAACCTATTCGGGCGAGCGAAGTGTATTCGGACGGCCAATTGGCCAGAATCAGGGAATCCAATTTCCGATCGCACGCGCCTACAGCCAAATGCGCGCTGCCGAATTAATGCTTCAGGAATCAATCCGGCTTTATGAGGCTGACGAAAATCCGGGCGAAGAGGCCAATTTGGCAAAATTGCTTTGCGCCGATGCATCATGGGCAGCTGCCGAAATGTGTGTTCAAACCTATGGTGGCTTTGGTTTTGCCGAAGAATATGATGTTGAACGTAAATTCCGCGAAGCACGGCTTTATCAGGTGGCACCAATTTCGACTAATCTGATTCTAAGCTACATCGCCGAACATGTGCTGAAGCTGCCACGGTCCTATTAAAGACGGGCTTATTACAGGCGGGCAATTAATTACAGCGCCAGCAATCCCTCAACCCCAGCCCAGATCAATCTCGCGGCAGCTAGAAACAAGATGGTGTTTAGCACCGGCTTGAAATAGCGCCCACCAGCCTTGGTGAGAAATCGGCTGCCAATGATCGTGCCGATAAAACCACTAATCAACATACCAATGATCAAGATTATGTAGGGTCCAAACTGAAAGCCGATCAGACCAAAAATCAGCACTTTTACAAAATGCTGAAACGTCATCATCAGGGAATGGGTTGCCACATGCGGCACCGGATCCAGATTCATGCTTTTCACCATCGCCGCAATAAAATTGCCGGTTGCGCCGAAAAACATCGTCAAAAAGCTGGAAACAATACCGCCAAGCAAGATATAGCGCTGCTGGATGGGTGGCAGTTTGGCAAACACTGCCCAAATGATGAAATTGCCCAATGCCAGCTGCACCGCCCATGGCGGCAGTTGAACCACCACCATAGCGCCAAGACCAGCACCGATCACCGTTCCGATCACAAAAGGCAGGGCTGGTCGCCACACAACGTCCTTAAGCATGATGCCAGCACGACCGGCATTTGAGCCAAATTGAACAATGCCATGAACCGGAATCAACGCCGCAGGCGGCAATAACAAGGCCAGCAAAGCGATAAGCGTAAAGCCGCCACCAATGCCAAAAGCAGCCGAGATAAACGATGTCACAAGGCTCGCCGCAACAAGCAGCCCCGCATCAAGCAATGGCATCGCTGGCGGTAACAGGAAAACAAGCTCGTTCACAATAATCAGTCCTTAATGCAGGCAGGTGACATCATCACCATGAGGTTTGGCACCACAGTCAAGACGCCTAAATCATCGCAAGCGCAATCATCAGGGTTAAAATTTTGGTATTTAAAATTGCGGCATCTAAAACCATGGTAAGGTCAAAGCCGGCTCCACCAATCCGTTTTGACAGGGGAATCTTAATCAAAACAAATCAAGCTGACAATTGCTTGCGATCATTGTACCGGCTATTTTACCATGGTGCCTGGGATGACTGGCAAGGCTAATTGATAATCACCAGCCATTATGCGGCGGTAACCCATTCAGGAGGCAATATCAATGAAACCTCAAAACCCACCCAACGGGCCAAAAGACGCTAAGGCACGGCGGCAAATTGCGCCGGTCATTTGTTATCCAACCGATGGCTTGCCGCATCCTGATATGGAGATTCTAAACGCCGCCCGTACCCGCCTTGTCAAAACCGGCGAAGTGATCGTGCCACCACGCGATGCCCGCTGTTTTGATGTTCCAAAAGGTCATTTTTTCCGGATTACCAGTATCGAAGGCGCACAGGTTGGCGATTTGAACCTATGGTCGGCACATGATCTGACCGAACATTTCTATTCAGGAAAAACCCGCGCCCTGCACGGAACACATCTTTCGACTGGCGACCGCATGTGGTCAAAATTCCCGCATCTGCGCCCGCTTGCCACAATTAGCCACGATACGCTTGATTGGTATGGCTGGGATGATGATGGCGGGTCAGTTCACGATGTGATCGGCACCAGATGCGATCCATATACCGCCAAATTACTTGGCGATATCGACTATCATCATTGCTGTCATTCAAATTTGATTCGCGGCTTGGCGGCGCATTGCCAGCTTGACCATAATGCTGCCGAACCATTGATCCATGATGTGTTGAATGTATTTATGTGTACCGGCTTTACCAAAGACACGCATCAATATTTCATGAAGGCAAGTCCAGTTCGCCCGGGTGATTATATTGAATTTTTTGCCGAGACTGATTTGATTGGCGGCCTATCGGCCTGTCCAGGTGGTGATTGTTCGGCTAAACATTCATCTGATCACGCATCCTGTTTTCCGCTTCTTGTCGAAACCTTTAAATCCGGTTCTACAGACCTTGATAAATTTTCCTATCTGACCAAATCAACCTACAGCGGCGCGCATCAAGATTAGACTCGCGCTCAATTCTGGCCAGAATTTCAAACATGAGTCATCTCCAAATTTGGCTTTAAAACATGCCCCGAACCTTGCACGGCATTGTTCGTCTTGAACCATACTGCCAATTCTTCAAGCGCATCAACAAAAGCAAGCCTAAAAAAACCAATTTTTGCCAAATGGGCAAAATTTATTTGATTTTACTTAAATATCTGATAAAGAACAATAAAAATTATGATTGGACCATGTAAAAACCACTTTTGTGCTCGAAGATGGTTTTTAAACTTGCTTTAATCTCGAAAAAGATTCGTAATTAAGTCTCTGAAGCGACATTTTGCCACGGCTAAATTGTACGCTTTTTGAACAGGAGTAATACGTTAACGGAGGCACTCTTATGAGTTTGATAACAACAAAAGGCGCGAAAGCATCCCTTTTAGCCGCAACATTCACGTTAATGCCAGCCGCAGCAAATGCAGCTGACGCTTTAACACTGAAGGCTGATGATTACGTGGGGATTTCTTTCTGGCTCATCTCGATGGCATTGGTCGCAGCAACGGCCTTTTTCTTCATCGAAACAACCCGCGTGCAAGGGAAATGGAAGACATCACTGACAGTGTCAGGTCTTGTTACCCTCGTAGCAGCAGTGCATTACTTTTATATGCGTGACGTTTGGGTTGCAACCGGCGAAACACCGACAGTTTATCGTTACATCGATTGGCTGATTACTGTGCCGCTACTCATGGTTGAATTCTACCTAATCCTTCGGGCAGTCACAGCTGTGTCAGGCGGCATTTTCTGGCGCCTGATGATTGGCACACTGGTCATGCTTGTCGGCGGTTACGCTGGTGAGGTCGGCTACATCGGTGCATGGGCAGGCTTTATTATCGGCATGGTCGGTTGGGCGTACATTCTGTATGAAATCTTTGCAGGCGAAGCTAGCCGTGTTGCATCTGAAAAGGCATCTCCAGCGGTGCAGTCAGCTTTTTCAACTATGCGTTGGATTGTGTCTATTGGTTGGGCAATTTACCCAATCGGCTATTTCATGGGCTACCTCAACGGTGCCGTCAGCGATGAGTCGCTGAACGTGATCTACAACATAGCCGACGTCTGGAACAAGATCGCCTTTGGTGTGATTATCTGGAACGTCGCGGTTACTGAATCCGAATCAAAATAAACATTGAGGGAGCAGCCAGCAATTTGGCTGCTCCTCTTTCTTCCGACGACGCGATGATTTTACCGGAGGCAGTCAATGAATGAATTATGGGCATCACGAAACACTGCTTTCGAGAAAACAATCAGCGCGTCAACACCGCGCCCATCGGACACAGACATTATCCATAATCTAATTCTAAGCAGGCTTCCAACGCTTGATCAGCCGTTGGCAAAAGCCGCTGCCCATCACTTTAACAACCCTGGCAAAATGCTGCGCACCACAATGGCGATGCGCGGCGCTCATGTGCTGAATGTCAGCCTGCCCGCAGCGACACGCTGGGCAGCCGCCGTTGAAGTTCTGCATAATGCATCGCTAATCCATGACGATATTTGTGATGGCGACAAGCAACGCCGCGGCCATCAAGCCGTATGGACAAAATTTGGTAGAAATGTTGCGCTAACGCTTGGCGACTGGTTGATTGCGCTGTCATTCGAACTTGCCGCTGAAGCTGCTGAAATTACCAACACGCCGCGTTTGCTTCGCATCCTGGCAAAACATATGTCACGAACAACGGCTGGCGAAGCCATGGAATTTGAGTGGAATGGCAATCTCAGCTGGGACGCCTATCTTACCATTGCCGCTGACAAAACAGCGCCTTTATTAACCGCGCCGATTCAGGGCATTGCCGTTATGATTGGTGATTATCAAGCCGAGGCAATCATTAGCCGTTATTTCCGCGACCTTGGCGAGGCCTATCAGATCGCAAATGATATTTCGAATTATAACGGCAGTGACGGTGCCAAATTAATTGCTGGCGACCTTGCGCGTCGTGCGCCAAATGCCGTGACCCTGTCATTCATTGATGGGCTGACCAAAGATGAAAAAGCACGGTTCAACGACTGGTATCACAGCGGCGGCACCGACGATCTTGTATCATGGCAAGCGCATATTCTTAACTCTGACGCCATGAAGGCAGCATCAAACCGTATGTTTGCGACATTGGATCGCGCAACGCATCATGCCAGTGATCTGTCAGCCGAAATTTCCGAAGTGGTGACGCCAGTTCATGGCCTGATCATGCGAGCCTGCGCGACGGCAAGCAAAAATGGCGCGGCTTGACTTGAAAATAATGTCTGATCTGCTTTCCTTTTTTAGCCGGACCTGCATGTTTTGTTAGAGCCAAATGGCAAGGTGGTGGTCATTGGTGCTGGCTTTGGCGGAATCGCCTCGGCCTTGCGCATGCGTGCACGCGGCTATGATGTTACCTTGATTGACCGGTTGTCGGCCATTGGTGGGCGGGCGCAGGTGTTTGAACGTAGTGGCTTTCGCCATGATGCAGGGCCAACCGTCATCACCGCGCCATTTCTGTTTGACGAGCTGTTTGCGCTATTTGGGGAAAAGCGCGAAGATCATGTCGAATTTCGGGCGCTTGACCCATGGTACCGGTTTTATTTCCATACTGGCGAGCAATTTGATTATCGCCCATCAATTGAAGATACCAATGATGAAATCAGGCGATTTTCACCAGATGATGTTGCTGGCTATGCCAAATTGCTTGGCGCATCAAAGGCAATTTTCGAAATTGGCTTTGAAAAACTTGCCGACAAGCCTTTTTCCAGGTTCACTTCGATGCTGGCGCAGATTCCAAGCCTGTTAAAATTACAAAGCTATTTTTCAGTCGCCGGCATTGTGAATAAATATATCAAACACCCATTATTGCGGCAGGCTTTTTCGATACACCCTTTGCTGGTTGGGGGCAATCCTTTCAGCACGACATCAATCTATGCTCTGATCCATTATCTTGAACGACGCTGGGGGGTATTTTTTGCCATGGGCGGCACTGGCCGGCTTGTTGCCGAGCTGGATGCGCTAATGCGCCGTGTTGGGGTAAATATTGTTCTTAATACCGATATTACCAGCATTGATCTTATAGATGGCCGGGCGATTGGTGCCACAACCGCTGACGGCACGCATTTTGCCGCTGACAGGGTTATTTGCAATGGTGACCCACCAACCGTCTATAGCCAGATGTTGCCAGCGAAAAACGCTGGCCGGAAACGCCTGATGCCGGAATCAATGACCCAATATTCAATGGGCTTGTTTGTTTTGTTTTTCGGCACACGCAAAACCTATGACGACATCGCACATCACACAATCTGGATGGGGCCGCGTTACAAGGAATTGCTGGCAGATATTTTTGATCGCAAAATCTTGGCCGATGATTTCTCGCTTTATCTTCACCGCCCGACCGCGACCGATAAAAGCTTTGCCCCTGAAGGCTGTGACAGTTTTTATGTCTTATGTCCGGTTCCAAATCTACGCGCCGATATTGACTGGAACGTGACAGGGCCTGATTTGCAAAAACGCATCATCAGGGCATTATCCGAGACCAATTTGCCTGATCTGGAAAATGTGATTTCGGATCCTTTCTATATGACACCCGAAGATTTCAAGAATGATTACCGGTCAATGCATGGGGCTGGCTTTTCGATTGCGCCAATCTTCATGCAATCAGCATGGTTCCGGTTTCACAATCGTGACCCGCATATTCCCAATCTTTATTTTGCCGCCGCTGGTGCCCATCCGGGCGCCGGTATTCCGGGCGTTTTATGTTCGGCAAAGGTGGTCGAACATTTGGTTGCCGAAGATGAAGACAAACAGACCGTCGCCACAGCCCCTATTGTTGCGCTATGATTGTGATCTAATCATTTCAGAAATTGGTAGATCATGGTGACCATAGCCCATAGCGAGACAATGACAGCCGATAAAGCGCTTGCAGTCTATGGGAAAAGCTTTCATTGGGCGCGGCGCTTTCTAGGCCAGCATATGGGCATGAGGGCAGAACAGCTTTATCAATTCTGCCGCGTTCTTGATGATATGGCTGATGGTGATATTCAACATGGCCCAAAACGGCTTGGCCGTATCCGCAAAGATCTTTTGACCGCCGACACAGCCAGTGACCCACTTTTTACCAATTTCCAGCCATTTTTGACCAAACAGAAGTTTCCGACAAAGGTTATTATGGCGCTGATTGACGGGTTATTGAGTGACCAGAAACCGGTTCGTATCAAATCCGAAGCCGAATTGCTGTCCTATGCGTATCATGTTGCCGGCACCGTTGGGATTTTGATGTGTAATGTCCTTGATTGTGATGATGAGCAAGCGCTGGGTCATGCCATTGACCTTGGCATTGCCATGCAGCTTACCAATATCGCCCGCGATGTTTTGGAAGATGCTGGCATGGGGCGGCGCTATCTTCCGGCAAGCTGGGTTGGCGATCTTGCCCCTGAACAGATTGTGGCGCTGGCAAAAATACCTGGTGACGATGCCGCATTGCCAGTCACAAATGCCGTTTCGCGCCTTTTGACCTTAGCCGATGATTATTACAAAAGCGGCATCGCCGGGTTATCCTATTTGCCATTGCGGGCGCATATATCGATTGCCGTTGCCGCGCTTGTCTATCGGCAAATTGGCGTCCAGCTTGCACAGCAAAACTATCCTTGGCATGGCGGCCGCCAGACCACCAGCATCAGCACCAAAATAAGATGCAGCTTGCGCGCCTTTGGCACATTGCGTCTTCGGTTTCAAAAAGCCGCACCGCATGAGTCAAATTTGCATGATGCGATAAGAGGTTTGCCGCATGTCAGATAAGGCATCAAATAACATGGCTAAACAAATGGCCGTTGATTGTCTTGGGGCAGGCTGCGCCAGCTTATCACTTGCCGCCAGAGCATCTGAGTTTACCAATCATCATTTCACCATTATCGACCCCGAAATGCATAAGGCTGATGATCACATCTGGGGTTTTTGGGCGATGCCGTGGTTGCGTGACGCCAGTGATGGCGCGCGCAAACAATGGCTTCAATGGCGCATTATTAGCCCCGACCGCATGATCGAAAGATCATCACAAAATCACCCCTACTCAGCAATTCACCGCTATGAATGGTTGGAAAAATGCCGCCAAAAGGCGCTTGCGGCAGGGGTGAATTTTCAGCCAGAACCAGCCCCAAAACAGGCGTTGCAAATATTAGACAGCCGTCCACCATCAATGAAAGATGGGGTGATGCTTCAGCATTTTTCCGGCTATGAAATCACCGCCGACCATGATGTTTTTGACAGCACAACAGCAATTTTGATGGATTTTCGCTGCGACCAGAGTCGCGGCATGCATTTTATTTATTGCCTTCCCTTCAGCGCGCGCAACGCGCTTGTTGAATCAACCTTATTTTCGCCTGAACTCGCTCCCGAACCTTTTTATGATTCTGCCATCAAACGTTATTTAAAAGGGATCATTGGCATTGATGACTATCAAATAATCCGCCGCGAAAAAGGCGTTATCCCGATGGCAACCCTGCCGCCACGTGACCCGAATTTGACCGGCATTGGGGCAAATGGCGGCGCCATCCGGCCGTCAAGCGGCTATGCTTTTAGCTTTATCCAAAAGCAAATTGATCAGATCATTATCAGCGCAAAACCGGGCCAGCCTTTAACCGTCAAAACACCGCATAGCCGGTTTGAATTATTCATGGACGGTCTCTTTCTGCGCGTTATCCGCCATCACCCAGAACTGGCGCCACAGATTTTTACCGCGATGGCAGACCGGCTTACAGGTGATGAGTTTGCCCTTTTCCTTAGTGGCGAGGCAGGGCCGCGCTTATGGACAAAACTGGTTCTTGCCATGCCAAAATGGCCATTTCTTCGCGCGCTTTTTCAAAGTGACAAGGCAGGAAAATCATGATTGAAGGGCTGGTCTTACTCGATATGGCAAGCGTGATTGCCTTGTTGTTTGTGGTTTTGATCGGCCTTCCCCATGGTGCCTTTGACGGCGCGATTGCCAATCATCTTGGTGCCGGACGGTCACTTGCTGAAGCGGCAAAATTCATTATCAGCTATTGCGCCGCAGCCGGTCTTGTTATAGTGATTTGGATCATGTTTCCCGCGGTCACTTTGACGCTTTTCCTGATCATTTCGATGATCCATTTTGGCCGGGGCGATGCGTCGGCACAATCGAGGCCGATTTTTATGATGCAGGTTCTACTTCACGGCGGTTTACCGATTTTTGGCATTATCTATTTCCAGCAATCAAGCGTCGTCCCGCTATTTGATGCCCTGACAAATGGCGATTCAAATCTGCCAATTTTGACGAGCAATATCATGGTTCCGGTGATGGGGTTGATGGCTGGTGTTTATAGCTTGATGGCATTCCGTGATGCATCACTTCGCGCCCGATTTGCCGAGTTCGTTTTGCTTGCTGTGGTTTTTGCGTTCTTGCCACCGCTGGTCAGCTTTGCATTGTATTTTTGTATCATCCATACTGGCAGGCATATGCGCCGCATCTGGCATGTGCTAGCCTCTTCATCATCACCAGAGGGTCTTTACAAGCAGGCGGCAGGCTTCACCTTGGCAAGTTGGCTTGTTGGCGGCGTGGCCTTGGTATGGCTTGAGACCGGCAATCTGGACGCGGCTTTGCTGCAAGTTGTTTTTATCGGTCTTGCCGCGTTGACTGTGCCGCATATGATTCTTGTTGATGGATTTTTTGCAAAAAAACAAGGGCGCCAAACAGAATGACATCGGATAGAGAGCAGATTTTGACAGGCCAGAAAACAGCCGCCGCCTCGCGCAAAGATGCGCATATTGATCTGGCGCTTGATCCAGCCACAAAATCAGCCAGCGATAATGGATTTGACCGGCTGCGTTTCGAACATTGTGCTCTGCCTGAAATCGCGCTTTCAGCGATTGACCTGTCAGTTGAATTCTTGGGCAAGCAACTTGCAGCGCCAATGATGATTGGCGCAATGACCGGCGGTACGATGCGTGCCGAAGCTATTAATCGCGCCCTTGCCGCGGTGGCGCAAGAACATAAAATTGCCTTTGCCGTTGGCTCGCAACGCGCCGCGCTTGAACTTGGCAAAACCGCATCTGATCTTCGCGCCATCGCCCCAGATATTCCGATCATCGGTAATTTGGGCGGCATTCAATTGGCACGATCTGATGGGATTGATTTGGCCAAAGCCGCCATTGACGATTTGCAGGCCAATGCCATTGCAATCCATCTAAACCCACTTCAAGAGGCGGTTCAGCCCGAGGGCGAGCATGATTGGCGCGGCGTGCGTGATGCCATTGCGGCGCTTGTAAAAGCCGATATGGCACCGGTTATTGTCAAGGAAGTTGGGGCTGGCATTTCGGCCAGCCTTGCAAGCGATCTTTTTGCCTGCGGCGTTGCGGCGGTTGATGTTGCCGGATTTGGCGGCACCAATTGGGCGCGGATCGAAGCGGCACGGCGTGATGATGATATTACGCCTTTTGCGCCATTTCTGGATTGGGGTATTCCTACGCTTGATTGCCTTATGGCAGTTACGAAATCGCGCCCCAAGAGGTTGCGGCAGGCGCAGTTGATCATTGCATCCGGCGGGCTTCGGCACGGTCTTGATGCGATGCGCGCCTATTGGCTTGGTGCGGATATGACATCACTTGCCGGACCAATGTTAAAGCGGCTTCTTGATGATGATAAAACACCATCACTCGATCAGCTTGGGCAATTCGCTGCCCAGTTAAAACAGCAAATGGCATTGACCCTGTTTTTGACTGGCGCGCCAAATCTTGCCGAATTTCGCCGCAAACCAGCATGGCTTGATGGTCAGGCTTTGTAAGACACCAATGGCGCAATCCCCCCTTTTCCCCTTTCCCGCAAAAAGACCGATCCAATGACCAAAACAAAATCCCTCAATTGCGTTGCCATTTTAATGCCTGGTGATATGGGGCATGGATGCGCCACCGTTTTCCGTCAGCATGGAATGCGCGTGATTAGCTGCCTGAACGGGCGAAGCCAGCGCACCCGCGCCCTTGCCGAAAAAGCCGGCCTTGAAGATATGCAAACGCTTGGCGATGTCATGCAAACGGCCGATCTTATCCTGTCGATCCTGCCGCCCGAATATGCAGTGCAGCAAGCACAAGAAGCCGCCGCAGCGATGAAAGCTGCCAAGGCCTATCCCGATTATGTCGATTGTAACGCGATATCGCCTGCCACCGCCAAAAAGGTGGCTTCGGCCTTTGATGATATGCCGGTCGATTTCATTGATGGCGGCCTGATCGGGCTGAATCCGGTAAAGGAAAATCAAGGGACGCGGCTTTATGTCAGCGGCAAGACAACCACGCTTGTTCGCCAGTTTGATGGACGCGGCTTGGTGGTTCGTGATCTTGGCAGCGAAATTGGCCGCGCTTCGGCAATGAAAATGGTTTACGCCAGCAGCACCAAAGGTGCATTTTCACTTTTTGCCGCGGTCGCAGTGATGGCCGAACTAGCCGGCTTGCGCGACGAAATCTTCGCCGAACTTGCGGCAAGCCAGCCGCATACAATGGCAACAATCGAACGGATGGCACCGCGCATTCCGCTTGATGCCAAACGCTGGATTTTTGAAATGGAAGAAATTGCCAGCACCTATGACGCCTATGGCATGACCGCGCATTTCCATCAGGGCGCCGCCGATATTATGAAACTTGCCAATAAGACACCGCTGGCAAGCGAGACCCGCGAAACGGCGCAAGATAATCGTGCGCTTGCCGATGTTCTACAACTCTATGTTGATGCGTTGCGGGCAGAAGGTTAACACCGGCTTTGGCGTCACGCCTTAGACCTGACTGGATTCATCTCCATAAACCGGCCAAACAAAACCGGCCAATTTGCGTTTTGCGCCTTGACCCGCTGGTGGTTGTCTTATTAATTAGACCGGCTGGTAACAGGATATGAGATAGGTGAATGACAGGTGCAATTTGGGCCTTGACCTATGAGATTTCAAAAGAAGATCGCGAAACCTATCTCGACTGGTTTCACCAAATCCATATTCCGGAAAAGCTGGCCCGACCCGGATATAGCTGGGCCGCCCATTTCGAAGGTAGCGCCACCACGCCAAAAACCCATAGCTATATTGCGTTATTTGGCGGCATTTCAACCCGCATATTCCTTGACCCCAGTCCAGCGCAGCTGAAGACAAAACAAGATGATTTAACCCGTGAAATGATGGCGCAGCGGCGCAATCCCTTTCAAACGATTCTCGTGCATGAATGGAGCGATAGAAGTACGCCAAGCACAAGCAATGATCATGCGATGGCATTGGAGCCCATCAATTCTGACCGGCTTGATTTTCTGGTGATTAACGCAGTGGAACAGGGCGAAGCAATTGGCGCATGGATAGTACAGAATTTGCTGCCAAAGCTGCGAAGTGACAACCCGGATGCCGCTCACAATGACGCCATTACGCATAAATTTTTTAGCGTCACTGGACCACCGGCGCACATCCTATTTCATGAAACAAATCAATCCGGATTCACCGACGATATCATCGATTTCGATTTGGAAGCAGAAATCTTAAGTGACGGTATCAAAAAAGCATCCGTTCGCCATCAATCTGGCAAAAAGATATGGCCCGTTTGATTGAGGCTTTTGGGTTGCAGGTGTTGCCTTTATCAAGTCTCAAGGCCCACGATAACCATAAAAGAGCTCTAAATAAGACACAAATTGGCTAGCATTATGTCAGTCATGATTTTTCCCTTTTGCCAGCAGCGCAGCAATAGCTTGGGCTAAGTTAAAATTACCCATCAAATTGGGTGAGTAAAAATTTTATCTACTAAATTATTATAATTTAGAGTTAATCACTAAAATTTATGGAAAAAAAAGTACTTTTTGATGAGAAAATGACATTCAAATAATATAAAGTTGAAGTAGTTATCAGGTTAGTAAACTTATGGCCTGACACTGGTCTATTGACTAAACAGTTTAAAGTTCAAAAATTGTAAAATGAAGTTTGGGGGGGATGACCAATGTGTGAAATTTTTGCTAGTCAGCCGCAAGATTCTTATGAGCCAATTACGCGTAATATCCGCCTTAATGGACAAAGCACATCAATTAGGCTGGAGAGGTCGTTTTGGGCAATCATAGACGCTATGGCGGAAGAAGAAGGCGTGTCGACCCCCACGTTCTTGTCGACGCTTCATTCAGAAGTTATTGAAATACACGGTGAAGCAAAAAATTTCACGTCATTATTACGATGCTCCTGTGTTAAAAAAATGCAGCTTATCACATTGAATCCAAGTTCAAATTTGTTTGTACGATCAGCTGAAACAAACGAACAATTGAAAAATTTTTTCCCATAAAATGCCTTTGTAGTAATGTGATACTACCACGCAGCAAATTCCTCTCCCTAAGATTTTACCAGCCAGAAGGTTATAAAAATCAGGAGGGAAGAGTTGGCTAAAGCGATACATTCGATGATCCGCGTTCTTAATGAGGCCAAATCAGTGGCCTTTTACGAGGCGGCGTTCAATCTCACAGTTGCCGATAGATTAGATTTTGAGAGCTTCACGCTGGTCTATATGAGCAACCCTGAGACTGAATTTGAATTAGAACTCACCATCAATAAAGGCCGAACAGAAGCCTATGAACTGGGTGATGGATATGGCCATTTGGCTGTCAGCGTAGATGATATCGACGTTGAACATGCGCGTTTTGAAGCAGCAGGACTTAAGCCAAGAAAGCTCGTTGAATTTGAGCAGAATGGAGTGCTTTTGGCAAAATTTTTCTTCGTTCAAGACCCAGATGGTTACGAGATCGAAGTGCTTCAAAGACATGGACGCTTCAAATAGGAAAATAGGGAACAAGGGAGGAAATAATGAGTTACGTCAAATCACTCACAAGACGAGATTTGCTTAAGACGAGTGTCGCCGCTGGCTCACTGCTAATCATTGGTGGTGGCTTTGTGGCCGCATCAAACGCAGCTTGGGCACTGGAAGTCACGCATCTGAAGTCAAGCACAATGGCAACCCTCATCCAAATGGCGCGAGATATATATCCTCACGACAACATTGCAGATGAGTTTTATGCCGCCGCTGTAAAAGGGTATGACACGGCCGAGTCGAAAGGGCCAGTTGAGGAAGGTATAGCAGCCTTGAATGCCGCCGCCAAAGGTCGGGGGCATGCAAGCTATCTTGCCGCTGGCTGGGAACGCGATCGCGTTGATATTCTTCGCTCAATGGAATCCAGCCCGTTTTTCCAGCAAATTCGCGGCGGATTAATCACCGGCCTATACAATCAAAAAGCAGTTTGGCCTGTGTTTGGATATGAGGGTGAGAGCTTTAGTAAAGGCGGTTACATCGATCGCGGCTTTAACGATATTAAGTGGGTATAGGGGGGGTAATATGTCTGTATCTTTCGATAAAAAGGACGGTAATGTCGTCGTTGTAATCGGCACTGGACCTGGTGGTGGCGTATTAGCCAGTGAATTGGCCCAAAAGGGCGTCAAGGTCGTGGCTTTAGAGGCTGGTGGCCGTCATGGCCCTGAAGATTTCGTCAATGATGAATGGGCGAGTTTCGGCCAGATTTCGTGGCTGGATAGTCGCTCAACTTCTGGAAGCTGGCGCGTTGCAAAAGATTTCTCCGGTTTGCCTGCGTGGATCGTTAAAGGTGTTGGCGGCTCAAGCCAGCATTGGGCGGGTGCATCGCTGCGGTTTCAAGAGCATGAATGGAAAACCCAGACTGTCTACGGCAATGTAACAGGTGCTAGCCTGCTTGATTGGCCAATTGATGCTAAAACCATGGATCCCTATTATACAAAGGCCGAGGAAAAGCTTCGCGTCACGCGCACGGGTGGCCGTAAAGGGCTTCCGGGTAACAATAACTATAAAGTGTTTGAGGCTGGCGCTAAAAAACTCGGTTATAAAGATGTTCATACCGGACGTATGGCAATCAACTCAAAAGACTATGATGATTTTGTTGCGTGTCAGCAAACAGGTTTCTGTTTCCAAGGGTGTAAATGGGGGGCAAAATGGTCAGCAGGCTATAATGAGATTCCTGTTGGTGAAGCCACTGGAAACCTTGAGGTCCGGATCAATTCGCAAGCGTTGAAGATTGAACATGACGCATCTGGTAAGGTTACGGGCGTTATTTATGCCGATGCTGATGGGAAACAGCATGTTCAAAAAGCGCGGATTGTTTGTGTTGCTGGCAACTCAATCGAAAGCCCTCGCTTGCTGTTGAACTCGGCGTCATCAATGTTCCCTGATGGATTAGCCAATTCTTCTGGCCAGGTTGGCCGAAACTATATGCGTCACATGACGGGGTCTGTTTATGCGACCTTCGACAAGCCAGTTAAAATGTGGCGGGGTACCACTATGGCAGGCATCATCCAAGACGAAGCTCGGCACGACCCATCTCGCGGGTTTGTTGGCGGCTATGAACTGGAAACATTGTCGCTTGGTATTCCGTTTATGGCGGCGTTCCTCGATCCTGGCGCTTGGGGACGCGAGTTCACGTCAGCTCTTGATCAATATGAGAACATGGCGGGGATGTGGATTGTTGGTGAAGACATGCCGCAAGAAACAAACCGGGTTTCGTTAAATTACGATGTTAAGGATCAGTTTGGCTTGCCAACCCCTAATGTCCATTTTGACGATCATCCAAACGATATCGCAATGCGTAACCATGCCTATAAGCAGGGTGCCGCAGTCTATGATGCCGTGGGTGCGGTCAGAACATTTCCAACACCGCCATACCCGTCTACACATAACCTTGGTACTAACAGAATGTCTGCTAAGGCGCGTGATGGGGTTGTCAATAAATGGGGGCAAACGCACGATATCAAGAATTTGTTCGTATCGGATGGTAGCCAGTTTACTACGGGAGCCGCAGAAAATCCGACACTAACAATTGTCGCGCTTGCAATTCGTCAGGCGGAGCGGATTGCGTCTGAAATGTCTAAAGGCAATATCTGATTAAATTGAAATTTGAGAGAAGCGTCGCATTTTATGCGGCGCTTTTTTGTTCAATATATTTGGCACTTTGCGCTAACAGCCCGTGAGCTGTGTGGGAAGACAGCAGCAAAATAAAAATTCCCATCTAAAAATGAAATATAGAACCGGTCATAATCGGCCTGCCAATCAGTCAGTTTCTCAAATCGCGAGATCTTGAATGCGTTGGTTCCACCAGTAAATCCATTGATGCCGAACGCCACCATATCTTTTGATACGGTCATTCTAAATGTTTCATTTTTTGACTTGGTGATTTTGTGTCGTTCCGTCTGCAGAATCTGCGTCGTCTCACAATAGATTGGCGTTTTGGCCTGACCGGTTGAAATGGCCGATACAAATAGACCTGTCGCCAGAAATAATGTTGATATGGACTTGCACATAACCGCCTCGATCAGTTGAGTATCATTACTCAAAACAACACCAGCAGACAACGGTAACATCATCTGGGGCATATGACGACATTGCCAACTCCCAACGGCTGTCACTTGCGATAGGATGTTTCATAGCGTGATGATGTTTCATAATACTCATCAAAGCCGATCCGGTGTCGCAGTTCGGAGAAATCCATCAGACCAGCATTTTGCCGTGTGTCAGTTTTGATGTGATCAAGCGCTAATTTCATCGCCTGCATGGATGCGGCCAATAGGGTTAATGGATAGACCGCCATCTGATAGCCGATCTCTTCAAGTGCGCCCATCGGCAAATCAGGTGTCAGGCCGCCCTCAACAATATTGGCCAATTTGCATCCCGGTACCTCGCGGCAAAGTGTGCGCATTTCATCAATTGATTTTGGCGCTTCAATAAAAATAATTTCGGCGCCCAGCTCGTGATACCGCTGCCCACGGTAGATGGCCTCGCTTAACCCATGCGTGTGATTGGCATCGGTACGCCCCATGATGACGATATCAGTATCCTCGCGGCTGGCATCAACTGCCGCCTGAATTCGGTCAAAGGCTTCCTCGCGACCGACAACATCTTTGCCCGGCGTATGCCCACAGCGTTTTGGCGATAGCTGATCTTCGATCAGCACGCCAGCACATCCAACTCTGGCAAAGCCGCTGACCGTGCGATAGACGTTCATCGCATTACCATAGCCAGTATCGCCATCAACAATAACCGGAATTGTTGCCGCTTCGGTGACGTTGCGGGCTTGGTCCAGCACTTCGCCATAAGACATTAGCCCGAGATCAGGCGCACCAAGACGCGAGGCTGATGCAGCAAAGCCGGACATGAAGCTAAGGTCAAAGCCTTCCTGCTCAATCATCTTGGCCGACAAACCGTCAAAGCAGCTTGGCATTGGCAGAAACTTTCCCAAAGCAATTTTTTGGCGTAGGGTCTCTGCCATCTTGTTCATGTTTTTAGGTGCCATCGCGTTGCACATCCCTTATCAGATATTACAGTTTGAATGGTATGTAGAGCGCCAAATCCGGCCAGATATACATCACGAAAACGGTGAAAAGCATCAGCGCCAAAAATGGTAATACACCCTTGGCAACATCGCCAAGGGGCGCTCCCGAAACCGATTGTATAACATAGAGATTAAGCCCGACAGGCGGCGTAATCAGCGCGCATTCAACCATGATCACCATAAAGATACCAAACCAGATCGGGTCAATGCCCATATTCATAGCCGCCGGCAATAATACCGGCACCATGATAAGCACCATCGAGAGGGTTTCAAAAACCAGCCCCATCGCAATGAGCACAATACAGACCACAAGAATAAACATGGCTTTGCTGTCGATCAGCAATTGAATCGCCATCGAGATTTCCTGCGGAATACGGTAAAGGGTGATAGCCTTTCCAAAAATCTTGGCGCCCGCAATAATAATCAGAATCGCGGCGGTGGTAACCATCGCCTCAAAAACCGCTTTTTTGAAATTAGCAAATGACAATGAGCGCAAAATCCCAACCGTTAGGATTAGCGCTAACGCAAAGCCAACGGCGGCGGCCTCCGTCGGAGTGAATACTCCTGTGTAAATGCCCCCAAGAATCAATGATGCCAGCCCGATTGTTGGGGCAACCTTGATCATGCTTTGGCGACGCACTTGCCAGCTCGCCGGCGCGCTTGGCGTGTAGCCACCAAAGAAATGCGCGTAGATAATCGAAAACAAGATGAATAATCCGATCAAAAATATGCCTGGCCCGATCCCTGCAAGGAATAATGCGATCACGCTTTCTTCAGTGATAAAACCATATACAATCATCGGCAGGCTTGGCGGTATCAAAATGCCCAAAGTACCGCCAGCGGCAAGCAACCCATAAACAAATTTCTTGTTATAGCCGCGCTCGATCATCTCTGGAATTGCGACAACGCCAATCGTTGCGGCGGTGGCCACAGACACTCCCGAAATAGCAGCAAAAATACCGCAGGATACGATGGTTGCAATTGCTAGACCACCTGGCCAGTGCCCAACCCACGCCTGAACGGCAGAATAGAGGTCTTTGCCGCAACCACCATAGAGTAAAATATTACTCATCAAGAGGAAAAGTGGTACAGCCAGAAGAATGAACCCGTCCAGTGTAGACAGGATTGCTTGGGGTGCCATAAGCGGTGAGAACCCGCCGGTTACCAGAAGTCCAAGTCCGAGGCTGCCAAGTGAGAAAGCGACCGGTAGGCTAGCAAGCAGCAAACCAAACATTAAACCAAGAATAATGGCGAGTTTCATTCGTGCCCTCCCGTGGGAATAGGGAGCCCGTCAATCAATTTTTTAATTTCAATGATGGCTTGAACAGCAAGACAAAAAAAGAATAAAGGAACGGGTAATTCAGCTATCCAGATAGGTAAATCCATTAGGCTGCCAGTGGTCCGGCCGCGTTCAAATGAGTCATAAAAAATATCCCAACCATAAATCGTCACATAAACACAAAAAGCAATCAAAACGCACATGGTTATGACCGCGGTAATACGCTGTGCAATGTCGGGTAGCTTTGCGGTGATCGCATTGATCTGGATGTTGCGCCGATAGCGTAAAATCCAAGGCATTGCGAGTAATGTACCATAGATCAGGCATAACTGACTGAATTCAGCCGCCCATTTAGTTGGCGATAGGAAGAAATAGCGCGCGATAACCTCAAAGCTTAACATCAGCCCTGACAACACAAATAGCCATGCTGCAATCCATGCAAACAAGGTCATTAGGCGCTCAAAATTTAAGATATATGACGTCATTAGAAAATCCATAAAAAGAGACTTGACCCATAAAAAGGCCCGGGCCGGCATCAAAGCCGGCCCCAAGCTGGTTATGGTTTTACAGTTTTGACGCAGCGTCCAAAAGCTGTGCGCCCAACGGGCCAGCCTTAGCCTTATACTGCTCATAAACCGATGAAGATGCTGCTTTAAACGCTTTGATGTCAGCATCAGACGGGGTCACAACCTTCATGCCATTTTCCTTGGCAACTTTATAGGCATCTGCTTCAATCTCAGCGATGTAGTTGCGAACATGCGCTTCGGCAACACCAGCGGCATCACCAATAATTTTACGTTGGCCATCAGTTAACTTGTTCCACCACTTCGAATTTACCACAACGATAAATTCGATGTCGGCATGGTTAGTAATGGTGATGGTATCCATCACTTCATAGAGTTTGCGTGACTTAACGCCGGAAACCCCAGTCATGCCAGCGTCAACGGTACCGCGCTGATAAGCAAGGTATTGCTCCGATCCGGAAACCAATGTTGCAGCCCCGCCCGTTGCTTCGACAAATTGGCCAAGTGTCTTTCCAAAAACTCGCACTTTTTTGCCTTTCATGTCATCAGGGTTTGCAATTGGCCCACCTTTTGACAGCATAATCGCACCACCATAGGCCTGCCACCAAAGAACAGTTGAGCCAGTCCCCTCGATAGCCTTATCGATTGGCCCACGAATAGCGGATCCCTTGGCCACTGCCTTACGGACTTTTTCCTCAGAATTGAATAAAAATGGTTGATAGAAAATATCAACTGCTGGCACGTCACCAACATAGCGTGTTAGAGAGGCGACTCCGGCCTCGATTGCACCCGATCCAACGGCCGCTGGCACTTCCTTGTCCTTATATAACTGCGCTGAGTCGTAAATCTGAACTTCAATATTACCATTTGATTTTGCTTCAACCTCCTTTTTAAAAAGCTGAAGATTCTGTCCTAAATGGCTTTTCATCGGCAGTTGCAATGAAATCCGCATGGTTACGTCAGCGGCAAACGCCGATGCAGACATCAAAAGGGCCACTGACCCCACAGCCAATGTGGTTAGCAACTTATTCATTTTAATACTCCCTCGTTTTTCAACCTTTGTGCAGATAAGCCTACATTAGTTCACTCAAATAGAAACATCTAAACACCAGATAGGTTAATGAAATCATCAATTCCAACTTTTCTGAAAACTCTGGCAAATTTCACGGGCGTTTTTAGCACCGCTTAAATAACAATCGTACGGGCAGTCTGTGATTTAACTCGGCGCAGAGGGATTGATGACTCGATTGATGCCACCCCCTCAGTTCGTGTCAACTCACCAAGCAAGAATTTTTCATAATCCTCAATATTTTGCGTAACCACACGAAGCAGGTAGTCATAACTGCCTGTCATCAGCCAACAGTCGACTACCTCAGGCATGGTGCTAATCCTGCGTTCAAACTTTGCAAGGTTATCGTCAATCTGTTTTTCAAGCCGAACTGAAACAAACACTGAAAAGCTAAAACCCAAGCGCGTTTCATCAATGAGTGCCGTATAACCAGTGATAATCTTGTTATCTTCTAGCTTTTTCACACGGCGTGCCACAGGCGTTTGGCTTAGATTAACACGCTCACTCAACTCATTGATTGACATACGTCCATCAAGCGTCAAGTGGTGAATAATACGACAGTCAAAATCATCAATCATTTTTACTACTTATGTTATAATTTTTAGCGATAATCACTATAAATATTTAATTTAACCATTAATATAGGCAATATTTCTATCTAAATCTAGATTAATATCCTCCCATATTTTGACATGGGAGCGTAGTGATGAAATACCACATAGATTTTGCAAGGTTGCGACAAGTTGAGGCACGGCTTTTGTGGCTCTCCCACTGGATGATCCACCATGCAAATCACCTACGGCAAAATGACGATGACATCAAAGTTGGAGGGCACCAAGCAAGCAGCGCATCAATGGTGTCTATCCTGACAGCCTTATATTTTGCAGCTCTAAGGCCTGAAGACCGAGTTGCAGTAAAGCCGCATGCCTCACCAATATTTCATGCCATGCAATATTTAATGGGCAATCTCAATCTCGAGTTATTGAAGAATTTTCGCGGATATGGAGGAGCGCAATCATACCCATCCCGCACCAAAGATGCTGACGACGTAGATTTTTCCACTGGCTCGGTTGGGCTTGGGGTTGCGATGACTAGTTTTGCCTCACTTATTCAGGACTATGTGAGTACCAAACAATGGGGCAGCAATGTAAAACTTGGCAGAATGGTTGCGTTGATGGGTGACGCAGAGCTTGATGAAGGTAATATCTATGAATGCCTTCAAGAAGGTTGGAAACATAACCTCCGCAATACCTGGTGGGTCATTGATTACAATCGTCAATCCCTGGATGGCATCATTCATGAAGGCTTGTGGGAACATGCTGAAAAGATATTTACGGCCTATGGCTGGGATGTAATCCGGCTTAAATATGGTGTCTTGCAGCGGGCAGCCTTTGATGAGCCTGGTGGCAAAAAACTAAAAGATTGGATTGACGACTGTCCCAATCAGGATTACGCGGCACTGACCTATATGGGGGGTAAAGTTTGGCGGGAACGCCTGCTTAATGATCTTGGTGATCAAGGTGATTTTACTGAATTTCTTGATCGACATAGCGATGATGAACTTGGATGCTTAATGGAGAATCTGGGGGGGAATTGCGTCGAAACAATGGCGAAAGAGTTTGCCGAGATTAATCATAACCGACCAGTGTGTTTCTTAGCATATACAGTCAAGGGATGGGGGACGCCAATAGCAGGTCACAAAGACAACCATGGTGGTCTAATGACCCTTAACCAGATGCAGAAATGGCAATCCAGTATGGGCATTCGCGAAGGCCACGAATGGGATCGGCTCGAAGCTGTTGCTGATAAAGCTAGCTTTCAAAGATGGTTGGGCCAGGTGCCCTTTTTCCAATCTAGAAATCGTCGCTTTGATGATGCCATATTTAGAGTCCCTTCGCTGGCACTTGATAAATCTAAATCAGCTTCGACGCAGGCATCTTTTGGTAAAATTTTGGATACAATTGCTCGTGGCGATGACGAGATTGCAGAACGAATTGTCACCTTAAGCCCCGATGTCTCCGGCACAACTAGCCTTGGCTCTTGGATCAATCGCAAAAAGTTGTTTTCACGCCAACCAATCCGAGATGCCTTTAAAGATGCGAAAATCCCATCAACAGCCAAATGGGAGTTTGATTCCAGTGGTCAGCATATTGAATTGGGCATAGCCGAAATGAACCTATTTCTGGCACTCGCAGCAGCTGGTTTATCATCATCACTATTTGGTAAAAGGCTTTTGCCAATCGGCACGGTTTACGACCCATTTGTTTGCCGTGGACTAGATGCCTTAAATTATGCGTGTTATCAGGACGCCCGATTTATGATTATAGGCACGCCGTCAGGAGTTACTCTTGCGCCAGAGGGCGGAGCACATCAATCAATTGTTACCCCACTGATTGGCATGGGTCAGGACGGGTTGGCCAGTTTTGAGCCAGCTTTTACCGATGAATTATCGGTTATTATGGAATGGGGATTTTCACATATGCAGTTGGATGACGGCGGCTCCGTTTATTTACGCCTGTCAACAAAACCGGTTGAACAGCCTCAACGCGAGATGACTCCAGAATTGGCCGCGGATATCATCAAAGGTGCATATTGGCTTCGAAAACCCGGCCCAAATTGTGAATTAGTAATCGCCTATCAGGGAGTCATTGCACAAGAGGCTATTCTTGCGGCGGGCCATCTTGGCGAATTTCGTCGAGATATTGGTGTTCTTGCTATAACATCAGCGGACCGTATATACGCCGAGTTCAAAATACAAAGTCACAACCTAAACAAGACTTCTCATATTGAAACTCTTTTAGCTGATGTCCCAAATTACGCAAAGATGCTAACTGTAATTGACGGACACCCGGCAACGTTAACATGGCTTGGCGGGGTTAGAGGCAATCCAACCATAAGCCACGGGGTTGATCGCTTTGGTCAAACAGGTCAAATAAACGATCTTTACCAACATTTTGCGATTGATCATGAGTCATTAGTGCGTTCAGCCTTACAACAAGCCCCAAGACATCAAAATCCCAGGCAAATGAGCTTTGCGCAACATAACGCTGCTTGAAAAAGGAGGGGCTTACTCTAAGCGGGTGTTAAAGTTGCAAAAACACAATCCGGATGCCGCCAAAACCGCCGCCGCTACGCATAAGTTGATAAGCGTTACCGGCGCACCGGCGCATGTCCTGTTTTATGAAACAAACCAAACCGGATTGGCCAATGATGCCACCGCCAGCCGTTTTGACGTGCCCACAACAATCTTACAAGCGCCAATGCTAGCTGTTATGCCCGAGGCAGCATTGCTTTGCTACAGGTCGGGCAAACGCATATGGCCTATCTGATCAACCTTTGAAAATCACCAAGACCGGCTTTGTCACGTCACCGTTTTTATCCCCACACGGCCAGCGGCTTGACAATATCTGATCAAGCGGTGAACAGAAGAAATCCACGAGCGAGTTGTTGAGTTAGCGAGCGAAATGACTATTGCTCTAAGTAAACCAACGGATTAACTTGAAAACTTGAGTTCCTTGCAATTTCCTGCAATTCGGGAAGTTCAGTTTGAGTTGCGAGACTCCAGCCTGGGCTTCCGACTATTGCAACCGCAGAGCGAGATTCATAATAATACGCCTTCAAGTTTTTGAGTGTTTCATTGCCGCTATACTCTCGAACGCCATCCGATAATTTCGAACCAAAAATACCACCAAATTTCCGACGCGTTTTTTTGCTGGCGTAATGGAATCGGTAAAAGGAGAAGTTAGACAACAAATCAGTTGAGTCTTCATTAATTTTTTCTTCAATCAAGAATTGAACAACTAACTCAGACGCTCTAACCAACTCTTCGAGTGCAACTTCTTCAAATACTTCAGTCAAACCGGAAGCAAACTTCCGGCAAGGTTGGGCTAGGTCAACCCCATACAAGATAAAATCGCTGACCGTTTGAGCAACAACACAATCATAAACCCATACCGGACAATATTTTTTGAAGAACACCATTTCAACCCCCTAACTAAAGGTTTTAGTACAATAAGTGAAATTCAACACTTAAATATGCGCTTTTTCGGACATGCACGCTCATAATAAGCGGTCTTTAAGTTGCCTTCACCTTAGTTGGGGTATTTAGTTGCCGCAATTTATTAACTTAGGCAACTAAAGTGGGTTGGATATGAAATCACTTGAACTAAAAAAGCAACTGGTAACGGTGGTTGTCCTCACCATACTAGGCTTGAGTGGTTGTTCAGGCTCCAAAATGAAGAGTGCAACCTCGTCGACTAGTGAAAACATATCGCAAACCAGCCAATCAGAAGCATCAATTGCGTCAAAACCCGCTGAGGACGATCTGTCTCCACTCTCCTTGCTGACATACTTTGAGTTGGACAGTGCTCGGTTAAGCGCCGAAACGACTGTGGCCTTAGACAGCGCAGTCGATATACTCGTGAGGAGCCCCTCTGCCCTTGTTGTGATAAGTGGACATGCTGATGAAAGAGGAACGCGCGAATACAACCTGGCGCTTGGACATCTAAGGGCATCTGCCGTTGCTGATTATATGGTTGCCAAAGGAGTAGACGGCTCAAGAATTAAAAAAGTCTCCTATGGTAAGGAGAAGCCATTGCTCAAAGGCTCAAACGAAGAAGCATGGTCAAAAAACAGGAGGGTTGAAATAAATGGCGGGTAATCTAGTGACTTTTGACCATTTGCAACAAAATGAACCAGATCAGCTTAGAGCAAACAGGTCTGACCACACAGAAAATCAATTTTGCAAAGGTGCGGTTGTTTACAGAAAAGATACCGGGATGGCTTTTGAAGTTTGCAAAATGTCTCTTGCAAACGGTATTGAACATTTTAATTTACTATGCAGGGAAACCGGCTCTAGCGTCTATTTATCAAAGTTTGCGCTCGAAAAAGATTATAGCAACAATGACGCGACATCTGAAAAGGGTGGCCTGAGAATAGTCAGGCGATTAAGCAAACTTTTGGCTAAATAGGTATCTTCAGCCACTATTTACCTACCCTTTGCCTATGCTTTTGCTTGCGTAATTGATGCAACAATGTTTGGATTTTCATTTAAACACAGGGGTTTCTTGTGAGTGAAGAAGATCTAAAGACATCGTTCGGCGCAATTTGGTGGCGTTTTCTCGAATTTGAAATTACGCGTAGCAGAATGATGACTGAGGTTACAGGCAACATGTCATCTGCTCTCATTCTCCAAGTGGTGGCATATCACAATCTGACCTTAGTTCAATCTGATGTGGAGAGTGACGCTTACAATGAAATCCGGTCCGCATGGGAACTAGCTAATGGAACAGCAGGTCATGATTTGCCTCAAAAACTCTCCTTTGCTGCCATTTCAGACATGACGCGCATCGATAAAGAGACCACAAGGCGCGTCGTGAAAAAACTAGAAGAGCAGGGATGGGTCACTGTCGATAAAAAAAACGGAATTAGTTACAGCCCGTCAAAGGTAAATCAGGAAAAATTGTTGATATTGAATGAGTGGGAAGTTACTCATCTTGGCCGTCTGCTAAAACGCTTAGATGATGCAAAGCGCTCGGGCTAACCTTTTGCATCCATAAAAGCTAAAACACCTACTCCGTTTCCTTTTGCCAAAATGGCAACGCCTTTGCACCATCAGTTGCGATAGGATGACTCATAGCGTGACGATGCCGTATAATATTCATCAAAGCCAATCCTGTTCCGCGGTTCAGAAAAACCCATCAGGACAGCATCTTGCCGGGAGTCGGTTTTGATATGATCAAGTTCTAACTTCATCGCCTCAATTGATGCGGCTAAAAGGGTCAATTGATAGACCGCCATCTCACATCCAGTCTCCTCAAGTTCACTCATCGGCAAATCAGGGGTTAGACCGCCCTCGACGATGTTGGCCAATTTGCACCACAGCTACAATTAGCAAAAAATCCGACCCAATTTCTACCGTAAGTAATGGTTGCAGCTACACCGTTGCCCAACTAATCGTCAGTGACAAACGACATGTCAAGATAATGCAGCATCTTACTTCTCTACAAAAGATTCTGCGTAAATTGTGGGTACAAGAAATTAGATAACATACTAACTATCTGATTAATTGAAATAATAAAAACATGGCGGAGGGACGGGGATTCGAACCCCGGAGGGGCGTTAACCCCAACACGCTTTCCAGGCGTGCGCCTTAAACCACTCGGCCATCCCTCCTTTTGCGCTACTATTTCTCGCCGGAAAAACGGCAGACTGAGACGCACGGTAACAGGCTTGGATCATCATGTAAACCAGCCGAAACAGCCTCGACTAAGCGTTTTCACATATCAATCCCAAAATGTTAAATCTCAACATCACATTCGATTGCGAGAGGCCCACTAAACTTGAATCCAGCCCAACATTTACCATCGCGAGAACGGGCAAACCCGCTGATCAAAAACACTAATCACTAAATAATTTTCTTGTGTTGCGTTACAGTTGTGAACATGATGGCCCTATTATGAGATATTTTTTCCGCATCATTGCAACCCTTGCGGGACTGGTTGCGGCCTATGCTATTTGGCACGATCTGACCAGTAGCTTTAGCGCCAGCGCGCCGCTTGGCAGGTTGTGGTATCTATATAGCCCAACAACATTGCAGGCCACCGAATCCATTATCAGCCGGTATGTTGACCCTTGCGGGTTGATTACGGCATTAGATTGTTCGCCCTTTTTATGGCATCCGTTTATCGTCACCATTCTAGGCTGGCCAGCCGCCTTGGTCATGATCGGATTCAGTATTAAATTCTGGTGGGTTGGTGGCTTGTTTGGCCGGCATTTAACGCGCTCTAAAAAGGCCGCGCGTGTGCTCAAACGACAGGGTGAATAATAGCCGGTGATATGCGGTTCCTAATCGAGTCGCGGTAAAACCTCAAAAAGCCACAAATTTCACCGCCATTAGCCGCACCAAAGACAGGTCAGCGCCTAGCGTTAATTATCACCCATCTTCAAGGCTTCGAAAAAGGCATTTTGCGGAATTTCAACCTTGCCGAATTGGCGCATTTTCTTTTTGCCCTCTTTTTGCTTATCGAGAAGCTTTTTCTTACGGCTGATATCGCCACCATAACATTTTGCAGTTACGTCCTTACGTAACGCCGCAATTGTTTCCCGCGCAATGACCTTACCACCAATCGCGGCCTGCAGTGCCACTTTGAACATTTGACGTGGCACGAGGTCTTTTAGCCTTATGCAAATTGCACGGCCTTTGCCCTCAGCCTGGTCACGATGCACAATCATCGACAAGGCATCAACGAGATCGCCATTCACAAGGATGGACACTTTAACAAGGTCGCCGTCGCGATAGCTATCAAGCGCATAATCAAAGCTGGCATAGCCGCGGGTGATTGATTTCAACCGGTCATAAAAATCAAAAACAACTTCATTCAACGGCAGGCGATAAACAGCCATTGCCCGATTGCCAGCATAGGTAAGGTCGATCTGCTCGCCGCGCCGCTCGGTACAAAGAGTCAGAACCGGCCCCAAAAACTCATCAGGCGTCATGATGGTGGCTTTGATCCAAGGCTCTTCGATCGAGGCAAGACGGCTAACTTCGGGCATATCAGCCGGATTATGCAAATATAGATGTTTCCCATCGGTAAGCGTCATTTGATAAACAACCGATGGTGCTGTTGAAATCAGCTCAAGATTGAATTCGCGGCTCAATCGCTCGCGGATCACTTCCATATGGAGAAGACCTAAAAATCCGCAGCGAAAGCCAAAGCCAAGCGCCGCAGAGGTCTCGGCCTCAAATGAAAAAGACGCATCATTAAGCGATAGTTTTTCAAGCGCCTCACGAAGGCCGCTGAAATCATTTGTATCCACCGGAAATAAGCCGCAGAACACCACTGGAATTGATGGCGCAAATCCGGGCAAGGCTGTGTCGGTCGGGCGGCGCTCTTCGGTGATCGTATCCCCCACTTTTGCATCGGCAACGCGTTTCACGCCAGCATTGATAAAGCCAATTTCACCCGGACCAAGCTGATCAAGCGCAATCGGTTTTGGCGCAAAAACACCAACACGTTCGATAACATGGGTTGCGCCTGTCGCCATCATACGGATCTTCATGCCCTTTTTAAGCACGCCATGACGTACCCGCACCAAGGTCATGACGCCAAGATAGGCATCATACCAGCTATCCACCAAAAGCGCCTGCAAGGGGGCATCCTTGTCGCCAACAGGTGGCGGTAATTTCGTGACCAACGCTTCGAGAATATCTTCAATACCAGCGCCGGTTTTTGCCGATGCCGCAATGGCATCATCAGCAGGTAAACCAATCACTTCTTCAATTTGGGCTTTGACGCGTTCAGGCTCGGCCGCAGGAAGATCAATCTTATTGAGAACCGGCACAATTTCATGATCGGCATTGATTGCCTGATAGACATTGGCCAGCGTTTGCGCCTCGACGCCCTGACTGGCATCAACAATAAGTAATGAGCCTTCACATGCCGCCAATGATCGCGATACCTCATAGCCAAAATCCACATGGCCTGGCGTATCCATAAGATTCAAGACATAGGATTGTCCGTCTTTTGCTTTGTAATCCAGCCGAACAGTTTGCGCCTTGATGGTAATCCCGCGTTCGCGCTCGATATCCATACTATCCAGCACTTGTTCTTTCATTTCGCGGTCACTCAGCCCGCCACAGACCTGAATCAACCGATCGGCAATCGTTGATTTACCATGATCAATATGGGCGATGATGGAAAAGTTGCGGATTTTACTGATTTCGATCATGATTTACTTTGCAATCTGAAACGGGCTAGGATGGCTTTGGTTAGCCCATGCTATACAACAATTTCTGATGAAATACCGCATTTAATCATGGTTCGGGTTAAAGATTCGCGAACTTTTTCCTGTTTCAACCTGCTGCTTGTGCGTATATTATCCATCTCGCTCTGCTGCGATAAGGCAGATATTTCAAATTCTTCAGATAAAGAGAAGCTGATGCCAAGCCTGCGTCATGAAAAATACCGCCCATTTATCGGCCCTGATTTAGGTGACCGTACATGGCCGAGCCAACAAATTAAAACTGCGCCAACCTGGTGTTCGGTTGATTTGCGCGACGGTAATCAGGCTTTGATCGAACCAATGGACAGCGCCCGCAAAATGGCCATGTTCAAAATGCTTATCGCAATGGGATTCAAAGAAATTGAAGTTGGGTTTCCAGCTGCTTCTGATACTGATTTCAACTTTCTGCGCGAATTGATTGAAGGCGGTCATGTTCCATCTGATGTAACGATTCAGGTTTTGACACAAGCACGCGAACATTTGATTGATCGCACGGTCGAGTCACTTCGCGGCGCCCCAAATGCCATTCTACATCTTTATAACTCGACAAGCACATTGCAGCGGCGGGTCGTGTTTAAATCGGATCGCGATGGGGTAAAACAAATTGCCATTGATGGCGCGAAGATGGTTGCTGATCGTCTTGCCAATTTTGGCGCTGGAAATCTGCGCCTGCAATATAGCCCGGAAAGCTTTACCGGAACCGAGCTTGATTATGCGCTTGATGTTTGCGAGTCGGTGATGGAGGTCTGGCAATCAAGCCCAGAAAACC
This sequence comes from Candidatus Ponderosibacter sp. Uisw_141_02, assembly GCF_048087665.1. Taxonomy (NCBI): domain Bacteria; kingdom Pseudomonadati; phylum Pseudomonadota; class Alphaproteobacteria; order Puniceispirillales (SeqCode); family Puniceispirillaceae (SeqCode); genus Candidatus Ponderosibacter; species Candidatus Ponderosibacter sp. Uisw_141_02. The sequence continues at coordinate 352,651 of NZ_CP159807.1, read as the reverse complement.
CAACCATCATCAATCTGCCCGCAACGGTCGAGATGTCAACGCCAAATATCTATGCGGATCAGATTGAATGGATGGGTCGTCATTTTTCCAATCGAGATTCGGTGATTTTGTCGCTTCACCCACATAATGACCGCGGGTGCGCCGTCGCGGCAACCGAACTTGGCCTGATGGCGGGTGCCGACCGTGTTGAAGGCACTTTGTTTGGCAATGGCGAGCGTACCGGCAATGTTGACCTGATCACCCTTGGACTGAATATGTTTACCCAAGGCGTTGACCCGCATCTGGATTTTTCCGATATCAACGGGCTGATTGAAACCGCCGAATTCTGTAACCAGCTGTTGGTTCATGAGCGCCACCCCTATGCTGGCAAGCTTGTTCATACCGCCTTTTCAGGAAGCCACCAGGACGCTATTCGCAAAGGCATGGATGCGCTTGCCGAATCTAATGACGATGTATGGGAAGTGCCTTATCTGCCAATTGACCCAGCTGATATCGGGCGGACATTCGAAGCCATCATTCGGGTAAATTCCCAGTCGGGCAAGGCCGGTTCAGCATATCTTCTTGAGGCCGATCACCATATTCGCCTGCCACGCGGTGCCGAAGTTGAATTTTCCGGCATTGTGCAGAACGAGGCCGATACCACCGGCAAGGAAATCACCAGCCAGCGCATCTGGGAACTGGCCGAAGAGCATTACATCAATCCGCAAGGACCATTCAAGCTCGTCAGCTTTGAATCAGGGCGCGCCAGCCGCGCAAGCGATGCCGAGCGGATCACTGCAACGGTGCTTCATAATAGCAAGGAGGTGACCATCACCGCCACTGGCAATGGCCCGATTTCGGCTTTTGTTGATGCGATGCGTGACGAATTCAACCTTGTTTTCCGGCTTGCGGATTTCGGGCAGAATACCCGCTCAGCGACGTCAAAAGCCGAGGCTGCCGCCTATGTTGAACTTGTCGTTGGCGATAATCAATCGGTCTATGGTGTTGGCATTGATACATCAATTACATTGGCGCCGATCCGCGCCGTTGTCAGCGCCATCAACAAGCTGGCAAGCGCCTAAATTCCAAGACTGGACATTGTTTGTTGAAGGCTATCTGCGTTTGGTAAGGCTATCGGCCTTGCCATTGCGGTTTGCGCTTCTCAAGAAAGGCGCGAACCCCTTCGGCAAAATCGGCGCTTACATAGCTTTTCTCGATCAAATCAGCATCATCCGGCAGTGGGACGGCTTGGCGCAACCGTCGCAGCCCCTCGAGACTGGCCTGAATCGTTAGCGGTGCCATTTGTTTCATCCGTTCGGCAAGCTGGTTCGCGCGTGCCATCAAACCATCCTGATCGGGTAAAACCTCATGCACAAACCCACTTGTCAAAAGCGCCTCAGCACCCAGCAATTCAGCGGTTAAAATCATATGCGCAACACGTGATTCGCCAAATAATACCGTTAAACGCCGAAGATTCGATACGGCCAGACAATTGCCCAATGTACGCGCAATCGGCATGCCGGCAACCGCCGCCACGCTGGCAATGCGAACATGCGCTGCTGCTGCAATCACCAGCCCGCCACCCGTAACCGCGCCATGAAGCGCGGCAATCACTGGAACTTGGCAGGATTCGATCTGGCTGATGACGGCTTCGACCTTTGCTTCATAAAGCAAGCCGTCTTCGGTCGAACCAAAGGCGGCGAATTGGCCAATATCGGTGCCAGCGGCAAACGCCTTATCACCTGCCCCTGCAATGACGATGGCTTTGATATGATCACCATCATCGGCAGTGCCTGCTATGGCGCAAAGCTTGGCTAATTCCTCATACATGCCAAAGGTCAGCGCATTGCGTGCCTGCGGCCGGTTCAAGGTTACATGCGCGATACCATCGTCAATGCGGACAAGCAATTCGCGATCAATAGCAGTCATGTCAATTTCCTTCTAGCGATAGAATAACTCGACCAAGAACATTGGAATGGCCGGAACATAAGTACAGATAAGAAGCACCCCAACCAAGACTGCAATAAAGGGTAAATTGACCCGTGTCACTTCCCAGATATTCGCCCGCGCAATCGAACAGGCGGTAATCAGAACCGAGGCCACCGGTGGCGTTTGCTGGCCAATCGCAAGATTTAGCGTCACGACTAAACCAAAATGCACCGGATCAATGCCAACCTGCTGGATCAGTGGCACAACGATTGGCACAACCAGAATAATCGCCGCTGCCGAATGCAGAAAAAACCCAATGATCAGGAAAAACACATTCAGGATCAAAAGAATGACATATTTACTGTCGGTAAAGGCAACCATCTGCGCTGCCAATTCCTGTGGAATCTGCGCCCGGGTCAAAAAGCCACCCATCAAAACCGATGCCGCAACAAGCACCATTACCACAGCCGTTTGCATGCCGCCTTCAAGCATCGCTCGATGGAGCTGCCTAAAATCGACTTCACGATACCAAATGCCAACGCCGATCGCCGCCAGAACAGCCAGACCCGCAGCCTCGGTAGCGGTTACAAATCCGCCAAAGATACCGCCAAGAATGATGATTGGCAGTAAAAATGTAGGGCCAGCTTCGATTGCTGCATGACGAAGGCGCGGCCAGTTAAACGCTTCTTCAACCGGTAAATTATACCGTCGTGCAAACCACCAAGACACGCCCATAAGTCCGATTGCCCCCATCAGACCTGGAATAAAGCCAGCGACAAATAGCTGTTCAACCGACGTATTGGCCGATACCGCATAGAGGATCATTGGAATTGATGGCGGAATAATGATTGCAAGCGATGCCGATGATGATGTGACTGCAGCCGCAAACGGCGCGCCGTAACCACGTTTTTTCATCTCGGGGATCATGATTGATCCCAAAGCAGCAACATCCGCCACAGCCGAGCCTGAAATTTCGGCAAAAAATAAGGAAACCCCAATCGAAACCATGGCCAAACCGCCACGAACAGCGCCAATCAGCGCCGACACAAATTCGATCAATCGCCGCGTCACACCACCCGCATTCATAATGGCGCCAGCCAGAACAAACATCGGGATGGCAATCAGGGAGAATTTCGTCGAGCCATCATACATATCAAGCGCGACCGTTACCAAAGATGATGGGCCTTCGGTTATTAACAATCCAAGAACACCAGCGAGCGCCAAAGAAATGGCGATCGGCACATTCAGACAAATCAGACCAATCACGGCCATTAAAATAATGAAAATCAACATATCAATTTGCCCTTAATGATCGTTCAGCGACTGGCCAGCGGCCACCGCGCGCCAATAGCCCGGGATGCTTAGCAATTCGCAAATAATGAAAAGAACCGCCGTCACCGGAATAACCGATTGGGTAAATTGCACCGATATCCATGTCAGGCTGACAAGGGATTCACCTTCAAGGATCATCACAACTTGATATCCAGCCCATGCCATCAAGACAAAAAAGCCAATGACAAAGGCTTCAGCAACAACGACACCGATCATGCGAAATTTGGTTGGCAGCATCAATAAAACAGAATCAACGCCAATATGTTTGCGCTCAAGGGCGGCAAGACAGGCACCATAATAAGTGACCCATGACAATAGCACCGCTGCCACTTCATCATACCAAGACAGCGAATCTCCGGCGATCCGATATAAAACAGCAATAACAACAACGGCGGTCAGGACGATCATTAAAAAAATCAGAAACCATTCCAGCGCTCGTGTCATCACACGTTGCAATAAGTTTGTTTCCACACTAGTCACGTCAGTGATCCCCCCCCTGACTTTTTTGCCGTCCAGTTTCTTCTGGTTGCCGGCGTGTTTTTGGCAATTCACAATCTTCAAAATATCAAAATAAGTAGACCAGCCATCGGGGCCATTAACCCTGATGGCTGGATTTTGTTTTATTTCGCTGCGTTCTGTACTTTCGAAATCAGCGCATCACCACCTTTTACAGATGATGCATAATCGTCATAGATTGGCTTTGACGCGGCGATGAAAGCTGCCTTGTCAGCCACATTAACAGCAACCCCAGCATCCTTGATCACGGTCAACAGCTCATTTTCAAGACGAGCAGCGGTTTCATAGACATAAGCCTGTGTTTCAACGGCGGCTTCACGCAATGCAGCCTGAACATCGGCTGGCAGTTTACCAAAACCACTCTTTGAGGTCAGGACATAAGCAGGCGTGTAAACATGGCCGGTGATTGACAGATATTTCTGCACTTCTTGGAATTTTGCTGATGCAATCTGTGCATATGGGTTTTCCTGACCGTCAATTACGCCTGTTTGTAGGGCGGTAAAGACCTCAGAAAATGACATTGGTGTTGGGTTCGCACCATAAAGTTTGAACATCTTGACTCGCCAAGCGCCCTTTGGTGTGCGCAGCTTGATGCCTTGCAGATCGGTTGGCACATTGATCGCACGGGTGTTGTTAGTGATATGGCGGAAGCCATTTTCCCAATATGACAAAATATGATAGCCCTTGGCACCAGCCGCATCTTGGAATGTATCACCTAATGCCGCTTGCACCTTTTTCATATGGTCGCGGCTCTGGATGATATACGGCATTTCGAAAACACCAAACTCGTCCGATACCGATGACATCACTGATGATGGCAATGAAAAATCAATCTGACCAAGCTTTAGCTTTTGCAGCAATTCTTTGTCTTTACCAAGCTGGCTTGATCCAAAGACCTGTACCTCAGCTTTGCCGGCCAGCTTTGCATTGGCGATCCGCGCAAATTCATTTGCTGACATATCAAACAACGAACCAGGCTTGCCAACATGGCCAAATTTCAGCACCATATCTGCCGCATTGGCTGACGTTGCCATAACCGCAGTAACAGCCGTCACCAGAAGCGTTTTTACGATGGATTTCATGTTTCTCTCCCATTTCATCCCATTAATGTTTGGCACCAGCTTTGGGGATGGCAAAACTGATGTGAGTCTTCTAATCGCCTTTCAGCAAATTCATGGCGGCGTCAACACCACCTTTTTGATGCGGAATATTAGCAAGTGACAATCCCATCTCGACACCACTTAATGTGCCAAGAAGCATGAGATCATTAAAGTCACCCAAATGTCCAATCCGGAACACCTTGCCAGCAAGCTTGGCCAAACCATTGCCAAGTGACATGTTAAAATTCTGCAACACGCCAGCGCGGAAAGCATCGGCATTATGCCCATCAGGCAGCAAAACTGCGGTCAAGGCGCTCGAATAATCCTTTGGCTCCTGACACAGAACTTCAAGACCCCATGCCTGCACGGCCTTGCGCGTTGCGGCGGCGTGCCGGTCATGCCGTTTAAACACATTATCCAGCCCTTCTTCATGCAACATATCAATTGCTTCCGCCAAGCCGTAAAGAAGGTTGGTTGCCGGGGTAAATGGGAACGCGCCATCCTTATTTGCCGCAATCTGTTCTTCCCAATCCCAATAGCTGCGGCGCATGCCGCCGTTGCTGGCAACGGCCAGTGCCTTTTCCGACACTGCGTTAAACGAAAGTCCGGGCGGCAGCATCAGGCCTTTTTGCGAACCAGCAACGGTGACATCAACGCCCCATTCATCATGCCGAAAATCAATCGAGCCAAGTGACGAGATTGTGTCAGCAAGCAACAGCGCATCATGGCCCGCATTATTCATCGCCAAGCGCACTTCATTAACGCGCGATGTTGATCCGGTCGAGGTTTCGTTATGGACGATACAAACGGCCTTGATCTTGTTTTCCGAATCATCGCGAAGCCGATCTTCAACCTGTTGCGGATCAACACCGCGGCGCCAATCAGTGGCCAGAAATTCGGTTTCAAGCCCCAAGCGAGACGCCATTTTATGCCAAAGCGAGGCGAAATGCCCCGTTTCAACCATCAGCACCAGATCGCCTTCTTGCAGGGTATTCACCAATGCCAATTCCCATGCGCCCGTGCCCGATGCAGGGTAAATCACCGCATGGCTGTCCGTCTTGAAAATCGTTTTCATACCGGCCAAGCATTTTGCCCCGATTTCCGCAAATTGCGGGCCGCGATGATCAATGGTCGGATAGTCCATCGCACGAAGCACCCTGTCAGGCACATTTGTAGGGCCGGGAATTTGAAGGAAATGACGGCCAGCGGCATAGGGTGTAGGCATTGAATTGGTCTCCGATCATATGCACGGTATCTGTTTTTCATTGATAGTGTTTTTGTTACCATCAATAAGGTTGAATGTTACATATATTTTGTATAACAATACAACAAAATTGTATACTAAAATTCGGAGCAAAAAATGGCTGACGGCAGTGGCTTCATCGGGTTCGATCGCTTACGGCGATCTATTTCTGGTGAATTGTTTGATGATGGGTTCACGCGCGGTCGCTATGCGACCGATGCGTCGATTTATCAAATGATGCCGCATGCTGTTGTTCTTCCAAAAACAATTGCTGATATCGAAGCAACCATTGCCTTTTGCCGTGAACAGGGCATGGCGCTATTGCCGCGTGGTGGCGGTACGTCGCAATGTGGCCAGACGGTCAATCACGCGTTGGTTCTCGATAACACAAAATACCTCAATTCAATTCTGGAACTCGATGTCGAAAACCGGCGCTGCGTTGTTGAGCCCGGGATTGTTCTTGACGAATTGAACCGTCAGTTGAAGCCGCATGGGCTGTGGTTTCCGGTAGATGTTTCCACCTCTAGTCGGGCAACCATTGGCGGCATGACTGCCAATAACAGCTGTGGCGGCCGATCCATCCGTTATGGCATCATGCGCGATAATGTACTGGCGATTGACGCCATTCTTGCCGATGGCTCCCATGCGTCATTTGGTGCTTATGATCCAGCTGCGGCAAAACCCGCCGGACGGCTTGGCGAAATACTGCCTGACCTTTTAGCGCTTGGTGAAACACATGGCGATGAAATTCTATCCAGCTTTCCAAAGGTGCTTCGCCGTGTTGGCGGCTATAATATCGACTCGCTTATTCCCGATGCAATGGCACTTCGCCCCGATGGCAAAGCCGGTGACGGCATAAATCTTGCGCATCTTTTGGTTGGGTCGGAAGGCACGCTTGCCTACTCAACCGCGATCACGTTGAAATTATCACCCCTTCCCGCCCGCAAGGTGATGGGGCTGTGCCATTTTCCCACTTTTTATAAAGCCATGGATGCCGCCCAGCATCTTGTGACGCTTGATCCAGTTGCGGTGGAATTGATTGATAGCACCATGCTTGATCTGGCGCGGTCGATTTCCATTTTCCGGCCAACTGTCGAGACTTATATCAAAGGCAAACCGGCCGCCATTTTGGTGGTTGAATTTGCCGAAGAAGACCCGGCCGAAAACACCCACCGTCTTGCCGCGCTGGAAACAATGATGGCTGATCTTGGCTTTGGCTGGGACAAACCCGCTGCCTTTACCGGCGGTACGGTTATTCTGACCGAAGATAACGATCAGGCGCGCATCAGCGAAATGCGCAAATCCGGCCTGAATATCATGATGTCGATGAAAACCGCCGCCAAGCCAGTATCTTTTGTCGAAGATTGCGCTGTCGCGCTTCCTGATCTTGCCCAATATACTGACAAGCTGACGCGGATCTTTACCAAATACAACACAACCGGCACATGGTATGCGCATGCATCGGTTGGCTGTCTTCATGTTCGCCCTGTACTGGATATGAAAAACGCTGATGATGTTGCCGCCATGCGGGGCATTGCCGAAGATGCCTTCAAACTGGTCAAGGAATATGGTGGCTCGCATTCAGGCGAACATGGTGATGGCATTGCCCGTTCCGAATTCAACGAAGTAATGTTTGGCACCAAAATGGCCACCCTATTCCGGCAAGTAAAACAGATGTTTGACCCACAGGATATTTTCAATCCGGGCAAAATCACCAATGCACCAAAGATGGATGATCGTTCGCTTTTCCGGTTTTCACCTGGATATAAAATTGATGATTTTCCAACCCGATTAAATTGGGACGCATGGCCTGGCAAGGCTGGCGGGCTGCAAGGCGCGGTTGAAATGTGCAATAACAACGGGGCGTGCCGCAAATTGGATGGCGGGGTGATGTGCCCGTCTTTCCGCGCAACACGCGATGAACGCGATTCAACAAGAGGACGTGCAAATAGCCTTCGCCTTGCCCTATCGGGCCAGCTTGGCCCAGCGGCATTGGCCAGTGACGATATGGCAGACACGATGAAGCTTTGCGTATCTTGCAAAGCCTGTAAACGCGAATGCCCAACAGGTGTCGATATGGCGCGGATGAAAGTTGAAGTGACCGCGCTTCGCACCGAGGCAAAAGGCCTGTCGCTTCATGACCGGCTTGTTGCCCATCTTCCCGATTACGCTCCTTATGCGGCAGCGATTGCACCGTTGATAAGATTGCGTGACATTGTCCCGGGGTTGGCTTGGCTAAGCGAAAAAATAACCGGTTTTAGCGCCCGCCGCCCCTTACCACGCTGGCAAAGGCGCTGGTTCCGCAATCATGAATTGCCAAACACCCCTGCCGATAAATCATCATCAGCGACAGTTAAACCGCCAGTATTGCTTTTCATTGATAGCTTTAACCGCTATTTCGAGCCGGAAAATATCCGCGCAGCGGTTCGAGTTTTGCAGGCGGCTGGATATGATGTCTTTACCCCCATGCCCGATGGATCCAAACAGCCACTTTGTTGTGGCCGTACCTTTCTATCCACCGGCATGATTGACCGCGCTCGCCATGAAGCCAACCGGCTGGTTAACGCCATGGCACCCCTTGCCAAGCTTGACATCCCGATTGTTGGGTTGGAACCATCATGCACCTTGGCGCTTCGTGATGAAATTCCGGCCTTGTTGAAAAGCAAAGATGCCTTTGCCGTTGCCGATGCAACATTAACGTTCGAAGAATTGCTGGCACGCGATAAACCAAAACTGCCCTTAAAAAGCGGAAATGCCAAAGCCCTTCTTCATGGCCATTGTCACCAAAAGGCATTTGACGCAGTGCGCCCGATCGAAGAGGTGCTGTCATGGATTGACGGCATGGCGGTCGAAAAAATCGAAACAAGCTGTTGCGGCATGGCCGGCGCCTTTGGCTATGGCGCCGACACATTTGACGTATCGATGAAAATGGCAAATGCCACGCTTCTTCCCAAAATTCGCGACTCTGCATCTGACACGGTCATTATTGCCGACGGTACATCATGCCGCTGCCAAATCAAGGATGGCACCGCACGGGAAGCAAAACATGTCGCGATTATCCTAGACGAATGGATGAAAGCGACTGATAATATAAAAAAAGATAATTAATCATCAGGATTTAGAATAGATGGATAGATTACCATCAGCAAAAATCAGAGACTCGCTTGAACAGCGTATTGTCGAAGGCGAGCTTGGCAATGGCAAACGCCTTGATGAAACTGAATTATCCGACTTTTACGGCGTGTCGCGAACACCGGTTCGTGAAGCGCTGCAACGGCTAGCCGAATCTGGCCTTGCCGAACATCTGCCGCGCCGCGGCACCTTTGTTCGCGCGCCAAGTCTGAGCCAGCTTGTTGAAATGTTTGAAGTGATGGCCGAGTTGGAATGTATGGCCATCCGGCTTGCCGCACGCCGCGCCACCATCGATGATATTGACGCGCTGGAAAAGGATAATGAAACCTGCCGCGCGGCGGTTGCTGCTAATGACACCAAGAAATATTACGAGGTCAATGCCCGTCTTCATAGCCGCATTTATCAAATGTCTGGCAATAGCTTTCTGGCCAGCGAAGCGCGCCGCCTTCATGATCGTCTTCGCCCTTTCCGCCGCCTGCAATTACGGGTGCGTGGCCGGATGGAGGAATCAATGGCCGAACATGATATCATTCTGGCGGCACTTCGTGATGGCGATGCCGACCGCGCTATGGAAACCATGAAAAAACACATCACCATTGTTGGCGTCCGATTTAATGACCTTGTTTCAAGCTTTAACCGCATCATGGGTGATGAGTAATCATCTACACAAAGATAACCGCGCCATAATCCCGAAAATCCCTGTGATTCTTGGCAAAACAAAGTCCCAAAATTGATCTGAATGCGGCCATTTTTGTTGGAAGCCACCAAGGCTTGTGCCATGATTCAGCAAAGTTCAATCAGCATATATTGATCGCCGCAAAGGTGACAACCAAAGGGGAGCCAAGCATTTGTCAGATACAAATAAGTTAAATGGCGGGCAGGTTATAATTGATTATCTGATCAAAGAAAAAGTGCCTTATGTCTTCGGCCTATGCGGCCATGGCAATATAGGTCTAATTGATGCAATGCATGAACGCCAAGATGATATTGGCACAATCTCGGTTCACCATGAGAGCGTTGCTGGTTTTATGGCCGATGTCTATTATCGGGTATCGGGTCAGCCAACCGCAACCTTCACATCATGCGGCCCGGGTTCGGCGAATCTGCCGATCAGCCTTGGCAATGCTTTTTTTGACTCAGTTCCGTTTCTAGCAATTACCGGCAATGTGCCAACAAGCCAGTTTAATCGTGGTGCGTTTCAAGAAACTTATCGCCATTATCAGGCTGATTTTCCGTCAACGGTACAGGCCTATTGCAAACGCGTTTACCAACCCACCCGTGGTGAACAGGTTCCACTTATGATGCGTCAGGCATGGAAAACCATGACAACTGGACGCCCGGGTCCGGTTGTTCTTGATGTTCCTTTTGATATTTTCAAAGAAGCCGCAGCGAGTGAAACCCCTGATCCGGCGGCATGGTCAGCCAATATTTCATCGCGTTGCGGTGCCGACCCTGATGGAGTGGTCAAGGCCGTTGATATGCTGCTATCTGCCGAAAAGCCAGTGATTGTTGTTGGGCAGGGTGTTCGCTATGGCGGCGCGGCAGATGAATTGCTGGTATTGGCAGAACGGCTGCAAATTCCGGTTGCGTCATCAGCAAGCGGGCTTGGTGCCATACCGGTTCAGCACCCCTTATCCCTTGGGCTGGTGCAGCGTGGCGGCACTTATCAATCAAACCATGCTTGTCGGCAGGCCGATGTTCTGCTGGCGCTTGGTGTCAGATTTGATGACCGCACCTCCAGCTCTTGGATTCCCGGCTATTCCTTTACCATTCCGCCAACAAGATTGATCCATGTTGATATTGATCCTGAAGAAATCGGTCGGAATTATCCAGTTGCGCTTGGCCTGATGGCTGATGTCCGCACCTTTCTTCGGCAAATATTAGCAGAGCTTGACCGCCGCGGCCATAGCGGTGAGCCAACAGCCGCAAGCCGCAAATGGCTGGCAGCAATTGATGGTTATCGTGCTGAATGGAACGCCTTTACCGCACCTGGCCACAGTGATGACAGCAGCCCGATCAACCCACAGCGGGCAGCAATTGAAATTGACAAAGCGCTTCCCGAAGATGCCATTCTGGTGAGTGATATTGGCGTGCATCACAATTGGTTACTGCAATTTTGCAACCCGACCCGACCTGATTCATTGATCGGATCAATGGGGTTTGGCCCAATGGGATTTGGTGTTGCTGGGGTGATGGGTGCCAAGCTGGCCGCGCCAGACAGGCCTTGTGTTTCGGTTTGCGGTGACGGGGCGTTTTTTATGCATGCCAATGTTCTGGGAACCGCGGTTGAATATAATATTCCGGTTGTCTGGGTGGTTTGGAACAATTACGCCTATGGCTCGATCCGTGGCCTGCAACGGGGCTATCTTGATAACCGCGAGCTGGCAACCGATTTCCACCATCCCGATACCTGCCTTCCCTATAATCCCGATTTTGCCGCAATGGCCAGATCAGCCGGTGTTGAAGGTGTCAGCATTGACCGTGCTGGCGATCTTGGCGACGCCATTCTGGCCGGAATCAAAAGCAATCGCCCCTATCTGATAGATGCCAATATCAGCGGTGATTTAAACCCGCCCGGGGCAGGCGTTTGGGAGATACCCGGCCTTGGCGTGAATAAACCCGCAATTGGCGAACGCTATATTCCGAAATAAGAACAAGCCAGAGCCAAGCCAATATTACCTGCGTGACGCCAGATGATTTATGTAACCGTTTTCGCCTGTTCGCGAAGTACGGTTTTTTGAATCTTGCCTGTCTGGGTTTTTGGCAAGGTAGAAAACACAAAATGGCTTGGTAATTTATAGCTTGCCAGATGCTCACGGCAAAAAGCGCGCAAATCATCAATATCAGGTTGATCCACATTCGGCTTTAAGGTGATGAAAGCGCATGGCGTTTCGCCCCATTTATCATCAGGGCGGGCGACCACCGCCGCTTCCATAATATCGGGATGCTGGTACAGCGCTTCTTCCACCTCAAGGCTGGAAATATTTTCACCGCCCGAAATGATGATATCTTTTGATCGATCCTTGACCTCGGCATAGCCATCGGGATGCATTACCGCAAGGTCACCGCTATGAAACCAACCGCCAGACGATGCTTTTGCGGTATCTTCAGGGTTTTTAAGATAGCCCTTCATAATCGTGTTGCCGCGAAGCATGATCTCGCCAATGGTTTTGCCATCAGCAGGAACGGGAACCTTTGTTTGCGGGTCGACCACCCGATAATCGCCTGCCAGAACATGCGGCACGCCTTGACGCGCCATTTTCTGCGCCCGTTCGGCAAGTGGCAATTCTTCCCATTCGGCCTGCATTTCACAAATCAAAGACGGGCCATAGGATTCGGTTAAGCCATAAAGATGGGTGATTTTGAAACCCATCGTTTCCATATCATCAATGACCTTGCTTGGGGGTGCCGCGCCGCCAGTGGCAATTTGAACCGGAATTGTTTTGGCGGTCTTTGGCTTGGCCTCATCGGGCGCATGAATCAACATCGACAGCACAATTGGTGCGGCCGCCATATGCGTTACATTTTCCGCATCGATTAACCGGAACACTTCGGCCGGATCAATTGCCCGCAAACAAACATGCGTTCCACCAACCGCCGTTACCGCCCATGGATGCGTCCAGCCATTACAATGAAACAAAGGCAAAGTCCAAAGGTAGGTGCTGCTGGTGCTAAGCCCCATCGCCAAAACATTGCCAAGCGCATTTAATGCGGCCCCGCGATGCGAATAGACAACACCTTTCGGATTGCCGGTTGTTCCTGATGTATAGCTAAGCGAAATCGGCATGGTTTCATCTTGCAAATCAAACAGGGGCGTTTCTGCCAACCCGCCAGCAAGAAAACTTTCATAATCAACATCACCAATCATCCGGCCAAGATCGATAGCCGGATCATCAATGCAAACCACCCTGATTTTGCGATCACAGATTGCCAGCGCCGCCTCGGCAACATCGGCATATTCGCGGTCAACAAACAGCATCTGGCTCTCGCCATGATCAAGAATGGTTGCAATTGTCTTGGCATCTAGCCGTGTATTGATTGTGTTCAGAACCCCGCCTGTCATCGGCACGGCAAAATGCAATTCCAGCATTTCCGGCACATTCGGACATAAGACCGAAACCGTGGTTTGTGGCGCAATGCCAGAACCGATAATTGCCGCGGCAAGCTGTTTGCAACGCTTGCCAAATTCGGCATAGCTTATCCGCCGCGCACCATAGGCAATGGCCGTTTTTGTGGCAAAAACATAGGCAACACGGTTAATAAAATGCACTGGTGACAGCGGCTGCATATCAGCCCCTTGCATATCCAATACGGCGAATGGTGATCCAGATGACATATCAGACATCGCTTAAATCCCCCCTTGATTCAGATTAATCATGGCCAACACCCCAACCCCAGAAATCATGATCTGTTTGTTGTAAAAACCGGCTGATAACCATCTGATGCACTTCGGTTGCGCCATCAACAAGCAATGCCTGACGCCCATAGCGATAGATCCATTCCAAAACCGTATCAGTTGAATAGCCGCGCGCGCCACAAATTTGAATAGCGTCGCTTGTGACCCGATTCAATAATTGCGACACATGGATTTTCGCAATTGAAATATCTTGGCGTGCCTTTGACCCCTGTTCAATCCGCCATGCCGCGCGCATCACCATGACACGGCCAATCTCGATATCCATCGCTGCCTGACCAAGCTTCATCTGAATCGACTCACGGTCAATCAGCTTGATGCCAAAACCAGTTCGGTGCGCCGCATAATCAGCCGCAATATCAACCGCACGTTTGGCCAGCCCAAGCCAGCGCATGCAATGCGTTAACCGAGCAAGCCCAAGCCGGATTTGCGTCACCTTCAGGCCTTTGCCCTCGCCCATCAGCACGCGGTCATCATCAAGTTCCATGCCATCAAACACCAATTCACAATGGCCGCCATGTTCTTCTGGCCCCATGATGCCAATCCGTCTTTCAATGCGCCAGCCCGGATCATCACGGTGAAACAAAAAGGCGGTTAACCCATCACGCGCACCATCACCTGTTTTGGCCATCAAAATAAAATGCGCCGCCTCGCCAGCACCGGTAATATACCATTTGCGGCCATTAATGACCCATTTGCCATTCACCCGCTGTGCCGTTGTTTGGATCATGCTTGGATCGGAACCACCACCGGGCGCAGGCTCGGTCATGGCAAAGGACGACCGCACATCACCATTGATAATTGGTGTCAGCCAGCGATCTTTTTGCGCTTGGGTGGCAACTTTATTCAGAATATACATATTGCCGTCATCCGGTGCAGCACAATTGAACGCAACCGGCCCGAAGATCGAATAATTCATGGCCTCATACAACACCGCCATGCCGGTTGGCCCGTAACCAAGCCCGCCCTGCTCACGCGGAATTTGTGGTGCCCATAAACCAGCCGCCTTGACCTTGGCATGAAGCGTTTGCAATACCGCCATATCAATATTGCCGTAGGAATCGTAATTCTTCCGATCAGCTTCAAGCAGCACGATTTCATCGCGGACAAAGGCGCGCAACCGATCGTGATCGGCCTGTAATGCGGCATCAATTGAAAAATCCATATTTCGGCAATCCTATTCTTTTCAAAGCGGTAATTTATTTAAACTTTTCGTTCGGGACTTTATCTCTTCTCGGGATCTCTTTTCGGTGTCCTATCTCTTTTAAAGGCTGGCACTCATGCCACCATCAATGGTCAGGGTTTCACCCGTCATATAGCTGTTGGCTGGGTCCAGCAGAAATAACAAAGCTGGCATCAATTCGGCAGGGCTGGCAAAACGGTGAAGCGCGGTACGTTTTTGCAGCTTTATGCCAGCCTCGCTTACTAGAAAATCACGGTTTAGATCGGTCATCACATAACCAGGTGCCAGCGCATTCACCCGAATATGGTCGCGCGCAAGCTCAATCGCTGCCGAACGTGTCATCTGCATGATTGCCGCCTTGCTGGCTGCATAGATTCCGGTATGCGGCAATGGGCGATGGCCTAGCACTGATGCTATATTCACAATAACCCCGCCACCAGCCGCCTTTAGTACCGGAACCGCGGCCTGCAATGTCCATAGGCTGCCAAGAAAATTCGTGTCAATGACGCGCCTTACATCATCTTCACTGCTGGCATGCAATGCGGCGGTCACCGCGATGCCGGCATTGTTCACAAGCCCATCAAACCGGCGGCTGGCAAGCCCATCTCTAACCGCATCAGCCTTGGCCACATCGGCCAGAATCAGATCATGTCCCGTGCCCGACAAATCGGCAATCATCGCCACCAATGCCGCCTCATCACGGCCAAGCGCAAGAATGGTTCCGCCAGCATCGGCAATGGCGTGACAAAATAAGGCACCAAGGCCGCGCGCGGCACCAGTGACCACAATCGTCTTTCCATGAAGTTTTCTGGTCATGCACTTTCTCCGAAACCAAAATTTATCATGAAGTGACCTGAAGTTGAGTTAAAATGGATAGCATTCATAGCAATCATGCAAGTTAGCGTCTTTTTCGTTTCATCACTTGAAACAGCCTAGTAAACTTACGCTAGCTGAGCCAAGATGGTCAAAACAATCTTGCCATCTACCCCTTTGCTGACCTTGCAAATCGCAATTTCACCCGATCATTGTTAAATCAGAGCTATGTGATGACGAATTTTACGACCGGCGCCGACAAAGCACGTGATGCGTCACTATTGTCATCACTGACAATATGGCTGCAAACCGCCGCCCCGCAGATTGGCGCGCCGATCAATTTGGACAAATTTTCAAGTGGCCAGTCAAACCCGACATATCGGTTGCAAACCGATCTTGGCGAGCAGGATGGCCGGTTCGTTCTCCGCACGCAACCGGCCGGCTTATTGCTGAAATCAGCGCATGCGGTTGATCGCGAATTTCGCGTCATGAAAGCATTGGATAAAACATCAGTACCGGTTCCGGGGATGATTGCCGCTTGCGATGATCCAGATGTTATTGGCATGAAGTTTTTCATCATGCGTGAAGTTGAAGGCGACACCCTGTTTGATCCTGCCTTGGCAGGCTATGCTGGTGCTGATCGGCACGCCCTGTTTCATGCCAAAATTGATGTTCTTGCCGCAATGGCACAGCTTGACCCGATTGCGCTTGGACTTGGAGGCTTTGGCAAACCATCAGGCTATATTGACCGCCAGCTTGGCACATGGACGCGCCAATATCGCGCCAGTGAAACCGAGCCGATTGCCGCGATGGAATTTCTGCTTGCCGAACTGCCAAATTGCCTTGATGGAGATGTTCCCGGCTTTTGCGTCATCCATGGCGATTTCCGGCTGGATAATCTATTGATCCAGGATCAGGTCAAGATCGCTGCCTTGATTGATTGGGAGTTAAGCACCCTTGGACCGGCCTTTATTGATCTTAGCTATTGGTGTGCGATGCTGCGCATGGATGCGAAATGGCCAATTGGTGGGCTTGGCGGCATTGATCGGGGCAGTCTCGGCATTCCAGATGAAGCCGCGCTGGTTACCGCCTTTTGCGCCAAAACCGGTCTTGAACGTCCGGCAAATTGGGACGCGCTCATCGCTTTTCAATGTTTCCGTTTTGCCGCCATTTTACAAGGCGTTCTGAAACGTCACCTTGATGGCAATGCGTCGGCGGACAATGCCGCGTCGGTTGGCGGTCAAGCCAAAATGGTTGCCGGTCTTGGTGAAGATATCCTGGCAGATTATATCGCCAAAAAAGGCTGATTACGATCAGCGCGACAGGGATTTCATCCAGTCATGAAGCCGCGCACCATCATGGTGATTACCGTCGCATAAACAATCAACAAGATTGAAATGGTGCAGACCGCCGCAACCATGAAACTGGGCGTTGTCACCACGTTGGCAAAGCGCCTCTGCCATGACCCATGATTGGTCGATCCAGCCAGAAGGCTCGGCACCGCCAACCGCAATATAATAGGCAGGCCCAACCGCCGGCATATGGGTTAAACAATTCCATTTATGCGCCTCGTCTTTGCTAAGACGCACATCTTCATTGACAGCCAGTTCCAGCACCAATTCGGTTTCATAAATGCCTGATAGCGCAGCAATCCCAGCAAGCCGGTTCGCCAATTTTGGGTGATGCGACAAATGAAGCGCAATAAGCGCACCGGCCGAATGACCAAACATGATAATCGGTTGATGATGGCCGCCTGCATCAAGCATTTTCATCACCTCGTCAATGCCAGTGCCAAGATGCGTCATCATCTGGGTCATGCTTACATCAGGGCAAAGCGGGTAATTCATATTGACCAGCCCAAATCCACTTTTTGCCAGATCAGCCATATGATGATTTATATCGGCCTTATCAAGCGCCCGCCAATAGCCGCCATGAAAATTGATGATGATTGGCCGGTCTTCGCGCCCCGGATGAAAATCATAATTCATCAAATGGTGCGCGCCATAGGCTAGATCAAAACGACCGGTTAATTCAGCTTTGCGAATTGCCGATTGATCAGCCCATGCCGCAAGACAAGCCGCAGCCGCATCGCCAACAGCAACGCGCGGATTGAATTGCGATTCCATGCCGTGATCACGCCAAACCTGCCAGCTCATGATGTTGCCTTTGAATCTTGGCGGCGACCATCTTCAATCAGGGGCGGCTTATGCGCTGTCATCGCAACCGCACCGCCGTTCCATTTTTCCACCTCGACAAGACAAGAATGGGCGGCTGGCCCCTGCGCCAATTTTGATGTGCCAAGATCCGGCGTTAAAACATTGGGATTTCCATGATGACAGCTAAGGCCGGACGCACCTGACGGATCGGGATCAAACCATGCGCCGGTACTGACGATCAACACGCCCTGCATCACCTCATCACTGACAGTCGCCCCGCAAAGACATGACCCACGATCATTATAAAGCCGCACAATATCGCCATTTTCAATAGCGCGTTCGGCGGCATCTTGCCGGTTGATCTTAACCGGCTCATGGCCGGCAATTTTTGCGTCACGGCTTATGCTGCCATGATCAAGCTGCGAATGAAGTCGCGCGGTTGGCTGGTTTCCAAGAAGATGTAGCCGCGAGCCACGATCAGGGCTGCCAAGCCATTCAGGCGGTACAAACCAGCATGGGTGCGGCGCACAATCATCATAATCAAAACCGGCAATGGTTTGTGAAAAAATCTCAATCTTGCCGCTTGGCGTTGCCAATGGATTGGCCACCGGATCGGCGCGGAAATCAGCAAACATGACATGCGCTGTTGCCGGCGGTGGTAATTTAAACCAGCCATCTTTGCGAAACGCATCATAGCTCGGCAATTCATGGCCTTGCTCGGCTGATGCCTGTTTGGTGACATCATAAAGCCAGCGTTGCCAATCTTCGGCAGAGCGGCCTTCGGTAAAGGCGTTTTCGGCACCCATTTTGGCGGCAATGCCGCGGAAAATTTCATAATCATCACGCGCATCACCAACCGGCGCAATCGCCGCCTGCATCGACACGAAATAATTATCCATTGGCGACATGGCGATATCGGTTCTCTCAAGTGAGGTGGTGCAAGGCAGAATAATATCGGCATGTTTGGCAAGCGCGTTCCAGCACCATTCATGCGCAATGATTGTGTCCGGCTTGCGCCAGCCAGCCAAAAGCCGCGTCAAATCTTGGTGATGGTGAAACGGATTACCACCGGCCCAATAGATCATCTTGATATCGGGATAGCGATAGCGCCCGCCATCATAATCAAACTCATCACCCGGATGAAGAAGCATATCGGCAATGCGGGCAACAGGGATAAAGGTTTTGACATCATTTTTGCCTTGCGGCATCGCGGCAACCGGCAAACGCTGGATATGATTGCCTACCGTATTCACCGCCGAATAGCCAAGCCCAAATCCACCACCGGGCAATCCAATCTGGCCAAGCATGGCCGCTAGCGTAATCCCCGCCCAAAAAGGCTGTTCGCCATGCGCCTGCCGCGTCAATGACCAGCTGAATGACAGCATCGTCCGTGATTTTGCCATGCGGCGGGCAAGCGCTTTGATTGCCTCGGCATCCATTGCGCAGATGGCACCAGCCCATGCAGCATCTTTGACAATGCCGTCAATGGCACCGGTTAGATAGTCGGCAAATTGGTCAAAACCAACACAATAGCGATCAAGAAAGGCACGGTCATGCAAGCCTTCGTCAAACAGCACATGGCAAAGCCCGATCATCAACGCGGCATCACTATTCGGGCGGATCGACAGCCACGCAGCATCGACATCATCAATCATGTCTGAACGAAGCGGCGAGACTGAGATAAATTCAACGCCATTTTTATGCGCTTCTAGAATCGATTCCTTTTGAATATGACGGCCAAGGCCGCCTTGCCCAATCTGCCCGTTTTTCAGCGCCACCCCGCCAAAGGCAACAAATAGCTGGCAATGATCACGAACCGATGTCCAGCTTGTCTGATTATAGATATAATTGCGGAAATGGCCGATCACATGCGGCACAATCACCTCGGCAGCGGCAAAGCTGTAGGTATTGACCGATTTGGTATAGCCACCAAGCGCATTTAAAAACCGGTGCAATTGCCCGGGCGCATGGTGAAACCGGCCAGCGCTTGCCCAGCCATATGATCCGGCATAAATCGCCTCATTCCCATGCGCGGCGATGACACGGTCAAGCTCGGCAGCGACAATCTGATTTGCCTGATCCCAGCTAACCCGCACAAATGGATCAATCCCGCGCCGTTCGGGATGGCTTCTCGGCCCTGACTCAAGCCAGCTTTTCCTAATCATCGGCCCCATGATACGCGATTCATTGTCAATCACATCAACAATGCCTTTGCCAATTTCGCTTGGGTCAGAATCTTCGGCAAAATGGCTAAGGCCAGTCAAACGACCATCCTTGACATGGGCGTGATAGGTTCCCCAATGTGCGCTGGTAAGGCTCATCTTATCGCATTCCTTATTATTATCATTAAGGGCTGGCATCATCTCGGCTCGCCAGCATGGCTTACGCATCAATATGCTAAGAACAATACGCCACTGCTGGTAAAAATCTATCCAAAATCAAACAAGCGCAAAAATAGCGTTGCTGGCATTTATCGTCGCCTTGGCAAGATCTGTATTTTTTTGTTGCCATCGCTGGCAAGAAAACCACATTAATAGTTAACGCATTAATCTTTGTTTTTTCATTACGGCAACCGGATGGCCTTTATGTCAAACCCAGCTTCACCCGATCTTCCCATTTATGAGCTTTATGCTATCCGCTATGCCGCCCGCGATGCGGTACGAAGCGAACATTTTATTGGCGGCGATCCGCATGATGGCCCCATGCCAATGGATTATTTTGTTTGGCTGGCCAAGTCAGATGATCATATTGTGGTGATTGATACCGGTTTTACCGCCGAAATGGCGATCAAGCGCAAGCGCGATTTCATTCAATGCCCGATCCAGACTTTGGCCGATTTCGGTATCGCTGCCGATGCGGTGGATGATGTTGTTCTGACGCATCTTCACTATGATCATTCGGGCAATTTTGACCGGTTGCCGAATGCACAATTCCATCTTCAAGAACAAGAGCTGCAATTTGCCACTGGCCGCTATATGCGCTATCCGCAATTACAACATGCGTTTGAACTGGATGATGTTTGCGGCATTGTTCGGCTTAATTACGCGCAAAAGGTCACTTTTTATGACGGTGATGGTGATTTATCGTCAGGGCTGCGGCTGCACCGAACGGGTGGCCATTCGGCAGGGTTGCAATTTGTTTCGGTTCACACCAAACGCGGCTGGGTTGTTCTGGCATCGGATGCCAGCCATTATTACGAACATATGCAGGATTATCGCCCCTTCACCATTGCCTTTCATGTTGGCGAGATGATGGAAAGCTTTGACCTGCTGAAAAAGGTTGCACCGAGCCCCGATCATATCATTCCAGGACATGATCCAAAGGTGATGGAACGCTATCCTGCTGTTGCTGGCAAACAAGGCTTGATGGTTCGCCTTGATGAGATGCCGAAACAATAATCGCTAGGTGCGGCTATCCCAATAGTCGTTGCCATAATCATGCAGGATTTCATCACCAGCTTTAATATCGGCAAGTGCGATGAATTCGATAAAGCGATTATCATCATCGGCAATTTGCCATTCGGCATTTGGCGGCGCACCATGATTATAAATCATCCCGCAGCCCAAAACGCAAAGATAGTCGCTTTTCACATCGGGGCTTATGAATAGATAATCATTCAGCCGGTTGATTTCCTGCAAATCATCATCATCAATCACAAGATAGGAACAGCGTTCGATAACGCTGCCTTTTGGCAGATCGACACAAGCAAAAACACCAAGCCCATGAAGCTTTGAGTCACGAACCTCGATCAATGCGGTCTGAGCATTGGCTAATTTGGAAGGTGGTGTCATGAAACGTCTCCATTTGGGCATTGTATCAGCTTGGGCGCGATTACATTACCAGTGATCATAAACAGGTTTGACAAAGATCGTCAGTACCAAATCATCCGGCCATGATGGGCGGCAAGGGTTTTTTGATAATCCTGTTGCGTTGGGTCGTTTGACCAGCAAAGATAGAAAAATCACATGCGTGGTTTGTCCATTGCGCATTTCAATGTCTTTATTCATTTTCACCGAGGCCTATCAACGTGACAGCGCAATCTTCACCTAATACCCCTTTGCTTTTCACCCCAACAAAATTGCGCGGGCTTGAAATCCGCAACCGCATCATGGCATCGCCAATGTGCCAATATCACTCGGATGATGGTGGCCCAAATGATTGGCATATGATGCATCTTGGCAGGCTTGCCATTGGTGGCTGCGGCATTGTGTTTGGTGAAGAAACCGCAGTCGAACCCGATGGCCGCAAAACCCATTCTTGTGCTGGCCTTTATCATCAAAGTCATATTGCCGCCTATCGCCGCTTGACTGATATGATCAAACAGCATGGTGCGGTTCCGGCAATCCAGCTTGGCCATTCGGGTCGCAAGGGATCATGCCATGGCGCGATTGAAGATTGGCGTCCACTCACCGCCGAAGATGCCAAAGATGGCTTGCCACCATGGCAAATTATGACGCCATCTGCGGCCATAAGCCCACCCCGCCCCATTCCGCCTAAAGAAATGGATCATGATGATATCAAGCGGGTTATTGAAGCATTTCGAACGGCAACAAAGCGAAGCATTGACGCCGGTTATGACATTGTCGAAATCCATGGCGCGCATGGCTATCTTATCCATCAATTCCTGTCCTCATCGGCCAATCAGCGTGACGATGCCTATGGTGGATCGCTGGAAAACCGTATGCGCTTTGCCATCGAAATTGGCGCGGCGGTTCGCGAAGAATGGCCGCAAGATAAGCCGGTTTTTTTCCGGCTTTCAGCAGTTGATGGCAAGGGCGGCAGTTGGCGACTGACCGACTCAATTGCCTTGGCAAAGGCGCTTCGTGCGGTTGATATTGATGTTGTCGATGTATCATCTGGCGGCGTGACCGGATCAAGTGACATGCCGATGGTGCCAAGGATTCCGGCATATCAGGCCAGTTTTTCCGGCCGTATCCGGCATAAAGCCAAGATCAAAACCATTGCCGTTGGCGGCATCACAACCGCCAAGCAGGCCGAAGATATCTTGCAGGCAGGGGATGCAGATATTATCGCCATGGCACGCGAATTATTATGGAATGCCGATTGGCCAGCCCATGCGGCTGAGGCACTTGGCGTTGATGACCCATTTTCCTATCTGCCAACAGGATATGCGCATCGGCTTCGTCTTCGCGAGGCGCAAAAGACAATGGACATCAATCAGGATCAAGATCTCATTGCCAAAAGTCTTCGCTATTTTCTGGATGACAGGGCGTCATCCTGATTATCTATCTGCAACGTCTATTTGATTGGGTTATCACCACCATAGGTCCAAAGATAATGCGGCGGTGTCGGGCCTTTATTGCGCTCTTTGCGACCCGCCTGTTCATGTGCATGCGCAAGCACCCCAACCGAACGTGACAGGCAGAACAGGCCGCGCGCCAAGGCTGGCTCAAAACCCAGCTCGGCATAAATGACGGCCGTAACACCGTCAACATTCATCGGAATGGCTTTGCCTTTTTGCTGATAAAGATAGGCCTCGATCGCCATTGCGATTTCAGCAAAACTGCCAGTACAGACTTTTTCGGCAACCGCTGTCTCGAGCAAGTTCATCAACCGCACCGATCGCGGATCGGCATTTTTGTGGAACCGGTGACCAAAACCGGGGACAAGCTGGTTGTTCTCGCGAAACACAAGATCAATGGCCGCCTCGCGTGACATTGTGCCAGCATGGTTTTTAACAGCATGGAAAAACTGCATTGCCTGTTCCCCAGCACCGCCATGAACATCGCCAAGCATATTGATTGCCGTTGCCATTGCGTTATTCAATGGCAAACCGCAACTAACCGCCATCCGCGCCGCCGCAATCGATGGTGCCTGCGGGCCATGATCAACCGCCGAGACAAGCGCCGCCTCAAACAAGGCCGCCTGCGCCGCATCGGGTCTTGTGCCGCGCGTCATCAGCCAAACCATTTCGGCAAACCCAATATTGCCGATCAAATCTTCAATCGCAAAGCCGCGAAGCCGAATTTGCCCGGGTGCCATATCGATAATATCGGTTTGCCACCAATCTGCTACATCCGTCATGATGATGATCCTTTCTGTGGTGAATCAGATAGTTCAATGCTGCCAGCCTTTTCATCAAAAAGACCGATGATGCCATCAGCAAAAAGCTGGTCAATTTCGGCTGGTGAAAAACCAAGGCTGGCAAGACATGGCCGTGTATCTGCGCCGATATCTGGCGGGTCACTGCGAAGCGTGGAAATGCGACCATCAAGGCTAATTGGCAAGCTTGGCAAGCGACCCTTGGCGCCATCGGGCATTGATGTTTCAAGAAGATAGCCGCCATCATTTAGATGCGGATCATCAAGCAAGGCTTCGGGATGGGCGATATGCGCAAACGGCAATTCAGCCGCAATCGCTTTTTTCGATATTTCGGCCAAATCCAGACCAGCGACAAGATCGCTCAAGATTGGCAAAAGCCGCGTTCGCGCATCAATGCGCTGGTTATTATTTGCCAGCGTTTCATCAGCGGCAAGATCATCACGGCCAAAAGCATCACAAAATCTCTGCCAATGCCGATCCGAGGTGATGCCCAGAAACACCTTTGCCCCATCGCGCGTGGCAAATTGGTCATAAATCGCCCAAGCCGAAACCCGGGCTGGCATTGGCGGGATCGGTTCATCAGATTGCGCGGCATAGGCAAGATGCTGCCCCATCAGGAACATCGCGCTTTCAAACAAAGCTGATTTGACAAGCTGTCCCTTGCCGGTTGCTTGTCGTTTAAGAAGTGCGGCCTGCACCGCAACAACACCAAAAGTACCACCCATAATATCGACAATTGACGCGCCTGCCCGCAACGGCATGCCCGGCGGGCCGGTCATATAGGCAAGGCCGCTCATCATCTGCACAACCTCATCTAGCGCAATGCGGTTTTCATAATGACCCGGCAAAAACCCTTTTAAGGACAAATAGATCAAGCGCGGAAATTCATCACAAATCTGCGCATAATCAAGCCCAAGCCGCGCCATTGTTCCCGGGCCAAAATTTTCAATCAGAACATCGCTTTCGGCCAAAAGCCGTTTGGCAATCGCAATGCCGCGCGGGTCTTTTAAATTCAGCGCAACGCTTTGTTTATTGCGGTTGAAAAACGGAAAATATCCGGTTCCAAACCCTTTTAACCGCCGTGTAGGATCACCGGTAACAGGCTCGATCCGGATCACCTCAGCACCAAGATCGGCAAGGATCAAACCCGCAGTTGGCCCCATGACCGTATGGCCAAAATCAAGCACCCGAATACCCGATAATGGCAAGGTGTCCGCTATCATAATGCGGCGCTATCAAGCATTGGCTGCGGTTGAATACGGATCAGCGCATCAAGCATCAAAACCCCATCAGCCTGCACCAGCACCGGATTGATTTCGGCTTCGGCAATGCGGCGAAGATTGGCAAGCTGAGACAGATTGGCAACCAGATTGGCAAGCGCTTCGAGATCACCCTTTGCCTTGCCACGATAACCGCGAAGCGCGGCAAACCCTTTGACCTCGTCAATCATTTTGCGTGCCGTTGCAAGGCTAACCGGTGAAGGGCGAATGCTGACATCTTTGTAGATTTCAGCAAAAATGCCGCCTGCGCCAACGGTGATGATTGGCCCAACAAGATTATCATGCCGCAAACCGACAAGTGCCTCACCAAGCCCGAATGCCATCTCTTGAAGCAACAGGCCTTCAATGTTGGCAGCAGGGAGATGGCTATTAATGGCTTTTCGCATTTGCGCCACCGCCGCATCAAGCGCATCACCGGTTTCGATTGATAAAACCACGGCCCCATAATCAGATTTATGCGGCAGATCCGGCGACACAAGCTTGGCGACAAGCGGATAGGCAAGCCCCGCTTTTGCAACAGATGCAGATGCTGGTTGCGCCTTGATTTCTGACAATGGCAAAAATAGCTGGCGCGGCCCCTTCAAACCAAGGCTGGCAAAAATCTGGTTGCCGTCAACTTCATTCAGCACGCCGCCATCACCGCCAATCGCCGCTGCCTTCATCACCGCATCAAGCTGCTGCTGAACATTTTTCAAGTCAATGGCATCATCGAGTTGATCATCCAATGCACTGGATTCGGCAGCAAGCAAAAGGGCAACACTGTCAGCACAGCTTTCAACACTGCCAAAACAAGGAATGCCATTCGCCTCAAGCATCGCCATTGATTGTTTTGCAATTGGCAGCGGAAAGGCAATAACCGGCGCGCCGGCCGGATTTTCCTTGGCCGCATCAATGATTGGCTTTACCGCCAGTTCTGGATTGAATTGTGCTGACGACCCGATCGCTACAACCACAATGCCTGTTTCCGGATCATTGATGAGCTGTGTAATCGCTTTTTTCATTATGTCATATTGCGCACCGGCAAGCGTTACATCGACAAGCTTGCCACTGCCGCACGGAATTTGCTGATCCTTGAAAAACCTCTTTGAGGCGGGACTTAATCCGGCAAGGTTAACCCCGCGGATACTCAACTGATCAACAAGCATGGCACCGCCGCCACCGGTTGTGGTGACAATGGTTGCGCGGCGCGGGCGGGATTTCAATTGCGGCTTTTTCAATAGCAATGCTGGCGCTTCAAACAACGCATCAAACTGGCTGACCTCGGCAATATTATGATGCGCCAGAAAGGCACGAACGGCCTCGGCTTCGCCAGTCATTGCGCCAGTATGCGATACTGACAAAGCCTGACCATCGCTGGATTTTCCCAACATATAAGCCACCACCGGTTTGCCAAGGCGTTTGGCCGTCGCGGCAAAAGCGGCAAAGATTTCCGGATTGCGCATGGTTTCAAGAAACAGCACAAAGCCATCAATTTGATCATCTTCAACCAATCCAAGGCCAAGCGAGCCAACGCAAGATTGCGCCTCATTGCCAAGCGAGATCAGCGCGGCAAACCCGATATTGCGTTCTTGCCCGCGTGAAATCAGCGTGCCAATCAAACTGCCGCTATGCGATAAAACAGCAAGCCGCCCCCGCGGTAATTCACCGGTTTTAAAGGCGGCATTGGTGGTGCAAACAAAACCGTTATTCGTGTTCACCACACCCATTGAATTTGGCCCGATAAGAACCATATCGGCAGCCTTGGCCTTGGCAACAAGCCGCGATTGGCGTGCCATGCCAGCATCGCCAGCCTCGGCAAATCCATCAGCAAGGATGGAAACAACCCTTACCCCCGCCGCAATGCAATCGTCAAACGCCGCCTCGACCAGATCTGTGCCAACAAGGATATAGGCGTGATCTACCTTTTCCGGAATGGCCGTTACCGACCGATAGGCTTTTTGACCAAGCACCTCATCACGGCGCGGATTTACAATATAGATGTTACCGGCAAAGCCATGTTGCTGGCAAAATTGCAGCGGCCGCGCTGATAGTTTTTTGGCATCGCCCGATACCCCAATCAATGCAACCGATTGCGGCGCGATAAGTGGCTGTGCAAAATCGCCCATGATCATGCGCCATCTTTTGCCGGTTTGGGCGGGCGCTGTGAAAAGCGACGGTCAAAAATACCTTCGGCAATCCGGTTTTTCAGAATCTCGGTTGATCCGCCGGCAATCATCCAGCCGCGCGTGCGGCGCATACAATATTGAACAATATTATCTTCACTAAACCCAAGCGCACCCATGATTTGCAAGGCCTCATTTGCCGCATAGAAACCAGCATCATTACAAGCCAGTTTTGCCAGTGCCGAATCCTGCGCCGATGGCAGGTCATTATCAGCGCGCGTTACCGCCCGCATCAACAATAGCTGTGCTGCCTCAAGCCGCATTTGCATTTCGGCAAATTTCCATTGAAGCCCCTGAAATTCGCAAATATCGCGCCCAAACTGGCGGCGCGTTTTGGCGTGATCACGCGCTTCGTTAAAGGCTTTGCGCCCCACCGCCACGGCGCGCGCGGCATTGCCAAGCCGTTCAATATTGAATCCCGAAATCTGTTTTTTGAATCCACCTGACCCAAGCAGAATATTGGCTTTGGGAATGCGGCAATTATCGAAATAAAGCGGCGACCATAATTCACCATTCATATAGCGATAGCCCGGGCCAATCTCGAAACCGGCAGTGCCTTTTTCGATAAGCGCCGATCCAATGCCCTCGGTTCCGGGGCCAAAGCGAAGATAGATCAAGAACACTTCGGCATCACCGCTATTGGTGCCGAAAACTTTGCTTCCATTCACCAGAAAATCATCACCATCAGGCGTTGCCGATGTTTTCAATTCAGTCACTGACGAGCCAGCATCAGGTTCGGACATGCCAACCGACATAACCCCTCTGCCAGCCAGAAGATCAGGCAGAAACCGCGCCAGCTGATCGGCGTTTGCATATTCGGCAAAGGTGCGGATTGCGCCAAAATTTCCGGCCTGCACGACATCGGCACTTCTCGGGCAGACCTCGGCAATCGCCTGAATTGCCAGCACCGCATCGGTTAGGTTTCCGCCAATACCGCCCTTGGATTCAGGAATGGTGATCCCAAGCAACCCCATTTCGGCAAACCGCGCCGCAACATCCCATAAATAGCCATCGCTATTGGCCCGATCAACCGCACCGTCGCCAAGTTCATTGACGGCAAATCGTTTCACTGAAATCATAAAAAATTTGCTGATCCTGCGTCAGTTCAAAATCCATCTAGCGATCCTCTGCATCTTTAAAAATTACTGCACCACTGGTGGCAAGCTGGTTAATCTCATCACGACTAAAACCAGCTTTGATAAGGCCATCACGCCCCCCTTCGCCAAGCCGCGGCGGTACCATTGCTGCTTGCTCGCTTGCCGAAGCGGGCGCCAATCCGGCAATTCGTGCTGCGGGCAATTGACCAAATTCATCAATCTCGACCCATCCAATCGCTTCAGTTTCGGCAATCTGTGCATCGTCAAATAAATCATTATAATCATGAACCGGCGCATTTAGGATATCGGATTCAGATAGGATTTTGACCCAATACGCTGTTGGCTTTTGCTGAATATGGGGCGCAACAAGCCGGTTCATCTCACCTGCATTTATAAGACGCTTTTCAGCCGAATTGAACCGGTCATCATCCAACCACTGGGTTGTGCCAAGATGCGTGCATAAAGCGACGAAATGAGCATCACGGCGTGCGTTTAAACTAAGATAACCATCAGCAGTAGCAAAAGTGCCAACGGGCGCACCAACCGGCTGTACCGCCGAGCCTTCAAATTTTTCAGCCACAAGTCGTGCCTCTTGAAAGGCCATTGCGCTTTCAAGAAGGCTGGTCTGGACATGGCTGCCATGGCCAGTTGTTGCGCGCCGGTAAAGCGCGGCAAAAACAGCCTGACTAAGATAAAGGCCAGTTGAATAATCAATGGCAAGCATATTGATCCGGCGCGGCAGACCATAGTCATCGCGGTTTATATTCATCAAGCCAGTATAGCCCTGCATCACCGTATCGGTTGCCGGCATATGGCTTTTCGGCCCAGTTACCCCAAACCCGGTTACCGACGCATAAACAACATTTGGATTCACCGCGGCGACGGCGGCGTAATCAATGCCAAGACGTTTGGTTACATTTGGCCGGTAATTTTCAATAATGACATCAGCCTTTGCTGCCAATTTAAACGCCGCCGCGCGACCCTCTGGGCTTTTCATATCAAGCGCAAGGCTTTTCTTGCCGCGGTTCAACACAATCGATTCAGCCGAAAAATCACCCTTGCGAAGGCCAAGGCTGCGGCACCAATCGCCATTACCCTGCGGTTCGACCTTAATGACATCAGCGCCATTACGGCTTAATAATAGCCCGCAATAGGGCGCGGCCACACCTTGGGCAAATTCAACAACAAGCAGGCCTTTAAACGCATCTTGCGTAAGATTGCTCATGCTAACGGCTCGATTTATCAAGAAAGGCCGTCACCGCGTCATGATGTTCATCACTGGCATAGCATATTGATTGCGCTTCCGAACCAAGCGCGAATACCGTCTCAAGCGGCAAATCCACCGATCGGTTCAAGATTGATTTTGATAGGGCAACCGCGCTTGCCGGGCCGAAACAAAGGCTTTTGGCCCACGCGCAGGCGTCGTCAAGCAATGCGTCGGCATCGGCCAGACGGTCAGCAAGGCCAATCTTTTCAGCCTCATCAGCGGCAATCGTGCGTGCGCTGAAGATCAACTCCTTGGCACGGGTGGTGCCAACACGGCGCGGCAGAAAATACAGCCCACCACCATCAGGGATCAAACCACGCCGCAGATAGGTCATTGAAAAGCTTGCTGCTGGCCCTGCCATGATAAAATCACAAGCGAGCGCCAAATCACAACCAAGACCGGACGCCGCGCCATTCACCGCCGCAATAACCGGCTTGTCCATATGATAGATTGTTGAAATCAGCCGGTGCGTCTGTTTTTGTCGCTTCCAGCCATTAAACCCAACCTTACCGCGCGGTGCCTCTAGCCGTTCACGCATCCCACCAATATCACCACCGGCGCAAAACCCGCTTCCGGCGCCGGTTAAGACAACCGCGCCAACAGCGTCATCAGCATTGACCGCATGCAGCGCATCAATCAGCGCATTACGCATGGCATCATTGATGGCATTGCGTTTTTCCGCGCGGTTCAAGGTCACAATAGCCACCTGATCAAGATGGGTTATATGAATCAGCGAGTCTGGATTTGTCATCAGCAGGCTACCTTGGTGATTTGTTGAATTAATCGCCATTACAGGCGTCGTATCGAGGATCGGCATATCAAAGTTCAAAGCCATATTACAAATTAGATTAGGATAAAAAAATGCCCGTGTCATTGATCAGATTTATTTAAATGAGACCCATTTTGACCTTGCCGCAGGGCTATTCTATTGAAAGAATGACCATCTACTCGCGGCCAGATTCCTTTGGTGCTGATATGATTCTTATTGAAAAAATTGCTGATTATATTGTTCAAGAACAAACGCGCCAATTCGCGCCAAGCACGTTTCATCACGCCAAACGCGCGGTGATCGACTGGTTTGCCGCCATGTATTCAGGCTCGGTTCAAGATCCAAACCCGATGTTGCGCGCCGCCCTTATTGATGGTGGCGATCCCCGACACGCAATTGTGTTCCCGACTGGCGATCATTCGACGATCAAAACCGCGGCCTTTTTAAATGGCGCCAGCGCTCACACATCCGAATTTGATGATATTTTCCGAGATGGTGGGCTGCATCCGGGCTGTGCAACCATTGCCGCAGCGCTTGCCGTTGGGCAAAAACATGATGTATCAGGCGAGGCTTTACTGCGTTCGGTAATTGCCGGATATGAGGTAAGTAGCCGCATCAGTGCAGCTATGGGCCGCGATCATTATCGCTATTGGCATACAACAGCGACCATCGCCACCTTTGGTGCCGCTGCTGCTGCCTGCCTGCTTTTGGGTTTGAACCGCAACCAAACAGCGCATGCGTTGGCGACCTCGGCCACACTTGCCGCTGGGCTGCAACAGGCATTCAGATCTGACGGAATGAGCAAACCGCTTCACGCCGCGCATGCTGCCGAAACCGGCGTCATGGCTGCTATGGCGGCCAGCAAAGGCGTCACCGGCGCGCTTGATGTTCTTGAGGGGCCTGCTGGCATGGGCGCTGCAATGAGCGGCAATGCCGATTGGAACAAAGCCACATCCGGTCTTGGCGAGATTTATAATATCGAGGCCATTACCTTTAAAAATCATGGCTGTTGCGGCCATACTTTTGCGGCCATTGACGGATTGCTGTTCATCATGCAGGACGCGCAAATTACCGCAGGCGATATTGCCAAAATCGCCATCGCCACCTACGGCCCAGCGGTTTCAATCACCGACAGGGTTGATCCCAAAACGCCGCAAGAATGTAAATTTTCAATGCAATATGTTCTTGCCCATGCTGCGCATTATGGCAGTGTCCGGATCGAGGCTTTTGAAGCCGAACGCATGCGTGATCCGGCGATCAGGGCAATGCTTGGGTTAATTGGTCTTGGCATTGATTCTACGATTGATGCCGAATTTCCGTCTCGCCGCGCGGCGCGTGTTACCGTCACCACAAAAGATGGTCGCCAATTAACGCATTATCAGCCAACGCGAAAAGGCGACCCCGATCTGCCCTTATCAGATGACGAGTTGGGCGCAAAATTTATCGAACTAACGAACCCGATTCTTGGCAGCGTCCTGACAAACAGCCTTTTACAAAACCTTTGGAAGCTTGATGACATCAGCCTTGCCAATGCCCTTGGCTTTGCGGTGGCAACGGGCAATCTTGCAGCCAGCCAAGATCTGCCAAATTAATTCTGCTTTGGAGAGCAACATGACAAAAACGCCATCCTATAACGATCTTCATCAACATATTGCCGCCTTGAAGAAGCAGAGTCTGTTGATTGAAATTGACCGCCAGATCGATAAAGACAGCGAAATGCATGCGCTTGTCCGTTGGCAGTTCATTGGCGGCATGAAAGAAGAAGACCGCAAGGCGTTTTTATTCACCAATATCGTTGATGGCAAAGGCCGTAAATTTGACATACCGGTTCTTGTCGGCGGGCTTGCCGCCAATCGTAGCATCTATAGCGTTGGCATGGGCAGTTCGGTCGAAGGCATTCAGGCCAAATGGGACAATGCCATTTCTAACCCGATTGATCCGCAATTTGTCGACAACGCACCTTGCCATGAGATCATTGAAGATGGCGCCAGCTTTAGCCAGCCAGGACATGGGCTTGACGCACTTCCCATTCCGGTCTCAACCCCCGGATTTGACAGCGCCCCGACATTAAGCGCAGGCAATGTGATTACCAAAGACCCTGAAACCGGCGTGCAGAATATGGGCACTTACCGCTGTGCCTTGAAAGCACCCGACCGGCTGGTGGTTCGCATGGCAACGCGGGTTGGCGGTGCTGGTGGTTATCAGCATTATCAAAAATGCCAGCAAATGGGCATTACCGAAATGCCGGTTGCGATTGTTCTTGGTTGCCCGCCCTATGTTGCCTTTATGGGGCCGCAAAAATTGCCGCTTGGCGTTGATGAATTTACAGTTGCTGGCGGTCTTGCCGGCGCGCCCATCAATGTGACCAAAACCAAAAGCATTGATCTGGTGGTGCCCGCCGAAGCCGAAATTGTGATTGAAGGCTTTGTCGACACAACGCGGGTTGAACCCGAAGGCCCCTTTGGCGAGTCACATGGCCATATAGCGCTTGAAGAATATAATATGCCGATGCGCATTACGGCGATTACCCGCCGTCAAAAAGCGATTGTTCCATCTTATATCAGTCAGGTAGCACCAAGCGAGTCCAGCGTCATCAAACGCGTCGCCTATGAGCCGTTATTCCTGCGCCATCTTCGTGATGAGAACAATATCAAAGGCGTCAAAAAAGTGTCGCTTCACGAGCCATTGACCGGCTTGCTTCGGGTGACCGTTATCACTTGTGATGCCAATATGCCCCGAACCGAAATATGGCGCGCGCTCTATAGCGCGGCCTTTTTCAAAGGTGATTGCAGCAAAATTTGTATTGCCGTGAATGAAGATATTGATGTTGATAATGCCGATGCTCTTTTATGGGCAATGGCCTATCGCACCAATCCATCTGAAGATATGCAAACCCTACCTCACCGCGGTCAAGGTCATGGCCCAAAACGGGAACATGATGGCGAAGAAGATTCAAGCGTTCTAATTGATGCCACAATGAAATCACCAATGCCGCCATTGGCCTTGCCCGGCAAGGAATATATGGAACGTGCCAAGGATATTTGGGATGAGCTTGGCTTGCCGCAACTAAATGTTCAAATGCCGTGGCATGGCTATTCGCTTGGTGCATGGCATCAGATCTGGGACGATGCTGGACGGCGCGCTGCCGCTGGTGGCTATCTGGAAAATGGCCGCATCTCAAAGGAACAAGCCCAAGAAAACCTAAAGCCTGAATCAAAGCTGGATCCCGATACAGGTCTTCCTATGAAGAAATAGCTGCACTTTGGTATCTATTTGGCATCTATTTTCTAGCTACCAAAACGCCATATCAACTGGGTTGTTGAAACGAATGGTTGCGAGGGCAGGATTTGAACCCTCGACACGCAGATTATGATAAGATAAAACCAAACCAACCCGATTACTGAACCGTATATTCGGCCAGTTTTTCCATATCAAGATCCATGGCAAGCCCTGCGCCATCCGGCACTTTCAAACTGCCCGAACTGATATCAAGGCGGGCTTGCGAAACTGTATCTTTTACCTTTAACGGGCCAACACATTCAAGGCCGGTCAGAATATTGCTTGATGATGCACCAACCATGATTTCGGCCATCGTGCTCATATCCAGACCAAAACCATGCCCCATGACAACTTTCAAACCCGCAGCTTCAGCCGTTGCCATCATCCGAACAGCAGGCATGATACCGCCTGCCTGTGCAATACCAAATTTCACAAGATCGGCACAATCAGCCTCGATTACCTTTAACAGACTGGCATGATCGCTAATCGATTCATCGGCCATGACACTGATCCCGCCAACACGCCGAATTTTGGCCAAACCGGCAAGATCATCGCGCGGCACTGGCTGTTCAAAAAGCTGCATATCGCAATCTTTGATCGCATCACACAGCCGGATCGCATCTTGGACGCTATATTGTTCATTCGCATCCATGCGCAGATTCACCCCCTTGCCAACGGCGGCCCGAACCGCTTGGACGCGCTGAATATCAGCATCAACATCACCGCCAATTTTGATTTTCAGCGATTGAAATCCAGCCTTGGCCCACCGCGCCGCATCAAGCGCGGCGTCTTTGGCTGGCAACTCGCCAATCCAACCATTAAAGGCAACATGGTCTGACACAGCACCACCAAGAAAATCACAAAGCGAAACCCCCAACCGGCGACAGGTCAATTCAATGGCGGCCATTTCAACGGCGGCGCGGGCACCAATTTGAATATCTTGCAAACTGCCCATTATGTCCGACAGGCGGTTGATATTTGTTGGCGACATGCCAAGAACCGCGGGGGTGATTTTTTCGCGCACCGTTGCGGCAATATCTTCGGCTCGATCGGGGAATACCGCCCGTGTCGATGGATCAACACTGCTAATACCATATGATTCATCGGATGCGGTGATCTTTACAACAACACCTTTGGTGACATTTTTTGACTTTCCACCGCTGGAAAAAACCGCAACCAATGGCATTGCCACAAGGAATGTTTCAACAGTTTCTATACGAACAGGCTTCATTTTACTTTCCTTCTAAAACCGACTTATCAACACCACGCCTGCTGTTATCTATGGTTTTGCAACATAGATTGGGCTGCTCCATGCCTGATGACCATCTTCTTGTGTCACGCGAACATAAAGCCGCTGTTCGGTTCCGGCGGCAAGCGCAAAAGATTGCTCACCTGACAGCGATGCAGACTCCAATATGGTGGGAAGCCGTTCAATATGAAGCCGGATATCCATGCCCCCACAATCAACGGTGATGCCAGTTTCATCAATATCGGCCACTGATGCTGAAATGGATTCAAAATTCGTCTGAACATTGATCTGGCTTGCCAGCGCGGCATCATCCAGCCAGAAATCAACTGATGATGCACCGCCAGTTGTCACTGTTTTCCACGCCGCCTCAGTTGCCGAAATCTGCGTTGGCTGGCGATTTGGATTCCAGAAATTGATTGCGTTAATACGATTAATTTTGCCACCGGTAAGATTGGCCGAAACATCCCATTTCACCAAGCGGCCTCGCCCACGATAATGCTGGCCAGCACAAGTAACGCGTAACCGGCTTAGCGCGGTTTGATCATGCCAAGGGCGAATGGTTCGCACCAGATCCAGCCCATTGAAAATATCGACACGTTCAATCGGTGCCGTGCCGATAATGTCAAAGGCAAGGTCAAGATGATCAAGCTCAGTGCTAACAATATCACCAATTTGCAGGGTTTGATCGCCCAAGCGTGCGGTCACATCCATATAGATCCGCGCCCCTGTCGTTGCGTAATGCCGTCGGTTACGGAACGCGTCAAAAAACGTGTCGCGGTCTAATTGTGGCAAAAGATGGCAGGTCAAACCACCATAAGAGCCAAATTGACTATCCCCCGGATATTCAGCCCCGGGGCGTCCTTTATGTCCGTCGCTTGACCCGACAATGCCAACCCGATAGCCGCACTCGAACGCATCGCGCAAAATCCATTCAAAAGTACCCCATGATGAATGCACCTCGACCGATGGTTCTAGTTTGGCATCATGTGCATATTTGATATCAGCATAACGCCCGCCAACATGCGCCACGACAATCGCATCTTCGTTTTGCAATTTTTTGATCAGATCGGGGGTCGATAAAACATCATTTTCAGGGAAAGTGCGGTCTCTGATCAAGGCGCGGCTTGACCGGTAAATTGGGCGACCTTCATCTCGAAACCACACATTATGATCACCGCCAAGGCCGGTATTTCCCGACCATTCATAACCTGGCAATGTCAAAAAGCGGTTATCTTCATTATATTCGGCTGTTAGCTCGTTCAAATGCTGCCAAAATGCGTCGGTAATCTGGAAGTCATTTCCCTGATGGCCAGCAATATCAAGAAACGCCTTGTTACGCGCAAAGTCAAAATATTCGCGCGCTGTTCCAACGCCGATTGTCTCGCCACTTTGTGCATGCATATCGCTCCAGAAATGCGCTGCATCGGCTTGGCGGATCACTAGCGGGTTTGCCGTTGCGATCAACTGGTCGTCTTCATCCAGAACGGAAAGATGCAACACCCCTGGGCTTTCCATCGAAAGTCCTTCAATGACAGCGCCAAAATCACCCGCCTTTAGATCAATAGTTTCAGCAAGGCCAGTAACCGGCAAATTGGTTTTCAATTTGATCTTTCCGGTTAAACGATTTGATGGATTGCCCCAGCGATCATCACCTTTGATTGACAATCGAAATGTCTCACCCGGCCGCCGCAATGTTGGCAGAATCGCCTTCCAATGCGCCGGATCGCCCGGCACCATCGCAATAGTTGGGTTTGCCGCGCTTGGCAGCGCAATGAAATCTTGGGTCGCAAACGGATCAACCGTGATCTGAAAGGTAAAGGCTGACTCGCAAAATGTTTGCAACAACCAGCCTGGCGATCCTTTGGATTGATCGCCAAAATTAATCACGATCTGGTCGCCCTCGCGCAAAAAGCGCAAACAGCGGATATACAGGCTTTTATTCCAAGGGCGGATATTGCGGCGCGCCTCCCATGACACTTCAAGAACGGCACCATTAGACGCCTCAACCGTTGTATATCCGGGCGCTGTGGGGTCACTAAACTGGATTGCCGAGCCATCAAAATGCCCTCGAAATCCAATCCGAAGCCCGCCTTGATCATCAATGCCAAATTTGCCAGCGGTATAAATCAATTTAAAGCTTTGATATGTGCCAATTTCAAACTGGCCCGATGGCGTTAAAATGGCTTCACCCATCAAATCTTGACGATAATCATTATAGGGCATGTCAGAGTCTTTCTTTATTTTGGCAAACAAAATTTATAAAATTTGGCGGGGATGGTCGATTGAACAGAGGGGTATGGCAAAGCTGAATTAACCTATATGAAAAAGCAAAATGGCCGTCATGAAAAGAGAAACTTTCGGCTTTTTCCTGTCTGATTGTGATGGCTTGCCAAAATCATGGTTAGGCAAGCCCATAAATACAATAATCTGCCACCAAGGAAATTATTTTGTAGAGAGTTTTCCCCGATTCAATCCAGAAAATACTGTATTTTGAGACTCGTTTCGCTAATATGATATGCAAGCATATCGATCCTCAAATTATTGCAGGCCAGTTTCATACCGGTCAGCGATAGGTATTTTATCCCCCAAGCCCAATTACGCTCATCATTTGAAAGAAAAGCCCAATCGATATGACAACGATTATTGAAAATGCCGGCATGACCTTCGAGATGATGTTCTTGTTCAGTCTCATTGTCGGCGCGCTTTTTTGCTATGCAAATGAGAAAATACCAATGGAAATCACCGCCCTTGGCGTTGTTCTGATTTTGTTATTTTTCTTTCATTTTTTTCCAATCATTGACCAGAATGGCAGCAATATTTTGCCATCTAGCAAAATATTATCAGGTTTTGCCAATCCGGCGATGCTGACCGTTTTGGCGCTTCTTGTTGTCGGTCAGGGCGTCGTGAAAACTGGGATTTTAGAAATTTTTTCACGCCATGTGCTGGCGTTGAGCATGGGCAAATTATGGATTGCCACTTTGATATCACTTATTACTGTGCTGTTGATTAGTGCCTTTTTGAACAATATCCCTGTGGTGATCATTTTCATCCCCATCATGCAGGGCATTGCGCAAAGGTTTCATATTCCCGCCTCAAAATTACTTATGCCGCTCAGCTTTGTTGCCGTTGTTGGTGGCATGACCACCCTTGTCGGGTCAGGCACGAATCTGTTGGTATCAAACGCGCTAATCGAAGCTGGATTTGACGGGTTTACCTTTTTTGAATTCACCCTTCCCGGATTGCTTCTTGCTGGCACCGGCCTTGCCTATGTGACGATTATTGCGCCGAAATTTCTGCCGCACCGAACCAGCCTTAGCCATCGTATGCGCGAACGTCTTGATCAGCATTTTATGGCAGAAATTTCGATTAATGCCGAATCAAGACTGATTGGCCAGTCGCTTGGTGTGCGCATGTTTCACGAATTGCCTGATATAAATGTGCGGATGATCAACCGGCTTGGCAAAACAATCTTGCCGCCCTTTACCGGTTTGAAATTACGGGAAGATGATGTCATTGCGCTTTCGGCAACCCGCGAGGATCTGACCAAATTGATGGATTCTGGCTATGGATTAACCCCAGCTGAAGGCTATCGGACAAATCCGAACAGCCATAAGAAATCTGATCAGATTGTTGTTGAGATGATGATCACACCATCATCATCTTTGGTCGATAACACCATTAGCCGAACCGGTTTTGAATATCGGCATAATTGTCAGGTTCTGGGAATCCAGCATCACGCGCACATGATCCGCAGCCGCATGGGTCGGGCCAAGTTGGCGGCAGGCGATCTGCTTTTGGTCAAATGTGATACCGAAACGCTTCGCGGTTTGCGCGAAGATCTCGATGTTGTTCTGGTTGAATTTTCGGTTGAGGAACTGCCAAATCTGAAATCGGCCAATGTTTCTATTTTCATTTTTCTTTCGGTGGTTCTATCAGCGGCATTTGGTTTAGTGCCAATCGTGATTTCGTCTTTTTTCGGCGCCTTGGCGATGGTGGCTACCAATGTCATCAGCTTGCAACAGGCAACCCGCGCCCTAGATTTTAAAGTCATCACAACGATCGCGGCAGCACTCGCACTTGGGGTGGCGATGGAGGCCACTGGCGCTGCCACCTATCTTGCCAATCTCATTCTGTCCGTCACCGGAACCGCCAGCCCAAGGATGGTTTTAAGCACATTCTTCCTGATGGTTGCCTTGATGTCGAACATCATCAGCACCAAGACCTGCGCCGTTCTTTTCGCCCCGATTGGCCTTCACATCGGTGCCGAGATTGGCATTGACCCACGAATCTTTGCCATCACCATTGTGTTTGCTGCCAATTGCGCCTTTGCAACCCCCTTTGCCTATCAGACAAGCTTGCTGGTGATGGGACCGGGAAGTTATCATTTCAAGGATTTTCTCAAAGTGGGATCGCCCTTGGTCATTCTCATCTGGCTTGTATACTCCGCCTTTATTCCTTGGTATTACGGATTGTAAAATGGAAGAAGAGGTACCGGACGCGTCACGGCAACCATGGAAAAATGTCGGTTATGCCGCGTCAAATTCTGGGCCTCTCTCTGGCATCAGGGTTGTTGATCTTTCACGTCTTGTTGCTGGCAATATGGCCTCGCTCCAGCTGGCTGATTCGGGCGCTGACGTCACCAAGATAGAGCCTTTGCCAGCCGGCGACCCGCTTCGCGCATGGCAACAGGCTGGCATACAGACATTCTGGTCGGTCTATTGCCGCAATAAAACAAGCATCGCTCTTGATTTCCGGCATGAAAAATCAATCAATATTCTAACCCGTTTAATTGATCAGGCGGATATTATGATCGAAAGCTTTCGCCCGGGAATTTTAGAGTCAATGGGGCTGGCACCGGCGATTTTGCATCAGCGCAATCCGGGTTTGATCATTTTGCGGGTTTCCGGATTTGGTCAATCTGGGCCCTATAGCCACCGGCCCGGTTTTGGCACTCTTGTCGAGGCGATGTCAGGATTTGCCAGCCGTAGTGGCGAGGCGGGTGGCGGTCCATTGCTGCCGCCGGTGGCGCTGGCAGATATGATTTCCGGCCTTTACGGATCAAACGGCATCATGATGGCATTACGTGGCCGCGAACAAACCGGCCACGGTCAAGTTATTGATCTTGCGCTTCTTGATTCGATGGTTTCGGCGATCGGTCCTGATGCTTTTGATTATGCCGTTACTGGAGAGGTCAAACAGCGAGTTGGCAATGGATCAAACACGGCAAGCCCGCGCAATATCTACCAAACATCAGATGATCATTTCATCGCCATTTCGGCATCAATCCAATCAACAGCCAAACGCCTTTTTGCCACTGTTGGGGCAGCAGCCATGATTGATGATCCAAAATTTGCCACCAATGCGGCGCGGGTGAAACATCAGGCCGAGATAGACATCGTGGTCGGCGGCTGGATCGCCGCGCGAAGCCGAAAAGAGGTTTTAGCCATTTTTGACGCTGAGGGCATTACCGCCGCGCCAGTCAATAATATTGCCGATAATGCCAATGACCCGCATTTTATCGAACGCGGCATTTATGTAGCGGCAAACAATCCGGCAACTGATGCGGCAATGGGCAAGGTGCCAATGCATCAGCCACTTCCGATTATGGAAAACAATCTTGACCGACTGCGCATGCCAGCGCCAACACTTGGCCAGCATAGCCGCGCCGAATTGGCCAAGGCCGGATTTCAAGATAATGAAATTGACCAATTGATTGCACTAAATGTGATTAGTCAGCCATAAGGCTACCAGTATTGGTATTGGTATTGGTATTGGTATTGGTATTGGTATTGGTATTGGTATTGGTATTGGTATTGGTATTGGTATTGGTATTGGTATTGGTACTGGCATTGGTACTGGTACTGGTACTGATACTGGCAAGGCTAAATCACAAGGTGATATTTCAGGCGACAAGTGACAAGAGCTAGCGTAAATTAGAGCTTGGTTAAGCTCGCATCATGGCAAATCACATCAACCTATTTCCAGCACCGCCAATTATTGCCTGCCTATCCACTATTTACTGACATCAAATATCCTTCGCCCATCAACTATTTATTGATCATCATGCCTGTTGATTTTTTTGCATTCCTAACCGCGCGTGCCGCTGTCAGCCTTGTCACGGCAATGCTGTCAATTGCGATTGGCTGGCATCTATATCAAAATAGCGGCGACCCGTTTGATCTGGCACTCGTTGGGTTGATGCAGATCATGCCGATTTTTCTGTTTTTCTTTATTACAGGTTGGGCAACCGACAGCTTGCCACGGAAAGCCCTGTTAATCATCTGCACTATTACCGACGCGGTGATTTTGATTGGCATCACCATGGCCATGCTTGCTGATGACTTAAATTTGACGGTCATTTTTGCGCTGCTATTTGCGCATGGCGGGGTCAAGGCATTCTACACGCCAGCCCAGCAAGCCATCATTCCCAATATCGTTCCGCCTGCCATGCTGTCGCGCGCGATTGCGCTGAATTCCACCATTGGCAAGGTGTTTGCCACGGCAGGGCCGTTGCTGGCGGGTGTTCTGATTACGGTGATTGATGTTTACACCTATCTTGTTGCCGCTGGCCTGATGGGGATCAGCACAATTGCCTATCTGTTTTTGCCAAAATTAACCCGGCTAAAGCCTGCTGGTCGAAGCCTTGATATGGTTCTTGGCGGCGTTGCCTATGTTCGGTCAAATTCAATTGTTCTTGGGGCGATCGCGCTTGATCTGTTCATTGTTCTGATGGGGTCGGTTGTGACCTTGCTGCCGGTCTATGCCGCTGATATTTTGAATGTCGGGCCAGAATCACTTGGTGTCTTGCGCGGCATGCCGGCGCTTGGCGGGGTTGTTGTCGGGCTTGGGCTTGCTGCCTTGCCGCCGATGCGACGGTCGGGGCTTTGCCTTTTCGCCGCGCTGTTGGTATTTGCAGCGTCAATTCTGGTTTTTGCGGTTTCGACCATTTTT
Source organism: Candidatus Ponderosibacter sp. Uisw_141_02 (assembly GCF_048087665.1). Taxonomy (NCBI): domain Bacteria; kingdom Pseudomonadati; phylum Pseudomonadota; class Alphaproteobacteria; order Puniceispirillales (SeqCode); family Puniceispirillaceae (SeqCode); genus Candidatus Ponderosibacter; species Candidatus Ponderosibacter sp. Uisw_141_02. Next base: position 310,737 of record NZ_CP159807.1, on the reverse strand, counting down.
TGGGTCAGCCTTGTGGCCTTGTTTGTCTATGGCGCAGCCGATATGGTGAGTGTCAATATCCGCATGACCCTTATTCAATTGGCCACACCCGATCATCTTCGCGGCAGAGTTAGCGCGGTGAACGCAATTTTTATTTCATCATCAAATGAAATGGGTGATGTTCGGGCTGGCAGCGCCGCCGCGCTTCTTGGCCCTGTTACAACTGTGTTTATTGGCGGACTGGCGGCTTTGGGCGTGGCGATTGGCGGCTGGTATGTTTTTCCAAAGCTACGCCATCTCGATCGACTAGCCGACCTATGCCCCCCAGATGAATCCAGAATTAATGGAGATAAAAATGACCAACGATAGTCCTTATACCCCACCGGCGGTCTGGACATGGCAAGCCGAGAATGGTGGCACATTTGCCAATATCAACCGGCCAATTGCAGGCGCAACACATGACAAGCCGCTTGCTGTTGGCAAACATCCGCTTCAGCTTTATTCTCTAGCCACACCGAATGGCGTAAAAATAACCGTGATGCTTGAAGAATTATTGGCGCAAAACATCACTGGCGCCGAATATGACGCATGGCTGATCCAAATTCGCGATGGCGACCAATTCGGCAGTGGCTTTGTCGAGATTAACCCAAATTCAAAAATTCCAGCCTTGATGGATTATTCACTATCGCCGCCATTGCGTGTGTTTGAGTCGGGTAATATTTTGCTCTATCTGGCAGATAAATTCGCAACATTGATACCAAAAGACCCTGCCGGCCGCACCGAATGTTTATCATGGCTTTTTTGGCAGATGGGAAGCGCGCCTTATCTTGGTGGCGGTTTTGGCCATTTCTATGCCTATGCGCCAGAAAAACTGCCCTATCCGATTGACCGTTTTACGATGGAAACCAAACGTCAGCTTGATGTTCTTGATCGCCAACTTGCCAAACATAGCTATGTCAGCAGTGATGAATACAGCATTGCCGATATTGCGATTTGGGCTTGGTATGGGCAATTGGTTCTTGGTCGTCTTTATAATGCGGCTGAATTTCTGGATGTGCAAACCTATAGTCATGTCATGCGCTGGGCCAAAGCGATTGATTCGCGTCCGGCGGTGAAACGTGGCCGCATGGTCAATCGTGTATCTGGCGCACCGGAATTCCAGCTTCATGAACGCCATGACGCCAGTGATTTCGACAACAAAGCCCGAGATAAAATTGCCTAGGCAAACAACCTGTTTTGCACCGGCCAAACAACCCCAAATTGAATTTTACCAAAGGACAAAACAGCATGAATTGGACAGCACGACGTCACCGGTTTCGGCAGATTTTGGCAGGCACTGACTGCATCACACCAGCAACGGTTTTTGATCCTTTATCGGCGCGTATGGTCGAAGACCTTGGCGGCCAGGTTGGCATGTTTGCCGGATCGGTGGCGGCAATGTCAATCCTTGGCGCACCCGATAAAATGCTGATCACCGCGTCAGAATTTGCCGAAATGGCCTTGCGGATTTGCCGGGCGGGTGATCTGGCGGTTATTGCCGATGCTGATCATGGCTATGGCAATGCCATGAATGTACAGCGCACAATCCGCGAACTTGACCATTCTGGGCTTGCCGCAATCACCATTGAAGATACTGATCTGCCACAGCCTTTTGGATCGGAGGCAACACAGCTTTTGAACATTGATGAGGCGGTTGGTAAAATGCGAGCGGCTGTATCAGGGCGCGTTGACGCCGATTTGGTTATTCTGGCGCGAACCAGCGCAGCCACCATTACCGGCCGTGATGATTGCATCGCCCGCATTAAGGCCTATGAAAAAGCCGGCGTTGACGGCATTGCGCTGATCGGTGCACGGTCTCTTGAGGATTTGAATGCGCATTGCGCCGCAACCGATCTTCCCATCATGCTTGGCGGCATTGGATCACTTGCACCAAAAGCCGATGATCTGGCAAAAATGGGCGCGCGCATATGTCTTCGAGGGCATCAGCCCTATCTGGCATCGCTTGCCGCAACTTATAGCGCAATCCAGCAAGTGCTTGGACAGGCAAATTCTGATGATGCGCCACCCGTGATCAATTCAGCCATTTTGCGGCAATTGACGCGTGAAGACGGTTATGATGGCGATGCTGATCAATTTTTGAAATAGGCCATAACCGGGACTTGAAACAATCAAGAACTTTGGGCAATCCCCTTCACCATTGGTCAGGATTTGACAAGTTTATGAAAACTGCCCTAATTGACATTGGTAATTTGGCAATCGGATTGCCGCAAAAGTCAAAATAGTATGACAAAGGAGATGATGATTTGAGCGCCCCTTATTGGACACCATCAGGCGGCCTGCCGCCGCAATCTCAATTATTGTCAGATCGCGCGGTTTTCACCACCGGATATGCGGTGATCCCAAAGGGTGTTTTATCGGATATCGTGACAAGCTATCTGCCGTTCTGGCACAAGACCAGATTATGGGTACTGGCGCGTCCCATGACTGGCTTTTCTGAGACCTTTTCACATTATCTAATGGAAATTGAGTCAGGTGGCGGCAGCGACCGGCCAGATGACAATGCCGATGCGCAATCGGTGCTTTTTGTAACAGGCGGGTCAATGACAATAACCATTGACGGTACAACGCACCCGTTGACGATTGGAAGCTATGTCTATCTGCCAGCAGGATGTGATTGGACGATCATCAATGATGGCGGTCAGACAGCCAGCTTTCATTGGATTCGTAAACGTTACAACGCGGTTAGCGGCATTGACCGGCCTGATGCTTTTGTCACAAGCGATGGCGCTGTTGACCCGATCGCTATGCCCGATACTGATGGGCGCTGGGCAACCACAAGATTTGTTGATCCGACCGATTTACGCCATGACATGCATGTGAATATCGTGACCTTTCAACCAGGCGGCACGATCCCTTTTGCCGAAACACATGTAATGGAACACGGGCTTTTCGTTCTAAGCGGCAAGGCGGTTTATCATCTGAATCAAGATTGGGTTGAGGTCGAAGCGGGTGACTATATGTGGCTTCGCGCTTTTTGCCCGCAAGCCTGTTACGCTGGGGGGGCCGACCCGTTCCGCTATTTGCTCTACAAGGATGTAAACCGGCACATGCCGCTTGATCTATAGCTACGTCAAAAGCAAGAAAGGCCAAAACCGGCTTAAAAGCCTGTCATTTGGCCTTTTCGGCAAGCAATTTGGCAACAACAGCCAAGCCCCAAAAACCGAATGCATAGCCAAGCGCGATGACCCAAACGGCAAGATCTAATGCCGATAGCTTGTATGATCTGCCAAAATACAGAATCAATGCGGCAAGTGCGGTAATGGTGATGCCAAAATAAACGCCATATTTAACAAGATATCGCTTTTGAGCAAGACCCGCCAACAGCCCAAATAATTCTTGGCAGAACCTCCAAAACCCAACAGCAAACCGCCGCCAGAGACGCCAAAATTGATCACACCGGTTTTGCAACATTCGCCAAAGCTAATGTCATTAAGAAATCGCAGCGATGCTGGCGGCCGGCGGCGTCACATCTTGAGATTTGTAAACGCTGATACCAACTGGGTGATACCAACTGGCCAAAACCGACATAACTTGGCGTTCGGCATCGGCAAAAAGGCCATGAATGATTGCCGTTTCCAGCTTTCACCCATGGCCCTGATTTACCTTAAAATGGCAAAATTTTTTAGGTTTAGCCCCTAGCTGGCAGCGCGGTTCTTTTCAAGCCAGCCATCAACAAGCGCCACGGTTTCGTCAAGGCTTGGCAAATGCGAGCCTTTTTGCGCGGCAACGGTTTGCACCAGCTTGTCAACACGTTCGATATTCTTAGCACCAGCGGCTAAGGCGCGCGCAGCCGATGATGGGCTGCCAAGCGATTGTGCCGCATTGGCATATTTTTCAAACGGCACAAAATCGGCAGATGCCCCGCCAAGGCCAATGCATAATTCAACAACCCAATTATAGATTTCGCGCGATTGTTCTAGGTCATGATGAACCGCATCCTGAATTGGGCGCATTTCTTCTTTTTGAACACAGCGGTAATTTCCCGCGACAAGCATTGCCCATTTTGCCAATGGCACAAACACTGAATCATGCACCTTTAGCTTGACTGGCAATTCGATTTCAGCACCGTCATCAGTGGTAAAACGAACCTCCTCAATATCTGCCTGAAGGCGGCGAAGCATGGCGTTGTCCTGCTCGTGATGAAACGCCGCTGCCTTGAAATTGGTTGGTAGGCGAACTTGCAAGACATTGAGGTTTTCCTCAGGTGGGCGGAATGCCTGCGGGTCGGGGCTGCATAGGGTGAATTTTTCTGGATCAAACGCATCCCAGACGGTTGATTCGGCGTAACAGACACGAATGGACTCAACATCCATATTGGGAAGACGCTTCATAAAGCTAAGTGGCGGCATATTCATGATCGACATGCATGGCACGCCAGATTTTGCCACCGCTTGCAGCAAATCACGAACACCGGGTGACGAATATTGTGGCTCCTGCATGGCAAGAACAACAAGATCAAAATCTGCCGGATCGCAATCGGCGGGGCCGCCAGCCGATAATTGACCAGCCAGTCCGTTTGTGCGGATTTTAACAAGACCGTCGCGGCCTTTTACGGGTGTGCGGATAATCGCACCTTCGGCGTTGAAAAGATCGGCTTCGGCAGGAAGGCAGATCATCTTTGCATTATGGCCAGCCAAAACAATTTTGGTAGCCAGCAACGATCCATATGATGCGCCAAGAATCAGTACATTTAGGGGGGTCATGTGGGGGAGTCTCCAATTAAAACAAAATTCGTGCTCTGTTTTACCGTGACAGACCAAGAATTTCAACGCAAACCGAACCGTTTTGCCGGTCGCATGCCATTGCACACCGCCATTTTCAGGCGGGCAGATTTCAGCCAAAAGGCAAAATGCGCTCTAAATGCCAACTTTAAAATTTTATATTTTATCAAAGCTGAATTCAGCGCAATTTTTTTTGGCCAACTGATATGCAGTCACTGGCAAAAATCTGAAAATATTTTTGATGAAAACCGAAAATGGAGCTGATTTCACTCGGCCTTGATCGGGTTGGCAAGAATACCAATGCCTTCAATTTCGATTTCGACAAGATCGCCATCTTTCATCCAAAGGGGCGGCTTGCGCGCATGGCCAACACCTGACGGGGTTCCCATGATAACAAGATCACCCGGCTCAAGCGTGAAGGCCTTGGTGATATAGACAAGGGTTTCAATGACCGGAAAAATCATCATATCCGTTGTGCTTGATTGCACGGTTTGACCATTTAACCGGCATTCGATTTTCAGGCCTGTTGCCGCTCTTGGCAATTCGTCGGGCGTAACCATAATGGGGCCAAACGGGCCGGTCTTGTCAAAATTTTTGCCCATCGTCCATTGAATTGTATGCCGTTGAAATTCACGAACCGACCCGTCATTAAAACAGCTATAGCCAGCAATGGCATCAAGCGCGTTATCTTCGGTCAGATTTTTGCATTCCTTGCCAATGATTACTGCCAATTCGGCTTCATAATCAAGCGTTTCGGAAACAGCCGGAGCAATGATTGGCTGATTGGCCGCTACAAGCGACGTGGCGCTGCGCATAAAGATCGCTGGAAAGGGCTGTTTGTCGAATGGTCCTTCGGCAATATGATCCATGTAATTCAACCCAAGACATAAGATTTTGCCCGGCTTTGCAACTGGCAGCCCGATGGTGATATCCTCGATCTGATGATGGATTGAATCACCAGCCTTGGCCATAAGCGCGGCAATCTGGTCAAGCTGGCCTGTTTTTATCGCCGTTCCAAGATCGCGCGGTGCAGCGGGGTCAAGGCGTGACAAATCAACAACGCCCCGATCAGTGATAACGCCAATATGTGGTCCATCCTCCTGTTCAAATGCAACTATTCGCATTTCATTGCCCCTTATAAAAAATCATTTGTTGAATTGAGATTGTTATCGTCGGCTTATCCAACCCGTCTAGCTGCCAATTTTTATCGGTGCTGTCATGCCCCGCAAACAGGCAATCACGCTTAACGCGGTAATCTTGCCGGTTCCCGGATTGCTTTCAGATTGCACATTCTGAATCTGCAACGTGAATTTTGCACTATCAGCATCGACTTCAATCGAATGTGTGTTGCGGTCAAGATGCGGGTCGGCCCAAACTTCAAGCTCAGTTGCATCAGCGCCAATACCGGCAAGCCCCAAAGCCGCCGCCACATTGACATTGGCTGGAAACGCCTTGGCTCCTTCACGCGCGCTACCTTTAAAAACTTGAATGGCGCCATTCAGCCGATCAAGACTGATATTATTGTCGATGATATGCGGCGCATCTTTTAACGCATTTGGCGGTTTGCGGGTGATCATGCGCACCGAATGGATTTTGCCCTCGGCCGCGGCACGAACCGCATCAAGCCCCAGCAATGCGCCGGTTGCAAGAACAAGCTGGCCACCATTTTCGCGTGCCATATCTTCGATATCTTCATGCGCAAGAATACCCGAACCGCTTACCGTCACCAAAATGCGCCCCCGCGAAAAAGCCGCAATAGCAATATCGCGAAATACCGATTTTGGTGCACAATCCACAATCACATCACAGCAAGCGGCGACCTCGTCAATTGACATTAATTCAACCGGTGATGACAGGTCAGCAATGCTGGCAAGCGCCTTACCCCGTCGGCCTGAAGCAATTGCCACCAGCGACATGCCGTTAACGCCCTCATCAAACGCCTTTGCGACAACATTGCCAATGGTCCCAAGGCCAATAATTCCTACAGATAGCATTTTTTTCCTAAAGCGTTTGACAGAGCATTTAATGTTCAAAAACAACATTAATTCACAAATTCATATTGACTCGGTGCGAGGAACCTTTGCAACCTTAATCAACAAGAACATATCTAAAGCGGCGCCTATTTTTATTGACATGTTGTCGCTTAAACCAAGCAAGAGGGAGTAATCTTACTATGCTGAATTCAAGACTTTCAATTCTCGGAGCCGTGGCTGCCAGTCTCATGATGGCGTCATCCGTCGCACAGGCTGCATCCCATTCTGTTCCAAAGCTTCCTTGTGAAACAGCTCAATTGATCGTGCCATGGAAGCCCGGTGGCGGCACACAGGTTCTGTATGCGCTGGTTGAAAAAACCATTAGCGAAATGGACACACCTTATAATTTGAAGGTGGTAACAGTTCCGGGTCAGGGCGGTAACAAAGGCGCCAAGCAGGCAGCCAAAGCCGCACCCGATGGCTGTACCCTATTTGCCATTCACCAGTCAGCGATCACCAGCTTTTTGAATGGCCGGATCGATTTCCATTATAATGGTTTCGACGCGGTTGCAAATGTAACGATCACACCGGACATCATCGGTGCTGCTGGAGATGCTCCATTCAATTCAATTGAAGAAATGGTTGCATATGCAAAGGCCAACCCTGGTCAAGTAACTGCAGGCGCAACCTTTGGCTCAACATCACATTTCATCTGGCTGTTACTTCAAAAAGCAACCGGCGCAGAATTAAAACTTGTACCATATGATGGAACTGCTGAGCGCATGAACGCACTTCTGTCAGGTGCAATCACATTAGGAGCCGTAAACGTTGCGTCAGGCTTAAAGCATCTGGAGGCAGGCACAATTAAAGCATTGGCAATTGCAAATGATGATCGTGACCCCAAACTGCCAAACACACCCACTCTAAAAGAGCGCGGCATAAATATGAGTTTCGCACTTGAGCGTGGTATTATGGCGCCAAAAGGCACGCCAAAAGAAGTTATCGATATGTGGGCTGGTATTATCAAACAAGCTGTTGATAATCCGAGCTTGCAAAAAGCCATGGCGGCGAAAGGCACCGGACTACGGTATCAGGGGCCTGCGGAATTTACCGCTTATTCCAAAGATCTATACGACGCTTATGAGGCTGTAGCCATCGAAATTGGCATGTATAAAAAATAAAAAAAGCTGCTGAAACTACGAAGTCTGCTTAACAACTGTATATTGGCTGGCAACCGCAAGTTGCCAGCCGCACTTTATTTTCTTTTCTAAATCATGCGGTTCAAACATGTCATTCAATCGGGATAGCTTAGTGGCTCTATGTCTAATATTGGCAAGCGGTGGTCTTATGCTTGCCAGTTTTGAGATACGAGAGCCTGACTATGGTGTTTTATCACCTGCGGCTTGGCCAAGGATAATCATCATAATCATTGGCGGCTTGAGTGTTATTTACCTCATACAGTCGTTCAACACGCTGCAGAAAGACATTTCTCCTGTGCCAAAAAAGACGCTTAAGGGGTTTGTTTTATATTGGCGAAACGTGATTGCTGTCTTTTCGATTTTTGCATTGTACCTGCTGGCGCTTCCCTATTTGGGCATGTTAGTTGGTAACATCTTATTTAGCTTCATCCTGCTGACCGTTCTTGGCGGCTGGAATGCAATTTTAACACATCTGGTAATCGCCTTAGGTGCGTCTGGCGGCATGTGGCTTCTCTTTACACATGTGCTGGAAGTGTTTTTGCCACGCGGATCTTTGACGGGATTTTAAACCTCAAATGGATATTTTTCTCGAAGCACTGCTGAATATCATCGACCCAGTAACTTTGACTTATATGGTCATCGGTGTTGGTGCAGGGTTGATGGCAGGCTCGATTCCAGGCTTTACCATTGCAATGGCGATCGTTTTGACGCTGCCTTTTACTTTTTCAATGCCGCCGGCACAAGGGCTTGCGACAATGATTTCGGTTTTGGTTGGCGGTCTTTCCGGCGGTCTTATGTCGGGCATCTTAACTGGCATACCGGGAACACCATCTTCAGTGGCAACAACCTTTGACGGCTTTCCAATGGCACGTGCTGGTGAGCCTGGCCTCGCCCTTGGCATTGGCGTCTGGTCTTCTTTTTGTGGCGGCATCATATCGGCTATATTGCTGGTGTTATTTGCGCCCCAACTTGCGATGGTCGGGCTGGAATTCCAACCGTGGGATTTTTTCATGCTTGTCATGTTTGCCTTGACCGTGACGGCGTCACTTGCTGGTGAACATCTGGTCAAAGGCCTGATCGCCGGTGCTGCAGGCTTATTTATCCGTACCGTTGGTGAGGATGACGCTGTTGGCGTTGGCCGGTTTGACTTTGGCTCCGATTATCTTTTGACCGGGTTTGACTTTATTGCAGTGCTGATTGGATTGTTTGCTTTTTCCCAGCTTCTGTCTGATTTGCGCGATCCCGTTACCGCCCGGAACGCACTTAGCGACAGGAAACAAGTTAAAGTCAAAATCGAACATCGCCGCGCAATCGGAATTTTGTTCAGAAACTGGACCGTTGTAATCCGTTCAGCATTAATTGGCATGTTTACAGGGATTCTTCCCGGCGCGGGCGGCTCTATTGCCAATATCCTTGCTTATGATCAGGCCAAAAAAGCCGCCAAAGATGACTCCAAATTTGGCAAAGGGGACCCCCGCGGTATCATTGCGCCTGAGGCGTCAAATAACGCTGTTGAAGGTGGCGCCTTGACCCCACTTATGGCACTTGGTATTCCGGGTGATATCACGGCTGCAATCATGCTTGGTGCGTTACTCATGCATGATATTGTGCCGGGGCCAACCTTCATAAAAGACGAGCCGGCACTTGCCTATTCCATATATATAGCTTTTTTCCTCGCGAGCTTCATCATGATTGGAATGCAGTCAGGTGTTCTCAGGGTTTTTGTCCTCGTAACGCGGATCAAGACTTATATTCTGGCAACTGTTATATTAACCTTTGCAACAATTGGCGTATTTGCACTTCATAATTCAATTGAAGATATCTGGACATTATTCTTCTTTGGTATTTTGGGTTTCATAATGCGCCAGTTCGGGTTCCCGCTGGCACCAATGATCCTTGGTGTTGTTCTTGGCAATATCGCCGAGTTGAATTTGGCGCGAGCTTTGGCGATTGATTCCGATCCTATGCTGTTCTTCTTGCGGCCTTGGTCATTATTCTTTGCGATTATTGCGATATTCTCGATGGTCTTTCCGATTTACCAAAAGCATCGGGATACAGGCTCACTGCTCGAACGGTTCTTTTCGCCTCTGGTACTGCTCAGCATATCGTTACCGCTATTCATGATGGGTGGCCTCTTGCGAACCACGCTGGCGTTTGCGGCTATCGCGGTTAGCAGCTTTATAATGTGGCGGCGGTTTGGCAAAACCAAAAAGGGCTAGTCAAAAAAACAGCAGTGACGCCATTGCTGTCACCGCTGTCATTGCTCGGCAGAAATTACCGATTCGGCATTTCAACTCCGTTTAACCCTCGTCAGATACGAACAGATTTCCCGATGCCAATTTGCGTGCAGTTCGCACCAGACCAGCAGAATTCAGATCAAAGCCATTACCGCCTGTATTATAATCAACAACAACATCAATCATGCCTGACGGATGTTCGATCGTCACGGTTGCCGGACTGGTTGTTGGCCGCGTCAACAAACCATCGGCGATACTGCCGGGTGTCATGGCGCATGAGGCAAGGCATTGCGCGCCCGTTACCGCCATTGTCGGATGTGGTTCCCACGGCATAAAATAGCGTGCGGCAATCGTACCCCCTGCCTTTGCCGGTGCAAAAATGGCAAATTTTGGCGTGACCGATTGGGTGACATCGCCCATGCCCATTGCTGCACCCGCTGCCAATCTGACGCGTTCCATCCGCGCCATGAAATTTTTATCAGCCTTTAATTCTTGGACGGTTTCATGGCCGGAAAGGCCAAACGCATCAGCGCGCGCAGTAACGGTTGGCATCGCCACATCCATACAGGTCACTTCAATATCGTCAAATTGATCGCGAAGATTACCAGTTGGCAGCAATTTTCCAGTTGCCGCACCAACAACATCCATGAATTGAAGGTCAATCCGCGCGGCGGTTCCGGGCACGCCATCAATCGCGGTGTCGCCATCATAGCGCACGACCCCACCCGGCGTTTGCACCCTTGCCACGACCAATGCGCCCGTATTAACAAGCTTGATCCGCACTTCGGTAACGGGATCACTGGCTGGCATAAGCCCCATTTCAATCGCCGCTGGGCCAACACCCGATAGAATATTACCGCAGGTTGGTTTGAAATCGACAAGCTGTTCCAACACCGAAACCTGCGCAAAGAAATAATCAATATCAGCCGCATCATCGGCAGATCGTGACAGCATCGCAACCTTGTTGGTCACAGCATTGCCGCCACCAATACCATCAATGTTCAATGGATGACCCGCGCCAACCACCTGAAGCAGAATTTTGGCAATCGCATCACGATCAGATGGCAAATCAGCCGCATTAAAATAAGGGCCGCGCGATGTGCCGCCACGAATAAACAAAAATGGAATTTCACGCCGAGCCATTTAAAAGGTCCTTAACCAAATATATTTGTGGGATACTGACCGCCGATCTTGTCGCAGAACAATGCCAAGCAAGATCACGCCAGCAAAATTATTATGCTGAATGAGAACGCTAATGCAGAATGGCCGCGCTGACAACTGCCGTCATATATACGTCACCATATATACGCCGTCATATATACAAGGTAACATTTCTGTATAGACTGATCGCTGGCGGTTTCATCTCGGTACCGCCACCGATCATCTATCGAAGGGATAAAATGCGATGCGTAATAGCGGTATTGGGTTTATTGGCCTCGGCCAAATGGGGCTTGGCATGGCCAATAATCTGGCAAAAATTGCCGCACCATTTTACGCCTATGACGCGGTACCAGCCGCCACTGAACGGCTGAATGGTGATGATATCATCATTGCCAACACGCTTGGTAATCTGGCGGCAAATTGTCATCTCATATTCCTATGCCTTCCATCTGCCAAAGAGGTGAATGAGGTGATTTTCGGCGCTGGTGGTATTGCTGAATCAGCACAAGGCGATCTTGCCATTATCGACACCTCAACAATTGACCGTCTTGAGGCCATTGCCATCCATGATCAATTGGCAGGCCGCAGCATTGCCTACGCTGATTGCCCAATTTCCGGCCTTCCCTTTCGTGCCACAGATGGCACATTGACCTTGATGTTTGGCGGTAGCAAACTCTTGTTTGATCGCGCTAAGCCCCAACTTGATGCCATGGGCGAATTTATCGTCTATTGCGGCGAAAGCGGCGCTGGCCAAATGATGAAAGCGGTCAATAACATCATCTATGATATCAATATTGTCGCGCTATGCGAGGTATTACCGCTGGCTGTTGCTGGCGGTCTTTCAACCGAGGCCCTGACCCAAGTTGTGACAACCGCAAGCGCCCGCAGCTTTGCGGGCGATCATTTCGTCCCACGCATGTTGGCGCGCCAGTTCGATAATGATTTTCCAATGGAAGACGCCTATAAAGATATTTTAAATGTCCAGCGCATTGCCATTGAAAAACACGCCATGACGCCGCTGGTGAATGCCATGACAAGCAGCTATCAAAACGCCATCGCCGCCGGGTATGGTCGCGAGCCAAAAAGCTCCATTATCAAGATTTATGAAAAGGCGCTTGGCACCGAATTTAGCGATCAATAAACCGGCAGGTTTCAGTTTATGTGGGCAACGCCAGACCGGCGTTCCATGCCCGTTTCAGCTTGTGACTAAAATCAGCATATGACTGGCAAATATTCGTTGTGATAATTTAAGCATAACGGTTGATCCGGTGATTTTTTCATAGTAGATGTAAAAAAATCACATAGCTAGGAACGTCAATGCCAATCTATTCAGAATCTTTCGCCGCTGCCTTTGGCCTGTTGGCCAGCTCAGATCGTGATCTGATGGAAATTCTGGTGCTTTCAATCAATGTGAGTTTGGCGTCATTGGTTTTGTCTTGTGTGATCGGTCTTCCCATTGGCGCGTTTCTGGCGATGCGTCATTTTCCAATGCGCGATTTTCTGGTTGGTGTTTTCAATGCCATGATGGGGTTGCCGCCAGTTGTTGTGGGGTTGTTGGTTTATTTGCATCTATCCAGATCGGGGCCATTTGGCTGGCTTGGGCTGCTCTATACGCCGCAGGCTATGGTGATTGCACAGATGATTTTGATCACCCCGATCATCATCGCGCTATCTTGTCAGGTTCTTGAAGATCTCCACGAAGATTACAAAGATTTTTTCGACAGCCTTGTTGTGCCAAAACGAACTGCGCTTTTGGCCTATATCATTGATGCGCGCTATTCGCTTATGACAGTTATTCTGGCCGGATTTGGCCGCGCCATTTCCGAAGTTGGCGCGGTGATAATCGTTGGCGGTAATATTGATCATCTCACCCGCGTCATGACAACAGCGATTGCGCTTGAAACCTCGAAAGGCGAGCTGGCGCTGGCCTTGGCGCTTGGCTTTATTCTATTGGCGATTTCACTTGCGGTGAATTTTCTGGTGCAATGGTTAAAAGCATCGGCAAGGCGGCGTGCCTATGTCTGATCAAACCGCAATGGCGCAGCGCGGCCTGATGCCAATCACCGTTCAGAATATCACCTTGACGCTGAATGAGCGTATATTGATTGATGATTTGTCTTGTATCATCAAATCGGACGGTATGAGTGTTATTATGGGGCCGAATGGCGCTGGGAAAAGCCTTTTCATGCGCTGTCTTCACGGGCTGGCAAAGCCTGATATGGGGCAAATCCTCTATGCTGATATGCCGCTTGATCCTTTGATCAGGCAACAGCAATCATTGGTCTTTCAAACCCCGACCATCTTGCGCCGGACGGTTTTGGCAAATCTGCTTTTTGTGGCGCGCCAACGCGGCATTGATGATCCGAAAATATCAATGGATTATCTTGCGCAATTACAGCTAGATCATCTTGCCCAGCATCCGGCGCGGCTTTTATCTGGCGGCGAAAAGCAACGGCTTGCCTTGGCGCGGGCGTTGATCATCAATCCAGCCATTCTGTTTCTGGACGAAGCAACCTCAAATCTTGATCCAGCATCAATTGAGACGATTGAGACCAATCTGCAATCGGTTAGCAAACAAGGAATGAAAATTATCCTTGTGACGCATGATATCGGACAGGCCAAGCGGCTTGCCGATGATGTTATATTTCTGCATCACGGCAAATTGGCCGAACATAGCCCCGCCAAATCTTTCTTTCAAAAACCAAAATCAGCCGCCGCCAAAGCCTATCTGGCTGGCAAGCTGGTTTTATAACACCCGATAGACGGCATCTGCCAAAGGAGCCTTTATGAAATTTGCCATTCTGTTTGCTGCTGGCGCTGCCTGCCTTGCCACCGCCGCAATCGCCGATAATGCGATTCTTGTTCAATCAACAACATCGACAAAAAACGCCGGTCTTTATGATTATATTCTGCCAATGGTCAAAGCCGACACTGGAATCACGGTGAATGTGGTTGCGGTTGGAACAGGTGCAGCGATCAAGAATGCGATGAATTGTGATGGCGATGTTCTTTTGGTGCATAGCCGGAAACGCGAAGACCAGTTCGTTGCCGCTGGCTATGCCAAGCAGCGTTATGATGTCATGTATAATGATTTTGTGGTAATTGGGCCGGCGGGTGACCCAGCCGGCATCGCTGGCGGCACGGATGTCACTGCGGCGATGGTGAAAATTGCCAATTCGAAATCAAAATTCGCATCACGCGGGGATGATTCGGGAACGCATAGCAAAGAAAAATCCTTATGGGCAATGGCGAAGATTGATCAGGCAGCAAGTTCGGGTGACTGGTACCGCGAGACCGGTTCGGGCATGGGAGCGACCTTGAATGCCGCTGTTGGCATGGGTGCCTATGCATTGAGTGATCGTGCCTCATGGGGCGCACATGCGAATAAGGCAGATTTCAAAATCATGGTCGAAGGCGATCAACGCCTTTTCAACCCCTATGGTGTCATGCTTGTTAATTCGCAAAAATGCCCAAATGTCAGGTCAAAGGAAGGCCAGATATTTATCGATTGGCTGATTTCGGCAAAAGGCCAAGCCGCCATTGCCAGTTTCAAATTAGATGGCAAACAGCTGTTTTTCCCAAACGCACGATAGATTTTTGATTATGACACAAGAAGAATCTTGCCAATATGATCGCTTGATTCCATCAGACGATGCGCTTTGGCTGCTTCGGCAAATGTAAAAGTTGCATAAGTTTCCGGTGTGATCGTCTGGTCTTTAAATTTTGGCCAGACATGCGTCTCTAAAGATCGGCAAATTGCCGATTTTTCAGCGATCGACCGTGGCCGCAAGCGCGCGCCTGTCACGGTAAGATGTTTGCTATGAATCTGGCCAAAATCGATTTCGGCGGTTTTTCCACCACGAAGATTGATGATCATCAAACGCCCACCATGGGCAAGAAGCTTGACCTCCTTGGGCAAATAATCACCGCCGATAATATCAATGATAACATCAACACCGCGACCATCGGTCAGGTCACGCGCCACCTCCAAAAAATCTTCAGTTTTATAATTGATTGCAGCGTCAGCGCCAAATCGGCGAATTGCTGCACATTTGGTTTCGTTTCGTGCCGTGGCAAAAACTTTGGCACCGAAGGCCTTGGCAATCTTGATCGCAGCAAAGCCAATACCGCTTGTGCCGCCCTGAACCAACACAGTTTCACCAGCTTGAAGCTGGCAACGATCCATCATATTCGTCCAGACCGTGCAGAAAACCTCGGGCAAGCCTGCCGCGTCAATCACCGACACTCCGTCGGGAATGGCCATACATTGGCCCTCTGGCGCAATCGCATATTCAGCATAGCCGCCACCAATCAATAGCGCACAAACCATATCGCCCGGCCGAAAGCGATCACATAATTCGCCAACAGCAACAATTTCGCCTGAAACCTCAAGCCCCATAATATCGGGCGCGCCGGGCGGCACCGGATATTTCCCCTCGCGTTCGCGCAAATCAGCACCATTGACGCCGGCGGCATGCACTTTGATCAATAGGTCACGCCCGGTTGGAACTGGCACAGGAACATTGATGATTTCCAGCGCGTCCGGTCCACCAGGGGTATGAACGCCTACGGTGCGCATTGTTTTTGGGTGCTGTTGCATGGCACATGTCCTTGGATTGATCGGCGGGTTGATTTGCTAAAATCAGATTATGAAAAGAAAAATTTTGCGTGAAAAACAGTAATCACAAGACATTGCCTCTTGCTATTATAATTTTACAAAATTTGGCAGAAATTTGGCAGAAAATATCAAATTATCATTGACAGAAAAGGCTGAACTGACCACTACTTGACGACGATTGTTCTGTCAAAAAATTCAAAAAACCTATTGGAGGAAAAAATGGGATTTAGTAAATCGGTTGTGCTTAGTGCTGCAGCAGCTTTGACGCTTACTTCTGGAGCTGCTCTCGCAGGTAGTCACGGATCTTATCCGTCCAAGCCTGTGAAAATCGTTGTAGGATTTTCTGCTGGTGGTGGTACTGACACAACGTCACGCGGATTTGCATCATACCTACACGAAGCTGAAACTATGGCTGGGCAGCCTGCCTATATCGTAAACGTACCGGGTGCATCTGGCCAAAAAGGCGCAAAACAAGTTCTTGGTGAAAAAGCAGACGGTCACACACTTTATATGATCAACATCGGCACCTTCATCGTTGGTGAATTGGCCAAGGGAAAAGATAAGCCGTATAGTGTGAAAGACGATTGGGTTAACCTCGGCTGCATGTCTCAGCTGGTAACTTCGATGCAGGTACACACCTCAAACCCAGCAAAAAATATGGCTGAGTTTGTTGCGAGCGCAAAAGCTTCAGGTAAAACCGTTACTTGGGGTACATCTGGCGCAACAACTATGCATTCGGGCATTGGTACGACATTCTTTGATACATACGGAATTCCTCATAAGATGGTTCCGTTTAAAGGTGGATCAAAAGCGCGTGCCGCAATTGTTTCTCAATCAGTCGAAGCAGTTTTTGGCGGTAACAACACCATTGCAGGTTTTGAGGATACGATCCGTCCATTGGCAACCGCTGGCGCAGAGCGCGACCCAACCATGCCTGATCTGCCAACTTTTGGAGAGCAAGGGATGGAAGGGGCTGACTTTACAGGTCTGTTCTGCCTTTTTGCTCCAAAGGGAGTTTCTGATGAAGTTAAAGAAAAAGTTGGAGCCGCAATCAAACATGTTGCTGGTATCAAAGGCTTTAAAAGCTTCATGAAGAAGAACAACCTTGGTGCTTTCTATATTGATTCGGCAACGGCTGTTAAGGCTCAGGGTGTGATGTACAAGACGATGACCCCAGTGATGCAAAAGCTCGTCGGAAATCAATAAACTGACTTATTCAAAATCATTCAGGGGCAAGTTTTGAACTTGCCCCTATTTGTTTAATAAATTTTTATTTTTGCAGAAAAAAAATGGTTTGAAATTGAGGAACCAATGGATCAAACACTCTATAAGAAGAAACTCGAATATGGTGTCGCCAGCGTTGTTGGGCTGATCGGTGTCTTTTTTGTTTATCAAGCAACAACAATCCGGGCTTCAAACGAGGCAATCGGCCCACAATCCATGCCAATGGCATTGGCCATTGGGCTTACCCTTGGGGGAGTTTGGCTTGCCCTTCGAGCATTTCGGGGCAAGGTTGGCAACCTTAAGGAGGGCTATGGCTTTCTTGATAGCAATCTGCAACGGATTGCACTCGTTGTCGGATGTGGCGCTTTGTTCGTAGTGACCTTTTGGCTTTTTGGCTATTTTGTTGCAATCATTGTTGGATATGTGTCAACGCTCTATGCTTTTGGCGTCCGCGACAAAGTAAAAACGATCACAGGCGCACTGATTATGGCGATTGTCATGCAGTGGTTGTTCATGGGCATTATGAGACTGAATGACCCAAAGGGTGTGTTGATTGATCTACGCCCCTTCACAAATTTGATAAGCGGGGAATAATTCCTGATGATATTCGACGATATTTTTGGCGGTTTCGTCACTCTTTTCAGTGACCCCTATGCCATTTGGTTTGTTTTTCTGGCCGCCTTTGTTGGCATTGTCTTTGGCGCTTTGCCAGGACTAACAGCGGCTGCTGCCATTGCAATGATGCTGCCAATCCTGATCGCCTATAATGATGAAATTGGTGGTTTGGCTGGCCTTGCCTTTCTTTATGTGATTGGCAAATCGGGGCGATATGGCGGATCCATTGCCGCCATCCTATTCAACACGCCCGGAACCGCGGCATCGGCGGCCACAATGCAAGATGGCTATCCGATGACTCAATCTGGACGTGCCGGAAAGGCCCTTAAGACAGCGACGATTTCATCAGCCTTTGGCGATTATTTCGGCGAAATCGTGCTGATTTTCGGTGCTGTATCCATTGCCACCTTTACCAAGCAGTTTGGCCCACCCGAAAATTTCGCAATCTATCTGATGGCCTTTTTTGTTGTCGGTTCAGTTGTTAGTGACAGCATCATCAAAGGCATCATCTCGACACTGTTTGGCGCAGCAATTGCCCTTATTGGTGAAGATACGATTACCGGCCAGTTTAAAATGACAATGGGAATCGATGAGTTGGAATCAGGCATGGCGCTTGTTCCACTTTTGATCGGCGTGTTTGTTATTTCAGAGGTGATTATTCAGGCCGAAAAAGCGGCGAAGCTGAAAATGGTCGATTTGGACAAAACCAAACTTGATGATCCGACAGCAAATTATTTCACATGGCCCGAATTCAAACGCTGCCTTCCAATCATGTTTCGGTCGTCAATCTATGGATCTTTAATCGGCATGATGCCAGGCTTGGGATCATCGGTTGCCTGTTTTGTCGCCTATGGCGAGGAAAAGCGGAGAGCAAAAAACAAAGATGAATGGGGAACGGGTGTTGTTGAAGGCATTGCCGCACCTGAATCGGCTAATAATGCTGTTTCCGGACCATCCATGATTCCCCTACTAACTTTGGGCATCCCAGGCTCGACAATCGCTGCAGTTCTGATTGGCATGTTCCTCGTTAATGGATTGCAGGTTGGTCCACAAATTTTTGCAACTGAGCCTCCTTTATTTGTCGCTGGCCAAATGATGAGTCCACGTGAATTTATTTTTGGTGTATTTGCTGCCGGTCTTGTTGGCATTGGCGCTTATGCCATCATCGGCTATTTCGCTGCGCCATTGATTGGTAAGGCCATTGCGGTTTTGCCAACACAATATCTATATCCTGTGATTTTCATGATTTCACTTGCAGCCAGCTATTCATCGCGCGCCTCAATCTGGGATGTGGGTTTTGCCATTTTGTTTGGCGTGATCGGCTATGGTATGCGGCGGACGAATTTCTCAGCCGCTGCATTTATCATCGCTTTTGTTCTGACCTCAAGCATGGAAGAAGCCTTCCGGCAATCCATGATCATTTCAGATAGTGGTATCATGGTGTTCTTTAATTTTGAATATCAGAACAAATTCTCGTATGCGCCGATCTTTCTAATCATTGGTGCGATTGTTGTCGGCTTTAGAGCCTATTCGACAATTACGAAAAACAAGAAGGCCTAGGCCTGCCGTTAGCATTCACGGCAACCCAAACAGTTTATAGCCCTTCGATAAAAGAGCCGTTATTGCAATATCGCAATAATGGCTTTTTTGCGTTTCAGCCCTTATTCCAAAGGTACCCCACCATCCTCTCCACCGGTCAATTTGGCGTGATTAGGCAAGTGACAGGCTCCAAGAAATTTGTTTCACTCAATTAGATTTTAATGACGAATTCAAAAGGTAGATAATCATCATGACAACGACAACTGTCGAAGAAATGGCAGCAGCTTTTAAAGAAATGGGAACGCCATTTATCGTTGGCCATCCAGGTGGCGAATCTGTTGAATTGATGGAAGCGGCCAAGGCGCAAGGCATGCGCTTTATTCTGATGAAACAGGAAGTGGCTGGCGCGATGCTGGCGGCAACATGGGGTGAGATTACCGGCAGTCCGGGGGTATGCTTATCAACCCGCGGCCCCGGTGCCACAAATATGGTGAATGGTATTGCCCATGCTTTTTTGGATCGCGCGCCGCTGATTGCAATTACCGACCGCTATTCATCACCTGAACAGGAAGTCGGAATCCGCCAAAGGCTGGATCAGCAGGCGATTATGCAGCCGATTGTGAAATGGTCAACGGCGATTGACGCGAAAGTCATTAAACAGCAATTACGCCGCGCCGTTCGTATCGCCACCGCCTATGCGCCCGGGCCGGTACATTTTGATCTGCCGCAAAGCGAAACAAAAAAACCATCAGGCACATCACAGAACCTGCCCAAATTAATGCCAAATTATTACCACCCCAAGCCCGACCCGCGCGGAATCGAAAATGCAATTGCCATGATCAATGCGGCCGATCGGCCGGTGCTGCTTGTCGGGCTGGGCACGCTATGGGATAATGCCTGTCCAGCGATGGTTACGCTTGCCGAACATCTTGGCGCGCCGGTTTTGACTACATCAAAATGCAAAGGCGCCATGCCCGAAGATCACCTGCTACGCGCGGGCTGTATCATTGGTGGGTTGATCGAGCGTGATCTGGTTTCCAAGGCCGATCTGATCATCACCATCGGTCTTGACGCGGTTGAATTGCAACCCAAAGGATGGCCCTATACGACAAAGGTTCTATCCTTTGCCAATCATCCATCGCTTGACGCGCTGGTCGCGTGTAATGAAGAAGTGATTGGCGCGCTAGACCCGCTTTTAACGGCAATTACGGAAAATTTACCGCAAGGATCTGGCTGGGGGTTTGACGCGGCAAAAACATTCCGTGACCGTGTTCACACAGCCTTGGACACGCCGGCCACCGGCTTGTCACCCCAACGCGTTGTCGAATGTGCGCGTGCGATTATGCCCCGTGACACAATTGCCACCTGTGATGCTGGTGCCAGCCGCCTGTTGGTGGTGCAGAAATGGCAAAGCTATGGACCACGTGAATTTCTAACCTCAAATGGCCTTGGGTCAATGGGATTTGCGATCCCGGGCGCTCTTGCCGCCCGTTTGGCGCATCGGGACAAGCCCATTCTTGCCTTTACCGGCGATGGCGGCCTGTTGATGGCGGTTGCCGATATTCATACAGCGGTTCGCGAAAATCTGCCCATTATCATTCTAGTGTTTGATGATGGCGAGGTTGGGCTGATCAGAACCAAACAAAGCATCAAAGGCATTGACCCTTATGGCGTGCATATTGGCGGCATTGATTGGGAACATCTGGCGCGCGGTTTTGGTGCGAACGGAACCAATGTTGACACTGAAGCCGGATTGATTGCCGCCCTAGAACAGGCATTGAAAAGCAATGAAACCACGGTGATTGGCGTCAAGATTGATGCCAGCGGTTATGTTGATCAATTCAACGCCCTTCGCGAACTATAGGATTTTGGATTGGTGATATTGCGGCTTTAGCCAAGCCAGCGTGGGTCATTTGATCCCATTTTCGGTGTTGGCAAAGCCCAATATGGCCGCGTTTCGGACAGGCTTAATACCGGTGCCAGATGTTTGATCCGGCCAAGATGGCTGTCAGACTCCATGCAAAGCGAGTCAACATCACTCATCCCCAGATTCAAATTTTCTGGCAACGTACCGACTTTGCCCTGATCGTAAATCATCATCCCCGTTTGGCATAATGATACGCGAACATGATAGCTGCCGCCTTCGCGTGCGCGCCGTGCTAGCGCCAACAGCGTTCCATAAGCGCCAAGATAGCCAGTGATATAATCATTTGCCGCCGCGGGAAGTGTTTTCGGCTTGTAGCCCGATGATGATTGAACCCCTTCGGCGGCAATGCCTGTCATGATCTGTGCAATCTGTTCCCACCCGCCGCGATGACTAAACGGCCCATCAGCGCCGTAACAATTGATCGACACATAAACAAGGCCGGGGCGAATCTCTGCTAATGCCTCTGGTCCCAAACCCATTTGATTGATCTTGTCTGGGCGATAGCCTTGGGAAAACACATCAGCAGTTTTGACCAGATCAATAAGCGTCTGTTTTTCCCTTTCATCACGCAAATCCAGATAACAGCTTCGCTTGCCATGGCTTGTATCGGCAACATAAGACCAAACCTGCGGCAAATGTGGTGCCGAGACCATAAGAACATCAGCCCCATGTTCGGCAAGGGTGCGGCCAGTGATCGGTCCAGCAAGGATGCGCGTTAGATCAAGCGCCTTTATCCCTGATAATGGACGATCACCTGCTGGCATTGGTTCGGGTTCGCTATCGCCAATCTTGATAATTTCAACAACTGGTTTTGCCGCCAGAATTTTGCCATGCGGCTCTTGCAACCATTCTTCATTCGTGCGGATCATTCCCCCGCATACCCGCGCCTCATCAATCGCGTTTTCCAGCTCAAGCGCATCCCATTTGGCAACAGCTTTGGCAATCGACTCTGTATTGGCATCGGCTTGCAACAGATCCAACATGCGACGGCGCAGATGATCAAGCCCAAAATGCGGCAATAGCCAACGTCCATCCTTGGTCTGGAAAATACCCGTTAGGCCTCGATTTGCCTCATGGCTTGCATCAGTGACATTTTCAAAAACACCATTGGCATTTTTCGCCTGAAAGTAGTTTTTACTTTTCAGGGCAGCGGTTGCCGTAACAGCATCAATGGCAATTGCTTGCCGCCGACCCGTTTTCAATTCCCACAGATCATTGACCGCAACCCCAATGCCAGCAATCGCCGCCGATGCTGTTGCTGCCAGTCGGAAATGTGTGTTCAAAACAGGGTCTGATCCAGTGATGCTAACTTCATCTTTTTCGGGAAGTGGCAAGTCGCGAATGGCCATTAATTTATCAAATGCAGACATCAAGAACCTCTAAAATACGAATCAAATGGCTATTTACCAGCTTACCAACATGAGTTGGCTGAACTAACTATCGCATAATTTCGCTGCTGGTAAAGCAAGATAAACAGGTCAGTTATTTTGCGCATTTTCTATTGTTTGCTCGCCTTACACTTTATGCGACTATGGTCACCTAACGCATTGGCTGGAAGATTTTTGTTACAAGATACTGAGGCGAGGTTTTGCTTTTATGATATTTCAAATTTTACTTGCCATCACCATCCTTGCAAGCTCGGCCTGCGGTCTGATCATTGAAATTGTTGCTGGCAGGCTTTTGGCACCTGTCTTCGGGATGTCGCTTTACACATGGACATCAATCATTGCCGTGGTTCTCGCCGGATTATCGGTTGGCCATTGGATTGGTGGTAATTTGACGCGCGGCCATTTTGTCAAACGCGCCCAATTCATCAAAATTGGCTATGCGCTTTTCCTATCATCACTGACAAGCCTTCTTATTTTGCTGCTTCTTGATTTCATCCCGCATATTTTACAAATGGCCAATCTAAGCGTGATCAACGCCATTCTGGTGTCATCCTTTATTCTGTTTTTCTTGCCAAGCCTGTTTGTTGGCATTGTGTCCCCCCTTGCCACGAAATTGGCGATTGATATTAATCCGCAAGATGAATCGGGCGTGGTGATTGGCAGGATGTACGCTCTTGGTTCGGCTGGTGCTATTTTTGGGGCGCTTCTTGCTGGCTATTTTCTGATTTCAACACTTGGATCGCGAAATACCGTCATTTTGGTCGCGGTGATCTATTTTGCCCTTGGATCAGTCTTTTTCCTGATAGGCTATAAACAGAATGCAAAGGTGATGATCATCCCGCTTGCGATTGGGGTTTCGATGATGGCTGGCGCGCAAAAAACTGGCGCGCTAAAAAGCCAATGCGTCACCGAAAGCAATTATTTCTGTATCCAGATTCAGGATGTCGGCATGGCTGGAGCTGAAACCCGCCTGATTGCCCTTGATCATCTGGTGCATTCCATCAATGAAAAAGACCAGCCCAAACGGCTGCATTCGCCTTATGTTCATTTTGTTGATGAATATATCAGCCTTCGTTTTGGCGACCGGCCACCACAATCATTTTTCATTGGCGGCGGCGGGTTTTCATTGCCACGAGCCTGGATTGCAAAATATCAGGGCAAAGCCGATATAACGATTGCAGAAATTGACCCCAAGGTGACCGATATTGCCAAGGCCAAATTATGGTTTTCGCCCGATGGATCAAAAACCAAAGTCATTCATGGCGATGCCCGATATGAATTGAATAAGCTGGCTGATGATGTGAAATTCGATCTTGTTTTTGGCGATGCCTTTCAAGATATCTCGATCCCAGAGCATCTGGTCACACAGGAATTTAATGATCTTATTGCGCGGCGGCTGCATGATGATGGCGTTTATTTGGTGAATGTTGTCGATAATGCCAAACGCCCGCTATTTTTGCTGTCCTATGTCAAAACCTTGCAGCATTCCTTTGACAGAGTTGAAGTCTGGTTCGAGCCTGATCCAAGACAGCAAGGCATGCGCACAACCTTTATTGTCGTTGGCACAAATACCCCGCTTGAAGATGATTTCATCAATGCCGAAAATGGCTTTGAAAGAAGCTGGTGGCGTTGGCCAAATACCAAGCTAGTATCGGCAAGCGCCAATGAGCAGTTACCAATTTTAACCGATGACCGCGCACCAGTTGACAAGCTGATGAGCGGTCTATTGCTTGGCAATGTGCGTTAAGCCCCCTATTCGCCCGATCTTGGAGAAAATTTATGTTTGTATCAGATGTGGTGAAACAGCAACTGGCACCAACGGGTGTTTTGCGTGCCGGCATTAATTTAAGCAATTTTCTGCTGGTATCTGGCACTGCCGCTGATGGCAGCCCGAAGGGGATTTCGCCCGATATTGCCAATCTTGTTGCCTCAACACTAGGCCTGCCTTGCAAATTGGTTTGCTTTGATCGGCCGGGGGAACTAGCCGATGCCGTCAATCAGGATATCTGGGATATCGGCAATATCGCATTTGAGGCTGAACGCGCCCAAACGCTGGATTTCAGTCACCCCTATGTCGTGATCGAAGCCAATTTTCTGGTACGCCATGATGATGATTTTTTGACCAACGATGATGTTGATCGGGCTGGTGCAAAAATCGCCGTTTCCGAACGAAGCGCCTATGATCTCTGGCTTACCGATCATTTCAGCCAAGCCCAGATTATTCGGGCGTCATCAATTCAGGCAGCGCATGATTTGTTTTTTGAAAAAAAGGTTGATGTTCTGGCCAGTCTGAAACCAAAGCTTCTTGAAGACATGGCCAATAATAGCGGCCTTCGGATGATCGACCCTCCGTTTACCGCAGTGAAGCAATCAATCGGCCTTGCCAAGGGCAAAGCAGACTCGATTGCTTTTATCAATGCGCTGATTGCCCAATCAATCGAGAATGGCTGGATCGCAGCACAGCTTGAAATCCATGGCATGACCGGAAAATTAGGTATAGACCCTAACTAGACGCCAAGACTGACTGCACAAAACCGAAACCCGATCAAAAAAGGCTATCCCCATGAAATCAATTTTGATCACCGGATGCTCAAGCGGTATTGGACTTGATTCCGCGCTTGCCTTTCGTGATGCCGGCTGGAAGGTTATCGCCAGCTGTCGCAAGCCAGCGGACTGCGCAATCATGCGCGATCATCATAAAATCCATAGCATTTGCATTGATTATGAAGATGAGGCGAGCATCATCAACGGCTTTGCTTATGCGCTTGAATTCACCGATGGGCATCTTGATGTTCTATTCAATAACGGCGCTTATGGCATTCCGGCGCTTGTTGAAGATCTTCCAACAGATGCCTTGCGGGCAATTTTCGAGGCGAATTTCTTTGGCTGGCATACATTATCACGGCTTGCCATCGCGCAGATGCGCAAACAAAAACAGGGTCGCATTATTCAGAATTCATCGGTTCTTGGCTTTGCGCCTTTGAAATTCAGGGGCGCCTATAATGCCACCAAATTTGCATTGGAGGGGCTAACCGACACGATGCGGCTGGAACTTCACGGAACAAATATTCATTTAATCCTTGTTGAGCCGGGGCCTATTCGAACCCGGATCAGGGAAAATGCCTATATACAATTCAAACAATGGATCAATTGGAAGGGAACCGCCCGCGAATCTTGGTATGAAGAAGTCGCCATACCGCGCCTATCGGCCATTGATCCGCCACCAGATACTTTCGAATTGATGCCAGTTGCCGTTACCAAGGCGGTGATGCATGCGGCCACGGCAAAGCGACCAAAACTGCGATACCGCGTCACCACCGCCACAACATTAATGATGATCCTTCGCCGGTTGCTAAGCTCGCGTGCCTATGATGCGCTGGCGCGCCGGCTATAGCGATTGCAAACATATAAATAGCTGCTGCGAGCCCCCAAAAGGGCTGGTGCCTATTCTTCGATTGACATTCGGATTTTCACAAAATTACGAATCGCCATGCCGATCAAAATTGCGCTTATGCCATAGACGGCTTTTTCACCAAATGAAAATTGCTCTGAAACCAATATCGTCAAGCTTGCCACCACTGTCGCAATATAATTCAGCCCCAAAAACGCGGCGCGAAATTTCATTTTCATTTGGACCTCATATCACCACCTAAAACCGCAACCATAATAAGCCACATATCATCAATAACACATAAATCACCAGCCAAGGCAACGTCATTGCATTAGCAAAATAAACCTCCATCGCCATAATGATATCGCCAAGATTGGCATGACCCGAATATGTCGATAATCCTGGCTGGCATTCATCAGATATCGGGCCGCCGCCAAAGCAATGAAACCGAGTGAGACCTTTTGCCAGAGATTACTGCACCAAAGCCGGTTCGTGGATCCGAATGGATTTATCTGCAACGCCAATTTTTCATTTATGAAAATCAGGGCTGCGATAAATGTATTCGCAATACCACGCCGCCCTATCTGCCGCCATTACGCGGGGTGCATGTGAGTTATGATGCCAAAACATCCGATTATCTATGCGGCTTTTGCGTCAGATCACAGATGACACCATAACCATCTTTATTTTGAGTCGGGTTGATTTTTTGCAGCTTCATCGGTTTTTTCGGGCGCTAAAAGATTCTTGCCCTTATTCTGCTTTGCGATCTTGTTCAGATAGCCGGCTTGCTGCTTTCGCTGCGCTTTCCCTGCCCATCCACCATTTTGATTTTTTGTTTGCGTTTTCATGTGCATTTCATAGCACATGCTGCCATCAACTGACTAAAAAGAATCATCAAGACGGTTTTTTGATCATTGGCGTTTGTCCGCTGGCAGCATTATCGCTCTGGTTTGATTGAAGCATGAACTACATCAAGGCTATAATGCTTGGGAAGCATCATAATTTTTAAGCGGCATCCAAACCAATTCTGCCGGCAAGCGCAAAGACAGACAGCATTTCTGGAGAGGAGTTTGAACGACATGGATGACCCGATTTGCCCGCTTTGTCTTCGGTCGATTCCTGCCAATGTTGCGCAATCAAAACATCATTTGATTCCAAAGTTGAAAGGCGGAAAAACTGGTGAAACGGTTCTTTTGCACCATATTTGTCACAAAGAAATACACGCAAGTTTGACCGAGGCCGAACTGGCAAGAGATTATCATTCAATTGATGCGCTGCGGCAGCATCTAAGAATTGCCAAATTTATCAATTGGATTAAAAAACGGCCAGCCGATTTCAATTCACGCGTCCCAAACAAACGCCGATAAGATTCACCGCAAAGGCCAGAAATGGGGTTTCACCCAATCACAAATGATTGATGATGATTAATTACTAGCTTGATAGATAGGCCATCATAACGATGTAGCCACTTGCCAGCAGTTGAAAAAGAAACACCGCAACTGATATCAAATGCAACCAGCCAAACATTGCCTTTGCAGCAGTATTACCAGCAAGAAGCGCGTCGCGATATTTATTGATCTGCGGTGTTAGGATAAAAGCATTGCCCAAAAACCCCAAGGCAACCAACGCCGAAATAATGGCATTTGGTGAATGGCTATCAAACAATGCGGCAAGCCCGGCACAGCTTGAGGTTATAAATCCAAACATAAACATTCTTGGAAATAGTTTCCGAAGATAAGCACCAGCGGCTTTTTGCGATAACACTTTGAAAACGGTGGGCGCGACAACGGCCGAAAACATAACCATGAAACCGATATTGGCGGCATGAATCAGAATGGAAAGCTGCAATTGATTAATCCTTATATCGGCTGGCCGTGGCGGTAACTTTTAACAAAGCAAAGCCAAAATGGCCTTTGGGCGAACAAGACAGAAACAGGCTAGCCAAATACCGGATTCAGGCTTTCAGGATTATCAAGCCAATGCATCAACATGGCCGATGCAAACAATAAGACGAACATGATCGAAATGACGATAATCACCTTACCAAGCCGGTTCTGCGGTAACGGGTCTATGGGCAAATTGACCTCCCTTGTCATCTCAATCGTTAATCGGCACACATATTAGCGTTGTATTAATGACCCTGCCACAAAATCAGGCAGGCGCAAAATCCAGCTGCTTATGGCTTATAATTTCTGATGGCGGTGCGAAGATCATCCAATTCACTGCAACCAAGCCAGCAAATCTTATCCAGCTTTTGCAGATTTTTTTCGGCACTAACCTTATTACCAAGCATCAAAAACAATTCGCCTTGATATTCCAAAGCGCCCTTGTGCTTTGGATCGAGCGCCAAGGCAGATTTATAATAGTTTGCCGCCTCGTCCAGCTTGCCCGATTTACGATGGGCAAACCCCAGCAAATTTTGGATATCGGCGTCTTTTTTGGCCGAAGCTTCAGCTTGTTTTAGCTTCACAATGGCCTGGTCGTAATTTTTATCCTTAATCATAGCCAGCGCTTTGTTATAGGCCGCTGGCTTGGCCGCGGTCACCGCATAATCATCACTACCCGCGGCAAATGCTTGAGCGCCAAGCAAACTCATCATTATGATTACGCCAATGCTGAAAAACTTCCGAGCCATCATCATCACACCTTTTGACTGTTCATCTGTATTAAATGGGCATATGCCCGCCAATTTCAATTGGCCATCCCGAAATCGCCAAAACAATGGTGCGGCTGGAATCTTACAAGCCGCGGCACAAAGGCTGCTGTTGACTTGGCATTAGCGGCACTTAAACTGACCTGCACGAATATGGTAATAATCACCAAAACAATTCCCAAAGGCTGGAAAAATGCGGCTTGTCATCTTGATTGCCAGCTTGCTGATCTTGGCTGAACCAAGCAACAGCGCTGCTTCAGACCAGCCAGGGTCAAGCTGTGATGATTTGGGGGCATTAGCGGCCGATCCGTTACGCCAGTCTGAGCCGGTTGAATTTCAAGATATTCACGCAAACCAATTGATCAACGCCTGCCGCGCTGCCATCGCTTCTGCGACAAAACCACAAGACCGAGCGCGTTATTATTTGCAGCTTGGCCGTGGCCAATTGCGCGATGGTGATTCGAAGGGCGCAATATCATCTTTTCATAAATCGGCGTCATTCGCCTATCCAGCTGGGTATTTTGCGCTTGGTGTGGCGTATCTTTTGGGCGATGACGTTGAAAAAGATGATGCAAAGGCAAAAGATTATTTGCTGTTGGCACTTGATAATAATGTGATCTGGGCGGCCAAAGCGCTTAGCGCACTCCATGAGAATAAGGCATCAGAATTTTATGATGTTGAACGCGCAGAAAACTATCTCACTCTTTTTCAAGACAGCAGATTTTGAACGCTTTTGGGCGGTTTTTGGCAAATCATTCACGCGTGATTAAGGCATTAAAACGAAGCTCAGAGAGCTTTTGTCGCTATGCGCGGATAGTCATCGACTCACCTTAATGCTAGCCTGTCAAAACGGTCAGACAAAATCCGGCAAGCCATTCGACAAAAACTTGAAAAAAAGGCCGCGACCATGGCAATAAAAGTAGCAATCATCGGGTTGGGCATCATGGGACAGCGAATGCTTACCCATATGCGGCTGCACCAAAATTTCGAACCTGATTATTTATGGGATCCAGATGAATCTGCTTGCCATCAGGCAATGATTTTAGACCCACAATCAAAAATCATGAATAGCGCAAGTGACGCCATCAGCAAAGCGGATCTGGTTTATCTTGCCTGCCCACCGGCGGTTCGCAAACCCTATGCGCTTGCAGCGGCAGCGGCGGGCAAAGCCCTGTTTCTGGAAAAACCGTTTGGCATCAATCTTGACGATAGCGCAAAGCTTATGGCCAGATTGCAAGCCCATAATGTTCCTGTTGCGGTGAATTTCACGCAAGCATCAGGTGCCGCCTTGACCGATTTATTAGCGGCAAAAGACCGCGGCGAGATGGGTGACTTGCTTGGGGTTGATATTATCCTGACCTATCCCGCTTGGCCGCGCCAATGGCAAAAGGGGGCTGATTGGCTGCGGTTCCGTGCCGAGGGCGGCATGACCCGCGAAGTGATTTCCCATTTTCTCTTTTTCACCGAACGCGTTCTGGGGCCTTTATCACTTGTATCGGCACATACGACATATCCTGATGATCCGTCATTATGCGAAACCGCGGTTCTGGCACGGCTCGAATCGAAAACCGGGCAGGCAGTTTCCATTCTGGCAACAATTGGCGGTGTTCAGCCTGACCGCCAGGAATTTATTGTAAAAGGAACCAAATCCAGCCGCCGTTTTACTGATTTTCATAAAGATGCGATCAGTGATGGCGGCGCTTTCATCGCGCTGCGCGAACCACCAAAAGACCTACGGGCAATAAGCCTGAAAGCACAGCTTGATGATCTTTCGCTTCACCTAGTGGCAAAACCGAACAGGCTAGCAACAGTGGAAGAGGCTTTTCGAATCCAGACCCTTGTCGAGAGCATCCTTGCCAAAACGCTTTAGACCCTCACCTGCCTTAACGGTATCTCTTCCACTCAGCTTTTGTCTGAAACGGAAAAGAGGGTTGCGGGACATTCTTGAAATCCCATCTTGAAAGCACTGGTGACGTCAAACCAACCGTATCGATTTCATATATGTTCGACCCATCAAACCATGGCGCGAAACCCGCCCTGAAATGCCCTCTGGATTTGACGATGATCGTATGGGCGGCGGCGATGTCCTGATCGAACATTTCGAAAAAAACTGGGTCGGCGGTTTGCGCGCGCTCAGAAATCACCACCACTCTTACACCGGCTATTTCAAGCAGAGCACATGGCCCAAGCGACAATTTCCGGCCTGCCATCATTCCTAATCTGCCGACAATTTCGCCATCATGCAAACCAATCACCTTTGCCTCAACACCAAGCGGTTCATCCCATTGTTCCCACGGGGTGTCATTGCGGGTTTGATTGAAAACCGCCTTAAAGATTGCGCCGATCCCTTTTGCATGCGCATCTCGGGCAAGGGCCATATCAAAAAAGGAACCATACAGAATATTCTGCGCATCTGATGCCAACAATGCTGATAAAAGCCCTGTCGTGCGGGCACTGCCACCACCGCCCGGATTGTCACCCGAGTCAGCGAAAATCACCGGCTTGCGGCCTGTATCCAAGGCAATTTCAATGGCTTTCTCAAATGGGGTTAATGACTTCACATAATCATCTCTGGCGTTCCAGATAAAAGCGGCAATTTCATTGGCAAGGCTTGTTGCCACCACCGCATCATCTCTTGCGGTGACAACAATGGAAACGCCATTTTCCGGAACATCCGAAAAAATGAAATTTCCGAAAATGGAAATATTCAATATCTTGCCGCCCAATTCAGCCAGCCGCCGCTGTCCAAAATCAACCGCCCGCCCCAAAGGGCCATTGGCGGTAAGCAGCGTTATCGATGAGGGGGCAAGCGGTAATTTTACATGCGCTATTTCCGGCACCGCCAAACCATGCAGGATCTGCCGCAGTCCGAATGCTGCTTCTTGCCCGCGGTCATTTTGATCAACATGGGGGTTTGTTCTGTATCCGCAAATTAAATCAACCGAATGACACATCTTGTCGGAGATATTTGCATGCAGGTCGAGCGTCATGATGATTGGCGTTTTCGGCCCAACTGCCGATCGAACCATCTCGGCAATGGCACCGTCAGGATCTTGCAAATGCTCGGCCACCATAGCGCCATGATGGCATAAATAAACTGCATCAAAGCTTTCGTCTAACTGGCTGATGACTTCGGCACAATAGCTTTCAAAAACCGCCTTTTGCACCACGCCAAGCGGGCGCGACGCCATCAAGAGGATCGGCACAGGCTGCCAATCACCGGTTGCGTCCATTGTTTTTACAAAGGCAGAAAATTCGATGGCGATTGAAGGTGTTGCCGATCTTGCATCATCAATCAATGCCTTGCCGCGTTTTACCGTGAGGCGTTCAAAATCGTCCAAAGAGGCTGGCCGGGCAAACCGGTTTGACTCGAGGATCAGACCGAGAAGAGCAATTTTCGGGATATGTTTGCGCATTTGATCTTTTTGCATCATTGACTTTGGCGAGGCCAGCAAAGCCTAAACAGGCCAGCGCCAAATATTAAATCAACATTGACCATCAAAAGCAAATTTAACCCGATGCGTGCCAGCAATTGAGCAAGTCAGCAGACGCGCGGGATAACCGGCGAAGCGGTTGCTTTTACGGTCACTATAATGTCATGCTGTGATGGCTTGGCGATCGAGGCCAAGCCGGTTCAGTTCACGCCATGCGACGAGTAACAATCATGAAACAGGTTATCCCCAGTTTACTGATCGGGCTAAATAACAGCATCATTGTAGTTGTTTGTTTATATCTGATTTTATCGGATGATATTACGTTTCAAGAGCGCGGCATCTATGCCGGAAGTTCCATTTTATTTTGGATGGGGGTTCAGCGTTTAATCAGAAAACTTAGCAATTCAGCAAGTTAGAAGGCCATTATGTTTCCAGCCAAATACACCCAGCTTATTTTTAGCTTTTTCCTATCAATTTTCATGTCATGCGTTGTTTCGGCGGTTTCGGTGGTAAACACAATCGAGCTGATTGACGGATTTTTCAGCCTGTGGATGACCGCTTGGCTGAAAAGCTGGATTGTTGCGTTTCCAACGATTCTTGTTGTTGCCCCTCTAACCCGCCGCCTTGTCGGCAAGCTTGTTAGGAACACGCCAAGCTAGGGGCTTTGGTGAAGGATCTTGCTGCAAATAGGGGGAAGAGTGCCCCCGTCAACCAAAACGCCAACCCACGCACCAACCCACACGAACAAATGTCAAATTGCGTTATGAAACGATGCCATTGATTCGCTAATGCGATTTACCAATCAGTCTTTAAAATCATAGACGTTTGGCATCTCACGGATATCATTATCAAATAATTGCGCCATATCGCCAAGCGTCTCAACAATCGCTTCTGGGCTCTCAGCTTTCCACCAGCAGAACATAACCTTGTCTGCCTTTCCAGCATTCCATTGCATTTGAAATGATGCTTTATCATTCTTCATTGCGCCGCGGATATCAGCTTCGCTCATTGTCTCCAAAGCCTGAAAATATGCCTCCATCGCTTCATCTGATTTCAGCGTGTGCGTTACCATGTAATGTTTCATTTTTGGTTCCTTTCGTTTTGCTGTTTTCATGCGCCATTAAATCGATTTGTATCAAGATTTTGAATGGACGTTCGATTAGAAAATGGCTAGCCGGCAGTTTTCCAAGGCCCAAAGTCTTTGCCTGAGTCCATGATTTCATAGGCGATAACAGTCTCATCACCAACGACCCAGCCATCATGACCGGGGGCAAAATAATAAGCATCACCTGCCGACACTTCGATTTCGCTGCCATCATCATGAACGCATTTCAATTTTCCTTGGATGATGACGCCAACATGCCCCGCTTGGCAGCTATGCCCACCAACAGCTGGCTGAACACACTCTGACCATTTCCAGCCTGGCTCAAGGGTCAGTTTTGACGCGGTTATATTGCCCAGCTTGACAACAGCAGCGTTCGTCTTTGGTGGTGTTTTGAGCTCATCGGGCTCGGCGAATGATTTTTTCGATAAATTTGACATATCTTGGTTTCCCCTAACTTTTGTAAACGTCAACAACAGTACTCTCTAGAACATGGCCAGACTCAGCAATCATGGGGGCATTTACTTCCATAAACTTGTCCACCTTGCCCGCTAAAGCTTGCAGTATTACACATACTCGGGATTCATCATCCGTTCGCGGCCCTCGAAACAAAACCGCAATATCGGCCGCTTCTAAGCCCGGGCGGCTCTGCTCAAAATGAATGAGCCATTCATCGTAAGGCTTGGTAATTTCGAAAGATACTATGTAAGTTTCCATTTCCAAACCCCAATCAGATTTGCTTCTCGAACACAACGGTACCAGAAACAGGGTCCGTCACGCCAAGCTCAGGCGATAACTCCTCAAGCAAATGACGTGCGCTATCGAGTAAAGCAATCATTTGAGGCATCGCGTTTTTCATGCGCTCTTCGCTCTCCCAGAGGCCATATCCAACATAGCTCTCTTCGTCGGTTCGCGCCAAAATGTGAAGTAACTGGCCGTCCCAATTATCAGCTTTGCTGAACAATGATTCAAACTCTGCCTGTTTCCCTGACTTTACTCTGAACCGGACTACGTTTGTGTGTTTCGGCATATTATACTAGCTCCCTATTAACTCTGTTCAGGCCGAGTCTTTTATTCTTTGCCGGGTGTTTTGTAGCTCGACTTGACTGCGTTGATTGCCTTTAACCCCTCATCAAGGTCAAATTCAGGGAACATCATCATGTCTTCCCAAGCACCCGAGTCATTAACCGCTTTTAACAAGCCACTTGCTGCTTCGATACTTGGCAATTCCATAAGTGCCGCCATATCGTAATCACCCTGCAGGTACATCAAATCAAGCAGCTCTCCACCAGCCGCTTTCGCAATCGAGGCGGCAGCTTCCTTGCGTTTAGCTAAGCTGCTGCTCTCTAGGCCCTCAAGTCCCGCCTCGCTATACATTCCGATGTATAATACTCTCATTTTCCATTCCTTCCCACTCAGCCGAATTTTTTGCCAAGAACGCTACCTATCGTATCATCATCCATGATGGGTGTGATAACAATTTCAATCAGGCCATTCCAATCCAGCGCATAATCTGCAAGTGCCGCAGCATCTGTGCTCTCAAGAATTGCAAAGCCGCCGGTTCCATCAATATTATGATAGCGTGAAATCAATTCAACATTTTCTGGAGGCATGCCGCCAGTCTCCATGAACTGCTTTATTGTTTTATCTCTTGCCTCCGGTGAGTGTGTCCAAGCCATTTTAAAAAGCATTTTCAATTTCTCCCTATCAGGACGCAAAGCTGTATATCGCGGTGTTTGAAACTCTCATTTCATTGATCTTTGACAGACTAATTTTGCACCCATGCGTGATTTAAGAACTTGATCTTCGATAAAAACCCGTGGATATTCTTTTTCTAATTCAAAACCAGTTAAATATTCGACATGGTTTTGGTTTGATGATTTAAATATGGCGCAGGCAACAATGGATGATTTTGTAAAAAGGAATATAGCCATACGCGGCGACATAACCTGTCCAATCGCGGTGGCAGCAGAAGTGCTATCAGACCAATGGGCCGTTATTGTGCTTCGTGATATTGCCTTTTTTAACCAAAGAACATTTGGCGCAATTCTAGATAATAGTAATGAGAAAATTCCCCGGCCAACATTGGCAAAACGTTTAAAGCGACTTTGCGACATCGGGCTACTTAGCGCTCGCGGCGATGTTGGGCACGCGCAGCGCAAAATCTACAGCCTCACTGAGCCTGCATTAGGATTATTGCCGATCATGGTAGGCATGGCCGAATGGTCTTTGAGCCAAGAAAATTTCAAAGCGCAACAATTTGAGTTTTTAAAAGACCTTTATAGCCCTACATCGCAAGCGATGGCTGAATTGATTGATGAATTAAGGGTTACACATGCCATTGAATAGCGGTCAAGCGGCAGAGCAAAGCTTTCTTGCAATCGTCATAGCAATTATCACATTGCCAGAACCGCAAAGACAAGTAAGCCGGATTAGCTCTCAAGATTGGCCTCATAAAGAATAAAATCACCAAGCGCGGCAACACCGTCATTCTTACGCATTGACCCAAAGATAAATGGTCGGCCATTACGGGCGGTTGCCGTATCTGCGGCCATAATTTCAAGATCTACGCCAACATGTGGCGCAAGCTCGATCTTATTGACAACCAGCATATCAGATTTGGTCAGGGCTGGGCCCCTCTTGCGAGGAATATCGCCGCCCATGCAAACATCAATCACATAGATAGTAAGGTCAGCCAGTTCGGGGCTAAAGGTTGCCGCAAGATTGTCACCGCCAGACTCAATCAGGATAATATCAAGATCAGGAATAGTGGCACGCAGATCGGCCACCGCCGCAAGATTGACCGATGCATCCTCGCGGATTGCCGTATGGGGACAGCCGCCGGTTTCAACGCCCCTAATCCGTTCGGCTGGCAATGCCTGAACCCGCATCAAATAGTCAGCATCCTCGCGCGTGTAAATATCATTGGTGATCACCGCCATCGAAACCCGTGATGCCAAATAGTGGCAAAGCGCCTCGGTCAAACTTGTTTTACCCGCCCCAACCGGTCCGCCAATACCAACACGCAACGGGCCATTGCGGCTGGACAGCTTTACCTTCGTGCCAGCGGGTTCTTGCTCATAACCAATCATGTTCGATAAATCCTTGTTTCGAGGGTTTCATGCAAGATTGAAGCATGGTCGGCCAAAATCGCATAGCCACCAATATCATCCAGCGGGGTTGTCGATGCCTCGTCAGCTAGTGCCGCCATAGCCGGCATTAATCGGGCGAGGATAATTTGCCCATCGGACTGTCCAAGTGGCACCGCCCGAACCACGACTGAAATTAAATTACCGATAAAGCTTTGCAAAAAAAGGCTCAAACTAAGCTGCAATTCGCATCCAAGATGCCGCGCTGCAAGCCCAGCTGCAACAGGATAGGCAAGCGGCGGGGATAGCCCAATATCAAGCTGATAAACCTGCTCGGTCATGCGCGTGAAATTCACCCCGAGTTCGCGGTTTTCCTGCGCACGCTCGACGCCCGACGATAACGCAAAGGCCAGCTCATTTATTGCCTCAATCTCGGCATTTCTGCCGCCCGCCAGTTGCCCGTCTTTGGCAGCATGCAGCTTTACAGCATTATAGGCATTTGCCATCAAAATTGCATCGTTGCGACCACTTCCCCCAAGAAGAATCGTTTCAATCCAGTCATGCGCGGTTGTGGCATCATCAACATCACCCGATGCAATCGCCGCCTCGATACCATGCGAATAGGAAAAGGCACCAATGGGAAAAGCTGGTGAAAACAGCGCTGCCAGAAGCTGTGTTTGACGGATGGTGTCTGTTAATTCTGTCATGATCAATGCGTATGACCATGCGTGCGACCAAAACCATAGGCACCGCCTTCAGGATTGAACGGTGCCTCGGTTTTTGCCAATGTCGTCCCAAGCCGCACCAGCAAATCTTCTAAGACATGATCGCGGCGGATAACAAGGCAATCCTGCCTGATCTCGCACGGGGCGTGCCGATTGCCGATATGCCACGCAATTTTGGCAAGGTTTTTATGGCGTATTTCAACCACCGGCTCGGCCGCAGCTTGGATAATAATCTGGCGGCCATCATCCAGCAGAAAAGCATCACCCGCATCAAGCGAAACCGTTTCGGCAAGATCCACCATAAACGCCATTCCGCAATCAGTGGCCATTCGTTTGCGACGCAAAAACCGCGCTTCAAAGTCCAAGGTAATCGTCATATCACCATCATGGCGAGTTACATCGCGGTGGATATGACCGGCATATGATGGCGCCTCAGATTTCAACTGATCCATTGTCCCACACTGCCCTAATAGAGGAAATAGCGCTGCGCCATTGGCAATTCATGCGCTGGCTCGCACGTTAACAAAACACCATCAGCGCGCACTTCATAGGTTTCCGGGTTAACCTCAATATCTGGGCAATGGCTGTTATGAACCATGTCGGCCTTCGAGATGTCGCGTGTATGGCTAACCGGCAGAGTCGCCTTTGCAAGACCCAACTGGGATTTAATCCCCATTGCCTGCGCGGCATCACTGACGAATGTAACTGTCGAATGTTCAACCGAACGGCCAAGGCTGGCAAACATCGGGCGTGTGTAAACCGGCTGCGGTGTTGGGATAGATGCATTCGGGTCGCCCATTTGCGCCACCGCGATACTTCCACCCAACAAGACCATCTCTGGCTTTACCCCAAAGAACGCAGGCTTCCACAAAACCAGATCTGCCCGCTTGCCAACAGCAATTGAGCCAATATGGTTTGAGATGCCATGGGCGATTGCTGGATTGATTGTGTATTTAGCGATATAGCGCTTTACACGCATATTGTCATTTTCACCAGTTTCTTCTGGCAAGCGCCCACGCTGTATTTTCATCTTATGCGCAGTTTGCCACGTCCGGATGACAACCTCGCCAACGCGTCCCATTGCCTGACTATCCGACGCAATGATCGAAAACGCGCCCATATCATGCAAAATATCCTCGGCCGCGATTGTCTCACGCCGGATACGACTCTCGGCAAAGGCCACATCCTCTGGAATCGATTTATCCAGATGGTGACAGACCATCAACATATCGAGATGTTCTTCCAAAGTGTTGACGGTATAGGGGCGCGTTGGGTTGGTTGATGATGGAATCACAAATTGTTCGCCGCAAATTTTGATAATGTCGGGGGCGTGACCACCGCCTGCCCCTTCGGTATGGAACGCATGAATGACCCGCTGTTTCATCGCCTTGACAGTGTTTTCAACAAAGCCGCTTTCGTTAAGCGTGTCAGTATGGATCATCACCTGAACATCCATCGCATCGGCAACCGACAAACAAGTGTCAATCGCCGCTGGTGTGGTGCCCCAATCTTCATGCAATTTCAACGCGCAGACCCCGCCGACCACCTGTTCTTCAAGTGCTGTCGGCAGTGATGCGTTTCCCTTGCCAGCAAAAGCGAGGTTCATTGGCAGGGCATCGGCCGCCTGTAACATCCGGCCAATATGCCAGCTGCCCGGTGTGCAAGTGGTCGCCAAAGTGCCATGGGCTGGACCGGTTCCGCCACCAAGCATCGTGGTCAGACCCGAATGCAGCGCATCATCTATCTGTTGCGGGCAGATGAAATGAATGTGACTGTCAAACCCACCCGCCGTCAGAATATGCCCCTCAGCTGCAATGGCCTCGGTTCCGGGGCCGATAATGATATCGACATCTGGCTGGGTGTCGGGATTGCCAGCCTTGCCGATAGCGCAAATCCGTCCATCTTTTAGCCCAATATCTGCCTTGTAAATACCGGCTACATCAATGACTAACGCGTTGGTGATAACCGTATCAACCGCGCCATCGGCACGGGTTACCTGCGACTGGCCCATGCCATCACGGATAACCTTGCCACCGCCAAATTTTACCTCTTCGCCATAATGCGTCAAATCGCGTTCAACCTCGATAATCAAGTCGGTATCAGCCAAACGCACCCGATCGCCCGTTGTTGGCCCATACATATCAGCGTAAATATTGCGGGAAATTGTTGTTGTCATTTATAGATCTCCCATTATCTGTGCATTGAAACCAAAGACCCGCCGCGCGCCAGCCATCGCAATAAGCTGAACTTCCCGTGTTTGCCCGGGCTCAAACCGAACGGCAGTTCCAGCTGCAATATCAAGTCGCATTCCATGCGCAATTTTGCGGTCAAAATCAAGCGCCGCATTGGTCTCGGCAAAATGATAATGGCTGCCAATTTGTACCGGCCTATCACCAGTATTGGCCACCGTCAGCGTTATGGCTTCGCGCCCTTCATTTAGGATGATATCACCTGCGGCAACAATAATTTCTCCAGGGATCATGGGATGTCCTTTTGTCATGGGTTTGTTTCAACGGATTGGATGATGCACGGTTACCAGCTTGGTGCCATCAGGGAAGGTTGCTTCAACCTGCACGTCATGAATCATTTCGGCAATGCCGGGCATGCAATCAGCCTCACCCACCACATGTGCCCCAGCTTCCATCAAATCCGCAACGCTACGACCATCACGCGCACCTTCGACAACAAAATCTGTAATCAGAGCAATCGCTTCAGGATAGTTCAGCCTGACCCCACGATGCAGTCGCCCTCTGGCAACCATAGCAGCAACACTAACCAACAATTTATCTTTTTCACGGGGGGTTAATTTCATTGGCAAAATCTCCTTGTGACCGAAATGCGCAGTCTTATCAAAATAAATAGGGGCCCGTTAATTCCAAACACGCGGGTTGGCAATTTGGCGAAACTGTTCGATAAATTGTGCCAACAGTTTTTTCAGCCTTGCCGTATCATTGCAAAGGCAACGGATAACAAGCTTGCCTTGCCATGCAGACACTGCGGTTTGCACATCGGCAAAACGATTGAAAAACCCGCGCACCGCGTCAGCTTTCGCTTCGGCATCACGGCTGACATATAAGGTTGTCGCAAAGCAGACATTGCCAGCCGCGCTTGCTTTTTGATGGCGTTTTTGAACAATCTGGCCATCAAGACGAAATGCTTCAGCATGGATTAGCCTGCCGTCACACCAAATCCGCCACTGATCCCTTACACTGCCCTGACGCACAGTTTCCTGCATTGCCGTACGGCCAAACACCATCATTTCACTGCCAAGAAAACTGGCACCTTCAACCATCTGAACATCCAATTGACGGGCGAATCCAGCCCCATCAAACAAGATTGTTTCCTGCGGCAGCCAATGGAGGCTGGCGGTGCCGGTCACTGTCATATTGACACGCATTTCTGCATTTTGTGAGCCTAATGCGCGATAAACCCGTTCAGCGGTCTGCGTTGAAACGGTCAAATGCGTGTCCCCTTCGGCGCCAAGCCTGACACCAAATTCATCGCCACCAGTTAGCCCCCCAGCCGTGTTCACCAGGACAGCCTCAATGGTTTGAGCGTAGGTTTTCGGCAAAAATATCTTGGCTGAACCGGATTGATAGAACCGTTCTAACTTGCCAGCTTTCACCACAAGATCAACGGCACCACGTGCGCGCTGCAGAGCTGGTTGTTCAATATTAGCAGTTTGCAGCACCTTGGAACACCTGATGATAGATCTAATTACGTTTAACTATATTAGGTTTTTTGCTTTGATAAACAACCTTGCCGCAATTTGTGCATATAAATAAAATCGGCCTGCCCGAAAACAAGCCGCGCCTTGCCAGGGCGCCTGCGACTTTGGTCTTGTCTATTAGGGTGGGTTTTTACGTTCCGTAAATCCGATCGCCAGCATCACCTAAGCCGGGCAAAATATAGCCCTTCTCATTTAGCTGTCGGTCAAGTGCTGCGGTAAAGATTGGCACATCAGGATGCGCTTTGCGCAATCGTTCGCCCCCTTCTGGTGCTGCCAGAAGACACATAAAGACGATATCTTTGACCCCATGGTCACGCAGAATATCAATTGCCGCGATCGTGCTTCCCGCTGTTGCCAACATTGGATCAGCAAGAATAACCTGACGCGCAGAAATATCGTTTGGCAGCTTGGTATAATATTTTTCTGGCTTTAAGGTTTCATCATTTCTAGCCATGCCCAGATGCCCAACCGATGCCTCGGGAAGAATATTCAGCAAGGCTTCAGTCAAGCCGTTACCAGCCCGTAAGATGGAGACCAAACACGGGTTTGGCGCTTTCAGTTGATGACAGTCAGCAACTTCAAGCGGTGTTTCAATACGCACGGCAACCATATCCAAATGCTGCGTGACCGCAAAGGTCATCAAATAGGCAACTTCACGCAAAGTCTGGCGAAATAGGGGCGTTTTCGTTTCCTTGTCGCGCAAAACAGACATCTTATGCGCAATAAGGGGATGTTCAATAATATGGAAACGACTCATCTCATCAACCTTTTGGATATGGATCCGACTCAAGTCTCACTGGGTCGTATCAGCATCACCAGAACAACAAATGGGCGGGTTGATGTCCCTGGAAATACTGACTTTATCATTTTTTGCAAACCTAATGTTTGACCAACGCCAAAAATCACCCGATAGTTTTAGACTATTAATGTCATGGTGAAGTCAAGTATGCGGTCGCTGCAGACCCAGTGCAAAAATGTTTTCACCCTGCTGAGAATATAGACGTATCTTTTTTCGGCGGTCCAAATATGGTCCGTCGCAGTGCAGGAACAAAATAATGAACCAGTTGAAAAACCACCTTGATTTGATTGATCTTGAAAAGCGTTATGGCGAAACCCTCGCCGTTCGCGGGATTAATCTATCGCTGCCAGAAAACACATATTGTTGTCTTTTGGGGCCATCCGGATGCGGTAAAACCTCGTTGCTGCGCATGATTGCCGGACATGAGGATATTACCAGCGGTAAGGTTT
This sequence comes from Candidatus Ponderosibacter sp. Uisw_141_02, assembly GCF_048087665.1. NCBI lineage: Bacteria > Pseudomonadati > Pseudomonadota > Alphaproteobacteria > Puniceispirillales (SeqCode) > Puniceispirillaceae (SeqCode) > Candidatus Ponderosibacter > Candidatus Ponderosibacter sp. Uisw_141_02. The sequence continues at coordinate 268,724 of NZ_CP159807.1, read as the reverse complement.
TTCTGGACAACCAAGATATATCAAATGAACCACCAGCTGCACGTAGCACATCGATGATGTTCCAAAGCTATGCGCTATTTCCACATCTGAAAGTGATTGATAATGTCGCTTTTGCGCTGAAAATTATGGGGGTTAGCAAAACTGAACGTCATGCGCGCGCAATGGAGCTTTTGGAAAGTGTCCAGCTTCATACGATGTCGCAACGATATCCAAGCCAATTATCAGGTGGTCAGCAGCAGCGCGTGGCGCTGGCGAGGGCATTAATCACCAAGCCAAAACTGTTGCTCCTTGATGAGCCATTGTCGGCACTTGATCCGTTTTTGCGCATTGAAATGCGGTCAGAACTAAAACTGTTGCAACGTCAACTTGGCATTACTTTTGTTCATGTGACGCACAGCCAGGAAGAAGCAATGGCACTGGCTGACGTTATCTTGGTGATGAATGACGGCAAGGTGGAACAGCAAGGCTCGCCGATCGAATTATTCACAAAGCCCCGCAATACGTTCGTTGCACGGTTCATTGGTGGACATAATGTTATTGAGGGTGAAGGGCTGCCATTATCAATCCGAGAGGATCGGATAAAGCTGACACCGGGTGGCAGTGACAAGGTTACTGGCGTTGAATTTTTAGGGTCAGTGGTGCGCTTAAAAGTCATTTCAGGCCGTGGCCCACTTACCGTTGTTCAATCAGACATGGAATTTACCAAGTCCAAGCTTGATCTAGGAGATCAGGTAAAAGCAAGCTGGTTAAAAAAAGACCAGCTACAATTAGAAGCATAAGAAAGGAACAAAACTATGGCTAAACAAATCGACAGACGGTCACTTCTGAAAACAGCTGGCGCCACCGCCGCCCTTGCAGGATTTGGCCTAAGCGCGCCAGCAGTGCATTCTGCCAATGAAAAAGTTGTCCGCTACCTTGGTACAGCAACAACAATGGGAAGCGAGATTGACAAGAAGCTTTTCGAAGACACTGGCATCAAGGTGAAATATATTCCTGTGACAACTGATGAAGTCACAAAGCGGGTTTTGACCCAGCCAAACAGCTTTGACATTGTTGATACTGAATATTTCAGTCTGCCAAAGCTGGTACCGTCAGGCAATATCCTTGGAATGGACTCAAAGCGCATAAAGGAATTCGACAACATCAGCACGACCCATACGATGGGCGAAATTGGTGGAAAGAAAATTGGCGATCAGGGCACAGCTCCAAAAAAAGTTTTCTATCTTAAAGACGAAAAATCGAGTGAGTTCTCATCCGAGCCAACCCGCTGGGCAACGCTGATCCCAACTGTGTTCAATGCTGACACGCTTGGCATCCGCCCTGACCTTATCAAACGCCCGATCAGCACCTGGGCCGAACTTCTGAACCCGGAATTCAAGGGCAAAGCATCAATTCTGAACATTCCGTCAATTGGTATTATGGATGCGGCGATGGTTGTCGAATCGATGGGCGAATATCAATATCCGGATAAAGGCAACATGACGCGCGATGAAATTGATCTGACAATCAAGATCCTGATTGAAGCGAAAAAGGCCGGCCAGTTCCGCGCCCTTTGGTCTGATTTCAACGAAAGTGTCAACCTGATGGCATCAGGCGAAGTTGTGATCCAGTCCATGTGGTCACCTGCGATCACCGCTGTGCGTACACAAGGTATTCCATGCGTTTATCAGCCGCTGAAAGAAGGCTATCGTGCATGGGCAGTTGGCTTTGCATTATCTGCTGCGACCAAAGGCTATCAGGCTGATGTTTGCTATGAATTCATCAACTGGTATTTGTCAGGATTTGTTGGCGGTCATCTGAACCGTCAGGGCTATTACTCAGCAGTCCCATCAACAGCCAAGCAGTATATGGAAGGCTATGAGTGGGATTACTGGATGCTTGGTAAAGCGGCGGCAAAAGACATCAAAGCCCCTGATGGTAAAAAGCTGGCAAGTGCAGGCGAAGTGAGAGACGGCGGTTCATTCGTTGAGCGGATGGGCGGCGTTGCCTGCTGGAACGCCACCATGGACGAGAACAGATACATGGTTCGCAAATGGAATGAATTCGTAGCGGCCTAAGGCATATTGATATAATCTGCGGCAGCCTCTATCGTTGCCGCAGATTTTTTTGGGGGAAACATGTTTGATGTAAAAAGACACAGCGCGACAATTCTGTCGTTTCCCTTCACCTTTGTTATTTTCGCTTTCTTCGTTGTCCCGCTTTGCCTCGTGGTTATGGTTAGCTTTTGGGACTATAATTCTTATTCGATTATTCCAGATTTCATTTTTACAAATTACCAAGATATTTTTTATGGCTGCGTTAAAAGCCTGCCGGATTTATGCACATCTTTTGCAACCTATATTTCAAGCTTGAAATTTGTTTTCATCACTTGGTTGATTACCTTGTTGACCGGATTTCTGGTTGCGCTGTTTTTATCTTTTTGTGTGTCTAGTCTGCAGATGCAGATCGTTTTATTTCTGCTATGCACAATCCCATTCTGGACCTCGAATGTTATTCGGATGATTTCATGGATTCCGTTACTAGGACGTAATGGTCTGGTAAATTCGACAATGCAGAATGTTGGGCTCACCGACTCACCCGCTGAATGGCTACTTTATTCCGAATTTTCGGTCATCCTGGCATTTGTACATCTTTACACGCTCTTCATGGTTGTGCCGATTTTCAACTCGATGATGCGCATTGATCGCTCGCTGATCGAGGCTGCGCATGATGCTGGCGCAAGCAGTTTTCAAACTTTGACCAATATTATCATCCCACTTAGCCGCCCAGGGATCATCATCGGATCAATCTTTGTGATTACGATTGTCATGGGCGATTTCATCACAATTGGCGTCATGGGTGGACAGCAAATTCCATCAGTTGGCAAAATTATCAATGTGGAAATGACCTATCTACAATTTCCAGCGGCGGCCGCTAATGCCGTGATCCTGATCATCACAACATTAATGATTATTTTCGCCATGACAAAACTCGTTGATATTCGAAAAGAGCTATAGATGTTTGGTCGCGGTTTTAAATTATCTCTTGGCGTCTTCTTTACCCTGTTCATTTTGTTCCTATATGGGCCAACCTTATCTATCTTGGTATTGTCCTTTCAGGGACCGAATGGCGGCCTGACATTTCCGATGCGCGGCTTTTCAACCTTCTGGTTTGAATCACTTTTTGATGGCGTTGGGGTGATTGATATTTGGGGTGCATTTGGCCGGTCCATTCGTCTCGGACTTGTTGTGATGGTTCTAACAGTGGTTCTAAGCCTGATGGCAGGGATGGCTTTTCGTAAACGCTTTCCGCTTTCAAGCTTTTTATTCTATGCCACCATTTCATCGCTGATCGTGCCATCAATTGTAATCAGCCTTGGGGTGGCGCTTGAATTTCGGATCATTGATGATGCTGTCAAAGCCATTGGCGGCGATATGAATATCCAATGGGTGATTGATGATTTCCGCACCACAATGGGGCTGTTTAGTTCAGGACTCGGTGCCCAGCTTACTTGGACATTGCCCTTTGGTTTGTTGATTATGTTTGCTGTTTTCAACCGGTTTGACCCGTCTTATGAAGAAGCGGCGCGCGATCTTGGCGCTGGGCCATGGCAAACTTTCCGTGAGGCTGTGCTGCCGATCATTGCGCCTTCTTTGATTGGTGTTGCGCTATTTGGTTTTACGCTTAGCTATGATGAATTGGCGCGTTCATCACAGGCAATTGGCGGGCTAAACACCCTGCCGCTTGAATTGCGTGGCCTGACCACGACGGTAACTGATCCAACAATTTACGCGCTTGGCACATTAACCACAGCCGTCAGTTTTGTAGCAATCAGCATATTTTTGATTTTATTCACCCTGCTGCGCCGGCGAACCGCCAAGGCACCGCGGCCAGAGAGCACCGCACCGTGACCCGTGTTGCTTTTATTAATCCAAACTCAACAATTGCGATGACCACAAGCTGCGCGCGATCATTTGTCGCCCAGCTTCCCGAAGATTATCATGTTGAAGCGATTACCAACCATCAGGCACCGGCTGCGATTCAAGGGCCTGAAGATGGCGATGCTGCCGTTCCGGGGGTGCTTGATATCATTGCCAATGGCAATTTTGATGCCTATGTGATTGCCTGTTTTGATGATACCGGATTGGCTGAGGCGCGAACAATTACCCAAAAGCCCGTTATTGGAATCGGTCAGGCATCATTTCATTTGGCAGCATTATCATCGGGGCGGTTTTCAGTGCTGACCACGTTGGCAGTGTCAGTTCCGGTGATTGCTGGAAATATCGAGGTACAGGGATTTGGCCAAATCTGTGATGGCGTTTATGCCAGCGGCGTTCCAGTTCTTGACCTTGAGACTGCGCCTGATAAATCACGTGAAATTATCTCATCACATTTGCAAAAAATGACCGTAAAAAATCCCAGCGATGCGGTGGTTCTTGGCTGTGCTGGCATGACCAATATCTGGAACAAGCTACAACCAGATCATCAGATTACCTTGATTGATCCAGTGGCCGCCGCGGCAAAATTAATCCCCGTACTTGTCTAACTTGCCATTCCTTAGATCTTTCAACTGCGCTCAGACAAACTCGCTGGCTAGCGGGCAAAGGCTTTGCGCTGCAGAATTGCTGGAATGGCGCGACCCTCCACCAGCACACTATAACCGCCCTTTTCCAGCGCCTCAACACCAGATTTTTCGGTTGACGGCGCAATCAAACAAAGCCCAACAGCGCTGCCTTGCGCGGCCGAGAATGCCCCGCTCGTAACAAAGCCAACAATCGCCCCATCGCGCAATACAGGCTCATTGTGATGCAGCATCGCATCGGACTGATGTAATTTAATTGAGCATAGAAAGGGACCTTTTGCTTGGGCTTTGCGGGCAAGATAGGCCGACTTACCGGTGAACGCGATACCCTTGTCAATGTGGCACGCAAAATCCAAACCAATTTGATGGGGCGACTCGGTATAGGCCATGTCAGAACCCCAATGAACAAAGCCTTTTTCAATGCGCAAAGCATTCAAGGCCTCGCCGCCAGCAAGCCGTAAATCATATGCTTGTCCCGCTTGGTAAAGCTGCTCGAATACATATTCGGCAAAGTCAGGGGTGATAAAGATTTCCCAGCCCATTTCACCGGTAAAGGAAAGACGCTGGGCAAAAACAGGTGCGTGACCAATATAGAATTGCTGTAAGCTGTATGGCGGAAAATCTGTGTTGGATAGTGGAATATCGACAAGTGTTTTCAGCACCGCACGCGACAATGGTCCAGAAAGCGCCAGAACGGCATAGGCGCTGGTCACATCACGGATGATAACATCTTCACTGGCCAAAATCGCGTGTTGCAAATGGTCTCGGTTGCGTCGGGTATGGGAAATTGCACTCATGACCATAAAGCGTGTTTTGCCATGCCGCGCAATCGTGACATCTCCCTCGATACCGCCGCGTTCGTTCAGCATAAGACTGTAGATAACGCGCCCATCTTCGATCGAAACATCATTGGTGGAAACACGTTGCAGAAACGTCTCGGCATCTTTTCCTTCAACCATATGTTTGCCGAGCATTGAATAATCAATCATCACGACGCCTTCACGCGCCGCTTTCTGTTCGGTCTGCGCATGGTCAAACCAGCTTGGTCGGCCAAAGGCATAATCGTGAACCGGTGCAACCCCTTCCGGGGCAAACCAGCTTGGACGCTCCCAGCCTTGCATTTCTGTATAAACCGCGCCTTTGGCCTTTAGCGCATGGTAAAATGGTGTTCGCCGCAAGCCGCGTGCGGTTTCGCGCTGGCGTCCGGGCCAATGCATTGCATAGGTCAGGACAAGGGTTTCTGGACAGCGCTCCTGAAGATAGCGATCCTGCGCCTGAAATGCCTCAATCCGTGCCGGATCCATTTCCGACAGATCCATTGTCGGATGGCCTGCCATAATCCAATCGGCAACGGCCTTTCCAGCACCCGAACCAGATTGGATTCCCGTTGAATTAACCCCGGCAAGAACAAAGTAATTTTTTACATCAGGCGCTTCACCCAAGGTAAACCGCCCATCATGTGAATAGCTTTCAGGGCCATTGAAAAAAGTGCGGATACCAATTTCGGTTAAGCATGGCACCCGCGCCATTGCCAGTTCCAGCACCTCCATCACATCATCTTCGATGAACGGCAGACTATCAAACTCAAAACTATCTGGAATGCCGTCTTTTGACCATGCCTTTGCATGGAAATGGGCAAAGCCAAATAACAGCTTGCCAGCATCCTCTTTCCAATAAGTGCCATCACAATATGACCGAAGAACCGGCAAATCCGATGGCAGATCAGCAATCGGTTCGGTAACAAGGTAATAATGTTCGCAAGCATGAAGCGGAACGCCAACGCCATTTTTTCGGCCAAGATCGCGCGCCCACATGCCAGCGCAGTTAACAACAAACTCGGCAGAGATGATGCCAGCATCAGTCTTAACACCAGTTACTTTTCCGCCTGAAGTCAATACGGTCTCAACCTTGATATTCTCAAAAATCTGAGCGCCATTCATCCGCGCCCCGCGCGCCAACGCTTGTGTCAAATCTGTTGGATTTGCCGATCCGTCACTTGGCATATAGATTCCGCCAAGCACACCCTCGGCATTCATTAAGGGCCATCGTTCAGCAATTGCATCTGTTGCGATAAAGGACGCTTCGACGCCAAATAGCCCGGCAAAATCGGCTTTGCGCTTCAATTCCGAGAGGCGGCTCTGATTCACCGCGATCGAGATTGAGCCATTTTGCCGAAAGCCCGGACTAAGCCCTGTTTCGGCTTCAATCTCCTGTAAAAGCTCAACACCATAGCTGGCAAAGGCGGTCGTGGCATGGGTGCCTTGAAGCTGACCTACCAGACCGGCAGCATGCCATGTGGTTCCACTTGTAAGTTTTTTCCGTTCAACAAGCACCACATCCTTCCAGCCATTCTTGGCAAGATGATAGGCAACCGAACAGCCATGGACTCCGCCTCCGATGACAACAACTTGCGCATGTTTTGGAAAGGATGCTGACATGGAAGAAAACCTTAAGGTATTGTTTTACATACGAAAAATAGCGTTACCAGATATGCCGTTCTTTATTCCAATGTGAAAAGCCGTCCAAAACCGTCGGGCTGATTTTTTATGCCGGACAACCGCATCATATGCCAAGCAAGTGCCTGATTGGATGACACCACAGGCTTGCCAAGCATGCCTTCTGCATGGCTAAGAATATCCAGAGTTCGCAAACTGGTGCAAGATACAAACACGCCATCGCACAAATCAGAGCTACCAGCTTTAAGGACCGCGTCAAGAACACTTTGCTGGCTGATCCGGGCAACGGTAAAATCATCGGATTGATTGAAGGAGGCAACAATTGTTGCGTCAAAACCCGCTTGTTTCAAATTGTCACGCATCGCCAAAGTGACCTCAGGCGGGTAGGGCGTAACCAGCGCAAGCTGACGCACGCCCAATTTAGCGAGCCCAGCCTTGCAGGCTGATAGCGGGTTGGATATTTTCGCCTGCGGATGAAACTCTTGAATGATGCCAGCCACCGTATCCTCGCCAATCATGGTTGCGCCAGAGGTGCAAGCATAGCCAATTGTATCAAAGCTGAATGATGGCGGCAGCAGCTTTGCCGTTGCCGGTAAGTCGGCTTTCATCTGACCAAGCGTGTCTGGCGATACCACCATCGCATTCGGAATTCGCGCATGATAAACCGCAATGTCCTTGGCGGTGACTAATTGGGCAAATTCATGCTCGATTGTCTGATCGGTTTGCAGAACAATCATGCCAAGCCGCGCCGCGGAACCAAGCCCATGATCAGTCTCAAAAGCCAACTTGTCGATCATGCTGGTTTGATTTTGTGGTTTCATCGGCTACCCCATTGCCGCATTACATATCAGCGCCTTCTTGTTGGGCAAAAAACGATGTTCCTTTTGGAACGGCTGGTAATTGCATAGCATATGGAGAACAACGAACCCTGCCTGTCACTTCGCCCCGAACCAATGCATGGGTGAACCGGCTTGGCAAATGATTTGGGCTTAGTTCGATTGCATCTTCGGCATAATAGGTGGTGATATACAGCGTCCGAGGCACATCAGATAAGTTAGGCGCTGACCCGTGAAGCAGATTGACATGCATCAAGCAGACCGTACCGGCGCTGCCCGTGCATTTAACAATCTTGTCACGCTGCGGTTCGATAATGCGCTCATCAATGGCGCCGGTGAATATGCCATTATGCCAATGCGGATAAAGTGGCCCCTTATGGCTTGTGGGGATGACCTCAAGCGGACCATTCTCCAGCGTTACATCATCGAGGAAAAGCAAGCAAGTGATCATGTCGTCATTGGTCATTGGCTGGAACGGAAAGTCCTGATGCCATTGCACCGCGGTCGCCGATCCGGGGAGTTTTGAATTTACCTTGCCGTGATGAAAGCGGATATTTGAGCCAAGCAATTCAGCACAATAATCAACCGTGCGGGCATTGCGCATCACATCTTCATAAATTGGCGAAACCTCTTCGGGCGATTGCACACGCCGAAGCCCCGGTGTTGTTGGGCTATGGCCGGGCTGCAGGTCAAACCTTGCGCGCCCATCCAAAGTCTCGCCATAGTCACAATCATGGTTTTGGCTTTCTTCGACCCAATTTTGGAATTCGGTACGAAGCGCGGCAAGCTGGCGCGCCGATACCGCATCTTCAACCACCAAAACACCATCATGCCAGAATTTGTCTTTTTGCGCTTGTGTTAGCAACCCCATCTTTTGCCCCCCTTGTGCTTGGCATAAAACCGGTATTCACGGAAAAACATTCACGGCAAAACTTTTCAATCAAAACCGAAATGCGTCAAGCCTTATTGCGTAAACAGGCTTTGCCCGTTGTCTTTGGTGACAGTTACATGGGTAGCTAATGTGGTTAGATACTATGTATAATAGATAGCCGGTTTATAGCAATTTAGGAGTCGGTAAAAACCTCAGGCCAAAATTCGCCATGTTGTAACACCCGAAATTGGGTTTTTGAAACTTCTGCATTTTCAATTGCTCGCTCTAATCTGCGAGGCGGCTCATCCATTTTTTCAAGGGTCAACTTGAAAGTTCCCCAGTGTATCGCAATCGCATATTTGGCGCCCAAATCTTTAAAAACTGCAACAGCTTCTTCAGGATTAATATGTGAAGATTTCATAAACTCCCTTGGCTCGTAAGCACCGATGGGAATAGCGGCCAGATCAGGTCTGCCTAGCCTTTTAGACACCTCTTTGAAATCATCAGAATAGCCAGTATCTCCGGTAAAATAAAATGAGAAATCTTCCCATTGTGTCATCCAACCAGCCCATAAAGTTTTATTACGGTCAAAAGCAGAACGTTTGGACCAATGTTGCACCGGAGTAGGTTGAAAGGTAACGCCTTTGACTATCACTGATTGCCACCAATCTAACTCTGTGACGTCTGCTACACCCCACTCTATCAAGAGTTTTCTCAGCCCAAGTGGCACTAAAAATTTTACATTTGGTTGATGCTTGGATATCTGCCTGATGCTATATTCATCGAGATGATCATAATGATTATGGCTGATAATAACGACATCAAGTGGCGGCAATTCAGCGGGTTTAAAAGGTGCTGGTGTCGCACGCTTTGGTCCCATGAATGAAAATGGCGATGCATAATCTGAAAACTGCGGGTCAGTAAGAATAGTCAAATTTGAGTGATTTATCATTACACTGGAGTGTCCAACCCACATTACGTTTTCTTTAAAACTCTTCAGTTTATTATTTGAGATTTGCACGACTGGAAACCCAGTGTTTTCCCAATCATCATCCACTCGCCTAAAATAATCTTTAAAAAAATTAAATAGGTCACCAAAGCTTTTGTCATTCAAGTCCCCATCAGGATGCTGGAAACGTTTGGTTAACTTGTTAAAATTAGGTGAGTCGGACAATTTAAAACCACTATCTTCATTCTGTCTGGATGACAGTTCGCCAGCCTTTGCGCATCCTGAGATGGCAAGATAAACGAGTGATGTAATAGATTTAATTAGAAGGTTACGCCTGCTAATCATTAATTCATCCTAAATATAGTTTACAGCATTGGTGCTTAGTAGGTGTAGTTATAGATCAATGGAATATTACTCAACCACTCTACTTACCCTGTGCTCAGTAGAAACCCAGATATCACTTAGCTGGTCACTTACTCTGTACTGATAACGATAAGGATATATACAGATACTTCTATAAATACATAATCTATCAGATGGGTAGCTAGGAACCATACCCACCTACGTACCTATTATATATGTGCTGTTACACAGATTAGGTGTGATAGCTGGCAACCATTTTAATGAGCCATACAGAGTCACTGACAGGCTCTAGCATCGCTTTGAACACAGAATAACTATGCATGGCTAGAGACTCTGTGTGAGTCAGCTAGAGTGGATAGGTTATGTGCTTATGATGTGGTTAAAACAGCCACTCCTATAAACACTACAACAAGCGATACTCTAGCCATTGGAGGAATCATTTTTATGACTTTTGGATTGGGTGGGTTACCGTCTCTGGATTGTTTTGTTAAATGAAGGTTCAAAAAAGCCACTGCACCAAGCAAGGAAGTCGCACCTAATAGCTTTAGGTGGAATGGCCAACCTAAATCAAAGCTGCCATAAACTTTGTAGGTTAAGGGTATTCCAGTTATCCAAAGTATGACGATTGCGATTAGACCAAGTCTGGCTAACGTCATCATTGTTTTTTGGACTGGTGGTGCAGGTGGCATTCCAGCTATTTGGTGGTTCTTAAACAGCATCACATTTGCAACACCTAGCCCACCTGCCAAAAATAGCGATACGTAATGTAAGACTTTCAGTAAAATAATTGTGGTCACTTTAAACCCGCAGCTCCTAAATATCAGCAGCCTAATCAACCGCCACAGTCCTCTTGAGAGGGTTGCTCGTATTTGTAGGTTTTGCAATAGGCGTTAATTTTTTAGTTTATAGCCAGTTTTGAAAATCCAATAGATTATCGTGATGCAAGTAATGCTAAATACCAAGGTTGCCAAAAAACTGTGAAAAACAGGAACATCTGCGACGTCAAAAAAAGCCCACCTAAAAACAGAAATCAAGTACATGACTGGATTAAAAAGTGTCACGGTTTGCCAAAAACTTGGGAGCATTTCTAATGCATAGAAGCTGCCGCCTAAAAAAACTAAGGGTGTTATTATCAGCATGGGAACCAAATTTAATTGTTCAAAATTATTGGACAAGATGCCGATGATGAATCCCAATAAACTGAAAGTAACGCAATTAATTACAAGAAGTGCAATCATCCAAACTGGATGAGATATGTTTAGTGAAACAAACAAAGATGAAGTTATCAGTATAATCATTCCAATGATAAATGATTTTGTTGCTGCGGCACCTACATAGCCAACTATTATCTCTAAAAATGAGACTGGCGCTGATAAATGTTCATATATTGTTCCAAGAAATTTTGGAAAATAAATACCAAAAGAGGCATTTGCGACGCTTTGCATCAATACAGTAAGCATTATCAACCCCGGCACAATGAATGCACTGTAATGGATACCTTCGATTGTTTGGATACCTGAGCCGATAGCAGCTCCAAAAACGATAAAATAAAGTACTGTAGATATGACAGGAGAGATGATGCTCTGGACTAGGGTCCTAAAAGTCCGGGCCATTTCAAATCGATAAATTGCTGCTATCGCGTATAAGTTCAATTAACTAGTTCCTAATCATTCTGACAAATATATCTTCTAATGAACTTTGAGAGGTCTGTAAGTCTTGAAGGATAAGGTTTGTCGACGCAATGTCTCTCATTAACCTTGTAATACCAGTTCGCGATGCCTTGTTATCATACGAATATATTAAGCTAAACTGGTCTTGGCTAAGCGCTAACTTGTATTTTGATAGCGCCTCCGGTATCGAGCTGATTGGTGATTGAAAGTTAATCGTCAGCTCTTTTTTCCCCATTCTTGCCATCAGCGACTCTTTGTTTTCAACAAAAATTATTTGCCCCTTATTAAGCAAGGCTATTCTGTCCGCCATCATCTCAGCTTCTTCAATATAGTGTGTTGTGAGAACGATAGTCACCCCCTTGCTTTTGAGCGAGCCCATCACATTCCACATGTCTCGACGTAATTCAACATCGACACCTGCTGTTGGTTCATCGAGGAACAATATCTTTGGGCTGTGACTGAGGGCTTTTGCTATCATGACACGGCGTTTCATTCCACCGGATAGCTCTTTTATCATTTGCTTTCGTTTATCGAAAAGCGACAGTTTTTCCAGGATATTGTTGAGAAGCTCTTTATTTTCTGGGTACCCAAACATTCCCCTAGTAAAACGAATCGTATCATAAACTGTTTCAAATGGTTCTAACATAATCTCTTGAGGGACTAATCCTATTAGCTTGCGGGTTCTACGATATTCAGTAACGGTATCGTAACCATTAACTTTAATTCGACCGCTGTCATATTTAAGCAGTCCACAAATTGTAGAAATCAGGGTTGTCTTTCCAGCGCCATTTGGCCCCAAAAGTGCAATAATTTCACCTTCATTGACCTCCAAATTTACGTCGTCAAGTGCATTAGTTCCGTCACTGAAAGATTTACTTAAATTAGAAATGCTAATGATTGGCATATGCAATCCTGATACTGGTATGAAATACTTATTTTGGCAGAAAAGAAGTTTGTAGAACTAGATACAAAACTAAACTCAACGGTTTGGCAATCTTCTAGATAACTAATTGACCGCCACTTTCTTCAGAGCAGGATTGCTCGCGCGAATGGGTTTTGCAATAGCCGTTGTGCCAAGGAAGGCAGACTTGGCAGGAAGCGAGTTGTGCATTTTTTGCACCAACGCTGTGCAAAAATTAATCTATTCCCTCGGTTAGGTTTGATATTGGTTGGTTAAGCACTTAATTAGAAAAACGGAGATATTTAATGGAAAAAGAAATGCTTGCTTTGGTAAAGCTTAAAGAAGGCGATGATAAGTTTCCTAAATTTATGGGATGGATGCAGTCAGATGAAGGTATGGCTGAACGAGGTAAATTTGCCATCCCATCCAAAACCATAGGAACAGTCACGCCTGATAAAAGCGCAGTGATGTTCAAAGTATTTGTTACTGACAAAGATGGCATGATGGATTTTGTGTCTGGCAAAAACCCGGCTATTAAATCCACATATGATGAGTGCATAGAAAGTGTCCAGCTTTGGGACTTAAGTGAAGTAGAATTGTAAAGCCACATCAGTGTTTCTACGATGCTAGATCAACAACATTGCAATTAAACGAAGGGAAGAAATCATGTCGTTACACAAAAAGCTGATGCACATCTGTAATGATAGGGACTTGAGTAGTTACCTTGATATGCTTCACGATGAGTTTACTGTGGTATTTCACAAATCTGGAAATTCGTTTTCAAAAGAAGAATGGTCTTCGATGGTCGCTGGTATGTTTGAGAACGAAAAATTTATTTTTGAGTCATCACGCTGCGTATATGAAAATAGTGAAATTATGGTCGACCATAGTTTTATGTCTTACCCTGATGGGACTCGAGAAGCCGTAATGTTGGTTGCAAAACTGAAGGATGGTAAAATAGTGCACATGGAGACAGGCGCTACACCTTTAGGCTAACAGATTCTTATAAGTTAAATGGTTTTACCCTGAACTATGAAACTTTTTGAATGGGTTGTTTAAATAGTAAATGAACCAACCTTCGAACACTGGTAGAGAAGGAATATATCGAATGCCTAAAGGCTACGTAGTTGCAAACATCAGAGTTACAGACCAGGACAAATTTCAAGAATTCTCCGGTATGGCAGGGCCAGCCATAAAAAAATATGGCGGTATAGTACTTGCTCGTGGTCCAGATGCTGACAGGCTTGAAGGTGATGTCAGTGGCATCGTTATGATGATTGAGTTTGAAAGCAAAGAAGCTGCATACACCTTTTATCATAGCGAAGAGTATCAGGCCGCAAAAGCTGTTAGAGAGGAATGTTCTGACACTGATTTCATGATTATAGAAGGTGTGTCTGAATAAATTTTAAAAGAAAAAACATAAAAGGGTTTATCAAATGCAAATGTGTATTGTTGCAACGTTTAAGTGTGGTTTTGATGACTGGAAATCTATTTACGATGGTGATCAAGACCTACGTAAACAGTTCATGAAAGATGATATTGTCGGGAAGTCAGTGAAAATTGTGCGATGATAAAATTCACAGTTACTGATCCAGAGAAGATGAGCCAAGTTATGTTAAAGAGAATACCTGAAATCGCACCGTCAATCGGTTTAGAACATGAAATATACAGTCTCACTCAGGTTGAGTAAGCCTATCTTCAAGTGAGTATTTGATCCAATAGAACCCGCAGCTAAAATCGGGTATTCACCAGAAACCGATTTGGCCAGAATTAATCCCTGAATGGAACAAATAGAGAAGTTCCCTTGTCTACAAAGGCGGTCCAAGTCTTGAGCAACCAGAGGTCACGGCAGGACACCCCTACTCCGTTCCCGGTCAATGCTAACGCCTTCAGACTAGCATGGGAACGTCTAAGAAAACGTGCTGACTTGTGTGACCTTAGGTTCCACGACCTTCGCCATGAAGCAATAAGTAGGTTCTTTGAAATGGGATTAAGCATTCCTGAGGTGGCAGTTATCTCAGGTCACAGGGACGCCAGGATGCTCTTTAGATACACTCACCTAAGAGCAGAAAACATTATCGTTAAACTCGGTTAAAAAGCCTTGTGGCACGACTCTTGCTTATATGGAAGGGAAGAACCTTAATGCCAAATAAGTGACGCTTTAACAGTGGTGTCCCTCCCTTAAGACTTGCCCTTGCTGGTTAATACTGGTGGGGGTATTTCTTTGGTAAAACTGGTTCCATACTCGAACAAATCACACCCCAGTACCCATCGTAATCTCACGACTTCAAAAAAGGGGGCTAAAGGGTCGGGTGTTGTTGACTGTTCTGTGAGCTACTTATGCGACTAACTTGAGTAAATTAGCTGTTTTCCCTAATCATATTTAATCTTACCGCCCCAACACTCCCCCGGATCTTCTATTATGTCCAAAGCAGTTTAGAGGCTTTGGTAGAAAGATAATTTACTCACTCGACATAATAATGTACCTCACGAACGATCATTTGCTCGCCATTGATAGGCACCATATCCTGCGGGCATGTTGACATGACAACAACAACATCATGATGGGCGCGAAGACAGACATAATCCCCAGGCTTGGATAGTGGTGGGCAGAAATCGGTTGCGCCATCGAGCGTGAACGGAATGTTCATCCAGAGGTTAAGCGGTGATGGCGTTTCAGGCGCGGTTAAACCTATTTCTGTCATTGCCGACGCTAGATTATCTGTGCAGTTATCATGATAATCTTTACAGCCAAGCATCTGATAGCGATAGATATCACAAGCGGCAAGCATCGTATCATGCCGCCCCGGCGAGGTGTCTTGTTCAAGTGTTAAGAGTGGCCTACGCCGGTTGCTATATAACGGTATACCGATGGCTGGGAATACTGATTGAGTAACACTGCGCTGATGCTCCATTGACATAAACTCAGCCAGATTATCTTTCATAAAGCACCATGTATCTACAACTTGGGTGCCATGCGTATTGATAATGGTAATAGCCTCACCAGCTTTTACATGAGTGGCTTTTCCTTGCCGTGCCGGAACGATTTCTAACGCTCTACCTGATGTTGTCATAATCGATGCTCCGTATTACTAATACTTCAGGCTGGCAAGAAGAGTTTTCAATTTCTTTTTGCTCTTCCCAATTGCTTTGGCACTCGCAATATCATCAATGTTTGACAGGTCATTACCTACAATAACCAAGCCAATCATACCCATGCCCTTGTGAGGTGTACACCAGTAATAGTAAATTCCTGGCGTATCAAAAGTGATTTTAGCTTCTTTACTATTCTTTGATTTAAACTTCATCTTGTTAGGAGATGAAATTATTTCTACGTTGTGGCCTTTTGAGGCTGGAAACCAAGTAACGGTATCACCAACTTCGACTTTGGCAACTTCTTGGCTGTATACCATTTTATTTCCGTTGGCATCTTTATTTAGCATTTCAATCGAAACTTCAGCCGCGAAGGAAGGAGTGGATAGAAAGGCTGCAATTATGAGGGCATATAACTTCATTTGAAATTCCTTGGGTAGATTACGTCGATTTAATTGTGATGTGCCAATATCGTCTGTCTGGAGTTACTCCTGGGCCACCACTCTTCCAGCAGCCTTCAGAGTGTTAGTCAGATGCAGCAACGGATGCATGGGCTTCCTGGTGTTTCTTCCGTTGTTTACGTTTACACACCTGCTTCATGACCATTACGGCAGCAGCGCCAATAACCATGCCTGACATTAAGTTTAGTTTCGCTGTTAACAACATATTCACCTCCATTCACTGAATAATACTCCATAACCAACTGGATAGTGCGCTGGCGCATACAAGTCGGTGCGACAATACGATACAACTAATCAGGATCACCTATTCACAGGTTTCCCGATCACATCAGGGCATAATACTCAGGTTATAAAAAGCCCCACCAGAAAGGGGGGAAGTCCGACTGGTGAGGCTTAGCGTCAGGGAGAAAACCTAACTTTATTGATGTGGTGTTTGTATGGTTTGAAAACGACTGGACATTTTGTCGCGCTAATTGATTTTGCAGACTCAAAACGAAAAAAAAGTCCACCAGCGTTAACTGATGGGATTCTTGCATGGATTGTCATGCAGCGTTCGCAATGTGTGTGCTAGCACCCAAGTCTCCACTTGTTAAGACAAGTAACGACACTCCTTTGTCATCTTTTTGTGACCCTTGTGCTCATAGGAAAACTTGGGTTTACCAAAGGGGCTAAAGGTCAAAGGTGTCGTTCTTGTTGTTTTTGAGTTACTTCAATTCAACTTCAATGAAGCTATACGGCCCATCGTTGTTGTTAATGATGTTGTGTTCAACACCTACTGGACGAACGTAGCTTGCCCCCACGGTCAATTTGTTCTCAACAACAGTGCCATCTGGCATTTCTGCCGTCAAAGTGCCATCAGTCAAAGGCACGACGACATAATCCATCTCGTGACTATGCCACCCTGTTTCCGCCCCTGGTGAAAAATCCCATCGGGTCACTTTCACTTTGTCATCATCAATTTGAACTGTTGGTTTCGCTTTTTCACGCATCACGGCTTCGCCTCCTTAAGCTGTAAATGGCACTAACGACAAGCCTAACTCACAAGCCACTCTTCAAACAACCTACGCATCCTAGGTGACGGAAGATAAAGGGTGATTGGCTCCCCTTTTCTGACCCTAGACCGCCATATCCACTGTACTAGCTCAGTGAGAACATAGGCGTCTTTGAAGTCTTGCGAACTATTTCCCAACCAACGTGCCAGTATGGGATTGACGTTCTGAACTTATCTATACCTTGTTAAATTTGAAACCAGTTTTAATTGAGTAAAAGATTTTGAGGGTGTTGTTTAAGTAGTTTTAGGGAGGTGGCTAATCTAGTCACAATTAAGAGAAAATGTGGAGAGTTTTAAGATGTCAAATTATGTTGGGTCATGCTCGTGTGGAGCGGTGGAAGTAGCGGTTACCGGGGAGCCCGCAGCAATGGCAGTTTGTCACTGTACAATTTGCCGCGGATGGTCTGCAGCGCCCGTGACAGGAGCATGCCTATGGGCACCAGACAATTTTAAAGTGACAAAAGGCGAAGACTGTCTGGGCAGTTATGCTAAGGTAGAAGGGCATGATCGGAAATGGTGTGTCAAATGTGGTGGACATGTTTTTGTTGATCACAGCACAACCTATGGACTGATGGACGTCTATGGCTCTATTCTGCAAGACTTCAAATTTGAACCTGCATTCCACGTTAACTATGAAAATTGCATTCTTCCAATTAAAGATGGACTTCCAAAGTTTAAAGATTTTCCGACTGATTTCGGCGGGTCTGGTGAAATGTTAGAGGAGTGAGTTTATACTCTTTTATGGCCTGCGACCTATGCTGAATATTTTTGTTGTCTGATGACCACTACCAATCTGTGTAACAGCATATATACAATACTAAGGTAGGTGGGCATGGTTCCTGCCTACCTATCTTGTGGAAGCGTGTATCTGTCGTAGGTTCTTTACATTATTGAGCCCAGCTCCAGCACCCTAAATACAAACAAATAACTGGGATTTGCTTTATGGTCGTTTGAACTAGGTCGTCTTAGTTTTTCAAACCAAACAGATAACAAACAACAACAACAGGCCCTTTAGTTCCCTTTTGTGAAATCGGTGTTTGTCTGCCCACACTGGGGGTGTCTTTTCCCTGAACATGGGACTCACGCGAACGACTTTGGTCACACACCGGTCACACCTCAGTCACACAGACTTTGACAAAAAGGCATGAATCCGTAAAATCGACGGAAATCACATTGAGGTGATGACTGACGGAGGCTATTGATTTTCTTAAGAAAAAGTTGTGCCCGGGGGCAAGTTCGATGCCTGTGCTAGGCAAGTTCAAGTCTAAAAACTCCCGCTATTCCGTCAGTTTATAGGATTTTCCCAGCAAACTAAAGCACAAAGCTTGTCTACAACCTTGTCTACAGCAAAGGTTCGAGGACCGGCGACCAAGAGACGCCATCCAAACACAAAGGTTCGATAAACTTGGGCCTCGGACACCGGACCGGGGTTACTGAGGGTGTTTCTTAATCAGCTTTGGACTTTGTTGAAGGGGTGGGGTGCAGGACGCAGGGGCTTGCGTCTCGGATCGACGGTTTACTTGATTGGTTGGTGGATTTGATTGAATAAAGTTTTAAATTTATTTCCTTGCAGATAAGCTTTACTTGCTCTTTCCAAAGTTCACTGCCTAAGAGGAAGCTCACTAATGCAAGACAGACCCATTAACCAGCTCATATTGATGACCGACGAACACACGCGGAAGGTTCTTGGTTGCTACGGCAATAAGATTGTCAAAACGCCCCACATCGACAGCCTAGCGCGTGAAGGAACATTATTTGAAAACGCCTATACAAATGTGCCTATTTGCGTGCCAGCCAGAGCTTCCTTTGCAACAGGAGATTATGCGCATCGTTCACATCATTGGGATAACGCCACGCCCTATTTTGGCACACCCAGCTCTTGGGGTAACGAGCTACAAAAAGCCGGTATTACAGTCGGGTCAATCGGCAAGCTACACTACCGGAACTCAGATGACGACGTGGGGTTGGATTTTCAGAAGATACCAATGCATGTAGTCAACGGGACTGGTGATGTTCTGGGCTGCGTTAGGGAGCCTTTACCAAAGCGCTGGAAGTCTTTGTCTATGGCTGAAAAGATTGGCCCGGGGGAGACTGACTACAATATTTATGACCGTCAGGTAGCAACTGAAGCTATAGATTGGTTAGCCACGGATGGTAAACAAAAGAAGCCTTGGGTGTTGTTTGTATCCATGGTAGCGCCACATTTTCCGTTGATCGCACCGCAAGAATTCTACGATCTCTATGACAAGCTTGGTCTGATGCCTACAAAACCCCGGGAGTCCCCAGAGCACCCTTGGCATCACGCTATGCGAAATTGTCAAATCATGGATAACTTTACATCAGAGCGAACAAGGGTTGCGCTGGCATCCTATTACGGGCTGGTCACGTTCATTGATGATTTAATTGGGAAAATTTTAGGAGCGGTTGAACAAAACGGTCTTGGCGACAACACACAGATTTTCTACCTCAGCGATCACGGTGATAATATTGGTGAACGCGACCTTTGGGGCAAATCAAACTTCTACGAAGAATCAGTTGGCATACCCTGTATTATAAAAGGCCCGGGAATTCCCGTGGAGAAAACTGTTAAAACACCAGTTTCCCTGATTGATGTCTGCCCAACGATACTAAAAACCGCCGGTATCACCCCAGAGGCAAAGCCGGGCACATCACTAGTCGATCTGGCAAACGCAGAAGATAATCTTGATAGATTGGTTTTCTCTGAATATCACGCTGTGGGATCAGCAACTGGTGCTTTTATGATCCGCAAAGGACAGTGGAAATTGGTCTACTATGTATCGATGCAGCCGCAGTTATTCAATTTAGCTGATGACCCTGAAGAATTGCATGATCTTGGTGCCAATCCAAAGCACGAGGGTATACGCAGACAATTGGAAGCCGGGCTTCGGTCGATATGTGACCCGGAGGCAGTAGATGCCATGGCTAAGGCTGATCAGATGGCTATCGTAAACGCAAATGGTGGCATAGAGGCCGTTGTCGCAAAAGGCGGATTTGGCGCTACACCTCCTCCTGGGGTTAATGCAGAATTCATGAACCAAAAATAACAGATTTAAACGCTCGCTCCAGAGTAGGGCGGACCAGGGTTACTGAGGGCGTTTCTTAATCAGATTTGGACTTGATTATAGGGGGCAGGGTCTAGATTGGGCCGGGCTTGCGTCTCTGATCAACGGTTTACTTGATTGGTTGGTGGACGTTTGATCACCAGCACAGCACGTAAATTGTCGAAAATGTTCTTTACCAAGTTTGAAAAAATTATGTCTGGCGAGGAAAGCCTACCTGAAGAAGATGATACTGGCGAAACAGCACCGAGTGATCCGGTACCGGCGTGATGCGCCATCATCTGAAATGAATGTTCCACTAAAAACGTTGGTAACGGTTAGCCCTTGCTCTCTAATTGCTAAATTTACGATTGATTTGACTGAGGAGAACAATCGTTTGACTGATGAGTATGACATGCCGCGGGCGAACAAATAGTCTCGGAACCGTCCTGCGTCAGATATTTCCAAGTCTGATAGATTATTGTGTTCCAAGCATTCCGCCAGATAACGAATACTTCTGTTTGATACGTCATAAAAAAGTTGGTTTTTGCCTGTGCCTTTGAGACGATGATAGAGCGCCAGTGCGTCCGACAAGCTGAAATGATTACTATTGGCTGTTTTTATGTCTTGTAGGGCTTTTAGGCCAAGCTCTTGCGAATGAAATCGTTCCAGCCGAAGTGACTCAAAATATCTCTCAAGCCTATCAGATAGTGCGAAAGCTGCTTTCTGCGCTTTAACCTCTGACCGTGTGTGCAAAGACACAACCACACGGTTCTTATTAAACCGCGTCTTTAAATCGGAAGGTACATTGCGTGTGAAGTAATAGATGCCATTACGGCGATATAAATAGTCTGGCGACCTTGTATACACCATTGTCCACAGTCCCTGTCGTTCCTCAAACGATAATTTAAGGAATTCAGAGACTTGAACCTCGAACCTCGGCTCTTTTTATGAAGAAGTGGTGCCCGGGGGCGGGGTTATGTTCCTCGCATAGGCACTTACGTGTATTTCTTACGAGTTACTTCAATTCAACTTCAATAAAGCTATACGGCCCATCGTTGTTGTTAATGATGTTGTGTTCAACACCTACTGGACGAACGTAGCTTGCCCCCACGGTCAATTTGTTCTCAACAATCGAGCCATCTGGCATTTCTGCCGTCAAAGTGCCATCAGTCAAAGGCACGACTACATAATCCATCTCGTGCCTATGCCACCCTGTTTCCGCCCCTGGTGAAAAATCCCATCGGGTCACTTTCACTTTGCCGTCATCAATTTGAACGGTTGGTTTTGCTTTTTCACGCATCACGGCTTCGCCTCCTTAAGCTGCTAATGGCAGTAAATGACAAGCCTACCCAAAGAAACGTCTATGAGACCAGAAGTCTCCATAGCCTGGACAATGGGCTTGAATGTCTTGTAGCCGATAGGCCGGTCAGAAAAGGCAGCGGTGGACAGCGAGAGATAAGACCACCCCACCTCTCTTGTCTGAAGTCCAATAAGTAGGTCGCCAACGATCAATCCCACTGCTGACTTAAAGGCTGCTGCCGCACCAGGCTGCCTCACTCTCTTGCGCTGCTCTGCACTGAGGATGATGTCGATGATGCTGTCTACTAGCCTCTTAGCCTCAGGAGACGCAGGTGGACTAGTGAGGCTCATGTACCGGGCTTGCTTTAGTTCGTCGATGTTGACTTCAGTCATTGTCTTACGGTTTCTAGTATACCCGGGTCATCCCTGTCTGCTCTAGCGGGTCTTAGTTACTACCACTATTAGTAATAACTAATATGATTATACCCTAGTAACGAAGGATACGTTGGTAACTATGGTCTATCTTTAATGTTGTCGTAGAAGGATAGCCATCAATTCAAGGTAGTGCTAGTAAGTGATTACTAAATCACCTCAATGGAGACATAACGATGGCGAAAGCACCAGCAGCGAAGAAGAAGGCAGCAGCAAAGAAGACACTAACAAAGAAGGTGGCCGTCAAGAAAGCAGCTACAAAGAAGAGTGGTCGTCCAGCTAAAGCTGCACCAAAGGTTGCACAGGCAGTTGTGGCCGAAGCCACTCAGAAAAACGCCTTCGAGGAGAAGTTTGGCGAAGGCACAGCCTTTGACTTGGACTATGGCAAGCTGCTGATCATTGCATTATGTGTCTACATTGCAGTTCAGGTTAGCTAAAGCATGAACATATTCGAAACTATGACAGCATTATTCAGCGGTGAGCGTGTATCACACACAGACACATTCATACTTGCTGGAGTGGTGCTTGCCCTGTTTATTGGCATTAGAACACTTCGCAAGCGTATGCAGAGCAAGGACTAAACCAAGGCTCATCAATCAACGCTGGTGGGCTTTCTCACGACTGTCCAATGAGTAGTTTCCTGCACCATGGACAATGAGAAATAGAAATCCTCCAGTAATTGAGATGTTTTTCATAAAGTGAATCATTTGGTTTTGATCTGAGAAATCAGCATGAAATAAGACTGCAGACATGACACTAAAACCAGCAAAGAGAATGGCAGCAATTCGAGTTTGCCAGCCAATCATTATCGCTGCCCCACCAAGCACTTCTAATATGATAACGAGAGGTAATAGGTTTCCAGGAACACCCATAGCGTCCATCCATCCCGCGGTATTGGTGTAATTATTCATTTTGTTCAATCCAGACATGACAAACATGAAAGCGATTAAAACTCGTCCGGCAGGAGCAGCATAATTTGAGTTACTTATAATCAATTGATTGATGGTTTTCATTATTGGCACCTTTATTTGGAGTCACGGGCGATAGAACGTCGCTACCGCCCGGATTAAATTACTTGCTAGCTTTTTTTGCTTCATATTCAGTTTTTTTCTTTCGATATTCCTCTTCGGAGAGGGCGTGCCAACCAATACAATTTCCTGTTGGTGACCGTCCACATCCGCATTTAGGTGCTTCACTCATTGTTTTGGTTCCTTTGTTTCCGATCTGATTGATTTCAGTAATTACCGATATAAACTGTTTACAAAAATGAATTAATAGTTGAGTTGTAATAAAACTATTAACTTCAGGTTATCAATTTATGATTTATTCCAATGGATTTGAGATGTTTCGTGAAGTTGCAAAACATCAGAGTTTCACTAAGGCAGCTAATGCACTTGACGTTTCAAGCGCAGCTGTAAGCCGACAGGTAAAATCTTTAGAACAGCGTTTGGGTTTGTTGCTACTCCATCGGACCACCCGTTCCGTTGCCTTGACAGAAGCAGGAAGGAATTTAGTCGACGCTCTCAACCGAAGTGAGAGTGAGGTTTCAAGTTGCTTGACCCAATTAGGGAGGGGGAACGAAAAGCCATCAGGAAAACTAAAGATCAACGCGCCAATGGCCTTTGGGGAAAAGTTTCTTGTTTCTCCAATTGCTGAATACGCAAGACTTTATCCAGATGTCATTCTTGATATCGAGTTTGATGATAAACGAGTGCACTTGATCGAAGAGGGTTATGATCTTGTTATTCGCATTGGTGCTCTTGAAGACTCCGGGCTTGTCGCAAAGCGGCTCTGTGATTTTCCGTCCCGCATATGTGCAAGCAAAGATTTCATTAACCAATACGGGGAACCATCAAGCCCCGATGGCCTTCGACAGCTGCCGTTCGTTCAATACACAAATAGCCCACTTGGAAACACTTTGAACTATAGAGCGACTAGCGGACAGGAAGGTTCAGTTAGTCTTGCCCCCGCTATTTATACGAACAGTCTCGCAATGTTGGTAGAGAGCACATTACAAGGCATTGGTTTTGCGAGGCTTCCAGCTTTTGCAGTGGAAAAACATATAGAGAGCGGGGCGTTAAACCGATTGCTTTGTGAATATGAGTGTTTGCCAGAACACGCTATTTACGCAATTTATCCTGATAAAAGGTTTCTGCCGCTGAAAGTCAGAAAATTTATTGATTTGCTCTATGACCGGTTGAGCTAGGACATCTTTGCTTTTCGAAGCAAACAGAGAACAACAACACTTCACCCTTTAGTCCCCTTTTGTGAAATCAGTGTTTGTCTTCCCCCACTGGGGGTGTCTTTCCTTCGAGCATGGGACCCATGCGATCAACTTTGGTCACACGCCGGTCACACCTCAGTCACACAGACTTTGACAAAAGGGCATGAATCAGTAGAATCGACAGAAATCACATTGAGGTGATGACTGACGAAGGCTATTGATTTTCTTAAGAAAAGTGGTGCCCGGGGGCGGACTCGAACCACCGACACGCGGATTTTCAGTCCGCTGCTCTACCAACTGAGCTACCCGGGCATCTTTGCGGCCGCAAACGGGCCCGCTTTGACATCAAATGCGAACCAAACAGCAATCTTTATTTCCAGATAACTGCTTCGCTACACGCCTGATATGACGGATATAGCCGCTTGGCCTGCCGCTGTCCAGCCTGAATTCACCTAAAAAACCAAAGCTTGCTTGACCGACAGCGCTGGCAGCGAACTAGCGGTCATCCTCATCTTGGATTGATGCCACATCACCGGCAAGAAGCGCCTCAATAATCGTATCATCCGCCGCATCAACCGCCGGGATCGCATATTTTCCCTGGAACCAATTGCCAAGGTCAATATCGGCGCAGCGCGACGAGCAAAAGGGGCGCGCCTTGGCATCGGCTGTCGCACCGCAGGTTGGGCATTTTGGTAGAGGCTTTTCCGCAGATTCTGCCGTTTCTGATTGCTGATTTTGCTTTATGTCACTCATCATCTATCGCCATTATCCAATAATATGCGCTGCTTGATTCTGCGTATCATCTGACCAGACAACAAGCTGAAGCTGTCTGTCAAGCTGGTCGAGGGCAGGCCTGCCCGCCCCCTCAAGCCAACTGGCCATGGCCTGACTAACCGCCAGGGTGACCGGCTGAAAGGCCGGCCGTGCCATAACAAGCCGCAAACCCGCAAGCGCGTCTTGCGCTGGTTGATCCTGCATGACCGCATCAAGCGCCATCTCGCCATGCGCGATTTTCAATTCCAACAAGCCGCCACGGGTCATGCCAAGAAAATCTAGCTGGCGTGGGTCATTGGCAAGCGCATCCTGCAATGCCTTACGAAATTTTTTGCCCTTTGGAATTGCCATGCGCGGCACATCAATCAGCACCGGTCCCGACATCGCACGAAGCCGAATTTGCCGTGCAATTTCGCTGGCCGCTTCATCAAACAGCCGGTCAAAATCTGTTACCCCATGGCTATCCAGATCAATCGACCAGAGTGCATGACTTTGCTCGCACCATAAATGCCCACCACAGGCAAGTGGGGTCTTTGGCAAAATGGCCGCGGCAATCGAATCATCAAGCAGGCAGGACATCGCGGCCGCATTCGCCGCATCATCCAGCACCACAACATCACCGACAAGCCGCTTTGCGCGTGCCAAAAGACCGCCACCATCAAAGATAATGCCTGTTTGGTTTCTTGGCAGTTCGCTGGCACTTTTCTGCCACATGCTAACAAGGCGCGAAACCTCACTGGCAAAATTGGGCAAATCCACTCCGTTTCGGCGCAAAATCACACCAAACCCAGCCGGCAATTCAGCCATTGCTTCGGCTGCCAAACGTGCCGTTAACGTGGCGCGTTGTTCAGTCGGAACCTGGTTTGACAGCGCGGTCGCCGCAGAACCGTCGGAAAGGCCTATAAGCAGGATCATGCAGGCGCTTGCCAATCGGGCGCCAATCATTGCCTGCCACGGTTTGCCGTGACGCGGCGCGGCGGTAATGGTCACTGGCAAAACCGCACCAGCAGTGGCCATTGCCGTATCCCCCTTGCGCAGCCTGACACTGACCTGCACGCCATCGTCAAAACGGCCGGCGGCACGATTCTGGTTGGGGAAAACACGCTCGATGCGGATATGATGAACACTGCCAATCAAATTCGGGCGATGAAGCGGATCGAACCACACATCTAAAAGCCGATCATCCTTGCCAAAAAACCCCAGCCTTGTTTGGCCCGGGGCGATTTCGTGAAATAATTTTGTGACGGCAAGCTTGTGCATGGCGGGCGGCATCATGCAGAGGGCAGGGTTTGGCTAGGCAGTTGGTCTGTACCGCGCCAGCCAGCCGCATCAAGCATCGCCGCGACATCATAAAGGCTGAAACCAACAATATTCGAATAGCTGCCATCAATCGCGCGAACAAACCGTGCCGCCAGCCCTTGAATGGCATAACCGCCAGCCTTACCATGCCAATCGCCCCGATCAATATAGTGATCAATATCCAGTGCCGAAAGCCGCCGGAAACGGACATGGCTTGTCACCAACCGATGACCAAGACTGCCACCCGGCGAACATAGCGCAATCCCGCCATAGACACGGTGTCGCCGACCCGACAGAATTGACAGGCAGTCACGCGCCTGCTGTTCGGTTTCGGCCTTTGGCAAAATCCGCCGCCCAGCCGCCACCACGGTATCACCAGCCAGAATAAAGGCACCCGTCCGCGCGCCCGCTAGCCGATTGGCTACAAGCAATGCCTTTTCGCACGCCATGCGCAGCGCGTAATCATTCGGGCGTTCTTGGTGATGCGGCGTTTCATCACTATCAGCCGGCAAAATTTGATCGGGGATAATGTGAATTTGCCCAAGCAGATCCAGCCGCCGCGGTGATGCCGAGGCCAGCACAAGCTGTTGGGGATTTTGGGGATTTTGCTTTGGCACGCCGACTTGCACTCCTGCTCGTTCGCGTTAAAGCGTAATAGCCGCTTCGCAAGCCGAAAGGGCCACACCATATGGCGTGGCGGCTGTGTTTATTTAAACCGAAAGGTAATCCGACCTTTGCTAAGGTCATACGGCGTCATCTCAACATTGACACGGTCGCCAGCAAGCACCCGAATGCGGTTTTTTCTCATCTTGCCACTAGTATGAGCAAGCACTTCGTGATCATTGTCGAGTTTGACGCGAAACATCGCATTTGGCAGCAGTTCTGCTACCGTTCCTGAAAACTCAATTACGCCTTCCTTGGCCATGTTAGCCTTTCCATCAAATGAAATTGAGCCATAGACATGCGCAAATTTAGCAAAAAGGTCAAGTTTTTACTGCGACTGGCTTATTTAAGTATTTTTCCAGCTTTGATTGAATATCGTCACGTACATGCCGATAGGCGCGCAAACGTTCATCGCGTGATCCGGTTAGTTCGGCCAGATTATCAACCGGCCAATACAGCGTTTCACAATCCATGCTTTGCGTCAGCTCAACCGCGGCAGCATGCGCTTCGGGCGAAAAGGAAATGATGACATCGTAAAATTCGGAATCGAGATCATCAAAAGATTTGGGCTGATGCGCCCCCATATCAATGCCAATTTCCGCCATGACCGCAATGGCAAACCCGTCTGGATTGCCGGGTGCAACACCGCATGAGTCAACGAAAATTTCCTTTGGAAAGGTCACTTTTACCATGGCTTCGGCCATCGCCGAGCGAACCGCATTAATATTACAGGCGAATAAGATAGCCCCGACATTCTTTTTGCCCGAACGGCTGTCATCGGCATCTGAAGTTTGAATGGTCATATCTGGTCTTTGCCCCCTAGCGGCTTTGCAAAACACAAATCAAGGTAAAAAGGCGTCGCGCTGTTTGAAAATCGGTTTCAACCTTGCCGTCAAGTCGTGCCTGCAACAATTCCGACCCTTCATTGTGAAGGGCGCGCCGCCCCATATCAATGGCCTGAATCTGTGACGGTGATTTCGTACGAATGGCGTCATAATAAGTATCGCAAACATGGAAATAATCACGCATCACGCGGCGCAATGGCCCCATTGCCATAAAAAACTGAATCAAGGGGGTTTCATTGGATTGGCGAATGTCGAAATGAACATGCCGCCCTTCAAGGCGAAGCGTTAGGTGAAACGGTCCTGTTTGTGACTCAAGACGGAAAATATTATCTTCAAGAATGTCATAGATCGCGATTGCGCGTTCCTGTTCGGCCTCGGCAGATCGACGGGGCTTTCCAACATCATCAAGATCAATCTTGACGAGCCGGTTTTCGTCCTTTTGTTCCCCGTCCGCAGCCATTACATCCCTACCGGTTCATTCGTATCCGCATCGATAAGGCATGCGCCCCAAGCCCTTCGGCATCAGCAAGCGCAACACCCGAAGGCGCAATGGCAGCAAAGCCATCAGCATCACATGCCACAATCGTTGTTCGCTTCATAAAATCGGCAACGCCAAGCCCGGATGAGAATCTTGCAGTTCGCGCGGTTGGCAAAACATGATTTGGGCCAGCAACATAATCGCCAATCGCCTCGGGCGTATAGCCGCCAAGGAACATGGCACCTGCATGCCGAATTTTGCCTGACCAGCCAGCCGCATCATCAAGCGCAATTTCAAGATGTTCAGCCGCAATCCGGTTTGCAAGCGCTGGCATCTCATCCATCGACGGAACCGTGATGATGGCACCATTATCCGCCCATGACTGGCCAGCAACCGCGGCGCGTTCAAGCTGCGGCAACATCGCTTGCACCGCCGCTTCAACCGCATCAGCAAAATCGGCATCATTAGTGATCAGGATGGATTGCGCGGCTTCGTCATGTTCGGCTTGCGACAAAAGATCAGCCGCAATCCAGTTTGGGTCATTCTGCGCATCGGCAACAACCAGAATTTCGGAAGGGCCAGCAATACTGTCAATGCCAACTTGACCAAAGACCTGCCGTTTGGCGGCGGCAACAAAGGCATTGCCCGGCCCAACGATTTTATCAACCTGGCCAATTGTTTGCGTGCCATAGGCAAGCGCGGCAACCGCCTGCGCCCCGCCGATACGCCAAACCTCGCTGACCCCAGCAAGCGACGCTGCGGCCAGCACCAGCGGATTAACCTCGCCATCGCGTGCCGGCACAACCATCACCCGCCGTTCAACGCCGGCCACCATTGCCGGAATTGCATTCATCAAAACCGATGATGGATAGGCAGCCTTGCCACCCGGCACATAAAGACCCGCCGCATCAACTGGCGTAAAGCGCATGCCAAGCTGGACACCAACATCATCTTGATAGGCAAAATCTTGGGGCAATTGTTTTTCGTGAAAACGGCGGATACGATCGGCCGCCAGTTCCAATGCGGCGCGCAAATCAGCGTCAAGGCCATTTAGGGCAGCCGCCATTTCATCTTGGCCAACCGCAAGATTGGCAACCGTTTCAGCGTGAAGATTATCAAATTTTGCAGTTAGCGCCAGCAAGGCTTGATCGCCATGATTGCGAATATCGGCAATGATCGAAGCGACCGCATCATGCACATCGCTATCTGATTCGCGTTTGCTATCAAGCAGCGCGTCAAAGTCCGCAGCGAAATTAGCGGAATGAAAATCCAGCCGTCTTGCCATATGCTTTTTCCACTTCACCAGCAGCCAATTGGCCGCCTAAACATCATGCGCTGGCTGTAAACTTGTTGGGTGTCCCGCATCAAGATCAGCAAGCGTAATATCAATCTCATCCATTAAGAGCCGAAGGCTTGACCCACCAGAAAATTCAAATTGAAGACCCATTCCTTCGCCTGCTTGTTCTGCCATATCAACATGGCGAAGCGCAAGAAGGTTGAAAAGCGCATCTTGCCGCATGGCTGGCCAATCATGATGCTGTGCTGCGGTGACATGACCAACGCAAATACCGCAAAGCCGACGTTCGTGAACCGGTTTTCCATCACTGCTTGTCACCCCGTCAAGCGGCGGGATTTCCCAGCAAAACCGATTAGCCACAATGATGAACTGGCCTGTCTTGAGGTTGAATTCCATATCCGCGCCCGGAATGATCGCATCTTGCAAAAGGGCCGATACCACCGCAACATCATCTTCATCACGAGCCAAAAGGCGCAATTTTCCGGCTAGATCATGCATCCCTACGAAGCCTTTATCCGGCGCAGCTGTGCCCCGCAATTGCCGAGCTTTTCCTCAAGCCTGCTATAGCCGCGATCAAGATGATAAATCCGGCTGATCTGGCTTTCCCCTTCGATTGTCAGCGCGGCAAGCACCAGAGATACCGACGCACGCAAATCGGTTGCCATCACTGGCGCCGGAGTTAGAAATTCGCGCCCACGAACCATCGCAATGCCGCCATCAACCTGAATATCGGCACCCATGCGCAACAATTCGGGAACATGCATGAACCGGTTTTCAAAAATCGTTTCGGAAATGCGTGACGAGCCATCAGCAATGCACATCATCGCCATGAATTGCGCCTGCAAATCAGTTGGAAAGCCCGGGAACGGGTCGGTTGTGATATCGGCTGCAACAGGCCGGCCATTCGCCACAACCCGAATTGTATCATCGGTTTCGGTAACAGTAGCACCGGTTTCCCGAAGCACCATAAGCAACGCATCAAGCGTGCGCGCCCTGGTTCGTTGCAGCGTCAAATCACCGCCAGTCATCGCGGCAGCAATGGCAAAAGTGCCAGCTTCAATCCGGTCAGAAATCACCGCATGCGTTGCCCCATGCAATTCATCAACACCTTCAACCGAAATGGTGCCAGTGCCATGTCCGGTAATTCTGGCACCCATCGCATTCAGACAATTGGCAAGATCAATAATTTCAGGTTCGCGCGCAACATTCACCAACTCGCTTGGCCCTTTGGCAAGAGCCGCCGCCATCAGTGCATTTTCGGTTGCCCCAACCGACACCATTGGGAACACCACGCGGCCGCCGCTTAAGCCACCTGGTGCGCGCGCCTGAATATAGCCATCGGCAAGCTCAACCACCGCGCCAAGCCCCTGCATCGCACGAACATGAAGATCAACTGGCCGTGTGCCAATCGCACAGCCCCCAGGCAAGGATACGCGCGCCTCGCCATAACGCGCCAGCAATGGCCCAAGAACCAGAACCGACGCCCGCATTTTACGAACAAGATCATAAGGCGCATCATATCGCCGCGCACCACCACGCATGGTGACAATTTCGCCTTCGCGCGTCACATCAACACCAAGATGGCGAAGCAGGCCTTCCATCGAAATCGTATCGGCAAGTTCAGGTACATTTTCCAGAATTAATGGCGCATCAGAGATCAAACCAAGGCAAAGCAGCGGCAAAGCAGCATTTTTCGCACCGCTGATGATAATATCGCCCTGAAGCGGCTTGCCGCCGTCAATTTCCAAACCATCCATGCGCCTGCTAGCCTTTGCTCTTGGGTATTAAGTCAGGGTTTCGCGATTGGGTCATCTAACCATCACCCTTTGGTGAATTATCTGTTTTTATCGTCGCTGTCATGCCGGTTTCGGCTGTGTCAATCGCAGGTGCTTGACGGGCGCGTGCTTGCGCTTTACGGCGATGAAGATTGTCGCGCAACGCCTTGGCCAGCCGGTCTGCTTTTTCCTGCTTGGCCTGCTCTGCGGCGGTTTTACCGATTTTCTGATCACCTGCCACGATTGGCGTTCCTATCCTAATTCTCTATCTTCGGCTATTATATCGTCAGCCGTCATTAATTCAGGCAGCATGGCCTATGGGATAAGCATTTTACCAAAATTGCCAAAATCACGGCCTGTATTGCCTTGGCATAATCCGCCTAATGTCATCCCCTACCCATGTCATCATCCAAATTGCCAAGATGTTATGGCGGATTTATGACCATAATCGCATGAACAGGTCATCGATCATTACCCTTGTTTCAATTTATAGGCCGCTTTTAAAATGAAATCCAGCAAGGATAGGATCGCCACCACGGCAAAGAAACAAACGAGGCATTGGACATGAAACCACCAGCGTTAAAACGGCTTTTGCTTCCGGCAATTCTCCTCGCCGGATTAACCCTGTTTTTTGCCAGCGGCGCCAATGAGATCATAAGCTGGGGTTTTCTTGGCACGCATTACGCCGCCATTAAAAGTTTTGCCGGTGATCATATCTGGCTTGGCTATCTTGCCTTTTTTTGCAGCTATGTTCTGGCCGTTGCCTTTTCCTTGCCAATTGCCAGCTTGCTCACGCTTGCTGGCGGTGCGGTTCTTGGTTGGCCTGCGGTTATTCTCGTCGTCGCCGCAGCAACAACCGGTGCTGGATTGGTGTTTCTGGCAGCGCACAATCTTTTTACCGATCTATTGCGCCAACGCGCCGGAGCGTTTTTTACCAAGCTTGAAAAAGGCTTTTCAGAAAATACCTTTTTCTATCTTCTGGCTTTGCGGCTGGTTCCAGCGGCACCGTTTTGGGCAGTCAATATTGTGCCAGCGCTGACCCGCATGCCGTTTCGGCAATTTATCGGCGCAACCTGTCTTGGCATCATTCCGGGGACTGCGGTCTATATTTCGGTGGGGCGCGGCTTTGATCATATTCTGGCCGCTGGCAAAACACCCGATCTTGGCGTTTTGACAAGCCCAGAGATTTTACTGCCATTGGCGGGGCTTGGCGCTTTGTCACTTTTGCCAATCTTGTTGCGGCGCTGGCAAGCGGCAAAAAGGCCAATGCCAAAAAAACCAGCCGCAAAAGGACAGCATGATGAAACAGATTGAGACCGATATTTGCATCATTGGGGGTGGCTCGGGCGGATTAAGCCTTGCTGCTGGTGCCGTGCAAATGGGAGCACGTGTTGTTCTGTTTGAAGGCGGCCAAATGGGCGGTGATTGCCTGAATAGTGGCTGCGTGCCATCAAAAGCGCTGTTGGCCGCGGCAAAAGCGGCATATCTTGCCAATGGCAATGCGGCAATGGGCATCACAAATACCCCGCCAAATATTGATTTTGCTGCTGTCAAAGCGCATGTGGCCGATGTGATTGCGCAAATTGAACCGCATGATTCGATTGCCCGATTTGAGGCGCTTGGCGTCACTGTCATTCCGGAAATGGCGCATTTTACCGGGCCGCGCGCGGTGGCATCAGCAACCCATCAAGTTCGCGCAAAATATATCGTGATTGCCAGCGGATCACAGCCGATGCTGCCACCGATTCCGGGGCTGGATCAAACCGATTTTCACAGCAATGAAACCATTGTCGCTGACCCGGAAAAACCTGATCATCTGTTAATCATTGGCGGTGGGCCAATTGGCGTTGAAATGGCACAAGCGCATGCGCGGCTTGGCTGTGATGTGACTTTGGTCGAGGCCTTTCGCGTTATGGGGCGCGATGATCCGGCACTTGTCGAGATATTAAAGCAAAATCTTATCAAAGCAGGAATCACCCTGATTGAGGGGGTTGGCGTTACCAGCCTGTCACAGACCATCAAATCAGGCCGCCGAACCATCACCGCCAGCCTTGCCGATGGCAAACAAATGACCGCAAGTCATTTATTAATAGCGGTTGGCCGGAAACCGTCGCTTGACAGGCTGCAACTTGCCGCCGCCAAAATACGCCATGATGCCAAAGGCATTGTCACTGACCGGCGGTTACGAACAAGCAACCGGCATGCCTATGCCATTGGTGATGTTGCCGGACGCCAACAATTCACCCATATTGCGGGCTATCATGCTGGCATTGTCATTCGCAATATCCTGTTCAAAATACCGGCCAAGCTGGATGATCGCGCAGTGCCATGGGTCACTTATTGCGATCCTGAGCTCGCGCATGTCGGGCTTGGGCTTGATGATGCCACGGCGCGTTTCGGCAGCGATCAGGTGATTTGTCTTGAAACCCCGCTTAGTGGCAATGACCGCGCAATTGCCGATCGCCGAACCGAGGGTATAGTTAAAGTCATCACCCATAAAAATGGGCGTATTCTTGGCGCGTCAATTCTGGCACCAGCCGCGGGCGAGATGATTTTGGCTTGGAGCCATGCGATTGCAACAAAGGCCAAAATTGGCAGTATGGCAAACCTGATCGCCCCCTATCCAACCTATGGCGATTCTAGTAAACGCGCCGCTGGCAGCTTTTTTACCGCAAAGCTGTTTTCGCCAGCAACCCGACGATTTGTAAGATTTTTGCTGAAATTCTAAGCGCCCATTTGACCAGCGCCAAACCGCAGCGCATGGCATTGATTTGCGCGGCTATTTCCACTTGTCATTTCGGGGCAAGACTGTTAGTACCTGTCACGAATTTGCGGCATTGAACGCCGTCTCCATCTTGGCCTTTAATTTGCACAGGTCGGGATATCGAAAAGATGCTGCCATAGCTCCAGCGGTAGAGCGCACCCTTGGTAAGGGTGAGGTCGCGTGTTCGAATCACGCTGGCAGCACCATTTCCTCATGACACTCAACTCTTTATTTAAAATAGTCTGCCTAGATTGATCAATTTTAGGGACTTCCATTTGTGAAGAGATGTTCCGCATTAACCCAGCAAGACTGGTGTATCTAAAATTTAGAGCTACGATAGCCAAAGGAATTGCTGGAAATAATGTTCCAACCGCAGCAATTGTCATCCCACTCTCCAAAAAATATTTCCATTTAGAGTCTATTAAATTACAGCACTTTTTGGTCACAGATCCCCCTCTGGCGGGGGAGGTGCCAGAGGGAAGAAATGTGTTTACTGAGTAAGTGAGTGTTCAACTTGGAGGAGGTAAACTCACGTATAATGGGTACTTGTTTTATGTGATGCGTAACAGCGCTATAATTGCATATGTACGGTGCATTAATTGCACCATATTGCGCCGAAGGACTTTGAAATGGTTTCAGTGGCAAGTTTTTGCAGTGCGCCAGTAGAATTGGACTATTTCTTGCAACAAGTTTAATCTTCACGACAGACTTACCAAAAGATAACGGAAAAAACTCATGATTTCAATGAATAAGCGCTATCTGATGATGATGTTTTTGATTATGCTGGCTCTGCCACACAAGGCAACAGCATTAGTGGTGCCTGAAACCTGCAAGACATCTGACGCTACTGATTTCTTTAATCTAACGGCGTTTGAGGTAGAGCCGTATATTCCAAGCGTCGATGAAGAAGGCAATCCTTATCTGAAAGAGGTTGCTTTGGCAAATGCTGAAATAAATCACTATCGCAACCAATACAAAGATGCACCCTTGGTACGGATGCCGATTGATCGCTACGCGGCACTGACGAGTGCAAACCCAGACGCGCTTAAAAATCTTGAAAGCCGGCTATTAATTGTTGACCCAGAGTGCAACGAATTAAAACTCTTTTTTGGCAACTTAATTGGTGCAAGCGAACTTAGCTTAAAAAACTATCTTCAGATGTTTGACGCAGCGGAGAGGTTAGGTCACGTGCCACTCCGTGAATTTACTGAACAACGCGTGAGGTTGAAGCCAAAGTCGATTAACGAATTAATTGAGATCCTCAAATCAGACCTTGCCTTTGACATCACTCTTACAAAGCGAACCCTAGGTAGGGATTTCCTCAAAAATATGGGGCTTGAAAACAAAAACGATTTCT
The DNA here is from genome assembly GCF_048087665.1 of Candidatus Ponderosibacter sp. Uisw_141_02. Classification (NCBI taxonomy): domain Bacteria; kingdom Pseudomonadati; phylum Pseudomonadota; class Alphaproteobacteria; order Puniceispirillales (SeqCode); family Puniceispirillaceae (SeqCode); genus Candidatus Ponderosibacter; species Candidatus Ponderosibacter sp. Uisw_141_02. Next base: position 233,243 of record NZ_CP159807.1, on the reverse strand, counting down.
CGCAAGGTGGAGAACTCGCTCTTCTATCATATGCTAAAAAAGGTGGTCGCATAAAAAACGCCAGAGGTAATGTGAAGGCTTTCATTATTTTACCTTCATCAAAAAGAGGCTTGGAAGACACCGATAAAACTGTGATTTTGCTATCTTCAGGTGTAGCCCACATTATTTCCTCTCTGCACACGCCATTAGCAAAATATGCTTTAGGACAACTTGGAGTCCCAACTACAGTTCTTTCAGTTGGCCGCCTTTTTGATGACAGCGGGCCTGTATGTTCATTGGATGAGGTTGGAAATTGGTACCGTATGATCAATGGAGCACGCAGCCGAAATTGTAACTTTACTCAAGTTCTGCTGCAAAGCCTCAAAAGTGATAGTTGGAGATATACTTTTGATGAACATTTGACACCAATTTCATATCAACAAATTAGAGATATAATGACACAAAACAGTTCGATAAAATTCGTTTATTAGAGACAGTTTAGAAGGATCATCCTTCGACACAAAAATCTCACTCCCTATTTAAAATCCTCAAAGCCCTAAACACCCCCATAGGCCTAGGTGTCTTGCCGTCTTCCTATCTGTTTCTTTTGTGAGATAAGCCGCAAGGCAGGTGCACGTGCTGAACATGTTTTACATGTTTAGGATGTTGGGCATCCGCTTGGTGCATAGCGAGTGTACAAGCTGTGCCTATTGACAGCTAAGTATCAGTAGTAAACTCTAGGCTATCGCTTGTGATTAACAGGCAGTGTTGCCTTTAGGGGTGTATATCCTACTCGCTGGCAGCACCATTTTTCCGATTTCATATCAGACCAAAGCCAACAATCGCCGTGATGGGCTTGCCGATTATTGGCTGTCTCGAAGGCTGGCTAACATTGGTGACTCAACACAGCCAATATGATTGACTGGCACTATGTTATCGTTAGCATCAACCCTCGAACGACAAAGACAGGAAATGAATAGCGTTGTGTGATTTGGACCTGACTGAATTGGACAGCCTTGTGAATGCTGACGCGGTACTGGTGCACCGGGGGCGCTGGGTAAATCTAACCTTTACATTTGGCGTTGGCGATACCGACTATCTGATCACCATTCAACAGGGCAAAATAATCAAAATCACCCAGCGTACGCTGCAAACTGTGACGGGTCGATTCAGCATTCGCGCCGATGCGACCAGCTGGCGCAAACATTGGCAGAAAATCCCGCAAAGAGACTATCATGATATATTTGCGATGCTGGCAAAAGATATCGTCAACATCGATGGTGATTTACTACCACTTATGCAAAATCTACAATATTTCAAAGATTTAATATCAAAGAACAGAGAAAGTTAAATCAGCAGATGGCTATCGAGTTTGAACCCATCACCGGCAAGTATTTTACATTAGAGGTCGCGGGCACATCGTACCGGATTTACATGGAAGAAAGCGGTTCTGGCATCCCTCTTCTATGCCTGCACACAGCCGGTTCTGACGCCCGCCAGTTTCGCCACATTCTGTGTGACAGGGACATCACAAGCCGGTTCCGGGTGATTGCATTTGATATGCCATGGCATGGCAAATCAAACCCGCCAGACCATTTTCATACCACTGAATATAAACTTACCGTAGATGGGTATAAGCGCATTGTAACCGCCTTTATTGCGGCACTTGGTCTCGACAAACCGGTGGTGATGGGATGTTCGATGGGCGGGCGCATCGTTTGCCATCTGGCTCTTGAAAACCCGTTGCAATATCGCGCCATGATCGCGCTGGAAGGCGCTGATAATTTATCACCTTATTATGATTTGGACTGGCTACACCGACCGGATGTGCATGGTGGTGAAATTCAGGCAGCGTTCGTATCGTCACAGGTGGCGCCACAAAGTCCCAGTCATTTTCGCCATGAAACACTGTGGCATTATATGCAAGGCGGGCCCGGCATTTTCAAAGGTGATTTGCATTTCTATTGGCTCGACGGTGATTTTGACAAAGTATCAGGCAAAATCGATACGAGCCTATGCCCGCTTTATTTGATGTCGGGCGAATATGATTGTTCCTGCACACCCGAACGCATGTTCGCCACAGCCAAAAGAATCAAGGGGTCAAAACCCATTTTGATGGAGGGTATGGGGCATTTTCCAATGAGTGAAAATCCGGTCCTGTTCAAACAATATCTTTTGCCAGTTCTGGCAGACATCGCCGATGGGTAATACCATGTCGCTTTCGCCCGGTATTGATGCAACATATCAATCTACAATTAGTGATGCCGGTTCAAAGTTAACCCAAAGCGGTCCGCACAATCTCACTAATCCAGCTGTTCGGTAAATTTGGTAATATCTTTAAACAGATTGCCAGCAGCGTATGATTCGTTAAATGACAAAGTCAAAAGAACCGTGTCCTTGCTGTCATCAATCGCAAGAAAAGACACGCCCGCGTCACAACCTTGAAAAAAAATTCGAGGGTACAACTAACGGATGCCTAACCAGCCACCCGCAATGGCGGCGCTGTCAATGCGAGAGGATAGATAAACCTATTTCTTGCCGCGCTTTTTTATGGGCCGCGCTTTTTTATATGTGATGAAAATTTATGGCGCGTGACAATGATTATCCGACATCGGCAAGCGGCGCAACCGCATTGAAGGTCAGCCGATCAGTCGCCTGATCCAGCCCAACCGCAATCACATCGTCATCTTGAAACCGGCCATCAAGCAAAGCTTCGGCAAGCGGGTTCTGCACCTTATTCTGGATTACCCGTTGTAATGGTCGTGCGCCGAATTGCGGGTCATAGCCTTGTGCCGCCAGCCAGTTTTGCGCCGCCTCATCAAGGCTAAGGCTTATACCACGTTCCGCGAGCCGTGATTGCAACCGCGCCATCTGGATGGTGACAATGGCACCCATATCATTTCGTGACAACCGCCGGAACAGCAAGATTTCATCGAGCCGGTTTAAAAATTCAGGCCGGAACATCTGATGCATTTCGGTCATGATTTCATCGCGGGCAGCCTCGGCAGGCGCGTCATCATCAAGCGCCAAAAGATGATCTGCACCAATATTTGAGGTCAGTAAAATCATCGTATTGCGGAAATCGACATGCCGCCCCTTGCCATCGGTCAAACGGCCTTCATCAAGCACCTGAAGCAGGATATTGAATAAATCGGGATGCGCCTTTTCAATTTCGTCAAACAGCACAATTTGATAAGGCCGGCGACGTACCGCTTCGGTTAACGCGCCGCCTTCTTCATAACCAACATAACCAGGAGGCGCACCAATCAGCCGTGCAACTGTGTGTTTTTCCATATATTCGGACATATCAATCCGCAATATGGCCGAATCATCATCAAACAGAAATTCGGCAAGCGCCTTGGCAAGCTCGGTTTTACCAACACCGGTTGGACCAAGCATCAAAAAACTTCCCATTGGCTGGTTAGGGTCAGCAAGGCCGGCGCGCGCACGTCTTGTCGCATTGGCAACCGCCTTGACCGCATCAGCCTGGCCAATGATCCGTTTGCCAATGTAATCTTCCATTGCCAATAATTTGTCACGCTCGCCTTCCAGCATCTTATCAACCGGAATACCTGTCCAATTGCTGATCACGCTGGCGATATGCTGGCTGGTCACTTCTTCATTCAACAATTCGGATTCAGCAACAGCGGCCTTGGCAGCGGCAAGATCCTGCGCCAAAGCTGGTAATTTGCCGTAAGTCAGTTCGGCTGCCGCTTCAAGATTGCCGTCACGCTGCGCCACATCAAGCGCGTGACGCGCATCTTCAATCGCCTGTTGCAGGCTGACAACTTCAGCCGTTTTGGCCTTGATCGCATTCCATGCCGCGCCAAGCGTTTGAGATTGCTTTTCAAGATTGGCAAGCTCGGCCGCGATCGCATCAAGCCGTTTTTCATCGGGTTTATGCGACTCTTTTTGCAACGCCGCCTGTTCAATTTTCAACTGCATGATCTGGCGGTCGGTACGATCAAGATCGGCAGGTTTGCTATCGGCCTCGATCCGCAAATGGCTTGCCGCCTCATCCATCACATCAATGGCTTTATCAGGTAAAAACCGCTCATTGATATAGCGTTGCGACAGGCGCGCCGCTGCGACGAGCGCATCATCCGTGATCCGCACACCGTGGTGAAGTTCGTATTTTTCTTTAAGGCCGCGAAGCACAAAAATCGTGTCCTCAACCGATGGTTCATCAACAAATACCGGCTGGAACCGGCGTGTTAGCGCGGCGTCTTTTTCAACATATTGCCGATATTCATCAAGGGTTGTGGCACCGATACAGCGCAACTCACCACGCGCCAAAGCGGGTTTCAGCAGATTTGACGCATCCATCGCGCCATCGGTTTTACCAGCGCCAACAAGCTGGTGCATTTCATCAATGAAAAGGATGATCTCGCCATCGCGGTCCTGCACCTCTTTCAATACAGATTTCAGCCGCTCTTCAAATTCGCCACGATATTTTGCCCCAGCAACAAGCGCCCCCATATCAAGCGAGAGCAGGGTTTTATTGGCAAGCGCCTCTGGCACATCAGAATTGATAATACGTTGCGCCAACCCTTCGGCAATTGCCGTTTTGCCAACCCCGGGCTGGCCAATCAAAACCGGATTATTCTTTGTCCGGCGCGCTAGAATCTGGATTGTCCGGCGCACTTCGGCATCCCGCCCAATAACCGGATCAAGCTTGCCATTACGCGCCGCTTCGGTCAGGTCGCTTGTATAGCGTGACAAGGCATCATAGCTATTTTCGGCAGCGTCATTATCGGCGGTGCGGCCTTTGCGCATTTCGTCAATCGCTGCGCCAAGCGGGGCGGGTTCAACGCCTGCTTTTTCTAGAATCTTGCCAAGTGACCCTGTTGATTTCGTCATGGCAAGAAGCAAAAGATCAACCGCGATAAACTGGTCATGGCGGGCCTTGGCCTCGGCCTCAACAGCAGCAAAAATCCGTGCCAGATCAGCATCAAGCTGCAACTGGCCTGCGCCGCTGCCAGTGACTTGCGGAAATTTATCAAGACCGGCCTTCAGCAACGCCGACAATGAGGCGCTGTCAGCGCCCGCCTTTGCCAGCAGCATTTTAACCGTCATGTTATCGTCTTTTAGCAATGCTGCCAAAACATGTTCGGCGGTCAATTTTTGATGATTTGCCGCCAAAGCTGCCGATTGTGCGGCACCAATGGCATTGCGTACCAAGGCCGTAAATTTATCACTTTGCATCACATTAATCCCCCATTTGGCCATCTACCAAATCACATAAATCACCTTGATCCTGCATACCAGACCTTTTCTGGCCAGCTATTTTTGGGCCAGCTGTTTTCGGGCTATTGCGGCAAGACGAACTTTCATGGCGAGAAAACATTGTCATTGCGCAGCCAGTAACGCACCGGAAAGCCGGCCCATTTGTCGCTGTGTATCAGGATCATTGGTATAAAAATTATGTGGGCATGACGAGATGCCATTTCAAGTTTTTTGGCAAAAATAATTGCCTGCCATTCGCCGGTTTGATCTTGCCGCTTGTCAGCGTCATGCCATCATGCTGAACTGCGGCATGACAACCAACCCATCACCCCTGCCACCAATCACCCCCACCGGCTTTATTGGCAATCGCGAATTTGTTTTGACCGAATGGCGATTTTTGCTGTTCGGGCTGTTAATGGCATTTTGGTCATCGCTTGGCCAAACTTTTTTCATCTCGCTTTTTTCAGGGCAAATTCGTGCCGCGCTTGATCTCAGCCATGGTGACTTTGGCACCTATTACGCGCTTGCTACAACCGCCAGCGCCATCAGCCTGATCTGGCTTGGCAAGCTTGCCGATATGATGCGGCTGGAAAAGCTGGCCATTTTCATTCTTGGCAGCCTATGTGTGGCGGCCATTCTGTTTAGTCAGATTTCATCATTATGGATGCTTGTTGGCGGGCTATATTTTCTGCGGATGTTTGGGCAAGGCATGATGACACATGTCTACACAACCGCCATGGCACGACGCTATGTTGTGACGCGTGGCCGCGCCATTTCAATTGCCCAGCTTGGCCACACGCTCAGCGAATCCATTGGACCGGCAAGCATTGTTGCGCTTCAGGCCATTTTTGACTGGCGAAGCCTATGGATTGGCCTGCCATTGATTGCCTTTTTAACGCTGGCACCTTTCCTGCGGCTTTTGACGCAGCGCACCCGATTACAAGATGGCGAAGGGCTTGATGGTCTTGGAGCAAACCAACCAATACCCGATCATGCCTATGGCGGTCAAAAACAATGGCGGCGCAATGAGGTTTTGCGCGACCCTGCCTTCTGGCTTGGGTTTATCTGGCTTGCCGCAGTGCCATCTTTTGTTTTGACCGGCCTGTTATTTCATCAAATCTATTTGGCCGAAGCCAAGGGTGTTGCCCTGTCAACATGGACAGCAAGCTATGTCCTTTATGCCGTTTTTGCGGTGATTGGCAGCCTGACCATCGGCCAGCTGATTGACCGATTTTCGGCGCGCCGCGTCGCCGCACATACGCTTTTGCCAAACACATTGGCCTGCCTTGCGCTCTGGCTTGGATCAGCTGAAATTGGGGTGCCGTTATTTTTTATTCTTTTTGGTTTGGCCATTGGCATGCCGCACGCCACCAATGCCGCCTTGGTCGCAGAGGTTTATGGCACCCGCTATATGGGCGAAATCAAAGCGCTGTTCATGCCAGTTGGGGTTTTTGCATCGGCCTTGTCACCAATGTTAATGGGGTGGATGATTGATGCTGGTTTGGGGTTGGACGCCTTGCTTGGGATGCATATCGCGCTTGCTTTTGGCGCGCAGATTATGGCCATGCTTGTCTTGCATTTTCGGAAAGCTTTGTGAATGATAGCCTTATGAATCACCGCGTTTGGACACTCATATTTGCCCTTGTCATTAGCTTTGCCTTGCCAAATCCAGGCGCAGCGTCAAGCACGGGGTTTGCCGTTGACGGCGAAGAATGGCCCGGTTTCTGGTTTGTTTGTGAATTTTCCCAACGTCAGCGCGCACCTGATGATGGCTGCAAGATGTTTGATGATGAGGGGTTTCAACTTGCCGAAGGCCGGCTTCGCTATATCCGCATGCTTGGCTCGACCGAAACCGCCTGCCGCGGCAATAAAAAGGGTCAGTGCTTTTCGGCAAACATGCCAAAAATTCGCATTTCACGAACCGATCGTGGCAAGCTAAGCCTTGGTGACAAGCAATTCAAGGTTAGCTATTTTGGCTGTACACAGATTTACTATTTTGCCGACACGCCGGCTTACCGCGAAATCTGGCCTGACAAGAAACGTTGTTTTTGGGCCAGCAAGCGCCGCTTTTACATTGCCCCTTACCAAGGCAGCGTAACCATCACCGATTAGATGCCTTACCGCCTTTAGCTAAACGAGCCGGATCAATGACACTAACATCTGATGAATTGCCGATTTGCCATCCTGATACCGGCTTTATTTCGGTTGCTGGTGATGAGGCTTGTGCTTTTTTGCAATCAATCATCACGGCAAATGTTGAAACATTGCCAATTGGCGCATGTCGCCCAGCGGCGCTGTTAACCCCGCAAGGCCGCGTGCTGATCGATATGATGGTTTACCGGCCTGCAATGGATCGTTTTTTGATACGAAGCGATATGGCACGGCGTGATGATCTGTTTACCCGTCTTCGCCGCTATCGGTTGCGACGACCCATTGATCTGGCGATTGAACCTGATATCAGGCTTGTTCTGTTGCTTGGCAATCAGGACGCTGAAACAACGGCCATCCCCATGATTATGGTCTCCAGTGACCCGCGAAGCCCACAACTTGGCAGCCATTGTCTGGTCGAGGCACGTCATCTGCCAGCGCAAATGGGCGCAATTGATCGCTGGCACGCAAATCGCATTGCCGCCAGCGTTCCCGAAGGATCGGTAGATCTGACCCCTGAACGCGCCTTGATGCTTGAGGCAGGCCTTGACCGGCTTGGTGCGGTTGATTTTGAAAAAGGGTGTTATGTTGGTCAGGAAGTGACCGCACGCACGCATTATCGCGGGCTGGTCAAGCGCCGCCTGGTGCCGCTCACCATCGCTGGCGATCCACCAGCCATTGATAGCGATATCATGTGGCAGGGCACCGCCATTGGCAAAAGCAAAACTGCAGCTGCATTAAACGTCCCGATCACCGGCACACATGGGCGGATGGACGCAAAATCAATTTGCCTGGCACTTTTGAAACTAAGCGACCTTCACAATATTCTTGATGCGCCTGCCAATGATGATGGCCTAATGATCAATGGCCATGCCGCCAGATTGGCGCTGGCTGATTGGATGCAGCCATTGCCGCGCCAAGGCAAGTCATAAAAAGCCTTGGTTATAAAAGGCCTAATCTCCCCCGCCAAACAGGGCATTGGCTGCCGACTGAACCTTGTTTTTTTCAGCAATCATCAATTCAACATGCGTGATTTCAGCCCGCATCGCCGCGACATAGGCCTGCAAATCCTCGATGTTCCAGCGTTGCTTATCAGCAGGTAATCCGGCTGGCTTTAACCGATCTAATTCATCATCCATCACCCGCTCCTGCTTTTCATCGCCTTTTTCATGGCCCTTTTGATTGCTGGTTTTCGCCTAATTTGCACTTTTTCGGCGCTTCGGGAAAGGCAAGCTTTGCAATATCGCGCAATTCCCCCTATAAAGGGGGAACGTTTTCTCTTAATCTCAACGAATGAAACGCACCTAGCTCGCCCAAGAATTTAACGGAGCGCGCCGGGGCGGCAATAGGTAGGACATATGACACAACTATTGATGCCAAAAGCCACCGCCGTATGGCTGATTGATAACACCGCGCTGTCTTTTGACCAGATTGGTGCCTTTTGTAATCTTCATCCGCTTGAGGTTCAGTCGATTGCCGATGGCGAAGCTGGCGTTGGCATTCAAGGTTATGACCCGATTTTGAACGGACAATTGACCCGCGCCGAGCTTGATCGTTGCGAAGCTGATCACACAGCGGTTCTGGTTCTGGCATCATCGCATCTGCCAACACCGAATCGGCGTACCAAAGGCCCGCGCTATGTGCCAGTGGCACGCCGTGGCGATAAGCCTGACGCCATCATGTGGCTTGTTAAGCACCATTCTGAATTGAAAGATTCGCAAATCATCAAATTGATTGGCACAACCAAAGAAACCATCGCCAAGATTCGCGACCGGTCGCATTGGAACATTGCCAATATCACGGCAAAACATCCGGCGATGCTTGGCCTTTGCCGGCAAGATGATCTGAATGCTGCCATTGAAAAGGCTGGTGGATCAACACAGACCGAAGAACAGGTCTCAAACATGTCCGAATTACCATAAGGCAGCCAGATTGGCACATGACGCGAAGGAACGGTATGTGGACAAAGACTCCGACGACCTACAACGCAATATTCAAAACCAGATCGCCATGATGGAAAGCGAACATCGCGATCTTGATTCGGTGATTGAACGGCTTGGCGAGGTTTTGCCTTTTGATCAGCTAAAGCTGCAAAGATTGAAAAAGCGCAAACTTGTGCTGAAGGACGAAATGGCCAAATTACGAAGCCGGATTTTGCCAGATATCATTGCCTGATGGTGATAAATCAAGCAGACTGATCGCCGTCGATAGTGCCGGCCTGCAATCATCTGACTTATGCCAGCCCCTTCAAGACGTGACCATTTCAAGACGTAAATCGAGAATTTCATGACCGCAAAATCATCGCTAGCCCGCATCGCCATCTGTATGGGAAGCCAGTCTGACTGGTCAACCATGAAAGCCGCTGCTGATATTCTTGATCAGTTTGGCGCGGCGCATGAGGTGAAAATCATCTCGGCGCATCGCACACCGGCACGGTTATCCAAATTTGCCGAAACTGCGCATGAAAATGGCTTTGGCGTGATCATTGCTGGTGCTGGCGGTGCAGCGCATTTGCCCGGGATGATTGCGGCTCATACGCATTTGCCAGTTCTTGGTGTTCCGGTTGAATCGGCAGCGCTGAAAGGCATGGACTCGCTGTTATCAATCGTGCAAATGCCTGCTGGCGTTCCGGTTGGCACCCTCGCCATTGGCGTTGCTGGCGCGAAAAATGCGGCGTTGCTGGCGGTACAGATTCTTGCCCTATCGGATGCTGATCTTGACCAAAGAATTATCGCATGGCGGCAAAGCCAGACCGATAATGTTGCCGAAGCGCCGGAATAATCGATTGCCATACGCCCCGCAAAAAACCATCGGCATTCTTGGCAGTGGACAGCTTGGCCGGATGCTGGTGATTGCTGCCAGCCAGCTTGGTTTTCGAACCCATATATTTGCCCCTGACGCCACCAACAGCCCTGCTGGTGATATCGCGCATGATTGTACCGAGGCTGGCTATGATGATTTGGAGGCGCTTGCCGCCTTTGCCAGCAAAATTGACGCGGTAACAAGTGAATTTGAAAATGTACCGGCAAGCACAATGGCCTTTCTGGCCAAACATTGTCTTGCCAGCCCGGGCGAAGCCGCGCTTCATACCGCTCAACATCGGATTCGCGAAAAGACCCTTGCCCGCGATCTTGGCATTGAAACGCCCGCTTTCTGGCACATCACCAATGCCGCCGATCTGCAGCATGCAATGGCCGAATTAGGCGGCGATGGGGTGCTGAAAACCTGCCAGCTTGGCTATGATGGCAAGGGCCAAATCCGGCTTTCCCAGCATGATGATCTTGACGCTGGTTTTGCCGCGCTTGGCACAGATGATGCCATTCTTGAGGAAATGGTGGCTTTTCGTGCCGAAGCAAGCTTTTTGATTGCCCGCACCACCGATGGCAGCATCGCGCATTTTCCAGCAAGCCTGAATGAACATAAAGACGGTATTCTAGCCCGATCCATAGCACCGGCCGACCTGCCAGCAGTGGTAATTGACGCTGGTCAAAATGCCATTCAAAAGCTGGCCACGGCGCTTGATGTTACAGGTCTTTTGGCATTGGAAACTTTTGTCACGGACGATCATCGCCTTTTATTCAATGAAATAGCGCCGCGACCGCATAATTCATTCCACTGGACCATCGAAGGCTGCGCCAATAGTCAATTTACTCAATTGATCCGCGCTGTTGCCGGCATGCCTTTGGGAAGCACCAATTGCTATGGGCAATGGCAAATGGATAACCTTCTTGGTGAGGATATGACCCGCCTCGACGCGCTTGCCAGCACAAGCGGGCTGCATCTTCATCTCTATGGCAAAGCCGGGGCCAAACCGGGCCGCAAAATGGGCCATACAAACCGGCAAATCAAAACGGCAGATCAAACCGGTCTAATCACGCCCGAGTAAACATGCCCGAGTAAACATGCCAGAATAAACATGCCCAGAACGGCCGCTTGTTATGTTTTGCCAAGGCTTGTCAGGTCGAATGGCGTTGCCTGATACAAATCATTGATCCAATTGGCCATCAGCAAAAAGGCGAAGGGCCGCCAGTTATTGATTGGCGGCAGCGTGGGATCATCATTTGGATAATAATTTTCCGGCAAAGCCGTCTTTAGTCCCGCGGCAACATCGCGCTGATATTCATCACCAAGCGTTGTGGCATCATATTCAAGATGATTAAACACAAACAGATCACCGGTTACCGAATCACGCACCATGCCGGCACCGCATGACCCGCCTTCGGCCAGAACATCTAATCCTGCCGCCGCCAAATCTTCGCTCCGATTCATCGTATAACGCGACGCCGGCATCGGAAACCGGTCGGTAAAACCATTCATCAACCGACCCGAAACATCACTTAACCCATGCTCAAAAATGCCGAAAAGCTTTGCCCCAATTTCATATTTCGGCACTTGGTGAAAATGCCATAACAGCGCCTGCGCGCCCCAGCAAATGCCAAGCCTGCGGAAACAATGGGTGCGCGACCATTCCATGATTTCGGTCAATTCAGACCAATAGGTCACATCCTCAAATGGCAAGGTTTCAACCGGCGCACCAGTGACAATCAGCGCATCAAAGTAATCATCCCGCACATCATCAAGCTGGCGGTAAAACCGGCGTAAATAGCCCGGTTCCGTATTGCGCGGCGTATAGCTTGCCGTTGTCATCAAAATCATTTCGACCTGAAGCGGCGAATTGCCAAATAATCTGGCAAATTGAATTTCGGTATCACGCTTTTTCGGCATCAGATTAAGCAGCAGCAACCGCAACGGCCGGATATCCTGACTGACGGCCTGCTGTTGCGGAATGATATCAACAGACTCAGCATGCAACACTTCAAGCGCGGGCAGATTATCAGGTACTCTAATTGGCATCGAGGCTCCTCTTGGCAATCATCACCCGGTGGCGCTGATCTACAAATCTGGCGGCGATCATAACCACCCTCATGCTCGCGTTATACCGGTTTTCTTGGTAATGTCCAATGCGCGGCGGGCAAGGCCTTAACACATGGTTAGCCCCGCCCCATCAATATGCCGGCTGATTATGACTGGTTGGCGTGAATGGTTAGCGTGAATGGCGTTTGGCCAAACCCAGCATCAAGCTGTTGGCAATCCGCTCACCAGCCGAAATGACGGAACGCACCGGTTTGGTGATTTTGGGAATGCGAGCAATATCGGCAAGCCGCCGATCAAGAAAATCAACGGTTCCGTCAAGATTGCCACGATTATCAGCAAGCCATGCCAGCACCGTCGCACTGTAAACCGCGGCAAGTGACCCGCGCTTCGTATAAAAGGAAAAACTGGTATCGCGCTGGCCTGCGGCGCGCCACATGGAATCAACCGTTTCATAAAGAAGCTTGGCCGATAATTTGGCATTGGCAGGCATCGCCAGAAGGCTAAGCGCACGGCGAACCGCATCTTTATCAGGCTGGGCAATTTCAAGCCGCAACAACACCAGCGACCGAACCGTCAAATGCACTTTTTCCGGACGCTCAGGAAGCGCTAGAAACGCTTCAACCATTGATTGATCTGCCAAGCGTGAATGAAGCGCAATCGCATCGATTGCGCCGCGCGGAAACGCGGTATGAACCGCCGCCGCATCATGACCCGAGTCAGCTGCACCAGCGACAAGCGCTGCCTCGCCCCAACCGTCAAACGGCACATGAAGCATTGATGCCCGCAGAATGGCAACGGCAACAGGATCAGGCTGGAACTGTTCATCATGCATGGGTGATGTCCTTCAAAAAATCATGCCGAAAGGTGCTTGACCAGTCGAAACCAACCGCGCGTTTGCATTATATAGCCATATTTCCGACCAATGCCAACCCGCCACCACTGCAATGATGGTTTAATGTTTGCAACTTGTGAACTGCTATGATAAACAACCGGCCTACTCAAAACGGATTATCAGATATCTTTAGAAGGGATGTGAAAGACGTGTACGTCACCGTTAGAGAAAATAATGTTGACCAGGCACTGCGTGTTCTTAAAAAGAAAATGCAGCGTGAGGGTGTGTTCCGCGAAATGAAAAATCGCCGGTCCTTTGAAAAGCCATCCGAGCGCCGCGCGCGTGAGACTGCTGAGTCGACCCGTCGTGTGCGCAAGTTAATGCGCAAACGCTTGGAACGCGAAGGCTATTAGATCAAGCTAGCTTGATCAGGCCCTACAACATGAAAACCGCCAAGCATTTGGCGGTTTTTTCATATGTGCTGACGCCATTTGATCCCCCCTACTATATGGCAGAATCCGCGGTTTTGGCTTGCATAGTCTCAACCGATCAGCGAAAACAAGAATGCTTAGATATAGTTTGATATGCATAATGGAAACGACAAGATGATAATTGGTGCTCCAAAAGAAATTGCTGCTGATGAAAAACGCGTCGCCATGACGCCCGATAGCGCTACGCAATTACAAAAGCTTGGTTATGACTGTCTTGTTCAGTCAGGCGCTGGCCTCCATGCCGGTTTTTCCGATGCAGCTTATGAAAAAGCTGGCGTCAAAATCGCCAAAACCGCTGAAGAATTGTGGAAAACCGCCGATATTATTAGCAAGGTTCGCCCGCCAGAGGCAGATGAAGTCAAATTCCTGAAAAAAGGGAAGCTCTTGATATCATTCTTTTATCCGGCACAAAACACTGACCAGATGGCGCTGATTGCAAAACAAGATGCCAATGTCATTGCCATGGATATGGTCCCCAGAATTAGCCGCGCGCAGAAAATGGATGCGCTATCGTCAATGGCAAACATTGCCGGATACCGGTCGGTAATCGAAGCCGGTAACAATTTTGGCCGTTTTTTCACGGGCCAAATCACCGCCGCGGGCAAAGTGCCGCCTGCCAAGGTTTTGGTTATTGGCGCTGGCGTGGCTGGCTTGGCCGCAATTGGCACCGCCACATCGCTTGGCGCAATCACTCTTGCCTTTGATGTGCGGCCGGAAGTTGCTGAACAAATCGAATCAATGGGCGCCGAATTTGTCTATCTTGATTTTGAAGAAACCCAGCAGGATGGTGCGGCGACCGGCGGTTATGCAGCCCCATCAAGCCCTGAGTTCCGTGAAAAGCAGCTGGAAAAATTCCGCGAATTAGCGCCTGAAATTGATATTGTTATCACCACCGCGTTGATTCCGGGAAGAGACGCACCAAAGCTATGGCTTGCAGATATGGTCGCCGACATGAAGCCCGGCTCGGTTATTGTTGATTTGGCGGCCGAGCGCGGCGGCAATTGCGATCTTACCGTTCCCAATGAAAAAATCATCACTGAGAACGGCGTGACGATCGTTGGTTACACCGATTTTCCAAGCCGTATGGCAGCGCAATCCTCGACCCTTTATGCAACGAATATTCGCCATATGATGGCCGATCTGACACCCGAAAAAGACGGTCAGACTGTGCATAATATGGAAGATGATGTGATCCGCGGTGCAACCGCCACATTTGATGGTTCGGTTACATTCCCGCCGCCGCCGCCAAAAGTTCAGGCAATTGCTGCAAAGCCAAAGGAAAAAATACCCGAGCGCACTGCCGAAGAAATTCGTGCTGATGAAATTGCAGCATTCAAGCAAACAACCAAAAATCAGGTTATGCTTTTGACCATTGGTGGCGCGGCTTTGCTTGCAGTTGGAGCCTATGCACCCGCCAGCTTCATGCAGCATTTCATTGTCTTTGTCTTGGCGGTCTTTGTCGGGTTCCAAGTGATATGGAACGTCAGTCATTCACTGCACACACCATTGATGGCCATCACGAATGCGATTTCATCAATCATCATTCTTGGGGCTATTCTGCAGATCGGCTCAAGCAGCTTTTTGGTGACCGTGCTTGCAGGCATTTCCATATTCTTTGCTGGAATTAATATTTTCGGTGGCTTCCTCGTAACACGTCGCATGCTCGCCATGTTCCAGAAATCTTAAGGAGACCAGAACGATGGATCTAGGTTTCACCACTGCTGTTTATGTTGTCGCCGCTATTCTGTTCATCCTGTCGCTTGGCGGACTGTCGGGTCAGGAAAGTGCAAAGCGCGCCGTTTGGTATGGCATTTTTGGTATGGGGCTGGCGGTCTTGGCGACCGTTATTGGCCCGGGGGCTGGCCTATGGCAGCTAACAGCTATTTTGATCGCAATCGGCGGATTGATTGGCTATCAGCTTGCGTCAAAAGTTGAAATGACCCAAATGCCGGAATTGGTTGCGGGTATGCACGCATTGGTTGGTCTGGCTGCCGTCTTTGTCGGGTTTAACGCGCATTTTGAGCTTGCCAACGTCCTAACCTTGGATGACACGACAAAGAAAGCGCTTGAGGGGTTTGCCGCATTGCTGGCAAAGAAATCAGGTGCCGAGATTAATATTTTGCGTGTTGAGGCATCACTTGGCATCTGGATTGGTGCCGTTACCTTTACCGGCTCGGTGATTGCTTATGGCAAGCTATCTGGAAAAGTGACATCAGCCGCAACCAAACTTCCCGGCGGGCATCTATTGAATGCGACCGCGGCGATCTCATCATTGGCCTGCCTTGGCTGGTATCTTTCAAGCGGCGCATTACTGCCGCTGGTTATTCTGACGATCCTAGCCCTTTTCATCGGCTGTCACTTGATCATGGGTATTGGTGGTGCTGATATGCCGGTGGTTGTATCAATGCTGAATTCCTATTCGGGTTGGGCAGCGGCCGCGATTGGCTTTAGCCTTGGCAATGATCTGCTGATCGTTGTTGGTGCGCTTGTTGGCTCGTCAGGCGCGATCTTGTCCTACATCATGTGTAAGGCGATGAACCGATCCTTTGTCAGTGTTATCCTTGGCGGTTTTGGCGGCACAGCTGGCCCGCAGATGGAAGTTGAAGGCGAGCAGATTGCGATTGATGCCGATGGTGTTGCAGCAGCGCTTGAAGATGCAGAAAGCATTGTCATCATCCCGGGTTACGGCATGGCGGTGGCGCAAGCCCAGCAAAATGTTGCCGAACTTACCAGGAGGCTTCGGGCGAAAGGCAAAACTGTACGCTTTGCAATTCATCCGGTTGCTGGCCGGCTTCCCGGACATATGAACGTGCTATTGGCCGAAGCTAAAGTGCCTTATGACATCGTTCTTGAGATGGATGAAATCAATGATGATTTCCCAAGCACCGATGTTGCCATCGTCATTGGTTCCAACGATATTGTAAACCCAGCAGCACAAGACGACCCGAACAGCCCGATTGCCGGCATGCCTGTTCTGGAATGCTGGAAGGCAAAACAGGTTTTCGTATCAAAGCGCGGCCAGGGCACCGGATATTCGGGTATTGAAAATCCGTTGTTTTTCAAAGAAAACACCCGCATGTTCTATGGTGATGCCAAAGCGTCACTTGACCAGCTATTGGTGATTATTTCGGGTCATTGATCCATTACCATATAAACACCTAAGAAAAAGGCAGCCCTGATTGAACGGGCTGCCTTTTTCTTTGTCTGTTTTCGGCGGGTCGGGTTTATCCAGTGCCCGATCTAGCCGCTATAGGGTGCAATCAGATTATCGGGAAGCCCGACTTTGGTTGCGGCCGCGCGTTGCCGTTCGGCAAGCGCATCAACCGAGAAATCATCAATCAGCTCATGGAATAATTCATGCCAATTCACTTCGGCACCAAGATGCATGAAAACTGATCCAAGCCCAACAGCCGCCCGATCGGTCAACACAAATTCACGCGGCGGCTTGATCCCGCCAATGCGTTTCAACTCGGTATGAACCTTGCCAGCCAGATCACGTCCCGCCTTGCCACCTCGCATTTGCTGGATGGGGCGAACCCGATTTTCAAGAAGCGGGGCATAGATAAATTCGGCCCACATATTCAAAACATCAATGGCTTCATTATCAAGCCCAACAAAGCCCCAGCGTTCATAGGCATCAACAGCCTGATCGCGGTTATTGTCACGAAGCGCCTTATAAAGTTCAATCACGCCAGCAACAAATTGCGGCCGAAACAGGCGGATTGACCCGAAATCCATGAGATTGATGCTGTGATCCTTGGCAATCGAATAATTGCCAAGATGCGGATCACCATGAATGACGCCGTAATAATAGAACGGTACATACCAGACCCGAAACATGGTTTTCGCAATTTCATTGCGCGTTGCCTGATCGGGGTTGGTTTCAAGAAAGGCCATTAACCGCTGGCCTTCAAGCCAGTTCATGGTTAAAAGCCGGTTTGTTGATAATTCCGGAATATGGCTTGGCACCTGCACCTTTGTCTCATCAGCAAGCATATGCTGATAAAGCTGCATATTCATCGCTTCGCGACGGTAATCAAGCTCTTCTAAAAGCCGATCGGATAATTCGTCATAAATATCCGATGTCGAAATCGCCAAATCATACCGTTCATATAGCTGGAATAGCAATTTTAGCTGTTTTAGATCAGCCTCAATCGCCGAATGCATATCGGGATATTGTAATTTCACCGCCAAAGGCGAGTTATCCAGTCCCATCGCCTGATGAACCTGTCCAAGCGATGCCGCCGACACCGCGTCACGGCCAAAGCTGCTGAATTTCTGCTGCCAATCAGCGCCAAGCTCGGCCGCCATGCGGCGTTTGGTAAACAGCCAGCCCATTGATGGCGCATCGGCCTGCAACCCTGCCAGCTCTTCGGCATATTCTGGTGGCAATGCATCGGGAATGGTTGAAAGAATCTGCGCCACTTTCATGATCGGGCCTTTCAACCCACCAAGTGCTTGCCGCAAATCAGCGGCATGTTTACCGCGATCAATTTCCCAACCAAGATAGCGTTCACCGGCAACCCGCGCCGCAAGCCCGCCCATGGTTGACGTTACTTTTGCATAACGGCGGATACGGCCGCCAAACTGCCGGTCGCTGGCTGCATCACGATCACCGCTCGTTGCCATTATTTTAATCCTTCCAACTCGTCAATCATGCCACTAATCATATCCAGCCCAAGCGACCAGAAAGCTGGCTTGCTGGCATCAAGGTCAAAATGTTGCAAGGCCACATCATAACGTTCGGTGCCACCAGCCTTTAGAAGGTTTTTATAATTCTGGATAAACAGATGGTCGGTCTTGCTGGCCTGCGCCAATTGATATTTCTGCCAGAGCGCATTCACCAAACAATCACCAAATGCATAGGCATAAACATAAAATGGCGTATGGATGAAATGCGGCACATAGCCCCAGATCGGCCGGTAATCATCGCCGGTTTTAATCGCTGGCCCTAGCGCAGCACGCTGGGTTTCCATCCAGATATCCGAAATTTCTTCGGCCGTCAGTTCGGCTTTGACGCGCGCCTGATGCAATTCGGTTTCAAAATTATGAAACGCAATCTGCCGCACAACCGTATTCAGCATGTCTTCAACTTTGCCCGCCAACAATAACCGCCGCGATTGGGCATTGGTTTGGCTATCAACAAGCTGGCGAAAGGCCAGCATTTCGGCAAAAACCGACGCTGTTTCAGCAAGGGTAAGCGGCGTATCAGACATTAAATAGCCCTGATCGGCCGCTAGCACTTGATGGATGCCATGCCCCATCTCATGCGCCAAAGTCATCACATCGCGCGATTTTCCGGAAAAATTCATCAAAATATAGGGATGCGCTGATGGCACAACCGGATGCGAGAATGCGCCCGAGCTTTTGCCCGCCCGCGGTGCCGCATCAATCCAGTTCTGCTCGAAAAACGGCAAGGCAATCTTAGCCATTTCGGGATCAAAGCCGTGAAATGCATCAAGCACTATCTGCTTAGCTTCACCCCATTCATAATGCCGGTCATCATCACCGGGCAATGGCGCATTACGATCCCACCAGTCAATTTGCTTTTTGCCCATCCAGCCAGCTTTGAGGCTGTAATAGCGATGCGACAGATCGGCATTGCGGTCATTCACCGCCTGCACCAGCGCATCAACAACATGATCATCAACATCATTTGCCAGATTGCGCGATGATACTGGCCGCGCAAAACCGCGCCAGCCATCTTCGATCTGCTTATCCTTGGCGATGGTATTCATCACCAACGACAGCAATCTTTGATGATCTTTCAAAGTTGTTGATAAAGACTGGCCTGCCTCTTTACGCTTGGCTGCATCGGTGCTGGATAGCGCATCAAGAATTTCCGCTTCGGTTACATCGGTGCCTTGAAAGGCAAACCGCATTGCCGTTGTGGTTTCTTCAAATAATCGCACCCAAGCTCCAGCACCTGTTGGCGCGCGTTCGGCAATCATTTTTTCAATTTCATCAGATAATTGGTATGGCGCCATTGCCCGCACCCGCCGTAACCAGGGTGAAAACCGTGCCAAACCAGCATCGTCAAGCAAGCCGTCAACATGATCTTGATCAAGACGCGTAAGCTCAAGCTCGACAAATAAGAGCGCCGCGCCAATTTCGGATCCAGCTTCGCGCATCGATTGGTGATGTTTGGCGATTGCCGGATCATTTGTATTGGCTGCAAATAGCAATTGAGCGTGGCTTTGTACCTTGCCTAGCTGTTCAAGAATCGTCTCATAGGCGGTGATGACAGCAGCAAGTTCGGCTCCTGAAATCGTGGCAATCTTCCCCTGCCAGTCAGCTGCAAGCGCTAATGCGGCCTTGCGGCAGGCGGCAATATCGGTTTGCACAGCTGGGGAACCAACCCCGTCATAAAGATCACGCAAGCTCCAAATTGGACAGGAATCAGGCATATCAAAGCTTCACTTTTCTAACAGAACCAACCACAGCCACGGCAAGGGACACCCTACCTTACTTTTATATGAGCATAGGTAAGAGCTTTCTCAAGGCTGTTTTTCAAACCTTTTAGATTTATCCCTTCGATATTCGCTGCAAGCTTGCCCCAAAATCTAAATTGCGTTAGCGTTTTTTTGCTCGATACATGAGAGGGGAGAGATTGCTGGCCGCCGAACGAGCGATAGCAGCAACACCGAAGGAGCAAACCCCCAGAAACTCTCAGGTAAATGTACTCTTTCATGTGAGCACTCTGGAAAGTGACACGGCAGTGTCCACCGAAGGGGAAAACTGGTGATCTTATGAATCAGCCAGAATTGGCATAAGGTTCAAACGATCATCCAATTAGGTCACTATAGGACGTGATTGGAAACAGCTAATCTCTCAGGTTCCGCGACAGACGGGGCGAATACCATCGCATGGTATTCATCTTTGACGCGTGAGCAGGAGATTAGACCAGTGGAAAAACAACGAACCCCACTTTACGATTTTCATATCGCCAATGACGCCCGCATGGTGCCTTTTGCCGGATGGGATATGCCTGTTCAATATGCGGCTGGTATTAAGGCCGAACATCTGGCAACCCGCAATGGCGCAGGGTTATTTGATGTATCGCATATGGTGCAGGTCGAATTATCCGGCAATGGCGCCGATGCCTTTTTTGAACGTCTGACCCCAACCGATATTGGCGCGGTTGCCGAAGGGCGCGTTCGCTATTCAATGCTGCTGAATGACGCTGGCGGTGTTCTTGATGATTTGATGGTGGCGCGGCTTGATGGCAGGCTGCACCTTGTTGTCAATGCTGGTCGCGCCAAGCATGACATTGATCATCTTCGCCAGAATCTTGACGATAGCACCAAGATGGATGTTCATCATAGTTGGGCGCTTTTGGCGCTTCAAGGCCCAAAAGCGGCGCAGGTTCTATCCAGCCTTGGCCTTGATCTTGACGGGTTCCGCTTTATGGATATGCGCCATTTCACCCTTGGCACGGTTCCGCTTGTGATCGCGCGGTCTGGCTATACTGGCGAAGACGGATTTGAAATTTCCATGCCCGCCAATGCCACTGTTGATATTGCCAAAACCCTAATGGCAACAGGTGATGTCACGCTTGCCGGTCTTGGTGCCCGCGATACATTACGTCTTGAGGCAGGCCTGCCGCTATGGGGGCGTGAACTTAATGAAACCATCACCCCAACCATGGCCGGGCTAAGATTCGCCCTTTCAAAAAAGCGGCGTGAAGCGGCTGATTTCCCCGGTGCCGATATCATTCTTGATGAATTTGCAAATGGCCCGAAACGACAGCTTGTCGGTTTATTGGCAAGCGGCGCACGGCCAGTTCGCGATGGCACAATCTTGCTTCATGACGGTGTTGACATTGGCATCATCACATCGGGTGGTTTTTCGCCAAGCCTCGATCGCCCGGCCGCGCTTGGGTTTGTTGAGACCCATCTTGCCACTGACGGCACCGTCCTTGCCGCTGCCACAAGAGGCGGTGACACCCCCATCACCGTGGTGAATTTGCCACTCGTCCCACATCGCTATTTTCGCGGTTAAACATATCAAAGCCATAAGGAGATAATCATGCTTAAATTTTCTGAAGATCACGAATGGGCCAATCTAGATGCCGATATTTGCGCGGTTGGTATTTCACCGCATGCGGTTGAACAGCTTGGCGATATTGTTTTTGTTGAATTGCCCGATATTGGTCTGGCAGTGAATAAAGGTGATGCCGTTGCCGTCTTTGAGTCGGTCAAGGCCGCATCGGATATCTACAGCCCTGCCGGTGGGGAAATCGTCGAGGTCAATAATGCGCTTCTTGACGACCTAACCGCGATCAAGCCCGAAAGCGCAATGGCCAACTGGCTTTTTAAAATCAAAATCAATGATGCTGGCGACCTTGAGTCACTGATGGATGAGGCCGCCTATAATGCCATGATTGGCTAATCGGCATCGCCCGATCATTTTACGGTAATCCGGCCTGACCGACCATTGCCGTTCTTGCCCAAATGGGTCGTTAGTTTCGAAAGGACGCATCATGTCATCACTTCATTCGCCACAAGCCGCCTTTGCCAGCCGCCACATTGGCATTAACGAAACCGATATCGACAAAATGCTTGATGCGGTTGGCGCTCCTTCAATGGCGGCGTTAATGGATTCGGTGATTCCCGAAAATATTCGCCGCCAAAGCAAAATGGCCTTGGCACCAGCCCTTTTGGAACATGAAGCATTGGCTGAATTAAAGGGCTTTGCTGCCAAAAACCAGGTCAAAACATCACTTATCGGCATGGGCTATTATAATTGCCACACCCCGCCAGTGATCCAGCGCAATATTCTGGAAAATCCGGCATGGTACACTGCCTACACTCCCTATCAGCCGGAAATTTCCCAAGGGCGTCTTGAGGCGATTTTAAATTTCCAAACAATGATCATCGATCTAACCGGCATGGATATCGCCAATGGATCGCTTCTTGATGAAGCCACCGCCGCTGCTGAGGGCATGGCATTGGCAAGCCGTATGCATAGACCCAAGGGCACCCGTTTTATCGTTGATCCGGATACCCATCCGCAAACCATTGCCATTTTAAAAACCCGCGCTGAACCGCTTGGCATCATCATTGATGTTCAGCCCATTGGCGACACAATACCCGATGATTGCTTTGGTGGCTTGCTGAGCTATCCGGGCAGTTGCGGTGCCATTCATGACCTATCGGGCGCGATTGCCACCATCCATGATGGCGGCGGCTTGGCCGTTGTTTGCGCCGATCTTTTGGCGCTGGCCCTGCTGACACCACCGGGCGAAATGGGTGCCGATATTGTCGTTGGCAGTGCACAAAGATTGGGCGTGCCATTCGGCTTTGGCGGGCCGCATGCCGCCTATTTTGCGTGCAGCCAAGCCTTGCAAAGGTCAATCCCCGGACGGTTGGTCGGGGTGTCGCGCGATTCCAGTGGCCGCCCTGCTTACCGGCTGGCACTGCAAACCCGTGAACAGCATATCCGCCGCGAAAAAGCCACCTCCAACATCTGCACCGCACAGGCGCTTTTGGCGATTATGGCAAGTTTCTATGCGGTTTGGCATGGCCCAGAAGGGCTGCAAAACATCGCGTCACATAGCAACCGGCAAGCACGGCGTTTCGCCGCCGCAATGATGGCGGCTGGCCGTACCATTCGGCATCAGGCATTTTTTGACACGGTCGTGATCGAAGCGGCAGATGATCGTGATTCGCTCATGGCGGCGGCAGTGGCGGCTGGCTTTAACCTTCGGCAATTAGATCATGCAGTTGCCGCAAGCTTTGATGAAACGATTGATGATGACGCGCTTGCCACCATCATCGGCGCGCTTGGTGGTCGTTTAGGCGATGATTACCTTGACAGCATTCCGCCACAACTTGGCCGAAGCAGTCCGTTTTTAACGCATCATGTGTTTCATCAATACCGTTCGGAAACTGAAATGCTGCGCTATATGCGGCGGCTTGCCGATCGTGATCTTGCGCTTGACCGCTGCATGATTCCGCTTGGATCATGTACCATGAAACTAAACGCCACTGCCGAAATGATGCCCATCACATGGCCCGAATTTGCCAATATTCATCCCTATGCGCCCGATGATCAGACCAGTGGCTATCGTGAGATGATTTCACGGCTCGAGGAGATGCTGTGCCAATGCACTGGCTATGCCGCAATGTCCTTGCAACCAAATGCCGGCGCGCAAGGCGAATTTGCCGGATTGCTGGCGATTTCACGCTATCACCAATCACGCGGCGATCATGACCGCAATATTTGTCTCATCCCATCATCGGCGCATGGCACCAATCCGGCATCGGCAGCAATGGCCGGCATGAAAGTCGTTGTGGTCAAATGCGATGCAAATGGTGATGTCAATCTTGATGATTTACGCGCCAAGACCGCCCAATATGAAACCAATCTTGCCGCCTTGATGGTCACCTATCCGTCAACGCATGGCGTGTTTGAAGAAGCCATTGCAGAAATTTGCGATATTATTCATCAGGCAGGTGGGCAGGTCTATGTTGATGGCGCCAATTTAAATGCGCTTGTTGGCCATTGCGCGCCGCCCGAATTTGGTGCCGATGTCAGCCATCTCAATCTGCATAAAACCTTTTGCATCCCGCATGGCGGCGGCGGCCCAGGCGTTGGCCCGATTGGTGTTGCGGCGCATCTGGCACCATTTCTGCCCGGATCACCGATTGACGGCATTGGCGCTGTCAGTGCTGCACCCTTTGGCTCGGCAGGCATTCTGCCCATCACCTATGCCTATATTCGCATGATGGGGCCAGATGGGCTGGGCGCTGCCACTGCTGCGGCAATCTTGTCGGCCAATTATATTGCCAAGCGGCTTGCCGCTTCCTATCCGCTGCTTTACACCGGCCGCAATGGGCGGGTTGCGCATGAATGTATCATTGATATCCGGCATATTCAGGAGGCGCATAGCATCAGCAATGAAGATATTGCCAAGCGGTTGATTGATTATGGCTTTCACGCGCCAACCATGTCATTTCCGGTTGCTGGCACCTTGATGATCGAGCCAACCGAGTCTGAATCACTTGCTGAAATTGACCGGTTTTGTGACGCCATGATTGCGATTGCCGCCGAAATCCAATCCATCGCTGATGGCATATGGCCCAAAGACAATAACCCCTTGGTCAATGCACCCCATACCGCCGATGACATTATGGATGAGGACTGGACGCGCCCCTATAGCCGCAAACAAGCTGGCAACCCTGATGGAAATCACCAAGAAAACAAATATTGGCCACCGGTAAACCGGGTCAATAACGCGCTTGGTGACCGGGCGCTGATTTGTGCCTGTCCGCCAATGGAATTTTGGGAACAGCAGGCCGCCGAATAACGGCTAAAGCGCAAAAAGTGACAATGTTTCCTCGCGCGTGGCTGGCTGACAAGCTTCAGCCAACTGGCGGATAAGGGCGGCATTATTTGGCGCCAAACTGCCATCTTTTAAATAGAGGTTATTTTCAAACCCAACCCGGCAATGGCCGCCACTGGCAATCGCATCGGTCATAACGTCAAATTCACGATGCCCAAATGCACAGATCGACCAGCTTGCCATATCGGTCAGCCCATCACCGATAAATGGCTTCATTTCGGCAGGATCAGACTGGAAATTACCGCTATAGCGGCCAAGCACCAACAAAAGATGCGGCCGCGCAGCGGGTAAAATGCCATCAGCCATCGCCACGCGGAACCGTTTGAGGTCATCAAGATCATACAGGATATGTTGCACATTTATCTGCTCAGCAAGGCTTTGGTGATAGAAATGCTTGGCAAGCGCGCGGGCAGCCTCGCCATTATCACCAATCATTTCACGAAAACCGACCGACACAAAATCAGGCTTTAAAGCAAACACCAAATCCACCTGCTGTTCAGGCGTGTAAACACCAACAGCTTCGGTGGTAATCTGCACCAGCATTTCCGGCACTTCCTGCCGCAACCCATCAAGCAATTGCCGATAGCGCCCCGCATCAAGAAGATGTTTGCCATCATCATCGCGAACATGCGCGTGAAGAATACTTGCACCAGCCGCATGGCATTCCTTGGCGGTTGCAATCGTTTCCGCAATCGTAACCGGAACGGCTGGATGGTCAGTTTTTACTTTGCGTGCGCCATTAGGTGCCGCCATGATGATTGTTGGTCGGGTCATCTTCATCCTCAAAAAACACTATAAACCACGCCAGAAAAAGCGCAGAACTGATCGCATCACTAAATGGAATACGCCCTTTTATGCTAGCACCGGCAAATCACAGGTCAAGGCGCGAGCCATCACAACATCACTGAGAAACCTATCGCCCACTATCGGAATATATGCTAATTAATTGACGTTATTTGGCTTTGGGCTTGCCCCGATAATCTGTCCCCTTAGGGCGCTTTAGTGTCAATACTATCCAACCCGCCTGCAACGAGACTGACCGACATGTCTGTGAAACCTGAAATCAGTGACTTTATTGCCCTAAAGGGCCAGCGCAAAATTGTTTGCCTAACCGCTTATAGCGCGCCAATGGCGCATGCGCTTGACCCTCATTGTGACCTTTTGCTTGTTGGCGATTCCGTGGCGATGGTCATCTATGGCATGGATACAACGCAAAATGCCGATCTTGATATGATGATCAGGCATGGTCAGGCCGTTATGCGGCGGCGACAATCGGCGCTTGTGGTGATTGATCTTCCTGCTGGCAGCTATGAAAATAGTCCGGCACAGGCCTTGGCCAGCGCTGCCGAGATTATGGCCAAAACCGGCGCTGATGCGGTCAAGCTTGAGGGCGGCACTGATCTTGCCCCGCATGTGAAATGCCTTGTTGGTTCAGGCATTCCAGTGCTTGGCCATATCGGGCTTTTGCCGCAACATGCTGTTGCAGGAGCCGCTTTTCGCATCACCGGACGAAGCGATGAAGAATCAGCCCAGCTTCATGCCGATGCTGATGCCTTGGTTACGGCAGGCGTTTTTGGCATTGTCATGGAAGGGGTTATCGAACCGGTTGCCGCATCAATTGCCCAATCTTGCGCCGTGCCAACAATCGGTATTGGTGCCTCGGCGGTTTGTGATGGGCAAATTCTTGTGACCGAAGATGTGCTTGGGCTATATGACGCCTTTACCCCGAAATTCGTTCGGAAATTTGCCAATCTTCAAGATGATATTGGCGCCGCTGCGGCTCACTATCGCGCCGCAGTCATTGATGGCAGCTTTCCAACCAAGGATCATCTTTTCTGGCCGAAAAAGACCTGATCTCAGGCAGGGCATAGTGATGAAGATTTTGCATAGCAAAGCCGAAATGACCGCCGCCACAATCGCCTGGCAAGCGGCGGGGGAAACGGTTTGCCTTGTGCCAACAATGGGAAGCATTCACCAAGGTCATCTTGCGCTGATTGCCGCAGCGCGCAAAACCGCCAATCGCGTGATTGTCAGCATTTATGTGAACCCCACACAATTTGGTGTTGGCGAGGATTTTGATCACTATCCCCGCACGCTTGAGGCTGATTGCGCGGCGATCACTGCAGCGGGTGGCTGTGATGCCATTTATGCGCCTGCCAATATGTATGATGATGGTCATGCTACCAGCATTGTTCCAGCTGGTGTTGCGCTGGCCATGGAAGGCCAGACAAGACCACATTTTTTTACCGGCGTTGCCACAATTGTTTTAAAACTATTCACCCACATCCCTGCCAATTTCGCGATTTTCGGCGAAAAAGATTACCAACAATTAGCAGTCATCCGGCAAATGGTTCGTGATCTCGATCTGAACATCACAATTCTGGCACAGCCAACAATTCGCGAAACCGATGGTTTGGCATTATCCTCGCGCAATCTGTATCTAAGCGCCAGCAACCGCAAATTGGCGCCATTGCTTTATGTCGAAATGCAGGAAACCGCCAAACAGATTGCCAAAGGAACGCCCGTTGATGCAGCCTTGGCCAGTGCCAAAACACGGCTCACCAAAGCTGGTTTTGGCAAGATTGACTATTTTGACCTACGCCATTCAGACAATCTGCAGCCAGCCAAAACATTAGTGCCAAATTGCCGGATTTTTGCCGCCATCTGGCTTGGCACAACGCGCTTGATTGATAATTATGCCCTGTGAGGGTGATTTTATCATTTGTGCTTTTTGTTCAGCCCCTCGATAATGGCCGTATCAGGCATAATGTTGATGCCGTTATGTGAAGGAGCGCTGCATGAAGCCGCAAGACCAAAATAGCGACCAAACGGCCAAAATCGCCGCAGCGATAAAACTGCTGATTGCCAGCTATGATGCTGGCGGCAGTTTGCTAATTTGTGGAAATGGCGGCAGCGCGGCCGATTGCGAACATATCGTTGGCGAATTGATGAAGGGGTTTTGCCTGCCACGGTCATTATCAGCACATGATCGTGATCGATTGACGGCCATTTGTGGAGATGATGCGGCGCGTCTTGGGGAAAAGCTTCAATATGGATTGCCAGCCCTGTCACTTGTCAGCCATTCATCCCTGATTACCGCGATTGCCAATGATCTTGATGGTGATTTGATTTTTGCCCAGCAAATATGGGCAATGGGCAAGGCCAATGATGTTTTGCTTGCCATTTCAACATCGGGAAATTCTGAAAATATCCTGCTGGCCGCAAAGACCGCCAGCGCCAAAAACATAACGGTCATCGGCCTTACCGGTGCTGGCGGCGGCAAGCTGGCACCGCTATGTGATGTGCTGATCGATGTGGCGTCTAACGATGTTGCCAGCATCCAAGAAATGCATCTTCCGATCTATCATGAAATTTGCCGCCAGCTTGAATCGCATTATTTCACCGTCTGATCAAACCCGTGCTGAAATCGGCACTGAAATTGACGCTGGTGTCTGCGCCAATACAGTTAACAAAGTCACAAATCAGATTTTCAACCGGCTAAAGACACGGCGCGCATTGCCCTCGAAAATGGCCGCTTTAGCCGCGGCATCAAGCGCAATATTCGCATCGATATAGCGTTTGGTATCATCATAATGATGATCGGTTCGTGGGTCGATTCCGCGAACGGCACCAATCATTTCCGAAGCAAAAAGAATGTTTTTTGTCGGGATGACATCAAGCAGCAAATCAATGCCGCGCTGGTGATAAACGCATGTATCAAAATAGATATTACCAAGCACCCGCGCATCCAGATCGCCAAGCCCGCGATCCTGCGCAATCCCCCGGAACCGCCCCCAATGATAAGGAACTGCCCCGCCGCCATGCGGAATGATCAGTTTCAATTCGGGAAAATCGGTAAACACATCTGAAAATAAAAGATGCGTAAAGGCAGTTGTATCACCACCAAGATAATAACTTGTGGTGGTATCAAGCGAATGATGACACGCCCCCGATACATGGATCATCGCTGGCACATCCAGCTCAACCATTTTTTCATAAAGCGGGTACCAATAGCGATCACCAAGACGCGGGTCTTTCCATGAACCACCCGATGGATCGGGGTTCAGATTACAGCCGATAAAGCCCATCTGTTCAACACAGCGCGATAATTCGGCAATGCTGTTATCCAGCGATGTCTCGGGGCTTTGCGGCAATTGACAAACCGGCACAAAATTTTCGGGAAACAAATCACAAACCCGCCGGATCAAATCATTGCAAAGCTCGGTCCAGGCTTGTGACGTGCTGGCATTACCAAGATCATGCCCCATCCAGCTTGCCCGTGGTGAAAAGATCGTCACGTCAGTGCCACGATCCTGCTGCATTTTTAGTTGGTTGTTGGCAATCGTGTCACGAATCTCGTCATCCGAAACATTGATATTGCCCTTTTCGAAAAGATGATTTGGATCATTTGCAAGCAAGGCGCGCTGTTGGTTACGGTAGGTTTCGACCTGTGGCGGCGTTGTTGTATAATGGCCATGACAATCAATAATCATAATACAATCTTTCTTTTAAAAACCGGTAATGCCACACAATGCCATGCCGCATTACGGCGTGCCTGTTTGCCCAAAAATATTACGCCAGCGCCCCAGTAAAACCAAGGCCGAAAACGGCAATGGCTAGCCCCCGCCAGCGGCAAAAAATGGCTGGTTGCGATATCCAGCCTTGCCATAGAAAAAGGGCTTGCCATCTTCGGCCGTGATGCGTCCGCCGGCGGCGCGCAACACCGCATCACCCGCGGCGGTATCCCATTCCATCGTTGGGCCATATCGCGGATATAGATCGGCCTCACCAGCGGCAATCAGGCAAAATTTTAGCGATGAGCCAATGGCGATGCTATTGGTAATCCCGCGCATTTCCAGCCATTGATTAGTTTGTGCGTCACGATGCGATGCGCTGGCGACAGCGACCGGCCCGTCGGCGGGCGGCATGCGAACATAAATTTGGCGGCAGATACCGCCCGAAATCTCAAACGCGCCATTGCCAAGACTGCCAAAAAACAGGCGGTCAAGCGCTGGAGCAAAGACAATACCCATGACCGGCTCGCCATTTCGGATAAGCCCGATGTTTACAGTAAAGGCACCATCACCGCGCGGCTTAATAAATTCCTTGGTGCCATCAAGCGGATCAACAAGAAAAAATTCTTGGCTTGCCACAAGGTTATGGCTAGCGGCATTTTCTTCGGAAATGACCTGGATTGACGGTGCCAAAGCGGCAACTTCGGCAAGTAGGATCGCTTCGGCAGCTTGATCGGCCTTGGTGACGGGACTACCATCGGCCTTGGTCTCGGCGGATGGATCGGTTTGATAGAAATCCATGATAACGCGACCCGCATGCTGCACCGGCGCAATCAGCGCTTTGACAAGCGCGCTGTCATCAATCTGGCTTTGTTCTTGCCCAACCATTGCCGCGAACGCGTTGCCTCCATTTTGCCAAAATCCAGTTTTGCTATGAATGGCGCGCAGCCCCAAAGCCCCGCGCCGCCGAATCAAAGATTACTATGCCTCGTCGCATTTGGCGAGGATAGGGGCGAATGCGTTCATTTTGCAGGAAACAGCAATAATGCAGATTTTCACATACGTTTTGCAGCGGTCCTGATATGTCTTTGGACGCAAGGGATGGTGATCCCGGAGGGACTCGAACCCCCTACCTACAGATTAGGAATCTGTCGCTCTATCCTGATGAGCTACGGGACCATAAATCTCTTATGCCCGAATTTATAATGGAATGCCAGCCTGCCAAAACGGCGTTTTTTGCGGGTTTCCCATGCCATCATCGCATTTGATGACTGCCAAAAATTTTCCTTTCATTGACAAACTCAACGCTAGGGCGCATAAGTCCGCCAAAGATGTGGCGCGCTAGGGGCGATGCTACCTTCGCGAAAAGCTATGCGCTAGAAAACAAACTAATGTCAGATATGAATCAAGAGTCTGCCGAAATTTCGGCACAAACACCGGCTGTCAACTTTGATAGTTTTGGATTACCCGAACTAATGCTGGCCACTTTGGCCCGCGAAGGCCTGGTATCCCCAACCCCCATTCAGGAAATGTCGATCCCGCTTTTGCTGGAAGGGCGCGATCTTATCGGCCTTGCCCAAACTGGCACTGGCAAAACCGCTGCCTTTCTGCTGCCTTTGATGACACATCTTGGCTACAGCGCTGCCGTTCGCGCTGGGCAGCCGCCAAAAGCATTGATTCTTGCACCGACGCGCGAATTGGCCAATCAGATCGAGCAGAATGTCAGCAAATTATCAGCCGATCTGAATATCCGCCATCTGGCCGTTTTTGGTGGGGCGCGCTATGACGCACAAATTCGCGGATTACGCCGTGGTGTCGATATTGTTGTCGCCACGCCTGGCCGTCTTGAAGATCTGATGGATCGCGGCGCGTTTGACCCAAGCGGAATCACCCATTTCGTTCTTGATGAAGCCGACCATATGCTTGATCTTGGCTTTTATCCGCCAATCAAGCGTATCGCCGGCAGCCTGCCACGCAACCGCCAGACAATGTTGTTTTCGGCAACCATGCCGCCCGAAATTGAAACGCTTGCCAAGCAGTTTCTAACCGATCCGGCACAGGTAAAAGCACCACAAACCGGCATCACTGCCGACAAGGTAACCCAGCGCGTAACCTTGATGGCCGAAGGCGATAAACGCGACCGGCTTTGTGATATTCTGAATGAACAGGATACCGGCCAAAGCTTGATCTTTGTCCGCACCAAACGGCGTGCCGATGCATTGGCAAAATTCATGGAGGTTCGCGGCTTTGCTGTTGATGCGCTTCATGGTGATATGCGCCAGACCCTGCGCCAGAAGGTGCTTCGCAATTTCCGCAGCGGCCAGTTGCGTGCCTTGATTGCAACCGATGTTGCGGCGCGCGGTATCGATGTTGCGGGTTTGAGCCATGTGATCAATTTTGATCTGACCGACACACCTGAATCCTATGTTCACCGTATTGGCCGCACCGGCCGGGCCGGTCTTGGTGGTTTGGCAATTTCATTTTGTGCGCCCGATGAGCGGAATAAGCTTGGCGCGATTATTGCCGCCGTTGGCCCGCGGGTTGAGCTGTTTGAACTTGATGGCACGCCGGTAACTGATTTCAAAGCTGGCGGTGGCGCATCACGCGGTCGTCGTCGCCCACCACAGGGCGCGCGTGGCCGCAGTGACCGTGACCGGAATGACCGTGACCGTTCAGGCCGTGACGGCCGGCGTGATGATCGGCGTGATGATCGGCGTGATGATCGTCCGGCGGGTGGTCGTGGACGCCCCGAGCGGCGTGATGATCGTCCGGCAGGTGGTCGTGGACGCCCCGAGCGGCGTGATGATCGGCCGGCAGGTGGTCGTGGACGCCCCGAGCGGCGTGATGATCGGCCGGCAGGCGGTCGTGGTCGCCCAGCAGGCAAACCCTCCGATGATGATCGCCGTCAAGCGCGGCCAGCCGGTGGCGGCCGTCCTGAAGGTGGCAGTCGCCCGAACCGTGATAGTTTTGCAAAACGTGATGATCGCCCAAACCGTGAAGGTGGCTTTAAAGGGCGCGATGATCAAGCCCGCCCCGCCCGCAGTGGCAAGCCATCATTCGGCGACAAGCCATCATTCGGCGACAAGCCAGCCCGCAGCGGCAAGCCGTCATTCGGTGACAAGCCAGCCCGCAGTGGCAAGCCAGCATTTGGTGACAAGCCAGCCCGCGGCGGTAAGCCGTCATTTGGCAGCAAGCCCGCCTTTAACAAACGTCCAAATTTTGGTGATAAGCCAGCGGCGCAAAAGCCATCATCCGATCGAGGCGATGGTGGCGCAAAACGCGCATCACCTGCCCCGAAAAAGCGCGTTGGCGCAGCGCGGCCAGGCCGCAATGCCACACCACAGGGCGGCCAGGGCACGTTGAAACGCCGCCGTTAATTCGGCCTGGGCGATCGACAAAAATAATTTGGCGCGGGGTCGGCTTACCCAATCCTGCGCCAGAAATGCCGTTGAACAGCAAAAACAATCGCTGATCCGGCCCCCATCGCCAGCAGCGCGTAAAACCACGCGCCCATCATGCTAGCGCCGCCCGCCTGATCAAGAACATAGCCAACAACCGGCGCGCCAAGCGCTCCGCCACCAAACCCAATCATGGAATGAACCGCCAGCAATGCCCCGCGGTCATAGGCATCGCCAGCCTCAACCGTCCCGGTGGTCAAGGCACCTGAATCAAGCATGATAAAGCCATTATAGATCCATAAACCGGCAACCGCGATCCAAACCGGCCCATCAAGGCTAAAGGCAACAATGACGCTGACTAGTGCCGTTGCGCCGCCAATCAACGCGATCACCCGATGCCGCCCAAAAGCAAGGCATAGCCGCGCCCCAAGCAGTGAGGCAAGCATGCCTGTCACCGTAATCAGGCTGACGATTGTTGTGACCGCCCCGATCCCCATACTGCCATCGGCGCGGCTGGCCAAAAATACTAAAAGCGCGAAACTCCATGTCCGAAAGGCAAATAATTCATAAGTATGGGTGCCATAAGCAAGAATATAGCCAAGTGCGACCGGTTTTCGAAAGGCGGGTCGCAAATCCAAGGGATGGCGTTTCGTCTTCGTGGCTGGCAAGGGCGCGACTGGACGGGGCTGAACCAAAAACAGAACCAGCATTGCGCCAAGCATTGCGCCCCCCGCCCCAAGATAGGCCGCCAGCCGCCAATCGGCATAGGCAAGCAAAACGCCCATCAAACCGAATGAACTGCCTGTGCCGATCCCAAAACAGGCGGTATACCACGGCACCGATCGAACCCGCGCGGCATCATCTAAACGTGCATTTAAAATTTGCAATCCGGGCATATAGGTGCCAGCAAGTCCCGCCCCGACCAAGGCCCAGCAAGATGCCGCCGACCAGAAATCATGCGCCAATTGCGCAAAGCCAAGACAGCCAACAGCTCCGAAAGCACATCCACCCAGAAAGATCAGCTTTGCGTCAATGCGATCGGTCAAACCGACTAAAATTGGTGTTGCCAGCAAATAGCCAAAAAAATAAGCACCACTCACCAACCCGATATCCGTATTGCTAAGACCCCACTCACGGCCAAGGCTTGTTAGAAACACCGGCCAAAGCGCAAAGCTAAGCAAGGCCAAAATGCCTGCAAGGCTGACAAGGCTTAAAAGATGTGTTGGACGATCACCAGATATCATTTATCACCAACCGGTAGGCCTAAAGTAGATCATGCTGTTACCGCCTTGCCAAGCTCTCTTGCCGATCTTTCTGGCCAAGCTCTCTCGCTAAGCTTTTTGGCCATTATGGGCAAGGCAAAAAAAAGCACCGCATGTTGCCATGCGATGCTTTTATAAGGTTATTTGGCTGGCTTAGCCACCAAGGAACAACCGGCCAACATCTGGATTTTCCAGCAAGTCATTACCCATGTCCGCAATCGCTGTTTCACCTGAAACCAGAACATAACCAATGTCGGCAAAGGCTAGGCCTTTCTTGGCATTCTGCTCGACCATGATAATGGTTTTGCCATCTTTTTTCTGCAAATCATCCAGAATTTCGAACACCATATCGATAAAGCGTGGCTCAAGGCCGATTGACGGCTCGTCAACCAGCAAAACCTGAGGCTGCATCACCAATGCCCGTGAAATCTCGAGAAGGCGACGCTCACCACCTGACAGAACGCCAGCAGGCTTGTCACGCCGATCAGCAAGACGGGTATATTTATCGAACACCATTTCGGCTGCCGCCTTCGCTTCGGCCGGACGGTCTTTCAAAAAGCCACCCATCAACAGATTTTCTTCAACCGTCATTTGCGGGAATACCGACTTGTCCTGAAGGATATAGGCAATGCCTGCTTCTGACAGCTTTTGTGATGGTGTCAAGGCGGTTACATCTTTTCCATCAACAATGATCGATCCGGAAAAAATATTTGTAAAGCCAAAGATCGAATGAAGCACAGTTGATTTACCGGCACCGTTCGGCCCAATCAAACACAAAGACTGGCCACGACCAATGCGAAGGCTGAATTCATGCAAAATTTCCATTTTGCCATAGCCTGCCCGAAGGTTGTTAATGGTCAGATAATTGTCTTTATTGGCCAGCTTTTCCAATTCGGCGATTGTTGGTGCATTTGCGGCAATCGACGCCGCTTCACGCGCCACCTGATCAACCGACATCACAACATCAACTGAACCACCGCCATAACCGCTGACGTTTTTCTTGCCTTTTCTCGCGGCTTTGGCTGGTGCCTTTTTAGCAACAGCCTTTTTCACTGGTGCTTTTTTTGCGGCAGCGGCTTTGGCTGGTGCTTTTTTCACGGCAGCTTTGGCTGGTGCTTTTTTCACGGCAGCTTTGGCTGGTGCTTTTTTCACGGCAGCTTTGGCTGGTGCTTTTTTCACGGCAGCTTTGGCTGGTGCTTTTTTCACGGCAGCTTTGGCTGGTGCTTTTTTCACGGCAGCTTTGGCTGGTGCTTTTTTCACGGCAGCTTTGGCTGGTGCTTTTTTCACGGCAGCTTTTTTCACCGGCGCCTTTTTCACAACGACTTTTTTCGGCGCAGCTGCTTTAGATGCTGGCTTTTTCGCTGTTGCCTTTTTTGCCGCAGCAGCTTTCGCAGCGGTCTTTTTTACCGGTTCTTTGGCCATTAGTGCCCTCCAAGATACGCGTCAATAACGCGTGGATCATTTTGTAGTTCTTCTGGTTTGCCATTTGCCAGCATCTTGCCGTTCGACAAACAATAGATGTGCGAGGCAAGATTCATGATCACCCGCATATTATGTTCAATCACGCACAAGGTGATGCCAAGCTCTTCATTTGCCCGTCTTAACCGGTCAATCAATCCATTGATCAATGTTGGGTTAATACCGGCAGTTGGCTCATCAAGGAGAAGTACTTTTGGTTCGTTCATCAATGCCATCGCAAATTCCAAAAGCTTTTGCTGACCAAAGGACAAATCGCCCGAGATCAAGCTTCGTTTGGAATAGAGACCCACAAATTCAAGCAGATGCTCGGCGCGATCGCGGATTTCACCACGACGACTTGCAAACATTGAATTTGATGACCCTTCACGATGCGATACCGAAATCTGCATGTTATCGACACAGTCCATTTTGCTGTAGATACGGGTTTGCTGGAATGTCCGCAACATGCCAAGCCGCGCGATGTCACCAACGCGAAGCTTGGAAATTTCGGTATCATCAAATTTGATTGAACCGGCATCAATCGGATGATAGCCCACAATCGAGTTGAACAATGTGGTTTTGCCACAACCGTTCGGCCCGATAATGCCAGTGATCGAGCCCCGCTCTACTGTCAGTGAGATATCGACATTTGCTTTAACACCGCCATAGGCTTTGGAGACGTTATTAACTGCAATAATTGGGTCAGCCATTTATGCCTCCTCTTTCGCTTGTGTGGTGGATTGATCGACGGTGATGCCAAATTTTTCAGGATATTTGGTTTGCAACCAGCCCATGATGCCCTGCTGGAAGTAAACAATGTTTACAATCAGGATCAGACCAAGAGCCACCCACTGCCACCCAAGAAGATAGGTCCATGTGGTTTCTTTGATAACATGGAACAAGACCGCACCAAGAACCGGGCCCCACAAGGTGCCTTTGCCGCCGAGAAGCGCCATTGCCACCATGAAGATACCAAATGTTGGCGCCGGAAAAGCCACCTCAATCGGCTCGATATAGCCAACCATATTTCCAAAGACGGCACCGCTACAGCCCATATAGAATGCGGCAATGCCCCATCCAAATTGTTTGTACTTCATGGTTGGAATGCCCATGGCTTCGGCTTTGTCTTCATCATCACGAATTGCATTTGCTGCCAAACCGAACTGCGTTGAGAACATCCAGCGGATGGTGAAATGCGATAAGATCGCCAGCACAAAACAGATGATATAAAAGAAGGTTGAGCGGAAGTGAATATCCCAAGGGAAAAACGGCATTGAGATACCAGCACCGCCACCAATCGTGTCAATCGTTCCAGCAATCTGACCTGCTGCAATCGCCACACCAAGTGTACCAATGGCGAAATATGGCCCACGAAGACCGAATACCACGGCCCCAAGAAGGCGGGCAAGAACCACACAGCCAACACCACCAGCCAAAATACCCATGGCTAAGCCGCTGAAATATTGCTCGTCGGTAAAGACCGGCTTAATCGCGCCGTATGACGCGGTATAAAGCGCGATATCATAGAACATTGAGACCTGAATAACCGCCGAGATATACATGCCAACGCCAAAGAAGGTGATGTTGCCAAGTGAGTTGTACCCCATCTGGCCGCCTGTAATATCCCATGTTGAGGCCATCAGAACCATGACCCAAAGAACCGCCATTTGCTGGATGTAGTTCGGGAACAGAATTGGCCCCACAACACCCGAAATCGCGATTGCGAGATAAAGTAGAATTTGATTTTTAGTCATTACCGTACCACCTGCCGCTGACGCCGCAATTGAATTTGTCGCCACATGAGGACCCCAAGTAGCATAAAGACTGCCGAAGCAACCTGCCATTCGGCACCGGCAATAATGCCAGCATATTGCTCAACCCAGCCAAGCGCAAAGCTCATGCCGATAACGGCTGGCAAATTGCCGAGACCGGCTGCCGTCACAATGGCGAATGTCCGAAGTGAGTAAACAATGCCGTAGAAAGGTTGAAGCACCCAGATCATTGAAACCAATACACCGGCAACGCCACAAATCGAAGCGTTCAATGAATAGGTAAAGGCATAAACATTATCCGTATTGATGCCAAGCACTCGTGCGGCGCGTGCATCCTGCGCTGTTGCGCGGATGGCCTGCCCCATACGGGATTTTTTCATAAAGATAACCACAGCAAGCGCGAAGATCATGGCAAGTGCCAAAGACACAATCTTAACCACCGGAATGGTCACAAAATCATCGAACATTGTGAAAATCGGAAAATGCGAATCAATGGTTTGAACTTCTGGCCCATAGATCAGGTTCATAACCTGCTGAAGCAAAAGTGACAGGCCAAAGGTTGCCAATAATGAAACAAACATGTCGTTGTCAATCACCCGGCGAATGATCATTATATAAACGATCCAGCCGAACATGAACATACAAACGGCCACGATAGGGATGGCAATAACAGGGTGAATGCCAAGCTTGTAAAGCGAGAAAGCGACATAACCACCCATGATGACAAAGTCACCCTGAGCAAGGTTTTTCACATTCATCACGCCCCATACAAGCGCCAGTCCATAGGCTGACAGCGCGAAAACAGCACCAACAAAGATGCCGTCTAAGATCATCTGAATGTTCATCACAGGCGCGTAAACAAACAGCAATTGAAGATTGTCTAACATGATTCCTCCAGCCCGAATTCAAGAAAAATAGGGACCTGCAAAAAAAACGGGAAGCCCGAATTGGGCTTCCCGTAGTGAGATTGGTAGATTAGTAGTTGGCTTTCCGTGGGAACGTCATGTCAGCTGGTGAAACGATCGGCTTGTAGCTGCCATCTGCACCAATTTGACGATAGAACATCGGCTTAGCAATGTTGTTGCCTTCCGGTGCGAATTTGATATCGCCATAGAAGGTTTCCATGTTTGTTGCTGCCAATGCGTCACGAACTTGTTTTTGGTCAAAGCTGTTTGCACGCTCAAATGCGTCCTTGAAAACCAGAACAGCGGCAGATGCCTGAGCTGTCTGATAAGGAACTGCTGAGTAGCTAGGATGCAGCTTCTTGAAATCTTCGTTCCACTGCGATGCTGTCCCGAAGTAAGCATCTTTCTTTGGCAGGTTTGACAGCCACTGCGTTGGGCACATCATGCCGTTTGCTGATTTTGGAAACTTCTCATGAACCTTTGCAGCTTCACAATGTGTGATCGCAACAACAGGT
The DNA here is from genome assembly GCF_048087665.1 of Candidatus Ponderosibacter sp. Uisw_141_02. Classification (NCBI taxonomy): domain Bacteria; kingdom Pseudomonadati; phylum Pseudomonadota; class Alphaproteobacteria; order Puniceispirillales (SeqCode); family Puniceispirillaceae (SeqCode); genus Candidatus Ponderosibacter; species Candidatus Ponderosibacter sp. Uisw_141_02. The sequence continues at coordinate 194,521 of NZ_CP159807.1, read as the reverse complement.
GCCTGAATTTTCATTTCCTCAATCTGACGTGCAGCAGTCGCTGCGCCTTTTGAGTGACCAGAAACCAGAAGAATGTCAGGCTTTAGCGCCTTGAACTTGGTCAAGGTTGCTGACATGTCTGAAAGGTCAGCTGGCAATTTGTCGTCAATCACGATTTTCATGTTGTATTTCTTGGCAACGTCAAGAACACCGGCACGAACGTCAAGTGAGAAACCGTCATTTTCAAAGGCCATACCGATCCGCATTTTTGCAGGATCTTTGCCTTCTGATTTTGCACGCTGTGCGACAACGTCAAGAACTGGCGCAAGGTAATATTCAGAAGTTGACAGAACCGCGAACATGTACTTGTAGCCTTGCGTGAACAAAGAGCGAGATGCGCCCTCGGCCTCAACCATTGGCACGCCAAACTTTTCAGTCACTGGTGCAACAGCTTTGGTCAGACCTGTGCCATATGGCCCAAGCATGAATTCAACGCCGTCCTGCTGGATCAAACGCTCGGCAAGCTGTGTTGCACGTGCAGGTGTTGATTCGTCATCATAATATTTGATCGCAAGCTTGTAGCTTTTGCCACCAACTTTAACGCCACCTTTTTCGTTGATACGATCAACTGCAAAATCATATCCGCGCTGTGTGTGCAAACCATTGGTAGAATATTTACCAGAAAGTGAGATTGCTGACCCAAGGATGATGGTGTCGCCTTCGACTTTCGCCATGGCACCACCGGCAACCCCAACAGCAAGGGCCGTACCCAGCGCTATTGATAGTTTATTATACATTCTTAATTCCTCCCAGAATTGAACATTAGAGCTCGGCCTTAACTTGCTCGATTTTGATCAAGACGCCAAGTAAGAATTTACCATTAAAATGAAAAATTATACCTGACGCAACACAAACTGGCCCTGAATGCGCAATTAATCACTAAAGTTGCGACATTTAAGCTGATTGACCTTCTTGCATTCCATTATCAAAGGCAGGGCCAGATTAGACAGGCACATCACCTTTCAGCGTTATGCGATGCAATAGCCGGCGATATCCATGATAATCATTCAATGGGTAATGCTGCACGCAACGATTGTCCCAAAAAGCAACATCACCAACCTGCCAACGCAACCGGCATTGAAATTCAGGCGAAATCTGATGCGTGAACAGATAGTCTAAAAGCCCGCGGCTTTCCTCCTCGCTCCAGCCGTCGAATGCGACCGTATGCGCCGCATTGACAAATAGCGCCTTGCGACCCGTTTCGGGATGCGTTCGCACCACCGGATGAATGCCAACCAACGCGTCAGGATCAACGCCGCTTCCCGAATCCTTTAACCGTTCGCTTCGGGTTGACGCCACCCGCTTTTTGCCCGCTGCATTCACTGCCCATAGCCCGTCAAGAACCGCACGCAATGAATCCGACAATTGGTCATAGGCATCATATTGGCTGGCAAAGAGCGTATCGCCGCCAAGTGGTGGCAGTTCCTTGGCATAGAGCAATGTCGCCATTGGCGGGCATTTTTGATAGGTCGTATCGGAATGCCAGATACCGCCAAAATTGACCTTTTCATCTTCTTTTTTCAGCACTTCGGTAATCATCGGAAACCCGTCAAGGCCGGTCAGGAACGGATAGATGTCAGGATCACCAATGGCACTGGCAAAGCCCAGCTGTTGCGCCGGTGTGATATTTTGCCCGCGAATCACGATCATTTGATATTCAAGCCAGACAGCGCGCAATTCGGCAATAAGCCCGTCATCATGCGCCGCACTTAGATCAACACCCGTTATCTCGGCGCCCATTGCAGGCGCTAGCGCTGTTACCTTCATCAAAAAACCTCATCCCGAAATGGTGGGCGCATTACGCCTCGATTTGCCCTTGGTCTTACCGATTATCTATATGTAAAAGATCGCATTGATTGAAATGGCCAGACGCCACATTACCGATAAATCATCTTCGCCAAGATTTGAGAAAAAGCAAGTCTGATTGACTGGATCTATTTTTAGCCACAACTGGTACCAAAGTCAGCTTGGCTTCGCCGAAAAATGATAGTACAACCATCGCCTAAAGTTTCCGATCGGCGTCCGAGATAGTCTTGAGGCAAGATACGACAGGCCGAAAGACAAACATCTGACGACATACCATTTGTAACAGTAACTTGATTTAACGACAGGGTGACAACTCATGAAGATGACAACCGAAGAAGCGTTTGTAAAAGTATTGCAAATGCATGGCATTGAAAATGCTTTTGGCATTATTGGCTCTGCAATGATGCCAATTTCTGACCTATTCCCACAGGCTGGTATTACCTTCTGGGACGCCGCGCATGAGTGTAATGCAGGTATGATGGCCGACGGCTTTACCCGCGCCACCGGCAAAATGTCGATGATGGTTGCGCAAAATGGCCCTGGCATCACCAATTTCGTAACTCCGGTCAAAACAGCTTATTGGAACCATACGCCATTGCTATTGGTCACGCCACAAGCGGCCAATAAAACACTTGGTCAAGGTGGTTTTCAGGAAGTTGAACAAATGGCTTTGTTCAAAGACATGGTTGCGTATCAAGAAGAAGTCCGCGACCCGACACGCATTGCCGAAACATTGAACCGCGTTATCCTTCAGGCAAAACGTGCATCAGCTCCAGCCCAAATCAATATCCCACGCGATTTCTGGACACAAATCATTGATATTGAATTGCCGGCGATTGTTGAATTTGAGCGCCCATCAGGCGGCGAAGATGCCATCAGCCAAGCCGCAGCTTTGCTATCAGAAGCCAAATTCCCAGTTCTGTTGAATGGTGCTGGCGTTGTTATTGGCGGAGCAATCGATGCATCAATGAAACTGGCCGAGCGTCTTGATGCGCCTGTGTGCTGTGGCTATCAGCATAATGACGCATTCCCGGGTTCACATCCGCTATTTGCCGGCCCGCTTGGCTATAACGGATCAAAAGCCGGTATGGAACTGATTGCCAAGGCCGATGTTGTTCTGGCTTTGGGCACGCGCCTGAATCCATTTTCAACACTTCCCGGTTACGGCATCGATTATTGGCCAAAAGATGCCAAGATCATCCAGGTTGATATCAACCCTGATCGCATCGGCCTAACTAAGCCAGTTTCAGTGGGCATCGTTGGCGACGCCAAAAAAGTTGCCATGAGCATTCTTGATAAGCTGGCAAGCACCGCTGGCGATAGCGGCCGCAGCAGCCGTAAAGAACTCATTGCCACAACCAAATCAGCATGGGCGCAAGAGCTGACATCGCTTGACCATGAAGATGATGATCCAGGAACAACATGGAACGAGCGTGCGCGTGACCGTGAGCCAAAGAAAATGTCGCCTCGCATGGCATGGCGTGCGATCCAATCGGCGCTGCCAAAAGATGCAATCATTTCATCTGACATTGGCAATAATTGCGCGATTGGTAACGCCTATCCAACATTTGAAGAAGGCCGTAAATATCTGGCGCCGGGTCTGTTCGGGCCTTGTGGCTATGGCCTGCCGTCAATCATGGGGGCCAAAATTGGCCGCCGTGATGTTCCGGTTGTTGGCTTCGCTGGCGATGGTGCCTTTGGCATTTCAATGAATGAAATGTCGGCAATTGGCCGCGAAGAATGGCCAGCCATCACCATGGTGATTTTCCGCAACTATCAGTGGGGCGCCGAAAAGCGCAACACAACCTTGTGGTTTGACGATAACTTTGTTGGCACCGAGCTTGATCAGCAGGTCTCTTATGCTGGTGTTGCCAAGGCATGTGGTGTTGAAGGCGTTGCTGTTTCGACAATGGATGAGCTTCGCGATGCATTGGCCAAGGCGGTTGACGCCCAGATGAATGATGGCGTGACCACCTTTATCGAAGTGCTGTTGAACCAAGAGCTTGGCGAGCCATTCCGTCGTGACGCAATGAAAAAGCCAGTATCGGTTGCTGGCATCAGCCAAACCGATATGCGGCCACAGCAAGGCGCATAATATCGCATTTGCGATACGGCGAAGGCCAATATAGAAGCATGGAAAAGGGGCTGCCAATAGCAGCCCCTTAATCTTTGCAAAAGGCACACGGTATGAACTGCGTCGCTTCAATGCCATTTAAGCCCCTTAACTGGCAAGCCCGTTTTGTGACCAGCGCATTATCTGGCCAGATCGTTGGTTATTAGACAGTTAGGATCGTACAGCCTGTTGTAGCACGGCCCGTCAATGCCTCATGCGCTTTTGCCACATCTTCCAAGGCAAAACGCTGATTGATCGAAACATTGATTGTGCCATCGGTAACGGCCTTGAATAGTTTTGCCGATGCCGCATCAAGCCATGACCGATCACCAACAAAATGAAACAATGTTGGACGGCTCAGATAATAAGACCCTTTTGAAAGATCAGTGATTTTGAAATCAGCATATGGCCCTGATGATTGGCCAAAGGCGATGATCGTGCCGCGCCGTTTGGTCGAGGTGATGGTTCGCGCCATTGTGTCATTGCCAACCGAATCATATGCCACAGTCACGCCTTCACCATTGGTCAGGCGCATCACTTCGGCTTCGAAATCGGTACTGGTATAATCAATCACATGATCAAACCCATTGGCCTTGGCAAGGGCGCATTTTTCGGCACCGCCAGCCGTTCCAATTGTGGTGGCACCAAGCGCCTTTAGCCATTGGCCGGCAATCAGACCAACACCTCCAGCCGCAGCGTGAAACAGCACTGTATCACCCGGCTTAACCGCATAGCTGTCATGGATAAGATAGGCAACGGTCAAGCCTTTCAGCATGATCGATGCGGCCAAATCACTTGGTACATTATCCGGCAATTTGACAACATAAGCGGCGTCAATCACCCGGTGGGTGGCATAGGCACCATTGGCAAGCGTATAGCCAACCCGGTCGCCGACAGCCAGACCTTTGACATCACTGCCAACCGCTTCGATGATGCCAGCACCTTCAGACCCGAGAATAAGATCACCATCAACCGGCCATGGATAGGCACCATTGCGGATATAAATATCGAGGAAATTAATGCCGACCGCGTCATGTTTGATCAACACTTCACCCGCTGCGGGAGTTAAATCCCCAAGCGTGATTTTATGAAGAACTTCAGACCCACCTGGTTTGGCGGCTGCCATTGCGTAACCCATTCTCTATCTCCTTGGAATATATATGTCGGTTTAGCATTCATCTATCTAGCCGCAAAGCCCAATCCGAAACCGGTAAATAGCGGCAAAAATTCTCTTTGTCTCTTACTGCCTATTCAGCAAAATTGCTAGTCAGATACGCTGACAAGCCGAATTCCTCGAGAATTATTAAACCATAAAATGAACATCTAATTGATAATGTTTTATTTTTAATCATTTTCACCATTAGAGAGATGCGATTTGACTTGCACAATGAAAAATTCGCCCTAGGCTTTTTTCTATTGGCTAACTAAAGGGGGAATTTAGAATGACTAATGCAAAAATCGGCACGTCCGAGCAACTTAAAGATCCAAATCATGAGATACCGTTTGGGCCGCGTACCGCCCTTGGTATCCAGCATGTTCTGGCAATGTTTGCCAGCAACGTCACACCATCAATTATCATCGCTGGCGCTGCCGGTTTTGCTTTTGGTGGTGAGGATATGGTCTATCTTGTGCAAATGGCGATGTTGTTTGCAGGGGTTGCCACATTATTTCAGACAATCGGCTTTGGCCCGATTGGTGCAAGATTGCCTGTCATGCAGGGCACAAGCTTTGCCTTTGTTCCGATCATGATTGGTATCGTTAAAACCAGTGGCATGGCCGCCTTGTTCGGCGCGGTGATTGTTGCCGGTCTGTTTCATACATTTCTTGGCAGTGTCATTGGCCGCATCCGCCATTGGTTTCCGCCATTGGTGACAGGCATTGTGATTACCGCCATTGGCTTGGCATTGTTACCAGTCGGCATTAAATATGCGTCTGGTGGTGCCGCAGCTTTTCAAATGAACGCACCTGAATGGGGCGATTTCAGCCGCTGGGGTCTTGCGCTTGTGGTGATCTTCGTTGCCCTTGGTTTCAAATTCTTTACCCGAGGTACCATGTCATCTGCGGCCATTCTAATCGGCTTGATCGCCGGTTATGTTGTTGGCTATCTGACTGGTGCGGTTAATTTTGGCGGTGTTGCCAAGGCGGCTTGGTTTGCCGTACCGCAGCCGTTCAAATATGGGGTCGAGTTTAGCGCCTTTGCCATTATCGGCATGTGCTTAATGTCGCTTGTCAGCGCCATTGAAACAGTTGGTGATATTTCGGGTATTGCCAAAGGTGGTGCAAACCGGGAAGCCACTGATAAAGAGCTGTCGGGTGGCACTTATGCTGATGGTTTTGGCAGCTTTGTCGCTGGTTTATTTGGCGGTTTGCCAAACACGTCATTCAGCCAGAATGTTGGATTGATCTCGATGACAGGTGTAATGAGCCGTTCGGTTGTTACGCTTGGTGCCTTGTTCCTTGTCGCTTGTGGTCTCATTCCAAAGGTTGGTGCCGTCGTTGCGGCAATGCCAATTTCAGTTTTGGGCGGCGGCGTGATCGTGATGTTTGGTATGGTTGTTAGCGCTGGCATCAATATGTTGTCAGATGTGAATTGGAACCGTCGCAATATGATCATTTTGGCAATGTCACTTTCGGTTGGGCTTGGCATTCAAGCCGTGCCAAAATCAATGCAACATTTGCCCGATTCATTCGAAATGCTGATGGTGTCAGGGTTACTTCCTGCGGCAGCGATTTCGGTGATCTTGAACCTGCTGATTCCAAAAGATATCGATTAATCAAAAAGAAGTCTTGCGAGACGAGCGCGCGCAAAGCCATGATATGGTTCAATCATCATGCCGCCGGATCACATGGTTCGGCGGTATATTTACGACAGGAATATATCAATTATGGCTGATAAAACACTTCTGTTGAAAAATGCTGACCTGCTATGCACGATGAAGCTAAGCGATGCGGGTAGCGGCCAATCGGCGGCGCATGTTGGGCGCCCGGGTGATCATTGCGGTGCTGAAATCAAAAATGGTGGCCTTTTTGCCCGAAATGGGGTCATCGAAGCCGTTGGCGATACAGATTCTTTACCGGCTGATGCTGATATGGTGATTGATATGACCGGCCATGTGATGATACCGGGCATGGTCAATACGCATCATCATATGTTTCAAAATCTTACACGCGCCGTTCCAGCGGCGCAAAATGCCCCACTATTTGGCTGGTTGCAAACGCTCTATCCGATCTGGTGCAATCTTGGCCCTGATCATATTTACTGGTCAAACGCCCTTGCGATGGCCGAGCTCGCGCTTAGCGGCTGCACCACATCATCTGATCATCTCTATCTATATCCAAACGGCGCGCGGCTTGATGATTCCTTTGCGGCGGCGGCTGATATTGGAATGAGGTTTCATGGCACTCGCGGATCAATGAGCATTGGCGAGTCAAAGGGCGGGCTTCCGCCTGACCGCCTGACCGAAGCTGAGCCTACGATTCTGGCTGATTGCCAGCGCGTGATCGAAACGCATCACAATGCCGATCGTTACGCCATGCATCGTGTGGCACTTGCCCCTTGTTCGCCCTTTTCGGTTAGCATGGATCTGATGCGGGAAACCGCCCATTTAGCGCGCGCCTATGAGGTTGGCATGCATACGCATTTGGCCGAAAACAGTGAAGATATTGACTATAGTCTTGCCAGTTTTGGCATGCGTCCGGGCGAATATATCGAAGCTGTCGAATGGATTGGCCATGATGTCTGGCATGCACATTGTGTGCAGCTTGACCCACAAGAAATTAACCTGTTTGCCCGCACCAAAACCGGCATTGCCCATTGTCCCTGTTCAAATATGCGCCTATCAAGTGGCATCGCACCGATACGTGAAATGATTGATGCTGGCGTGAAAGTCGGTCTTGGCGTTGATGGATCAGCATCGAATGATAGTGGTCATATGTTGAATGAGGCGCGTCAGGCGATGCTGTTGCAGCGGGTGATGAAAACGGGCGATGCCATGACGGCGCGCGAATCTTTGGCGCTTGCAACACGCGGTGGCGCGGCGGTCTTGAACCGTGATGATATCGGCGTTCTGGCACCGGGCTATGCTGCCGATATCGCTGCTTTTGATTGTCGTGGTATTGATTTTGCTGGTGCTGAATGGGATTTGCTGGCGGGGTTGTTGTTCTGCGGCCCCATCAAAACCAGCTATACGATCATCAATGGCAAAATCATTGTCGACCAGGGCCAGCTTGTGAGCATGGATATGCGGCATTTGCTGTCAAAACATCGCGCCATGACGGCCGATCTAATGAGCAAAGCCTAACCAGATACCTGACCCAGTACAGGCCGCGCTATGGATTGATCAGTGCCGCTGGTCCGTCATGCCAGACCTCATCGAGATTATGCCCCTCGCCCCGACGGTCAATCACCAGAAAATCTTGCAAAGGTTGCAAAACCAGCAAAGGGTGATGCCAAACCCCGCGATCATAGCTGACCCCCTGCACGCCACTGGCGCGAAAACAGGCCAGCGTCGAAAAATCAGGGGCGTCACCTGCCACATTGCCATGTGCCACCACAACCAGCCAATCATGCTGGCTTAACGGCATAAAGGCTTGCGAGCCAAGCGGGTGGCGTTCAAGAAGATGAATTTCAATTGGGTTGGGACGGCGCATACCGCGAAACATCGATATGATGGGCGTGCCTCCACCCGAGGCCACATCAACGCCCGCCATGGCATCAAACCGTATGGTCGTTCCCTGATTGATACCAATCTCAGTTGCGCCATCGGTTTCAATAACCGTTCCAAAGGGCGCAAAGCTGGCTTTGGTAAGCGATTGAATATCGAGTTGTTTTAGGTCTGATGACGTCATGATTGATCGGCCTCGAACGGGTGGTTTGCGATCCAGTGATTTGCAATATCGATGCGCCGCGTAACCCATACCTTGTCATGCGCCATGACATGATCAAGAAATTTAACCAATCCGGCAAACCGCGCTGGCCGCCCGATCAGACGACAATGCAGGCCAATCGACAGCATCTTTGGTGCCGCCGCGCCTTCAGCATAAAGAACATCAAAGGCGTCAATCAGATATTGGGCAAATTGATCACCGGTATGAAATCCCTGCGCGGTGGCAAAGCGCATATCATTTGTATCCAGCGTATAAGGAACAATCAAATGCGGCGTTTTCACCTGCGCCGACCAGAATGGCAAATCATCCGAATAATCATCGGCGTCATAAACAAACCCGCCGTCTTCGGCGACAAGATTGCGCGTGTTTTCGGATGTTCGCCCCGTATACCAACCAAGCGGGCGGGTGCCACAAATACCGGTTAGAATCGAAATCGCCTTTTGCATATGGTCGCGTTCTTCATCAATTGGCATGCCATGATAATTGATCCAGCGATAGCCATGCGCCGCGATTTCATGCCCATCGGCAAGCGCAGTTTCAATAACCATTGGGTGACGTGCCGCCGCCATGGCAACAGCAAAAACCGTCAGCGGTAACTGCCGTTGACGAAACAGATCCAGAATACGCCAGACACCCGCCCGCGACCCATATTCATAGATTGATTCCATTGACATATGACGCGCCCCATCAAATGCGGCTGCACCAATGATTTCCGATAAAAACACCTCAGACGCCGGATCGCCGTGAAGAACACAATTTTCGCCGCCTTCTTCGTAATTCAACACGAATTGAACCGCGACCCGCGCGCCATTCGGCCATGCCGCCTGTGGCGGTGTGGCACCATATCCAGATAAATCTCTTGGATAATCCGTCATTTCGAAACACTCACTATCATGTCAAAACCATCAATTCAGAAAATTATGGCAAAAAATCACGACCGATTGCCGTCAACCAAACCCTTATTGACCATATCACGCCATGCCGCCAGCATCGCCCGTTCTTCATCTTCAACCCAAATCACCTGCCCTGGCGGCATCGCATGTGACGCCGACACTTGCCAGAAAATTTCATTCGCATGAAGGATCACCTGACGTTCAGTTTCAAGATGAATGCCCTTTGGCGCAAAGGCAAGGCCGTCCCAAATCGGCTTGCTAGCATGGCAGCTGGCACAACGTTCAATCACCAGCTCTACCGATGCCTGATGAAGCACAGCAGGCGAGGCATGCGCGCTCTGATCATATTTCACCTGCGGCGCACCAAGCTGTGACAGCATGATCGCAAAGCCGGTTAAAATCGCCGCGACAAGCCATGTCCAATATGGTGGGGCAAGCCCCTTATGTTTGGTGTTAAAGAAATGCCGGATCACCGCACCAATCAGCAACACAAGCCCCAGAATTGCCCATGCATAATCAGTGGCAAACACCATTGGATAATGGCCGCCAATCATAACAAAAATCACCGGCAGTGTCAGGTAATTATTATGCAGCGAACGTTGCTTGCCACGCGCGCCATAACGCGGATCAGGTGTCTCACCCGCCTTCAGCGCAACAACAACTTTGCTTTGTCCGGGGATGATAATCATCAACACATTGGCAACCATAATCGTGCCAATGGTAACCCCCATTTGCATAAAAGCACCACGCGCCGAGAAAATCTGGCTATAGCCATAGGCAAGTACGACAAGAAAGATAAAGCCGGCCAAGGCCAGCATTAGATCACTTCGGCCAAGTGGGCTGCGGCACAGGCCATCATAAATGGCCCAGCCTATCACGATACCGCCAAGGCTGATCATCACCGCCTGCATTTCGGTAATATCCAAAATATCAAGATCGATCATGTAAAGGCTTGCCGCGCCGTAATAGACAAGGCTCATCAAGGCAATGCCGGAAATCCATGTTCCATAAGCTTCCCATTTAAACCATGTAAGCTCTTCAGGCATTTTGGCGGGTGCCACCAGATATTTCACCATGTTGTAAAAGCCGCCGCCATGCACTTGCCATGCTTGGCCATGTGCCTCGTCCGGCAGTTCCTTTCCCGGTTTCAAACTTAGATCAAGCGCAATGAAATAAAATGACGATCCGATCCATGCGATACCGGCAATGACATGCACCCATCGCACAATCAATTCTGACCAAATCCAAAGATAGTCGGTCATTACCCCCCCCTTTTTTTTCGGCTGACAGCATGGCAATCACGACTTGATCAAGCCCCATTTCCACGCTACCCGGCATCATCTCTCAATTGCTGCCAAATGGCAAGATCAGCCGCGATTGACAAAGCCACATGCGCTGGGCTTTTGCCGTTGATTTCACTGATGCCAATTGGACTAATCAATCGATCCAGCATCGCTGGCGACACTCCTGCTGCGGCCAGTCTTTTGGCAAATCGCGCCCGTTTGCTTTTTGACCCAATCAACCCAAGATAGGCAAAATCACCGCGCATCAAAAGCTGTAGGCAAATCGCCTCATCAAGGCTATGTGAATGGGTCATGACCAAATGAACCGCCCCTTGTGGGGCGCGAAGCGCAATTTTTTCAGGCGCCTTAGCAAGCAGTTTTTGCATATTATCACCAAGATCATCGGCAAATCTGGCAGCCTCAATATCAACCAGAAAAATATCGAACCCAAGCCCGTCAAGCCTTGGGATAAGCGCACGGCTAACATGACCCGCGCCATAGATAAAAAGCGGCATCTGCCGCGGCATAACAGGTGCCATAAACACGGCATCATCAAGAGCTGACTGCGCCGATTGCAGCGTCAAAGGCAAGCCGGATTCAAGCGGGTGAGCCAACATTTGATCATGATGATCTTCTTGCGCAAACGCGGCCAGAGCACCAGCCTGTTTGGCGGTAAATTTTTCCAGCAATAACGACATCTGCCCACCGCAACATTGTCCCATATCAGGCCCAAGAATAACGGTCATATGCTGACGCTGCCAATCATCATCATCACTAGCCAGCATCTTGCGGGCGCGCGCCATCACATCAAATTCTAATGCGCCGCCGCCAATCGTTTGCCAAATACCAGCCTTTGTGACCAGCATGTGCGAGCCATGATCGCGCGGTGATGATCCCTTGGTCGCGGTGACCGTGACAAGCACAATATCCTGCCCATCATCAAGACTAGCCAAGGCGTTGGCAAGCCAACTATTTGCATGCATTCCCATCGGCAACATATCAGACAAAATTTGCCCCCAGCCGGTTTGCCGTCAATAACAGCCGTTCAGCCGTTGCGGGTGCATCAAGCGCCGGATAGGCAGCGCCTTTTATGCCGGCAAGCGCATCTGACAGAGCAAGCCAACTGCTAATCCCAAGCATCAGCGGCGGCTCGCCAACAGCCTTTGACTTATGGATCGTATCTTCGCTATTTTCGCCATCAGCGTAAAAGGCAACCCGCCATTCAATTGGCCGGTCCGAACAGGTCGGAATCTTATAGGTTGATGGCGCATGGGTTTGAAGACGTCCTGCCGCATCCCAAACCAATTCTTCGGTTGTCAGCCAGCCAACGCCCTGCAAAAAACCGCCTTCAATCTGACCCATATCAATTGCTGGATTGATCGATTTTCCAACATCATGCAACAGATCAGCGCGAAGCAGACGATTTTCACCGGTCAGCAAATCGACAATCACTTCCGACACGGCCGCACCATAGGCAAAATAATAAAAGGGGCGACCATGCATTCGGTCTTTGTCCCAGCTTAATTTCGGCGTGGCATAAAAACCGGTTGCCGACAAGGAGACACGCCCAAGATAGGCACGTTTTACCGCATCAGCAAATGCCATGCTGTCGGCGCCAATATGCACCTGACCATTGGCAAAAACCACCTCGGCCTGATCGGTTTGATATTCATCTGCTAGAAAGGCAGCAATCCGGCCTTTGATGGTTTGTGCTGCCCGCATCGCCGCCATACCATTGAGGTCAGTTCCTGACGATGCCGCTGTTGCCGATGTATTTGGCACTTTGCCAGTTGTTGTTGCAGTGATTTTGACGAGGTCAATGTCAATCTGAAATTCATGCGCGACAATTTGTGCAATCTTTGTGTAAAGCCCCTGTCCCATTTCGGTGCCGCCATGATTGAGGTGAACCGATCCGTCATTATAGACATGGATCAATGATCCGGCCTGATTCAAAAATGTTGTATTAAATGAAATGCCAAATTTCACTGGTGTCAGGGCAATGCCGCGTTTGACATATTGATTGGCAGCGTTGAAGGCGGCAATTTCCGCACGGCGCGACAAATAATCAGATGTTTTGACAAGTTCATCAACGATTGGCTGGATAACGCAATCTTCGACCGTTTGCCCATAGGGTGTAATGCCAAATTTACCCGCCCTTTTATCCGGATAGAAATTTTTTCGCCGCACTTGTAATGGATCAAGCCCAAGATAATGCGCCACCTCATCCATCACCCGTTCAATGCCAAGCATGCCCTGCGGCCCACCAAAACCACGAAACGCCGTATTGGATTGGGTATGGGTCAAACAGCAGTAATTGGTGATTTTCATATGCGGAATATCATAGGCATTATCGGCATGACACATGGCCCGCGCCGCAATACCAGCCGATAAATCCCACGACATGCCACAGCGCAACGCCTGTTCAAATTCAACCGCAAGGACACGGCCATCATCATCAAAGCCGACATGGTAATCAATCCGGCAATCATGGCGTTTGCCGGTCAACATGAAATCATCATCACGATCATAAATTGTCTTCGCTGGATGACCGGTTAAATAGGCGGCAAGCGCCGCTGTCATCGCAGGTAGATTACCCTGACTTTCCTTGCCGCCAAACGCCCCGCCCATGCGTCGCGTTTCAACCGTTACCGCATGATTGGCAAGCCCCAGCATTTCAGCTGTTTTATGTTGAATTTCGCTTGGATGCTGGGTTGAGCTAAATAGCTGTATTTCTCCATCTTCGCCCGGAATGGCCAATGCCGCCTGTCCTTCAAGATAGAAATGCTCTTGCCCACCAGCGCAAACACGGCCGCGCAATGCGTGCGGTGCCGTGGCAAGGGCGCTTTGTGTGTCGCCTTTAATCATCTCGCTTGGGCTGGTAAGCCATGACTTGGCTTGCATCGCCGCATCAATTGTTAAAATGGCTGGTAAGGGCTCATATTCAATGACCGCAAGCCCGATTGCCGCACGGGCTGCCGCCATATCAACCGCCGCAATTGCAAATAGTGATTGTCCAACATAACAAACTTCATCAACAGCAAAAACAGGATCATCATGTATCGCTGGCCCGCAATCATTCACCCCAGGAATATCAGCCGCCGTCATGACCGCAACGATACCCGGGGCTGCGGCAACAGCCGATAAATCCATGCGATTGATTTTAGCATGGGCGTGCGAACTTTGCCCGATCAGCACGGTCAAACAATTTGCCGGCGTTGCCATATCGTCAACATAAACAGCACGACCCGATACATGTTTTACCGCACTATCATGATGTTTCGATTGGCGGATATCGCCATCAAGGCCAGATGATGTCATGACCAGCCCTCCAGCCCCACTGCAAGATCGGCACCGGCAAGCCTCATCTGCCGCGATGAAATTAACTCTAACCCATATTTGATAAGCAAATTCTGCGATGTTAAAAGCCGATATTCAGCCGAACCACGCATATCGGAAAGGGGGGTGAAATCATCCATCAAAGCCGCAGCTGCAGCTTTGAAATGCGCCATATCAAGCGGTTTTCCGGCAAGTTTTGCTTCGGCAAGATTTGCCCGTTTTGGAATGCCAGCCATGCCACCAAAGGCCAAACAAATATCCGTGATAACGCCATCATCAAGATGCAGATTAGCCGCCAGCATCACTGCCGAAATATCCTGATCAAACCTTTTGGATATTTTATAGCATCGCAAATGCGGTGCTGGCCCCTGAGGTACCAGAATCGCCGACAGAAATTCGCCGCTTTGCCGATCTTGCTTACCATAATCCAAAAAGAAATTTTCCAGATCAAGAATACGAGTCTTGCTGGCTTTGGTCAGCTCGATTTTGCTAGCAAGCGCCATTAGCACTGGCGGTAAATCGCCAATCGGTGACGCATTAGCAACATTACCACAAACCGTACCACTGCTGCGAACCTGAAGCGCACCAAAGCGGCGCAGCAATTCAGCGCATTCGGGCAAATCATCGGCATTGTGATGCAGAAATTGCTGATGCGTTACCGCTGGCCTGATCCGCATAAAATCGCTGTGAGTTTCAATTTGGTCAAAACCAGCAACCCGCCCTGTCCAGATAAACGTACCAAGTTTGCGATGCTGTTTTGTCACCCAAAGCCCAACATCGGTTGCGCCGCCAACAATGGTTGCATCCGCCTCTTTGGCATAGATTTCTGCAAAGCTGGCACTGGTGGCAGGAGCAATAAATCGCGTGGCCCCATCGCCGAGACAGATATCGTCTTGTTGGTCTTTTGCCGACGATAGCGCCACCAGCATCGCCGCATCATTTACCATATCCGTTTTGGCCAGATCGCCGTCCCTGCCATGATCAAGCATGCTGGCAGCATCAATAATCGGGCGATAGCCCGTGCAGCGGCATAAATTGCCGGCAAGGGTCGTATCCACGTCATTTGCTGATAGTCCGCGGCCATTTTGCCAAGCGGCATAAAGCGACATCACAAATCCTGGCGTGCAAAATCCACATTGTGACGCATCGGTGGCAACCATCGCGCTTTGCACCGGATGTAATTTGCCATCAGGGCTGGCCAGCCCTTCAACCGTGCGAATGGCGCTTCCATCAATCATGCCAAGAAATAAAATACAGCTATTTACGGGCCGATATTCCAGCCGTCCCATCGCGTCAGGCCGTGCCACCGTCACAGTACAGGCACCACAATCACCCTCGGCACAGCCTTGTTTGGTGCCGCGAAGATGCGGTTGTCCACGCAACCATTCAAGCAATGTCAAATCGCCGGCAACATCACTGACATGTTGTGTCTTACCATTCAGTAAAAAGCGGATTTCACTACGCATAGCGCCCCCGCATTTAGCTGCCCCGATAAGTCGAATAGCCGTAAGCAGACAAAAGTAACGGAACGTGATACTGCTGCGTTGGATCATTGATGCCAAAATTAATCACAACATCATCAAGAAACGGAATTTCGGGCAGGTCATCACCGCTTCGGCGCAGATATGCCGCCACTTTGAACAGCAATTGATACCGTCCTTTTTGCAATGCATCACCATCCAGCAACGGCGCATCGCAGCGACCATCATCATTGGTTTTGGTGGTTTTCATCAGCACTGGCTCATCGCCATCAAGGCGAAACAGATCAATCGACAGATCCGATGCCGGACTGCCGCGGGCTGTATCTAGAACATGTGTTGTTAATCGGCCCATAAGCCATTACCCCCTTTTGCATAAACCGCCCGAAAAGGAACTTCTAACGATGGCAGTTATGCATTGTTATTGCAAATCAAATTGGACATTTAAAGGAATCCTGTCAATATGGTTTGGTGCCGGTTTTAACCGGCTTTGACACAGTTTGAACCGGATAATTATGACGATCAAACCTGCACCGCATCACTTATCACGCGCCAATTTTATCGCGGCCTATGGCGGTATTTACGAACATTCGCCATGGGTGGCCGAAAGGCTGTTTGACGCTGGCCTTAGCGCGCATGATGCCAATCCGGCGAATCTGGCAAGACGCATGGCCAAAATTGTGGATGCCGCCGGATATGATAAACAGATGGCTCTTTTATGTGCCCATCCGGAACTTGCTGGAAAGCTGGCCATTGCTGGATCATTAACGGCCGAGTCAACTGCAGAACAGGCCAGCGCCAAACTTGACCAATGCAACGCTGAAGAATTTGCCGCCTTTCAAGATTTGAACGACCGTTATGGCAAAAAATTCGGCCATCCCTTTATCATCGCTGTTCGCGGTCTTGATCGCGCCACCATTTTAGCGGCCTTTGGCAAACGCGTTGCGCATTCGGCCAAAACCGAATTTACCACCGCGCTTGGCGAAGTGCATAAGATTGCGCGGCTTCGGCTAGAACAATTATCGGCCGAATAACCACATCGCCGCCAGCAGATATGATTTTTCCCGCAAAAAAGCCTTGCCATAAAGACAGGGCCTTCAATCTAGAACCTATGTTTTGGGGTCTTTAACTTAGATCCTGCGACTTATTTGGTTTCGCTGCCTGAATGAAAGTTAAAGACAGCGCCGTCTTTAATCCCGCTTGGCCAGCGTGCTGTCACTGTTTTCAGCTTGGTATAGAAACGCACGCCTTCCATGCCATGGATCGAATGATCGCCAAACATAGAGGCTTTCCATCCGCCAAAGCTATGATAGGCGACCGGCACCGGAATTGGCACATTCACGCCAACCATGCCAACATTCACATTATTGGCAAATTCACGCGCTGCATCACCATCACGGGTGAAAATCGCCGTTCCATTTCCATATTCATGCGTCATCACCAGATTGACCGCTTCTTCATAGGTTTTTGGCCGCAGAACCGACAGAACCGGCCCGAAAATTTCATCACGATAAACCGACATGTCCGCAGTAACACGGTCAAGAAGCGTGCCACCAACGAAAAAGCCGTCTTCATAGCCTTGCAATGACAAGCCACGACCATCAACAACCACCTCAGCACCATCAGCCTCGCCCTGATTGATATAGTTGGTCACCCGCTCTTTTGATTCGCGCGTGATCAAAGGCCCCATTTCGACACCAGGTTCGTCATATTGGCCAATTTTCAAAGCGCGTACCTTTGGGGCTAAGGCTGAAACAAACTGGTCGGCAGTATCGTCACCAACCGCTAGCACAGCCGATATCGCCATGCAACGTTCGCCAGCCGACCCGTAGGCCGCACCCATAGCCGCATCAACCGCCTGATCCATATCGGCATCAGGCATAATAATCATATGGTTTTTAGCACCGCAAAGTGCCTGAACACGTTTGCCATTTGCACACCCACGGCCATAGATATATTTTCCAATAGCGGTTGAACCAACAAAGCTAATTGCCGCCACATCAGGATTATCGAGAAGCGCATCGACCGCTTCCTTATCCCCATTGACCACATTCATACAACCATCAGGCAATCCAGCCTCGCTTAACAGTTGCGCTAGATAAAGCGGCGCAGCCGGGTCGCGTTCGGAAGGCTTTAAAATAAATGTATTACCGCAGGCAAGTGCCATTGGAAACATCCACATCGGTACCATCGCCGGAAAATTAAATGGCGTGATCCCCGCTACAACGCCAACCGGCTGGCGAAGCGAATAACTGTCAACAGCACCCGCGACCTGCGCAGAATATTCGCCTTTCAGCAAATGCGGAATACCGCAGGCAAATTCAACCACTTCAAGACCGCGCGACACCTCACCTTTGGCATCGTCTAACGTCTTGCCATGCTGGGTTGAAATCAGCTCGGCGATCCGGTCAAGATTTTTGATGATCAATTCGCGGAATTTGAACATGACTTGGGCGCGTTTTGCCGGCGGTGTATTGGCCCAACCGGGCAAGGCCGCCTTGGCGACAGCAACCGCCGCGTCAATTTCGGCAGCACTGGCCAACGGCACTGATGACGTAACCGCGCCTGTTGCTGGATTGTAGACATTCTGCGATCGGCCACTTGTACCCGCCGATGTTGCGCCTTTGATAAAATGCATATCCGTCATTGCTGCCTCGTTTAGCCCCTGCTTGCGCACATGGCTCTTTATTGATGTTTGTTTGAAAATATCCGCCCTAGACTAGCCCTTTTTTGCACAAAGGCAAGACAGGCCAACGCTGGTTTAGGCCGAATATCACCACCGATCGAGGATAAGGGATTTTTCGGTTTTTGAAAAACAAAGCTTGGCCTTGGCAAGATTGATTGTATAAGAAGTTATGGAGATTTGGGTATTATTTGCCGTCGCCGCTGCCGCAACACAGGCACTTCGTACGGCGGTACAACGACGCATGGTTGCGCCGCTTGGCAGCTATGGCGCCGCCTATATCCGGTTTTCCTATGCCTGTCCAATCGCATGGCTTTGTGTTTTTTCCTTTATCAGCATGACTGGCGCAAAGCTTGCCGGACTTCCATTTACTTTTTGGGCCTGGATCAGTATCGCCGCACTGGCGCAGGTTATTTTCACGATTCTTCTGGTTCAGCTTTTTAGCCATAGGTCTTTTGCTGCAGCCGTTGCCTTTTCAAAAACTGAAGTTTTGCAAACAGCAATTTTTGAGGCGCTGATTTTGGGCGTAGTTGTGACCGTCCAAACCGGTTTTGCCATTGCGCTTGGTGTGTTTGCAACGGTGATGCTGGCACTTGTCAAAACCAATTTATCGCTTGGCAATATCCGCCAAAGTATTATGAGCCGCCAGATGGCAATCGGCCTTGCGGCGGGTGCTTTCCTTGGATTTTGCACCGTTTCCTATGGCGCGGCGATGCAGGCGATGATTGGCGGCAGCCTGCTTAGCAATGCGATCTATGCCGCCGCGATCGGGGTAACGATTCAGGCAGTATGTTTTGGTGCCTATCTGTATGTCGCCAAACGCCGTGAATTTATCGCCAGCTTTGTCGAATGGCGCGGCGGGGCGATGGCTGGGGTTTGGGCTGCCATTTGCAGCATTTGCTGGTTTGCCGCTTTTTTGAACCATGAAGTTGCGCCGGTTCGCGCTGTAGGGCAGGTCGAACTGCTGTTCAGCATCGGCTTTTCGGTGCTTTATTTCAAAGAACGTGTCAGCCGCCTAGAGCTTGCGGCAATGGCGCTTTTGGCGCTGTCAATTGTCATGGTGTTGCTGGATTAGAACAATTTTCACCATCGGCAGAAACTGCGCTCCGCTGTCCCGCCTTCCTGATTGACAAGCCTTTCGCGCAACCTTAATAATGTTGTTCGTTTTCGCCCGCCCGTACGGGCTTAACCCTGCAAGGCCACCGCGGCCACACCCCCATTCACCAACTTTGAGAGTGCTGTTCTCGTGGAAAAATTCCTGTCATCTATCGGTATTTCTGACGTTCAAACCATTGTTCACAACCCGTCATATGATCAGCTTTATGAAGACGAGCTTCAGCCCGGACTTGAAGGCTTTGCCCGCGGCTATCTAACGGAACTTGGTGCCGTTAATGTGTTAACTGGCGAATATACTGGCCGATCACCAAAAGATAAATTTATCGTCATGGATGACACCACCCGCGACAGCTATTGGTGGAATGGGAATGGCACCAAAAATGACAACAAACCCATTGATAACGCCGTCTGGAATGACCTGAAAGCACTTGCTGCCAAACAGCTAAGCGGTAAAAAACTGTATATTGTTGACGGATTTTGCGGTGCCAATAAAGACACCTGCATGAAAGTTCGTTTTGTTATGGAAGTGGCATGGCAGGCGCATTTTGTGAAAAACATGTTTATCCGGCCAAGCGACGAAGAGCTTGCCGATTTTACCCCTGATTTCACCGTGGTAAATGCCTCAATGACAACCAATCCAGATTGGGAACGTCACGGCATGAATTCGCCAACCTTTGTTGCCTTTAACCTAACCGAGCGTATGCAACTTATTGGCGGCAGCTGGTATGGCGGCGAAATGAAAAAAGGGCTTTTCTCGGTGATGAATTACCTTTTGCCGCAAAAGGGCATTGCCTCAATGCATTGTTCGGCAAATTCTGGTGCGAATGGTGATGTTGCGCTTTTCTTTGGCTTGTCAGGAACCGGCAAAACCACCTTGTCGGCCTCGTCAAACCGCAGTCTGATTGGTGATGACGAACATGGCTGGGATGATGATGGCATTTTCAATTTCGAAGGTGGCTGTTACGCCAAGACAAGTGATCTAAGCGAGGCCAGCGAGCCGGAAATCTATCGGGCAATCCGCCGCGATGCGCTGTTGGAAAATGTGATGGTAGATGCTGATGGCAAAATCGATTTCAGCGATACCAGCCTGACCCTTAACACCCGCGTTTCCTATCCAATCTATCACATTGACAATATTGTTCGTCCGGTCTCTAAGGCTGGCCATGCCAAGCATGTGCTGTTTTTGACCGCCGATGCTTTTGGCGTTTTACCACCTGTTTCGATTCTTGACGATGCCGCAACGCAATATCATTTCCTGTCTGGTTTCACCGCTAAAATGGCCGGAATGGAACGCGGCATGACCGAACATCAGCCAACCTTTTCGGCCTGTTTTGGCGCGGCCTTCCTAACGCTTCACCCAACCAAATATGCCGAAGTATTGAACAAACGCATGCATGATGCAGGTGCCAAAGCCTATTTGATCAATACGGGCTGGAACGGTCAGGGAAAGCGCATCTCGCTTGCCAACACGCGGGCCTTGATCAATGCCATTTTTGATGGTGAATTAGATGATGCTGAGACCGAAACTTTGCCAATCTTCAATCTGCAAATGCCAAAAGCCTTGGCCGGACTGGACAGTTCGGTTCTGGATCCACGTTCAAGCTATGAAGACCCGGCTGAATGGGAAAAGCGCGCCCGCCATCTAGGTGGTTTATTTGTCGATAATTTCGAAAAATTCACCGACACCGATGCTGGAAAGGCACTTGTTGCCGCAGGGCCGCAGATCGACTAATCCAGCGCAAATAAAATCCCAAAACAAAAGACGCTGGCCTGAAACCAGCGTCTTTTTTATGCGTTATCCAACGGCAGAAGCGCGCCGCTATAAAAAGCTGTTAATCGTTTCGATCAGGGCTGCATTGATTTGCCGCGGCCCTTTGTTAAGCCGGTTTTTATGACGTCTTGCACCTGGCATACGAACACCATCAATGGCAGTCATTTTCTGCATAAAGCCCTCAACATGATCCCGCCAGCCATCTCCAGCAACAACCGATGGCGATAGACCGATGATCATTTCACCACCGCGTGGCGGGCCACCGTCCTTATTGTCGGTTTCGCGGGCTTCAAAACTGAACTGCTCGCCTGTCATGCCTGCGGCAAGCAGTTCAACCATAAGCGCAATCGCCGATCCTTTATAGCCGCCAAATGGCAATAGAACGCCTTTGGCAATCGCTGCCGGATCGGTGGTGAGCTGGCCATTTTCATCAAGCCCTGTTCCAAGCGGTACTTCACGGCCATCACGGGCGGCAATCTGCACATCGCCCATCGCCATTGACGCTGTTGCCATATCATAGACAACCGGATCATGGCCCGGACGCGGCCATGCAAATGACAATGGATTGGTGCCAAATAATGCTTCTTTCGATCCAGCTGGTGCCACCGCCGGCATATAGGCCGTACAAGCAATACCAACTAGGCCGCGATCGGCCAGATATTCGGTTTCCGGCCAAAGTGCCGCAAAATGATGAACCCCAACAAGCGATAAAGCACCAATGCCAATTTGGTTTGTCGCCTCAACAAGAACAGGCAGTCCAACCGATTGTGCCAATGGCGCAAAACAGCCATGGCCATCAACCTGAATGACCGCAGGGGTGATATGTTTGATTGTTGGTTTGGCTTTGCCATCAACCTTGCCACTGCGAAGCGCTTTGACATAGCCAGGAACACGAAACAATCCATGCGAATGTGACCCGTCGCGTTCGGCACGGCTGATGATATCAGCCAGCGCTTCGGCATTTGCCACATCACATCCATTTGCCAGCATGACCTCTTTAGCAAGGTCATAAATGGCATCAAGGCCCAGTTCTTGCGTACTCACTTGTATCTTGGTCCTTCATCACCACGGTCCGGACGTGCCATCGCAGCAATGGCATTAGCCAAGCTGATCTTGCCAATCGTCTTGCCATCATCACCAACTACAGCACCACTGTCCTTGCCAGCATTCACCAACTGTTGCAACGCATCTTCAAGCGGCGTTTTAATGCCCATTTTCGGCCCGCTTGCCCGATCAGCTTTTTCCATGATCGACCGCACTTCAAGAACGCGCCCCCGATTAATATCTTTGATAAAGTCAGAGATATAATCATCGGCAGGTTTCATGATGATCGATTGTGGATCACCCTGCTGGATCACCTCACCATCACGAAGAATCGAAATTTCATCGCCAATCCGCAAGGCTTCATCAAGATCATGCGTGATAAAGACAATCGTTTTATGCAATTCTTCTTGAAGATCGAGAAGGATGTTCTGCATATCGGTTCGGATCAATGGATCAAGCGCCGAAAAGGCTTCGTCCATCAGCAGGATTTCCGCATCGGTTGCCAGCGCACGGGCAAGGCCGACACGCTGTTGCATTCCACCAGATAGCTGCGCTGGGAAATGCTGTTCAAAACCAGCAAGACCAACACGGTCAATCCAGCGCTGGCTTCGTTCGGTTGCTTCACCCTCACTAATGCCCTGAATGCTAAGGCCATACGCCACATTCTGCGACACTGTTCGATGCGGCAAAAGTCCAAAACGCTGAAACACCATTGATGCTTTATGACGCCGGAAGTCACGCAACTCCTCGATCGACATTGCCAACACATCGTCGCCATCGACAATGACTTCGCCTTCGGTTGGCTCGATCAGACGGTTAATATGCCGGATCAAGGTTGATTTCCCCGAACCTGACAATCCCATAATCACCTGAATCCGCTTCGACTTGATCTTGATATTAATATCGCGGAGGCCAAGAACATGACCATGCTTGTCAAGCAAATCTTGTTTGCTAAGACCAGCATGAACATGCTTCATTGCCGCTTCGGGATTGCTACCAAAAACTTTATACAGGTTCCGAATTTCAATTTTGGTATCAGTCATTGCTGTGTCCCTTGCGATAAGCCTGCAAACGCTGGCCATATTTCTGCGAAACACGGTCAAAGATAATGGCAATAGCAACAATGGCTAAGCCGTTCATCAAACCTAGCGCAAGATACTGGTTTGAAACCGCCTGCAAAACCGGCACTCCAAGTCCGCGAACACCAATCATTGATGCAATCACAACCATCGCAAGTGCCATCATAATTGTCTGGTTCACTCCAGCAAAAATATTCGGCAGAGCCAGCGGAATCTGAACACCCCAAAGACGTTGTTTATAGTTGGCTCCAAAAGCATCAGCTGCTTCGAGCACCTCTTCATCAACAAGCCGAATGCCAAGATTGGTCAGGCGCACAATTGGCGGGGCAGCATAAATACATACCGCAATCAGCCCAGGCACCTTGCCAATGCCCAAAAGCATCACAACAGGGATCAGATAAACAAAGCTTGGGATGGTCTGCATCACATCAAGAATAGGCGTGATAGTTGATTGAACACGGTTTGATTTGGCCATCCAGATACCAAGTGGAATTCCAAGCCCGATACAGATAAAGGTCGCCACCGAAATAATGGCAAGAGTGGCCATGGTGTTTTCCCACATGCCAAAATAGCCAATAATTATGAAACAAATAACTGACCCTAGAACCAGTTTCCAGCTTCGTGAGCCAAGCCAAGCCAGCGCAGCAATAACCGCCAGAATAACTGGCCAAGGCGAATTAATCAGAAGCTTTTCAAACCAGATCATAAAATGGAGCAATGGATCAAAAAAACTTTCAAGCTCGTCACCGTAAGCGCGCGAGAAACTGCGGAATCCAAAATCTACAGCCTTCTTGAAATCACGCAGGTCCTCTCGACCCAACTCTGGAAATTCGCTAAACAACTCCATAGATTTACCCTTCCCGTGGCGCGTTAATGCGCCTGCCAACATTTGCCAACGGGCGCATTTGAGTCGGTGTTATTTAGCCTTAGAGACCAGCTTTGATTTTCTTCGCGGCGTCTGAACTTACCCAATTCGTCCAGATGTTTTCATGCTTTGTCAAAAACTCAATAGCCGCATCTTCACCCGTGGCCTGTTGATCTGCCATGAATGAAAGTGTTGCATTCATGATCGGGCCTGGAAAGATTCTTTTTCCAAAGTAATCACTGACTTCTGAACCAGCACGCTTTTTGAAATCATCAGAAATGACTGTGTTAACCTCTGATTTGGTCCAAGCAGATGGTTTAGGATCGGAACAATCCTGCTCGGATTTAACGATACAGTTATCCCAGTTATCTTTTCCAGCAAACGGAATGCCAAAGTCCATCATATTCAAGCTATACTTGCCCACGATTGATGTAGGCGACCAGTAGTATCCAAACCAATTTTCTTTCCTGTCAGATGCTTTGGCAATTGATGCGTCAAGACCTGCTGCTGATCCCGGATCAACCAAACGCCAGCCCTTTTTTTCCATTTCAAAAGCGCGAAACAAATTTGCATTTGCCAACTGACAACCCCATCCTGACGGGCAAGTGTGGAAACCACCTTTTGATGGATCTTCAGGATGTGGGAACAAATCAGGGCGCTTTAATATGTCTTGAACTGTTTTCAGTTCTGGATGTTTTTCCATCGTGTGAGGAAGCAACCACCAGCCTTCACCAAGCCCAGTAATAGGATCGGAGACGGTGTGAAGACGACCTTCAGCTTTTGCTTTTTCAAGTGGGACAGCAACGGCATTAATCCACATTTCCCCGGCGACATCAGGCACGCCTTTCTCGTTCATTGAGGTGAACGTTGGCATAGTGTCACCTGGGACAATGTTCACGTCACAGCCGTATCCCTTGCTTAAAATGATTTTGTC
Source organism: Candidatus Ponderosibacter sp. Uisw_141_02 (assembly GCF_048087665.1). Lineage (NCBI taxonomy): Bacteria > Pseudomonadati > Pseudomonadota > Alphaproteobacteria > Puniceispirillales (SeqCode) > Puniceispirillaceae (SeqCode) > Candidatus Ponderosibacter > Candidatus Ponderosibacter sp. Uisw_141_02. Next base: position 169,194 of record NZ_CP159807.1, on the reverse strand, counting down.
AACATTGGCCAATAACTGTGCTGAAGCCCAGTTCATTTCAGCGATAGACACAGTGCCACACGCCGCCGAAGCCTGGCCTGAGACCCCTAAAATGGTTCCTGCAGCAACTGCCGACGCAATAAGTAATTTCTTCATCATAACCCCTCCCAAGGATTTTTGCATTTTTATTTCTACCAGATATGGAACTTTAAGCCACGCGTCCCAGTCTGTTCACAATGCGACATTTGTTAGATTAATAATAGTGTTTTTTCATTCAAATGTTGTTTGTCCTAAGCAAACCATCATCTTTTAATTTTTTATTTCCTAAGTTATTTTGTAACTCAAAGCCTGTAGTCAGGCTCTTCTTCATCCAAAATTCTGCGAATTGCGGCAAGATGTTGGTCAACTGTTTGATCCTGGGCTTCCCATTGTTTTGCAGTTTTCTCAGCAATTTCATTCGACAGGACAGACAGCTCTAACCCAGACCCTTTTGCAGTTAAATAAGTCCGACAAGCTCGCTCGTAATAATAGGCCAGATCGAAAGCTAAGGCTGGTGATTCGGCAACGGTCATGAAACCGTGATTGCCCATCATCACCATCCGTTTATTGCCAAGAATGGTTGATAACCTCTCAGCTTCATCATCCAGCCCCATGCCATCAAATCCAGAATCTACCGCAACACGGTTAAAGAATCGGCAACTCGTTTGATCTATCGGCAGCAAAGTCGGGTCTTTGAGTGCGCTAAGCGCAGTGGCATAATGCGAATGCAAATGCACAATACAACGCGCTTGCGGATTATTGCGATGCATTGCGCCATGAATCCACCATGCGGTTGGGTCAACCTTTTGCCCATAATCAGAAGGCGTTTTACCAGCATCGAGAAGCAGCAGATCACTTGCCCGCATTTTCGAAAAATGCACGCCATAAGGATTCATCAAAAACTGTTGGCCATCAGCCGATATGGCATAGGAAAAATGATTGGCAATGCCTTCATGCATCGATTCGTGTGCCGTCCAGCGAAAAATCGCCGCAAGATCACGGCGCGCTTCATCAGTATCAACAATGATTTCAGACATGATTACCCCCAATAGCCGCCACCAAACGGCATCAAAACCCGGCATCTAATCAAGCCTGACTGATTCACTGGCAAGATCAAATGCTTTTTTAAATTCTTTGAACTATGTTAGGCATCGATAGAAACAAAGTCATCCCTTGTGTCGATCGGTAAATTAGCTGACCAAAAAGGCGGAGGAATCGCGCATGCAAATCTGTCAGTCACTCATTGGCGGCAAGCCCGTAAAAAGCCATCTGCCAATCATCGAAAAGCGGTATCCGGCAACAGGCGAAGTGATTGCCCATATCGAACCGGCAAGTGATGCAATGCTGGATGAAGCAGTTGCGATTGCCAACCAAGCCCAGATTTCATGGGCCAAAACCGATGCATTTGACCGCGCCAAAATTCTGCATAAAGCTGCCAATCTGATGCGCGAGGCAAATGACGAATTAGCGCATCTTGAAGTGCGTGATGTTGGCAAGGTCTTTAGCGAAGCTGTCAGCGGCGATGTGCCATCAGGAACCGATGCGTTTGACTATTTTGCCGCCTGTATCACCGTACAAAATGGTGATTTCAACAAATGGGACAAGGCCATTGGCTATAGCGTGCGGGTGCCGCTTGGGGTTTGCGCTGGCATTGGCGCGTGGAATTATCCAATGCAGATTGCCTGCTGGAAATCAGCCCCAGCATTAGCCGCAGGCAATGCCTTCATTCTAAAGCCATCCGAAGAAACCCCCTTTGTTGCCCATAAGGTTGCCGAATTGCTGCAAGCCGCCGGCCTTCCTGACGGCTTGTTTCAAATCATTCATGGTGACCGTGACATTGGTGCTGCGTTATGCGCACATCCGGGCATTGCCAAAATATCGCTAACAGGCGGTGTTGAAACAGGGCGGTTGATCATGGCGCAATCAGCGCAATCACTCAAAAAGATCACGCTAGAGCTTGGCGGAAAATCGCCTTTGCTGGTGTTTGATGATTGCGATTTTGACCTTGCCGTTCAGACCGCGCTTGATGCGAATTTCTATACTGGTGGCGAGGTTTGCTCGAACGCCACACGGGTCTTTGTCCAGCGCAGCATTGCCGATGATTTCATCGCCGCCATGACCGCCCGCACCGAGGCCATGCGGGTTGGCGATCCAATGGCAAGCGATATCCAGATGGGGGCGCTGATCTCCAAGCGCCATCTTGCCAAGGTTCTCGATTACGTCAAAATTGGCGTGGCTGAAGGCGCAACAATCGCGACAGGCGGCAACGCGCTACAGCCACAAGGCTTTGAAAATGGCTATTTCATGCAGCCGACCATTTTGACCAATTGCCATGATGATATGCAGGTTGTTCGCGAAGAAATTTTTGGGCCGGTCATGTCGGTTCTGATCTTTGATGATGAGGATGAAGCCATCCGCCGCGCCAACAGCACCAATTTCGGTCTTGGCGCTGGGGTCATGACACAGGATCTGGCACGGGCGCACCGCGTTGCCGATGCGCTTGAATCCGGCAATGTCTGGGTGAATAGCTATAATCTATTGCCACCGGGCCTGCCATTTGGTGGGGCGAAACATTCCGGTTTTGGCCGTGAAAATAGCGCCTATACACTTGATGCCTATAGCGAAATCAAATCGGTTTATATTCAGCTGTAAAGCTTTTTGGACAATGACGGTATGATTTGCACCATCATGCAATCCGCTATGGCCAACCATAAGCCAGCCAAAATATTCAATGGCAAAATCAACGAGATATGTTTATGGTCTGCGAATTCGGAAATCATAGGGTTTAGGTAAGAAAAAATGCGATACGTTGTGACAGGTGGCTGCGGTTTTATCGGCGCTCACGTTGTTAATCTTTTACAGTCCAAGGGTAAAAAAGTTGCGATTGTCGATAAGATTACCAACCGGAAAACGATCGACAGCGCATTTCTGAACGAGGGCGCACAACATTTCTACATGGATATCAGCGACCCGCAACTGATGGAAAAGGCCTTATTGCCTGATGATGTGGTCATTCATCTTGCTGCCCAATCGCATGTTGATGTATCTTTCAAAAACCCTGTTTCAACAACCATTTCCAATGTTGTTGGCATTCATAGCCTGCTTGCCGCCTGCGTCAAAAAAGGTGTGAAAAAACTAATCGTCATGAGCACGGACGAGGTGTATGGGTCAACCGATGAGATTGTTGATGTTCGCCTGCTTGATCCGGCCAACCCCTATAGCGCATCCAAAGCCGCCGCCGACATGATTGTCAGCGCCTATCAAAAGATGCATCCCGAATTAACGATTACGACGCTGCGATCAAACAACATCGCTGGCCCGGGTCAGTTCATCAATAACATCATTCCCCGCTTTTCAGTTCTTGGGCTGCTTGACAGGAAATTCACCCTGCATGGCGATGGGTCCGTACGCCGGCGCTATCTATGGGTCAAGGATGCGGCGATGGCGATCTATCTTTTGGCGGAACATGCCACCAAAAGCCATATTTACCATATCGGCCATGAACAGTCATTTTCCAACCTGGAGATTGCCGAGACGATTGGTAGCTATCTAAAGCTAGAAGATTATATCTCATTTGAAAAAGACCGTCTGATCAATGACACGATCTATCCCGCTGATAGTCTGGATATGCTTCGTGATTTCGATTGGAAGCCAACGCGCGATCTTGACGATTTCCTGCCTGAAACAATTGAATGGTATCGAACGCATCTCGATCATTTTCGTGATCTGGTTTAATCGGTTCACGGCCAAGAAACTGCCGGTGGACAGGTTCGGTATCAGCGCCGGTGACGGGCACCCGATCGACCGCCAGGCCAAAATTAACCACCGTCAGGCCAAAAGCAAAGAATGGCGCAATCCATGAAAATTCTTCATATCATTGCTGGGGCAAAACAGGGCGGTGCCGAATCCTGTGCGGTTGATACGATCCGCGCACTTGCTGCCGCTGGCATTGAACAAATTGTGATTTGCCGCCCGCATCCAGCCTTTTTGAAATTGGTTGATGATTGCAATCTTGAGCATCATTTTTTGAGCTTTCACCCGATGTTGAAATGGGTTCAAAAGGCCAAAATCAACGCCATCATAAAGCGTGAAAAGCCCGATCTGGTGCATTCTTGGATGAATCGTGCTGCCAGCTTTACACCAAAACAAACCCAAATGCCGGTGCTTGGCTGGTTTGGCGGCTATTATGATTTGAAATATTACCAATCCTGCGATTTTCATATGGGCGTCACCAGGGATATTGTCGCGCATATCGCCGCTGCCACCAACCAGCCAGACAAGGCCTATGTTGGGCATGTCTTTGGCACTTTGGAACCAATGGGCGAGATTAAAAAATCGGACTACGGCATTTCCGAGGCGTCAAAAGTTGTTTTACTGCTGTCGCGAATGCACTGGAAAAAAGGTGTTGATCTTTTGATCGACGCGGCGGCAAAAATGGATAATGAGGTGGTTTTTCTGCTTGCTGGAGACGGGCCTGAAATCGACACATATAAAGCGCAAGCAAAGGCCCTAAATCTGGAAGATCGGGTCATTTTTGCCGGATGGTGTACCGACCGGCTGGGGCTTTTAGGCATTGCCGATGTGTGTGTTTTGCCATCGCGCTATGAACCTTTCGGGATTGTCATTGCCGAATCATGGTTTGCCAATGTCCCGCTTGTTGCCACCAAGGCCGCGGGTGCCAAACATTATGTCCATGATGGACAGGATGGCTTGCTTGTCGAAATTGATGATTGTGACGGGTTGGTAACAGCGCTTGACCGCGCACTGAATGACAAGCCCCTTCGCGCCGAGCTCGTCAAGGGCGGGCAGCAAACCTATGAAAAGCTGTTCAGCCGCGATTCAGTCATTGCGACCCTGATCGAGTCCTATAACAATATGATCAAACGATATGCCAAGGACAAAGCAGCCAGCACCGGCAAGCTAATTAATCTCGGGAAGCGGTAGCGCCGTTGTATATTTAATTTCTTCCATCGCAAATGAAGAGCTGACATCGGTTAGCTGCACATTGGCAATCAGCTTGCGATAAAAAGTGTCATAGGTCGCCATATCCGGAACCACAACCCGAAGCAAATAATCGACCTCGCCACTCATCCGGTAAAATTCGACAACTTCCGGCATATCAGCAACCATACTGGCAAAATCCTGCAACCATTCGGCATTATGCTGATCCGTCCGAACGGCAACAAATACCGACATGCCAACACCAATTTTCTGTGGGTCAAGCAAGGCAACGCGTTTGCGGATCAAACCAGTTTCTTCCATCCGTTGAATCCGGCGCCAGCAAGGCGTTACCGACAGCCCAACTTTGCGTGCGATATCGGCAACCGGCTGGGCGGCATTGACCTGTAATTGAGCAAGAATCTGTTTGTCTATCTGATCCATGGCATGTTCTGCTTTCATCTCCATGACAGCCTTGTCAGCGGCAGCCAGATTTTAATGGGGCGTTTACCGTGCCCAGAATAGTGATTTTTCCAAAAAATAAAAGCTTTCCCAAAATATTTTGCGTGATTTATTCCATTTTCTCAAAACCACGATAAATTTTACTAACTCAAATTAATTTTTTGAAAATTTTCTCTAGTGTCATAAATCTTGGTGATGATCATCATCACGATGGCAATAGCGCCCCCAAACATGGGCTGATTGATCGGTTGCAATCTTAATCGTCTATCGGCAATATCGCCCGCATGAAACAGCGTCAATTATCATTGATTACAAGCTCAAACTGGCAGGATTACGAATTGCTGGACAGCGGCAATTTGCGGAAATTCGAGCGGTTTGGCCAGCATCGTTTTATCCGCCCCGAACCACAGGCTATGTGGCAACCGCGACTTGGCGAAGATGATTGGGTTGCTGATGGCGTCTTTGTACCCGGCAAGAATGAACAGGATGACGGTGAAGGTGGCGGCTGGCAGCTTTCAAGCGGGTTGCCGCCAAACTGGCAGCTTGGTTATCACTCATTGCGTTTTCTGGCGCGGCCGACACCCTTTCGTCATTTGGGATTTTTTCCCGAACAGGCAGCGCATTGGGATTGGTGCGCCGCGGCAATCAAGGCTTTCATCCAAACGCATAAACGCCCGCCACGCATTTTGAATCTGTTTGCCTATTCCGGTCTTGCCAGTCTTCACGCCGCCGCCGCAGGTGCCGAAGTCACGCATCTTGATGCCAGCAAAAAAGCCGTGGCGCAGGCGTTTGAAAATCGTGATCTATGTGGCATGCAATCCGCCCCAATCCGGTTTATCACTGATGACGCAACCGGCTTTGTCGATCGCGAATTGCGCCGCCAGAAAAGCTATGACGGCATTATTCTTGACCCACCAAAATATGGGCGTGGGCCAAAAGGCGAATTTTGGCGCATCGAAGATGATTTGGCTCCCTTGCTGCAAAAATGCCACCAGCTTTTATCCGAAGATGCGCTGTTTATGGTTTTGACCATCTATGCCATTCGCGCCTCGTCACTTGCGGCGCATTATGCGCTTGCCGATCTTTTTGACAATCAACGTGGCTATCTTGAATCAGGTGAATTGGCGATCCAAGAAGCGCCACTGAAATCCGGCAAGACCGATTTATCACGCTATGTGGCACAGGCCAATTTTGCTCGCTGGTGTTCGGATATCGCCATCTAGCTTACATAATAACCTAGCGTGCAAATGGAGTATCGCCGCTAGTTACTGTGACCACGCTTGGCAAGCGCCTCATAAAGTGCAACGCCAGTAGCCACCGCAAGATTGAGCGAGTCAGACCGTCCCAGCATCGGAATCTTGATCAATTGCGTGCAAACCTTCATCAAATCGGGGGTTAGGCCAGCCTGTTCATTCCCCATCAACATGATCAATGATCCGGCGTAGTCAGCCGTGCGATAATCCACCGCTGCCGGAAGTGCCGTGCCGATAATATGGCCCGGCCAACCGGTGGTAAATTGTAAAAATTCAACCTCACTACAGGTAATGATCCGCACATTGAAAACCGCCCCCATTGACGCGCGCACCGCCTCAACCGAATAGGGGTCAGTGCAATCACCAACCAGAACCAGCCCCTTGGCACCAACCGCATCAGCCGTACGCATAACCGTGCCAAGATTGCCCGGATCACGAACCCGATCAAGCGCAACCCAACATTCGTCTGGCGTTCGGCCAACTTGATCCAGATCATCCCAGCGCTGGCCAAAGGCACCAAGCACCATTTGCGGATTATCTTTACGGCTGATTCGCTGCAACAGCGATTCGGTCATTGGCAAGGCGCGCCCCTTTGACTCGACAAGGCCAGATAGCAAGGTTCTGACCTGCCGGTCATCTTCGCGACCAGCAACAAATGCCAACCGATGCATCGCCCAACCAAGCGCAACCGCCTCATGGCAAATCCGCGCCCCTTCAGCCAGAAACCAACCCGTCTGTTTCCGAAATTTACGTTCGTGAAGCGCGCGAAGACGCTTCACCTCATCATTTGCAGCGCTGGTGATCATGTCAGGAATAGAGACGGGATATTGGCTCATAATGATCGCTGCATAGCAAAGTTTTGGCCGCAGGAATAGATTTGATTTCCAAACCCGCCTTGCAAAATTGTGTGAAATTGGCCAAACCACGATGTCAATGCATCAAAAAAATTTCAAAAAAGAAATATTTTGTTTCAATTCCGACAATTTGCAGCGTAATGAGAAGTTATACAAATTGCTGGCATGAAACCAGCTGGCTGGTGCAACATTTTAATTGGGGTGATGGGCCGATAAAATGCCCATTGCGGAAAAGATGCTATATGGGCGAAAACACGATTAAATCCTTGCTTCGCGCCGAAAACAATGCGGAGCCCCAAAAAATTGGATTTCTTCTTTTAAACGAATTTTCAATGATTGCCTTTGCATCGGCAATCGAGCCGCTTCGCGCCGCCAATCGCCAGTCCAATCAGGCATTGTTTGACTGGGTGGTGGCAAGCACAGAAGGTAATGCCAGCACCGCCAGCAACGGCATGACCGTACAAACCGCCACCGAACCTGACGCATTGCAAAGCTGCCGCATGGTTTTTGTTTGCTCGGGCGTCAGGGTGCGCGAAAACACCAATAAATCGATTTTGAATCTGATCCGCCGCCTTGATCGAAATGGCGCGATCATTGGTGCCATTTGCACCGGAACCTATGTGATGGCCGCTGCCGGTCTTCTTGATGGGCGGCGTTGCACCATCCATTGGGAAAATATCGACGGGCTTGCGGAAGAATTTCCGCATCTTGATATCACCAATGATCTATTTGAAATTGACGGCAACCGCGTCACCTGCTCAGGCGGCACGGCATCGCTTGATATGATGCTGAATCTAATTACGCAAACGCATGGATCAGCCTTGGCAGCCGAAGTTTCAGACCAGTTTATCCATGACCGAATCCGCGAACCAACCGATCGGCAGCGCATGGAGCTTCGCGCCCGCCTTGGGGTTAGTCACCCCAAATTGCTGGCGGTTGTCAAAACCATGGAAGACAATCTGGAAGAACCATTGGCGCAAACCGACATTGCCCGCATGACCAACCTGTCAACGCGCCAGCTCGAGAGATTGTTCCGCAAATATTTGGACACCACCCCAACCCGCTATTATCTGAATTTGCGGCTAGCTCGTGCGCGCCATCTGTTACGCCAGACATCAATGTCAATTCTATCTGTGGCTTTGGCTTGCGGATTTGTTTCTGCATCGCATTTTTCGAAATGTTACCGCGAATGCTATGGGCGGACACCACGCGCCGAACGCAGCCCAGAATAGACGCCCCCGCTTTTTGCCGGTGTGATTATTCAGCCGCCGCTGATTTAATCGCATTTAACATGCTGGCAAGGCCGTTTTTCCGCGTTGCCGATAAATGCGAGTCAAGACCGATCTTGGTTAGAAATTCAGGCTCAGTCTCACGAATCTCTTTTGCAGTTCGGCCTGAATAGACGCGCAAAAGCAATGCAACAAGCCCCTGAACAATGGCCGCATCTGATTGCGCCATGAAAGTTATTTTATCCGCGTCATCGCGTTCGGCGGCAAAATAGACAACCGATTGGCAACCGCGAAGCCGAAAATCATCATGCCGATACTTTTCGGGCAAAGGCGTCAATTTCCGACCCTGATCAATCAACATTTGATAGCGGTCTTCCCAATCGTCAAAAAAGCCAAATTCATCAGCAATCGCTTCGGCTTCGGCACTGGCATTATTGGTCGACATGATCAGATCCACTTTCAACATGATTCATTGCAACATGAGTCATCGCAATATGATTAATTACGGTACGGATTTCAAAACAGGCCATCAACAGTCATAGCCACCCTAAACGTCATTGGCTTTGCCGGACATAGGTCTAACTGATATTCCGCCGCCGCGCTAGAAGGTCAAGAAGTCGCATTGCCGCATCGGTTGATTTTGTACCGGGAAGAAATACCGCGGCGGCACCGTCACGCTCAAGAATCGGAATGTCACCTGGTGGAATAACCCCGCCAACGACAAGTTCGATATGACGGCCAGCCCCTGCATCCAGCTTTTTGCGAAGCTGGGGTACCTGACTTAAATGCGCCGCAGCAAGCGTGGAAATACCAACGGCGTCAACATCATGGCTGATGGCAAGGTCATAAACCTCGTCAGGCGTTTGGAATAAGGGACCGGTCACAACCTCAAATCCCAGATCGGCAAAGGCCGAGGCAATGACTTTTTGCCCACGGTCATGTCCATCCTGGCCAAGCTTGGCAACAAGAATACGCGGCGCACGGCCAAGCGCATTGCTAAATTCATCGACACGGTCTTTCAGTAAATCCATATCGGCGCTGGCTTGCATATGCTGTTTCCAGACACCTCGCACCCCTTGAATGGTGGCGCGGTGACGGCCAAATTCACGCGCCATCGCGTCGGACATTTCGCCAATTGTGGCACGCTGGCGCGCCGCTTCAATGGCAAAAGGCATCAAATTTTCAGTACCCGCAGCCGCTTTTTGCAAGGCATGTAATGCAGCATCAACCGCCGCCTGATTGCGCGTTTTGCGAAGCGTTTTCAACCGTGCAATTTGCTGGCTTCGCACTTCGGAATTGTCAATTCGCCTAACCTCGACTTGTTCTAACTCACCGCTATCTTGCGGCTGATATTTATTCACCCCAACAATTGTTTGGCTGCCCGAATCAATCCGCGCTTGTGTTGCCGTTGCCACCTCTTCAATTCGCAGCTTTGGCACGCCCGCCTCAATCGCTGCAGCCATCCCGCCAAGCCATTCGGCCTCGGCAATATGCTGGCGCGCTTTATCGACAAGCTGTTGGGTTAAATCTTCAACAAGATAACTGCCGCCAAAAGGATCGATAACATGCGCCATATTCCCTTCATGCTGAAGGTGAAGCTGGGTATTGCGGGCGATGCGAGCGGCATAATCGGTTGGCAGACCCAAAGCCTCATCAAGCGAATTTGTGTGCAAAGATTGCGTATGGCCAGCAACCGCCGCGGCCGCCTCGATACAGGTACGCGGCACATTATTGAACACATCCTGCGCCGCAAGCGACCAGCCAGATGTCTGGCAATGGGTGCGAAGCATCAGTGATTTTGGGTTTTTGGGGGCAAAATGCTGCTGCATCAATTCAGACCATAACAAACGCGCCGCCCGTAATTTTGCCACTTCCATGAAAAAATTCATGCTTGCGCCGAAAAAGAACGATAGGCGCGGCGCAAAATCATCAACATCAAGCCCCGCAGCGACACCCGCCCGAATATAGGCGAGCCCGTCAGCAAGCGTATAGGCAAGTTCAAGATCAGCCGAAGCACCGGCTTCTTGCATGTGATAACCCGAAACCGAAATGAAATTGAATTTGGGCATTTCGGCAGCGCAATAGGCAAAAATATCCGACACGATCCGCATTGATGGCACCGGCGGATAAATATAGGTGTTGCGCACCATAAATTCTTTTAACACGTCATTCTGGATTGTACCGGCCAATTGATCGGGGCGAACGCCCTGTTCCTCAGCCGCAACAATAAATAAGGCAAGTACCGGAAGCACCGCCCCGTTCATCGTCATCGACACGCTCATCCGGTCGAGTGGAATCGCGTCAAACAATTCGGCCATGTCGGCAATTGAATCAATCGCGACACCGGCAAGGCCAACATCATCCGCCACAAGCGGATTGTCCGAATCATAACCGCGATGCGTTGGCAGATCGAACGCCACCGACAGCCCCATTTGCCCAGCTGCCAAATTGCGGCGGTAAAAATGATTGGATTGCTGCGCTGTCGAAAAACCGGCATATTGCCGAATCGTCCAGGGGCGTGTTGCATACATGCTTGGATATGGGCCGCGCAAAAAAGGTGCAAATCCGGGCTGGCTATTGGCAGCAAATCCCTGCTGGTCGGCTTGGCCTACAGCAAGAGCAGGAACCACAATCTGTTCGGCATTTTCCGGCGTTGCAGGCAAGGCACCCGTTTGCACGCGCATCTCGTGCGATGGCGGTAAATCAATCTTAGTAAAATCGGGAAAATGCTGCATTACGCATCTCCTTTGCGAAACAAGTCAAGCGATAGCCCGACAAGGCTGGCCAGCCTTTCAATTGGCGCTGCATCACCAAGCAATGAATCACCAGTCAATGCCTTGCCAGCACCCAGCAGACCCGAAAGCGCCGTTTGCATTGCCTCATCAAGCGAGCCAAAATCACCATCAAGCAAGATTACCAGATCAGGCCGCGCCAGATCAACAGCATCAGCATTTGTGCCATCAAGCCGCATATGCACTGGCTGCATGCCGCCAATTGCAAAAAGCCCACGCAATTTGGCAAGCTGCGGCACCGGATCAGCCTGCTGCTGCAAAATCAGAATACGCGGCGGGTTTTGCGCCGCGGTGCGCCGAACCATCTCAACCGCCGCTGCCGGCCGCCGGATCATCTGCCAATAGGGCAGAACCGTGTCAAAGGCGCGGCTATCGGGCTGTAAATTCACCCCAACAAGCGTTAGATCACCAGCAGCAAACCTTGCATAACGCTGGCTTGCTGCGCGGCGCGCCATGGCGGTAAATTGACCTGTCTGATGCGCCGCGATCGCGCCGCCATCTGCCTCAATTTGCTGAAAGGCCGACCATGCCGCAAGGCCAAGCTGACCGGTACGATCTTCGATGAAGCCCGCCCCACCTGCCGGATCAAGGCTGCGCGATAGCCCGCTTTCATCAATCAGAAGATGCTGCTGCATGCGCGCCAAACGGCGACCCAGAAGATCATCCCCGGTCAAACAATTATGTGCATGCGCCGATAATTGATCTGCCCCGCCAATCGCCCCGCCAAGAAGCGCTGTTGTCGTGCGAAGCATATTGACCTCGCTATCGACCGTTGAAAACATGCGGATTGATACTGCCCCATGAATGCATAGACGATGCGCGTCGGGGTCAAGACCAAGTGCGCTGACAATGCCGCCCCAGCCACGCCGCAAAGCACGACATTTCGCGATGCCCTCAAATAAATCCGCCGGCAGCGCAAGCGATGCTGACATATGCTTTGCCAAATGCGCCGGATCAATATTTCTGTCCATGCCTTGGCGCAAAATCTCGGTCAGTGACGCCAGAATATAGGCAAGCTCCTGAACCGCGGTCATGCCCTGATTATGCCATTGCCATCCCTGGGCGCGAAACATATCGGGCGGCACATCACCAGCATTTGCCGACATGAAATAGGCAAGCGCGCTTGCCAGCAAATCAGTATCAGCTGCCGGGGCAAACGGATCAATATTGGCATGAAAGCGCGATGCCGCCAGATTGGTATCGGCCTTTTTGGCAAAATCGGCAAAGGCCACAATCTGCGCCATGACATCATTGCCAGCGTCAAGATGAATGCCTGCTGCCGCGAAAACAACATCCTGCATCATTGCTGGTAAATGACCCGCTAAATCGGCGGTTTGCAGGCTTTGAAGCCAGATCGTGCCAACCCCATCCTGCAATTCATCAAGAACCAGCCGGTTAACATCCTTTGCTGACCCATTGGCCATGACCGGTTGGCAGATATCCCATCCATGCGCAATATGGCTTGCCGGATTTACCGGCAGGCGGGTAATGGCACACGCATCGGGAGAGGCCACCGCATAAGAGGCAATGTCATATAGAGCCTTGATTGCAAGCCCGTCTTCATCAAGCCGATCAAGGCTTTGTGGGTCGCCACCTTTCAGGGCGGCACTGACCAGCGCATGCCAATCTTCACGGCTTGCAGACGGAAACTTACTTTGGGTAGATGACATGATAGACCTTTTTTCTCTATAGTCGCGCTGAAATTAGCAGCGCTGCCACCGCAAATCAAGGAAACTGCATGAAGGCCGATCACCAACAGACCAAGATAGAGCCGCCTATCGCTTTTGCTTCGAACCGCCTTGTTCTGCTGGTTCTGCTTGGGCTGACGTTGCTTCGCACCGCAGCGGTAGCAATCAGCCCGCTTGAGCTGGGGGTTGATGAAGCCCAATATTGGCTTTGGAGCCAAAGTCCTGATTTTGGCTATTTCACCAAACCGCCATTAATTGCTTGGATCATTGGCGCGGCGCATTGGGCGTTTGGTCATAGCGCCATGGCGGTTCGGCTTCCGGCCTGTTGGTTGCAGCTTGCAACCGCATTGGTGCTCTGGCAAACCGCATCATGGCTTTATGGGCCCCGCGCTGGCCGCCTGACCGCGCTGATCTGGATCAGCCTTCCCGCAGTCGGGCTTGGCAGTTTTCTGATCTCAACCGATACGCCGCTTTTGCTGGCAATCGCTCTGGCCTTGCTGGCGCTTGCTGGATCGGTTTGCGGGAAAATTCCACGAGCGCGCGCGATGATTTATGCCGGAATCGCGCTTGGGGTCGGCATGCTTGCCAAATATGCCGCCCTTTACGGCCTTTTCGGCTTCATGCTGATCTGGGCTTCGGGTCGTCACCATCCAAATCCAATCATCCAAGGGCGGCATCTTTTGCTGATCATCGCCGCCTGTCTGATCACGGTAAGCCCGAATCTTATCTGGAATGTGATGCATGATTTTTCGACCATGCGGCATCTTGGCGATAATGCCAATCTTGCCAAGCAAACGCATGATATACGGCAAATCCTGATCTTTTTGATTGGTCAAGCTGGCGTCGCCGGCCCATTAGTATTTTTCCTGATGCTTGGCATTATTTTTGCCGCACGCCGTGAAAAGCATGCTGGTTGGCTTGTCTGGATGGCGGTGCCGGTGATTGGCCTGATCAGCCTGCAAGCCTATCTAAGCGAGGCCAATGCCAATTGGGCGATGGCAGCCTATCCGGCACTATCGGTTTGGCTTGGCGGCTGGCTTGGCAGTGATGGCGCTCAAAAAACGCTTTTGCGGTTGCAGCGCAAATGGCTTGGGATTGCTGCGGTTGGTCTGAATTTTACCCTGACCATCGGGTTGTTGCTGGCCACAATGGCCGGCAGCCTTGGCTCTTTAACACCAGCATCCGATCCACTTCGCCGGTTACGCGGCTGGCAGGCATTGGCACAAGATATCGAGCCGCATCTTGCCGCGCATCAGGCAAGCCGCATCATCGCTGACCGCCGCGCCACCGCCGCGCTGTTAAGCTGGCATTTCCATGGTCAGGACGTGACCATCATGATCCATGATCGTGATGGCATGCCAAGCAATCATTTCGAAGCCAATCACAGCTGGCAAAATCGCGCCGGATCGCCATTATTGGTTTTATCTGGATCATCAACGCCGCCAATCATGCCGCCAATCAAATGGCAAGGCAGTCCAAGCCAAAGCAAAATTATGATCGGCCGCAATAAAAGCCGCGATCTTTACATTCATAAAGGCATTGAATAGTGGTCATGCCGATCTTGCCAGCCAGTCTTGCCAGCCAGTCTTGGCAGCTAGTCTTGGCAGCTAGTCTTGGCAGCTAGTCTTGGCAGCTAGTCTTGGCAGCTAGTCTTGGCAGCTAGTCTTGGCAGCTAGTCTTGGCAGCTAGTCTTGGCAGCTAGTCTTGGCAGCTAGTCTTGGCAGCTAGTCTTGGCAGCTAGTCTTGGCAGCTAGTCTTGGCAGCTAGTCTTGGCAGCTAGTCTTGGCAGCTAGTCTTGGCAGCTAGTCTTGGTTGGTAATTTTGGCAAACACCGTTAAGGTTTCGGCACTGACATGATGTTCGATTCCTTCGGCATCTTCCTCGGCAATCGTTTCGGGAACGCCGATCGCCACCAGAAAATCGCGAACAACGCGATGCCGGGCACGCGCTTCTTTGGCAAGCGCATGCCCGGCATCGGTTAAAAAGATTGAACGGTAAGGGCGGGTCTCAACAAGGTCTTCACGCTGTAACCGTTGGATGATGGCATTGACCGTCGGGCTGGTTACGCCAAAGCGCGCCGCAAGGTCAACCGTTCTGGCCTCGCCGGTTTCGGCAATCAGATCGGCAATCATTTCGACATAATCTTCGGCGACCTCGGATTGATGCGCCCGCCTGATCCGGTCAAATTTTGCAGCGCTTTCGGCAATGGCCTTGCGGGGCATGTTACGATCCTGTCTCGGCCTTGGCCGTATACTGACTTTGCTTTGATGAAAATATAAAGAAAACCAAAATTTTTAGCCATACCAAAATTTTTAATGGAACCATCGATTACTTGATTTCCAGCAAGATCAGCAAATCAGGCAGTTATCACCAATCAATGGCAGAAATAGCGCGGCAATTATGGGCAATTAGGTTGCACCAGCTAGTGGCAATGGGCTAGAGTGACGGCCGGTTTGATATCGATTTAACACCACAACAGACAAGCGGAACCATTATGGACAAAGCCACAACAACCGAGCTTGAAGCCGCCGCATTCCGGCGCCTTGTTGCCCATTTGCAAGAACGTACCGATGTTCAAAATATTGATATGATGAATCTTTCCGGATTTTGCCGGAATTGCATGTCGCGCTGGTATCGCCAAGCTGCGGAAACATCAGGCCTTGAAATGACCGACGGAGAAGCCCGCAAGCTTATCTACGGCATGGAATATGCTGATTGGAAAGCGCAATACCAAACCGAGGCAACGCCCGAACAAAAGGCGCAATATCTAAAAACCCATAACCACGACGATTAGGATAATCGCATGACCGTTATTCCCGGAGCTGGCGCAGGCGCCGAGCAGCTAAGCCAATATATTGAGCGTATCGAACGTCTCGAAGAAGAAAAGCGCGCCCTGATGGCTGATATCAAGGATGTCTATGCCGAAGCCAAAGCCACCGGATTTGAGCCAAAAATCATGCGCCAAGTTGTGCGATTGCGGGCTATGGATCGCGACCTTCTAAGCGAGCAGGATGCGCTTTTGGACACATATCGCGATGCGCTTGGCCTTCGCTAGCCACGGCATTATCCAGCCCTAACCAAACCGGAGCGTGATCTCATGACCCATTTTGGTGACCGCCTAACCGAGGCAAACCGCCGCACAGCCACTCCGCTTTGCATGGGAATCGACCCACATGCCAGCATGATTCCGGCTATTTTCGGCGATGCGCAAGACGGTGCCGCCAGTGATGCCGCCATACGCGCCATTAATGATTTTTCCATGGCTTGCCTTGAACAGGCCATTGGCCATGTTGCCGCAATCAAGCCGCAAGCTGCGTTTTTCGAACAGCAAGGCCCTGCTGGCATGCAGATTTTGCAAAATCTTGGCCGCGCTGCCATTGATGCTGGCCTGCTTGTTATCATGGATGCCAAACGCGGCGATATCGGCAGCACTTCCACCGCCTATGCCGCTGGCTGGATTGGGCATGACGCGCCATTTCCAAGTGATGCGCTGACGGTGAATCCATGGCTTGGCATCGACACGCTTGCGCCTTTTCTTGATCGTGCCGATGCAACCGGAAGCGGCCTTTTCATCTTGAACCGGACAAGTAATCCGGGGGCTGGCGATCTTCAGGATCAAATGGTTAATGGGCAACCGCTATACCGGCATCTTGCCGCCTTGCTGGCACCGCTTGCCACTGCGCGCAAGGGAACATTGGGCATATCGTCACTTGGCATCGTTGCTGGGGCGACATGGCCCGAAGAAGCCGAAGCGCTTCGCTCAGCACTTGTCGATGCCCCCTTTCTTATCCCCGGATTTGGCGCACAAGGCGCTGGCGCGGAAAAAGCCACAAGCGGCCTAACCCGTGGCAAGCATGGCTGGGAAGGCGGGCTGATCAATAGCACGCGCGGCCTGATCTTTCCAAAAAAGGCCGCTTCCGCAGGATCAATTGACGAATGGCGTCATGCAATTGCTGAAACCATCGCTGAAAATAAAACAATCTTGGATCGCGTTTTCTAAGCGGTGTTTTAACGCTTACCTTTTGACTAGCCGACAATAAATCACGCAATCTTGAATATCGTAAACGGTTTTTCGATTGGCGGTATTTGTTAACCCTTACCAAGATGTTCTGTTGTTTTAATCATTTGAAAAAAACTGTTCAGCCGTGGTTGAGAGGTTTAACGTGACAAAAAATGAAGTCAAAAATGGCGAAGTCATCTGGTATAATGAGCGCAATGGATATGGCTTTGTCAAAATTGATAATGCTGAAGTTTTTCTTCACCGTTCGACCCTAGACAGGTTTGGCCTTATTCGCTTGTTAACCGGTGATCAGGTTTCAGTTTCTCTTGCCACCAACGAACATGGTCAGGTCATTCAAGATTTATTGACCATTGAACGACCCGCCAATCCAGCACCACCCACCGCATCCGAACCTGACGAGGGCGAGATGCGCGCCGTGGTCAAATTCTTCAACGACATTCGTGGCTATGGTTTTGTGACCGCCGAAGATTTAAGCGAAGATGTTTTCGTTCATTCGCGGGTTTTGAATGATTGCGGATTTCACTCGTTGATGCAGGTACAAAAACTGCTGATCCGCATTGATGACTCAGGCCGCGGCCCGCAGGTTTAGGCCGTTCGGCTTCTCGATGATTAACTTGAGAAACAAAATCATCGCGTGTAGGTTTTTGAAGTCGCAATCGGAATTATTGTTGGCATAGCGCTATCCCGCTTGGCTTACTAGTTTGATTCCAAATATGCGTATCAAGCCTTTTTGCACGCTATGGGAAATGCCATCCATGTCATCAACAACACCGCAATTTCGCTGGGTCATGATCATGTTATCCGCCGCCGCTCTGGTGTCGGTAACCTTTGGTGTCAGACAGGTTTTTGGCCTGTTTCTTGTGCCGATTTCAACCGCGCTTGATGGCGGCGTCCAGATTTTTTCATTAGCCATTGCCGTGCAAAATCTGATCTGGGGGCTTTCATCACCCTTTTTTGGCGCGGCGGCCGACCGGTTTGGCGCATGGCGAGTGGCCGCTTTTGGCGTTTTGATCTATGCGGTAGGGCTTTTATCAATGGCCTTTGTCGTAACCGAATCCGGCATCTTTTTCGGACAGATTCTGATTGGCATGGGGCTTGGCAGTGCTGGCATTTCAATTGCCGTTGGCGCGGTTGCGCGCGCCGCACCGCCAGAAAAACGCTCATTGGCAATGGGGCTTGTCACCAGCTTTGGATCTTTTGGCCAATTCGCGCTGGTGCCGGTTGCGCAAATCATGATGAACGAACATGGCTGGCAATTCGCCATTGTGATTTTATCGGCAATTGTTGCCTCAATGGTGGCGGTGACGCTTGGCATGCGGGTACCGGCTGGCGGTGCGCGCCCGCTTGAAGGGATCACCCAAAGTGCCGGAAGCGCGCTTCGTCAAGCCACCAGCAGCCGTGATTATATCCTGCTGACAATCGGCTTTTTTGTATGTGGTTTGCAGCTGGTCTTTATCACAACCCATCTTCCGACCTATCTTCAAGATGCTGGCTTGAGCGCGGAAATCGCAAGCTGGTCGCTTGCGCTGATCGGGCTATTTAACATCATTGGGGCGTTTTTGTGCGGCTGGCTTGGCGGCATCGTGTCAAAGAAGAAAACCCTGGCAATTGTCTATCTTTTACGCGGGTTGATCATTGCTAGTTTTATCAGCCTGCCAGCAAGCCCAGCAATGGCGCTGTTTTTTGGGGCGGCAATGGGGCTTTTATGGCTTGGCACCATTCCGCTGACAAGCGGTTTGATCCTTGCCTTTTTCGGGCCACGCCATTTAAGCATGCTTTATGGTTTGGTGTTTTTATCGCATCAGATCGGGTCATTTGCCGGCGCGTGGCTTGGCGGCATCTGGTATGATGTTTTTGGCAATTACGAAGCCATGTGGTGGTTGAATGCTGCGGCTGGTTTTTTTGCCTTTGCGGTGAATTGGGCGATCCGCGAACCGAAACCTGCCGCCGTGCCAGCCTAGGCCATCACGCCTGACCGGCTCTTATTGTTTCGGCAAATTTATTGCCGCGCAAAGATCATTACCAAGCCGCCGTGATGAAACGGCAAGCCTATTCCTGCTCACCAAGCCAGCGTTCGGCATCAAGCGCGGCCATACAACCCATGCCAGCGGCCGTTACAGCCTGACGATAGATTTTATCAACACAATCGCCCGCAGCAAACACCCCATCAACCGAGGTTCGTGTGCCGCCTGCCTCGGCAATGATATAACCTTCATCATCCAATGCGACCGCATCAGCAAAGGCCTTGGTTGCCGGATCATGGCCAATCGCAACAAACATGCCATGAACCGAAATCACCTTGTCATCATCATTGCCGGTCGAGGATAAACGCAATCCGGTAACGCCAGTTTCATCGCCAAGAACCTCGGCAACGGCACGGTTCCATTCAACGGTGATATTATCCTTTTTCAACAACCGATCCTGCATGATCTGTTCAGCCCGAAGAGAATCACGCCGGTGAACCAGCGTTACCGACCGGCAAATATTGGCAAGATAAAGGGCTTCTTCAACAGCGGTATTGCCGCCGCCTATAACGGCGACATCGCGGTCTTTATAGAAAAACCCATCGCAAGTGGCACAGGCCGAAACGCCGCGGCCATTAAAGGCTGATTCAGACTCAAGGCCAAGCCAGCGCGCCTGCGCGCCGGTGGCAAGAATCACCACATCAGCGGTCATTACTTTTCCCGAATCCAGTTTCATGCGGAACGGCCGCGCCGATGTATCAAGATCAGTCACCAAATCATAAATGACACGCGCGCCAACATTTTCGGCTTGTGACTGCATTTCGGTCATCAGCCACGGCCCTTGAATAACCTCGGCAAAGCCCGGGTAATTTTCAACATCGGTGGTGATTGTCATCTGCCCACCCGGTTGCAATCCGGCAAGGATAACCGGCGACAGATTGGCGCGGGCAGTGTAAATGCCGGCGGTCAAACCGGCGGCACCTGCCCCGATGATAACAACATGTTCATGAAGGGCGGCGTCGGCTGTTGCGCTGGCATGATCGGTCATTTTCTGGCTACTCTTTCATCTTTGGCGTTCGGCTTTATCAAGGCAGGCTATGTGAAGGGGATAACACCCAACAGCTTGTGTTTTCAAGTGTCATTTACACAACATCATGTTAGCCTTTGCCCATGAAACTTCATAGCCCCATTGCCACTTATCTGTGTTTTTACCGCGTCCGGCTTGTCGCGGTCTTGGTTTTGCTGATTGCGCTTGCTGCCCCGGCAAAGGCACTAGATATTGATGGTGCCGAAATCCTGACGGGAAACGCGGTTGAAGGCGGGCTTATTATTGCCCGCACCGATCCAGCCAATCAGATCATGCTTGATGATAGCGCAGTTGAAATTGGTGAAAATGGCGTTTTCGTGATTGGGTTTCATCGCGATTCTGACGCGCCAGCGACGCTTCGCATCATTGCGCCAGATGGAAGCGTCAAAACCAACCTTTTGGCACCGCGCCAACGCGACTATAACATCCAGCGCATTGATGGGCTGAAATCAACAATGGTCACGCCGCCAGCTACCGTTCTGGCGCGAATCAAATCTGATGGTGACGCGGTTCGCGCCGCCCGCCAGCGCCAAACCCCGCTTGGCGATTTCTGGCGCGGTTTTGATTGGCCAGCCCTTGGGCGGATTTCAGGCATCTATGGCAGCCAGCGCATTTTAAACGGCCAGCCACGCCAGCCGCATTATGGCATTGATATTGCCGCCCCTACCGGCACGCCTGTTTACGCTCCGGCAAGCGGGGTTGTGACATTGGTAAAAGATTTATATTTTTCCGGCTGGACAGTGGTGATTGCCCATGGGCTTGGCGTGAATTCAAGCTTTTTACATCTTGATCGGGTTGATGTGAAAACCGGCATGCTGGTTGAACGTGGCGGTTTGATTGGCACGATTGGTGCCACCGGTCGCGCCACCGGCCCACATCTTGACTGGCGAATTGATTGGCAGGGGCGGCGCATTGATCCCGGGCTTTTGGTTGGCGCGATGCCCGATCCAGCGTCATAGATGATCGATCAAAAGGCGATAATATGAAAACGGTTTTTATTTTTGGTCTTGGATATGTTGGCGTGCCATTGGCACAAACGCTTGCCGATCAGGGCTGGCAAATTCGTGGCACCACCCGCACACCATCCAAGCTTGCCGATAAGGCCGATCAGGGCTGGCAAATCCTGCCGTTTCAAGCAGGCCAACCGCTTGCCGATCCGGCCGCCGCTTTTGGTGATATTGATGCGATTATCAGCACGATTACCGCCATCGGCGGCTCAGATCCAGTGCTTGATGCACATGGTGATAACCTTGCCAATTTTTCTGGCTGGAGCGGTTATGTATCAGCAACATCGGTCTATCCCGATATGCCGCATGATATCTGCTATGAGGACACCGAAGTTGCCCCGGCAACCGCCCGTGGCAAAGCGCGCGTTGTTGCCGAAGCCCGTTGGCAAGAGGCTTTTGGGACAGAAATTTTCCGTGCCGCTGGTATCTATGGCGTTGGGCGAAGCCCCTTTGATGCGCTTCGCGATGGTACGGCGCGCATCATTGAACGCGAGGGACAGGTCTTTAACCGCATTCATGTTGACGATATCTGCCGGATTATCATTGCCGCTATGGCCAAGCCGCGATCAGGCCGGATCATTAATCTGGCCGATCATAAACCCGCACCTCAAGGCGATGTTGTTCGGCATGCTGCAGGCTTGATTGGCGTGGAACCACCCACGCCGCAAAAGCTGGAAGATGCGAATCTATCACCAATGGCACAAAGCTTTTATGTGTCGCGGCGGCGCGTTGGGTCGCGCATTATCAAACCCGAATTAGGGATTGATCTTCTCTATCCTGATTATGAAACCGGCCTTGCCGCCATTCTGGCGGCGGGCGGATAAGCTTTAGCCGATTGATGGGTCAAGATCACCGCTAGCATAGCGTGATGCCATTGCCGACAGGGATAACGGCCTGATTCGCGCCGCATTGCCAGCCGTGCCAAACCGTTCAAACCGGTCAGCGCACAGGCTTTCCATCGCATCCATTGCTGGCTTGAGAAATTTCCGCGGGTCAAATTCGGCCTTATTTTCATTGGCAATCTTACGAATGACGCCAAGCATGGCAAGGCGGCAATCAGTATCAATATTCACCTTGCGAACGCCATATTTGATGCCGCGCTCGATCTCTTCAAGCGGCACGCCCCATGTTTGTGGCATTTCCCCACCATGCGCATTGAAGACATCTTGCAACTCCTGTGGCACGCTTGATGATCCATGCATAACAAGATGGATATTCGGCAGGCGGCGATTGATTTCTTCAACCACATTCATCGCCAGAATTTCACCATCTGGCTTGCGGGTGAATTTATAGGCGCCATGGCTTGTTCCCATGGCAATGGCAAGCGCATCAACTTTGGTGTCTTTGACAAATTCAACCGCCTGATCAGGATCGGTTAGCAATTGATCTTCGGATAATTTTCCGGTTGCACCATGACCGTCTTCCTGCTCACCCTCGCCAGTTTCCAATGAACCAAGAACGCCAAGTTCGCCCTCAACCGACACACCAGCATGATGCGCCATTTCGGTTACGCGGCGGGTGATATCCAGATTATAGTCATAAGACGCCGGTGTTGACGCATCAGATTCAAGCGAGCCATCCATCATCACCGAGGTAAAGCCATATTGAATGGCTGTCATGCAGGTCGCTTCGTTATTGCCATGGTCTTGATGCATACAGACCGGAATATGCGGATACATTTCCGCCAAGGCCTTGACCATCGCCTGTAACATGACATCGCCAGCATAATTACGCGCACCCCGACTGGCCTGAATAATCACTGGCGCATCGACACGGTCAGCCGCCTTCAAAATGGCCAAGCCCTGTTCCATATTGTTAATGTTAAAGGCCGGAACGCCATAGCCATACTCGGCGGCGTCATCAAGAAGTTGGCGAAGGGAAATCAGCATGCAATCATCCTATGTCAAAGCAAAATTCAGGGTCTATTTATGACCTATAGCGGGTAAATGCGTCAACTTCATTAGCAGAGCCAAAAATAAATGGCACACGGGCATGAAGCGTTTGCGGCACCAAATCAAGAATAGGGCTATCACCGTCAATGGCCTTGCCGCCAGCGGCCTCAACCAGAAACGCCACCGGATTGGCTTCATAAACCAGCCGAAGCCGCCCAGCCTCATAGCCCAAACGCGCATCAGCTGGATAAAGAAAAATGCCGCCGCGCCGGAAAATGCGCCATGCATCGGCAACAAGCGAGCCAATCCAGCGCATGTTGAAAATAACTTTTCGTGGGCCAGCCTCACCGCCAAGGCAATCAGCGATATAACCTGCAACATCAGACTGCCAATGCCGCATATTTGACGCATTGATTGCAAATTCGCGCGTATCAGACGGGATTGTGACCGCCCATCCCATATCGTGAAACACGCTATCATCACCAAGCTGGAAAGCGGCAACCGCTTTGCCAAAACTAACAAGTAAAGTTGTTTGCGGCCCATAAACAAAAAATCCGGCGGCAAGCTGATTGCGGCCGGGCTGCAAGACACCGCCTGAGGCTGGTAAAATCGAAAAGATTGTTCCCACCGAAACATTCGTATCAATATTTGACGACCCATCCAAAGGATCGCTGGCAACGATCACCGTCCCATGATCATGAAGCTGAACCGCGTCATCCTGTTCTTCGGAAAGATAGGCAGCCACCGCTGGCACATCTGCCAATGCAGCTTCGATCATTTCATCTGCCAGAACATCAAGCGCCTTTTGGTCATCACCGTCGGCATTGGCACTGCCGCGAATGGCACCAAGCGCTGCACCAGCATCGGGCTGGCGGATCACCGCCGCAATTGACGCGGCTGCGGCTGCCAGTCCAGCAATTGCCTCACACGCAGCCGCCTTGGCTGGCTCCTTGCTGGCAATCGATTCAAGCATGGCAGATAAATGAGGCATAATGCGGCACTCGGCTAGATGTGAAGACTGAATTCAAGCCGGCAAATATTGGCTTTTGACTGATTTAGATATTAGCAAAAACAAAACGCCCGCACCATAGCGGTACGGGCGTTTCAATCATTTCCTAATGCGGCAACATTGCGACTATTCGCGGTTTCCGAAAAGACGCAGGATGAACAGGAACATATTAATGAAATCAAGATAAAGCGTTAACGCCCCAAAAATTGATTTCTTCGCTGCCACTTCACGGCTGTCACCAGCCATATACATGGATTTGATGCGCTGTGTATCCCAAGCGGTCAAACCGGCAAAAATCAACACACCACCAACCGAAATCACAAATTCCATCTGGGTTGATGCCATAAAGATATTCACGATTGACGCAATGATCAGACCGAACAGGCCAATAATCATGAATGATCCCATCGCCGACAGGCTGCGCTTAGTGGTATAGCCGTATAGGCTAAGACCGGCAAAGGCGCCTGCAGTGATAAAGAAGGCCCGCGCAACACTGGCACCGGTATAGACAAACAGAATCGACGCAAGCGACAAACCCATAATGGCACCATAGACATAGAACAGGTTCCGCGCCTTGGTGGCTGACATGCGGTTAATCCGCGCAGATAGCCAAAGCACCATGCCAAGCGGTGCGAGCATAATGACCCATTTCAATGGTGTGCCATATAAAAGCTGGCCGAGACCAGCAACATTCAGCACGGCCCATTTTGTTGCAAAGGCAAAAAAGCCTGTCAGCAAAAGAGCTGTGGTCATGTGGTTATACACGCCAAGCATATAAGCCCGCAGCCCGACATCGGTCTGGGCAGCGGTCGCTGCGGCGGTATTCATAAAACGATTATCCTGCATTTTGTAACTCCCAAAATGACATTGCCAAAAATTGACGATGATTGTGGTTTAGATATAAGGATTAAAACCAAATGATTCAAGCGCAGACTTGGAATTTTCGTAATGAATAGATGCCTTTTGCCAAGCCGCGCCCGCTAACCAGCAATTCCAGTTTTCTGCCGCCGCGCCCGCTGTGATTCAGATTTTAACTGCCCACAGGCAGCCAGAATATCACGGCCACGCGGCGTGCGAACCGGTGATGCATAGCCAGCATTCAAAACGCGTTTGGCAAAAGATTTGATCCGTTCGTCTGACGAGCATATATAGGGGCTGCCAGGCCATGGGTTAAACGGGATCAAGTTCAACTTTGACGGTATGCCCTTGATAAGCGCCAATAATGCGCGGCAATCCTCATCACTGTCATTCACCGCGTCAAGCATCACATATTCCCATGTAATCCGCCGTGCATTGGATAAGCCGGGATAATTACGGCACGCATCAATCAATTCAGCAAGCGGGTATTTCCGGTTGATTGGCACCAGCTTATCACGAAGCTCGTCGCGCGTTGCATGAAGCGAAATTGCCAGATTAACCCCTAATTCTTCGCCGCAACGTTTGATTTCGGGAACAACACCCGATGTTGACAAAGTAATGCGGCGTTTTGAAATCGCCACACCTTCGCCGCTCATGATGATGCGCATCGCCGTGGCAACATTTTCATAATTAAACAACGGCTCGCCCATGCCCATCAAAACGATATTGGTAAGGCGGCGTTCTGGCTTGCCCGATGGCCAGTCATTCAATTCATCCATCGCCAGCAAAACCTGACCGCAAATTTCGGCAATGGTTAGATTGCGAACCAGTTTTTGTGTTCCCGTGTGACAAAAGCTACATGTCAGGGTACAGCCAACCTGTGATGATATACATAAGGTGCCACGCGTCTTATCAGGGATATAGACACATTCGGCCTCATTGCCATCGGCAAAACGGATCAGCCATTTGATCGTGCCATCAACCGACTGTAACCGCCGCGAAACTGCTGGCCGATCGGCCAAAAAATGCGCTGCCAGCAATTCGCGAACCGGTTTACCAAGATCGCTCATCTCGTCAAAGCTGCTGAGGCCATGACGCCAAACCCAACGCCAAACCTGCCGCGCACGAAATTTTGGCAGACCAAGCGCCACCATTTCCGCCTCAAGATCGGCAAGCGCCAAACCAAGAAGATTGATTTTTTGCAGCGGCGCATCCATGGCAATGGGCGCAGGCTGATCCGCCGCAGCTAGCTCGGGAACAACGGTCATTTGCAGGTCTTGTCAATAACAGCTTTGGTCTTGGTAAAGCCTGCCAGTGAATAGGTGTCGGTGGTTTTCGTGCCACGGCTAGAGGTGCCAATGACGGTCATTTTGTTACCACGTTTCATCTGCACGATAATTCGCCGGTCATCTTCTTCGCTTTCGGCATAGGCGCGGTCTTCAAGGGTGAATAATTTAAAGCTTTTGCCGTCAATCGACAGGGTTACATCCGACTGCGCCTTATAGCGATAGCCAGCAATCACCTGAACAACATCACGTTCAGCCTTGCCCGGGCCATGCGACACAAAAACCCTTATATCACCACGGTTTTCAGGATCATATTTGCCTTTGCTTGAATTTGGCACGCTGCTGACAAAACAAATGCGGCTGCCATCATTATCATAGCGATAGGCGCCCCAGTCCTTTTCAATGAGCATCTGTACCGGTTCGGCAAAGGCAGGCGCTGCTGCAAAACTGGTCGCGATCACCAATGTGAAAACACCCATCATTCTGCTGAGTCTGAACATTTATTCACTCTTCCTTTATTCGCTTATCTGGTCTGACTGACACAATAATGGCCCCGTCGGGGCGTGTCTTTAGCAATGTGTCATCGGTTTATGGCATCAATATGAAACCGACACCAAACCCGCATGCGGCGACACAGATTGTTTTAGGATACCTCGCGCCGTGATGCAAAGACTTTCCAAAAGCTGCCAGTCGAAAACGTAACTGCTAAAAATGTAACGGCGCGGACGCTTTCGCCGCACCATAACTATGGTTTACCGGTTTTAGATAGCAAGGTTTTCACCAGCGGCAAAATCTTTGTCGCAATATGCGCCACCCCTTGCTCGTTTGGATGCATTCCATCAGGCTGGTTCATCGCTGACTGCAAGGCCACGCCATCCAGAAAAAAAGGATAGAACAAAATCTTGTGGCGCTTTGCCAACCGGTCATAGATCGCATCAAATTCATTTGCATAATCAGCACCCAGATTGCGCGGTGCCTGCATTCCAGCAAGAAGCACCTCAACTTGATTTGCCGCAAGCTGTTCGATGATGCCCTCAAGATTGCGATAGCTTGCCGCAGGCTCGAGGCCACGAAGCAAATCATTGCCCCCGAGAACAATGATCGCAGCATCAGGTTTGGCAGCAAGCGACCAATCGAGACGCGCCAGCCCGCCAGCGGTGGTATCACCCGAAACCCCTGCATTGACGATCTCGACATCAACGCCGTCTTTTTTTAACAACCGGCCTAGCTCATCAGGAAAAGCTTCGCCCTGCGGCAAACCATGACCGGCGACTAACGAGTTCACCAAGAACCATCAAAACTGGTTGATCCGAGGCCATGACTGACGATCCCGGCATCAGCGCCATCATGCTGGCCAATGCCATCGGCTTCACAAAATGGCAACAACCGCCAAATAGCCCCAAAAGGCGGCAGAAAAATTCAGCTATCATCGTCGCGTTTCCCTTGATCTCGGCACAAGGCCAACCCATATGACCCCTCTAGGATCGTAACCGCCTACGGCACGGTCGCGCCGTGATTTGGTAACCAGCCTTACCTGCATGTAGGAGATACAAGCCGGTTTTTCCAGAGTGCGCAGATTATCAATGACCCACCAGCCCATCTTGCGGGCATCACGATCAAGGATTGGACTAGTTTCATGGCATCATCATCCAAAGCTGCAAATGAACCAGCCACAATTGACCCAGCCGTAATTGATCTCAACGCCGCGCATCTAACTCTTGGCACAGCGGCGGCAAAAGTCAAAATTCTGAAAGGCATCAATTTGCAAATTGGCGCTGGTGAAACCGTTGGCGTTTTGGGACCAAGTGGCGCTGGCAAAACCAGCCTGTTGATGGTGATGGCCGGTCTTGAAACCCTGACCAAGGGGCGCATTGCATTGGCCGGAACCGATATTACCAATATGCAAGAAGACCCGCTTGCCGCTTTGCGCCGTGACATGGTTGGCATTGTGTTTCAGGCGTTTCGCCTGATCCCGTCACTCACCGCCTTGCAAAATGTGTCGATCCCGCTTGAGCTGGCTGGCCGTGCCGATGCCGAAACAAGTGCGGCAGCGGCGCTTCGGTCGGTTGGATTGGGGCACCGCTTGACGCATCTTCCTGATCAAATGTCGGGCGGCGAACAACAGCGCGTTGCGATTGCCCGCGCCATTGCCCCCAAACCCCGCATTCTTTTGGCCGATGAGCCAACCGGAAATCTTGACAGTGCCACTGGCGAAAAAGTCGTCAATATTCTGTTCAAAAGTGCGCAAGAGGCTGGTGCCGCGCTGGTCCTTGTCACGCATGATGCATCGCTTGCCGCCCGCTGTTCGCGCGTTCTTGAAATCGAAGATGGCTTGATTGCCGGAGACACCAAACAGTGACCAAGACCGATAAAAATACGCGCCCCGCTCACCGCGATGACATAAGCCCGATTACCGCAAGCCGTGACGGATGGGGCTTTGCTTGGCAGCTTGCAAAACGCGAAATGCGCGGCAGCCTTGGCCGGTTTCGGGTCTTTCTAGGAGCCTTGCTTCTTGGCGTTGCCGCGATTGGCACCGTTGGTTCGGTTGCTGAATCAATGCGAAGCGGGATTAGTGATAATGCGCGTATTCTGCTTGGTGGCGATATTGAAATCAGCAGTCTTCATACCGCGCCAAACCCCGAAATTATCGAGGCCGCCAGCCGTTTTGGCACAGTGTCAAAAGTGGTTCAGATGCGTGCCATGCTGCAGGCAAGCGACCGGCGAAAGCTGGTTGAATTAAAAGCCGTTGACAGCAAATGGCCACTTGTCGGCACTGCCGCAACGGCGCCGTCAATGCCGCTTGCTGATGCGCTTGATCAGACAGGAATTGTCGCCGATGACGCTTTGCTTCGCAGTCTTGGCTTGAAACCGGGTGATCGCGCCCGTCTTGGCAATCTTGATGTCGAGGTGCGCGCGGCGCTGACCAGCGAGCCTGACCGGTCAATCAGCTTTGTTAGTTTTGGCCCGCGCGTGCTGATCTCAGATGCGACTTTGGCCGCCACTGGCCTTCAGCAACCGGGGTCATTTATCACCTATCGTTATCGGCTTTTGCTTGATAATTCCCAAGACCGCGATGCGGCGATGACCACATTAAACCGGCTTACCGCGCCAACCCATGCGAGGGTGCGCGAAGTTGCCAGCGCCGCCCCCGGATTTGACCGTTTTGTCAATCAGGCAGAAATTTTTCTGGTGCTTGTTGGCCTGACCGCGCTTCTTATTGGCGGGCTTGGGGTTGCTGGTGCTGTTCGCGCATGGCTGGCAAGCCGGATGCCGGTGATCGCCACGCTGAAATGTCTTGGCGCACCATCAATTTTGATTTTCCGAATCTATCTTTTGCAAATATTTGTGGTTGCCGCTTGCGGGGTTGCGGCAGGGTTGATCGTTGCGGCGATTGCCCCGCTTTTTGCCATTCACATCCTGTCTGGCTATGTCACTGTTCCGCTTGAAATGACAATCTATCCGGTGCCATTGATCATTGCTGCCGGTTTCGGGCTTGGCACTGCTTTTCTGTTTGCTGTTTGGCCGCTTGCCAAGGCCGAAGAAGTGCGCGCTGGCGATCTGTTTCGCAGCTTGATCGAAATGCCCGATGGCTGGCCCAAACCGCGCTATCTTGTGATGATGATCACAGCGGCCATTGGCCTGACATGGCTGGCCTATCTTGCAACGCATAATCTTGGCATTACCGCCAGCTTTATCGGCGGCTCGCTTGCCGCATTATTGCTATTATCGGTTCTTGGCAACATTCTGGTGCGGCTATTACGCCTTGCGCCCTTGCCGCGATTTGTTCCTGCCCGTTTGGCATTGTCCAATATTACCCGCCCCGGTTCACCGGTGCGCGCGGTCATCATTGCCTTTGGGCTTGGGCTTTCGGTTCTGGTCACAGTATCGGTAAGCGAGTCCAATCTTGGCCGTCAAATTGATAACCGCGTTGCCGAAGATGCGCCGGCCTGGTTCTTTATTGACATTCAGCCACGCCAGATTGACGCCTTTGAAAAGCTGGCCAGATCAATTGATGGCATTTCACAAATCACCAAAACGCCAATGCTTCGTGGCCGCGTTTCCAAGATCAATGACATTCCAGCAGCGGAAATTACCCCGCCTGAAGGATCGGCATGGATTCTGCGCGGTGACCGCGCTTTGACATGGTCAGCATCGGCACCCAAAGGAAGCGAGATTGTCGCTGGCGATTGGTGGCCAAGCGATTACAGTGGCCCGCCACTTGTTTCCATGTCCGAAGATGCGGCTGGTGATTTCGGCCTAACGATTGGCGATACGGTTAGCATCAATGTTCTTGGCCGCGAAATCACCGCAACAATCGCCAATCTTCGCGAAGTGGATTGGCAAAGCTTTCAGATCAATTTTGTTTTCGTGCTGAATCCGGGCGTTCTGGATGCCGCCCCGCATAGCTGGATTGCAACCACCCATGCCGATAGTGACGCTGCTGCCGATGCGGTTGAACGCGCCGTTACCAGCAACTTTTCAAACATCTCGGCGGTCTCGGTGAAAGAAGCGGTGGCAACCGCGCAGCGCGTCATTGGCCTACTTGGCGGTGCGGTGCGGTTAACAGCCCTTGTCACCCTGATCGCCGGCATTGCGGTTCTTGCCGGAACCGTTGCCAGCAGCGAATCACAACGGCTTGCTGACTCGGTGATTTTAAAAGTGCTTGGTGCAACACGGCTGTCGATTGGCCTTGCTTGGTTTCTTGAATATGCGTTTTTAGGACTGCTGACCGCCATTGCCGCGGCGTTTATTGGCAGTCTTGCAAGCTGGGCTTTGGTTCATGGATTTTTGGGCGCAGAATTCATTCTTGATGGCTGGCTGGTTTTTGGCACCACCCTTGCCGGCGCTGTGGCAACGGCGGTTTTGGGGCTGACTGGCGCGATGAAAACCCTTGGCCGCAAACCGGCGCCGCTGCTTCGCGAGCTGTAAACCGGGCCAAAAACAGCCTCGTGCAAAAATGCACCAACGGCAAAAACGTCATTGCGAGGCCACCAGTGATCGGATATAGCAATCTCTTATGAGCAAGCAAGATATTAAAAAAGTCGTCCTCGCCTATTCAGGCGGCCTTGATACTTCGGTGATCCTGCGCTGGTTGCAAGACCATTACCGCGCTGAGGTGGTTACGTTCACGGCCGATATCGGTCAGGGCGAAGACATCGAGCCGGCACGCGCCAAGGCCGAGATGATGGGAATCAAGCAAATCTATATCGAAGATTTGCGTGAAGAATTTGTACGTGATTATGTTTTTCCCATGTTTCGGGCAAACCCGCTTTATGAAGGTGCCTATCTTCTTGGTACGTCAATTGCGCGGCCTTTGATTGCCAAACGGCAAATCGAGATTGCCCGTGACGTTGGCGCTGAGGCGGTCTCACATGGCGCCACTGGTAAAGGCAATGATCAGGTTCGGTTTGAATTGGCCTATTATGCCCAGCAGCCCGATATCAAGGTCATTGCGCCTTGGCGTGAATGGGACTTGAGCAGCCGGACAAAACTGATTGCCTATGCCGAAGCCAACCAGATTCCAATTCCAAAAGACAAACGCGGCGAAGCCCCCTTCAGTGTTGATGCGAATCTTCTGCATATTTCAGCCGAAGGTAAAGTGCTTGAAGACCCATGGGTTGCCCCGGAAGAATATGTGTTTTCCCGAAGCGTATCGCCCGAAGATGCGCCGGATAAACCAACCGAAATCGAAATCACTTTCAAATCAGGTGATCCGGTGGCGATTGATGGCAAGGCGCTGTCACCTGCCAATTTGCTGGCAGCATTAAACAAGCTTGGCGGCGATAATGGTATTGGCCGTCTTGATCTTGTTGAAAACCGGTTTGTTGGCATGAAATCACGCGGTGTTTACGAAACACCTGGCGGCACGATTTTGCTGACAGCCCGCCGCGCCATGGAATCAATCACGCTTGATCGCGGTGCCATGCATACCAAAGATGAATTGATGCCACGCTATGCCGAGCTGGTTTATAATGGTTTCTGGTTCTCGCCTGAACGCGAAATGCTGCAAGCAGCGATTGATAGCTGTCGTGATGCCGTTAATGGTGTTGTGCGGTTAAAGCTGTATAAAGGCAATGTGATCGTCACTGGCCGCAAATCACCAAATTCGCTGTATAATGCCGATCTGGTGACGTTTGAAGATGGCGCGGTTGATTATGACCATAGTGACGCACATGGCTTTATCCGGCTGAATGCGCTTCGCCTTCGCGTCAAGAAGATGGTTCAGGACGGCTAGGGTTTTACGGACGGCAAATATCGCCAACCGTGCCATCACGATTGACCTGTTTCAAATAAAGCTTGCCTGTGGGCACCATCGAATAGCCTGATGATTTCAGGCCTGAGGCGCATGGCACGCCCCTGACAATTTTATAGACTGGATTGTGATTGCTATTGGCGCGGAATTCCTGCACCGAATCAGTTTGATAAATCCCAAATGCAACCAGTATGACAAATGCTACAACCATTTTAATGCCTTTTGTCTTAATGCTGTTTTGATTGGCGTCAGGCTGTCATCTCAGCCTTGCTACGATTGCATTTATGACGCCGAA
The DNA here is from genome assembly GCF_048087665.1 of Candidatus Ponderosibacter sp. Uisw_141_02. Classification (NCBI taxonomy): domain Bacteria; kingdom Pseudomonadati; phylum Pseudomonadota; class Alphaproteobacteria; order Puniceispirillales (SeqCode); family Puniceispirillaceae (SeqCode); genus Candidatus Ponderosibacter; species Candidatus Ponderosibacter sp. Uisw_141_02. The sequence goes on along the minus strand of NZ_CP159807.1, from coordinate 136,288 downwards.
TTAAGGCCGATTTTTGCCTAAATTCTGGCTATTCAAAGAGCCATAAAAAAACCGCCACCTAAAATTAAGGTGACGGTTTTCATATTTGACGGCAAGCCAAAGGCGGGTCTCTAAACGGATAGTGCCTTTCGCAGTACGATCTTGTTTATTGCCTAGAGCTGCGCTGCAACATAATCCCAATCGACCAGATTCTCGAGGAAATTAGCCAAATAATCAGGGCGCTTGTTGCGGAAATCAATATAGTAGGAATGTTCCCAAACGTCACAACCAAGAAGCGCTGTCTGGCCAAAGCAAAGCGGGTTTACCCCATTTTCGGTTTTGGTCACGGCAAGCCCGCCATCGCTGTTTTTCACAAGCCAGCACCAGCCAGAACCAAACTGGCCTGCACCCGCTGCCTTGAACGCATCTTTAAACGCGTCAACTGAACCGAATGATTCGGTAAGCGCTTTTTCCAGCTCGGTTGGCATTGCATTGCCTTTTGGCCCCATCATTTCCCAGAATTTCATATGATTCCAATGCTGCGAGGCGTTATTGAAAATGCCATTTTGCGCAACGGCTTTCGAATCATAGGTGCCGGTGATGATATCTTCGAGTGACTTGCCTTCCCATTCGGTACCAGCAATCAGATTATTACCATTAACCACATAGGCGTTGTGATGCAAATCATGATGATATTCAAGGGTTTCGGCACTCATGCCAAAATTTGCCAACGCATCATGCGCATAAGGTAGGTCAGGTAGTTCAAATGCCATTTCGGCCTCCACAATTATCTTTGCTGATTGATATGTCTCTACACAGATATAGTCACGATTTTTCAAATGCCAACAAAATAAAACTGACAGTTGGCATCAGCATGCTAAATTGGCATCACAAGACCGCTTGATCGTCACCATTATACCCCATTCGCAAAGGATTACAGCATGGCTGGCCGAAATGCCTATATCGCCCCTTTTTTGGATCATCACCCCGAAATTGATGACAGCGCCTATATCGCCCAGACCGCCGCAATTGTTGGCGCGGTTCGCATTGGCAAAAACAGCACGATCTGGCATCAGGTGACGCTGCGCGGCGATAATAATTTCATCACCATTGGCGAAGGAACCAATATTCAGGATAATAGCTGTGTCCATATCAACAGCCGCGACTATCCAACGATCATTGGCAATCACGTCAATATCGGCCATTGCGCGCTGGTTCACGCCTGTCATTTGCATGATCACGCCTTTATTGGCATGGGGTCGATTGTCATGGATGGTGCGGTGATTGAATCTGACGGCATGCTGGCGGCAGGGGCGATGCTGACCCCGCGCAAACGAATCCCGTCCGGCGAATTATGGGCTGGGCGTCCAGCCCGCAAAATGCGAGACCTAACCGCCGATGAAATTGCCGATAACCGCCGCATTGCCCGCCATTATGTCGAGGTCGGACGGGCGCATCGGCTTGGGGCGGCTGGCGGCCCTTTCATTGACATGCATAGCCACCCCTTGCCACCGCGCGATTAATTCAACAAAGCAAACAGGCTAGCCAATTGAAAGGCAGCCACAATTAATGCTAATCAGACTATCTGAAATCACAGGCCAGCCCGCTTCTGGCAAATCCGTAATCAATTTATATTCTGCTAGTGGCATTGGAGGCCGGTAAAATGAAATTAAAAGATCCCTCACTTCTTCGCAGTCAGGCCTATATTAATGGGGCGTGGATTGACGCTGCTGATGGCCGCGTTTTTGCCGTCAATAACCCTGCTGATGGCAGCCTGATCGCCGAAGTTGCCGATCTTGGTGCCGATTCGATTACCGCCGCGATTGATGCCGCTGTTCCAGCGCAAAAGGCCTGGGCAGCAACCCCTGCCAAAACCCGCGCAATGATCCTTCGCCGCTGGTATGATCTGGTGATCGAAAATACCGATGACCTTGCCACGATCCTGACCACTGAAATGGGCAAGCCGCTTGCCGAAGCCAAAGGGGAAATTGCCTATGGCGCCAGCTTTATTGACTGGTTTGGTGAAGAAGCGCGGCGCGTTTGCGGCGATGTTATGGAAAGCCCACAGGCCGATAAACGCCTGTTGACCTTTAAACAGCCGATTGGCGTTTTTGGTGCCATCACCCCGTGGAATTTTCCAATTGCAATGATCACCCGCAAGGTGGCACCCGGCCTTGCTGCGGGTTGTGCTTGTGTTTTGAAGCCGGCTGAACAGACCCCGCTTTCGGCGCTGGCACTTGCCGAATTGGCAACGCGCGCTGGCATTCCGGCAGGCGTGATGAATATTGTTACCGGCCTTGACGCACCAGCCATTGGTCAGGCGCTTTGCGCCGATAACCGTATTCGCAAAATGACCTTCACCGGATCAACCGAAGTTGGCCGCATTCTGATGCGCCAAAGTGCCGATTCGGTCAAGAAGATGAGCCTTGAGCTTGGCGGCAATGCGCCATTGCTGGTGTTTGATGATGCCAATCTTGATGTCGCTGTTGAAGGCGCGATGCTGTCGAAATACCGCAATGCCGGACAGACTTGTGTTTGTGCAAACCGAATTTTTGTGCAGGACGGCATCTATGATGAATTTGCCAAACGTCTTGCCGAAAAATCGGCTGCGATGAAAGTTGGCAACGGTCTTGACGCCGGTGTCGAGCAAGGCCCGCTGATTGATCAACAGGGATTTGACAAGGTAACAGCGCATGTTGATGACGCATTGGCAAAAGGCGCAACAGCATTGGTCGGTGGCAAACCGCATGAATTGGGTGGCACCTATTATGAACCAACCGTTCTAACGAATATGGATTCATCAATGCGGATGTTCCGCGAAGAAACCTTTGGGCCAGTGGCTGGCCTGTTCCGCTTTACCGACGAAGCCGAAGCCATCGAAGCGGCAAATGATACTGAATTCGGTTTGGCAGCCTATCTGTTTACCGAAAATGCCTCACGCCTGTTCCGTGTCAGCGAAGCGTTGGAATATGGAATCGTTGCGGCCAATACCGGCATTTTCTCATCCGAGGTTGGCCCGTTTGGCGGCGTCAAGAATTCAGGCCTTGGGCGTGAAGGCTCTAAATATGGCATTGATGAATTTCTTGAAATCAAATTTGTTTGTATCGGCCTGTAGCGGCCATTTAGCCATGAAAAAGGCCGGGGCAATCCCGGCCTTTTTTGATTCATCACCCATCCAGACTAGATTGACACCAGACTAAAATTGACGCAATCGGCGGATCAGGCTTGATGTATCATTCCGGCCGAAACCATCGGCGCTTAGCTCGGCATAATAGCCAGCAACAATTTCCGTCAAGGGCAAATCAGCGCCATTACGTTTGGCTTCTTCCAGACAAATCCGCAAATCCTTGCGCATCCAATCAATGGCAAAGCCAAAATCAAATTCGCCTTTGACCATGGTTTCGCCGCGATTAACCATCTGCCATGATTGCGCTGCGCCGCCGGAAATAGCCTCAAGCAGCTTATCGGTATCAAGACCAGCATCCATCGCAAAGCTCAACCCTTCGGACAAGGCCTGAACAAGGCCGGCAATACAAATCTGGTTGACCATCTTGGCCTGTTGGCCTTTGCCAGCACCGCCCATATGAACAACCCGCGCCCCATAGCATTCCATCAAAGGCAAAGCGGCGGCAAAAGCAGCATCGTCACCCCCAACCATAACGGTCAATTTGCCATTTTCCGCGCCAGCCTGACCACCTGATACCGGCGCATCAAGCGTGTGAACACCCATGGCCTTGGCTGCATCATAAACCTGACGCGCGACATCGGCCGAAACGGTACTATTATCGATAAAGACCGCGCCAGTTTTCATTGCCGGAATGGCACCATCATCGCCAAGCGCAACCGACAAGACATCGGGATCATCGCCAACACAACAAAACACAAAATCGGCATCCGCCGCCGCCGCCGCCGGTGTTAACGCCGCCGCCCCACCATGCTGGGCAGCCCATGCTTCGGATTTGGCCGCCGTCCGGTTATAGACAGTCACCTCATGACCAGCGGCAGCGATATGGCCAGCCATTGGATAGCCCATTACGCCCATACCTAAAAATGCTACTTTCGACATAGAATATTCCTTTTCAATTTACCAGCCTGAACCGAAATGACATTTCTGTCACCGTAATTTGCCATAGCCATTTCTGTCAGCACGATTATACTGCAACAGGTTCGGCGGCGTGAAATTAAGTAGCGGCCGATATAACAATCAAAGACCACTTGCGACGACAGGGGTAATCTTAGCGCATGACCGTATTATCAAGCCAGCAGGAAATCGACATTCTGATTACCGAAGCCGAAATTGCCGCCCGCACAAATAATCTCGCCCGCCAAATCACCGATCATTACAAAGGCACTGAACAGCTTGTTGTTGTCGGGCTGTTGCGCGGTTCATTTGTTTTCATTGCCGATCTTGTGCGCCGCCTTGCGCTTCCGGTCGAAGTTGATTTCATGACCGTATCTTCCTATGGCAATGACACGGTTTCATCGCGTCAGGTGCGAATCATTCAAGATCTTGAAACGGTCATTAAAAATCGTGATGTGCTGATTGTTGAAGATATCGTTGATACCGGCCATACATTATCGCAGGTTCAAAAAATCCTGCTAACACGATCACCAAAAAGCCTGTCGATCTGCACCTTGCTGAACAAACCATCGCGCCGCGAAGTTGATGTCGATGTTGATTGGGTCGGGTTTGATATCCCTGACGCCTTTGTGATCGGCTATGGCATTGACTATGCCCAGCAGGGGCGCAACCTGCCGCATATTGGTGTTGTCAAAGCGGTGAAATAGCCAGCCAGCTTTTCACCCCCCCAATCAATTAATCAATCAAGAAAAGCCGCCTCATAGCGATAAGTAGATAAGGGCACTGCACCCGAATCGGTGATAAGCACCTGTTCTTCGAGCTTGACCCCATCATGCCCGCCAACCGCGCCAATATAGGCCTCGACACAAAGTGTCATGCCAACTTCAAAACAACCGCCATAGCCATGCGCCTCGACATCTTCTGGATAGCGCACCGACGGATATTCATCACATAGCCCAACACCATGCGCCAAGACGCCATAGCGAAGCGGGCGAAACATTTCGGGAAAGCGGTGCGAAACCCGCGTCATATCGGCAAAGCTCATGCCGGCTTCGATCAGCCCGATATTGGTCATCACATGATCATAGGCGGTTTGATAGAGATGTTTTTGCCGGTCATTCGGCGCGGCATCACCAATGATCCATGTTCGTGAAATATCGCAGCAATAGCCATAAGTACCAACAAGATCAGTATCAAAGGCCATCAGATCCCCAGCCTGCATAAGCCGCGGGCCACATTCCTGAAACCACGGATTTGTTCGCGGACCAGAGGCAAGAATCCGTGTTTCAATCCATTCACCACCGCGTTTGATATTGCCAGCATGCAAGGCCGACCATAATTCATTTTCGCTTAGCCCCGGCCGCATGACCGCGCGCATTTCATCAATGGAGGCTTCACACGCGTGAATGGCACAGCGCATGGCATTTAATTCATTGTCATTCTTGATTGATCGCGCATGTTCGGTCAAAACCTGCCCTTCAAGAACCGTGACACCAAGATCGCATAGCGCGGCATAGCCAACATGTTCGATTCGGTCGACGGCCAGCCGTTTATTGGCACCAGCATGCTTTGCCATGACATCGATGATCTGCTTGGCAAAATCCTTGGCCGCCTTGGCCGTTTGATCGCCTGTTTCAAAATAGAAAAAACTAGCACCGCCCCGCAATTCGCCAATCAGTGGCAAATGCGCTGACAAATGTTCGCAATTGTGAAAATCCCATAGGATCAGTTTGCCTTCGGGCGGCACAAAAACGGCGCGTGCCGGATTATGCGCAATCCAAAGCTGCATATTGGTGCAATCGGTTGCATAGCGGATATTCAGCGGGTCAAATAACAGCAATCCAGCACAATCATGTTTCCGGATCTGTTCCTGCAATCGCGACAGACGATAGGCGCGCAACGCCGGAATATCGGGTGGGGTGATGCCAGCCAATTGCCATTCGGCAAAAGCCAATGCGGTTGGCCCAATTTCAACACGATCATTATCGTCAGGCGTCAAATCAGCCTTTAAATGCGCCCGCCGGTTCGGATCAATCTTTCGGTTTGAGCCAATGATGGTTTGATCCATCGCCGCCTCCATGCAGATATTGCCGATAATGATTGTCAGCTAAACCGCAAAAAAACTTTTTGGCAAACACTTTCTCATTATCAAATGGCGGCCATTATTCGCGCCAAATCATCAGGCCAATCTAGGCATTCACATCGACAACCAATCGGCCCTGCACTTTACCAGCCAGAATATCAGCCCCAGCCGACGGCACATCATCAAGCCCGATAACCGTCGTCGCAGCCAATAATTGCGGCTTTGGCAAATCGCTTGCCAGCCGGTTCCATGCCACAATACGCCGATCATAAGATGCCATCACCGAATCAATCCCCAAAAGCGATACGCCGCGAATGATAAAGGGAATCACCGTTGTTGGCAGATCAGCCCCGCCAGCAAGCCCAACGGTTGCCACCGCGCCGCCATATTGCATTTGCGCCAAAGCCCGCGCCAAGATGGTGCTGCCAACCGAATCGATACATCCAGCCCAGCTTTCTGATTCGAGTGGCCGTCCGCCCCCTTCCAGCATTTCGGCCCGCGCCAAAATATCATTTGCACCCAGCCCGCGAAGATAGTCGGCACTTTCGGGTCGTCCAGTAACAGCGGTCACAGCATAGCCACGCGCCGCCAATAGCGCCGTTGCCACCGACCCAACGCCGCCTGCCGCCCCCGTCACCAGAACCGGCCCCTTATCAGGGGTGACGCCGGCATCTTCAAGCGCCAGAACCGACAACATGGCAGTCATGCCAGCGGTGCCAATCGCCATTGCCTGCTGGCAATCAAGCCCATCAACCAAAGGCACCAGCCAATCGGCACGCACCTTGGCAAATTGCGCATAGCCGCCCCACCAGATTTCGCCAACACGCCATCCGGTTAGCGCCACAAGATCGCCTTGCTTGTATCGTTTGTCCGAACTGCTGACCACCTCGCCAGCAAAATCAATGCCCGGAATATGCGGATAGTTTCGCACCAGCCCGCCCTTGCCCGACAGACACAGCCCATCCTTGTAATTGACGGTTGAATATTTGACCGCAACCAACACCTCGCCATCGGCAGGCAAATCACCATGCTGTAATTCGGTCATTTCATGGCGAATGGTTTTATCTTCGTCACGATGCACCATAAGGGCTTTGAAACTAGACATGGCGTGGCTCCTTGATTTCAATTGTTCTACCCTCAATAGCATTTTTCGCCAAAGCCAGACAGCCCAAAACCAAACCCCGAATCATCACAAGCAACCAATCGCCGTCTTTCTCAGTCAATAACGCCAATCAAGACAATGCCATTGCAGGACAGGACAGGCGACAAACACTGGTAAAATGAGGCTTGGCAACAACAAAGCAATCGCCAATACTGGCCTTTGCACCACTTGATCAGGACAAGCAAAACCATGATGCAAATGACCGCTGCCGAGGCTTGGGCCTATTTAGCTGCCAATCCGAATGCCCAGCTTGTTGATGTACGAACCAAAGTTGAATGGCATTTTGTTGGGATTACCAATCTGGATGCGCTTGACCGGCAGCCAGTGCTAATCGAATGGGTTGACATGGACGGCACCCCCAATGCCGATTTTACCCAACAGCTTGGGGCAGCGGTTTCGCCCGATACAAGCCTGTTGATGCTATGCCGGTCGGGCGTTCGATCATTGGCCGCTGGTAATGCGGCTTTGGCGGCTGGCTATCAAACCGTCATCAATATTTGTGACGGCTTTGAAGGCGATCTTGACGCCGATCAGCAACGCGGTCACTTGAATGGCTGGCGCAATGCTGGCCTTGCTTGGCGGCAAAGCTAAATCCGGCCAAAAACACCCCAACATTTATGCCCCTTATCCTCTCATAAAAGATATCAATTTGAGCGAATTCTTAATTAGCAGCATTCTTGCGGCTTGTTCTATTTGTTCAAGGGTTTTTTTGATGGAATTTGATCGGTTCCACCAATTTGGTTCATTACTGTTACACGATGATTTTGTTCTCAGTTACAGCGGATATGTAACCGAGGATATTTTGGAAGCCGTGGGTACGACTTTGCGCTAACACCTCGCCTTTCAATATAGCGGAACCCGCCCTCATCATCAGACGCATTAACAATAAAGCGGATCATCGTTGCCTGTAGTGCCGCCTTTAACGACGCATCAAGCCGGTCAGAATTTGCCATGGCTGGCATCATGCCGCTGACAAGCCAAAAGCCAGGAACAGCCGCATAAAGACATTATCTGAATCCAAACCGGCTGTTCGTCTGATCAATCAAAACATATTCCCCACAAAATCATGCAAAGCGTGAACAAAACCCTGCAAATCTTAAAATGCTATTTGCTTAATTTTATCTCAATTAGGATTTGCCGCAGAATCACAAGCTGGCTTGGACGGCATGAAATGTCATCGCTTGGCAAGCGCATGATGAGGCGATAGTCTTTTCGGATGAGGAATCAACAAACCAAAATGACCAGCCCCAAGCCGATTAGGTCAAAAATCATCATGTTTCTGGCAACAGCTATGCTTTTGCTTGCTTATGCGCCCGCCAATGCCGACCAAACTGATCCAAAGCTGGACAAGCTATTTGCCGCATTGCAAACAAGCCTATCAAATGCCAGTGCTTCCAGTCTTGAACGTGAAATCTGGGCTATCTGGACGCGCTATCCGGATGATCAGGCGATCAATCGTCAGATGGATAGGGCTATCAAAATGATGAATGCTGGCCGGCTTGATGATGCCGAAGCCATGTTCAGCGCTATCATTTCGCGCAAGCCTGCCTTTGCCGAAGCCTGGAACAAACGCGCCACGGTTCGGTTTTTTCGCGGTGATGATGCTGGATCGGCAAATGATATTCTGCAAGTGATCAAATTAGAGCCGCGCCATTTTGGCGCGCTGTCAGGGCTTGGCATGATCAAGGTTCGCGAAGGTGATCTTCAGGGTGCCTTGCAGGCCTATCGCGCCGCCCAGCGCATCAACCCGTTTTTGCCGAATATCGAAGTGATCATTGACAGGCTTGGGCAAAGGTTGAAGGGTCGCGCCCTCTAGCAATGCCATTGCATTTGCCTAGTGATCCGCGCTCAATTGTTTGTTAGCATCATCCATGCGGTGCCATATCAGACCCCTAAATAGTACAGTAGAAAGGGTATGGTATGAAAGCGGTGTTTGAGGCATTCACAACGATCAGGGATCTAAGGCGGAGTAGAAAAAATGACACATAATGACAGCATCATGAACCATTGTCCGCATTGTGACAGCCTTTGCCTTTTGTCACAAAGCGAGGTTGATACGGCGGAGGCCGCCAACAAAGCAGTTGCCATTACCTGTCATCAATGTAACGCACAATTCGGTCTTGAGCATAATTGCCCCACCGGCACAAAACCTGCCCGACCAGCCGAGATGAAAATTGTCGATTGCCCGTCATGCAAAATGGCAATCACCATTCCCACACGTCTTTCAAGCGATGCAAAAATTGATTTATTCTGCTCCTTATGTGACAGCGCAATCCAGCAAGCTGATCAAGACAATCAGGCCGCAACAACCCCAAACGCAACAATCCAAGCCACAAAAACACCAGCCACACCGCCAGAGACGCCAAGTCCTGTTGCCGAAATCAGCACTGATAATGCCAGCAAGCCAGACCGCGACACTAGCGTGAACCGGATGCCGCTTTATTTGCTGATTCTGGTCTGTCTTGCGGTTTATCTTTATTGGGCGCGCGAAACCGGCCAATTGCCTATTGATCAATGGCTTAAGATTTTGGGATAACCTCATAGCCCGGCTCTTCAGGCTCATCATCGGTCATTTCTGCTGGAAATCCAGCCGCCAGAATTTCGGTATTGCAGGCTTCTTCCAGCCTTTTGATGATATTCGGCGACCATTCACGCGGGCCGAATCGTGCCTGACCATCCTCGAAAATTTTGATCAAAAGTGGCGAGACTTCAAGCGGCACATTATGCTGTTCGGCAATCGATTGAAAAAGGCCAATATCCTTTAGCACCAAATCCATGGTGAAATTGATATCGCGGCTGCCATTCAAAATGACCTGACTTTCGGTTTCATGGACAAAGGAATTTCCCGATGAAATGCGGATCGCCTCATAGGTGGTGTTCAAATCCATTCCGGCCATTTTTGATGTCACAAGCGCCTCGCAAAGCGTGATCAAATTCGCTGTTGCCAGATAATTGGTCATCACTTTCAACACCGATGCCGTGCCAAGCGGGCCGGTATGCAGAACGCGGCGACCAAGGATCGTCAAAACCGGCAATAGCCGCTCGAAAACCGGCCTGTCGCATCCAGCGAAAATAGCAATGTTACCTGTCGCTGCACGATGACAACCACCCGATACGGGACAATCAACTGGGCTGGCGCCTTTGGCTTCGACAAGCGCGCCAAGACGCGCAACTTCGGCAGCATCGGTTGTACTCATTTCCGCCCAGATTTTGCCAGCGCTTAGGCCTGCAAGAACACCGTCATCGGCTTCCATAACCGCAGCGCATGCCGCTGGTGACGGCAAACAAGTAATGATGATGTCACAAGCTTCGGCCATTGCTTTTGGGCTGTCAGCCCATTTTGCGCCAGCTTCTAGAAACGGCGCTGCAACATCATGATCAAGATCACGAACCATGACGTCACATTTGTTGCGAAGCAAACTGCCAGCTAGTTTGCCACCAACATTGCCTAGTCCAATAAATCCAACTGAATGCATTTCCATCTCCCCCATGGCTTTGCTCAGGACAACCAAATGGCAGCCAACCAGTTGCTGGCAATACCCTAAAGACAGAGTAAATTAAAATGCAACCAAATTTCGTCTAAAGCGTCACCACCCGCATTGAATTTGTTGTGCCAACAATGCCAAAAGGCATTCCGGCCACAACAACAACCTGCTGTCCAGTGCTGGCCATGCCGCGGTTTCGGATTTCGGCAATAGCTTCGGTAATCGCTGATTCGAAATCTTCACTATAGGCACTGGCACCAGTATGGGTTCCCCATAGCAAACATAATTTCCGCTGAACATCCAGATGCGGGGTCATCACCAGAAACGGAATTCCAGGTCGTTCACGCGCAATCCGAACCGCGGTATTGCCCGAACTTGAAAAGGCAACCATCGCCGTGGCCTCAACCGTTTCGGCAAGTGCAACACTGGTTTTTGCAACCGCGTGATAGACGCTATGTTCAACTGGCAATTCGCCTGGCCCAGATGCTGGATCCAATCTGATATGCGCCTCGGCCGAACTGACGATCCGCGCCATGAATTCTACCGACTCAACCGGATAGTGGCCTGCTGCTGTTTCGGCAGACAGCATTACCGCATCAGCACCATCAAATACCGCACCGGCAACATCTGATGCTTCAGCGCGCGTTGGTGTGGGTGCCTCGATCATTGATTCCAGCATCTGCGTTGCAACCACCACCGGCTTGCCAACCATGCGGCATTTGGAAATGATGGTTTTTTGCCAGCCCGGCACCTGCTCGGGCGGTAATTCAACACCAAGATCGCCCCGTGCAACCATTACACCATCAGATGCGGCAATAATATCATCAAGGTCATTCAGCGCCGCTGGCTTTTCGATTTTCGACATCAATGCCGCCTGTTTGCCAACAATGGTTCGCGCCGCAATCACATCGCTGGCGCGTTGCACAAATGACAAGGCAACCCAATCAACCCCTTTTTCCAACGCATAGGAAAGATCGGCCAAATCCTTTTCGGTTAGCGGTGTTGTATCAAGAATAATATCGGGAAGATTAACCCCTTTCCGGCTTTTCAACGGGCCGCCAACAACAACTTCAGCGTCAAAGCTCTGCGTATCAACCGACACCACTTTGAAAACCAGCTTGCCGTCATCCATCAATAACCTGGCACCCGGATACATCGCCTTGAAGATTTCTGCATGTGGCAGGCCAACAATGCTGGCATTGCCCATATCGGTGTTCAGGTCAAACGTAATACGATCACCATTTTTGACGATTGTCTCATCGGCAACTTTACCAACGCGGAATTTCGGCCCTTGCAAATCGGCAAGAATACAGCATGGCGTGCCAGTTTTGGTTTCAAGCGCCCGAATGGAATCAATGCGTGCACCCTGTTCTTCGCGTGTGCCATGCGAAAAATTCAACCGGAAGACATTCACGCCAGCAGTCACTAATTTGCCAAGCATGTCAGGGCTTGATGACACATCGCCAAGGGTAGCAACAATTTTTGTGGCTCGCTGCGGGTGGGGGGTTTCAACACTCATTGAACTATATATCTTTCTTGTAAATTCGGTTTGAAGGTCGATTTGGGGTCGACCCATGCCAACAACAGCTTTGAAATGGGGATGACAAGCCAATTGGCGGCATTGCGCTGATTCTACGGCCGAAACCAGCGAAAGCAAAGCGACATCTTTGATTTCACAGAAATTTCACAAATGCCCAAACGATGAGGGGAACGATGGGGCGCATCATAAACCGCTGAAAACCATCAGCGTAAAACAGCCCTTGTTGATTGGCTTGGTCGAGTGGCTTGAGAAAGCGTCAATTTACCGTCATAATCATGCCTTGGTAAAACCCTCTGGCGAAACCCTTTGGGTCTGTTTCTTTTCTTTCCGGCCGGTCAGTCGATCAGGCTAATTCACGACAGAAAGCACGATGATGATCAAAGGTCTTATTGCCCCTCTTCTTACCCCGTTTGACGATAATCTAAATCTTGACCAGTCGCTGTATAACGATCTTGCCAAACATCTTCTTGCCACTGGCGTTAGCGGGCTTGCCCCTTTCGGGACAACTGGCGAGGCACTGTCGGTTAGTCATAGCGAGCGCAAAGCCGCGCTTGAGGGTTTGGTCAAGGCGGGCATCGATCCGGCAGTGATGATTCCCGGAACCGGCCTTTGCAACCTTCCCGATACGATTGATCTTTGCCAGCATGCTGTCGGGCTTGGCTGTGCTGGTGTTATGGTTTTGCCGCCTTTCTATTTTAAAGGCATGAGCGATTCTGGCCTGTATGATTATTACGCCCAGCTTATTGACGGTGTGAATGATCAAAGGCTGAAAATCTATCTTTATCATATTCCACAAGTATCGGGTGTCGGGCTGTCGATTGATCTTGTGAAAAAACTGCATGCTGATTTCCCTAAAGCAATTGTTGGCATCAAGGACAGTTCGGGTGTTTGGGACAATACCAAGGCGCTTCTTGAGATTTACGGATTGATTGTCTATCCAGGTGCCGAATTGCCGATTATCGAAGCCATCCGGCTTGGCGCGCCCGGTTGCATTTCAGCAACGGCAAATTTGAACGGAACCGATATCGCCGAAGTGATTGACCTATGTCTTGCTGGCAATTGGGAATTGGCCGAAACCAAACATAAAAAGGTCTGTGCGGTGCGCTTGATGTTCCAAGATTATGCGCCAATCCCCGCACAAAAGGCACTTCTTGCGCGATCAACCGGCCATAGCGCATGGGGCAATCTTCGTGCGCCGATGCGGCCAATGGACAAGAACAAGCTTGACGCGCTTGCCGATGGGCTTGCCAGTGAATTTGGCATGCATTTCTAGCCTTGGTCACATTAATCTATTGTGCAGTTTAAAGGCGGAGCTGTGATGAAAATCTTTGTGTCATTGATTCTTGTTGGCCTTACCATTGCCGGAATATTTGCCCTGTTATGGTTTGTCATGCCAAGCTTTAGCACCCAGTTTGAGCCGCCAAAAACCATTCAAGTCAAAGCCTATCTCGATAATCGCTGTACAGTGACAAATGACGCCTTTGTTGCCGAAGCCCCCGAACAGGGGCGAACAGCGAAATTTCGCGATGGGGTTGCCATCATGCGGCTGCCGGAAAATGCCAAAATCAGGCTTGCCGTTTCACGCGCCTTTCCGGCGTTTACCTATGAAGACACGCCGCAAGATGTGGCACCAATCGTCACCTTGATTGCCGATTGTTCGGTTTCGCCCAAATTGCGGTCAATTTTCGGATCAATGAAAGAACGGTTCCAACAGCAATAGCGGCTGGCAATTTTGATCACATCACCTTGGCGGCACGCAATGCCGCAACCGCATCGGCACCAAGACCCGCCCATTCCTGCATGACCTGATCATTATGCTGGCCAAGGCGTGGCGGCGCGGTGCGATATTGCGCTGGTGTCACTCCAAGTTTGGCGGCAAAGGCGGTTGACGAAATCTGGCTGCCATCGCCACGTTGCTGATCAATGCGCGCGCCGCGTGCCTTGACATGCGGATCGGCAAATACTTCGGCAATATCATTAATCGGGCCACAAGACACACCGGCTGTTTCCAGCTTGTCGATCACCTGAACACGATCCAGCTTGGCAATGATATCACCAAGCATAGCATCAAGACGATCGCGGTTTTTGATGCGGGCTTCGTTGCTGGCAAAATCATCATCATCCGCCAGCGCCGGAATGCCAAGCGCCGCTGTCAAACGGATGAATTGCTTGTCATTTCCGCAGGCGATAATCACAAATCCGTCCTTGGCCTCATAAACAGTGTAGGGAACAACACTTGGATGGCTGTTGCCCATACGATCAGGGCATATTTCGGCATTCAGCCAATTTGCCGATTGGTTTGCCAGCATCGAAATCTGGCTATCAAGAAGCGCGCAATCAATATGCTGGCCAATGCCGGTACGGCTGCGATAGGCCAAGGCTGCAAGGGCTGCATTGGCGGCAAACATTCCGGTGAATAAATCACAGACCGCAACCCCCACCTTCATCGGGCCGCCGCCCGGGCTGCCATCGGGCTGGCCAGTAATGCTCATCAACCCGCCCATGCCCTGAATTAAAAAATCATATCCTGATCGGTGCGAATAGGGGCCGGTCTGGCCAAAGCCCGTAATCGAACAATAGATGATCCCCGGATTAAAGGCGGCGATTGACGCGTAATCAAGGCCGTATTTTTGCAATCCACCAGGTTTGAAATTCTCGATCAAAATATCGGCTTTAGCCGCCAATTGCCGAACAAGATCTGCACCGTCTTTGGTTGAAAAATCAATCGTCACTGACCGTTTATTGCGGTTACATGCGCTGAAATAGGCAGCATCATCGCGGCTGCCATCGGCATTTTTGGTAAAAGGCGGCCCCCATTTGCGCGTGTCATCGCCGCCATCGGGGTTTTCAACCTTCACCACATCTGCGCCGAGATCGGCAAACATCTGAGCAGCATAGGGGCCAGCCAGAATCCGGCTAAGATCAAGCACTTTAATGCCGGCAAGCGCCATCGGCGTATCGCTATTCGTCATCATTCATCCTGTTGTGCTGGCCAGCTTGACTGGCATCTGCTGATTTGCCGTCTTTGGGCGATGTGGGCAAAGCATCTCAAACTGACCATATTGCGTAAACTTGCTGATTTTCAATTTACAGCCTATGGGAAAATTGGCAGGCTTACCATTAGCTAATTTACAAAATATGGTGGTGCTGTCCGGCCTGCCATCATCTCAAATACATGGATATATTATGGATTTTTCGCTTACCGCTGAACAGAAAATGCTTCAAGACACCGCACGCCGCTTTGCCGCGGATGAATTGCCAGCCCATGCAAAAGCCATTGAAGAAAATGATACGCCGCCAACGCTGGCGCTTCGCAAACGCTTTGCCGAAATGGGCTTTATGGGCATCAATCTGCCAACCGAATATGGCGGTGCTGGCCTTGGGCATTTTGAGGCAGTGCTGATCCTCGAAGAATTGGCAAAAATTTCGGTTGCGGTGGCCTTCCCGGTATTTGAGGCCAGCTTTGGTCCAGCTTTGGCCATTGCGCATTTTGCACCCGAGGCGCTTCGCCAGCGCATCCTTCCCAAAGTCTGTTCAGGTGAAATGGTTGTTGCCGTGTCAATGTCGGAACCGCAGGCTGGTACCGCGCTAACAGATTTGAAAACAACCGGCAAACGCGATGGTGATAAAATCATTTTGAACGGCAATAAACGCTGGTGTTCAGGCGGCGGTCATGCTGACGCCTATGTTGTCTATTGCCGCCTTTCCGATGCGCCCGGTGCCAAGGGCATTGGCGCGGTTCTGGTTGAAAAAGGCACGGATGGATTTAGCTTTGGTGCACCGGAATCACATATGGGCTGGCGCGGCATTTCAAGCGCCGATATGTATTTCGATAATGTTGAAGTGCCTGCCGACAATATCATTGTTTCGGCGGGTGGCTTTAAACAATTGATGGAAGCCTTTGACCTTGAGCGTTGCGGCAATACAACAATGAGCCTTGCTTGTGGTCAATCTGCCTTTGATTACGCGCTTGCCTATGTTCAAGAACGCGAACAATTTGGTAAGCCAATCATTGATTTTCAGGCTGTCCAATTGCAAATTGCACAGATGAAGATGAAGCTTGATGCGGCGCGGCTGTTGCTTTACCGCGCGGTCAATAATGCCGAACAGGAACTGCCGTCAATTGCCGATAGTTCGATCGCGAAATGCTATGCCAATGAAATTGCCCGCGAGGTTGCCAGCGCCGCCGTACAGCTTATGGGTGGCTATGGCTATTCGAAATCATATCCGATGGAACAGAAAATGCGTGACGCATGGGGATGGGGCATTGCTGGCGGATCAATTGATATTCAGAAAATCAATATCGCCGCCGCGCTTGTTGGCAGACGGTTCAATCAACGTGCCTAGCCGCTAGTCGTGCCAAATGCGGCCAAGCGCATTCACCCAATTCGCATGGCATAATTTGGTCATTAAATCGGCATTATATCCATGCGCGCTCATGGCGCTTCGCAGCGCTGGCAGACCCGCAGCATTGCCAATCGCCTGCGGCACCGTCGTGCCGTCAAAATCTGATCCAAGCCCAACGCGGTCTTCGCCAAGATGTTCGATCAAATGATCAAGATGGCGAAGCATGACGTCAAAACCCGTATCGGCTTCCATTCGGCCATCAGGGCGCAAAAAGGCAACCGCAAAATTCAACCCAACCATGCCGTCACTTTCGGCAATCGCTGCAAGCTGGCGATCGGTAAGGTTGCGCGAATGCGGGCTGATTTCATAAGCATTGGAATGCGTTGCCACCAATGGCTTTTGCGAAATTTTGGTAACATCCCAAAATCCCGCCTCATTCAAATGCGACAGGTCAATCAAGATGCCATTCGCATCACAATAGGTGACAAGCCGTTTGCCATCATCGGTTAGACCCGGGCCGATATCGCCGCTGCTTGGATAGCGAAATGGCACACCATGACCAAATCTGTTTGGCCTGCTCCAGACCGGCCCGATTGATCGCAATCCGGCGCGGCGAAACATATCGAGATGATAGAAATCCCGATCAATTGGTTCGGCACCTTCAATATGCATGATGGCCGCAATCTTACCATGATCCAGACAGGATTGAAGCATGGCCGTGCTGGTGCAAATTTGCAGATATCCTGCCGCTTCCATGCGATGCAGAATTGCCGCCTGCGCCAAGGCCACCGGCACAGCTTGATCAAGCGCAATTTCTGGCGGCAATGGCAAATCATAAACCGGCAAATTCATTTGTGTGGTTTTGACATCCATATCGATTGGCGATGGCACCCAGATCGCAAAAAAGCCCCCAGCAAACCCGCCTTTGCGCATTTTATCCGCATCAAGATGCCCAGACATTCCGGTGATAAATCTGTCGATATCAACCGGCGCATCCATTGATAGGCCAGTATCATATAACAGCGATAAAATATCGTTATGGCCGTCGAGAATAGGCGGCGTTATGGGCGCATTATCACTCATGATGCCGCCGGTAATTTGCCTGTGATGACATAATCCAAAATGGCCGCCACCTGATCGGCGGTTTCGACAGTCGCCAGCGCTGCCCCATCAACCTCTTTCAAGGCATGCTGGTGATCACTTCCATGCATAATGATAAGCGCCTTGCCAAGTGCGGCAGCATAGCCGGCATCAAAAGCCGCATTCCATTGTTTGTATTTTTCACCAAAGCGTACAACAACAACATCGGCCCGGCCAATCGCGGTTCGGGTGCGGATTGCGTTCAGCTTGGCACCTTTATGATCATGCCAGAATTTATCGGGTTCGGCACCCATGATTTCAACACCGCAATCATCCGATGCCGCATGGTCGGTCACTGGCCCCAAGAACATGATATCAAGATTTTGCTTGGCACAGGCCGCAGCCACCTCATCACGCCAATCGGTATGAATTTCGCCCGATAGGTAAACGGTTAGTTTCATCTGTTTATCTCCTTTTTGAATTATCTGCTTTGGCTGTTCACCATATGATTACCGGTTATTCAGGCCGGATGCGCGCGCCCGTTTTCGCCTCATAGCTAAGGGCGACAAGGCTCATATCAGCCGCATCACCATGCGTGTTAATCGCATCTTGCAGCGCGTCAAAAGCCGATGCGCCAAGCGGCATATCCTGAGCCATCGCCGCCGCCATGCCAAGCGCTAATCCAGCATCTTTTTGCATCAGCGCCATGGAAAATCCCTGATGCATTTTTCCCGACAGAATATTGTCAGGCAACGTGATTTCAGTCGCATAGTTTCGACCCGAACTTTTTTGCAAAATATCGACCGCGCGACCAGCGTCAACACCGGCATTTACCAAGAGGGATACAACCTCAAAACTGGCCATCCGGCAAATCAGATTTAATAGATTATTGCCTGCCTTTAGCGCATGCCCCGCCCCAACCGGCCCGGCATGGAAACAATTGCTGCTGATACGGCCAAGCAAAGGCAATAGCTGCGCATAGAGTGCCGCATCACCGCCAACCATAATGGCAATCACCCCTTCACGCGCGCCACGCGGGCCGCCGCTTACCGGTGCATCGACAAAATCAATGCCGGCCTGTTTCAGACGCGCCGCCTGATCACGGCTTATCGCCGGATCGCCCGATGTCATGTCAATGAAAATCTGACCGGGTTTCATATGGCCTGCCATGCCGTCATCCCCAAATAACACCATCTCAGTGACCGCCGAGGTTGGCAGGCAGGCAAAAATAATATCGCATTGCCTCGCCATTGCCGCAAGGTCACTGGCCGCGATTGCTCCGCCATCAATAAAGGGTTTCATCGCCGTTTGATCGGGATCATAAACCATCAAACCCGGATCGAGTAACCGCATCGCAAGTGCCGCCCCCATATTGCCAAGCCCGATAAAGCCAATTTTTGGATTTGTAGGAAAAGACGTCACTGCATCACGAACATTCATGGGTTTTAATCCTGTTTCAGCCATTGGCAAGATTGCCTTATGGCGTCGGTTAATCATCATCTATGAGGCGCGATTTGGCGCAAAAAATCCAGCCAACTTTGTAAATTTTATTTTATTTTTGATGAAAAAGTCAGTTGCAATTTGAGAGATGCAGGCCAAAACTAAAGACTCTTATATGGCCAATTATCCGCTGGCCATAGATCATTTTATTATCAGGCTTACCCATTTCGGGTTGCCGGTTCCAGAACGGGCCATTTGGACGAATCTTTGCCATGGCATCGCATAAAAAACATGGACCGACACGGTTTTTACCAGCATTGGCGGTTTTTGCCTTTTGTCTGATGATGATTGCCGCCAGCCGCGGCATGGGCGAGACCTATGCAATTTTCCTGTTGCCACTTAGCGATAGCTTTGGCTGGAATCGTGCCAGCGTAACCTCGATCTATTCAATCTATATGGTTGCATTCGGCTTTGGCTCGCTATTATCGGGTTTGGTTTTTGACCGGCTTGGCCCGCGTTTCAATTATATGATTGGCCTTGGCATGCTTGCCGGTTGTTACGGCTTTGCTGGCAAGCTGGAATCGATCCTGTCTTTCTATCTTGTGATTGGCATTTGCGGCGGTGTTGGCGCGGCGATGGTGGGGATTGTGCCAACGCAAAGCCTGATCGCGCGCTGGTTTGTGCGCGGTCGAACAACGGCATTATCGATTGCCTATTCGGGGCAAGGCATTGGCGTGATGTTGCTGGCACCGGCAGCGCAAATCACTATCGAAGCGGTTGGCTGGCAAGATGCGTATATGCTGGCAAGCTATGGCTTTATTGGGACTTTTATCTTGATCTTATTGCTGCCATGGACGCAGATTGCCGCCGGTGTCACTGGGGCGGCATCATCACCTGAAACCAATGCCTCCGCCGATCAGCATGATGCCCTTTCAACGAATACCCTTCCAGATAATGCCCGGGCACATAAAGCCAAAACTGGATTGTCATTGGGCGAGGCGATAAAGCGACCCGAATTTTGGGGATTTTTCACCATTTTCGGCGCCTCTGCCGTCGCTGTTTTTTCCGTCTCTTTGCAGGCTGTTGCCTATTTGATCGAGCGAGGCTTCAGCACGGTACAGGCAGCCTTTGCCTTTGGCTGTATTGGCATGCTGACGATCCTTGGCATTGCCCTTACCGGCATTCTGGCCGAACGATTTTCGCGCCATCTTATCGCAACCCTTAGCTATGGTTTGACGATCATTGGCATTCTTGCGCTTGCCGCACTGCAGCTTTATCCGAGCTGGTGGATGCTGGCATTATTTGTTGTGCCTTTCGGGCTGTCAGCTGGCGCACGCGGGCCGATCATCACCGCGCAAATGGCCGAGCTTTTTGCCGGACAGGGACTTGCCTCTATTTTTGGTGCCACCAATATTGGCCAAGGCTGCGGTGCCGCGCTTGGCGCATTTCTGGCCGGATATCTCTATGACATCACTGGCGGCTATAATACCGGCTTTGCCATTAGTCTTGGCTTTGCCTGTCTTGGCCTGTCAATGTTCTGGTTTGTCCCTGCCATCCGGCATGGCAAACAAAATCCTGACACCCGATCGAACGGTTAGACGCCGACATTAATCCTTGCCAACCTTATTTTTTGCCAGCCTTATTTTTTGGCAGCGGTCAGACGACGCATCACTGGCGAGACCACCTGATCCGAAATATGAAAATCCCATAAAGCCGCTTTATCCGATGCGATAAATTCATCATAAGCCGAATCGAGATGATCAAGATTGCGGAAAGACACGCCGCCAAGGCCAAAGCCCCGCGCCATTGATGCAAGATCGGTTGCGCCAAAGGCGGCACCATCTTCGTCATGGCCATCAACGCGCAATTTGTGGATTTCTGACCCATAAGCCGCATCATTCATCACAATCATCAACAGCTTCATTCCATGGCGCGCAACAGTTTCTAACTCTTGCGCATGCATCAAAAACCCACCATCGCCATCAATCAAAACAACCTGTGTTTCAGGGCGTGCCGCAGCAACACCAATGGCATAAGACAGGCCATTTCCAATCGCGCCAAATTCGCGAATGGTCAAAAACGCATCGGATGAACGGCCGGTCATATGCGCAGCATAATAAGAACAATGGCCGGATGAATTCA
This sequence comes from Candidatus Ponderosibacter sp. Uisw_141_02, assembly GCF_048087665.1. NCBI lineage: Bacteria > Pseudomonadati > Pseudomonadota > Alphaproteobacteria > Puniceispirillales (SeqCode) > Puniceispirillaceae (SeqCode) > Candidatus Ponderosibacter > Candidatus Ponderosibacter sp. Uisw_141_02. Next base: position 114,949 of record NZ_CP159807.1, on the reverse strand, counting down.
CCATGAACCAGTCTTTTGGCAGTTTCTGATCCAGCGCCTTGATCATCGCGCGCGGGTCAAGAACATCAGGGGCAACCTGAAACGGCATGGCATCAGGATATTCGGCCGCATCTTGTTTGGCGACCAACGCATTGCGCCAGCTATTGTCGGCTGCTGCTGTGCCATAGCTAGTTTCAATTTCACTGATAAGCGCATCAACACCAATTTTGGCATCAGCACATAAATGGAAATGCGCAGCAACACGTCCCTGACTATAGATCACCGGCTTGGTATCGATATGCAGGATTTTGGCATTTGGATAAAGCTTGCCAGCATCGGCCGAATGCGATGCCAGACTGGTGCCAACGGCAATGATCAGATCAGCGTCAAGACAGGCCTCGCGTGCCGTATCCGAAGCAAACCCCCCAACCACATTCAGCGAATGCGCCGATTGATGAAACAGACCACGCGCCGGAAGGGTGGTTAGCAATATAGCGCCAATATGATCGGCAAGGCGCATACAAGACGGCCCAGCATCGGCTGCGATTGCACCGCGCCCGCCAATGATCACCGGCTTTTTTGCCGCCGCCACCATCGCCGCGATTGAGGTTACATTTGCCGGATCGGGAAACATCTTGCCAGCGGCAGGTATCAGATCAGCCGCCTTTTCGACTTTATAGGCAAGATCGCCCCAGTCACTTTCCTGAAGGTCAAACGGCATGCCAATCACAATCGGAATGCCGGTCATTTGCGTCCGCGCAAAAGCATCTTGGATCTGCCGCGTGATTCTCGGCTTGTGCAAGATACGAACATATTCTGCACCACAAGCGGTCACAAAAGGGGCCTGGTCAATTTCCTGATTATACCATGAATTGCGAAGCGGCGATTCACCTACAAACAGTACCAGCGGGATGCGCGCCCGCACGGCGGCAGCAAGACCGGTCATCACCTGCGTCAGACCCGGGCCGCAAGTTACCGTGGCAAGACCGGGGCGCCCTGTCACCCGCGCATAGGCCATCGCCATCGATACCGCGCAATGTTCATGCCGTGCATAGGTAAAGGGCATGCCAAGATGGGCAAGCGCACCGGCAAAATGCATATTGCCATCACCAAGAAGCGCAAAACAATGCCCTGTTTCCTGTGCCTCAATCGCGGCTGCAACCACATCATAGGTTTTCATCAAAATGCTCTCCATAAATAAATGATCACGACTGGATAGACTGATCACGGCTGGCCGCAATAACTAGGCTGCGGCAAATTCCTTTTTCAAAGCGGCAAAGAACTGGCGTGCCAGATGTTTGGCAACCCCCATCAAAATGCGCTGGCCGACACCGGCAACAAGCCCGCTCACCTCGCCTTGCGCCTGATAGGAAATCAGCGCATTGCCATCATCGCCTTCGGTAATGGCAACAGTGGCATTGCCACCACCTGTGCCAAGCGTGCCGCTTCCCGACACGGTAATGATACAGCTATGCGGTGGGTTCATTTCGGAAAGCGATACCGCCCCTTCAAAACTGCCACCAACCGCCGCCACTTTCAATTCCAAGGTCATTTGATATTGACCTTCGCCGGTTTCGGTCATGCTGATACAACCCGGAATCGCGCGTTGCAAAACCACCGGATCAATAACCGACTCCCACAGATTTACCGGACTAGTATTGATTTTTTCGCTGCCATTCAACTCAATATTCACGATATGTCTCCTCGCCTCATCTGATTGGATCGCAGCGGATCAAAGCCCAAATAGCTGGCTGGCAACGCCATTGACCAGCTTGTTGCGGTCGGCCATATCCAGCCCGTCAAGAACAGTAAGAGGCGATGGGTCGCCAATCGGAAACGGCATATCCGATCCAAGCATGATACGGTCAATCCCAACCGCGCGAATCAAAAAGGCCAATGCGTCTGGATCATGAAGCAAAGTATCGTAATACAACATTGATAATGCCTTTGACGGATCGGCAAGCGTGTCTTTATGAAGATTGTAATTTCGCATCATCCGGCCAAGAACATACGGCAATGCCGACCCCCCAATACCAATGACAATCTTGGCATTGTGATAGGTTTCAACATGTCCTGAATAGATAATCCGCGAAATCGCAATCAAGGTATCGGTGATGCGGCCAATCGCGTTATTCATGCCATAATCATTGACCCGATCATCGCCTGAATCAAACACCGGATGAATGAATAAAACCGATCCATTGCGATGCGCCGATTCCCAAAATGGGGTCAATTCAGGATCATCAAGAACGCCGCCCTTGCCCTTTGGCTGAGTGCCGATCATAGCACCCTTAAACCCGTTTTGATGTGCCTGATCAAGAACCGTTGCCGCAGCAATGCCATTCTGCATCGGCAGGCTTGCCAGCGGCAGAAACCGATCATTTTCGGCGCAGAACTGACCAAGATGTTCATTGATCATGACCGACCAGCGCTGGCCTTCATCAACCGGCAATTCATAGCCAAACATATCAAGCCAGCCACCAATCACCTGCCGGTCAATCTGATTGGCATCCATCCATTCAAGCCGCCCCTTCGTATCTGACAGCATTTTACTGGCAGGGCGTGTTGGCTTGCTGCCGGCAAAGGAAAAGCCGAAACTGCCTGACTCATCATGGATAAGCGAAAGCGCGGCAAATTCGCCAGCGCGATCCTGAATCGCGGAAAGCAGGCTTGGCGGAATGAAATGGGCATGGCTGTCGATAATCATTTGGGTTGGTCTCGCAGTGAATGAATGAAGTGGTGAATTGATGAATGAAAGGGCGCGCCTTAGATCAAATCAAAAAGGGGTTAAGATGTTTTTGCGGCAATGGCATCGCTAATTGCACTCATGCGAATTGGCAGTTTTTCAAAATGGATACCAAGGCCGGAAACCGCATCATTAATCGCAGCCGACACGGCGGCGGGTGCCCCAAGATAACCGCTTTCACCCGATCCCTTCTGGCCAAAAACCGTATGGGGTGACGGCGTGCAATGTTTGACAATCTGGATCGCGGGCACCTCATGTGACGAAGGCATTAAATAATCAAGAAAACTTTGCGTCAAAAGCTGGCCATTGGTGTCATAGGCAAATTCTTCAAACAGCGCCGCCCCAATGCCATGCGCGATACCGCCATAGGTCATGCCGCTAACAATGGCCGGATTAATCACCGTTCCACAATCATGGCCAATGACATAGGAATGAATATCGGGACGGCCAATAATCGGATCAAAGGACACCAGCAAAAGGTGAAATTCGAATGAATAGCAAGGATACATCTGCACCTTGTCATCAACCGGCAAGGCATCGCCGGTTGGCACTTGCATAATATCAAAACTGGCAAGCCCCGGATCCATTCCATCGGGAAGATTGTGATATTGGCGATGCGCCAGTTCAACCATTTCATCCCATGTAAACCGGCGGCCATCATGCGCCAGGACGTCACCACCCTCATAGCGAAGCTGGTCAATGTCAACGCCAAGCCGGTGCGCCGCAATGGCCATGATTTTGGCTTTTAGCTTTTCACCCGCCCGCGCCGCAGCACCGCCAAGCATAATTGCCATACGACTGCCAACCGGTGAATTCCCCGGCAGGCTTTCCAGCGAATTAGGCCGGGTGATGCGAATCAACTCCGGATCAATCTGCATGACTTCGCCAAGTACGGTTGACACAAGCGTTTCATGGCCTTGACCCGATGATGTTGTGTGAATTCGTGCTGTCAGCTTGCCAAGCGCGTCAATATTGACCTGACAGGATTCCATCCATGTTGATGTCTGATTACTTTGATTCAGCAACGGCTCGAATGACGAATTGCCACCGCTTGGCTCAAGGCAGGCAGCAATGCCAATACCGGCCATCATCCCCGCATCGCGAAGCCGGTCGCGTTCGGCAAGCAGTGCCGGATAATCAGCAGCAGCAAGAACCTTATCAATTACCGCGTGATAATCGCCACTATCATAATAGCTGCCACTTGGAATGAGATAGGGGAATTGATCTTTGCGGATTAGGTTTTTCTGACGCAATGCCAGCCGATCCATGCCAAGATATTCGGCAACCCGATCCATCGCGGTTTCAATCGCATAATTGGTTGGCGCTTGGCCAAAGCCGCGAACCGCTTCTTGAACCGTTTTATTGGTTGTTACCGACAGCGCATGATAGGCCACCGAATTGATTTGATAAGGGCCAACAATGGCGCTGATTGGCTTGCCAAGCTGGAATGGCGCTCGGCCAGCATAGGCACCGGCATTATCAAGCGCGCGCATTTTCATTGATCGAACCGTGCCATCTTGATCAAAGGCAATTGTGATATCAAATTTGCGTTCCGGCCCATGTGCGTCACCAGCCCGCATATTTTCCAGCCGGTCTTCAATCAGGCGAACCGGACAGCCAAGTTTACGCGCGATATAACCAACCAGCACCGAATGTTTGATGCCGCGTTTCACGCCATAGCTGCCACCAACATCAACATCATAATGCACCCGAATGGCATTGCCTGGCAGGTCAAGGCTGCGGGCAATCTGATCAGCATATTTTGGCATCTGGATTGACGCCCAGATATCAAGCATCCGATCCCAGCCATTCCATTCGGCAAGAACGCCAAATGTTTCAATCGGCACGGTAGAATTGCGGCCCCATGTCACCGAAAATGACAGGCTGTGCGCGGCTGCGTCAAAATCATCATCAACCGGCCCCCAGACAAATTTCCGGTCAAGAAGCAAATTGCTGCCATGTTCGGGGTGAACCGGCGCGCTGGTCTCCAGCAATGCCGCTTCGGCATCCAGAATAAAAGGCTGCGGCGTTGCATCAACAATGATTTTTTCCAACGCATCTTCGGCCAAGGCGCGGCTTTCGGCGACAACGGCACAAACCCATTCACCAGCATAGCGCACCCGATCGACTGCCAGCGGAAACCGGCGAACATTAGGTGTGTTCAACCCATTCATCAAGGGCTGGACAGCGGCAGCAAGTTCAGCCCCGGTAATCACATCCACAACGCCAGGCATGGCGAGCGCCGCACTGGCATCAATGCAATTAATCACCGCCGCCGCATGATGCGATGCCAGCGGCGCAACATGAAGCATATTTGGCCGATCAAGATCGGCAATGAACTTTCCGCGGCCAGCAACAAAACGCCGATCCTCAACCGGACGGCGCGGGGTTGAAAGAAATTTATATTTCTGTTCAGTCATGAATCAAACCCCTAAGCCAAAGTCGCATCGGACGGCACGGCATCATTGCGCTGGCCAAGACGTTTGGCCGCCAGCAGGATGGCGTCGACAATCTGAACATAGCCGGTGCAACGGCAAATATTGCCTGAAATGGCTTCGCGGACTTCATGTTCGGTTGGGTCTGTATTAACCGATAATAACGCTTCGGCAGCCAAGATCATGCCCGGGGTGCAATAGCCACATTGCAGGCCATGTGTTTCGCAAAACGCATCTTGAATAACACCAAGTTCACCAGCGCGCGCACCCGACCCGCCAATGCCTTCGATCGTGGTGATATCCTCGCCTTCAGCCTGAACCGCCAGCATCAAACAAGACCGAACAGCGGTACCATCAATCAGCACCGTACACGCCCCGCAAACACCATGTTCGCATCCGGCATGGGTGCCTTTTAATCCGGCCACATCACGAAGAAAATCCAGCAAGGTAACGCGCGGCTCGGTCACACCCGAAACTGGCTTGCCATTAATCGTCAAGGTCACATGAGTCATTGAATTAGATCCTTTGATATTTCATCACGCGCATCGCGAAGCGCGCGGATCGCCAATTCAGTGGCAACGCGTTTGCGGTAAGCTGCGGTGGCGTGCAAGTCTTCAACGGTTTCCACCATCTGCATTGCCGAATGAACCGCATCAGCAATTGCCGCATCGTCAAGCGGCGTGCCGCATAGCTGATCGACATCCAGCCGTTCAGGAAAATCGCCAACCGAGCCAACACCAAGATGGATGCTGGTCACGCCTGATCCGGTGACAAAATTAATCTGTGCCGCCGCAGATGCCAGCGCATAATCGCTTTTGCGCGGGGCAACTTCATGAAAGCCCGTACCGCAAACCGCCGGTGCCTTGGCAAAGCTCAGCCCCGTCAAACATCCGTTTGGCGGCGCGATGGTCAACATCGGGCCAATGAAAAAATCAGACGCATCAAATATTTCATTGGTGCCATCAACGCGGTAGGTGATTTCCGCGCCCAAAGTCGCCGCAACAAGCGCAATTTCAGCTGAAGGATCGGCATGCGCCACCGAGCCGCCAACCGTGCCGCGCGCGCGGGTCGGCGGGTGGCCAACATAGCCAAGCGCCTTTGCCAAAAGCGGAATATGCGTTTTGACCAATTCGGATTTCTGCGCCACCGCTTGGCGCACCATCGCGCCAATTTCAATATGGGTTTCGGTTTCGACAAAGGCGGTTAATTCGGGGATATGCGCGATATCAATCAGCAAGGACGGGCGTGACAGCCGCATCGACAACATCGGGATCAATGACTGGCCGCCAGCCAGAATGCGCGCATTGTCATCGCCGGCAAGAAGGCCACATGCCTCATCAATCGTTGTGGGTCGTTTATAGTCAAAGCGAACGGGTTTCATCCGGCTCTTTCCGTTTGGTTAGCAAATGGGGCTGGCCTTCATTGAACGGCAATAGAATCGCAACCAAATTGTAAAGGTATCTGCTGGGTCATGGGGAATCCCGACGGGCATTATAAGCAATAAATAAGAAAAGATTAGAGAATGGTCGTGGCGTCTTGTCAAATTAAAATCGGTAAAAATGGCGCTCTCACTGGTCAGACGTCACCTGAAAATACAAAAGGCTGACCCATCGGGCCAGCCTTTCAAAAACCATCACGCTAGGGGTGATCCATCATATAATGTGGCGTTACAGGCCAATCACCTTGACTGCCTGTTGTGCTGGCAGATCAATTGATTTTTTGCGGCTGATATAGCCTTCCATTAGATCATAAATCGCTGGCCCTTCGACATTCTCATTCACCGATGCCCAACCACCAACAACATATTTTCGGTCAGCGTCCAGCCTTTCGCCAGTTTTTGTCATAGTCAAATCACTGATGCGATTGCCCATGCTGGCCTTTGGTGCGCAGGTGTAATTCATACCACCAACCCGAACCATGTCACCGCCTTGCTGATAGAATGGATCAATATTGAAAAGATTGTCGCAAACATCTTCAAGGATGGTCTTGATCTGCGCGCCGGTCATTTCGGTACGGTAAACATTCGGATAGCTCATGCTTGTTTGGGTATAAAGATCATCAATGGTGATATCCTGACCCGGAAGAAGCGTTGTTCCCCAGCGGAATCCGGGGCTAAGCGAAATTTCGACATCGCGTTCTTCAATGATGCCCTGACAAATCAGATCATCCCATGTGCCATTGAAATTGCCGCGCCGATATAAAAGCGCGCTTGTGCTACCGATCACACGGTTGCATTCGACTTCATAAGGCGCGCGCAAGGCATCAATATGCGCCGACATTTCAGGATCGGGTGTAATCACATCAGAAAAGACCGGAATCAAGGTTGAACTATAATCAACAACTTCGCCGCCTTTAACATCAAGATCGATACGGCCAAGATATTTGCCATGCGACCCTGATGACAGTAGCAAAGTTTTATTGATCTTTAATGCCTGCGGCACCGCATCATGCGTGTGGCCGGTCAAGATCACGTCAATGCCGGTCACAACCGTTGCCAATTTCTGGTCAACGTCAAACCCGTTATGCGACAACAGAACCACAATTTGGGCACCAGCATCCCGTGCGGCATTCACATTTTTCTGCACAGTTTCAGGGCGGATACCAAATGACCATTGTGGCACCATGTAACGCGGGTTGGCGATTGGCGTATAAGGGAAATGCTGGCCGATAACCGCGACCTTAACTCCGCCCTTTTCAAAAAAGGCGGTGCTTTTAAAAACCGGCTCTTCCCATTCAGTGTCAAACACATTGCCGCCTAGGAATGGATAATTCATCGACTCAATGATTTCATTGACTCGATCAACGCCAAAGGTAAATTCCCAATGCCCAACCATTGCATCAGGCTTTAGCATCGCCATCGCATCGACCATATCCTGACCATTGGTTTTCAGTGATGTATAAGACCCCTGCCATGTGTCACCACCATCAAGAAGCAACACCTTATCATCACCACGATCAGCACGGATCGATTTCACCAAGGTTGCGGTGCGGTCAAGCCCGCCAAGCCTCCCATAGGTTTGCGCCAGATTCGCGTAATCAACCATCGTATGGGCATAGGCAAACGGCGTTCCGGGGGCAATGTCAAAATGCGCCAAAAAATCTTCGCCAACAAGATGCGGCGGTCGCCCTTCAAACGCTCCAACGCCATAATTTTCCGATGGTGGCCGGAAATAAAGCGGCTTTAGCTGGGCATGCATATCAGTGACATGCAAAAGCGTGACCTGGCCCTTGCTATCAAATTTCAGCAGGTCTTCCTGGGTCATAGCTTGCTGCGCAGCAGCACGGTTCCAATTTGCTGTAGTGCCATAAATACCCGCAGTTACGGCGGCCATTTGCATAAATTCGCGACGAGACAACATAGACTTACTCCCTAATCAAAACTAGTTAGCTGTCAGTAGCAACATAGCGCCAGGCTGACTGGTTTGACTCCACCCGGCCAAATCCAGGTGATGGCAAATGGGTTGCGGCGAGCCCAATTTTATCGGTAGCTAGCCGGTCAAGAAGCCTCTTGCGCATTAAAGCGGCTGCTTCTCGGTCCATATCAGCGGGGTCGTGCCATTGTGGATACTCGATAGAAATAACAGGATGTGTCAACGCGTCCCCCGCAACCAGAACTGGGCCTGCAGGGTTATGTATCAAAAACGACGCATGACCAGGTGTATGGCCAGATGTATCAACAGCCTCGATGCCAGACAGGATTTCATCACCACCCTTGAAAAATGATATTTGGTCACGAAGCTTATCAAAGCGTGATTTTGCGCCAACTGCAAAGCTCTCCCGCCCGGGAACCATAGCACTCACCGCATCATCTGAATCCCAGAAATCCCATTCGGCCTGACTAATATGATAAGCTGCATCAGGCATCAGCAGATCGTCAAAATCGTCAAGAATACCCCAGATATGATCAGGGTGGGCATGGGTAAAAACCACATCAGTAATTGTGCCGATATCAACACCAGCAGCGTCAAGCGCGGCAGGTAATTCACCAAGGGTTGGCAGAAAATTTAGGCCTGAACCAACATCAAACAAGATCTTGCGTTCGCCAACTTCTAGCAAATTAACATTGACTGCCCGGCGCCAAATACCATCCGAAACCTTTGCGGCTTTCAAATATTTTTGGCGATCATCGCCAAAAATATCATAAAAAACAGACTCAATTGGCAGGTTCATTGGACCGTCTGAAAAGCTATAAAGCTTACCTCCAGCAAAAAGCTGGCTTGCTGCAGTAAGCCTGGTTGGTAATACAGCAAGCGTCATGGCGGCAACAGCAGAAGCGGCAAATTGACGACGAGTGGAGCGCATTGTCATAGTCTCATCCTATGTCTTGTTCGGGCGCAGCCAGACCTGATATTTTTGGCCGGATACCCTATGATTCTATTGCTTATCAGGCGTCACATCAATGATGCGCGCACGGCCAATTATCTTGGTCGAAACCTCACAATTTTGCATGCATGGCGCGCTGGCAAGCTGGCCATCAGGCCGCGGATCAGGCAACATAAAGCCATTCTGATTTGGCATTTTGACGCTGCCGATAGTTTCGTTACTAAGAACGAACTCATCATCAATCACGTCACTCATATTAAGAATATAAGCAACAACCTGATAGGTTTCGTCATGCGTTAATGACTGTGCCTCGCCAAAAGGCATGGCGCGATAGACATAATCATAAACCGTTGATGCATAGGGCCAATAGCTGCCAACCGTTTTCACCGGATCACCCGTGGCCAGTGAACCGAGGCCACCAGCCAGAATCGGCCAGCGATCGACGCCTTCGCCAAAATCACCATGACAACTAGCACAACGTTCGGCGTAAACCTCTTCCCCGTCAGCCGCAGTGCCGCTGCCAATTGGCGCGCCTTTTCCATCAGGCCGAACGTCAATATCCCAACCAGCAATCTGTTCGGCGGTGGCTAAGGTGCCAAGACCAAATGGCCGTTCAGCCGCCATGGTCGTGCCAGATAACGCCATCGCAAATCCAGCGACAACGCCAGTGCTAACCAAGGTTTTTGCAACATGCCGCATCTTAACCAAGCCGAACATTTTCGACCTCCCCGTTTGACTTTACCAACCAGGTGGCAATTGAATTATTGTGATAGATCGAATTGACGCCGCGTTCTTTTTGCAACGCCTGAATGGTTGGCTGTACATAGCCGGTTTCGTCAATGGCGCGTGACTGAACTTTCATTTCTTCGCCATTCCATTCAAATGGCATGGTAAAGCGGGTCAGGCTCTTGCTTAAAACCGGACCATGCAATTCGGCCGTTTTCCAATTCACCCCACCATCAAGCGACACATCAACACGGGTGATTTTGCCACGACCCGACCACGCCAGACCCTTTAGCAGATTCTGGCCCTTTGCCATCATCGGCTTTTCCGGACAAGGCGAAGTAACGACCGATTTAGCATCCATCACCCATGTAAACATGCGCGCTTTGCCATTTTCCATAAGGTCGGTATATTTCGAGGTTTCTTCGCGCGCCATATAAGGGGCGTCACCAAATTCCAAACGGCGAATCCATTTTACCCACATATTACCTTCCCAGCCCGGAACAACCAATCGCGCCGGATAACCCTGTTCAGGCCGCAAGGCTTCGCCATTCATGGAATAGGCGATCATGCAATCGTCCAGAATTTTCTCGATTGGAACCGAACGGTTCATGCCAGCCGAATCACCACCCTCAGCAAGAACCCATTTTGCCGATGGCTTTACTCCAACTTCACGGCAAATATCGGATAGGCGAACGCCGCTATATTGAACATTATGCACCATGCCAAAAGTATACTGGCATCCATTCAACTGCGCGCCGCGCCATTCCATGCCACCATTGGCTGCACATTCCAGAAAATGGAACCGGTTTACCTGTGGAAACCGTTTTAAATCATCAATGGTGAAGATCAATTCACGGTCAACAAGACCATTGATCATCAGGCGATAATCGGCAGGCACCACCTCCGGAACACCGCCATGATGGCGCTCGAAACAAAGGCCATTTGGTGTCACAATCCCGTCAAGATCCTGCAATGGCGTAAAATTAATTGATGATTCGGTGCTGGCAGTCAGCCATTCAACATTGCGACGAATTACATGTGATTCATGCTCGGACGGCATGCCATAGGGATTAACATCAACACCAGCGCCAAGATAGGGTGTCCATTCAGGCACACTTGGTGGCAAATTTGCAGGGTTTGATTCTGCTGCTGAGGCAAATGGAATTGCGGTAACACTGCCGAGTGCAGCAGCAGTCCCACCAAGAACTTGGCGGCGCGATAACGTGTTCTTAGTTTTTTCCTGATCCATTGTCACTTCCTTAATCAAACCGAAACCTTTTGACATCAAACACCGGAGTTTTCTAGCAAAACTAGGTGGCAGGGCGGGCCGCTTTCATTTCTTCACGTATTCGCTGGTAATTATCGTTGAAATATTTTTGAAAACGAGTTTCTGTTTTATATGCACCAGTTTTGACCCATTCTAGCATCCCCATGAAAGTTCCTTTCATGAAAGCTCCAGGCATCACTGCAGCCGCAGCTTCTGTTAACTTACCGACATCTTTTTTCTCGGTTATAAAGTAAATTGATGGGGTAAAAACAACACCCCATCGAGCTGCCATCTCATTTTCAGGTAACACAGTCCCGTCAAGATCTGTCACATCACGAGACCCAAAAATATCCATTTGAACAACTAAAAAGTTTTCACGCACATATTTATTGATTGCTGGTTCACTCAATATTTCAGTGGCAACTTTTTCACAATAAATGCAGCCTTTTTGGTCAAATTTGACCATCAAAACTTTGCCACTTGCAAGAGCTTCATCAACATCATCGGCAAGTTCAAAAAATGACTGGTGGTACCAGTTATAATGATAGAGACCATCATCGCCTAATGTTGGCCTTTCATCACCAGCGATACTTGGACCGATAAATCCAAGAATGATAGAAAAACATAAAACTAAAAAACGTATTGTCACAGCCATCATCCTATCCCTTGAAAAAATGATACATTGCGCAGTAGCCAAAAACCTACTTGAGACAATGTTCCAGTCATTACGGCCAGTCCAGTAACCACCAAGAACCCGCCAAGCATCCATTTAACATAGCGCATTTGCGCCGAGAAAAGCCTAAATTTCTCCATAAACAAGTCAGCAAAAACAGCTACTAGAATAAAGGGAAGCCCAATCCCAAGCCCGTAGGCAAACAACAAGCCTGCACCATCACTCTCACCACCAGAGCCTGCTGAGAGCATCAATATTGTTGCCAGAACTGGTCCAACACATGGCGTCCAGCCAAAACCAAAGGCCAGACCAACAACATAAGCGCCGACTGTGCCAAAACGTTTAGGCGATGGCATGAACCGCACATCGCGGTTTAGCGCTCCAATGCTAAAAGCGCCAAGAAAATGCAGCCCCAGAACAGTGATGATGCCACCGCCAATAATTTGGAAAAAATTCATGTGCCGCGCCACAAAGCTGCCAGCCATACTGGATGATGCGCCAAGCGCAACAAAAACAGTCAAAAACCCAGCAACAAAAAGAATCGAAGCCACAACAAGCTGAAGTCGCGAAGCGATTGATTTCGCCCGACCGAACGCATCACTGGGGCGATTACCAAGCCCGCTCAGGAACCCAATATAGCCTGGCACAAGCGGCAAAACGCAAGGCGACAGAAAGCTGAGCAATCCCGCCATTAATGCTGCACCGAAACTAATTGTCACTGAAACGCCCCCAACTTCGGTGTTAAATTACACCTAAACATATATAGAAATCACTCTATGTACGGAACATCATATAGGTTTTTTTGATTATTCCAAATAAAATACCCCATACTGCGTGGCAGTATGGGGTAAAATATTAGGCCTTTTTCTAAAGGCGCTAAAGGTTTTAATTCCGATAGGCTGGAGTCTCCACCTTCAGGCCATTACCCCGCCAAGCTGTATAAAGCTCAAGCGCCACATAATCTTCGTGACCATAAGGCAAAGGTTTTGCACGAATATTTTTCATGCATCCTCTAAATCGGCGGTGGGTTGACCCAACACCGTTCCACTTCAGGCGGTAAGTCGGAAAGCCATTAATATTGCCCTGAGACAGCATATCTGCACGGATGTAATTACCGTAATTATCTTCGTGACAATGCGCACATGACATATCTAACTGACCAACACGTTGGTAGTAAAGCTTTTTGCCGCGCTCAAATGCTGCAGATGCTTTTCCATCAACTGCGACATTGACGCGCGATCCGCGTGACTGCATCCGGATGTAGGCTGTGATGCCAAGCATGTCGCGTGACTCCCACTTATAAGGCTTTGCGCCCATTGCGGTCTCACGACACATATTGATAACCTGCTCAAGTGAAATTACTTTACCAGCAGCATTATTAAAGCGTGGATAAACCGCCCCCGCCACATCAAGTGGCACTTCGGCGCAACCCTCGAAAGCCTGAGAGAGTGATTTGCCGGCACTGCCATCAACGGTGCCCCACAGCTCTTCACCATGATCGACGACGAGCATAGCTGGATTTTCAAAATCATCATCCTGCACATCTCGGATCATTGCCTTGCGAAAATCGTAACCAGACACAATTTCACCGAGTGGGTGGTCCTTATCAGTTGGTTTGATCACTTCGGCAGTACCATCATGATATGGGGTTTTCGCAAATGCAGCTCCAGCTACCAAGCCGAGCGCCATTGTTATCATTACTGCTAGTCGCATTATAAAATCCTCCCTATTAACTCGCGACCCAAATCCGAAGATTAGGCTACGGTCATCTTTTTGCTGGCAGTAAATTCTGCGCCGCCATCTTCGACCCATGTAAAGGTGAATGCACCTGACTTGCTGGCCTTAAAAGGAAAGGCAATATAAGGGTTAGCAGACACTGCGGGCTCGAAATTAGCCGTGAATACATCTTGGCCCTCAAAGCTTGCGACAAATTTATTGATGATCTTGCGCGGAATTTTTTTTCCAGTTTTTTTGTCCTTGGCACGGCCGGTATGCATGGGATGCGAAATCAATGCCTTGATTTCGATAATTTCACCAGCAGCGGCTTTCTTTGGAACTTTTACGCGAGGTTTAATCTTTGCCATTATATTGTTCTCCGTTCGCTATCTGATCAACCGCCACAGCCACCAATGGTGACTTTGACAGTGGCTTGTGCCTGTTTGAAGCTGCCATCGTTCATTTCAGCAAGAACGATGATGTTCTGGGTCTTTGCCAAACGCATCCGCGTCGAGGCACTGCAAGCACCCATTGCTGGCGTGAAGTTGAATGAAGCGACGTCAGGGGTTGGATTGCCATCGGCCATGACATGAACCGCTTTGACATAATTATCGGCTGTCATTGGGCTGTCGATTGAGAATGCAACCTTGACCGCATTTCCGTTTTCGGCGATTTCCGGCAGATCAAGTTCGATCGTGCCTTCACCAACAGATTTACCGCCAGTCAAGCCTTTGATTTTAGCAGCAACAGCTGCACCATCCGCATAGGCAGGAACGCCAGCGAAGGCAGCCACACCAGCTGCACCAAGCATAGCAAGCGCCTGCCTGCGTGAAATTGTTGAGAATTGTTTTGTCTGTTTCATTTTGGTCAATGCTCCGGACTATTGATCAGTTTTTAAAGTTTGGAGGTATGCAACAACATCCTCAACGTCTTGTGCAGAAATAATGGTCTTACCCACAAATTTCTTCAGTGGCCGTTCAAAGCCAAAAGTGCGGTAATATGACGGCATCATTGTGTCCTCATTTGTTACCTTTGAGTTCACCAGTTGCATCCTCAGTTCACCTGCGCTGAGGCGGTTACCAACACCGTAAAGCGATGGAGCGGTTTCACCATGAAACTGCTGCTCAGGAATCGGCATGGCATGACAAGCTAGGCAATTGCCTGCCTTACGGCCTACTGCAATCTTTTTCCCTTTAGCTGGATCGCCTGCGACACCTGTTAATGATTTTGGTATGGAGTTGCCATCAACAATTTCGTACGGAATAAGCCCTGGATCTCGGACTATCATTGAAGCTGAGTTGGCTGCTGTGATGCCAAGCGTAGCCAGAGCCATAATGGAATAAAAAATAGTTTTCATCTTTTCCCCGCTTTTTAGAATTTCTTCAAATTAATATATACGGTTTTCTATTCATATACAAACTGAACATAAAAAAAAGCATTTGTAAAACCAGTTTAAGCTTCACAACCTGTTTTTTTTATTGATGGCGTTGTTGTACGAAAAATTTTTATTATTTTTCAGACTCTTATGAAATTTTTATTGTCCAGTGAATTCTGAAATCCGCCACCAAAACAACTCGGCACCTGGATAGCCAACAATCCGGCCAACTTCCACCTCATCACGCACAAAAATAAAAGTGGGTGTCATCGTTGCTGGCGTTAAATGCGCCAAATCATCTGGCAATGCCTTGTAAAAATCATACCGGCGAAGCGGATAGATTAGCGCTTCTTCAGTGAGGTCATAGCCCTTTCCAACATCGTCTTCAAAAGCTTCGCACCATGGACAGTCACTTGACGTAATCATAACAAGCTGGCCACGGCTATCGGCTGCGTTTACCGACCCAGCAACACCATCAGATATCACCAACAAAAAAAATAAACCCAGAAACAGGAAGGCGCAGCGGAACAGGCAAATCGGTGCGGTATAAAACCACCAGAAATCGCCATTTAATTTAGCCCTTGTCATGCCGCTTCCATTGATCCAGCGACGGCTTATAAACTGTTGAAAATCGTCCAGCGTCACCAGCCACAACAACCTGCGGCACGTCGCCTTCTGCCGGTGATGGGGCGGCAGTACCATTCGGCTCAGCGGGCACCATCTCGCTTTTGATACAATTCAACACTTTTTGCACCTGTGGGTCGCTAATCTCATAGAAAACTTGCCGCGATTGCTTGCGCGCTTTCACAACATTCTGTTTGCGCAGCAAGGCCAGGTGCTGTGAAATACTGTGCTGTGGCTGACGAAGTGAATCGCATAGCTGGCTCACCGATTGTTCGGCCTTGCTAAGCTCAAAACAAATTGACAGGCGTAATGGATGCGACAAAGCCTGAAAGACGTCCGAGGCACGATTCATCAAAAGATCAAAACTAGATTTACTCTTTCCGTGCGCGCTCATTAATCACTCATTTTACTGGTCGAGACATGAGCTTGCCAAGGCGGTTGCCAATCATATTTCGATATGGGTTAAAAGCACTGATCCGGGCGACCAGGCTGATGAAGTCTTATTATGTTGTTTATTTTCTATATATGCAAGCAGTGCGCCTGTCATGATTTATCGATTGGGCGCATCACCCGCTGAAGCCATCCCTTGGTGCCGCCCGAAACCGAATTTGCAGCCGATTGCATGAAATCATCTCCCGGACACCAATTCGCCGGTGCAACTTTGGCTGTCTGATAAGTGTCGATGAGGGCGCGCTGGACACGAAGCAATTCATCAACCGACCGGCCAATATGCATTGGATAATGAATCAGCGCCTGCACTTTTTGCGCCGGATCAACGAACAGGCAGGCGCGAACCGTTGATGTTGTATCGCTATAGGCGTCGATCATGCCATAGGCACGCGCAATATCCATCGACACATCTTCGATCACCGGAAAATTGACCGATAGGTTAAATTTTGTCTCGATCCATTCAATCCAGCCCATATGGCTATAAACACTGTCAACCGACAGCCCCAAAAGCTGGACATCCATTTCGGCAAATTTATCTTGTTCCTTCGCCAAAGCGACAAATTCAGACGTGCAAACCGGGGTAAAATCTGCCGGGTGACAAAATAGTAAAATCCAACGTCCAGCAAAGGCCGAAAAACGCACCTCACCCATCGTTGAGCGCGCCGCAAAATCAACAACAGGCGATCCAACCAATGATCGATAGGCAATATCTTGGCTGTTTGCGTGGTCATCAGGTTGTAGCATATCTTAGCCCTTTATTTTTGGTGTTAATCATCGACCAGATCGATGATTGACCCGGTCACGTCTTAACAAAACCATTATTTACGACGCTAATGATTTTAGCGCCAAATTGGTAACAGGCTTAATTTAATATGCCATCCCCTATGCTTGCCATGTTGAGCCATAAAATCAAGCATCAGACAATCACCGCCCGAGAAATAAATCGAAAATCGTACGTTTATATGATGTGATTTTTACAATAATCCATCATTCAACGGCAAAATATTTATAAATTTATGCGGCTGTCGATGGTTTTTGATTGATCTTGACCGGTTCGCCGCAAAGAGCCCATATCACCTGCTTTTAGTACCACCCTTTGTTCTGGAAGATTCCCATATTGGCGAGATTACCGATAAATTGGCCACTACCTTTGACACGGTCATGCCACCCGCCTCGCCAAAGCCTGATCTGCCAGAAAAAGCGCAGCCAATGACGGCATCTTTTAGCGGTTTTGTAGCCCAGTGATCCAAGCAACCATATGCTCAACCGCGCTTGCTGTCTGGTTTGGCGACACAATATCGCCAGCGATGATATGTGAAAATTTATCGTCACCCGCGATCAGACTGGCAATGATGCTTTTCGATTCCCCGCCCCATGATCGGGCAAATGCGGCTGTTTTTTCAGGCGCAACAACCTGATCTTGGCGACTGTAATAAAACAAGGCAGGCACCTCCACATCGTCATATGATTCCCGATCAACCGCTGCAACAATCGCCGCCATCGGCATTAACGCCGTTGTCGGATAGGTCATCATCCAATAGCGGGCATGAAGATCATTTCGCGGATTACCCTTTTGTTCTGTGCCGATCACCAGCGGCACCCATTGCCGCGCAAATGGCCAGGTCAGCAAATTGGCAGCGCGGCTGTTAATGGCAAAATTTGGAGAAATGAAAATGATCCCGCCAATATGTTCCATAGCCGCCTTGTCAAGCGCGGCCGCCGCCGCCAGAGTGCCCCCAGTTGATGTGGCCATGATAATGACCGTCTCACCAATCTGCTTGCCAATTTTAATGGCTTCGCCAACATCATCCATCCAGCGCGCAACAGTGGCATCGGCCATTGCCGAAGGCTGGCGGCCATGGCCAGTGAAACGGGTAAAATAGAGATTTGCGCCCAAAGCTGTGGCCACCCGATCCGGCACTGGCCGGATTTCTTTTGAACTGGCGGTAAAGCCATGAAGATAGATGATTGATAGCGGCGTTTTTACATTGGCCTCACCAGCCCAGATGACCTGTTTTTCAACCCCGTTGATGATGTCATCAAATTGCCCTTCGCGCATGGCAAGATAGGCATCAATATCATCACCAATCATGATCTTGTCATGGCCGGTGCTAAGCCGAACCGGCTCACGCGGACCAAAAACAAAAACCAAGATCAAAAAACCGGCAAAACCAGCAAAACAGGCAAGGCAGATTTTCAGGGCTTTTTGGGTCAACTGCCATTCCTCATTGTCAAAAAATTTGCCATGGCGGGGCAATTCGCTCTACCAGCCATGAGTGTAATGCGATAAGGCAACAGATCAAATCACTTCAGTGCGATAGCGCCAGTCATTTTAAAAAGACATATTAGACAGTCATTTTAAACAGTCATTTTTAAACCGTCCTATTTTGCCCATCAGATCATTTCGGCCTTTGCCGAACCAGCCAGCGAATGCTAAAAGGCAATCATGGAACAAAAGATCAATTATCTTGAAGAAAAAATGGCACTTATGCAGCATGAATTGGCGCAGATGAGCCATGAGGTCTATGCACAGCAAAAAGAGGTCGCGCAATTAATGCTCGAAATCGAAAAGCTGAAATCACGGCTTGAAAATGTGCAGCCCGATAGTGGCATTCTGTCGCCAAGTGACGATGTGCCGCCGCCGCATTATTGATCATCCGCCATTATATTTGATAAAGGCGCAATTTTGGCAAACGCTCAATTATGGCAACTACCACATCATATCGGCTCGTCGTTCAACCGGTTTAGAAACGCCTTGGCAGCCGGGCTGAAACCATCAAGATCACTTTTGCTGGCAAGATCATGTGCCATTTTCTTGCCAAGCTCGACGCCCCATTGATCAAAGCTGTTCACATCCCAGACAAAGCCCGAAACAACAGTGATATGTTCATAAAGTGCCAATAGCCTGCCAAGCGCATAAGGCGTTGTCGCGTCCCAGCTAACCATCAAGGATGGCCGGTTCCCCGGAAAATGGCGGTGCGGCGCATCGGCTTGTTCAACGCCAACAGCCAATGCCTCAGCCTGCGCCACCGCATTGATTGCCAGCGTTCGGTGGCTTGCTTGCCAAGCGGCATCATCCAACAGATTGACCGGTTTGCGCGCAATCAGAATATCAATCGGACAAATATCAACTGACTGGTGAAGCCATTGGAAAAAACTATGCTGGCCATTCACGCCTGCCTCGCCCCAAATCAACGGGCCGGCAGGCTGGTCAAGCGGCTTGCCATGCCGCGTTACCGATTTTCCATTGCTTTCCATTTCCAGCTGCTGCGCCCAGGCTGGCAATCTGGCCAGACGCTGATCATAGGGCATAATCCCATAGGCCATATGGCCAAGATAGCTTCGATGCCAAACGCGAAGCAGTCCCATGATCACCGGAATATTGCTGGCAAAGGGCGCTGTTTCAAAATGGTTATCCATCGCATGTGCGCCATCTAAAAGCTGGCCAAACGCCTTACTGCCAACGGCAATCATCACCGATAGGCCAACCGCCGACCACAGCGAATAACGCCCGCCAACAGATTCGTCAAAATCGAAAATACGCGCTGGATCAATGCCCCAATCGACCGCCCGCTCTTGATAGGTCGTTACCGCCACCATCGCCGTATCAAGCGCAACCCCGTTTTGCTCTAGCCAGCCTTTCACCAAACCCCCATTCGCAAGTGTTTCGCTGGTGGTGAATGTTTTTGACGTCATGATGAAAAGCGTCGAATGCGGATCGCACTGCGCCAAAACATCATACAGCGCATGTGGATCAATATTACCAACATAATGCACCACTGGCCCATCATGGTATCCGGCAAGCCCTGCTGTCACCATTGCCGGACCAAGATCCGACCCGCCAATGCCAAGATTGACGATTGATTTGATATTCTGATTGGCGCGAACATTATCGGCAAAATGTGTCAGTTTCTGATAGGCCTCGCTTTGCCGGTAATCTGGCGTGCGAAGACGGCAATGCGAAACCGGCTGATCTTCACTTAGATTGATTGTTTTACCAGCAAACATTGCCTTTATGAAATCAGCGAGTGATTTTGCCTCAGCAAGCGTCAAAAGCTGCTGCAAAATATCGTGTGTCAGGGGCTGGCGCGTACAATCAACGGTTAAATCTTCAAAATGAAAACATAAATCATCACGGCCATCCTGATGGATCAGCCTGCGCAAATGATGCAAAGCGATCGCATCTGCGTCACGGCGCAATTGGCTTTCAACCGCGGCGATCTGTTTGTTCTGATCTGTCATTTATTTATGCCTTTACCTAAAGGGCCGTTTTCTGGCATCAGATGCCGGTTTTGCCGAGGCCTCACCATCTTTCATTCAGAGTTTTGATGCAACCCCGTTTTGGGCAAAATCATCATCCTTGCCAAAGCCGGCCTTGGCAATCAGCGGCTAATTAACTGGCCAGCAATAGAGCCATGCCCAAAATGATGCTGATCAGGCGATGCAGTGATTTGCCAGCGCTAATCACTGCATAGGATATTAAGCCAAGCGCAAACGCAATCTTGCAAAAGGCCAATAACGACAAAAGTGGCGTCACACCAATCGTCAACAGCTCGGGATGAACCACCATCCCGAGGGGGATCAAATAAAGCCCGATACCAAGTGACATTGAGGTCAACGCAACCCTTAACCAATTTTCGCCAACCATGCCGGCCGCAATAAATACCCCGCCGCAAACAGGCGGTGTGATTGTCGATAAAAGCGCATACCAAAAAACAAACAGATGAACCGTCAGCGGTGCCATACCAAGATCAATCAATGCTGGCCCGGCAACTGAAACGCAAATCACATAGGCCGCTGTTGTCGGCACCTCCATGCCAAGGAACAAACAGGCAAGCGCGGTCAACAGTAAGGCTGGCCAGATCATGCCACCCGAAAAAGACAAAATCAGCGAAGTCACCTTGATCCCAAGGCCGGTTATGCCAAGAACGCCAATGATGATTGAAGCGCATAGAATAATCGATGCGATCATAGCGATCTGGCCACCAGCCATAATCGCAGCATCGCAAATTCGTGTCATACCCGAACCAAGGCTAATGGCCATTGATCCGTTGATGAATAATAATAATGTTGCCGCCAAAATCGCCACTGCCGCCGCATATTGTGGCGTAAAGCCGATATACATAACAATCAGAAGAACGCTAAAAGGGATCAGGAAAAAACTGGCGGTGATCAGCACTGTCCGCACTGCAGGCCGCGCATCATTGTTCAGCGGGCGCAACCCAAAACGCAACGCATAGATATCGACCCCGATCCACACTGCAAAAAAATACAACAGTGCCGGTAAAGCGGCAGCGACAATAATATCTGCATAGGGGATACCGGTCAGCTCTACCATGACAAACGCACCTGCGCCCATCAATGGCGGCATGATCTGCCCACCTGATGACGCCACCGCCTCAACCGCCGCCGCAATGCGTTTTGGATATCCAAGTGACACCATTGTCGGCAAAGTCACGATTCCGGTAGAAGCCACATTGGCAGATGCCGAGCCTGAGATTGATCCGAATAGGGCCGATGATAAAACTGAAACCTTTGCCGCGCCGCCCCTCAATCGTCCCGCCGCTGATGCCGCCACGTTCATGAAACCGGCACCGGCCTCACCCGCATTCAGCATCGCACCAAAAATCACGAAAATGGCAACAATCGAAACCGAAACGCCGGTCAAGGTTCCCCAAATACCGCCCTCGGCAATCGTCATTGTTCCAAGAAAGCTGGCCAATGGTGTTCCCGGATGCCCAAATTCGCCAGGAATATAGTTACCAAACAGCCCATAAAGCAATGCAGCAAAAGCCAGCAAGGGAAGCGGCCAGCCGATTGATCGGCGCGCCATTTCCAGAACCGTTACCAGCAAAATCACCGCAATCACCATCTGAAAATCATTGGCAAGATAGCCATATTGATCAAGCAACAGATTATGATTCGCAATAATCCAGAAACAGGCCGCGATACCGGCAAGCGTAAAACCCCAATCAAAAATACGCCACAAACCAACCGATGGCTTAAACAGAAAAACCCAAGGGATCACCAAAGCCATGTGAAGCGGGCGTGATACAAGATTAGGAACCAGCCCCGAAAAAATGAGCCATAGATGAAAGACAACCGATAAAGCGCCAAGCCCGATCCAGATAGACCTTGTTGATTTCAAAAATGGCGTCATTGAGGGAATTCCAGCTTAAGACCCGATAAAAAGGGCAACCGTCACGCGCAACGCTTGCCCTTATAATTACGTTTTTACCTGACCAAAATAATTAGTGATGCGACGCCAGCGTGGCACCAACCTCTTGGTAATATTTTGCTGCGCCTGGGTGAATTTCGGTCAGGATATTTTCAAGCATATCAAGCGAGACACCACCCCACCATTTTGCGGCGGCGCTCATTGATGACTTGCCTTCCCAAAAGGTTTTGGTCAGCGCATAGGCTGTTGCATCATCCATATCGGTTGTGGCAAAGGCCACAACAGGAAGTGACGTTGTGGTGATCGCCGATGATTGCCCAGCATAGGTACCAGCCGGAATTTCAAGCCGTGTCCGTTTTGACAATTTAATTTGCTCATCCGACAAGGACAGAACCTTTGCACCAGCCGATGCCGCCGCTTCGATAACATTTGGTGCCGGATAGGATCCAGCCGTCACAAACCCATCAATCTGACCATTCTTTAGCGCTGGAACCGCATTCGACAATTCAACCTCGGCAAGCGTGACCTTTCCTTCAAGGCCAAATAGCTTGAGATATTTTTCTCCCTCGCGGGCGCCAAATGATCCCTTGCCAAGCAAGATGGTCTTGCCTTCCATGCCGCTAAAATCAGTCACACCTGACTTTTCGGACATGACAAAATGCATGGTCAAAGACGGAATGGGAAACAAGGCTCTGATTTCATCAAAACGCGGATTTGCCTTGTCCTTGAACATCGCTTTGCCGCCGCGTGCAAGCTTGATTAAAACAGGTGGCGTGGTGAACACATAATTGCCTTTGCGACCAATCACCTCCATCACATTTTGAACCGAACCTTGGCTCTCTTCAACGGTGACAGTGATATCACCATTTGACCCTGCCTTCATGCCTTCGGCAATCTGTACGGCCATCTGATAATAGGATGATGTCGATTTCGCTGATTTATAAGTAACACGCGTTTCGCTAATCGCCTGTGTCGCTGGCAAAATCGCCATCGCTGCCAGTAAAAGCTTTGCAATCAATTTGAATTTCATGATTTTTCTCCCAAAATATGCAAAATCCTAGCATATCGCGCTAATGGTTCAATCATGAATCAGTTTATTTTGCTTGATTTTATCAAGCTATGATTTGGCCAAGTGAAATTGTCGGCAAGCGTCGCCAAATTTCTGAAAAAGCAAATTATTCAGACGATTTTCATCTCTTTCGGGATGAAATTCGGCGTGCCATTGGATGGCAATAGCAAAGGATTTGTGATCATTTATGCTGATCGCCTCGATAAGGCCATCGGGTGAAAAGGCTTCGGCGGATAGCCCCGCACCTAATTGATCAATGCCCTGCCCGTGAAGGCTGTTCACCCAAAAACTATCTTGCCCCAGAAATTCTTTGAAAAGACTATTTTCGGTGAACATGATCTGATGCCTTGGTTTGAAGATTTCTTCCAATGACGCATCATCATTTTGTGGCATGCGGTGATCTTGTTTATCGCTTTGCTGATGCACCCGATAGAAAATTGTGCCGCCATAGGCAACATTGATCTCTTGGATGCCACGACAAATGCCAAAAATCGGCATATGGCGTTGAACGCATTCAGGAATAATATCCAGGACAGTCTTGTCACGATCGGGATCAATCACTTCATCATCAGGAAATGCCTCGCCGCCATAGTGATGCGGCTCAATATTCGCCCTGCCACCGGTCAAAACAACACCATCAAGCCTATCAAGAAGGGTGCCAAGATCGCTTTTTCTAATGCAGGCCGGAATCAGGATTGGCACAATATCGGCAAAATTCATCACCGCATCGACATAACGTTTTCCGGCCGAATGTGATTGCTGCCTGCCGTTAAAACCGACCGTCTCATTCGTGATAATGCCAACAATTGGTTTGGGTTCCATTGCCTTGCTCTCATGTATTTTCACAGATGATTTTACGCTTATCGGTGCAGTTTTAAACACCCAAAATAAACACCCGAAAAGATCGAGAGGCGAAAAGTCATATCATTATGGAATATAGCCAATATCTAATCCATTTCACAGATGTTGAAAGCCAATTCCAGACTATGATCTGCCCAGAACAATCAGATTTTGTTTATTTATGCTTGATCCACAATATCTGGCGGGGCGGTTGCCATAGATCTGTGCTACCAATTCTGCCAGCGAAAACCCAATCATTGAAAATCAACCACTACAAATAAATCATTGGAGATAAACATGCGTTTAAAGACCATCGCCATCGGACTGAACCTCCTGCTTTTGATTTTATGCGTCGGCTTCTTTATCGGACATGGATTGCCAAAAAGCCTGATGCTGTGGAGTTCGGCCATACTCTGGTTTGTCGCACCGATGGTGAATCTTCTCTACATCCGAAAAAATCCATAGACCGTTTCACCAAATAGCCGATTGATTTGACCGCTGACTGTGTCAAATCTGTGTCACTTAGGGGGCATAAGTGGCTAGATTCAGGAAACGGAATGGCGAGTGGCAAGTCATTGGTAAAAAATTCCCGTACCAAAACTGATCCGCGGGGCTTTTAATCAATAACGGTTTTCAAAAGAGTGACTAAAATGGTTGTAAATGTTAGGGTTATCTGGCTGGTCCAATTTTGAATAGCAGCCAATCAAATGGGTCGAATTGATGTTTGTCTTTGATGCTTATGGGACATTATTGGATGTGGACTCTGCAGCCAGACAGGCAGCGACTGAGCAAGGCATGGAGGCTCTAAAGGAGAATTGGCGTCCCATCGCGAAAGGTTGGCGAGAAAGACAACTCAGATATAGCTGGCTGTGCTCGATGATGGGCAAATATGAGGATTTTTGGGAACTCACAACACGTGCGCTTGATGCGACACTTGAAGAACACGCCCTTGCATCCGATTATAATATACGAAATCGGCTTTTATCATTGTACAGCGAACTCTCAGCCTATGATGAAGTGCCTGAAGTGCTCGCTAATCTCAGAGCGGATGGTCACAGGCTTGCAGTGCTCTCAAATGCGTCTCCCAGCATGTTGGAAAAAGCGGTAATGTCAGCCGGAATTTCTGAGTGGTTCGATGAATTGCTCAGTGTTGATGTCTTGAAATGCTATAAACCCACACCGGCAGTGTACCAACTCGTCACAGAGCGGTTCGATTGCGCGCCGCGTGACGTAACCTTCTTCTCATCGAATAATTGGGATGTATCCGGCGCCGGCGCATTTGGCTTTAAAACCATTTGGGTTAATCGCGCCGGCGCAGCGTGGGACAAGCTCCCGGGTTCTCCGGATAGAATTGTTACTTCAATAGCTGAAGGAACCAAAAGCGCAGCACATTAGCTGATCGAGACTTCAATTGGCGTGGGATCATAGCCGGTACATGGATTATGCATTTGTGGACAATTCGACAAAACAGCCAGAACATTACATTCGGCCCGAAGCTTTACATAGCTGCCGGGCTTTAATGCAGCCTCAGCCACACCTGCTGATCCATCATCTAAAACTGGAACACTCATAAACCAGTTAACGTTCGGAACGATCGACGCCGCATCCATGCCATGTCTTTGAAGCTCTCGGGTAAAGTTCGTGTAACAAGACTCGGTTGTCGCCACGCCATAACGAAGCTTGTTATTGGGATTGCTGCAACATCCGTAAATTGTGTCGTGCCTCCCAACCGTATCTTCAATGATTCTTAAAAGTGGCTTACCACTATCTGCATATAATACCGTTCCTTTGCCAACATAGATATTGCCCTGAATCTTTACGGTATTAGTTGCAGAGTAACGATCTGATGTGTTGTCTGCATCATAGCAAAGGAAATCGACCGCTTGCTGGCCGTGCATATCTTTGATGGTGAGCACCTGCCCCCTTTTTACCAATCCAGACCATGGCTGCTTTGCATCTACTGTCACCGTTTGATTTAGCATAATGAACTCCTCAGGTTCTGAAATCAACGACCGCAAACAAAGTCTGGTGTCGTGATATCACCAACTTCATCACCAGCCCAGTTAAGCAGCTTCGGTTGAAAGAAGCCTTCTACAGACCATTCGATGGAATACCCTAATGCCCTAATAACGGCACCAATCGCAACCTCAGCCCCTCTTTTGTTGCCATCTCTTGCTTTAACGACCGCACCAAGAGCAAGGTCATGAAACGCAGCAGAGTAAACGCCTTCAGCACCTGTTTTAACGGTTATCGCTTCACCATAAGCGGCATTAATTGCACTACATGCCCTCCCATGGCCAGCGATGAGCAAGGGAGCGGCGGCGATGCTCTTGCGTATCCGCTGACAAGCCTCATGCCTCGCATCTGGTAAATCACCACCACCAGCAAATAAAGCAAACGCTCTTGCCCAATTGCCAAGCGGCGCAGAGAAAACAGGCGCACCGCAGCCATCTATGCCATGCGGATATTGCATCAGATCCAAACCAGTCATAAATTCTAACGTGCCTAGGATTTGCTGCTGAGCCGCATTCGTTAGGTTCGCATAACCGAATGTTTTACCGCTCATAAGTTTGGATAAGATCAACATGCCAGCATGTTTTCCACTGCAGTTATTGTGGACCTTGTGTGGCTCATCCATGGTTCTGACTTGTGACACCATTGTTTCCTGATGCATTGACCAGTGCGCACCACAAATAAGCTCATCAATCGATATGTCGAACTTGCCAAGTAAGCCTTGCACGGCGTCCGTGTGTAGCGTCTCACCGTTATGACTCGCACAAATCAGGGCAACCTCAGCATCTGAAAACTCAGGAATATCCGGCAAGGTTTTTAGCAGCTCAATAAGTGCGATTGACTGAAGTGGTTTCATTGCCGACCGCGGAAAGATAACGCTTTCGACATCACCCATGCCCAATATAACTGACCCCTCAGCATCGCATAGGGCTACATCGACCTCATGCAAGCTTTCTTTGAAGCCGTTCCTGTTAATATGAACGTGAAGCGGGGTTAATGCGTTGTATGGCAAATCAATCAGGGGTTTGGTCATGTGGGTCTCATCTATTGCGGTTTGTCATAAGCAGGTGCTCCCCTAAAAAGACTATGATCTTTTTAGGGTTCAAATGCCATAGCGTCTATCAGACGTCAAAAAGGGTTCCATCCGCCAACAAACTGACCCCGGCATCTCCGCAAGATGGCGGTTTTCAATAGAGTGGCGATTGTACGCCCACGATGAATCGAACAGGCCGAAACGCGTTATTTTCTGCGGGTGTCAGAATGGAGAATGGCGCGCTCGGGAAGAAGTTCGATGCCTACCCACAGCGCCATCCAGTGACTGAATCCAGCTATAACAATAGCTTAGCAGATCGTCACATATGGTCAACTATCAAAACCTCACCTGCAACCTTGCCTGAACCGAGGTCCGAGGCTCGAGGCCCAAGGTCCGCGTTTCACGGACCACCGCCCAGCAGCCACGGACCGCGGACCACGGACCGGGGTTAATGGAGCCGTTTATCTGTCAGATTTGGACTTGATTGAAGGGGGTGGGGCCGCAGGACGCCGGGGCTTGCGCCTCGGATCGACGGTTTACTTGATTGGTTGGCGGAGGCGATGGGGTGGATTTACATACTATTTTGGCAACACTTTCATTGTACTTAGTCACAAAACACTTATCAGTGTGATTTTTTATAGCAGTGGATTTAAGAATTGTTAGACGCTCATTTATTATCACTCAAACCGGCTGTTGCACTCTCTTTTCTAGCATCGCGCTTGCAGGAGGCAATGTTCAGTCATTTTAAGTGCCCAGATGATTAGCTATAAATTTTAATATATTTTTATTTCGTAGCAGCGGCACGCTGTCCGGCCCTGCTTACGGCCATAGATTTCTAACCTGTGCTCTGTGAGGTCAAATCCCATTTCGTCCGCAATTTCTTTTATCAAACGCTGCAGTTCTCGACTTTGAAATTCGTGGATTTGTCCAGTTTCAACATCCATCAAATGGTCATGATCTGTGCGTTTAATTTCAAACCGTGCTTTACCATCTCCCATATCAAGCTTTTCAATTAAGCCTGAGTCCTCAAAAAGGCTCAATGAACGGTATATCGATGCAATAGATGTTGATTCGTCCTTTGCTTTGCACCGCTGATAAATAGTGTCGACATCTGGATGATCGTTGGACTCATTGAGAACACTGGCTAATAGCCGCCTTTGACTTGTCATCCGAATGTCCAACATGAGGCAGCGTTCCTGAAAGGATTGCTGTTGATTCAGCTTTTCTTTTGTTTCTTTCATTCTATTGCCAGCGACTCGTTCCGTAAAAATTTAGTTTACGCAAAAAAATACATTTGTGAAATGCTCTTGTTTTTTTAAATGAGAATGATTATCACTATTAATTAAGAATAATTCTCATTATTAAAGAGGTAGAAATGATTAGATTTATAGCAACAGTTTGCGCAGCGATATGTTTTGTGCCACTTCAAGCTTCAATAGCTGAGAGTTTGAATATCTACACACACCGCCAGCCAGCTTTGCTGGAGCCAATTTTAGAAGCGTACACAAAAAAAACAGGGATCACGTTTTCAACTGTTTATGCGCCAAAAGGACTTGTTCAGCGGCTTCAATCTGAGGGAGATGCAACTCCAGCAGATATGGTTATTACAGTTGATATAAACAGAGTTCATGAATTGTCTGAGACAGGACTGCTTGCATCTCTGTCCTCATCTAAAATCAAAAAACAAGTTCCTGCTCATCTCCGAGACCAAAGTGATAAATGGACTGCCCTTTCATTGAGAGCACGGATTGCTGCGGTATCGGTTCAAAGAACCGAAAAGTATGAAGTTTTGGGTCTTGCGGATCTTGTAAAGCCAAGCCTGAAAGGAAGGGTATGCACGCGCGTTGGGAGTCATGTCTACAACCGTGCGTTGCTGGCATCAATTATAGCAAATGATGGCGAGGCTGCGGCTCGTGAATGGGCAAAAGGCCTTGTTAAAAACCTTGCACGCAAACCTCAAGGGAATGATCGAGCACAGGCCAAAGCCATTTACTCAGGTGAATGCGATGTGGCGCTAATGAACACCTACTATTACGGCAAAATGAAATTCAATAACAAAAATCCTGAACAAAAAAAATGGGCCGATAGCTTGCGCCTCGTATTTCTGGACCAGACGGGACGCGGGCAACATGTAAATATATCAGCTGCTGCAGTTCTGAAGGCTTCAAAAAAGCAGCCTGCTGCCGTGAAATTCATAGAATGGCTGACGTCACCAGAAGCTCAGCTTTTGTATACCGAGGTAAATTATGAATACCCTGTTAACCCCGGGGTCAATCCTAGTGAGGAGGTCGCGTCTTGGGGCAAGTTTAAAATAGACGAGGTGTCATTAACCGACATAGCCAAAAACACCCCACTTGCCCAAATGATTATCAATGAGATCGGCTGGTAAATACATATCTAGACAGGTGACAAAACTGTCACCTGTGAAATCACAGGCCAACGACAAAGGCATATTTCTTTATGATTTGTAACGAAAGTAAAAAGAGGGAGAAACATAGGTATCTGCGCCAGGTGTTTGAATGCGAGAGAGCGTCTGGCGCGAGATCAGCGCTTTACAAAGTCTGCTGCCTATATGCCTCACTGTTTCCAGATGTGCCTGAATGGAAAACACCCAAAAAGGTATTTTCCATCCTAAACTCTTCTGACGAAACCATTCATTAGGTGGCCTTACCCCCTTCAACCACTCATGCTAAAATTCCTCGATGCAAACCATCCAAAAAGCTCGGCTGAAATCCGGCCAATTCGCTCCCGGTCAATCTGGTAACCCCGGAGGCCATCCAAAGGACGAACACCGCGTAGCTGGACTAGCGCGCTCTTATACGCTTGAGGCTATAGACACACTGGTTGACTTAGTGCGCGACGGCAAGGATGAGTGCGTGCGGGGAACGGACGCTCAGGCGCTGAGGGCAGCTATTTTGACGTCTTGAGGGCGGTAAACTAGAGCATGCTTTCCAAGCGCAATGAAACGCAAATTTGAGGTTTAAGCTGAGGTGCCAAGCCAGTGTTTGGCTACTTTTCTACTAGTGCTAAATGTTATCTTTCCTCTAGGAAATCGAGAGGCCCAGCAGACCCCAAGCCAAGACGAGTTGTTTCAGTCTCTATCACCACATCGGGTGTTACGTTGCCTAAATTCACATCTGGACCAAACGTCTTCACAAGGAATTTTTTTCCCGCATAAATTTGAACCGTCGTACTGCCAACTCGAGGCGTTGCGAGTTCAAAGATACAGCGGGTAATATCAACATTTTGTTGGATAGCCAAAATCAACTCCTCGTTTGGCACACCTCCGTGCATCAACTCAGCTGCTTCGATTAGGGCAAACTCTGCGCCCATCTCCAAAACTTCATTCACCTCGTCGATGATTGACATAATCGAGGAGCTCTCCCGCTTGTCGCCGATCTCTCCAACAGGGTTCATGCCCTGATCGCGAACCATATCACAGAGTTGTTGCCTCAAACCTTGGCCAAGTTGAACCATATTGTCAGAAACTTCTATAATATCAAAGCCGAGAGCCTGCGCTTCACTCAAATGTCGCGGCATTGCATCAACGCCCATTGTGTGGAGTACATATTCTTGAAATTGACCTCCGAGAAAGGGCCTAATATCGTTAGCCCGTAGCATTTCAATTTTGGCCTGCAAATGAGTTTTCTCAAAAAGCCGAGATGTGCCAGTGGCAATTTTGAACAAGTCAATATAATGACCAGCGACTTCAATAAGGTCAGACAGAGACGCCAACCCCAATTGATAGTCCGACACCATTGTAATACCGGATTTGCGAGGCTTTGAGATGGTTCGGCGCTTATCAATAGGAACAAATCCGAAAGCTGTATTGAATTCCATCTCCAACCCTTTCATTAATTATTTTGGGCCTTAGCTTATACGGTAAGCTGCTTTTTTACATCACAAATCTCAGAGACAACCCGCCTCCCAAACGGCAATTACACACTCGCTGACACCGACCTATTCTAGGCCGTCCACTCTCATAACAACTATTATATCTGTTATATAACAGTATATGGACGGCTCTATTATATTGCGTCGCTTGGCTGCTCTGATGCGATCATCCTTTGCACAAGCCGCCCCCGCCCGTCATTTCGATGGGGGGGGTATCGGCGGAACAAGCCCTACGGTCGTACAAATGGTCGTACATTCGACTTGCCGCGCTCCATCTTAGGTGGCAGAATCATTGAGGTTTCAGGCCAACGCGGTGGCAAATTCTCTTCCCGAGCGCGCCATTTTCCCGGTTCCAAGGTCCTAGGGCCGCGATACAAGTGACTGTTTCTAAACGATTAACGTTCTAGAACAGGAGTTTGTTGTCCGATGGTGTGGGTAAGGTTGCCGGTATACTTTTACAAGAGAAACGATACTTTTTATTTCTCGCGGTCAATTCCATCTGACCTTCAGCATCGCTTCAAAAAGCGGAAGATTGAAGTATCCCTCCGAACAAAATCGGAATCAAAGGCAGCCAAGTTTGCCGCAACATTATCCGATAGGCTTAAACAATACAGGGCAAATTGATAATTACTCTAGTTCGATTACCGGCCTATCGTTGCTTCGATTGCCAGTTTGGAAACTTAAAAGGCCTATCATTTGTTGGGGCCAGCGGCGGATTTCCCAAAATGTGATCAGCCGCTTTTTCACCAACCATGATTGAAGGTGCGTTCAGATTACCGTTGGTAATACGCGGAAATATTGATGAGTCAGCACAAAATAGATTTGTTGTGCCGATGACACGGCAATCTGAGCTGACCACAGCAAAGGGATCATTTTCAGCCCCCATTCTACATGTTCCACACGGATGATATGCTGACTCAGCTTGGGTCTGGATAAATGCGTCCAGATCTTTATCCATTACAGTGTTCACACCTGGTTGAATTTCGTGACCATAAAATGGACGCATCGCCTTTTGAGCCAAAATTTCGCGGCTAAGTTGCAATGCCTTGCGAAATTCTGGGAGATCATCCGGATGGGAAAGATAGTTAAATTTTATTTCGGGAGCTGCGTTTGGGTCTGACGATTTAATCTTTACATGGCCCCGTGATTTAGATCTCATTGGCCCAACGTGAAGCTGGAAGCCATGGCCAGCTGCCGGTGCCTTGCCATCATAACGAATGGCTACAGGAAGAAAATGAAACTGGATATCAGGATAGAGAATATTTTTATTGGATCGTATAAAACCGAGTGTTTCAAAATGATTGGAAGCGCCCAGGCCAGATTTAAAGAATAGCCATTGAGCGGCGATTAAGGCTTTTGAGACAGGATTGAGGTGTTTGTAGAGCGTTATAGGTTTGCGGCAGGCAACCTGAAAATAGATCTCTAGATGATCCTGAAGATTTTTTCCAACACCTTTTCTATTAGCGATGGCCTCAATGCCAAAATCTTGAAGAGTGTCGCAACAGCCAATACCTGACCGCTGCAAAATTGCCGGACTTGCAATCGCACCTGCGCAAAGAATTACCGCATTTTGCGCAATAATATCGTGGTATTTACCCTTGCGCCAAACGCGAACACCAACGGCACGCCGCCCTTCAAAAAGAATTCGGTCTGCCAAAGTGCGGGTAAAAAGCCTTACCTTCCCCGTTTTAATCGCGGGCTTTAGATAAGCATTGGCCGTTGACCATCGGCGGCCCTTCCAAACTGTCATATCAGCTGGTCCAAATCCTTCCTGACGATACCCATTATAATCAGAGGTCATTGTGTAACCCGCCTGCAGGCTGGCCTCAACAAAGGCATGATGGAGCGGATTATCACGGGGCCCACGAGTAATATGCAGCGGCCCATCATTGCCCCGCCAAGGAAGCTCACCACCATGTGATGTTTCCATGCGTCGAAAATATGGTAGGACGTCAGCATAACCCCAGCCATCTGCCCCCGCGTCACGCCAGTGATCATAATCTAGAGGGTTGCCGCGGACATATATCATACCGTTGATGGAAGATGATCCTCCGATCACTTTACCTCTAGGGCAAACAAGTGAGCGGCCGGCAAGACCCACTTCTGGTTCTGATTTATAGCCCCAATCATAATAAGGCATGTTCATTGGATATGACAATGCAGCTGGCATTTGAATAAAGGGACCAGCATCACTGCCGCCAAACTCAACAACCGCAATTGAGCCTTGTCCTGCAGTTGCCAACCGATAGGCGATTGCCGAACCGGCGGATCCAGACCCAATGATTACATAGTCAAATTGATATGGCGTCGCTG
Organism: Candidatus Ponderosibacter sp. Uisw_141_02; assembly: GCF_048087665.1. NCBI lineage: Bacteria > Pseudomonadati > Pseudomonadota > Alphaproteobacteria > Puniceispirillales (SeqCode) > Puniceispirillaceae (SeqCode) > Candidatus Ponderosibacter > Candidatus Ponderosibacter sp. Uisw_141_02. Next base: position 81,295 of record NZ_CP159807.1, on the reverse strand, counting down.
CAGAGGTCATTAATGATCCATTTATTTGATCGCTAATCGTCACATGTAATCTAGCCTTTTCCCTCTCAAAAACCCAAAGAAAATATTAGCGGATAACTGTGATCACCGCAGCGTTAGGTTTAGATATAAGATGTATTAGATTTTAAAATCACTGATACCGCAGTTATGGAATTTCTGACCGGAGCAGAATTTTGAATTTTAGTCAGGAGAAGTAGTGATAAGTCGTTTATTAACTTTTTAGCATGATTGCCCTAACCACAATTTTTGAGCGCAGTTTCAAGGCACTGATTCAATATTCGGCAAATTCTATATCTGTTCCGGATAGTCACTCATTACCATATCAACGCCCAAATCAAAAAGATCGTAAGCACGGCTTGGATCATTGACAGTCCAGGCCCGTATTTTGATGCCTTGTTGATGAAAAACTGTTATGTTCGTTGACGCTGAAATCAAGTCGCTATCGAGGTGAACCGCCTCTATCGCTAACTCAGTTTTTAGAAAATATATGTCTTCTGGGAGAAAATTATGAACACTGGCAAGGGGGATGTGCGGGGCAAACGTTCGAAAATAGCGCAAAAAATCTATGTCAAAACTTGAAACGATTATATTTGCTTTTGGTGTTTTCCTTAGTGAAGATGCGAGCAACTCAGCCGAACGATATTCACGATTACCATGGCATTTCATTTCAAGGATTAGGGTCATATCATGCACCTCTGCCCAAGAGATCAATGTTGCCAAACGCAACACTTTCTGGCCCAAAAACTGTTCGCCCTTCCAAACTCCAGCATCAGCATCTTGAAAATCTTCCCAATTTGCATCTGCGACTAGTTTGTCGCCGGCAACGGTCCGACCTTGGGCTTCGTCATGGAAAACGATTAAGGTTTCGTCTGCGAGCAAACTAATGTCAGTTTCGAGCCACCGTAATCCTGCATGCCTTGCAGCATCAAATGCAAGAAGGGTATTTTCAGGAAATTTTCCTGACATCCCCCTATGTGCAATGACCTTGTGTGGTTTAACCATCGGCTCACATATTTTTTCTGTCCAAAGCATTTTATCTCTTTAATAACGGCATGGTTTTAAGGCCTGGGGCGGGGCTGCTCACGTCATTGAAGCGCAATTGAGGCCTTGGCTATGCTGTGCTTGTTCAAGAAGTTCATTTTGGGCGCAAAACCTATTCCGTTTCTTGAAGGCGCAGCGATTTCGCCAGGGGCGGAAATACATATGTCTGGGTAAGAAAAGTCTTCGGCAAAGAAACGGTCACTTGGAAATATATCAGATGGGTAATTTACGTTACTTTTAGTCGTCAGCGCCAGAGAGGCCCCCTGACCAACAGCTGACTCCAGCATACCACCTATCCAAACAGGTACGCTACTAGCTTCACAAAAATCATGTATTGCAATGCCATTTGTAAGGCCGCCAACCCTGCTGGTTTTGATGTTTATCCAATCGCAAGCACCTATCTTTATGGCTTTCTGTGCTCGGTGCAGCGACGTGATGCTTTCATCAAGACAAATTGGGGTTTTGATTGTTCTGCGCAGTTCAGCATGATCTACTAAATCATCGTAACTTAGTGGCTGCTCAATCATCTTAAGATCTAATTTATCAAGTTCCTGAAACATTGCTATATCGTCCAGCGTGAAACCACTGTTGCAATCAATGTGCATTATTAATTGAGGGAATGCGTCTCGTACTTGTTTTATCATATCAACGGTGCATTGCCGGTTGAACTTTAATTTTATCCGTGGAAATCCCCCTTTCATAGATATCTCGACACGGTTAAGCAACTCATCAGTGCTGGGTAAAACAGGTATGTCTGCCCCAACCTCTACGCGTTCCTTGGTGCCGCCAATCAAAGACCATAATGGCGTTTTGTGATGCTGAGAGTGGGCATCCCACCAAGCCCCATCAAATGCTGATTTAGCAAATTGATGACCCTTTAAATCAGAAAGTATTTCATGCAAAAATTCTCCGCTGATGACCCTTCTTCCAATAAGGCGCGGTGCAATAATATCCCTTGCAACAACAAAGGCGCCTGCTGAGAACTCTGAATTGTAAAGGGGTAAAGGTGATGGTGCACACTCACCCCAGCCGCTAATACCATCAGATATTATTTTTACAAAAAGACTTTCAATGTCGTTCTGTGAACCATAAGCGGTAACCCAAGGTTCAAGAAGCGGCATCCTCACATGATAAAGGTCAATTTGTTCAATAATCATTATACGTGCCCTCGTCCCAGTGCCACATTCTCACCAAACACCCTAAAGTCTGGGGTTGCGGGAAAGGAGCGGTCAAGAAGAAACATATTTTTATCATATATTTTGCCCTACCCTTCAATAAAGTCCAAAGCTGACATAGAAGCGCGCCCCAGCAACTCCGGTCAGCGCTCCAAGCTGCGGGGTTCCAAATCTCCTTAATCAAAATTTGCATTGGACAAGTAAAGAAGTTGGGCTCAATCCAACACGTTTCTGGATACCCCTAAAAAGACTGGGGCTTGACGAAATAGTCCATTCGATCAACCGTTTTTACATTAAAATTCATGATTTTTCCTTTCCGGAGAACGCTTAATTTAATGGTCACTCCAGCCTCACCAGATTTCCAGATCTTCTCATAGAATGATTTCAAATTGGAAACTTGTGAGCCATTGATTGTCATGATTACGTCCTGAGGTCTGATACCCGCTTCAAAAGCTGGACCCCCGCCGCTTACCCGAGTTACGATAATTCGATCGTTGCTGTCGTCCGATGAAATGCCAAGGTAAGGTTGGATTTTACTTTTTCTTCTGCCGCTGGAAATAAGGTCTTCAAGAATTGGTTTAAGTATATTTATAGGCACAGACATATTACCGGGAGAGGGAACACCCGGCACTGACTCGGATACAAACAATGAGCCGATACCAACAATTTCACCGTTCTCGGTTAGTATTGGCGCACCGGCCCATAACCCATTTGCTGGTGTTGTATAAATTGGGTTTTCAACAAAATATTCCCACCAGCCAGTGAAAGGTCTTCGTGAAACAGACCTCACAATTGAACCTGCGCCGCGGTTGGGTGAGGGCAATATCAATAAATCTTGTTCGGAGTTAATGTTATCAGAGTTGCCAAGTTGAAGATGAGGCATTTTAAGGGGAATAACAGACTTGATGATTCCAAAGCCACTAGTGTGGTCATAGCCAACCAGTTTAGCAGGCAGCCGTCGTCCATCAGACAAACCTATTTCTATGCTCTCTGATTCAATTACTATGTAGCCAATAGTTAGAATATGGTTTTCATTTATTGCTACACCATTACCCTCGCGCCTGACACCAAGGCTAGAAGCGGTCCTTGCTTCAGCGGGGACGGTTGAGCGAACACTCACAATTGATTTGTAAAAGCGTTCAATGTTTTCTTTTTTAAAGTCTGCATATGAATTGCCAGCACTTAATAATAGCAAAACCGGAAACATGTATTTTATGATAAACACAACCACAGCTCCCCGAGAATAATATTCACTTCAGTTGAAACGTTATCACCCCCCGCCGCCGCCAACCAATCAAGTAAACCGTCGATCAGAGATGCAAGCCCGGCAATATAATAGCTGAACTCGGCTGAATAGTTCCATAGCACGACTCTTGCCTATAGATAACCGAAGAACCTAAACGCCAAACAAATGACACCTGCGCAAAGGTGTCACTCCCTTAAAACTTGCCCTTGCTGGTTAATACCGGTGGGGGCTTTTCTCGAGCCAGTTTTGAGATGGCCGTTAGCTGATTACAGGATCCAGTTCAAGTCAGGCAGAAGATGATGCAATAAATGCACTGTAGTAGAGCGTTTATAAACCTATCGCGCAGCGGCATCAGACGCTAAACAACTAATACAAGCTTTCTTCCTCCACGTTGACGACTTGTTTTCACTATCAAGAGTACCTTACCCCTCTGACACCTCCCCCGTCAGAGGGGCTTTTCTTTGATAAAGGATAAAATCTGCAAATACTTATATAATGAACTTGATCGATTAAAAGTTGTTTAATTTGATGCCGCAAGCTCTAGTGTTGTGTGCATGAATACATTCCTGACGCATATTAAAAGCGCATCTTCTATTTTGTTTTTCTTCCCCTTCAATGCCCTCAAAAGTGATTTAATTAAACAGCCTTATACGGTGTTAAAGAGCCCAGATTGGATAAACGATGAATGCGGTTAGAGAGCGTGCCCTTGGCATATCAACTGCTATGCGCAGCCGTCACGATATGGGCGGTTTTTCTGGTAAATACACGGTTTGCTATAAGCAGCAACTTTTCTGTTGAGGAGGTGATGACACTCAGGCTGGTCACAGCTAGCATTGTCACCTTGCCATTCATGATCAAATTAGGTGTCATCCTTCGTGGGCAGAGCTTTGTAAGCACGGTGATGATAGCTCTTATGCCTAGTGCAGTTGCTCCCTACATCATTTCATCAGGGCTTTTTTACGCTTCGGCATCTGACTCAGGTGCCCTTGCACCCGGAACATTGCCATTCTGGGCGGCATTATTCTCCTTTTTACTGATTGGCGAAAAACCAAGTAAACTCCGTTTGGTTGGATTGTTAGCAATCTTCATAGGAGCAATATCAGTTGGGTTGACGCAAATGCTTGATGGCTCAAACTCAGAAACATGGAAAGGTCACCTACTGTTTCTTTTAGGCGCATGTCTCTGGGCCATCTACACAATCTATTTTAAACAAGCTGGCCTTAGACCGGTTCAAGGATTAGTTGTTGGGTTATTTTGGGGCACTCTTTTCTTGGTTCCAGTTCTTTTTATGACTGGAGAAGTCAGTTTCAGCAATGTCAACATCCAAGAAATTGTTTGGGTTTGCCTCTTGCAAGGCGTGCTCATCGGTGTCCTTGCAATGATACTATACTCGATTGCAATTCGATGTTTGGGCGCAGCTCAAACTGCAGCGTTTGGGGCTTTAACTCCAATCCTTGCACTTTTTGGTGGGGTAGTCTTCCTGAGCGAAACGATCACCACTGGAGGTGTAGTGGGTATCTTTTTGGTTGCAGTAGGGGTGATTTTAGCTTCAGGGAGCTTAGAAAAGAAGAATGGAGAATAGCGCGCTCGGGACGGTTTGTGCCACAGCATTTCCCTGCATAACCCCTACATTCTTGCATCAAACCAAGTTGGTTTCAATTTAGATGTATCACCGTTTGTATCACCGCTGCCAAAAACCGACTGGCTGCGGGTCGGTTTCATCCCTGAAATACCACCCGTAGAAGGTGCCTGCATCGCGCTAGGATTCCCTGTGACAGCCCCCAGCTTTACCCCGCACATAAACCAGTTTACATTTGGGTCAATCGAACTGGAGTGGCATGGGATAACCTTCCCGGGAAACCCGACGTCATTGTTAACTCCATTTCAGAAGCACAGCTAAACATATGAATTTAATTCAGAAAACATTGAAGAACATGTTGTTGAATATTTGATAGGCAATTAGGTAATTATGCGGCTGCCTTTACTTCTATGTTGGCCAGTTTGCTCCCAAGATATGATGCCAATACCGCCATTGCTGATATGCCTGCGCGCTGTTCGGCATCACTGTTATAATTAGTGTTGGTATTGATATCATAGACATAGGGCACACCATCTTCATCTGTGATAAACTCAAAGGCTGCCACATCTAGCCCTTCGCGCGCCATTACATCTTGCATCTTTGGGATAAGCAATTGGCCAAGCGCGCTTTTAGAAAAACTGCCATCAATGTCAAAAGCAAATCGTTGATCAGCGTCTGCCATACAGGTGCTCGCATCTAGAGCGCAAACATCTGCAGGGCATAACTCAAATCCGTTTGAAGTATCCACACGGACTGCATAGACAAATTTACGTCCCACAAATTCCACTCGGGTAATCAGCTGTTCCGGCGAGGCAATATAACGCTGAACGAGGGTAATACCATCAACAGATGGATCAAAGTCCTCGCCATTCACATACTCTACCAGTGCTGGTTTTGAGCGGAACAACGCAACCCCCAATCCTTTACCTGCACGATTATGTTTTGTAATTATAGGTTTCCCTCCAAAAGAAGAGAACGCTTCAATGATATCCTCAGCCGTAATCGCCACCACAGTCTGGGGGACATTCAAACCGGCATGTCGTAACGCCGCATATTGTATCATCTTAGAGATTTCCAGATGTAAGGCTTGACGTCCATTGATCACGAATCTCCCCTGCCCCTCCAACCACGCCAAAACGCCAGCTGTCATCTCAGGTGCAAATCGATTGCCTCTGGTATGGGAAGATGCGCTCATCCGATTGTAAAACACACCCGCCGGCGCGTTCTTCGATAAATCAATGTTTACGTTGGCCAGGTTCCAATCGTGATATGCAACACCGATTGCATCCAACGCCGCGAATAACGGCCCAGTCCAATCGGCATTTTCATGGATTATATAAACCGCCGGCACTTCATTCACATGGGCATTCGTGTAGGTAATAGGCATATATATCTCCTCGTCCATTGAGGAAAGATATAGAAACATTTTCTAAATTGCCTATATCAAACACATGCATTTAGCAAAGATTTTTATCCTCTTATTTAAGGACAGAAAACTTTACCGAAATCACGTTATATCAAAGTTATTCATGCCCCAGCGTAATCAGGTTAGGTTTGTTAAGGATGCTGAAGAAGGTTTTGTTGGAGACAATGCGCATGAGCGTGATTGCTTCTGACAATTAAGATTGCGCATGATGCGCATGAGTTTTCTTAGGAGTCTTGAGAGGTATAGTTAAGTATATGTAATATATAGATTGTTTAGTATGAATTGCAGAGTGTTTGTACTCATGCGCAATATTGCATATCACAGGAACTTCCATAGAAACTCATGCGCAACGTGCGCACATGCGCAAATAGTCTTGATCGCTTAAGACCCAATCTTTGCTTAAAAGAAACCATGGTCAACACAGATAAAAATCAGATCAACCTCGGTCACTCTCCGGTCACTCTTGGAACGCTTTTTCGAGTGACACGGGTATACTTAAGTCGCTAGAATCGATACACGATCAACCAACCGACACAGGCTGTGATCAAGGGTATTGTTGAAGATTCATGGTTAAGGGAAATGGCGCGCTCGGGAAGATTCGAACTCCCGACCCCTAGATTCGTAGTCTAGTGCTCTATCCAGCTGAGCTACGAGCGCGTCTTTGGCCTTTGGTCAATCACCGGCTTGCCTTGCGGCTTTGGCGGTGAGTGTCAACCAATGAGGCGCAACATAGGTTAAGCCTTAGGCGCTTGCAAGTGAATATTCACCCGACTTTACCGACTTTTTTATTGGTCATTCCAATCGGTCTTTTTTCATCGCCTGAATCGGTTGTGAAAAAAATACCGTATCAAGCATATGCTTTGGCTTTACAGCTTTTGAGGCAACCCGATATGATGGCGCCCGCAACAAGTCCCTCGGGGGCTTTGTCTTTGGTCAAGGGTGAGAAGCATGACAGAACAGCGTATCAAATCATTTCCAGTTTCATGGGAAGAATTACATCGCACCTCAAAGGCTTTGGCCTGGCGGCTGCTCGAGCTTGGCCCGTTTGACGGATTGATTGCGGTCACGCGTGGCGGGCTTGTGCCAGCGGCAATTGTTGCGCGTGAATTGGAAATTCGGCTGATTGATACGGCCTGTATTTCATCCTATGCCGGCAATGAACGTGGCAAGCTTGATGTTCTCAAACCATCGCCCTTGGCCGGCGATGGCAGCGGCTGGTTGATTGTTGATGATCTTGTCGATACGGGCGAAACCGCCAAGGCGCTAAAGCTGATGCTGCCAAAGGCGCATCTGGCAACCGTTTATGCAAAACCGGCTGGGCGGCCGCTTGTCGATACATTTGTTACCGAAGTCTCGCAGGATACTTGGATTTTCTTTCCATGGGATCTTGAACCGCAGCCATCAACCCCGATCATTGGCCAACGCTAGATCAAATGATGCTCAATCGAAGGGCGCTTATTGGGTGGGTGGTTAGAGAGTTTTGGGCTTTAGCGTGCTTGGCTAAAGAGTGACACATTTACAGGCTTTGCGGCGCGGCAATATCATGCCACTCGGTCTCATTTGTGTTGGACAAGGTCGGGAAAACGCGCGAAGGAAATTGAATGTGGAATTCCGAGCCGTCACTACCTGACCGGCTAAGCGGAAGCATGCCATTTTGTGCCATTGTCAGATCGCGTGAAATGGCAAGCCCAAGCCCGCCGCCGCTGCCTTGTTTGCTTTTGAATGGCGCCAAATTAATGCAAAACATGTTAAAAACCGGTATTATGGGTTATTAAGGCAATGATGCGCGGCGGTTTTTGCTGATGAATTGGAAATAACGCGTCAAAATCATTGCCGGCCCAATGCAAATATCATTGACAGATGCGCCCACGCGGCCTATACCCCGCACTCAATATTTTTCTATATTCACAGTCATAAAGGAGCGTTCAGATGAAACGCACCTATCAGCCTAGCGTATTGGTTCGCAAGCGCCGTCACGGTTTTCGTTCACGCATGGCCACTGTTGGTGGTCGTCGGGTCATTCAGGCTCGTCGTGCAAAAGGCCGTGCGCGCCTCTCAGCGTAACGATATTCACAAGGATACCGGTATTTGGTGTCTGACATGAAAACCATACCGTCGCGCGCCGGATTTCTTGCGGCGCGGTCCAAGGGCGAAAAAGCCCTTGCCAGAGGTCTTGTAATCCAAGCCGTCACCCGCGATTCGGATGATTGGCGGATTGGTCTCACCGCTACCAAAAAAATTGGCAATGCCGTCACGCGTAATCGGGCACGGCGGCGCATGCGCGCTTTGGCGCGAGATCATCTGTCGCCATTGGCAAAAAATGGCATTGATTATGTGTTGATTGCCCGTCACGACACCGCAACGGCGGATTGGCAGGACATGGCCAAAGGGTTGAAAAAAGCTATCCGCTATCTTCATCGCACCATCGCCAACAGCACAAATTCTGACGCCAAGTCTGACGCCAAGCCCGATTCCAAGCCAAACGCAAAGCCACTGGCAGACGGCCAACCACAGGATGACCCATGAACCGGTTTGGCGGCTTTGCGCAAAAGGTAGCGGCTAGTTTCCTGCTTGGGCTGATTGCATTTTACCGTTTGTTTATCTCGCCGCTTTTGGGGGCAAATTGTCGGCATTTGCCAACATGCTCACAATATGCGAAAGATGCGGTAATCACACATGGACCCTTGCATGGATCTTACTATGCGCTAAAACGTATTCTGCGCTGTCACCCTTGGGCCGAACCGAGGGTCGATCCAGTGCCACCATTCTTGAACAGGCTAAAAGCCGTGAAAAATATTAATACCAAAAACCAAAGGTTAGGTGAATGACTCCCGAAAATCGTAATCTGATTCTGGCTGTTGCGCTGTCAATGGCTGTTTTGTTTGGCTGGCAGATATTGGTCATTCAGCCCGAACTGGAAAAAGAACAGGCGCAACAAGCCCTGATCGCGGAACAGCAGGCAGCAACTGCCAAGACACAGAATGTCGATGGCACGCCAGCAATCGCCAACACCGGTGAGGTGGTCAACCTAACACCGGGCGTTGCAGGACAGGATGTCGCAACCGCCGATACGGCCAAACGCATCACCATTGACGCGCCATTGGTTCAAGGCTCTTTCTCGCTTCAGGGCGCGCGGATCGATGATATTATTTTGACCGGCTATCGCGAAACTTTGGATGACGCATCAGATAATATTCAGTTTTTGAAAAAGACCAGCTCACAAGCACCCTTTTTTGCCGAATTTGGCTGGGCGAGTTCAGATGCAGACCAGCCAATGCCATCAGCGCAAACCCTATGGGCGGGTGATCGTGATCTGTTATCACCATCAAGTCCGGTAACCTTGCGCTGGGACAATGGCAAAGGTCTGGTTTTCACCCGCAAGATTTCAATCAATGATGATTATCTGATCACTTATGATGATTCGGTCGCCAGCAGCCTTGGCACGGCGATCACCATGTATCCTTTTGGTTTAGTACGCCGCCAAGGGACGCCGCCAACAAGCGGGATCTATATTCTGCATGAGGGCGCGCTTGGCGTTTTTGACGAAACCCTAAAAGAAGAAGATTATTCGGATTTGAGAGACGCCCCTGCCGGCGGCATGAAAGTCGCACCAGAGGCTGCGGGTGGCTGGATTGGTATTACCGATAAATATTGGCTTGCCGCATTATTGCCATCGCAGCAGGAAAAATTCACCTACAGCTTTCAGTCATTACCGGGCAAGACCGACCGTTATCAGGTCGATTATATAGATAATGTTGGTTTGACCTTGGCCGCCGGTTCGGCAGTCAGCACCCAAGCGCGGCTTTTTGCCGGTGCCAAAAAAGTGGCTTTGCTAGATTATTATGAAGAAGAATTGGGCATTCCAAATTTCGATTTGGCGATTGATTTTGGCTGGTTCTATTTCCTGACCAAGCCGTTTTTCTATGCCATTGACTGGCTGTTTAATTTATTTGGTAATTTTGGCGTGGCAACACTGGCCTTTACCGTTGTTGTAAAGCTTGCCTTTTTCCCACTTGCCAATAAATCCTATCGTTCGATGGCAAAGATGCGGATTCTGACACCGAAACTGCAATCGCTTCGCGAACGGTTTGGTGATGACCGGATGAAGCTGAACCAAGAAATGATGGCGCTGTACAAGGCGGAAAAGGTCAATCCGGCAGCAGGCTGTTTGCCGGTGCTATTGCAGATTCCGGTATTTTTTGCGCTTTACAAGGTTTTATTTGTGACCATCGAAATGCGACATGCGCCTTTCTTTGGCTGGATCGCCGATTTGTCAGCACCTGACCCGACCTCAATTTTCAATGTCTTTGGCTTATTACCCTTTTCCGTCGATTTTCTACCACCATTCTTACAATTAGGCTTATGGCCAATTTTCATGGGTATTTCCATGTTTTTGCAAATGCGCTTGAATCCGACACCGCCTGATCCAATCCAGGCTAAAGTATTCCAGTGGATGCCGGTGTTTTTTACTTTCCTGCTAGCCACTTTCCCGGCCGGTTTGGTAATTTACTGGACATGGAACAACCTTCTTTCAATGGCGCAGCAATGGTACATCATGAAACAAGTGGCGAAGAGCGGCTAGCCATCACAAATGAGGCTGGTCGGCTGCTTTTTGCCGGCCAGTGTGATTTTATCGCCGCCGCCAATAATATGAAGGCATTGCCGCCGGTTACCTTGCCGGAAATCTGCTTTGCTGGCCGATCGAATGTTGGCAAATCCTCGCTGGTGAATGGATTGACCGGACGGCGAATGCTGGCGCGAACATCGCAAACGCCGGGCCGAACACGGCAATTGATTTTTTTCAATCTTGCCGATCGCCTGCAATTGGTTGATTTGCCCGGCTATGGCTATGCCTCGGCACCCAAAACCGACATCAAGGCCTGGACCAATCTCACCCGCAAATATCTTGCCGGTCGCCCATCCTTGCAGCGGGTATTTTTGCTGATTGATAGTCGGCGCGGTGTTGGCCCAGCCGATCATGATATCATGGCGCTTCTTGATGAAACGGCGGTGTCATGGGCGGTGGTGATGACTAAAGCCGATAAACAAAAAGCTGAATCCCTGGCGAAAATATGCAAGGAAACCAAAACAAAAATCAGTAAATATGTTGCCGCCTATCCCGAATTATTCATCACCTCATCTGAAAATGGAACCGGCATTGAGGCATTGCGGGCGCATTTGTCGGGATTTGCTCTGCCAAAGGCCGATCGAACTGCCCCCTAAAGCGAGATAAGCGATTTAACCCCCGAAACCGAATTAAATTGCGCCAAGCTATTGCGCTCTTGGCGGGATTGCCGATAATCAGCGCGGTAAATAGGCGCAAGGCCATTGGCATCTGCGCTCTTTTCGAAAAATCCGGCCTGATATGGCCCTTGCTTTAAAGGCGATCACGATGGAAAACTCAGCTGACCAGATGCAGGTTGATCTGCTAGCGAAAACCGGAATGCTTATCGAGGCACTTCCGTTTATGCGCCGCTATTCTGGCAAAACCATCCTCGTTAAATTTGGCGGCCATGCGATGGGCAAGGCTGATTATGTGAATGCGTTTGCCGCCGATATCGCTTTACTGGATCAGGTTGGCGCAAGGCCGGTTGTGGTTCATGGCGGCGGGCCACAAATTGGTGATATGCTGAAAAAATTGCAAATCGAATCAAACTTTATTGATGGTCTGCGCGTCACCGATGAGGCCACGATTTCGGTTGTTGAAATGGTTCTTGCTGGCGGCATTAACAAGGCGCTTGTCGCCGCGATTGCTGGTGCCGGAGGACGCGCTGTTGGCGTGTCTGGCAAGGATGGTGGGCTGCTTACGGCCCGCAAATTGATGGCAGTGGCAAAAGCCAGCGACAGTGCGATTCAGCAAGCGGTTGATCTTGGCTTTGTTGGCGAGCCATCACATGTTGATGTGACTGTTTTAAATGCGCTGATGCAGCATCATTTGATTCCCGTTGTTGCACCCGTTGGCAGCGGCGAAGATGGCAAGACCTATAATATCAATGCCGATACCGCAGCTGGTGCCATTGCCGCAGCCTTGAATGCAACGCGCATGTTAATGCTTACCGATGTATCAGGGGTTTTGGACAAGAACGGCAAATTGATTAGCAGCCTAACGATTAGCCAAGCCGAAGCCTTGATCCATGATGGTACGGTTTCTGGCGGCATGATTCCAAAAGTTAAAACCTGTATTGATGCTGTTCAAGGCGGTGCTGAAGGCGCGGTAATCATGGATGGCCGCGCACCGCATGCGCTTCTTGTAGAATTATTCACCGAACATGGTATGGGAACCATGATCACCGCCGATTAATGTATTTTTGATTAGGAAGAATGATAACCATTATGACAGCTACTTTTCCAACCCAATCGATCGGTGACTGGATTTTCGATCTCGATAACACCATCTATCCGGCCAAAACCAATCTGTTTCGCCGCGTATCGGTTCGGATTACCGAATTTGTTGCGGCGCATTATAATGTTGCTGATGATGATGCGCGGGTGATTCAAAAGGATTTGTTTCACCGCTATGGAACCACCATGCGCGGCATGATGAGCGAAGAAAATATCCAGCCCAAAGTCTATCTCGATTATGTCCATGATATTGATGTTAGTGATCTTGACCATGACCAAGAGCTTGATTCCATGTTAACCGCGTTGCCCGGGCGGAAACATATTTTTACCAACGGCACCGTTCCGCATGCGGAAAATATTTTATCGGCCTATGGTGTTCGTCATCATTTTGATCAGATTTTTGATATTGTTGCCGCCGATTATATTCCCAAGCCAGATCAATATGCCTTTGATTGTTTTTTAAAACAGACCGGCATTGACCCGAATGGTGCGGTCATGATCGAAGATATGGCCGCCAATCTGCAGCCCGCAGCCGCGCTTGGCATGCGTACGGTTTGGCTGGCAAGTGATATTGAATGGGCTAATCACGGCTCGGATGAAGCTTATGTGCATTTTAAAGCCGATGACCTAAAGGGGTTTTTGCGCTCGCTTGCCCTTGCTGGGTGATCAATCAAAAGACTGACGTGACGGCATTATGGACGCATGGGCCGGTAAACGCTATAACGACAGGGGCGGGCAATTGGCCTGTCAAATTTAAGGAGAAAAGCATGGATTTGGCGCAACTTGAAACCGAAATCAACGCCGTATGGGACAATCGTGATGTGGTAAATGCCGCGACCACAGGGGCGGTTCGTGACGCTGTTGCAGCTGCGCTTGCTTTGCTTGACTCGGGAACAGCGCGTGTCGCAGAACCGGCTGGCGATCATCAATGGACGGTGAATCAATGGCTGAAAAAAGCGGTGCTTTTATCATTTCGTCTGAATGACATGCAAACAATCCCAAGTGGAACCATCTATGAAGGTGCTGGCGAATCTGTGTGGTGGGACAAGGTGCCACCAAAATTTAGCGGCTGGGATGAAGCGCGTTTCCGCGAAGCCGGTTTTCGTGCCGTGCCGGGCTGTATTGTTCGCCATTCGGCCTTTATTGCGCCAAATGCCGTCTTGATGCCAAGCTTTGTGAATCTTGGTGCCTATGTTGGCAGCGGAACAATGGTTGATACATGGGCAACGGTTGGATCATGCGCGCAGATTGGCAAGAATGTGCATCTGTCAGGCGGGGCTGGTATTGGCGGGGTTTTGGAACCTTTGCAGGCCGGACCGGTCATCATTGAGGATGATTGCTTTATCGGTGCCCGTTCAGAAGTTGTTGAAGGTGTGGTTGTTGAAACCGGTGCGGTTTTGTCGATGGGTGTGTTTATTGGCGCTTCGACCAAAATTGTCGATCGGGTTACCGGCGAAGTGCATATTGGCCGCGTGCCAGCCTATTCAGTTGTTGTGCCTGGCAGCCTTCCCGGCAAGCCATTGGCCGATGGATCACCTGGCCCGTCACTATATTGCGCCGTAATCATCAAAAAAGTTGACGAAAAGACCCGTGCAAAAACATCTATAAATGATCTTTTGAGAGATTAAAACCATGCCATCCTATGCGGTTCAACTTGCGCAAAGACTTGTGCGCTGCCCATCGGTAACACCGATTGAAGGCGGGGCGCTTGATCTGTTGCAGGATGAATTCACCAAGCTTGGCTTTAACTGCACAAGATTGCCTTTTGGCGCTGGGGACAAGCGGATTGATAATCTGTGTGCACGCCGTGGGAAAGGCAGCCCTCATTTCGCCTTTGCCGGACATACTGATGTTGTGCCGGTTGGAGATGCCGCGCAATGGCAGCATGACCCTTTTGGCGGCACGCTTGTCGATGGCAAATTATATGGCCGTGGTGCGGCTGATATGAAAGGTGGCATCGCCGCTTTTGTTGCCGCCGTATCCGCTCTTGACGGTGCCGATGACTCAGGGTCGATCAGCTTTATCATCACCGGTGATGAAGAAGGCGATGCTGATTTCGGCACGGTTAAGATGGTTGAATGGTTACAGGCAAATGGTCAGGTGCCAGATGTGTGTGTTGTTGGCGAGCCAACCAATCCATCACGTCTTGGCGATGTGATTAAGAACGGCCGCCGCGGCAGCCTGTCCTGCCAATTGCGCGTTGACGGGGTGCAAGGCCATGTTGCCTATCCGCATCTGGCCGATAATCCGATTACCCGCTTGATTGCGATGTTGGCACCGGTGAATGGCACCGCGCTTGATGGCGGCAATGATTATTTTGACCCGTCAGCGGCGAATGTGACCAGCATCGATACTGGCAACGAAGCTGGCAATGTCATTCCCGCATCCGTATCGGCCAAGTTCAATATCCGGTTCAATACCGAACATAATTCAGATGATTTAATTGGTTGGCTAGAAGAACATTTCAACCGTGTTGGCGGCGAATGGACGGCGACATGGCGTGCCTCGGCACAGCCCTTTGTGACGCCTGTCGGCAGCTTTACCAAATTGATGCAGGCAGCGATTAAATCGGTCACCGGACAAAAGCCGGTTCTGTCAACAAGCGGTGGCACATCGGATGCGCGCTTTATCACAAATATCTGTCCCGTTGCCGAATTTGGCCTTGTTGGTCAAACCATGCATCAGGTCGATGAGCATGTTGACGCTGCTGACATCGACCAGCTTGCGAAAATCTATCATGAAATGCTGGTTCGTTTTTTTAAGGGTGACTCTTAAATGGCATCATTGCCCAATCTATCACCATCAAGCCTGTTCGCCCTGATTCGGGTGACATTGCTTGTCATGCTTGGCCGAAAACCAGCGATTGGCAGTTATGACACATCGCCAGCGGGGGTTTGGCAGGCAATTGCAGCATCGATTGTCTTTACGCTTTTGGTCACGATTTATCCGGGGCTTGAGGCGACTCCAAACCTATTTTTCGCGGCGCTGCTTTTGCAATTGATCGGCGTTGTCATGCTGGTGCTTTTGATCAATCTGTTGTTAAAAGCGCTTGGCCGACCAGATAAGTTACTGCCGTTTATCGTGCCATTTTTATGGATCGAAAATCTGCAACAGCTTCTTGGCGGCATTGTTCAAAGCCTGACCGTGATGACCGGTGATCAAACGCTGATGATTTCGATTTTGCCGGTTGCCGTTTGGACCTGCTATTGGTTGTGGCGGATTGGCCGCGATATCGTCGGCAAGGGCGGCTTGGTAGCGGCAGGGTTCATCGCCCTGTCATTCATGATCGATGTCAGCCTTCTTTATATGCTTCAGTCGCGACTGCCAGCCATCGGCGGATAATCAACCCCAACAAGATACAAGCCCTCGGGCGGGGCGGTTGGGCCAGCCGCACTGCGGTCACAGGCAGCAAGCGCGGTTTTCACATCATCGGCGTGCCATTTACCAGTGCCAACAAGCGCCAAAGTTCCGGTGATATTACGCACTTGGTGATGCAGGAATGACCGCGCCTCGGCATGAATGTGAATTTCATCACCAACCTTTTCAACATCCAAACGATCAAGCGTCCGCAAGGGTGATTCAGCCTGACATTGGCTTGCCCGAAAACTGGTGAAATCATGCCGCCCAAGCAAATGTTTGGCAGCGTTTGCCATCGCTATTGGATCAAGCGGGGGTTTGTGATGCCAGACCCGTCCGGCATCAAGCGCTGGCGGTTGGCGGCGCGGCAAAATCCGGTATAGATAGCGCCTGCCAATGGCACTGAATCGGGCATGAAATTCGGCTGGCACCTCAACCGCATGTCGAATGCTGATCGGCATTCTGGCAAGATGGGCGTTCAACGCCTCCAGCACCCTGTTGGCGGTGAATTTATCGGGAACGTCAAGATGCGCTGCCTGCGCGGTGGCATGAACGCCTGAATCGGTGCGCCCTGCGCCGGCAACCGCAACTGGTGACAATAAAAAAGCTGCGGCGGCATCTTCAATCCGGGCCTGAACCGAATCGGCATTATCCTGACGCTGCCATCCTGAAAAGGGGCCGCCATCATATTCAATGGTGATTAGAATACGCCGCGTCATTTGGTTTCTGGGCTGGTTTCAGGATGCAAAAACGCACCAATCGCCAGCGCTGTCCCGTTCAGAAAATCACTTGCCGTCATGCTGGTTTTTCCCGCCGGTTGTACCTTTGTGATTTTCAGCGCATCTTGCCCACAAGCGATTATCATTGCGCCATCATCGGTCTTGCCAAGAAAGCTGCCGGCCAATGCGTTCTGGGGCGCTACGTTCTGGTGCGTTGCGGTCGTTTGTGTCGCTGGCATCGCCATCGGGCTTGCCTCTAAAATGCGTAATCGGCCTTTTGGCGCAAAACACCATGCGCCCGGATAGGGTGCAAAAGCACGGATGTGACAATCAAGAACATTGGCAGGCTGCTGCCAATCAATCATCGCCTCGGCCGAGCTGATTTTGGCAGCATAGATAATGCCGTCATCGGCTTGCGGTGTTGGTGATGCCAAACTATCTGGCGCACCGTCAATCACCGCACCAAGACATGCCGCAGTCAAATCGGCCAACCGGTCATGCAGGCTGGCGGCATTATCATGCTTGCTGATTGCTGTTTGACGAACGCCAACAACGGGGCCGGTATCAAGCCCGGTTTCCATGATCATTGCCGAAATGCCGGTTTCGCTGTCGCCGGCTTGGATCGCACGCTGGATCGGCGCGGCACCCCGCCACCGCGGCAATAAAGATGCGTGGCCGTTCAAACAGCCAAACCGCGGAATGGCCAAAATCGTTGCTGGCAATAACAGCCCATAGGCAACCACAACGAATAAATCGGCATCATGGCTTGCAAGCTGCGCCTCAATTTCAGCAGATTTTAAATGTTCGGGGGTGAAAACTGGCAAGCCCGCAGCATCAGCATAGGCGGCAACAGGCACCGGCGTTGTTTTCATGCCACGGCCAGATTTTTTGGCTGGCTGGCTGTAGACAGCGCAAACCTCATGCGTTTTGACAAGATGATCAAGCGTCGGAATGGCAAAGGCCGGACTGCCCATAAAGACAATGCGCTGCTTTGCGCCTTTCTGCGGCGGCGTATCGGCCATTTCGGCGTCTGCCATTTTGGCGTCTGCCATTTTATCGTCTGAATGAGGGGCGGTCATGCATGACCTCCGGTTAGTTGCGCGATGTCGTTTGACGCATTTCCTTCATGACCCGCCGCAAAATCATATCACGTTTCAAGCGGGAAATATGATCGATGAACAGCACGCCATTCAAATGATCAATCTCATGCTGAACACAAGCCGCCAACAGCCCGCTAGCAACAAGTGACTGCATCTCACCAGCCTCATCAAGATAGCGCACTTCAACTTCGGCTGGCCGTTCAACATCGGCCGTTTGGTCGGGAATAGAAAGACAGCCTTCTTCCAAGATGGCGCGGGCGTCTGATTCGCGAATAATTTCCGGATTAATCATTTTGAATAATTCGGGCGCATCATCCTTGCCACAATCCATAACAATGACACGCTGGCCAACATTGACCTGCGGTGCGGCAAGGCCAATGCCCGGCGCGTCATACATGGTTGCCGCCATATCATCCAGAAGCTGGCGAATGCCATCGGTGATTTCGGTCACCGGCTTTGCCGTTTCGCGTAAAACCGGATCTGGCACTTTGACAATTGGGACAAGCTTGGCAGTGGCTGGCATAAGTAAAATTCCTAAATGTGACTTCGGCCAAAGGAAACGGGCAATGCTGTTTGGTGCAGCACTATTTCATCCGGGTTTGGTCAGTTTCGGTTTTAATGGATTAGAAGATGGTGTCGTTGCAGTCAAGTTGCTAGCATGTCAAACCTGGCACGGGGGAAACGCCAGACCATTTTTGAAAAGGCGTTACAGGTGATGAACATGACTGGCATGGAACTGATTTTGATTGCAGGCCTGTTTGGCGTGATTGGGCTTGGCGTGCTATTTTTGCGACGCGGGAAACTGCCGGAAAATGGCCAAGATTTTGCCGAATTGCGCGGCCAGCTTGCCCAAATGGCAAGCCAATCTAATGAATTGCAGCGGCTAATTGCCGAACAGATGGCGCAAAGCGAAGGTCGCCTTGGCAACCGGCTTGAGCAATCGCTTCGTGACCAGAATGAGCGAACGACCAAATCATTGACCGGCATGGCTGAAAAGCTAGCGGTCATCACCGAGGCCAACACCCACATTTCGGCATTAACCAATCAGGTAACGCAGCTTCAAAATATTTTATCCAACAAACAGGCGCGTGGCAGTTTTGGCGAGGTGCAGTTGGAAAATCTGGTGCGTGATGCGCTTCCGGAAAATGCGTTTGATTTTCAGGCAACGCTTGGCAATGGTCGGCGCGTCGATTGTTTGCTTCGCCTGCCCAATCCACCCGGACCAATCGCCATTGATTCCAAATTTCCGCTTGAGGCCTATCGCCGTTTGACCAGCGCGGCGAATGATGCCGAACGTGACGCGGCAAAGCGATTGCTGGAAAATGATGTGAAAAAACATATTCAGGATATCGCCGAAAAATATATTATCCCGGGTGAAACCGCCGAAAGCGCCATTTTATTTTTACCGTCCGAATCGGTTTATGCCGAAATCAATATTCAATTGCCAAAGCTGGTCGAGGCCAGCCGCAAGGCGCGTGTCTATATGGCGGGGCCGGATAATCTGATGCTGTTGCTGCATACGGTCAGAGCCATTTTGCGTGATGCGCGCATGCATGAAGCGGCAGGCCTAATCCAGACACAGGTCGATTTGATGATGAAGGATGTGTATCGTCTCGAAGATCGTGTTGCCAAATTGGCAACGCATTTTTCCCAAGCCGAAAAAGATATTTCGGATATCCAGACATCGACTGGCAAGATTATTTCACGCGGCAATAAAATTGACGAAATCGAAGTTCTGGATGCCGATGAGGCAACACCGGCCGCGCCAAAGACCGATTTGCTAGGCTAAGCGCGACTTTGGCTGCAACGATCTGGCGATATGGCGTGATGAATGGCATGACGATATGGCATGGTTGGGGGGTTAATTAATTATGCCGGCTAAAATTCCAGCTTGGCACGCGCTTTCAACGCCTGTGCCAGCGTGCCATCGTCAAGATAATCCAGCTCGCCACCAACCGGCATACCATGCGCCAATCGGGTAATATCAAGCGGCAGATTTGCCAGTTTTTCGCCGATATAATGCGCCGTGGTTTGTCCATCAACGGTTGCTGATAACGCCAGAATAATTTCGGCAGTATCGTCATGTCCGGCACGGCGAACCAGCCGGTCAATATGCAAATCTTCGGGCCCGCGCCCATCAAGCGCGCTAAGCGTGCCGCCTAGAACATGATACAGCCCACGATAAACCGACGCCCGTTCCATCGCCCATAAATCGCCAACATCCTCAACAACACAAATCCGGCTGCGGTCACGGCGGCTATCGGCGCAGATGCTGCAATGATCGGTGATATCAAGATTACCACATTCAACACAGGCACGAACATTGCTGGCAACATTATGCAGTTCTTCGGCAAGTGGAAGCATTAGACGGTCGCGGTTTTTCAGCAAAAACAAAACAGCGCGCCGCGCCGATCTTGGCCCAAGCCCCGGAAGGCGGCCAAGCCTGCGGATTAGATTTTCAAGCGAATTATGCATTTTAGAACGGCAAATTCATTCCGGGTGGAAGTGGCAACCCGCCGGTAATATCTTTCAGCAGACGCGCCTTTTCACCCGCCGCCTCATCAAGCGCGTTATTCGTGGCAAGACAAATCATATCTTCCAACATATCAACATCATCAGGTGCCAAAGCTGCCGGATCAAGCTTTAGCCGAACCAGCTTGCCATCGCCGCTAACCGTTGCGCTAACGGCACCGCCACCAACCATTGCAGTAAATTCCATGGTGGCAAGATCGGCCTGCATGCTTTCAATCCGGCCTTGCATTTCTTGCACTTTTTTCATCATGCCAGCCATATTGCGCATCATCCCGACATCTCCTCATCATCGTCATTATTTTGTCCAGCTTCCAAAAGCCCATTATCATCGACAAGCGTTAATGCTGCATCCGGGGTTTCGGGGATTTTGATTTCATCAATGCTGGCACCGGGAAAAATATCTAGAATCTGTGCCACCAAAGGTTCGCTAGCGATGGTGTCGCGCAGCTTTTCATCAGCATCGCGCTGTTCTTCGGCAAGGGTTTGCGCGCCGCCTGATTCGGAAAGTGATACAAGCCAGCGTTGACCTGTCCATTGGCTAAGATATCGGGCGATATCGCCGGCCAATTGACCAGGCGCAGCACCAACAAGACCAATTTGTAAATTGCCCGGTTTTAACGACACCAGCTTTACATGATTGCGAATTAGCGCTGCCAACAACATCTCGCCATTGGTTTCGGCAAGCGCGACAATCTCGGCAAGCGAGCTTGGCATGCCCGCCCCTGTGTCGATTGGCGCTGTCTCGACTGATGATGCAACAGGTGCCGACGTGGCAGGTGCCGATGCAACAGGTGCTGATGATGCAACAGGTGCCGACGTGGCAGGTGCCGATGCAACAGGTGCTGATGATGGGCTTGGCGGTGCTGATGGGCTGGTCTTTGGCAATTTCTGCATCAATTCGCCCGGGGTTGGCATATGCGCTGTATGCGCCAGCCGAATGATCAGCATTTCGCACGCCGCCGCTGGATTGGGCGCTTGGCCAAGCTCGCCATGGCCTTTTAGCAATAGCTGCCATGCCCGTCCAAGGCGGGCAATGCCTGATTCGGCAAGACCGGCAATCATCTCGCGCTCGCTTTCGATCAGCGCGTCATTACTGCCACCTGCGGCCTGCATGCTGGCAAGATGGATTAAATCTAAAAGATCAGTGACCAGCATTTCTGGCTCGGCACCACGGCTATAGGCAATGTTAAAAGCGGCAAGCGCCGAAGGCGCGTCACCCGCCAGCGCGGCCGTCAGGACGGTTTGTGACTCGCGCCGTCCAGGTCGCCCAAGCATATCAGCAACCGTGTCATTGGTCAGCTTGTCCGCGGTCATTGCCGCGGCCTGATCAAGCAAGGATAGCGCGTCACGAACCGACCCTTCGGCGGCGCGCGCAATGGCAGCAAGCGCATCTTCATCCGCCGCAATCGATTCGCGTTGGCAAATCATGCCAAGATGCCCGGCCAGCATGGCCGCCGGAACACGCCGCAAATCATAGCGCTGGCACCGCGATAAAATCGTAACCGGCACTTTTCTGATTTCGGTTGTGGCAAAGATGAATTTTACCGCGTCAGGCGGTTCTTCCAAGGTTTTCAAAAGCGCGTTAAAGGCGCTTTTCGACATCATATGCACTTCGTCAATAATATAGATTTTATAGCGTGCCGAAACGGGCCGATAGCCAACGCCTTCGATAATTTCGCGGGCATCATCAACACCGGTATGGCTGGCAGCGTCAATTTCCAGAACATCAACATGACGTCCTGCTGCGATGGATTTGCATGGCTCGCATTGACCACATGGTTCAAGCGTGGCGTCACCATTCCCATCGGCACCAATACAATTCAGCCCCTTAGCAAGAAGGCGCGCCGTTGATGTTTTGCCAATGCCGCGAACACCGGTCAGCACAAAAGCATGGGCGAGCCTGCCAAGCGAAAGCGCATTCCCAAGCGTGCGAACAAGCGCATCCTGACCAATCAGTTCGGAAAAAGTATCAGGACGATATTTGCGGGCCAATACTCGATAGGCTGGCTTGGCGGTGTCAGTCATCGGCTGGTAAACACCTATCTCTTGCTCTTGGCCACGCGAAGATTTGTGACCGGTCGGATCAGTCGCCATTGGCGCTATCAAGCTGGCGCCATCTTCAGCCAAGCCGAATCCCGAAAAAGGGAAAAGCCATTGCGGCCATGCCAAGCGCGATGCGCCAAAACGCCAAAAGTCAGTGGAAGACTGGATGACCCGTAAACATCCTACTGCGGCTGCTTCCTTTCGGACCTGACCGGATTGGCAGGGGCAACGTCCGCCCAGCCTTCCTGCCTATCTGTATGAAACAAAGCAGCGGTTTCGACAAGTTTTTTATGGCCAAAGGCAGGGTTATTAACGCAATAAATGCCGAATTCGGACTCGTAATTATGACCGTGATGGGCTTGCCGGATAGCTGCCAAGAACATGGACTTCGTCTTTGCTGCAATAAAAGCGCAATTCTTCCATCGCATTCTGCATTGCCGGATCATCAATATGTGCCTGAACATCCATATAGAATTGCGCCTGCTCGGCAACGCCAGCGCGAATATAGGATTCAAGTTTAGTCAGATTGACCCCATTCGTTGCGAATCCGCCCAAGGCTTTATAAAGCGCGGCTGGCACGCTTCGTAATTGAAACACCAGCGTTGTGATCATATCGCCGCCAACGGCTGGAACCGATGATGTTGCCGACATGAGCAAAAACCGCGTGGTGTTGTGTTCATCATCTTCAGCAGACTCAAACAGAATATCGAGGCCATAGATTTCAGCTGCCAAACGCGATGCAATCGCGCCAGTTTTCGGATCACCAGCGGCGGCAACATCCTTGGCCGCGCCTGCGGTATCGGGATGCATGACGGGGGTTAGACCAAGCCCGCGAACACGGTTGCGGCATTGCGCAAGCCCCTGAGCATGACTGTGAACATGGGTCAATTGATCAAGCGTGGCGCCGCGCGGTGCCATGATGTGATGATTAACCCGGTGGAAATGCTCACCAATGATATAAAGCCCGGATGATGGCAATAGATGATGGATGTCGGCAACGCGCCCAGCAATCGAATTTTCGACCGGCACCATCGCAAGGCTGGCGCGTCCATCTTGGACTTCGGTCAGCATATCTTCAAACGACGCGCAGGCGACCGGCTCCATATCAGGCTTTACGGCCTGACATGCCATATGCGAATAGGCACCCGGGACGCCTTGAAAGGCGATTTTATTAGCTGCATCTGACATCGAATTTCCTTTGGCTTAACGGGCTTATGTCACGGTCTGACCTTCCCTGCCGTCATCAAGACTGGCCCGAAGCGCCGTTTTTACGAGGGTGACGCTGTACTGTCAATCTTTGTGGTGCGCTTCTGTAGCGCGCATGCGGGCGGCTTCAAGATCTTCGGCAGTATCAATACCGCCGGGGGCGGCATCAATTTTGCCAATGGCAATGGTCATTCCAGCCTCAAGCGCGCGAAGCTGTTCCAACTTTTCTGCCTGCTCTAATGGCGATGGTGGCAAGGCAACAAAACGGGCAAGCGCATCGCGGCGCCAGCCATAAACGCCAATATGATGAAATAGGGCTGTTGTGCCGGTAGGAATGGCAGCGCGGCTAAAATAAAGCGCGGTTCCGAAATCGGCATCTTGCCAGCTAACAACGGCTTTGACCACTTGCGGCCTTGCGGCTTCTTCGGCGCTGGCTGGCGTGACCAGCGTTGCCAGATCGGTTTCGCCACGATCAAGCGTTGTGGCAAGCAAATGCAGAATTTCGGGTGACAAATCAGGAAGATCGCCTTGCAAATTCAAAATCTGGGTAAAACGTCTATCTGGATCAATTGTTTCGATGGCTTCAAAAACCCGATCAGATCCAGATGGGTGATCGGTGCGGGTCATAACCGCCTTGCCACCGGCAGATATGATCACATCGGCAATGGCGCGATCATCTGTCGCAACATAGACTGGGGCCAAATCGGCCGCCATTGCGCGTTCCCAAACATGCTGAATCATAGCTTTTCCGCCGATTTCAGCAAGTGGTTTGCCTGGCAAACGGCTTGCCGCGAGCCGTGCCGGAATAATGATGATTTTTGTGTCATTTTTTGCCATGATTTCGGCAATTCATCACATATTTCGGTTTTGCGCAAAGCAATTTATCGAAATAACGTGACGAAGCATGAGATAGGGGGTTGAGAGGCGGCTCGATTTTCGCTAATTAACCACGCATTGTTTGGTTTTTCGACCGCATGATTTTCGACCACAGGCCTTGCCCGTTCGGGCTGGTTCAAATTGGGAGCCCGGTTTCGGGAATGACGCATGGATGAATTGCGCTTGAATAAAGTGTTTGCAGGGTTTTTGTTTGCTGCCTTGTTGTTAATGGCAGGCGTCAAGATCGCTGATGTGATGGTGCCGCATCAAGAACTTGCTGAAAACGCCTATGTTATCGAGGTTGCTGAAACCACCGATATAGCCGCTGCGGCACCGGTTGATACCGGCCCTGAGTCAATTCTGGCGCTGTTGGCGAGTGCCGATCTTGGTGCAGGCGAAAAACTGTCAAAAAAATGTTCGGCTTGTCATGTCTTTGATGCTGGCGGCCAAAACAAAGTTGGTCCGGCATTGTGGAATGTTGTGAACCGGCCATTGGGCGCATCTGAAGGCTATGCCTATTCTGACGCGCTTGCCGGTTTCGGCGGCGCTTGGGACTATGCCGCGCTGAACGCATTTCTGGCCAAACCAAAAGGCTATATTAGCGGCACAAAGATGAATTTTGCCGGATTGAAAAAGCCACAAGACAGGGCGAATTTGATCGCATGGATGCGGGCCAAGGCTGATAGCCCTGTCGCATTACCAAGCGCCGATGATATCGCAGCTGAAGGTGCCAACTAGCCCGTCTGACATGACGCCTGAACTGACCGGATCTGCCGGTCAGTGTACACCGGCTGATATGATTGCCTTTCTGGCCGGTTTGCCGTTGGTAAGCCGGCCTGTTATTTCCAAATGGTTCCGCCAGAATCCGGCGATTGAAACCAAACAGGACTCATCCCCCGTTACGATTGCCGACCAAAGCGTTGAATGCGATTTACGCGCCGCCATTGCCGCACGTTTCCCCGATGACATGATCATGGGCGAGGAATTTGCCAGCACCGGCAATCAAGACAGCGCCTATCGCTGGATCATTGATCCGATTGATGGCACCAAGGCCTTTATCAGCGGCAAACCTGCCTTTGGCACGCTGGTCGGGCTTTTGCATCACAATCTGCCTGTTGCCGGTCTTGTTGATATGCCGGTTTTTGCCGAATGCTATATTGGCCTGAACGGATTTTCGGGCGCGCATCACGCCGAATTAAACGGCGCCGCCATTTCCCCCAGCGGGCAAAGCGTGCTTGGCGCTGCCCGATTGGCAACAACATCGCCGCGCGCATTAAGCACCGAACGTCTGGTTGATTTTGACCGGCTTGCCGATCAGGTGGCTGTCACCAATTACGGTGGTGATTGTCACAATTACGCATTGCTTGCGGCGGGTCATATTGATCTGGTGATGGAAGATAGTCTTGCCGCGCATGACATGATGGCGGTTGTTGCCCTGATGCTAGCGGCAGGCGCGACGGTCAGTGATCTTTACGGCCAGCCAATCCAGCTTGGTCAATCCACCAGCATTCTTGCTGCCGCAACACCGCAATTACATCAAGCGGCCTTGGCCTTGATATCAGCAGGCGGCTAATCGGCGGTTCCGCATTTCCGCTATGAACAACAAGGAATATCCCATGACGACAATCGGATTTTACGGCAGTTCAAAAATTGATGGATGGCGAACCAAGCTTGGCCGTCATCTAGATGATTTCACCCTTGTCGATTTGATGTCACCTGAGGGTCAGCTTGCCGATATTGCGCTTGTTTGGGCACCACCAAAAGGCGAGCTTGCCAAGATGCCGAATTTGCGCGGCATCATCATGCAGGGTCAGGGTGTCGATTATATGATGCGCGATCAAACCGTACCGCGCGATGTTCCGCTGGTGCGGCTGGTTGATCCGGATATGTCGAATGCACTTAGCCATTGGGCTATTTTGGCGGCACTCGATTTCTGGCGCGACGCTGCCTATTACCGTGATTGTCAAACCAGCAAAACATGGCAACCCATTGTGCAAAGACCGGCAAGCGGTGCAAAAATCGGCATCATGGGCGTTGGCGCTATTGGCGGCATTATGGCACAGCGTTTTGCCGCGCTTGGGTTTGATGTACGCGGCTGGGCGCGCAGTATGCGGCAGATTGACAATGTTGAAATCTTTGCTGGTCATGACGGTCTTGCGCCCTTTCTTGATGGGCTAAATATTCTGGTTTCGGTATTGCCGCTAACACCGGCAACAACTGGCATTATGAATCACCAGCTTTTCAATCAGCTTGCCAAAGGCGCCTATATCATCAATGGCGGCCGTGGCCCGCAATTGGTCGAGGCCGATTTACTTGATGCCATTGGCAGTGGGCAGATTGCCGGTGCGGCTTTGGACGTGTTTGCGATTGAACCTTTGCCAGCCGATCATGCTTTTTGGACGCATCCCAAAATCACCATCTGGCCGCATGTTGCCGCACAAACCAATCCAAACACCGCCGCCATGCAGGTGGCAGCGGCGATCACCGCCATCATGGCCGGACGCGAACCCGAAAACAGAGTTGATTGGGCGCGCGGCTATTAGGCGGCTATTAAGCAGTCTGGAAGGATTCGATAAAGCCATAAAGCGCACGAAGCCCCATCGCCTCACCGCCCTTTGGCCGACCCGGACGCGATGCCAAATTCCACGCCATCACATCAATATGCGCCCAATTGGTGTTTTTACCGGCAAAACGGCGCATGAAAAGCGCGGCCGTAATCGCCCCGCCATATCCCGACAGGCCGGTACTCGACAAGGCCGCATAGCCAGCATCAAGATGCCGGTCATAATCATCAAATAGAGGCAAGCGCCATAGCGGATCTTCGGCCCTATCCGCCGCCGCCAAAATTGCCGCCGCGGTATTGTCATGGTTACAGAACAGGGCTGGCAATTCAGTTCCAAGCGCAACCCGCGCCGCACCGGTAAGGGTGG
The DNA here is from genome assembly GCF_048087665.1 of Candidatus Ponderosibacter sp. Uisw_141_02. Classification (NCBI taxonomy): domain Bacteria; kingdom Pseudomonadati; phylum Pseudomonadota; class Alphaproteobacteria; order Puniceispirillales (SeqCode); family Puniceispirillaceae (SeqCode); genus Candidatus Ponderosibacter; species Candidatus Ponderosibacter sp. Uisw_141_02. The sequence goes on along the minus strand of NZ_CP159807.1, from coordinate 53,705 downwards.
CAAAATCAATCAAAAAATCAGGCGTATCTTCCAGCGCATAGGCAATGGCATCAGCAAGAACCAGCCGCCCCTCGGCATCGGTATTGCCAACTTCAACCTTCAAGCCAGCGCGCGTGTCGATGATATCAAGCGGGCGCATTGACCGGTCAGAAACAGCATTTTCAGCCGCCGCCACAAGCACACGAAGCTGGATATCAACATGACTTGCCATCAATGCTGCGGCAAGACCAAGAACCGTTGCCGCTCCGCCCATATCTTTTTTCATCATCTCCATCGCCTTTGATGGTTTCAGGTCAAGCCCGCCCGAATCAAAGGTGATGCCCTTGCCAATCAGGGTAATTTTCGGACCTTTTTTCCCCCAGCGAAGATCCATCAGCCTTGGTGCAATTTCAGCAGCGCGGCCAACAATATGAATTGCCGGAAACTCTGTTTCCAAAATTGATCCGCTATGCGTTTCCAGCGTGGCGTCATGCGTTTTGGCCAAGGTCTCCATTGCCGTTTGCAATGCTGCAGGTGTCATATGGTTTGGTGGCTGGTTAATCAAATCACGGCAAAGATAAATCCCGCCCATCTGGCCAATCAAACGGTCGGCATGAATGCCATCTGGCAGGGTCAGGTAATTGACCGCTGGCGCAGCGGCGCTTCGATAAATGTGAAACTGATATTGTCCAAGCCCCCATCCAAGCGCGAGGCTTTCCAACAAACCGGCGTCAAGATCATCCGATGCGGCGGTAAATTGCCAATGGCCTTTTGGCAGGCTGGCCGCCAAGGCAGCGCCATCCCAAACAGCATGATTGCCAAAAATGCCAATGGCGAAATCAATGCGCCCATCAGGGGCGGCAAAATAGATCGATTTACCGGGTTTGGCGTGAAAATTTTGCGCGCTGATCCAGCCTTGATGCGCGTCACTGGCCTTGGCTTGCCAAATGGCAAAATCATCCGTTGTCATCAGGTGAATTTCGGTTCCGTCTGATCCGGCGCTTTTCAGGCCAAAATTTTCGATCATTTTGTTCAATCCTTTTCAAAAATCGCTATTGGTTTGACCCGCTAAAACCACTGATCAAAATTGCCAATATGCCGCCAAAGACGACCGATGGCGTGCCGTGCAGCCGTTACCAAACTAACAGATTAATCGCCAATGCCAACAGCTTTAGCCTTGTTGTGAACATGGTCAATCATCCACCAAAGGCTTAGGCCACGAAGCGCAAGATAACCAACAAAACTGGCCATTAACCCGGTCAAACCAAAGGATAGAAGTAAAATGGCCGCGGCAAAGCTGGCCGAGGCAATGATCATCGCATTACGCATCTGGGTGCCACATGTTGCGCCAACAAAAATGCCATCCATCTGAAAGGCCAGAAAAGACGCCAGCGGAAGGCTGACAACCCAAGGCCAATAGGCATCAGCAAATGCGATCAAGGCTGGTTGGCTTGTCATGAGTGACAGAATAAGCGGCTGGCCCGCCCATAGAAAAACCGATAATAGCAAGGCCATCATACCGGCAAGATAATTTGTCCGGCGAATGACAATGCGGAGCATGGTCGGATTCTTCCGGCCAATCGCCTCGCCAACAAGCGCTTCGGCAGCATGTGCAAAGCCATCAATGGCAAAGGCAAGAAGTCCAAAAATCGACAGCATGATCTGACAGGTGGCAAGCGCCAGATCATCCATCTTTGCAGCTTCATTGAGCAATAAAGCCTCACAGCCAATCAGCAAGATGGTGCGAATGAAAATATCGCGGCCAAGCGTGAAAAACTGCCGGTAAGCCACAAAATCAAGCCATAAAGGCAGGCGCGCACCGGCAAGCGGCCTTATCAATCGCCCAAGCTGGCCTGGCCAGATGCGGGTGATGCGCCATATCATAAATCCAAACCCGCCCCATTGCGCCGCCACTGATGCCATGGCAACACCATCGACGCGCATACCAAAACCAGCAACAAGAACAATATCAAGAAACAGATTGATGCCATTCACCAGAAACAGCAAAGCCATACCAAGACGCATTTGCTGGCGTCCGTAAAGACCGCCAAGAAGAACCATATTGGCAAGCGCCGCCGGAACCGCAAATAGCCGGATTGAGATATAGTCGGTCATTAATTGTTCGGCCATATCACTTGCCGAAAACATATAAAGCGCAGCCATGCTGACAAATGGCGATGCCAGAATGAATAAACTGCCAAGCCCGAAGGCAAGCGTAATGCCACGAATCAATAGAAAGGCAATTTTATCATCCTGACCAGTGCCATACATTTGGGCGACAAGACCGGTTGTTCCCATCCGCAAAAAGCCAAGCCCGAAATAGATGAAATTAAACACGATCATGCCAAGCCCGACACCACCGATAAACACCGGATCATCAAGCCGTCCCATCATTGCCACATCAACCGCCCCAACAAGCGGGATGGTGACATTGGATAACATGATCGGCCATGCCAACTGCCAGATATGGCGCCATCGGGTATGAGCTAGCGGGATGGTGGCGGTTTCGGATCGGCGCATTTCATGTCCGTTGATAATGGGGTGGGCGTGGCGGTGATGTCAGCACAAAAAATGCCAGCCGCCAAGATGGGTCATACGCCTTGCTATCAAACCAATGGCAAAACACGGTTTCAAAGACAGGGTAGCACATGTCCAATTGGGGCAAGATATAAACAAGACAGGATCAAACACCGCACCGCACCGCAACCATCGCGCCTGTTTCCTGCATCTTTGACGCATTATTCGATGATCCGCATTGCCTAACCCTTACGAAACTTGTTATGCCTTGGCTGTGCTTTTTGCATTTGCGGCATAAGAGGATTACGGATTTTGCCCTTCTTTCATTCGCGTCTGGCTCTATATGCCCTTATGGCAATCCTGTCAGTGGTGGTTTTGATCGGCCATCAGGCCTTGCCGCCAATGGATCGTGACGAATCACGTTTCGCACAAGCCAGCAAACAGATGCAGCAAACCGGTGATTATGTCACGGTTCGGTTTCAAGATGAATTGCGCGCGAAAAAACCAGCTGGCATTTACTGGCTGCAATCATCATTTGCCCACATTTTAGGGCCCGATGCGATTGCCTCTTACCGTTTTGTAAATCTATTGGCGCTATTGGCAGCTGTTTTTGCGCTTTATCATATTGGCTTGCAGCTATATGATCCGCGATCAGCCTTGGCGGCAGCAGCGCTATTTTCAAGCGGGTTTCTGGTGCTTGGCGAGGTGCATCTTGCCAAAACCGACACGGTTTTAATGGCGCTGGCACTTGCCCAGCAATGGGCGTTGATGCAGCTTTATCTGGCATGGCAAAACGACCAGCCACCACCACGTCACAGTTGGTTATGGTTTTGGCTTGCGATGGCCGCGGGGATTTTGGTCAAAGGGCCGGTTCTGCCGGTTCTGGCATTGCTGAGCGTGGCAGCGCTTTGCCTGTGGCATCGGCAATTTCGCTGGCTTGCCATAATTCGGTTCTGGCGCGGGTTTGCCATCATTCTTGTTTTATGTTTGCCATGGGCGCTTTTGGTATCGGCGGCAACGGATGGCGCCTTTTTGTCAACAGCGATATCAGGTGATTTGCTCGCCAAGGTCAAATCGGGACAGGAATCCCACGGTGCCGCACCAGGTACATATGCGCTTGTTCTGGCGCTATTGATCTGGCCAGCAACGCCGCTTTTGATATGGGCGGCCGGTCAGGTTAAAGCCTTTACCAGCCGCGCTGAAACACGGTTTTTACTGGCTTGGATTGTGCCATTCTGGGTGATGATCGAGCTGATTCCGACCAAATTACCGCATTACCCGTTACCGATTTTTCCAGCGCTGATTTTACTTTTGATTGGCGGGGTTGCCGTTCTTGCCAAACCGGCAGATGGCACCGCCAAATGGCGGTATTGTCTTGGCATCAGCCTTCGGTATCTTGGCATTGCGGTTGGGCTGGTAATGGCACTAGTGGTCATTTGGGGGGCAATGACATTTGGCGGCGAGACAAGCCGTCAGGCGCTTGGTTTCGCCTTTCTTGGTTTGGGCGTCGCAGCGCTGGCAGCATGGTTTGGCCATTTATGGATTCGCCAAGCCTTGTGGCGTCCCTTTTTTGGCATGATTGGTGCCGCAATGCTGTTTCATATGATTGTCTTTTCAGGGGTCTTTCCAGCCTTGTCCCGCATTCATGTTTCAAGCGCGATTGCCGCGAAGATCGCCGCCTTGCCCGCCGCACCAGCCGCAATTGCGACAAGCGGCTATCAGGAACCGTCATTGGTATTTCTGCTTGGCCGCGACCTGTTGCTTCTTGATCCGACAGAAGCGGCGCTATTCTTGATCGAGGCACCGGGTGGGCTGGCCATTATCGAACAACGACACCAGGCCGCTTTTCTTGACGCCGCCAGCCAGTTGAAACTTGGGCTTGCCCCACCGGTGCAATTATCCGGATTTAACATATCAAAAGGCCAAGAAGTCGTTATTTTATTGTATCGTACCGAGATATTTGACGCGACTGTTAGCAAGGAGTAAAAGCAGAGACCTTTAACAGTCGATGTGACAGTTCCAGTAATGGCATCAAATCCAGCTTCAAAAACCACCAAACGAAACACCGTGAAATCGGGGGCCGTGAAATCGGGGGCTTCCAAAACAACGGCCGCCCAAAAGGTCGGTTCGGCTTCGGTGCTGGCAAACCGCAACCCGGTCGAAATTTCGGTTCTGGTGCCGGTTATGAATGAAGCTGGCAATATTCGGCCATTGATTGATGAAATTTGTTCCGCCTTTGACGGTCGTCAATTCGAAATCATCTATATTGACGATGCCAGCAATGATACCACCGCCGATGAATTGGCCGCAGCCCTTGACGCGGTTCCGCAATTGCGGGTGCTTCGCCATTCGCAACGCGCTGGGCAAAGCGCGGCAATCCGGTCTGGCCTGTTGCAGGCAAATGGCGATCTGATTGGCGTTCTAGATGGTGATGGTCAAAATGTACCAGCCGATTTTCCAGCATTGGAATCATCGGTTATCGCGGCAAGCAAAGATGGCAAAATGGTTATGGCAGCAGGCATTCGCCAGCGCCGTGATGATAGCGCCATGCGTCTATTGGCATCGCGTGGGGCGAAATGGGTGCGCGCCAGCCTTCTTGCCGATACGCATCCAGATTCGGGTTGTGGCATCAAGATTCTGCCACGCGCATTGTTTTTGCAATTGCCCTTTTTCAATCATATGCACCGGTTTATGCCAAGCCTGGTTCGCCGCCATGGCGGGGTGGTTCTTGGTGTGCCAGTGGCGCATCGCCCGCGCATTGCAGGCACGTCGAAATATCGTATTCTTGACCGATTGCTTGTTGGCATTTCCGATGTTTTGGGAGTGATCTGGCTGTTGCGCCGCGCGCCCGCCCAAGGTGCGGTTCATGAAGTGATGACGGCGACGCCGGCAAACAAAAAGACCAAACCAAAGGAAGCAGCGCAATGATCGCTTTTTTGTCGGCATCAATTGAAATGGCGGTTCGCAGCTTTGCCAACGCGTTGCTGGCGGTATTTCCATTTTTACCAGCCAGCCTTGCAACCAATCCCGAACAGATCATGATCATAATTGGCTTTGCCGGACAGGGGCTGTTTGCCATGCGCTTTATCGTGCAATGGCTGACTTCCGAAGGTCAGGGTCGGTCGGTTATCCCGATTGCTTTTTGGTATTTTTCGATTGGTGGCGGGGCGGTTTTGCTGCTTTACGCGATTTGGCGGCAAGATCCGGTGATCATTTGCGGACAGGGGCTTGGCCTATTTATCTATCTTCGCAATCTGTTTTTGATCCGAAAATCGCAAAGCAATGCCGCCAAAGGTGATACGGCCTAAAGGCTGGTTTTGCCCATTTCCATAATGATGGCCCAATGTTCGGCTGAAACCGGCGTGACGGATAGGCGTGACTGGCGCACCAAAGCCATTTCAGCCAAACGGTCGTCAGATTTGATTTGCCCAAGCGTCACCGGAACCGCCATCGGTTTTACTGCCCGAATCGTAACCATGCCAAATCGGCCGCTGGCATCGGTTGGGTCGGGATGATACAGCGCCGAAACTTCAGCAATACCGACAATCTGTTTTTCATTAACCGAATGATAGAAAAACACCAAATCGCCAATTTTCATGGCTTTCATATTATTGGATGCCTGATGATTGCGAACGCCATCCCAGCCTTCGCCAGCCGCACCGCGATCCATCTGGTTTTGCCATGACCATGATGATGGTTCAGATTTCATAAGCCAATATTGCATCATACTGTCTTGCTAATGATCGGATCATCACGCCTATTCGGCGCCGGCACGGCGGGCAAGCAGGCTTGCCACAACCGCATGTAAATTCTGGCCATGATTAACCAGATTGTCCACCGCATTTGTGATCGGCAAATCTACCCCTTTGGCTTTTGCCAATGCAGCAAGCTGGGCAACAGTACGGCTTCCTTCGGCAAGCTTAGCCGGCGGTGCTTCGCCGCGCCCAAGCGCCATGCCAAATGCCATATTGCGCGAATGTGGCCCGGCGCAAGTCAAGGCCAGATCGCCAACACCAGCAAGCCCGAAAATCGTATCCGGCTTGGCACCCATCAGGCTGGCAAATCGGGCGATTTCAGCAAGCCCGCGTGTCAGAATAGCGGCCTTGGCATTATCGCCAAATCCGGCACCAACGGCGCAGCCTGCGGCAATCGCAATGACGTTTTTCATGGCACCGGCAAGCGCAACACCAACCGGATCATCATTGCTGTAGAGCCGCAAATTACTACCTTCAAAAGCATCTTGAATGCGGTTGGCGGTTGCCAGATCATCGCTCGCTGCAACCAATGCAGCTGGCAATCCGGCAAACACCTCATCGGCAAAGCTTGGCCCGGAAAACACCGCCAATGGAAGGTCTGGCAGCAATCGTGATGCAAGGTCGGTAAGCAGCATGGCACTGCCATCATCAGCCTTGCCAATGCCTTTTGCACAGAGGCTAACCACCGCTAGCGGACGATTTTTCTGACGCTCGGCAATCATCATAAAACTGGCTTGATTGGCCACCACCGGAACCGCAACAAAAATCAGCTCGGCACCATCAAGGCAGGCCGGATCAAGCGTTGCGGCGATGGGCGCTGCTGGCGGCGAATCAGGCAATTGCAAACAATGACCCATTGCCAGCGCATCAACACTTTCCTGACGCCGCGCCAAAACCATTGTTTGCTGGCCAGCGCGATTCAGCGCGGTGGCGATAGCCGCCCCCCAACTGCCTGCACCAATCACAACAGCACGAGCCACAATTGCGCGGGTCATTGGCGCACCCCCCGACCGGGTGGCGGGCTTGCCTCAGGATCAAGCGGCCATCTGGGGCGCGGCACAAAAGCTAGATCATCAGGCCGGTCAAACCGCTCAAGCGCGGCCCAAGCAATCATCGCCGCATTATCGGTACATAATTTTGCTGGCGGCACCGAGAGGCGAAAATTGGCATCGGCTGCAACCCGCTGCAAAACCGCAAAAATATGCTGATTGGCAGCAACACCCCCAGCAATGACAAGCGCTGGCTGATTAGCATCATCATCCGGAAATTCCGCGCGAAAGCGGGTTAATGCCGCCTTGGTACGATCGGCAAGACAATCAGCAATCGCCGCTTGCAAACTGGCAGCAAGATCGGCAATCGGTGCCGCCTCAGGCCCGCCAAGCTGGCTTAGCCGATTGACCAGAGCCGTTTTCAAACCGGAAAAGGAAAAATGGCATCCGGCACTGCCTTTTAGCGGGCGTGGCAGCGCGATTGCTTTGGCATCACCCGATTTTGCTGCCGCTTCAATCGCCGGCCCACCCGGATAGCCAAGCCCCATTGCCTTGGCGCATTTATCAAAAGCCTCACCAGCGGCATCATCCATGGTTGTGCCATAGCGGCGATAATCACCCGGCCCCGCGACAGCTAATAGCTGGGTATGGCCGCCTGAAACCAAAAGCAGCAAATAGGGAAAAGCCACATCATCGGCAAGCCGCGGACTAAGCGCATGGCCTTCAAGATGGTTGACCGCAAAATAGGGAATCTGTCGTGCAGCGGCAATGGCCTTGGCGGTGACCGTACCAACCGCAACCCCGCCAATTAAGCCGGGTCCACCGGTTGCCGCAACAGCGTCGATATCACCCATCGTCAAGCCGGCCGCGGCAAGCGCGTCACGAATCACCTGATCAATCATTTCGAGATGCGCCCGTGCGGCAACTTCGGGAACAACACCGCCATGTTTGGCATGGGTTTCGATTTGTGACGCAATTTCATTGGCGTAAATGGTTTTATCAGCCGCAACAATCGCCGCTGCGGTTTCGTCGCAACTGCTTTCAATGCCAAGCATAATTACGGGGCTTTGCGCCATGAATGATATTCCTCTAAAAAACTTGCCCCACCTTATCCGAAGCCGGATTGAGATGCCAGTCCTGTCAACAAAACAGCCAAACATGCCGGTTTTTCTGAAAAGCTGGTTTTTTGGCTTTGCATTTGCGAGCCAGCCCTTTAGACATGGCGTGCTATGAAAGTTGATGTCTCGTTTTTTGATGCTAATCCAGTGCGGTTGGCAAGCCGTGCGTCGCAGCTGGCGATGGTGCAGGCTGAAATGGTTTGCACCGCGCTTCAGCCGGCCGCCGTAACGGTGCGTCCAGTAACAAGTGAAGGCGACCGGATTCTCGATCGCTCGCTTGTTGAGGCTGGCGGCAAAGGGCTGTTTATCAAGGAACTTGAACGGTCAATTCTGGCTGGCGAGTCCGACGCTGCTGTTCATTCGATGAAAGATATGGAAACGCATTTTGCCGCCGGCACCGAAATCGGGGCGGTCATGGTGCGCGAGGATCGCCGTGATGCGCTTGTCGGGCCCTATCAAAGCCTTGATGATTTGCCAAAAGGCGCGCGCATCGGCACCGCCTCGGTACGCCGCGCCGCAATCCTGCTTTATTACCGGCCTGATCTTCAAATCAATCTGATCCGTGGCAATTTGAACCGGCGGCTTGGTTTGCTGGCGGCGGGTGATTATGACGCCCTTATTCTTGCCGTTGCTGGCATTAAACGGCTTGGGGTTGATATTGCCTATGCGCCGATTGACGCCGAGATCATGCCATCGGCGGTGGCACAAGGCGCACTTGCCATTCAGATCGCCGCCGCCGATACACCGCGCGCCGTTGCGGTCAAAAATCTTGTTTCGACTTTGACCTGTCCAACTGCGCTTGTTGAAGTGACTGCCGAACGCGCACTTTTGAGCTTTCTTGATGGATCATGTCAAACGCCCATTTCGGCAAGCGCAGTTTTAGATGCAACCGGCCATGTCACGCTTGATGGCATGATTTTGCGCCCTGATGGCAGCGCGGCGCATCGAAAGCAAATGCGCGCACCTGCTGATCAAGCTGAAAGATTGGGCGCTGAATTGGGCGCTGAATTAATTGGCCTTGCTGGTGGCCGCGACTTTTTGGTTTAATTCCCGCTAGATTAATTCTGGTCGGATTGATTCTGGTTGGATTGATTCTGGCTGGTTTTAAATTATCGGCCTTAACCTCAATGGCGCAAAAGGGATGATAATGGCAAAATTCACCCTGATTATCCGGCCGCAACCTGATGCTGATCGTGATGTTGGCTGGCTAAACCGCTATGGCGTGCCAGCGATTGCCAGTCCGGTGATGAGCGGCGCGCCGGTTTTGCCTCCTTCATTGGCGCATGATCTTGGCAATCCGGCAGATTTTACCGGCATTATTTTTACCAGCCGCCATGCGGTCGATGCGGTTGCCAAGACGGCCGACGCCACCACATGGATTTCAAAACCAGCCTTTGTTGTTGGATCAGCAACAGCCGCCGCAGCAAAACAGGCCGGATTTAAAAACATCATCATCGGCAGTGGCGGCGGCGCAGGCTTGGTTGAACCAATCCGGCAAGCCGTGACAGATGCCAATCGTGCAAATCCACAAAAGGCCAATTTATTATGGCCAAGTGCGCGTGAAATTAGTTTTGATATGACCGCAGCCATGCGCCGCCATGATATTGCGGTTCAACGTTTACCAGCCTATCAGATGACGGCCAATGCCGATCTTGTGCCGCCAGTTCGTGCGGCATTGGCAAAAAATTGCATTTCCGCGGTGATTGGGATGTCGCCAAGATCGATCCAGATTTTGCGGGAAAATATGGACGCTTCTGGGCTGGGGTCTGCCCGAAACAAGATTGACCTAATCGCTAGCAGTGACGCGATTGCTGCGGCGGCAGGTGATGGGTGGGACCATGTCTATGTAGCACGCCATCCGCGCCGAAGCCGGCTTCTAGCGATCGCAGTTCTGCGGCATCGGCGATTTGATCTGGCATAAGCCAGCCTGCAGATTTTGCATCGGCCATATGCGGTGACGCTGGTATCTTGTCATGCGGCTATGATATGATTTGCTGGGATATGATCTGGGTGGATATGATTTGCTGGGATAGGCTCTACTAGAGACTGTATCCAATCGCGGCAGGCAAAGAGCAAATAAGGTTCGGCAAAAAGCATTATGGCAAAATCAAAGCGACCATCCGCCAAAACGGGCGATACGATTGACGGGGATGCGGTTGAAAAATCCGTAGATCAAACAGCGCCGCCACATGCCAGCGCATCAAAACATAACCAGACCGCACCGCCGCCGAGTGGCTTCTCCAGTGGCCACTCATCTAACGCTGGTTCTTTAATCACATTTGCGGCCTTGGCCTTGTCGATTTTGGCCGTTGGTCTTGCCGGTTTTGCCATTTGGCAGCAACGCCAAAACACAGCCGATATCGTCGCCCTTATGCCAGTTAGCAACAGTGATGCAATGGAATCGGCGAATATTACAAATTTGGAGCCTAATAATTCGGGGCCTAGTAGTTCAGAGGAAAGTAGTTCAGATCTTGCTGACCGGCTTACCGCGCTTGAAAGCCAGCTTGCCGCCGACCGGCAAAGCCAGCAATCGGCACTTGCTGGCCTGCAAGACCAGATGGCCACGCCACCACCAGCCGCCGATAACAGCCAAAATAATGATTTCGGCAGTGATGCCAAAGCCGATATTGCCGCCATTCGTAATGACATGGATCAACGCTTTGCCGCGCTTGAGGCAGCATTGGCCAACCAAGCCCTGCCAGTAAAAGCGGGTGAAGATGCCAGCGATAATGCCGATAGCCAGCCGGCGGCCGGCACGCAACCTGCCAGCACCAGCCCGCAAATGACCGCGCCAACAGGCCTTTTGGTTGTCAGTGGCCTTCTTGCTGATAATCTGGCTGGCCAGCCACTTGAGCGCTGGTTGTCATTGCTACAAGGGCTTGCCGATCGCGGTGCCAACATAACCGGCCTTGCGCCATTGCAAAACGCGGCAAATCCGATGCCGGACAGCCCGCATCAATTGCTGCAAATGGCCTATGATTTGGTGCCGCAAATGACCGCCGCGTTAAATCATGCTGCCGATAATGCCGGATTTTTGGAAAAAACCGGTGCCAAGCTTGGCCAGCTTGTCCAGCTTCGGGCAATTGGCGACGGCGCTGGTGGCAATGCCGCTGCGCTTGGTGATTTTGAAACGGCGCTTGCGCTTAAAGATCTTGGCAGCGCGATCAATGCCGCGGGGCAATGGTCGGGGTCTGATCTGCCATCGCTTGATGCGTGGTTGTCTGCCGCCAAGGCGCGCCAGACACTTGATAAGGCGGTCAATGGGCTGGTGACAGACTATCTTGCCACTGCCATTGATGTTCAATAATGCCAAGAGCTGGATTGCATTTAGATCATGTTTAAAAAGCTTCTGATTCTGTTTTCGACCGTCATTGCCGCCGCCGCTGCGGCAAGCTGGCTTGCCAGCCAGCCCGGGGCGGTGCAAATCGAATGGCTTGGCTGGCGCATGGAATTGCCAACAAGTCTGGCGGTTGCGCTGATTGTTATCTTTGCGCTTATTCTGGTGTTTTTTGATCGGCTCTTGCGCGCCATCCGCGCGATGCCGCGCTGGCTTGGCGGACGGCTTCGTCAACGCCGTGACGATGCTGGCCACCGTGCGTTGACATTGGGGTTAATGGCGGTATCGGCAGGCGAACCGGCCGAGGCGCGCAAACATGCCAGCCGCGCCGAGCGTTTGTTAAAAGAACCAAAACTCACCGGCCTTTTGGTGGCGCAAGCAGCGCATCTTGCCGGTGATCATCAAGCAGCGCGGCGTTATTTCACGTCAATTTTGGATGATCGCGAAACAGCTTTTCTTGGTCATATCGGGTTAATGCGGTTGGCGCTTGATGACCATGATCCGGTCAAGGCCCGCCAATCGGCAAAAGCTGCGCTGGCGCTCAAGCCAAATTCGGTGCTGGCGGCTGATCATCTTTTCAAGCTGGAGACCGGCCGCAAGGATTGGGACGCGGCGCTTCCGGCGTTGGACGTGATGGCGCGCCAGCAGAAAAAAACCAAATCAAAAACAGCACCTGATCAATTGGCGCTTATTACGCGTCAAGCTTGCGCGCTGCATTTTTTAAAAGCCGGTGAATTGCAAGAAGATGATCGCAAATCAGCCGAAAAAGAACTTTTGACAGCGTTAAAGATTGACCCGGGATTCCTGCCAGCCGTCACCATGCTTGCCGATCATTATCTTGATGACAAAGCGCATGGGCGCGCGGCGAAAATTCTGGAAACAGCGTTCAAAATTCACCCCCATGACAGCATTGCAACAAGGCTAAAGACGGCATGGAAAAGCAATGATGGCCAATTTATCGCAAAGCTGAGCAAGCTGTTGGCACAGATTGAGTCAAGCCAACAGAAAGCGGCATATTTTCTGGTTGCCAAACAGGCACGCGATGCGGGGCTTGACGGTGAGGCTGAACGATTATTCAGCGCGGCGCGCGATCTTGATGGCGGTGAAGAAGATACCCAGTCACTTTGGCACTGCGCATCTTGCAAAAGCAGGCATGATGATTGGCAGGCATTTTGCCCCGCTTGTGATGAATTTGCCACTTTGGTTTGGCAGCGGCCAGCCGGAACAAGCCCGCTTATCACGCATGATTCATAGCCCCGTTAAGCCCTATGCCACCGCCCCCATTGGCGTGGCTATCGACAAGATTTCATCGCGGAACTGATTTGCTGATGTTGCGTCAAACGCAATAAATAATGCGCTATGGTTTGTCGCGTTTATCCGAAGCGTTACGTCCACGAATAATATTTGCGATAAACATGGTTGTTCTTGGGTAATAGGCATAGGGCTTGTCATTGCTGGATACCGGCCGTGCAATGGCGCGCCAAATGGTAAAGCTCATCAACAAAATATGCGCAACGGAAATATAAATGAACAAATATGATGTTCCGAATCTGCCAATAATATAGCCTGCGATGATCGGTGAAATGATGGCACCAAGCGCATAAAAGAAAATCAAAGATGCGCTGAGGTCCAAAACATCATCAGGGTCGGCAAAATCATTCGCATGTGCAGCCGATATTGAATAAATCGGAAAGGTGCTAATGCCAAATGATAGAGCAAGCAATAACGATACGCTATGCCCTTGCGCGGCGAGACCGACAAGATCACTGCCAATCGCCAAACAGACAACCGTCGAAAGGATGCTGAAAAACATCAATACCGAGCGGCGGTCAAAACGGTCGGCCAGAAAGCCAGCTGGCGGGTGAACAATAACACCGCCAATAACTGCCGCCGTCAAAAAATAGGAAATCTCTAAATTCGACATGCCCAGATCGGCAACATAGAGCGGTGCGATTGATCCAAAGGCCGATGTTGAGATACCGGCAATTACCACGCCAAGAGTGGCAAGAGGTGATATTTGATAGGCCAAGTATGGACGAAATTTCTGGGTCGTTGGAAGGCTTGGCTCTTTGCTTAGGGTTACCGCCAGCGGGATGAGCGCAAGACACATGATCATGGCAAGGATATTATAGGATATATAGCTTGCCGGTGTCAGCACGCCGATCAGACTATTCGCAAAAATCTGTCCGACAAAATCGGCAATCCGGTAAATTGAAAAGACTCGTGCGCGGATTTGGTTGGTGGCTTTGGCTTGAAGCCAGCTTTCGATAACGGTGTAACATCCGGCAACCGCAAAACCGCCAAGAATTCGCGCAAATGTCCAAAAATATGGATCGGCCTTAATCGTATGAGCAATGATAGATATCACGCCAACAGCAGCAAGAATTGCAAAAGCACGTGAATGTCCGGCACGATAAACCAGCTTTGGACCAAGCAAGCAGCCACATAGGAATCCGGCAAAGTGCCCCGAGGCAATTAGCCCAATATCAACGCTGGTAAAGCCAAGCGCCGCACCCGAGATGCTGTCGAACGGACGAAGCGCGCCTATACCCATCTGCACAAGCATGACGGATAAAAGCAAAGCTGAAAGAGAAATCAAAAGCTGCATTGCGGCGATTGCCAATCTGCTGATAATGACGCCATTATTGTGCCCCCGAAATGCATTTCAAAAAAGCCTATTTACATTTTGATGCGTGGCAAGAGATGGTTATGGGGCTAGGCAATGATCAGACCGCCTATCGCGGTGGTAACGTTAATTCGGCGGCAACATGATGTTGATCAAGTGAGTTTTGAAGACCGCCGTTCGCAATCAACTCGCCAATAACATTATTTAGAAACCCAACGGCTGTTTGTTTGGTCTTGGCGACGCCGCAGGCTTGCAAAACACTGGTGAAAGGTGGTTCAATGATCCGGTAGTTGCTGTCTGTGGCAATCTCGTCCAATAATTTTGACTTCAGGCTCGCCAGAACATTCGCGCGGCCAGATTTGAATAATTCATGCGAAGCCGCAATTGTCGGTGTTCGGATCATGCCGGCATTTGCAAAATTGCTTGTCAGCCACAGATCATAGGCACTGCGTCCATAGGCGGCGATGAAAATGCCGCGCTGATCGATATCGGCATTCGTGCGATAGGGATCATTCTTGTGAATCATGAAATTGGCATCAATCTGAACATAGGGCCGCGTGAAGGCAATATGTTTCGCACGGGCAGGTTCGACAGCAATATTGCCAATATCCCAAATATTGTCATTCACGCAATCAGCCAATTGGCCAGGATTTTCAAAACAGATGAAGTCACAAGGCACATCGAGTTTATGGGCAATCTGGCGGGCAAGATCAGGCGAAACCCCATCTGGTGTACCATCGGGGCGCTGGCCTGTTACCAGCAGGAAATTAGCCATATTTATGCCAACCCGAAGCCTGCCTGTTGGTGCCAATAAAGCGAGAAGATTCTGGGTCATTTGATAAGCCTCATTAGCGGCGGAATTACAGATCAACCTGCGGAATATGGCAATGGATGATATGCCCTGGTGCGATTTCCTGTGCAGTGGGTATATTGTTTTCGCAGATGCTACCAAGCTTGCGTGGGCATCGTCGCTGGAACGGGCAGCCCGTTTTTGGTGGTGATAATTCAACCGCATCATCAGCCGTCAGACGTGGCGCAACATCCGGATCAGGTTCCAGCACCGCACCAAGAAGCGCATCGGTATAGGGGTGGAAAGGCGCCGAATAAACCGCGGCAACAGGGCCAATTTCACAAATGCGACCCTGATATAAAACAGCCACCCGATCTGAAATTGCCTTCACCACAGCAAGGTCATGTGACACGAAAATATAGGTTGTTCCGTCTTGCCGTTTCAACACATCAAGAAGATCAAGCACGGCCGCCTGTACCGATACATCAAGTGCCGATGTCACTTCATCACAAAGAATGATCTCTGGGTCTGCGGCAAAAGCGCGGGCGATTGCGACACGTTGCTTTTCACCACCCGAAAGCTGGCTTGGAAGCCGTTCGAGATAATGTTCGCCAAGCCGAACCTGTTCGAGGATGGCGATGCTACGGTCGCGAAGGGGCGTGCCGGAAAGCCCGTAATAAAGACGCAGCGGCTGCGCCAGAATCTGGGCAACCGTATGACGCGGATTAAGACTATCATCAGGATTCTGGAAGATGATTTGCACTTGACGAAGATAGGCTGCTGGCCGTTTTTCGACCATTGTATCCAATGGTTCGGTTTGGTTCAAAATGATGTTGCCCGATTGAGCTGGCACCATTCCGGCAATGGTTTTCAAGATGGTTGACTTGCCGCTGCCGCTCTCGCCAACTAGCCCCAATGTTTCGCCCTTTTTTATGTCAATCGTAATCCTGTCTACGGTGCTTGGCGGGGTATCTTGCGGTGTAAACAGCTTTGACAAAAGCCCGGGCCGGCTGTAGCTAACCGCCAGATTGGCAAGTGAAAGCGCAGTATCCTTATCCGCGACAACGGGGTTTGACCTTGCTGATTTTTCAGGCTTTCGATTGAGCTGGCCAATCTGGTCATGGTGAAAACAGCGAACGGCCTCGCCAGTTTCAAGATGGTTCAGTGGCGGCGGTGACGAATGGCAGGTTTGATCAGCCAGCTTGCACCGATCGACAAAAGCGCAACCCGTAATGGTTTCGCTTGGCATTGGTGGCCGCCCGTCCAGTGCCTGTGGCAGGCTGGCTTCATTCAACCGTGGTATTGATGCCAGCAGACCATGTGCATAAGGGTGACGCGGCGATAAAAGCACCTGCTTTGCGCTACCGGTCAGAACGGTTTCGCCAGCATACATCACCATGACTTTGTTGCAGACGCGGGCGATTGCACCAAGATCATGGCTGACATACAGCATCGCAAGATTTCGGTCTTTCGCCAAATCACGAAGCAGCTCCATAATATGGGCTTGCGTGGTGACATCAAGACCGGTGGTTGGCTCGTCGAGCAGCAACGCTTCGGGGTCGCTAGCAAGCGCCATTGCAATGGCCACCCGTTGTTGCTGGCCGCCCGACAATTCATGCGGATAGCGATCGGTAAGCCCAATCGGATCGGGAAGGCGAACCTGACTCAAAAGATCAATCACACCCGCGTCAAAGCGGGTTGCCGGAAGATCGCTATGCAGGCGCAAGGCTTCAGTGATCTGCTGTCCAATCCGCAAATTCGGGGTCAAGGACTGGCCTGAATTTTGCGGGATCAGCGCAAGCCGCCCGCCACGTAGGCGTTGCAGGGCATTGCGCTCGATATTCAGCATGTCGATCCCGTCAAACTGAACCTGTCCTGAAATCACATGAAGCCCGCGTTTGAAATACCCCATTGCGGCCAGCGCCAAGGTGCTTTTTCCCGATCCGCTTTCCCCAACCAGCCCGATGCTATCACCTCTGGTAATGCTTAGATTTACATCACGCAGAACCGGAATGGTTTTACCGCTTCGGCTGGTATAGCCAACTGAGAGATTCTTTATATTAATGAACGGACTTTGTGGCATTTTACATAGGTGCCTTTTGAGCGCGGTCAATACCAAGCGCCTTGGCCAAGGCATCGGCAGACAGGTTAATGCCAATAATCAGTGATGACAGGCCAATGACCGGTGCGATCACGCCCCATGGGGCAAAGGACATAAAGCCGCGCGCATCCGAAATCATCAATCCCCAATCAGGGGTTGGCGGCGACACGCCAAAACCAAGAAAGGAAAGTGAGGAAAATGCCAGTAACATCCATGACCAACGCATAGCACCTTCAACCATCAATGTATCAAGAACATTGGGTAGAAGTTCGCGCCAGATAATGCTGATCCGGCTATGGCCTCGCGCCTTTGCCGCCCAAACAAAATCGCGCGCGATGATGTCATGTGTTGCGGCGCGGGCAACGCGTATCACCGGAATCCCATAAAAGAACGTCAAGGTTGGGATCAGCACGCCAATACCGGTGCCGAAGGTGACAATCAATACCAGCATTTTGAGAATCCACGGCAATGACAGGAACGCATCGACGATCCGCATCAGCACTTCATCAACACGGCCACCGACAAGCCCAAATAAAATGCCAATAAACCCGCCCCAGATCACGGCAAGCGGTGTTGCAATGCCGGTCACAAGCAAGGCCTCGCGCCCACCCATCAAAGTGCGTGACAAAATATCCCGCCCCAGATGATCAGCGCCAAGCCAATGTTCGCTGGACGGCGGGCTTAACATCAGGCTCGAATTCTGTAATTTGAAATCATATGGCGC
The DNA here is from genome assembly GCF_048087665.1 of Candidatus Ponderosibacter sp. Uisw_141_02. Taxonomy (NCBI): domain Bacteria; kingdom Pseudomonadati; phylum Pseudomonadota; class Alphaproteobacteria; order Puniceispirillales (SeqCode); family Puniceispirillaceae (SeqCode); genus Candidatus Ponderosibacter; species Candidatus Ponderosibacter sp. Uisw_141_02. The sequence continues at coordinate 35,769 of NZ_CP159807.1, read as the reverse complement.
AATCGAGGGGCTTAGCAGTGCGAGCAGAATATGAAAAAACACCAAAGTCAGGCCAATACGCCCTGATGGCCGTGCCAGAATATCCCTCATGACCGTTATAAAACGACCATGTTCCTGCTGATGGCTGGTAGAAGATACGGTCATTATTTTCTCATATACATCGTACGGAGTTTGGGATTGGCAATCATCGTCAACAGATCCGCTGCAAGATTCACGCATACATAGACGCTGGCAACGATCAGTGCGATTGACTGAACAACCGGCAGGTTTCGGTCAGAAATTGAATCGATCATCAGCCGTCCAAGGCCTGGATAGTTGAAAACGACTTCGATCACAACAACACCGCCAAGCAACCAGGCAATGGTCAATGCCACAACATTGATCGCCGGCAGTAACGCGTTAGGAAGCGCGTGCCGAAACACCATCTGCCAATAGGGAACGCCTTTCAAAGTTGCCATCTGAACATAGTCGCTGGCCATCACATCGATAACTGATGAGCGCACCATGCGCATAATATGAGCGCACATCACAAAGGATAAAACGATCACCGGCAGCAAAATTTCAGGAAAGAATTCGCTTGCCGGTGCCGCTGCCGAGGTCAGGACAATGCCGGGCAGCCAGCCAAGCCAGACGCTGAGCACAAGAATAAGTAATGTTGCCGAAACAAATTCGGGAATGGTCATGGCAAAAATAGCCAGAGTTGACGCGATGATGTCGGGAAGGCGGTCACGCCATAGCCCACTGACAACACCAAGAAGCAGCGCCAGCGGAATGCCCACAGCCATGGCGCAAAAAGCCAGAAGGAGGGAATTTTTCAGCCGGTCGCCGACAATCGTGCTGATTTTGGTTGTACCATCGGCGGCAAGGCCAAGATCACCAGTAATCGCGCCTTGCGTCCATTCGGCAAAGCGGTCAATCGACGGCCGGTTTAAATCGAGATCCTTGCGGCATTGAGCAAGAAACTCTTCATCCGCCTGATATTCACCAAGAAACTGAGTGCAGGCATCGCCCGGAAGCATCTCAACACCAGCAAAAATGATGAGAGAAACAATACATACCGTCACGCCACCAAGTAAAACCCGTCTTATCAGCATGAAAAGCACAGCGTAGCCACCTTTTGCTCGTTGGTTTGGTTCGCATAAAAAAGGGCCAGCTCTACAGCGTGTTGCGCCATCAAGCTGGCCCCATCATTTTTAGATGAATGGATCCAATTATTTGACCGTTACTTTATGCCAACGGATAGAATGGTTTTCCACCGCATCAATGCCGTTAACATTGGCACCCATCACATACAGCTTGGACACATGATAGGGAATTAATGTACCAGCGGTTTGGTAAAGATGCTCTTGTGCCTGAACATACAGCGCCCGGCGTTTGTCAAAATTCAACTCACGGCGTGCATTGGCTAGAAGGGCATCAAAATCAGCATCCTTATAATAGGATTCGTTCCATTTTGCTGTTGAAAGATAGATTTCATGCAAGGCTGAATCGGCTGGACGCTCGTTCCAGCGTGTTGCCGAAACGGGCTTTTGCATCCATATGTCTTTCCAATATCCATCGGATGGTACCTGTTTGATATTCACCCGGATACCCGCCTTTGCGGCCTGCTGCTGATAGGCCTCGGCAAGGGTTGGCCAGGTTGGTTCCAATGTTGCGACATAGACATCAACATCAATACCATTGGCAAAACCCGCTTCGCTTAGAAGTTTTTTGGCACCGGCAATATCTTGTGGACATTTAATATCAGCACGATATTGGTCATCAGGCTTTACCGGCGTGTCACAGGCAATTGTGGCCGATCCGCCCAGTATAAGCTTGACCAGTTCACCACGGTCAGCCGCCATGCGAACTGCTTGGCGAACGCGAATGTCGGTAAAAGGAGCAACATCAGTACGGAATACCAGACCGCGCCAATTGCCGGTCGGCACTTCCATCATTTTGAATTTATTGTTGCTGGCAAACATAGGCTTTTGCTGATTGGTCACCTTATCTTCAAAATGAATCTGGCCACCAAGCAAGGCTTGCAAGCGTGCCTGACCATCACCGATGCCGATGATTTCCATATTTGCAACGCCCGGCGCACCTTCCCAGTAATCCATATTGGCTTCAAGCTTAGTGGTGCCAGCAGCGTCAAATTTCAACAGCTTGAACGGGCCAGTGCCAATGCCTGATGCCGCGATGCTGTCACCCGATCCCTCTGGGATAATCCGCAAACGATAATCCATCAGTTGAAGTGGTAAATCGGCAAATGGTGTCGACAGTTTAAAGGTCACTGTTGATTTGTCCGGTGCTTCCATCTTTTCGATCATCTTGATGGCGGATCGCGCAGGCGATTTATTTTCCGGGTTCAGGACACGGTTGAATGTGTAAATTACGTCGCCAGAATCAAAGGCGCTACCGTCATGAAATTTAACGCCATCGCGTAATTTCAAAGTCCATTCGGTGGCTTGTGAATTTGCCGACCATGAAACAGCAAGATCCGGGCTTGGTGACCCCTTCATATCTGGGCGAATAAGCCGGCTCATCAGCTTTTCCGTAATCTGCAAGACACGGCCGCGTGATGCCGGATCAAGGCTGGATTTGTCACCAAACCCATATTCATGGGCCTGTTTGAAAGTGCCGCTTGGCGCAGCGATTGCACCGCCACTAGCTAACACCATCAGTGTTGCTGCAATAAGATATTTTTTCATTGCTAATTCCTCCTCGTGATGCAGTCCCTTTATAATTTACATAAATCAGTGACTTGCGCTTGACTATGCAGAGAATTGGCCGACCGACAAACTCTCGCTTTACCCAATTATTGGCACGTAACTATGGTATTACCAATAATTGATAACAAATATAATTTGCAAATAAATACATTTGCATACCGTATAGGTTATATTTTTTAATTCGCATTGCCTATTCAGAAAAAACTGCTCAGACTGATGTTGTTTGCAAGACGAAACGGCAACCAAAGCGAAAGGCGCAACGCGACGCCAAAGCTGCCGGATAACGGAAATCATGGCCAGATTTTGGATAGTGATATGAGTGGGCTGATTCAGGTATTTGTTGTTGGCGGCGGAGGTTTTACCCATTCACAAGATGGTGATGGTCGTGATGCACTGCTTGAAGATCGCCTGCTTGCACTGGTTGGGCCCGTTGCCAAATTGAAAATCGGCTATATCGGACACGCCAATAATGATCGGGCGGATCGGCTCGCGGCTTTTTACGCGCGGTTTGCGGGCTGTGCGCGAACAACGCATTTGCCAATAACGGCAGATGCGGCGATGGCGCAGGATTTTTTGCAGGATCTCGATATTCTATATGTTGGCGGGGGAACAACAACAGCAATGCTGTCACATTGGCGCAACGCAGGTATCGCCGATTTATTGGTAGCGGCGGTGCAAAAGGGACTTGTCGCATCAGGCGTTAGCGCCGGAGGGATTTGCTGGTTTTCCGATTTGCTGCTGAAAACCAAAGATGATTGTTTTGAACCCCAGTTTGAACAGCATAAGGGGCTTGGCCTTATTGCGGGAAGTGCCTGCCCGCATTTCAGCAGCGAGCCAGCCCGAAAACAGGCCTTTGAAATGGCGATTGCCAGTCGGCAACTACAATCAGGAATCGCCATTGATGATGGTATTGGCGTGCATATTATAAATGGTGTTGTTGCCGAGATTGTGCGCGCCCGCAGCAGCGGATCGGCTTATCTGCTGGTACCAGATGGTGACATAAACACCCATCAGCCGCTTATGCGCGGTCACAGGCTTGGAATGGGATCAACAAATGGGGATGCAGGCATATGAGACGGGGTGAAGGGTCGGGTCGATCAAGAACAGGGCGCATCAGGCGGGATAAAAACGCTGCTGATAACCCTTTCGAAAGCCTCGAGGGCAAGCGTATTATCGGTTTTGGGCGAGGCAACGGCCCGCTAAATGACGCTGACATGGTCGCGGTTCATGAGGCGGCCTTGGCACTACTAGCAAATACCGGCCTTGGCGAAGCTTCACCAACCGTTGTTGATCTTGTCGTGACCGCTGGCGGCAAGCTTGATTCGCGTGGCCGGTTATTATTTTCACCGGATTTGGTGACGGTGGCGCTTGCTGGTTTGCGGCGCGATATCACGCTTTATGGGCGCGCCGGTGATAATGACATGACGCTGTCACCAGGGGCTGTTCATGTTGGCACCGGTGGGGCATCGCCATTGATCTTTGATGCAGGGCTTGGCAAATATCGCGAATCCAATCTTGTGGATCTTTATGATGCAGCGCGGCTTGTTGACCGACTTGACCATGTTCATTTCTTCAGCCGTCCGGTTGTTGCTCGCGACATGCCGGATGCGCGTCATCTTGATGTGAATACTGCCTTTGCCTGTCTTGCTGGCACGGCGAAGCATGTTTTTACCAGCGCCTCGTCACCAGAATCGGTAAGGGATATTGCGACCATCTGCTATCAAATTGCCGGATCCGAAACGGCGTTTCGCGACAAGCCGTTCCTGTCGCTGAATGTTAACCATGTTGTGCCACCATTGCGGTTTGATCCAATTACGCTCGATGTGATGGTCGAAGCAGTGCGCTTCGGCATTCCAGTGATGGTTAATTGTTTTGGCCAGCTTGGTGCCTCAAGCCCAGTCACAATTGCCGGCTGTGTGACGCAAACGATTGCCGAAACTCTTGCTGGAATGGTGATTGCCTGGTTGGTTAATCCGGAGGCGCGCGCCGTTTTTGGTCCACGACCGATGATTACCGATTTGCGAACCGGCGGTATGGCAGGTGGCAGTGGTGAGCAGGCCTTACTGACCGCCGCCGCCATTCAGATGGCACGCTTTTACCAACTTCCCTCATCAACAATCGCGGGGGCGACCGATAGCAAAAGCCCCGACGCGCAAAGCGGCTATGAAAAATGTTTGAATGTCACACAGACGGTTCATGCAGGGGCCAATATCATCACGCAGGCCTGCGGTGCGCAGGCTGGCCTTATGGGACTGTCACTTGCAGCACTGGTTATTGATAATGACATGCTGGGAAGCATTCTGCGCGCCAGCGGCCCTGTTGCCGTATCGCCCGAGACGATTGCGCTGGAATCGATCGATCGGGTGGCGTGCGGTATTGGTCATTTTCTTGGCGAGCCAGAAACCTATGCGCGGATGCATTCAGATTTTCTATATCCGAAAACTGTTGATCGTCTGGGCATAGAAGCATGGGAGGAAGCAGGCAGCCCTGATATTCGCGATCATGCACATGATCGGGTCAAGATGATTCTTGACGATCATCACCCGACCTATATTGATACCGAAAGTGAAATGATATTGCGCAAGACACTTCCTATTTTGCTGCCGCCAAGAGATCAAACCTAAGGTGCAGATTTGATAATCGGGTCATTTTTGAAAGCTGTGATTATAATGTCTGCCAATTGTCTGGTTTCCTTACTCATCATGTCAATACCGCGAGTGATGATTGCAATGTGATATTGCATATTCTGCACAATCGGCCGGATCATAACGCCGCCTGACGCCACCGACATGCGCGCCGAAAATGGATCAACAATAGCCGGAACACCCGCCTCACGAACCAGAGCAGCGCCAGCCAGAACATTGGCAACACTATAGCGCGCATTACTCTGGAATTTTTCGGCAAGGCTGGCATCCATGCCTTGCATTTCAAGTGGATAGACACTGCCAAATGTCACAAATTCCACCTGTCCGGCAACATCCCTTAAATCGATTGGGTCTGGTGATTTTGCCAAAATATGATCCTCAGGGATTAAGGCGACATAATTCACCATGGTCTGGTAAAGAATATCCACGCCAACATAAGGCGGCGAACGCGAGACAATGCCAAGGTCAAATTGCTGCAGCCGAATCGCGTCGACAATGGCCGGTGTATTGTGCGTGTATATGATCGAATGGGTCGTGTCATCCTGCCGCCGCATCTGGCCAAGCACCCGCGGCAAAAGCGACGTCGAAAATGTTGGAATAACACCGATGGAAATCTTGCCAACCGCCTTTTTGCGAATTGAGGCTGCCAGATCATCGAGCCGCTCAATATTGAGGAACGTGCTTTCAACCGCCGAATGAAAGCGTCGTGCCTCGACAGTCGCAATAATGCCGCGCCCCTGACGAACAAAAAGGGCAAAACCAAGATTTAACTCAAGGTCGCGAATGAGCCGCGTGACACTTGGTTGCGAGACCAGCATTTGCTTTGCTGCACCAGTAATCGAACCAGTTTGCATTACAGCGTTAAAAGCCTTGAGTTGGCGAAAATTCATGTTATCCCCTTTTAATTAATCATACCTTTTTTCTATCAATTCATCCAATAATTATATTTGCCTAATGATTAGGCCGACTGATACCGTTTATTCATAGCGTCGACTGGGGTAGGCATTGGGCAAAAAACTATTTTCTGTAGCTGAAGCACGGCAAGTCGCAAAACAGCGTCTGCCACGCATGATGTTTGATTTTATCGATGGCGCATCGGGCGATGAATCATTGCGTGATCTCAATTCGGCGATGATCGATCATATCAGATTGATGCCCCGTGTTCTGATTGATGTTTCCGAACGCGCAATGTCGACGTCTATTCTTGGGCAAGAAACAGGGTTTCCGTTCGGGATCGCACCAATGGGTATGTGCGCGCTGGCATGGCCAAGGGCTGATTTCAGCTTAGCGCGCGAAGCGGCAAAGCGGCGCATTCCTTTGTGTGTGTCAACAGCATCGTCAATGGCACTTGAACAGGTAATCGAGCTGGCCGAGGGTCACGCCTGGTTCCAGCTTTATGCCGATCAATCAAACGGGTTTGTTGATGAATTGATCGACCGCGCCATTGCCGCCAATTATAAAGTACTGATCCTGACCGTTGATGTGCCGATCCCTTCAGTGCGGACGCGCGACAAACGCAACGGGTTTTCTTTTCCAATGGGCTGGGGCGCATCTCAGATATGGGATTTTGTCAGCCATCCCCGATGGTCGCTTGAAACCGCGCTTCACGCGATCCGGCATCAAATGCCGCAACCTATGAACTATGCAACATCAAGCCAAAAAACAACCTTTGTGCGGAATGCCAGCCGCGCCGGTGCCGACTGGAATTTTCTTGCCGCTTTGCGTGACCGCTGGCCAGGCAAGCTGGTGGTCAAAGGAGTGCAATCGGTTGAGGATGCGTTACGCATAAAGACAATCGGAGCTGATGCCATCTATGTGTCGAACCATGGCGGCCGCCAGCTTAATGCGGCGCCGGTGGCAATTGACTCGCTTGTCGAAATCCGTAATGCGGTTGGTGGCGGGTTTCCATTGATTTTTGATGGCGGTATCCGCAATGGCGAACATGTCATTAAGGCGCTGGCTGCTGGGGCAAATTTCGTCATGCTGGGTCGCAGTGTGATGTATGGTCTTGGAGCAGGCGGTGCTGCTGGTCTTGGGCAAATTCTGGATTTGATCGAGGCCGAAGCAAGCGCGGTGATGGGTTTGCTTGGGTGCCGAAATATTGCCGAACTGGGCGCTGCGAATTTAGCCGGAAATTATGAAACATTAATGTTGCGAACGATGCTGGAAAGGGCTGCCGAATGACGCCACCCAAAAAGATACGGGGCGGCGCATTGCTTGCGCGCGCCTTGCAGGAAAAGGGCGTTGAACATGTATTCACCCTGTCAGGCGGGTTTTGCAATCCTGCGCTTGAAGGGTTTATGGAATGCCAGATGAAGGTGATCAACTGCCCGCATGAACAGGTGGCTGGACATTTTGCCGATGGCCATACGCGGATCACTCGCAAACCTGCAGTTTGTCTTGTCGGGCCAGAGGGATTTGCGAATGCCGTGCCAGCAATGATGGAGGCTTGGGGCGAACGCTCACCAGTGATTTTTATCACTGGATCCAGCACGCTGAAACGTCAAGGTGCGGGTGGATTTAAAGAAATTGACGATGTTGCAATCGCCGCGCCGCTGACGAAATATAGCGCCACCATAACCGATGGCGAGCGCATCAATGAATTTGTTGACCGCGCCGTCAAGATTGCCACCAACGGCTATCCCGGGGCGGTTCACCTAAGCCTTCCTGTTGATATTATGTTTTCCCATTTTGCCGAAGACGCTGGCCGTGAAGAGCGGCCATTTGATCTGGGCATGCAACAGCCAGCGCGCGCATGGCCAGAACCAGCTCGTCTTCAGCAGCTGCTGCAAAAGCTTAATAATGCCAAACGGCCGGTTCTGATTGGCGGACATGGTGTTTGGTGGGCCAAAGCCGAGGCAAAGCTTGAGGAAGCTGGTCGTCTGCTTGGCATTCCGGTGTTTAACATCCCCTATCATCAAAAATTACTTGGCGAAGAATGCGAAGCCTATATGGGGCTAGCCGATATTCATCAATATCATCCTTCCGCCGATGCGTTTCGTGACGCTGATCTGGTGCTGATGATTGGTGGCCGACTTGATAATCAGATGAATTTTGGCAATCCGCCATTATTTCCGTCAAGTGCTGAACTGGTATGTGTCAATGGATCGCACGAAGAAATAGAGTTTAACCGCGCGGCTGATTTTGCTTTGTTATGTGATCCGGCGGCGTTTCTGGAAACCTTGGTTACGCATCGGCAGAATCCCGATTTCCGCCTGCCCCGCGATTGGTATGATTTGAACCGAAAATGGCGCGCGGCATGGGTTGATAAGATGCTTGCCGATCTTGATAGTGAAACAGCACAGCCAGCATTTGAGGGTCGCATTCACCCCTTGCAATTAGCCCTTGATGTGCAGGGCGCAATGGGTGACGGCGATTGGCTGGTGATCGATGGTGGCAACACGCATTTCTGGTCAGAAATTGCGGTGAATATTGCCGGATTTCAGGGCAAAAAACTTGGTGGAATTTTGCACCCGGGCACCTTTAGCCTTTTGGGGGTTGGCGTATCGTTTGCAGTATCGGCAAAAAATGTTGATCCAAGCCGCAATGTTGTGCTGATCAGCGGCGATGGTGCCTTTCTGTCAGGAGGCTTGTCGATTGAGGCTGCTTTCCAAGAAAATCGTCCCATCGTTGTCGTTATTGATAATAATGGCGGGCTTGACTGTATTTCGCAGCAACAGGAAAGGCTATTTGCCAGCGGCACGCATTATGCCACCGATTTCCGTGATATTCCGTTTCACACGATGTTCGAGGGGCTTGGCGGGCATGGTGAATTAGTTACAAGGCGCGAAGACATTATTCCGGCGGTGCAACGTGCCATGGTAAGCGGCAAAACGGCGTGTGTGAATGTCAAAGTGAAGGGCGTTATCAGCCCGATTGTTTTAGCAACAACATCAAAACGCGACAAGGCATCGATCGAATAACCGTGATCAGGAGGCAAATTATGGCGGTTTTATCTTCTCACTTTTTGAACGCAGTCGATGGAACCCATGCTGGCGCAGTTGCGGTTAGCCTGATGTTGATTGGTGATGATGGCCAGCGCGAAACGCTATTCACCGCCGAAAGTGATGCCCATGGACGATTTTCGCATGGCTTTGATGCTGTCAGTGGGCGATCATATGAAATGGTGATTGCCAGCGGTGCCTATTTCAAGGCAGCAGATTTACCGAGGTCAGGAGCGCAGATTCTCGACAAAATCGTGGTGCGCTTTACCACGCCTGATCCAGACAGCAGCTATCATATTCCCATCATCATGGCACCCAATAGCTATTCATGCTGGTGGTCAGCTTAATGATTACAACAATGAGTGAGGCGTAACTGATGAGCGAATCAGGGCTTAACATGTCGCGGCGTATCCGGCGCACTCCTTATACTGACAAAGTTGAACAGCATGGCGTTCGCGGGTTCAGTGTGGTTAATCATATGCTGTTGCCAAAAGCCTTTGCAGCCTCGGTTGAAGAGGATTACTGGCATCTTCGCCAAGATGTTCAAATTTGGGATGTTGCCTGCCAAAGGCAGGTGGAAATTTCGGGGCCTGATGCGACACATCTGGTTCAGTTAATGACGCCGCGCGACCTTCGCCAAGCGCGTGTTGGGCAAGGGCTTTATGTTCCGCTGATCGACGAGCATGCAGGCATGGTGAATGATCCAGTGTTGCTGAAACTGGCTGAAAACCGCTTTTGGCTGTCAATTGCCGACTCGGATGTACTGCTATGGGCAAAGGGGCTTGCTGTGGGCATGGGTCTTAATGTGATTGTCAATGAAGCTGATGTCGCACCGCTTGCCATTCAAGGGCCAAAGGCCGGCCAGTTAATGGCTAGTCTGGTCGGTGATCAGATACAGCTATTGCCTTATTTTGGGTTTGCCATGTTTGACCTTCTTGGCACACGCCAGCTGATTGCGCGATCAGGTTACAGCAAACAAGGCGGTTTTGAGATTTATCTTGCTGGCGGCGAAATGGGGTCTGACCTTTGGGATCTTATCTGGGATGCTGGTCAGCTCTATAACATCAAGCCCGGCTGTCCAAACCTGATCGAGCGTATCGAAGGTGGGCTGATGTCTTACGGCAATGAGTTCACCCTTGCAAATAATCCGCTGGAATGCGGCTTTGAGCGTTTGTGTCATCTTGGTGATGAAATCAATTACATTGGCCGTGCAGCGCTTCGTCAAATTGCCGCTGAAGGGCCGGTCCAATCGATTCGCGGGATCCGCTTTGGCGGTGATAAGGCACCGCCATGTGGCAAACCATTTCCAGTGACCGATCTGCATGGCGTGCCGGTTGGGCAGATTACATCTGGAATCTATTCGCCGCGTTTGAACTGCAATATTGGCATGTCGATGATCCGCAAAACCCACTGGGATTATGACACCAGCCTGCTTGTTCATACGCCCGATGGCTTGGTACGTGATGCCGTTGTTTCCAAATTACCGTTTTGATCATGGCTGTAGTCAACCCTGTCGACTAAGTGACGAGCCGTCTTTGCGCGAAAGCATGGCTGTTTTAAGGCCGCACCAAAAGCCGCCGCCATTCACGAACTCTGCCAGCTGGCAAAGCCATCATCTAACCTGTTGACCTTCCCGTTGGGGGAAAATCTAGAGTGAGGCCGTAAGCGAGATTTATGGCCAGCACAATCGACACACTAAACATACATGGAAGCGCGCAAGCTATAACACCAGCTGGTGTTTGCTTGGTTGTTCGATTGGTGATCTTGAAGCGATTGTTCTACTTGCCACGCAAATTCGTGATTGGGCAGAAAAGACGCCGGCCTATTTTCCAGCTGGAAGCGGTGGCAACCATCCGAAGCATCCCCGCAAATCTGTTTGGATTTTTCGGTATTTGAACGTGCCGCCAATGCCAAGCATTGCCGATGATCCGGTCTATGTAAAGCTTGGGCAAAAAATCTATATGGATCAATGTGCAAGCTGTCATGGGGTGAGTCTGGAAGGGCAGGCTGGCTGGCGCGATACGATGGTTGATGGCATGCGGCTTGCCCCGCCACATGATAAATCGGGCCATACATGGCATCATCCAGATGCGTTACTTTTCAAACTGACCAAATATGGCTTTGCCGCGATGATTGGCAGCGACTATAAGGTCAGTATGCCGATTTATGATGATATGTTAAAAGACGAAGAAATCATCGCCGCCTTGTCTTACATCAAATCGACATGGCCAGACAATGTCAGGTAAATCCATGATAAAATCCATGATAAAATCCATGATGATCACAAGCTGAACAACGCTATGGAAAACAGCAAGAGCGGCTCTTAATCTGTCAAATCTTCGCGTACGCCAGCGCTTGCCGTCTTGATTTTTGACCAGCAAGACACTGATTTCCGCATCAACCATCCCATGATGATGCTGGTGATCCATTTTTCATAAAGCGCCGGTGATAATCTTGTCACCGGTTCATAATCAAGCTTGTTGTAATAGGCAAAAACTTCGATTTGCAGGTCATTGATTTGCCGTTCAGCAAGCAGATCCTTGATTTCATAGCTGGTTCGGTTGCGAAACCAGCGTTCAAACCGCTTGTTTAATTTCCATTCAATCCAATACATATGATTTGAGCGGTAATCGGCCTCGATCACCTCGAGCAATGCATGATCATCGGCTGTCATAGATTAATCGCTCCAATTATTGTAGACAGGGGTTTCTCACTTGTTGTGAAACCGACCCGCCAGATAGACTATGATGATCGCAAATGCCAAACCGCACCCGAAAAATCAAACATCATGAATGAAACCGGCGCATTTTTTGGCCTGTTTCTCTCAGCTTTTCTTGCCGCCACGATTTTACCGGCGCAATCCGAGCTTGGCCTTGGATATTTGGTGATTACATCAAAATATTCAATGGGGCTGCTGGTTCTGGTTGCCAGTCTTGGCAACACGCTTGGCGCGATCGTCAATTGGGTGATCGGGCGCAGCATTGCATCATCGGTTATGCGCATGGAAAAAATAAAGGCCTCACCGCGCTACCAGTCGATTGCCCGCTGGTATCAGAAATTTGGACGCTGGACGCTTTTGCTCAGCTGGGCGCCAATCATTGGCGACCCAATCACCGTGATGGCTGGCATTTTCAAAGAACCGCTGAAAACTTTTGTTTTGATTGTGGCGCTGGCAAAAACCACACGCTATGTGGTGATTGCGCTTTTTGCTGAAAAATTTGCTTTTGGATAGACGTAACAGGCCGCTATGATTTGGCGCGTTACATTTTCCCAATTAGACATGGCGTTATCATAAAAATGCAAAAAGGAATGGATGCATGATTGATTTTTATACATGGACAACCCCGAATGGCCGCAAAGTGTCGATCCTTCTTGAAGAGCTTGGCGTCGATTACGAAGTTCATCCAATCAATATCACCCAGGGCGATCAAAACAGCCCTGCATTTTTGAAGATCAGCCCGAATAACAAAATCCCTGCCATCATTGACCGCGACAATGGTATGAGTTTGATGGAATCAGGCGCTATTCTTGTTTATTTGGCCGAAAAATACGGGAGATTCCTGCCAAAAGACAGCGTCGCACGCGCCGAGACCAATGAATGGCTGATGTGGCAAATGGGCGGGTTTGGCCCGATTCTTGGACAGGCGCATCATTTCCTCCATTTCAATCCGGGCAAATCAGATTATGCCGAATCGCGGTTTCGCAGCGAAGTGGCGCGGCTTTATGGTGTTCTTGATCGGCGGCTTGAAGGACGCGATTATATTTGTGACGATTATTCGATTGCTGATATGGCTTGCTGGCCATGGGTGTCACGCTATGAATGGCAACAGGTTAATCTTGCCGATTATCCGAATGTTCGGTCATGGTATCAGCGCCTTCTGGCACGCGATGCAGTGCAAAAAGGCTATCATGTACCAAAACATATGGGCGAAATCCCACAAGGCTGATCCGGGTTGTTCAACCGTCGGCTGTCCAACCCGTAAACCAGATGGGGCGGCCATTATCATCTATAATATTTGAGGTATAATTTGTCACATGCTAGCCTTTTTCACCCGACGATAAAAACCCTCTGGTGAATGAGGGGAGGCACGATGAAGCTTACAATTACTGCGCGCAGCCGCGATCATTTCGATGTTATTGTGAATAGCGAAGAATTGCACAAGACCAAACAGTCGATTTTCAAAGTCACTATAACCGATGCCGATCTTCACCAGCTAACAGAAAGCCGTGTCGATAAAGATCATCTTATTGAATTTGCCTTTACCTTTTTGCTGGAACGCGAACCGGTTGCTGCGATTCAATCTGCCTTCAACATGGAAACCATCAGCCATTATTTTCCCGAATTTCCCAAAGCGGTAAAAAGCTGGGTTGATGAAAATGCCGAATAACCATTTCAGATACGCATATCGCGCCGACTGCCAAAATCAGTGGGCTGGCTTGCCATTATAAATTGGCCAATACGGTTTGAGCCGGCCAAAAACGGAAAAATATGGCATGGGTTTTGCAAGAGTCTCATCAAGGTCAAACCCCTAATTCGTGCAAAGTTTCCCAAAAAGAGAATTTGACGCGAACTAGCAGTGGTTTGGACCTCCGATGAGAACCCTCATCAGCTTTAACGGCTGGTGGGGGTTTTTCTTTAGGAGAAATATACGAATGCTAGCATTCACCACAATTTTGATGGCAGTGTTTTGCCAGTCCATCTCGAACATGCCAGTTTACAGAGTAATTCCTATCTTGATTAGCAAAACACCGCATAATTGACAGAATTTGTCATCTAAAGCAGACTTTTCAAGACCATCGCTTTGCTGCATTGAAACAGCATCGCAGCCTATAGATCAACCTGTCATGACAATGACAAAGGGGAAAGATAGAGGCAAATAATGACACCATTTATTGCAAAATTAATCGAACGAAGCTGTGTCACAACACATGCCGATTGTCCGCTTGATGATTTAATTGTAGTTCTTGCCGAACGCCGCATTGGAACTGTGGTGGTGGTTGATCGTGACCATCAGGTTATTGGCATCGTCTCGGAACGTGATATCATCCGGCATTTATCAAACGGTGGCACGACCGCCGACACCCTCACCAAAAATATTATGACAAGCAAGGTGATTACGGTTGAAAATAACGTCACATCAGCACAGCTTATGCAGCTGATGACCGAGCACCGCATCCGGCATGTGCCAATCACCCGTGACGGCAAGCTTGTTGGCATTGTGTCGATTGGCGATGTCGTCAAACGGCTTTTGGAAAAATATGAACAAGAAGCTGAATTGATCAAACAATTCATCAATTCATAATCGGCAATTCCGCATCGGTTCCGGCATTATTAGCTTATGAAAATAAGCCCGCCAACACAGATCAGAACAACACCGGTAATGCGGTTAATGCGCTGGCGCAAAACGGGCGAATTGAGCATTTTTGACACATGATCAAACATCAGCGCCAACGCCAAATTGCCAAGGAATGGTAACAAGGCCGATAGCCCGCCAATAACAGCGATATCAATTGGATGCAGCGCCGCCACGGTAAAAAATCCCGGCAGAATACCAATATAGAATAAAATGGCCTTTGGATTACCAAGAATCACAAGAATGCCTGCAAACAGCCCTGCCAGCATGCCCGGACGCGTCAATTGATTGGGAAGATTGATCGTTTCTATTTTTGACCGCAACAGGCTGACCCCCATTGCGACAAACACAAATACCGCCACATATTTCAACCAAAAAACCATACCAGCATGAAAGCTGGCCACCTGATTCAACGTCAAAAGCGCCGCAACGGCCCAGGCAGCATCACCAAATGCAACCCCAAGCGCCAATGGCCAAGCGCCAGCAAATCCACCTTTTAAACCGCGAGCAAGCATTGCCACCCACACCGGCCCTGGCGTCAGAAACAGCAATAACAGCGCGGCACTATAAAGCCCGATTTCACTCGCGGTTACCGTCACTGAATTGATAGCCTTTTTTAGAAATAATGGGGCATATGGTAAATCGGGTCAGATTTTTGTTCCAACCACTTTTATTCCCATAACATTTCCATAGTGCTTTTTTTTGGGGGGGGAAGAAATCAAAAATCAATCACCGGATCTGGATAATATCTAAACGTCATAGCGACGGCGTTTGCCACTTTTGCGGTTGTTACTATGCCCAGCCTCACTATGGCGCTTTTCATAGTGCTTTTTCATATAACCAACAAGATGAAAAGCCACCATGGTAATCAGAAAATAAGAAGCAAATTGATCAACAAGATGTTCGGTTAACGGCTGTTCGGACTCGTCCTCACGCATGGTTTATCTTGTTATCCCTTGTATCATTCGTATCACTCCAACCATCTTACTTTAGCCGGACTGCGGCGGCAATTACCATGAAAACCAGCATCATAACTGGGAAAAACATGCCAGCAATGCCAAGCGTCAATTTCATCATGCCATAATCAATTATTGATCAAGAAGCTTGCACCGCGTCAAAAGTCAGGCCAAGCTTCATAACGAGAGGTACTTGGTTTATTTTTATGTTTTGGTGCTGTACCGGCCGCATCAAACAGGACGCTTATGATGATTGACAGTTTGACCCGCCCGTTCCGTGCCAAGTCTGTGGATGATATCTATATCAATATCAGCCATTTTCTTGATCATTTTATCATGCTTATTTTTGCCAAGGCCGCCTATGATGCTGGTCGTCATTTTGGGTTTAGCTATGATGAAATCATCGTCTATGGGGCAGTTGGATTTGTGCTTTTTGGCGGCATGGCGCCGATTGCCGCCCAACTTGCCGACCGGTTCTCGCGCTCATTATTGATGGTGATCTTTCATTTCGGTATTGGCCTTGGCGCAATTTTGGCCGGGATGTCGCAAAATATCTATCATCTCGCCGCTGCCATTGGCGTGATTGGTGTTTTTGCCGCGATCTATCATCCAGTTGGCATTCCAATGCTTGTCAAAAGCAATAGAAAGATTGGTTTCCGGCTTGGGGTGAATGGCGTGTTTGGCAATATGGGAGTTGCCGCTGCGCCATTAATTACCGGCTTATTGCTGACCGTCGGCGATTGGCGGATATGTTTTATCCTACCCGGATTATTTTGTTTTGCCTATGGCGTAGCGTTTGCCAAATCACTGAAAATTGACCAAGACGGCCCAGCAAAGCCGCGGGTCAGCGCGGCTGATTCCTTTGCGCCAAACTGGAAACGTGCCTTGACGGCGCTGGCATTATCAACAGCAAGTGGCGGCTTTATCTTTGGCGCAATGACCTTTGTCGTGCCGCGCTATTTTGAAATCTCAATGACCAATCTTTCAACATCGGTTGCCATTACCGGCCTTTTGGCATCAGTCGTCTATGCGGTTGCGTCATTTTCACAAATTGCCGTTGGCTGGTTGATTGACCGCTATTCGCCGAAAAATGTTTTATTCACCATGGCTGTTGGACAGGTTTTATTCATCTATCTTGCAGCGCAATTTAATGATCTGGCGCTGTTTGTGGCGATGCTTTTAGCAATGAGTTTTGTTTTTGGTCAAATTCCGATCACGGATGCAATTTTGTCGCGCTATGTTCCCGATGCGTGGCGCGGGCGTGTTTTTAGTGTGAAATTTTTGCTGAACCTATCAATTGGTGCCAGCGTTTTGCCGGTTTGCGGATTGATCCTGCAAGCTGGCTTTACCATGACAACGCTGTTCAGCTTGATGAGCGTTGTTGCCATTCTGATTGTTCTGGCAGCGATTATTCTGCCGCAACAGCAAAGCGATCAACGGCTTGATCACGCCGCTGCCAAATAGGAAAATGGCCTTAATGATCGGCGAATACAAGCTTAGCTTCACGGCGAAGCACCTTGCCAACCGGGCTTCGTGGCAGCGCATCGGTGATGTAAATCCGCTTTGGTGCCTTGACCGAATCAAGCCGTGATTTGACAAAAGCAATCAAGCCTGCCTCGTCAATACTGGCCTGTTTTGACAGTTCGACCGCAGCATGAACCGCCTCGCCCCATTTATCATCAGCAAGGCCAAAGACAACACATTCAACAACATCAGGATGCTGGCCTAAAACCGCCTCAACATCATTTGGATAAACATTGAATCCGCCAGTAACGACAACATCACGAATTCGGTCTTTGATAAAGACAAAACCGCGATCATCAATATAGCCAATGTCACCTGTGTGAAGCCAACCATCAATGATCGTCTCGCTGGTTTTTTCTGGCATTTTATAATAGCCCTTCATCACCAGATCACCGGCAAGCACCAATTCGCCTTCTTCACCAGCTGGCAAAAGCGTGCCGTTTACATCCATGATGCCAATGTCGGTCATGCAGGTGGCGCGGCCAGTTGACGCGTGATTTGCCGGATCCTGCCAATCTTTGGAACGCATGCAAATGGCAATTTGTGGCACTTCGGTTTGTCCAAAACAGGTTTCCATCGCATGATTAAAAATCGGCATGGCACGCGCAACAACATCAGGCCGGATGGTCGCCCCACCAATGATGAAGTGGCGAAGTGATGACAGGTCGATATCATTGATTCGGTCATCTTCGAGCATCATATAGCAAAGCGTTGGCGGCACAAAAATCGTTGTGGCTTGCATTGTTTCAATCGCATCCAGAATCGCCGCAGGGCTTGGTTGACCCATAAATAGCTGCGTGCCACCAACGGCGAAAATCGGTAAAATCATCGTATTGGCACCATGTGTCATTGGCGCTGCCAGTAGATGACGATCCTTGGCGTCAAAGCCGAATGCGGCAATCATCGACGCAATACAGCTATTAAAAACCCGGTAGCTTTGCATCACTCCTTTTGGTACGCCAGATGACCCGCCGGTGAATTTGATCGCTTGTAGATCGTCACTATCAGCCAGATGACGCCTTGGCATCTTGCCAGCATTGACCGCCAGTAGCGTCGCCATATGACTGTTGGCGCGGGCTGCCATCTCACCATTTTTTCCGGCCAGAAGATGACCCGCCACGGCACCGAACTTTTCATCACAATCAGCATCGAAAATCACAATGCTTGGCGCGGTTAAATCAATGATTCGATCCAGCTCGTCACAGCCATTGCGCGGGTTTAGCGGCACCCATATTTTGCCAGCAGCATAGGTTGCAAGCCAGCCAAGAAGGTGCTCAAAACTATTATAAGCGCAAATGCCAACACAGCTTTGCGGCGTGGGATCAATCGTTTGAAGCGCATTTGCCAGCGCATTGACCGATTTGGCAAGATCATCATAGGTGATTTTGCGCTGATCCGCCCCATCATTGATTTCAACGGCAATCCGGCCTGGCCACCGTGCCGCCGATCGGAAAAAGTTATCAATCGGCATCATGACGTGAGACATTGTTAAATCCTTCAAAAAACACAGAGTGACAAGCGCCAAAATCGTGACAGGCGGGCATGAGTGAACCGGCAAAAGCCAAGCCCGTAAAGCCATTCACATAACTAAAATATAGCCGCCCAGCCCCCCAAGCGCGATTAAAAATAATTGCCGAAAAAAATCTTGTGACAGACGCTGGCGAAGCCCGAGGCCAATCTGCATGCCAATAAGCGCTGGCAATAACGCCGCCGCCGATAGTATGCCAAGCGATAAGGGCATCAGATCATGCCGGTATAGCGCCAATCCCAAGGAGGCTGTTGAGGCGGCAAATAACATGCCCATTGCCTGCACAAGCGCATCACGCGGCAGGCCAATTGATTGCAAAAACATCACCCCGGGCACAAATAGCGTTCCGGTCAATCCGGTCAATAGCCCATTTATCGCCCCACAAACCGGCCCAAGAATCATCTCAAGGCGCGGTGATAATTGTGGCGGCTTTGTCATCAGGCCAGATATCGCATAAAACAGCAAAAGCGTCCCAAGACAGCGATGCAAAAATTGTGTCTCGACAAGGGTTGAAAGCTGGGCACCAAGATGAACCATCACCACCGCCATCAGCAAAAACCGCCAAAGCCGTCGCCACAGCACGCCAATCTTACCGCCAGCCAATGCCTGCCAGACATTGGTTGCCAAAGATGGCATCACCAACAGCGCCATTGCCGTTGGCAAATCGACAATGATTGACAAAAGACCAAGGCTAACCGTTGGCAAACCAAGTCCGACCATGCCTTTGACAAAACCGGCAAGGCAAAAAACCACGCCAACCATGATCAGCAGATCTGGACCAGCCATGATCATGATCTTGCTTTGCCGATTTCGGGGCGGTTTTGGCCAATCACGCTGAAGATCAACGCTGAAGACAAAAGCTGGAGATGACAGAGGCATGGTTTCATTGCCAAAGACTGGCAAGAAACAATCATAACAGCAAGGTTTCAATCGGGTAAAACAGCCGTAAACAATTCCTATTCGCCGCGAATCCTGATAATTGTCCGCCGGTTTTTAGCCCATGCTTCGGGTGATGCGCCACGCATGGCTGGCCGTTCTTTGCCAAATGATTTGGTGGTGATCCTTTGCTGGTCAACACCCATATCGGCAAGCTGTTTGCGAACCGCTTCAGCGCGTTTGTGCCCAAGCGCGATATTATAATCGCGTGTTCCGCGCTCATCACAATGACCCTCAATCAGAATTTGAACCGCCGGATTGGATTTCAGATAATCGGCAACAAACAAAAGACCTGTTAGGGTTTGCTGGCTCAAAACCGCGCTGTCATAATCAAAATAGCTAAGATAGCCATCAATTTTGATGTCAATTTTGGCCTGTTTGATGGCAGCTTTTGATGGTGCCTGATCTAGAGATTGATCTGATGTTTGGTCGGTTATTTGAGATGGAGCCGCGTTTTCAGCTTTGGCAGGTGCCGCATCAGCCGGTACAGCCGATGGCATTTCCACAACCGGACAGGCGCGATCTGCCGGACAAGCGGGGCCGTCCTCGAAAACAACAACGCTACAGCCGCTAAGCCATATCCCGATAAAGGCGGCGCGCAATGTCCGGCAGATCATCATAATGGTTTACGCCTGTTTTAACTATCTTTGGTCTTCTTGCCATAAGGATAACGACCCTGTTCGGATTTATGTAAGCCTTTGCCGCAGCTTTTTTGACATTGAGCCATTATCGGGTTGTCGGTTTGCCGCAAGGCCGATAGCCTAAACCGACGCCCATTTCCAATGCGCAGCCACAAGGCTGTTCATCAGCCAGATATCCTATTTGGTACAAATCACCGGAGCCAAAACCATGAATTTATTTCCCAAACTTCAACAACGCGATGCAGAACAAAATCCGATCCGGATTGGCATGATTGGCGCTGGTAAATTTGGCAGCATGTTTTTGGCGCAGGCAAACCGGCTTCCGGGGATTCATGTTGTTGGCATTGCCGATCTTAACCCGTCAAATGCCCGCTCGAATCTTGCCTATGTTGGTTGGCCAGCCGAAAAATACAATGCCGCATCGCTTGATGACGCAGTGAAAACCGGCACCAGTTTTGTTGGTGACGATTGGCAGGCCCTTATCAGCCATCCGGCAATTGACATGATTATTGAATGCACTGGCGATCCGGTTGCCGCCGTCCATCACGTTATAACCGCGTTTCAGCATGGCAAAAATGTTATCAATGCAACTGTTGAAGCCGACGCTTTTTGTGGCGCAGGTCTCAATCAGGCAGCGAACGAGGCAGGGGTTGTCTATTCAATGGCCTATGGCGATCAGCCGGCGCTGACCTGTGAACTTGTCGATTGGGCGCGGACATGTGGCTTTAAGGTGGTGGCGGCCGGACGCGGGCATAAATGGCTTGCCGATTATCGGTTTTCAACACCTGAAACAATCTGGAATTATTGGGGTCTAACCGCCGAACAGGCCGAACGTGGCCGGTTAAATCCGAAAATGTTTAACTCATTTCTTGATGGGTCAAAACCGGCGATTGAATCGGCAGCCATTGCCAATGCCACCGGCCTTGGCGTTCCGCAAAACGGGCTGGCTTTCCCACCAGGCGGTGTTGATGATATTGCAAATCTGATGCGGCCGAAATCGGTTGGCGGGGTTTTGGAATCTGAAGGTCTTGTCGAGGTGATCTCATGCCTGACGCCCGATGGTGCCGAAATTCCGCATGATATTCGCAAAGGCGTTTGGGTCGCCATCGAAGCCGATAATGATTATGTGCGCAATTGCTTTGAAGAATATAAAGTCATCACCGACACAACCGGCCGTTATATGAGCCTCTATAAAAAATGGCATTTGATCGGGCTAGAGCTTGGCATGTCGGTTGCCTCAGTCGGGCTTCGCGGCGAGCCGACTGGTGCTGCTATCTGTTTCAATGCTGATGTGCCAGCCATTACCAAAGCCGATCTTGGCGCTGGAAGCATGCTTGATGGTGAAGGTGGCTTTACCATCTATGGCGGGGTGCGGCCTGCGGCTATGTCAGTCGCCAATCGTTATTTGCCCTTGGGGCTTGCCAATCATGTCAAGCTGGTGCGATCAGTCAAAAAGGATCAACCCATTACGCTTGATGATGTTGAAATTGAAACAACGTCAACAGCCTATAAGCTGCGCGAAAAAACCATTGCCATGCTGGCGCGTTGATCGAGATGTGACCAGATAGCCTTGCCCCGAAATGGCAACAGCGTTAGAACAGATAATGAATAGAGGGACAGGCTTCCCCCAGTCAAACTGCGTCCGGCCTAGGTACAGACTAGCCCTCTCTTTTTAGGCCTCTTAATTTTAAAGGAATTCCCAATGTCAGTTACTTTGGATCAAGCCCGTATCATCTCCGAAGCCGCCCTTGCCAAAGCGCGCGAACTCGGTCTGAAACCTATTAGTGTTATCATTATTGACCCACGCACATCGCTTGTTGCCTGCCTGTCAGAAGAAGGTGTCAGCCAGATGCGGTGGCGCATTGCACAAGGCAAGGCAAATGCCGCAATCAAGCTTGGCTTGGGCACCCGCGCATTGATGGCGCGCGCCGAACAGCAAGCCTATTTCATTCAAGCCATGAACGGGCTTGCCAATGGCGAATTTGTTCCTGTCCCGGGCGGTGTTTTGATTCGTGATGCCGATGGCAATCTGCTCGGTGCAATTGGCATTTCGGGGGATACATCAGATAATGACGAAGCCGCCGCCCTTGCGGGTATCGCTGCGGCTGGGCTGGTTGCCGAAACCGGCTAAGCGCGGCCTATCCTGACATAACCGCAATGGTGATTTGGCTCAGCCCTGAAAGGTTGAGCCAAATTCATCACGAAGGATATTTTTCTGCACCTTGCCCATCGTATTGCGCGGTAGTGAGTCAACAACAATCAATTTACGGGGCTGTTTGAATCGGGCAAGTGTTTTGCCAAGATCGGCCTCAATCGCGTCAAGATCGACCGGCTGGCCACCATCGGCAACCAGAATGCCGATCACGCTTTCACCAAAATCAGTATGTGGCGCCCCAATAACCGCACTTTCCAAAACACCAGGCTGTTCATCGAGAACCAGCTCGATTTCCTTTGGATAGATATTATAGCCACCCGAAATGATTAGATCCTTGTTACGGCCAACAATCTGTAAATAGCCATGCTCGTCAATGCGGCCAAGGTCGCCGGTAATGAAAAACCCATCTTCACGCAGTTCTTCGCGGGTTTTTTCGGGCATATTCCAATAACCAACAAACACATTTGGCCCGCGCACCTCGATCTGGCCAATCTCACCATCGGCAAGCGTTTCGCCATTATCCGGATTGGTGATTTTCATATCCACACCCGGCAACGCCATGCCAACCGTGCCGGCGCGACGTTCGCCATCATAGGGGTTAGATGTGTTCATATTGGTTTCGGTCATGCCATAGCGCTCAAGAATACGATGCCCTGTCCGGCTTTCAAATTGGATGTGGGTTTCAGCCAGCAAAGGCGCACTTCCCGAAATGAAAAGCCGCATATGACGGGTTAGATCAGGTATCAGCCGCGGATCATCAAGAAGCCGTGTATAGAAGGTTGGAACGCCCATCATCGAGCTTGCCTTTGGCAGCGCATCAATCACCATATCAGCCGAAAATTTCGGCAAGAAGATCATGCTTGCCTTGGCCAGAAGGATAATATTCGTTGCCACAAACAAACCATGTGTGTGGAAAATAGGCAGCGCATGAAGAAGCACATCATTCGCATCAAACCGCCATTCGCCAATCAAGGTTTCGGCATTTGACAAAAGGTTGTTTTGCGTCAGCATCGCGCCTTTTGACCGGCCGGTTGTCCCTGATGTGTATAGAAAAGCTGCCAGATCGTCGGCGCCGCGAGGCACGGTGGCAAATATATCGCTTGCGATTGCCGCACGATCGGCAAAACTGCCGCTACCGTCGGCATTCAGCCGCTCAAGAACCGCGCCATGCTCGCTTGCCACTGCTGCAAGGTCAAAATGCTGATCAGCAACGACAAGTTTGGCACCCGAATCGCCAACAAAATAGGAAACTTCGGCTGGCGTATAGGCTATATTCAACGGCAGGAAAATAACTCCTGATTGAACACAGGCAGCATAAAGGGCAAGCGCTTCGGCAGATTTTTCAATCTGCGCTGCCAGCCGGTCGCCAACATCAAGCCCAATTGACTGGATAACATTCGCAAATCGCGCCGTTTGCCGCAAAAAACTGTCATAGGATTGCTGTGACCCATCGGCAAAAATCAAAAACGGCTTTTGTTCACCCTGATGGCACCCAAACAAACGGTCATACAGTAAATTCGACATGGAAATTCCCTACGATAAAATAACGTCAATATCAAACCGCTATGTAGCGCGGTCAGCAATTTCAATTTCGGCAGCTAGCGTTTTTACCGATTTTTCGGCAATCACTGTTTGTTGATTGGCAAAAGCTTCATGATTTTCACTGATCCGGGACAGATCATAGCGATAATTTACCATGATGCCACAAGATTGCGCCATGCCATTTTTCGACTTGTCAGCATTAGCATGAACCGCGTCAACAAGCGCCCCGTTATTCAAATGGAACCGCGCCACCGGATCACGCGGCTGGCCATTACGGTGCTTGGCACTCAGCAGATAATGCGCGGCCAATTGCCTATGGGTTTCAGCCGTGGCATCAGCATCAAAATTACCAGTTTCACGAAGCCATTTTACCAGCCCAGGAATTGGCGATAAGGTGACGAAATTCCGGATTTGGGGCAATTCACGTAGCAAATGCTGAACCACGGTTTTGATCAATGAATTGCCAAAGGAAATGCCAGCAAGACCCGCCTGACAATTCGAAATTGAATAAAAGGCTGCCGTATCAGCCTTTTCAGCCACCATCGCATCACGGTTTTCAAGAAGAACGCTTTGAATCGAATTTGGCGTTCCTTTGGTCAACGCCACCTCGACAAAGATCAGCGGTTCATCAGGCATTGCCGGATGGAAAAATGCAAAACAGCGGCGATCTTCAGGCTGCAACCGGCGACGCAAATCATCCCAATTTTCAATCTCGTGAACCGATTCATAAGTGATGATCTTTTCCAGAATATGCGCCGGACTTGACCAATTGATTGGCCGTAAAACAAGAAATCCGCGATTAAACCATGATGCAAACAAATGTTTGAAATCGACATTCAACTTGCCAAGATTGGGGTGTTCGGGAAGAAACCGGATCAAATCTTCGCGCATTGCCACCAATTTGGCGGTGGCGTCATGCGTTTGGTTCAACCGCCGGATCAATTGCAATCGGGCAGGCTCAACCGCCGCCGTCATCGCTTCATAGTTTTTGGCGGATGGCGCGTCCTGATAGGCCTTGATTGCCACAATTGCAACCTCGGCGGGAACATCCATGTCATTTGCCAAAAGTGAAAACCAAGCCAGCTTGCCGGCGTCATCAAGATCGGCATAGCGGTCAAGAATTAATTGCGCAAGCGACATGCCTGACACATCACCGCGGCTTGATAATAATGCCTGACATAAGGCGTCAATTGGCTTGTTATCATCTTCAACGTGGCTAGCAATGCCAAGCTTGCGATCAAACAAGCTGGACAAGATATCAGCAAAAAAATTCACTCGTTTTATCCTTCAATTTTCAATGGCAGAAAAGCCGGTTTAGTGCTGGCGAAAAGCCAAGCCTATAGCGAATCACAGCTCGTCACCCGCCAGCTGTAATATAAGCAGCCATCTTCACCATCACAAGGCAAAGACAGCAAGGTCATATGGGGAAATCGCTAAAGAACCGATGGCAGATTACAGATCGCCAGCGCGACAACTAAAGACCGCTGTTGCCTGATCATTCTCAAATGAGAGTGACGTAATAAAGGCGCGATCAAACTGGCGCTTGATACAGGCAGCATGCGCTTTTTGCTGAACCGCAACTGGCGGTGCCAGCACCGCCGCATAGTTGGTTTGCCAGCTGTAGGATAACGCCGGCAAAGCAGGGCTCATATTGTTTGATGTGGCCGGTTTTGGACTGGTTGGAGCACAAGCCCCCATCAGGCCAAAAAAACCAATCCAGCATCAATATAGGCTCTATGATTTTGAATGCGAAAGACTGCCGCCCTCTCACCTCAGAGCAAAAATGCAGCGGTTGTAATAAATAAGGTCAATTTCAGACTAAATTAGGCCGAAAAATCATGGCGAAACATCGTGTCTGCCATGATCAATTTTACCCTATCGCCGCCAAGGCCGACTCAAGATCGGCAATCAAATCGATTTTATCCTCTAAACCAACTGACAGCCTTATATGTGATGGTGTGATATTCAGGCTGGCCCTGTCAGCATCGCTTAGATTGGCGTGCGTTGTGGTAAAAGGATGACAGGCAAGCGATTTTGAGTCGCCAAGATTATTCGAGATATCAATCAGCGCAAGCGCATTCAAAAAGCGAAAGGCCACCGCCTGATCCCCATCAATCTCGAAGGCAAGCATATTGCCAAAACCACTCATTTGCCGTTTTGCAAGATCATGTTGCGGATGGCTGTCATGGCCAGGATAGCTGATTGATTTCACCTTTGGATGATTATACAGAAACGCCGCCACTTGCCTCGCATTTTCGGTTTGCGCAGCAACCCGAAGCGGCAATGTTTCAAGTGATTTCAACATCACCCAAGCATTAAAGGCACTGATGGCAGCGCCGGTTTGACGGTAAAAAGGTAAAAACACATCTTCGACAAAGCTGGCCTTGCCAAGAACCGCACCACCAAGCAACCGACCCTGACCGTCAATATGTTTGGTGGTTGAATAAATAACGATATCAGCCCCTAATTCGAGCGGCTTTTGATAAAGCGGCGAGGCAAAAACATTATCGACCAGAACAAGCGCGCCAGCATCATGGGCAAGATCACAAACCGCAGCAATATCAACAAGTTCAAGAACCGGGTTTGACGGGCTTTCCAGAAACACCAGCTTGGCAGGCGTTTCCAATGCGGCTTGCCATGCGGCAAGGTCAGTGCCGTCAATCAGCTCGGTTATCACCCCCCATTTTGGCAGGATTTTTGTCAAAATTGCATGGCAGGCGCCAAAAAGCGCCCGGCTAGCCACAACACGATCACCACTTTTAAGCTGGCATGCCAAGGCACCAAAAACCGCCGCCATGCCGGTTCCGGTCGCGCGGCAAGCCTCGGCACCTTCAAGAAGCGCCAATCGCTGTTCAAACATTTTGACCGTTGGGTTGCCATAGCGTGAATAGACAAAAGTATCAATTTCATCGCGAAACGCCGCCGCCGCCTGTTCAGCCGAGTCATAGACAAAGCCCGAGGTCATATAAAGCGCTTCTGAGGTTTCCCGATTTTCCGAGCGATGCTGGCCACCACGAACCAGTTTTGTGGCGATTTGATAATCCTTATCGGTCACGATGATTAATCCTGTTCCAAAGCTTGATGGTCTTGGGTCATTTCCGGCAAAATCACCGCCTGACCCACAATCCGATTGCCATTATCCATGACCATAAGCGGATTGCCATATAAAATATAACCTTCGGCAAGAACGTCAGAAACACGCTGACAAAAGGCGGCGTCATCGACACCACTTAAAAAGCGATATGATTTTTTCATGTCGAGAATCCTCAAAACCGTCATTTGTGACGCAATCACTGCTGAAAGATCACAATTGCGAAGGTTTAATCCGATAGGCCAATAAGGTCAATTGCGCGGGGCATGCTTGCTTAAAATACGTTGCAATGTGCGGCGATGCATTCTTAACCGGCGCGCCGTTTCCGATACATTGCGTCCGCATTGTTCATAAACGCGCTGAATATGCTCCCAGCGCACGCGATCAGCACTCATTGGATCTTGGGGTGGTGGTGGCATTTCATCGCCTGATTGCATTAATGCTGCGGTGATTTGGTCAGGGTCAGCTGGTTTTGGCAGATAATCCAGCGCGCCAGCTTTGACCGCTGCCACCGCTGTGGCGATATTGCCAAATCCGGTTAGCATAACGATTCGGCAATCGGCGCGTTTTTTGCGCAATTCCTGAACCAAGGTTAGGCCGGTGCCATCTTCAAGCTTCATATCAAGAATGGCATAGGCAGGTGGGGTTTTGCGCACCATCTCGACGCCTTCTTGAACAGTGCCAGCATCCATGACCTCAAATCCACGCACTTCCATGGCGCGACGTAGTCGGCCACGAAGCGGCGCATCATCGTCAAGAATCAGTAATGTTTTATCCGTCACAGCTATGCCCACCCAAACCAGCTTATCAATCTAACAGCCCTAATCTTGTCGATCCAGCCCTTGTCGATCCAGCCTGAATTCCAATCAACCAAATGCCGCATCCGTTACAAGGCTGAACGCGGTGCCCGTAATTCAACCAGCCCACCGCCACCAGCCGCATTGCCAAACTGCACCGAGCCACCGATCGATTCGAGCAGGCTTCGCGCAATAAACAGACCAAGGCCACGATGCCCACCTGTTCCTTTGCGGCTACTATTCCAGGGCTGGCCGGCCTGCGCCAGAATCGAAGCCGAAAATCCCGGGCCGTCATCCCGAATTTCAATGCAAATATCATCGCTTATCCAATCTATATGGATATTGACCTCACGAACTGCAAATTGTTTGGCATTTTGTAATAGATTTTCTAGCGCATGAAGCCATTCAGGGCGTTGTTTTACCAGCGGAATTTCAAGATCATCTGTGCCGCTATTGGTGACGACAAAATTAATCGCGTCGCTGCCAAGCCGCTGATAAATCACTTCATCAACAAGAAGCGTTACTGGCACTGGCGGTTCTTCGGCAATGGCGCGGCGACCTTGAACCACATCAAGTTCGCTTAGAATCACACGGCAACGTTCGATTTCGGCACGAAGAAGCTGAATATCTTCATAAATCGGATCATCGGGCGAAATGTCACGCGCCAGTTCATGGCCAATCACGGTAATGGTGTTTAATGGCGATCCAAGCTTATGCGCTGCTGCAGTTGCCAAAGACCCAAGCGCGCGCACTTGCTGTTCTTCGGCAATGGCCAATCTTGCTTCGGTCAATGCGGTCGATAAGCGGCGTGCATTTGATGCAACCCACCATGTGTATCCACCCAGAAAACAGCTGGATAAAATCAACGCCATCCAAACCCCAGCAAGGTAATAGGGCGGAAATTCAACCGTCGCCTGCCATGCAAGCGGATGATTGAAAAAAGCCAAAAAACTGACCGAGGCGGCAACCAGACCAATCAACATCAAGGTTGATTTGCGCCGTAACACGGCTGCCGACACCACTACCGGCGCCAGAATCATAATCGAAAACGGATTTAACAAGCCGCCTGTCAGATAAAGAAGCGCTGCTAGCTGAACCACATCAAATCCAAGCGCAAAGGAATTATGCCGATGGCGTTGACGGCTTTGCGGGCTTTGCATGATTTGCCACAGATTCACTGCGACTGACAGGCTGATCACAAACAGAGCTGGCAATAATGGCAAATCAAGCTGCAAAAACAGATGGGTGAATAATAGCGCCGCACCTTGGCCGATGATGGCCACCCACCGGATGGTCAAAATCACCCCAACATCAATGGTGCTGGCAAAACTGGCATCGGCATCTTTGTAATATTGCCGAATCATTATAATATGTCCTTTATTTTTGCCAATTTCTAGCCAGCATTAGACATCAAGATTAGCCACCCGAAGCGCATTTTCCTGAATGAAGTTACGCCGCTCTTCAACCGCTTCGCCCATCAAGGTCGAAAAGGCATTATCGGCTTCATCTTCTTGCTCGATTCTCACTTGCAGCAAAATCCGCTGTTCAGGATCAAGCGTTGTTTCCCAAAGCTGGCTTGGGTTCATTTCGCCAAGACCCTTATAGCGCGAAATTTGTGCGCCTTTGCGGCCAGTCTGGAAAATGAGCTGCGACAATTCAGACGGGCCATTAATGGTAATCTGCTGGTTGGCATATCGCAAAATGGCAGGCTTGCCATAAATGGTTTGCAAATGGGCTGCCGCCTCATCCAACCGGCGGGCTTCGCCAGTTGCAACGATGCGCCGATCAATAACATGGCGTTCGGTAATCCCCCGAAGACGGCGTTGAACGACAATTGCAGGGCCATTATCGGTTTGGTCAATCATGCCCGACCAGCCTTTTTCAAGACTATCCGCCTTGGTCTCAAGCCGGTTGGCAAGATCCTCAGCAGCCTTGACATCATCCAACATCGCCGGATTGATCAAACCAGCAATTGCGGCCTGTTCAATCACATCACGATTACCAAGCTGGCGACCAACCGTTTCAATAAGGCGGCTTGTCGCCACCGCCAGATTTGCAACATCGACAAGATCGGCACCAGCCATCTGATTACCATCAACGGTAATCAGAACGGCATCTTTCAAACCAGCATCCATCAAATAGATATCAAGCTCGCGCTGGTCTTTTAGATAGACTTCAGATTGACCGCGCTTGGCACGAAACAAAGGTGGCTGGGCAATGTAAAGATAGCCTTTTTCAATCAAGGGTCGCATATGACGGAAAAAGAAAGTCAAAAGCAATGTGCGGATATGGCTTCCATCAACATCCGCATCGGTCATGATGATGACTTTGTGATAGCGGATTTTTTCAACATCCATGTCAGCATTGCCAACACCCGCACCAAGCGCGGTGATCAGTGTGCCAATTTCAACCGATGACAGCATTTTATCAAGCCGCGCCCGTTCAACATTCAAGATTTTGCCGCGAAGCGGTAAAATGGCCTGATTGGCGCGATCACGCCCCTGTTTTGCTGATCCACCAGCCGAATCACCCTCAACCAGAAAGACTTCAGATTTTGCCGGATCACGTTCCTGACAATCAGCCAATTTTCCCGGAAGGCTGGCAATATCCATAACCCCTTTACGCCGTGTCAAATCACGCGCCTTGCGCGCCGCCTCGCGCGCGGCGGCCGCTTCATAGGCTTTTGACACAATCCGCTTGGCATCGGCGGGATGTTCTTCAAACCATTGCGTCAAGCAATCAGCAACAGCATTTTCCACCACTGGCCGAACCTCGGACGAAACCAATTTATCTTTGGTCTGTGATGAAAATTTAGGATCCGGCACCTTGACCGAAACAATCGCTGTTAAGCCTTCGCGCGAATCTTCGCCGGTTAGCTGCACCTTTTCCTTTTTGGCAATGCCGCTTTGCTGGGCATAATTATTGACCACACGCGTCATCGCCCCGCGAAAACCGGCAAGATGCGCACCGCCATCACGTTGCGGGATATTATTGGTAAAACAAAGCGTGTTTTCATGGAAAGAATCCGTCCATGCCATTGCCAGTTCAACCGTAATATCATCACGTTCGCTATTGGCGATGATCGTGGGGTGAAGCGAATTTCGCGAACGGTTTAAATAGTCAACAAATGCCGACAGGCCACCATCGAAATAAAATTCAGATACAGCGCCTTCGGCGGTGCGTTCATCAGCGAGCCGAATCCGAACGCCACTATTCAAAAACGCCAATTCACGAAGCCGATATTCTAATGTGCTGAAATCAAAATTAATATGGGCAAAAATTTCGGTCGATGGCATGAAGGTAACATGCGTGCCGCTTTGACCAACAGCGTCACCGATGATCTTCAATGGCCCAGCGGCTTCGCCCATTTTAAAGGTGATCTGATGCTGCTTTTCATTACGGAAAATCACCAATTCCAGCCATTCGGACAAGGCATTCACAACCGACACGCCAACGCCATGAAGGCCGCCTGAAACCTTGTAGGAATTATTGTCAAACTTTCCACCAGCGTGAAGCTGGGTCATGATGACCTCGGCTGCTGAAACGCCTTCTTCGGTATGGATATCAACCGGAATCCCGCGGCCGTTATCAGTCACCGTTACCGACCCATCGGCGTTTAGCTTTACAATGACAATATCGCAATGACCGGCAAGCGCCTCGTCGATGGCATTATCAACCACCTCATAAACCATATGATGAAGGCCTGACCCGTCATCGGTGTCGCCGATATACATTCCCGGGCGTTTGCGCACCGCATCAAGACCGCGAAGGACCTTGATCGAATCGGCACCGTAATCTTCTTCTGCGATCGGGGTTTCATCGTCAGTCATTATATCACCTCAAAGATTGGTGTTTCGCCGGCATTATTTGCTGGCAAAATCTTCACAAATTGTGCTGTTTTCAAAAGCTCTTTAAATTGTCCGTCATCGGTACCACTGTACCAGCATTGGCCGCCAAGCGATTGCACCGCGTCAAACAGCGCGCCGCGCCGCTTGGCATCAAGATGCGCCGCAACATCGTCAAACAACATGACCGGCACCCGTCCAAGCCGCCGATCCTGCAATCGGGCATGCGCCAAAATCACCGCAATCAGCATGGCCTTTTGCTGTCCTGTCGATGCCCGATTTGCCGGCACCTGACTGGCAAGATGCAAAGCCTGAAATTCACTGGCATGCGGGCCGGGCATGGCAAGATCACCATTCAGCCTTGCCGTACGGGCAGCAAGCATCAATTGATCTTCAACCGCAAGCGCAGGCATATCCGATAACCAGTTTTCAGTATCGCCGCTAAGCAATAGCTCAACCCCTGGAAAGCCAAACCAGCCACGCGCCGCTTCTTGGTTTAGCGCCTTGATCAGCGATTGCCGCGCAGCGGTCACTGCCACCGCAGTTTCGGCAAGAACCGATTCAAGCGCGCTGAACCATGACTCATCACCACGTTGTTCGGTTAGCAAATGCGCGCGTTGACGGAGCGCCTTTTCATAGCGCGATATACGGCCAATATGCGCCGGATCAAACGCAATCACCAATCGGTCAAGAAAGCGTCGCCGCGCCGCCGGACTATCCAGAAAAACACCATCCATCTGCGGGGTCAGCCATGACACTGCCAGCCGGCTGCCAAGATCGGCTTGTGAAACCGTTACGCCTTCAAGACGCATGATCCGGTTGCCCTGTTTTGCCGATGGCGGAACGCCTGTGCCGATTTGCAAAGTGCCATCTTCATTTTCTAGCGCAGCCGCAACAGCCCAATCAAGCCGGTCAGCATCATAATCATCAGCAATGCCGGATGTGGTCTCAAAACCACTTGCCCGATAAGCCAGATGTTCGGTTTTGGCGCGCCGCATGCCGCGCCCGGGTGCCAGTAATGACACCGCTTCCAACAGATTGGTCTTGCCAGCACCATTATCACCAAGAATCACCAATTGACCGGCATGGATGGGGAGGTCGGCTTGTTGGTAATTACGGAAATGATCCAGCTTTAAACGCGACAGCCAACTGCGTTTAGACGCATTCGCATTATCAACCTCAAGGGCGACAACCGGTTTTATCTTTTGCGAAACGCTAGTCAAATGTCACTCACACGCGCATTGGCATCAAAACAAACAAACTCGCTTCATCACCCGGGGCCCGCACCAAACTTGGCGACCCCTGATCAGCCAGCGCAAATTCAACCATATCGCTATTGACCTGACCAGCGATATCCAGCAGATAACGCGCGTTAAAGCCAATTTCCATTTCAGGGCCATCATAGCTGACTTCTAATTCTTCGGTCGCGCTTGAGGCATCAGTATTGCTGGCAGACAAGGTTAAAACACCTGACCTTAGACCCATTTTGACCGACCGCGACTTCTCTGAGGCGATTGTTGATACACGATCAACCGCGGCGGAAAAGGCGCTGACATCAACCTGCATGATGCGGTCATTTCCAACCGGAATAACGCGCGTATAATCAGGGAATGTGCCATCAATCAATTTACTGGTCAGGCGCACAACGCCAAACCGGAATTCAGCCCGTGTTTCGGACAGGCCGACAAGAACATCACCATCAAAATCATCAAGCAGCTTGCGCAATTCGCTAACGGCTTTGCGCGGCAAAATAATTGACGGCATCTGCGCGGCACCTGACGGCAATGCCTGACGGGTCATCGCCAAACGATGCCCATCGGTTGCCACGGCGCATAATTCACCAGATTCGGCTTTGTGAATATAAATACCATTCAGATAATAGCGCGTTTCTTCAGTCGAAATGGCAAATCTTGTGGCATCAATCAAATCGCGCATATCAGCGGCGGTAAGTGAGAAATTCACCGGCAATTCATTACTACTGATCGCCGGAAAATCCTCAACCGGCAAGGTTGGCAGCCGAAAGCTAGAGCGTCCGGCACTAACCATGGCATGACCGTCATTGACCGCAATTTCAACTTCGGCACCATCAGGCAATTTACGGGCAATGTCATAGAGCAAATGCGCCGACATGGTGGTTGTGCCGGATGTCATCACCAAACAACCGACTTCAGTGGCAATATCCATGTCCATATCGGTTGCCGTTAGCGATAATTCACCCTCTTCGGCACGAAGCACGACATTGGCAAGAATGGGAATTGTATTACGCCGTTCAACAACGGATTGTACATGACCCAGGGGCCGCAATAAGCTCATACGATCAATGGTCAGTTTCATCAGCTTTCTCTTCTTTTAGGGCAGTTGTCGTATTTTACGATGCCGGTTTCCAGCCAGTACACGCTATCTACAAAATATAGCATGAGATTAACAAACAAGCATCAAAATATTGAATTTTTACCGATTCGCGCCCGACATGGCGCGGCGCTGGATTCAGCCCTGAAAAAAGCCGAACCTAGCCCGCTAAAATCGATTTTAACAGCTGCACATCTTCGGCAAACTGACCATCACTTTTCGACAGTGACTCGATGGTTTTGACAGCATGCATCACCGTTGTATGGTCACGCCCACCAAATTGCCGCCCGATATCAGGATAAGATAGCGAGGTCAGGTTTTTCGCAAGATACATGGCCACCTGCCGTGGCCGCGCAATATCGCGTGACCGGCGCGCCGAAAACATTTCGCTAACCCGAACATCATAATGGGCGGCAACGCGTTTCTGGATAGCATCAACACTGACCTGACGGCTGCTCGCACGAAGCAGATCAGCCAGTAATTCAGCCGCGCTTTCAATGGTGATTTCGCGGCCAACAAGCATGGCATGCGCCAAAATGCGGTTTAACGCACCTTCTAGTTCGCGAACATTGCTGACAATGCGATGCGCCATAAATTCCAGCACTTTATCGGCAATTTGCACCGGTGCCTGTTCGGCCTTTGACTGCAAGATGCCAAGCCGCAATTCATAATCGGCAGGATGGATATCAGCCACCATGCCCCAGCCAAGGCGCGAGCGAAGCCGCTCTTCCATACCTTCAAGATCGGTTGGTGATTTATCGGCTGAGATGATGACTTGGCGTCCGTCTTCGACAAGCGCATTGAAAGTGTGGAAAAATTCTTCTTGGGTTGAGTCCTTGCCACTGATGAATTGCACATCATCAATCATCAAAACATCAACCGAACGGAACTGTTCTTTGAATGACATCGTGTCGCGAAAGCGCAAAGCGCGAACAAAGCGATACATGAATTTTTCAGCCGACAGATATAAAACCTTGCGCGACGGTGATTGCTGGCGAATATGCCAGGCAATGGCATGCATAAGATGCGTTTTGCCAAGGCCAACCCCGCCATAGAGAAATAGCGGATTAAAGGCCACTTTCTCGCTTTCGGCGGTTCGGCGGGCAACGGCAAAAGCCAGCTCATTTGGCTTGCCAACAACAAAATTTGCAAATGTATAGCGCGGATCAAGACCCGCCATCAGATCATCACGCCCTTCGGTTGACGATCCGGTGATCGCCGAATGTGCCGCAGCTGGTGCCTGTTTCTGCTCGCTTAGCCGATGCGGCTGGCCGTTGCGGGCACGGTTGCTGGCAAGCCGCACCTCAACATGTCGAATCGACGGTGATACATCATTGAATTCAGCCGCCGAGATCACCCGCAACCGATCGGCATATTGGCTGCTGACACGTTCACGCGCCAAGGTTGATTCGGCTTCGAGGGTCAAAGTGCCATCTTCAAGGCGGCTGATGCGCAAAGGTTTGATCCAGTGACGCCAAGCGGCATCACCAATATCTTTTCGCATTCGCAGATTTACCCGACCCCAACAGGCCTGCATCGCTTGATCTTCGCTGGGGGATGGTAACGGAGATGGTGTATGGTCGCGCCCGCGGCTATCTTGTGGATAAGAGGCTGGCTTTGTATCGGGATTGTTCGACATATCACCAGACATCTGCAAAGCCTCCAACGAGTTTCGGTTAATTTTACCCTAATTGGAGGTTGGCTGTGCAGCGAATGCTGTGCCCGGAACCCACTTCAAGGAAGAACACACA